>JADJLR010000003.1 GCA_016710015.1 Flavobacteriales bacterium
TGCGCTATCAAAGAACGCTTCTCGGTATCAGATCACAGCTTTTGAAAGATCGACATCACCGCGCCCTGCAGCTATCAAAGAACGCTTCTCGGTATCAGATCACAGCCACGCCAAGCGCGGCCACCCATTGCACCTCCGCTATCAAAGAACGCTTCTCGGTATCACAGCGGCATGGGCACCAGTGTTACCGAACAGCACGCTATCAAAGAACGCTTCTCGGTATCAGATCACAGCTTGTTTGTCGTTCAGGGTCACAACAGATCGGCTATCAAAGAACGCTTCTCGGTATCAGATCACAGCTGTGAAGGCCAGTCAACAACGTGACCATGGTGCTATCAAAGAACGCTTCTCGGTATCAGATCACAGCTACGTCAATGATATCGAGTTCGCTTCCGATGCTATCAAAGAACGCTTCTCGGTATCAGATCACAGCCATTTCGATGAGCAATTGGAAGGCATCAGGGCTATCAAAGAACGCTTCTCGGTATCAGATCACAGCTGTGACCACTCGCAGTACCTGTGCGAGGCGCTATCAAAGAACGCTTCTCGGTATCAGATCACAGCGGCGGTGGGCCAGGGTGACCAAGTCGGAACTTGGCCAACCTGACCCGCCGCAGCCTGCGGCTTTTGCATATAGGTTCATTCGTCCGCGCTTCGCGCGGCTTCACTCAACTCAACCCACTGATCACGCCATTCGCATCGATGTCCATGCCCTCGGCCGCTGGAACGGCAGGCAGGCCCGGCATGCGCATGATCTCCCCGCAAATGGGTACTACGAAACCGGCACCTGCGGCGATCTCGATGTCGCGCACCGTGATGCGGAAACCTGTGGGAGCGGCGCGCAAGCTCTTGTCGTCGCTGAAGCTGTATTGCGTTTTCGCCATGCAGATGGACACGCCATCCAAGCCCAGTTTCGAGATGCGGCGCAGGGCGACTTCGGCTTCGCCGGTGTAGTCCACACCATCGGCCCGGTAGATCTCTTTGGCGATCCGTTCGATCTTCTCCTTGATCGGCAATGTGAGGTCGTATAGCGGCTTGAAGTCGCTCGCGTTGCTGTCCACTACGCGAAGCACGGCTTCCGCAAGATCCGTCATGCCCGCACCGCCTTTCGCGAAGCCTTGCGCGAGGACGGCCTCCACGCCGAGTTGCTTGCAGTAGGCCTTGATCATCTCGACCTCCTCGTCCGTATCCGTCGGGAAATGGTTGATGGCCACGACGGCCTTCACGCCGAACTTGGCGATGTTCTCGATGTGGCGACCGAGGTTGGCAAGACCGGCCTTCAGCTTTTCCGGCGCAGCGTTGTTCACCTCCTTGACGTCCACACCACCGTGATAGCGCAGTGCGCGAACGGTGGCCACGATCACTGTGGCACTTGGCTTCAGGCCAGCAGCGCGGCATTTGATATCGAAGAATTTCTCGGCACCCAGATCCGCACCGAAACCTGCTTCGGTGACCACGTAGTCGCCGAGGCTGAGGCCCATTTGCGTGGCCAGTACACTGTTCACGCCTTGCGCGATGTTGGCAAAGGGACCACCGTGCAGGATCGCTGGGTTGTTCTCCAAGGTCTGCACCAAATTGGGCTTGATGGCATCCTTCAGCAACAGCGCCATGGCTCCTTGGGCTTTCAGGTCGCGTGCATAGATCGGTGCGCGATCGAAGGTCTGACCAAGGTAGATGTCGCCGAGCCGCTTCTTGAGGTCCTCGAAGTCCGTTGCGAGGCAAAGGATCGCCATCACTTCACTGGCCGGTGTGATGTTGAATCCATCCTGGCGCGGAATGCCGTTGCCCGTGCCACCGAGGCCGATGGTGATGTCGCGCAAGGAGCGGTCGTTCATGTCCATAACGCGCTTCCATTTGATGGTACGCGGGTCGATGCCGAGGTTGTTCGTGCGGCTCTGGAGGTTGTTGTCCAGCAGTGCGGAAAGGAGGTTGTTGGCCTTTTCGATCGCGCTGAAATCACCGGTGAAGTGCAGGTTGATGTCCTCCATGGGCACCACCTGTGCATAGCCGCCACCGGCCGCACCGCCCTTCATGCCGAACACCGGACCGAGGCTGGGTTCGCGCAGCACCACCACGGTCTTCTTGCCCAACTTGTTCAGCCCTTCGCTGAGACCGATGCTGGTGGTGGTCTTCCCTTCACCGGCGGGTGTGGGTGATACTGCGGTCACCAGGATCAATTTGCTCTTGGCGACCTTCTTCTGATCGATCAGCGTGAGTGGCAGCTTGGCTTTGGTGCGTCCATACGGTTCGGCCACTTCCGGGTCGATGCCAAGTCGTTCAGCGATGGTGAAGATGGGAAGGAGTTTCGCTTTCTGGGCGATCTCGAGGTCTGAGGGGAATGCCATGGTGCCAAGGTAATTATTGGGGAGGGGGAAGGTGGGGAGAAGAAGAGGGAAACCGCAAAGGCGCAGAGGCGCTATGTTGGGAAGGCGGGTGGTGGGTGGGGTGGGGTGGGATAACCGCAAAGACGCTAAGGCGCTAAGTTGGGATGGCGGGTGGTGGGTGGGGTGGGTTAACCGCAAAGGCGCAGAGGCGCTAGGTTGGGATGGCGGGTGGTGGCTGGGGTGGGATAACCGCAAAGGCGCAGAGGCGCTAGGTTGGGATGGCGGGTGGTGGCTGGGGTGGGATAACCGCAAAGGCGCTATGGCGCTAAGTTGGGATGGCGGGTGGTGGGTGGGGTGGGTTAACCGCAAAGGCGCTAAGGCGCTAGGTTGGGATGGCGGGTGGTGGGTGGGGTGGGATAACCGCAAAGGCGCAGAGGCGCTAGGTTGGGATGGCGGGTGGTGGCTGGGGTGGGTTAACCGCAAAGGCGCTAAGGCGCTAGGTTGGGATGGCGGGTGGATGCTCGGGTGGGGTGGGATAACCGCAAAGACGCTAAGGCGCTAAGTTGGGATGGCGGGTGGTGGCTGGGGTGGGTTAACCGCAAAGGCGCAGAGGCGCTAGGTTGGGATGGCGGGTGGTGGGTGGGGTGGGATAACCGCAAAGACGCTAAGGCGCTAAGTTGGGATGGCGGGTGGTGGCTGGGGTGGGATAACCGCAAAGGCGCTATGGCGCAAAGTTCCGCTCGGCTGGTTCAGCCTTATTGATCTTCGCGTAAGCCGCGCACTACTCTTCGGATACCGCGCTTGATCAGGGCCTCGTTGAAGTTGATGAGCAGACCCAGCTTCGTTCCGGATAGTTTGAGGTATGTGAGGACCTGCGCCATGTGGATGTCGTTCAAGCCATCGGTTGCCTTCACCTCCACTACGACTTTCTTTTCTACCAACAGATCGAGGCGATAGCCAAGATCAAGACGCTGGCCTTTGTAGACGACGGGTAGGGCTCGCTGCTGTTCAAACTCGATACCCACGGACCGCAGCTCTGCCGCCAAGCAATGCTCATAGATGTTCTCCAATAGACCTGGTCCCAGTTCCTTGTGTACCACGAAGGCCGCATTCACGATCACCTTGCTCAGTTCGTTCTCGGTCATCTTCGAGCCTCGCTAAATTTGAATTCCGAAACTCTTAGCGCCGCCTTTGCGGTTCCCTTCCACCACGAAGGACGCTTTCCGCAGATCACCTTGCTCAATTCATTCTCGGTCATCAGCAGTCCGCTTCAAGGTTCCAGCAAACAAGACCCGCATCCCCTTTGCGCCTTCGCGCCTTTGCGGTTCCCTTCCACCACGAAGGACGCTTTCCGCAGATCACCTTGCTCAGTTCGTTCTCGGTCATCTTCGAGCCTCGCTAAATTTGAACTCCGAAACTCTTAGCGCCTTTGCGCCTTAGCGGTTCTCTACCACACTATACCCCGCTTTCCGCAGGTCATCCCAATATCCGGGATAGCTCTTGTCCACCACGCCGGGATCCTTGATGGTGACACTTTCCACCAACAGTGCCATGGGAGCCAGTGACAGCGCCATGCGGTGGTCGATGTCCGGATCGAAGGTGTACGCACCTTTCTGCAGGATAGAGCCGCCTTGGATGAAGGTCCCTCCGCGATGACCGGCGGTACAACCCAAGGTACTCAATGCGGCCGCCACGGCTTGGAGGCGATCGGTCTCCTTCACTACCAAGTTGTCCAATCCGGTGTATGCGCCCAGTTCCCCGCGTCCGGCCACTGTGAAGGCCAAGGGTTGGAAAAGGTCCGGCACATGTTTCAAGTCCAGTGGTTCGTTGGGGCGGGGCTCTGCGTCGGTCCGGTACTTCAGCAGGATACCGTTCTTGTCCGCGACGACCTCCACCCAGGGTGCCCACAGTTTGGCGGCTTCGCGGTCGCCCTGCAAGGTCTCCATGGTCAAACCGGGCAGGGCCACTTGCGCGCCGGGGTCCAGTGCCACTTGTTCGAACCAGAAAGCCGCGCTGCTCCAATCCGGTGGAACTTGGTACGGCACCGCTTGGTAGTCACTTGGGGGCACGTGTACGCCATCCAAGGTCAAGCTGGGCCGCACACCGAAATGGTCCAGCATTTTCAAGGTCATGCTCACGAAGGGTTCGCTCAGGCGCGTTCCGGTCCATTTCAGGTCCAATCCTTCCTGCAAACGAGGGGCGATCAGGACCAAGGCGCTGAGGTACTGGCTGCTGATCGGCGAATCGAAGTGAACGGCACCGCCCTTCATCTTCCTACCGCGCACCCGATAGCCTTTGGATGTCTTCTTGATGTCCGCGCCCAAGGTCCGGAGGGCTTCCACGAGGTCATCATGCGGCCGCTCCAACAACCGAGGTATCCCGGTGATCAGGTGTTCTTCTCCATCCTGGACAGCGGCCCACGCGAGGAGGAATCGGAAGGTGGTCCCCCCGGCACCGCAATCCATGGTATGCGGTCGATCGCGCAGCAACGTGTGCATCACGCGTGTATCGTCCCCATCGCTCAAGGCGGACACCAGCGAAAGGTCGTCGAGGAGGGAGGTGATCAGCAGGGCTCTGTTGCTTACGCTCTTGGAGTGCGGCAACTGGACCGTGGCATCCAACGGACGGGCCGGTCGGCGAATAGTGATCGAAGGCATTCCGGACAAAGAAAAGGCGGATCCAGCACGCGAAGAGATCGGACGATGCATACGATAAGGTTCACTGCTCTAACGGGATGGACGCATGGATGTGAACAGGGTTGCCATTATGCCCGCACCAACAGCCGGTAATGTTCCAAGGCTTCTTGCACCTGGGCAGCGCTGACAGGCACATCCACCTTGGCCTGGCCGATGGCTGTAAGGAGAGTGAAGCGAAATTGGCCACTCACGTTCTTCTTGTCGTTGCGCATCAGTTCGATCATGCGATGATTTTCGGCACTATCGAAACGGTAGGGTTTGTAGAGTTGCAACAGCAGCTGGGTGATGCGGTCATAACTCTCCCGATCCAGCAGGTCCATACGCCAACTCAACCACGCCTCGCACACCATGCCAATGGCGACCGCCTCGCCGTGCAGGAGCATGCGTCGGGGGCTTTCCCAGGAATGTGCCTCCACCCCGTGGCCGATGGTATGGCCGAAGTTGAGCACCTTCCGAAGGCCGGATTCCCTCGGATCCTGCTGGACCACCTCGGCTTTGATCGCGGCGGAACGGTACACCAGTGGGGCCAGCGCATCGATGTCGTGCAAGGCCGATGCGGCAATGGCCTCCCAATGCGAGGCATCCCATACCAGACCGTGTTTGATCATCTCCGCCAAGCCATTCAGCAATTCGCGTTTCCCCAAGCTCTTCAGGAAAGGCATGTGGATGTACACGCCCAAGGGGTCGTGGAATACGCCTACCATGTTCTTTACACCGCCCAGATCCACGCCGGTCTTGCCACCGATGGAGGCATCCACCATGCCAAGCAGGCTGGTCGGCACGTGTACGCATGCGATACCGCGCTTGTAGGTGCCCGCGACGAAGCCCCCGAGGTCCGTGACCACCCCGCCACCCAGGCACACCAAGAGCGCTTGCCGATCCGCTGCATGGTTGGCCAAATGCTGCCAGATGCCCGCGCAGACCGCCAAGTCCTTGCTGCCTTCGCCACCCGGCACGGAGAGGGTGCGCGCATCGCGTAAATGTGGCACCCGGGCCAACAATTCGGGCAAACACTGGCGCATGGTATTGACATCGCCCAGAATGAAGAGCGCGGTCGCATCCGCTTTGCCCAACGCACGATCCAGTGCACGCAAGGAATCGCGGCCCAGCACCACACGGTGGCCGCCCGCTTCGATCTCCTGCACGTCTTGGGATGGTGAACCCATTGCTACTTTTGGCGGCCCGTCGTCCAAATTAACGAAGTAACCGCGAACCGTGTCGACCTCCACTCCCCCTGCACCTGCCGCCACCGCCCTCCCGGACCTTGGGAACACGCGGATCGCCTTCGCCGCCAAGAGCGATCACGAACTGTGGAAAGCCTATTGGTTGTTCCGCATCATCGGCACATCGTGGCTCACCACCTTGGGCAGCACGTGCAGCCGGATCGCGCTGACGCTGCACTTGCCGGTGAAGGGGCTGATCAAGGCCACCATCTTCAAGCAATTCTGCGGGGGCGAGACCGTGGAAGAATGCCTGCACACGGCCACCAAACTGGCCCAAAGCGGCGTGGGCTCCATCCTGGACCACAGCGTGGAAGGGCAGGACGATGAGGACGAGTTGGATGCCACGGTGACCGAAGTGCTGCGCACCGTGGCGGTGAACAAGACGCGCACCGATCTTCCCTATTGCGTGTTCAAGCCGACCGGTATCAGCCGGACGGAATTGCTGCGGATCGTGAGCAGCGGTCGGGCGCTTACGGCCGCCGAACAAGTGGAATGGCAACGGGTGGAACAACGCATGGAGCGCCTGTGCCGTGCCGCCCACGATGCCGATGCACGCCTGTTGGTGGATGCCGAAGAGAGTTGGCTGCAACCCGCCATCGATGGGTTGGTGCAGGAGATGATGGAACGCTACAACGGCAAGAAGGCCGTCGTCTTCAACACCGTTCAATTGTATCGGCACGACCGTTTGGCCTTCTTGCGTGAAAGCCATGCACAGGCTGTGGCGAAGGGCTACTACCTGGGCATGAAGCTGGTGCGCGGGGCGTACATGGAAAAGGAACGTGAACGCGCAGAGGAACAGGGCTACCCATCGCCGATCCACGCCAACAAAGCAGATGCGGACCGCGACTACGATGCTGCACTGCAGTATTGCGTGGACCATCTGGATCGCATCGCTGTATGCGTAGGTACGCACAATGAGCAGAGCACACTCCTGATGGCCCAGCTGATGCAAGCACGAGGTCTGCCTCACCAGGACGACCGCATCTGGTACGGGCAACTCCTGGGCATGAGCGATCATATCAGCTTCAACATGTCATCCGCTGGCTACAACGTGTGCAAATACCTGCCCTACGGACCGGTGCGCAAAGTGCTGCCCTACTTGATCCGGCGTGCCGAGGAGAACACCAGTGTAAAAGGCCAGACCGGACGCGAGATCCGCCTGATCGGTACGGAACGGAAGCGGAGAAAGGGCCAGGCTTGACGATGTCAAAAAGAAACACGGCCCCGACACTTCTGCCGGAGCCGTGCAATTTGGTTGGTCGCGGATCTAGCGGTTCACTTTCACCGCCTTCTTCACCACCGGTTGGCCATCCAACAGCAAGGTCACGTAGTAGATGCCTGCGGCCAGATATGCCGTGTTCCACTCATACTGGTAGCTACCGCTCTCCAAGTTGGCCTCTTGCAGCACACGCAATTGCTTGCCATCGGCGCTGTTCGCCATAAGCTGTGAGCGTCCACTGCGCTCCAGCATATAGAACACCGTGGTGCTTTCGCTGAATGGGTTCGGCTGGATGCGCAGTTTGCGGTCGCCTTCGGTATCGTGCAACTCCGGTACGTTGTTGATGCCACCTTCGCGTAGGCCATCCGGGGTTGGGCGGTTGCAGCACTCGGCAAGGAGTTGCTCCATGTGGTCGATGCGGGTGCGTTGCTCTTCCAGGAGGTTCCGTAGATCCTGCATTTCCGACGCTTCCTGTGCAACGGAAGCGGTGACCTCAGAAATGGTCTGTTGCTGCTCCTTTACCGCCGCGATCAATACCGGAATGAAACCGTTGTAGTTGATGGCCAAGTGGCTGGTGGCTTCGGCCACCATCGTGCCCGTGGTATCGTATTCCGCTGGAATAGGAACCCGTTCCACCAGTTCCGGCAGAACCTCCTGCACCTCTGGGGCCATCAAGCCCAATTGCCTGCCGGGAGGCATTTGCATGTGCGGGTGTTGCTGCGGAATGAACTCGTAGGACTTGGGTTGCAGGGCTGCGATCAGCTCGCGCGCATTGGTGATGTCCTCCACGTTGGTCTTCAATGAAGCATCGGAGGTGACCAGCACATTGCCGTTCACGTAGGCGTTGCTGGAAATGCGGACCATGCCTTGGAAGTAGCCCGCCCAGCTACCTAGAGCCCCGGTCGAATTAGTATCCGTATACACCACCGGGGAGGTGCCGTATACCCCAGCGCGGAATGTCGTGGCCGGATCGGTATTCGCGACCGAACCATGAACACCATAGGCGTTCGTGATCGCACCGGTACCTTGAGCACTCACCAAACCCATTACACCATAGGCTCTCCGTGTTGTACCACCCCAGGTGCCGCTACGCCATGAACGCCATGGATATCCAGGGCATCCTCTGAACCACCTGTTCCAGTGGCCATTCCATACACGCCAGTCCCTGTCCTCCGCGCCCCGGTCACATTCCCACGTACCCCCGTCATGGTTCCCGGACCAGGTGTTCCTGCCGATGCGGACATTCCGCCATACATGGCGTATCCGTATGAATAGGGTCCGCCGTCATCCCCTTTGTAGTCGACTTGTAACCCGCCGGGCACATTACGGTCCAAGTCGTCGTGGAAGATCTGCATCTTGTAACCATAATTCTGGGTGCCGACGCTATACAGCCAACCCCGATCCGGGCATGAACTTGTTGGGTTTGGAGCAGCAGACCCACTGCGCAGCACACGGCTGCCGGTTAGAATATCCCAATCGCAATCTGCGCCGCCGCCTGTGCCCGTGGGCAGGTTGCGCCATTTGATCACACCAAACTCAGGATCGTCCGAGTCCACATCATCGACCACCAAATACCTCTGTAGTGTGCCGGCCTGCGGGTCGTTGGGTAGGTCGCGAACACGCACCCGTCCATTCAAGACATCCAGCCGCTCAGTGGGTTCATCGATATTCCCTGGGTCGTCCAGATTACCCGCAAAGAAGTCACCAACACCCACATTGATCGTGGTATCGTTCAACGGGGTCAAGCGCATGCCCTCAAGTCCCTCGATACTCCTTGCGCCAGAAGGTCGAGGCGATCCATTAAGACTATCTGGTCTGTTGGTGAATAAGAAACGCAAACGATCCGGACCATCCTCGCCGGGGTAGTCATTGCTCCACTGTAGGACCATGTCCGAACGGTCCGGTAGGGTAACGAATGGTTCTTCCGGGTCATACACATACTTCTGCCCTATGTATCCTTGGTCTTCATTGCCGGTGAAGGTGACACCGTTGCGCATCCAAGGCCGCCAGCCGAACTGCTGGGCATAGGTGGCGGCGAAATCCACACCGACATCATCCACCAAATGGAGTCTGCTGAAAGGGCCGTTCGTATTGTTAAAGAATGTAGGACGACCGCTCAACGCGAAGAACCCACGCTGCCAATGAAGAGCCGCTGGGTCTGTATACCCGTTGAAGAAGGTGAAATCATTCGGGTAGAGCCGCGCACGGAGACTGTTCTGCGTGCTAAAATCGATCGAGAGTTGAGGGATTGTGCGGAGGTGTAACGGTGCTACACTTGCTCCATTCGCTCCCAAATAATCCGGAGCTGTAATAGGATTACCACCAGTGAGCCAATTTTGTGCTGAAATTGAAATGACCAGACATCCGCAGATGCCTACGGTCAATATCCTCTTTGTTCTCATGGTCTTCAAGGTATTGAAGACCGGCCCGAGCACTACCGCACTACTATCAAACGAACGCAATCGTGATATTCTATATCCAGATACACACAATATGTACCCGAAGCCCAACCACCAATATCCAGTTCAACATTACCTCCTTGCCATGTACCATTCGCAGCACATCTGCCCATCAGGTCGGTCACCTTCCAGCCCGCCGCCGTTACAGAATTCCTAAGCAATGTCACAGCATTCAAAGCGGGATTGGGAAAGACAACAGCTGGTGCATTCCCATGCAATTCAATCAGTCCGTTCCCAATGTCACATCCGTTCGGCGAAGTCGAAACGCAAACCTCGTCGACGTATACAAATGCACCGGATGAATTACCAGGAGTCAGATGCATGGTGTCCGTCATGGCATTCTCGAAGAAATTCCCCACGGCCAAATAGCGATACGCACTATCTGCGGTAAAGGACCCAGAGACCAGGATCCAATCGGACGTATCTGCTATAACTTCCTGTGCGAAGAGGTGGGCGTAATTCCTAGGCTCGAATTCCGGCCCGGTGAAACCGGTCCAAATATTGGGCTGCATTGTAAAAAGAAGACCCACATTGTTAGAAGCCCAAAATACAGGTTGTGCCCATCCTGGAGTGTCAGGCGGAGAGCTACGTCCTTCGGCAGCGCTCACCCAAAAACTCAGGTAATAGACCTCTCCGATCTCCAATGGCGATGTGAGTTCCACTCCGATATGTTCGCGGAATTCACTCTCGAAATTCCCGTATGACATACCGCCCACATATGCTGAGCCATGATGGGGCAACTGGGTTCCGAAAGGATTCTGAGGCACTCCTGCAAGGGTATCGGACGATCCGAGGCAAGATGTAAAGTACTCAGGGCTGCCAGACCACTTCTCCCAAAACCTTGGCTTAGAATCTGGTTGGAAGCCCATGTAGGTGGGCCATTGTGGGCAGCTATCGATCTCCTCAAAACTCGGGTTGGGCACCAAGTTCTGAGCAACATTCTTAAGTGGAGCATTGAACAGCAAGCAGTAGAACAGGCATGCCTGCCCACCCCACCACTTGCTATTCGTTGTTCCAAGAAGCATTCGTTCGTGTTCGTGATGCTTTCGCATCGGTCCGGTCATTGTTGCCGCTATTACTAATGCCTATGTCCGTCGCGGTTTCGTCAAGGCATCCTAAGTTATGCTGCAAGGTACAGCGGCACGTTGTGGTGGTGCGATACCTTTGTGCTGTTCTGTTTCGTTTACCTTTTAGCTAGGGTTAGGTGGGACATGAGCGTGCTTCGAGGGCCTCAGCCTGCGGAGTTTGGCCCCTGGTGTTAGAGCACTGGGGGCTTCTTCATTTATGGGTTGCGTGGTTGGTTCTGCGGCTTGCACCGTTCCTATGGCTTGCAGCGCGGGGTACTGCAACGCCAGTTGTTCGTTGCACCTGGCTATTTCGGCTTCGCGGGAGCGGTCTTGTTCGTTCGGGTCCACGACCATTCCACTGGCATTGTATACCGGCCGTGCTGCTGAACACGCTCTCCATGGCCCGGGTACTTCAGCACTTGGCTGCCCATAGTGTCCAGAGCTTTGGTAGATGATGATCTGCCTCGGAAATCCGGTGTAGCTGTAGCACCGTGGCCGAAGAGCCTTCACAGCTTCCAGCAATTCCGCTTCGATGGGCATCGCCACCAGAGTTCTAAGAACGGGTATCACTTCGGCGAAATTCGCGTCGTGCGGTCCTTGGCATTCGGTTCCGGATTTATCCACAACTGGACCGAACCACCTGCTTCGTTCGGCCTCGTTCAGCATTTCCCATTCCGCAGGATCCTCCATGGTATTAGGCGTGTTCGTGTGCTGCGCTACTGCGGCCTTCATCACATTGAGCAACTCTTGCGTGGTGGGTCCTTGTGCAACGCATTGCACCAAGATAAGTCCGGTACCGAGCAGGACAATGCATCGCTGCCTTGCCTTTGCAAGAGGCCACACCGTTGCCCGCTGATCATTGTTCATGATCGCAGGTCGAGGTGGTGTGTGATACGAGGAAGGAAGCGCTAACTTGTTGCTCGTTGCCCCTACTTTGGCGCACTCAGGGCATCGTGTTGCGACGCTGCTGCGAGAAGGCAAGCTGTTCTGATATGAACTTCATGCACCCTCATGATCCCAAGGTAAGTGCCCAATTCGCGAATTGGTACTCCGTGTTGAAAAGATGATCGGTGGTCCGATCCCTGTTCATCCAGAGGCGCGCATTGAATGCGAGAAGCTCTTCTTGTTGGGAATAGAGGAAGAGGCCAATGACATGTACTGGTTACGGTTAGTGTTCCAGGTAGTGAACAATAGAGGAACGGTTAGACCGAACACTCTGGACCTTCAACGCCGTTCCACGGCCCACAACGTAGCCGTACTGTCACGATCGAAATCGCGTAGACCAACGATGGTGAAGCGGTAGGCCGCGTGCGCAACGGTAGCATCCACGGCGTAGTAGATGGTATCCGGTGTGCGGCGCGAATCACTGAAGTCCACGGAAGCACCCGGGATCGCAGCCTGGACTTCCTCCAATTTGAGTTGGTGTTCGGCCAACTGTTCCGTCGCCAATGGCCGGGCTTGTACCAAGGTGCTATGCAGTCGCTGTTTCAATTTGGACTCCGGTGTCCACGCGGCATTGGTAGCCCGATCGCCATAAATGAAGTAGACCATCAGCCCACCGATGATGAGGCCGACCGTGTAGAGTTGCAACCGACGGGTCAGGGTCATTGTAGGGTCATTGGGTCATGTGGGCATGAGAACATGTGAACATGTGGTCATGGGAGCATGGGAGCATGGGAGCATGGGGGCATGGGAGCATGGGGAGCATGGGGGCATGGGAGCATGGGGGCATGGGAGCATGGGAGCATGGGGGCATGGGAGCATGGGAGCATGGGGCATGGGGGCATGTGGTCATGTGGCATGGGAGCATGGGAGCATGGGAGCATGGGGGCATGGGAGCATGGGAGCATGTGGTCATGGGGCATGAAGGGATGGGGCAAAGGTGGAGGTTCTCGCTGGCGACGCAATGTTCCGGGTCATTTCATATCGCGTTTCGAACGAGCGTCTTTTCGCTGTTGGTTCAATCGTTTCCTGGAGGTGGAGAGAATGCTGTGGAACAACGGGATAAGGGCCTTCGCACGGCGAGCCAGTTCTTCGTCATGCGGATAGTGCGCCTTCACATGGCAAAGCGCTAAGCGATAGTCCGTTTCCTCCAATTCCTTGTGTGCGATCTTCATCTTATGCACGAAGTCGGCAAGGCTTTCGGCACTCTGTGCTTCACGCGTATGAGATCCAACAGAAGTGCCGCTACGTAGGATCTGATCCGCGAATACGCTGTTCACGCGAACAAGGCGCTCTGCATAGTCCATGACCCGGCTCGCGAGGTCAAAGGTCTCCTCCACAACAGCATTGCGCTTTCGCGGAGCAGCACCGTACGGCGCTTCAGGGTCCGCCGCAACACTTGACCCAAAGAACGAAGCAAGGCATTCCTCGAACCAATTCACTGCATCGAAAGACCTAGGGTCATCCATGAACTTGCGTTTGCTCCAAAGTACGTTCGCGGAGGATATTGGGCATGGGGGCATGAGAGGATGTGGTCATGTGAACATGAAACGCCTCCTGGGAGGAAGAAGTTGTCACATGTCCACATGAAGAAAGGCCCGGGCGCAGACACATGTCCACATGTTCACATGACGCAAAGCCCGTGCGCAGACACATGTTCACATGCTCACTTGCCCAAATGCTTCTAGAAAGCGGCCAACAGAATGTCCAGATCCTTGTACGGTAGGCGGAAGGCTTCGCCGAGGATGGCGCTGGTGAGTGAGCCGTTGTACAAGTACACGCCGTGTCGCAGGCCGATGTCCGTTTTGATCAGGTTCTCGAAGCCACCCACTTCGCCCATGCTTTGCATTTGCGGACCGAAGATGTTGCTGAGTGCGGTGCTTGCGGTACGTGGCACACGGCTGGCGATGTTCGGCACACAGTAATGCACGACACCGTAGCGCTTGTATACCGGGTCGGTGTGGGTGGTGACCTCGCTGGTCTCGAAGCAACCACCGCGATCGATGCTCACGTCCACGATCACGCTGCCGTTCTTCATCTCCTTCACCATTTCCTCGGTGACCACCATGGGCGTACGGCCGTGTTCGGGGCGTAGCGCACCGATGGCCACATCCGCACTGCGCAAGGCTCTGCGTAGTTCCACAGGTTGGATCACAGAGGTCCAAATGCGCTGACCCAAGCTGCTTTGCAAACGGCGCAAGCGATAGATGCTCTTGTCGAAGACCTTCACACTGGCACCCAGACCCAATGCTGCTCGGGTGGCGAATTCGCCGACGGTCCCTGCGCCGATGATGACCACCTCGGCCGGTTCCACACCACTGATGCCGCCGAGCATGAGACCCTGTCCGCCTTTGTCCGCGCTGAGGTATTCGCTTGCCACCTGAATGCTAGTGGTCCCTGCGATCTCGCCCATGGCACGCACGATGGGGTAGATCCCTTCACGGTCCTTGATGAAGTCCCACGCCACGGCCGTCATGCGCTTCTCCATCATGCGCTTCAGGGTATCCTTGGGCTGCACGGTAAGTTGTAGGGCAGAGACCAGGATCTGCTTGTGGCGGAGCAACTCGATCTCGTTGTGGGTAGGTGGAGCCACCTTCAGGATCATGTCCGCCTTGAACACTTCCTCCGGACTTTCAACGACCATGGCACCAGCCTCGCTGTAGTCGTTGTCCTGGAACTGTGCGGGCATACCGGCACCGCGTTCGATCACCACTTCGTGGCCACGACCAACAAGCACAGCAACGGACGATGGTGTAAGTGGAACGCGGTGTTCTTGGAAGGTGATCTCCTTGGGAATGCCGATGAAGAGGCTCTTCTTCCGGCGGCCCACCTCCATGAGCTGTTCCTGTGGGGCCATGGCCACTTCACGGGCCAATTGTCGAAGCAGATCGCTGGTGGGGCTCATCGGGGTACCAGATGCAATGGCAACGGCCCGGAAAGATACGATTCTGAAGATTCATGAATGGGCGGTTCCCCTTCCGCTTTGCAGGCAGCGGGCCTGAGGAACAGCAACCACGATGTCAGGCTTCCGCGCGAGATAGGCTGATCGTGCGGGTCCCGTTCTCCGCCACACGGAAGTACACATGGACCGTATCCGGCGGCAATTGCGCGGCGGCCAGTTCCGGCCATTCGATGAAGCAGTATGAGCCACTGTCCAGGTACTCCCCGAAACCGATGCCGTCGAGTTCCTCTTCGGCCTTCAAGCGGTAGAGGTCGAAGTGATACAGCGGTTCGTTGGTAGCGGTGCGATATTCGTTCACGATGGCGAAGCTGGGGCTGCTGGTCCGGTCGGCCACATCCAACACCTCACAGAACGCTTTGATCAATGTGGTCTTACCAGCACCTAGTTCACCGTGCAATGCGAACACTCGCCGTTCCGCATGACTTTCAAGTATCAGCTGCGCGACGGAGTCGGCTTCTGATGGTTTGCGGAGGAGGATGGTGGCGAGCATTGGGAATTCGGTCCGCAGATTACGCAGATTTCGCAGATGAATGCCAACGTATCTCGTATGGAGCAGGCGACCCGACTGTCATGTGGACATTTGGACATGTGAGCATGTGGTCATGGAAATGCCCTCGTGGTGGTAGTCTGACCGGGCCCTCGCGCACTGGTCAGATGGTTTGAAACTATCGGCCATTTTGCCGACTGGGTCTGATCAATCTTGATCACGACAGATCCGATGAATGTGTCGTCGACCCTGTTCGGTTACTTCGATCAAATACACACCAGATCGAAGAGCAGTAAGATCCATGTTGAGTTCATCTTGACGGAGATCGACAGGGGCGGAAACTTCACTTCCCGTGATAGTGAAGATCCGTGCAGTAATGCCTTCAGTAGATTTCATTGGTCGAATACTTACGATGCCACTTGTTGGGTTCGGATGGGCCGTAACTACCGATGGTTCCTCAAGTTCATTAGCGCCCAAGAAGATTGGACAAGGCCAGATACCGACGAGCACAGTATCCCAACGACTCATACATTCCAACTGGAGGGAAACCTTCGAGAGATTGGGTCCGGCTTCCATGAAGAGACCGCCATACCCTCCGACCCCTTGGATCCAAATACCAATGTCAGTATAAAAGGCCCTTCGGCCAGATACGATCGGTCCGTCAACATCGTAATGTATCCCCACGTTGAACAACCGGGCGTCTCCACCTGCATCGCAATACACATTGTAGGCCGTATCACCTTCAACAAGGTTGAAATCGTAGAGCAAGTATTCAGAAACAGAGTCCCTAGGAACGAAGTACACCCGGTCACCTAACACACGGATCGCTCCTTTGTATCCAGCATTGCATGTATCGATCTTCTTGTAGGCCTCGCCTAAGATCACTGTGTCCACACCATAGGCGCAATAATTCGTTAGTTCCTCAAGCTCCGGACTAGGTGGTGGTGGTGGATAATAATACCGTGCGTTGGTCCAAACTGCTCCGCTATCCGGAAATGAAATGTCAGGCTGGGCAAGGCCAGAGCCGCAGATCGTTACTCCAAACGATAGTAAGAGGAAGGATTTCCAACTCGGAAGCATACTCGAAGGTAGATCACTTCGCTAGGTCAACCATCAAAAGGTCATTTGGGCATTTGACCATGTGGTCATGGAAAGCCTTCGTGGTGGTAGACCACATCAACGTTCACAAGCACAAACGCACAAACTCGCCCCTGCAGCCATGTCCACATGACCACATGTCCACATGTTCACATGATCACCTACCTCGGCTTCAACACCGCCCACGGCACCAACATCTCTTCCAACGAGATACCACCGTGTTGGAAGGTGTGGCGGTAGTAGGTGACGAAGTGGTTGTAGTTGTTGGGGTACACGAAGAAGCGGTCGCTCTTGGCGAAGATGTACACGGTGCTGACGTTGGCCTTGGGTAAGAAGACCTGGCCGGGATCCTTCACCACCAGCACATCGCGGTTCTCGTATGTGAGGTTGCGGCCGTGCTTGTAGCGCAGGTTACTGTTGGTGTTGCGGTCGCCGACCACCTTACTGGGTTCGCCCACACGGATGGTGCCGTGGTCCGTGGTGATCATCAAGCGCCCTCCACGTTCTGCGATGCCCTTGAGGATGTCGAAGAGCGGTGAGTGCTCGAACCAACTCTTGGTGAGGCTGCGGTACGCGGCATCGTCATCGGCCAGTTCGCGGATCACCTCCATTTCGGTGCGCGCATGGCTGAGCATGTCCACGAAATTATAGACGATCACGTTGAGCGCATTGCCCATCAGGTTATCGAGGCTGTCGGCGAGTTTCTTGCCCGCGTTCAGGTTCAGGATCTTGTGGTAGCTGTACTTCACTTCCTTGCCCAAGCGCTTCAATTGAGCACCGATGAATTCCTCCTCGTGCGCGTTCTTGCTGCCCTCCTGGTCCTCGCTGATCCACTTGCCGGGGTGCCGTTTCTCGATGTCGCTCGGCATCATGCCGGAGAAGATCGCATTGCGTGCGTACTGCGTGGCGGTGGGCAGGATGCTATAGAAAAGGCCCTCTTCTTCTACGCGATAGAATTCGCTGATCAAGGGTTCCAACACACGCCATTGATCCAAGCGCAGGTTGTCGATGAGGACCATGAAGACCGGTGTCTTCTTATCGTCGATCATGGGTGCCACCTTGGCCTTGAAGATCTGGTGCGATTGCATGGGCGCATCGCCACGGCCATTCACCCAATCCACATAGTTGTCCGCTACGAAACGGCTGAAGAGTTCGTTCGCCTCGGCCCATTGGCTGCGCAGGATATCGGTCATGCCCTGGTCCTGCCCTTTGCTCAATTCCAATTCCCAGCGCACCAGTTCGGCG
Source organism: Flavobacteriales bacterium (assembly GCA_016710015.1). Taxonomy (GTDB): domain Bacteria; phylum Bacteroidota; class Bacteroidia; order Flavobacteriales_F; family PHOS-HE28; genus PHOS-HE28. The sequence goes on from JADJLR010000003.1 coordinate 17,723, forward strand.
TAGAGCTCCTTCCACTCGTCGGCGGAATGTTTGTCGCCCAAACGCATGCCCAATTGGCGGAATTGCTGTTGGTAGTCGCTGGTGGTCTTCTCGCTCACCAAGCGGCGGCCCTCCAGGTTCTTCTTCAGGGAAAGCAGGATCTGGTTCGGATTCACGGGCTTGATCAGGTAGTCGCTGATCTTGCCGCCGATGGCGCCTTCCATGATGCTCTCTTCCTCGCTCTTGGTGATCATTACGATCGGCACGCGAGGTTGGATCAGCTTAATGCGGTCGAGCGTCTCCAAACCACTGAGGCCGGGCATGTTCTCATCCAAGAACACGATGTCGTACTCCTTCTTCTGCATCATATCGACAGCATCGAGGCCGTTGTTCACCGTATCCACGGTGTAGCCTTTGCCTTGCAAAAAGAGCACATGAGGGCGCAACAGATCGATCTCGTCGTCGGCCCAGAGGATGTTGGCGGTCATAGTGGGAATAGTAACGCCCTTCGGCGTTGTCGGTTCAGTGGTGAAAGATCGCATACAAGGACCAACGGTGAAGGTGTTGGTATGTTGCCCTGTACTTTCGGGGCGTGAAGGTAGGAACGACAAAAGCCCAAATGCGTTGCGTGTTGGAAGAGGTTACGTGTTACGTGTTGGCCGCACATGAACACGCAACTCGTAACCCGTTAACACGTAACTGATCTCCTTATGAAGATCCTCAACGACCCCATCTACGGATTCATCACCGTTCCACATCCGCAGGTGCTGGCCCTGATCGACCATCCGTGGTTCCAGCGGCTGCGGTACATCAAGCAGTTGGGATTGTCGCATCTCGTGTATCCTGGAGCGCTGCATACGCGCTTCCACCATGCGCTGGGCGCGATGCATTTGATGGGTAAGGCGATCGATGTCCTGCGCACCAAAGGGCACGCCATCACCGAAGAGGAGGCCTTGGGTGCATCCATCGCGATCCTGCTGCACGACATCGGCCACGGCCCATTCAGTCATGCGCTGGAGCACAGCTTGGTGGAGGGGATCACCCACGAAGGCATCAGTGCGTTGGTGATGGACCGCTTGAACGACGAGTTCGGAGGTGGGCTGGAGGTAGGCATCCGCATCTTCCGCGACCAATACCCCAAGCGCTTCCTGCATCAGCTGGTGAGCAGCCAATTGGATGTGGACCGCATCGACTACCTGAACCGCGACAGCTTCTACACCGGTGTGAGCGAAGGGGTGATCGGTGGGGAACGCATCATCACCATGTTGCAAGTGGTGGACGACCGTTTGGTGGTGGAAGAGAAAGCGATCTACAGCATCGAGAAATTCCTGGTGGCACGGCGACTGATGTACTGGCAGGTGTACTTGCATAAGACGGTAGTGGCCTGCGAGATGATGTTGGTGGAAGCCTTGCGCCGCGCGAAAGAGCTTGCGTTGGGAGGAAGTCCGGTCTTCGCTTCACCGGCCCTTTCGCGCTTCCTTACCCTGCATCACGACCGTGGATCCTTCGCCGACCCCAAGGTATTGAATGACTTTCTGAAGCTGGACGACCACGACGTGATGGGTGCCGTGAAGGTGTGGGCCAGCCATCCGGACAAGATCCTGGCCACTTTGAGCGGCGACCTCGTTGATCGCCGGAACTTGCGCATTCGATTGCAGAACGAACCGTGGGATCCGCAGCGCATCGATGAACTCAAGCGCAAAGTCGCCGATCACCTACGGATCGACATGGCCGACACGGACCACTTCGTACTTACCTCCAGCATCGTGAACAACGCGTACGATCCGAGCAAGGACCGCATAGACTTGCTGTACAAGGACGGCAGCTTGCGCGACATCGCCGAAGCCAGTGACAACCTCGGGATACAAGCCTTGGCCGGGCCGGTAACGAAGTGGTACTTGGCTTGGCCGAGGTGGTTGGATGATTGATCGCTACCGCTCAGGCAACAAGAAAGGCGAACGTCCTGTCTTACCTTCAGGTCCAGTTAGCCATGCGCGTCCGATCCCTCGTACTGATACTCGCACCAACGATCCTGGTGGGTCAGGACTTTCGATTGTTCAACGCGGCGGGTGGATACGTATTCGCATCGACCGATGTACTGCCAACAACATTTAGTATCACGTACGATAGCTTGACCGTTGTGGGGAGCGATACCATCATACACATCGGAAAGAACTTCAACGGTTCCGACAACTCGGATGAACTCTGTCCTTTCTGGGGCCAAGTCTGTTATCACATGAGCCTACCCTCTGTTTTCGGCAGGTCGATCACACACGGCAGTTCAGGTGAATATGTTTTCCACAATAACAATGGTGCGGACCTGCTCTTCCACGCGCAACTTCCCGAAGGGGATACGATGACCATGTATCAGGACGCGGACCAACGGTTCTTACTGACGCGCACAGGAACCGATCAGTTGGCAGTGCTGGGCCAGATCGATTCGGTCCGCCATTTCGAACTGATCCATCAGGACTTGAGCGGGTCGCCGATAGGATCACCGCTGAATGGAGTGGATATCAGCATTGGCAAGGAACTCGGGTTGATCACCTTCTTTGCCGTCGACAGTTTTCCCATCGTGCTGCAACCGTTGGTGTTACTCGGTATGACCTCACCTCCATTGGGATTCCATCAGATAACGAATGAGATGGTATTCGACCATCAGCCGGGTGATGAGATCCAGACTCACTTTTGGAACTACTACTATTTCGCTCCATTGCCTCCATGGCTTCAGCCGTACAACTATTACTCCACCCGGACCATCCTCTCACGACAGGAGACAGCCGACTCGCTGATCTACGACGTGCAATACGAACGCTTCGACTTCGGAGGAACGACCAGTGTGGTTGCTTATCAGTCCATTGCCTACCACAAGCAAACGGTGATCGCCGAGATCCCATTCGATCGGTTCAATGGCACTTCCCAAGGACTCAACAAGGCAGACCATTGTGGGGTCGCTTTCTGGGAGTATTATGCATCTCCAAGTAACTCACTTGTATTCTGCGCATATGACAACTGTTGGGGTGCGTACGATACGCAGGGCCCACCAATTGTTGAATTCGAGCGCACTGTGCTGGGTCTGGGATCCTTCAATGCCTATGCGCAGTTGATCTCGCCGGATAATGGATTCGACCGGGGTCATCAGATCGTCTACTTCAAGAAGAACGGCATCTCGTGCGGCAATGAGATCACAGTTAGCATCGCCGAAGGGATAGGCGACCCTCATCTCCTGGTCGCACCCAACCCAACCAAAGGGATCCTTTCCATCGGAGCCGATCTGCCCATCGAACAAGTACGTATCGTGGACTTGCAAGGTCGCTTGATCCTATCCACCTCTATGCGAACAGCGAACGGCATGTTGGATCTTGTTGCGTTCCCGGATGGGATGTACGTGTTACACGTCGAATTCTTGGGCGGTGGCCGTGCTGCGGAGAAAGTGCTGATCCAACATTGACAGCACGAGCAACGAATAGTCTTTGATCCGCAACGGATCGAACCTTTTCGCCCGATCATGGTCCTTAGGAAGATGAAGCACCTCTTCACCGCATTTGCCGCGAGCCTCTTTTGCATCGCCACAAGTGCTCAACAACCCAATGTGTTGCTGATCATCGCTGACGACCTGGGCCTTGACCCCACACCGAACTACCTACCCGGTCCGCAAAAGGCGGCCATGCCCAATTTGGAAGCCATGATGGCGAACGGCATCACCTTCGACAATGTGTGGGCCGATCCGTTGTGCTCTCCGACGCGATCCACGATCATCACGGGTCGCTACGGATTTCGCACGGGCGTACTGAATGCCAACACCGCTGCGATGATCTCCCCGAACGAGGTGATCCTCCACCGTTACTTGAGCAACATCGGTAGCCCCTACGCCACATCATTGATCGGGAAATGGCACTTGAACGGCCAAACGTCTGGTCCGGCTTATCCGAATTTCATGGGTGTGCCCCATTATGCCGGCTTGCTCGCAGGCGCTGTTGCCGATTACTACGCGTGGAGCCTGACCGTGAACGCCGTACAAACCCCGCGAACGGATTACATCACCACGGCCATCACCGACCTCGGGATCGAGTGGATCGGCCAACAGACCCAACCCTGGTTCTGCTGGCTGGCCTACACCGCGCCGCACGTGCCCTTCCACTTGCCACCGCTCAACATGCACACACAAGGCCCGTTGCCCACGGACCAAGCATCGATCACTGCCAACCCACTGCCCTACTTCTTGGCGATGGTTGAAAGTCTGGACTACGAAATGGGGCGTTTACTGGCGACGATCCCCGCAGACGAACTGGCGAACACCGTGATCATCTTCATCGGCGACAACGGCACGGACCGCAACGTGATCCAAGCACCGCACGCCATGAACCACGGGAAGGGCACGCTGTATGAAGGCGGCGTTCACGTACCCCTGGTGATCAGCGGCCCAGGCGTAACACGTGTTGGCCAACGGGAAGAAGCCCTGGTCAATTCCACGGACCTCTTCACCACCATTGTCGAACTCACCGGCGCGAACTTGCCTGTCTACCAGGACAGCCGCTCGTTGGTACCGATGTTCTCGCAAGCGGGCCAGTCGGTGCGCGAATGCCTGTACACCGATGTAGAAGACCTCACGATCGGCCATGCGAACCGCAACGCACGGTACAAGGTGATCACCTTGGCCAATGGCACGGAAGCATTCTACGACCTGCAGGTGGATCCATGGGAACAGGACGAGCTCTTGGCTACGGGACTCAATGCCGAACAACAAGCCGCCTACGATGATCTGGTCGTGAATTGCGATGTGTTCACCGGTGTAAGCCGCGTACGATCGGACGACTTCTCGGTCCATCCCAACCCGGCCACGGACCTGCTCAGCATCGACGGGCCGAACACATGGCCGGGGAGCTATGTGATACGCGATCTGACAGGAGCGCTGGTACTGTCGGGCAGTGTAGCGGGAAATGCACGGTCCGTTCCAGTTACGGGTCTAGGTGCGGGCATCTACTTGCTCGATCTGGACGGCCATTGGCAACGCTTCGTGAAGCAGTAGAACGGAGCGGGTCGCGGTGTTGGATCCCGGCATCCAATGGATCAGTTCGGAATTACGTCGACGGTGTACTAGGCGGCGGCGAACCAGATCGTTCATCCCGGTATCGACATCCCTACGAACTGGAAAATATTGCCGGACACGGAACATCGCACGAACCGCAACACCGCTATCTTTCCGCTCTTAACCCAAACGCCTTCGCCTGGCTTCGGCGATCCGACGATGAACACCAACTGGTCCAAGATCCTCGTATTCGGTCTGCTCTTCGGCATCGCCGGCTTCTTCATCGGTCGTTTCACAACGCATGGCCACGGGGAACGTGGGGGATGCCACAAGCAGATGGCCTGCTGCGACAAAGATGGAAACTGCGAGCACGGCGGCACGTGTTGCAAACCCGGCGGCACCTGTTCCAAGGCCGGTTGTGACCACGCGGACAAGATGGGGGAACACCACGGCAAAGCCTGCTGCAAAGGCGGTCATGGCGCGGGTGAAGGACACCGCAAAGAGCAAGGCACCAACCCCGGTGATGCAGAAGCAGATGCCATCGTGAAGCAACTGGAGGAAGCGGATTTCATGGGCGACACCACCATTGCCATCAAAGGCGGCGAGGTACGCGTTTTGCGCAGTGCGGACAATATCAGCGTACATGTGGACATGAAGGGAGAGCAACACCACGAGCACTCGAACTAGATCACATGAAGATCCTCAAAGGCCTGCTTATCGGCGCAGCAGTATTGGCCCTGGTCGGCTACTTCGGTTTCAACTTCATGAAGTCGCAGACCAAGAAAGCGAGTCCGGAAGAGGTGGCCACCTACCAACTGGGCGATGCGGAGATCACCATCGATTACAGCCGTCCTACGAAGAAAGGCCGCGTGATCTTCGGCGAGCTGGTGCCCTATGGCAAAGTGTGGCGCACGGGTGCCAACGAAGCCACCACGTTCACCACCACCAAGGATCTGAAGGTCGGTGGTTTGCCACTTACCGCTGGCACGTACACCTTGTGGACCATACCGCAAGCCGATTCCTGGACGGTGATCTTCAACAGCAAGATGTACCCGTGGGGCGTGAACTACGACGGCGATGCGCAGCGCGATCCGACGGCCGATGTAGTGAAGGTTGAAGTGCCGATACAAGTGATGCCGGAAGTGGCGGAGCAATTCACCATCACCGTAGGTGGCGAACCCACCGCACTGGCCATGGCGTGGGACCTGACGAAGGTGCGGGTGCCTTTGACGCGTTGACGTTGATGATCCCTTGTTGACAGGGAACACCACGAACTGATGGGCGATCGGTTACCACCAAGGAGCCGAGCAACCAACAACGACCGACTTTCAACCAAACCGGCCCAGCCAGTAACTTCGCCATCCACCACTAGCCACCATGCAATTCACCGCCGAACAGATCGCCGACCTCCTTGAAGGGGAAGTGGATGGCGATCCGCAGGTGCTGGTGAGCGATCTGGCCAAGATCGAGGAAGCCCGCAGCGGCACCTTGACCTTTCTGGCGAATCCGCGCTACACGGATCACATTTACACCACCAAGGCCACCATCGCCATCGTGAACCGGGACTTTGCACCGGGCCGTGCGCTGCCCAAGACCTTGACCTTGATCCGCGTGGCCGATGCGCGCATGGCCTTCACCATTCTGTTGGAGCGGAACAATGAGCTGCAGTACGAGAAGAAAGGCTACGAGCAACCCAGCTTCGTGAGCCCAAAGGCCCGGATCGGGAAGAACGTCTACATCGGCGCATTCAGCTACGTTGGCGACGATGTGGAGATCGGCGACAGCGTGAAGATCTTCCCGAACTGCTACATCGGGGATCGGTGCCGGATCGCCCAAGGCACGCGCATCCATGCTGGTGTGAAGGTGTACCACAACACGGTGATCGGCGCGAACTGCGTGCTCCACAGCGGAGCGGTGATCGGGGCCGATGGATTCGGCTTCGTACCCAAGGCCGATGGGACGTATGAGAAAATGCCGCAAGTAGGCCATGTGATCCTGGAGGACCAAGTGGAGATCGGGGCGAACACCACGGTGGATCGGGCCACGATCGGACAGACCATCATCCGCACCGGCACCAAATTGGACAACCTCGTGCAGGTGGGCCACAACGCGGATATCGGAGCGCATACGGTGGTGGTTTCGCAAGCGGGGATCGCAGGCAGCACCAAGATCGGCAACTACAACCAGATCGGAGGTCAGGTCGGCATTTCCGGGCATTTGGTGATCGGCGACCGTGTGCGGATCGCGGCACAGAGCGGCATTGGCGGCAACATCGGCGATGGGGAGACCGTGCAAGGTTCACCGGCCTTACCGAAAGGTCTGTACAACCGCAGTTATGTGGTGTTCAAGAACCTGCCGGCCCTGCAAAAGCGCATCGATCAGTTGGAGCGGGAACTGGCCGAGATGCGGGCGGCGCTCCAAGCCGGGAAGGGCAAGTAGCCAATAACAGGCCGGAATTCTACCTTCGCCGGGTATAGCCCCGGTCGGTTCTTCCTTCCACCGGAGGTTGCAATGCATGAGCGACTTTCAGCACACCCTTAAAGGTAGCGCCGTGATCACGGGCGTTGGCCTGCACACCGGAGAGCCGGTCACCCTTACGCTACGTCCAGCGCCCGTAGGCCACGGCTACAAATTCCAGCGTACCGATCTGGAAGGCGAACCCATCATCGATGCGGATGCCGATCTGGTGGTGAGCACCGAACGCGGAACCACACTGGGCAAAGGCGAGGTCACTGTGAACACCACGGAACATGTGCTCTCGGCCCTCTATGCCTTGGGCGTGGACAACTGTTTACTACAGACCACCGGTCGCGAAATGCCGATCATGGACGGCAGCGCGCTACCCTTCGTACACGCCATTGAAAGCGTTGGGCTGGTGCAACAAGATGCGCTCCGGAACTGGTTCGTGCTGAAGGAACCGATCTGGTTCGAGACCCAAGAGCGCGGCACCGAGATGCTTGGCGTACCCACCCCCGGCGGCGAATTCCGCTTGACGGTGATGGTGGACTACAACAGCCCCGTGCTCGGCACCCAGCATGCGAGCATGTACCGGGCGGAGGAATTCAAGAAGGAAATAGCACCGTGCCGCACCTTCGTTTTCCTGCGTGAACTGGAGCAATTGGCGAAGGCCGGTTTGATCAAAGGCGGCGACCTGAACAACGCCATCGTGCTGGAGGACCGCGAAGGCACCACCGAGGAACAGTTGAAGGAAGTGGCCAAGAACCTTGGTCGCGAGTACGAGAAAGTGGAGATCCGCCGCAATGGGGTGGTGAACACCACGGACCTCAAGTTCTTCAACGAACCGGCACGTCACAAACTGTTGGATATCGTTGGCGACCTGGCACTCGTAGGCCGACCGATCAAAGGACATATCCTCGCAGCACGTCCGGGCCACTTCGGCAACACCAGCTTCGCCAAGCGCATCAAGGAAAAGATCCGCGAAGAGGAGAAGAACCCGGTATCGCATGTGGATCTGGGCAAGGAACCTTTGTTCGATATCGTGCAGATCCACAAGATGCTCCCCCACCGCTACCCCTTCCTGTTGGTGGATAAGGTGATGGAGATGAACGAGGACAGCATCATCGGCGTGAAGAACGTGACCATGAACGAGCCGCACTTCACCGGCCACTTCCCCAACAATCCCGTAATGCCGGGCGTTCTACAGGTGGAAGCCATGGCGCAGGTGGGCGGCATCTTCGCATTGAGCAAGGTGCCCGATCCGGAGAATTACACCACGTACTTCCTGAAGACCGATGGCATCCGGTACCGCCGCAAGGTGATCCCCGGTGATACGCTCATCTTCCACCTCGCGCTGATCACACCGATCCGCCGTGGTCTGGTACACATGCAAGGCCGAGGCTACGTAAATGGCCAATTGGCGGTGGAAGCCGAAATGATGGCACAGATCGTGAAGAACCCGGTCTCCGCTGAACCGGTCAAGGCCAGCGCCACCGCCTGATGTCGATCTCCAAGCTCGCGTACATCCACCCCGATGCCAAATTGGGCAAGGACGTCACCGTAGAACCGTTCACCAGCGTCTACGGCGATGTCGAGATCGGCGATGGCAGTTGGATCGGGCCCAACGCAGTGTTGTTGGATGGCGCGCGCATCGGTCGCAACTGCCGCATCTTCCCCGGCGCCGTGATCAGTGCCATACCGCAAGACCTGAAGTTCGCTGGCGAGAAGACCACCGCCGAAGTGGGCGATGGCAGTACCATTCGCGAATGCGTCACCATCAACCGGGGCACTGCGGACCGGCTGAAGACCGCCGTGGGCAGCAACACCCTTTTGATGGCGTATGTACACCTCGCCCATGATTGCATCGTGGGCAGCAACGTGGTGATCGCCAACAGCGTGAATTTGGCAGGGCACGTCACCATCGACGATTGGGCCATCCTGGAAGGGAACGTCGCCGTGCAGCAATTCATCCACATCGGGGCGCACAGCTTCATCGCAGGTGCCAGCTTGGTGCGCAAGAACGTACCGCCTTTCGTGAAAGCCGCCCGCGAGCCGCTCAGTTATGTGGGCGTGAACGTGGTCGGTCTGCGTCGTCGAGGCTACAAGGACGACGCCATTGCACGGATCGAGGACATCTACCGCGAGATCTTCGTGCGCAACACCAACGTGGACCGCGCCGTGCAGCAAGTGGAGCAAACGCTGAAGCCGAGCCCAGAGCGCGGCCAGATCCTGGACTTCATCCGCAACAGTCCGAAAGGGATCATGCGGGGGTTGACGGAGTGAGTGGCATGAGGGTATGTGGGCATGAGGTCATGTGGTCATGTGAACGTGAAATGCCTGCTGAGTGTAAGGAATTGTCACATGTCCACATAGCCAAGCCCGTGCTCCGCCACATGTCCACATGCCCAAATGAACCCAAGCCCGCGCGCCGCCACATGACCACATGGAGATCAGACTGAACAACATCGCAAAGCACTTCGGTCGTGAAGTGGTGTTCCAGAACGTGGACCTCACGCTTGCTTCGGGCAGTCGCACTGCGATCCTTGGTCCCAACGGCAGCGGTAAAAGCACTTTATTGCAAGTGATCGGCGGGGCCATCATCCCTACGAAAGGGACCATCGAACATCGGTTGAACGGAGAGGTGGTGCCCCAGGAGGACGTATACCGGCACGTTGCCATCGCATCGCCCTACCTCGGCCTATACGAGGAACTCAGCTTGGCGCAAATCATCGAATTCCACCGCGGTTTCAAACCGTTGCGCGCGGGGCTTGGCGTGCAGGATGTGGCCCGCATCGCGTACCTGGAACAGGCACTGGAGAAACCCGTGCAGCACTTCAGCAGCGGCATGAAACAACGCCTGAAATTGGCGCTCGCGATCTTGAGCGACACTCCGCTCCTCCTCCTGGACGAACCCGCGAGCAACCTCGATGCGGACGCCATTGCGTGGTACCGGGAACTGCTGGGCAAGCACCTCGATGGCCGGACCTTGCTAGTGGCCAGCAACCGGCAGGCGGCGGAACATGACTTCTGTACGGCGCAGGTGGAGGTCGGCAACTACAAGGCGTGAGGGTACCCTAAGGCTTGAAAACCTTGGTTCTAAATACTTCGCCACGGCCGGTTGTGCAACGAACGAAGTAGCAACCAATGGCCAGACCCCGAAGGTCCATTGTATGCATGGAACGCCCGTTGACCGAAGTGTTATGCACGACCCGCCCGAAGGCATCCACGATCGATAATTCTTGAGGCTCATCTGGCAGATCCAATGCCCAAACACCCTCTGCATCCATCATCCGCAGAACAAGGTCCAACCGCGATTCGCGCAGTTCTTCGATACCGACCGAAGGGCTGCAGTTCTCTACTTCACCGAGCCACTTCGCAACGTTGTGCAGCGTATCTCCATCAATGGTCACAAAATTTCCTCCGACGTAGAGGGAATCGCGCCATGAAGCCAAACTGAAGACCTGACCACCGGGTGTTTGAGTTACGTAGTGGCCACCCATCCCACACCATTGGTGGCCATTCCACCGGGCCACGTTCTCAGCATGCACACCACCGGCGAAGTTGAACTGCCCACCCACATAGATGTCCCCATTCAACTCATGCAAGTCGTATGCGATACCGGAAGTGGAATTCGGCAGTGCATAACGCAACCCTCCGCCCATATCGCTCCATTGCTCACCATCGAAGACGGTCACCATATTGCCGGGTCCTCCCGTATCTGTGAAGAAATAGCCGCAGACATACAGCTTATCATCATGGATCAGCACATCCTTGATCGGAGCGGGTGTTTCGAAGCCGGGCACGGGGTCCCATCCAGCGCCATTGAAGCGTAGAAAGCCGTGGAAATTCCCGGTGATAGCATTGTTCAACAGGCCGGTCATATATAAGCTGCCTTGAAAGTGGAACACAAGACCAACGTAGTCACTTTCAAGACCTGGCCATCCGTTGAAAGGTTCGAATGGTTGGAATTCGTTCCCATCATACCTAAAAATGCAGCTTTCCGGATAACCACACAAGGTCCCCCTATAGCCGGTAAAATACATCGTATCCGACCCGGAAATATTCGTAAGAAAGGACATGCCGCCAAATGAAGGGTTCACACATTCCAACGACTCCCACTCCCCAAAAGCACTATTCCAGCGACCAAAACTCCACGAAACAATGCCTTCAGTGTCAACCAAAGAGAAATAGCCATTGATGTATAGGTCATCCCGAAACCTTTGATATCGAAAGACCCCCGAACAAATTGTTCCGGACGAGCACGGGTCCAGTGATGCTGGCAAACTGTCCCAAGCAGTCCCGTCCCACTGTGCTGTCCCACGGATCAAAACACTATCGGGGCCGTCAATGATCCATTTTACCGTCCCTCCAAAGAGGAGCACATCCCAAACGCTGTCCCCATAAAGTACATACAGCGAACCCGGTGAATTCTTGATACCATTACCCAAGGCAGACCAATACTGGCATGTTGCTCCCGATGCGAACAACATCGAGATCAACACCCCGATCACCTGAATTCCATTCATGGCCTGAACAACTTGGCACTTAGAACATCACCATTTGTGCTGCTGCAAGCTACCAAGTACACACCCTTTGCCAAACTCCGCAGATCGACCCATTCAACATGTTCCTGTAAAGCCACGGACCGTTCATCGATCATTCGACCCGTGGCATCGAATAATCGCACTTGACGCATGCCAGTCGGGATTTTCAAAGACCAGAGTCCCTCTTGGTCTTGGAGCACTGGAGACAGTCCAGAATGATCTACACGATCCTCATCTATGGACAACGTTGGCGTGACCCCGAAAGAGGCAATGAACGCATCGAATGTCAGGTCACCAGCTGAATACTCGCTCTGCAACAGCTCGGCATCGAAAGGTCGGTAGAAACTTTTCTCGTTGAAACTGTAGCTCCCATTCGCTCCGCTGGACGAATTGTTCAACAAATTCCCATCGTACCAATCCTGTGGTGTGGAAACATTGAACTCCTTCAGGGGAAACGTTGTCTGGTTGCTAGAAGTACCCCCCACCACGAAAAGCTCATTCGTCGCTGCCGCTACACCCCAACACTTGTCCGTATTCAATCCACCGATATAGGTGGACCAAATTGGATCTTTGGAATACGGATTCAACGATAAAATGAATCCATCTCGTTTCAGACCACCAACCGCATTGCCAAGTAGAGATTGTTCATACAGGTTATCGTTCTGAACTGGTAGCATTCCAGTGGCACTACTCGTTTCTCCGGTGAAGTAGACCTGCGCAGCATTGAAGCTCGACGAACCTGATACCCCTGCCGCGATATCAAGCACTGCATCGCTTCCTGCACCGCCATACAAGGTACCATACGCCAGATCCATTTCAGGCACCGTGTTAAAGGCAAGGATGAAACCATCAGCATCTCCGGCATTGGTCGTTTGGTGCATACCGCCGAATGGGGAGGGTGGCAATTCAACATTACCCAGATCCGTGCTCTTGGACACCCCCCCGACCCACACTTGCTTATCCCCGTGCGGAAGTAAGGTTACCACCTCTAACGCGATTCCGAAGTCGCGACCATTTCCACCCCAGTACGTGCTGAAGTCCAATTGATAATTTTCCAAATTAAGAACAGCGAGGTATCCGTCGCGCATACCTCCACCATGCTGAGCCTGAAAGAACCCGATACTCCCAGGTGGCTGGTAGACGTCCAACCCTACAACTGAAGGTGGACTCGGCACGGATGTCACTCCCGTGAGGAAGGCCTTACGTTCCTCCCCAATACGCGCAATCTTCACATCATGTACACCACCTTCAGCACCTGCACTCCCGAAGAAAGTATTCCAAATGATCTGATAGTCACTGTCGAAGAGTACGAAGAAGCCTCCACCATCAGGGCGTGTGAAAGCTCCCGTAGGCGTAACGTACGGATACGGAAAGGTCCCAGGCCCTCCAGGGGATGTACGTGAAACCCTACCAGCCCATATCAACGTACCAGCTTCATCAATGTCCACACCTAATCCATCTGCAACCCAAATCTGACCGGGTGTTGTGCCGAGTGTTGTGCTCCAGTCTAAACGACCGTTTGACTCCGTGTAAGCCAACACGAATGCGGCATGCTCGTCGCCGTTCAGACCTGCGGCGAAACTAATTTCATCTGCATTCGCAAAAGGTGTTTGGCTGCGCGCAATTGTTGGAAAATCCACACTCGCGGTCGTCCCAGTGACGAAAACATACTGTAGCTCAGAGATCGGCCCATTATACGCAACGAGGTCGTACGCCTTATCCATCCCTCGCCATTCATCACTCAAATTTTGTGGGACCGCACTTCCGCCATGGTATGTAGCCCATTGAATCTGCTTTGAATCATGGCTGAATTTCATGGTTACAACGTCCTCACTCCCAATGAACTCACTGGTGTTTGGCGGAAACACCTGATACCCAGTCCCCACTGGGAAATTTGCCTGATAGGAATACCCCGTTGCGTATACATCACCGCTGGCATCCACATCGGTCGCCATGAATTCATCGCTATTGTCACTACCTGCGTACGTACACCATTGCATGTTACGTGGCTCCGGCACTTCCCATGCCGGGAAATTGGGCAGACCGATCTGAAGCACCAAGGGTCGTTCTGCGTTGTAATTCCCAAAGTTGAAGTTCACGAAACCAAGACCGTTGTTTTCGTTGTATGTGGGCACCCAAGGCAGCGACGTCATATTGCCTTGCGAATCCATTTGGTACGCAACGGCTTGGTTCAATGCGAACCACTTACCCTTAACGTACATCTTCAACGTTCCATAAATATCTATTTTAAGACTGTCCTGTCCTTCAAAGGCGAGTTTGATATTGCTTGGATTCGCTCCAGGCTCACACACCAACGCCAGCTTGGGTCCACTTCTGCTCGTGTAGAACTGCATTGAAATCCTCTCCCAAGCATCCCAATAAACCTCGCGATGGTATGATCCTACATCTTGAACGGACGACCCCGTATGAGGGTAGTAGAAATTGTTCCGGCCTGCAGCGGGGTAATAGGCTGTCGGTTGTACACCACCTGCAGTTGGTCCTGTTGCTTTAACACTTACACAAAATGTTGTGTCATTCGCGCCGGACATTGAATGTTGTTCGGTCTTGCTCAATTTGAACGTGCTTTTCTCCATCAACCAAATGTTGATTCCATGGCCGTCACCATATGCTTCCAGCCCCTCGGCGAGTTGCAGGTCGTTCCCGAGCTTCTGCCCATTGTTCTGCATCCATCCTGTAGCAGTATTGTGCTGATCTCCATAAGTGTCTCGAGATATGGTCTGACCATCCACTTCGACGAATGCGAGCAGGAATAACAAGAGCGCATAAGAGTGTTTCATTGGGTTGTGGTTTTAAGTAGAAGCTCAAATCCTTCGAGCTCATCGACCCCAGTCAGCTAAGAGACTTTGGTCCTATCGACTCCGAAGTCCAATCAAATCTCATAGTGGCAATAAATCCCTGCAACTATCTTGGCGACTAAATGTGGACATGACCATGTCTAAATTAGACGCGAAAGACTTGGATCTTGCGGATCGTATCCGTAAGGTTCGCCGTTTCAAAGGATTCAAAGAATCCGACATGGCAGAACGCCTTGGCATCAGCCAGCGACAGTACGGACGTTACGAGAATGGGGAGCAAATGATCCCTCCTGAGAAGGTGGGAGCTATCTGTGTCATCTTAGAAGTCGAAGAGACCAATCTCCGGAATTTCGACGAGCGCATGTCGTTCTCGCATTGCAATGGAAACCTCGGACTCAACAACAATAGCACGTACAATGCACCTCCGGAGCGCGAACGTGAATTGTACGAGGCCACGATCAAACTTCTTCAAGAAGAAGTCGCTTTCCTTCGCAAACAATTGGAAGTTGCACTCCTGAAAGAAAAGACAGGATAATTCCCTTTCGGCACACCTTCAAAAACTCATCCTAAGAAGTTCAATCGAGGATTGAATGCTAGGCAACTGTCTTCAGGGAGCAACCACCTACTCCGGCAAGCACCTCGATGGACGGACCTTGCTAGTGGCCAGCAACCGACAGGCGGCGGAACATGACTTCTGCACGGCGCAGGTGGAAATGGGCGGGCTGAAGTGAGTCGTCTTTCATGGGGACACATGCAATGAGCCAGAGAAGGCCCGGTTCTTATCTTTAGAGCATGGGAAAGACCGCGAAGAAGCCCACCAAACGTCCCGTTAAGGTCAAGCAGACAAGTCCGACCAAGCGTCCGTGGAAACTTTTGGATGCGAAGAAGTATGCCGGAGCGATCCCCGGTATGAGCGAATGGGCCTTGGATGAAGTAAGGCGCATGCGCGATGCATGGTGAACGAGTAGTTGCGGATACAAGCTCCTTGATCCATCTTTTAGAGGGTAAGGCTATCGCAGTTGAACTGCTTCATTCCAGTGAGGTCTTTGTATCCTTTGTGACAGAGATCGAATTGCTTTCGAGTAAGAAGAGCACAAAGGTCCAGCTTGAACGTACGCGCGCCTAATAGACGACTGTACGGTCTTGGATCCGAATAGAAGGATCAAAGAATTGACCATCGAGCTACGAAGGAGGCTTGGGCTTAAAGTACCTGATTGCCTGATCGCCGCAACGGCCTTATACCTCGACCTGCCTTTGATCACTTCGGATCGCGGTTTCGATCGGTTGAAGGATGAATTGTTGATCTATTGGATCTAAGTAGGACTTGCGGCTCATTATCGGCGAACCGTGCGAACGGCGCGCAAGGTGCCCATCCACCCAAAACCCTAAATTCGCGACCTCTCTACCACAAGGCCCCATTGCGCGGGCGAACAAAAGTCACATGGCGACCACCTCAGACATCAGCATCGGCACCTACATCCGTTTCAATGGCGACATCTGCCAAATGATGGAATGGCAACACCGGACGCCGGGTAACCTGCGCGCCTTCTACCAAGGAAAGATGCGCAACTTGCGCAACGGAAAGCTGAACGAGCACCGCTTCCGCAGTGGCGAAGTGATCGAAGTGCTGCGCGTGGAGATCCACGAACTGCAATACCTCTACCGCGAGGGGGACAACCTCGTGTGCATGGACCAGACCAGCTTCGAGCAGAAGTACATCCCAGTGGAACTCTTCGGAGATGCCTTCAAGTTCATGAAGGAAGAAATGATCGTACAGGTCGGTTTCGAAAGTGACCAAGCCATCTTCGCCAGTGCCCCTAAAACGGTGGAATTGGAAGTGACCTATACCGAGAACGCCGTGAAAGGCGATACCAGCAATAAGGTGATGAAAGCCGCCACGCTCGCAGGCGGCGCGGAGATCAGCGTACCCAGCTTCGTGGACATCGGCACCATTGTGCGCGTGGATACCGAGACCGGTGCGTACATGGACCGGGTGAAGAAGTAAAAGACTAGCAACTGGATCAGAAGCCCTGCTGCGAAGCGGGGCTTCTTCGTTCCATGGTGTGCGAGCAGCGTTCATCACGAGTGTTGCGTCTATCTTCACAATACCAAAGACATTCTAGTGAAGCGAGGTCATGCGTCGAACAACTATCCTCTTAACACTCGTCCTCGCAGTACTTCAGTGCTTTGCGCAATCGTGGTGCGCACCCGGTGCTCAATGGTATCACAACTATGCATACACGAGTTGGGGTGATGTTGGCTATGTAGAAACGCACTATACGGGTGATGTCCTTTTCTCAGATTCTGTTTGTCAAGAGTTTGAGTATACCGAGCACATATACAGCTACCAGTCGAACAATAGCTTCGAAGCCGGTCCATTCACGATGCTCACCACAACTTCCCCTGGCATCGTACATATTTGGACTGGTACCGAATTCGATACCCTGTTCCATTTCAGTGCTGTGCCTGGTGATCATTGGCAGGCTCCGGGCGATTGGACATTCACAGAAACACGCATTGAAGTAACGGATACAGGACATGTTGCCTTGGAAGGGCGATCGGTCCGGTACCAGACGATCGATCTCAGTTTTGACGATGTCGTTTGGGTGAGTGACACAGTGTACGAAGGGATAGGCCCTGTCCAGATGTACTTGAACATTCCCATCTCCTATCAGGTCATGATCGACGGTGGATATGGAGGGTTACGCTGCTATACCGACGAGGAGGTCGACATCAACCGTGTTGAAGGTCCTTGTGAGATCGCCCTTGGGGTGGTGTCAATGGAACTTGAAGGTGCCATGGACATCTTCCCCAACCCCTGCACCACGCAAGCCACGGTGGATTGGCCGTCAGGAACACCTGTGGAACAGTGTACGCTAACCGATGCATCAGGCAGGGTGGTACGGCAGTGGAACCCAAGAACGCTAACTGCAGCACAGCATACCTTTAGTGTGGTCGATCTATCATCTGGCATGTACTCGTTGCAGGTGCGTGCAAAGGATGGCGTTCGTTCTGGACGAATACTTGTTGCACCGTAACGAACGGCATTCCGCATTACCCCTCCCGGTTACCTTTGGTGCATCCCCATGCGCCTAGAACCCGCCCAGACCGCTACGCAGATCGCCGAACTGATCGGTGCCCACGTGAAAGGTGATGCCAACCGCCTCGTTACCGGCCTCAACGAGATCAACCGCGTGGAAGCGGGGGATCTGGTGTATGTGGACCATGAGAAGTACTACACCAAGGCCTTGAACAGCGCGGCCACCACCATCCTGATCAACAAGGATGTGGAGGTACCCAAAGGCAAAGCGATCCTGATCAGTGAAGACCCGTGCTTGGACTACAACAAGCTGGTGCGCTATTTCAATCCGCTCGTGGGATGGCCGGAGACCACGGCAGAGGTCGGTACAGGCAGTGAGGTCCACCCGACGGTGGTAGTTGGCGCCAACGTGAAGATCGGTGCAGGCTGCCGGATCATGCCCGGCGTGGTGCTGTACGAGAACACCACCATCGGCGATCGTGTGATCATCCATGCCAACACGGTGATCGGTGCGGATCCGTTCTACTTCAAGAAGCGCCCAACCGGCTACGACAAGATGATCCCCTGCGGCAGCGTGGTGATCGAGGACGATGTGGAGATCGGTGCGTTGTGTACCATCGATCGCGGCGTAAGTGCCGATACGCGGATCGGGCAAGGCACCAAAATGGACAACCACGTACAGGTGGGCCACGATACACGCATCGGAACGAATTGCTTGATCTGTGGGCACGTCGCCATCGCCGGTGCCGTGGTGATCGAAGATGGCGTTACGCTGTGGGGGCAAGTCGGCATCCCGAGCAAAGTGACCATCGGCAAGAACGCTGTGATCTTGGGACAGAGCGGCATCATGAGCAGCGTTGAAGGCGGCAAGAGCTACCTCGGTTCGCCTGCGAAAGAGACCAAACAGATGCTGCGTGAGATCGCCCTGACCGGTCGCTTGCCGGAGCTTTTCAAGAAGCTGAACGGCTGATCGCATGGCCCGGCTGGAGCGCATCATCGAGCGATTGGAACTGAAGGAGTTCCAGTTGAAGGCCTTGTTGGAGGTCACCAAGGCGATCAACGATACCGAGGATCGTGCGGCCTTGTTGGGCCTGTACGAACGCATCATCCGCGAAGACCTCGGCATCACCCGGCTCATGCTCTTCGAACATGTGGGTACGTGGGAACGCATCCTCGCGTTCGGCAACGACCTGGACAGCGTGGTGATCGACATCGACAGCGCGGTAGGCGGTTTCACGGACATCCAAGTGATCGGATCGGAAAGCACCGGCAGCTTGGGAGCCTTCGATATTGCGGTGCCGGTCTTCCACCGGAACAAACCACTGGCCTTCCTCTTGATCGGCGACATCGATGAGGAGGAGCAGCGCATGAGTCCCACGGTGAAGCACCTCAACTTCATCCAAACGCTGACCAACCTGATCGTGGTGGCCTTGGAGAACCGACGGCTCGCGAAACAAGAACTGGCTGGGGCACGTGCGAAACGCGAACTGGAACTCGCAGCGGAAATGCAGAGCATGTTGGTGCCGCTGGACCTACCGCACAACGAACGCATCGATGCGGACGGGTGGTACCAACCCCACAGCGAAGTGGGCGGCGATTACTACGATCTGATCGCGCTGCACGACGGAACCTACGTGGCCTGCGTCGCCGACGTGAGTGGCAAAGGCATCGCGGCCGCGCTGTTGATGAGCAACTTCCAAGCGAACCTACGTGCATCCGTGGCACACACCACGGACCTCGTCCAATTGGTACACGACCTCAACGCCAAGGTGCATGCAAGTGCGCGCGGCGAACGCTTCATCACCCTGTTCATCGGCATCATCGATACCGAGAAGCGGAGCATGCGGTATGTGAATGCGGGACACAACGACCCCTTGTTGCACCACGCCGCAGGCATCACCGCCTTGCGCGATGGAAGCATCGCATTGGGCATGATGCCACAACTCCCATTCCTGCTCAGTGGCGAAGTGGACCTGCCTCCGAACAGCACGCTACTGTGCTACACAGATGGGCTGGTGGAACAGGAGGATGCACAGGAAAAGTCCTTTGAGACCGCGCCGATCATCAAGATCCTCACCGAGCGCGATGGAGCCTCGGCCAAGGAGATCAACAAGGCTGTGATCGCTGCCTTCGAGGCGCACCGAGGTGGCTTACCCTACTTGGACGACATCGCGTTGTTGACGTGTCGGTTCGGGGGAGAGTAGAGGTCAGTTGGCAGTTGGCAGGTGGCAGGAATGCGCTCTCTTGGGGGCGCCTCCGCACTTAACGCGGATCCACTAGCACCTGTCTGCGCGACAACAAGCAGCGGTGGGTCTGTATCAGCCTAGGAGCCTGACAACTATCAACCCTCAACCACCCCAACCTCCTTCACGCGCGGATACTTCAGATCCATCAGCACCACCAACATGGTGAAGGCCCAGAACGGCACCGAGGCCTTGTCGACATCGAGGAAGTTGTTCAGTGCTCCGTGCAAATAGTAGGTGACCAGACCGAGAAAGGCAGACATTAGGATACGCCGATCCGCACCCGCCGGCATGCGCGGATACAAGCGCAAGACCGTGTACGTGGTGACCACCACGAGCGCCAGCATCAGGAGCATGCCCAAGACACCTTGTTCCGAAAGTGGGCCGAAGTATTCGCTGTGCGCGTTGCCCTGTACACCGAAGTTGGTGCTGATGATGGTACGGTCCTCCGCAGCTTGGAACGGCGCGTATTGGAACATGTAGGTACCCGGTCCCCAACCGAACACGGGGCGTTCCTTCCACATCCGCAGTGCCGAATTCCAACGGTTGATCCGCTCCAGGTTCGATGCATCGCTGGAGATGTTGGAGATCGACTTCACGTGTTTTCCGAGGTCGTCGGACGATTCATCGCGGTTCCGTTCCAAGGCGATCGTGATCTGCTCCTGCTGCGTCCACAGCACACCTCCACCGGCCACTAGCCCCAGTGCGAGTAGCCACATCGGGATGCGCAAGCGCAAGATCAGGAACATGCCCAAGGCACCGATAAGGCTGAGCCAAGCCGCACGCGTGTACGAGAAGATGAGTCCCACGGTGAGGAGCACGAAGAGTAGCGCTGCCATCAACTTGCGTCCGACCGAATAGCTCGGAAAGGAGACGGTGCTGAAACTGAAAGGCAAGAAGAAAGCGAGGATGGCCCCATAGCTCGTATGGTCCTTGAAGAACGGGGTCATCACCCAATGCGCAGGATCATGCTCGAAACCAAGTTGGGCATGACGTACCAAGGTGTAGATCACCACGATGGCCATACCGGACATGTAGGCCCACATGAACCGGTGGATGTTGCGCGGTGTTTCGAACAAGCGCGAGACCATGAAATACATGGTGGTCACGAACCACAGCCGAGCGAGCATGTACTTCACAGAGACCATGGGCATGGTGCTGGGCAGGATGCACACGGCCATCCAGATCAACTGTGCGCTGATCACCCAGGTGATGGGGTGCCGCCAGATGCGCGGTTCGATGATGTTGCGCTCCAACCCGAGTTTGATCAGGAAGAGCAGGGTGAGGCCCACCATGATCGGTTCGGTGGGCAGTGAGACACCGATGCCACCGAGGTCGAGTTCCTCCAAGTTGATGGAAAGCGGTGTGGCGAAGGCGAGGAAGATCAGCAAGCGATCCGCCGCTGCGAACATGGCCCAAACAACAATGGCGACCACGGGCAAGAGGTTGAACCAATATTGCTCACCCGCAGTGAAGTAGGCGTTCAGCAGGATGAACACGCCGCAAATGAGCGGAATGACCGTGGTCCATTTGAGCAAACGCCCCATGGCTCAGGAACGTTGTTCGCGCCAGAGCATCAGCAGGAAGCAGATCAGCACGGCCGATGCGGTGGACATGGCGACGATGAGCCAACGGATGGGGTAGACCTTCTTATCGCTCACCTCCGGATACACGATCACATTGGTGTAGGTCAACTCCTTCGTGACATCATTCACCACCTGTTCGTACTCGGTCAAAAGCTGCCCATAGTTCGAACGGAACATGTTGCTCAGTTCGGTCAGTTGTCGGAACTCCCCTCCTTTGGATTCGAGGTCCTTGATCATGCCAAGCAGCTGATCACGTTGCCCCTGACTGGAATTGGAGTTCAACATGCGCACATAGCCTTTGGTCAATTCCTTGGCTTGGGTCTCATAGGCCAAAAGGCCTTCGGTCCGCCGGAGTGTATCGAGTCGGGCTTCCACGGAATCCAACTTGTGTTGCGCATGCCTCAATGCACGTTCGGCGATCACAAGCACCTCGTAGGACTTCTCGCGTTGCAACCGGCGAGCAAGTAGGTTCACTTGGGTAAGCAGCCCGTTGACCAGGTCCCTAGCCAGCACCGGATCCTCATCCACCACATCGATCCTAACGGATTCATACTGGGTCTTGCTGATCTCCACCCGGTCCAAGAATTCATTGTACAGGGCGAAGTAGCCACCAGCCTTCGCCGTATCCACCTTGTACACGGTCATCAGGTCGTACTTCTTGATCACACTATCCCGAACACTGTTGCTACGCAGGAGCTGCAGCAATTGATCGGTACGTGTTTCAATGGAATAACTATTCAAGTTCACCGGGTACACCGTAGCGGTGGACAGGAAGCGCGGTTCAATGAAGGTGGGACCACTGAAGACCGCCGCAAGCACTGCGGCCACTACCCCCACGGTAGCGATCGGCCGAATGTTGGCAACGAGGACTTCAGAGATCCGTTGGAAGGTCAGTTCATTCGGCATGGCCAGTTTGGGTCTTACGGATATTCACGTGAATGGTAATGATGATCAATGCGAGCAAGAAGGCGGAGACGGTATTCATCGTCACCACCATCCATCGGACCGGCGAGTACTTCTTGTCCGCCGGAGTTGCGCGGTTCACCACGAACTTATGTGGCAATCCACTCTTCATATCGGCCTGCGCCTGGGACATCTTCATCCGCAGCGCGCTCAGCTTTCGGGTCTCTAACCCTAGCTGCTCATGCAGGCTCACATAGGCCCCGCCGTACTCGGCCAGTACCTTGAACCGCTCGTCGATCTCACGTACGGCGCGTTGATCGCCCTTCACGATGGCGGCTCCCAAATACTCCGTAAGGCGCTCCACTTGCGTGTAGTAGTCGTGTATGCCCAACCGGCGCACCACCATCAGGCTATCGGTCATGCGTTGTATATCCTGCTCCACTTCCTGCACCAACACCGCCACCAAGGCGTAACCCTTCTCCGCCCGAGCGTATTCCATCTCGGTCCAGACCGAATCCACTTGGTCCGCAATGAAGTTGGCCATATCCGCCGCGCGCTGGGGGTCGGGGTCCAGCACTTGCACGCGAATGCTCTTGAACTTGGTATTCTCGAAGGACACGTGATCCTCAAAGGCGTCCTGGACCAAAGCCTTCACATGCGGTGCTGCGGGATCGATCACATACACCCGCATCAGATCGAAGTGGTCCACCACACGGTCGCGGATCTCATCCGCATGGAGCATTTGCAACAGCTTCTCACTGTCCTCCACATCCCCCAAGCCAAGCAGATCGGAGTTGTTGTAACTCTCGGACAGCACGGCCTTGGAGGCCGTATTCGTAAGCGCGGGGAACATCACCACCTCGCTCTTGTACAAGGGTGTGATCACAGAGGCGGTCACCAGTCCGGTCACCAGACCGAGCAGCGTGATCCCGAGGATCAGCTTTCGATAGCCCCATAGGAAAAGGACGAGATCGAACGAAGCGAAGTCCTTTCCGTGTTGACCGTTCTGCATACCTGTGCCGGGAAAAAGAGGGCCTAAAGTACACCTTCGCCGCACTACCAAAGGGCTAGACCTAGGACTATCGGGTCTTCATGCCTTCCACAAATAACGCAGGACCAGTCCTGACTTGGCGGGATGACACAGATGAATACAGCTGATGTTGGAACAGAAGACTCTGTTGGTGCGAGGTGCGGACGGATCCCGAGTCATGCTGATGAGACTTCAAGGTATAGGTCTTCATTCCGCCTTTAGGCGGAATATCTGTGTCCATCTGTGTCATCTGTGGATGAGCTCCTACGGCTTCGCGGTGGATAAGAGGCGATGGCCCTGGGGCTAGACCTTGGGGGGAACGCGGAATTCCATGGCTTCGTATAGCACCTTCCTGCCGATCATGCCCGTGGCAAAGGCCAGCCCGAGCACCGCACCCGCGAAGAACACCAGCTGGGTACCCGGCCCAAGGCCCGCAGCCGCCAGACCGACCAAGGCCAACACCAGCCCCGCCGCATAGAGCACCGTGCGCACCCAGATGTGAACGGGCAGTACCACCCCGTGCAGTTGCCTCACCAATACGATCTGCACCACGGCGGTCAGCACTTGGGTGATCAAACTGGCCCAAGCGGCACCTTCGGCCTGCATGCGGGGGATCAGGAACCAGTTGAGACCGATATTGAGCACCGCACCACCGGCGGCCATGATGTTCAAGCGGCGCAGATCGCCCCCGGCCGTGAGCAAGGTGCCGAATACGTAGGTGGTACAGACCGCCACGAAACAGCCGATCAACAAGGCGAACACCGGAGCGGACCGCGTGGTGAACTCGCTGTACCGCAGATCCATGATGAACTGGGCATGCATGATCCCGAACACCGCTACGGCCAAGGTGCCGGTCAGCACCAAACGCATGGCCAAGGCCACTAGGGGTGGAATACCGGACCGGTCCGTGCTCGCGAGCAAGCGACTGAACATGGGCAGCAGCAGACCGGCCATCAGGAAGCCCAACATGTTGAAGGCCTCGAAGAAGCGGAAGGCCTGTGCATAGATGCCCGCTTCCGTGGGACCGTCCGGCAGCATCCGTTCCAGCATCACGGTATCGGTGCGGTAGTAGAAGGTCATCAGCAGCACCAGCAACGCGTAAGGAAAACTCTGGCGCACGGTGACCCACGCAAAAGCCGGTTGCCAGCGCGGCCGCACACCACCCGCCAGCCGCCGCACAAAGGCGAATGCTACCAAAGCGGTGACGGCATACGCAGCAGTCTGGGCCCACACGAACCACTCGATCCGGAACGGCGCACCGTCCGCACGACCCCACAGCGCCCAGCCGACCAGCCCGATCAGGAGCACCCGATCCAGCACGCTCAACAAGCTGTCCTGCTTGTACCGTTGCGCACCGGCGATGTTGCTGCGGAAGTACAGGATGGTGGCCACCAGCGCTTGGTTCACGATCAACCAACCGAGCAGGCCCACCTCAACACCTTGGTAACCGAGCACCAAAGCCACCACCAACGTCAGCACCGCATAGAGCCCCACCAGCACCAAACGCGCACCCAGTAGGCCATCCACCGTTTTGCCCAACAAGTGCGTGTGCTGCGCGATGTGCCGGGCATTCCGGTTGGTCATGCCCAGGTCCAGCACGATGTTCAGCAGAAAGCTCAAGCTCAGCAGTGCCGCATAGGTGCCGTACGTGGCACTGCCCACCGCATCCTGCACCCCGGCATCGATACCCAGGATGTAGAAGGGCTTCACCAACAGGTTCAGCACCAACAACAAGGCGAGGTTCAGGAGGAAGGACCGTTGCATTCGACGGCGTGAAGATCGGAAGGACAGATCACAGCAACACGCAATGACACCAACCTTCTCAACAACTTAGCACCTTTGCGCCATGCGCATCGTGGTAAACACCCGTCTTCTGCTATCCAACAAACTGGAGGGCATCGGGTGGTTCGCGCACGAGACCTTGCAACGCATCGTGAAGGCGCATCCGGAGCACCAATTCCTCTTCCTGTTCGACCGGGCATTCAATACCAAGTTCATCTATGCGGACAACGTGGAGGGGCATGTGCTGTTCCCACCCACGCGGCATCCGTTGCTGTACCGGCTCTGGTTCGATTGGCTGTTGCCGCACAAGCTGAAGCATTTGAAGGCCGATGCCTTCCTGAGTACCGACGGTTACCTCGCCTTGCGCAGCAATGTGCCCACGTTGGCGGTGATGCACGACCTCAACTTCGAGCATTATCCGGAGGATCTGCCCAACGCCTACCGCAACTACTACCGCAGCTACTTCCCGCGGTTCGCAAGGCATGCCACACGACTCGCCACGGTGAGCGAATTCTCGCGTCGCGATATCGCCACCACGTACAGCGTACCCGAAGCGCGCATCGATGTGGTGTACAACGGCATCGGGGATGTCTTCCGGCCGCTGAGCGAAGGGGAACGGCGCACGGCACGCACCGACTTCACCGAAGGCGCACCGTACATCAGTTGTGTGGGGTCCTTGCATCCGCGCAAGAACATCGCGCGGCTCCTGCTCGCGTTCGATGAGATGCTGAAGCAGCATCCGTCCGACCTCCGTTTGCTGATCGTCGGGGAATCGTTCTGGTGGGATGACCGGATGAAGGAAGCCTATGCAACGATCGAACACAAGGACCGCGTGATCTTCACCGGGCGCTTGGGCCAGGAACGCTTGATGCACGCCCTCGGCGGCTCGGAAGCACTCGCCTTCGTGAGCTACTTCGAAGGCTTCGGAATACCCGTCGCAGAGGCCATGCGGTGTGGTGTTCCCGTGGTGGCCGCAGAGGCGACCAGCTTGCCGGAGGTCGCTGGGGATGCGGCGCACTACTGCGATCCGTTCAACGTGAGCGACATCGCACGCGCACTGCATGACGTATGCAGCGATCCAATGCTGCACGCCGCCTTAAGCAAGGCCGGTCTGAAACGGTCCGAACGCTACACCTGGGACCGTGCCGCGCAGGATCTCTGGACCTCCTTCGAACGCATGGCACGCGATGCCGGCCTGCACGTGGACACGCCATGAACCGTCTGGCACCGTATCACAACAAATTGCTGGTGGAGGCCGGTTGCGACGAAGCTGGTCGCGGTTGTTTGGCAGGACCGGTAACTGCAGCGGCGGTGATCTTCCCACCCCGCGTGCGCATACCGGGTTTGGATGACAGCAAGAAGCTGACGCATGCCAAGCGCGAAGCACTGCGGCCGCTGATCGAAGAACGCGCCATCGCCTGGGCGGTTGCTTTCGTTGAGCCTGCGGAGATCGATGCCATCAACATCCTACAGGCTTCGTTCCGGGCCATGCACTTGGCCATTGCCGCATTGTCCATCCGACCGGAGCACCTGCTGATCGATGGCAACCGCTTCGTAGCGTATCCCGGCATCGCGCATACCTGTTTCATCCAAGGCGATGGACGGTACCGAAGCATCGCAGCGGCCAGCGTGTTGGCGAAAACGTACCGCGATGCGCGCATGGAAGAACTGCACCGAACGCATCCGGAATACGGCTGGGTGATCAACAAGGGCTACCCGACGGTGGATCATCGCGCAGCCATCGAGCGGATCGGTCCATGCGAACAGCACCGGCAGAGCTTCCGGTTGCTGCGGGCGGAACCCGTTCTGCTCTAGCTGGTCCTATCCACACATTCGTGTGCAAAGGGCGGTCCCTGTTGGGGCCTTACCAGCCGCACCCCCGATACCTTTGGGTCCTTATGCGCCGCGCCCTTTCCATTCTGTTGCTACTGGTCATCGTTGCAGCAACCGCGTGGACCCTTTTGAATTGGAACCGGAAGTCGATCACCGCCTCCGATCCATGGTCCGCGATCCCCAACCGATCCGCGGTGGTGATCGAGATCCCCGATGCCTGGACAGCGTGGGATAAATTCACGCACACCTCCCAACTGTGGGCCACTGCTGAAGCCATTCCATCCGCCGCAGCACTAGGCCGATTAATGGCCCGCACGATGGAACGCGCAGAGAACGATGCGGCCTTGCGCACAGCGTTGAACGAGGTGAGCGTGTTGGTCGCAGTAATGCGCACCAGCAGTGCAAGTGTGGACCTGCTCTTCACCTGCGTACCACATTCAGCCAACGGTGTTCCGCTCCAAGCCTTCGCTGAATTGTTGAAGGCGGACGATGCCATCCTTGCGGCCTTGCAACGCGGCGAGACCGTGCAAGTGCGACCGGACACGGCCTTGCCTGCACTTTCGTGGCGCTTGGACGGTGGTCTGTGGCTATTGGCCACTTCGCCTGCCATGATGGACGAGGCCCAGTTGCAGTTGAAGAGTGCCACCGGACTAGCACAGGACTCTTTGCTCACCGAGGCGCGACGAAGTTCGGGCGGTGGTTCGGATGCGCATGTGCTGGTGCATGTGGAACGGGCCAAGGCATTGCTGCACCGATGGTGGACACCCGCCACGATCGATGCATTGGACCTTCCCTCCGGATGGGCCGCGTTGGATCTGCGTGCACGTCCGGATGCCTTTTTGCTGAGCGGCCTGCTCTTCCCCGATACGCCACACCGCACCACGATCGCCTTGGGTCACCAAGCCCAAGGCCGTAACGATCTGGCGCGTTGGATCCCAGCCAAAGCGGATGCATGGGATGTGCAGCATGTGGATGATCCGGAAGTCTTCCTTCGGGACCTCGGCCTCGTTGGCGAGCCGGACAGCATCCCCTTCGCAGCGGACCTTTTCCACTGGGTGAATGGAAGCATCGGACGGGCGATCGCCATTGATAGCGTACAAGGTGCCCAGCAGTGGGCCTACTTCCAGACCGACGATACAGAGAACGCAACGAACCGGTTGAACGCCTTATGCGGCGGCAACTGTGACACCGCGACCTACCGCAGCATTCGCCTCACGCACCTGACGATCCCACATGCACACTTACGGCTCTTGGGCTCGAACTATTCGGCATTCGAACAACCCTGGTGGTGCGTATTGGGCGATGTGGTCACCTTCTCCCCCACGCAACAGGAACTGTTCACCGTGGTGGATGCTTGGACCGACGGACGGACCTTGGCCGAGGACCGCCGCACCACGTTATGGACCGACCGCATGGCCAGCCAAGCGGGCCGCACCCTGCGTTGGGATGTAGCGCGCCATGCCGGTGGGTTCACGAACGGCTTGAAGGCCGAAGAGCGAACCGCCTTCAACACTTACGGATCCTTGCTCGCTCGGTTGGGTGGCCTTTCCGTGCAGCTATCGCCCGCGCAACACGGTCGGGCACACATCGCGATCGGCCTCCAGCACGCACCGTTGGAAGAACGCGCTTCCGGGGTACACTGGAGCACTGCCGTGCCAACCGGTGTCACGCGGAAGCCGGACATTCTGCGCAACCATACCAACGGTACACGCGAGGTCCTGGTGCAGGATGGCGCACATCGGATCCACCTGCTGGGCAGCACCGGCAAGGAACTTTGGGGCTATGCACTGGATGGCCCCATCATGGGCGAAGTACATCAGGTGGACCGCTACCGCAACGGGAAATTGCAACTGGTGCTGAACACGGCGGGGCGTGTCTACCTGATCGATCGGAACGGCAAGGATGTCGGTGGCTTTCCGGTGCGGCTTCCGAGTGCGGCCACTGCTCCGATCGCCGTGTTCGATTACGATGCCGAACGCGACTACCGGATCGTAGTGCCGGTGACGGATGGCCGGTTGCTGAACTACGGCATGGAAGGGACCTTGGTGACCGGCTGGGAGACCCCACGGGTAACTTCACCGGTGAAGAGTAGTGCCTTCCACATCCGCATCAAGAACAAGGACTTCATCGTTCTGGCCGATGCCACAGGCAAGGTCCATCTGCTGGACCGACGCGGGTCGGAACGTGAACGGACCGAGCTTTCCCTCGGGACCGGCGCGACCGTACTCAGTGTGCAACCCGGTTTGGACGTGATGAATTCGCGGATCCTCTGGACGGATAGTGCAGGTACGTTGATGTCCGGGAACCTGAATGGCCGTGCGAACACGCTTTCCTCCGTGAACAACAACTGGAATGGACCGGGGCTGTTGGCGAATGATGGCCACTACGACCGGGTCCGCATCGCCATGGATACCTTGGCCGTAAGCCACGGTGACCGAGTAGTATTCAGCCGAACATTCGGCGCGGTCTTGGCACCCATTGTGAACGTATATCAACTGGAGACAGGTGTCGCCACGTACGGTGTCGTGATCCCGGAGCGCGAGCAAGTGACCCTGATCGATGCCTCGGGGCGCGAACTCGAGGGCCTTCCCTTGCAAGGGGCCACACCATTCAGCATCGCCGATCTGGACCTGGACGGCACCTTGGAATTGATCACCGTGACCACCCGAGGAGAGGTGATCGCGTACCACGCCTTGGCACCCTCCAACGCACGATGAAGGGAACGGGTAGTACCCGAACGACCGCGAAACGTGGCATGGCGGGCCAACTCCCCCTAGCTTTGCCTTCTCTCCGTCCTGGGACGGTGGCTATCGTTCCAGCTGCATGAAATACACGCTCCTTCGCACGGTGCTACGCAAGGAAGTGGTCGGCTTGGCCCGGCTCACGGTCATCATTCTGGCCGTCTTCCTCATGCTACTCGAATTCGGGTATCGTGCGGACAAGTCCACAAGTGCGCTTCTGGACCAGTTGAGTTATGGACTGGTGATCGCTGCGACCTTCGTTACGTTGGGTTCGCTCTTTCGCACTTGGCTGCGCGAACTGCCGTTGCGTAAAGCGGAGATGTTCTGGTTGATCGCAGCGCTGGCCTTGATCTCCACCAAGCCTTTGCATTTGGAGGTGTGGGGTGCAGACCAACGCTGGCCACATTTGGTTTTCCTCTTCTTCTTCGTCTTCATCGAGATCTCGCGCCTGGAGATCGGTCGCAACAGTGTGCTGTTCAATCCCGCGTTGCTCTTCACCTCCAGTTTCTTCCTGCTCATCTCCATAGGTGCGGCGCTCTTCATGCTTCCCAACGCCACCACGCGGTCCATCGATCTGGTGGATGCGGTGTTCACCTCCACCTCTGCGGTCTGCGTCACGGGCCTCACCACCATCGATGTGGGTAAGGACCTGACCCCGATGGGCCAATGGGTGCTTCTGGGCCTGATCCAGATCGGTGGCTTGGGTGTGATGACCTTCACCAGCTTCTTCGCCTTCTTCTTCAAAGGCCGTTCCTCCTTGGAAGAGCAACTGCGGATCCGCGACATCGCGAACACGTCCTTGAGTTCTGCGCGATCCTTCATCACACGGGTCATCCTATTCACCTTGAGCGTGGAAGTGATCGGGGTGATGTTCATCTACTTGAGCGTTCCGGAGGAGAATTTCACCGGCGTGGGCGAACGACTCTTCTTCTCCATTTTCCATTCGATCTCGGCGTTCAACAATGCTGGATTCTCCACGCAGTCGTTGGGGCTGTATGAATTGCCGTACCGCTTCAACTACGCATTGATGTGGGTCTTGGCCTTGTTGTTCATCTTCGGTGGGTTGGGCTTCGGCATCATCTTCAACTTCAGTAAGTACACCCGGTTGTGGATCGTTGGTCGCATCCGACGCTTCCTCACGGGGACACCCTGCGAACGACATCCGCGATTGGTGAACATGAGTTCGCGACTGGCCTTGCAGGTCACCAGCATCTTGATCGCCGTAGGTACGGTAGCCGTTCTGGTATTCGAATGGAACGGTGCCTTGGCCATCCACCCCACGTGGTGGGGACGATTCAGCGCGGCCTTCTTCACGGGGGTCACCCCCAGGACGGCCGGCTTCAACGTCGTGGAGTACGGATCCCTCGCCGTTCCCACGTTGATGATCACCTTGCTGCTGATGTATATCGGTGCTTCGCCGGGATCCACAGGAGGTGGCATCAAGACCACCACATTCGGTGTGGCCACGCTGAACATCTTCTCCACGGCTCGCGGTCGGCGCCGAGTGGAATACGGTGGGCGCGAACTCAGCCACGTGAGTGTGCGCCGCGCCTTCGCAGCCATCGTGCTCTCCTTGGTCTTTCTGGGCCTTTCCGTTACGGTGATCACCAGCATGGAATCGGACCTAGGCTTGTTGCCCCTCGCCTTCGAATGCTTTTCAGCCTTCAGCACCGTCGGCCTCACCATGGGTGTGACCGGACTGTTGGGCGACCCGGCGAAACTCGTACTTGTCGGTGTGATGTTCGTAGGTCGCGTCAGTGCGCTCACTTTGCTCATCGGTGTCCTGCGGCAAGTACAGGTCACCTCGTATCGTTATCCCAAAGAGGACATCCTCATCAACTGATCAGCCATGAAAGTAGCGGTCTTCGGCCTCGGCAACTTCGGAAAGCACCTGGCATTGAAGCTCACCCAAATGGGGCACGAGGTCATTGCCATCGACCACGACATGGACAAGGTGGAAGCCTTGAAATCCGAAGTGTCCTACGCGGTGTGCATGGAAAGCAACGATCCGCAAGCGGTGAGCACCTTGCCCTTGAACGATGTGGACGCGGCCGTGGTGGCCATTGGCGAAGACCAGGGCGCGAACATCATGACCACCGCTTTGTTGGTGAACCTCAAGGTGAAGCGCGTGATCAGCAGGGCCATCAACCCGTTGCACGAAATGGTGTTGAACTCCATGGGCGTTACGGACATCGTTCACCCGGAAGAAAAGGCGGCCGATGGCTTGGCACGGAAACTCAACCTGCGCCGCTTGGTCGATCAGTTCGAATTGCCCGGCGGTTTCATCATCGCGGAGATCGTGGTCCCGGACAAGTTCGTGGGCAAACCCTTGAACCAGATCGTGGAATTGCGTGAACGCAAGCTGGGCATGGTGACCGTGTTGCGCAAGGAAAGTGAAAAGAGTTTCCTCGGTCGGCGATCCATCAAACTGGGCGCCCTCGGCGTGATGGATCCGGACTTCGTACCGAGTAAAGGCGACATCCTGGTGCTGTTCGGCACCAAGGATGATGTGGTGCGCTTTACGGGCGAGAACGACTAACGCCGCTTGGGTTTCTGCAACTCGATCCGCTGCCCGGCATCCAGCTTCGCATCTTCGGACAGGCCGTTGTACTTCGCCAGCTTCGCGAGTTTCACGCCGTAGTGTTGGCTCACGTCCCACAGCGTTTCGTCGGCCTTGGCCGTATGCGTTGTTCGGCTCTTAGCTGTGTTGCGCTTGGGCTGGATGTAGATGCGCTGGCCAGCCTCGAGCTTCGCATCCTTGTCCATGTCGTTCCACCGGGCCAACAGGCCGTGGGTCATCTCCAGGTCCTTAGCCAGCTTGCGAAAGTCATCGCCCTCTTTGGCGGTCACGTACTTGATGCGGCCTTCGAACTGTTCCACCGCCCGGCCTGTACTGTAGGTGAGTACATCGGATGAGTTGGAATGCTTGTTCGGTTTCTTCCCGCTAGAGGCGGATCCAGGTTTCGGTGCAGGCTTGTAGGCCACGTCCACACCGCGATCCAACTTGTCCAACTCGTACCGCTCGATCAACGCGATCAGCTTGTTCGGATAATTGGGGTCGGTCGCATAACCGGCACGCTTCAGACCGTGGGCCCAGCCCTTGTAGTCCGTCGGCTTCAATTCGAAGAGACCCGCATAGCGCGACTTCTGTAGGAATTGGGCGTGGTCCTCGTAGCTCTGTGCAGCATCCTTGTACTTGCGAAAGCAGTCGTCCTTCTTATCGTCGTCGTGGTAGGTGCGGCCACCGGTCCAATCGGGTGTACACTTGATGCCGAAATGGTTGTTCCCTTGCCGCGCCAATTCGCTGTTGCCGTTGCCGCTCTCTAGCAGCCCTTGTGCCAGAGTAATGCTCGCTGGAATGCCGTGTTCCTTCATCTTCTTCACGGCCACCTCCTTCCACTCGGCGATGTACTGCTCGGGTGTATTGCGCGGCTCCGATGGTCGTCCCTGCGCATAAGTAGGTGCCACCAACAACAGCAAAAGGGGGAGAAAGCAGGTTTTGAACATTTCAACAAGGTCCTTGCCCCATGATGAGCATACCACGGGATAGTGCGAAACTATTGGCCATTCAGGGAGTTATCCACGATCCATCCACAGAGTAACGCACTGTTCATTGTGGAAATAACGGACCAGAAGGCCGTCTTCGCATCTTCGCACCGATGTTCCCCAAACCGGAGCCGCCCGCCTTCCACTACTCCCCTGAAGAAGAAGCCCGCATGGAGCGCTTGGGCATGGTACACGGCGATTGCTACTTCACACCGGAAGGCTACCTCGTGTACACCGCGCAATTCTTGCTGAAACGGGGGTATTGCTGCGGCAACAGCTGCCGACATTGCCCATACGGGCACGAGGCGGTGCGGAAGGCGCAGGGGTGATCGGAAGGCAACGCACTAGGCCAGCCCGTCCCACCGGAAGCCACGACAGCGGGCTATCCGGTGACTCACACAAGCCACCGTATTCCTACCAGTCCCTGACCGGTGACCTAGGCAGCGAAAGTCGGATCCGCGCTATCTTCACAGAAAAGGATCCTCATGCGCTTTACTGCCCTTGCGATCTTTTTGGGACTCTCGTGCGCAACCGCTGCTCAGAACTGGGCGCTCATCAACCCGGACTACAAGTACAACTATAGCAACGACGGGACGGATACGATCAGTGATCAGATCCGTGTCATGGACATTGATACTTTGGGTGTAGATAGCATGGAGTTCCAACTGAACGGGGTCATAGAGTTGCTAGAATCGACCCAACCTACTGCGGAAAATTGCTGGAGCAACTATCCTATACTGCTGAACGCCCCGCAATTCTTGGGCGGCCGTCTTATCCGGTCCGGATCGAATTGGTGGATGATCGATGTGGATACGACACTTGTGCGCGTGGGGGAAGGACTTGGACAGCAATGGACCGGGTCCAGTGGCATCTCAGGGACCGTGGAAACAATGGAGATGATCACCATTCTTGGCGAGATGGACAGTGTGAAATGGATGAGCTTCTCGAATGGGGTCATTCTTGGTTTGAGTAAAGAACATGGCTTAATAGAGTACGTGCGCGATACGGTGCATTTTGACTTGATCGGAATTCAAGGAGGCATAGACCTCGGGGAGCGATTCCCGACGATGGTTGATCTCTTTGACTACCAGCCCGGGGATATACTTGAGTACAGAGGCGATGGGTCGAGCACGGACGGCACGTGCAATTATTCATGGAACTATATCAACAGATACGAGTTTGTACAACGGACCGAGTTGCTGACACGCACAGAGTACCTTGTCCAAAAGACATCAAGCTTCGACCATACCGGATACATTCTATGGACCTCAATTCCATGTGGAGAGTACACATACAGCACAAACACGCTCATCTCGTTCAACGTCGAACATGATTCATGGACCATCGATAACGAACTTGGCAACCAGATGTTGAACTCCCTTTGGCCAGGCGCTTATTCCAAACCAGATCCGAATTCGGAGGACGGAGAATTCGGCTTATATCATGGGGGAATTCGATGGCGTGCAAGGAAGGATCAAACAGGGCGTTACGTTCTCGACTCGGACTACTTCGACGAGACCAATTGGGAGTCTGCACCAACCGTGATCCAATGCATTCAAGATAGTCTTGGGTCGATCGGCTTCGACCGAGAAACCATTCGTTTCGTTGAAGGTATTGGACGTACTCGCGCTGTGGGCCATCATTTCGAAGATAGCTTTTCTGATTCCTTGTGGGCGTATTCAATCGGAAACGAACATGTTGGAACGCCCACATCGATAAGTGTCATACTTGGCATTAACAGCGAAGGATCCGTACCGCTGAAATTCTTCCCAGATCCTGCCGGTGAGCACATTCAAATATCCAACAGCACCACTGGTCAAGTCGTTCGGATATCTGACCTGAACGGTCGACTCGTTGTACAGCAGCAGGTCACCTCCGAGCAAGAAGTCATCGATGTGCAAGCCCTTCAACCGGGAGCCTATGTCTTAATGGTCGATGGCTTCGTCCCGCAGCGCTTCATGATCGTGCGTTAGTGCGCTCCGAGTGCGATCTTCGCAGCATGTCCGTTGCTACTTCCTCTGACCTTGCTCCCTTCCAGCAGACCATCACCGAAGGCATCCCCGATGTCCTTCCGCCAGCACAGCCGCTGGACCCTTTAGTAAGCCACGCCCCCAAGCGCAAGGACATCCTGAGCGCCGAGGAGAAGAAACTGGCTTTGCGGAATGCATTACGCTACTTCCCCAAGAAGCACCACGCCACACTTGCACCGGAGTTCGCACAGGAGCTGAAGGAGCTCGGCCGCATCTACATGCACCGGTTGCGTCCAACGCACAAGATGCACGCACGTCCGATCACGGACTATCCAGCGAAGTGCAAACAAGCAGCGGCGATCATGCTGATGATCCAGAACAATTTGGACCCTGCCGTGGCGCAGCACCCGCATGAGTTGATCACCTATGGCGGAAACGGTGCCGTGTTCCAGAACTGGGCACAATACCGGCTCACAATGAAGTACCTGAGCGAGATGAGCAACGAACAAACGCTCGTAATGTACAGCGGCCATCCACTGGGGCTTTTCCCAAGCCATACCGATGCACCTCGCGTAGTGGTGACCAATGGCATGATGATCCCGAACTACAGCCAGCCGGACGATTGGGAGAAGTTCAATGCGCTGGGCGTAACACAATACGGCCAAATGACAGCAGGTAGCTACATGTACATCGGTCCGCAGGGGATCGTGCATGGCACGACGATCACCGTACTGAATGCATGCCGGATGCTGAAGGGCAACGACAAGACCACCAGGGGCAAGCTCTTCGTGACGGCAGGGCTCGGTGGTATGAGCGGTGCACAACCGAAGGCAGGCAATATCGCAGGGGTCGTAACGATCTGCGCCGAGGTAAATGCGACAGCCGCACACAAACGCCAAAGCCAAGGTTGGGTGGATGAAGTGATCGACGATGTGGATGCATGCATCGATGCCGCGATCAACTATCAGAAGAAAGGCGAAGCACATAGCATCGCCTTCCTTGGCAATGTGGTAGACCTGTGGGAGCGAATGGCCGAACGCAAGATCAAGGTAGATCTCGGCAGCGACCAGACCAGCTTGCACAATCCTTGGGCCGGTGGTTACTACCCGGTGGGCCTGAGCTACGAAGAGAGCAACGCCCTCATGGCCGCGGACCCCGCAGCCTTCAAGGAGCGCGTGCAGGAGACGTTGCGTCGGCATGTGAAAGCCGTGAACACCCTCGCGGAGTATGGCATGTACTTCTTCGATTACGGCAACGCCTTCCTGCTCGAGAGCAAGCGCGCCGGAGCGGAGATCGAAGGCAAGAGCGGCGAGGAATTCCGCTACCCGAGCTATGTGGAGGACATCATGGGCCCGATGTGCTTCGACCACGGGTTCGGACCGTTCCGTTGGGTATGCACGAGCGGCGATGCGAAGGACCTTGCAACAAGTGACCGCATAGCCGGTGATGTGTTGGAGGCCATGGGGAAAGAGGCTCCGAAGGAGATCGGCCAACAGATCGCAGACAACCTACATTGGATCCGCAGCGCTCAGGAGAACAAGCTCGTGGTGGGCAGTCAGGCCCGCATACTTTATGCGGACAGTGAAGGACGCATCCGCATCGCTGAGGCCTTCAACAAAGCGATCAAGAGCGGCGAGATCTCCGCACCCATCGTACTCGGTCGCGACCACCACGATGTGAGTGGCACCGACAGCCCTTACCGCGAAACGAGCAACATCCGCGACGGTTCACGCTTCACTGCGGACATGGCCGTGCAGAACTTCGTAGGCGATGCCTTCCGCGGAGCGACGTGGATCAGCTTACACAACGGTGGTGGCGTAGGCTGGGGCGAAGTGATCAACGGTGGCTTCGGCATGGTGCTCGATGGCAGCGCCGACAGTGATCGACGCCTGAAAAGCATGCTGCACTGGGACGTGAACAACGGCATCGCGCGCCGCGCTTGGGCCCGCAACCCGAATGCGGTGTGGAGCATCGAACAGGAAATGAAGCGCACCCCAGGGCTGAAGGTCACCCTGCCCAACGAAGCGGAGGATGGGTTGATCGATGGGGCGATCTGAGGGGATCAACTAAATTTCTGATCATTTTCGTACTCCGACCCAACTTCGGGGTCGAATGCGACGTGTATGGAGTTGAACCACACGATCTACTTGAACCAAAAGACCCATTCGAAATGAACCTACGCTCACTCCTTCTCGGCCCTGCCTTGATCCTAGGACTTGTTGCCTTCGCACAACCCACCCCGCCTTATCCGGTCACGGTCAGCGGCTATGTGAACGGATGCTCACCCGGAAACGCGGTGGTCACCATCACGACCGTTCAGAACACATTGCCTGCTATCAACATGACCGTACAGTTGGACTCGAACTGCAATTACTTCGCGATGTTCGAAATGGATTCCCCAGTGGGCTGGTTCCAAGTGACCTCCCCATGCAACGGTGCCATGCAGACCGGAACGGGGAATTATTCCGTGAACACCTTCGATACGCTCTCCGTGGTGATCGACCTCAACTGTGGAGGGGCCATTGTGGACTGCCTCGGCGTTCCGAATGGACCTGCACTTCCGGGGACCGCTTGTACTACATTTCTAGGAATACCCGGTACATGGAGCGCATCCTGCACCTGTGTTGCGAACACCACGAATTGTGCGGCCTGCTTCACGACCACCCAAGCTTCCAGTCCTGCTCAGGGCGACATTCCATTCATGGCCCAGTTCACCAACTGCTCTTCTGGCGGTGTGGCCCCATACACCTATGCATGGTCCTTGGATGGTGGCTTGACCTTTGAAGCCACAACGGCCGACCTTACCACCGAATTCACCGCTGGCATTTACAGTGTTTGTCTCTTGATGAGCAGTTCCGACGGCTGCACCAGCATGACCTGCGACAGCTTGGTGGTCGACAACAATGGCATCATCAACCCTGGTTCCGGGATGTTCGATTGCCTACAGATCCCGAACGGGCCGAACGTTCCAGGTACTCCGTGCAGCTTGCCCGGATCCAATGAACTTGGCATGTGGAACGCGGCCTGCATCTGCGTACCCGACTCTGCGACCACCACATGTGAGGCCGGCTTCTTCGTGATGCAGGCCTACCAGTGGGTGGATTCCGCATCGAACCCCAATGGAGGTGGCGGCGAACCCATCCCGAACGAATTGTGGCTGTGGAACTTGAGCGGCGGAGGCACCGGTAACTTCCAATTCCTGTGGACTTGGGGCGACGGAAGCTCTTCAACCACCGCCTTCCCTTCGCATACGTATGCTGGCAGCGGCACCTACACGATCTGCCTCACGATCAACGACAATGCGGGTTGCACATCGACCTATTGTCAGGACATCACAGTGGATGGGGATGGTATCCTCGGTGGCTTCGTGGGCGCTGGTAACCGCGCCACTGTTACGATCAATGTGATGAATCCGCTTTCGGTCGGTGTAACGGAACTGCCAACGCTTTCCGGTTTGAACGCCTGGCCGAATCCGGTGAACGACGTACTGAACATTGCATTGGAAAGCCGCATGAAGGGCAACCTGCGCATCACCATCACGGACTTGAGCGGTCGTGTGGTAGCGAATGACACCCGTTCCATCAATGATCGTCGGAACAGCATGAGCGTGTCCGTGGCCGAACTCAACGCAGGTCTTTACATGATCACGATCAGCAACGGAACGGCCACCCTGAGCGAACGGTTCGTGAAGGTGCGCTGATCCATGACCCTCGATGTGGAAAGGCGTCCGAATTCGCGGGCGCCTTTCCGCATACCGCATGGTGGACGAATCACTCATAGCCCGGTGCATCCGCGAGGAACCCAAGGCCCAGTACGAAATGTACCGCGCCTTGTACGGGATGATGATGTCGATCTGTTCACGGTATGAACGCAACCGCCAGGATGCTGCGGCACTGATGAATCAGGGTTTCTTGAAGATCCTGCAAAACCTGGGAAAGAAACGTTCCGAGGTGCCTTTTGAACCGTGGGCACGGCGGATCGTGATCAACACGGTGATCGACGGATACCGGAAAGAACGCGAACGGAAGGAACAGGAAACAATGGAGCAGCCACTGGAACAGATACCGACCGCAGAGGTGAACGATTACTTGCGCCAGATGGAAGCGGAAGCCTTCGCTGAACTGCTCGAGTGCGTGCCGAAGATGTCGCGCAATGTGTTCAACCTGTTCGCGATCGATGGTTTCGCCCACGCCGAGATCGCCCAATTGCTGAACATCAGCGAGGGCACATCGAAGTGGCACGTGTCCAACGCACGCGGCATTCTTCAGCAGGCGATCGCTCGGTTGGCGGTCACTTCAAACAGCACAACACGATGAGCGAACGGAACGAATTCGACGAACTGGCCCGACGCAAGTTGGAGGAGCGGGGATCCATTTTCCGTGAGTCCGATTGGTCGGCCGCAGAGCGTTTGATCGCAGCGCAGCGCCGCACTTCGGGTGGATGGAAGCACTGGGCCATCGGAGCGGTCGCTCTCATCCTGATCGGTGCCGCAACATGGTGGATCAATGCGGATCCAGCAGCGGAAAAGCAACTTGGTTACACGGCACTGCAGCACGCGAACGGATCGGCTTCGGTAGCTCCACCAGTGGATCGTGTGGAGTCTGAGCCAGCGAGCAACTCTGACCAACAGAACGCGCAACAAGATGGAGCCGGAACCGAGAATTCGATCAAGAGCCCATCAACGAATGCGCCCAAGCTTTCTGGCACAGGGACGACCGACATCTCGATGCCAGCCATCTCCGCAAGCCAGCACAGGTCATCCACACCGAAGAAGTCCAAAAAGGATCGCTCCCGTGGAACCGAACCATCACCAACTGGACGATCCAGCGCACCTGTTGACTCAGAGAGTGAGACCACATTGTTGCCAAAGGACGCGGATACGTTCACAGCACTATTGACCCGCGAAGACCCTCCGGTGATCACCGATGACCAAGAGGAGGAAACAACGTCTGCACCGAACACGAATGCGGTCCTACCCAACTTGGATCCCGTATCAACGAACGAACCTGCGTCCGATACAACGGATGGGTCCAGCGACTTGGAAACCTCCGCCCGAACGACGGTTGCTACGGAGCCACCGCTCGGAGAAGAAATGGAGGGAGTTGATGAAATGCACCCAATGAGCATTTTGCAAGACCGAACAGAAGAAGTGGTCGGTATGGAAGTACCAGGTGTGTACGAAGCACCTCCCACAACGGAACCCGGATCGGATCGGACGAACGCAGAAGGGGGCCACGCGGAAGCGGTCATCGGAGTGGAAAGCGACGCAATGAATTCCACCCGAACGCAGGATTCCGCGCTGACCGTTCCACCGGAAGTATCTCCCATGAGTGTGGTGCCGGCATCTTCGCCTTGGGAGATCGGTGTGCTGTTCGGTGGCCTTCGCTCAACCAGTAAATACACCGATGGCAACAGTGCTGAATGGAGCGACGGACTCAAGGGCCACTGGGCACCTGCATTCGGGGCGGAAGTGATGCGCATGGGCAGGAACTTCGGTATCGGAAGTGGCATCCACTATTCCACCTACGAAGAGGAACTCACGGTTGAAGCACGGTCGTTGACCAACACGGTGATCCGGGACAGCAACTACTTCCAACCTATCGATACAACGCTCTTGTATGTGTTGGGGAATGTGGTGATCGATGGACAAGAGTGGTACGTCACGGAAAGCCGCGATACGACGATCATCTTCCTCATTCTCGGCACGAACACGTTCAGCAGCACCCGTCAGTTGATCGATGCACTGCGCGTTGTGAACCGCGTGAGCTACGTGGAGATCCCATTGCTTTTGGATGCACATGTGACGCAAGGTCCGTGGATGCTCGGTCTTCGTGGTGGCCCAACGATCGGTGTGCTCACTGGGCGCAGGGGCACATTGCCGAATGCGGAATTCGATGGGTACACACCCTTCACCACGGAACAATTCCGCAGGACGC
Source organism: Flavobacteriales bacterium (assembly GCA_016710015.1). Lineage (GTDB taxonomy): Bacteria > Bacteroidota > Bacteroidia > Flavobacteriales_F > PHOS-HE28 > PHOS-HE28. The sequence goes on from JADJLR010000003.1 coordinate 59,158, forward strand.
AACTTGGTGTCACCGCTCGTGCATACATCCGATACAAGTTCGGGAACGGCTGGTCGTTGGGGGTCGAACCCACGTGGCGAACGCAACTTGGCAACGCGTTCAGTAGCGGAGATCTGGTGCGCACCAACAGCGGGGTCGGCGGAATGTTCAGCGTGACGTACCGGTTGCGGTAGTTCCTCGGGAACGTGCGAACTTGCACCGCATGCGAGCGAGATCCTGGTGGTCCATCCTGACGATCGGCATAGGCATATCCGCGTGCAACATGCACATGGCGAGCGAGCCGAACAACTTGGAGGAACTGGACGCTGTGGTACACGGTGATGTCCTACGTGCGGTGATCGAGATCCCGGCAGGCACCGTGGAGAAGCGGCAATACGACCCAACGACGAACACGTTCCCCGTTGATACCCGGAACGGCGTTCCGCGTCGCATCACCTTCCTACCCTATCCGGCCAATTACGGCTTCATCCCGGGCACGCGGATGAACAAGGATGAAGGAGGCGATGGCGATGCCGTGGATGTCTTCGTGCTTTGCGGCGCGATCCCAACAGGAACTGTTCTGGAAGTGGAGCCCATCGGCGTGATCGAATTGCTGGATGCCGGTGAGCGCGACGACAAGCTGATCGCGGTTCCGGTGGATCCCGCTTTACGCACTGTGGATGCAGGAGATATCACGGAACTACCTGAGGCTGCACGCGACATCCTGGTGACCTGGTTGCTGAACTACGACCCCGTGGATGGCGCGGAATTGGTGGCCGTGAAGGGGAAACAGGAAGCGCTGGAAACTGTGAAGCGCTGGATCGTTCGTTGATCAGGATCGCACTTCCGCACCTACGCCCTTGGCCAATGCTTCGCGGATGCGGCCCATGGCCTTCTCCACCTGTTCGTCCGTGAGTGTGCGTGCATGGTCCTGCAACTGGAAACTGAGGGCATAGCTCTTCTTTCCAGCAGGCAACTTGTCCCCTTGGTAGACATCGAACAGGTCCACTTCCCGCAAGAGTTTCCGTTCCGCATTGAAGGCCAGTTCACGCAGTTGCTCGAAACGAACGGCACCATCGATCAGCAAGCTCAGGTCGCGACGCGCCGCAGGGAACTTGGCCACTTCCTGATAGCCGATCCGATGTTGCATACATGCTTCCAATAGCGCTTGCTCATGGAGTTCGGCGTAATACACCGCCTGTCCAACATCACTCGCCTTCAATTGCGCGGCATCCACTTCACCGATCACACCCACCTTCCTGCCAGCCACCTCAATGCGGTGTGCATTCCTCAGCAAGGGATGCTCCATCGGCACCCATGCGGCTTCACTGATCAGGCCCAGACGTGAAAGCAACAACTCCACCTCTTCTTTTGCATCGGCCAACTCGCTCTTGCGGTCATCCGAGCGCCAACGCTCCAAATAGCGTCGTCCGGTCAAAGTGATCGCGAGGGTCGGTGTCTCCACTGTTCCATTGGCACTGGTGCGGTACGTCCGGCCACGTTCGAAGAAACGCAGATCACGATGCTGACGGTTGTTGTTGTAGGCAATGGCGGAGAGTGCACCAAAGAGCATGGTGGGCCGCAATACATCCAATTCGGTACTGAGTGGGTTCTGCAACCGCACCAGATCGGTGTTGTCCTGCTCACTGCGTGATCCATTCACCAACGAAGGGGCCATGATCTCGCGTAGGCCACGCGACACCAATTGAGCACCCAGTTGCGCACCGAGGCTTTCGCTGTTCAACGGCGACTGGACCACTGGAGGACAGAGCAAGCGTTCCGGGACCGGCACTTCATCGTATCCATGGATGCGCAGGATCTCTTCGATCACATCCGCAGGGCGCGTCACCTCGGTACGGTAACTCGGAGGCATCACGGCCAGACCCGTCGCACTGCGCTCCCCGATCCGGAAGTCGAGCAATTCCAACACCCGGACCACATCGTCCGGTGCGATGGTGATCCCCGTGAGGCGATCACATGCGGCGAAAGAAAGATCGATCCACTTTGCCTCTTTCGGTCGATGATCGATGTCGGTGATCGATGATGCAACACGAGCACCGGCCAACTCGTGCAACAACAAGGCAGCTCGTTTCAAGGCATACACCGTCAATTCGGGATCCACTCCACGTTCGAAACGGAACGACGCATCGGTGTTCAACCCATGTCGTCGTGCGGTGCGACGAACGGACGTGGCGTTGAAACAAGCACTCTCCAAGAACACGGTGACCGTATTATCGGTAACGCCGCTATCGATACCACCGAACACCCCTGCGATACAGGCAGGGGTCTCAGCATCGGCGATCACGAGGTCCTCGTTCGTAAGTTCCAAAGACCTGCCATCCAAGGCAGTGAAAGGCTCCGCCGCACGCGCTTTTCGCACCACGATCCGTCGGCCGTTCAACCGATCGGCATCGAAGGCATGTAGCGGTTGTCCCAATTCGTGCTGCACGTAATTCGTCACATCCACTATGTTGTTGATCGGCTTCAGTCCAATGGCCAACAACCGTTCCTGCATCCACTTCGGCGACGAGCCCACCTTGACATCGCGGAGCGTGACCCCAGCATAGCGCGGACAAGCCTCCGTGTCCTGCACCTCCACCGCAACGGCATCCGGTTCATGGATCTCGGACCATGCTTCTACGGAAGGAAGACCGAAAGTGACCGTGGCTCCGGTACGGTACACTTGCGCAGCGCGCAGATCACGCGCCACGCCCACATGTCCCATGGCATCCGTTCGGTTCGGGGTTAGGCCGATCTCCAACACATGATCGGAACGCAAGCCCAAGAATTCCGATGCGGCCATTCCGATCGGTGCGACCGCATCCAGGACCATGATCCCAGCGTGACTCTTACCCAAGCCGAGTTCATCCTCCGCGCAGATCATGCCGTGGCTTTCTTGTCCGCGGATCTTGCTCTTCTTGATCGGAAAGCTGGTACCGTCCGGCAGATGGATGATGGTGCCCACGGTGGCCACCATGACCTTCTGTCCCACCCCTACATTGGGTGCTCCACAAACGATCTGCAGCATCTCCTCCTGCCCAACATCCACATGTGTCACACTTAACCGATCAGCGTCCGGATGCGGGACACACTCCACCACGTGGCCAACGACCACACCGGCCAACATGCCCTTCACCGGCTCGAATAATTCGACACTCTCGGTTTCCAGTCCAGTGCTGGTGAGCACGTTCGCCGCTTGCTGCGGGGTAAGGTCCGTATCGATGTATTGCCGAAGCCAGTTCCAAGAGATGCGCATGATGATCGCCGAAACCTCGACGAGGGGGATGGTCCAAAGTGGTCGGCGAAGATACCGAAGGGGGCGCGCCGCATCGCCGTAGTATGGGGAATCCACCGACTAGCGGACACACGACCACTGGTCAAGGATAGATTTGCTGCGATGGAGTACATCGCGTTGGCCATACCCCTATTCTTCCTGCTGATCGGGTTGGAGTTGGCCTGGAGCGCTTGGAAAGGCCGAAAGGTCTATCGGTTCAACGACGGGATCGCGAACCTGGGTTGTGGCATCGGCTCGCAAGTGGTCGGTGCGTTCACGAAAACGGTGGTGTTCGCGGTCTATCTCTACCTGTATGACAATTGGCGGCTGTTCACGCTGGAGAACAGTATGCTCACGTGGCTCATCACTTTCTTGTTGGTGGATCTGCTGTATTATTGGTTCCACCGACTGAGCCATGAGGTGAATTTCTTGTGGGCGGCACACATCGTACACCACCAAAGCGAAGAGTACAATTTGAGCGTTGCCTTGCGCCAAAGTTGGTGGCAGGGGCTGTTCAGCTTTTGGTTCTATACACCCATCGCACTCTTAGGCGTCCATCCGCTCACGATCCTCACGGTGGGTGCGTTCGTTACCCTCTACCAGTTCTGGATCCATACCAAAGCGATCAAGGACCTGGGGTGGTTGGAATGGATCCTGAATACGCCGAGCCACCACCGCGTCCATCACGGCAGCGATCCGAAGTACATCGACCGGAACCATGCAGGAACGCTCATCATCTGGGACAAGCTGTTCGGCACATTCCAGCGGGAGGAAGAGGAACCGATCTACGGCATCACGACACCCCTGCGCACCTGGGACCCGGTGTGGGCGAACTTCCACTACTGGGCCGAATTGATCGCCTTGGCCCGCCGCTGTGGCGATTGGCGAGACAAGCTGAGGGTCTTCGTGCAACGGCCGGGATGGCGACCTCAGGAATTGGGAGGCTTCGAGGGTCCGACGCGAAAGGATCGTACGCGATACAAGAAGTTCGATACCGAGGTCCCACGTCGTTGGATGTACTTTGCAGCGTTCCAGTTCGTGGTGTTGGTGGGTGTCACCGCATGGTTCCTGTTCCAGCAGGACACTATCCCGGAAATGTGGCAATGGGTGCTGGGTGCCACGATCCTGTGGTGGGTGATGGAATTGGGCATGCTCCTCGATGGCAGGCGCTTGGCCTTTCTTTCCGTGCCCTTGCGCTCTGCCTTGTTGGCCGTTGTGGCGTGGATGGTGCTGCCCACACCAATTGCACTGACCCTGACCGCTCTATTGCTCGTCGCGGCACTGCCTGCAGCACCTTTGGGTTTGAAGAATGCCGTTCGAGAGTAAGGTCATCTGAAGATTCAAGGATCGTCTGCCGATCATCGGGCTGCGGTCATCGCAAGCACAGCACCATCTGACGAAGAATGATCCGCAGCCGCGCTTGGCCGTGCCTCCTGCCTATTTTCGCGTCCTATCCATGGACATCCGCAGGAATACTCCGTTGAATCTCGGGCTTTACGGCCTGGCCACCTTGGGCACCATTGCTGGCGAAGTCACCGGTTCACATGTCGTCACCTACGTATGCAAGCCATTGATGCTGGTGATCCTGTCCAGTTGGTTCTTCTTCAACAGTCGGCGTGTAGGCGACCGATTCACCTTGTTGGTCCAAGCGGGGCTTTTCTTCTCCCTCGTGGGCGATATCGCGTTGATGTTCCAGCATGTGGACGATTTCAACTTCCTGATCGGACTGGGTGCTTTCATGATCGCGCAGTTGTGTTACGCCATGGGGTTCTTCCAGAACATTACGGACATCGGCATGGCACGCACCAACATGATCGCCGCGGTGATCGCTGTAGGCATGGTGGCCTATGGCTACTTCTTCGCGAGCCGTTTGATCCGTGTAGTGGAGGATCCCATCGCGATCCCGGTGGGCGTTTACGCCGCGTCCATCACCCTGATGAGCGTTGCGGCCGCCTTCCGTTTAGGGCGCACCTTTCCACGGAGTTTCGCACTGGTCCTGATCGGCGCCTTGTTCTTTGTACTCAGCGATAGTCTGCTCGCTGTGGATCGATTCATGGAGCCACTGTCCCATTCGAAATGGTCCGTGATGGTCACCTATGCCATCGCACAAGTGCTTATCGCGGCAGGAGCATTGGAGCATGTGTTGGACCCCGAAGAGATCCGGCGCAAGGCAGCGCTGAGGAGCTGAGGTCGAATACACGTCCGGTTGCTGCGTCTGCTGAAAACTCAACTGATCCGGCCCCACAGCGGCTTCCCTTTGGATCGCTCCGCAAGGCTTGTTGCAATGGCCGCGTGTTTCGGATCCCGCAACTCCGGGTCCAAGTCCAACAACCGGATGGCCACCTGACGCGCTTGCTGCAATAGGCCGGCATCCGCGATGAGATCGGCGATGTGCAATTCTGGAAGGCCGCTTTGCAGAGTGCCCATCAGATCACCCGGTCCGCGTAGGCGTAGATCGGTCTCGGCGATCTCGAATCCATCATTGGTACGCACCATGGTCTCGATCCGCGTCCGCGCATCATTTCCGAGCTTCTCACCGGTCATCAGAATGCAGAAGCTCTGTTCACCCCCACGACCGACCCTCCCTCGCAATTGGTGCAGTTGAGAGAGTCCGAAGCGCTCGGCGTTCTCGATCACCATTACACTGGCATTGGGCACGTCCACGCCCACTTCGATCACCGTGGTGGCCACTAGAACATTGGTCTCCCCTTTCTTGAATCGGGCCATCTCGTAGTCCTTCGTGGCCTGATCCATTCGACCGTGCAACATGCTCACGGCGTACTTCGGGAGCGGGAATCGCCGAGTGATACTTTCGAACCCATCGGTCAGGTCCTTCAGTTCTTGGCCATTCATCTTCTCCGGATCGGCCTCTTCGATCAGCGGGTACACCACATAGATCTGTCGGCCTTGGGTGATCTCCTCCTCCATGAAACCGAACACGGCGTTGCGCGAGGAATCGTAGCGGTGTACGGTACGGATAGGCTTGCGCCCCGGCGGCAATTCGTCGATCACGCTGGTATCCAGATCGCCGTAGAGGGTCATGGCCAAGGTCCGGGGAATGGGTGTGGCGGTCATCACCAACACGTGCGGGGGCACGGCACTTTTCGCCCACAAGCGCGCCCTTTGCGCCACACCGAAACGATGCTGTTCATCGATCACCACCAGCCCGAGCCGTTGGAATACCACGCGGTCCTCCAGCAGCGCATGCGTGCCCACGATGAAGTGGATCGCGCCCGCTTTCAAGGCGGCGAGAATACTCTTTCGCTCAGCCGCTTTGGTGCTGCCTGTGAGCAACCGGACCTCAACAGGCAGACCCTCCAAGAATCGCGCAAGTGTGGCGTAGTGTTGTTGCGCTAGGATCTCGGTCGGCGCCATCAACGCACTTTGGAATCCGTTGTCCAGTGCGATGAGCATACTCAAAAGTCCCACCAACGTCTTTCCACTTCCGACATCGCCCTGCAACAAACGGTTCATCTGGTGGCCACTTCCCATGTCCTTGCGGATCTCCTTCACCACACGCTTCTGGGCACCGGTGAGTTCGAAGGGCAGGTGCTCCGTGTAGAAGGAGTTGAAATGCTGACCCACCGAGGTGAATACATTCCCGCGCAACTGGTGTTGCAATAACAACTTCTGTTTCAGGAGTCTCAGTTGAAGGAAGAACAATTCTTCGAACTTGAGGCGATGGATGGCGGCATCCGATCGGGCTTGATCCTGCGGTGCATGGATCTGCCGGAAGGCCATGTCGCGCGTTACACCGCCCAGCCATTCCACCAACTCACTGCTCAACGTCTCGGGTACATGTCCGGCCACCTGCTCCAAGGCCGTCTTTTGCAGCTTCCAGATCGCACGGCTGCCAAGTCCCTTCGCCGTAAGCTTCTCTGTTGTGCGGTACACCGGTTGCAAAGCGGCCTCCAATCCTTTCTCCCACGTGGCGGCCAATTCCAATTCCGGGTGTGGGAAGTTGAATCGGCCTTTGAACACATTCGGCTTGCCGAAAAGGATGTATTCCTGCCCCGGTTTCAGCGATGTATGCAACCATCGTACGCCTTTGAACCAAACCAGTTCAACGCTACCACTTGGATCCGAGAATGTGGCCGTCAGTCGTCGACCTTGCTTCTCGCCCATGGTGCGTAGCGGGCCCAACACACCGCGCAGTTGGGCTTGGGGCATCTCCTCGTGCAGTTCCGCTACGCGATGGAATTTGCTGCGATCCACATACCGGAATGGGAAATGCTGCAACAGGTCGATGTACGTGTGTACATTCAACTCACTACGCAACAACTCGGCACGTTGTGGTCCCACCCCCTTGAGGTATTCGATCGGAGTGACCAGCGGATCCATGGCCGAAAAGTACTGTGCCAAGGCGTGCTACATTGGCGCACATGCGAACGAAGGTCCTTCTTCTTCCCACAGGACCATCCGCTTGGCTAAGGAACTTGGTGGACGGACTGGGCATCGCCTTCGTAGCCTGGTTCGCCTTGCACTACGCCACCCAGCGCATTTACGCGGACGCCGCCTACTTCCTGATGCAAGTGGCGGATCAAGGCAGCTTCCACGTGATCAATGGCCGGTGGATCATCGTGTTGACGCAATGGCTACCGGTGCTGGGCGCACAACTCGGCGTTTCCATGGCCGCGCTGATCACACTGTTCTCCTTGGGAAATGTGGTACTTCTAGTGCTGTGCTACGTTTTCGTTTCTATCCGATTGCGGGACCGGGAGTCGGGCACTGCGCTAGTGGCCGTGCAAGTAGTTGGCCTTGCACATGCTTTGTTCTGTCCCATTTTCGAATTCTACTACGGTGCGCTATTACTCGTCGTGTTCCGAGCCGTATGGAAAACGGATCTCCTCTCGCCCGTGGTCCGTTGGTCCCTCCTGTCCGTCTTGTTCGTCCTGGTGATCTCGTCGCATTTCATGGGTCTGGTGGTGATGGGGCTGACCCTTCTACTGGATCGCGCCTGGGACCACAAGCGACTTGCGGCTTGGCTCGGTGTATTGCTGGTGGCACAATTGATCCAGCGCAGCCTCACCCTCTCGGCATACGAGGCCAACGCCTTCGGCAATGTCCTCTTGGGCTTGGAAAGGGCCGGGGTCGGGTGGGCTTTCGTACCCGGTAGGTTGTGGGCCAAATTCTTGCACACGCTGTTCCACTACCCGGATGTGCTCTTGTTCGGCCTATACATCGCAGTGGCCCTCATGCGTCGGAAGGATCGATGGGGTCTATTCGTGTTCATCCTAGGAGCGTTGACCATCTATACGGCCAGCACCTTGTATCTGGCGGACACGACCCAATCCTACTACCGAGAGATCGTGGATCAGCCATTGGCCGTCTGGGTGATCCTCGTGCTATTCGCTCGGGGGACCGGCCCCGCACCTTCACGGTACGCGATCCCGGCATTGGTCTTTCTCGCCTTGACCTTCCGAATGGTGCGAACCAGCGAAGTCGCTGTTGCCTACGTAAAGCGAACGGCATTCATCGAAGAGCGCATTGCCACCGCACGTGCGATCGGGATCCAACGCGGACTGGTCTTGGAAGGGCCGGTCCTTCAACCATCTGGGCATGGGGTAGCACCACTTCCGTATATGAGTCCGATGGAAGCCTTGTTGCTTTCTGCTCGGCAAGGACCAGATTCGATCGTGGTACTGATACCATCCAAGGAAACCCACCCCACGCACGCTTTCACACAGCGCATCGATTCATCCATGGCGCAATTCGGCATGGAATTCCCGACCGGGATAGGGCCGTATTTCAAGATGCCCACGACGAACTTCGAAGTACTTCGATAGTTGACGGATCTCATGCTCATGTCGGACGCAAAAGGCGCATTCGGATCATTCCGTCGCTGAAGGGTTGGCGTTGGTGGTCCAAGAGAACATTTTCCGATTCGCCCTGGTCACCCAAGATGTGATCCGCTTCAGCGAAGGTGTAATGGACGATCGCCAACGATCTTCGGTACGCTACCACACACCGGGAAAGAGTCGGGCCACATTCGACATGCGTTGCGTATAGCTGGGATGCCTCGCAGTGAGTTGCCCCTCCTCATAGCGGATCTTGATGACCAGCACGACCGCACAGACGAACAGCGCCGCCCAGCGCAACGGTGATGGTGCGCCGAAGGTCACGGCCATACCACACAGCAGGACGGCGGTGTACATGGGATGACGCACGTAGGAATAGATGCCCATCGTAGAAAGTTGATTGCCGATCCGAGGGTCCGGCAGGATGGTGAAATTGCCCTTCCCCAAGGAGAGTGCCGCCCACAGGAACACCGCCAGACCAAGTCCGAAGATGGACCACGCCCACCACGGCAGATCCCATCCACCACCGAGGAGGAGGAGGGCGATCATACTGAATTGACCGAGAACGAGCAACCGCGACATGGTGCAAAGGAAAGATGGGAACCACGACATGCGGCGATCGATCACCCCAGCATGTACACCAGTGGATCGCGCAGTTCCATTCGCAACATCATCCGGCTATCCGAAGCTTGGCAGCGGATCCCCATCATGCTGCATCCGAACGAATTGAAGAACCTGCACGATCGGGCCAAGGAAGTGGAAGGTGCAGGCTTGGTCGCGGACCAAGGCACGTTATCTGCGAACCACGACTATTCATATTCCGCTTGAAAACCGCGATCCCTGCCGAGGCCTTGGACCGTATGGTGAGCCCGGATGATCTGGATCCGACCGAAGTCGCCGACACATTCGAATGGTCACGCAGCATCATGCCGAAGGATGCCGTTCAGCGATTCACGATCGACGCGGCCGAAGCGATGCTGCGCTATCACTTAGGAGACAAGGCCGATTGCGCCGCGCTGACGAAAAAGGCCACCGAGGCCGAAACTGAATTCAAACGGCAATACCCCGATCACATCGGGCGTTCGGAGTTGCAGTTGGTGCAGCGGTTCGTGGATAAGGGCTGACCCTATTCCTCGTTCGGGGTCGTCCTCAGATCGCACCCATGCCCAGCATCAATGCCGGCTCTTCCATCATGTCCTTGAAGGTATTCAGGAACTCGGCGCCAGTGACCCCGTCCACCACGCGGTGATCGCAGCTCAAGGTCACCTTCATGGTATGGCCCGGAACAACGGCACCGTTCTTCACCACCGCCTTTTCGATGATCCCACCGATCGCTAGGATGCAGGCATCCGGTGGGTTGATGATGGCCGTGAATTCGTCGATGCCGAACATGCCCAAGTTGGAGATGGTGAAGGTGTTGCCTTCCCAATCCGCGGGCTGAAGTTTCTTTTCCTTGGCTTTCTTGGCCATGTCGCGCACTTCCGCACCGATGGCCCGCAACGGCTTGCCATCTGCGAAACGCACCACAGGAACAAGCAATCCTTCCTCCACGGCAACGGCCACGCCGATGTGGACGTGCTGGTTGAAACGGATGCGGTCACCGAGCCATGAGCTATTGACCTTGGGGTGCTGGCGCAGCGAAGCTGCAGCTGCTTTGATCACCAGGTCATTGTACGAGATCTTCTCTGGCGCGATCTGCTTATTGATCGCTTCGCGCACGGCCATCGCACGCGACATGTCCATCTCGATGGTGAGGTAGAAATGCGGCGCACTGAACTTGCTTTCGGCCAAGCGCTTGGCAATGGTCTTCCGCATTTGGCTCACGGGCACTTCTTCGTAGCCTTCCACTTGAGGCACGAAAACCCCGGCTCCAGTGAAATTCTCGATGTCGCGTTTGGTCACCCGTCCCTCTGGACCGGTTCCGTGTACCCTACTGATGTCAATGCCTTTCTCTTCGGCAAGATTCCGGGCCAGCGGGCTAGCGACCACCCGACCGTTGGAGGGTTTAGCAGGAACCGGCGCAGCTGCCGGCTTGGCTGCTGGCACAGGTGCTGAAGCGCTTTTCGCGACCGGGGCACTGACCTCAGCCACTGCTTCCTTCACCGGCTCCGGAGCCTTGACCTGCTCCTGCTTGGGTGCATTCGCAGCCGCCTCGGCGAGCAACTTGCTGATGTCCTCTCCTTCTTTGCCGAGCACGGCCAGCACGCTATCCACAGCCGCAGCCTTGCCTTTTTCCACACCGATATGCAAGAGCACGCCATCCGTGAAGCTCTCGAACTCCATGGTGGCCTTATCGGTCTCGATCTCGGCCAACACCTCGCCGCTCTTCACCTTGTCCCCCACTTTCTTGTGCCACGCGGCCACCACTCCTTCGGTCATGGTGTCGCTCAGTTTCGGCATGCGTACGATCTCGGCCATGGGCTAATTCGATTTATGTTTCTTCCCGCTGAGGACGCTGCTTCCAATGCTTCAGGTCCCCTTGAGGAATTCTCCGCGCCTTTGCGTCTCTGCGGTTCAGGAATTCAGTCCTTCTCAAAGGGATAGTCCTTCTCGAAATACACGTCGTTGTACAGTTCCTCAGCAGTGGCCATCGGGCTATCCTCGGCGAACTTCACAGCTTCCAACACTTCCTTCTTCACGGCAGCATCGATCTTCTCCAAGTCGGCCTCTTTCGCCCACTTGTTCTTAAGGATGGTATCGCGCACACTTTCAATGGGATCCTGCTTCTTGTAGCCCTCCACCTCTTCCTTGGTGCGGTACTTCTGGGGGTCGCTCATGCTGTGCCCCTTGTAGCGATACGTCTTGATGTCCAAGAGATAAGGCCCTTTGCCGGATCGCACATGCGCACAGGTCATTGCGATGGCTTCATGCACATCCTCGCAGCGCATGCCATTCACACCCAGTCCGGGCATGTCGTAGCTCTCGCCGATGGTACTCAGGTCATGGACATTGCTGGTGCGCTCCACGCTGGTACCCATCGCGTAGTTGTTGTTCTCGATGATGAAGATCACCGGCAACTTCCATGTCATGGCCATATTGAAGGTCTCGTGGAGGATCCCTTGGCGAATGGCCCCATCTCCCATCATACAGAGTGTGACATGGTCCTCACCACGGTACTTGTCCGCGAAGGCGATGCCTGCACCCAAGCCGATCTGCCCGCCCACGATCCCGTGGCCCCCGAAGAGATTGCGATCCTTAGCGAAGTAGTGCATACTCCCCCCCTTCCCTTTGCTGGTACCGGTGAGTTTGCCATACAATTCGGCCATCACCTGCTTGGCGGGCACACCCAAGACCAATGGATGGCAATGATCACGGTATCCGGTAATGATCCGATCACTCGTTCGGATCGCTGTGATCATCCCAGCGAGGATCGCTTCTTGTCCGATATAGAGGTGGCAGAAACCGCCGAACTTCTGCATCGTGTAGAGTTGACCGCACTTCTCCTCGAAGCGGCGCATCAACATCATCTCCTTGAACCAGCGCAGGTAGGTGTCCTTGGTGAATGGGCCTCCGTTGGCCGCAGGCTTCACTGACTTGGTCGACTTCCCGCTCTTCTCGGTGGCTGCGGTCTTCGTGGGCATGGGCACAATGAACTTGAAGGGCAAAGATAGCCTTGGGACCGCCATCGGTCCTGTAGCGTCCAGGGCATTCCTTTGCTCACACAGAGCCACGGAGGCACAAAGAAGTCGTGCGCAGTGCGCCCTCCGCGACTCCGTGGCTCCGTGTGAACTTCTTTTCAGGTCGCTTATTCAGCAACTTCCAACGATGACAAGCCGAGTACGAGGCGATAGCTCTATGTAGCGTCACAACGCGAGGTAGTAGGTTCCTTTGCCGGCTCCGGACAACACGATCTGAACAAGGGAGAACGATACATGATCCGATCTTTGGTTACCCTTGACCACGAATAGGACCAGATCATACGTTGCATAGAGAACGAATGAGCATCGGCCCCACGAAGCGCCTTTTCCTCCGCTGGTCCGTACCGCTCCTGGTGGTGATCTCCACTGGACTTTCCGCACGCATGGTGCATTGGCTGAACTTCGATCTGGGTGGTTGGGTGATCCTGATCGTGCTACTCGGACTGGTCTTCTCCTTGGGCAACGTGGCCCCGATCAGCAAGGGAACGATCTTGCTACACGGATGTCTTTTTGTTAGCTCCTGCGTGTTGTTCGGGTGGGTTTCCATCCATGCTACGAAGACCGTTCGATGTACTGTTGATACGAACCATGGTACCGTGGATATCGCTTCGGACACCCGTTATGTGGATGTCCCGGGAATTCCTGAAAAGATCCAGATCCATGCGGTGAACGACGTTTGGGAACTTCGAAATCCGGACTCCGTGCAAGTGCGATCCAGCTTGGTTGGCGATACAGGAGAGGAAGCACGGATACCGTTAACCGACTTCTTGCGCGAACGGAATGGTGGGCGGAAAAGTGAAGCTCCCTCGCGGACGGCACTGATCGCCATGGTCCTGTTATTCGTGATCAGCTTGTTGACGACAGCGACCGCCGTGGCCCAATTCTTCACTGGAGCGCCGTTCACTTGGCGATCGATGCGCACGCGCCGAGGGCTTGCGCTCTTCGTGGTCGCTGGGATCCTTTTGGCAGCGATCAAAGTGGAACCGACCAATTGGCTGTCCAACACTTTCCTGAGTCGGTGGGATGATTGGCTCCGTTACGGTACTGCGGCACGTGCGATACTTGCGGGGAATGTTGCCCTGATCCCCATACCCGGTGGCATGGAAATGTGGGGCCTTGGTTACGCGTACGTCGTTGCTGTCGTGCAGTTGATCCTCGGCCCAGCGTTGATCCCTGTCCACGTCTTCATGCACGGTTTGAACTATGCTGTGGTGTGGGCCTGCATGGTTTTGGTAAGCCCCGATAAGAAGTGGCATGCACTTGCGGCGGGGGCCATGGCATTGGGTTTTGTGGAAGTGGACCTGAACTTGAACTACGCCTGGGTCCTACTCAGCGACACCCTGCCGTTGGTCCTGTTCGCCGTGATCCTTGTAGCAGCGATTCGCGGCCTTTACCCTCGGTGGCTGGCGCTCGGCACCGGTGTGCTCTTCCTGCTCCGGTCGGACTATATCATGATCGGGCCGTTGCTGGCCCTCTTCTACCTCTACCGTGGATCGTTCAACCCGAAGGCCATGGCGAAATGGCTAGTGCCATGGTCGCTTTGCGTGGCGCTCTACCTGCTGCGCAAGGCTGTGGTCACCGGTGATCTTTTCCCCTTTCCACTTCCGAACACCTCGAACGGGATAGCATGGGATGCACTGATCAATGCGCAGAACTTCAAGGCGAAGGTCTGGGCCTTGTTCGGGCGCTACGACCTGTTGAACACCGCAGCGCAACATCGCTTCCATTGGTGGTCGGTCCACCTGCTTTTCCTGCTCGCGATCGTACGTTCCTTGGTCAAGAGGACAGGAGACCGATGGGTGTTATTCATGGCTTCGGTTTGGCTTTGGTTCTTGTGCACCCGTTTGGCAACCCCGTCCATCGGCAATTATGGCCACAGGCATTCCCTAGCCCTCGTGTTCACCGAGATCATGGTGGTGGTATTGGTGTTCGGTCGGAATGGGGATTCGTCGGATGCCTCGGCAACGCCTCGTGTAGCAAGCATGTAATGCGGCGTTAAAACCCTTCGAACGAGGGGCAATTGCAATGTGATCGTCAGCCGGTCACTTGCTTTCTCCACCTCAACCTTCTAGGAAGGAACCATCGAATGAAAGCGGCAACAACGCACCAGCGCTCTTCAACTCGTGTACCGTTCCATCGGGAGTCCCCATCAGCAGCCGGATCGGCTTGCGGTCCTGTCGCACTTCCTGCTCCAACAAGGCTTGTCTACAAATGCCACACGGACTCACGGGCCGATCACCCGTGACCGAAGGCACAACAATGGCCATGGTCTCCACAATGGCATCGGGCTCCATGGACATGGCCGCATGCAATGCCGTCCGTTCGGCACAGATCCCGGCAGGAAAGGAGGCATTCTCCTGGTTATTGCCGGTCACCACCTTGCCGGCAGTGGTCCGCAACGCTGCACCCACCATGAACTTGGAGTAGCGGGCATAGGCGCGCAACGCTGCGGCATGGGCATCTTTCAAGAGCGCTTGGTCCGCCGCGGGGAGTTCATTCCACGCGTAGGCGGTGTAACTGAAGGTGATGGTAGTAGGCGTTGGCATCTGCACGAATGAGGCGAAAAGTACGTCCGAACGGCCCATTCAACACCGCTGCCCAGTTCCACCCGTCCGGGTTCGCTAGCTTTGGTGCCCCAGAAATGGCTGCAAGCGCAACGACCGACGTACTGGACACCTTCGCCCCCATCTCCCTTGCGGACATGGACGGTGTGAAGTTGCAGGATCGGGTGGACACGAAATACGTCTTCGGCGAAGCGGAACTCCCGGAGGTATTGGCCGCCATGCTGCCGCATTACCGCGTGCTCGAGGTGAACGGTATGCGCGGCACCAAGTACAGCAGCCTGTACTACGACACTGCGGACCTGCAGCATTACAAGGACCACCACAACGGACGGACCTTCCGTAGCAAGGTGCGGTTCCGGGAATACCTCGGCGCGGACCTGGTCTTTTTGGAGGTGAAGCGCAAGACCGGTCGTGGTCGAACGGACAAGAAGCGCATTCTCGTACCGGCTATCCCACTGACACTTGATCCCAGCCAACAAGAATTCGTTTCAAAAGCCAACGGCCAGGACCATCCGTTGCACCCCACCTTGTGGAATCATTTCACACGGTACACCTTCGTGAACAAGCATAGTCCGGAACGCTTGACCATGGATGTGGACCTGCGATACAGTGACCCGGCAGGGGAGCGCGTTTTGGGCGGAGTGGTCATTGCCGAATTGAAACAGGAACGTGCGGACCGTACCTCACCCTTCGTACGCATCATGCGCAAGCGCGTGGTAGCGGCTTCGGGCATGAGCAAATACTGCATCGGCATGCTGCTGATGGAACGGGACGTTAAACACAATGCCTTCAAACAGGTCCTACTGAAGCTGGAACGCATCCGGAACGCGGCCTGACACCATCACCATGAAGATCTTTGGAATGCCCCTCATCCATGCGGATATGTGGGAACTGTTGTTCAAGTTCGGTATCAACGCATTGGTGCTCTTCATTTTGA
Organism: Flavobacteriales bacterium; assembly: GCA_016710015.1. Taxonomy (GTDB): domain Bacteria; phylum Bacteroidota; class Bacteroidia; order Flavobacteriales_F; family PHOS-HE28; genus PHOS-HE28. The sequence goes on from JADJLR010000003.1 coordinate 75,348, forward strand.
TCCGGTTGATCTATTACCCGATCCACCGCAAGAAGGACTACCTCTTCACCTACTTCCTGTTCAACACACTCATCTTCTTCTTGTGCGTGCTTTTGAACAGTGTAAAGCTGAGCATCGGCTTCGCCTTTGGCCTCTTCGCCATCTTCGGAGTGCTGCGTTACCGCACCGAGCAGATCAGTATCAAGGACATGACCTATTTGTTCGCCGTGATCAGCATCGCGGTGATCAATGCTCTGGCAAGCAAGAAAGTGAGCTTGGCAGAACTGGTCTTCACCGATGGTATGATCCTGGTAATGACCTATGCTTTGGAGCACCTCTGGCTCACGCGGCACGAGGCCATGAAACAACTCATTTACGAGCGCATCGACCTGATCAAGCCCCAGAACCGGACTGCGCTTTACGAGGACCTGCACGAGCGATTGGGCGTGAAGGTTTCTCGGGTAGAGATCGGCAAGATCGATCTGTTGAAGGATACCGCTCAGCTACGGGTCTTCTACTTCGAAGATGAGCAAGGACACGGCTCGTTCAGCGAGTTGCCCGCGGACGATAACGACTGAGGGGGGAGTGTTGATGGTGGTTGGTTGATGAGCTTCTTCGTTGGAAGCGATCAGCCATTCAAGTACCCGTGCGATCGCCTACCGGGCATCCACGTCCACCTGACAACGAACAGCTAAGCTTTCTGCAACAGTGCGACCGCGTGGGCCGCAACGCCTTCCTCACGACCGATGTAGCCCATGGTCTCGCTGGTCGTGGCCTTGATACTAACGGCATCTTCACCGATACCGAGCAATGGTGCGATCACCGCACGCATGGCGGGTACGTGCGGCATGATCTTGGGCCGTTCCATGATCAAGGTGCAATCCACATTGCCTACGATCCACTGCCCCTCGCGGAGCAAGCGCATCACTTCGGCCAGTAGCACCTTGCTGTCCGCCCCTTTCCAACGCGCATCGGTATTGGGGAAGTGCTGCCCGATATCGCCCAAGGCCGCAGCACCGAGCAGTGCATCGCAGAGTGCATGTAACAACACGTCGGCATCCGAATGTCCTAAAGCACCGACCGAATGGGGGATCAGCACACCACCAAGCCACAGTTCGCGACCTGCCACCAGCTGGTGGACATCGAAACCGAAGCCGACCCGGATCATCCGTTCGCCGCGGGCTTCTTGGTGTCCTTGTTGAACTTGAAACCGAGGGTGAAGCGCAGGGTGTTCGCGAGCGGGCTGCGCTGCGTATTCGCGATCAGGTAGCTCAGGTCCAAGGTGAAGATGCTGTACTTCACCCCGGCTCCCAACGTGAAGTATTTGCGATTCCCTTTGGTGTAGTGCTCCCAGAAATAACCAGCGCGGAAAGCGAACTGCTGGGCATACCAGTATTCCAACCCACCGGCCAGATTGATCTCCCGGATCTCTTCCCGGAACTTACTTCCGCTTTCCACCACCACGTTCCGATCATCATCATAGCTCACATTGCCGGGGGCATCGGAGAAAGACCCCAAGATCCCCGTAACAATGCCTGCGTCCGGGTCCCGCCCGCTCGCTACTTGATAATTCCCGGTCACCGGATCGATGATCGGCGAATTGTTCTCATCCAACAGATAGACCGGTGGTGTCGGAACCAGCAGCTTGTTCACGTCCAAATTGAAGGCGATGCTGTTGTATTGGTCCAGATCCAACTTCAAGGAAGGTCCTAGACGCAGATTGATGGGAATGAAATTCTGTGCGGCGGTTTCCGTGTAGGACATCTTCGCCCCGATGTTGGAGATGTTGGTACCGAAAGCGAAGGTGGCATCCTTATCGCCCATCTGCATCTGTTCCTTGCGGTAGTAGAAGGAAACGTCCGCCGCCACGGATTGGCCGGCCTTGGAGTTGGCTCCCTGCACACTGATACCGCCTGTGAGGTTGCTGTTGATGTACCGGATGGCGATACCACCGGAGAAGTTCTCGCTGAACTTCTGTGCGAACGCAAGATCCACAGCGAACTCCGCCGGTTTGAAATCGCGAATGGTCGATCCGTTCACATCCGTGAAGAGGATGCTGCCCAAATTGAAGTAGCGCAAAGAACCACCCACCGCACTGCGCTTGTTGCTAAGGCGCTTGTACCCGGCCAAATAAGCGAGGCTCATATCCGGGACCAAGTTGCGCAGCCATGGGCTGTAGCTCATGCTGAATTCCGCATCGTTCTCGGCGAACGCCAATTTCGAAGGGTTCCAGTGGATGGCATTCACATCCGGCGACACCGCCACACCCGCGTCCCCCATTCCACCTGCACGGGAATCCGGAGAGATCAGCAGGAAGGGCACGGCCGTTGTGATGGTATTCAGTTGATCCCCGCACTGCTGCCCAGCGGATTGGAACTGTGGGTCGCACGGTTGAGCAGCGACGGACGATGGCCGCAACGCGATCAGGATCAGCGCGATACACAGGATCAACGGCCGGGGGAATGTCATCAGCAACAGGTTCTGGAAAAGGTCGGCAAATATACGGTCCAAGTAGGGGCTTTATTGTGTCACCGCAGGATCACGAGCTTTTCGAACTTCTCCGCACGCTCTCCGTCCGGTGTGGCAACATTGAGGCGGTACACATATACACCACGGCCCAGCTTGTCCCCGAAATCGTCCAATCCGTTCCACGGCAAGCCTTCACTGCGGTAACCGTTGCAGGCCAACTGCCGGGAGATGGTCTTCACCAACCTACCGCTAACAGTGAAGACTTGGACCTGGACATCCAAGTTGACGCAAGGTCGGTTGTGCTCGAAGTAGAACTCCGTATGGGTGGTGAACGGGTTCGGGTAGTTCAGCACATGGTCCAACGCGAGTTCAGCTGAACTGGAAACCACGAAATCCGTAGTGGCCTCGGTCGAATTGTTGAAGACATCCCACGCCTTGAGGCGAAGGGTGTGCGCTCCCTCTGCCAGATCGCTCAGGCGATAGCGCACCTCCCCGCTCTTGTAAGTGTCCAGGTCGGACTCGTACAGGTCGTTCAGTACGATGGCCTGCTCGGTATTCTCATCCAACACGGCCAGCAGATCATGACCAATACTACTCCCCACGGTATTGATCCCATTCTCATCGAATAGTTTTCCAAAGAGCAGCGGGTCCTCATCGGTCATTCCACCGGGCACGAAGTTCTCATCGTTCATGAAGAGATGGACCACCGGCCCTGTGGCATCCTCGGCCACGTCCGTCGCTGTGGATCCGATCAACGGGTCGTTATCGTACCCCCCTGCATTCTGGCTCATACTCTCCGCGTAACAACTGATCCGCCCGGTACCCACCTGGTAATTGATGTCACGAGGCACAACGAAGGTGAAATTGAACTGACCGTTGGTCACCGTGGCGCGCCCACGGTAGATGATGTTGTTCCGCAGTTTGAACAAGAACGGCACCCCGCCATCATTGGCCAAGGTGGCTTGTTGCTGCTCCTTATCGTAAACAATGGGGATCACAACACCATTGAAATCGGCCATGGGTTGTCCGCTTCCATCGTCCACAAAACCCTGCACACGCAGGGTGGACAATGCCTTCAGGGTATCCATGGGGGTACCGAGGGTATCGGTGATCGCGCTTATCCGGATGCGGTTCCGGGGCAGTGCCAAGCGCATGCTCGGGTCGCCGATCACCGCGAAGTTGCGGTGGTTCACCGCCCCCGAAGAAGTCATGCTCATGTCCTTCTTGGTCTTGCGGGAGATGTCGCCAAGACGCTGCAACCGACCGAGTTCATCCAGATCTTCGAAGACGTGGTCGTAGAACTTGTTCGCCAGTTCATCGTTCGCATTGGAAAAGGCCAACCGCGAAGTCGTCATCAGACCGACACCGCCGCCGTTGGGGTTCAGGAACACATGCTCTCCGGCAGATGTCCGCCCAGGATCATCCCACCGTGTGAATTCACAGGTCGCGGTCATGAACAGCGGCAACCGGTCATCATTGGTCCAACCCAAGATCGTGGAGTTGTCCAAGAAACGCTCATGCGACCAACCGACCTCGCCGCCGTGCCCCACGTAATTCACCACCAATAACCCCTTATCCACACGATTCGATAGTTCGGTGGCAGCCTGAGGGTAGCGCTCTCCACCCGGCGTGCTGATCTGCTGGTAGGCATCCAGATAGATCTTGCTCACATTCAGTTCCGGGTATTCATCCTCTACCCGTCGAGCTAAGCCATCGCTTTGGGACATGTGAATGATCCCTTCATACCCCTCCCCTTCCTGATCATCTGAAGCGAAGAGCACGTGGGTACGCCAATCGGCCAGACCGCCATCTCCATTCTCCGAGCAACTGCTGCCCGTAAGGCTCAACAACTTCAGCTGGTCATAGCTCAACACTTTGTCCACCATGGCATTGGCCTGCTCCAAGGAACTCACGGGGAACCGACCCACACCGATATCCATCGGGTCACCAGGAGACTCACCATCCGTGGCATCCAGAAGTCCGAAATAGTCATCGCTCGCGTATGATTTCTTCGGATCCAAGGACTCTTCGGTCTGGTACGAGGGGATGTAATTCTGATTGACCGGGGCTACCGAGAGATTGTTGTAGGAGCCATCACCGAAAAGAAGCAAGTACCGGGGGAACAACCAGGGATCGGAACCGGCCCTATCATATAACATGCGCATGTACCGTTTGATGGCGGTCGCATCCCGCGCACCACTGGAAAATTCATTGTACACCTGCTGCGGACTTACCACATGCACACTGAGACCTTCGGACTGGCGTCGCTCCGCCAAACGCACTGCGGCACTTTGGAACTCGGGCGGGCACACAATGATCATTTCCGTTGGGATCGTCGTGGCGTGCAGGTTCTGGTTGGGTACTCGGCCCACGGGGGTGGGGGAAAGGAAATCCGCGTCACGGAAGGCGATGAACTCCCGTAGACTATCCGTGGCCAAACGGAAACGCTTGGCGGTGCCATCGGCGGTGAAGTCCACGCGCCTTGCATCCGTCGGTTTGGTCACCTCCCAGATGCGTGTGACCGCCTGTGCTTGATCCAGAATGAACTCGGCCACGGCCCCAGGTGCTACCGATCCCAGATCCCGGAAACCCATTTGACTACCCACCATGCGCAACTCCCGGCGGCAATTCAATTCCAAGAAATCCAAGTAAGCCACCGATGTAATTGGGTTGAACTTGTTCCAGGTCAGCGTGAGCGACAGCGGACTCGCGCTCGCCAAGAAAGGAATGCGCTGGTTGAATCCACGCCCCCACGAACCGGTATAGTTGGTACTCACACCCTGCACCGTGAAATTGGAAGTCAGCCCGGAACCAGAAGTGATGGAGAAGGAACTGCTGTTCGCTGTACCCAAGGTGCGCCCCACGCCGGCCACCCGCAATACACTGGTATCACCAACCACGGGGAAGGGGATATTGAAGTTGAAGGTGTATGAGGTGACCAGATCGAAATACTCGCCATACCACGTACGACCGGACTTGATCAAATTCGCCAGATCGCGTTCAATGAACTGTCGATCGTTGAATGCAGTGACCGTTGCGGTAGCGGGATCATCGGAAAGTGAAGCCGCCCCGATGCGAACCGGAGGGTCGATATCGACCCCGACGAAATAGGTCGCCGAGTCACAGTACACATTCTTGATATGCCGAAACCCGTCATCGGAAGGTTCCCAGCGTTGGGCGCTACTCGCATAGAAGAGGATATAGTCGTTGGAACCCATGTTCCCATCACCACCATCCACTATTTCCACAGCGTTCGCCATCAGATCCGTGGGCCGTTCAACATTGTTCTCGAAGGGCAACAGACCAAAGTGATTCCCATAGATATTGATCCGGTCGGATGCCAACCCATTCATATCCACACCCATGGCTTGGAGGTTCGCATAGGTGATCTTGTACACCCCCTCTTGGAACACGCTGAAGCGGTACCATGAACCGGATCCCAACTTCGAATCGGCCGGATAACTCTTGGGCCGAGCAGGCGTTCCAGAGGCTCCCGTCCGAGCGATATTCATGCGGAACTCCACCAACCGCTCCACTTGGCCTGAACCCCTACTGATCCGGAAGGGTTCGATGGAAACGTGGCCCACCGGGACTTTCCGTTCCATACCTACCTCGGTCCGCACCACCGGCTCGGTCCCAACGTTGCGCAATTCGGGTATTTGACGGATGATCTCGGCAGGCACCTGCTCGTAACGAACATCGGCCAAGGAAACCGTAAATGATTTGGTTCCTACCGGAAGAGGGATACTTTCGTGCCAAATGGGAAGCGCTCCCCGGTCCAGATCCAACCAGGCATCCGCCAAAAGCGGTGAACCGTTCGTCCCGAAATTTCCAAGGACGGACGTGGTTCGCGATCCCTTCTCTTCAGACGCTTCAGAAGTAGTCTTGGTGGTCGGAGCCTTATCCATCCAACGAAGTGTACGGGATAGAGACTCTTGGCCGAAGCCGAGAAAGGGCGCACCAAGGGCGCAAACGAGGGAAAGAGAGGGAAGGATCTTCATGAACACCGATCAACAGGTTTTCAACAGGACGGATCGAAAATACTACCTTCGACCCTTGCGTTCTTGGAACACCCCACCAACGATATGAGTTCACGCTTATTGCCAAAGGGGCGAACCGTAACCCGAACAGCTTCGTATACTTGGCGCTGGCACAAGAGCCTCGATCGATCAAGAGCATGAAGGAATGGACCGTTAGGCGTGCGGCCCTAGGGTGTGCACTGAGCGTTATGGCGGTGTTGACGGCGACGGCCCAAGACCCCCAATTCACGCAATTCTATGCCAACCCGCTGTACCTGAATCCTGCATTCGCAGGGACAGCGCGTTGTCCACGGGTAGTTATGAACTACCGGAACCAGTGGCCTGCACTGACCGGGACCTTCGTGACCACCAGTGCCAGTTACGACCAACACGTCGATGGGTTGACGGGCGGCTTGGGCCTCCTCGTTACCCACGATCAAGCGGGAAAAGGCACCCTGAACACCACCACGGTGAGCGGGATCTATAGCTACCAACAAGCCATTTCGCGGAAATTTTCGATCAAAGTGGGATTCCAAGCCACCTATTTTCAGAAATCCTTGGATTGGAGCAAGCTCACGTTCGGGGATCAGATCGATCCACGACGGGGCTTCATCTACCAGACCAATGACGTGCCGCGTGGAGGCAGTATCGGCAATGCCGACTTCAGCGCCGGGGTGCTAGGTTATAGTGATGTGTTCTTCGTCGGTTTCGCCGCACATCACCTCACCGAGCCGAATGAATCGTTGATCGTGGGATCCAGCAAACTGCCTATGAAGCTCACGGGTCATGCTGGTGCAGCCATCCCCATCGGCATGCAAGGCAAATACGGAGAAGCCCGCACACGGATCTCACCGAACGTACTATACCAGCAACAAGCTGCGTTCCGTCAATTGAACTTGGGCCTCTACGTGGATCATGGCCCGATCACGGCCGGTGTGTGGTATCGCACCCGGGATGCGTTCATCGCCTTGATCGGTTTCCATACCGAGAAGTTCAAATTCGGCTACAGTTACGACGTGACCACATCGAAGCTCACCACATCCACCGCCGGATCGCATGAGATCAGCATGCAGCTTCAATTCAACTGCAAACCCAAGAAGAGGAGGTTCCGCGTAGTGGCGTGCCCCACGTTCTGAACCAGAAACCCACAAGACCATGAGCCTTGTAAGGAACATAGCCCTCCTAAGCGCTGTAGCCACCATCTTCAGCGGCTGTCAGTTCGAGAAGAGCGGAGCCACCGGGTGGAACTACAACGATTCCAAGAACGGTGGATTCGAAAAGACCGCATTCACCGATCAAGAGAATGGCCCAGGCCTCATCTTGGTGGAAGGCGGTCAATTCACCATGGGGCGTACCACGGATGATCTGATGCACGAGTGGCACAACATCCCACGCACCGTAACGGTATCCTCCTTCTATATGGATGAGGTGGAGGTGACCAACTTCTACTGGCTGGAATACCTGTACTGGCTGGATCGTGTGTTCGCAGCGGATTTCCCAGAGATCTACAAGAAGGCATTGCCGGACACCTTGGTGTGGCGGAGCAAATTGGCCTTCAATGAACCCTACGTTGAATACTACCTGCGGCACCCAGCTTACCGGGACTACCCCGTGGTCGGCATCAATTGGCTACAGGCGAACGATTACTGCGCATGGCGTACGGACCGCGTGAACGAGGTGATCCTGATCCGCGAAGGTCTCTTCGAGCACTATCCGAACCAGATCAACGAGGACCATTTCGCGACGGACTCGTACCTCGCAGGCCAATACGAGAGCGGCAAGCGGGTGGACGGTGTAACGGATTTCAACCCGAACCGCGATACGCGGAACATCCGCATGGAGGATGGCGTGCTCCTGCCCCGCTACCGCTTACCAACGGAAGCCGAATGGGAATATGCGGCCTATGGCCTGATCGGGAACACCGTGGATGAGCGCGTTGTGGAACGCCGGATCTACCCTTGGAATGGACACTGGGTGCGCTATGACAGCAAGAAGAAAGGAGGTGCCTTCTATGGCGACTTCCGTGGCAACTTCATGCGCGGTCGTGGCGATTACATGGGTGTAGCAGGCAGCCTCAATGACAACGCCGATGTGACCGCACCGGTATTCAGCTACTGGCCCAACGATTACGGACTTTACAACATGGCGGGCAACGTGAGCGAATGGGTCATGGACGTGTACCGTCCGTTGAGCCCTGAGGACAAGGACGATTTCCGCCCCTTCCGTGGCAACGTGTTCAAGACCAAGGTGCTGAATAGCGATGGTGCCGTTGAGGACAAGCATGATCTGGTGATCTACGATGTGGACGGCATCAAGTACTACCTCACTGAATTCCAGACCGCAATGCAAGGTCGGGCCACGGATGAGGAAGCGGCCCTCATCGATGAGATGCTCACCACCATCGATCAGGCCATCGAATTCAACAACACCCGCAAGCAGGATGCAGCCATGCAGCGTGTCCAGGACATGGTGGACAACATCAAAGGCCAGGACTTGGAGATCTGTCCGAAGCTCCTGAGTGGCATCAGCGATTACCAAGCGGACCAGCCGGGTGATGTGCGCAACCGGAACGTGACCGTAGAGGAGAACATCGATCGTCGCAACTACCGCTCCAGCGACAACATCGACTTCACGGACGGCGATGTGCAGAGCAGCATCTACTTCGAGCAACCCGATTTCGAAGGCAACCCGATGTACGATTGGGGCAAGACCTCGTTGGTGAACGATCGTAGCCGCGTTTACAAAGGCGCCTCTTGGGCCGACCGCATCTACTGGGCGAACCCCGGTACACGCCGACACTTGGATGAACGCCAAAGCACGGCCACCATCGGATTCCGCTGCGCCATGACACGCGTCGGCAGTCCAAGAGGTCTGGGCGATACGAAGACCAGCAAGAAGCTGGAAAAGAAGCAATGATCCTTTTCCGATCCTAATTTGGACCCCCGGCCACCACCGGGGGTCTTCTTTTGATGATCGTGAATAGCACTGTACCCCAACTCCACGACCGCTTCCTGACCTGTGAAGGCATCAGTACGGACACGCGCACCATCGGCAAGGGCAGCATGTTCTTCGCGTTGAAGGGACCCAACTTCAACGCCAATGCCTTTGCCGTGGAGGCCCTTGCAAAAGGCGCACGAATTGCGGTGGTCGATGATGCCAGCATAGCTACGGATGATCGGTTCCTACTGGTCGCCGATGTACTCAGGGCCTTGCAGGACCTCGCCACACATCACCGCAGAGGCTTCAACATTCCGGTGATCGCCATCACAGGCACCAACGGAAAGACCACCACCAAGGAATTGGTGCATGCGGTGCTCAGCGCCAACCGGGCAACGCTGGCCACGACAGGCAACCTGAACAACCACATCGGTGTACCCCTCACCTTGCTCAAATTGAAGCCGGACCATAAGATCGCCATCATTGAAATGGGAGCGAGCAAACGCGGGGATATCGCCGAGCTCTGCGCCATCGCCGAGCCCACGCACGGGTCGATCACCAACATAGGCAAGGCGCACTTGGAAGGGTTCGGTAGTGTTGAGGGTGTCATCACGGCGAAAACCGAGATGTATGGCTTCCTGAGTGGGCACCAAGGCACCCTCTTCGTGAACAGTGATGACGAACTGCTCATGGCCAAAAGTTCTGGTATGGACCGCATCACCTTTGGAAGTGATCCAAATGCCGACACCTTCGGAGAGATAGCGGGTAACGGCCCCTTCCTCGAATTCGTATTCGGCGGAAGGGACGGACATCCGTATCACGTCAAGACGGAATTGATCGGGCACTACAACCTATACAATGCCCTCTCTGCGGTAGCGATCGGACAGTATTTCGAATTGCCCGACGAGCGCATTGCATACGCCCTTTCCACGTACACACCAAGCAACAGCCGATCCCAGTTCAAGGACACCGGCCGCAATCATTTGATCTTGGATGCCTACAACGCGAACCCGACCAGTATGAAGGCTGCGTTGGAAAACTTCGCCACCATGGATAGCACACGGTCGAAACTCGCGTTCATCGGTGACATGTTGGAGTTGGGCTCCGTATCTGAGACAGAACACCGCAGCATCGTCGAATTGGTGGAACAGCTTGGCTTGGAGGCGCGCTTCGTGGGGCCCGAATTCAAACGCGTTACCACTGCACTGGACTCTGCAGCGGCCTTGGTCGATCAACTACGTACGCATCCGGTCAAGGATCATGTCATCCTAGTGAAAGGATCGCGCGGGATCAAGTTGGAGTCCGTTGTCGACGCGCTCTAATACCGCACGATCACCACTCGGAAGAACCGAAGGTCAGTCCTTCAGCACGCCACGGCTGATCACGATCCGTTGCACCTCGCTGGTACCCTCGTAGATCTGAGTGATCTTGGCATCGCGCATGAGGCGTTCCACATGGTACTCCTTCACGTAGCCATAGCCTCCATGTACCTGCACCGCTTCCACGGTCGTGCGCATGGCCACTTCACTGCTGAAGACCTTCGCCATGGCACTGGCCTGGTCGTAATTCATGTGCTGATCCTTCAGCCAAGCAGCCTTCAGGCAAAGCAATCGTGCAGCCTCGATCTCCGTGGCCATGTCCGCCAGTTTGAATGCGATGGCCTGATGCTCACAGATGGCTTTTCCGAAGGCCTTACGCTCTTTGCTATAGGCCAAGGCGAGTTCATATGCACCACTTGCGATGCCCAATGCCTGTGAAGCGATCCCGATCCGTCCACCGCTCAAGGTCTTCATCGCGAAGGTGAAGCCGAAGCCGTCCTCACCGATCCGATTCTCCTTCGGCACTTTCACGTCTTGGAACATCAAGGTATGCGTGTCGCTGCCGCGAATGCCGAGTTTGTCCTCCTTGGCACCCACCACGAAACCGGGCATGCCCTTCTCCACGATAAGGCAGTTGATGCCTTTGTGCTTCTTGGCCGCATCGGTCTGGGCCATGACCAAGTACGTACTGGCCGTTCCTCCGTTGGTGATCCAGTTCTTGGTACCGTTCAGCAGGTAATGATCACCCATATCGATGGCCGTGGTACGCTGGCTGGTGGCATCGCTACCGGCCTCGGGTTCGCTCAAACAGAACGCACCGATCTTCTCCCCTTTCGCCAATGGCACGAGGTACTTCTGCTTCTGCTCCTCGTTCGCGAACTGCTCAAGTCCCCAACAGACGAGCGAGTTGTTCACGCTCATCACCACGCTCGTGCTCGCATCGATCTTGCTGATCTCCTCCATGGCCAGCACGTAGCTGATGGTATCCATGCCGCCTCCGCCGTACTTCGGATCCACCATCATACCTAGGAACCCGAGTTCTCCGAGTTGCTTGATCTCCTCGGTCGGGAAACGTTGCTCGCGGTCGCGGTCGATCACACCCGGCTTCAACACGTTCTGGGCGAAATCGCGCGCTGCATCGCGCACGGCGAGTTGCTCTTCGGAGAGGTCGAAATGGAGACCGGAAAGGGTGGCGGTGTCTTGCATGGTTCTAGCTGGGACGCGAAAATAACGCTTGTGGCCGTACCGAAGTTCAGAACGTGGACCGTGGAACCGTGAAAGCCGTCAACTTTGCAACATGCAGCGCTATTCAGCCATCGGGGTCATGAGCGGCAGTTCGTTGGATGGACTCGACCTTGCGTGGTGTGAATTCGAGGTGGATAAGGGGCGCTGGAGCTATCGCATCCGCGAAGCCAGAACGATCCCTTACGCTGCGCCCATGCGGGATCGCTTGCTCCATGTGATGAATGGATCGGCACTGGACCTAGCCCGGCTGCACCGTGATCTGGGTGATGTGATCGGGGAAGAATGCGGAGAACTGTTGAACGGAGAGCACGTGGACGTGATCGCTTCACACGGACACACGATCTTTCACGCACCGAATGAGGGCTTGACCACACAGATCGGATGTGGTGCGCGTATAGCTACTGTTACGGGCATGACAACGGTCTGCGACTTCCGGACGATGGACGTGGCACTCGGAGGACAGGGTGCGCCACTTGTTCCATTGGGCGAACGGCTGCTGTTCCGCGAACACAAGACCTTCGTCAACATCGGGGGCATCTGCAATATCGCGTTGCACAAGGAGGATGGCCTTGTCGGCTACGATGTCTGCATCGGGAACCAGGCCTTGAATTTCCTTGCAGAAGAAGGCGGCTTACGCTTTGACGAGGATGGGAAATTGGCGCGCTCTGGCAAGGTCGATGCAGGACTCTTGGCGCAACTGAACGCACTCTCTTTCCATCATCGACCACCCCCTCGTTCCTTGGGTCGCGAGTGGTTCGAAGCGGAGTTCCGTCCGTTGATAATGAACAACAGGATCTCCCCAGCGGATCGGATGTGTACCGTTGTTCAGCACATCGCCGACCAGTTGGGCACTGCATGGAAGGCCAACATCGGCCCGGTCCTGATCACCGGCGGTGGAGCGCACAATTCCTATCTGATCGAACGCCTTCATGCTTGTTCGAAAGCCATGCTCGAAATACCCGATACGGTCACGGTCGAATACAAAGAAGCCCTGATCTTCGCACTGCTTGGCGTGCGGCTGTTGCGGAATGAAGCGACCGCGTTGGCCACTGTGACCGGTGCGAAGAAGGATTCGGTGGGCGGAGCGGTGTATCTTCCCTGAGGTTTCTGCATCCTGATTACTAGGTGGAAGGATGCTCACAATGATCCGCTATCCAACGGAAGAATGAGAACCATACTCGTCGCCATCGCTTCGCTGTTCTCCGTGGCAATCAATGCGTGTTGCGGTGTCATCGCGACGACAATAACGTACGAGCCATTAGGCGAGAGCACCTACCGGATCTCCGTGGAGGTATTCACCTGCCTGAGTGCACCAAGTGATCATCCCGAGATCTGGATTGACTTTGGAGCCGATGCTGTTAGCGCACCCAGGGTAGAAATATTCGATGACCCGGCCAGTGACCTTCGAAGGAGCATTTACCAATTGGACCACACCTTTCTAGAACCCGGGGTCCACGTAATCAATGCCACCATTGGCAATCGGGCTGGCGGTATTGTGAACATCCCCAATTCCATTTCTCAGACACTTTGTGTCGAGGCCCTCGTCCATATCGACCCGGAACTCGGCCCTAATCATTCCATACGCTTCAACACTCCTCCCACGCAGGTGATCCAGAATTGGAACACATTCAGTTACCAGCCGGATCCAACGGATATGGATGGGGATAGCTTGGTCTTTGAAATGGTCGCTGCGCGCGGCCTCTATTGTCAACCCATTCTCGGATACTCGACATTGACCGGAGTCAATGTTGTTTCCGTCGACCCAACGAACGGCACATTCATTTGGGACTACCCGCCTTTCAACGGTGAATTCAACTTGACCATCCAAGGTTCGGAATACCGCAATGGCCAATTGATCGGCCAAATGACCAGGGACATGGCCATTTGCGTAGTCGGTTTCATTGCTGGTGTGGGCGAAGGTGAAACGATGGACCCGTTCACGATCCACCCCACTTTAGCGACTGACCAGGTCTGGATCGACGCACAAGGAATTTGGTCCATTGCGGTCCTGGATGCAGCCGGGCGCATGGTGCTACAACCGAACAACACCCGCTCAACAACGCCGATCGTCTTGTCCAGCTTGGTCGCTGGAGCCTACACCCTGCTTGCAATGGATGGCGACGGCAGGTTCCGCACGGCGCGTTTCGTGAAGGGCCGCTAGGGCTAAGGCTATCAACATCCTACCGGGTAAAGCTGCATTGGTCCACTCTACTTGCCCGAACCCATCGGGTTACTTTCGCACCGTCCAATAGAGCCGGACCTGCAACCCGATCGATATGCGCGAAGCCCTGCGTCGCTTTGAAGAGCGCGCCCCCGAGATCGTCTTCGAGTGGAATGACACCCCGACCGGTGCGAAAGGGTGGGTGGTGATCAACAGCTTGCGTGGCGGTGCTGCTGGCGGTGGAACACGGATGCGCAAAGGCTTGGACAAGCACGAGGTGGAAAGCCTGGCCAAGACCATGGAGGTGAAGTTCAGCGTGTGTGGTCCTCCCATCGGTGGTGCCAAGAGTGGCATCGACTTCGACCCGACCGATCCACGCAAACAAGCCGTTCTGGATCGCTGGTACAAAGCCGTGATGCCCCTTCTAAAGACCTACTACGGCACCGGCGGCGATATGAACGTGGATGAACTGCACGACGTGATCCCCATTACGGAGCGTTACGGTCTTCGGCACCCGCAAGAAGGTGTGGTGAATGGACACATCGGAACCCAAGAGGACATCAAACTTCTAGCGATCCAGCAACTGCGCACTGGCGTGAGCTTGCGGGTGAACGACACCACGTATGTCCCGAAGGCCGACACCTACGCCGTGGCCGATATGGTCACCGGCTGGGGTGTGGCGGAAAGTGTGCGCCACTACTATCGCGTGTACGGCGGAACATTGAAGGGAAAGCGCGTGATCGTGCAAGGATGGGGGAACGTGGCTGCTGCGGCCGGCTACTATTTGGCCAAGGAAGGTGCGTTGGTCGTAGGCATCATCGATCGGCATGGCGGTGCCGTGGAACCGAAGGGCTTCGATGCAGACCAGGTGCGCGAGCTGTTCGTACACAAGGATGGGAACACCCTACGCATGCAGGACATGCTGCCCTTCGAGGAGGTGAACGAGAAGATCTGGGACATAGGTGCGGAGATCTTCCTCCCTTGCGCTGCCAGCCGCTTGGTCTCCCGCGACCACGTGGACCGCATGAAAGGCGTTGGTTTGGAAGTGATCAGCAGCGGCGCCAATGTGCCATTCGCCGATCAGGAGATCTTCTACGGTCCTATCGCAGAGCATGCCGACGGCCAAGTGAGTGTGATCCCGGACTTCATCGCCAACTGTGGCATGGCCCGGGTGTTCGCCTACTGCATGCAGCCCGGCGTGGACCTTTCGGTCAAGGCCATCTTCGAGGATGTGAGTGCCGTGATCGGTAAAGCCTTGGAAGCAACACATGCTCGCAACGCCACACCCTTGCACCTGACACGAACGGCCTTCGAGATCGCACTCGAGAAGCTCAACTGACAATTCCCGGCGGAATTTCCGCGTTCAACCCACACACCGAACCAGATATGCCCTTCGAACTTTTCGCCCAGATCCAGGATGCCTCCGAGGCCGCACGCCAGGTCTTGGAACAGACGCAGACCACACCGATCGTTCCTCAGGAGACCACCCTCTCCGTCTGGGAACTCATCAAAATGGGTGGTTGGTACATCATGGGGCCGTTGGCCTTGATGTCGTTGATCGCTGTGTACATCATCATCGAACGCACCATGGCCATCAACCGTGCGCTCAAGGACGAGAAGGATTTCATGGCGAAGATCCGCGACTACATCCACGAGGGCAAGATCGAGAGCGCCCGGAACCTTTGCCAGACCTCGAACACGCCAGTAGCCCGGATGTTGGAGAAAGGCATCAACCGGATCGGCAAGCCGCTGAAGGACATCGAGGTGAGCATCGAGAACCAGGGGAAGCTCGAGGTGTACAAATTGGAGAGTGGATTGCCCATCATCGCCACCGTCTCCGGGGCCGCCCCCATGATCGGTTTCCTTGGAACGGTGGTCGGTATGGTGATCACCTTCCACACCATGGAAGTAAGTGGTGCGGGAGTTGAATTGAGCCAATTGAGCGGTGGCATGATGCAGGCCATGATCACAACGGTGGCCGGTCTCATCATTGGTATCCCTGCATACGTCGGCTACAACCTCTTGGTGGCCCGCGTGAACAAAGTGGTGCAGAAAATGGAATCGCGCACCATCGAGTTCATGGAAGTGCTGGATTCACCTGCGAAGTAATTCCACAGGACCTTGAGCTTACGCAGCAGCAATAAGATCGATTCGGGCTTCAGCCTGAGCAGCATGACCGACCTGGTCTTCTTGCTGCTGATCTTCTTCGTCATCGTGAGCACCATGGTGAGTCCCACCACGATGCCGGTGGATCTGCCCATCAGTGCGAACAAGACCAAGGAGAAGCCATCGGTGGGCGTACGGATCGATGCCGACGGGGCCTTCAGTGTGAACGACAGGTCCGTTGATCCTTTGGACCTCGAAGGTGTACTACAGGATAAGATGGCGGCGATCCAGAAAGCTCCGACCTTGGTGGTACACGTGGACCAGCGTGTTCCCGCAGGGGTCACCGTGGGGGTATTGGATATTGCCAAGCGCAACCAGTGGAAAGTGATATTGGCCACCCGGCCGAAGTGAGATGGCGATCCGAAGCAACAACAAGATCAACGCGGGCTTCAGCCTGAGCAGCATGACCGATCTGGTCTTTTTGCTGCTGATCTTCTTCGTGATCGTGAGCACCATGGTCAGCCCATTCGCACTCCCTGTGGACCTGCCGAAGAGCAGGACATCCACGAGCAAGGAACCGCCGAAAGTGGCGTTGCGTCTGGAAGCAGAAGAAGTGGTGAAGCTGAACGGCTCGTCCATTTCGGCCACGGATATCGAAGGGGCATTGACCACGGAGATGAGCCGCCACGGCGAGAACGATGCCATCATCCTCCATGTGGCGCAGGAAGTTCCGACCGGGCAGATGGTCACGGTATTGGACATCGCGAAAAGACACAAGTGGCGGATCGTCCTCGCTTCCGCCCCGACCCCACCGGGCGAAACCGTAGCTGCACCATGATCGCAAGCATGCACCACGACGAGCGGCGCGACCGCAACACGGGCGTGATCATCACGGTCATTTTCCATGCGTTGTTGGCCGTCCTCTTTCTTTTCATCGGCCTCAAGACCTGGGACCCACCCCTTCCGGAAGAAATGGTCGAAGTGACCATGGCGGACTATGGCACTACCGATGATGGAGGTGGCAACACCCCACGTCCGGATCCAGGCGCACAACAAAGCACGCCCGTGAGCACACCGGACAACCCGGAGGATGTAGCCACCGACGAGGCCAGCGATGTGGAAGTGGTGAAGCCCAAGAACCCGAAGCCCAAGCCAGATCCAAAGCCCAAACCGAAGCCTGAAAAGCCGAAGGAGCCTACGATCGACGATCGCCTGAACAACGCGCTGAACTCGTGGAACAAGCCGGGCAGCCAGCCTGCGAGCGGCCCTGACACGAAACCCGGAGACCCAGGCATCGAAACCGGTAAACCGGGCGGCATCGGCATGATGAACGGCGATGGCTGGGAGCTGCGCGGAGGCGGTCGAGGTCTAGCTCGGGGTCCGGACCTGAGCGAACGTCCGCAACTCCAGAATGCAACATGGGTGGAAGTGAAAGTGATCGTGGACCGTGCAGGCAGTGTGCTACGCGTATCCGTGGCGAACACCGGCACCTCCGATGTGAGTATCCAGAACGTCGCCTTGCGTGCCGCGAAAACCTGTCGTTTCGTAGCACAGGCGGACGGACCGCCCGAACAGGCGCACTACATCAAGCTCCGCTTCTTCCCTGGTTAGTATGACCTACGCCGAGACCCTGGCGTACCTCTACGAGCAGCTCCCGATGTACCAGCGCATCGGGAAAGCCGCATACAAGCCGAACCTGTCGAACACGCATGCGTTGATGGAGCTGATCGGGCACCCGGAGCGGGGTCTCCGATGTGTACATGTGGCCGGCACCAACGGCAAAGGCAGTACCTGTCACATGATCGCCAGTGTGCTACAAGCGGCGGGATACAAGGTCGGTTTGCACACTTCCCCCCACCTCAAGGACCTGCGCGAACGCTTTCGGATCAACGGGGAAATGATCACTGAAGAGGAAGTGGTCCACTTCGTAGCGCATTATCGCGCTGGGTTCGAACCCATTCAAGCTTCGTTCTTCGAATGGGGAGTGGCCCTTGCATTGTGGTGGTTCCGGAAAGAGCAGGTGGATATTGCCGTGATCGAGACCGGCATGGGCGGTCGGCTGGACAGCACCAATGTGGTGACTCCCGACGTGAGCGTGATCACCAACATCGGCTGGGACCACATGGATATGCTGGGTACCACCAAGGAAGCGATAGCCGGAGAGAAGGCGGGGATCATCAAGAACCGTGTGCCAGTAGTGATCGGACTGGCTGATCCGGCGGTAAAGACCGTTTTCATTCGTACAGCGACCGCACAGAATGCCCCGCTGATATTCGTTGATCATGGTCGTCCACTCCCATACGCGGTCGCCTTGGAAGGAGTGCATCAAGACAACAATGCCCGCACCGCCTTGGCCGCTATCGACGAGCTGCGTAAGGGTGGCTGGGCGATCAAGGATGCGCATATTCACAGTGGATTGGCCCAGATCGCCCGGACCGGGATCATGGGCCGGTGGCAAACACTCAGTGAACCACCGCTCGTCATCGCCGATGTGGCCCACAATGTGGACGGCATGCGCACCGTTCGGACCCAGTTGGAGCGCATACCGTTCGAGCGACTGCACATCGTTCTCGGCATGGTGAATGATAAAGACCTCGGGGGCGTTTTGGCGGAATTACCCCGCAATGCCACCTATTACTTCTGTAAAGCCGACGTGCCACGTGGTTTGGCAGCCGACCTTCTCTGGGAACAAGCCAAGATGCACGGCTTGCTCGGAACCCCTTTCACATCAGTCACAGCGGCCTTCGATGCTGCACGGAAGAATGCCCACCTCAACGACCTGGTCCTGGTCACAGGAAGCGTATTCGTGGTAGCGGAGGTGATCTAAGGACAACTACTATATTTGCCGCCCGTTTGGACGGTATCCACCGCGAACGGGTCGTTCTTTGTTGAAAGGAGGCCAGATGGAGGCATAGCTCAGCTGGTCCCGCAGCATTGCGGGAAGAGCATCCCGCCCTAAAGCGGGAGGGTCGCTGTCCCGCAGCAGTGCAGGACGAATTCCGTTCTTTGGAGAGTAGTAATAATGGAGGCATAGCTCAGCTGGTTTAGAGCATCTGCCTTACAAGCAGAGGGTCGCTGGTTCGAATCCGGCTGCCTCCACACACGAACCGGGAAGTACGATCAGTACTTCCCGATCTTCTTTCTTGGGATGTTAGCTCAGCTGGTTTAGAGCGCGTGCTTCACACGTACGAGGTCACTGGTTCGAATCCAGTACGTCCCACAAAGCCCCGGCGATCGTTGGGGCTTTTACTTGTCCGGCGTATCGATCGGAGTTGGGCCATTGCAAATGGACGGAGGCAACGTCCCTACACCTTTTAGCGGTACACGACTCCCCTTGTTCGACGCAGTTGGGGTTTCGCTAGGCTCTTATTCCTCTTGTCAGGAACCGTCGGGGACCGCGACGTTCTTTCTAGAACGCCCGTCAGATGCAGTTCGCCGATCATTTGCAACTCTGCAAGCCGCCGTTAAACTATGTGAAGAATTGGGTTCCCGAGTGCAGAAGTGCAAACTATGTATCGTGGTTGAGCGTTCAGGAAATAGCTCGCAGGTGAACAAGGGCATGAAGGCGCGTACCACCGAATGGAGTGAACGAAGACAACACAAGAATACCATGCCACGTAAAAAGAAACAACTGATCCTCACCCAACCGGTGAAGGAAGGTCTGAAGGCCATCAAGGTCCGTTTGGACGCACGCACCGTCGTTACCCTCGCAAGCAAGAAAGCGCTTGAATTCTGGCGCCAACGCTATCCAGCACTGGAAGTGATCGGTTGATCATTCCAAAAGTCATGAAGAGAAATGCCACGTAAGAAACGCACGATCATCTTGGAACGACCGATCAAGGTCGGTGTGAAGGAGATCAAGGTCAGGCTCGATCATCGGACCATCATCACCGTTACCTCGCAGAAGGCTATCGCTGCTTGGAAATTGCGCTATCCGAAGCTGGAAGTGATCGGCTGACACACGGCGAGATAGGGTTGGATACTCGTTCAGACATCGATCTTTGGAGAGTTCTATCGGAATTTCTCTAACGCTGACCCGGTGATCACGCATTCGGTGTATCGGCACGGCCCACTGGCCGATCCAAAGCTTCCTGCGGAATATCTTTGACCGGATGGGTTTGGAGGTCGTCCATGGCCCGAACCATGGATCCAAAAGGACTCGACCACAGTTGAGAACTGAACGACCATTTCACGTGTTGCATGGAGCATGAGCGCATGGATGATCATCGGGATCGTGACCGTCACCTTCATCGCGATGGAGGTCGTGGCGTGGGCGACACACTAGTACGTGATGCACGGCTTGCTGTGGGATCTCCATGCGGACCATCACAAGAAGGACCATTCCGGCTTCTTGGAACGGAACGATAGCTTCTTCTTGATCTTCGCCGTACCGAGCATAGGGCTCTTCGTCGCGGGCAGCTTGCAAGGTTTGAATGCACCTTGGACGTGGCTCGGCTTGGGCATCCTGACGTACGGGATCGCGTACTTCTTGGTCCACGAGGTCTTCATACATCAACGGATCAAGTGGTTCAAACGCACGAACAACACCTACCTGATGGCCATTCGCAAAGCGCACAAAGTGTATCACAAGCATCTGGGTAAGGAAGATGGGGAGTGCTTCGGCATGTTGCTGGTACCGTTCAAGTACTATCTGGAGGCACGTAAGGCCGCAGCTTCTGCAAAGACCTAGGAACCCTCCAACAGGTTGCTGTTGAAGGGGGCTTCCTTTCGGATCGGATCCAAGCACAAGCCGCGATACCTTTGAATGCCTCGTTCGGGCACAGGGCATGATCAGCATGAGTGAACGGATCCGACAGTTCAGCAGCTACTTGGGGCACTTCGTGAAAGCGCGTACACGTCATGGGGTCCATAGTCCGTTCGTCTACGATCTGATCACCCATGTGCTTCGACCCTCGACGAATGCTGCCGAATTCGAACCCATCGAGGCGCTCCGGAACGACCTCTTCGCAAGTGATCAGATCATTCAAGTGAACGACCTTGGGGCGGGTTCCAAGGTCTTCCACTCGACCGGAAGGTCCGTAGCGGATATTGCCCACACCGCCTTGAAACCGGCGGACCAAGCACGTTTACTGTTTCGATTGGCGCGCTATTTCGATGCACGCAACGTGTTGGAATTGGGCACGTCCTTCGGGATCACCACATTGTACCTTGCCTTGGGCGCAGAGAATGGCACGGTTTACACCATGGAGGGTTGCCCACAGACCATGCGGATCGCGCAGCACCATTTCGATCGATCGGGGCAACCGAACATTGTTCCGGTCCTAGGTGGATTCCGCAAGCACTTGCCAGCAACGTTGCAGCGCATGGGCCAGTTGGACATGGTCTTCCTAGATGGACATCATGCCAAGGAACCGACCTTGGAGTACTTCGAACTTTGCATGGGAGCGGCGCACCAGAACACCATTCTCATCTTCGATGACATCCACTGGAGCCAAGGAATGGAACAAGCATGGGAGGTGGTGAAGGACGACCCGCGCGTGACCGTAACGATCGACCTGTACCATCTCGGGCTCGCCTTCTTACGCACGGAACAGGCCAAGGAGCATTTCACCCTACGCTATTGAACGACCATGAAGATCTACACGCGCACCGGAGATCAAGGCCAGACCAGCTTGTTGGGTGGCCTGCGTGTTTCCAAGGATAGCCTGCGGATCGATGCCTACGGGACGGTGGACGAACTGAACAGTCACCTCGGCCTGCTCCGCGATCAACTCAACGGTTCACGGGATGCCCTGTTGGTCCCCATTCAGGGATCGCTCTTCAGCCTTGGTTCAAGGCTGGCGAGTGGCACAGAGGAACAGGCGGATCGATTCAAGGTCCCGGCGATCACCGCGCAGGACATCACATCCATGGAACAGGCCATGGACCAAATGGACAGCGAATTACCGGAGATGCGCAACTTCGTACTGCCTGGTGGACACCTCGCGGTATCGCAGGCCCACGTGTGCAGAACGGTCTGTCGCCGAGCAGAACGGTTGGTGGTCACTTTGGCGGCGAGCGAGGAAGTTCCGGGCATCCTTGTTCAGTACCTCAACCGCCTCAGCGACCTCCTTTTCGTGGTCGCTCGCCACATCGCCAAGGTGGAAGGCGTGGTCGAAACGCCGTGGAAGCCGCGTGGCTGAACGGATCCCGGATGGTGGATAAGTCTCTGCGCGGGGCACCCTGATCCGGTTATATTTGCGGCCAATTTCACAGACCCTAACAAGGCCGCTCGATGTATTGGACACTGGAACTAGCCTCGTATTTGGAAGACGCACCTTGGCCTGCCACGAAGGATGAGCTGATCGATTTCGCCATGCGCACCGGCGCTCCACTGGAAGTAGTGGAGAACCTACAGGGCATTGAGGACGATGAGGAGGTCTTTGAGACCATCGAGGACATCTGGCCGGATTACCCATCGAAAGAGGACTTCTTCTTCAACGAGGACGAATACTGAGCCTTTCCTCGGGTGATCGAGCCCCGGATCCGCGCAATGCCCGGATCCGGGGCTTTCGCTTTCCCACCTGACGCGTTGGCAGACCACATACCTCGGCAAGGTCTGTGCTGCCCGCTGCCTGCTACCTTTGCAATCCCAAACGGGACCCTATTTGCCGACCGACCGAATGCCGCGATCCGCTGGACCGATCCTTCGGAAACATCTGCCACCTGCAATGAGGCCCACTTTAAGCACCACATGATCGGCTCCTTTTCCAAGGCATTCAAGAAAGTATTCGGCGACAAGGCACAGCGGGACCTCAAGGAGGTCACTCCCTTGGTCGACAAGATCAAAGCGGAGTTCGCCAAGCTGGGCGACCTTAGCCATGACGAATTGCGCCAGCGGACCACAGGCTTGCGCGCACGCATCACCGAGCACACCAAGGAGAACGACGGGAAGGTGGAGACCTTGCGTGCGGAGATCGAGGAGGATGCGCACATGGACATCCACGCACGGGAAGAACGTTACCAAGAGATCGACAAGCTGAACGAAGCCAGCGTGAAGCAGATCGAGGAAGTACTCTTGGAGATCCTGCCCGAAGCTTTTGCTGTGGTGAAGGAAACGGCCCGTCGTTTCAAGGAGAACAGCGAATTGCGCGTACGTGCCACCGAATTGGATCGCGAGCTGGCTACCAAACGTCCGGATGCCATCCGCATCGAAGGCGATCACGCCATATGGAAGAACACATGGATGGCAGCGGGCAATCCCATCACTTGGGACATGGTCCACTACGATGTTCAGCTCATTGGTGGCGTGGCCTTGCACAAAGGGAAGATCGCCGAGATGATGACCGGTGAGGGAAAGACCTTGGTGAGCACGCTACCCGTGTTCTTGAACGCGCTTGTGGGTCGTGGTGTACACTTGGTGACGGTGAACGACTACCTGGCCAAGCGTGATGCCGAGTGGATGGGCCCGCTGCATGAATTCCATGGCCTGCGCGTGGATTGCATCGATAAGCACCAACCGAACAGCCCGGAGCGACGCAACGCCTACTTGGCGGACATCACCTACGGCACCAATAACGAATTCGGCTTCGACTACCTGCGCGACAACATGGCCCACGCGCCCTCGGCACTGGTGCAGCGCAAGCACCACTACGCCATCGTTGACGAAGTGGATAGCGTGCTCGTGGACGATGCACGAACACCACTCATCATCAGTGGTCCCACGCCCAAGGGTGAAGTACACCAATTCGATGAATACAAGCCCCGGGTTGAACGCTTGTATAGCGCGCAGAAACAACTCATCACCAAATTGCTCAGCGAGGCCAAGGAAAACCTGAAAGGACTGGGTGATGGCACCGCAAGCAAAGAACAGCTTGAAAAAGGGGGCATGGCACTGTTACGCGCCTATCGTGGCTTGCCGAAGAACAGTGCGCTGATCAAGTTCCTAAGCGAGAACGGGGTCCGGGCACATCTGCTGAAGACGGAGAATTACTACATGCAGGACCAAAGCAAGGAAATGCATAAAGTGGACGTGGACCTGTATTTCACGATCGATGAGAAGCAGCACGGTATAGAACTCACCGAGAAAGGTGTGGACCTGATCAGTGGGGACGTGAACGATCCGGAGTTCTTCATCATGCCCGATGTGGGCGGCAACATCGCGGAGATCGAGAAGAGCGATGCGGCCAAAGAGGAAAAGGCCAAGCGCAAGGATGAGTTGCTCCGCGATTTCGCGATCAAGAGCGAACGCATCCACACAGTGAACCAGTTGATCCGGGCGTATTCCCTCTATGAGATGGATGTGGAGTACGTGGTGATGGACGGCAAGGTGAAGATCGTGGACGAGCAGACCGGTCGTATCTTGGAAGGTCGTCGCTACAGCGATGGGCTGCACCAAGCGATCGAAAGCAAGGAGAAGGTGAAGGTGGAAGCAAGCACCCAGACCTATGCGACCGTGACGCTACAGAACTACTTCCGCATGTACCACAAGCTGGCCGGTATGACCGGTACGGCCGAAACGGAAGCCCAAGAATTGTGGGACATCTACAAGTTGGACGTGATGGTGATCCCCACCAACCGACCAGTGGTACGGAATGACTCGGAAGACATGGTCTTCAAGACCAAACGCGAGAAATACACGGCGGTCATCGACGAGATCGCGGCGCTGCGCGAGGCGAAACGTCCCGTACTCGTAGGCACCACCAGTGTGGAGGTGAGCGAATTGATGAGCAAGATGCTCAAGATGCGCAGCATCCCACACAACGTCTTGAACGCCAAACAACACCAACGCGAGGCCGAGATCGTTCAACAGGCCGGCTTGCCAGGCACAGTAACGATCGCTACCAACATGGCTGGTCGAGGTACGGACATCAAGCTCGGACCCGGTGTGAAGGAGGCCGGTGGCTTGGCCATCATCGGTACCGAGAAGCACGAAAGCCGACGGGTGGACCGCCAATTGCGCGGTCGCGCTGGTCGTCAGGGTGATCCCGGATCCTCGCAGTTCTATGTGTCGTTGGAAGACGACCTGATGCGGTTGTTCAACAGCGAACGCATCGCCAAGTTGATGGACCGCATGGGTCTGAAGGAAGGCGAAGTGATCCAACACAGCATGGTAACGGCCAGCATCGAGCGGGCGCAGAAGAAAGTGGAGGAGAACAACTTCGGGATCCGGAAACGGTTGCTGGAGTACGACGATGTGATGAACAGCCAGCGGACGGTGATCTACAAACGTCGTCACCACGCCTTGTTCGGTGAGCGCTTGAAGCTGGACGTGTTGAACATGTACTACGAGGTAGGTGCTGTCATCGTGAACACATACCACGACGATGAGGACTTCGATGGATTCCAATTGGAATTGTTCCGCCAATTGAGCACAGAAAGCCCTGTGGATGTGGAAGAGTTCCGAACGATCAAGGGCGAGGAACTCACCGAGAAGGTATACGAGGCGGCGATGACCTCCTACGAGCGCCACTGCAAAGTGACTGCGGACCAAGCCATGCCCGTGATCACCGATGTATTCTTGAACCAAGGTCAGCAGTACGAGAACATCGTGGTGCCGATCACCGATGGCATGAAGACCATGCAAGTGGTGACCAACTTGCAGAAGACATACAAGAGCCAAGGCAAGGAGTTGATCAGCAGCGTGGAGAAGTACATCACCCTAGCGATCATCGACAATGAATGGAAGGAGCACCTGCGGGAAATGGACGAATTGCGTCGCAGTGTGCAGAACGCTTCCATCGAACAGAAGGACCCGTTGTTGATCTACAAGCTCGAGAGCTTCAACTTGTTCAAGGCGATGATCGAGCGCATCAACGGCGAGGTGGTCGGTTTCTTGGCAAAGGCCGGCCTACCCAGCGCACAGCCGCAAGTGCAGCAAGCGCAGGAACCACGTGCCCCTCAACAACGCATGGAGACCAGCCGCACCGAAGTGCCCCAGTTCGCAGGTGCCGGTGGCTCGCAGCAAGCCCCACGACCCACTGCCGGAGCGGCAGCACCGGGGCGCGGAGCGATGCCACCTCCCCCGCCACGCCCCACTGCCCCCGTGCGCGTAGAGAAGGCACCAGGGCGTAACGACCCCTGCCCGTGTGGCAGTGGCAAGAAGTACAAGCAGTGCCACGGGAAGGACGCGTAGTGCCTTTAGGGAATGGATCTCGCCTTCGGCTCATCGGCCCGAACGTATTCTACCAGGCGCATTCACCACTTCACCAAAGGCAGGTCACCAGACTGTTTCCCAGTTCTTAAGCACCAATAAGCAGGGAGCCCCTTCGATCGATCGAGGGGCTCCCTGCTTATTGGTGTATTGTTGGGTTCTAGAATTGGACCGGAATGCGCATTTGCACGCGGACCGGAACGCCTTTGTCATGGCCTGGTGCCCAAGGCGAAGTGGACTTGATCACGTCCACTACTTGATCATCGACCTCTGCATCCTTGCCCTCGATCACTTTAACATCGGTGAGGTCGCCGTTCTTCTCGACGACGAAACTGGTCATCACTTTTCCCGTCACTGGCTTACCATCGGACTTGGTCACCCGGGATCGAATGGTACTGACGAAGACCTTCTCGCCACCCGGATACTCAGGCATCGTTTCGGCGCGGGTGTAGAGGATATTCTCTAAGGGAGACGGGTCGTAGATCTTCTCGGCCAAGGCACCGCCCCACACATCGAAGCGTTCCCAGATACCACTCTTATTCCCCATCACGTATGCCCCTCTGCTCTCCACCTTCCCATTGGGGTGATAGAACACAAAAGCCCCTTCTTCCACCGTTAGCTGTTCATCTCTGAAGTGCCCTTCGGCCTTCAGCTTATCATCCATGGTGAAGATCTTACCAACGTAGAGTCCCTCCTCCATACCTGCCGCCTGCAAATAATAGGTAGCGTGTTTCTTCACCGTTGGCTCGAGCACCTCGCTCAAGTAGATCCGTTGCTGTTCGGGTTCTTTGGCCACTGCATTCAGCACAAGGCAAGCGAACAAGAACAAGAGTCCGATATGGGTGGTTGAATAGCGCACGTCGTGGTGGGATTTGAATGGTCGATCCTTCCTACGCAATGCACTTCCGGAAGGTTACCGACCCGTCAACCCGCCCACCCCTCACGGTCCAAACTTCTGTACTGGATGGCTTCGGCCAAATGCTCGGTGCGGATGTCCGGACTACCGGCCAGGTCAGCGATCGTACGCGCGACCTTCAGAATGCGATCGTAGGCCCTAGCACTGAGGCCGAGGCGATCCATGGCCTTCTCCAACAGGGCCTTCCCCGTGTCATCGATCCTGCAGATCTCCCGCAATTCCTTGCTACCCATCTGGGCGTTGCAATGGATCATCTTGCCCGCGTAGCGCTGCTCCTGCACCTTTCGGGCGGCGATCACGCGTTCGCGCATATCGGCACTTTTCTCACAGGTCCTTTCCGCGCTCAACTCACTGAACGGGACCGGGGTCACTTCGATGTGGATATCGATCCGGTCCAACAACGGACCACTCACCTTGTTCAGGTATTTCTGCACCACGCCGGGTCCGCAAACGCAGTCCTTGTCCGGGTGGTTGTAATAGCCGCAAGGGCACGGGTTCATCGCAGCAACAAGCATGAAACTCGCGGGATACTCCACGGTGAACTTCGCTCTACTGATGGTGATCACACGGTCCTCCAAGGGTTGGCGAAGTACCTCAAGGACCTGCCGCTTGAATTCAGGCAGCTCGTCCAAGAAGAGCACACCGTTGTGCGCAAGGCTGATCTCGCCCGGTTGGGGAAAGGAACCGCCACCGACGAGCGCTACATCGCTGATGGTGTGATGGGGCGATCGGTACGGACGGACACTCAACAAACTGTCCTCCTTCCGCAACTTACCGGATACGCTGTGGATCTTGGTGGTCTCCAAGGCCTCTTCGATGTTCAGTGGTGGCAGGATCGTGGGCAACCTTTTGGCCAACATGGTCTTACCAGAGCCGGGCGGCCCGATCAGGATCAGGTTGTGGCCACCTGCGGCCGCGATCTCGAAGGCGCGTTTGATGTTCTCTTGGCCCTTGACATCGGCGATATCCACCGGGTAGGAGCGACTGCTGTTGGCGAACTCGGCCTCCACGTCCACCACGGTCGGCTGGATCTCGGATCGCCCGTGCAGAAGGTCCACCACTTCGGTAAGGTGCTCCACCCCATAGACCTTGAGACCGGTCACGATGCCGGCTTCGCGTGCGTTCGCAGCAGGCAGGATGATCCCTTGGAATCCTTGCTTCTTCGCTTCCAACGCGATCGGCAACGCTCCTTTGATCGGTCGGACACCACCGTCCAGTGAAAGTTCACCCATCACCAAGTGCGACTCCAAGAGTTCGGCCGGAGCTTGGTCGGTTGCCGCTAACAACCCCACGGCCAAGGGAAGATCGTACGCCGTGCCTTCCTTCCGGATATCTGCGGGTGCCAGATTTATGGTGACACCTTTTCCGCGTGGTGCGTAGAGTCCATTGTTGCGCAAGGCCGCATCCATGCGCTGCTGACTTTCCTTCACCGCGCTATCCGGCAGGCCAACGAGTTGGAAGAAGGCACCGTTCTCCACATTCACCTCGGCGGTAACTATGGTGGCGTTGATGCCGAAGACCGCGCAGCCGTACACCTTGACGAGCATGGGGTTAGTTGATGGTTGGTCGTTGTTCGTTCTTCGCCGCTTCCATGATCCGATCTCGATCCAACGACCTGGTGCCCATCCATCCCGCATTCATTTGTACGCGCTCGCTGAGAAAGGACCGAGCAATGAACAACTGAGAACGATCAACCATTTCAAAACCGCGCAACATGAATTTGGAACGCACCAAAGTACGCCAACGCATCAGTACGTCTCCACACGCTTCGGCTCCGCCAGATCGCGCTCGATGTGATCGATGAAGGCATGAATGACCTTGATGTGTACCTCCTGGATCCGATCGGCATAGCCATCGTGCGGCACGCGCACTTCCACGGTGCTGAGATCCGCCAGTTGGCCGCCATCCTTCCCCGTGAGTCCGATCACATGCATGTGCTTCTCGCGGGCCATTTCAGCGGCGCGTAACACGTTGGGACTGTTGCCGCTGGTGCTGATGGCAAGCAAAACATCGCCTTCCCGCCCATGGGCCTGCACAAATCGAGCGAACACTTGATCGAATCCGTGATCGTTGCCCACGCAGGTCAGGTGGCTGGGGTCACTGATGCTGATGGCAGCGATCGGGTCGCGGTCATCCCGGAAACGACCCGTGAGCTCTTCGGCGAAATGCATGGCATCGCACATGCTACCGCCATTCCCACAACTGATGATCTTGGCCCCTTGCTTCAGGCAATAACTCATGAAGGCTGCGGCCTGCTCCACCGCTACGATATTGGCCGGATCGGCGAGGAAGCGTTCAAGTACCTCTGCGGCTTCGGTGAAGTGCGAATGGATGCGATCTGTGCTCATGGCCACCTGCGAAGATCGCAGATACGACGATACGCCGGACCAGAACCGCGTCAACGGCTAGCTTGACTGCTAAGTTTTCGCATTCCTTCCAACCCGCGTTGTAGGAATCCGGCGTAATCGTCCTTGTCCGGCGTGTAGCCCACAGGGTCGGTCAGCAGTTCACCATCCGGACTTAGCAAAGCATAATACGGTTGGCTGCTGATCACGAAGGTCTCCAGTTGCACGGTGCTCCATTTGTTGCCTTTGGTCACGATCAGTTTCTCCTTGCCTGTGCAGGTGACATAGGCATGCTGTTCCTCCTTGGGCAATTCGCGTTTGTCGTCCACATAGAGCGAAACGAGCACGTATTCGTTCTCGATCAAGTCCTTCACCTCGCGTTCAGGCCATACGTGCTCTTCCATTTTACGGCAGTTCACGCACGCCCAGCCAGTGAAGTCGATCATAATGGGTTTGTTCACCTCCTTGGCGTGTGCAAGCGCCTCATCCAGATCATGGAAAGCCTCGGTCTTCTTAGGCAGGATCCAGCTATAACCGACCGGGGGAGCAAGGCCACTCATCAGCGCCATGGGTGTGAAGGTGCCTGCTTTCTGATCCACGCGCAGCCCGAAAGCGAGGTAGACCGTGGCGGCCGTGAACAGGCCGATGAAGCTCCACCGCATTGCGGATCGCGTCTTCACCGGGCTATCATGCGGGAAACGGATCAGCCCGAAGAGGTACAGAACGATTCCCAAGGCACAGAGGACCCAGACCACCATGAACAATTCGTAAGGCACGATGGACCATTGCTTCACCAGATCCGCGTTGCTCAAGAATTTGAATGCCAAGGCGATCTCCGCGAAGCCCAGGACCACCTTCACGCTGTTCAACCAACTGCCACTGCGTGGAAGTGAATTGAGCCAACTGGGGAAGAGTGCGAACAAGGCGAAGGGTAGCGCGAGTGCTAGTCCGAAGCCACCCAGACCTGCCGTGAGCTGCCAGGCTCCACCATCGGCGGAAAGCGCCCCTGCCAACAGGGAACCCAAGATGGGGCCCGTGCAACTGAAACTGACCAAGGCCAAGGTGAGCGCCATGAAGAAGATGCCGATCAGCCCCCCGAAACGAGATGCCTTCGCATCCATGCTGTTCACCCAACTACTCGGCAAGGTGATCTCGAAATAGCCGAAGAACGAAACGGCGAAGACCAGGAAGATCACGAAGAAGAAGACGTTCAGCCATGGGTTGGTACTGATCTCGTTGAAGATCTCCGCATTTACCGAGCCCAACAAATGGAAGGGAAGGCTGAAGAGCAAGTAGATCCCAAGGATGAACGCACCGTACGTGAGCGCATTCTTCAACCCCTTGCCCTTCTCCTCACTGCCTTTGGTGAAGAAGCTAACAGTGAGCGGGATCATGGGGAATACACAGGGCGTGAGCAGTGCGACCAGACCTCCGAGGAAGCCGAGTAGGAAGATGCGCCAAAGCGAGGCATCATCACGCACCTCGGTAACCTCGTTGGAAGCGGGGATCACCGGTGCATCCAGATCCACCGATCCGAGTTTATACCTGCAATCGCCGCTTGGCGCTACGGTCCGCGAACCGATGGAGACCGCTCCTGACGCAAGATCCACAGTGAATGGTACCGGATCCGGGAAGATGCACTTGCTATCATCGCAGGTCATGTAATTCACCACGCCCGTGATCAACACAGTCTCATTGCTGACCTCTACCTCTTGTACGAAAGTGACCTGATCCTTGAACTTGCGGACCGTGATCTCGAAGATGTCGTCCATCCCCTCGTGCATATCCACACCTTCCTCTTTGGCCAACCCAAGGAATTTTGCAGTCGTTACGGCACTGTCCAAAAGGATGCTCGTTGGCATCGGCCCGATTCCGAATTCAACCTGTGAATAGACCGCCCAGTGCTCTTGGATATCCGCTGTGAAGAGCAATCGCCAGCGGCCTTCCTTCACCTTCTCCGTTGCCAACGACCACATGACCGGGTCAGCCTCTGGACGTAGCACATCGAGTCCCCCCTCGCCAGCGGTGAATGGAAGACCCGATAATTCGAACGCATTGTCGACGAGCAATACCTTGAAGTACACCGTAGTGGGTGGCAGGCACATTTCGTCATTGCACGTCATGTACTCGAAGAAGCCCGTGATCGCTGCTGTAGGATCCTGCGAGGTGATCCGTTGGGTGAAGGTGGCAGAGCCTTTGAACTTCTTCACCTCCATACCGAAGACCTCATCCATGCCTTCCAGCACCTTCTCACCGGTCTCATCGACCTTGCCGACCAAGACCACACCGGGCAGGCTGTCCAGCACTACAGAAGTAGGCCAAGGGCCCATATCGCCATAGCTCTTCTGCGAATAGACGGCCCAACCGTGTTCGATCGCCGCCTGGAAGTTCAAACTCCACGTCCCTCCATCGTCCGATGTGGAGATGCTCCACTTCACGGGTTCCGGCGTAGCATCCCGTTGTGGCAGGGCTTGTAGGGAAGAAACGGAGAGCACTCCGAGTAGGAGGCTGATAAGCTGTTTCATGATCTATGGCTTGCCTGTTACCGCCGGTACATCGATGGTAAATGTCACGACCTCTGGTGGCAGGCACGTCTTGTCATTACACACCATGAATTCGACCTCTCCCTTCACCACGAACGGCTCCTTTGTGGTCGGTTCGATGCGTTGCACGAAGCGCGGAGAGCCCTCGTGATAGCGCACATTCATTTCGAAATTGGGGTCGTACACCTCAACCGGATCCGGTTCAACCAGTGGACCGAGAAGGCTGTATGCTTCCGAAGGCGTGAAGCGAATGGCGGTCGGGATCGGTCCGAGGTCGTTCTCCAACTTCGTGGCATAGATGTGCCAACCCTCCACGGTCCTAGCCTCCAATTCGACCTGCACCGCCCCAGTACCTGCGGGTTGTACGACGAAGTGCCATTGAACGATGGGAGCCGGGGTGAGAAGACCGGTGAGTAGAGTGATCAGGATCGAAAGGTGCATGTTATTCGGGTGGTCACAAAAATAGCTCCACCCTTACGCCTTTGCGCAGGTGCTTGGCCAGATCCTAGGGATCCTACGAACTGAGAGCCTCTTCAGGCACTATGGGATCTCCACACTTACCACCCGCGAAATGGGGAGGATCATGCCATACTTGAGCACGATGTTGTCCGCGTCGTAGGTCCAAATGGTGGTTTCCACGGCCTTCAAGCCTTCATCATCCTGAAAAACGATGCGGCATTTGCCATGGTGTATATTTCCCAAGCGTGTCGCTCGATCCAGCTTTTCCAGAATACCAGAGCGCTCACTTTCACTCAACACCAGCGGCTGACGTGGAAAACGGAGCGAGGAAACGAGTTCCTTGGGAATGATCCGAGCGGTCGTTGTTTGCATGATGGTTGGTCTTGGGAAACCTGAAGTTAAGGTCATGAAACCACCTTTCCGACATCCGGTTGAAAATTTCACTGGTCTGATCACTCGCCGTTCCACTCCAGGATCATGGTTCGTTCGGTATCGGGACCGGTCTTGACCCCTTCGGCCAAACGATGTCCGCACAACCAGATCACTTCCTTGTTCTGCACCAGAACATAGGTCCGGTCCTTGCGGTCGCGGGGCACCTTGGCATCAATGAGTAGGTCGCTGACGAGCTTGGAACCGTTCAAGCCAAGCGGACGCATGCGATCGCCAGCACGCCACGGGCGCAGTTCCAGTGGGAAGACCAAGGCATCGGCATCCACTACGACGGTGCGGTGATCACGTCCGTGTTCACTTTCGTGGAACCCCGGTGTGATCCGTAAAGGTGCGTCTGTCGGCGCGGCGTTGGGATCGTCGATCATCCAACTCAACGGCTCGCCACGCATCGGCTCGATCACCAATTCCGTACGGTCCACGAGTACACGGTATACCTTGCCGTGGAAGAGTGCACCGGTCCGTTGTGCCGCGATCGCCCGCTGGATCCGATCATAGAGGTCCGGGTGTACGCCCTTGTCTCGCAGCAAATGGTAGAGCACCAAAGTTGGAGCGTGACCTTGGATGCGATCGAATGGTACACGTATCGTCCCGTTGCCATCGGGTTGGATCGCACCTACTACTGACTGGAGACCAACCTTGGCGAGTTCCAACAACTCGGCATACAAGCGAACATCACGCGCTAGGTTGCGACGGGTGCCGGGGCGCCATTCCTCCAACATCGGCAACCAATCATGGCGCAGTCGAGAACGCAAATATCGCTTGTCGACATTGCTGGGATCCTCTCGCCACGCGATCCCGTTGGACCGTGCATACGCTACGATCTCATCCCTCCGCACCTGCAACAGCGGGCGAATGAACGGTCCGTTGCGAACGGGAATGGAGCCCCAACCGTTGAGGCCCATGCCTTGGATGAGGCCCATGAAGAAGGTCTCCACCGCATCGTCCGCATGATGCGCGGTAGCCACGCGATGCGGCCCTTTCGCAGCCAGATCCGTAAACCAAGCGTACCGTAGCTCGCGCGCTGCCATTTGGGTGCTGGCACCGGTCACTTCTTGCTGTGCCAAGACATTCACACGACGCGCAAGGAATGGGATCCTATGTGCTTCACAATACGTGTGAACGAAGACACGATCCGCATCGCTCTCTTCGCCGCGCAAGCCGTGATCCACGTGCGCAACGGAACACGGGTGGCCCAACTGCTGTAATACCTGCAGAAGAACCATACTATCCACGCCGCCGCTCACCGCGACCCAGACCGGTTCTTCCTGTGCCAGTAGGGCATGCTGCTGGATGAGATCGCGGACTTTATGCAACATGGTCCAGTGCTTCGATCACCGAGCGTGCTTTCAGGGTACACTCTTCCCACTCCCGCTCGGGTTCGCAACGTGCGGTGATGGCGCTCCCCGTGCGCAGGGAGATCCGTTCCTGATCCGCGTCGAACAAGGCCGTTCGGATCACCACGTTCAGATCACCAGTGCCATCCGGTGCGAAGAAACCGAGACTGCCGCTGAAGAGACCACGAGTTCCAAGTTCTGCGGACTCGATCAACTGCATGGCCCTGATCTTTGGCGCTCCGGTCATGCTCGCCATGGGGAAACTGGCACGGACCGCATCGTATGGCGTGTATCCTTCGCCCAAAGTGGCGGATACCGTACTGATCATTTGGTGAACATGGGGAAAGGGTATCACTTCGCAGAGTGCGTCCACGATCACAGTGCGGCTCGCTGCGATACGGGACAAGTCGTTGCGCATCACATCCAAGGCCATGATATTTTCGCTGCGTTCCTTCGGATCGGCGGCCAACTCCAAGGCCAAGGCGCGATCCTTCATAGGGTCCAAGGATCGCGGACGCGTGCCTTTCATGGGTTGTCCCT
Source organism: Flavobacteriales bacterium (assembly GCA_016710015.1). GTDB lineage: Bacteria > Bacteroidota > Bacteroidia > Flavobacteriales_F > PHOS-HE28 > PHOS-HE28. The sequence goes on from JADJLR010000003.1 coordinate 110,263, forward strand.
TCACAGTATTCCCCCGAAATGCGAGATAGCGTTCAGGGCTTGCGCACAACGCGAACCGATCACCCCGCCGATGGAAACCAGCGAAGGGTGCGCGGGAATTGGCCAGTGATCGGGCGAACGCTTGGAACGGATCGAACCCGACCGCGGGAGTCGTGCGCTCGATGCAATAGTTGATCTCGTAGATGTCCCCGCGTTGAATGTGCTTCAACAGGGTATGGACTTGGGCGATGTACGCCTCCCTATCGGTACAAAGCGTCCAAGGAAAGGACCGCGTTGCTCCTTCGCACGTACGTCGTGCCAGCAATTCGTCCACACGGTGCATGGCTTCGGTCAACTCCTGCTCCTCGGCATGTAAGAGCACTTGCCCCTTGGTCCACTCCAGCACCCATTTGGGTATGAACCACGATGGACCTGATGATGGGATACGGGCAGATGCGCGATCCAGTGCCCCGGTCCATTCGTATTCCAGCGCACCGAAGTACCAATCCTTCGCGGCCCCCGCACCGTCGAACTCTGGCGCTTCCACCCATGCCTTTACCCCCACCCCGAGCACGGCACGCCCTTCATCCGCAATAACGCGATAAAGGAAGTCCGATTCCGGGCGAAGTGCTTCCCAGTCGATGTTCCCGGTCGGATCGATCGCAACGGTGGTACGCATGGAGGCGGTCGAAGATAGGCGTGGACAGATCCTGGATGGGACCACTGCCGGTGGAAGCGGGCGAACCGTAGGACGAAAGAAATTCGAATGAAAACGTGGAAAGTCGTTCCGGATCTTCGACATTTACAGGAGTGAAATGCCCTGCCCTATGCAGCAACTACGTACATCCGGAATGCGCACCGTGTACAGTGTGTCGGCATTCGTGCTTGCTTCAGCACTTTTCGGTCAGGCCCGTCTGGTCCTGAACAACAACGCCTTCGTCCGCATCGATGGTGGAGCGTGGGTGGTCTTGGAGGAACCTACCCCTGTGGCACTACAGACCTTGGGCACCGGAGGCAACATCGTGAGTGAGGATGAATTCAACCGGATCCGCTGGCAGATCCGAAATACCCTCGGCACGTACGTGATCCCCTTCACCACGGCGAATGGCGTGAAGATGCCGTTCACGTATCAGCCCGCAGTAGCCGGATCGAACGAGGCGACCGCATCGGTGGCGTTTTCCACGTACAACTATGGCGCAGTGAATGCAACGAACTGGAACAACGATCTGTACCGTCCGTCGGATGTGACGCACATGAACAACTTTACGACAGCGTTGCCTAATTCCGATCATGTGGTCGATCGTTTTTGGATCGTGGATCCCGGTGTGAGCGGATTCGCGTACGGCACACGACCTGGGATCTCGTTGGGCTTTACGTACGATCCGGGTGCTGGTACGGGCGAGGTGCGCACTGGCAATGCCATTACCGGTGCGACCACGGTTGGTGCGCAGCGTTTCAATGCGGGTACGCAACAGTGGGGCGACTACCTGCCGCAAGGCACCTTCTCTGCGGGTGCAGTGAACGCGGTAACGGGTGTACTCGCGAGTGCGGCGGATTTCCATCGTTCTTGGACCTTGTCCGATATCGGCTCGCCATTGCCTGTGGAACTGTCGCGGTTGAATGCGGAATGTGGCATTGGGCAAGTGCGGGTGGACTGGAGCACGGCGAGTGAGCGCCAAAATGCCTACTTCGTGATCGAACACAGTTCGGATGGACAGTTGTTCGGACCGATCGGGACAGTGGCAGGTGCTGGGCCCAGTTCCACGAGTTCGGTCTATCAGTTCGTCGACCAAGGAAGAGGCGGCGTGAACTACTACCGCTTGGTGCAAGTGGATCTCGATGGTCGATCCACCTATTCCATGACCGTTGTTGCGCAATGTGAAGAAGGCGGATCGCTGGCCTTCGAGCAGGCGTATGACCAGGGTTCGACGATCCAGGCAGTGATCCGCGTACCCAATGATCAAGTGCGGACGCTTGCACTGTACGATGCCGGTGGCAAGTTGATCTGGGAGCAGGCAAGGATACCCATGACCACCGGCTTCAATCGGATCGCGATCCCTGGAGACCATGCTCCGGGGATCTACCTGTTACGCTCCAGCGGGCCAGAAGGCGATCTGTTCCGAAAGGTATTCGCGAACTAAGTGCGGCGCTTGATCACCCGCACCACCACCAGAAGGAGCAACAGCACTGAACAAGCCACGGACACGCGTCCGACTTGATCGCCGTGGCGGACGTAGAAGGTCACTTCATCGTAGAGGTGTACCGTACCACGAATGGCGGTCGGCTTCCACCAAGCAGTAGGTTGGTGGATCACTCCTTTACGATCCACGAAGCAGGAGATCCCCGTGTTGGCCGAGCGCACCACATCGCGCCGCGTCTCTATTGCACGGATGGTGGCGAACGTGAGATGTTGCCCATAACCGGGCGTATCGCCCCACCAACCATCGTTGGTGATGATCGCGATCAGGTTGGCCCCGTTGCGGATGTGAGCAGCCACGTGTTCCCCGAAAACGGATTCGTAGCAGATGGCCGGAGCAATTCGCAATCCACTGGCCGGATCCACGAGTACTTCACGCTCCTCCTGCGTACCGAGGCTTCCAGAGGTTCCGCCCAGGTCCAACGCCAGATCACCGAGCGGTCCGAGCACTCGTTCAAAGGGCATCAACTCCACCCCAGCTACGAGCTTCGACTTGTTGTAGTGCTCTACCGGACCCTCGCTTGGCAGGAACAGTGCGGCGTTGTACGCTTCGTACCAGCGTTGGCCGGAAGCCGGGATCCGGTCCGGCGGGAACAGTGGACGTGCCGATACAGGCGGCTCCACGTGGCGTGGGTAGAGCACGTCAGCGGACATCCCCGTCAATAGTGCGGCGTTGGGGAATCGATCCTGGAAGGCCTCCAGCCGCTGTGTGCTGCGCGCTGTTGCGAGGTCGTTCTCCCACAGTCCATGTAGGATGGGTTCATCGCCATACATGTCCAGCGTAGCTCCTTCTTGCAATGCGGTTTCCGGCATGGCGATCAATGCGGTGGTGTCCGTGGCAGCGCTGGCAGCCAGCTCCAACATTCGATCCAATTGCGACATCGGTTCCACGCCGCCGAACTTCTCGGTGTAGGGGTCGATGTTGGGCTGCACCACCACGACTTCGATCGCACGACCGGTATCCGTGGGAAGGGTCCAGAAGCGCCAAAGTGAGAAGGAGATGGGCATGATGATGAACAAGGCTGTGCCGATCGTTAATGCACCACTGCGAGATCGGTGGATCGACCAAGATGCCCATGCGTGATCCAGAAGCAGATTCACCACCAAGACCCACAGACTGCCGCCCATCATGCCCGTGTACGCGTACCATTGGATCCATTCCGGTCGTTCACCGAACACATTCCCAATGGAGAACCACGGCCACTGCAGATCCCAGTCGTGGTGCAGGTATTCAAAACCAAGCCAGAAGAAAACGAATCCGTATGCTGCGGGTATCGCTCCGACATGTCGCCGTACCAAGCGCTTCAACCACCACGGAATGATCATCAACAGGGAGTTGACCGTCATGGGTGTGAGGCCGCTCACCAACCGTGTGCTCAGAGGTTCGCTCACCGCGAAGAACCACCAGGACGTCGACGCATTCCAAATGAGAACAGCGACAAGCACATAGGGCACGAACGAACGCTTTGAACCGCGCTGATCATGCAACCGTTCGGCATACAGGAGGGGCAACCAAGCCACGAATGCCAACCACGCGAGGCCGCCGACCGCAGGCCACGCAGCGGCCCAAAGCAGCCCACTTAACGCCGACCAAAGAAGAATGCGGATGCGTGGACCCATGGACGGCCACGAAAGTAAGCGGTGCGGATCGGCCTACCGGAGCAGGTACATCTTCCCGAATCCCTTGGTGAAGTAGCCCGATGCTCCGGTAGCACGGTACTCGATGTCCTCGCCATTCAATTGGGCGATCACGCGGTAGAGGTAGACACCACGCGCTAAACGATCGCCGAATTCATCGGTGCCATCCCACGCGAAATCGGTCATGTTGCGCCCTACACGCAGCGGTCCCAATTCATGCATCTTCACTTCGCGCACCACCTTTCCGGTCACGGTCATGATCTGGATCTTCATGTAGGTGGGGATCTCACTTCCTGTGAGGGTGAACACGAAGCGGGTATTGGTGGTGAACGGATTGGGATAATTGAGCACTTCGGTGATGGTGGTGCGGTTGATCACCTCAAAGGCCACTTTGTAATCGTTATCTCCGGAAGCGTTGTTGCTGAGGTCCGATGCCTGGACCGTGAGCAGGTACTTGCCGTCCGTTGGAAGGGATGGTCTGAAGAAGATGCGCGATTCGTTCTCCGGTCCATCCGCCGGAATGAATTGCAAGTTCTCGTTGCCCATTCCATCGCGGAAGAAGATCCGCTCGATGGCTGCTCCCGGCCGCTGAAGGAAAACCTTGAACTGTGCGGTATCCGATGGAGAATCCAAGAGCAGGGCGGTATTCTCGTCGTTCAGCGAGATCTCGATATCCGGGCGTGCCGAAATGATGTCGCCATCCAGGATATGGATGCCATCGAAAGTGACATCGAGCAAGGGGTTCTCACGATCCACTTCCACATCGAAGCGCCATTGTGCGATGTTGTTGAAGTGGTATTGCTCCAGTTGATCATACACTCCCGTGAGGGAATCCTCCGGGTTCGCCTCCACGATCAACGTATTCGGGCCACCGAAGCCGACCGTATTGAAGTGGATGGTATCCAAACGCCAGGCACCAGCAGGCAAAGGAGCTCCCCGATGGTAATGCACACGGCGCTTCATGTTGGACCGATCGATCACCCAAGCGGCCATCAGCAGGCTATCCATGTCGAACTCACTCACATTCTGCACCGCAACGGCAACGGATGCGATCTCTCCAGCGAACCATCCATCCAATCCTTGGTAATAGCCCAGCTGTGGGTTGATGGCACATTCGGGAACAGGTTCGTAGAGCAACTGCCAACGTTCCATCTGGGCCGGTTTCGGATCGGCAGCATCCAAGTCATGGAACTTCCCACGAAGACGCACTTTCGGATAGAGCGATGCATCCACGTACGAACCTAGGTCTATCACCTCGTCCAACGCGGAATTGAATTCAGCGAGATCGACCACATCGCCGGATGCCGTAACCCCTCGCACTTGGATCACGGTGCTGTCATTGGCGCTTGAAGGTTCCTCGTTCCAGAACAACGAGCCCCAGTTGAAAGCGGGACCAGCTTCCATCGTCGTAATGAATCCTCTGTCCCCGGAGCTTTCGATGAAAGCCGTAAGGCGAATGTCTGCATCGATATCGACCCCAACGGTATCTCGGAAGGTCTCTGGGAATCCCTTTCGAACGTAGAAGATGTACGGAACACTATCCGGAAGTGCGCTGATCGGAACACTATAATCAGGGCCTTCGAGATACGGTATAAGTGAAGGCTCCGCACTCAAACCATCCTGGTTGAGGTACAGCCAAGTGTACATCAACACATGGTGACCCGCCGGTATCCCGACTTCCAACATGTTCTTCAACGCTGTCATCTGTGCGGGAACATTCTGTCGGAAAGCGAAGAATTTCATGATGCGGTTACGACAACCGGACAAGTTGTTCTGATTCCCGAAATCATGATCCGGATTGTAGATCACATCCGGTTCTGGGGCGGTATCGATCCACTTCGTACCCCATGCTTCGAAGGTGTAGGGATCCACCACTGCCACGTGCCATGATGCCTCTGCAGCACAGCCATTGTAGTCTTGGTTATCCAGATCCAGACGCCATCCTATCGGAGCGTAATAATCATTTCCTGGGGTCCACGCAGAGATCTCATGCGGTGCGCTGGAGAAGTCGAAATCCCGTTGTGGCCGATCATAGGTCATGGAGTTGTACGTATCCTCCTTGAATTGGAAATAGTGCGCTTGGCCCCAGCCGTGTTCATCCGTGATGTATTGGAAGGAGCGTTCGTACCACTGGTAACCACCGTTGCCAGTACTATCGATGCTGCAACGCCAGAAGAAGACGGTGCTATCCTGCGCTGCGTTCACTGCATACACGGATGTTGGTTGCCACGTGACCACGCCCCCCGGTGCATTGATGGCAGTCGTTTCCAACAGCGGACTGTTGAACAGATCGGTGGTGTCGATCTGGAACACATAGGTACGTGGTGGCGCGAGTGGATCACCGGTACTGGCCTTCAGCGGTGGTGTCGGTTCCGGGACGATGGCGAAATCGTACGGATAGATGGGGACCAGATCACCCGAAGTGATGAAAAGTGTGGTGGAGGCTTGGTTGCTTCCTACATCCGGGGTCTCATCGATCAGGTCCGGATCCAGATCCACTTTCACGGTGAATTGGTTGATCCCTTGCCCACCGGCAAAGGCTAGCGTAGGCACCCGGAAGACGGCCGTATCCTGCGCTCCGATGGAATCCAGAATGAGGGTAAAGATCTGCGGAGTAGCCAACCCGGCGGTGACGCGTTCCAACTGCACACCCACGCTGTCCGGGATGTTCCGACCGATGTTGCGGATGCCGACCCTGACGGAGAAGGTATCCACGTCCGCATTCACGGTAGCCGGATAGAACGAGATGTCCTCCGGAAGCACCTCAAAATCCGGCTTATCCGGAGAGTTCAGCACCAACACCGGGTCCCCTTGCAACGTCATCGTATGCACCGTATACACGGGGAGGATGCTGTTGCCAAAATTCAAATTCTGGAACGCTGCATGCCGCATGTGCTCGCCGATGCTCTTTCCATAATTGAGCCCACCGAAACTATCGTAGAACTGACTTGAATAGGCGACCAAGAAGCTGGAGATCCCATAGCCCGTGCTGGCCATGAAAGCGATCGGTCCTTCGCCATCGCGCATCACCCAATCCTCACTGGTACTGAAGTGGTTCGCGTTGAGGTGAACATTCCCGATGTAGCAGGAATTACCGATCACCATGGGATACCGCCCATTCCAATCGTAATTCGCAGGGTCGTCGATGGTGATGTCGAAATTCTCTGAATAGGCGTGCGCGAAGAAATTCATGAGCGTGACTCCGTTCTCGATGAGATTGCGGACCGAGTCCGCCGCTGCGGTGGAGAAGACGCTTGAGCTGTGCTTCCGGAAGCGGGACATCACGGCACCAAAGGGGGTACCGTCGTCGATCCGGGGTTCCAGACCACGTAGGTTCTGCGCTAAGGAGATCTGCTCATTGTCATTGAACCCACCACTCAGATGTACCACGTTCTTCATCCAAGCGGCGGGTGCTTGTCCTTCAAAGGTCTGCACCTTGGCCAAGTACGCGAACACGTCCTGATCATTGATGGCGCTCAACCGACCAACGGGGATCTCCATGCGCCGTTGATCGAAATTCAACCCGATGGTGAAGCACTGGTCCGAGGAAGGATAACCGTATGAAGGAACCAGGCAGCGCGCGTAGGCCCCATTGACATTGGGACGGTAGCCATCCTGGGCAAGTTGTCCGGTGAGCGTTGGGGTAGAGACCGATTTCCCGATCAGGAAGAGGCCCTGCGGATCCGTGGTCCAGGTGTCCAAGATGTACTTGCACCACATGCGAATGGAGATCGAACTCTTGGGTACGCCACCCCCGAACTGGTCGTAGAGTTCGTCCACATCAGCAAGAACGGTCGGCATCGGGTCCGGCGCAGTGGCAGACCGGTAGTTGGCATAGGCCGTAGCCCCGTTCCATAAGCTGGCGTGCGTGACGATCAAGAAGGCCGAATCGGGGTCCATGTTGCCATAGTCCACGAAATAGCCATTGCCGTGTACTAGTGTGAGCGTATCGATGGTGCGGATCCCTTCTTGGCTGAATATGAAGCCCTGCGTCGTTGCGCTATCCGCATGAGCGGGGACCAACGCTTCCCACACATTCGCTGCGAAGGTGGGTCGGATGCGGCGCATGGTATCCCCAGCGGCATAGAGTAGTGGTGTACCGGTTACGCTTTGCAAGGTCAGTCGGGCGATATTCGAATCGGGCTCGTTCGGTACCCAAATATCCCAAGGTCCGGTCCCGATGGTTTGTAGGTCGCGCGGGTAGCGCACGGTAAAGGCTGCGGGAGATTGCCAATCCAAATAGTTCGGGATGTTGAGCCCAACTTGGCCAGGCTCGATCAGGTCGTGCGGTACACGCACCCGCGCCGTGAAATTCGTGGTGATCTCTGAGGTTGGAACCTCAAAGATGCTGCGGATCACCGATGGACCTTTAAAAATGGAATCGACGTACAGCGTATTGGTCCCTGGCCCGGCGTAGATCCGCAAGTGGTGGTCGAACAAGAAGCCATTTCCACTGTTGCTGAAGGCTGCTGTGGTGGCGGTCACCGTTGCTGGTGGGGCACCCGCTCCAGTGTATGCACGTGGCGTTTGGGTCACCACAGCGTACTGAACATCGGTGGTGGTCGTCAGCAACGGAAAGCCGCCCCATCCTTCGGCCACACCGTTCAAACTGCTGGATGCACTCAGTTCAATATCCATGTACCCTGGCCAGTAGAAATCCGTACACGGTCGAACGGTCAACCCCCATACCCAAGGTCTCGAGGTATGCGCGGCAAAATCCTCGTTCACGTATGGCAACACGCGTTCCTTGCGTACCAATGGGTCGGGATCCCAGGTCAAGAAATACCGGATGGTATCGTTGAATTGGCTGTAGTAGGGATTGGCATGTTGCTGGGCATTGCCGTACATGCGGGTATCGATCCAGCCGTCGTTCTTCCGCGCGATGAATTCGATGAAGTCCCCACCGTTGAGCACCCCATCCTCCCCGCCTTCGATGTACAGTGGCACCTGCTTTTCGCGGCCGAAGAGCATCAGGTCCGCAGGGTCCACCTGCGCGATCGGGAAGCCGGACCGAGCCAGTGTGGCCGAATCCAGCCGGTGGAGACCTGTGCTGTAGATGGGAAAGCGCCAGTACTGCCGGTCATGGTCGATCCACTCATTGCCATAGGTGATCTGCCCGATGGAAAGAGCAGCTTGTAGCAGAGCGAAGGCCAGCAGTAGGGATCGCATCATGATCCGGGTCTCTTGAACAGGTCGAACTTCAGCGAGAAGATGTTGGAGTACAGCGCCACACTGTTATCTCCGATGTCGGTCAGTGCGTAATCCAACGAAACGCTCTTGATCTTGAGGCCCAGCCCGATATTCGGCTGCACGGACAGTTGCTTGTTGTCCGAGATATCGGTGATGTATTGCATGTTGCTCACACCGGTTCGGATATACACGACACCGGCATAACCCAGCTCCAATCCAACACGCGGATCGGTGCTCACGAGTTCGCTCTTGATCAATGTGTTGCGCTGACCGTCGAAGGTGTTCTCTAGGTCCACGGCGGCAATGAGGTCGAACTTGGAGCCGAACTTGAATTGGCGGGCCACGCCGAGGTTCAAACGCGGTAGGGTGACCTCCACACTGTTCACAGGGATCTCGTTCTCGGTCTGCGTGAAGACTTCGATCGTCCGTTCGTCCAGCGTATAGCTCCAAGCATTGAATGTGCTGGTGACATCCCGTGCCACGGCACTGAAGCGCCATTGGTCCCGATCATACTGAACACCGCCATCCAGACCGAAGCCCCAAGCTTTGCCGAAGCTGCCCACCCGACGGTAGATCACCTTGGCGTTACCGCCGATGCGCAATCCCGGTACTTTCATCTTCCGTGCATAGGTGATGATGAAGGCATGGTCCGCCGAACTGAATGAGGTGATGCGATCGTAATCGATATTGCCCGAGGGATCAATAAGGTCGATGGTATTGGGGATGTTATCGATGCCGAATCGGATGAAGGTGAACCCGATCGTGCTGGCGGAATCGATGGGTTTGGCCAGACCGATGTAGTCGTACTTGGCAATACCCGCGAAATACTCGCTGTGCATCAGGCCCACCTGTAGATCGCCCTGCACCCCGAGGATCCCCGCTGGGTTCCAATAACCGCTGGTAACATCATTCACAACTGAGGTGTAGGCATTGCCCATGCCCAAGGCGCGCGCACCCACCCCCACCGCGAGGAATTCATTGCTGTACTTGGGGGCATCTTGTGCATGAACGGCACAAGCCACCCACAGGCTCATGGCCACACCAAAGAACCTCCACTTGCTCATCACGGTCTTCATTCGCTATCTAGTTGACGCACCTACGAACGAGAGGTGGCCTGGATCATTGCTCGAATTTATCCCAACTTCGGCCCCGAAACGCGGCTGACCATTCATCCGTTCTTCAAAGATGGCACGCTTCCCTCGGATACCCGACCTGCTAACCACCGCGAACCTAGCCTGTGGGGTGGGTTCCATATTACTGGCCTCCCAAGGACAGCTAACACTGGCTTGTTGGCTGGTGTTCGCCGGGGCCTTCTTCGATGTCTTGGACGGATTGGCGGCGCGGGCGTTGGGGGGAGGCACACCGCTCGGTGTTCAACTGGACAGTTTGGCGGACATGGTGACTTTCGGGGTGGCTCCGGGGATGGTGCTCTACCTGTTGGCCGGAGTTCCCTTGGGATCACAACTGGTGGTCGCCACCATGATCAGCGCAAGCGCTCCGCCAGTGGATACCATGTTGTTGTGGATGCAACTGATCGGTATCGCGGTGGCTTGCATCATCCCGATCGCTTCTGCGTGGCGCCTGGCCAAATTCAACATCGACACCCGACAAACAGATGGCTTTCTCGGACTACCCACCCCCGCCAATGCCTTGTTTTGGGCAAGTGCTGGCCTAGGACTCCAGCATTTATCACCTGAATATGCCGTACACCTCGGTGCGGTATCATCGGTCGGCCCCTGGATGTTGATCGTTGTGGCCGTGCTTCTTGGGGTGCTCATGCTCTCCTCCATCCCTCTGCCCTCGCTCAAATTCCAACACTTCAAGTGGCAAGGCAACCAAGTGATCTATCTGCTCCTTGGTATTGGAGCGGTGTTGGTCGTACTGTATGGCATCCTTGCTGTCCCGTTGATCCTACTTTTGTACCTGCTTAGCCCATTGTGGGGCAAGCTCTTTCCGAAACAACCCGCTTGAAAAGGCAACCGCAAAGACGCCATGGCGCAAAGCAGAAGCTTGACCTCTTAGTGACTTTGCGTCTTTGCGGTTATTATCTGAACCCATGAAGAACTTCCGCGCCTCCATCGATGTGATGCCCCACGACAACCTGCTGGACCCACAAGGCAAAGCCGTGAGCGGCGCCATGGGCAACCTCGGCCTACCAGAGATCAGCGGCGTGCGGATCGGAAAGCACATCACCTTGAACGTGGAGGCCAAGGACAAGAAAGCCGCTGAAGCCAAGGTGGATGAGGCGTGCAAGAAGTTGCTGGCGAACCAGATCATGGAGAAGTACAGTTTTTTAGTTGAAGAAGTTGCGGGTTGAAGTGGTTGGGGGTTGACTTGGTTGAGGGTTGAACCGGTTGGGGGTTGAACCAACTCGCAACTTTCAACCTACAACACCCAACAAGGTCCCTAAACCTTCCGCCGCAACTCGAAATTCTTCCCGAGGTAGACGCGTCGTACGGTCTCATCCGCAGCAAGTTCTTCCGCTGTTCCCTGTTTCAGGATCTTGCCTTCAAAGAGCAAGTAAGCACGATCTGTAATGCTCAACGTTTCCTGCACATTATGATCGGTGATCAGGATGCCGATGTTCTTTTCCTTCAGTTTGGACACGATCCCTTGAATGTCCTCCACAGCGATGGGGTCGACGCCTGCGAAGGGTTCGTCCAGTAGGATGAAGCGCGGGTCGGTCGCAAGTGCACGGGCGATCTCGGTACGGCGACGCTCGCCACCGCTGAGCACATCACCCTTGTTGGTGCGTACGTGTTGCAGGCCGAACTCGTTGAGCAATTCTTCCAACTTGGCTGCCTGCTCCGCCTTCGTTTTCCCGCTTACCTCCAGGATCGCTTTGATGTTGTCTTCCACGGTCAGTTTGCGGAATACACTGGCCTCTTGAGGCAAGTAGCCAATACCCCGCTGTGCTCGGCGGTACATGGCCAGATCCGTAATATCCTCCTGATCCAAGAACACTCGGCCTTCGTTTGGTTTGATCAGGCCCACGATCATGTAGAAACTGGTGGTCTTTCCAGCACCGTTCGGACCAAGCAGACCCACGATCTCCCCTTGCTCCACTTCCACACTAACACCATTCACGACCGTGCGTCGCTTGTAACGTTTGAAGATGTTCTCGGCACGCAGCATCAGAAATTGAAGTAGAGTTTGGCGCGTAGCGCGAACGGGGAGGTGCGCGGGTGATCGTTGTAGCGCAGTCGCCAAATGATATCGAAGCGCAGGATCTTGAAGATGTTCTCCACCCCGGCACTCACTTCCATGAACGGACCACGGCGCAACGAATACATACCGGGAAGTAACAGGATCTCGTTGAAGTGCTTCGGATCCAATTCGCCAACAACGCCCTTGAAGGCGGCCACTTCACGCCATTTCAATCGGCGCATCAAGGGAATGCGGTTCAGGAAAAGTCCTTCGAAATGATGTTCAGCTCCGAATTGGATGTAGCGATCGCTGATGAACTCGAAGAAATTCATGGTGTTGAATGCGCCATCGTCCAGGTAATAGGTCTCGTTGCCGCTGTGGATGAAGAGCAGCGGATACGGCAGTGTGCCAAAGATCTTGCCGCCTTCCAAGGTGGTGCGACTCCAACCGACCGCACCCAACTGCCACCGGCGATAGATGCGGGCCACGACCTTGGTATACTCGTAGTCGCTGTTCAGGAAATTCGGTGCGCCATAGGCCAAGTGGAGTTCCAACGTGGGGTACTTGTTGATGCCCACGGAGATGCGATCGAACTCACCGCTCACGTACTTCTCGCCGTAGGCCAATCGCGTATTGAGGCTGAACTCCGCCGTTCGGATGCTACCCACTTTGGTAAGGATGGGCTCTGGCTCCAACCGGATCCGTTCGTAGCTCAGATCCCCGAGTGCTTGCAGGGTACGGTAGCGCACTTTCAGCTCGGTACTGAACCCGGAGAACCACTCCCGTTCCAAACTGGCGCGCCATTCCTCCACGTCGGTGAGTTTGGTGTTGGGATTGCGCCGGAAAAGGCTTCCTAGCAGATTGTCGTTGCGAAAAGCGTTGAGACTTTGGCCCAGTTGTTCAACGTCATGCTTGTATGCAGCACGGTAGAGGAGACGGGGTTGTTTGCTGATGAAGCCCCGGGTGGCCAATCCGAATTTGAAGCGTTCATCGGTCAAGCCATATGCGGTATAGCCTTCGAACTCCACCCAGGTGCTGAAGTTGTTGCTCGTGCGGCCACCCAACCGAAAGCGCGCACCCTCCACCGGATTGAAGCTGAGTGTGGTGAAGTAGGGCCCCAGTTCCACCTTGCCCTTCTCGTAGTATCCGGTGACCAGCGTACTGATCACATCCACGTACGTTCGGAAGCGCGGAATGGTCTTCATGGTATCCACCATGTGGTAGATCGCATTCTCCTTGGCGGTCAGTTGAACATGTCTGTTCTGATCCCAATAATCGGCACCAAGGCTCAAGGGATCGATCTCCACCACGACTTCGTCCACCCCTTCATACACTTCGGGAGGGCGAACCTCGTTGATCACGAAATCACGGTATGTGGCCGTTCGACGTCCGTAGAATCCTTGCACGGCATTCTTGTTCTTGGCGCCCGTATCCCGGATCATGTTGAGGTCCACCACCATTTCATCCTTGGTGAGCATCCACACCTCGTTCTCCACCTGATCGTATTGCTGTTTCACCCAGAACCCTTGCACGAAATTGAGGTTTGCGCCAGAAGCGATCCCGGCTTCCATGCGGTGAACCGCGTAGGTGGTATCACTGATCCACATTTCACCCCGGAAGGCCAGTTCCTGCACACGCTTGGGCTTGAACTCCAACTTGTAGCACCAGTACTTGTCCACGAAGGCACTGTCGGTGAGGTAGTAATCGTAGAACCCACGGCCACCGTCGGCAATGGGACTCACGAAGTTCTTCCCGAAGATCACGAGGTAGTTGTCGTAGATGTTCACGTTCTGGTACATGTCGCCCATGAACTGGCTGACGCTTTCATTCTCGATGCCGCTCACCTTTGTCCCGTGGATGATCTCCCGCTTGGCTTTGGGCTTTTGGCGGTAGAACACCTTTGAAAGGCTCTCGGTCATGAAGATCGGGAGGTAAGGCTTAGCATCCGTACTATCGATATTGTCGAAGATGAACGAGAATGGTTTGAAGAGCTTCTTCTGGGTGAATTCCTCAGTGATGTTATTCAGGTCGAATTCGATCTTGTTGTACGCATCGTACTCGAAGGCCGAGAGTTTTTCGCGGTTGTTAGCGGGTTTGTGATGGATCACCCGCCGCAGGATGGTGAATGCGGGGTTCTCTTCCGGAGGGCGGATCACGACCTCTGCCAGTTGGAAGAGGTTGGGTTCCAATGCCGCGTCGATCACCTGTGCCCGGTCCCTCTTCACCGGAAACGAACGCGTGATGTAGCCGACAAAAGAGACGCGGATGGAGTCCGTGGCGTAATAGGTATCGAAGGCATAGCGGCCATCCAGATCCGTGGTGGTACCGATGCGGCTATCGATGAAGGCGATGTTCACGAAGGGCAATACTTCCCCGGACTTGGCATCAGTCACATGGCCGGTGATCCGGGTGGTCTGTGCAAGGGCCCCGATCGCAAGGCAGCAGAACAAGAGCACCGGTGAACGCAGTGCTATGGAACGCAAGTCAATCATGCCTGATCGGGTCGTTGCACGTTGCGGGAAGCAGCGGCTCGCTCCATGCGACGTTGGGCACGCACGGAGATCATGATGCCGAATTCGTAAAGCAACATCAACGGACCGGAAACGATCAATTGGCTCACCACATCGGGCGGCGTAAGGATGGCCGAAACCACGAGGATGCCCACGAAGGCGTGTTTGCGGTAGGTCCGCAGCACCGCTGGGCCAAGTATACCGGCCTTGGTCAGGAAAAGGATCAGCAAGGGTAGTTCGAACACCACACCGGTCCAGAGTGTCACCGAGGTCACCATAGCGATGTAACTATCCAATGCGATGGTATTCTGCACCTCCGCGCTGACTTGATAGGTCCCGAAGAATTGGATGCTGAGCGGGGCGAGCAGGAAATAGCCAAAACCGATGCCGAGCAAGAAGAGCACTGTTGCAAAAGCCACCAAACCGCGCATGCTCCCCTGCTCGGACCTGTGCAGGCCCGGCGCAATGAAACGCCAGATCTCCCAGAGCACATAGGGGAACGCGAGGATGAACCCGGCTACGAAAGACACCATGAGGTGGGTGAAGAACTGCCCGCTCATACTGATATTCTGCAAGGAGAAGGTCAATTCGGTCGGGCACAGGGTATCACCCAAGCCGATCCTATTGCCCAGCCAGCAGAAGCCACGGTAGGTGATGAAGGACGATGAACGGGGAGCCAACACGATCCGGTCGAACACGAGATCCTTGGCCAAGAAGCAAGCCAACATGCCCACGGCAATGGCGATCGCGGAGCGCACGATGGTCCACCGGAGCTCTTCGAGGTGCTCCAGGAAGGTCATTTCCTGTTCGTTCGGTGTTGAGCCCACTGGGGAAGCCAAGAGCGCCAAAGATAGCCTCCTCGCCCTGTGTGGTCCGGCGGTTCCATCACAGTTTTCAACGGTTCGGACGGCATCAAATGGCACCTTGGCGAGCGGTGTTGAAGAAATGAGGAAAAGCATCCAATGGTCGGTACGGATGTGTTACTTTTAAGCGTTCTAAAAAAGAGCGGTGATGCTCCATCGCGCCCCGTTATGATCAAAGTCGACCTCACACCTCGAGAAGCCCTCGAGCAGTTCTTCGGTTTCAACCAGTTCAAAGGCGAACAGGAAGCCATCATTCAAAGCGTTCTTGACGGACGCAACACCTTCGTGATCATGCCCACGGGCGGTGGCAAAAGTTTGTGTTACCAGTTACCGGCACTCATGAGTGAAGGCACCGCTATCGTGGTCAGCCCACTCATCGCCCTGATGAAGAACCAGGTGGATGCCATGCGCGGGTTCAGTAATGACGACGGCGTGGCCCACTTCCTGAACAGTTCCCTCACGCGGAATGAGGCCATCAAGGTGAAGGAGGATATCCGCGCCGGCAAGACCAAACTGCTGTACGTTGCGCCCGAATCGCTCACCAAGAAAGAGAACGTCGAATTCCTCACCGACATCAAGATCAGCTTCTTCGCGATCGACGAAGCACACTGCATCAGCGAATGGGGACACGACTTCCGACCCGAATACCGGCGACTGCGCACGATCTTCGACGAGATCAAGCGGGTACCGGTGATCGCCCTGACGGCCACGGCGACGGGCAAGGTGCAGGAGGATATCCTGAAGAACCTCGATATACCGAATGCGATCACGTACAAGGCCTCCTTCAACCGACCGAACCTGTATTACGAAGTGCGCCCGAAGCGGGATGTGAACCGCGAGATCACACGGTATGTGAAGCAGCATTCGGGGCGTAGCGGCATCATCTATTGCCTGAGTCGCAAGAAGGTGGAAGAAGTGGCCGAGACCTTGAACGTGAACGGGATCAAAGCCCTGCCCTACCACGCAGGCATGGATGCCGGACAACGCGCTAGCCACCAGGACAAGTTCCTGATGGAGGACGTGGATGTGATCGTGGCGACCATCGCCTTCGGCATGGGCATCGATAAGCCCGATGTGCGTTTCGTGATCCACCATGACATTCCAAAGAGCCTGGAGAGTTATTACCAAGAGACCGGGCGCGGTGGTCGTGATGGCGGCGAGGGCAAATGCGTGGCGTTCTACAGTTACAAGGACATCGAGAAGTTGGAGAAGTTCCTGCAAGGGAAACCCGTGGCGGAGCAGGAGATCGGCAAGCAATTGCTGCAGGACACAGTGGGCTATGCAGAGACCAGCATGTGCCGTCGCAAATACCTGTTGCACTATTTCGGAGAGGAAATGCCTGGCAACACCTGTGGCAGCTGCGACAACTGCACCAATCCGCAGGAGAGCTTCGAGGCAAAGGATGATCTCCGCATGATCCTCGATGCCGTGGTGGAAAGCAAAGAGCGGCACCGGGCCAAATTCATCTGCGACCTGATCACCGGAACGGAGACCAGCGAGATGAAGACCTACAAGGGCGACGCACTGAAGATCTACGGTAAGGGAGCCGAGAAGGGCAACCACCATTGGATGGCCGTTCTGCGCCAAGCGAACGTGCAAGGCTTCCTACATAAGGACATAGAGACCTACGGCAACTTGAGCTTAACAGAGGCGGGCAAGAAGTTCCGCAAGAAGCCATGGTCCATCACCTTCGTGAAGGAGCGCGATTACAGCAGCGGTGAAGCGGAGCCAGATGACAGCGCCGGAGGCAGCCGCGGCGTTGCGGATGAGCGCCTGATGAAAATGCTGAAGGATCTGCGGCAACAGGTCGCACGCAAACAGAAGCTGCCACCGTATGTGATCTTCCAGGACCCCTCCATGGAGGAAATGACCATGCGCTATCCGATCACCATCGAAGAGCTGACACAAGTTGGCGGCGTAGGCCCCGGCAAAGCGCAGAAATATGGCAAGCCCTTCGTAGAACTCATCGCGACCTATGTGGAAGAGAACGACATCCAGCGGGCGGACGATGTGGTGGTACGTTCCGTGGTGAACAAGAGCGGTAACAAGGTGCACATCATCCAGAATATCGATAAGCGCCTACCACTCGATGCCATCGCACGCGGCAAGGGCCTTACAATGGACACATTGCTCACTGAACTGGAAAGCATCGTTACCAGTGGCACCAAGTTGGACATCAATTATCACCTGAACGACGTGCTCGAAGCCGATTCGCAGGACGAGATCATGGACTATTTCCGCGAAAGCGAGACCGATGATCTGGAGACCGCAGTACAGGAATTCGATAGCACATACAGCGAAGAAGAATTGCGATTGGTCCGTTTGAGGTTCATGAGTGAGGTTGCGAATTGACCGCCTTCGCGACGCGCTTTTGCTTTTACTGAAGCTTCAGCCACACGCGGATGGCAAGTTGATAGTTGTGACTTGAAACTTATGACTTGAGGCTTGAACCTTGTGATTTGAAGCTTGTGACGTCAGGCTTGTGACTTGAGGCTTGAAACTTGTTCGACCCCTACTAGGCGTTCTCACTTCAACTCGCCGCTTGTCGCAAACTGACCGACCTTCGCATATTCATACGCCCGATGCATTTCTGACCCATGAGTCCGAACGACCTGAGCTTAGTTGCGAAGCATGTAATGAAACTCTTGGTGGAGCGGCGCTTCGATGAACTGGAAGCGGCCACGAATGCCACACGCCTCAGCGCGGAGGACATTGAAGGAGCAGTGGAGGATATCGGAGCGGCTTTGGTGATGCCGCCGGAGCCAAGTTGGAAGGACCTACGTGTGACCGCCGTCCGGAATTGGCCTGGGGCCTACGCAGTGGAGTTGCACTTGTGGACCGCGAATGGCCGAACTCCGCATACCGTGGAACTGACGATCCATACCAAGGACGGCCAGCCCGTGATCGAGTTGGACGACATCATCGTGATGTGATCGATCAGCGTGTCAATTCGCTCAGTGCTCCCAAAGCCATCATCGTAGCGCCCAACTGAAGCGCATCTTCATCGATGTCGAACTCCGGTCGGTGCAAACCGCTGGTGGTCTCTGGCTTTGCAGGATTTCCGGTACCCAACCGAACGAAACCTCCGGGCATCACGTGGGTATAGTACGCGAAATCCTCCGCGCCCATGCGCAGGTCCATGTCCACGACGTTGTCCGCTCCAACGAGTTCCACTGCGATCGCGCGAAGACGTGTGGTGAGTTCGGGATCGCACACCACGACCGGGGAGCCTTTCACGATGGTGAAGTCGACCGTTGCACCGGATCCTTCACAGATCCCTTTTGCCATGCGAGGCAAGAGCTCGTGCAGTTCGGCACGCCAAGGTTCATCGAAGGTGCGTAGGGTGCCTTCCATCCGTACCTCGTCCGGAACGATGTTCGTAGCACCATTGGCGATCACCTTCCCGAAGGAAAGCACCATGGATCGCCCAGGCATATTGCGACGACTTACGATCTGTTGCAAGGAGAGGATCACGTTCGCGGCGATCACGACGGGATCGATCAACAGGTGTGGTGAACCCGCGTGCCCGCCTTTCCCCTTCACGGTGACATACAATTCATCTGCGGCGGCCATGAATGGACCTGCCCGGAATCCGAGTTTACCCATAGGCAGTTCCGGCGTGACATGCTGACCGAGGATCCCGGATGGTTTCGGATCCGAGAAAACGCCTTCTTTGATCAACAACGAAGCTCCGCCAGGTTCCTTCTCCTCGCCGGGTTGGAATACGAGCATCACGGTGCCTGACCATTGCGCACGCAACCGATGAAGCGCGATACCCGCACCGAGCACCATGGTGGTATGTGCATCGTGTCCGCAGGCATGCATCACCCCGGGAACAGAGGATCCGTAGTCCCTTCCTCCGACTTCTTGGATCGGCAGCGCATCCAGGTCTGCGCGGATCGCGAAGCACTTTGCCGATGCGGAGCGTGTCCCTTTGACCAGTGCGATCGCCCCGGTCCCCGGTGAATCCGGCGTAAGCTTCCCGACACCGTCACGCACCTCGATCCCTTCTTCGCGCAACTGTTGGACAACGAAACGTACCGTATTGGTTTCGTGGAACGAGAGTTCCGGATGGGTGTGCAAATGGCGACGCCACTCCACCAACTGCGGCTGTAGCTCGGCGATGGCTTTCTGGATGGATGCGATCACTTGCCTAGGATGAGTTTCACGGAAATAACGAGCATGAGCACACCGAAGATCCGTTTGACGATCTCTTGCGGAACAGCGAGTGACCAACGACTGCCGAAGTATCCACCGACCACGAAGGCCACAGCGATAACGGCCACCACCTTCGGTTCGATCACACCGGCTTTGTAATAATTGCGCACTGCCAAGGCCACCACAGGAAGCACCAGTACAGCCAAGCTGGTTCCTTGAGCTTGGTGCTGCCCATACCCCAAGAGCAACACGAGTGCAGGCACCATGATGATCCCACCCCCAACGCCAACGAATCCACTAAGGATACCGGCGGCGAGTCCAACGGCCACCAAGGCACCAACGGTCTGTGCATCCATGGGTCAAATATCAAGGCTGAGGGAGAAGTGGAACACACGTGGCTGTATGACACCATCATCCACACCCCACGCCCAATCGGCACGCACGAAATACCCGAGAAGCCGGGCCCGCAGGCCGAAACCGTAGGAGTAAATGATCGGTTCGCGTTTGTTCACCAAGGTGACGGTGAGCGGATTCCGTTGGATCACGACCCGGTTGAACGTATTGTCCTCTGAATACGGATCACTGCCGGTCCATGCTGCGCCCGCATCGGCGAAGCCAACCACTTGGAAGTTGTGCAGGAAATCCGAGCGAAGGGGTCGGTTGATGAGGTATCGGAAAATGGGCAAGCGTATCTCGTTGTTCAGCACACCGAAGCTAGTGCCGTTCCTTGCGTTGTAGAAGAAGCCACGCAACGGGACGGAAAGAGATTGGTAGAAGTAGTTCTGGCTGTAGTCGATGGGGATCGAGTTGTCCACCTTGGCGAAAAGCCAGTTGTCCACACCACCGAGAAAATAGGCCACTTTGCGACTCCCGAACGAACGTGAACCCGCTAGGCGTGACACCCAGATCATTTCACGATGGATCCGGAGCGAATGCCGAAGGTCCAAGCCGACCACCTTCATGTCGGTGCGGTCCTTCGGTTGTTGGTAGTACTCCCCGAAGAACTTCAACTTCCAACCGGTCCAGAGGTTCAATCCGCGTGGCATGGAACTGTCGTAGATGTACTCGAGCTTTCCGCCGGCCATGTGGTCGTATCCATTCTGTGTGCGCAAGCTCAGGGGGTCTATGCTTTGCAGTACGTAACGATCATTGCGGTACATCACCGACGCACGGATACTCGCCAATTCACTGAACGGCCAACTGACCTGGTAGCGCACATTGTGCGTATGGACCTTCACCACACCAACATCGCTGATGCCTTGATAGGCTTGCCGCTGAAACGAGATCCGCTTGTCCAATCGCCGTTTCAGGTTCTCGTAGGCCAGCAAGTAATCGTTGTTGTTCAAGTCCAAGGCCAAGCGGAACCCACCAACGATCTTGTGATCCTCGAAAAGGTCGCTGACACCCATCCGCGTTAGCGCACTCAACCCTGGGTTCAATGAATTCGGCCCGGTGAAGGGCTGGTAGAATTGGTTGGAGTAGGTGTTGTCCACTTGGGTCACCACACCATCGATCGCGAAATTGAGGTTGTAGTTGCGCTGATCCGGGTAGGTGAACGGTTTGGGCGCTGCTGTGTCCGCAGGTATCGCCGTGGTCCGTGTTGCAACGATGGTATTCGTGGGCGAACTCGTCTTTCCGGGACCAGCCACTTCATCGGAGAACACGTAGTTGCGCACATCGATCGCATCCTTTCCGGTGGGACGTGGAAACTGCGGATCCACCTTCACCACGGGACTCATGTCGTTGGACAAGGCCGTGGGGTTCTCGGCGTCCCGTTGCAGGGGATCGGCCCCTTCCGCTCCACCGTTCAGTGCGGTGCGTTCTTCAACCGTTCGCCCGGTATAGAAGTGATACCGTCCATCGCGATACTGCAATTCGGAATACCGGCCGTGGCGCGCATTGATATCCTGTTCCAGTATGGAGCGCCGCAGATCGGTCTTGCGTTCTTCCACAGTGAAGTAACGGTAATGGACCGTGGTATCGATGTGACTGATCGTGCTGTCGTACCGCACCAAGAAACGATTGCGGATGCCATCCGCTTCACTAAGGAATGCGTAGTTCGTGCTGTCGTACTGGGCGGGTTGCCATTCATCCACCCCGGGCGTATTCGTCAAACGGGTCAGCAAGGGTGAACGTGTTTCCAGGTCGTAGAGGAAGATGTCCTTCGATCCATTCACCAAGGCCACATCCGCATTGGTGCGCAGGGTATCATCCGGTCGGTCACTGCTGAAGATGATGCGCTTACCTCCATCCACAAAGCTTGGGTCCAAGTCATCGTACTGATCATCGGTGAGTTGTTCGGACCGATTGCCGATCACGTGGTAGTAGTACAGATCCGTTCGCCCTTCCCGAACGGCGCTAAGGATCATGTTGCGACCATCGTCGCTATAAGCCATGCTCACGATCTTCGACACCAGCAGCACGGGCTTCTCCGTTGTCTTGCGATCTTCCACCGTATAGGTACGCATGATCGCCTTGCCTCTTCGTTCCACCACATAGGTCAACGCCTGACCGGAAGGGTGCCACGCCAGGATGGGGAAACTGCGATCCACGATCCGATCCAGCTTCTTCTCTCCTTTCAGGATCCGGCGCAATTTCTTGGTGGCCGGTTCATACACCCACACCTTGTACTGCCCCATTTCATTGGACACCCAGGCCAAGTACCGCCCGTTGGGGCTTTGCTTGAACTCGCTGTAGGTGCGTGCCTTCTTCGTTCGGATCGGCAAAGCCTCCAGCGCGATATCCTTCCGGAATCGGTCCTCTTCGGTAAAGCGGCCTTTGTAATAGGCCAAGCATTCCTGCGTCAAGGTCTTCAGCGAAACACCCAGCACGAAGAGGAAGCCACTCTCTGGATTGCGGCTCACGCGGGTCATGTAGAGGATATTCGGGATCACGCCGGTGCCGTATACATCGGCCACGTACTTCCAGATCATATGTCCAGCATACTTCGGATCATCGCCCTGCAAGCGATTGAATTTGTCAAAGCGACCGCTCATCACCCCATCGCGAATGCGGTTGTTCAACGCTGCATCCCACGGTTGGGAGTGGAAGGACATGACCCCGTCCGTATACCAACTCGGCAGGCTCATGAAAGTGGAACTCTTGAGCATATCGCGCCAGTTGCCACCGAACATCATCTGATCGATGATCACGTGTGCGATGCCGGAACGGATCTGTCGATCAAGCAAGGCATGATCCCCTTCATAGTACACGAAGATCTTGGTACCCACGATGCGTGTGAGTCCTCCGATGTTCTGTTGGCCATCCACCCCGGCGATGCCGATGTTGCTTTGGCGGAAATCGGTCAGTGAATTGTAGACGATGAATTGAAGGCGTTCGTCCAGAGCAAAGTCGAATTGTTTCTCCAGGTCCTTCAGGTGCAGTGTTGCTGCTTGTGCGGTGTATCGGGCGATATCCCTCCCTTCCTTATAGAAGAATACCTCCATGTTCTGGAACCGATACTGCTGCCAGAGGAACTCTTGGTACTGCACACGGTTCTTACCGTACTCCTGCTGGGAGCCGGAGTAGAACTGCCCCTGAACGGCCGCCACGAAGCCCACGGCCAAGAACAGGCCGAATGCACGTGCGAAGAGGGTGTGACGGAACTTGGACACTGGATGAAGATAGCTACTTTGGGCCGCGAGGCCCGCCGCTCTAAGGTGCGAATTTCGGGCTTTTCCAGCCATGCACGTTGCCAAGTTCACCTTCAATCCATTCCAAGAGAATACCTATGTCGTCCACGACAGTGGGGACGCGGTCATCATCGACCCCGGATGCTGGGACCAAGCAGAGCGAGAAGAGTTGGAAGCGTACCTCACCCAGAACGCATTGACCCCTTCGCGTCTTGTGCTTACGCATGCGCACATCGACCATATCATGGGCTGTTCTTGGATACACGACCGGTACGGCCTCCTGCCCGAATTGCATCGCCTGGACCTCCCGACCCTGAATGGAGGCGAGCGCACGGCCCAGATGTTCGGCATCCCGTACGACCCTGCTCCGGAGCCGAACCGTTTCATCGCTGAAGGGGATGTGATCAACGTGGGGGATGATGAATTGAAGGTCCTGTTCGTTCCCGGTCACGCACCTGGGCATATCGCACTGCACAGCGCGAAGGATGACTTCGTGATCTCTGGAGATGTCCTTTTCAAGCATAGTGTTGGGCGCGTTGATCTGCCCGGCGGGGACATGGATACCCTGGTCAGCAGCATACGTGAACAACTCTTCCCCTTGGGAGATACCGTGAAAGTGTACTGCGGCCATGGACCTGAAACGACCATTGGCGTAGAGAGGAGAAGTAATCCGTTCTTGAGGTGAGGGAAATGCGAGTGGCGAGTCTGGGCCACTTGAACGTTGACACTTCACAACTTGACCCTTTCTCCTTCTTCCTTTCTCCTTCACTTCGGGTGGTAACCGTCCTGTTTGTACGTCTTCATTTGTCCCTTGTGTTTGATCGGCGGTGGACAGTCGAAGCCCTTGCGCGCACGTAGGAATAGGAAGCGTACGCTGAAGATCAATGGGCGGTAGTTGCTACTGAACCATTGCAGCGCCCCGAAACGATTTCCATCCTCCGGCAGCACACTGAAGATCGGCGTTTCGATGGCCGGAATGAGCAGCATATTCCCCGTGATCTTGAATCCGTAGCCCAATTTGAAATGCAGTTGGGTCCATAGGTCCGGCGGGAATTGGTGTTCGTTCAGGATCGGGTCACCGGTATGGTCCTGGCTGCTTCCCAAGCGGTAGTCCGCATTCGCACCCAAGGTCAACTGCACGAACTGGTACCGCCAGGTCGGGATGAATTTGTTCGCGTTGAAATGCAAGGTGATCATGCGCTCGGCGAAGGCGCCTTCTGCGGTCAGCTCGGCCACGCTATCTGCCCGCTGGTACTGGCCGGTGTATTTCTCTGCACCGCGCAGATTCTTGTAGGCGACCCCCAAGTCCAAGTAATCAACGATCACAGGATCTCGCGTATACCAACTCAAGCCTGCTTCGAGGTAAAGCCCTAGGCGACCGTTCGGATCATAGGTCGTTGTATAGCTCGTATCACCGCTTCGGTATACTTCTTCCTCCTTGTCCTTGAAGCGTGGCAACGTAAAGGTCAGCCCCGGTGCCACATAGAATCCGATCCGTCGGGCCTGCCCATCCAGCGGGATGATATCGGGCCGTTTGCGTTGCATGAGGCCCTGCGACCAACCCGAAAGGGAAAGTGAAGCAAGAATGATGATCAGAGCGAGGCGTAGCACGGCAACGAAATTGGTGACAGGTACACTAGAGCAACGCCGCGACCGAGGCGAAAGTGTCAACGGTGGGATGTGGGAACATCCGAGGGCTCTGGCCACGCACCGTACATTTCCGAACCGTGTTACGCGACTTCCTCCGCAACAGCTTTCTTGCACGGGTGCTCCGCACGGATCGCGCCCTTGGATTCTTCTTCGCCCTCTTCGTGGCCATCCAATTGCTTGCACAAGTCCTCACGGCAGAGGTCACTCCCTTCTTCCTCTACGGCATGTACTCGGACCCGATCCACCCAAGTCCCACGTATGTGCGCATGACCTGCGAGGCGGATGGCAAACCCGTTTCCCAAGAAGATCTGCCGCGCTACGCAGGCGAGTTGTTCTTCAGCACGTTGTACCGTTTGGAAGCATTGGAAGCTGCGCAGGGTGCGGACCTCTTCGAACCCTTCATCAACGAACGCCTCGGTTTCCTGCCTGGCCCGTTGAAAGGGCGCTTGGTCCGCGACCTTTCCTTCGACCCCGCGAACAAGCCCGCGTTGGGTGCTTGGATGAGCCGCTACCTCTCGCGATCCTTGCATCGACCGGTCAACTCCGTAGTGATCGCGAGAGAGGCCTATCGTTACGAGAATGCACGACCAGTCCGCATATCCACCGAAGTCCTGCTACGCCATTGAGCACCGCTGAACATCGAAGCGTCTTGTTGCGGGTCTTCTTCGGATGGATCCTACTGGCATTGCTGTGGCGATGGCACGATGGCGCCATGCTCTCGCAGTTGGAAGCACCCGTCCTCGGCAACGCGTACAAGGACTTCACGTTCTGGGGCTTCGAATTGCTGGGTCTCACCAACTTCTTCACCAGCCCCGGATGGAGCTTGGCGTTCGATCTCTTGCTCACAGCGAGCGTGGTGCTGGCCTTGATCTTCCCGCGTGGGGTGCTCTTCCCACGCATCTATTGTGTTGCGATCCTCATGTATTTCATCGTACACACCACTTACGCGAATCATCACTATCGACCGATCATTGGTCTGGTGCTCGCGGGTACACCGTTTGCATTTCGCATGCCTAGGTCCTACACGGTATTCCAAGCGGTGCGCTACTACGTGCTCTTCATCTACACGAGTGCTGGACTTTACAAGATCTTCCGCGGTTCATGGGTGAACACGGACCAGATGACGGGCATCATCGAGAACACGCAATTGGAGTTGTTGCTGCTCCATTCGGATGGCTGGCACGCGCACTTCTTCACATGGCTACTGGAACACCAATGGGCGAGTTGGGGCCTTTTCCTATTGGCTGTATGGATGGAAACCGTCTTCCTGATCGGGTACTTCACCAAGCGTTGGGACCTCTGGCTCTTCTGCACGGCCATCTCCCTGCACATCGGTTTCTACCTCACCATGCGCTTCTTCGCCTTCGAGCTGATCGTGTTGGATCTGACGTTGTTGCCTTGGGATCGGCTATTCCGAAGAGCGCAACATCGATCACTGGCGCTTCGGTGGTGGTGCGCGAAAGAGTGCCGCTAGGTCATCCACCAAAGCATTGTAGTACGTCCGTTGGTCCGGGCGACAGATCATGCGCAGGGCGGTGAAGTGCTCCAAATGCGTGGCTTCGATCCTTCGTTCAACGTTCGCAGCAGCGGTCAACAAGGAATCCCGTCCCACGGCGTTCAAGGTCTTCAATCCTTGGTAAAGAGCGGTTCGTTGGGCCAGCAATTCAGCGTCCAGTCGTTGTACGGCTTCTTGATGTTCGGCGATCAGGATCTCGTACGCCTTGACCTGCTCGGCATCCAAGTGAAGTCGTTCGATCACCATGGTCTTCGGGCCTCCCTTTCCGGGAGGACCACCATACCCGGGTCTCCCGAAGTACAAGGCACTCAATGCCGCGATGTTCACCAACGCAAGGACCACCACGACGATCGTCAACACCCTCAGCTTAGTCATTGTACAGTTGGTTGTTGATTTGAATACCCATACTCAGGGCGATCCCTTCTCCTGCATTGTTCCTGCCACCGCCTTTCAAACCGGGCACGATCAGGACCGTATTCACCACCAGCACCAGCAACATAGCGAGCACAGTGGCGGTGACCCAACTCGTAGACGGTCGCGATGCACTCCGAGTCGCAATGCGCGCCTCGATCCGTGTGAACAGAAAGGGCGGCGGATCAACGCGTTGAACGCGTTCCAGGATATTAGACCAGTTCTCTTTCTCCATCGCTACTGTTGCTTTGACGACATTCTATTCCTCATCCTTCGCTTCGGCCCAGTTCCTTTCGCATGTGCTGCCGGGCACGGGACAACAAGGATTCGACGGCTTTATTCGAAACACCCATCACCTCCGCGATCTCATTCTGCGACAAGCCTTCCATGCTCTTCATCAGCAAAGCGGTCTTCTGCTGCGCAGGCAAAGCGTTGATGTGCCCGAAGATCCTCGCCGTGGCTTCCCGGTTCTCCAACAACACCCCGGGGTGATCGAAGGCCGATGCCGCAACATGTTCCGCTTGATGACCCGCAGGTCGAAAAAGACTGAATAGCGATCGCTTCTGTCGCTTCTGCGCCTTCAGATGATCGAGACTGGTATTGATCGCGATCCGATGGATCCACGTGCGCAATGCCGCATCGCCCCTGAACTTTTCGAAGCCCTCATGCACTTTCACGAACACATCCTGGGTCAGTTCCTGTGCGTCGTCTGAATTCTGCACATAGTTCAAGCACAGGTTGAACACCATGCGCACATGGCGGTCGTAGACGTCCTTGAAGGAACTCTCTTCGGTCATCGATCAGCACAGCGGAGACTGGTGGTTGGACGAAGGTGCAGGTTGAAAGTCAATTCTTGGGTTTCGAGACTTGGTGTAATTAAGGATCAGGGATCCGCGGCGGCAGGGGTTTACGATTGCAGCCTACTTGCCACGCTTGAACCCGATGGCCGGACGTTTCTTCGGCAACTGAGCCAACAGGGTGCGGTTGTGCTCCTCTTCTTGCATGCGTTTGAGCAGCTTGAAGATCACTTTGATGTCCCGGCTGTTGTGACTGACCGTGCCGCGCAGCTTCTCCAACTGCAGCAGGAGTTCCTTGTGCGTGGAAAGCAGTTCGCGCATCCGTGTGAACACCCGGATGATCTGGATATTGACCTCGATCGCTGTTTCGCTGTTCAGCACACTGGAGAGCATGGCCACTCCCTGTTCGGTAAACATCAGTGGGAGCTTCCTGCGACCACCCCAACTTGATGTCACATGCTGTGATTTCAAGATCTCCCATTCCTCAAGAGTCAAGGCGAACATGAAGTCTTCCGGAAATCGTTGTTGGTTTCTCTTGACGGCCTGATTCAGTGCGCGGGTTTCCACTTGGTAGAGAGAAGCAAGGTCGCTATCCAACATCACCTTGTGTCCACGCACCGTGTGGATCTTGGTCACCACCACTTCATCGCTGATGACGGGGGTCGGTTTGGGGCGTTTACTCATGGCAGGGATAAACGTATCATACCGACACGAAATATTACAACGATGGCATGAGTACTTCATCGGAAAACTGCACAGGGGCCATTCCCATCCCGCAGGGTCGCCTTCGGCAGACCACTGCGGAGGCGATTCAGCGGCACATGACAAGCATGCACCCTGCGGAGACATAACACAGATCTACGATCCACGTGAGCGAGGGGCATGGCCGTCGAATACGTCCTTGAAGGAACTCTCTTCGATCATCGATCAGCACCGCAGGGCTTTCACCTGGACGAAGGTGCAGGTTGAAAGTCAATTCAGGTGCATGATCAACGCGTGGTAGCGTTCATCGCAATGGGTGGTAAGAGTATGAACAAAAGGCCAGCGCACAGCACGAAAGTCGTTCCAACCCACAAAAGCAACTGGTAGTTCTTCCGGATGTTCGCCCTGATCATGCGCAGTTCGGCATAGGCATACAGATCAGGTCTAGCGTCCGGTTCAGGAAGGAGGTAGAACCAACCACTCCAAACGAACATGGCACGCTTCATCTGCCACCAAGTGACCTTAGACTCGATCCGTCCAAACTTTTCGATCTGTCGTACGTAACGCCTGAACATTTTCTTCTGAACTTCAACGTCCTGCAACAGAAGGACCAGGATAATTAACGAGGTCATCCCGGTGAATAGGAGCACGATCGTCAAGATCTCCATTCGGTATCCTCAAGCAACCCCAGCACCTTCCGCTCCACCTCCTCCCCTTCCCACTTTTCCTCGATCCCCGGCATCGCAAGCACTTCTTCCATGATCCGGTCGTGGCGCAAGCCTTCATTCCACGCATCCACGTAAGGCGTATCGGTGAACTTCACTTGGCTGTACAGCGGCAACCATTTATCGGGGTGTTTCGCTTGGATCCGGCCTTCGATCTTCTTGCGTAGGATGAAACGCGGATCGGCGACCAGATCGCGCATTTCCACGAAGTTGCGCATGCTCAGGTCGGCAATGGCATTGCCGTTCGCGACCCTTGCGGTATTGTATGCATCGAGTACTGCGGCGAGGTTATCGTCACCGTACTTTTCCAGTAGATCGTTCAGGATCTTGCAATCCTCGAAACCGGCGTTCATTCCTTCGCCGTAGAACGGCACGATGGCGTGTGCGGAATCGCCGACCAAGGCCACTTTGTCCTTGTGTGTCCAAGGGTTGCAGCGCACGATGACCAAGCTGCTCTGATGGTTCCTGAAATACTGTTCCTTCAGGTCGGGCAACATCGGAATGGCATCGGGAAAGTGTTGTTCGAAGAAGCGCATGAGCTGGATCTCATCCTTGACCCGATCGAAGGAGAATTCGCCGCTATGGGGCATGAAGAGCGTGCCCGTGAAGCCGCCATCCAAATTCGCCAAGCCCATCATCATGAAATAGCGCCGTGGCCAAATGTGCAAGCACTGCGGATCCATGCGCGGAGTTCCATCCGCATTCGGCGGAAAGGCGATCTCCTTGTAGTCGTGTTCGATGTATTCCTGGCTGTAGTTGAACCGCCCCTTCACCATCTCCTGTCGCACGGCGCTGAACGCACCATCGGTACCAAGAACGAGATCCGCAGGCACGGCGATGGTATCTCCTTCCACCTCGTCGTGAAAAGTAGAAGTAGCCGTATCCAAATTGACCCCAACGCACTTGTGGTTGAAATGGAGCGTGACGTTCGGCAACTTCTCCGCTTCGGAGAGCAACCTGCAATTCAACTCACCTCGGCTTACCGAGTGAATGGCCTTGTTATCGATGCTGTACGGCACGCGATCCAAGCGACCTTGCACGTTGTGCATCATGCGTGCGTACACCGGCACGGTGATCGCTTCCACGGCTTTGTCCACACCCGCCGCACGCAATGCGGTCCAACCGCGATGGCTTACTACCAAGTTGATGGAACGGCCACCGTACACGTCGACCTTCCTTGGGTCCGGGCGGCGTTCGTATACATCCACATTGTGACCACGCTTGGCCATGAAGACGGCGAGCAACCCACCGACAAGGCCACCGCCTACGATCGTGATGTTCTTCATTTGGATGTTGGACGTTGACCGGTTTGTGGATCGAAGTGTTGCAGGCTATGCGCCCTGTAGCGTGTCCTGAAGGATGGAACCGAACCGAAAGACATCCTCGAACGAGTTGTACATCGGCACGGGTGCCAAGCGAATAACATTGGGTTCCCGCCAATCCGCGATCACGCCACGCGCAGTGAGCGCATCGAAAAGTCCGCGTCCTTTCCCATGCGCCAAGACACTGAGTTGACAACCACGTTGCGCTGGATCCTTCGGTGTGATCACTTCTAGGTTGGTCTTCGTCTCTTTTGCAACCGTGTCGAGGATGAACTTCAGATAGCCGGTCAATTGTTCGCTCTTGGCACGCAGTCGATCCATGCCAGCACGGTCGAATTGTTCCAAGGCAACGCGATGAACGGCCATGCTCAACACCGGAGCATTGCTCACTTGCCATGCTTCAGCGGTAGGCATCGGTTTGAAGATCCGATCCATTTTGAACCGCTCCTGTTTATCGTGCCCCCACCATCCTGCGAACAACGGAAGCCCTTTGCCCAGATAAACCTCCGCAGGGTCTCCGTTTTCGGGACCCTGCGGGACTCCATGGCGTAGGGTCCTCTTCTGCGTCGGGAGACCCTGCGTAGGTCTGGGGCCCAAGTGACGCTGATGAACGAAGGCACCCGCGACACTGCCCGGACCGCTATTGAGGTATTTGTAGCTGCACCAGCATGCGAAATCAGCGTTCCAATCGTGGAGTTCCAATTTCAGATTACCAGCGGCATGCGCCAAGTCGAAGCCAGCGATCGCACCAACGGAATGCGCGGCTTCGGTGATCGCTTCCATGTCGAACGCTTGACCGGTGTAGAAGTTGACCCCACCGAAACAGACGAGGGCCAATTCATCGCCGAGTTCGTTGATCTTCGCAAGGATGTCCTCTGTTCGGAGCAGATGTTCCCCTACACGTGGTTGCACTTCAACGAGATCGACATCCGGGTTTCCACCGTGGAAGGCGATCTGTGATGCGAATGCATAGGTATCACTGGGAAACGGACGTTGCTCCGTGAGGATGATCTTCCGTTTCCCATTCGGTCTGAAGAAGGAAACGAGCAGAAAGTGCAAGTTGCTCGTGAGCTGGTTCATCACCACCACTTCTTCCTCCTGCGTTCCGACCAGTCGCGCTGTACTTGCCGTGAGTTCTTCGTGGTAGCTCACCCAAGGGTGTTTGGCTCGGAAGTGTCCTTCCACACCGAATCGTGCCCAATCGTCCAGCTCTTGCTTCAGCGCATTAGCAGCGGCTTTGGGTTGAAGTCCGAGCGAATTCCCAGTGAAGTAGATCGCGGGTCTACCGTCATGTTGCGGCAAATGGAATTCATCGCGGAAAGCGCGCAAGGGATCGGCATTATCCTGCGCTTGTGCAAAGGCGAGGGTGTTCTGGAACGTGTTCATCGAATGCCTTCAAAAGTAGCGGCCCGCTTCAAACCTGTTCGCCGAGCAAGCCTAACAATGGAATGAGCAACACCATTCCATCCAGCAGGATCGCGAAGAGCCATTTCGGGCGATGCACTTGCACCATCGAGATCCCGATAACTGTAACGACCAACCCAAGAAGCGGTAGGAAGAACTTGAACGGTATTCCTGCATCACCTACCGTGCTCAGGGCCATCAGAACGATGTAGTACCAAATGCCAGGCAACAGAAGGACCACAGCCAGCACCTTGGCACCTCGTATACCCAACACCTGTGGAATGGTCTTCAATCCGGGCCTGTCGTATTGGAGATCACCGATATCCGTGGCGATCGCCAGTGCGAGGAAGAAACAGAACTGCATCGCAGCGATCCATCCATCGAAGCCTGCACCATCTCCCGGAACGTCCGTCGTGACGCCCATGGTCACGAAGGTCCAACCAGCTGCGACCAACAAGGCTTTCAACCCGGGTATCTCGCGTAAGCCGATCGATCGTCCCTCGGCACCTTGCAAGGGCAAAAGGTAAAGACCCAGTAACGCGACCACTGCCAAACTCCACGGGCCGAAGACGAGGAATTGGCCCCAACAAAGCAGCACGGCAGCCAATGCGGACAAGCCGACGAGGACCATCATCGCGAACCGGTATCGACGTATCCAATGGATGTGGGCGCTTGGAATGATGTCAGGTTCTGCGGCACGCACCAAGCGCAAGTAGCCATATCCGGAA
This sequence comes from Flavobacteriales bacterium, assembly GCA_016710015.1. Lineage (GTDB taxonomy): Bacteria > Bacteroidota > Bacteroidia > Flavobacteriales_F > PHOS-HE28 > PHOS-HE28. The sequence goes on from JADJLR010000003.1 coordinate 142,832, forward strand.
AGGGTCGCCAACGCTGCAGCCATGATACCCTGCGTATTGGTGGCCGGTCCCAATTCACCGATCCACCAGCGCTGCGCCGCTGCACCAAGTGCGAGGAGCCCATGCATGTGCAAGAACAACGCCGCCGCAAGTCCGCGCTCTCCGGCTATCCGGTTGGCGGCGGTCATGGACTATTCCGTAGCCAAGTTGGGGTTGATGATCAACTGCCGGACGGCAAGACCTACACCAATGCCCACGAAACCGGCGATCAGCGAACGCACCACGCGTTTGGAACGCCCAACGCGCGCATATCCGGTGGCATAGTACGCGTTGCCCTCCATGGTCGGATCGGAAATGGAACCCTTGGTGATGTACACCCTAGGTAGCGCCATTACCCCTGCAGTGATCGGCGGCACGAACAACGAATTCATCTCCCAGTTGAAGCCGATGGTGAGGCCCGCGCCCACGGCGAAGGCTTCGATCATGGGCCATGTGGGCTTGTACCCTTTGCGCGCATCCCGTTCACCTTGAATGAACCATCGCATCTGTTCGATCGTCAGGTCGTTACCGAAAATGGTGTCGTAGAAATACCAGATCCGCTCGCGGCCGAGGCTATCGGTAACGGAGAACACCTCTTCGGTCGGTTCGGCACGTTCACGGGTACGACCATTCTTGCGGGTCTCCACATACCGCACCTCCAAGGTGCTTTGGCCCAAGATTTTCCCGTTGATCACCTCGCCATTCATGAGTTGGATCCGATCCTGGGCACTTACCTGCTCGGCGAAGACGAATGTGATGATCGCGATGAGCGCGTGGACAAGGACCTTCATAGCGGCGGGCAAAGATAGACCTGGAGCAAACGGTGGAGCGAACCGCGTTGCAAGGTGCACATTCCTATACGCTCCCTTGGCCACCAGTATATTTGCGCTCCTTTTCAGACCCCGACGACCATGCGCTATGTAAGCTATCAGGAACGCCACATCGGCCCCAACGCCTCGGATACGGATGCCATGCTGCGCGCAGTGGGCGTGAGCAGTTTGGATGAGTTGATCGAACGGACCATTCCGGACGGGATCCGAAGTCCAAGCGCGTTGGACGTTGGCCCGGCCTTGACCGAACGCCAACACTTGGAGCACATGAAGCGCATGGGCGCCATGAACAAGGTGTTCCGTAGCTACATCGGCTTGGGCTTCAGTGGCACGGTACTACCGCCGCCGATCCAGCGGAACATCTTCGAGAACCCAGGATGGTATACGGCCTACACGCCCTACCAAGCGGAGATCTCCCAAGGTCGTTTGGAAGCGTTGCTGAATTTCCAGACGATGATCAGCGATCTCACCGGCCTGCCGATCTCCAACGCATCATTGCTGGATGAAGCCACTGGGATCGGGGAAGCCATGCACATGCTGTATGCAGCCCGCCCGAAGGAAATGGCCGGTGCAAAGAAGATCTTCGTGGACCGCGGAATGTATCCGCAGAATCTTGATGTCTTGCGCACACGTTGTACACCCATCGGTGTGGAAGTTGTGGTGGGCGATGCCATGGACCTCGTACCGGATGGATCGTACTTCGCCTTGGCCCTGCAATACCCCACCACGGACGGTAGCGTGAACGACTACCGCGAGTTGGTCGCCCGTGTGAAAGGTGCAGGGGTGCGCGTTGCGGTCTGTGCCGATCTGCTTTCGTTGGTGTTGTTGACCCCTCCCGGTGAATGGGGCGCCGATGTGTGCGTAGGGAACAGCCAACGCTTCGGTGTGCCCATGGGCTACGGTGGACCACACGCTGGCTACTTCGCCACCACAGAGGAATTCAAGCGGATCATCCCGGGTCGCATCATCGGAGTCAGTCAGGATCGGCGCGGTCGCCGCGGACTGCGCATGGCACTGCAAACACGCGAGCAGCACATACGTCGGGACAAGGCCACCAGCAACATTTGCACGGCACAGGCCTTGTTGGCGGTGATGGCCAGCATGTATGCCGTGTATCATGGTCCGCACGGCTTGGACCGCATCGCGAACAACGTACAAGGCCACGCCTCCGATCTGGCACATGCCGCCAAGGAATTGGGATACGGCATCGTGAACGCGCACTTCTTCGATACGGTGACACTCACCCCTCCTTCAGGTTGCACCACGGATCAGGTCCGTTCGATCGCGGAATCCAAGGGCATCAACTTCCGATACGTCGAGGGTCGGATCGGCATCGCACTGGACGAGACCGTTCGACCGGAAGACATGAACGAGGTGATCGGCATCCTCGCGAAAGCGGTCGGGAAGACGGCCACATCCGCACCGACCGGTTCATCCACGATCCCGAAGCACCTTCGACGTACATCACCCATCCTCTCCCATCCGGTGTTCAATTCGTACCACACCGAATTGGAGTTGCAGCGATACATCCGGCGCTTGGAGAACAAGGACTTCAGTTTGGTGCATGGCATGATCCCCTTGGGTTCGTGTACCATGAAGCTGAATGCCGCCAGCACCCTTATTCCGCTAACCGCCCCGGAATGGGCGAACCTGCATCCTTTCATTCCGGTTGAACAGGCAGCAGGATACCACAAGGTCTTTGCTGAACTGAGCGATGCACTCGCCAAGGCAACGGGTTTCACGGCGGTGAGCCTGCAGCCGAACAGTGGTGCACAAGGCGAGTACGCGGGTCTACTCACCATACGCGCCTATCACAAGTCCCGTGGTGATGAGCAGCGCACCATCGCCCTGATCCCGAGCAGCGCGCACGGTACCAACCCGGCCAGTGCAGTAATGGCCGGCATGCAAGTGGTGGTGGTGAAAGCCGATGCCGAAGGGCATGTGGATGTGGCGGATCTGAAAGCAAAGGCCGAGCAATACAAGGACACGTTGAGTTGTCTGATGGTGACCTACCCGAGCACGCATGGTGTATATGAAGCAGCGATCCGTGAGATCACTTCCACCATCCATGCGAATGGTGGGCTCGTGTATATGGACGGTGCCAACATGAACGCACAGGTGGGCCTGACCAGTCCGGGCGAGATCGGCGCGGACGTGTGCCACTTGAACTTGCATAAGACCTTCGCCATTCCCCACGGTGGCGGCGGACCGGGCGTGGGTCCCATTTGTGTGAACGACCGACTGAAGCCCTTCTTGCCCGGCCATGCGCTGATCAAGACCGGCGGGGAGCAAGCTGTTTCCGCAGTGAGCAGCGCTCCTTGGGGATCAGCTTTGATCCTGTTGATCAGCTATGGCTACATCAAGATGCTTGGTGGTATCGGTCTTACGGATAGCACGCGCTACGCGATCCTGAACGCCAACTACCTGCGTGTGCGATTGCAGGACCACTACCCCATCCTGTACAACGGCGAAGAAGGCATGGTGGCCCATGAAATGATCTTGGATTGCCGCAGTTTCAAGCGCACCGCTGGCATCGAAGTGGAGGACATTGCCAAGCGTTTGATGGACTATGGCTTCCACGCACCAACTGTGAGTTTCCCGGTCGCTGGCACCTTGATGGTGGAACCCACGGAGAGTGAGGCGAAAGTGGAACTGGACCGTTTCGTCGATGCCATGATCAGTATTCGGCGAGAGATCACCGAAGTGGAGAACGGAACAGTGGATAAAGCGGACAACGTGTTGAAAATGGCCCCGCATACCAGCGATGAGATCTGTGCCGATACGTGGTCGCATTCCTATGGTCGTGAAAAGGCCGCCTTCCCGATGGCGGTGAATCGCGAGTGGAAATACTGGCCGATGTGCAGTCGAGTGGACAGTGCATACGGAGACCGCAACTTGATCTGCACGTGCCCTCCGATCGAAGAATACGCCACCGAAGTAGCATGAGGAAATGGAACACGGACTACCGGTCACTTGCGCTGATCCTGGCACCATGCATGGCTTTGCAGGTGATGGCACAACCGCGTGCGGCGGACTGTTTCTTCACGGCGGACTTCGAAGGTGAGGACCCGCTGCAAGGGTGGGACCTGGGTGCGTTGGTGGAACGCCAGGATGCGAACAACGTAGGCAATGGTGAATTCGTTGCCGCGTGGTCCGTCGGGAACGCCGCCACCGCCAATGCCGCAGGCTATTTCCCCGTACCTGATGCACCCGTGGGCGATCTATTCGCTCGGGCGAACGATGCAGCCAGCCCATGCAATTGTGCCATGGATGCGGTGTCGCTAACGACCCCCACTTTGGACTTCACGGACCGCATTGGGCTGGCCATGGAATGCAGGGTGTTCCACGATGCACAATTCAATGTAGAAACCGCTTCGATCGAAAGCAGCGTAGGCGGTGGTGCGTGGAACACCCTGATCACAATTGAGCCAGCCGCGACATGGCAAAGTCTGTTCATCGACCTGAGCGCTTTGGACGGAGAGGGTGACGTTCGGATCCGGTTCAACTGGAGCGATAGCGGTGTTTGGGCGGGCGGGTTCGCCGTGGACGACCTCTGCATCCGGGAACGTGCGGACTACGATGTTTCACTCGTAAGTGCGACGATCGGCGATGCGACTGCTTCGGCCTTCGATGCCGGAACGCGGACCCTTGCTTACAGTTCCATGCCTTTGGAACAAGCATCGAATTTCAATGTAAGTGTGCGTCTGGTCAATCGCGGCAGGCAGGTCGTGCCGGTGACCGGTGTGAACGTGAACGTGGTCTTGAATGGGATCTCGCAAATGCAGGTAGGGCAATTCCCGATCGGCAACCTTGCCCCTGGTGCGGACACCATCGTGGTGATCCCGGTCGCGTGGACCCCCAATGCCGTTGGTTCTTTATCCTTGGAATGCACAGTGGGCAATGGAACCCCGGACAACGACCCAAGTGACAACAGCTACACGGTCCAACAGCGGATCACCGGACCCGGATGGGATGGCGGCTACAGTGCCATGGGATTTGACGATGGAACCGATGCGGGCACCATTTCCAGCACTGAGCAATTCATCGTTGCGGATCGGATGGAATTGACCCACGCTGGTAGCGTAGGTGCCGGGATCAGTGCCTTCTTAGGCACCGGAACACAAGAAGGCAGTGTGGTCCGGGCGATCCTCATGGATGCGAATTTCACGGTGATCGACACCTCGACCAGACGCACGCTGAACCAAGAGGACATCGACGGCATTTGGAACGGTTCGCCCCTGTACTTCCCGCTTTACATGGTTCCTGAACTGCCTGTGGGCGATGTCTTCGTAGGGATCCAACAACTGGCCTCGGAAAATGGCATCCATGTGCGCACACGTGGTGCCGCACCGTTGGGGCGCAGCGCCTTGCTTTCTGGCATCGGCTTTACACTCACCTATTTGAGCAACACACCGATGGTCCAGTTGCACCTGTCCGGTGTGGCCGTTGGTATCGCCCCCGGATCCATTGAAGGGTCCGATGACCTCCACGTATTCCCTGTTCCAGCGAATGGAAATGCACAAGTCCGATTCACGGTAGAGCATTCAGCAGTGATGCGTATGGAACTGCTGGATGCCACTGGAAGGAACGTGTTGACCTCTGTCCTTGGCCTCAAAGGGCCGGGGATCCACCAACAAACCCTTGATTGCCAAACCCTTGCTTCGGGCATCTACCTGTTGCGTCTATCAGGTGGCGGTACTACTCGCATTGTTCGCATCCAAGTCGCACATTGACCGTGGCTCGACCCCATTGATCGTCACCATTCCTGCATTCCAACCCAAGCCGAGTAACCACAAGGCAATACTTTGCGTCCATTCCAATATGTAACTTCGGGCACCCCAACGAAAGATCCCCATGAATAGAAAAGCCTACACCTTAGGTCTTGCGACCTTGATCTTGACCACTGCAAGCGCACAGCGCGTGGATCAGCCATCCGTGCTTTCACGAACCGGACAACTTGCTCCAATGACCAACACGGATGATCGTCCGGTGGAACAGCGTGCGGATGATCGGGATCTGATCTGGTCCGAGAACTTCTCCAACGGGCTTGCAGGAACCAACGGAGCATGGACCCGAGAAGGTCCTGATGGACTCATTTGGGTGGTGAATGCGAATGGGCCACGTGGAGCATATACGCAGAATACCGAACGGATCACATCCTCCACATGGAGCAATGGATTTGCGAAATTCGCTTCGGACTCTGCGAACTCCATATTCGATGGTGCGACCCCAACCCCTGCAGAGACCTTCATCGACTGGGAGGGCAGCTTGATATCGCCGACCATTGACCTGAGTGCCAACCCGCTCGTGGAGATCGAATTCCAGCAACGCTCACGATACTGCTGCGGAGATTCGCCATTCCTCTTGGAGATCAGCGCGGACGGCGGTTTCTCGTGGTCGAAGATCTTCGTGGCCAATGAGGGTCTACCGATGAACCAAGGCGTATCAGGGACCCCAACAGCGACCACCGAGACCCGGCGGTTCAATATCGCCAGCGCCATTGAATCCGATCCATCCAACGTTCGCTTCCGTTTCCACCACAACAGCGAAGCCGGCACCTCCCATTACTACTGGCAGGTGGACGACATCAAGATCTCCGACCTACCGGAGAATGACCTGAAGATGAATTATGCGTACACCTCCACAACTGGGCTTGGCGAGGAATACGGACGGATCCCCTTGTCGCAACTTCCGCCCAGCATGAACATGGGTGCGGAGGTCTACAATTTCGGCCAAGGAGAACAGACCGGTGTGGTGGTGAGTTGCTCCGTTACCGATGGGGACGGTGCCGAAGCCTTCTCTTTCTCGGAGAACATTGGGACATTGGCCATGGGCGATTCAGCCATCGTGGACGTGGACGTGGATCTTCCTGAATTGGCCGTAGGACTGTACACCGCGACGTTCACTGTTAGCAGTGACCAATCCGAACTGGACTTCAGACCTGAGGACAACAACCGTGTACGCACCTTCGAGGTGACCAACAATGTCTATGGTTTGGACAACATCGGCAACTACCCCACAGGAACGCAGTTCACCCAACAAACGGGTACAGCATCCTTCACGAACAATGCGGAGAACGTGAAGTTGCTGAACATGTATTACATCAACGCACCATTCACGGTGCATGGATTGGAGATCGGTTTGGGTGCCAGTGCACAATCGGATGCGTTCATCATCGTCAGCATACTGGACACGGTGGATGTCCTGATGAGTCCTTCCGTGGTCACGAATATCCTAACAGAATCGGACGCGTATGTATTGACTTCGGCGGATGTCAACTTACGGAAGGTGACGGTGCCTTTCTTCGAACCGATCGTTCTTCAGCCAGGCGCGTACTTCGCGGTCGCAAGCCTCTATCGGGATGGCACCCGCAACGTGACCGTACTGGATGACATCACCGTACCGCAGCCTGGTCTTGCCAGTGCATTGTGGCTCCCATCCGATCAGACCTTGTACAGTAACGGCACGGCATGGGCCGTACGCTTGAGCGGTGACCCGACCTTGACCGTGGGTGAGGACATGGAACTCGAAGGTGTATCCATGTTTCCGAACCCGACCACGGACAATTTGTATATCCGCAGTACACAGAACGAGAAGTACAGTGTTCAGGTGATGAACATGTTGGGCGAACAGGTGCAGACCACCACGTTCAGCAATTCCACCACCATGAGCTTGGGCGGACTTGCAGCGGGCGTGTACAGCGTTCGTGTTTCCAGTGGAACACGTGCGGCGGTGCAGCGCATTACGGTGCAGTAAGCACACATGGATAGCAGCCCCCCCTGAGGGCCCATTCGGGTTCATCAGGGGGGGCTTTCTTTTGCCCAGCGCTATGCTTGTATTGCTACTTGGGGGTCCGCTGCATCGGATTGGATCCTGTCTCGTGGGATGAATACGGGATAACCAGTACTTTCACACCGACCCAAATCCCTCACAATGAATAGAATCTACACGACCGGTATCTTGGTGTTGAGCACGTGCCTTGCAACGGCACAATCCGCGAAGCCCTTGATGCAAATGGAAAAGCACGGTCCGCGCACCGTACATACCAGACCGCAAGCCCCTCAAGAGGCACGCGGCAATTCGTATTACTCCGAGACATTCGATACGGACCTGAACGGCTGGACCATCGAAACGGCCGTTGGCCAGGTGGATTGGAAATGGACCGATGTTGGCCCCGGCCCAACGACATCCCTCTATCCCGTACCTGCGTTGAACACGTCCACGCCAAGTGGTTGGGCCATGATCGATGACGATTACGACGGCGTGAACGGGCAGAACACCAATGCATCCTTGATCTCTCCGGTCATCGACTTGAGCGGAGTGGGAACCAGCTTCCTGAAAGTGGAGTTCGATCAATACTTCCAAGAATTCCAATTGGACACCACCTTCGTGGGCGTAAGCACGGATGGTGGCGCGACCTGGAACGAAGCACTCATCAATGAGTTCGTGGGCCGCGATGGACGACCGAACCCGGAATTGGTGGATGTGGACATTTCTGCTTGGGTGGCCGCGAACCCGGCCAACGTACAGTTGCGTTTCCGCTATGTATCCACTTGGGATTATGGCTGGCAGATCGACAACATCGCGATCCGCGAACTGCCAGCGAACGACATGGCGATCCTTCGCGCGAGCAGCACGGCATTCGACTTCGAGAACACCGGATTCGCCTTCATGGACTACTCCATCTACCCCGTTGCTGAAGTGACCAGCATGACACCGAGTGCGGCGCTGAAGAACAAGGGCTATTTGGACCAGACCGGCGTACAGCTCATGGTGGATGTGGACGGGCCGAATGGGCCTGAGCAATCCACCCAGAGCGCTTCGAGCACCTATGTGAATGGCGTAGAGATGACCGAGACCGCAGAAGCCTTTACCCCAAGTGGAGCACTTGGCGATTACAGCATCCGTTTCTCCGTTGCACAGAACGAGGTGGATGAGGTCTTAGGCAACAACGAGTTGGTGAACACCTTCAAGGTTTCCAATTTCGTTTACGCCCATGACGATGGTGCTACGCAAAGCTTCATTTCCCAAGGGTTGGACGCAGAAGACCAGCCATACGAGGTAGGCCACCACTTCGCGCTGATCAACGCTGGGGCCCTGACCGGCGTACAAGTCGCTGTACATGCGAACACGCCCGTGGGAAGCTACGTGCATGGTGCGATCTACGAACCAAGCACGACCAGTGGCGTACACCCCGCGTTGATGGAATTCACCGAGGATTTCATGGTCACTGAGGCCGATCTGAACCAGACGGGCGATGCGAACTTCATCTCCATGCCATTTTCCCCGCCGATCGATCTGGTCGCTGGTCAGACCTACCTCATCATGGCGGGCACCTTCGATGGCCCCAGCGGCGTTCAATTCGCGTACAGCGGTTCCAGCGAAGCGCAGATCTCCATCATCCACTACCCGGACCTGCCTTCGGATTTCGAGTTCTACATGACACGCACCCCGATGGTCCGTATCATTATCGGTAGCGGAGTTGGGATCGATGAGAACACGACTGCGGTGGCCAATTTGGGCAACCGACCGAACCCGTTCGCAGGAACTACCACCATCACCTTCGATGTGACCACACCGGCACCCACGAGCATTTTGGTACACGATGCCACGGGCCGTATGGTCCACGCCGAAGTGCTCGGCCAATTGCCAATGGGGCAACAGCGGTACATCTTCAATGCCGAGGGCTTGGCCCCAGGGTTGTACACCTACACCGTTCAGACCGGAACCAGCCGATCCACCCGATCCATGATGGTGGCACGCTGATCGACCTTTGAATGAACAGAGAGGGCCATTCCTTGCGGGGTGGCCCTCTTCTCATTCCGCACTAGCCAAGCTGCGAACTTATCGTCGATTCAGTTCTTCAAGGACCGCTTGATGCGACGCATAAGGCCACCGGCGAAGATGAACTCGTTCAATTCCTTGTTGTCGTTGTTCAGCAATTCATCACCGGTACCCTGCCACCACTTCTGGCCTTTGTGGATGAAGATGATGTTCTCCCCGGTCTCCACCACCGAATTCATATCGTGTGTGATCACGATGGTGGTGGTCTTGAATTCCTCGGTGATCTCTTTGATCAGTTCATCGATGAGGATGCTGGTCTGGGGATCCAAACCACTGTTCGGCTCATCGCAGAACAAATACTTCGGGTTCATGGCGATGGCGCGTGCGATCCCGACCCGCTTCTGCATGCCACCGCTCAATTCCGCAGGAAACAGGCGGTCCTTGTCCAAGATGTTGACGCGCTTGAGGCAGCTGTGTGCGCGGTCCTCCATTTCGCTCTTGGACTTGTGGGAGAACATCTGTAGCGGGAACATCACGTTCTGCAACACGGTGAGGCTATCGAACAAAGCACTGCCTTGGAAGAGCATCCCGATCTCCTGTCGGATCTCGGTCTTTTGATCGCGATCCATGTCGTAGAACGATCGGTTCTCATAGAGCACCTTTCCTTGTTCGGGCACATGCAAACCCACCATGCATTTGGCCAGCACGCTCTTTCCCGAACCGCTTTTGCCGATGATCTGATTCACCTTGCCGGTTTCGAATACCGCACTGATGTCCGTAAGGATCTGAACGGTCCCGAAACGTTTGCTCAGTCCCTTCACCTCGATCATACCAGCAGGAATTGGGTAAGGGCATAGTTCGCGATCAGGATCACGACGTTGCTGTACACCACGGCCTTGGTGCTGCTGATCCCCACCTCCCGTGTCCCCCCAATGGTGTAGTAGCCTTGGTAGGCGGAAACGGTGGCGATGATGAAGGCGAAAACGACGGTCTTGATCAGTGCATAGGTGATGTGGTAGGGAATGAAACCGGTCTGGATCCCCTGCAGATAATCCGTTGCACTGATGATGCCGGTGCCGGTACCAGCCACATAACCACCGAAAATGCTCAGGAACATGCTGACCATCACCAAGAACGGATTCATGAACATGGATGCCACGATCTTCGGCAGGATGAGGAAACCGGCCGAATTGACACCCATGATGTCCAGTGCATCGATCTGCTCCTTCACCCGCATGGAGCCGATCTCGGCCGCGATGTTGGAGCCCACCTTGCCGGCCAGGATCAGCGCGATGATGGTAGGGCTGAACTCCAAAATGGTGCTTTGTCGTGTTGCGAAGCCGACGACCCAAGCCTGGATGAGGGGGCTATCGATGTTGGTCTTGGTCTGAATGGTGATCACCGCCCCCATGAAGAAGGACAGCAGTGCCACGATACCTATGCTCTTGATACCCAGCAGGTCCATCTCCTCCAGCGTTCTGCTCCAGTACACCCGGAACCGTTCCGGACGGCTGAAAGTTTCCTTCAGCAAGTGGAAGTATTGTCCGATATGACCGATGATCCCCATGGAGTGACACGGCGAAAATAGGCCAAGCCCAACAAGGCCCCTTGGTACCACAGGTCGTAGTTTCGCACGGTGAAATGGCAGCAACATCGTCAGTCGGCCTCCGGGCAAACGATCCCAGCCTTCATGGGCATGGTGCTCATGCTGGTCGCGTGCGCCTCCCAACCATCGAAATACAAGCGCGCCAAGGATTGCGACTGTCCGAAATGGAACCGGATGGCACCACCTGCCGAAAATTCCGTTCACGCCCATGCCGGTGAGGCATGCAGCCCCTATTATTGTGGTCCCGCACCTCATTCTTGAACCAGTGCTCACATCTTCGAACACCGATCCGGAACGCCTCCGGAAGCATTTGCCCGCTGCGGCGTGGCCGGTAGTGGTCTCGTGGATGCGACGGAACCCTGTGCAGGTGCGCATCGCCCGTCCGCGCCAGACCAAATTGGGCGACTATCGGAGCGCCACACGCACTCAACCTCACCGGGTAAGTGTGAATGCGGATCTCAACAAGTACGCGTTTCTGGTGACCTTGGTGCATGAATTCGCGCACTACGCGACCTACGTCACCTCCAAGCGTTGGGTGCAACCACACGGTTCGGCCTGGAAACAAACGTATGCACGTCTGATGCGGCCATTCTTGAGCCGATCCGTTTTCCCGGAAGATGTGTTGTTGGCCTTGGAGCGGCATTTGGAGGATGCCCCAGCGAGCAGTTGCTCGGACCACGCACTGATGCGGGTATTGATGAACCATGACCGTGAACCCCGCCAATTGCTCGAAGAACTTCCGGACCGTTCCATCTTCCGGTTCAACGAACGCGTGTTCGTGAAAGGTCCGCAACTGCGCAAACGGTTCAAATGCCAATGTCTGAACGATCGACGCAATTACATCATCGATCCGCTGGCGGAGGTACAAGTGCATGGCCCTATGGTGGTGCTGAAAGCTTCGTGAGACGGTCCTGAGTTTAGCATGAGCAACAGACATACGTACTGCGTGATCATGGCTGGAGGGGTTGGTTCCCGGTTCTGGCCGATGAGCCGCAGCTCATACCCCAAGCAGTTCCTGGACTTCCTCGGTTTGGGTCGCACCTTATTGCAACAGACCTACGACCGCTTCCTCACCATTTGCCCGAAGGAGAACATCCTTGTGGTGACCAATGCGAACTACGCCTCCATCGTCCACGAGCAATTGCCGGACCTCGCTGCATCGCAGATCCTGTCGGAACCTGCACGCCGCAACACGGCACCGTGCATCGCTTATGCCAACCAAGTGATCCAGAAGCGTGATCCAGAAGCGGTGATCATCGTGGCACCGAGCGACCACTTGGTGATGAAGCAGGCCGCCTTCGAGGAGACGATCCAACAGGCGATCGGGCAAGCCTGCTCTGCGGACTGTTTGGTCACCTTGGGGATCATGCCGCACCGACCGGATACGGGCTATGGCTACATCCAATTCGAGGAAGGAAGTACCACGCACCATCCACGGGTGAAACGGGTAAAGGCCTTCACTGAGAAGCCGGACCACGAAACGGCCATGCGCTTCATCGAAAGCGGTGATTTCGTGTGGAACGCAGGGATCTTCATTTGGAGTCTCGCAAGCATTCGCAAGGCCTTCAAGACCCATTTGCCAGAAATGGAAGCTCGATTCGAAGCTGGCTCCGATGCGTGGGGAACCCTTGAAGAGACGGCCCATGTGGCTGCGGTGTATGATGCGAGCGAGAACGTGAGCATCGACTACGGCATCATGGAAAAGGCCAAGAACGTCTTCACTGTACTGAGCGACTTCGGATGGAGCGACCTAGGAACCTGGGGAAGCCTGTATGAGCACCTTCCGAAGGACCCCGCGGGCAACGCGACCATAGGAAAGGCGGTGAAACTCTATGATTGTGAACGGAACGTGGTGCATGCCCACGACGAGCGGTTGATGGTCCTGCAAGGGTTGGAGGACTTCATCGTCGTCAGCACCAAGGAGGCACTCCTGGTCTGCAGAAAGCAAGATGAGCAACAGATCAAAAGGTTCGTGCTGGACCTGACCGCCGAGAGCGGGGATCGATACGTATAGCGCACGACCGTGGCTGAATTCGAACTCATCACCGCCTACGAAGCACTCCATGGCTTCGTATCCCGCATCGGACACGAACAGGTGATCGCGCTGGATACCGAAGCATCCAGTTTCCACCGTTACAAGGAAAGCGTCTGTTTGGTGCAGATCAGCACCCGGGAACACACCTTCTTGGTCGACCCACTCGCGGTGACCGATCTAACAGACCTGGGCGATGTGTTGGTGAAGACGCACATGGAAGTGGTGATCCATGATGCGGACTACGACTTGCGCATCTTGGCCAAACACCATGGGATCCGTGTAGAGAACGTGTTCGATACCCTCGTGGCAGCGGAATTGTTGAATGAACCGGAGATCGGACTGGCCGCACTACTGGGCAAGTACCAAGGCATCCAAGTGGACAAGAAATTCCAGAAAGCGGATTGGAGCAAACGGCCACTTCCGAGACCCATGTTGGACTACGCAGCAGGCGATACCTCGCACCTGATCGCACTGCGCGATATCCTCAAGGAGAAACTCATCGCTGCGGATCGATGGTCGTGGGCGGAAGAGGAATTCGCGTTGCTGACCGACGCGCCGTTCAACCTTCAAGCGAATGACGAACCCCCATTCCTTCGGGTGAAAGGGGCCAAGCGCTTGAAGCCGGCCCAGCTCGCCATCTTCCGCGAGGTCCATGCTTGGCGGGAGTCCGTGGCCGAGCGACAGGACCGAGCGTCGTTCATGATCCTTGGCAACGATGTGCTCCTCTCTTTGGCCACAGAGCCACCGTCTTCGATCGCGGACATCGCGAGCCGCAGAGGCGTGAATGAACGCATGTTGGAGAAGCATGGTCAGCGCATACTGGCGGCGGTAAGCAAAGGACAGGCCGTTCCCAAAGAGCAATGGCCTCGCTTGGAAAGAGCGAAGCGCTGGGACCGCGACAACGACTACGAGGATCGCTTGAAGCGGCTGAAGATGACACGCGACGCCTTGATGCTGGAGTTCGACCTGCGACCCGGTATCGTGGCGGCCAACCAGATGCTCTCCGATATTGCACGCACCCTGCCTGGCGATCTGGAGGCACTTGCATCCCTGCCCAACATCAGGCGGTATCAGGTGAAGCATTTCGGCGCACGTCTACTCGCCCAACTGTAACGGGCAGTCCGTTGGTCCGGGTGAGAATTGTCACCGGATCACATAGTGCATTCGCTATACATTTGCGGCGTGGAGACCATGCGAATGACCCTTGACAAGCGTATTGGAACGGACAAATTGATCCGCGCCAGTGAACTACTGAAAGTGGTCGCACATCCACAACGCATGGCGATCATGGACCTCCTCGGTACACAGCGACGGCTCTGTGTTTCGGACCTGACGAGGCTGCTCGGCATCGAGCAAGCCATCCTGAGTCAACATCTCACCCTGATGCGGAACAAAGGGCTGCTGGAGGTAGAGCGGGATGGGAAGTACAGTTTCTACTTCGTGCGACAGCCGGACCTTCTTCGGATCATCCAGCATTTGGAGCGTTGCTGCGACCACTTGTGACCATGGAGCTGATCGGATACTTCTTTGCGGTGCTCATGGGCTTGTCCCTCGGCTTGATAGGTGGCGGGGGTTCCATCCTCACGGTCCCCATCTTGGTGTACCTTTTCAATGTGGATACGGTGCTAGCGACCGCGTACTCGCTTTTCATCGTAGGAAGCGTCAGCATGATCGGATCACTCAGCCATGCGCGAATGGGCAATATCGACTGGAGAACGGCGCTCGTTTTCGGGACACCGAGCTTGGTCATGGTCTTCTTGATCCGCAGGTTCGTGATCCCGGCACTTCCCGACCAACTGTTCCATATCGGGACAACGTCGATCTCCACCTCGCAAGGGTTGATGCTATTCTTCGCCTTGCTCATGCTCGCCTCCGCCAGAAGTATGATCCGCAAACCTCCGACCATCTCTCCTACCGGCGAAGGCACGAAGAGCAACACAACATTGATCCTACTGTTAGGAGCTCTGGAAGGCAGCATCAGCGGGATGGTCGGTGCAGGCGGCGGCTTCCTGATCATTCCGATCCTCGTTCTACTAGCGAAGTTGCCCATGAAACAAGCGGTGGGAACATCGCTCGCCATCATCGCAGTGAAGTCGCTGATCGGTTTCACCGGTGATCTTTCCAGTGGTGTACTTATCGATTGGTCGCTATTATTCACCATAGCAGTGATCGCCATCGTCGGGATCCTGATCGGTAGCCGCTTGAGTACACACATCTCCAACCAAAGACTCAAACCGGTATTCGGCTGGTTCGTTCTGGTGATGGGGTTGTACATCATCGGTCACGAACTCGCACAGATCACCTGAATACCGGTCGACGCGACCGGTCCAAAACCAATGACCATGCACATCGAACAGATCTACACGGGCTGCCTCGCACAAGGAGCCTACTACATCGAAAGCAACGGCGAAGTCGCCATCATCGATCCGTTGCGCGAAACAGGCCCTTACTTGGAGCGTGCCGAAAAGAACGGTGCCACCATCAAGTACGTACTGGAGACCCACTTCCACGCAGACTTCGTAAGCGGCCATGTGGATTTGGCCGAACGCACCGGAGCGACCATCGTGTATGGGCCGAATGCAAACCCGGACTTCGCAGCGCACATCGCGAAGGACGGGGAGGAATTGAAGCTCGGCAACGTCACCATCAAGGTGCTGCACACCCCGGGACACACCATGGAGAGTACCACCTACCTCCTGTTGGATGAACAAGGCAAGCCCTACTGCATCTTCACCGGCGACACGTTATTCATCGGTGACGTGGGTCGGCCGGACCTTGCGCAAAAACTGGGAAGCTTGACCAAGGAAGACTTGGCCGGATACCTGTACGATTCGCTGCATGACAAGATCATGACCTTGCCCGATGAGGTGATCGTCTACCCTGCACATGGAGCGGGAAGTGCCTGCGGCAAGAACATGAGCAAGGAGACCTTCGATACGCTGGGTCACCAGAAGGAAGTGAATTACGCGTTGAAAGCAGCCTCCAAGGAACAGTTCATCCGGGAGGTGACCGATGGGATCTTGCCGCCCCCGGCATACTTCCCGCAGAACGTGGCCATGAACAAGGGCACGATCCCGAGCTTGGATCAGGTGAAGGAAAAAGGACTTCGCGCATTGGCCCCGGATCAACTGGAGCTGATCGTGGAAAGCGAAGGTGCATTGGTACTGGACACGCGGGCCCCGCAAACCTTCAAGGACGGTTTCGTTCCCCGCAGCATCAACATCGGACTACCGGGTGACTTTGCACCGTGGGTGGGTGCCATGATCCCCGATGTGGGCCACCCGATCGTGGTGGTGTGCGATGAAGGCAGCGAGGATGAAGTGGTAACCCGTTTGGCCCGCGTGGGCTACGACAATGTCTTTGGATACCTGAAGGGTGGCATCGCCGCGTGGAAAGAAGCGGGCCGCGAAGTGGATACCCTGGAGAGCATCTCTGCCGAGGAATTCGCGGATCGGATGAAAGCCGGGAAGATCAATGTGTTCGATGTACGCAAACAGGGTGAATGGGACGCCGAACATTTGGAAGGTGCCACCCACACTTCATTGCAGTTCCTGAACGACCACCTCGCAGAATTCAGCAAGGATGCTGAGAACTACATACACTGCGCTGGCGGATACCGAAGCATGATCGCGGCCTCCATCCTGAAATCGCGTGGATACCACAACGTGATCGATGTAGCCGCTGGGTTCGGTGCGATCAAGCAAACGGACCTGGCCACCACCGCATTCGTATGCCCCAGCACGATCGCGAAGTAGGGTCCAGAGCGATCTCGGAAATAAGAAGGGCGGCCATCGCGGGCCGCCCTTCTTGTTGTTGATCCTGATCTTCAAGCCAACTCCTTCTTCGCCAAGTAGAAATCGATCAACTCAATGCCTTTCTCGTTCAAGCGAGCATCCAGATCAGCCAAGGTCTTGGGTGGAGGAAGGATCACTCGATCGCCCTTCTTCCAATTCAACGGCATGGCGCAACCGTTGGCATCGGCCGTCTGCATGGCCTCCAACACGCGCATGATCTCCTCCATATTGCGGCCCACGTTCAGGGGGTAGTACATCACCAAGCGAATGATGCCCTTGGGGTCGATGAAGAACACAGCGCGCACTGCCGCAGTGCTACTGGCATTCTCATGCAACATGCCGTAGAGCTTCGCCACCTTCATATCGATGTCGGCGATGATCGGGAAGTCCATGTACACACCGGTCTTCTCGCGTACGGCTTGCACCCAGGCCACGTGGCTATGGATGCTGTCGATGCTTTCACCGATGAGCTTCGTGTTGTGCTTCGCGAACCATTCCTTGTTCTCTGCGAAGCCGCTCAGTTCCGTGGTACAGACCGGGGTGAAGTCGGCGGGGTGCGAGAACAGGATGGTCCAACTGTCCTTGATGTAGTCGCTGAACTTCAGCGGACCGTGTGTGGTGAGGGCCTCGAAATCGGGAGCTGGATCGCCGATGCGGGGCATTGATGTGTTTTCCATAAGGATGCAATTTGATATGGCAAAGAGACTTCATCCAGAACGATCACGAAGTGACAATGCTCACATGGATCCATCGACAGCATTGTTCCAGTGATGATCCTCACGATCCGCAATACCTGAATGTCGGACCTTTGCACTCACCGATACGAAGCCGCATGAAACCGAACATGGGAAGTCTGGATCGCACGATCCGCATCATCGCGGCCGTGATCATTGGTGCCCTTTACTTCACGAATACGATCACCGGTACATTCGGCATCTTGCTATTGCTCTTGGCGGCGGTCTTCTTGCTCACGAGTGGCGTGAGCTTCTGTCCGTTGTATGCACCGTTCAAGATCAGCACGCGGAAACCATGAAGCGGAGTTGGTTGATCACCATCCTAGGTATCGCGCTCGGGGCGTTGCTGGGTTGGTTCTATTGGAGCCAATGGGGGTGTACCAACGGATGTGCCATCACCAGTAGCCCGATCAACAGTTCGCTGTACGGTGCGTTGATGGGTGGCCTGTTGGTGAACACCTTCAAGAAAGAGAAGAAGAACACGGATCAACGGATCAACGAAACCAACAGCTGAATGCTACGCACTCTATTCGGAATGGGTCCCAAGGTGGACCTGAAGGAAGTACTTTCTAAAGGCGCTACCATTTTGGACGTACGCTCGACCGGTGAATTTGCCGGAGGACACATCAAAGGCTCGGTGAACATCCCGCTGGATCAATTGGAACAGCGCATGGGCAAACTGCCGAAGGGCAAGGCCATCATCGCATGTTGTTTGAGCGGAGCGCGTAGCGGAAGGGCGGTCGATATCCTGAAGGCGAACGGAGTGGAAGCGTACAACGGTGGAGGCTGGTCCGGCTTGAACGCTATGCTTCGCCGATGATGCGCACGTTGTTGACCAATTGGAGTTTCGCACGGGTGGTCAGGCTGGTACTCGCACTGATGTTCCTTGTGGCCGGATACTCCAAGGGCGATGCCGTGGCCTACTTCGCGGCTGCTTTCTTCGGCGTACAAGCGCTGTTGAATTTGGGATGTTGCGGCACGTCATGCACATCTGTAGAAAGGGTCGCAGCTATAGAAGGTGAGGTGACCGATGTGTCGTACAAAGAAGTGCATTGAAGATGGCAACGACATTCAAGGAGCTGATCAACGGTGACAAGCCGGTGCTGGTGGACTTCTTTGCTGAATGGTGTGGGCCGTGCAAAGCCATGAAGCCGATCCTGGATGAGTTCAAGGAACGGATCGGTGACCGTGCGGTGGTGATCAAAGTGGACGTGGACAAGAATCCAGCAGCAGCCCAAGCCTACCACGTGCAAGGCGTTCCGACTTTGGCCATCTTCAAGGAGGGGAAGGTGGTTTGGCGCAAGTCCGGAGTCCATTCCACGAGCCAACTGGAGGAGGCCATACGGCCCTATCTATGAGCCACTATTGCTCGTCGCAAGGTGTACTTCGAGAGAGCCACGCCCAAGGGTAACACGTCCGTCGCGCTGCAATTGTTGCAACAACCGGGTGATCACCTCACGTGGTGAATTCAATTCGTTCGCGATGTCTTCATGGGTGCCTTTGACGATCGCACTCCCCGTGGCATGCACCCGCTTCACGAGGTAGTCCCAAAGCTGTTCATCCATCTTGTGGAAAGCCACCACTTCGATGGTTTCCAGCAACTCGCCAAAACGCTGCGCTTGATTGTCGCTCACGTATCGCCTCCACTCCGGGAAGACCATCCATTCATCGGTGTAGCGGGCCGGGATCATCCACAATTCGGCATCCTCCTCCACCACGGCACGCACGGAACTGGTCCTGTTGGAACTACAGCAGGTCAGTGACATCGCGCAGGATTCTCCGGGCATGATGTGGTACAGGAAGCGCTCATGGCCTTCCCCATCCTGCACCAGGATCCGCAAGCTACCCTTCTCCACGATCGGAACATGGGTGATCACATCGCCAGGCTGCATCAGTTCGGAACCGGCCGCGAGCGAACGCTTGATCACGACCTTGTCGAATTCCTTTCCCAGATCCGATCCAGAGAACATGTTTGCTGGTGCTTTCACGAACGCGAACATACTCCTAGCAAGGCGACTTCTGCCCGATCCCTAGCCCCTCGACCGGAAAAGGGGGTTCAACGCCCCGAAGGGATCGCGATGGCCACCCGACTATAGCTCCTCCAACGACCCTATCCAACTAAAAACGAAGGTTCTTATTGGGACAGTTCGAATGAACTCTTAGCTTGGCCTCCATAATCCAAAACCCCAAATCATGAAGATCATTCGAAAAACAGCCCTTCTCTTCGCCATGAGCACCTTGGTCATCACCCAAACGGGATGCTTCGGGGAGTTCGCATTGGTGCGCAAAGTGTACGAGTGGAACGACAACTTGAGCGACAGCAAGTTCGTGAAGACCTTGGTGTTCTACGTACTGAACATCATACCAGTATACGGGATCGCAAGCTTCATCGATGTGGTGATCCTGAACTTGATCGAGTTCTGGAGCGGATCCAACCCGTTGAGCATGAACGAAGGCGACTACGAGATGCAGATGGCCACCATGAAAGGTGATCAGTTCAAGATGGAAGCGACCAAGGACACCTTCACCACCACGCAGATGACCGGAGGAAAGGCCGGAGAGGTGCGCGTGATGAAGTTCGATCGTTGCGACAATACATGGAAATACACCGACAGCAACGTTCGTGAAGCTGCGATCATGACCTTCGTGAACGGAGATGCCGACCAGATCCGCGTATACACCGACAACGGTTCGGTGGACTTGACCACTGCTGATATGGCTGATGCCTCCGCACTCGCCGCCAAGTTCGGCGGTTGCGACTTGGCACTGGCGAAGTGATCCTTACAACCTCAATGAAGAAGCCCGGCCAAAAGCCGGGCTTCTTTTGTTCTAAAGGTCCTTGAGAGCCCCTTTGGGGATTACCGATGTTGATGCTGCTCATTCCACTTCAAGATCAAGCGCATCCGAAGTGGTCGGGACCGATTCGTATGAGTTCAGTCTTCTCCGGTCATCTTCGAGGGATCCACCCACTTGTCGAAATCCTCAGCGTTCACATAGCCTAGTGACAATGCGGCCTCCTTCAAAGTAGTGCCTTCCTTGTGCGCCTTCTTGGCGATCTCGGCGCTTTTGTAGTAGCCTATGTGCGTGTTGAGGCTGGTGACCAACATGAGCGAGTTCTCCAAGTGGCGTTGCAGCACGGCCTTGTTCGGTTCAATACCCACTGCGCACTTGTCGTTGAAGCTCACGCATGCATCTCCCAACAATCGGGCGCTTTGCAACACGTTCGCTGCGATCAATGGCTTGAAGACATTCAACTCGAATTGGCCTTGCATGCCACCGACACTCACTGCCACGTCGTTGCCGATCACTTGCGCACACACCATGGTGAGGGCCTCCGGCTGGGTGGGGTTCACCTTGCCGGGCATGATCGAGGAGCCGGGTTCGTTGTCCGGGATGATCAGCTCACCGATGCCACTGCGCGGACCGCTGCTAAGCGCACGGATGTCATTGCCGATCTTCATCAAGGAAACAGCCAATCGTTTCAACGCTCCGCTCAGTTCCACCATGGCATCATGTGCCGCCAAGGATTCGAATTTGTTGGGTGCCGTAACGAAAGGAAGTCCGGTCAGCTCGGCGATCTTCTTCGCCACCAGCACGCTGTAGCCTTTGGGGGCGTTGAGACCTGTACCCACTGCGGTACCTCCCAACGCTAGTTCACGCACCATCTCCAACGCATTGTTCACGGCACGCATGCCGTTGTCCAATTGCTGCACGTAGCCACTGATCTCCTGCCCCAAGGTCAACGGGGTCGCATCCATGTAGTGCGTACGGCCGGTCTTCACGATGTCCTTGAAATCCACGCTCTTCTTCGCGAGGGTATCACGCAGCAATTTCACACCGGGCAAGGTCACTTCAACGGTGAGCTTGTACGCTGCAATGTGCATCGCCGTCGGATACGTATCGTTGCTGCTCTGGCTCTTGTTCACATCGTCGTTCGGGTTCAGCACCTTTTGCTCGTCCCCGAGTGAACCGCCGTTCAGGACGTGTGCCCGATAGGCCACCACTTCATTCACGTTCATGTTGCTCTGGGTGCCGCTGCCGGTCTGCCAGATCACCAAGGGGAACTGATCGTCCAACGCACCGGTAAGGATCTCATCGCACACATTACCAATGAGGTCGCTCTTTTTCTGGGGAAGCTTGCCGAGCTCCAGATTGGTAAGCGCCGCAGCCTTCTTCAGGTACGCGAACGCATGCACGATCTCCAACGGCATGCTGCCCGGAGGCCCGATCTTGAAATTGTTGCGGCTGCGCTCCGTTTGCGCGCCCCAGTACTTGTCGGCGGGGACCTTCACCTCGCCCATGGTGTCCTTTTCGATACGGTAGTTCATGTCAAGATTCAATTATCAAGTCTCAAGATACAAGGCCCAGTGGTCAAGGTTCTGGTGCTTCCAGATCACGTCCACTTCGAGACTTGACAATTGAGCCTTGTGACTTGTTACACTTTCTGACTCTGCCCCTGTTGCATCAGGAAGGCCTTGAGGAATTCATCCAAGTGGCCGTTCAGCACATCGTCTACACTGCTTGTCTCGTGTTCGGTGCGCACATCCTTCACCAGTTTGTACGGTTGTAGCACATAGTTGCGGATCTGGCTGCCCCACTCGATCTTCTTCTTGCCCGCTTCGATCTCGCTGCGTTTGGTACGCCTGCGTTCCAACTCCGCCTCATACATCTGGCTTTTCAGCAATTGCAAAGCCTTGGTCTTGTTGTCCAACTGGCTCCGGGTCTCGGTGTTCTCGATCACGATGCCCGTGGGTCCGTGTCGCAGACGCACGCCGGTCTCCACCTTGTTCACGTTCTGGCCACCGGCTCCACCACTGCGGAAGGTATCCCACGTGATGTCCGCCGGATTGATGTCGATATCGATGCTTTCGTCCACGAGCGGGAACACATACACACTGACGAAACTGGTATGGCGCCGCGCTTGGCTATCGAATGGACTGATGCGCACCAAGCGGTGTACGCCGTTCTCCCCTTTCAGCATACCGAATGCGAAATCGCCATCCACCTCGATCGTGGCTTGCTTGATGCCCGCTGCTTCCCCATCTTGGTAATCGAGCACGCGCACATTGTACCCGTTCTTCTCGGCCCACATGCGGTACATGCGCAACAGCATCATCGCCCAATCGTTGCTCTCGGTGCCGCCTGCACCACTGGTGATCTGCACCACGGCGCTGAGTGGGTCCTCCTCGGCACTGAGCATGTTCTTGAATTCGAGTTCTTCCAGCGCTTCGGAGGCCTTTTTGAATTGGGTTTCGAGTTCCTCCTCCGGCACTTCTTTCGCCTTGAAGAATTCGAAGACCACACCGAGGTCGTCGACTTCCCGCTTCACACCCTCGTACAGGCCTATCCAACGCTTCAGCTCGCGGATCTTGTGCATGACCACTTGGGCCTTCTTCTGGTCATTCCAAAAGTCGGGGTCCAAGGTGTATTTCTCCTCTTCCAGGATGCGGCCTCGCTTCTCCTCGATGTCCAAGTAGCCCTTGAGGGCTTCAAGGCGCTGGTTGAGGTCGTCGATCTTGTCGATGGTGATCATAGGGGCCGCAAAAGTACGTGGTTGAGGTTGTGGGTCGCACGTGCGTTGTATCAACGACCGACCACTTCGACCATGACCTTTTCCACTATGTCTGACGAATACCCTCTTCCCAAGAAATAGCGGAACACCTTCTGCCGCTTGATGCGCACATTGCTCTCCTTCTCTCTTTCCCAGCGTCTGGTCAGTAGCTTCAACAAGTTGGCCTTGTACTCTGTTTCCTCGATGCTTTTCAACCCCAGCGCGATGCACGGCGCACTTACCTGCTTGGCCTTCAACGCTGCCTCGATCTTACGCGCACCCCAACCCTTCTGCCTGAACTTACTCACGGCGAAGTGTTCCGCGAAACGCGCCTCGTTCAAGTAGCCTTCACCGATCAGTTGGCTGATGGTGGTCTCCACCTCTTGCTTATGTCCACCCCATTCGTAGAGCTTATCGCGCACCTCCTGTTGGGCACGCTCCTGCCGAGAGCAATAGGCGCGGGCCTTGGGAAGAAGTTCCGTCGGAGCGGAGCGGGCAGGCATGGTGCGAAGATGGGGAGAGCACCACGATCCACAAGACCTTTCGTACAAGTACGTATCATGATGAGAGGGTCTCGATACTTCCGATCCTCCGTCCGGTTTCTGTCTTACTCCGAGAAAAGCACTTGCTCGGTGGTGATCACTATTCAACAATGAGACCAGCACCACTCAGCGAATGACCCTGCGGCCTCGATCCCGCTACCTTTGGTCACCTGATGGAGAACGGAAAGAACGCACTGCATGCGCTGGTCTGCGGCGGCACACAAGGCATTGGAAAAGCGACCGCTTTCGCACTGGCGGAACAAGGAGTACGCATCACCCTCTTGGCCCGCGATGAAGCGAAATTGCGCGCCGTATCAAAGGAACTCCCCCCCATCGACGGGGGCACGCATGACCATTTGGTAGCCGACCTGAGCGACCCTACGGCTTTTGGACCCGTGATCAGTGAATTCGCAGCCCATGGCCCGATCGACATCTTGGTGAACAATACCGGTGGACCACCACCAGGGCCCGCACACGAGGCGGACATCGCGACCTACGCAGCCGCATTCGCGCTGCACCTGCTGAGTTTCCAGACTTTGGTACGCGCCATCGTACCGGGCATGAAGGCACGCGGACATGGCCGCATCATCAACGTGATCAGCACCAGCGTGAAGCAGCCCTTGTCCAACTTGGGTGTAAGCAATACCATTCGCGGTGCGGTCGCCAGTTGGGGCAAGACCTTGGCCAATGAACTCGGGCCATTCGGGATCACCGTGAACAATGTGCTGCCCGGTGCCACGGAGACCGAACGACTGCATGAGATCATCCGGAACAAAGCGAAGAAGACGCAGGTTTCGGAAGAAGTGGTGAAGGATGAGATGCTCAGCGAGATCCCGCTTCATCGATTCGCCCGTCCAGAGGAGATCGCTGCGGCCATCGCCTTTTTGGCGGGGCCTTCAGGAGGCTACATCAACGGCATCAACCTACCGGTGGATGGTGGGCGCACGCGGTGTTTGTAGGATGCACAGTTAGCCCATTCGCAAACTGAGCGGGATCTGGTAGTGAACCGGAACAGGCACGCCACCTTGACTTCCCTGCACGAACCTCGGCATGGACCGAAGCACGCGCTCCACTTCTTGCACCACTTCGGGGTCCACTTTTGGCGCACACACGATACGGCCAACGCGACCATCGACCTCCACACGGAACGTGACGGTGGTACGTACATGGCCGCGCACGGACCTCGGCATGCGGAACTCGCGTTGCAAGTGAGCCTGTATCCGCTCTTCGGTACACGGGTCCACATGCTCTGGATCCTCACGGAAGCACCGTTCGAAATAGGGCTTCACACCCGCATTGGGAACGAACAGGGTCACCGTCGTGGTGGTTCCGGAACCGTTCGTTGGTGCAGGATAAGGGGTCGGAGCAGGATCCGGTGTTCCTGGACCGGGATCGGTCGTGGGATCGGTTGGAGGTTCGGTGCCCGGCTCAACAGCAGCAATGGGGTCGATCGCTGCAGTAGACTTCTTCGCCGCGCGTTTCCCCGTGTTCGGCTTCTCCGAACGGATCACGAATACGGGCTCTGGCCAGTCCTCTTCATGTGATAGGTCCGGCAGCCGTTCCACCACCAACTCAGGGGTGCGCCACTCGAAGGCCACCAAGGTGAACGATGCCGCTACGATGGCACCCAAGAAGAATCGTTGTCCGGTGGCCGCTTGGGCAGTGCGCCAGGCATGTTCCTTGTTCTGCATGATCGGGTTTTATCATAGAACACCGATCCGGGCCGGATCATTGTGGACCCTCCGGTACTTCCGCGACCAAGCGGAAGCCCTTGCCATGCACGTTGATGATCTCCACCGCAGGGTCCTCACGCAAGTACTTCCTCAGTTTGGCGATGTACACATCCATGCTGCGGCCATTGAAATAGCTGTCATTGCCCCACACCGTGTTCAACGCCACGCTGCGCTCCAACACCTCGTTGCTGTGTGCGCACAACAACCGCAACAACTCCGATTCCTTGGTCGTGAGTTTGCGTTCACCGACCGGTGTATGCAGCACCTGTTTGCGGTGATCGAACTTGGAGTCACCGAACAGGTACTCCTCCGGTTCCACAGGCCGGGGTTCTACACCGTTCGCTCTGCGCAGCACGGCGGAGATCCGCAACAGCAACTCCTCCATCACGAAGGGCTTGGTCATGTAATCGTCCGCACCACTTTGGAAACCGCTGATGGTGTCCTGTTTCATGCTCTTGGCGGTCAGGAAGATGATGGGCGTGGTGCTATCCTTCTGCCGGATCTCCTGCGCCATGGTGAAGCCATCCTTCACGGGCATCATCACATCCAGGATCAGCAGGTCATATCCGCCTTTCGCGTAGGCCTCCATGCCCTGTTGCCCATCGACGCGCAGGTCTGCTTGGTAGCCTTTGGCACGCAGGTATTCCAGCAACAGATTACCGAGGTTGTTGTCGTCTTCGACCAATAGCAGCTTCAGTGGTTCGGACATGTTCGAATGGAATGAATATACGGAACGTGCTCCCACGACCGGGCACACTGTCCAGTTCGATGCGACCTTCGTGACGATCCACCACCGTGCGCACGTAGCTCAGGCCAAGGCCAAAGCCCTTTGCATTGTGGATATTACCGGTAGGAACGCGGTACAAGCGTTCGAAGACCTTGCGCTGTTCCGAGGGTGCGATACCGATCCCGTTGTCGGATACGCTCACGGTCACCCCTTCGTTGTTGCTGGTGGTGGCAATGCGGATGCGGGGTTCCTGCTCCGCGTACTTCACCGCGTTATCGATCAGGTTGTAGAAGAGGTTGGTGAGGTGGATCCGATCACCACTGACCCGATATATCTCGGCCTTCAGGTCCAGATCGATACGGCCATTGCGACGCGAAACCTGGATGTTGCTGCTGCGCACCACGTCCTGTAGCAGTGCATGTACATCGAGGTCCACGTGCTTGATCACCATTTGTCCGCTTTCCATCACGGCACTCTGCAACACATTCTCCACCAAGGAACCCAAGCGCTTGTTCTCGTCGCGGATCATGCCCACGAAGGTGCGCACCTGTTCTTCTGTTTTGGGCATGGACGGATCGGAGAGCGCTTCACACGCCAGGCCGATGGTGCTGATGGGCGTCTTCAGCTCGTGTGTGAGGTTGTTCACCAGATCATTGCGGATCTCGCTGATCCGCTTTTGCCGGAAGATGGTGCGGATGGTGAATGCGAAGGCCATGCCGATGATGACCATGAACACGGCACTGATCAGCAGCAACGGCAACATGCCCTGCCAAAGCACCCGTCGTTGTCCGGGTACATCCACATGCAAGAAGTAGGACGGACCGGCGAGGTCGTGGCGGAAGAGTTTCTCCCGGAAAGGGGCTTCCGCGACCAGTGCTTGATCCGGCCAAGCCTTGCCGTTCAATATCATGGGATGGCCATACCCATCGAACACCCCGTAGTGGAGCGGGCCTTGAATGCCGTTGGCCTTGAACTCCTCCATGAGCAACGAATCCAACACCCCGGGATCGATCCGTTCCTGGATATCGCGGACCAGTTCACTGGCGAGGATCCCACGGACCAGATCGGTGATCAAGGCTTCATGGTCCTCTTCTTCCTGCGGGTCCCAAGTGCGCTCCAAGCCATCCGCGACCGGCGGGTACGGCGGTGTGGTCGGGACCATCGGATCCGGATCCTCGTGCATCATCATGTGCTCGTGTACATCCTGCTGCCCAGATCGAGCTCGCCGTGTGGCATCCAGCTTTCCTAACAAACGTCGCCCTGCACCATGGCGCTTCAAGACGTGCATGCGCTCCAACTGCTCCAGCCGGTCGCTCACGGCGAATAGGGCATTGTCCACGCTGCGCTGGAACTGCACCTCGCGCAGGTCCATGGTATCCCGCATCCATTTCACCTGGATGCCCATGAGCCCGAGCAACGCGATGCTGATAGCGATCAACCAACCTGTGATCCAACGTTTGTCCACGGTTCGAAGCTATTGGCAGGCCATGCGATGCAGTACACGTTAACGCTCTTTAACGTTCGTTCGCAGAACCTTAACAGACCTCCCTTCGGCGGTACCACACCTTTGCACCGCGACCCCGGAACAACGGGTCGCAAAAGGAGGAAAAAGGCTTGTTCGCGGACTTTGGGTTTTGGTTCCGCAACAGGACAACAAGGGGTCGAAAGGCTTTCACGTAAGTGGAGGCCTTTCGACATTCATGGCCTTGTTCGGGCTGTGATCGAGATCGCACCATGTAGGGTCCTCCACTTGGACTTGTATAGGAGTAAAGTCGGAGGCATGCGACCGTGTCGCCTCACACATTGTGGGCATTTCCGGCTGGCTTGGTGGTGCGCGGTTGAGGATCATGCGCAGCGAACTCGACAATGTGATGGCAGTCCCGTGACCCATCCTGAAATGGGTTTACGCAGAACCGCAACCCTATGAAAGGGAAGTTCAAGCATAACAGGAACAGGAAACTCTTTTGAAGCTCCGTAGGGTCTAGCACTCCGCTCTTGAACGCCTCGTGCCTATTGGCTCTCTGCTTAAACAAGCGCCTTCATCTCCTCCTCGTAGATCTCCAGCACGAAGTCCAGTGCATGCAAGCGGGCTTCGTCCAGATCGGTGAACCAGCGCTCGCCGACGAACACCGGATGCCCCTTGATCTTCACGACGAGGTCGTAGCCGATGGGGCCATCGGTCGCAGGTGCGTCCTCGTCGAAGATCATCGCGCTGCGGATCACGAAATCCTTCTTGCTCAAGAAGGTCACCAGGTCTGTGGCGACATCCTCCTTGTCGGGCTTCCAGTACTTCGATAGGCGAAAACGTTCTGCGGAAAGGGGGAATCGCTCGCGCAGCTGATCGAAGGAAAGGGTGAAGGAAGTGCTCACAGCGATGCGTTCATGATCCCATCAAACCCAAGCAGAATGGGTCGGCACTAGTTGAAGTCGACCCCTCTACAACGGGATCTCGTTCCCCTCGCCGTCCTGCACGGTGAAGTCGAGGTATTGGTGGGAGCCTTCGCCCTTCACCTTCACCCATTTCTTCCAGCGCCACCACCACTTCTGCTGGATGCTCGGTAGGCCCTTGGTGAAATAGGCGGCGAGGAAAGGATGCACGCTGAGTGTGAGGCCACTCATCTGCCTTTCGCCGTGGAAGTAATTGAGGGCGTTCTCGATCTGGTCCACGATCAGGACCGGAGCTTCGACTTCCCCGGTGCCATTGCACGTGGGGCAGCTCTCGCTGGTGTCGATCTCCGTTTCCGGACGTACGCGCTGTCGGGTGAGTTCGATCACACCGAACCGACTTGGCGCAAGCACGTTGTGTTTGGCCTTATCGTCGGCCATGGCATCTTTCAATGCCCGGTGCAGTGTGCGCCTATTCTCGGCTTCGTACAGGTCGATGAAGTCGATACAGATGATGCCTCCCATATCACGCAGGCGCAACAGGCGAGCGATCTCGATAGCGGCTTCCACGTTGATGTCCAGTGCGTTCTTCTCCTGGGCCTGATTGCCCCCTTTCCGGCTGCCACTGTTCACATCGATGACGTGCATGGCCTCCGTTTTCTCAACGATGAGATAAGCACCACTGGTGAGCATGACCTGCTTACCGAAGGCCTGCTTGATCTGCCTGTTGATCCCGAAGTTGTCGAAGATGTCCAGCTTGCCTTTGTAGTGCTTGACGATGTCCTTCTTCTCTGGGGCGGTCTTTTCCAAGGTCTGGTAGATCTCCTCGGCGAGGAGCTCATCGTCCACATGGATGCTGGTGAAATTCTTGTTGAGCACATCGCGCAGCACGGCACTGGTGCGGTCGATCTCCCCAAGGACCTTCTTCGGTGCTTGTGCATTACGCAGGTTGCGGAACATGGTGTCCCACCGACCCATCAAGGTCTTCAGATCGGCCTCGAGGTCCTCGGTGCGTTTGCCTTCGGCATTGGTGCGGATGATGATCCCAAAACCCTTCGGCTTGATGGCGTTCATCAGATCCTTGAGGCGCCTGCGTTCCACCTCGTCGGTGATGCGTGCGGAGATGCTGGTCTTGTTGATGAAGGGCACCAGCACCATGTAACGTCCAGCCAAGGTGACCTCGGCCGTGAGGCGCGGCCCCTTGGTGCTGATGGGTTCCTTGGCGATCTGTACCAGGATGCTTTGACTTGCGCTGAGCACGTCGGCGAGTTTCCCTTCTTTGGGAATGTCGGTGTCCAACTTCCAACTCTCCAGAAGGCTGGAGTTAACGGTACCACTAACGGCACCCTTAGCGAACTTGTACGCGTTCCGGTATTGCGGACCGAGGTCGAAATAGTGCAGGAAGGCATCCTTCTCGTGCCCCACGTCCACGAATGCAGCATTGAGGCCCGGGGCCACTTTGCGCACTTTGGCGAGGTATACATCGCCCACGGAGAATCCGCGCTCGGTTCGCTCCCGGTGCAGTTCAGCAAGCACCTTGTCCTTCATGAGGGCAAGTGCTACTTCACCGTTACTGGAACGGATGATGAGATCGATGTTCACGCTCGAATGTGGGATATGGAAGGTCGGTACCGGAAACCGGCACCCTGTGAACAGGCCACAGGCCTAGGGATCAACTCCCTAGGCCTACGCTGTCGCACGATCCAAAGAACCTAGCGGTTCTTCTTCTTGTGGCGATTCTTCCGCAAGCGCTTCTTGCGCTTGTGCGTGGCCATCTTGTGACGCTTCCTTTTCTTACCGCAGGGCATGTTGCTCCTTTATTTAACGTTCTCCAATTCGAGCAGGAACCGATCCACGCCGTTAAGCATGGCCGTATCCTGCGTCAGTGTCTTATACTTCTTCAAACTCGCGATCGCTTGGGCATTGCTGTCCAATGTCGCGTAGGTGCGCCCCAAGTAGAACCAAGCATCGGGAAAATTCACCGAGTCCAAGTCCAGCACTTTTTGGAAGCGTTCGAGGGCTTTCGGGTATTGACCACTCTGGATCGAGAAGAGTCCGAGGTTCCAATGTGCTTCCACATTGTTCGGTTCATCCTCGAGGATCTCGCGCAGCATCATGATGCCACGCATGGGGTCTTGACCGTTCACCAAGGCGACCGCTTCGGCCGTTCGGGCCTTTGCGGGATCCATGGCCGAGACCTTGACCGCTTCCTTCCCGGCAGGTGTCCGGGGCGCTAAGAACAAAAGAACGATCACCACCAACGCACCGAGAAGGGCAAGCAACTGCGGCTTCTTGAAGCCTGCCATTGCTTACTGGCTCACAGGACGGTTCTTCACCTTGTCGACGAAGGTGTCGGCCGGTTTGAACGCCGGCACATCGTGCGCCGGAATGATGATGGTGGTGTTGCGGGCGAGGATCCTTCCGGTCTTCTGTGCCCTACGCTTCACCACGAAGCTCCCGAACCCACGCAGGTGGACGTTCTCGCCTTTTTCAAGGCTGCCTTTCACTTCTTCCATGAATGCCTCCACCGTTGCCAACACCACTTGGCGTTCGACACCGGTTCTTTTGGAGATGATGGCGACCAATTCTGCCTTCGTCATAACCCTGCTTCGGTTTGGGGCCGCAAAGATAGCCGGAAAGGTGGATCACGCAACCGATCTTTGCGCCTGTATGTCAACTGCTTGGTTCACCAAGGCCCTGCTTCCGTGGTACCGGGAACATTACCGCCCCCTACCATGGCGCGAAACCCGCGACCCGTACCGGATCTGGCTGAGTGAGGTGATCCTACAGCAGACCCGAGTGGACCAAGGGTTGGCCTATTGGGAGCGCTTCGTGGCGCGTTACCCCACCATTATGGACCTCGCTGCGGCCCCGGAAGGGGAGATACTGCGCTTGTGGCAAGGCTTGGGTTATTACAGCCGAGCACGCAATCTGCTTTCCGCTGCCAAGCAGGTGGTGCAGGACCACGGAGGCCATTTCCCGGCGGACCACGCCGCGCTGTGCAGCCTGAAGGGCGTGGGCGATTACACCGCTTCGGCCATCGCCAGTATCTGCTTCGACCTTCCGGAACCGGTGGTGGATGGCAACGTTTACCGGGTGCTGGCGCGGATCTTCGGTAACGGTACGCCGATCGATAGCACCGCCGGACGGAAGGAGTTCCGGGCCTTGGCGGCCCAATTGCTGGACCCGAAGCACCCCGGAGACCACAACCAAGCGGTGATGGAGCTGGGGGCCACCGTCTGTACCCCGCAGAAGCCCTTGTGCGGGCAATGTCCGTTGGCGAACAAGTGCATCGCACGGAAGGCTGACCGGATCGCAGAACTACCCTACAAGGCCGGGAAGACGAAAACCCGGACACGGCACTTCAATTACCTGCACATCGCAGTGGAAGACGGCATCTATCTGCACAAGCGGGAAGGAAGGGACATTTGGCAAGGACTGTGGGAGTTGCCGTTGATCGAGAGTGATCGTCCACTAGGGGCAAGTGCCATGGCCAAGCGCATCGCACTGACGATCGGACCGACCGCTGTGATCACCGCGAAGCATGGCCCTGTGAAACACCTGCTGAGTCACCAGGTCATCTTCGCTGTATTCTGGACATGTGTACTGCCGAAGAAGGCTCGCCCTCCAAAAGGCTGGGTCCGGGTGTCGTGGAAGAAGCTGGACAGGCATGCACTTCCTAGAGTGATGGAATGCCACTTCCAAGAACACAGGCCCGAAAGTCGGGGTGGAAGGAAGCCTTATCTTCGTCCTCCTATCCACTGAATCATGGCTGGAGTGAACAAAGTGATCCTGATCGGCAACCTCGGCGCCGATCCTGAGATCAAGCATCTACAGAACGATGTGACCGTGGCGAACTTCAACATCGCCACCACCGAATACTTCAAGGACAAGCAGACCGGCGAACGCCGCGAGCAGACCGAGTGGCACCGCATAGTAGCTTGGCGCTGGCATGCGCAAACGGCGGAGAAATACCTGCGCAAAGGCAGCAAGGTGTACATCGAAGGCAAATTGCGCAGCCGCCAGTACCAGGACAAGGATGGCCAAACACGCTACATCACGGAGGTGGTGTGCGACGAGATGAATATGCTGGACCGACCCACCACGGACGGGGGGGCCGGACAGGGAGCGGGTCAGGCACCTGCTCACCAAGCCGGGCCCACCAGCCAACCGGTGACTTCGAGCAGCAGTGCGCCGACGGATAACGATACGGACGATCTACCCTTTTAAGTGGAGCCCCCGTCTTTGCTTTTCCTGAACATCGCGCTGCAAATGAAGGCGCTGGAGCCCGGCACCGCAGCGGTGTTGCTGGCGATCGGTGTGCTCTTGGTCTGCTCCGCCGCGATGTCCGCGAGCGAGGTGGCCCTTTTCTCCCTTTCCCCAACGCAATTGCGCGATGTGCAGGAGCGCGGTGGCACCTCCGGCCAACGGGTGATGGACCTGCTCGCCAAACCGCGCAGGCTCTTGGCCACCATCTTGATCGCGAACAACTTCGTGAATGTGGCCATCATCATCCTTTCCACGGTGGCCGTCGCGGATCTGGTCCACTTGGATCGTTTACCAGCGTACATGGTCTTTGCGATCCAAGTGATCGCCGTGACCTTCTTGCTGTTGTTGATCGGCGAAGTGATCCCGAAGGTGTACGCCACATCGCAACCGGTGCGCGTGGCCCAATTGATGTCCGGTCCATTGATCACCATGCGCTGGTTGTTCCGCCCGATCAGCGAAGCTTTGGTCCGTAGCACCACCTTCATTGAGAAGCGCTACCGCAAGCGCACAGGCCAGAACATATCGGTGGATTCATTGGGCCATGCCCTTGACCTGACGCAGGATGCCAGCACATCCGACGAAGAGCAACGGATCCTGCGCGGCATTGTGAAATTCGGCAACTTCGAGGTGCGGCAAGTGATGCGCCCACGAACGGAGATGATCGCCTTCGACAAGGAGATCGACTTCAAAGCGCTTCTGGCGGCGATCGTCGAGTCCGGATTCTCGCGCGTTCCCATCTATGAGGAGACACCGGACCGCATGATCGGTGTGCTGTACATCAAGGATGTTCTTCCGCACTTGGACCGCACCGAATTCGATTGGCATACGCTGCTGCGCGACCCTTATTTCGTGCCGGAAAGCAAGAAGTTGGATGACCTGCTGAAGGAGTTCCAGTCCGAGAAAGTACACCTGGCCGTGGTGGTGGATGAATACGGCGGCACCAGTGGCATCGTCACGTTGGAAGACGTGATCGAGGAGATCGTAGGGGACATCACGGACGAGTACGACGATGAGAACTTGTTCTACAGCAAGTTGGATGACCACACCTGGGTGTTCGAAGGCAAGACGGCACTCCCGGATGTTTACCGGGTGATGGACATCGATGGTGAGGTCTTCGAG
Organism: Flavobacteriales bacterium; assembly: GCA_016710015.1. Classification (GTDB taxonomy): domain Bacteria; phylum Bacteroidota; class Bacteroidia; order Flavobacteriales_F; family PHOS-HE28; genus PHOS-HE28. Next base: position 176,959 of record JADJLR010000003.1, read on the forward strand.
GCCCACAAAGGGGATAGTGGCACATTGGGCGGGTTCGTGCTGGAACTCACCGGTCGCATACCGAAGAAAGGCGAGCGCGTGGAGTTCCGCAACTTCACTTTCGTGGTGGAAGGTTCGGACAACAAGCGTGTACGCCGCGTGAAAGTGATCCAACGGGATGAAGCGACCCCTTAGCTGGCTCCTTCTCCTTTTGTGCGTACCGGCCTGCACGGAGGATCCTGTGCCCAAGCCAAAGGGCTACTTCCGCATCGACCTCCCTGAACAGCGATACAACGTTTGGGTCGATAGCACGACCTTCCGTGCGGAGCTACCGGTCTATACCAAGGTGGGGATCCGTTCCTCGCAAACGGACGCGCGGTGGTACGATGTGCGCTTTCTAGGGCAACGCGCCACTGTGCATTTGACGTGGACCCCGGTAGGCGATCAACTACAGCCCCTGATCGAGGATGCACACCTGTTCAAGAATACGCACCAATCGAAAGCCGCACGGATCCGGAGCGAACGTATCGTGAATGACGGTACACGCGTTTTTGGCAACGTCTACGATGTAGATGGCGACGTGGCCAGCCCGATGGTCTTCTACCTCACCGACAGCACGGACAACTTCCTATACGGTGCGCTGTACTTCGATGCGCGACCGAACGCGGATTCCCTAGCACCGGTAACGGATCGGATCCGCAGCGACATGCGCCACATGATCGCTACGCTGGCGTGGCAGTGATCCGGATACCGGTCCGGTGGATCGCTTTCAGCACGATGGTGAGCAGCGCAAGCGCACCCAACTGATGCATTACACCCAAGGTCACGTTCACGTGCGATAGAAGGGTGAACACGCCCAAGGCGAATTGGATAAGGACCCCGAGCAACAAGGTCCACCACACGGTCTCCATCGATGCCGCCCGTCGGAAGACGAGAGCGAACACCGCGAAGCCCAGCGCGACCAGGTAGGCCAGATACCGATGGATGAATTGCACCCCATCTCGATGATCGGAAAGGTCGGTGACCAGATCGCCGAATGCGCGTACGTTCTCAGGCATGAAGGCACCATCCATGCTGGGCCAGGTGTTGTAGATGTGGCCCGCATCAAGCCCTGCGGTGAATGCACCCCAGATGATCTGGAGGGTGAGCAGCAGCAACAAAGCCCGCGACCACTTGGCGGGGCCATTGCGATTCGGGCGGAAGGAGGTTTGCCCGGAACGAATGTCGAAGACCGTCCAGAGCACGAGTGCGTATACGGCAAAGGCGGCGCAAAGGTGGATCGCCAAGCGGTAGTGGCTCACGTCCGGGTCATTCTCCAAACCACTTGCCACCATGAACCAACCGAGTGCGCCCACGAGGCCACCGCCGATCAACATGGCCCAGCAGCGCTTCAACAGCCAGCCTTTCAATAGCCCGTTGCGCCAGAACAAGAAGAACGGAATGGCGAAGACCAAGCCCATCAAGCGCCCCCAGTTGCGATGCAGGAATTCCCAAAAGAAGATCCGCTTGAACCCCGCCAGATCCATGTCGGAATTCTTCAACCTGTACTCCGGTATATGCTTGTACTGTTCGAAGGCTTGGTTCCAATCGTCTTCGTTCAAAGGCGGAATGGAGCCCATGATCGGATCCCACACCGTGATGCTAAGGCCGCTGCCCGTAAGGCGAGTGATGCCTCCGATCATGACCATACAAGCGATCATCACACACCCTGTCAAAAGCCAGATCACCACTGGTGTGTATTGCGCGCGGTCCGATCGTTCCATTCGTGGCGCGAAACTAGGCCCCTGGATCGAACAGGCACCAAATGAAAAAGGAGGACCGAGGCCCTCCCTTCCGAAATGAAATGCCGATCAAATGCGGAAAATGTACGTGAGCAGCGTAAGAATGCTGGGAAGCACCATGGCTGCAGGGGCTAGCACGCTGACCGCATTGGTCGTGCTGGACTTGTCGGTGTCCGTGTCAGCATTCCCTGCGGACTGCACCTGCTTGGTGACCTTCACAGCGACCACTTTGTACTGCCCATCGTGCAATTGCTGCACGGCTTCGATCATTTGCGCATCGGTGACCAAGCTCTCATCATAGGTCACGATCGCATGGTCGCGCTCCTCCCCTTCCACGAAGGCGATCTCGGTGCTAGCAACACCGGGTAGCTTGGCCAGAGCCTTCTTGATGGCCCCACCGCACATCATTTCACAACTCATGCCATCGATGCTAAGGTCGACCGTGGTGACCGGAGTCCCTGAAGTGATGACCACCTCTTCGACGGTGCGTTCCACGGATGCGGGGATCTCTGCGACCGGTGTGCTGCGCGAACAGGAGAAGAGGATGGCTAGGGTGAGCGGAAGGAGAATGCGGTGGTCCATGGCGATCGGGTTCTTGAACATAGGACGCTTGTAACGGCGACAGGTTACAAAGATAGGATCAGGAAGGGCCGATATCTTCGCACGCTTTTCGCCAAGGCGCGCCATGCAGACCACCACCGACCGTCGGACCGTTTGGATCCTCCTTCTGGGTCTGGCCTTCATTTGGGGGAGTTCCTTCATTCTGATGAAGCGTGGCCTCTTCCACGATGGTGTACCGGTGCTGACAGCGTTCCAAGTCGCCACCAGCCGCTTGGCCATCGCATGGCTGGTGCTTTCGCCGGTGTTGTTCCGCCACGGAGGCTTGTTGCGGAAGAACTGGCTGCCACTGTTGGGCACGGGGTTCCTGGGCAACGGCGTGCCTGCTTTCTTGTTCGCCACGGCCCAATCCCGGATCGACAGTTCCCTTTCCGGCATGCTCAATAGCCTGACGCCGTTGATGACCTTGTTGGCCGGCGTGTTGTTGTTCGGTATTCGTGTACGGGTGATCCAGCTCGTCGGGATCCTGCTAGGCCTTGCGGGTGCCATCGGCCTGATCCTGGTGAAACGAGGAGATGGACTACCGGCTTGGTCCCTCTATGCCGTACTGCCGATCCTCGGTGCCGTGTGCTACGGCATCAGTGGGAACATCGTGAAACGGTACCTCTACGCGCTACCACCCACGGCTACTTCGGCTTTGGCGCTCACCTTCGTTGGCCCGATATGCATCGTACTTGCGCTAGGCAGCGGATTGCCCGAGACCTTGCGGACGGTCCCGCACGCGTGGTCTGCGCTGGGCTACGTGGCCCTGCTTGCAAGTTTGAGTTCGGCCTTCGCATTTGTACTATGGAATGTGTTGCTGCAAAAGACCACGGCATTGCACGCTTCCTCCGTTACGTACTTGATGCCCGTGGTAGCGATCGGTTGGGGCATCTTGGATGGTGAGCATGTGGGTCTTCCGCAAATGGCCATGATCCTAGCAGTCTTGAGCGGGGTGTATCTGGTGAACAGCTCGAAGCGTGGTACCTGAGCCGCACACTTCCGCATCCATCGCCATATTTGCACCATGTACGAGGGCAAAAAGGTCGTTGTGGTGCTACCTGCCTACCGGGCTGCGCTTACGCTGAAACAGACCTACAGCGAGATCCCTTTCCCCTTGGTCGACGACGTGGTCCTTGTTGATGACAAGAGCCCGGACAACACGGTGGATGTGGCGCGCGCGCTGGGTATCAAGCACATTGTGATCCACGAGCAGAACAAAGGCTACGGCGGCAACCAGAAAAGCTGCTACGACAAGGCGAAGGAATTGGGAGCCGACATCGTGGTGATGCTTCATCCGGATTACCAGTACACACCGAAGTTGCTCGTGAGCATGATCGCGTTGATCGGCAATGACATCTACCCGGTGGTCTTCGGTTCGCGGATCCTCGGTGGGGGTGCGTTGAAGGGCGGCATGCCGCTGTACAAGTACGTGGCCAATCGCATGCTCACGCTCACCCAAAATCTCTTGATGAACGAGAAGTTGAGCGAATATCACACGGGCTATCGCGCCTTCTCCCGCACTGTGCTGGATCGTTGCGATTACCACCGGTGTTCGGATGATTTCGTGTTCGACAACCAGATGATCGGACAGATCTTCTGGCATCGGTTCGAGATCGCGGAGATCACCTGCCCCACGAAGTACTTTGATGAAGCCAGCAGTATCAACTTCGGTCGGAGCATGACCTATGGCCTGGGTGTGCTGCGCGTGAGCTGGCGTTACTTCCTGGCCCGAACGGGCATCATGGGTTGGAACCTGCTCGGCAAGCGCTGAATCTCCGCCGTTACCTTCGGACCATGCCATCGCGCGGTCGACTCCAACTGATCTTCCTCGCGGTCGGTGTGCTGTTCTTCCTTCCGGGTCTCGGTGCCGTACACCTCTTCGATTGGGACGAGATCAACTTTGCGGAGATCGCACGCGAAATGGTGATCACCGGCAATTGGGGCCAGCCGCAGATCGACTTCCTCCCCTTCCACGAGAAGCCACCCTTGTTCATGTGGATGCAGGCGTTGAGCATGACCATGTTCGGCGTGGGCGAGTTCGCGGCGCGACTGCCCAATGCGTTGTGCGGCATCCTCACCTTGTGGGTCTTGTACCGCATCGGCGATCAACTCCGTGGCAAGGTCTTCGGTATGTTGTGGGCGCTGGCCTACTTCGGATCCATCCTTCCGCACCTCTACTTCCGCAGCGGCATCATCGACCCTTGGTTCAACCTCTTCATCTTTCTTGGCCTTCATGCCCTGGTCACCTTGGTGCAGTGCGATCCTCACCGACCATCGGGGACGTTGAACGCACGAAGCGACGGAAGAGCAGCGCTGGTCGGGCTTTTCTTGGGCTTGGCGGTATTGACCAAAGGGCCTGTCGGTGTGCTGATCCCGGTGTTGGTGCTCACGACCTACTGGTCCATGGGTCGCTTCCAACGGGTTTTGAAATGGCGGCGCATCGCCATCATCGCCTTCGCCACCTTGCTCACCGCAGGGTCGTGGGCCTTGGTGGACCTACTGCGACATGGCCCGGATTTCATCGTTGGTTTCTTCTGGCGCCAAGTGGCCATGCTCTCCTCGGAGGATGCCGGTCATGGTGGTTTCTTCGGCTATCATTTCGTGGTGCTATTGATCGGCTGTTTCCCTGCATCGGTATTCGCCTTGCAGGAATTGCTGCGCCCGACGCGAGAAGACACGTCCGACCAGAACGATCATCGCCGTTGGATGGTGATCCTGTTCTGGGTGGTGCTGCTGCTGTTCAGCGTGGTGAAGACCAAGATCGTCCACTACAGCAGCCTGTGCTACTTCCCACTCACCTACCTCGCTGCTGTTCGCCTTGAACATATCTGGAAGAAACAAGAAGGCTATGGCTGGACCCGCTTCCTACTCGGTGTTCTCGGAACCGTGATCGCACTGCTCTTCATTGTCGTACCCTTCGTGGGCATCAACATCGATGTCATCAAACCCTTGTTCGCAAAGGACCCATTCGCCTTGGCCAACTTGGACGCCGACGTGCATTGGTCGGGCATAGAAGCCATGGCCGGCGTGCTACTGCTCGCGGCATTGGCCGTGGCTCATTGGCTGCATGGTCGTGCGCAATTCAGGCAGAGCATCGTCGCGATCTTCGGTGGAACAGCGCTCTTCATCACCACCACGCTGTATTTCTTCATCAACCGGATCGAAGGGTACTCGCAACGCGCCGCGATCGAGTTCTTCGAAGAACAGCAAGGAGAGACCTGCTATGTGATCACGAAGAACTACAAGAGTTATGCGCAGCTATTCTACACACGCAAAGAACCAGTGACGGATCCACGCGCCCATGATGAAGAGTGGTTGCTCTATGGCGACATCGGCCGACCGGTGTACGTGGTGTGTAAGATCACCTCCGCAGATGATGTCGGATCGATCAGGACCTTGACGGAGATCCAACGCAAGAATGGCTTCGTGTTCTTTAAGCGAGATCCATGAACAACAGCTTGAGTCATATCCTTAACCACCTCGGCGAAGATCGGGAACAGGGCTACGATGCGGTCGTACCACCGATCGTGCAGAGCGGCAATTTCACCTACCCCACTGTTGCAGCCATGCGGGCCGTGGTGCAGCAGGAAATGGACAAGCCGTTGTACACGCGTGGCTTCAACCCTACGGTGGGCATCCTGCGCAAGAAGATCGCGGCGTTGGAACATGCGGAGGATGCTTTGGTATTCAGCAGTGGCAGCGCGGCGATCGCATCAGCGGTGTTGAGCTTCGTGAAGGCAGGCGACCACATCGTATGCGTACACAAACCCTACAGCTGGACCAAGAAACTCCTCGCGGAACTGCTTCCTCGGTTCGGCGTGGAGCACACGTTCGTGGACGGTACTGACGCTGAGAACTACCGACGGGCGATCAAGCCGAACACCACTTTCTTCATGCTTGAAAGTCCGAACTCGCTCACCTTCGAATTGCAGGACCTTGCGACCGTGGCAGCCATCGCGAAGGAGCACGGCATCATCACCCTCTGCGACAACAGCTTCAACAGCCCGTTGTTCCAGAACCCGATCGACCATGGGATCGACCTGGTCGCGCACAGTGCCACGAAGTACATCAACGGGCACAGCGATGTCGTGGCGGGCGTTCTAGCTGGATCGCATGCACACATGCGTCAAGTGATGCAGAAGGAGTTCATGACACTTGGCGCGTGCCCATCGCCACACGATGCATGGTTGCTGATGCGCGGACTACGCACCTTGGAATTGCGCGTTCACCGCAGTGCGGACAGTGCAGAGAAGGTAGCGACCTATCTCGCAGCGCATGCGAAGGTGAAGCGCGTGTATTGGCCAGGCCTACCGGATCATCCCCAACATGCTTTGGCGAAAAAGCAAATGAAGCGCGTTGCTGGTTTGATGAGCATCGAGCTGGATGCACCGGACGAAGCAGCCGTGGAGCGTTTCTGCGATAACCTGAAGACCTTCTTGATCGCGGTGAGCTGGGGCGGGTACGAGAGCCTGCAATGGCCCGTATGCGCACTGAAAGGACCGAGTGGGTATTACACCGATCTGCCCTTCACCATGGTGCGTTTATACATCGGTTTGGAGGATCCGGAACTGTTGATCGCGGATCTGAAGCAGGCGTTGGCGCGGGTGTGAGGGGGGGGGGGGGGGGGGCCCCCCGAAGGGGAGGAGCTGGGGGGGGGGGGGGGGGGACGGCCGGGGGGGCGCCGGGGGGGGGGGGGGGGGCGCCGCGGGGCGGCGGGGGGGGCCACCCCGCGGGGGGGGGAGCCCGGGGGGGGGGGGAACCGCCCCGGGCGGGGGGGGGGGGGGGGTGCTCGGGCCCGGGGAGGGGGGGGGGCGGGTGGGGGGGGGGGGGGGGGGGGGGGGGGCGGGGGGGGGGGGGGGGGGGGCCGCGGGGGGGGCCGGCCCGGGCGCGGTGACAGCGTCCTCGGGGGGGCAGGGGGGGGGGGGGGGGGGCGGGGGGGGGGGCCAGGGGGGGGGGGCGGGACCATGGGGAGGGGGTGTTCCCGGGGGGCCGGGGGGGGGGGGGCCCGCCGGGGCACGGGGTAGCGCGCCGGTACCGGCCGGGGGGGGGAACAGGGGAAAAGGAGGAGGAAAAAACGGGGGAATGGGGGGGGGGGGGGCAGGCGCAACCCAGGGCCAGCAGGGGCAGGGCCCCCGGGGGCAGGGGGCCGGGCGGGGGGGGGGGGGGGGAAAGGGAGGGGGGAGGGGGGAAGGGAGGGAGGGGGGGACAGAGGGGACACCGGGGCCCACCCCGGGGGCCCGGGTCGGGGGGCGGGCCGCGGGGGCGGGGGGCGGGCGGGGGGCGGGGGGGGCGGGGCCCCAGGACACCGAGGAGCGGGGGCAGGGGGGCCCGCGGGGGGGGGGCGGGGGGGGGGGGGGGGGGAGGTTGGGGGGGGGGGGGGGCGGGGGGGGGGGGGGTCCGGGCGGCGGGTCCGGGGCGGGGGGGGGGGGGGGGGGCGGCGGGCGGGGGGGGGGGGGGGGGGGGGGGGGGGGGGGGGGCGGGGGGGGGAGGGGGGGGGGGGGCGGGCGGGGCGGGGGGGAGGGGCGGGGGGGGGGGCGGGGCGGGGGGGGGGTGGCGGGGGGGGGCGGGGGCGGGGCGGGGGGGGGGGGGGGGGGAGGGGGCCGGGCCGGGGCGGGGCGGGAACGGGGGGGCGGGGCCGGGAAGCCGCGGGACCGACCAACGAGGCCCGGAGGCGGGGGGCGGGGGGGGGGGAAAGGGGCGGCGGTACCCGGCGGCCCCGGGGTCGGAGGGGGGGGGGGGGGGGGGGGGGGGGGTCCGGGGGCGCGGGGGGGGGGGGGGAGGGGCGGCCCCCCCCCCGGGGGGACCCCCCGGGGCGGGGGCCCGGGGGGGGGGGGGGGGGGACAGGCGAAGGCCCGGGAGGCGGGGGGCGGGGGGAAGGGGGCGGAGGGGGGGGGGCCACCCCCCCAGGGAAACCCCCGCCGAGGGGGGGGGCACCACGCGGGGGAGCCCCCGGGGGGGGGGTCCCCCGGGGGGGGGGGGGGGCGGGGGGGGGCGGGGGGCGGGGGGGGGTCGGGGGGGGGGGGGGGGGGGAGGGGGGGAAACCAGGGGAACCGGGGGAGGGCGGGGGGGGGGGGGGGGGGGGGGGGGGGGGGCGCCACGCAGGGGAGGGCGCGCGCCCCCCCCCCCACGGGCGCGGGAGTGCCCCCCAAGACAGCACTCAAGGTTGGCCTGCTGGCACCCTGAACTTCAGCACCAGGTCCTTGGCCAAAGCCGCTGCGATCAGGGGTTGTAGCGCTGCTGCATCCTTCACCTCCTCTCGCAGCTCATGCACTTGTAGCAAGCTCTCAACCCGCAGGTGGTCCGGGGCATCACTTGTAACCGTCCTCACAAGGTCGGCACTCGGGGTCTTGAACGTGGCATTCAGATCCGAAAGGTTCAAGAACTCCACCGGGTGATCGAAATGCAACTCGATGATGGAACGATCGGTCTGTGTGAAGTCCCAATAGAATGGCAGATCGCGATCCGTCGCCAAGAATCCCTCTGGCGCAGCATGTCCGATGCATGAAGACAGATCCAAGGATCGTACGTCATTTCCTTCGATCAACACGGATCCATTGAAAGCGGCATCACGCATGGCTTGGAATCGATACGGCGCAACAGAAGCATTCGATCTCATCTGCCAAGCACCATCTCCCTTCAATAGAGCCCCGTCCAACACGGCACCGTAACGCGGATCCACTTGCGGGTCCATGGCACCTAGCAAGTAGTCCGAACGGCCAAGTGTGCTGAACTGTCCACTCAACAGTACGCGCGACCGAGCACGTGAATTCCCGGTCCCGGTGGCCACCTGAAGGTCGGTCTCCAAGACACGCACATCCATTCCTGGCATGGCCTCCGGTAACTCGAGGAAGAGCGGCGGTGACGGAATATCGGCCACAAGCAACTCCGAGGTCATCAACAGCGCACTCGTCCCTTGCCAATAGAAAGGAAGTTCATTCGCCCAGAGTCCGACCGGCCCGCGCTTGGGGTGCATCCAGAGGACCTGTTGATCATCCTTCACCCCTATCAGGAAGTCGCTGTCCCACATCGGAGTCATCCAGCCATCATCCATGATCCCGATCCGCTCGTCCATGAGATATGCCGTGCTATACCCGGCGTTCACGCCATGGACCATTTTGGAGTACAAGTCGTACCGACTGATCTCCCGAATGCGTTCATCGCTCACCTGATCACCGATCCGCGCCAACTTCAGATCCAACTCTTGGTACCATAAGCTGTCGTTCTTATACGCGAAGTGCTCGGCGATGTAATTATGCAAGGTCTCCATCTTCTGCGCGGTCGCCTCCTCGGGGATCCCGATCGTGATTCGCTCCACGAACTCATTGAAAAGCTCGTTCTGTCGATCCGGAAGGTTCTTCATGCCCACACGCTGCCACCAGATGGCTCGTTCTTCACGCCTGCGCAACACATAGAGCCAGTACGGCTGTTGGAACGGCAGCCCGCTCACGCGATCACGGCGCCAGTAACGGAGATCCTCTGGGGCCAGTGTCACATCAACGTGCGGCAGATCAGCTCCTGGTCGCGCATTCACCTCATTCATGCATCCCGGTAGGTCGTGGTTCTCCCAGGTCACTGTGGTCACATCACCATCTTCCTTGAGGTCATAGAAGGTGGAGGTGCGGAACGACAGACCGTGTTTCACGTGATAGCGCAGTGAGACCTGCTGATGGAGAATGGGCAATTCATCGTGGAAGAAGATCCGCCAGCTCGTTGATCGCGCCCAATTGTCCATCCATTGGAAACCCCGCCAACCGCGGGTGTGGTTCGCATTCACATCATACGGGACCATGTACTTCCAGCGTACTTCCACTACATCACCGGGCGCGATCGCCTGAAGGTCCAACACATAGGTCCAAGCCCGTTCCATGGTCTGGAAAGTGCGGACCATGTTCTGATCGACCTGAATGAAAGCACCGACTTCTCCCCAAGTCCCATCGGGTCGGATGATGCGTGCCACGAAATGATCCAGCCGCACATTGAACCACAGCGGTCGAGCTGGCGCGCCTTTCTCCGCCCAAGGTATTTCGCGACCATCGTACGGTGGGTCCAAGCTTTCCGGAAGGGTGAAGCGCCCGAAGGCGAGAATGTCCTCTTGGTTGGCGAAGCGGATCACCTGTTTGCGTTCGAAGAAAAGTGCGAGGAACTGTGGCTTGGTATTCTTCAGCCGAATGGAAAGCTCGTCGTCCAGTATCTCCGTGCGATCCACCGCCGTGGACCAGATAGGGTTCCACGCAGCGTCCTTACCCCAATCGTAGTTCTTGTGGATGACGCGGGTATCCTGACCAAGGAGCCCGGTCACAAGCAGGAACCCAAGAACAGAAAGAACGAATGCTACTTCTTGCGGAAGTACAAACGAATGGGAACGCCGGTAAAGCTGAACAGCTCCCGCAAGCGATTCTCCAGGAAGCGCTCGTACGACGGCTTTATGTACTGCGGCAGGTTGCAATAGAACACGAAGGTTGGGACGGGAGTCGGTATTTGGCTGATGAATTTAATACTAACCTGCTTCGCTTTGTACATCGGGGGCGGTTGCCGTTCGATCATTGGCAAGAGTAGGTCGTTCAATTTCCGGGTAGGAATGCGCCGTTTGCGGTCCTCGAACACCTTCATGCCCAGTTCCATGGTCTTCAGGATCCGCTGCTTCTCCACTACCGAAGTGAAGAGTACGGGAACATCTGTGAATGGCTCCAAACGGTGCTTCACCTCTGCTTCGAAGGCCTTCATGGTATTGGTATCCTTCTCGATCAGATCCCATTTGTTCACCAACACGACCAAGCCTTTTCCGTTCTTCTGGATGATGGAGAGGATGTGCAGATCCTGCTGCTGCACCCCATCCTGTGCGTCGATCATCAAGAAACAGACATCACTTTCCTCGATCGCACGGATGGAGCGGATCACGCTGTAGAACTCGATGTCCTCGTTGACCTTGGAGCGCTTGCGTATACCGGCCGTATCCAGGAGCATCACATCGAATCCGAAGACATTCCAACGGGTATTGATCGGATCGCGGGTGGTCCCTGCGACGGCCGTCACGATATTCTGTTCGCGCCCCAGCAGAGCATTCACCAGAGAGGACTTGCCCACATTGGGCTTTCCGACGATGGCGAATTTTGGAACGTCCGGCTCCTCCTCTGCCGTGGGCTTTGTGAAGCCTTTCACAAGTTCGTCCAACAGGTCTCCGGTACCGGCACCACTTTGTGCCGCGATGCAGAACACCTCACCCAAGCCGAGGCCATAGAACTCCGCAGAGGCATATTGGTACTTGTGCTCATCCACCTTGTTGGCGGCAAGGACCACGGGTTTCTTGGCCTTGCGCAGCATCTTGGCGATGGTCTCGTCCATACCGGTGATCCCGTGGTGTACGTCGACCAGGAAGAGGATCGAATCGGCTTCCTCCACGGCCAGGTCCACTTGCCTGCGTATCTCGCTTTCGAAAACATCATCACTACCGGTGATGTAGCCTCCCGTATCGATCACGCTGAAGACCACGCCATTCCATTCCGCCTTCCCGTAATGCCTATCCCGCGTAGTGCCGGCTACGTTGTCCGTGATGGCGGCCTTGCTTTCGATGAGGCGATTGAAGAGGGTGCTCTTTCCCACGTTCGGCCGACCGACTATTGCGACGATGTTTCCCATGTATGGATCAATGATCAGTAGCGAGTGTTCAGTGTTGAGTCGAGTAGCGAGTGACGAGTCGGACCTCCGCAACTTCGATCGGAGGAAATAGCCCCGACTCGTCACTCACTACTCGTCACTCCATTTTCAGTAACCGTATTTCTTCAGCTTGTCCGCATCTGCACGCCAATCCGGGTCCACCTTCACCTTCAGGTCCAAGAAGACCTTTCGGTCGATGTACTTCGAGATGGCGATACGGGAATAGGTACCTAACCGACGTAGGGCGTCGCCGCCTTTCCCGATGATGATCCCTTTCTGGCTTTCGCGCATCACGATCACATCGGCTTGGATCCGCACGATGTCCGGTGCTTCCTCGTAGCTATTCACGACCACCTGCGTACTGTAAGGGATCTCCTGCTTGTAGATGGTGAGGATCTTCTCGCGGATCATCTCGCTTACGAAGAAGCGCATGTTCCTATCACTCAATTCATCCTTCGGGAAGTAGGCCGGATGCTCCGGCAGATGCTGTATGAGGTGATCGCGCAATTCATTCACATTCAGTCCATGCAGTGCCGAAATAGGTACCACCTTGGCCGCTGGGAATTCGGCCTGCCAGGTCTCAAGTGCCTGAAGGATCGTCTCGTCATCGCCGGTATCCACCTTGTTCAGGAGCAACACCATGGGCCCTTTGTACCACCGGGCACGTTTCAGCAACTCGCCCGACCGCTCCGGACGTTGCCCCAATTCCACCATCACGATCAGGATGTCGGCATCGCTGAGCGATTCGTTCACCGCATCCATCATGCGTTCCTGCATGGGGTACTGCGGATCGAGGATCCCAGGCGTATCGCTCAACACCACTTGGTAGTTCTCCCCGTTCAGCAACCCCAGGATCCGGTGGCGCGTGGTCTGGGCCTTTGGATTCACGATCACCAGATCCTCACCGAGCAAGGCATTGAGCAAGGTGCTCTTTCCCGTATTCGGTTCACCGATGATGTTGACGTAACCGGCTTTGTGCGCCATGGCTGTTGCTCTTCGACGTGAAATAAAGAACCCGGCTTTCGCCGGGTTCTTTCGTAGCGGGGGCAGGACTCGAACCTGCGGCCTTCGGGTTATGAGCCCGACGAGCTACCATCTGCTCCACCCCGCAATGGGGGGCAAAGATAGCAAGATCATTCGACCATTGGAGACGGCCTCGAATATCTACTTCTGGCTGCTTTTCCCTGTGGCCGTTGTTCGGTGAATTCGGTGTGGAATGAGGATATCCGGGCGGGTCTCTGAGGAGGGGGGGCTGGTGTCTCGGGGGGCGTGGGGGGGGGCGCTGGGCGGTTCAGTCTCGGTGCGGGGAGGTGGTGGCCAGGCATCTTCCCGCGGGCGGGGCGCGCATCGTCCGAATCGTTCCGCCCTTGCTGGAGGGCGGGGCGCTCCCGTGGGCAAGAGGCTTGCCCGGGGGGGGGGGGGCGCGTTCTGCTGTTTGTTGTTGGCGGCGGGCCGGGGTCTGTTCCGGGCCTCGTTCGTTCCCGGGGGGGCGGCTCCGGGGGGGGGGCCCCGGGGGGGGGGCCGGGGGGGTTCGGTGCGTGGGGCTTGCGGGGGGCGGGCCCCTGGGTTCGCGGGGCGTGGGGTTGCGCTTGTGGCTCGGGATCTTCCTGGCGGGGGTTGGCTGGCTGCGAGTTGTCCTTCCATTTCTCTGCCTTTGGCAGTTCGGTCGCTTGTTCTCTGAAATCCATGCGTGTTTTGAGGGGGCGAACAAGGGCTATCCGTTTGTACCGTTGAACGCCAATTCATTGGCCCGGGTCGGTCCGGCGTGGTCGAAGCTCGGGTCTATCCCAGCTCGGTTCCTGTTGCTTCTTCCAGCAGGTCGCGTTCCAAAGCCTTTTCGGCCAAAGCGGGTCCGGTCGGTGAAATTGCCTGTGAAATGCTTGTTGCCTCCTTCTTTGCTGGCCAGCCTCGGCGGGGGGTCGGTCCGTGCTGCCGGCCGGGCGGCGGCAGTCGTCTGGGCCGGGTCGACGGGTCCATGTGCGCCACTTCTGGGTATGTGCCTGTCAAGTGCGACACGGGGCGGCTCCTCTCAGGGCGCCATAGGTCGAGCAAGGCCTGCGCGTCTTGGGAAAATTGCATCGGTGGCGTGGTCCCCTACCGTCCGCGTGCGTGCTGTTATCTCCTCGTATTGGCGGAAGCGGGGCATGGGGTTCCCCTTCCCCTATCTGAAGCCTGGGCCTGGACGCTGGGGCCTTCACTCGTCCCGTGCCAATACTATCGGCCGGCGGACGCGATACAGATAGGCGCGCCGCCCAAACAACCAGGCACCGATAGATGGATGAGGAATTTTCGCATGCAGTCGGTTCGTCTGGGAGTTCGTTGGTCAAGGGAACGTGGATGCCCGCAGATGGTCACATCCTTGGAACACGTTGTGACCACATCGGATCCTTGGCGTTAATAAGGTTGGGAACACCCATAACATGCGAAAAACACTTCTTCTATTGCTGGCCACCTTGGCCACGGCCTTCGCCCTGCGCGCTCAATATGCCATGGTGGTATACGAGCCTGAGCGCAATTTCCTCAACGAAGGACAACCTCTGCCGGCCGAGACCCGCTGGATGCTCACTGGGCCGATCAGTGATCGCATGCACATTGCCGAGGTTCGCGTGTACGAGCGTGCGGACATGAAGAAATTGCTGCATACGGCTCGCTGGGAGCGAACCGAATGGAACGCGGACAAGCGCTTCATCATTCCGGTCGATCACAAACTGGAAGGCAACGACACATACACGATCGTCCTGGAGTTCTTCGAACCGGTGCCACATGAGGTGACCATGGCCGTAAGCGAAGAACTTGAGCGCTACCTCAGCGCATACATCGATGAAAGCTTCGAGGTAGGTCGCAGTAGGGCCAAGCTCCTCAAGCCGGTAAGTGAAGTGATGGAGGACATGGCCTTGATCATGCGTCGAGGAACGTCGAATTACCGCAGCCGACTCGCCCAACCGTTTCCCGGGTTCAGCCAATTGGTGGAAGACAAGCTGCGGAAGGTGAATGAGACAAGCCTATCCATGTCCCGGTTCTCCATCAAGAGCAGTGAGGCGACCGATAAACGCGAAAAACGCATCGAATTCGCTCGACAGCAAATGGCTTCCGTCAAAGAAGTGGTGCGTGGCGAGGTTGCCTCCTACTTCCAGCGCGAACTTATGATACTCCGTGACCGCGCTGTGATCGCTGACCAACCCACTGAAAAGGTCAAGCACATCATAGCGCTGAACTTGGGTTATGGAGGCATTTACAACAGTGGGCAGGTGGAAGACCTCTCGTACAGCGGTGCACCATTCCTCGGACTCTCGTTCCCACTGGGTAAAATGGCGCTGAATTCACGCTTCGTGAGCAACAGTTCCATCTCCGCTGGCATCTTCCTCAACAACGTAGAAGACCAATTCGGCAAGGAGGTCACCGGCCCGCTGGTAGGCAGACCGATATACGGTGCGTATGGTTATCGGTTGTTCCGGATGGTGCGGCTCAATGCCGGCGCTGCCGTCCTACAGAAGGCCACCATCGATGCACAGCAACTGGACATCAACAAGATCTACTTGAGCCCGTTCGTTGGTGTGAGCTTGGAGATCAACCTATGGCTCGGACTCGAACGATGAAGAACAGTCTGACCTCCGTATTCGTGCTGTTCATACTGGGAGCATCAGCACAACAGGACATCCATCTGAACCGGGTGACGGTTTACGGTGGTGCTACGAATTACCTCGGCGAGATCGAGCAAGACCTGATGGACTCCGGCATCAAGGACAAACGCTTCGGCGCTTTGGGTTACCAGCACTTCTTGGGCTACGGCACTTCCCTGTACACGCAGGCAAGCGTATTGGAGCTACAGGGCAATGACCTGAACGGAGGTGATGTCCTTCGTGGGGCTAATTTCCGCAGTTCATTGAGGACCGTTGAACTCGGGTTAAGGACCTATCTGGACAATGGATCCTGGTTCAACTACGATGCGCGATTCGCACCTTTCCTTTCCATTGGTGCGGGCGTGGGGTCCTATTCCACCCAAGTGGATCAATACGATGCGAATGGACAGCGCTACAACTATTGGAATGATGGAACGGTACGTGACCTTCCTCAGAATGATCCGAACGCTGCGATGGCGACGATCACCGGGCAGGATGGGACATTCGAGACCGATGTTACCGAACTCAACACGTTCGACGGGAAGAAAAGCAACAACACCTTCGTATTCATCCCTGCACAAGTAGGCTTGAAGGTGCGCCTGTCCCAGCGTTTCTCTGTAGATATAGCGTACGGCCTCAGTTGGACCTTCACCGACCAATTGGACGACCTCTCTGGCCCCTACCGCACGAATGCGCGATCGGAACTTGCTTACCTGAGCAACCCCACCGGAGCTATCGGTGAACGTGGTGATGCCAGTACGAACGACCGCTATCAACATGTGAGCATCGGTATCGGCTACAGTTTCGGCCGCCGGTCGCATCGATACCGCATGACCCCGGTATATCTGGATCATTTGCCAGAAGCGGATGCAGACACTACATCTCAAGCTCCCAATCCAGCGCCCCCCGCTCCACCAGCGATCACACCAACGCCACCAGCCAATGTGGTGGAAGGGCCAGAGGAAGTGCGGGTAAAGCGTTTGGTGATCTCCGAACTCATTGTGGACACGATCATCTTCCGCAGCACGCAGAAGGTCGTTCCACCCCGGACGGACAGCATTCCTTCGGTGTCGGCAATGCGAGACACCTCAAAGATGCGCACACCTGTTTTGAAGAAACCGGAAGTGGCCCAAGCGGACAGCATTCGTAACAAAGGCGCAGCGCAGAGTGATACATTGAAAGTACGCTCACCCGAGCCAACGATACCCACGGTAGCCAAGGTAGATAGCGCAGCACACCCCATCCGAACCGATAGCACGGAGCGTGTGAGTGGTGCCATGCCTCGGATCGTAGTTCCCGTGTCGGACAGCGCGAGCGTCCCGAGTGTTGAACCGCTGATGCCCGCTGCACGGATCGATACAGTAGCTGCCATGACCGTTGTACCTGTCGCAGTGGACTCTTTGCCCATGAAGCCGGATACGACCACTCCGATCCATGCGCCAACAACTCCACTTCCTGTACCAGCGGATAGTTCGAAGACAGGGTCCAGCACTCCTGCTGAACCCGTTCGACCGAAGACCGTAGTAACGCCATCGGTACCTCCTCCTTCACCACCGTACCAGGATCGTGTTACTCCAACTACTGTCACTCCACCGACCAGGACCACCGAAGTGGTACGCACGGTCGTAGTTCCCGTAGTGGTGGATCAGTCTGGAAACGAAGATGCCCGGATCCGTAGTTTGGAAGACAGCTTGAATGTCACGCGTGCAGAACAAAAGCGACTTGCAGCGGAGTTGGACAGTGTACCTGCCAAAGGCATTGCCCCAACTCCATCAGTAACGGATACCACCTCCTTGGCTGTCGCTCTGGCACGGTCCCAGAAACAACAACGATACGCTTCACAACTGAACAGCATTCTCCTTGACCGGATCGCGATCATGGAGAGGTACATGGACCTTCAGGACCAACAAGCGTCGGATAGTTCGCTCGCCATACTGCGGGATTCCGTGCTTCTGTTGGATGGTCAAGTCCAACTCCTTCGTGATTCATTGCGCATGGAACGGACGGACCGCAAGTTGGAGCCCGGATCGAAATTGGAAAGCAAGGTTGGGGAAAAGGTAAAGGACGAGGTGATCACAGGCGATCAGGCCATCACGGACACGCTCTACTTCCGAAGTGGCTCCGTCTACGTGCTCGATGCGAACAAAGCGCGAATAGCAGCCATTGCGAAAGAATACCTCGCGAATGGCCGTGGAAAGATCCTGGTAACCGGCCACACGGATCGATCAGGCAACGCCACGTTCAACCGCTCCCTTTCCCAACAGCGCGCGGAGGCGGTAGCGAAATACTTGCGAGAAGCCGGCGTTCCTGCAACAGCCATCAAGGTGAAGGGGCTTGGCGAGCAACTCGCACGGTCCACCTATGATCTGAAGGAACGGAACGTAGTGATCCAGCGGGTCAGCGACCCAGACGCTATTGCACCTTGATCGCGATGGGTGACAAAGGCCGGGCAGGGCCCGATCCGTTTGAAAGCTTGGCCTTCACGTTCTCCACGTACAGCTGATCACCGGTCTTCAAGACCTTGAGCACCTCCTTCATATCGTCCGTGAAGGCGTTGGTCGTCCCGACCTTCATGATCGGGGCCTGCCCTTTGCGCAACATCGTGAACTCGTAAGAAGTGACCTGCCACTGGTCCCCGAATTCGGAACCCAAGGCCTTCGCGATCACACCGGGCGCTACCGCAAGTTTCGACTTGGGCACGCGTGGATCACCTGGAGTTGTGCCCGAGATGTAGGCGGTGGGCGGCGGCAGGTCCTTGACCCGGAAAGCAACCGGTCCGATGCGGCGGATCGTTCCATCGGTCTGGGTGACGGTTGCATTCACTTCGGCGCTGTTGGCCGTCATTCCGGTCGCTACCCAGCTATTCCCGGACCGTACGATCCGTCCGGTGGAGATCGTGGCCTGCAACCGGTCCGCCGATACACCCGGCACGGAGAGGTCGATCGGATTCTCCACACCACGGTACAACACATTCATCTTGGTGGGTGAAGCGACCAGCAGCGGCGCCATCACTTGATAGGAAGTGGAATACGGGATCTCCTTCGATCCATCCGGACCTTCGAACAGGATGGTGCCTTCTACCCGATGCTCACCGATCCGGTCGCCGCGCAGGCTCAACTTGGCCTTCCCATCCGCGCCTATCGGCAGGTCTGCTCCGCCGGCCAAGGAGACGGTCGGTCTATTCTTGGGATCGTACGCAGCGAGGAACACGTCGGCCCGGAACGAATCACCGACCATGATCAGGTTGCTCTGTGGGATCACTGCAGCGGTGAGGTGGCTGAACCCATGATCCCTACTACCCACAGAGCGGTACAGCCACTTCACCATATCGTTCTCGGAACTTCGAATATCGGCTTGCAACTTGCTCAAAGTAGCCACACCAGCAGCGAGCGGGACATCGTAGAAGTTGATGCTTTCCCAATTGTTCATCGTACCGGAGGCGTCGCGACGGTCGTGGAAATCGAAGAGCATGTCCAGCGCTGCGGAAAGTTCAATGCCCTTGGGTCCTGCCAGGACTTTCAAGCTATCTCGGAATGCACCAATGCGTTGCTTCAGGTCGTAGGCGGAGCCGGGTTCGCGTTTCGGAGAAGCGGGTTCGCTACCGACCATCATACGCGTCAGCGTCTCGCGATCGTCCTTTGCATCGAGCGCGAGCAATGCACGTAGCGTATCTCGACCATCGGCATCCTTTCCCACGAGGTCCGATGCGCTGAGACCATCCGCTTCAGCGATCGCTCGGACTTTGATCCGTTCGATATGCAACACAAGCGAATCCGCATGCGCCTTCACGTGAAGGGCGCGGTCGTTGGCATCACCGAACTTCTCCGGAAAGCGCGTGGCCGCATCCGCGAAAACCGCGTATTCCACTTGCGACCGTTGTTCATGGGCACGTTCACTTCGAACGAGTTCCGTATCCATGAACGCAAAAGCATCGAGGACCTCCTTGCTCACATTCAGCGCGAGGATCGCGGTGAGCACGAGGTACATCATGTTGATCATCTTCTGCCTTGGAGGCATGTTCGCTGAGGCCATGGGCGTTCGGTGTTCAAGGAGCGTGCATCGGGCAGCGCTCGTTGAATGAATGCACGGCGGTGTGCGGCGTAACGCGGGGGTAGTTGTTCGTCAGTTGGACCGCATCCGTGACGAACAACTCTCAGCGAAGGACACAGCGAGCAACGGTCAACCCTCCTCGGTCTCCAACAAAGCTGAAGCGGTCTCCCATTCCTCCATCACGGTGGCAATGCGTTTGGCCAATTCACCCAATCGTTCGTAGCCCTTCTGAAGTTGCTCGGCAGGGATCCCACCTTTCATCATGGAAGCTTGAAGTTCCTTCTCCTCTTTCTCCAATTCAGCGAGTTGCTTCTCCAAGCGATCAACTGCGTTCTGTGCCTTTCGCCGCTCCTTCTCTTGGTCTCGTTTGTCCCGGCGATCGTGTTGCTTTTCCTGTTTTGGTGCTTTGGCTTTCACCGCACTTGATTTCCCGATATCCGCACCCTGCAACGCCTTGCGCTTCTCGATCAACTCTAGGATGTCCATGTGCTGATCGCGGATACGGAAGTCATCCAACTCCAGCAATCGTGTGGTCAATCCGGTCAAGAAATCACGGTCGTGGCTCACGAGCAGGAAGGCTCCTTCATAACTCTTGAGCGCCTCTTTCAAGACATCCTTGCTTTGGATGTCCAAGTGGTGCGTCGGTTCGTCGAGGATGAGGAAATTGAGCGGTTTCAACAGCATGCAACACAGCGCTAGACGAGCGCGTTCACCGCCACTCAGCACCTTCACCTTCTTGTCCACATCCTCGCCACTGAACATGAATGCACCGAGCATGGCCCGCACACGCGTTCGATTCTCTTCACTAGCGGCGTACTCTGCGGTCTCCATCACCGTGTTCTGCGGTGGCATGCGTTCGGGCATATCCTGTGCGTAGTAGCCGATGATCACGTTATGCCCCAACCGGATCTCTCCTTCGTACGGTTCTTCGTTCATCATCATGCGAACGAGCGTGCTCTTTCCGGTACCGTTCGCACCGACCAACGCCAGATGCTCTCCTTTCGCAATGGTCAGTTCAGCATTCTGGAAGATGCGCTTCTCCTCACCTGGTCGGTTCGGATCGGGATAGGCCTTGCTGACCCCTTTTACTTCGGCGACGATCTTCCCGCTACTCGGTGCTGGCGGGAACTTCACGAGCATCTTGCGCAGATCCTCATCGTCCACCTCGATCCGTTCCAACTTGTCCAGCTTCGTGATCAAACTCTGGGCGAAAGCAGCCTTGCTCGCCTTCGCTCGGAACTTGTTGATCAGATCGGTGGTCTCCTTGATGTATCGCTGCTGGTCCTTCGCTGCGGAAGCTTGCTGCTCACGCTCCACTTTGCGCAGCTCAACGAATTGGGTCCACGGCACCTTCCGGTCGATCAGCTTTCCACCCAGCACTTCGATGGTCCGCTTGGTGAGCCGATCCAAGAAGGTCTTATCGTGCGAGATGAGCACCAGGGCGGCCGGGTAGCTGCGCAGTAGATCCTCCAGCCACTGGATCGCAGGAAGGTCCAAGTGGTTCGTGGGTTCGTCGAGCAACAGCAGGTCCGGCTGCATCAACAGCAGGCGCGCCAATTCGGCACGCATGCGCCAACCTCCACTCAGCTCGCTCATCAGGCGGTGCATATCCGCTTCTACGAAGCCGATGCCCTTTAGCATCTTCTCGATCTGCTGATCATGATCCGCTGCGCCGATCGCGTTCAGCCGCTCATGCGCATGCGCTAGCAACGTCGCCAATTCGATAGCCTCCTCGTCCGTGGTGGCCTTCTCCAGATCCTTTTCGATACGTTCCAAGGAAGCGTTCAGTTCGAGCGCTTCCTCGAATGCCTTCTCGGCCACTTGCCATGGTGTGATCGTCAGGTTATGGGCCATTTCCTGCGGGAGGTAGCCCATCGTCAATTCCTTCGGCTTGCCGATCGTGCCTTTGTCGTATGACTGCTGACCAGCCATGATCTTGAGCAGTGTACTCTTACCCGCACCGTTGCGGCCTACGAGCCCGATGCGATCATCGCTTCCAATGAAGAAGGAGATGTCGTCGAACATCGGCCGCTGACCGAAATGAAGTGTGAGACCTTGAACGGTGATCATGATCGAATGCGCTACTGCTGCTGAAAAAGACCGCAAAAGTACGGGTATCTGGTTGAAAATGAAGGCGTGGTGTTCATCCGGACGGATATCCGGTGCGATCGAGCCCTGCGTCTGTGGATATTCCGAATGAGCAGCGAGCCAAGCTCTGCTCGTTCGGATTCAAATAGAACCTCGATGGACCATGATCAATAATTCCAGAGATCGAATCCGGCCTGCAAGAACTGTTCGCGGACACCTTCACTCTCCAACAATGCATCCAAGCCTGTGCGGTACGTATCGATCCCTCGAACCATACCGTTACTCACCTTGACAATGCTGCTGGTGAAACGACGTTGGGCAAAGACCGCTTCGTAGCTCTTCCGAACATCATCCTGCATTTCGACGAATGCGAGCCATCGAGAGAGGAGCAAACGGCACTCGGGGTAGTAGAGCCAGAACAAGGGTTGATGACCTCGGACCTCACCGTCCTCTCCAAGGATCTCGATCATGGGAGCAAGCCCGATGATGCGCACCTCCATTACACCGCGTTGCTTGTCGAAGATCCAATCCTCTTTTAGCATGTACCGCGTGACTTGGGGTCCTTGCCCGACAACGGTGGATGACAAGAGCACACGAACCTCGCCTTGCCCGAATGGCTTCTCGAAATGGTCGTCCTCCCCTTTCGGCCCGGGATCGTACGCCACGATCGAGACTTCGTTCATCAAACCAGATCGGATGATGTCGAACAGGCCGTAGCACCCTTCAGAATTGAATGATGGACTAAGCAACAAGGCGTTCGTCGGGTCCTTCGCATCAATCACACGCCAAACCCTTCGCTCCCACATCACATCCGCTTCACGGATCGGTGGGTAAGGAATAAGTTGTGCTTGGATCATGCACGTGGCATGTGGATCTGTGCTGAACGGGCTCAATGGATCCTGTGCAACGCATGCCGCACCAGCGAACATGCACCAAAGAAGAAACACATTGGGCCCTAGCGCCTGCCTGAACATGGAGAAAGAACGCCCTCACCATAGTGGAGCGTACACCCGATCGAAAAAGAAGAAGCCCCGACCGTGTCGAGGCTCCCCTTTCAAATCAAGGTCGTGGATCAGAAATTCCAGAGGTCGTGTTCGAATTCGAACAAGGCCTGTTTGATCTCTTCGCCTTCCAAGAGCGCATCCAATCCGGTCTTGTATTCGTTGATCCCGCGATCGTATACGTTGCTCCACTTGGTGATGTAGCTACTGAACTGGCGTTTCCAGAAAATGTCCTCGAAACTACGGCGCTCCGCATCGTTCTCGCGGTTGAAAGCCTCCCAGTTGGCGAATACATACCGGCACTCCGGATAATAGAGCCAGAACATGGGCGTATTGCCACGAACCTCTCCATCTTCCCCCTTCACCTCCTTCATCGGCGCGATACCGATGATCCGGATATCCAAGGTGCTTCGCTGCTTATCGAAGATCCAATCTTCTTTCAAGCGATACTGCTTGATGTCCCTGCTCTCCAACTTGATCTCCTGCACAACGAGTTCCATATCGCCCGTGGTCAGCGATTCGGTATACTGGCTATCCACACGCGTGAACATCTCCTTGAGGTCGGAAGCCAACAAAGGCTTTTTGAATTCATCATCATCCGCGAAAACACCGACATCATAGGCGGTAATTGACCCATCGACCATAAGACCTTGAACAATGACATCGAACAGGCTCTTGCGATCATTGATGGGATCCGTTGGGAAATACAACGGATGGTTCATCTTCTCTCGCAGGTCGATCGTGCGCCAAACACGGCGCGCCCACATCACATCCGCTTCACGGATGTGCGTGTACGGCACCACTCGCTTGGTCTTGGTGTGTTCCTTGATGTAGGCACCATCGAGCACGGTCTGCGCTACTGCACCGGATCCGGCACAGAAACCCAACACCACGATCACGGCGAAGGTCAGCAGGTGTTTGTAAGTCCTCATCATGGTTTGTCGATCAGGTTATACCACTTTGAACGAAAGCGAACCCAGATTTCGTGTCGTCCCATCGGGTCCACGCGCCTTGATCTGCTCGATGTAGACCTTCTGGCCGGGCTTGGCCTTCTGGAACATTTCCTTCATGTCACCACTAACAGCGGGGCCTTTGGTCATCTTCTCAATCGGTGTTCCACCGACGATCATGGTGACACGGTACTCGACCACCTCGAAACGCAGGTCGAATTCGAAGTCGATCATTTTGGCGATCACCCCGGCCGCAGCGGTCAATTCCGCCTTCTTGATGGTCTCATCATTCACGCTCTTCCCACCGAAGAACGCTGTCGGGCTAGGCACGTTCTTCACCCGGAATTTCATGCCTGTCATGGACTTCTTCGTTCCATCCGGATTGGTGACCGTAGCCCCGATGGTCGCTTCGGATTCGCGGCCCGGCTTCATGATGTACCCATCCGAGGTTTTGGACAGGACACCGTTCGTGGCCGTTGCGGAAATATCCTTGTTGCTGTACCCGGACACGCTCACGCTGACCGGGTTGTCGACACCGCGATAGAATACGTTCATCTTCGTGGGACTCACTACCAAACTCGGTGCAGCCACCTCATAGGTGGTCTCGAATACTTCCGTGGTTTCTTCGCCGCCAACGGGTTTGAACTTGATGATGCCCTTCACACTACGCAGTCCTGCAGCAGAAGCCTGTTGCTTCAACTGGGCCTTGGCACCGACCATGTCCAACTTGATGGCCTCACCGATGATCTTTTTCCCGATGGTATCCACAGTGGCACCTGGGCCAGCGATGTAAACTTCGGGTGCGTTCTGATCATCATAGGCCCCAAGGAAGATCTCCGCTTGGTAGGTACCTCCTACCGTGACGTAGCTACTCAATGGTTTCACGATCGTGGTGAGCTTGTTGAATTTAAAGCTCTTGCCTTCTACGGCATCCATCATCCGTTTCACCACTTCGCCTTCGGCATTTCTAACATCGCTTTGGATCTTGCTCAGGATGGTGATGCCGGCCGCAAGGGGTACATGATAGAAATTGATACTCGACCAATTGTTCATGGTGCCTGAAGCATCCCTTCGGTCCTCGAATTCGAACAAGCGATCCATGGCCGCAGCAAGAACGTCATCGTCAGGTCGGCTGCCCTTCACCAGATCCCGGAACGCTTCCAACTTGGCGCGAAGTTCTCGCGCGGTGAAAGGTCCTTCAATGGGTTTGCCCGGCTCACTGCCGACCATCATGTTCGTGAGTTCGTCGTGGCTGTCCTTCTTGTTCACCTTCATGAGGTCCATGATCCGACCATCGCCAAGCACCACGCTGTCAAAGGGCAGACCTTCCGCCTTCATGATGGCTTTGACCTTGATAGAGTCCACATAGGCGACCAACTCCGAGCCTGCGGTCTTGATCTTCTTGGCCTCGTTCCAAGCAGCACCATATTTCGCACTGTTCTCGCTGGCGAACGCTTCGAAACTCGCATACTGGGCACTCATCTTGTCGTTCAACGAGAGTTTGGTGTTCTCCAAACCATTGTTGACCGTGACGAAACTGTCCAGGATCTCCTTGGATACGTTCAGCGCGAGAAGCGCTGTAAGCACCAAGTACATCATATTGATCATCGCCTGTCTAGGCGACTGTTTACCACTTGCCATATCGTTCCATCAGGTATTTCTGGTTCCTCATTGCTACCCGGGGGCTCGCATTATCAGCCACGAACGGTCATGGCGTTCAGCATGTTGCCGTACACCGTATTGAGCTTTGCGAGGTTGTCGCTGAGCTCGGCGATGTTCTCCTTGTAGCGCTTGGTGTCGTCCACCGAGTTCCGCAGGTTGGTCAACATATCCGACATACCCTCGAACATCTGGTTGGCCGCCTCGAGTTTCTCGCGACTACCACGCAGTTGCATTTCGTACATCTCATTGAGTGCCGTGAGGTTCTGGCTCATCTTCTGCAGGCTTTCGCCGGCATTCCGTCCAGCATCCACATTGTTGGTGAGGCCCACCAAGCTTTCGCTTGCCTTCGAATAGCTTTCACTCAGGTCGCTCACTCTGGTGGTGGCATCCTTAAGGCTGTTGGCATACTCATTCGTGGCAGCCGCTGCGCCGGTGATCTGGCCCATCTGTTTGGCCTGATCGCTGAGGGAGCGCATTCCATCACCCAAACTGGCTATCAGCTCCGGTTCGATCTTGGCACCTTCGAGCATATCGTCCAACTGCTCTGTGATCGAGCGCTGATCCTCCTTCTTGAAATCTTCACCTTCATGTCGCTCACCGGTCGCCAATTCAGGGTACACGAGGCTCCAATCCGGATCCTCGTGCGGCGGTTCGAACGCTGAGAAGAAGAAGATGATCGCCTCGGTGCTCAATCCGAGGATCAGGAAAAAGCTGGCAAGTGGCCAGTGTTGGATCTTGAAAAGAGCACCAATGATCACGACCGCTGCACCGATACCGTACAACTTGGCCATGAAGTTCTTCCACTTCTTGCTGCCTGGTTTCATCTTTCGTCCTTGCGTTTAGAGGTTCTAGGGGAGTCAGGTCAAATTATGAATGCGGTCGTTCTGGTTCGGTAACGACCGTGAATTCCTTGTAGTCGTCTATAGGTCTTCCGCGTTCACCGCTTTACCACGACCCAAGAAGGTCATGACGGAACGGAAGCCGATGTACGCCTTGGTGGTATCCTGGTATTCGTAGCTGCGGGTACCGGTCTGCATGTAGTACCCGATATCCTTCCAAGAACCACCACGGATCACTTTACGCTTGAGCGACGGCGGATCGTTCATGAGTGCATCGTAACTGTACTCAGGATTGAGGTCGTGGTCGAAGTCGTACACGCTTTCATCGAAGGCCGTACTGGTCCATTCTGCCACGTTGCCGGACATCTGGTACAAGCCATAATCGTTGGGCGTGTAGCTATCCACAGGAACGGTGTGGAAACCACCGTCGTCCACGTAGTTGCCGTGCAGGGGTTTGAAGTTGCCCAAGAAGCAACCCTGCCGGTTCCGTACGTATGGTCCGCCCCAAGGGAAAGGGGCCTGATCCAAACCACCACGTGAAGCATACTCCCACTCTGCCTCAGTAGGCAAGCGGAAGCGATTCACGAAGGCATCACCGTTCTGTTCAAGCCATGTGTTCATGAGTTGGGTCCTCCATACATTGAACGCATTGGCCTGCTGCCAGGTCACACCAACCACCGGATACTCATCATAGGCCGGATGCCAGAAGTAGTTCTCGGTCATCGGCTCATTGAAGGAGTACGTGAAATCATGTACCCAGACCAAAGTATCGGGATACACGTTGATGACCTCCTTGATGATGAACTTGGAACGGTCACTGTGTCCGCGAATGGCATTGTTCTGGCCCTTCACGTTGGTATAGCTCAGGTCCAGATCACGGGCGTTGTTCGCCTTACGCGCTGCTTCCTTAAGGTCGATCCAGTAGTATTCGAACTGGAGTTTCCTCGTATCCACCTCCTTCCGGCGGTAGAATTGCTCACTTTCACTCAGGAACATGTCGGCCAAAGCCTCGCGCTCTTCATCACCGTACCAATCGATGCGTTCGCGCCAGTTGATCTTCGGTGGATCGATCTCTTCACCGAATTCGTCCTCGGAGATCACATGCTCTCCGATATCCTCGTCACCCAGGATCCGTTTTGCGATCGAGTCACGCACGTAGTACACGAACTGCCGGTACTCGTTGTTGGTGATCTCGGTCTGATCGATGTAGAAGGCCTGGACCGAAACGGTCTTGCTCTTGGCCACAGCGGCGTATGGCACATCCTGATCACTCGGACCCATGACGAAGGAACCCATCGGGATGTAATTCATCCCATACGGATCAACGTCATACCAACCAGGTCGGCCTTGAACGCCGATCAATTGCCCCTGGCCACCACCACCGCAGCTTGCCAGCAAGCCGATGGCGCAGAGATACACTATGGGACGTTCCATGTTCTTCCTGTTTTGCCGTTCCGATATTCCTTGCAGGGACCCCTGTCTACCGCTATTCAGGTAAGCGAAAATGCTGTAGGCAAGGCTGAGTACGGCAGTTTGGGTTACTTGGTTTCGTTCACTTAAAGGAATCTGACGTTCTTATAGATCTGAAGGTCTGGTTTCTTCACCAGAAGCATGCAGTAGTTCAGCATGATCTCATGGCTGCCACTACTGTAATTCTTTAGTCGAGAGGTGGTGACATCGTAGCTGTAACCGATCTTGAACATGCTCGTCTTGTCCTTACCGGTGGCTATTTGGTAGCCGATCAACGGTGCGATGGCATCCTCCGTACGATAGGAAACGCCAAGCCACACTTGGTTATTATAGAGGAACGTGGCCGTGAGGTCCACTTGGGTCGAAGTTCCGTCGCTCTTGATCAAGGTGGAAGGCTGGAGCACGTACTTCTTGTCCCCACCTATGGCCCAATCGTAACCAGCTTGCACCCAATAGTGCCGTACCCCTTTTATACTCACGTCCTTGAGTTCCGGTTCGGTGAGGTGCGTGCTGCTGATCCCGATATAGAAGGTTGGACTGGTGTAGTACAAACCAGCTCCCAGATCGAACTTGGAGTCGGACTGTCCATTCCCTGGGATCGCGGCATCATCCGCCGGATTGTCCCGTGCGATCCAGTTGCTGCCCAAAGAATGGGCCAACAGGCCGGCCGAGAGGCCGACCCCAAAGGTTCCAGGTCCGATCTTGCGGTGGAAGGAATAACTCAGGCGAGCGAAATTGCTTTTTTGCTGACCCAACTCATCGAAGTACACACTCAAACCAACCCCGCTGCTGATCTTGGCGATCGGCATTTGCGCATTGAGCAGTCCGGTCTTCGGTGCTCCTTCGAATCCCGACCATTGCTGCCGGAAGAATCCGGTAACACACAATTGACCATTGGTTCCAGCAACAGCTGGGTTCACCGACAGGCGATCGAACATGTATTGGGTCAGTTGCGGGTCTTGCTGCGCAAAAGAAGCGCTCGCTACCACCATGCCGACCACTGCGGTAAGTATCCCCCTCATTCGTGTAATCGTTCTTTTCCGCCCGTTTTGGGGACAACATGTCCCCAGGTTCCTCCTCAGAACCGGGGCCAATATAACAACATTCCGAACCGCCAAACCTATGCGTCGATCTCGATCAATAGGGTTCCTAAGTCGGCGATCTCCCCGTTGGTCCCTTAGGAAAGCTTCTGGAAGGTGCGCCACCAGCGGTCCGGCACCTCTTCTCGGCAGGCCATTCGGTAATCAGAGTATGAACAGGGGACCAAATGATGGCGCTCGAATCGGGCTTCCTGTTCTGCCTTGTACGGGATATCCATCCACCACCGGTCACTCACCGTGCTCTTGTAAAAGACCAATTCTTGCTCGTGTCCACGGATGGGGATCCGGAAACGGGTGAATCGCTTGCGGTCCAACCATGGCAGGTCGTTCGTTCGGCTACGGAAACCGTCCAAGAAGCACCAGATCATTTGGGCGGCCAACTGGGCCGTAACAGCATCTTGATCGACCGTGGGGTCCAATTCATAGATACCCACGGACGTGATCTTCTCGCTAACACCGGCATAACGCATCAGCTGGCAGATCTCTTCGCCGTGGAAACCGTTGGGGCCTGGACGGCTGGTGCCCGGAGCGTCACTGCGGCGCACAGCACTCATATCCACGCTCAAGCTATCCCCATTGCGCATCACAGGTTCGGCATCGGCCATGTTCGAACGCAGTTCACCCAATCGGTGGGCATCGAAGAAGAGCTTGTCCATCAGGTCGATCCCGGGCTGATCAACGAGGTAGGTCTGAAAGCCCAGGTTACTGTAATTGAACAAGTAGTTCGGCTGTCGCAGGACGATATGACTGAGGTAGCTGCTATCCGCCAGCCCTTGTCCGGGTTCGCCCAGATCGAAACGGGCATCGATGCACACCAGGTTGGCTGTGCGCTCCAGCTTTTCATAGGCCAAGTACTGTGAATAGGTATGCCCCTGACCGCCACCAATGATCACAGGGACGATATTCATACGGATCAGCTCGGCCAAGGTCTCGGCGATGGCGTGCTGTGTAGACGCAGGAGGGGCCACGGGGTGGATATCACCAAGGTCGACGATGGAAAGTTGGGCATTCGGCATATAGAGCCTATAGAGTTCATCGCGTACAGCATCCGGGGCGTGCACACATCCACGAGGACGTGCATGGCCAGGATCATCCAACACACCGAACACGGCGATCTGGGCACCTTCCAGCGAGGGGAACTGCTTCGTGGTATGCGTAAGAAGACCATCACAGATGGTATTCACAGGCCATTCCGGGCGGCCTTTCCCGAAGCGTTCAGAGGGCTTGAAGTAGATGCTGATGTCCATGACGGTCGTAGAGGCGGACGAACGACGGATCTTGAATGGATCCACGACCGCAGAAGCGAAGGTCGCATTGGATATGACCGTTCCTTGATGCTAGACAGGAATGATGCCCACAACAGGGTGTGGAATGCATACTATTGAAGGGAGCGAAGGAACCTCTCGCCACTGATCGACAAGCCTATTCAGACGACTTCTTGGGCGTGGTTTTCTTGCTCTTGCTCGCCGAAGCTTTCGCGGAGCCTGAGGTGGCCTTCTTAGCTGCAGGCTTCTTCTTGGCAGCTTTCTTCACAGCCTTTTTCGCGCCTTTTTTTGCTGCGGTCCTAGCACCTCGTCTTCCTTTGCCCTTTCTCTCTGGCGCAGCGGCAAGCAAGGCAGTGGCTTCTTCCAATGTGATGTCAGCTGGTTCTTTCTCCTTCGGCAGGTTGGCGTTCTTGCTGCCGTCCGTGATGTAAGGTCCATACCGGCCATCGAGGATCTGGATCACCGAACCTTCGAATTCCTTTAGCACATTCTGCCGGGCACCAGCCTTCTTCGCTTCGACCAGTTCAACGGCACGCTCAAAGGTGACGGTGGCAGGATCCTCGGCTTTCGGGATGTTGGCGTAAAGCTTCCCGTGTTTCACAAAGGGACCAAAACGACCGCGGCCCTGCACGATCATTTCGCCAAGGTGCTCGCCAAGGTCGCGAGTAGCGTTCGCGATCTTCTTCAGGTCGATCAGTTCAACGGCGCGGGCTAGTTCGATCTCCAACGGATCATCTTCCGGTGTGAGGCTCGCGTAAGTCGCACCGAGTCGCACGTAGGGGCCAAAGCGACCAATGCCAACTGTGCAGACCTCACCATCACGTTCACCCAATGTACGTGGCAGTTTGAAAAGATCCAACGCCTCTTGGAAAGTGATGGTCTGGATGCTCTGGTCCTTCCGAAGGCTTGCGAAGCGTGGCTTCTCTTCATCCTCTACCTCACCGATCTGGATCATAGGCCCGAAACGACCGATCCGCGAATAGATCTTCTTGCCGCTGACCGGATCCACGCCCAGTTCTCGGGCACCTGTGGCACGTTCGGCGGTCTCGCTCACAATTCCGATGGTCTCATGGAACGGTTTGTAGAAGCGAGCGATCATCTCACGCCAATTCTCCTTGCCCTCGGCGATCACATCGAACTCCTCCTCCACCTTGGCCGTGAAGTTGAGATCGACCACCGTCGGGAAATGCTCCACGAGGAAGTCGTTCACGACCATACCGATGTCCGTTGGGAAGAGCTTCTGCTTCTCTGCACCCACATTCTCCGTAGCCGTGTTGTCGGTTACCGCGTTGTCCACCAACGAGAGGATGCGGTATTGGCGTTTCGTTCCTTCTCGATCCTCCTTCACCACGTATCCTTTCTTCTGCACGGTGCTGATCGTGGCGGCATACGTGCTAGGCCGTCCGATGCCAAGTTCTTCGAGCTTCTTCACCAAGCTGGCCTCCGTGTAGCGCGGAGCCGGGCGATCGAATCGCTGGGTGGCGAGCATTTCGCGCAAGCCAAGTAGTTCGCCCTGCTTCATCTCTGGCAGCAGGCCCTCTTGCTCCTCGCTGTCCTCCTCGTCCTTCCCTTCCATATAGACTTTCAGGAAGCCATCGAAGAGGATCACTTCGCCAGATGCCTTCAACGGTTGGCCGGGGCGGGTGCTGATGGCGATGTCCACCACGGTCTTCTCCAGTTCAGCATCGGCCATTTGGCTGGCGAGGGTACGTTTCCAAATGAGGTCGTACAAACGTTCGGCATCGCGATCGGCACCGGCATTGCGCACCATCATGTCCGCCGGACGGATGGCCTCGTGTGCTTCCTGGGCTCCTTTGCTCTTGCTCGTATACCGACGGCTCTTGCTGTATCGCGCCCCGTATTGATCGGTGATCTGCGCGGCGGCGGCAGCAATGGCACTTTCACTCAGGTTCACCGAATCGGTACGCATATAAGTGATGTGCCCTTGCTCGTACAACCCTTGGGCGATGCGCATGGTGCGATCCACGCCATAGCCGAGTTTGCGACTGGCCTCCTGCTGCAAAGTCGATGTGGTGAACGGTGCCGCAGGTGTGCGCTTGCCGGGTTTCTTCTCCACAGCTTCCACGGTGAACGCGGCACCAAGACAGCCCTGGAGGAAATCCATGGCTTCGGGCTCGGTGGTAAATCGTCCGGGCAGTTCGGCCTTCACTTGCGCACCACTTCCCGTGGTGAAGATGGCCGTGATGCGAAAGGCACTCTTGCTGTTGAAATCGAGGATCTCGCGTTCACGCTCCACGATGATGCGCACGGCCACGCTTTGCACTCGGCCTGCACTCAGGCTAGGTTTCACTTTGCGCCAAAGCACGGGGCTCAGTTCATACCCCACCAAACGGTCCAGCACGCGGCGTGCTTGTTGGGCATCCACCAAGTGAATGTCGATCTCGCGCGGGTTCTCGATGGCCTGCATCACGGCCGTCTTCGTGATCTCGTTGAAGGTGATGCGTTTGACCTTGTCGCCGGACAGGCCGAGCGCTTCCTTCAGGTGCCAACTGATCGCCTCTCCTTCACGGTCTTCATCCGTGGCGAGCCACACGGTAGTGGCTTTGTCCGCTTCCTTCTGCAGTTGTCGCAGACGGTCCTTCTTGTCGTCGGGTATGACGTATGTGGGTTCGAACCCATGTTCCACATCCACACTGAGATCGCGCTCCGGAAGGTCCCTAACGTGCCCATAACTACTGAGCACAGTGAACCCTTCGCCGAGGTACTTCTCGATCGTTTTCGCCTTTGCAGGAGACTCCACAATGACCAGATCGCTGCTTTTCTTCGCCATGTATCCTTACCTATTGGCACACCCCGAAAGGTGAAAATGAGGCGGCAAAGAAAGGCACATGGATCGATGTTGGAGGGTCCGACCTGCTGACCGTGTATACTTCCCCTATGGGGAAGGAAATTTTCCACACGAAGATCATGAGTGATAGGGATCCGAACCGGAGCATCCGTATCCTATGGGTACCTCGAAGGACCGGTCTATCTCTATTGCGAGAATACAAGGGTGCGAGGGGCTGGCTCCCGTGGACCCTCATACTATCGCACTCATTCACCTCTGGGCCCAAGGGTAAGGGAGACGGGATCTTCTTTACCGACCCAAGGATCTGTCATGGAACAGATCGATGGGCGACCATCCGACCGATGTTAGGAAGATCATGGAACCATTGAAGAGCACCATTTTCGCAGCCGGACTCGTGTTGATCGGTTGTGGCAACAGCACCGGCCAAACCCAACTCCCATCCACGGATCAGATGAACCAATACGACCATCGTACGAATCCTTACTACTCCCATACCGACACCGCCAAGCTCGCAGTGCCGTTGACCGAGTGGAAGAAGCTTTTACCCGAAGACCTTTACTACATTGCCTACGAGAAAGGGACCGAGCGGGCATTCACAGGGAAGTATTGGGATTTCGATGGCTTGGGCACATACGCCTGTGCCGTCTGTGGCAATAGGCTATTCCAAGCGGATGCCAAGTTCGCGAGCAGTTGCGGTTGGCCTAGTTTCTTCAAGGCCGAGCGCGACAATGCCATCGAGTACCACGCCGACCGCACCTTCGGCATGGAGCGGACCGAGGTCACTTGTGGCCGTTGCGGCGCGCACTTGGGACACCTCTTCGATGATGGTCCTCCACCGACCGGCAAGCGGTATTGCATCAACTCGGTGAGCTTGGAATTCTTGGGGACGAAGTGAAGGTAGCGATCGTCGAACCGCCTATATTCGAGGCGTGTTCCTACGGACCCTCCCCTTTCTCTGTGCCCTGCTATTGCTCGCCTGTTCAAGGTCGGGAATAAGCGATGATACCACGTCGGATCAGGATGAGGCCAGTAGTGCCTTGGACCAGTTGATCACCGAGGCGGGTGCACAAGAACGTGCGGATGCGGTATTGTCTTTGACACTGGCCGATTCCGCCTTTCGGACGGCCGAGCAACTGAACGATATCCCCCGACAAGCCAGAGCGGGAAGTGTTCTGCTCTACGCGGCCGTTCAATTGGATTCCTTGGCACTGTTCGAACGACTTGAGCCGATCGTGATTGAACTGTACGAGAACGCAGGAGATGGAGCGGCGCTTGCACATCACTTGCGGAGGATGGGCGATGCCCATTACCGGAAAGGACTCAGTACCCAAGCAGAAGCATTCTATTCGGAATCCATCCGGAAGGGAATAGAAGCGGGGGCGGGCAGTGAATTGGCCGAGACCTATTCCTCCATGGGTTCGTTGGTCTTGGAGAATGGCACACCTGCCGAGGCCATTGCACTCCAACGCAAGGCCTTGACGTTATTGGATAGCATCGGTCTGGATAGTATTCCCCGTATCCGCGCATTGAGCAATTTGGCGCAGGCCATGGCATGGGCCGAGCTCCCGGATTCTGCGATCCACTACCACGAAGCCGCGATCGCATTGATCGGAACGAACGGGAACCAGCAACTGCTGGCGTGGAACATCCTGAACCTCGGCACCGTGTACATCGATAAAGGGCGCTATGAAGAAGCGCTTGTGGAATTGCAGCGCGCACATGACCTGCACGCACAAGCGAACATGCCCTTCGATGCTGCGGCCAGCATCTACTACATGGCCTATTGCCATGAACACGTCTCCCCACCGAGCAAGGTGATCAGTTCGTATGAACGGGTGATCGCAGTCTATGACAGTTTGGACATGCCTCACCGCAGCATGGTCGGGCACAGTGCCTTGGGGCGTTACCTGATCGACCTGGACAGTACTCGGTGCGCGGAAAACGGGATGGACGAGCAGGAACGGAATAGGATCGCGCTGGACCATTGCCGATCCGGTCTAGCGATCTGTAGGACGCTGGATTACCCGAGCCAACTCGGGGATATACTGGATGGCCTGTGCGATATAGAACGGGTGAATGGTGATCTCGACAGCGCGATGATCCATGCGCAGGAGGCCATCAAGATCCGCGAAAGCACCCATGCTCTGGGTCGTGCTGCTGGATCCTATCTGGATCTGGGCAGGGTGTTCCATGCCAAAGGGGAGTTACGCGCTTCGGAACGCGCCTACCTTACGGGTCTGGAGCGTATCCGGGACACACCGAATGTGCAGAATGAAGTAGCGCTTCACGATGCACTACAACTCCTCTATGCGGATCTGGGCCGTTACGCCCTTGCATATGATCACCTACGGAAGACCCGTGCCTTGACCGAGACCAATCTGAGCGAGACCAAGCGGCAGGATATCGTGGAACGTGACCTCCAATGGCAGTTCGATCGAAAGCAGTTGGCCGATAGCCTCGCTGCGGCGTTGCAACTGCGCACGGAAGCGGACCTTCGGGTGATCGCGGAATTGCGGTCCGAGCGCGCCGAGACCCGGACCTGGATCATCGGTGGAGGCGGAGTGGTTTTGTTGGGTGCGGGTTCATTGCTCGTTGCAATGGATCGCCGCCGCCGTCGGGAAGCGTTCGCCAAACAAGCCGCACAACTGGAGATCAAAGCGCTGCGTGCACAGATGAATCCGCATTTCCTTTTCAATGCCTTGAACAGCATCGGTGCCTTCATCCGAAACCACGAACCGGAGAAAGCGCATGGCTTCATTGCCCAATTCGCCCGCTTGGTGCGCTTGGTGCTGGAGAACAGCCGCAAGACCGAGGTGCCACTGAAAAGCGACCTGGAAGCCTTGGCGCTATACGTGGGTCTGGAACAGGCGCGTACCCAGAACCGGTTCGCGTACCTCTTGGAACTTGCATCGGGGATCGATCCGGAGACCGTGATGGTGCCACCGATGGTGATCCAGCCCTTCGTGGAGAACGCCATCTGGCATGGCTTGGAAGGCAAGGAGCACGGGGGTGAAGTGGTAGTGGCGATCGACCAAAAGAACGGCCTACTACGGATCGTGGTTCGCGATAACGGGTGCGGGTTGAAGCGGGCTGCTGCACAAGGCGACAACGGGCATTCCCACCGCTCCGTGGGCACCACGATCACCACGGAACGCTTGGATCTTCTGGCACAACAGAAGGGTGAACGGGCGGGCTGGAAGTATGTGGAACGACCGATCGGCACGGAAGTGGAGATACGACTTCCCATTTGACCACAGATGCTTGCCCCGAACACCCATTCGCCTTTCCACTATTTTCGAAGCCGAACCTCTCCCATGAAAGCCACCGCTTGCATCATCGACGATGAGATCCATTGCCGATCCACCTTGCACGAGATCCTGTCGGAGCGCCATCCAGGCATTGAATGCCTAGGGTCGGCGGACAATGTTGCCGATGGCATAGCCTTGGTGAAGAGCAAACGGCCGGAGATCCTCTTTCTCGATATCGAATTGGGGCGCATGACGGGTTTCGACCTGTTGAAGGCCATTGCACCGTTGCGGCCGCATGTGATCTTCACCACCGCCCACGAGGGCTATGCGGTGCGCGCCATTCGTTTCAATGCACTGGATTACTTATTGAAGCCAGTTGTACCGGAGGAATTGGACGAGGCCGTGCTGAAAGCGATCGGCGAGATCTCCAACGGCCACCGGGTAGGTGACATGCCTTCGTTGCTGGGCACCATGATGAGCGACCGCCAGATCGCACTTCCGGTAAGCAATGGTTTGGCCGTGGTCCACTTGGACGACATCATGTATTGCAGCAGCGACAACAACTACACGGAGGTATTCGCCCGTGGCGAGAAGAAGCCATACGTGATCAGCAGGCCCTTGAGTGAGTTCGATAGTTTCTTAGTACCGCAGGGCTTCGTGCGGATCCACCAGAGCCATTTGGTACACCGCAAGCACATCAAGCGCTACGTGAAGGGAGAGGGCGGCGAAGTGATCATGATGGATGGTCGCAACTTACCGGTAAGCCGCCGACAAAAGGCGGATCTGATGGAGGCCTTGGAGAAGCTATAGCGCCTTTCGGCACCGAATTCTCGGTGGATGGTGCCGGATGCTCAGGGGCGGTAGTTCTTGGGGGAGGTGTGTGTGAGTTTTGGGGAAATAACCCCGGAATCTCATGAAAACCTCAACACTGCTGCTCTGCGCAGTTCTGATCGCATCAACACTTCAAGTTGAAGCTACCGTACGGCGCGTGAACTATGTTCAGTCCTTCGCCACCTCATGCGCAACGTGCTACTATGGGGCCACCTCCTTCCAACAGGCCATTGATGCTTCGATCGATGGCGACACCATCCATCTCGAACCTTCGGATTTCAGCTATGGCGATGTTACGATCGCCAAGAGGCTGGTCATATTAGGCGCTGGCTATAAGCTTGGTGCGACACCTTTCAATGCAGGCCTACAGGCCAACACCCAGACTTCGATGGTAAGGAACATCGAGCTGATCGCGAATTCAGATGGCACACAGATCATCGGTCTCCACTTCCCAGGTGGAAATTACTCTGGTCTGAGCATGTTCAGCACATCGAACATTCGGATCTCCCGGAATTTCATCAATAGTCTCAGTGTGTACTTCCCGAATGGCGGCACAGGGGTATATGACATCACGATCTCCGAGAATTTCATGACCGGTGGTGTGAGCCAGAACGGCAACTATTCGAACACCATCACGAACCTGATCATACGGAACAACATCATAGCCGGCCAGCTTGCGCTCAACGGCAACGGGGATCAAATGACGAACGTGGTGGTCACCAACAACACCTTCAGTTACAACGGCAATCATGCACTGACCAACGCCGAGGTTTCCTACAATGTCTTCTACCAAGGCAACATCACTGGAACGAACAACACGATCCATGACAACATCACCGCCGCAGCGATCACCGGTGCCGACCTGGTCTCAAACCCGGTGGTGAGCATGGGGAATGTATTCAACCTGAGTGTGGGAACGGACGACAGCAAATACGACATCCTTGCAACATCACCTTACAACGAAGGCGGTCCGAACGAACGCGGCGCCTTCAGCGGTATTTCACCCTACCGGTTGAGCGGCAT
The DNA here is from genome assembly GCA_016710015.1 of Flavobacteriales bacterium. Classification (GTDB taxonomy): domain Bacteria; phylum Bacteroidota; class Bacteroidia; order Flavobacteriales_F; family PHOS-HE28; genus PHOS-HE28. Next base: position 214,929 of record JADJLR010000003.1, read on the forward strand.
CCCGAACATTCCGACGATCTACACCCTGCAGTCCACGCTCAACACCACTCCGGGTGATTCCGTGGAAGTGACCCTCAGCACACGCACCAACAACTGAGCGGCCATGAAACGCGCAACAGTATGGCTGGCCGCGCTGGCGTTGGCTGGCGGGGCACAGGCCCAGAACATCCTCCGGGGCGAGTACTTTATCGATCAGGACCAAGGTTTCGGACAGAATATCGCCTTCGAGATCACGGATGCTTCCGAGGTGGCGGATCTCAACGTAGCCATTGATCTGGCCGGATACGATCCCGGAACGCACACCATCGGTATCCGCACTTACGACGACAGCTCCCGTTGGAGCTTGACGAATTTCTCCAGAGCGGTGATCATTGCACCAGCAGCTCCATTGGATGACCTCGTCGAAGTGGAATACTTCCTCAATCAGGACCCGTACTTCGGGGAAGGCATGACAGCCTGGACCGGGAACTCGCTGGATGAGCCGATCACCTTCTCACCCGACCTGTCCAACGCGGTTGTCGGCATCAATACGCTCTTCATCCGCAGCCGCACAAGCGATGGTCGATGGAGCTTGACCAACCACTCGGCGATCGTCGTGATCGACCTTGATACAACGATCGGTGTCATCGATCGCATCGAGACATTCGCGCTGCCCGGTGTGGACCCGGGATTCGGGAATGCGGACCAGCACACCGTCACTGGACCGGGTAGTGAGATGACCGACTACGTTTTCACTGCCCCGATCCCCGTCGATCTAGTGGTTTATGACACGTTGATGGTGCGGTCACATGATTCCCGCGGCTTTTGGAGCCTTACCAACAAAGTAATCGTGGCCGGCTACACAAACGTTGAGGACCTGGCATCCGCCACCAACATCTCCGTCTATCCCAACCCTTTCGCTGAAGGCTTTACTGTTAAGACCGAAGATGGCGGACCGCTTCGCGTGATCCTGTACGACCCGCAAGGCAAGCTGGTGTACGACCGTGTGATCACGGGAAACACGCAGATCGACTTGAGCCGCCATGCTTCGGGCAGCTACACCGCCTTCTTCTGGAAGGACCTGGAGCGGATGCACCGGGTATCGCTCGTGAAGCAATAACTCCTACAAGAGCCACAGAGACCAAGGAACTCCCCGATCGTGGGACTTTAACATCAACCCAATAAACGCAATGAACATGAGAACCTTCAGTACACTTCTAACAGCCACCCTGCTCGGCGGAACATTGATGGCGCAGGGCGTGATCACGCGAATGAACGCGGGGCAAGCGCATTTCTACTATGACGGTGACATCCAGAACGTTTTGGATATTGCCGAAGCGGAAGCTGGAGTAGATACCATCATACTGGGCGGCGGCACATACAACCTCAACACGGACCCCAACACGACGAGCGATGACCTGTTCATCAGATCGCGCATCGTTCTGATCGGGACGGGGATCCATCCGGACAGTTCCTTGGCGTACAACAACAATGGACGGACCGAGATCACTGGAAATCAGTATTGTCAGGTGTTCTTTCAACCAAATTCATCAGGATCAGAAGTACATGGAGTGGCTTTCGCCGACGGGGTGGATGTCGACTTCGGCGATACGGACCTCGCAAGCACGAATGTGGATAGTGTGAAGTTCTCCCGTTGCGAGTTCACCGGCGGTTTCCTATTGGGGAACAACCAGTACGGTTCCCAAGCGAACGACACCTACATCCATGAGTGCCTACTGACGGAGATCTCCATCTCCTATGCGTTGAACACGATCGTCCGGAACAGTCAAGTGGGAGCTATCTACTTTGTGTCCGCGGGGCAGAACACGCTCTTCGAATACAACATCCTGTATGGCTGGGGAAACGTCGATCTCAGTGGCATCCAATTCGAGCACAACGTATTCCTTTCAAACTCCGGCGCGAACATTACTGTTGACGGCCCGTCAAGCTACCTCAACAATGTGTGGGTGGGGAACAACTCCGGTTTCGCTGTTACATTCACTGGTAATGTCACGAGTGATTCCGGCAACGTTATCCGATACCCCCTCAGCGGTGGCGGCCCACTCGCTGCATTCCCGAGCACCACTGTTACGAGCTACACGGCTTTTGACTTCAACTCGAATTACCACCTGAATCCCAACTTGCCCTCTAATGTGCAAAGTGCGGGCCCCTATGGCGGCGGTGACCCCTGGAAGGATGGCTCTGTCCCTTTCAACCCACATTGGAAGGAATTGACCACTCCGTCAGGTACCGAGAACGGCACCCTGCAAGGCGTGATCATCAAAGCCTCGGCCCAACAAGATTGAGCCATGCGCATCCCGATCTTCGCATGGCTGATCCTGGCCTCAGGCTGGGCACATGCACAGAACAACATCGTTGCCTACGAGCATTGGCTCGATGAACTCGATGCCGTCGGGCAGCGGACGTTGGTTCCGATAACGTCCGGAGGCACGATAGCGATCACAGCAGCGGACATTTCCGTGGACCAATTGTCACTGGGGTTGCACCGGATACATTTCAGGGTGAAGGATGACAACAGCGCATGGAGTTCAGTTCTACACAGGAGCTTCTACATTTCTTCTGGCAATTCTGTTGCCTTGATTTCAGGTGAGTACTGGTTCGACCAGCTGGACCAAACGCGTGTCCCATTCAGCTTCGGCCAAGCGGAGAACATCGACATAACGATCGACCCTGTTGCAACCGGTCTGGACTTGGGTCTTCACCGCGTCCACTATCGCATCAAGGACTCCGAGAGCCAGTGGAGTGCTGTGATCTCGCGAACCTTCCACTTACAGTCCAACGAGCAGGTGAACTTGACCTTGCTTCGCTATTGGAGCGACAACGCATCGGGCTATCCGAACGACATGACCACGATGGCGATCGAACCCGAAGTGGAGGTCTGGGATGTGATCGACGAGGTGGAGTTCTGCACATGGCAAAATACCGGCAACACGAACGTCTATTTCCAGTTGAAGGACGACCATTCACAGTGGAGTTCTGTGATCAAACGGATCTTTGATATTGATCTGGTGGCCACTGGTCCAGATGCCGTGGGGTCGATCACCGGCCCGATACTGGTTCCCACCAACGGCACGGTGACCTACTCGGTCCCTGTGGTTCCTGGTGCGGCAAACTATGCTTGGACCTACCCAGCGGGATGGACAGTGATCGGTGGAAGCTCCGGGGATTCGATCACCTTCGAGACTCCCGACGATTTCCTCAATGGTCAGGTAACGGTAACCGTAAGCAATGCTTGCGGGCAGAGTGGACCCTCCACGATCGATGTGGTATTGGACGATACCGGCTTGAATGCGGTAAGCGTTGCAGAGGATATCCAGATCTTTCCGAATCCGAGCACTGGGCAGTTCATCCTCCTTCCGAACAACAATGCACCCATCGAGCATCTCACCATCCACAACGCCACCGGCCAGTTGGTGCAGGACATTCACCCCGCCCAAAGTGACCGGCTCACCATGGACCTCAGTGATGAAGCCAACGGTCTCTACACCATCCTCATTTCCCAAGAAAACCGTCAAACCAAGATGAAGGTGATGGTGCAGCATTGAGCCAACAGCATTCTCGCGCCTCAGGGGGGCCCCGCGATCAGGTGGAATACGCACGGGTCGAGGAATCCCTGAGGAAGAAGAAGGCTGCTCCGACCGATCCTCTACGACCCGCAAGGCAAACTGATACACGATGAAATGCTGAACACCACGATGCGCATCGACCTGTCAGGGCTTTCCAACGGCGCGTACACCGCGTTCTTTTGGAAGGATACTGAGCGGATACACCGGGTCACCTTGGTGAAACAATAAGGCCCTCGTACAGCAACGCCAAGTGATCGGTCTTCGAGTAAAACCAAAACCAATGAAGAGTATAAACCTCCTGACCACCATGTGCTGCGTCTTGTTCCTTGCAAGCTGCGGACATTCTCCTGAAAGCGCTGGCAAGAAGATCGGCTCCGGCCTGTGCGCTTGTCGTACCGATAAGCAGGCCAAGGCATTCAAGACGACCAAAGCTTTCATCGACGAATTGGAGGATGGCAAATTCAGGGATCAAAGAGAGGCTGCCGCACACATGAAAGCGCTCTCGAGCCAAGCGGATCGCGAAGCAGATGAGTGCGAGAGAAAGGTCCATGAGGAAGAGGGCGTGATCCTGAAGGACTTCCTGCGCGATGATGACCGCCGCACTATCGTTAATGCCAAGCGCATGATGGTGGAGGAATGCTTCCAATCCCGTGAGGCGGAATTGAAGAAGCGCACAAAGGAATTGCAAGAACTCAACCAGAAGATCCAATCCCAAATAGGCGCGTTGCCGCGATAAAGCCGCACCGTGGCCCATTAAGAAGAACCCGACTTTCCAACCAAATAGGTCCAAACTGAACACCGACATGAAGATCCCTCTCCCCCTCCTTACCACACTGCTGGTCGCCTGCGGCGGCTCCAGTGGCTCACTGTCCGGAACCTATATGCTTGAAGGCGGTGGAACGACCTTCACGTTCGATCCGGGTGGTACGTATTCAGTGGTCATGTTCCGCGATACGATCCACGGCACATACCGGATCGAGGGCGACAGCGTGATCATGATACATCCGAACATGCTGTACGGCACGGATCACGAAGCGGCACTTCTGCAAGGGGACATGCTCGTGGCCGGACGGCGACGGTTCATCAAGCAATGAGTACCGTGCATGGTTCCCTTGATCGGCCCGTTGTTCCTCTTCGCCCACGCCCTACATTCATTGGAATTCGTGCCGCCCACACGGGGAGTGGCAAAGCATTCCGATGCGCTGCTAACCACCCGCACGAACAACTCAGTGATGCTGCGGGCGTGGGTCACTTGGTTCCATGATCCGGATCAACATGTCCCACGAATGAAGACGACAGAAGCGAAGGCCGCAACCATCCGCAACACTTGACCCACCGACCCATGAGGATCCTTCACTATTCAAGGGCAGCCGTCCTGACCGGGCTTCTCGTTGCGCTTTTTACAGCCTCGTGCGGCAGCAGTACCGACCCTGAAGCCTCGACCACATTCACCGAAAAGCACTTCGAGGCTGTGGATGCGAACGGGCGATCCTTCACCCTTTGGCTCACGGAAAGCACTGGCCCGGATGGACGGCATCAGCGATCCATCAGCCTGCGGGACCCGGAAGAACAGACACTGTTGTTCGGCAGTTCCACGAGCACGGCACTGGACTCGTTGAGCGCGGACCTGCAAGCGGAAGGCAGTGGTCCACACCGGCTCCGTGGTGTCTTCGCTGCGGACGGTGGCATCCACTTGAGCTATCGAAAGGCGAACGCAATGCAGGAAGTAGGGCTCGTTTTCAAGGAAACCCCTGATGGACTGGTGATCACGCCGCAGAACCTGAGCAGGACGATCAAGGCCACCAGAGAACCAACCCCTATGGACGAAGGTGGCTTCGAGGAAATGGAACTCGACCAGATGGACCGCACGGCCGAATTGCGGGTGCTGCGGATCGATCGTTCCGACGGCACACGGCACTCCTTGGACTCCTTATTGGAGGCGATCATTTGCGAAGGCACTATGCATTACGATGCCTTCATGGATGCCCAGTTGAGCAGCCATTCGTGGTATGAACTCAGCGTATCGGTGGTGGATCGAAGCAAGGACCTGATCGCATTCCGGATCTTCCAACATGTCCAGGATCCAGGAGCGGTCCACGGCCAATTCGGAAGTCGATACGTGAATTTCGATCTCGGTACAACTCGAACGATCGGTCTGTGGGATATCGTGGATCGGCGCAAGCGTGCCAAACTGAAGGCGCTCTGTAGCAAAGCATTCTACAAGAAGTACCCTGAGACGAGTCCAAAGCACTATCCATTCAAGCTCTCGGAGAATGTGGCCGTGCTTTCTACGGGACTGCTCTTCCACTATCAGCCTTATGAAATGGGCTATTTCGCTGAAGGCGAGAAGGACGTTTTCCTACCCTACACAGCGATCGCGGAACTGCTTGATAAGAGCAACGAACTGGTCCTACGCTTGACCAGTTCGGTCCAATAGCATACGCTCACGATGGCATGGAGCGGTGATTCCCTACCGCATTCTCGCCCATTGCCGCCGGATACTCAGAGGCTGGAGAATTATGCGCAGAACGGTATCAGTTTTGGTCTGGACGGAAGAAACCAAAACCCTACTAACCACCATGAAACCCTCGACCCTTCTTTTGATCAGTGCGCTCGGCCTATTCGCTGGCCCGGTAGACGCACAAGACCGCGAAGTTCCTGTAAAGATCACCCACCTACCGGAGCGCAACTGGACGGCTTACAAGCGCGTGGCAATTGCCGAATTCACTGGTGATGATGGTGCTACCGTCACACCACGCTCACAGGATATCAGCGATTACGTGGCGCAAACCTTCACCAAAGCGGGAGAGGTGGAAGTGTACGACCGCAACCAGCTCAAGAAGATCCTGAAGGAACAGAAGACCCAGATGGATGGTGCGTTCGACGAGGGCTCCACGATCAAAGCGGGCAAATTGATCGGGGCGGACTTCATGATCCTGGGCCGGGTGCAGCAGGACGACTTCGCGCAGGACGACAACGGCATGTTCATCCCCAGCCGCAGTGGCGGTAGCGTGATCCCCACCACCAAAGGCGTGTACGTACTGGCTGTCGCTTTCACGATACTGGATCCACAGACCGGACGCACACTGGACAATTTCGTGGAATCGGTGACCATTAAAAGCAAGTCGAAGATCGGCAACAGTGCCTACATGGGGGTGAACGACAGCGAGATCAAACGCGAAGCACTGGAGGCCTTCTCCGTGAAATTCTCACGCAATCTGGCACCGTACACAGAAGACGCGACCTTGAAATTCCTCGGTGACCCTGCGTACAAGGACGAGTTGAGCAGTGCGATCGCCAACTTCCACATGGATGAGACCGAGCAGGCCATCGGCCAGATGAAGGCGATCGCCGAGCGGACCGATCTGAAGAGTCGCGCACCGGCCAAGGCCAAATACAACTACGGATTGATCCTCTTCGCCCAGAACCGGTGCCAAGAGGCAGGGCAATTGTTCAAGGCCGCCTACTTGGCCGAACCCAAGACCACTTTGTACCGCGAGGCTTACGACAAAGCGAAGGAGATGTGCGCCGGGCAGACGAAACCAGAATAGTCGAGAACACCATTCCATAGAATGAACAAGGCGCTCCACTGGGGTGCCTTGTTCATTCGGGCCATCCTTCCAAGTGCCGAAATGGTCCAAGAATTGGCACACGCCCCCTTGCCCTGCACCCGACCGACCGATGCCAGCGCAGCCAGCTATGCGGTTGCACGTGTCTTGGCTGACCGGAACATCAGCGGAAAGCTGGATGCATCGAAAACCGCCACATTCTCGATCCGAGCTACCGGATACTCATGGGTCCTGAATTATCGGGTATTCCAGCACGAGTTTTGGCTTGGCGAAAGAAACCAAACCCAAACGTACGGCCATGAAAAAGCACATTCTCGTCAGCGGTCTATTGACCTTTCTTGCAACAGCCCCACTAGTGAGTTCAGCACAATCGTTCGATAAGGGGACCACCGCGATCAACATCGGTGTCGGTCTGGGTGGCTCCCGGTACAGCTACCTCAGTGCCTACAATTCGGATTACAGCGTATCGCCGACATTCAATGCCAGCGTGGAACATGGTGTCGGTTATCTCGGTGATGGCGTAGTGGGCATTGGAGCCTTCTTCGGACAGAAGTCGGTACACTACGATAGAACCACGCTGATCGGTTCCTCCACCTACCACTACGATCGGAAGTGGACCAATACCGTGGTGGGCATGCGCGGCAGTTTCCACTACAACGAGTGGCACGGCAACGATAAGTTGGACCTCTATGCTGGCTTGATGCTCGGCTACAACATCGGCGGATACAAGGACAAGAGCACCAGAACCGTGAACGGGGTGACAACGGACTACAGCGAAACATTCCGGAACAATTACAGCTTCGTCACCTACACCACGTACGTCGGAGGGCGTTACCTCTTCACCGAGAATATAGGAGCGTTCTTGGAGCTAGGTTGGGGCGTTTCGGTGATCAACCTGGGCGCGACGCTGAAGTTCTGACCCTTCTTCCGCCAAGCCGTACCGGTCAGAGCAGCCGGTCCAGGAGAACACCCCGGTCTTCCGTTGCACGAACGGAAGGATCGGGGTGTTCGCTTGGTGGTACGTTCAGGCTCTTCAAATGGCTTACGTCACCTTCAGAGGCCATGGGACCATGAAGAAGATCCTTCAAGAACGAAGCCTGAACCTATAGCAGGACGACGATGGCGATCCACCAGTCCTGCATTTGTCAACCACACTGCCCACCGTGCCGGGAAGCTTTCTGCCACATTGTCACCCACCTGAAGTTCGGTACCTTTGCCCTCCTTTCCAAAACCCGTGGATAAGAAGGTCTACATAGAAAGCTACGGCTGCCAAATGAACGTTAGCGACAGCGAGGTCGTCGCGAGCATCTTGGCCAAGGACGGTTACACCGCAGTGAACAGTGCCGAGGAAGCCGACCTAGTACTGTTGAACACGTGCAGCATCCGGGAAAAGGCGGAATACACGGTTCTACAGCGGATCAACGAAATGAACAACCTGAAGGCCCGCAAGAAGGGCTTGAAGGTGGGGGTGTTGGGCTGCATGGCCGAGCGCATGCGGGAGGACCTGTTGGAGAAGAAGAAAGTAGTGGACCTCGTGGTTGGTCCTGATGCCTACCGCACGCTGCCCGAACTGCTGGAGCAAGTGGGCACCGGTCAGAAAGCCGTGAACGTGCTGCTGAGCCGTGAGGAAACCTATGGCGAGATCGTGCCGGTGCGTTTGGACACGAATGGCGTAACGGCCTTCGTCACCATCATGCGTGGATGCGACAACATGTGTGCGTTCTGCGTGGTGCCCTTCACCCGCGGTCGGGAGCGCAGTCGAGATGCGCATAGCATCGTTGACGAATGCCGAGATCTTGTGGCCAAGGGCTACAAGGAGGTGACACTGCTGGGACAGAACGTGGATTCGTACAAGTGGCAACAAAAGCCACCTGTCGGTTCCGAGGAAATCGCCTCTGTTGTTGACTTCGCCGACCTGTTGGAGATGGTCGCCGTCGCCTGCCCTATCCTGCGCATACGATACAGCACGAGCCACCCGAAGGACATGACCGACAAGGTTCTGGAGGTGATGGCACGCTACGACAACATTTGCAAGTACATCCACCTACCGGTCCAAAGTGGCAGCAGCGAAGTGCTGAAGCGCATGAACCGCGGTTACGACCGGGCTTGGTATATGGAACGCATGGCCAGCATCCGTATACACATGCCGACCTGTGCCATCAGCACCGACATCATCGCCGGGTTTTGCGGCGAAACCGAGGAGGACCATTCACAGACCCTGAGCATCATCGACGAAGTCGGTTTCGATATGGCCTTCATGTTCAAGTACAGCGAACGGCCCAAGACCTTAGCCTCACGCAAGTATGCCGATGACGTTCCGGAAGAGGTAAAAGGCCGACGTTTACAGGAGGTGATCGATGCACAAAGGAAGGCGAGTAGCCGACGGCTGGCGACCTATGTGGGCCAAGAGCATGAGGTCTTGATCGAGGGCGTAAGCAAGCGCAGCACCGAACACGTGTATGGGCGCAATTCGCAGAATTCGATCGTCATCGTACCCCGTTATGCCGAAGGGGTAGAACTGATGCCGGGCGTGATCGTCCGCGTAGCCATCGAGCATTCCACGGCCGGCAGTCTCAAGGGTCGCCTACTGGCCATGATCGAACAACAGATCGCATGAACGTCCAACCCATCAAACAGCGATTCAGCATCATCGGCAACGCACCGACATTGGACCGTGCGATCGAGATCGCGGCACAGGTAGCTCCGACCGACCTCAGTGTATTGATCACTGGAGAAAGTGGATCGGGCAAGGAAGTATTGCCCCAGATCGTGCATGCCTACAGCGCACGCAAACATGGACCGTACATCGCCGTGAACTGCGGTGCCATACCGGAAGGCACCATTGATAGCGAGCTATTTGGGCATGAAAAAGGGTCTTTCACCGGAGCGCATGAAGCGCGCAAAGGCTACTTTGAAGTAGCCAACGGTGGAACCATTTTCCTGGACGAGGTGGGTGAACTGCCGTTGACCACGCAGGTGCGTCTCCTCCGTGTATTGGAGACCGGCGAATTCATTCGCGTAGGAAGCAGCAAGGCACAGAAGACCAACGTACGCGTAGTGGCCGCCACCAACGTGAACATGTTGCAGGCTATTCAGAAGGGCAGCTTCCGCGAAGACCTGTACTACCGCCTGAACACGGTGCCCATATCGGTTCCCCCGTTGCGGGATCGACAGGAGGACATTCAACTGCTGTTCCGCTATTTCGCACAAGAGGCAGCGACCAAATACAAGGCACCGCCATTGCTCCTGAAGGAGGAAGCCATCGTCGTATTGAACGGATATCGGTGGCCGGGCAATGTGCGCCAACTACGCAACATCGTGGAGCAGATGAGCGTGATCGAGCAAAGTCGGGAGGTAGATGCCAAAACGCTACGCCAATACCTCCCCGACATGAGCACCGCACTGGTACCATTGGCGACCGCTGCGCATGGCAACGGCATGGACAGCATCAACGAACGGGAATTGATCTTCAAGTTCCTTTTCGACATGAAGAACGACCTCAGCGCGTTGAAGGAACAGGTAAAGGCCATGCGCGGAGGTCAGTCGCTACCGACCGGTTCGGCACCGACCTACCGCGAGGATTATTTCCTTCCACCGAGCGCACCCACGCAAGGAACGGTCAGTATCGTTCCGGCCCGAAGCATGGACGAGGACATCGACCACACGGAAGTGGAGGAAAGCCTGAGTCTGGAGGAGAAGGAGAAGGAAATGATCCGCAAGGCGCTCATCAAGCACCGGAACAAGCGCAAGAACGCAGCTCAGGAATTGGGGATCAGTGAGCGCACCTTGTACCGCAAGATCAAGGAGTATGACATTCCTTGAAAACGTATTCGAGAACTTGTGAAGCGTTTGGACCTCCGGCAAAGCGTTCGTTGTCTCTCAACGATCCTGATCATCACCATGTTCTTGGGTGGATGTCGGGTCAACTATGGCTTCAGCGGAGGCGATGTGGGGGATGCACGCACAGTGAGCGTGGAATTGATCGAAGCTCGCGCTCCGTTGGCCACACCCCTAAGCGCACAAGTACTGACCGAAACCCTGCGCGACCTGCTGTTGGCACAAACGCCGTTGAAACTGCGGAGCGAAGGCAGCGATGTCACCTACAGCGGATCCTTGGTGGGTTATGATGTGCAGCCCGTGAATATCCAAGCCAGTGAAAGCGCGGCCCTGAACCGGTTAACGATGACCGTAAGCGTCGTGTATCAGAACACCTTGGACCCAAAGAAGAATGCCGAATTCACCGTATCTCGGTTCTCGGATTACGACAGCGCGACGGACCTGATAGCGGTAGAAGAACGACTGGCCCGCGAGATCGGGAAACAGTTGGCACAGGATATCTTCGACCGCACATTGGGAAATTGGTGAACCATGGAACGCGAACGATTATCCCGATTGATCAAGTCGCCAGAACAGGTAGGGCGGGCAGACCTCGCGGACCTGAACGATCTGGCCCGGCGGTTCCCTTGGTTCGCAGGTGCCCAATTGCTGCGTACGGTGGGAGGACACAAGGCCGGAGATGTGCTTTCTGAGGATCTGGTCCATCTAGCTGCACCCCACCTGCCTTCGCGTACGGTGCTCTTCGATCGGATCGCCGAAGAACCGCTCCTGAAGGTCGTTCACAAGAGTCCGGAACCACTTGCACCGGCCCAAGAACCACAGGCCGAAGTGGAGGAAAAGAAAAGCCCATTGCCTTTCGCGCCTGCGGGGATGGAGGAACCGGCGGAGATGGAAGAGGTATCGACCCCGGTTTCCGCACAAGTTGCGGAAGATCCGATCATCGAACCAGCGCAGTTGATCACGGCCGATATAGTGGATGTACCGCATGCGGGATCAGAAGCTACCGCAGTAGAACCGATCCCAGTAGGCCCCGACCCATTGGACACGTTGATCCAGCAGGCGGTCAAGGCTGGTGCCTATGATATCACCACGACCCCTGTGCAAACTGCATCGGTAACCCGACCACCTGAGCCTGCCGTGCCCCCCGTTGAGCACATTGCTTCATCGCCGGTCACGCGCAAGCGATCCTTCACCGATTGGCTGAACGAACCCTCTTCGGCCGAACCAGGGCCGATCGCCGTCGATCGAACGGAAGCCCTTCCTCTTTCTGTAGAATGGATGCGCGCCTTGGACACCGACATGGGCAAAACAGCCCCGACGGAGATCCACCCGCAAGGACCGACCTCCCGGATACCACTTGGAACTGCCGAACCGCCCGATACCAAAGCAGCACGGCCTGATGCACCAATGGGCCAACCTCCTCGCCCATTACGCGAACGCCCAACGGAGCCAGCAGAGACGGTGGACGTGATCGATCGATTCATTCGCCAGCAGGAACCGCCAACTTTGCCAAAGGCGGAGTTCTACACGCCGCAGCAAGCTGCCAAGCGCAGTTTGGACGATTCCGCCGGTATGGTCACGGAAACACTGGCCAAGGTGTATGTGAAACAAGGCAATTTGCCCAAAGCCATCGAAGCCTATCACAAGCTGGCGTTGAAATACCCGGAGAAAAGCGCTTTCTTTGCGGCCCTCGCAAAAGAGCTTGAGGTCCAACAGCACAAGTAGACATGGTCGCCATATCCATCATCATCCTGATCGTTTGTGGGCTACTCGCCCTCGTTGTTCTCGCCCAGAACCCCAAGGGGGGTGGCTTGGCAGCTGGATTCACTGGAGCGCAGCAGATCGGTGGCGTTCAGCGCACGGCAGACTTCTTGGAAAAGGGTACGTGGACCTTGGCTGGTGCGCTGATGGTACTGTGCTTGGTCTCGGCTGCAGTTCAGAACAGTGGCCCTGCCTCCATGGACGAACTGGACACTCCAGCTGGTGAAGCCGGTACCGAGCAATTGGCACCCACTCCGGACGACGGATCGACCGGGATCAAGATCCCTTCAGAAGAGGAGGGACTGTGATCCAGCCTGCCTTTTGTCAGCTTGGCAGTCCATTCAGCGCTGTGGCATGGTCATTCTTTCTGCCAGCCTGTCGATCTTGACCAGCTTGGGCCTCTGGCACACCAATTGACTACCGCGCGTTGGTCTTCGGACCCACAAAAACATATCGTAACCCAATGGCAAACAAAGTGAAACCGTTGGCGGACCGCGTGCTAGTACTAGCCGCTGCCGCTGAAGAAACCACCAAAGGTGGCATCATCATCCCAGACACTGCAAAGGAGAAACCACAGCGTGGAAAGGTCGTCGCTGTAGGTGCAGGTCGCGTAGCGGACGACGGAAAAGTGACCCCCTTGAGCGTGAAGGCCGGCGATGAGATCCTGTATGGCAAGTACAGCGGAACGGAGTTGACCTACGATGACAAGGACTACTTGATCATGCGTGAGAGCGACATTTTCGCGATCCTGAACTGACCTCCGGTCAGTTCGTAAGGGCGCGAGATCTCGCGCCCAAGAAAAGAAACTCAGCGGGCGCGAGATCTCGCGCCCCGACACATCCCCCAAACACAATGGCAGCCAAGAACATTCAATTCGACGTAGATGCCCGCGACCGCTTGAAGCGTGGTGTCGATCACCTCGCGAACGCCGTGAAGGTGACCCTCGGCCCCAAGGGTCGCAACGTGATCATCGATAAGAAATTCGGAGCACCCCAAGTGACCAAGGACGGCGTGACCGTCGCCAAGGAGATCGAGCTGAAGGACCCCGTGGAGAACATGGGTGCCCAGATGCTGAAGGAAGTGGCCAGCAAGACCGCCGACCAGGCCGGTGACGGAACCACGACCGCAACCGTACTCGCTCAGGCGATCGTTACAGCAGGTCTGAAGAACGTGGCAGCAGGTGCCAACCCCATGGACCTGAAGCGCGGAATCGATAAGGCCGTGATATCCGTTGTAGCCGAGCTCAAGAAAATGAGCAAGACCGTGGGCGATGACAACAGCAAGATCAAGCAGGTGGCGACCATCAGTGCGAACAGCGATGAGACCATCGGTGCGCTGATCGCTGAGGCCATGCAAAAAGTGAAGAAGGAAGGTGTGATCACGGTAGAAGAAGCGAAAGGCACCGAGACCACCGTGGAGATCGTGGAAGGCATGCAGTTCGATCGCGGCTACCTCAGCCCCTACTTCGTGACCAATCCGGAGAAGATGGAGGCCGAACTGGAGAACGCCTACATCCTGATCTACGACAAGAAGATCAGCTCCATGAAAGAACTTCTCCCGATCCTGGAGAAGAGCGCCCAGACCGGCAAGCCCCTGTTGATCATCAGCGAAGATGTGGACGGTGAGGCACTCGCCACCTTGGTGGTGAACAAGATCCGCGGTGCCCTAAAAGTGGCCGCAGTGAAGGCTCCAGGCTTCGGTGACCGTCGCAAGGCCATGTTGGAGGACCTCGCCATCTTGACCGGTGGTACCGTGATCAGTGAAGAGCGTGGCTTCAAGCTGGAGAACGCCGAACTGGATATGCTGGGCAAGGCCGAAAAGATCAGCATCGACAAGGACAACACGACCATCGTGAACGGTGCTGGCAAGAAGGCCGATATCGTCGGTCGCGTGAATCAGATCAAAGCACAGATCGAAAGCACCACCAGCGACTACGACAAGGAGAAGTTGCAAGAGCGTTTGGCCAAATTGGCCGGCGGTGTTGCCGTGCTCTACATCGGAGCCGCTACGGAAGTGGAAATGAAGGAGAAGAAGGACCGTGTGGATGATGCGCTGCACGCTACCCGTGCTGCCGTGGAAGAAGGCATCGTACCGGGTGGTGGAGTTGCCTACATCCGGGCACAGAAGGTACTGGAGAAACTCGAAGGCATCAACGCCGATGAGACCACCGGTGTGGCCATCGTTCGCCGCGCCCTGGAGGAGCCCCTGCGCCAGATCGTGGCCAACGCCGGTATCGAAGGCAGCATCGTGGTGCAGAAAGTGCGCGACGGAAAAACCGACTTCGGCTTTAACGCCCGTACCGAGGAGTACGAGAACCTGATCGCTGCAGGTGTTATAGACCCGACCAAAGTGACCCGTGTTGCGTTGGAGAACGCAGCTTCCATAGCCAGCATGTTGCTCACCACCGAGTGCGTGATCAGCGACGAAAGGGAAGAGAAAGCAGCAGGCCACAGCCATGCACCGGATATGGGCGGAATGGGTGGCATGATGTAACCCAACTCAGGAAAGAGAAAGGCGAGCCCCGGTCAGTGATGACCGGGGCTTGTTCTTGCTCGGACATTCGGGAGCGTTGGCGAGGGTTACTAACACCTGTTGGAAACTCCCTTTGGCCCATTGCTCTAAGGGCGGGTACTTTGTTGCCGCTAAGAACTCGGCGGCATGCAACTGACCCCAAAACGTTTCTTCGATTTCTGCGGATCACACGTACCGTTGCTGCACGCCATTGCCATGAAACCGGGCGATGTGAGCGAGGCACAAGTGCGGCAGATGATCCGCACCTTCAGTGACGCAACGACCGAACAACCGGAGACCACGTGGCAACGGCTCGTGGAATTGCAAGTGATCGTCCCCTTGGAGGAGGGTAGCTCGCACTATGTGATGAGCCAGCCGCTGCTGCAGTTGCTCAACTTCTTGTACAATGATGCGCTGCCCACTAGCCCGGAGATCATCCAAGGCTATATCGCTGCATTGGAAAGCGCCCGTAAACGAGTGGAATTGGGCGTTGAAGCCGGCGATGCTTTGAGCGTTGCCATGGCCACGAACGAGATCGACCATACCCTGCGCCGCATTCAGGACGACCTTGATGCGACCCACCGAGCGGTAATGGCCGAAGTGGCGCGTTACAAAGCCGATCGTACCAGCGTAAGTGTCCGTGAGCGTTACCTGCGGATCCTGAGTTTGATGGACCAATACGTGCACCCATTGGTAGAGATCGTACGGGTGGATGGCCTGTTGGAAAGCACGTTGGACGAAACCGACATGGTATTGCGCGCCGCACGCGAACAAGGTGTGTATGTGGAACTCGCCATGGTGGAACGCAATGAACGGCAGATCCGCGTATTGCGTCGCCGGGCGATCCACACGCTGAATGAAAGTCGGAAGGAATTGCAACCGTTGTACGATGTGCTGCGCCGTTCCAGTGCGATCGCACACGGGGCTACACTTGCCTTGGGCCGTTTGCGCCAGATGCGCGTGGAGGACTGGGTAGCGAACTACGTGACACAAACCACCAACGCACGCGTGGAGGTGCCACCGACGGACGAGGTATTGCGCCAGATCGTAGACAATGTGATCTCGCACCCTCCCATTCCACCTCCGATCCTCCGCACCACCGAAAGTCTGGAAACGCCTCCGGACTATGTGCGCTTGTTGTGGTTGAACGAATTGCCGGACATGTTGAACGAGGACCTCCCTGTGAAGGACCTAACGGGGTGGCTCACCAAGAGCTTCCCGGAAAAAGGCACGGCAGACGCTCTTCTCGGACTGAGCAAGCTGCTTTTCGACCCGAAGCTCGAAGTCTCTTTCAAGGGTGGCAAGGCGAAGCACTACCGCACACGCGATGGTGAACTAGAAGCCGCCACCATTTCCATTACTAGAGCTTCTTCGTCGACTTCGGCAAACTAACTCCCTGCACTTATCGGTGAACCACCAATGAACACGCTTCCTCAACTCAAGGACATCTTCGACAAGCTACGCCAAGGCGCGTACATCACCCACGAACAGGGTCCGATGCACGCCGCCATCGCCGAGAATTACGAAGGCTACCGCGACTATTTCGAGCCGTTGGGGTTGAACCTGATCCGACATCCGCGCGACTTCTTCTTCTTCCATACCGAGTCCGCCGAAGGCACACCTCCTGCTGGATCGCTCGCTCCCATGGCCGTTTTCTGTTTCATCCTGATCGAGGCGGCATCCAATGAAGGTCGTCCGGTGGAAGAGTATCTGCTCACCGAACGCTTCTCCATTTCCGGCCTTCCGCATTTGAAGAGCGACCGGTATAAAGCGCACATGCGAGCCATTGAAGTGGAAGACGAAGCTGGTCTGCGCAAGTTGATCAAGAGCATGGCGACCAAGGGTTGGGCAGAATACAACGCGGACGACGACTTCCGATTCCTCCGCCCCTTCCACCGCCTTTTCGACAAGTGCCAAGAGATCAGTGAAGCGGCCGAGCGTGAACAGCGGGAAGTGTTGCCGAGCACAGAGCCGCTGATCGACCCGGAGATGAACTGAGAACGTTCTCTACAGAACATAGAAATACAAGACGTTCGCCGGATAGACCTCTATAAAAGGATCGGTCGAACATCAACAACGAACACATGCAAGCAGGACTGGGACCAACCAAACTCATCGCCATCCGCTCCGGCAGTTACGACTACGCCGAAGTGGATCTCGCGAACTCGATCCAACTCGTTGGGCCGAACAACGCTGGGAAGACCACGTTGATCAACACGTTGCAGTTCCTTTACATCGACAACCGGAACCACATGGCCTTCGGTGATCATGAACCGGAAGCCACGCGTGCGTACTACTTCCCAGACCACTACAGCTATATGCTGTTCGAGTGCTTGGGACCGAAGGGCACCTATATGCTCGGCTGGCGCGGCCAGAGCAAGGCCAGTGGCGGCGACCCGGTCCGGTTCACGTACGATGGTGGCTATGATATAGCTGACTACATGGGGAAAGACGATCGAGTTCTGGACCCGAAGACGGTGAATGCCAAACTAGCGGAGCGCAACTACCGCGAATTGAAGGATGCTGCCGCGCACCGCGACTCCATTCTGGTCGCAACCAAGGGTGAAAGCAATGGCTTAGGTGTAGTGCATCTTACAGAAACCGAACGCTATTCGCATTTCAAGGAGGTCCTGAAGAATCTACTGAGCCTTCGCTCAATCGACCAGAACGAGATGAAGCGCAGTTTGCTCATGCTCGCGAGCATTCCGCCGAACAAGCCTGCGTTGGAAGCGAACCGATTGATGACCGAGGACTTCGAGCGCATCCGTGATCGGCGACTGAAACTGAATACGTTGAAGAGCGAGAAGGAGCGATTGGAAAAGTATATCGGCATGAGCGATACGCGCTTCGATCTAGAAGCACGATTGGCTACGGTGTATGCTGATCTGATGGAAAAACGCCGCAAAGCGCACGATCATAACAAGCACGTGAAGGAGGCCATTCTCGCCAAGCAGGATGCCTTGGAGAAGGAGAAGATCAGCACTACGGAGATCCTGAAGGACTTGGACGAGAAGATCGCTGAGATCGCTGGGGCGAAAGGACGTGCTGAAGGTGATCTCGCCCGCATCACGGATCTCGGCAAGGGCTTGGAAGAATTCGTGGAGAACATGGAGCGCGAAGCGTTGAATAACGCGAAGGACCGCCTGCATACGTTGAACCGGCAACTAGGTAACGCCGGGGAGGCGGACCGCCAACGCACGGCACGAAGCCTTGCAGAGGTGACCGGTCGCGTGGCCAGCACGGAACGGGCCATTGCGAACTTCGACAAGGCCCTGATCTCCGAATTGCGCGAGAGCATGAGCAACGAAGATCTCCACCAGGCTCTCGAAGCTCTTCAATCTGGAGATCCTGAAGTTGCCCGTGGAAAAAGGCGGAGTAGAGTTGAAGAAGCGCAAGCAGTTGGATGCCATGCTGAAGGGCATGGTGGAGAGCATCAAGGACGGTGTGTACAACGATGCCATCCTGAAACTTCCTTTGCCCGATAACAGCACGGGATGGATGGAGTTGGTGGACGTGAAGGCGTTGAAGAAATCGTTGACCGATCAGAAGGCGGAACAGGATCGTTTGCGCAAGCTGATGGATGCGATCGAGAATCGCGAAACCTTGGCCAAGGAGCGCGCCGGTGTGCAGGCAGAATGTGATGCCCACATCCAATTGCTCAACAAGTGGGAACACTTGCAAGCCGCCATGGTGGAGGAACCGCGCTTGCAGAAGCGACTATCCGAGGTGGTGAAGGAGAAGGCCGCTGCCGACAAGGAGCGTAAGGAGATCCGGGAGAAGCTGGATGAGATCAGCGTGAAACTCTTTGAGCAACGCACAGCATTGAATCAGGAGGACGAGCGCTTCAACCGTTTGCTTCGTTTGATGGAAGCATGCGTGCCTCCGCCAGCTCCCGAAGCCAAGGACAAGGTGTTGGTCTCGGTACCGAACGATCCCGAAGATGCGATCGCGCTATACAGCAAGCACATGGCCGAGCACAATGCCATGAGCCGCGAAATGGATCAGCTCCGAAGCAAGATCGAGAACGTGCTGAAGAGCGACATCATCGGCCCAACGGAATTGGAGACCGTACGCTTGATGCGCGAACAGATCGAAGGGTTGCCCACCTTCGAGGAGACCTTGCGCAAGGATTGGGACAACTACCTGCACCTGTTGCGTGCCAACTTCGCCAACGTCCTCAATGGCCTCAATGACATCAAGAGCGCCGCTGAAAAGCTGAACCGCCGATTCGGGAATGTGAGCGTGAGCAACTTGGAAAGTTTGCGCATGGAGGTAATGGACCAGAATGAGTTGGTCGTTGCACTGAAGGAACTCGCCGAAACCGATCATACCGGACTATTCGACAGCAGTGGCAAATTGGATGCGGCCTACCAAAGCTTCCGCAACAAACTGAGCGAGCGCCTCACCCTGAACTATGGCGACCTCTTCACCCTGCGCTTCAACGTTACAACGCGGGGGGGCGTACACACAGCTACGACAACCTCCAAGTGGAAAGCCACGGAACGGCGATCACGATCAAGGTATTGTTCAACCTCTTGGTCTTGCGCAGCATGTTGAAAGAGGATCCGAAGAAACACACCCCACTTTCGCGCGTTCCATTCTTCTTGGACGAAGTACACTCCTTGGATGCCGTGAACCGCAAAGCCGTGTTGGGAATGGCCCGCGACCTTGGCTTCATGGCGATCACCGCTGCACCAGAACCAGTGAGCGAGGTGGATGCGCTCTACTTCCTACGTCCAGTGAATGGCCGCTTGGTGCTGCGGAACGAGCTCCGCATCGGGGTGAAATTCGATGAAGCGCTTGCGGAGGCGTAGCCTAGCTGAGCCTCTTGAAGGACCCCGGCCGGTTGGTCGGGGTCTTTTCGTTCAGGTCGTTCTTCGGCGCTTGAACCACCAAACGAACAGGCCGATCAGCATCAAGACTGCGATGCACCATCCAACCACCCGCTCCCATCCCCCACCGATCTCCACCGGCCCCACATCGCCAACCAGCACCAAACCCGCCCAGTAATAGGGCAAAGCCAATTCATCCTGTGCTTGTGCCAAGTGATCCAACTTGGCTTGTCGCAAGGCGATATGTTTGGGCATTCCTTCAGCGAGGTACGCGTAAAAGCGCTCTAGGATCGTGGCGCTCACTTTCTCGTCGATGCTCCAGAGGGACACCACCAAGCTGGGGCACCCGGCATACGCGAATCCGTAGCCCAAGGAGCGCACACCTTCCCCTTCATCTGTACGACCGGTGCCCGTCTCGCAAGCGGAAAGCACCGCGAGTTGTGCCCTCAGGTCCAGCTCATAGATCTCGTAGGCATGTAGGTAACCATCACTTTCCGCATCCGTTGTGGATCCACTTTTGCTCAAGACCAAACGGGAATACATGGGCGAGGTCGCATTCATCTCGGCATGTGTTCCCAGATGAAGAATGCCGAACTGTTCAGCACGTTCTCGAAACTCCGCTTCATTCGCATCACTTTCTAGTAGCACCGTCGCATGGAGCGTTCGTGCCAATCCACGCGCTGTATTCACGGCGAAGGGTTGCCGTACGTAATTCAAGAAATCCCGATCGACCGCACCTGTATCCAGCACCTCGGCCAAGTAGCGCTGTTTCTCCCGATCGGAGAAACCAGGAGCCAGCGCTAGGACCCCTTGGGATCGTTCGCGTGCCATCTCCGCGAACTGGACCGCAGTTGTGGCGGAAAGCAGATAGGCGATGGCATAGCGTTGGATCAGGGCGTTCTTACTCGAATTCCGTTCGGAAGGGTCGGTGAGGAATGCCTCGAAGCTGACGGTATGCAAAGGGCCGTCCGGTATGACGAGCAATTCCTTTCCGGTCAACAAGGAAGCGATCGGCGCAATGAACTCGGAATACGCTTGAAAACCGGTGGACGCATAAGATGCCACGTGACGTTTTGCGATCGCATCTGATAATGCGTGAACCGTTCCTGCTGCACGGTCATTCGGGGTGCGCACGATCACGGCCGTATCCGTTCGGACCACGAGCATGTACATGTACGACTCCGTGAGTGCGTAGGCCAATAGATCGCGGCCAGGCCTCAGCAACTTCTTGCGCACATCGGCCACGTTGATCGTTGCGATCCCATAGCGCAACTCGTAGTAGCGCGGGTAGTGCTTGCTGAGGTCATTCAAGAACAGGGCGAAGGCGTTCTCCGCATCCATCGCACGGGTGACCGGGCCTTCGGCTTCTGGATCGATCACCATCGCCTTGATCAGCTCCTGCTCACGAAGCAATACGCTGTCCGGGACACCGCTGAAACGCAAGCTGGTGAAATCATTCAACCGGGCCTTCAACAAGATGGAGCGATCCGCTTCCATCAATCCAAGGAAGCGATCGATGTCCTTGACCGAACGGTGTTGAGCGTACGATACATAGGCGAGGTCGATGGCGAGATCGAACAGGGACTTGTGCGCTGCAACAAGACCGAGTTGCGAGCCTTCGTCGTCGATTGCGATCCGATCCAGGTCCAGTGATCGGATCGCCAGGTCAATATCCGCGCTTGGGTCACCTCCCGTTCCACCAGTAGCGGCCAACGCAAGCTCTGCTTTCACTTTCCAGAGGATCGCATCAGGTAAGAGGTGCGGCTGAGGAAAGGCCACTGGAACGGAGGTTTGCTTCAGGGTGGAAACGCGATCCTGCAGCTTGTCGAGCGCGGCAGAACTCCATTTAAGGGCAGCGGTGGGATCGGCCTTGGCCATCGCCGCTTCGGCCAATAGGACCTCGTACTGCGCGACCTTGAAATGCTGCTCTCCATGCACGCGCTGCATAATGGTCCGCGCTTCGAGCAGATCAGTGATGGCTTCATCCGTACTACCATGGAGCAAAGCAAAACGTGCTCGACGCCGCAGGGCGACAGCGAATTCTGGATCCGTGGAGGTGTGCTGCCGATCACGCTGAAGCGCGATACTACGTCGGAATAATGCGGCCGCTTCATCGATACGCCCCGCTCCGGCATACACTTCAGCGAGCTTCGTACTGGCACGTAGTTGACCTTCGTTCCCTTCCCCGAAATAGGTGGACGAAGCCTCCATGAACTGGGTGATGTACACCTCGGCCCGCGCTAGGTCACGGGTCTCGATGGCGATGTCGGCCATGCGTTCGCGGATCCCGATCAGCCGCGGATCGCTTGGTTCCAATACGCTGGCACGATCGCGGTAAGCCAGGTCCAATAACTCCTGCGACCGACCGTTGTCACCAAGGGAAAAGTACACCGTGGCCAAATTCACATAGCCTTTGGACCTGGACAGGATCGCGGACGCACGCGTGGTCGGGTCGGTCGCCTGTGCGATCATTTCAGTACTCAACCGGATGCCCTCCTGATAGTTCGCTCGGCTCCGTGGGATATCCCCTGCATCTTGCCACATGATACCCATGTTGGAAACGATGCCGGCCTTCCGTAACAATGCATCCGGATCCTTGGATCGCTCCAACTTGGCCAAAGCCTCTCGGTAGTAGCCTTCAGCAGCACGCGTACGTCCCAAGTGCCACGAGCTCACGCCTGCTCCATTATAGCATTCGCTCAGATCCAAGTACGATGGGTCCGAAGAACGCTCGTACACCGATCTGGCTTGCAAATAGGATCGAATGGCCGCTTGATGGTGGCCCATGCTCGCATGATCGAATCCTACGTTCTGATAGGCATGAGCCAATTCCTTGGGTCCCAGTTCTGGATGGTCCAGGGCAATGGCCAAAGCCATGGAGTCCACCCGCAGGCACTCCTTCATGTAACCGAGCTCGTAATACAACCAACTCAGTCCGGAAAGCGCTTCCAAGCGTTCTTTAGGCTCAGCACCTCGTTGGATCACCCAGGCGTACAATCCTTCGGCCTCCGCGATCCCGGCCTCCGCATTCTTCAACTTCCAATGGGCGCGCCCCAGCTTGTGGATGTACAGATGGAGCGAATCTTCCCATGTCGTATTCACGGATCCCGTCCGTTGACGTTCGACCGCACGGATGGTCCCTGCATGATCTTCGATCTGGGAAAGTGAGTCGATGAGCGCATGTCGCCTTGCGAGTTCTTCCATTGCCTGTCCTTGCGCATCGGCGACCATGATCGCCAACACGAACAGTAAGAAGACCCTGGACATTACAACGACTTATCGGAAAGGATCTCTTGAACGCGTTCCCCATAGATCGGGTCAAGCTCCATGTTCATGGACCGCAGTGCGTTCACATCACCCATTCGCAAATGAGCCAAGAAGAGGTACCAGCGCGCTTTGGCATAGAAGATCGACCCCTGCTCATCCGACAACCCTTGGAACAGCGTGATGGCATCCTGCACCTGACCATCTTCCAATTCCGCACAAGCGATGTAGAACTGAAGTGTGTCGTTGGTGGGTTCAGCTATCAACTGCGATGTCCATTTGGTTCGTGCTTCTTGGAAATCCCCCAGTTTGAATGCGACCATGGCATCGTGAAAGACCGGATCATCGGTGGAACTCATGGGAACCGGCAGGCCCGGGTCCACGACGTGATACTCGGCGTACAACCGCTCGCTGGCTGTAGGCTTCGAAAACCAGAAATAGGCACCGCCGAACAGGATGGCAAGAACCGCTGCGTACTTCAACATGGGCATCCATCGCGCCGCTGTCCTTGTACCATTCAGCTCGACCGGTTGTTCACTTCCCACTTGCTTCACCAACCGATCCAGCCCACCTAACTCCACGGCCCGGATGTTCTCGCGTTGCAGATCCACTTCGGCACGAAGCACCGCGTTGGCGGAGCGCTCTTCCTCGAAACGCTCCCGCTCCACAGTGGACATGCGCCCTAGCACATACGCTTCGATGGTCTCGAATCGCTCTTGTTCAAGTGTATTGCTCATGCGACTTCATTGTTATCATCCCCGGCGATGGCTTGTCTGAATGCACGCAGCTTCATCATGCACCGGTATTTGATCGTGCGAATGCTCTCCTCCTCCACACCCATGTCGACCGCAATGGAAGCCAGATCCATACGTTCGAAATAGAACTTGTCCAAGACGGTGCGGCATTTCTCGTCCATGCGTTCGTAGATGGCACGCAACCGCACGAGTTGCTCCTCCACATCGTCGAACCGATCCTCGCTTCGTTCGAGATCCCGATCGTCATGCACCAATTTCATCTTCTTGTGTGCTGCGGACCGGACCACATCCAGCCATTTGTTCTTGGAAACGCGAAAGAGGAACCCCCCTGGACCCTTCTCCGCCCCGGTATCGAACCTTCCTTCCTTCACCGTCAGCCACAGAACCGTGATCGCCTCTTGAAAGACATCCTGTGCGTCGTCCGGTGTTCCGCTGTTCTGTAGCACGTATTTGCGTACCGCCGGAAAGTGGGCAGCATACAGGGTACGCACCGTTGCTGGGTCGTTGCTTCCAAGTCCCCTTACCCAATCCGTGGGCAATGTCATTTGTGCGACCGTTTGTTCCAAAGCGGAAGAGCTGTATTGTGCGATAATACGGCGAAAGGGTTGGATGGGACATGTACAATGGTCAGTTGGGCTGTTGTTAGGCCGTTCCATAGCACTATCGGATGGTGTGGCAGAATGTGAACACTTCGGTATGGAACGACATGACCATTCCGCAGTCCGAAATGTGTGATCGTTCACATCTGCCTGTGCTCCTCGATGAATCGAGGAGTACACCACGAACCCCTGAAGGAACGCATCATGGAACTGCACCACGAATCAACTTCTCCACCCGTAGCACAGCGGAACAAGCGAACGGTGATCCTCGCACTTCTCGACGTGGAGGACATGCATGGAGGCAACATGCAGCACGGCACCACAGGTTACCTGGTGACCGGGAATGATGCCACCGAACTTCTGGTCGCGCTGACAGGATCACCGGAGTCTGGCTACTTCCCGACCACTGGCATGCGGAAGGTGACCTTGCGGTGGCACGTGCACGAAGAAGTGCGGGACGTACAGACCACACCCTTGAGTCCACGCGAGAAGGACGTTCTCCGTGCGCTTGTGGATGGATCGAGTTACAAGATGATCGCTTCGGACCTTGGGATCGGATTCGAGACAGTTCGCTCCCACATCAAGAAACTGTACGGGAAACTGGCTGTGCATAACAATACGGAGGCCGTGGCAAAGACCTTACAGTTCGGTTTGCTTACCTGATCACGATCACACCAGAACGGCGACCGGAACACGGAAGTAGATCCGCCAATCAATCCAAAAGCACCGTTGTTGATCAGGCGCATGGGCTACACTGGATCGTATCGGTAGACTGCTTTCAAAGTTCCTCCACCTGGGCCGTCTCAAAAGGGATGGCCCATTCTTGCGTTCGTAGAAGATCGAACGCGAAGGCGTCTTGAGTGTACTGAGGCATGGTAGTTGGACAACTGGCTACCTTCACTAGATCACCGACCACATGCGTACCATCCTCTTTTCCCTCGTTCTTATTCCCCTGTTGGCCAATGCTGGGGATGAGCGCCCCATCCCCAGCAAGATCACCGAAGCCAAGGTCTTTCTGACCGGTGCCCAAGTGGCCCGCAGTGCAACGACCAAAGTGCCAGCGGGTACCAGCACATTCGTATTCACCGGTCTAGCTGAAGCACTCGATCCGCAAAGCATCCAAGTGACAGGCAAGGGCGGATACCAGATCCTGAGTGTGAACCACCGGATGAACTACCTCACGGAAAGTCCGAAGAAGAAGGAATTGGAAGAGCTACGGACGCGGATCAAGAAATTGGAGAAGGACTACGCATACGAGAAGGCGATGCAGGACGTGTGGGTGAACGAAGAGCAACTGTTACAGAAGAACGCCAGCATCGGTGGCCAACAGAACGGCATCACGGCAAGCCAACTCACCGCAGTGAACGACTATGTGCGGGAGCGTTTGAAGGCGATCAAGACCAACTGGTTGCTCCAACAAGAGAAGTTGACAGCGCTGCACGAGGATGCGGAGAAGCTGCGACAGCAGGCTGGCCAACTTCAAGCCCAGGCACCGCGACCTACCAGCGAAGTGGTGGTGGAGATCAGCAGTACGACCGAAGTGAGTGCCACATTCGGATTGAGCTATTTCGTACGGAACGCTGGCTGGGCACCGGCATACGACCTGCGTGCCACTGGAGTGGGTAAGCCCATCGAATTGTCGATGAAGGCCCAAGTGACGAACAACTCTGGAGAAGATTGGGACAAGGTGGACTTGAGCCTGAGCAGCGGCAACCCGACATTAGGTGGTGTGATGCCTGCGTTGAGTCCATGGACCTTGTACATGCCACGGATCATGCAGACCCAAGGGATCGGCGGTGTGCGCAAAGAGCGCGCAATGATGGATGCAGCGCCAAGCATGGCTTCCGGAGGAGTTATGCAACTGAAGGATGAGGAAGAAATGGAGGCTTCAACTATCGTTTGGAACACAACTGAGAACCGCACCACGACGGTGGAATTCGTGATCCAAACACCCTTCAACGTTCCCAGTGATGGAGTGCCGCACATGATCGGTGTGAGCAGCCAGATGATCCCGGCAACGTACAAGCACTACGTTACCCCGAAGCGGGACAAGGATGCATTCCTCTACGCACGCACCACGGGATGGGAAGATCTGAACCTGCTGCCCGGTCAGGCCAACGTATTCTTCGAAGGCACCTTCGTGGGACAGAGCTATTTGCAATTGGATATACCGAAGGACACCTTGGAGATCTCCCTCGGTCGCGACAAGGGTGTTACCGTGGAACGGGTGAAGCGCAAGACCACCAACGAGAAAGCTTCGATCGGCAGCAAGCGAACGGTCACCATTGGTTGGGACATCACCGTGCGCAACACCAAGGTGACCGCTATCGACCTAGAGGTGCGCGATCAATATCCGTTGAGTCCACAGAGCGAGATCGAGGTGAAATTGGAGGAACGAGGCGAGGCCACAGTGAACGAGCAGACCGGACTTCTCACGTGGAACCTCACCGTTACGCCCAAGGAGACGAAGAAGCTCGGTTTCAGCTATACCGTGAAGTATCCAAAAGAAATGCCGGTGGTGCTGGAGTAAGCGCCTACCTTCAAGCCATGCCACCCTGTCGCTTCGGCCTTCTGCCAGCGCTTCTGTGCCTCGTAGGTGGATCGATGGGACAAACCATTGACTCGGTCGTGTTGACCGAAGTCGGACGTTACCAGCATCCATACGTACTGTTCCCAGACAGTTTTTCGGCCCCGACCATGAGCAGCCGGATCGATCGCTTGGATCGTCCTTTCGTGTACATGGCCTGTCGCGATTCGGGGCTCTTCACGCTGGATATCAGCACCCCTTCATTGCCCGTTGTGGTGAACCGGAAATACCCTGCATTCTTCGGCGGTCTCAAGGTGATGAACTTGGAGCAAGTGGATGCGTTGCTCTATTTAGCGCTCGGCGACATCGGTAATGGAGTGGAGTCGCCGGCACTGGCCATCATGGACGTGAGCGACCCGGCAACTCCCATACTCCTTCATCAATACACGCATACCGCATTCACCCATGGAAGTGCCATCGTGAAGGTAAAGGGAGACTTTGCGTATCTGGGTTGTATGGAAGAAGGCATCTTGGTGCTTGATGTCAGTGATCCATCCAACATCACCTTCCTTTCGAGCTTCTTGCCTCCGGAACCGACGTGGCCCGATGTTGCGAATTACCCTTCCAATGCGCGGGGAATGGATTTTGATGGTGACGTGCTGTACTTGGCCTTCGATGCGGGCGCACTTCGAGCGATCGACATCAGTGATCCGGCAAACCTTCAACAGATAGGCCGGTATTTCAATCCGCAGCATCCGGCATTCACGAATCCCGCATACAACAATGTGCTTGTTATCGGTGAACGGCTTTACGCAACCATCGATTACTGCGGCTTCGAAGTGATCGACATATCCGACCCTGCGGAGATGGTGCAGGTCGATTGGCTGAACCCGTGGAATTGCTTTGGTCTTTCCTGGTTCGGAAGTGATGGGCACATGAATGAAATGGTCAGCACACTCGGCGACAGTCTCTTATTCGTGAGCGCTGGAGACAGTGAGGTTCTCGTGTATGATATCACCGCACCTGATGCGCCTACATTGATCGGCGGTCATATCCTACCGAACGATAGTGCTTCCACATGGGGCGTTGACGTTCACGATGGAACAGTGGTCGGAAGCTACATCAACAACCATGGACTACCATTCCAACCTTATGATTCGAAGTATGGTGGTGTGGTGATCTTCGACTGGGAAGTTACGTTCGGCACTGCGGTCGAAGCGCTCAGGACATCGAACATGCGACCAAGGATCCTAGGGAATCCATCATCTGGTCTGGTCCATATCCAACTACCACCTACCGGAGAGAAGAGCATCCATATCAACGTGGTGGATATCCAAGGCCGTTTTGTGCGTGATGCACGGATCGTTGCAGAAGGAACCGTTCAACAGTTGTTCAAGCTGGACCTTACCGGCCAAGCCGATGGGACCTACTTCATCACCGTGAGTACGCCCTACGATCGGACCACACTCCAGGCGGTATTGGCAGGGAACTGATCACGCCATACCGACCTGACGCAGATACGTCAAGTGCGACCAGAGTGCACTGCGCAGCGTTGGGAACTCCCGGTAGGCGACATTGAATTCCGCGCACACCTGTTTCAGGCATTTGTTCAATTCCGGATAGTGTATGTGGCTGATGCGCGGGAACAAGTGGTGTTCCACCTGAAAGTTCAATCCACCGAACAACCAGTTCAACACTTTGTTCTGGGTCGCAAAGTTCACCGTGGTGTTCACTTGGTGAATGGCCCATTCGCTCTCGATGTGGTGGCCATCCGTGGGGGGGTGTACGAACTCTGCATGCTCCACCACGTGCGCCAGTTGGAACACCACTGCAATGAACACGCCAGTGACGAACACCATCACTCCGTAGCCGATCAGCGTTGGTACGATACCAGCGAAGTACATCGGAAGTCCGAGGAAGACGGCTACGTAGGTCACCTTCGTAACCCAGAAGATGATGTGCTCCTTCATGCTCATCGGCTTCATTTGGGTGTTCTCCGCGATCTTGCCAGTGAAGTACTTCTTCAGGTCGTTGTAAAAGACCCAGAAGAGATAGGTGAGCCCGTACAGCAAAAGGCCATAGATGTGCTGAAATCGGTGGAACCAATGTTTGGGTTGGCCTTCGTGTATCCGAACCCATGGTTTGATGTCGATGTCATCATCCATCCCCTCCACGTTGGTGTACGTATGGTGGTTCACGTTGTGCTTCAGCTTCCACAGGTAGACACTTCCACCCAGGAGGTTGAGCGAGTGACCCATCACCTCATTCACCCATTTACGACCGCTATAGCTGCCATGCGCCCCGTCATGCATCACGTTGAAACCGATGCTGGCCAACACCAGGCCGAGCAATGCGCACATCGCTAACGAGAGCCACACGGATGCAGGGGTGAAGAACACCAGCACAGCGTAGAGCATGACCAAGGCGGTGAGCAGGATCGCCGTCTTCCAATACAGGCGACCATCTCCGGTCTTCTTCAAGTTATTCTCCTTGAAGTAGGCCTCGGTCACTTCACGCAAGCGTTGGAAGAACAGAGGTGGGGTCTTAGCGAAAGTCGTTCGATCCATGGAGCAATGATTTCCGTAGTACGCACAAAAGTACGGTCGGGCGTTCGGGCGAACATGGCCGGATCGGATCACTCATGGTAAGGGTAGGTGCAGGGTCCGATGCGTACAGGTTCGTGAAGATACGGAACGACAAAGCCCCGGGTCCACATCACTGCGGAACTCCAGGGCTTTGAAACTTGATCGAAGGGAAGCCTTAGGACTTCTCCACGTTGATCGCGTTGAGACCTTTCGGGCTTTGCTCCACCTCGAACGTGACCTTGTCACCTTCGAAGATCGGGCCACGGGTGCCGGTCTTGTGAACGAAGATGTCCTTGCCACCTTCGTCGGGGGTGATGAAACCGAAACCTTTCTCCGTGTTGAAGAACTTAACTGTACCTGTTGACATTACTTCTTGTATTGCCCTCGACTTCCGTCGAGGCTTAGGGTCCGGTAAAAGCACCGGAGTATCGGGCGCAAGATAGGCCGATCCCTGCAATACCCGACATGCCCGGCGGGATCGAGTTCTGGTGCAGGGGCGGAACACCGTGAATATCCGCCGATCCGATCCACTTCAAGCAGCCTTGGCTTGCGCCAATTCCTCGGATACGCGCTTCAGCCCCACCAATTGTTCTACCCACTGCTTGCCCAACTCCCGTGTACGGCGGGTGGCCAAGGGCAATCCGGCGAAGTCACCCTGCCACAGTTCCACTCGTGTACGTCCACCATCTTCCTCGATCAGGTGGAGGTCCACGGTGGTGTGGCTGGCAGGCTCGTCCGGCAACTTACTGTTCAAGCTGTACGTGGTGTACCGCAATCGTTCACCGGGTTGTGCGGCCATCACCACCCCTTTCGCCACAAGAGTGTGGCTCCCCTGCTCCTCACGACGGAACCATTGGATGGCCTTCCCAAGCTGGAGATCACTCTTGAGAATGGCACCCATGTACAACTTTGTCAGGTCAGGTTCGGTCAGGGCCTTCCAAACCATTTCAGGCGGAGCATCCACCAAAAGTGTCCGCATCACATTCGTTTCCGGATCCATCGGTTTCATCGGCATACGGTGGCCGGAACATGATCCGTGCCGGACACTCAACGCCGACAATTCGGCGTATTGCATGGCACAAGTGTTAAGGAAAGTGAACAACGGGGCCTTCTGCGGGGAAACATTTGCACGATCGGTGACCAGCACTGCCTCCGAACGTCAATAAGGATGATCCTCGCTTGTTCCGATCGGCACTCGGACACAAGGTTCAACTATCCATCACATTGAAAGTAGCTTTGCCCACCATTACGATGACCAACATGCGCATCCTACCTACCCTCCTGCTCTTCCTTGCTTTTACCGCCACCCAAGCCCAGGAGAAGTCCGAAACAGGCCATCTCCTCAACTGGACCGGAAATATCCAAGTAGCACCGGATTCGCTTCAGGCCGGTAAGTTCAAACTGGCTGCTTTCGCTATTCCGATCCTGGAGGCGGATCCGGGAAAGGTCATGAACTTGTGGGAAAGTGATTGTGCCCGGAAAGGAGGAAAGGTCAATGGTTCGGAGCCTGCGAAGTCCACGCCTCTCATCGTGGAAGAGTTGGACCCTTCACCCGTGACGATGATGGCCACGTTCAGCAAGGACAAACAATTGGGTGGCACACGGATGCTCTTGGCATATGCGACGAATGATTCCACGGCCTTCGCCGCGAGCGATCGCGGCCAAGTGGCTGCACGTGCGTTAGCACTTCGACTGAACCGTGCGGTGGTAAGCGAGCAGATCGAGGATCAACAGAAATTGGTGGACAAGCGTTCCGGTAAGTTGGAGGATGCGCAGGCCGATCAAGCGAAGGCGGAAAAGAGGGTGAACAATGCCTACGAGGATCTGGAAAAGAGCAAGAAAGCTAAGAGCAAGCTAAGCGGCAAACAAGCCCAGCTCCAAAGCGATCAACTTCACGCACAGGACCGTTTCGAGCGCAGCCAAGACCCAAAAGACCTACAGAAACTCACCAAGATCCAACAGAAATTGGTGAAGGTGCAGCAGGCTCTGGCCAAGCAAATGAAGAAGGAGGCCGACGCATTGAAAGATGCCAACAACAGGCAGGAAGACGTACCGGACGCGATCAAAGACCAACAGGAACGTCAAGCTGCGAAGGAGAAAGCCAACTCCGACCTAGAGGCCTTGAAACGAAAGTTGGAGGCTATTCGGTAGCTCGTGTTCGACTCGAACTTTGGCAATGGGCGACAAGGTTCGTACGCCTCTTGGCAAATGGGTATCTCGAAGTACCTCGAACGGATGGCACAAGTGCTTATCGTCCTGGGCAGACTAGGCGCGACGAAAGGAAGTTACCCATAGGTAACTGACTGAGGAGCAACGCCGGATGACCAAACGAGAAGTGCTTGCCCGAAGGGTCGGCCCATAGGCCGATGCCGCCGGAGTGAGGTACTTCGAGGTACCCAAATACCTTACGGGTACCATTCAGTCATCTCCCGTGCTCCGACATGCATTGCTCTACCCATGCACGCGCTTCCTCTAGGTCATTGAACACTTTGGTAGAAAAGTTGGTGGGGTGATAGGTGAAGTACAGCTTCGCTAAACGCTCGAACAGCATGCCCTCGGACACAATGGCTAGCACACGCGTCCACTCGTCCACCCCCGCCTCGCGGTAATGGTCATTGTACAGCAGGCTCATGTCGAAATCCACATCCTCCGGGAAGATGCCAATAACGCCATAGGCCTTCGTCCCATCCAACTGCTTACGCGCTTGGAGATTCTCGCGTACAGCTACGGCATCCACCTTCACGCCGGGCTTGTACCGACATTCCATCACGTGGGGAGAGACACGCTGTACCACTGCGCTATTGGTTTCAATACGCTGCATGGTATTCCAAAGGTAATGCAACTGCAATAGCATCAACGGTGAACGTGGTCCGTACACCGAACGAAAAGACCCAGCAATGAAAAGCACCTCGAACTCCACACCGCTCTTGTCCCATACTATCTTCGGTGCATGAGAACGCCTCTGCTCCTTATGGCCTTGGTGGCAACTGCATATGCCTTCGCTCAGGAACCGGCACCTGCGAACGCCGACCTGCAACGGTGCTTGTTACGTACCACATCCGAGACTTGGACCCTGTTGAAGTTGACCCCGGATCAATTGCAACGCATGAAATTCATCCAAGAGGCATGTGCTGAAGAGTGCAAAGCCGCAGGTGCACCGGGCAATCAGAATCCGATCTCGCACACCGATGGCAGCACCGTACTTGGCGAGTTACGCAGCGTATTGACCACAGTGCAATACAACGCCTGGATGGCGGGTTGCAAAGAAGTCCCCTCCAAGTGAACCACGTGCGGTGGATCTTGGCCTTCTTGATGCTTTCCGCAGGCATTGCTGCGGCTCAAGTGGTCAGCCTACCTCCGCTGAACCAGCGTGTACTAGGCTTCGCAGATGCACACCTTGGAAAACCCGTGGGCACAGGTGAGTGTTGGGACTTGGCTGCAGCGGCATTGAATGAAGCCGGGGCCAATTGGGATGGGAAGTACCGTTTCGGCCGCGAGGTGGACCTCAAAGCGGAGCGTGTGTTGCCTGGTGATATCATTCAATTCGAAGGGATCGAAACTCTTGTGCGAACCGCGACCAGCGAGAGCCGAGAGCGCATGGGCCACCATACCGCGATCGTCCATGCGACACATGGCGACGGACGCTACACCTTGGCACATCAGAACTTCGGTCCCAGCGGTCGAAAAGTGGGGCTTACGGAATGGGACGCACGCACCGTGATCAGAGGCAGATACACGATCTACCGGCCCGTACAATGATCAGGGCGTGGTACTCACACTCGTAGCAGTTCCACCAAGCGCTTGGGATGTCCAAGCACCGTTATTCGCTTCGTCCACCACGAAGCTGTACGCCATGCTGGAATTGTACACGATGATCTTGCCTCCGTACGCTACGTGGTCATGGTTGGTGCCGCCCATGGGCTGTATCGTCCACACCCCAACTCCACCGCCATCCACATGAAAGGCGTAGGCATTGCTGTTGTTGTACAGGACCGCCGACTTGGAGGTGGCCAGGGCGGTATGGTTGGTGCCACCGAGCGCTTGTACGGACCATTGCCCATTCCCGGAGTTGTCCAAATAGAAGGCGTGGGCTTGGCTCTGATCATACAGGATCACCGCCTTACGTGATGCGATGCTGCTCTGGTTGGTACCGCCCAAGGCATGGATGATCCATTGGCCAGCACCATTCGCATCCTGGAAGAACCCCCATGCCATACTGTTGTTGTTGAGCACGATCAAGCTGTCGCGATCGTTCGGGTCGCAAGCACCAACACCCGGCATACCCGGAGGGCCCGGTGGCCCTGGCAATGAGCTCCCGGATCCTTTGGCATACAGCGCATAGGGGACACTGAGCAACGGGCTGGTCCCCACCACACCGTAATTCGAACCACCGTTCGGGTCCGTTTCCGTCTTCAAGAAGAAGGGGCCTGCATTCCAATCGATGTTATCCATGGAACCGGACAGTACCGTACCCGCACCCAATGCGACCGAAGCCAATCCATTGCTGTTCGTGACCGGGATGTGTGTTTCAGCGAATACCACGGTGCCGGATGCACTCCCCTGGAGAATGCTCAACCGCATGCCAACTGGCGCATTGGTTACCAACGCATCTGCTCCGTCGCGCACCACCGCTTGGTAGTTCATTTGTTCTGGGGCTTGGGCCGCACATGCCGCCGCGAAGAGGATGGCCCATAGGAGGAGTACATACCGCATGGTGATCACTGTTTGATGAAGGGGTAGGAAGCCGGAGTCGATCCGGAGAACAACTGCAAGGTGTAGGTGGCTGCAGGGAGATGGGCTGTCCCGATCCAGGTGGTAACACCCAAGCTACCGAAGAGCACCGCTCGACCTTTGGCATCCAACACGACATAGGTACTCCCGTTCGAGGGGGTTTCGCTGAAGGCTACGGACAGCCCATAGGTCGCAGGATTCGGCCCTATCGTTACCCCCGGACCCTCATTCGGATCGTCCACTGCGGTAGGCAACAACGTATAGGGCTGCTGCACACCCTGCGCGACCGATCCACCCGATGAATTCATGTATGAGGCCGCCACCTGTCCCAATGTGAAAGCCACGGAACCACTGGTACTACTCGCATCGCCACCTGCACTCCCCACCGCTTGTTGCCCAAAGGCAAGGTCACAGCAGCACACGAACAAGGCGATCATCAGGGCAATTCGCATGGTGGAAAGGTGAGGAAGGCTTCTGGAAAATGCAATCGCATCCGTGAATGTGGGCACGCCCAACACCTTTCGGTCTCACTGATCAGGAGGGGTAACTCCGCATCCTTGTCAGTGCATGCTCATCGAATGTGACATGTCCGAACATGCAGTGTCGTCCCACAAGCCGATACGTACCCTCTATCCCGCCATTTACATTTGAAGGCCATGCCGACCTCGTACCGCGTATATGTCATCGAACTTGCTAGGCGTGTTTACACCGAGGATCGCAAATTCCGCGACGCGAATCCTCAATTCAACGGCGTGCAACAATGCGTGTACGTGGGCATGACCAGCAAAACACCCAAGGATCGCTTCCTACAACACAAGACGGGTCATCGCAATGCGAAGGGACACAAGTTGTCGGCGAACATCGTGCAGAAATACGGTTTGTACCTACGACCCAGCTTGTATGAGCACATCGGCCCGATGAGCCGTTCAGAAGCCTTGGAGGTTGAGAAAGGACTTGCACTGGAGTTGCGCCGGAAAGGCTATGCGGTATGGTTCGGCTGAACGACCACTGAAAAGACTTGTTGATCCCACTATGGAGTGTAGGTGCAACGCCGTGGCAGGAATGGACGCATCCACGTTCCAGGGACGTGGTGGCCGAAGGCAAGAGCAATTTGTACGTCCGATCCATATTCCTGACGGTGCATATGGAAGCCGCTACTGTCCGTTCCCGACTCACATTCATCCGCTGCGATCAAGTCGACCCAAGGGGTCATCCGTGACCACGGCGCGTCCCTTGCGACCGGTCGATCAGGCCGGGTGGTATTGACAGGATCAAGTTCCTGCATACATTCGTGCCGTCCAAAGGCCCCCTTGTGCTTTGGCGAGACCACGGGGGTACAGGCACAGAACAACATAAACCGTCAGTTAGAACTCATGAATATTTACGTCGCCAACGTGCCTTACTCAGTGAAGGACCAGGATCTCCACGAGCTCTTCTCCCCCTTCGGAGAAGTGACCTCGGCCAAGATCATCATGGACAAAGCCACCAACCGGAGCCGCGGCTTTGGATTCGTGGAAATGGCCAACGATGATGCAGGTCGTGCTGCCATTGAAGGAACCAATGGTAAGAGCTTCCACGGTCGGGACCTGGTGGTGAACGAGGCACGCCCTCGCACCGAAGGTGATCGTGGTGGATTCGGCGGTGGTCGCGGTAGCGATCGCGGTGGATACGGAGGCAGTCGCGGAAGCGATCGTGGTGGCGATCGCGGTGGTGATCGCGGTGGATACCGTAGCGAGCGTCGCGACGAGTACTAAGCAATCCCAATACATGCGAGAGCCCTCCGGATCACCGGGGGGCTTTTCTTTTGGAAGGAACCCCCGCTTGTGAAAAGATGTTGATCCATTCGACATTGTGCTCTCCGCCACGTCCAAAAGGCCAACAACGGATCGGACTCCGATACCTTTACCGACCCTTGCCCCTCCATTACGCCTGATGCGTATCGCATCCTATCCCCTCATCCTCCTTATAGGACTCATCTACCTGTCCGGAGCCACATCAGCCTCCGCACAACGTCCCGGTGGGCGTACTGGGGTGGTGTATGGGAAAGCCTTGGACAGCGACACCAAGAAACCGGTGGAATATGGCACCGTGGCGATCTACCACGCACGGAACGACAGTTTGGTCACAGGGGCCATCGTTCGTCCGAATGGCGATTTCGTTCTCGATGGTCTTCCAATGGCTCCATTGCGACTTACCATCAGCTTCATCGGGTACAAGACCCTGGTGAAAGAGATCCACGTCTCCCGCGAACAGTTGGAACAGGACTTGGGGAATCTACTGTTGGAACCCGATGCTGAGATCCTGAAAGAATTCGAGGTGACCGGGGAGAAAAGCACTTCGGTATTGCAAGTGGACCGGCGGGTATTCAATGTGGACAAGGACCTGACAACGCAGGGCGGCACGGGCGTGGATGTGATGAAGAACATTCCCGGACTGAGTGTGGATGTGGACGGGAACGTGCAGATGCGAGGGTCGAATCCCCAACTGTTGATCGATGGTCGGCCGACATCGATGACACTGGAACAGATCCCTGCTGAAGAGATCGAGCGTGTGGAATTGATCACGAACCCTTCCGTTGCGTTCGATGCGAACACCGCTGGAGGTATCCTGAACGTCGTTTTGAAGAAGAACACCAAACCGGGTTACAGCGGACAATTACAGGCCGGTGTTGGCACGAATGATCGCTACCAGGTCGGAGGGAACGTCAATGTGAAGGATGGTCGATGGGGCTTCAACCTCTCATACAATTTGAACACCCGGGGCAATTACACCAATGGCGATACGCGGCGCACGGATCGCTTCCAAGGAGAGAACACGGGCTACTTTGAACAAGATTCCAAGAACACGTCCATCCGGCGTATGCACGGTGGGCGTTTCGGGATGGACTACCAAGTGAGTGTAAGAAGTACGATCAGTGCGTCAGCATCGGTGCGTGCACACGTGAGTGAAGAAGAGGATACGCAGAACTCCAGCACATTCGGCGCAGGGATGGAGTTGCTCGGAACCGGTCGCCAAGTGAATACGAATTGGAGCGAGCGCTTTGGCAACAGCGCGCAATTGGCCTTTCGCCACAGATCCCCGAAGGAAGGCAAGGAATGGAGCATGGACCTTTCGTACTACGGTGGTGCAAGGAAAAGTGACGCAAGTCAAGACCTGTACACGTATGACGTCGGAGGAGGCCCATTGGGGTCCAGTCCACGGTTGCAGGACAATATTGGCGGTAGCCGGTATGGCACGCTCAGTTTCCAAGCGGACTTGGTGGACCCACGCAGTGAGCGGACCAAATTCGAATACGGCGTGAAGAGCAGCACGCAGTTGGACAACACGTACCTGGATGTGTATGTGACCTCCCCGACGGTTGGAACGGACGTAAGGGACTCCTCCCTTTCCAACGACTACGACATTACGAACTTGATCAATGCAGCCTACTTCAACTGGTCGCAAAAACTCGGAGAACGGTGGTCCATGATGGCAGGTCTACGGTTCGAGCAAACTTGGTTCAAAACGCTTCTGAAGGATTCCGGGAAGGAATTCAGCTACATCTATCCGGACGGAACGGAGAACCTCGGGCGAGCACTCTTCCCCTCCTTGTATCTGGTACGCCGTTGGGCAGATAGCGACCGTGAATTCCAGATCAATTTCTCGCGGAAGATCCAACGGCCCAACCATTGGCAGATCATTCCCTTCATCATGTTCAGCGATGCACGCAACGTGCGTATCGGCAATCCGACCCTAGCACCCGAGATGAGCAACCTGGCCGAGGCGAACCACTTACTGCCGTTCCTGAAAGGAAAAGGCACATGGCTCACTTCTGTTTTCGGGCGTTATACCACGGATGTGATCACGGGCTATGCCACACCCCTGGCAAGCGACACCACGATCCTTCTGAACACATTCATCAATGGCAGTTTCAGTGCTACTGGGGGATGGGAGAATATCATCAAACTGGAACCCACCCCAGGACTTCAACTGACCTTCAGCGGAACAGTTCAGTACACGGACATCGCCTTGCGCAGCAGCGAAGGTGATGTGCGCAACCGCGGTACGAACTGGGAGGCCAAGGCGGTTGCGAACTACCGCTTCAAGAAAGTGTGGACCGTGCAATTGAATGGCGAATACGAGAGTCCGGAGATCCAAGCACAAGGACGCCGGTTGGCACAATACGGGATGGATGCATCCGTAAGTCGCGACTTCGCCAAACGTTTGACGGCCGTGGTTTCGGTGAACGACATCTTCTACACCCGTCGTTGGGGTAGCATCGTGGACACGCCGTACTTGTACCAAGAGAGCTTCCGCCGTCGGGAGCAGCGTTTCATCCGCTTCACCCTCACCTGGAAATTCGGCGAGCAGA
The DNA here is from genome assembly GCA_016710015.1 of Flavobacteriales bacterium. Lineage (GTDB taxonomy): Bacteria > Bacteroidota > Bacteroidia > Flavobacteriales_F > PHOS-HE28 > PHOS-HE28. Next base: position 253,817 of record JADJLR010000003.1, read on the forward strand.
ACACCTCGTTGTTCCGTAAGCGTAGTGGTCAAGCACGTCCATCATCCGGAGCCGGTAGCGACGGTGGTGAAGGTGACTTCTAGAACATCACAAAGGTTCCGTTTCGAAACGGGGGCACCCGACCTGTCCTTGATCGCTATAGTATTCCAGAAAGCGCACCTTGTGGAAATAGCCTTCGCCGTCCTGGATGATGTAGCTCAGGCTGGCATCAATGGTGTAGGACGACGTTTCGAAGGAGTACGTTTTCCAGAGGTAGCCGATCGCGTCGCGTCGATCCTCGAACGGGTACTGCAGCGTATCGCCCAGCGACAGGTCGGCGAAATCCGCATTGCGGACCACTGCGATCCGGGTGCGTGGTGAAGACAGGACACCGGTCACGATGTACGGAAGGAAGGGCACGTAGAACTGGTGCGTGTACTGGGTGAATACGAGGTCCCACGTTCCATGCGTCGGTTCGATGGGTACTACGCCTTGTATGAAACTGTAGCACGTAAAGTCGCGCGTGGGGTCCTTCGGTACAATGGTCGCTACCACATCGGATCCATCGAGACGTGCTGAACTGAACGTGTACCGCACCGCATCAACACTGGTGAGGCGCACCTTGCGCAGTCCAAGCCACTCCCCCAACGCGGTGTACCCAAGGTCGATGATGAACACGTGATCCGATCCACGCCAATCCCCGATCGCCGTACTATCCGGAACACCGCTCGGCGCATCGATCCGACGACCAGCGAACATGCCGACGGTATCCAAAGGTTGAGCAAGGTCCAGCACACCCCGATCCCACGCCGTCATCAACCGGGAACCATTCAATTGAACACGCCATCCGTTCGGGCTACTTTCGAATGCGAGGTCCCACGCGGTCTTCAAGTTGGTAGCCACCACGGAACCAGTCCCGATATCCATCCACAATTGATCCTGGTACGAAGTGCCCATGCAGACTTCAGTGATCCGCCCATCCCCGCGCTCATGGACAGGCACTGGGAGTTCATCCTTGAGGCAGCTGCTCAAGATCAGGGCGAGTGCAAGCGGAAGAAAGAACCGGTTCATCGAGGAGTGCGTTGAAGTTCGAGTTCCAAGCGCACGAAGGCGGTCCTTCCCGTGGTCATGGGTACGGTGTTGGCCCCGCCAGAGTGCACTCCACTGGCCAAGGAAGCATTTACATTGCGTACGTTGAAGAGATCCTTGCACCCGGCGGTAAGGCTGAGTCGGTCCTTCCACAGATGTTTGGTGAGCGATGCATCGGCCATGGCGTAGGGTGCGATGAAGGAACGTTGCACATCGACCTCATCGGCCACCACGTAATTGCTGATCCGCCCCTGCCATTTCCAGAACACCGATCCACTCCAGCCTTTGCGCAACCATTGTTTGGTAACGGACGCACGCAACTCCGGTGAAAAGAGGAAGGGTTCATCATTCAACGCTGCGAATTCATCGTATCGTCCGGTGATGGCTGCACCGGTGGAGATCAGCCAATGGCCATTATCCCAGCCTGCCCCGATGCTACCTCCGAGGGTTCGGTATCGGCCAACGTTGATGTAAGTGTATCGGGTAGCGGCGATCTGCGCCAAGGAGATCAGGTCTTCCACCTGGTTGTAGAAGCAGGAGACCTCACTGGTGTATACCCCTTTGTCCTTGGCATGTCGGTAGGATAAAGCGGCGTTCACCGAATGGGAACGTTCCGCCGCAAGATCCGGACTACCAATGATGTCGTGGTTCACATCCACGAAGTAGAAATAGAGTTCCTTCAACGAGGGAGCTCGGAAGCCTTGGGCATAGGAAGCACGCATGGTGAAACCGTGGTGCATGTCCCACCGCACATTCACGGAGGGGATCACCGGGGCATCATATCGTGTATTGTACGCGTACCGCAGACCTGGACGGATCACTACGGAACCGATGGGACGGTATTCGAGGCTCGCGAATGCGGCGTGGTCTCCGATGGATTCCCGACCGTCACCGATGCGCGCGCCGAAACCGCGTTCAACGTTCACATCAATACCCGCTTCGTAACTCCATTTGGCACTGTCCGGTGCATTGGCGAACACAGCGCGCACATTGACAAGGTCGAAGCGCGTGGTGTCCTGCGCATCGTTCGCGATCACAGCCCGATCTTCCAAAGTGGTCAGGTCCCTGAACCATGTATTGCGGCTGCGCGCATACGAATTGTAGGCAGCCAATGCGTTCACGCGCCGTCCATGATCGAATTTGGCCTCCGTGAAGACGGCGTTGTCCAACCGGATGGTGGTATACACTTCATCGAACGCCGTCTCGTTGTATGGTGCGCGTGGTCGGCCCCGGTTCACGATGCGGTCGTGCAGGCCTTCACCCTTGTAACCGAAGCTCCACTGCGAGCCGGACCAGCGGTAATTCACCCGGCCGAAGTATTGCTCGCGGGGCTTCCATTGCTGGAACCGTGTGCTATCTGCCACTGTGGGCGAAAGGCTGGGGATACCGCTTTGCCGTGGATCCCAACCGTTGAAGAAATTCCGACCGGTACTCAAGACCAAGTCGTTCTTGTTCCAATGGCACGTTGCGGTCACGGTAGTGTTCAAGCGCCCGATATGTTCGGCATAGGTCGAGGCCTTCAATGTCGCTGGGTACCCAGATCCTTTCCGCGTGATGAGGTTGATCGTGCCCGCCAGTGCATTGGTTCCGTAGTTCACACTCAACGGACCTTGGATGATCTCCACCCGGTCGATGGTCGTCAGGTCGATCTGCGCCAGATCCACATTGCCATCCTGTCGACCGATCACCGGGACACCATCGATCAGAAGTTTCACGTTCTGACCGCCCAGACCTTGCATGGAAAGCGAAGTACCTAGGACGTTATCCTGCGCCAGTTGGACGTTGAGTTCATTGCGCAAAGCATCACCCAAATTGTTCGCCGCCATGCGTTGGAACTGCTTGCTATCGATCACGCGAACACGATGTACGGCCTTTTCGGGGGAGGCGGGGGCGTACTGACCCGTTACCACGAACTCCGGCAACCCCAAGGCGGCTGGCCGGAGCATGAAGTGGTACCCGACTCCATCACCCGAGTGGATGGTATCCGATACTGTTGCATACCCCACGAAACTGATGCGTATCGCAACACCCTTCTGTGCCAAGGCATGGTCCACCGGCACCGCACCCTTCCCTTGAGCATCCATCACAACCAACCCATGGCCTTCGGACCCAATGCATTGCCACGCCAAGTGCGCGTAGGGCACTGGTTTCGCATCCGCGTCGCCGACCTGGATCGGGATCTGCGCCATAGCGCAAGCCCCGTGCATACACAGTGCCAACGCCAGTATCCTATGGGTCATTGATCCCATGCTCTTTCAATGGGTTCCACAAAGGACCCGTCGGGAGTGATCATGATCGTCATGACCGAGTCACGTTGCTTCAACCGCATTGATCAGCGAAATGTCCTCCCCTCACTGAACAAGTCCGCGTCATTCACAGGCCGACCACGAAGCGGGTGGTGAAAGCGCTGCCTTCAGCATCCAGCTTCATCACATAAGTTCCATCGGAAAGGCCGCTCACGTCCACAGGCCATGCAACGAGTCCCATACCACCGGTCACATTGGCCGTGCTCACCAACTTGCCCGTCAGGTCCAGAATGGAAAGTTGCCCGTTGCGGACCGTGCGATCCAGGATGATGCTGATACTGCCCGTATTCGTCGGATTCGGATAGACGACCAGATCCCGCGTACCGTAATTCTCCTCAACACCAACAGCACTGACCATATCCTGTGTGAAGGTCATGTTCCCGTTGGAGCCACCTCCGTAAGCTGTGAAGATCAACTTCCAGATGTTGCCGGCGCGATCCTGTACGAAATAGGTGCGGTCCGTTGGGTACTCGTACATCGAAGTCTCCATATTGAAGCTCTTCCAATCGTAACCGATCACGTTCATTGCGGAATCGAGCGGGCCACTGGTCCAATCTGCGGAGGCAGGATCCACACCGTCCACTTGCAGCGCATCGACCCCTTTGTTCTGCAATACCCCTGCGACCCCATAGGCCGTTGGCGCGGGAGCCGGAATGATCGCGGTGTACTTGGTGAAGAGCAGGTCCCAACTCGCAGTGGGTGGCTCCAGATCCAAGACACCTCCTACGAAACTGTAGTAACCGAAATTCTTTCCCGCGTGAACGGCTTTCATCAAGGAGACGGTTTGCTCATCCGTACCATCCAACGCGGCATGTGTGAAAGAATAGGCACCACCGGCCAAGGAGTTGATCCGCAACTTCCGGAAGGTCGCATCCGGGAAGCCGATCACATAGACCTTGGTTCCCGCGATCGTGTGTGTGATGAGGTTGTATGTACCCCAACCGACGTTGAAGCCATCCGGCTCGGAAAGGTTGTTGCCATTGGAAAGCGCACCGGCCGACCAATAGGTCTCGGAATTGTTCAGCGAGATCCAATTCATTTCATCCGGAGCATTCACGGCGTTCCAATCCGCGATACCTTCAGGTGTTTCGAACGCTGTCAGTCCCTTCATGGTGTTCACTTGAACCGTTGAGGTGAACCCACTGATCTCGAAGGCGAGGTCCCAATCGCCAAGAGCGACGGTTCCTTGTACATCATTGGCCAAGCTGTAATAGGCTTGGGTGGTGTTGCCCGGCCCAGTTGGAATGGTGACCTCTGTTTGAGCCTGAAGGGCGGTGACGAAAATGACGGCGGAGAGTAGAGTAAATAGCTTCATGTGCTGTGTTGAGATAGGAGACCGCAAAGCAACTACCGGCGCGGGAAGTACTCAATAGCACGATCGTGTGAAATGGCCCTGTTCCGTCACGGTACTGCAACAAAGCGATGCGAACTCTCCAAAGTGAACCTAGAATCGTTCCGACCAAGTGCTCAATGCTTCAACCACGACCCCAAGAACATTCCCTAGAGCTTGAGAACATCTACCTCGAAGATCAGTAGATCAAAATGAACCGGGCTTAAAGAAGCTTCGTGCGTTGACCCTGGAGAATGAAGGGAATGGATGACCGTTGAGCGATATGATTCCAAAGGGGAACAACATCCTCCGGCACGTGCCCTGCCACTTCAAGACCGCGTCGGTTCCATTCATCGGTCCAGATCGCGACACGTGGGCGAAAGTAAAGGCTTGTTAACTCCCCACCACGATGGCCCGGAGAGTGTAACATTGCAACACGAGCATGGGACGACGCACGATAGGGACACTGATGTTGTTGGCCATTCTGAGCGTGGTCGGCGTAGTGGTGATCCAGTTGCTGTGGTTGCGTGAAGCCTCCCGCTACCGCCAAGAGCAGGTCGAATTGAATCACGAGCAGGCGCTTCAACTGGAGAAGCAGTTCAATGACCGGGTCGTGATCGCCCTCACGGATGTCACCGAGCAGATCCTCTCCATCACCAAGGACCCATCGGACCTCTACGACGCGGTGAAGCAGGAGCGTCCGAATTATTTTGCTGTTACCATCAACGATACGCTCCATCCGTATCTATTGGAGTCGTTGCTCAAGAAGGAATTCAGTCGGCGCAACATACAAGAGGATTTCGAGTACGGGATCTATGATTGCTTTACGGACAGCATCGTCTATGGGAATTATGTGGCGGTTGATCCCGTGGACACGGATACGCTGGAGCACACCAAGCTCCAGAAGCTGGACAAGGACGGGCACTACTTCGGTATATTCTTCCCCAACCGCAAAAGCACCTTGTGGGAAGAACAGCGAAGTACGTGGACCTGGATCTTTCCGGCGATCGTCACCCTTATCGTGTTCGGTTTCTTTGCCTACAGCGTTTGGGTCATCCTTCAGCAGAAGAGATTGAGTGAGATGAAGAACGACTTCATCGGGAACATGACGCACGAGTTGAAGACACCGATCAGCACCATTGCGCTGAGCAGTGAGGTACTGGGCGACCCGGGGATCGTAAATGAACCCGAACGATTGAAGGAGTATGCGCGGATCATCCGGAACGAGAATGAACGCTTGCGCATCCAGGTAGAACGTGTTCTGCAACTCTCCACGTTGGACAAGGAAAGCTTGGAACTGAAGCGCGAAATGGTGGATGTCCATGCGATCACCCGATCCGTGGCCGAGCACTTCCAACTACCACTGCTAGAACGTAGAACTGAACTCAAGCTCGACCTTCAAGCTCCGAACGCCATGGTGTATGGCGACCGTGTACACCTGACCAATGCGCTTACCAACTTGGTGGACAATGCACTGAAGTATGGCGTGGAAGGCGGGCGCATCGAACTGCGCACCAGAAACCAGAATGGTGACCTGTCGATCGCGGTCGAAGACGATGGCATCGGCATCAAGAAGGAGGATATCAAGTACATCTTCGAGCGATTCTACCGCGTACACACCGGCAACGTCCACGATGTAAAAGGCTTCGGACTTGGTCTACACTATGTGCAACACATCGCAAAGGCCCATGGGGGTCGCATCAGTGCCATAAGTGAATTTGGTAGCGGTAGCACGTTCACCTTGTTACTCCCCTTAGCACGGACCGCGTAAAAGAGTATCGTCCAATGACCGAAAACAAAGCAAACATCCTATTGGTGGAAGATGACCAGAACCTTGGCTTCGTTGTACAGGACGCCTTGAAGCGAAAAGGGTATGCCGTGCATCTGTGTAGAGATGGCAAGGAAGGCCTACGACAGTTCAATGAGCATGTTTACGACCTGTGCGTGTTGGACGTGATGCTGCCACACAAGGACGGGTTCAGTCTTGCAGAGGACATTCGCTCGATCAATGCGGAAGTCCCCATCATCTTTCTTACCGCGAAAAGCCAGACGGAAGACCGAATCGCAGGTTTCAAAGCGGGTGGTGATGATTACCTGACCAAGCCCTTCAGCCATGAAGAACTAGTGCTACGAATCGAAGCCATTCTTCGTCGAACACATGGCCGCGGAGAGGATCATCGGGACCGTGAACGATTCGAGTTGGGCACCTACACCTTCGATCATCGCAACCTCATGTTGAGTCATCCGAGCGAAGAGCGGAAGCTCACGAAGAAAGAAGCCGATGTGCTACGCTTGCTCTGCATGCACCAGGATCAAGTTCTCACGCGCGAATTGGTCTTGAACATGGTCTGGGGTGACGACACCTACTTCCTCGGACGCAGCCTCGATGTCTTCATAAGTCGTCTTCGGAAGTATTTGAAGCTGGATGAGAACGTACGCATCGTGAACGTTCACGGTGTCGGTTTCAAGTTGCAAGTCGAGTGATGATGAACAACGATCAACATGGATCGATGTTGCTTCACGTTCTCATCGCACCTTCTACATCCATTGGTGCATCAACGTTTCAGAAGGTCGGTGTAGTTCGACAAGAACGAATTGGAAAGTTGATCGCACGTGAACATCGTTGATCGACAGGATCACTTGAAGGCGGATCGATCACATCGATCGAAGGGGTCCAATAGCGATATCAACAATGCAGGGTGTGAACATTTTATCAACCACTGCGTAAAGATGTGGGCGCACACGATTACGTTTGACGCAAACAAAAACCATTTCGTCATGGCAAAGAAGGCAGCAAAGAAGGCAGCTAAGAAAGCTGCTCCGAAAAAGGCAGCTAAGAAAGCTGCTCCAAAGAAGGCAGCTAAGAAAGCTGCGAAAAAGGCAGCCCCTAAGAAGGCAGCCAAGAAGGGCGCTCGCAAAGCAGCTCCTAAGAAGGCAGCAAAGAAGGCTGCAAAGAAGAAGTAAGCTGCGTTCTCGAACGCGTGGAGGGCTCCGATCATTCGGGGCCCTTCGCTTTTATACCCCACCGTAGATCGTCCGGTCGAACTTCTCGGCGTGATCGATCAAGGCATGTGAACGTCCCGTAACGTTCAGCAAATGATCCGTGAAGTACCGCAGCGTGTTCCTAACACCCTTCGATCACCCAGCACGTTGTCTCGTGGATCGAGTTTCGTCGCTTGCACTTCTGATCCGATTTCGAAGCGAAATGCGTGCCTCTTGCGATGGTTCCTTTGCTGCGAGCCTTCCACCCTAGGATCATTCGTGGTCGACATCGTTCGGGTTGACGAACCACCCTCACCCAACGGTCATGTACAAATGCCTCGCACGCCATAGCCGTAGACCCCAAAAGAAAAGCGCCCTGCACGGGCGCTTTTCTTTTCTCCATCGAATGACCGGTCAACCCGCGAGCAATTGCTTCACCAATGCGGCTACGGTGCTTCCATCCGCCTTTCCGGCCAATTGTTTGTTGGCCGCACCCATGACCTTGCCCATATCGGCCATGCTCTTTGCACCGAGGTCTTCGATCACCCGCTGCACGTGTGCCTTCACTTCGTCATCGCTCAAACGCTTGGGCAAGTACACCTCGATCACGGTCGCCTGGCGCTCTTCCTCCTCGGCCAACTCCGGTCGCTCTTGCGCACGATAAATGGTCGCGCTCTCCATGCGCTGCTTGTGTAGTTTTTGAAGGATCTTCAGACCTGTTGCTTCATCCAACCCTTCGCTCGCACCCTCCTTGGTACGCTCCAGCAAGATGGCGCTCTTGATCGCGCGCAGCGCATTCAATTTGTCCTTTTCCCGAGCGAGCATCGCTGCCTTGATGTCCTCGTCGATGCGTTGTTGAAGTTCCATGTCGTTGGGGATCGACCAGCGGGCCGCGACCGGGATCGCAGCCCCACTGGTCCTGTTGGATCAGTCCACGTTGTCGTGCAAGTACGGGTTGTTGCGCTTCAGCTCTACGCGTCGGTCACCGTTCTCGTCGGTCTCTTCGCTCAAGGTGTAACGGCTCACATTGGAGTCGGTGCTCTGCGTGGTTTCGTTCAAACTGATGTTCTTGCGCTTGTACGCGGGCTCACGTTCCAGATCGCTCAATCCATTCGGAGTGCGAAGGCGTTGGTTCAACTCGCGCACTTTCGCAACCCGCTGTTCCACACGGCTCTGATGCTCCGCTTGAGAAAGGCGTGCCTCCCCGACCTCAGGCCGCTCTGGTTCCGCCGTTACATTGCTGCTCGGCGTGTTGGTGTTATCATACAATTCGAACACCTTCTTCTCGGGCATAGCTGGCGGTACAGGAGAGGACTCCCTTGCGGGTACCTTGTCCACTTCGAAACCAATGGACTGTTGTGTCGTGGGCAATGGCATGGTCGGCTCCTTCTCGGAGGCAACGGCCGCTGGTTTCAGATAGGGCTCTGGTGTAGTGGATTCCTCTTCCTTTGGCGGCGTTGGAGCGATAGGAGCGGTCACTTGTACCGGATTCACGATCGGTTGGGTGATCATCGTTGGCAGGTCGGCACTCAAGGGGATCACGGTACGCGTGTTCTGCTCGGTGGCCAGTTCACCCGTTTCCGGATTGGTCTGGAAGCCGGTCGCGATCACAGTGATCCGCACCTTGTCCTCAAGGCTCTCATCCTTGCCGTATCCCCAGATCACATCGGCGGTACTTCCAGCAGCATCTTGGATGTGATCGGTGATCTCGGTCATCTCATCCATGGAGAGTGGACGCTCACCATGGGTCACGTTCAACAGCACATACTTCGCACCGCTGATATCGCTATCGTTGAGCAACGGAGAGGACAGGGCCTCGTGTGCGGCACGCAAAGCACGGTCTTCGCCTTCGGCCTCGGCCATGCCCATGATGGCAACACCGCTATTGCTCATCACAGTACGAACATCCTCGAAGTCCACGTTCACCTTACCGATCTTGTGGATGATCTCCGCGATCCCGCGAGCTGCGGTGGTCAACACGTTATCCGCATGCTCGAAGGCATTGTCCAGCGAGAGGTCGCCATAGAGTTCGCGCAACCGATCGTTGTTGATCACCAGGAGTGTATCCACGGCCTTGCGCATTTCCTCTACGCCGGCCACGGCTTGTTGCTTGCGTTTGCGCCCTTCCCATTGGAACGGGCTGGTGACGATTCCGACCGTGAGGATCCCCAATTCGCGGGCGATATTCGCGATCACGGGAGCAGCCCCTGTTCCGGTACCACCACCCATGCCGGCCGTGATGAAGACCATCTTGGTACGGGTGCTCAACAGTTGTTTGATCTCTTCGATGTTCTCCTGAGCGGCTTGGTTACCACGCTCAGGGATAGAGCCAGCACCAAGCCCCTCGGTGAGTCCGAGTCCGAGTTGGAGTTTCACCGGAACAGAGCTGATGTCCAGCGCCTGCCGATCGGTGTTACAGATGATGAAGTCCACGCCCTTGATGCCTTGGTCGTGCATGTAGTTGACGGCATTGCTGCCGCCGCCACCAACACCGATCACCTTGATGATGGAAGCGAGTTCTTTGGGGAGGTCGAATTTCATGACGTTGCGGTATTGAAGGTGAATAGTAGGATCTGTTCGGGGTCTTAGTTCTCGTCGTCCTTCAGCATTTCGGAAGCACCCGAGATGATGTTCGCGAAGAAGCCGGTAAGCACACCCTTGGAGTGGCCTTGTACCGCAGCCTTGGAACGGTCCACGGTGGTATCGGCCTTATGTGGTCGTCGACGATCGAGGTAGTCGAAGCCTTTCATTACAAGACCGACACCGGTAGCATACAGCGGACTGGTCACGGCTTCCACATTGCTCTTGGCCAGGTGTTCGTTGGGGTAACCGATACGGGTGGTCATGCCGGTCATGTACTCCACCAACTGCTTCAGGTGTTTCAACTGCGAACCACCACCGGTCAGGACGATACCGGCGATCAATTGCTTCTCGATGCCGCTGTTCTTGATCTCGAAGTAGACATGCTCGAGGATCTCTTCCATGCGGCTTTGGATCACTTCGGCCAAGGTGCGGAGGCTGATCTCCTTGGGTTCTCGTCCACGCAGACCTGGAATGCAGACCACTTCGTTCTCCTTGTTCTCCGCTGCCAACGCGCTACCGAACTTGGTCTTGAGCAACTCGGCCTGATCACGCATGATGCCGCAACCTTGGCGAATGTCCTCGGTCACCACGTTTCCACCGAAGGGGATCACGGCCGTGTGGCGGATGATGTTGTCGAAGAAGATGGCGATGTCAGTGGTACCACCACCGATATCCACCAGCACCACACCGGCCTCCTTCTCCTCATGGCTCAATACCGCATCGGCACTCGCCAGCGGTTCCAGGATCAACTCGGTGACGTTGAGCCCAGCACGATGCACACACTTGTTGATGTTGCGCGCTGCAGTGACTTGACCGCTGATGATGTGGAAGTTGGCTTCCAAGCGGATACCACTCATTCCGATCGGATCACGAATACCTTGCTCGTTGTCCACGATATACTCCTGCGGAAGCACATGGATGATCTCTTCTCCCGGAGGCATCACCAAGCGATAGGTTTCATCGATCAACATATCGATATCCTCCTGGCGGATCTCCTCTTCGAGGCTCTCACGCATTTTCATGCCGCGGTGCTGCATGCTTCGGATGTGCTGCCCAGCGATACCGACGTTCACGGTCTCGATATCGACACCCGCACTGTCCCCAGCTTCTCGAATGGCCGCCTTGATGCTTTCAACGGTCTTCTGGATGTTGGCCACCACGCCGCGGGTCACCCCATCGGATTTGGCTTTGCCCATGCCGAGGATCTCGATCTTCCCTTGCTCATTCTTGCGCCCGACGATGCAGGCGATCTTCGTCGTTCCGATATCGAGTCCGGCGACGATCTCTTGGTTGTGGTCCATGTGGTATAGCGTGTTAGGGCGTTGTTCGTTTGGTGCAGACGATCTGATCGGCATAGCGTAGGTCGATGCGCGCATAGCGTCGCCAGTCCGATCGTGGAATTCCTTTTTCGTAGAAGATCCTCAATTTCTTGAAGCGTTGGTCCAGTGCGGTTCCATCACCGATCAGTATCCGTTGGGCACCGACCCGGGGGATCAGTTCGAATTCGTTGTCCGATGTCACGACGACATGGTCGATCATGGCGATCCAGAAGGGATCCTGGGTGATGTAACGGGCCAACCGGTGGATGTCGTCCATCAGTGACCCATGTTGAATACTGTCATTTGCATACACGGAGTACACGCCGGCCTCAGCACCGCGTTCATTCACATGTCCGGTGACCACCAATACGCGGGCGGTGTAGTCGGGATCCGTGGGCATCACCCAGCCCTCACGATCCACATAGAAGCTGGATCCGTTCCCATTGTACACGCGCACGATCGGGATCCGTTGATCGACCTGCACATGCAACACGCCATCCATGGTGTGGTAGACCTCGGCTGCTGCGATGCACGGAATGCTGCGCAGGCGATCCTCGATATGCGTAACATCCACGGTATGCGTCGGAGCGCCCATTACAGCACCGCCTTGGTCCAGCACTTCGCGGCGTACGGTCAGTTCATCTATGAAGTGGACCCCTTCCTCTCCGGAAACATCGATCCGGATATCGGTGATGGGAGCACGATCGGCGGTACGTTCCACGAAACCGAGTGCGAGCACGACCCCTACCATCACCAGAGCGATGCCAATGGGGCGCAGGATATGCTTGAACTTCTTCATGATCGGATGCGTTGGTTCAAGAGTTGTTGAATGGGCAGGACCAGACGATCGATATCACCGGCACCAAGCGTGACCACTACATCGAGTTCCTTGTTACGCAGGTGATCGATGACATCCTCACGGGCGCGAACCACTTTGTTCTCCATGGGCACTTGATCCAGCAGCCAGGTCGAGTCTATGCCTTCGATGGGTTCTTCCCGTGCTGGATAGACCTCCAGAAGGATCAACTCATCCAAAGCGGCGAGGCTCTGTGCGAAGTCCGCTGCCAGATCACGGGTCCGTGAGTACAAGTGCGGTTGGAAAATCCCCGTTACGCGTCTTCCTGGATACATCTCACGGACGCTGGCGATGCACGCATCCAGTTCCTTGGGGTGGTGTGCATAGTCATCGATGTAGACGATCCCTTTATCTCGGATCCGCGTTTCAAAACGACGGGATACGCCGCGGAACGAGTTCAGGCCTTCGCGCAACGAACTCGGCGTGACACCTAGACGCAAGGCGATGGTGGATGCGGCAATGGCATTCTCCACGTTATGTCTTCCCGGCATGCCCAAGCGTAGATCCTTCAGTTCGTGCTGCTCGGTGATCAAGTCGAAATGGTAAGCTCCATCCACCACACGGAGATCCTCTGCACGTGGCACACCGGCACTTCCGAGAGCGTATGTCATCACATTGCTCCGGTCCTTGAAGTGATCGGCGATGCGTTCGTGTACCAGCAGGGGGCCATCACATAGAATGGCGAACTGGGTGTAAGCATCGAACATGGATTCATTCGTTCCATAGATGTCCATGTGGTCGGGATCCATGGCGGTGATCACCGATTCGTTCGGGCATAGTTTCAAGAAACTGCGGTCGTACTCATCCGCTTCCACTACGTTCACCACGGCATCGTCGCTGAGCAACACGTTGGTGCCGTAGTTGCTGGATATGCCCCCTAGAAATGCGTTGCAGCGCACTTTGCCAACTGTGAGCAAGTGGGCGATCATCGTGCTCACGGTCGTCTTGCCATGCGTTCCAGCAACGGCCACGGTCCGGAGGTCCTTGGTGATCATACCCAACACATCGGCGCGCTTCAGGATCCGTGCCCCGCGCTCTTCCCAATAACTGAGCAACGGGCTGGACAATGGCACGGCGGGTGTGCGCACCACCATCACCTGGATTGCATCGGCTTGACGGAATTCCTCCGGGATCATGGCTGTGCGATCATCGAACTGCACATCGATCCCATCCGCCAAGAGCTGATTCGTCAACTCACTGGGCGTACGATCATAGCCAGCCACCACGGCACCGCGACGACGGAAATAGCGGGCAAGGCCACTCATGCCGATGCCACCGATACCGATGAAGTAGATCATATGTCCGCCTAGCGTACTCATGCTCGTGCCAATCGAATGACCTCTGCCGCAATGGTCTCGGCAGCATTGTGTGTTCCCATATTCGCGATCGCCATGTGCAAACGCTTCAGTGCCTCTGGATCCTTGATCGTCTCGAGCACGATCGTACCCAATTCCTCCGTGGCGCGATCATCGCGAACGAGCAAGGCTGCACCCCGGTTCGTGAGCGCCCGTGCATTGTGTGTTTGATGATCCTCTGCGGCCGTGGGCAACGGCACAAGGATCGCGGGCTTTTGCACCAGACAGATCTCGCTCACACTGATCGCACCTGCTCTGGATACGATGAGGTCGGCCACGGCATAAGCGAGATCCATCTTCGTAACGAACTCGTGTACTTTGCACCCTTCGTAATTCAACTTGGCCACTGCCTCTAGTGCTTGCGCGTGGTAGGGCGTACCCGTTTGCCAGATGACCTGAAGGCCCGCCTCTTGGAAACGCGGTAGCGCGGCTTCGATGCCTTTGTTCACACCACGGGCACCTAAGGATCCACCTGTTACGAAGAGGATCGGCGCACCCTCGGAGAGGCCGAAATGTTCCATGCCTCGCGGGCGTTTACCCGCCAAACGGACCACATCTTGTCGCACCGGATTGCCCGTGAGTAGCAACTTGGCCTTCGGGAAGTATTTGTCCATTCCCTCGTATGCGACACAAATTCGATCCACGCGTTTCGAGAGGTAGATGTTCGTTTTCCCAGGGAAGCTGTTCTGCTCCTGGATCAAGGTGGGGACATTCATGTGTTGGGCCGCAGCGAGCAACGGTCCACTGGCATATCCGCCGACCCCGACCGCCACGTTCGGCCGAAAGTTCCGGACCAGCGCACGTGCCTTCATCATGCTCTTGATCACGCGCCAAGGCAAGGCGATGTTCTTGGTGATGGAACCGCGCTGGAAACCACGGATGGGCAGACCCGCGATGGTGTAACCGGCGGCCGGCACTTTCTCCATCTCCATCTTTCCCTCGGCTCCCACGAACAGGAACTGGGTCGCCGCTTCCCGCTCGCGCACCGCATTCGCGATGGCGATGGCCGGGAAGATGTGACCACCGGTGCCACCACCGGAGATCATCACCCGCAGGGCCTCAGGCGTGCGCTGTTCGTGGGCGTCGACCATCGATCGTGGGGTTAGGGTTCGTTCCGGATCCGAGGCTGCGGCTCACGCTGAGCACGATACCAATGGCAAGGCAGGTGAACCAGACGCTGGTACCACCCATACTCACCAAGGGCAATGGCTGTCCGGTCACGGGTACAAGGTTCACGGCGACGGCCATGTTCACCATCGCTTGTAACACGAGCATGAAGCTGAGACCGACCGCCACGAGGGAGCCGAACGGTTTCTCGCATTGACCTGCAATACGTGCTGCACGGTATAGCAGGATGAGGTACAAGAGCAACAATCCGAGTCCGCCGAGGATACTACCATACTCCTCGATGATGAAGGCATAGATCATGTCCGAGTACGGATGCGGCAGGAAATTGCGAGAGGTTCCGCTACCGGGTCCGTTGGGCAGGAAACCACCCGATGCGATCGCGATCTTGGCATGCTCCACTTGGTAATTGGCATCGTGGTCTTCCACGCCGAAGCTTTCGATGCGACCGACCCATGTATCGAGTCGTGGGAGCAGTCCAGGGGTGGACTTAGCCAGGAAGAGCACCAAGCCGAAGGCAAGTACCGCAGCACCGACGATCATCACCATGTGCTTCATGGGCACTTGGCCGATGAACATGATGACGAGGCAAACCACGAACAGGACGGCGGCCGTGGAGAAGTTCGCGGGGAGGATCAGCCCGCAGATCACACCGACGGGGAGCATGAGTTCCAACAGCACTTCTCGGAAGGTCCATTCCTCTGCCCGATGTTTCCCCAGCACACGTGCGAGGTAGACAACGAGCACCACCTTGGCGGGATCACTGGTTTGAAAACTCTGGTTGATGAAGGGAATGGTGATCCAGCGGCTCGCGTCGTTGATGTTCGAACCGAGCAGGAGTGTGAGCAAGAGCAATACGGCCATCACCCCGATGAGCAATTGCGACAACCGCGAATAGATGGTGAATTGCTGACGGGCCGCGTAGATCATGATCAGACCTCCGGTGATCAGCATCACACCGTGCTTCACCAAGAAGTGCAAGGTGCCTCCTCCCTCGCGCTTGAATGCAAGTGAGCTGATGGAGCTATACACGGCAAGCAGGCTGATCAATCCCAAGAACAGGACGGTCATCCAGATCGCACGGTCGCCTTTCAGTCTATGGAGGAGGGTGGTCAAGGTTCGGAGTTTATCTGGGTACGTTGAGATCACAGGTCACGCACAGCGCGTTTGAATTCGGCACCGCGTTCTTCATAGTTGGCGAATCCGTTGCCACTGGGGCAAGCCGGACTGAAAAGCACCGTTCCATCCGGTGCCACGAGTTCGTTCGCTAGGAAGACCGCTGTGCGCAGTTCATCCGTCACGTACAAATGCTCCACGCTGGCGATCCCCTCTCGTTCCATTTCATCCGGTGATCGACCAAAGAGCACCACAGCGGAAACCTTTTCCCGGATGATGTCCTGCACATACCCTTCGTCCAATTCATTGGAGAGGTCGCCGACGATCCACACGACGTTGCCGGTCATTTGCGCCAGCGATCCCAAAGCGGCATCCAAGAAAGTCGCCTTGGAGTCGTTGATGAAAGGGATCCCATTCACCGAAGCGACCAACTCCAAACTGTGGGACACAGGCTCATGCGCGGACAGGGCTGCGCGCCGTGCGTCCACCAAACCGTCGCCGACCGTTCTGAGTGAGGGGTGTTCTTGTTCGCTGCTCATCGTTTATCCGGGTCGAACGATCAGAGTCCTTTCACCGCTGCTTTGAATTTGCGTCCGCGTTCTTCATAGTTCTCGAACAGGTCGAAGCTGGAACACGCCGGACTCAAGAGGACCACATCACCCGCTTCTGCGGACTCGTACGCTGTCTGAACGGCTTGCTCCGCACTGGCGGTATCGTGCATCACCGGCACCAGATCACCGAAGGCCTTGTGCAGTGCATCGTTATCCGTTCCAAGGCAAACGATCGCCTTCACCTTCTGCTTCACCAGTTCGCGCAAGCTGGCATAATCATTCCCCTTGTCCACACCACCGACGACCCAGACCACCGGCTTGTTCATACTCTCCAGCGCGTACCATGTAGAGTTCACATTGGTGGCCTTGGAATCGTTGATGAACTCGATGCCATGAACCAAGGCGACATGCTCCAAGCGGTGCTCAACATTCTGGAAATCGGCCAGGCTATCGCGTACGATATCCTTTCGGATCTCGAGGACACGCGCAGCGATACCGGCGGCCATGGAGTTGTACACATTGTGTTTCCCCTGCAGGGCAAGTTCGATGATGGACATGCGGAATGTGGATTGGTCAATGGTGATTTGGATGTGATCGTCGGTGAGGCATGCGCCCTGTTCCAGTGCGTGGTGAATGGAGAACGGCCAGGCAATCGCCTTCACCGAATGTTGTCCGAGCCAAGAACCGATCTCGCGGTCGTCGGTACAGTAGATGAAGTGATCCTCCTTCCGCTGGTTCATCGCGATGCGGAACTTGCTCGCCACGTAATCCGCCATGCGGTAGTGATACCGATCCAGGTGATCCGGTGTGATATTGAGCAACATCGCTATGTCCGGCCGGAATGTGGCAATGCCGTCGAGTTGGAAGCTGCTCAGTTCGAGCACATACCACGCATGGTCACCATCAGCGACCAGGCCGGCGAAACTGGTACCTACATTTCCACCCACGGCCACATCGATACCCGCCTTCTGCAGGATGTGATGCGTAAGCAGCGTGGTCGTTGTCTTGCCATTACTACCGGTGATACCGATGATGCGACCGTTGCAGTAGCGGTATGCGAATTCGATCTCGCTGATCACCGGAACACCCTTCTCGCGAGCAGCCACAACGAGCGATGCGGTATCCGGGATCCCGGGACTCTTCACCAGTTCATCCGCACCCAGCACGCGGGAGGCCGTGTGGCCACCTTCTTCGAAAGCGATATCATGCGCGATGAGTTCGGCCCGATACGCGGGCTTGATGGCCCCCATGTCACTCACGAAAACATTCAGCCCGCGCAGTTTAGCCAACCGCGCGGCACCAACACCGCTCTCCTGCGCACCGAGTACCACGAGCTCCTTCATCGCAGCTTGAGGGTTACGATGGATACGACGGCCAGCATGATCCCAACGATCCAGAAGCGTGACACGATCTTGCTTTCGTGGATCCCCTTCTTCTGAAAATGGTGATGCAAGGGGGACATGAGGAAGACCCGACGTCCTTCGCCATAGCGTTTCCGGGTGTATTTGAAATAGGAGACCTGTACCATCACGCTGAGGTTCTCCACGAGGAAGACGCCGCATAGCACAGGGATCAGTAATTCCTTGCGGACCAGAATGGCCAGCGTGGCGATGATCCCGCCCAGCGCGAGGCTTCCTGTATCGCCCATGAACACTTGCGCCGGGTACGTATTGTACCAGAGGAAACCGATGCACGCACCCAGCAATGCCCCGATGAATACAGCGAGTTCACCGCTGCCAGGGATATACATGATGTTGAGGTAGTCCGAGAAGATGACGTTACCACTCACGTATGCGAGGATCCCCAAGGTCATCACCATGATCGCTGAGGTGCCTGTGGCTAGGCCATCGAGACCATCGGTGATATTGGCTCCGTTGCTGACGGCAGTGATGATGAAGATCACCACCAGAGTGTAGAGCACCCAAGTGTACTGCCGCGCACTTCTACCGAAAAGACCAAGCACGGACGAATAGTTGAATTCGTTGTCCTTGATAAAGGGGATCGTCGTGTTCGGCGATTTCCTGTTCAGCAGATAATGGACCGTGCCATCGTCCTCGGTCACGGTGTGCAATTCACGTTCGTCAAGTTGCGATGCCAACACTTCAGGCACTTCAACGCGGGTACGGATCTCCGGATGGAAATACACCGTGGTCCCGATGATGATGCCCACGCCCACTTGGCCCACTACTTTGAATTTACCAGCCAAGCCACGCTTGTCCTTCTTGAAGACCTTGATGTAGTCGTCGATGAAGCCGATGGCACCCAACCACATCGTAGCGACAAGCAAGAGGATGATGTAGATGTTCTGGAGATCGGCGAAGAGTAGCGTTGGGATGATCGTTGCGGAGAGGATGATCAACCCACCCATCGTTGGTGTGCCTTGCTTTTGGATCTGGCCATCCAATCCCAGATCACGCACGGTCTCGCCCACCTGCATGCGACGGAGCAGGTTGATGATCCCCTTTCCCCACCACAGTGAAATGAGCAGTGAAACGAACACAGCCATCGCTGCGCGGAAGGAGATGAAGCCGAACAAGCCTCCACCTGGGATCCCCGCACCGAACTGATCGAAGAGGTGGTAGAACATTATTTGTGCAGGAGTTCAAGGGTTTCCTTCAGCACGGCCACATCATCGAAAGGGTGTTTCATCCCGCTGATCTCCTGATAGGTCTCGTGCCCCTTTCCGGCCACGAGCACCACATCCCCGGATTTCGCCATACCCACCGCTTGGCGAATGGCCTCCTTACGATCCGCATTCGACCATACACGCCCTTGATCGGTCAATTGGACCCCTTGCCGCATCTCTTCCAGTATCGCCATTGGATCCTCTGTCCGCGGGTTATCGCTGGTGAGCACCACGTGGCTGCTCAGATCCGTTGCGATCCGCGCCATGATGGGCCGTTTGGTCCGGTCCCGATCACCGCCACAGCCCAACACGGTGATCACTTGCTCGTTCTCCCCGCACACATCGTTGATGGTGGTCAACACATTCTTCAGTGCATCGGGCGTATGCGCGTAGTCGACCACACCGATGACCCCTCCATTGCTGCGCACGACCTGGAAACGACCACGCGGTGGTTCCAGATCGCTTAGCGCGGTCAGCACGTTCAAAGGCACCTCGCCGAGCAACGTGGCCACGGTATATGTAGCGAGCAGATTGCTGGCGTTGAACTCGCCGATCAATCGGGAATACATATCGTACTCGTCGATGTTCAAGTGCAGGCCCGTCAGTTGGTTCTCGATGATCCGCGCACGGTGGTCGGCCATGCTCTTCACAGCGAAGGAGCGTTTGGTAGCCTTCGTATTCTGAAGCATCACCGCACTGTTGGCATCGTCGGCATTCACCAACGCGAAAGCAGTAGCGGGCAATTGATCGAAGAAGCGCTTCTTGGCCTTGATGTATTCGGCGAATGTGCCATGGTAGTCCAAGTGGTCATGCGTGATGTTCATGAACACGCCGCCGGCGAACTGAAGGCCAGCGATGCGCTCTTGCACCACGCTGTGCGAACTCACCTCCATGAAACAAAAGGCCACCCGCTCCTCCACCATCTCGGCGAGCAACTCATTCAACCGAATGGCATCCGGGGTAGTGTGTGTGCTGGGAATGGTCCGTTGGCCGATCCGCGTTTCCACGGTACTGACCAACCCGCACTTGTAGCCAAGAGCGCGGAACAAACGGAACAAGAGGGTGGCTGTACTCGTTTTGCCATTGGTCCCGGTGATCCCCACGAGCTTCAACTGCTTCGATGGGTGATCGAAGAAATTCGCGGCCATGATCCCGAGGGTGGCTGCAGCATCCTCCACCCGTACGTAGGTGATGCCTTCCTTCAATTCCGCTGGGATCGTTTCGCAAATGATGGCGCTGGCACCACTCTCGATGGCCTTCTCAATGAAGGCGTGCCCATCCACCTGAGTGCCGCGTACCGCAACGAAAGCCGTGAAGGAGACCACCTTGCGACTATCGAATGCGATGACCTCGATGGCCGTATTGGTGGAACCGACCACCTGCTCGATGCGGACGCGATAGAGGATGTCCTTGAGCAACTTCATGTGAGCTCGATCACGATGGTTGAACCATGCACGGCACGGTCACCGGGCTGAAGCGATTGCTTCTTGACCATTCCACTTCCTTGGATCCGAACACGGAGTCCACGATTCTCCAGAATGTAAAGCGCATCGCGCAAGCCCATGCCCAACACGTTCGGCACACGACCCAGAGCATCAGCAGGAATTCCACGAGGCTGCAGTACAACACTTGTATCACCTGCTGCCGTGGTGACCCATTCGCTCTCACCCTCCTGTACCATAGGAATATGCAGGCCACTCAGGGCAGTACGCAAGTCACCACTATGACCACTCATACTGATAGGAGTACGTGGCCCCTCGGCGGCAGCCAAATGCGTTTCCTGTTGCAGCTCCAATCGATTGCTGTAGATCTTATCGGCGATCTCCTTGAAGACCGGACCGGCCACCACATTGCCATATACCCCACTCATGGTTGGTCCGTTCACCACCACGATGCAACTGTACTTCGGTGCATCGGCCGGGAAATACCCAACGAACGAGGCTTGATAGCTTACGCCTTCGGTCTTGTAGCTCCCATTACGCGAGATCTGCGCAGTGCCTGTCTTCCCCGCGATCTTGAAGTGTGCTGCCTTCAGGTTCGTGGCTGTTCCACTGTCCACCACGGCTTGCAGCATGGCATGGGCCACATCCAAAGTGGACTTCGAGCAGATCCGTGGGTTCATCACCTTGGGTTCCATGCGTTCGACCACCTTGCCATTGCGCGAAACATGATCCACGAATTGCGGTTGCATGGCTCGACCATTGTTCGCCACGGCGTTGTAGAAAGAGAGGATCTGCAAGGGAGTGAGCATGCTCTCATACCCGATACTCATCCACGGCAGGCTCACGCCGCTCCACCCCTTTTGCCCAGGTCCGCGAAGTGTCGGCACCGGCTCACCAGGGATCATCACACCGGTAGGTTCATGCAGCCCGAAGCGTTTCAATCCATCCAGGAACCGAGCGGGTTCCTTCGCGTACGCCTTGGTCACGGCCAAACTGATGCCCGTGTTCAACGAGAGTTCGAAAGCCCGTTGCACGGTCACCTTTCTGTACTCCCCTTGGTGTGCATCACGCATGGTGCGGTCGTGATACTGCAAGTGGCCCAATTTGGTATCGATCGTATCTGTAGGCTTGATCGTCCCGTCCTCGAACCCCACCATCAACGAAGCCAGCTTGAAGGTCGAGCCCGGTTCGGTGGCTTGGGAGATCGCGTAGTTCAGGTCGGACACGTAATTGCTGTCCCTCCGGGTGAGGTTACAGATGGCCTTGATGTAGCCGGTCTCCACTTCCATAACGATCACGGTTCCGTACTGTGCACCGTGTTTGCGCAATTGCCTCTCCAACGCAGCATCCGCTAGGTCCTGTAGGTTGATGTCGATCGTCGTATGGATGTCGCTTCCTGTCACCGGATCGACGCCATCACCATTGTCCACGGGCATCCATATCCCGCCCGTGAGCCGGCGTTCCAAGCGACGACCAGTTACCCCTTTGAGCCACTTATCGTATCCGCTCTCCAGACCGATCTTGCTATTATCGCGCAGCACGTAGCCTATACTCCGAGATGCCAGGCGATCGAACGGATGGACACGCACGGTGTGTTTCACGGTGATCAACCCACCTTTGTATCGACCGAGCCGGAACAGCGAGAACGTGCGCAGTTCTTGTACTTGGGTATGATCCGCACGGCGTTTGACCAAGTGAAAGCGCTCCTTGCGGTGTCGCGCATCGATGAGATCACGCTTGTACTCTGCCGCAGTTCGATCTCCGAACAGGTTCGCTAGACTCCTGCTCAAGGGATCGACCCCGCTGTCGAACAGCTCCTGCGTCATACCGCTCGGTACCATGTCCATGCGCACCTCATACTCGGGCACACTGGTGGCGAGTAGCCTTCCATCCTCGCTGTAGATATGGCCACGGTCCGGCTGCACGATGCGGTACATGGTCGAGATCGTTTCCGCCTTCGCACGCCACTTATCCCCCTCCACGATCTGGATGGTGAACAGCTTCACCGCGATGGCCACGGCGAAGAGCACCACCACCACGTAGACGATGTTGGCACGCGCGCGGAGCTGGCGGTTGTCCATCATGGTGACTGTGTCTTCTTGAGGTCCTTCTTCGGTACTTCCAACTTCACAGGCGGCACCCGGCTTTCCTTCAAGCCCAACTCACCGATCCCTGCCGCTACCTGGCTCTGCTGTTCGATCTTCTCCAAGCGGGCGCGAACGGTGATGTATTCGCTTCGCAACTCGTTCAATTCGGAATCGGTGCTATCCAGATCACGAACAATGCGCTCGGTGTGATAACCGTAGGCGATGTAGGTGATCATCAACCCGGCACAGAACAGGATGAAGGGCATGTTGCCCAGCAGCTTTTCGCGGGTCAGGAACGAACCGTTGAGCACCCCGATGAGCATCCGAGGCACGCGTGCAGCCCGACCGACCACGGCGGACTTGGTCGCCGATGCAACCTTGCCGGTCTTCACCGACTTGGTCTTGGCCACCGGGGTTTCGGTGTCCTCTGGTTCTATATCACGCAGCTTGTTCACGTGTCGCTATTCTCAGTCGGGCGCTTCGTGCCCGGGGGTTCCTTGCTATTTCCAGATCCGTTGGTTGGATCGCTTTGTTGCTCGAAGGGTTGAAAGGGCGGAGTCGATTGCCGAAGAGGTCCTTGTGCTCTTCGCCATGCAGGTTGCCCGCCCGCATCCAGTGCTTCACCAGTCGGTCCTCCAATGAGTGATAGCTCATCACCACCAATCGACCGCCGGGTGCGATCACTTCAGCGCTCTGGGTCAGCAGGCTCTCCAATGCTGCGAGCTCATCGTTCACTGCGATGCGCAACGCTTGGAACACCTGGGCCAAGAAACTGCTTTCCTTACCGCGTGGTGTAACAGGCCGTAACGCTTCAACCAATTGGAACGTAGTGCCGATCCGAGTTTCCGCGTTGGCCTTCAACAGCTGCCGTGCAACGCGATGGGCAGCATCCACTTCGCCGTACTTGCGAAGCACCGTGGTCAAGGCGGGTTCGTCCAGATCACGCAGAAGTTGAGATGCCGTGCGCTTGGCGCGATGATCCATCCGCATATCCAGTGGACCATCGAAGCGGAAACTGAAACCGCGCGCACCGGTATCGAACTGATGACTACTCACACCCAGATCAGCGAGCAGACCATCCACCGGTAGTGCATGCAGGAAACGCAAGTGATTCCGCATCCAACGGAAGTCGGCTTTCACCAAGGTGAAGCGGTCGTCCTCCGGTGCGTTGTTCCATGCATCACGATCCCGGTCGAACGCTATCAGCCGGCCTTTGGGGCCGAGGCGCTCCAAGATGGCCTTGCTGTGGCCTCCACCGCCGAACGTTACGTCCACATAGACGCCGTCCGGATCGATGTTCAATCCTTCGAGACAGGCTTGTAAAAGAACGGGGTCGTGATACTCATGCACCATTGGTTTTCGGGCTACCGCCCATGACTTTCGCCGCCAATGACTTGAAGTCCACGTTCCCGCTGAGCGCGCGCTTGTGCAGTTCCTCGCTCCATAGCTCGATGCGATCGCCCATGCCCGTGAACACGACATCCTTCGCCATACTGGCGTAGTCCATCAATGGTTTGGGAATGAGTAACCGCCCGTTGACGTCGAGATCCACACGGGTCGCTCCGTTGAGGAAGCGCCGAATGAACTCCACGTTGTCCGGATCGAAGCGGTTCAAGACGCGCACCGTTGCACTGGTCTTGTTCCACTCGTCCATCGGGTACAGCACGAGGCACTCGCTGAACACATCGCGGTTCACCACAAAGCCCTTTGCCTCCTCGCCACCGAGCTGCTTCTTCAGCGCGGCGGGCAAGAGCACGCGGCTCTTGGAGTCCAAGGTCGATGGGTATTCCCCTAACAGGTTCAGCATAGCGCATTCACGCAGGAATGGTGGCGAAAGTAGGTGCCTTTACCCACTTCTCCCCACGATCTCCCCCGATTTTGCTTCGTTGTTGATAATTCTTCAACGGCGAAGATGTGCAAAAGTTGTGATATGCCCGCTATTGGCCTACAAATAGGCTAGTTCAGGTGGTGGGTAAAAGTGGGGGGCTTATCAACAACAAAGGCCCTGAGCGGAGAGATGAACAGCGCTGAAAGACGGACCCGAAAGTTCAGGCAGCAGAACCCGAAATGCCCGCCGTTATTAGCAGGATCGATCAACAGGGCACTGTGAAGAAGCGAGGAAAGGGGGCGTGGTGGTGGAAGTGGGAAAAGCAGGCGAAAGGACCAGACTTGACAGTAGCGCCTAGAACCCAAAGGCAACCAACCTAGGAAAACGCATCACGATGTGACACTCCCGATCTAATCGTTCACGTTCTCCGGATCCAGGATGAAGGCGGTAGAGCCATCTGCGGAACGTGAGTTGACTGCACCATACTAATGAGACGTGGTGAACAACACCTTTCGACAATATGAAGAAAGAGCAGAGTACGTTTCGCGTTTTACAACGATACCGTGATCACTTATAGCGCCCTCGTTCCTACGAAACCAGAATACGGTCGCCTTGGTATGCCACCACTTGCATCGGTTCGAACCCCGGATCACGATCCGTATGCGCATAGCTAGGTGGGCCATCGAAACTACCGGTCAGACAAGGGCGAACGATGATAAAGAATGCAAGAACGACCAGCGCGATGCGGATAATGATCAGCACCACCGTATACCGAAAATGGAAGGACCGAAAGAACATGGAGATCGGCCCGGCAAGTACAAGAATGGTGAGCCGGGATCCTAATTGTACATTCGTTGTCCGAATGGAAATGGGGGCGAACCGATTACGCCAGAAGCAACAAGAACGGGGCACTTTACGCCCAGAAAATGACGCGCTATCGGGACAAGGATCCTTGTCGATCTTCTCCGGAAGACAGCTGGATGCTAACTCAGGGTCGGTGGTCAGGTGTACTCCATGTTCCCTCCATCCGTCTACCTTTGGACGGACCGCATGGCGAACGAGGAGCATTTGAAGCAGGAAGGTGAATTCACCTACATCGATGTCGGTGATGGCCCTCCGTTACTCTTCCTTCACGGCCTGTTCGGCGCACTCAGCAATTTCGAGGGTCCCATCGCACATTTCGGTGGCCGCTACCGGGTGCTGATGCCGATGCTGCCGTTGTACACCTTGCCGATGCTGAACACGAACGTGCCGGCCTTGGCGGATTTCTTGGATCGTTTCATACGGCACATCGGACTGACCGAGGTGAACCTATTGGGCAACTCCTTGGGCGGGCATGTGGCTTTGGTGTATTGCACCAAGCAAGCCGAGAAGGTGCGTACGCTGATCCTAACCGGCAGCAGCGGACTTTACGAGAACGCTTTCGGCGGTGGCTTCCCACGCCGAGAGGACAAGGAGTACCTGCGCAAGAAGATCGCCCTCACCTTCCACGATCCGAAGCATGCTACGGATGCGTTGGTGGAAGAGTGCTACGAAACGGTGAACGACAAAGCGAAGTTGATCCGCATTCTTTCCTTGGCGAAGAGTGCGATCCGCCACAACATGGCCAAGGACCTTCCCAAACTAACCATGCCGGTCTGCCTGATCTGGGGGAGGGAGGATACGATCACGCCGCCACATGTGGCAGAGGAATTCCATTCCTTGATCCCGCAGAGCGAACTCTTCTGGATCGACGACTGTGGACATGCCGCTATGATGGAGCATCCGGATCGGTTCAACGCGTTGGTTGACATTTGGCTGCAGAAGACGCTGGCCTGAGTTCGACTTGGAGGTAAGCACGGCCGATCGGCCATTGCTCAATACCTTGCGCCCATGCCTGACGGATCGATCTACTTCTTTGGCCGGAACGCGGCGATGATGGCCTTGGTGGACCAACAACTCAAAGCTGCTGGACTGGATGCCGAAGGATACATGGACGAGCAATTACTCATGGCCCAATTGGACCTTGGCAAAGCGCAGATCCTGGTGATCGGGGGTGGCGTGGAGGATGAGCCACGTGCCCGGTTGCGCAGCTATTGTACGGACCATGACATCCTGATGTTGGAACACTTCGGGGGCCCGGCCCAATTGGTGGAGACCATCGGCTCCGTCCTAGGCTGAGGCATTGGTCCGCCCGGCATACTTCGACCCGGACTACCCCGTTATCTTAGCCGACCTTTCGCATGCGGCCTGCCCTGTTCTTCCTATTCATCCTGCAATGCATGGGGGCATTCTCTCAAACGGGAACCCTTCGCGGTACGATCAAGGATGAGTTGGGCAACCCACTCTCGGGTGCCTACATCGTATTCACCACCACGCAACGGGGTGTGACATCCAATGAGCAAGGCGCATACGAGATCCAACTACCGGCCGATAGCACCGTTACCTTACGGTGGAGCTATACAGGGCTGCTATCCGAGGAAAAGGAAGTGAGGCTGGCCGCCGGTGAAGAGCGCACCCTGAACATGGCTTTGAACCTGCGTACGCTAGGCACGGTCGATATCGAAGGGACACGGCGCCAACGGGAAGAAGGCCTGGAACCGATCGACCCCCGATATACCCGGTTCGCACCTAGCGTGCAGGGCGGCGTGGAAGCCTTGCTGAGCGGGCAACTCGGTGTGGCCATGCGCAACGAACTGAGTGCTGGTTACAATGTGCGCGGTGGCAACTTCGACGAGAATCTGGTGTACGTGAACGACATTGAGGTGTACCGCCCTTTCCTCGCGCGTGCCGGTCAGCAGGAAGGATTGAGCTTTCCGAACCCGGACATGATCGAACGGATCCAGTTCAGCCCCGGTGGCTTCGAAGCACGCTACGGGGATAAGATGAGCAGTGTATTGGACATCCAGTACAAACGCCCGAAACAGTTCGCAGGCAGTGCCATGGCCAGTATGCTCGGTGGAGCTGTTCACCTGGAGAACACCATGCTGAACAAGCGGCTTCGGCAGATCAGTGGCTTCCGATACCGCACCAACACATTGGTATTGAATGGTCTGGATACCAAAGGGCAATACCGCCCCAAATACACGGACCTACAGACCTACTGGACCTATGACCTAACGGATAAGGTGGAGCTGGGTTTCCTTGGCCTGTATTCCACCAATAAGTATAGTGTGGTTCCGGAGAACCGGGAGACCGAATACGGCAGTTTCAACCAAGCATTGCGCTTCACAGCCTATTTCGAGGGTCAGGAGGTCACGCGCTTCGAAACGCTCTTTGGAGCGGTCAGTGTGAACATACAGGCCAGCAGGAAAACGCGGCTCAAATTCACAGGCAGTGCATTCAACACGGTGGAAAGTGAACGCTTCGATGTGCTGAGCGAATACTACTTGGACGAATTGGAACGCGATCCGGGGAGTAGCGAATTCGGGGAGGTCGTAGCCAATCTGGGCATCGGCCGCTCCTTGGAACACGCGCGGAATGACCTAGAGGCCACTGTGGTCACCTTCGCCCACAAAGGCTACATGCAACTCCCTCACAGCTACTTGCAATGGGGTGCCGATGTGCGTAGTGAACTGATCACCGACAAGTTGAGCGAATGGACCGTGATCGATTCCGCGGACTTCAGTATTCCACTGAACCAAGGCGAGGACCTTTCCCTGAACTACGTTCTGAAGAGCCGGTTGAATATGGAAAGCGTCAGGGCGAGCGCATACGTCCAGAATGCGTGGCGTTGGGACCGTGGCGCGGACAAATGGTGGTCCCTCATTGCCGGGGTGCGTGCGCAACATTGGACCTACAATGGCCAGACCGTGACCAGTCCACGCGCACGCCTGACCTACCACCCGGGTTGGAAAAGGGTGACCGCCGAAAATGACACCATCGATCGAGACTACAGCTTTTGGTTCGCTACCGGCCTGTACTATCAACCCCCGTTCTACCGTGAAGTACGGCGCTTGGATGGCACATTGAATCCCGATATCAGGGCACAACGGAGCATCCACTTCGTATTGGGCATGGACCGTCGGTTCATGATCTGGGAACGACCCTTCAAATTCACCACCGAGGCGTATTACAAGGACCTTTCCGATCTGATCCCCTATGAATTGGACAACGTGCGGATCCGGTATTACGGGGCCAACCTCGCCAAGGGCTATGCCACTGGGGTGGACTTCAAACTGAACGGTGAATTCATCGATGGCATCGAAAGCTGGGTGGGTGCCAGTGTAATGAGCATCCAAGAGGACCTGCTCCAGGACAGCTACACCAAACGATACAATGCGGACGGCGATCTGATCGTACCGGGCTACACCTTCGACCAACGCGCGGTGGACAGCACCGTTGTGAACCCGGAATGGATCCCGCGCCCCACGGACCAACGCGTGAATGTGGCCTTCTTCTTCCAAGATGAAATGCCCGGTATCCCTACACTCAAGGTACACCTGAATGTCAATTTCGGGACCGGTGTTCCCTTTGGTCCGCCCGACCTAACGCGGTATGCGGACACCCTGCGAACCACCTTATATCGGCGCGTGGACATCGGATTCAGCAAACAGCTGCTGGGTGCACATGGCCAAGAGAAACAAGGGTTCCTGGGGGCGATCAACAACATGTGGTTGAGCTTGGAAGTATTCAATCTGCTGAACATCAACAACACCATCAGCCATACCTGGATCCAGAGCGTGGACGGTCGTCAATACTCCA
Organism: Flavobacteriales bacterium; assembly: GCA_016710015.1. GTDB lineage: Bacteria > Bacteroidota > Bacteroidia > Flavobacteriales_F > PHOS-HE28 > PHOS-HE28. The sequence goes on from JADJLR010000003.1 coordinate 283,074, forward strand.
TTCCGGATTACCTCACTCCCCGGCGGTACAATCTCAAATTGATCGCGTGGTTCTGAAAAGAACCGTTCAGCTAGGCGCAGCATTGGTCCTTGGCCGCACGTGGCACCCCCGTTTCCCCTAAATTAGCCGGGCCATGAGGTTCCGCACAGCACTCGTCCTTCTTCCAGCCTTGGTGCTGGCATCCTGTTCCACGCACAAATTCGTTGCCAGCGCGCACCCGAATGGCAAGCCTGAAGTGGTGATCTACATGAAGGGCGAAGGAGAGGACGCACAGAAAGTGATGGAGAAGGTGTACTACCCGAATGGGCAGTTGGAATACGTGGGGCGATTCGAGAACGGCGTGGAACACGGAGAGTGGATGTACTACTACGAGGACGGCACGAAGAAGTACCTCGAGAATTGGGAGAACGGCTTGGAGCAGGGCATTCATTACGACTACTCGCCAGATGGACAGGTGTATCGGGAATTGCACTACGACAAGGGCAAACTGGTGAAGGAGGTGGACCGCTCCAGGGAGTGACCGATATCGGTCGAGAAGCGGAGGAACGCATTGGTGCCAACCGCGAACAATGCTCAGGAAAGGTCAAGAACGATGAGATCGCTTCGCGCCGAACACCTTACGAGCGGTCGCACGGCCAAGGACTGGACCAAGCCGAACTTGCCCGAGTACGCCTTCATTGGGCGTAGCAATGTGGGTAAGAGTTCGTTGATCAACATGCTCTGCCACATCAACAAGCTGGCACGCGTGAGCAATACCCCGGGGCGTACGCGCAATGTGGAGCACTTCCGCGTGGAAGGCACGTTGACAAAGGATGCGCCATGGATGTTGGGCGACCTTCCCGGTTACGGTTTCGCCAAGGCCAGCAAGACCGAACGGGCCGTTTGGGAGCAGATGATCCGCACCTACCTGAAGGAACGAGAGAACCTACAGAACGTGTTCTTGTTGATCGACTCGCGCTTGGAACCTCAGCAGAACGACTTGGACATGGTGCAATGGTTGGGCGAGAACGGCATTCCCTTCTGCATCGTCTTCACCAAAACGGACAAGCTGAAAGCGCCGAAGGTGGACAGCAATGTGGCACAGTTCAAACGCAAGCTGAAAGAGTCCTGGGAGGAGCTACCGCGAATGTTCGTTACCAGTTCGGAGACGTCGAAAGGACGCGATGAACTGCTCGGCTTCATCGAGGAAGTGAATGCGAGGTGGAAGGGTTGAGAGGTGGAAGGGTGGGCAGTTGGCAGTTGGCAGTTGGCTCCTGCTTCGCGGGACTGCGTATTGTTCAGTCTGCAAACTGCATCCTACTTCTTCTCTCCTTTCAACTCCGGCAGCATGTGCTTGGCGAAATAGGCACCGAAGTCACGCATCTGGGCCGCCATCTTGCCTTCGCCCGTTGCGCGCTCGAACGTGTCGGCCAACGTAAGGATGTTCTGATGGAAGAAGGCCTTCATCTCCTCCACGGTCATCTCTTTGGTCCATAGATCGATACGGAGGGTATTCTTCTCCTTCTCGTCCCAAATAGAAAGCAACACGGCTTTGCTCGTGCTCTTGGTTGCGTTGTCTTGCGCTTCCCAATCGATGCGTTCAGGCACATTGTTCTCGTCCAGTTGAACGGAAAGGCGGATATCGGATGTCTTCATCGGTTTTCAAGTTTCAGATCTCAAACTCAAAGCTTCAAGGGGCGAGCGTCAGCTAGGGTAGTTGCTTCTATCGTGGTTTGTAGCTCTTCAGTACGAGCCTTGGGTCTTTCAACTGGATCAACTGTTCGAAGGTCAAGTCGGGGTTGTCGTTCATGTAGGCCTTCACCATTCGGTAACCGATCCATTCGCCGACATGGCCCGGACTCTCGCGCGGCAAACCGTTGGTGAACGGCCCATCATTCATGAATCTACCGATCACATCGGCATTCCTGCTGTAGAGTTGATCCTTGCCCACGAGGTCCTTCCAAATGGCGTACTCATTGGCTTCGCACCAAGCTAGTTGTTCCTTCGAGAATGCGAACTTCAGATCAGCTTCGGTCTCGGGAAGCAAGGCATCCAAGAGGACCATCACCTTACCGGTCTCCACCAAATTGGTCAGCAGGTCCTCGCCCCCGATATCGTGGGTATAATGCACCAACAGCCACCCTTTCATAGCACTCGGCACCATCATCGCTGGGCGCATACGTTCCTTCACGAATTGCGGGAAGGCATCGGGTGCCAAGAACCCGATCACGGGTTGGTCCGGTCCGATGAACCACTCCACGCCGATCCCCAAGACGCTATCAGTCGGATAGATCCCGAAATTGTATCCGGAATTGAATGCCACGACCCGCGGGATCAGGCTATCCGGGAACAGGACATGCAGGCGCTTGAACGCATCCTCGAATCGTTGGCGTTGTTCTTCGAGATCACCGAGCACGCTGTCCGCTGCATGTTGCGCATCGGACCAATCGGGGTCTGAACGAAAGCGCTCCAGCATCAGCGGAAGCCGGGGGTCCTCGATGGGCACACCTTGCAGGATATCCTCGATGTAGATCCTGAAGAACGACCCGAAAGCCACACTTGCCGAATCACGCAAGCTTCCCACGTGATGGGTGTCCGTTCGGAAGACGGCCTGATCCAACCGTTCGATCCGAAGCTCCAAAGGCACGTCATCGATGACCACGTCCCGGTGACCGTTTCCGCCACACGCCGTCATAAGTAGAACGCAAGCCAAAAGCGTACCGGGAGCACTTCTATCCATCAACACGTTTACCTTTGGTCATCCGTTAAAGCGCTACAAACCTATGAAGAAGGCCTTCCTTTTCCTTTTCGCCGCCCTTGTGGCCGCACCTTACGCCACTGCACAAAATGATATCCCGGATGATATCGGTGTCCGATTCGGGATCAAGCTGGCCCCCAGCATGGCTTGGCTGCGTTCCGATACGAAGGGTTTGGAAAATGACGGCAGCAAGATCGGCTTCACCTTCGGCTTGGTCATGGAGTTCCCGATCGGCGCGGCCGGCAACTACCGGTTCGGCACGGGTCTGTTCTTGAACAACATCAGCGCTAAATACAATATTGACGCGCCGTATCAAGATGCGATCAATGGGCCGATCCTCACCAAGACATTGAACACCGATGTGAAGATGGGCTACATCGAGCTACCGCTTACCTTCAAGCTGATGACCAACGAGATCGGTTACATGCGCTATTTCGGTCAGATCGGCTTCGGCACGGCGTTCAATATTCGCGCAAAGGCCGACTTCGAGGAAGCACGATTCGACACAACTGGCGTATACGTGACCGGATTCCAGTTGCTGGAGGACGAGGACTACAAAGACCATATCCAACCTTTCCGCGCATCGTTGATCGTTGGTGCCGGGATGGAATACAACTTCTCTGGTCGTACCACCCTCCAAGCTGGTCTGACCTACAACAACGGCTTCACCAATATCCTAAAGAAAGTGACCGTAGGTGATAAGAAAGCGAAAGCCCTTCAGAACTACGTCGAGTTGAACTTGGCGATATTCTTCTAATTCAAGACCGACTCAACACGGACCCTGTTCGCCGATCGGTGGGCAGGGTTCGTTCCTTTGTCCCCATGAAGACCGAGCAGGTGATCGATCACATCGTGCAATGGTTGCGGGATTATTGCGAAAGCAATCGTCAAAATGGCTTCGTGGTAGGTGTGAGCGGCGGCATCGATAGCGCTGTGGTGAGTGCCCTGTGTGTACGCACCGGCCTGCCCACCTTGTGTGTGGAAATGCCCATTCACCAAGCCGCCAGCCATGTCGAACGAACGCTGGAGCACATAGCGGATCTGCAAAAGCGCCATCCGAACGGATCTCTGGAACGCGTAGACCTCACGCCCACTTTCGACACCTTGGAGCGTGCGTTGCCGGGCAGTTCCGATGAGGTCACCCACCAACTTGCGTTGGCCAATACACGGGCGCGATTGCGCATGACGACGCTCTACTACCTCGCTGGCATCCATCGCCGCTTGGTGGTCGGCACCGGCAACAAGGTGGAGGACTTCGGCGTGGGCTTCTTCACCAAATACGGCGATGGCGGTGTGGACCTTTCCCCGATCGCAGACCTGACCAAGACGGAAGTGTACGAGGTCGCTCGCGAATTGCGCATCATACCGAGCATCATCCAAGCCGCTCCCACCGATGGTCTATTCGGTGACAGCCGCACGGACGAGGACCAGATCGGGGCGAACTATCCGGAATTGGAGTGGGCCATGGACCTGCGGGAACGTAAAGTGGATACCGCGACATTGGCGTTGAGTGATCGCCAACGCCAGGTGCTCGCGATCTTCGATCAGCGGCATGCAGCCAACCGGCACAAGATCATTCCGATACCGGTGTGTGAGATCCCAGCTGGTCTACGTTGACTTGATCACCTCATTTCGTCGGGACATTCCTCCAACTTGGCGCGGGAATGCATGAAAATGCACTACGCCCGGAACTGAAACCGACCACTGGGAAATAGAACGATCCTACTTGATCGTCCACGTATGCGCACCCTTCAGCAGCGCATCAAGATCACCTAGGCCCTTCACTTCCTTGGCCTTCGTCACTTGGGCCTGCAATTTAGTTTCGTGGGTCGGACGGTCGTGAACGAAGAACACACCGAATGGGCGCGGAAAAGCACCTTCGCGATGCGTATCGTCGAACATGCGTACAAGGACCGAAGCCTTGAAGTTGTCCCGCTCGTCATGGATCCAGCAATCGTCGGGTGAGAATTCGGGGCCGATGTCGATGATGTGCGGCTTCATTTCCTTGATGCAGATGCCCTTGGTACCGTCTGCGAAAAGGAGGGGTTTGCCATGCTCCACGAAGAGGGTATTCGCTGGCTTCGATGCCTTGTCCGTGAACACTTCGAAAGCCCCGTCGTTGAATACGTTGCAGTTCTGGTAGATCTCAACGAGGCTGGTACCACGGTGCGCATCGGCACGGGCCAACACCTCCCGCATATGCTTCGGATCCCGGTCCATGCTGCGGGCGATAAAGGTGCCATCCGCACCCTTCACCAAGGCCAACGGATTGAACCGATGGTCCGTGCTGCCCATTGGCGTGCTACGCGTCACGACACCTTCCGGTGAGGTCGGAGAATACTGCCCCTTGGTGAGGCCGTAGATCTCGTTGTTGAAGAGGAGCACGTTCACATCCACGTTGCGGCGGAGAAGATGTATGATGTGGTTGCCACCGATGCTCAGTGCGTCGCCATCACCGGTGATCATCCATACGCTCAACTCGGGCCGTACGCTGCGGAGTCCACTCACGATGGCCGGAGCGCGACCGTGAATGCTGTGAAGGCCAAACGTATCCAAATAGTATGGGAAGCGCGATGAGCAACCGATCCCGCTGATGAAGACGACATCTTCCTTCTTCTTGCCGCTCTGCTCCAGCACGGTCTGCACCTGCTTCAGAATGCTATAGTCGCCGCATCCGGGACACCAGCGTACTTCTTGGTCTGAAGAGAAGTCGATCTTCTCTGATGGAGTAATGTCGTTCACCGTGCTCATGACTTCAACAGATCGATGATGGCCGTCTTGATCTCTTCGCTCGTGAACGGCATGCCTTGGATCTTGTTCAAGCCTTGCGCGTCAACGAGGAATTCCGCACGCAGCATCTGGCGCAGCTGTCCGCTGTTCATCTCCGGTACAAGAACCTTCTTGTACTTCTTCAGCAACGGTCCAAGTCCTTTATTGAATGGGAACAGGTGCCGAAGGTGGACGTGTGCCACGGTCATTCCTTCAGCTTGCAGTTGCAACGCGGCTGTTCGGATGGCACCATATGTGGAACCCCAACCCACAACAAGCAACTCACCTTCTGTGGGTCCGCTATCCAAGCGAATGGGTTTGTACCGATCGGCGATCCGCGCCACCTTCTCGGCCCGCAGCCGCACCATCTTCTCGTGGTTCTCGGGGTCGTAACTGATGTTCCCGGTCTTGTCCTGTTTTTCGATCCCGCCGATACGATGTTGCAGACCGGCTTGACCCGGCAAGGCCCAAGGCCGAACGCCACGCTCATCACGCAAGTATGGAAGGAAGGGGTCGCCGTTCTTCCGTGCCTGGATGTGAGGTGGCTTGATCTCCGGCAGATCCTTCGAACTCGGAAAGCGCCATGGTTCGGAACCGTTGGCGATGTATCCATCGGTAAGCAGGATCACCGGTGTCATGTGTTCGATGGCTAGTTGCACGGCTTCGAAGGCCATGTCGAAGCAATCGATGGGTGTGCTCGCGGCGATCACGGGAATAGGTGCCTCGCCATTGCGACCAAGCACCGCCTGCCAGAGATCGGCTTGTTCGGTCCTGGTGGGGAGTCCCGTGCTTGGTCCTCCCCGTTGCACATTCACGATGACCAACGGGATCTCGAGCATGAACGCCAGACCCATGGCTTCCGTTTTCAGGGCGATACCCGGTCCGCTGCTGGCGGTGATCCCAATGGCACCCCCGTAGCTGGCACCGATGGCCGAACTGATCGCGGCGATCTCATCTTCCGCTTGGAAGGTGATCACTCCGAAGTTCTTGTGTTTGCTGAGTTCATGCAGGATCTCGCTCGCCGGAGTGATGGGGTAACTCCCGTAAAAGAGATCGAGCTTCGCTTTCTGCGCACCGGCGATCAATCCAAGCGCCGTGCCCTGGTTACCGGTGATGCTACGGTACGTCCCCTTGGGCATTGGCGCGGCCTTCACCTCGAAACGCATGGTGAAGGTTTCGCTGGTCTCGCCGTAGTTGTACCCGGCCACCAACGCTCTCCTATTCGCCTCCAGCACTTCGGGCTTCTTACCGAATTTGCGATCGAGGAATGCTTCGGTGAGCGCATTCTCCCTGCTGTACATCCAGTTGATGAAACCGAGTACGAACATGTTCTTGCAGCGATCCTTCTCCTTCATACCGAGGGTGGTGTCCTCGAGTGCGGTGCGTGTAAGCTTCGTAATGTCCACGCTGTGTAAAAGGAAGTTCACCAACGAGCCATCGGTCAGCGGATCGGCTTCGTCGATGTATCCGGCGAGACGCAAATTCTTCTTATCGAAACCATCGGTGTTGGCGATGATGGTGCCGCCCGGCTTCAATTTGCTCAAATTGGCCTTCAAAGCCGCCGCATTCATCACAACGAGCACATCACATTGATCACCGGGTGTGAAGATCTCTACGCTCCCGAAGTGTAGTTGATAGCCGCTCACCCCGGCCAATGTGCCCTGCGGCGCGCGGATCTCCGCCGGGTAGTTCGGGAAGGTGCTGACATCGTTGCCGAAGAGCGCATTGGTGTCAGTGAACTGGCTGCCGGTGAGTTGGATGCCATCACCGCTATCCCCGGCAAAAAGGATGACGACGTTCTGGCGCGCCTCGACGGGCTTGTTCCGGGTTGGGGTTTCCATGCGTGATCGCATCGCAAAGGTACGTTCTGCCTTGAACGAAAAAAGAACCTGCATCATGGCGGCGGGTCCATTCAGGAGACGGTCACGACCGTACTTTCATGATGGGCAAGCCGTGCTTCAAGGGAACCGGCATAATGGGGTGAGCCTCATGCACATTGGTGGAAGACGCCCTCGGGATGAATGCACCCGAATGGCCATGTCCAAAGGAACCCATGAATAGGATCAGTTGAATGCTATCACTACCGTGGGACGGGAGCAAATAGGGATCCGCCCTGTAATGATGAACTAGATCCCAGCCGGCATATTCACCGCTTCCACCTGCTTCACTTCCGGGGCCATACGGCGGATGGATTCTTCCACGCCCGCTTTCAAGGTCATGGGGATCATGCTGCAACTGCTGCAAGCTCCGTGCAATCGCACCTTGGCCACACCATCGCGAGTGAGTTCCTCTAGGGTGATATCGCCACCATCGGCCTCTAAGAATGGACGCAACTCATCCAAGGCTTTGTGGATGCGGGCTTCGCACTGTTGAAGTTGAAGGTCGTCCATTGGATCAGACACGGGCCACCGGTGCTTCTTGAACTGGCGTGTTCTCCAATTCGGCCAAGCGCGTACGCAATGCTTCACAAAGGTCGTTGAAAGCCGCAGAAGCCACAGTGCCTTCCTGCAATACGGCCGGACGGCCCACATCACCTGCTTCGCGAATGCTCTGTACCAAAGGGATCTCTCCGAGGAAGGGCACTTTCAATTCGTCCGCCAAGGAGCGTGCCCCACCACGACCGAAGATGTAGTATTTGTTCTCAGGTAACTCCGCTGGGGTGAACCAAGCCATGTTCTCCACAATGCCAAGCACGGGCACATTCACACTAGGCAATCGGAACAGCCCCACGCCCTTTCGCGCATCGGCCAAGGCGACGGGTTGCGGCGTACTGACGATCACGGCACCGCTCAACGGAATGGCCTGCACCAAGGAAAGGTGGATATCGCCGGTACCGGGCGGAAGATCCACGAGCATGATGTCCAACTCGCCCCAATCCGCATCCTTGAAAAGCTGTTCCAACGCCTTGCTGGCCATGGGCCCACGCCAGGCGATGGCTTGATCCGGTGCCGCGAAGAATCCGATGCTCAACACCTTCACACCGTGGCTTTCCACCGGCACGATCCAATGCTTGCCATCCTTCTCCAATGTGGTGGGTTTCTCCAGCGCAACATCGAACATGATGGGAACGCTGGGGCCATGGATATCGGCATCCACCAAGCCTACTTTCCAACCCATCTGAGCAAGACCTACTGCGAGGTTGGCCGTCACCGTACTTTTCCCCACACCGCCTTTGCCGGAGGCGATAGCGACAATGTGCTTCACCTTGGGGAGCACCCTTCGCACATCGGCACGTTCACCGCTCAGCGGGGTCACCTTTACCAGCACTTTCACCTCCGCCCCAAGTGCCTGTTGCAAGTTGAAGATAACGGCCTCCTCCATGCGTTTGCGGCTATGCATAGCAGGGTTGCTCACCTCCACATGCACGTGTACGGAACGCACATCGATGGTGATCTCGCGAACGAGATCCAGCGTGATGATATCCTTCTTGAGTTCCGGTTCAATGATGCGGGAAAGCACCTCGCGAACGGTCGATTCCGAAATTGGCATGTTCAGGGTACGAAGTTAGGACCGAAGCCCACTGTGGAACACCAAGGTCGTTCACGCCAGCACCTCCAATTCCTTGGATAGCCATTCCTGGGCCTTGGCTACATCGGGAAAGAACTCCACTTTGTACGGCACCTGCCCTGCGGTTGAATCGGCCATGCGTTCTGCGGCGGTCTGGCTGAAGAAATCCAAACTGCGCACGATGGCCACGCGGCGCATTCCACCCTTCACCAGCATGGGTGTCAAGGTATCCACGCTCCATTTCTCATCGCTGTGCAGGATCACACCCATGCGCGTGGAGTCAGAGATCCAAAGGCGCAGCTTCCGTTGCATCACCTCGTTCAGTACTTGCAACAAGATCGCCCGATAGTCCGGACTGGGAACATAACCCAGCCAAGTGGTGGAGATCAACGATCGTTCCTCATCGACTTCGACACGGACCAGATCATCCTCTCGGATCAGTAATAATGCCATAATGCTGGGTTCGAGAAGGTCAAAGATCGTGGATCCAATGGGCAAAAGGCAAGTTCGGGGCGACTATCTGGAACTACGGATGCAATTCCTTGGCCGGGTCCCAAACACGAGCAACGAAGTCCACGACTTGGTCCAACTGCACCTGGACCCCTTCCTTCTCCAACAGTTCTTGCATGCGTGTGGGCGTGGCGAAATGGTGCTTACCGGTAAGCAGACCGATGCGATTCACCACCCGATGGGCCGGAACTTTGGGCCGGACCGTATGCGCATTGTTCATGCAATACCCTACTAGTCGTGCACTCCGCGCTGCACCCAGGTATTTCGCGATCGCTCCATAGCTTGTCACACGTCCTTTGGGGACAAGCCGAACCACGGCCATCACATCGGCGAAGAAATCGCGCTCTTGGACCGCTTCGTTGATGATGGTGCGTTTGGGTTTTGTCATGTAGAAAGAAGAATGCGGGAATGAAGTTCGGAGATCGAGAGCAGGTTCCGATGCGTGCGTTGAATACCGCGCTTCTGTACGCACTCGGACCTACACTACCCCGAACCGCAAATAGTGGATCGTTCTTCTCTCTTCCAACCACATCTGCTCATAGTAGGTGCGGATGTTGAGCACGGCTTGTTCCTCTGAGGTCACACGGTTCACGAGATCCGCATACACGTTCGCGCTTTGCTCAAAGATGGGCAGCTTGTGCTCCGCGATCATCTCCAACGTGTATTCGTACAGATCGGGGCTGTCGGTCTTGAGGTGTACCACACCACCGGTCTTCAGCACTTCCTTGTAGCGCACCAGAAAGAGCGGACTGGTTAAGCGTTTGCGGGGTTTGCCCAGTTGCGGATCACTGAAGGTGAGCCAGATCTCGTCCACTTCGCCGGGTGCGAAACACTTCAGCAGATGATCCACATGGGTGCGGAGGAAACCGACGTTGGTGAGGCCCTCCTCTTTGGCCGATCGTGCACCGCGCCACAAACGGGCACCTTTGATGTCCACACCGAGGTAATTCCTGTCGGCGTTCAACCGCGCCAAGCCTACGGTGTACTCCCCAGCACCGCAACCCAGTTCCAGCACCAACGGTGCTTCACGCTTGAAGAGTAGTTCGTTCCAGCGGCCGCGTTGTGGCAGGCCTTCCGTAACAAGTTGCGTGAAGGTGGGCTGCACCACGTGCTCGAACGTGAGGTTCTCGGCGAAGCGTGCGATCTTGTTCTTGCCCATGGATGACGTAGTTCCCGCTGGAACGGGGCGCGAAAATAGGGCGATGCCCCTTGGATCACATCCGCTTTACCAGGGCTATCGCCTCTAAATACCTTCCGCATCAGGTTTGTTGTTTCTACGACCCCGCTGGGGTCGAACACGTTCGCCCGACTCTAAATTCTGTTCTCTGTGAGCCCCTCTAGGGTCAACCAACAAGGAGAATGACCGGTGCTGCGTTCTGACCCCAGAGGGCCTCACAGAAATTAGAAATTGCCCCCCATGGGTGAACGACCCCAGCGGGGTCGTAGAAACAAGGGGCGATAGCCCTGTCCGCTTTACGCGTCAATGCGACCTTTGTCGATCCATGCTCCAAGGCAAGCGCATTCTGGTGGCTCCACTCGATTGGGGCTTGGGTCACAGCACGCGTTGCATCCCGATCATCCAGCGGCTGATCGAACGCGGCGCAACCCCGATCATCGGTGCGGACAATGGACCCTTGGCTCTTTTGCAGCAAGAGTTCCCCGACTTGGAGCACGTTCGCATTCCGGGCATAACCATACGGTATGCGAAAGGTGAAAGTCAGTTGTGGAGCATGGCGCGACAATTCCCAGAGATGATGCGCAGCGTCCGAGCCGAAACCGCACTCTTCGATCACATCCGGAAAGACCTACGGCTCGATGCGGTGATCAGCGACCAACGATTCGGACTGCGATCATCAACGGTGCCAAGTGTCGTGATCACGCATCAAGTGTTTCCATTCACCCCCATTGCGCAAGGCGCGCTGCGTAAGTTGAATGTGCGACATCTCTCGCGTTTCGATCGGTGTTGGATCATGGACGATCCAGAGGCACCAGGACTTGCGGGGGAACTTTCGCATGGCGCTTCACTGCCACGGAATACACGTTACATCGGTACGGTGAGCCGCATGGCGCGGCACGGATCAGCCGTGAAACCTGCTACTCCGTATCGGATCGTTGCCGTGATCAGTGGTCCAGAGCCGCATCGGACCATTTTGGATGACCTCTTGACCGAAGCACTGCAACGGATCGATGGCCAACACGTGTTGGTCCGCGGTCGACCGCATGACCCCAACACAGTGCGCCTTGGTGGCCTCACCTGCGTTCCACATCTGCCGGGTGTCGAACTCGCGGAGCACATGCGCAATGCGGAACTCATCGTATCACGCAGCGGGTACACCACGTTGATGGATCTTGTCGCGTTGGGCCGAAGTGCACTGATCATTCCAACGCCGGGTCAGGCCGAACAGGAATACCTCGGAACACTGCACGAGGGAACCGGACGATTCCTCGTTCAACGACAGGACAACATCGACTTGGGTGCGGCCTTGATCGCTGCATCTATGTTGACAAAGCACGCACGGATCGAGGAGCACCCACATTTGGAACGTGCTTTGGATGAACTCGGCACCCTGCTGGGTTGAACCCCCTACTTTTAGCGAACGATGATCATACAACGACTTACGGCCCTTCTTCTGCTCGGGGCTATTTGCAGTTCGACCCATGCACAGGTCGATCTGGAGAAGCAACTGAAGAGTTTAGAAGAACAGCGCACAACACTGGATGCACAACGCGAGCGCCTGACCGATCGGGTGGATAGCGCGAAACTCGCCATCATCCGCCGCGATCTGCAACGCATCGCCCTTCCAAAGTTGGAGGCCGGCGATGAAGTGATCGTGCATCCGGGGCATATGTTGGTGTACAGCGAGAAGCACGAGCAACCGAAGTGGACGGCGCACATTGCTTCACCGGATCTGATCACAGGCTGTTTGGCTCGGATCGACTCGTTCCTGCCCGATCCGTTGGTGAAGACCGGCACGGCAGTTACCGCAGACTATTGGTACAGTGGATATGATCGTGGCCACATGGTACCAAGTGCGGACATGCGTTGGAACCTAGGCGCATTGCAAGGCACCTACCTCTATTCGAACATCAGTCCGCAAGTAGCCGATCTGAACCGCGGAAAGTGGGCCGAACTGGAGGATTGGGGCCGTCGGTACGTTTACTACAGCAAGCGGAGGGTCTTCGTCCTCACAGGACCTGTGCTTCGCGATGGCCTTCCCACCATGCAGAAAGCGGATCGCAAGAACGAGGTGAGCATTCCGGAGTACTTCTGGAAAGTGATAGCCGATCTGGATGGTGATGATCCGAAAGCGATCGCCTTCGTGATGAAGAATGCCAAACACGATTATCCAGTGATCAGTTATGCCGTGCCAGTGGATAGTGTTGAAACGTTGACCGGATTGGACTTCTTCCCAACCCTGGATGATGCGGTGGAAGAACGGATCGAACGCATGAGCGGCACCGCTGCCTGGTACCCGAGCGATGACCCCAAAGCAGGCGAAGTAGCACCACTGAAAGCGCCGTTGCCGAAAGGGATGTTCAATAGTGTCCAAGCGAAATACCATATCGGCAAATCGGTGACCGTATGTGGCACTGTTGTTTCCACACGCAAGACGGTGAAAGCGAAGGCCATCTACTTGAACTTCGATGCGATGAGTCCCGATGAAGAATTCTACGCCACGATCTGGCAAAACAACGGGGTGAACTTCAGCTATGATCCCGAGGTGTACTTCCTGAACAGGAAGGTCTGCGTTACGGGTAAGGTCACGATGTTCGATGAGATCCCACGGATCAGCATCAACAACGAGACCGAGGTACAGATGTTCGAAGAGGCCATCGCGGCCCCGTGATCAAACGGCCAGTTTGAGGGTGAAGCTGAAGGTCGCCCCTTCCCCTTCGGCACTTTTCACGTTGATGGTCCCTCCTTGCACATCGATGATGTGCTTCACGATGGCGAGACCCAATCCAGAACCGCCTTCGTTACGTGCCCGGCTCTTGCCCACGCGATAGAAGCGCTCGAACAACCGGGGCAGGTGCTCTTCACTGATCCCGATCCCATCGTCCGCCACTTCCACCAACACTTGATCATCCATCGGATAGCTACGCACCACGCAGCGACCACCAGTGTGCCCATAGTTGATGGCGTTATTGAAAAGGTTGGTGAACACCTGCGCCATGCGGTATCGATCGGCCATCACCCGCAGGCCCGGTGTCAATTCATTCACCAGATCGATCTGTTTCTCTTTCGAGAGGATCTCCATGTTCTCGATGGTAACGGTCACCAGTTCGGTCAGGTCCATGGACGTGATCCGCAGATCCATGACACCACTTTCCAACTTGGTGATCAGGTCGAGGTCTTCGACGATCTTCATCAAGCGATCCACACCGTTCGAAGCTCGGTTGAGGAAATCGCGGTTCACTTTCTCGTCCTCCAAGCCCCCTTCAAGCAAGGTGAGGATATAGCCTTGGATATTGAAGATAGGTGTCTTCAATTCATGGGCCAAGTTGCCGATGAATTCGCGGCGAAAGGCTTCTCGTTCTTCCAACTCGCGGATCTCCGTGCGCCGTTCGGTGGCCCAGGCCGAAACCTCTGCATTCACCTTGCCAAGGACATCGCCGCTCAGGTCGATGCCGCCAGGTTCCTTTCGAGAGCGTTTCAGTTCATGCACAGTACGGTACAGCACCTTGATCCGGCTATGGACGAACCGATCGATACCGAACGAAAAGGCGAAATAGGCCACACCGAAGATGATGGCAAACCCGACCACGCTTGCCCAGAGCAGGTTGAACGCTCCACTGGACCTCATGAAAAAGTACAGTAGAGCAGCAGCGACCAAGCCGACCGCCAACGCAGTCAACAAAGCGACTTGGCGAGGTGTGAGTTGACCCATGATCGTGCTCCGAACAGAAGGTTCGTTGATGCGTGCGCAAAGGTAGATGCCCGTGCTCGGCAGTACGGGTCTCAATGGTGGCGGGAGAATTCGATCCTTGTTAACATGAGGGAAACATGTCGATCATACCTTCGTCGGCCTTTCTCCCCGGCCCTCTCAAAATGCGCTTTGGCTTCCTTGAATTCCTGACGCTGGCAGGCTCCCTGGGCCTGTTCATCTATGGCATGAAGTTGATGAGCGAGGGCTTGCAGAAGGTCGCGGGCGGCCGGATGCGCAGCGTGTTGAAAGCCATGACGGCGAATCGCTTCATGGGCATGTTCACTGGTTTCGTGAGCACCACGGTGATCCAAAGCAGCAGCGCCGCCACGGTGATGGTGGTGAGCTTCGTGAACGCGGGCTTGTTGCAAGTAAGACAGGCCATCCCCGTGATCATGGGTGCCAACATCGGAACCACGGTGAAGATCCTCCTATTCAGCTGGGCGGTATTCGTGGATTTCAGCATCACCAAGTTGGCCATCCCGATCATCGGACTGGCTTTCCCGCTGCTTTTCCTGCGTACCGCAAAGACCAAGGCATTGTCGGAATTCCTGATCGGCGCAGCGCTGCTCTTCCTCGGTCTGGAATTCATGAAACAGGCACTGCCTCGACCGTCCGCACAGGCCTTGGAATTCCTACGGGACCTCAGCGGCATGGGCTATGGTTCGGTCCTGCTCTTCGTGGGTATCGGCATGGTGCTCACGATGCTCATACAATCGTCGAGTGCTTCCATCGCATTGACCCTGGTACTTTGTGAGAATGGCACCATCGGTTATGAAATGGCCGCTGCACTGGTTCTGGGTGAGAACATCGGCACCACCATTACCGCGAATCTGGCTGCATTGGTCGGGAACGCATGGGCGAAGCGAACGGCACGGGCCCACTTCGTCTTCAATGTGATCGGCGTGGTTTGGGCACTGTTCCTCTTCCATCCTTATTTGCGTGGTTTGGATCAATTGGTGTCGGAGGTCTTCCATTCCTCTCCATTCACGGATCCTGCCGCAGTGAAGTGGGCACTCACCTTCCTGCATATCTCGTTCAACACGATCACGACACTGCTGCTGATCGGCTTCATTCCATTCATTGAGCGCATCGTGACCTGGATGGTACCAACGAAGACCGATGACGACGAAGTGTATCGTTTGGACTACCTCGACAGCGACATCCCATTGACACCCGAAGTGTCGTTGATGGAAGCGCGCAAGGAGATCTCACGATTCGGTCGGATCACCAACGACATGCTGGGCATGGTGCGCGAGCTACTAACAGTGAAGGACAACAAACAACGCGAGCACTTGATGGCGCAGCTCGCCAAGTACGAGCAGATCACGGATCGATTGGAGATCGAGGTGGGCAAGTACCTGACGAAGACCAGCACTGAGGTTCGCAGCGAGGAGGCTTCGAGTCGGATCCAAGGACTACTCGCCATTACCGGCGATCTGGAGCGCGTAGGAGATATTTTCTTCCAAATGAGCAAATCCATTGAACGCAAGGTATACGACCGGCTGTGGTTCTCGCCGGAGCAGCGTCAGCAATTGATGGAGATGATGGATCTGTTGGAACGGGCGTTCACGGTGATGCGCCGCAACATGGAAGTGGACCAGGACCAGGTCGCATTGGACGAAGCCGTGGAGGCCGAACAACGGATCAATCAAAAGCGGGATCTGTTGCGCCGTACACACCTGAAGAGCATGGAGAGCGGGGACTACAACGTGAAGAGCGGCTTGATATACAACGACCTCTTCTCCAGCTGCGAAAAGGTGGGTGACCACCTCATCAACGTATCGGAAGCTTTGGCCGGAGAGGTCTAGGGCACCACGATATCGTCACTGAACACCGTATTGCTGACGTTCAGCGCACGGTCCACCATTCGCACGCTGAACCGAACCGTATCAGCGCTCCCGGTGATGAACAACGGAAAGGGGTCAATGGCCACAGCGATCTCCCCTTCAAGGCTCTTGTTCTGGCCGGTGGGGGTGATACGCGGGATGCGGTAGTAGATGGGATCCTCGAACGTGACCTCATTCCACTCCCCATCGATCCGTTCACTTTCTTCCACGAACAGGTTGAAGTAGTAAATGGAGGATGTATCGAAAGGTGCAGAAGCATCCGAGGCATCCAAGCCGACATCGCCATCGCCATCGGTGAAGGAAATGATGAGCGACGCGGAATCGCCAAAGAACTCGAAGGACTTGAAGGTGATGACCGGTTCCGAGGGGAACTCCTCCGTTTTCAAGCAACCACTGGCAAGAACGGCCAAGGCGAAAAGGCCCCCGACTACTTTTACCACATGGATCGACGTGCGCATCGTCCTCAAAGTTAGGCAAGCTGAAGATGACCCATCCACCGCAATTGGGAACCGATCTGCTCGATCGACCGTTCACGGTGGAGGGTACCGAAGCATTCAACGCATTCGCGCTGTCGCTATTTCAGCTCCATGCTGCTCGAAACCCGGTGTACCGTGGATTCCTGAACGGTCTGCGGATCGATCCGAAGGCCGTTAGAACAGTGGATGCGATCCCGTTCCTGCCCATTGGAACCTTCCGGGATCATCGTGTGCTGTTGGAAGGACTCGATCCATCCAGCTTCTTCACCAGCAGCGGCACAACAGGGTCCGTGACGAGCAGACACCACGTTCCCTATCCGTCGCTGTACGAACGTTCATTCATGTGCTCGTTCACCAACGCGTATGGGGATCCATCCGAATGGCGCATTCTAGGGCTACTTCCCGCGTACTTGGAACGCGAAGGAAGTTCGTTGGTGTACATGGCCCAGAAACTGATCCAGGCGACCGACGACCCGCTCAGTGGAACATACTTGTACAAGTATGCCGAGCTCGCCGAAGTGTTATCCCGGTCAGAGGCCGAAGGACGGAAGACCTTGTTGCTGGGTGTCACCTTCGCCTTGCTGGATCTGGCGGAGCAGTTCCCACAGCCCCTGCCGAATACGGTGATCATGGAGACCGGTGGTATGAAAGGACGTCGACCGGAACTCGTGCGCGAGGAATTGCACCGGATCCTGAAGGAAGCCTTCCATGTTCCTGCAATTCACAGCGAATACGGCATGACCGAATTGCTCAGTCAGGCTTGGTCCTCCGGTGATGGCATTTACCGTTGTCCGCCATGGATGAAGGTCTTGGTGCGCGAGCCGAACGATCCATTCGCTCGGCTCCCGGTTGGACGTACTGGCGGTTTGGACATCATCGACCTGGCCAACATCGCGAGCTGCCCCTTCATTGCAACGCAGGACCTTGGCCGGAGGAATGCGGACGGTTCCTTCGAGGTGCTCGGTCGCTTCGATCACAGTGACCTAAGGGGTTGCAACTTGATGGTGGAGCACTGAAGTGCATCTCGAAGGTTGATCTGATCAAACCACTTTCACCAGAAAGTAGTTCTTCTTGCCTCGCTGCAACAGTAGGAACCTCCCGCTGATCAGATCTGCGGAATTCACCACGCGATCCTCCCCGACCTTGACGCGATTCAGTGAAATGCTGTTCTCCTTCAGCGCACGTTTCGCCTCGCCTTTGGAGGCCAGGAAAGAGGTTCGATCAGCGAGCAGATCGATGATGCCGATCCCGCTCCCGAACAAGTCGCCCGACAATTCCGCCTGAGGTACACCCTCGAACACATCGATCCATTGCTGATCGGACAAACGGCCCAACGCATCGGCATCACCCTGTTCGAACAGGATCCCTGAAGCTTGGATCGCCCCTTGCAACTCCTGCTCTCCGTGGGTCCTGCGGGTGACCTCGGCGGCCAATCGTTTCTGCAAGGAACGCTGATGCGGTGCCCCGGCATGTTCCGCAATGAGCTTCTCGATCTCGTCCTGCTCCATGGTGGTGAAGATCCGAATGAAGCGTTCTGCCTCTTCATCCGCCACATTCAACCAGAACTGATAGAACTTATACGGGGAGGTCCGCTTCGCATCCAACCAGATGTTCCCCCCCTCACTCTTTCCGAACTTGGATCCATCGCTCTTGGTCAACAACGGCGTGGTGATCGCGAAGGCCGAACCACCATCCATGCGTCGGATCAACTCCGTCCCCGTGGTGATATTCCCCCACTGGTCGCTGCCGCCCATTTGCAGGCTGCATTCCTTGTTCTTGTACAACCAATAGAAATCGTAGCCCTGTACCAACTGATAGCTGAACTCCGTGAAACTGAGTCCGGTCTCCAACCGGTTCTTCACGGAATCCTTGGCCATCATGTAGTTCACGGTGATGTGCTTGCCCACTTCGCGAATGAACCGGAGGAAGCCCATGTCCTTGAACCAATCGTAATTATTGACGAGTTCGGCCGGGTTCGTCGCATGGTTGAAATCAAGGAACCGTTCAAGCTGTGCTTTGATGCAACGCTCGTTGTGGCGCAAGGCATCTTCATCCAACAGATTCCGTTCAGCACTTTTGCCACTCGGATCGCCGACCATTCCGGTAGCTCCACCCACGAGGGCCACAGGCTTGTGGCCGCAACGTTGAAAATGGACCAGGATCATGATCTGGACCAGATTGCCGACGTGCAGGGAATCGGCGGTCGGATCAAAGCCGATGTAACCGCGCTGCACCCCTTTCGCCAAGTGTTCCTCCACACCGGGCATACTGTCGTGCAGCAGTCCACGCCAGCGTAATTCTTCTATGAATCCGTTCTTCATTCCCTTTGATGCCGAGCAGATGGCAACGGCTTTGATCGACGGCGCCAAAGATAACCGGGGCTTCAGGTCGCTACCTTGGCCGCATGGATCTGGTGACCGGTGCCACAGGGATCGTGGGCGCGCATGTGCTGCTGGAGTGCGCTCGCAAAGGCCCTGTCCGCGCGATCCATCGTGCGCATGGTGATCGGTCCATCGTTGAACGGATCTTTCGACATTACGGAGATGAAGGACAGTTGTCGCGTGTCCAATGGCAGCAGGCCGATGTAGAGGATGTCGATGCCTTGAGCGATGCGATGCTAGGGATCCGATACGTATACCACGCTGCGGCCATCGTGTCCTTCGACCCACGTGATGCAACGGCAATGCACCGTGTGAACGTGCGTGGCACAGCGCGAGTGGTGAATACCGCCTTGGCACAAGGGGTGGAGCGATTGTGCCACGTGAGTTCAACTGCAGCGATCGGTGCAGCAGCGGCGGGGCTCTTGCGCAATGAGGAGCTTCCCTGGGCAGCCACGAAGCGGACTTCGGCGTATGCCATGAGCAAGTATGCTGCGGAATTGGAGGTCCAGCGTGGGATCGCAGAAGGCCTGGATGCTGTGATCGTGAACCCATGCGTGGTCTTGGGTCCCGGCATCCCTGGACGCAGTTCCATGACCTTGGTGGAGCGCTTGCGGAAAGGCACGAAGTGGTACCCTCCGGGATCGAATGCCGTGGTGGATGCTCGCGATGTAGCAGCATGCATGGTACGCTCGATCGAACGAGGTGGCTCGGGCGAACGCTATTTATTGGTCGGCGAGAACATCCGATACCAAGCGCTATTCGGATTGATGGCGCAAGCGTTCGAACAGCCCATACCGGACCGGGCCATCCGGCCGTGGATGTTGCAACTGGGCTGGCGACTGGAGAAAGTGCGGAGTACCCTACTCGGTTCCGTGCCACTATTGACGGCTGCAACGGCCCACAGTGCGCTCATCGAACGCGGCTATGATGCCAGCAAAGCACGCAAGGAATTGGCTTTCGATTTCCGTTCAGCAAAAGATGCTGTAGAGAATGTGGCTCGCTTCCTTCGCGAACAAGCCTACTGAGGAAGCTCGTCCTTGCGTCGCACCAATTCGGCCATGATCGCCTCGTAGATCCGTTGCATTTCCTCCGGCTGACCGGAATAGTATTTGAATGACCGGTCGAATTCCGCTTGAGTGATGCCTTGCTCTCGGAACATCTCCGCGTAATGATCACCTCCAGGTATGGAGGTCGCGTGGTCGATGACGAGCTCATGATTCATCCGCGCCTCGATCAATTGGGCCTCCAACAAGACCTGCTGGAAACGCTCTGGAGGCAACACACCGTCCGGCACCTCTTGTGGTCCACCGGAACAGCTGAACAAAAGCAACAAGCCGATCGCGACCAAGCTCCTCATGGTGTGAAGTGCAATCGGGCTCCACGCACGGTCCGGTCCACCCGCCCGTTGGCGAACACCAAGTCGCCATTCACCCATGTATTCACCACGCGCGAACCGAACCGCTGGCCTTCAAAAGGAGACCAGCCGCATTTGGAAAGTACGTTGCTGGGTTCCACGGTCCAGGGTGCTTGCCGATCCACCAATACCAGATCAGCATGGTAGCCCTCGCTGACATGACCGCGGCCTTCGATCTTGAACATGCGGGCGGGTGCATGGCAGAGCTTCTCCACCACTTGTGCAAGTGTGAATACGCCTTGCTCCTCCATCTCCAGCATGGCGACCAACGAATGCTGGATCAAGGGACCGCCCGATGGACATTGTGCGTATAGCTGTGATTTCTCAGCACGTGTATGGGGCGCGTGATCGGTTGCGACCACATCGATGCGACCGTCGATCACCCCTTGCCGTACCGCATCGCGATCGGCCATCGACTTTACGGCCGGGTTCCATTTGATAAAAGCGCCTTTGGTGGCATAGTCCGCATCCGTGAACCACAGGTGATGGATGCATGCTTCCGCCGTGATCCGCTTGTTCTCCAATGGACCGGGTTCGAACAACTCCACTTCACGGGCCGTACTGATGTGCAGGACATGCAAACGCGTACCATGTGTGCGAGCAAGTGCAACGGCATTGCTGCTGGAGGTATAGCACGCTTCGGCATCACGGATCACCGGATGCTGATCCATCGGAATATCGGCACCGTACTTGGCCACGGCGGCATTCATGTTCCGGCGGATGGTGGCTTCATCTTCCGCATGGATGGCGAGGAGCATGTGGGCATTGCTGAACAGTCGCTCCAACGTGACCGGATCATCCACGAGCATATTCCCGGTACTCGAACCCAGGAACGCTTTCAGGCCACATACCCGCGTAGGATCCGTGCGCAAAGCCTCGTCCAAGTTGTCGTTGCTCACGCCCATGTAGAACGAATAGTTCACACTTGAATGCGCAGCACCCAATGTGTATTTCGCAGCGAGCAACTCTTGTGTCAGGGTTTGTGGCACCGTGTTGGGCATCTCCATGAAACTGGTGACACCACCAGCAGCTGCAGCAGCCGTCGCATGTGCGATGTCCTCCTTGTGCGTTAGGCCGGGTTCGCGGAAATGCACTTGATCATCGATCACACCAGGTAGAAGCAACCGGCCTTTGGCATCCATATCCGTTGCACTTCTCGCATTACCGATGCCCTCCAGTGCGATGCGTTCAATGATGCCGCCGCGCACCAGCACATCAGCTTGGAATGTGGTGCCTGCATCGGCCACTACGACATCACGGATCACGAAGTCGCTCATGGTCGTGGAATGCGGCTACGCATCTTCAACACTCCGATCACAGCTTCGCTGATGATGCCTTTGTCCATCTTGCTCTTTCCTTTCTGCCGATCCACGAAGGTGATGGGCACTTCAATGATCTTGAAGCCGGCAAGGCGAACGCGGTATTTCATTTCGATCTGGAAAGCGTAACCGGTGAAGCGGACCTCATTCAACGGCAGTGTTTCCAGAACATGCTTTTGGTAACAAACGAAACCTGCGGTCGTATCCCGAACGCCGAGCCACAGCACCATGCGCACGTACAACGAAGCGCAATAGCTCAACAGGATCCGGTGCCAGGACCAATCCTTCACTTGACCACCTCGCACATAACGAGAACCTACGCTCATATCGGCACCATCCACTGCACAGGCCCTGTACAGTCGCAGCAGATCGTTCGGGTCGTGTGAAAAGTCCGCATCCATTTCGAACACGAATCGGTACCCCTTCTCAAGGGCCCATTGGAAGCCCATGATATAGGCCGTGCCCAATCCCAACTTTCCCGATCGTTCCAACAAATGGAGCCGGCCAACGGCACCGCTCTTCATCTCCTTGACGAGCGCGGCCGTGCCATCTGGCGAACCGTCGTCAACAACGAGTACATCGAAGGCAGGATCCAGCCGAAGTACATGTGCCAGGATCTCCTGGATGTTCTCCTTCTCGTTGAAAGTGGGGATGATGACCAGTCGTTCACTCAAGGCCGTGGATCGTAGGGGGCCAAAGATAGCCCGACCGAGACGCTGGGATCAGCGCACCAGCGTGACATGACCGACCCGCTCGATCCGAGCGCCGGAGTACTTGTCCTTGGCCACCAGCTTCCAGACGTACACACCGATCGGAACTTCTGTACCATCGCTGAAGCGTCCATCCCAACCCGCACGGGGTTCCGTAGTGCGGTATAGCGGTTGTCCCCAACGATCGAAGATGTCGAAGCGGTAGGTGCTTTCATCGATCCCGATGACCACCGGTTTGAACGTGTCATTGAAGCCGCTGCCGTCGGGTGTGAATGCATTGGGAACCAGCACGGCCGGTCCATCCTCCACTACGATCACATCACAGATCGAATCCGTGCAATTCGCGGATGCAGCGACCGAGAGGCAAACAACATATTCGCTGCCTAGGACCGACAAGAACTCATGACTCGGGTTCACCGAAGTCGAGGTCGCTTGCCCCGCAAAATTCCATAGATAGTCGTTTCCTCCTGTGGACGTGTTGTTGAATTGCACGACCGGATCGAAGGTGTTCACCTGTTCCGGGACATGATAGAAATCCGCGATGGGTTGCTCGTAGATCGTGATCAGGTCATTGGCATCCACGGTATCGGCTCCGCAACCTACCCCGGCATCGATCACCAAGAGCACATCGTAGGTACCGGCTTCGTTGAATACCCGTTGAATGGGTGCACAGTCCTCCACCACTTCGCCATTCCAAAGGACCCACGTACACGCACCGGCCCCAGCGTAGGAACTGATCAGCGTGACCTCCGCAGGGGTACATCCTTCGTTACCGATCACGGTGATCTCCGCATTCGGCATAGGCACGACTTGCACATCGATCGCGGCGACCGCAGCTGGGCAAGGTGCCGCAGCATTCACGGTGTAGGTATAGTTACCCGGTTGATCCACTGAAGGCGTGAACGTACCATTGTTCGCTGTGCCGCCCGGAGCGGACCATTGACCACCGCTGTTCGGGGTTCCGAGTAGAACATCGATCAGTACCAGGGTCGTATCACTGTTCTCGCACAGGGTGATCTGTGCATCGCTTCCAGCATCCGCAGCTTGGCTGATGGCGATGAACAACTGTGCTTCATCACTTCCACATGGAGCAGTGCCCACCACCGTGTACGTATAGGTGCCCGGCTGGTCATTCGCAGGTGCGAACGTGCTGCTAACAGCTTCGCCGCTAGGCCCGGTCCAGATCCCCGCAGGTTGTGGCGTACCACCCAACTCAGCGATCAATCCGAAGGGATCATTCGATGAGCATAATGTGATGACGGCATCCTCTCCAGCATCCGGGACCGGAGCGATCAGGACATTCACCGTCGCACTGGCATTCACGCAAGGCGCAATACCCGAAACCGTGTAGGTGTAGGTTCCGGACTCATCGACCATCGGATCAAGTGTGGTCGGGTGTAGGGATCCATCCGGACCTGTCCAAACACCGCCTGCATCCAATGTTCCGCCCAATCCTTCGAACAGCGAAATGGTCGGCGAAGAAGCACACAGGGTAAGCGTACCACTGGATCCGGCCAAGGGTGCTGTATTCGCCACGATGGTCAATGTGGCTTGATCGTCCGGGCAATCCACACCTCCATCAACGGTATAGATGTATGTTCCGCTGGCAGAGGTGGTTGGTGCGAATTGCGCAGGAACAACACTTCCGCCGAAGGTCCATTCGCCGCCAGCATCTGGGGAACCCAACAATTGTGTGGTCATGGTGAAGGGTGCCGCTGTTGAACAAAGTGTAAGACTGTTATCCGAACCGGCATCCGGACCTATGAGCACATCGACTTCGACCTGTGCGGAAACAGCAAGGCACACCACACCGACCAGGGTGTAGGTATAGTCACCAGCTGGATCATTACCTGGGTCGAAGGAACCGGAATTCGGACCTGATGGGCCGGACCAGGTACCGCCAGAACTCGGCGACCCGCCAAGCAAACCGATGAGGCCAATAGGATCGGCACCTGCACAAACGGTCAAGGAACCGTCCGTCCCCGCGTTCTGTGCTTGCTCCAAGGTCACAGTAACCGCTGAAGAGGACGAACTACACGGTGCTGTTGCCACCAAGGTGTAGGAGTATACGCCAGCGCTCATCGTGGCTGGATCATACGTACTGCCGATCACTGGACTTGGGCCGCTCCACGTGCCGCCTGCATCTGCACCCGTTAGTTGCGTGAACAGATCGATCGAACTGCCATTGCTGCATACCGTGATCAAGCCATCTGCACCTGCGTTCGGCGAACCCGTCTCGTTCACCGTGACCGTTGCACTTGCGTTGCTGCAGGGTGCCACTCCTGTCACCGTGTACACGTACGCACCCGGTGTCATTGTCGCTGGATCGTAGTTGCCACCGACCACTGGGCTTGGGCCTGCCCATGTTCCACCTGCTTGTGGTGCGCCACCCAAGTTCGTGAACAAGGACACTGCCGCACTGCTGCTGCACACCGTGAGGGTTCCGTCCGTACCTGCGTTCGTCGCCGCGTTCTCCGTGACCGTTACCGTGGATGCATCGCCAACACACGGTGCTGTTGCCACCAAGGTGTAGGTGTACACGCCAGCGCTCATCGTGGCTGGATCATACGTACTGCCGATCACTGGACTTGGGCCGCTCCACGTGCCGCCTGCATCTGCACCCGTTAGTTGCGTGAACAGATCGATCGAACTGCCATTGCTGCATACCGTGATCAAGCCATCTGCACCTGCGTTCGGCGAACCCGTCTCGTTCACCGTGACCGTTGCACTTGCGTTCGCTGCAGGGTGCCACTCCTGTCACCGTGTACACGTACGCACCCGGTGTCATTGTCGCCGGATCATAGTTGCCACCGACCACTGGGCTTGGGCCTGCCCATGTTCCACCTGCTTGTGGTGCTCCACCCAAGTTCGTGAACAAGGACACTGCCGCACTGCTGCTGCACACCGTGAGGGTTCCGTCCGTACCTGCGTTCGTCGCCGCGTTCTCCGTGACCGTTACCGTGGATGCATCGCCAACACACGGTGCTGTTGCCACCAAGGTGTAGGTGTACACGCCAGCGCTCATCGTGGCTGGATCATACGTACTGCCAATCACTGCGCTTGGACCGCTCCACGTGCCGCCTGCATCTGCACCCGTTAGTTGCGTGAACAGATCGATCGAACTGCCATTGCTGCATACCGTGATCGAGCCATCCGTGCCCGCGTTCGGTGAGCCGGTCTCGTTCACTGTGACCGTTGCACTTGCATTCGCGCAAGGTGCTACTCCGGTTACTGTGTACACATACGCACCCGGTGTCATTGTCGCTGGATCGTAGTTGCCACCGACCACTGGACTTGGGCCGCTCCATGTTCCGCCTGCTTGGGGGGATCCACCCAACGTTCGTGAACAAGGACACTGCCGCACTGCTGCTGCACACCGTGAGGGTTCCGTCCGTACCTGCGTTCGTTGCCTGCGTTCTCCGTGACCGTTACCGTGGAGCATCGCCACACAGGGGCTGCTGCCACGGGGGGGGGGGGGCGCCGGGGGGCGCGCGGGGGGGGGCGGCGGGGGGGGGGGGGGGGGGGGGGGGGGGTTGCGTTCGCACAGGGTGCCACACCGGTCACCGTGTACACGTACCCGCCCGGTGTCATCGTCGATGGATCGTAGTTGCCACCGACCACTGGACTTGGGCCAGCCCATGTGCCACCTGCTTGTGGTGCTCCGCCCAGACCGGTCGTGAACAAGCGACACTGCCGCACCGCTGCTGCACACCGTCAGCGGTTCCGTCCGTACCTGCGTTCGGGGCCGCGTTCTCCGTGACCGTTACCGTGGCCGTTGCGTTCGCACAGGGTGCTACACCGGTGACCGTGTACACGTACGCACCCGGTGTCATCGTCGATGGATCGTAGTTGCCACCGACCACTGGACTTGGGCCAGCCCATGTGCCACCTGCTTGTGGTGCTCCGCCTGAACCGGTCGAACAAGGCGACCTGCCGCACCGCTGCTGCACAATGTCAGCGTTCCGTTCGTACCTGCGTTCGTCGCCGCGTTCTCCGTGACCGTTACCGTGGCCGTTGCGTTCGCGCAAGGTGCTACACCGGTGACCGTGTACACGTACGCACCCGGTGTCATTGTCGCCGGATCATAGTTGCCACCGACCACTGGACTTGGGCCAGCCCATGTGCCGCCTGCTTGTGGTGCTCCGCCTAGACCGGTCGAGAGAGCGACCGATGCACCGTTGCTACACAACGTCAGCGGTCCGTTGGTGCCTGCGTTCGTGGCTGTGTTCTCCGTGACCGTTACCGTGGCCGTTGCGTTCGCACAAGGTGCTACACCGGTGACCGTGTACACGTACGCACCCGGTGTCATTGTCGCCGGATCATAGTTGCCACCGACCACTGGACTTGGGCCAGCCCATGTGCCGCCTGCTTGTGGTGCTCCGCCTAGACCGGTCAGAGAGCGACCGATGCACCGTTGCTACACAACGTCAGCGGTCCGTTGGTGCCTGCGTTCGTGGCTGTGTTCTCCGTGACCGTTACCGTGGCCGTTGCGTTCGCACAAGGTGCTACACCGGTGACCGTGTACACGTACGCACCCGGTGTCATTGTCGCCGGATCATAGTTGCCACCGACCACTGGACTTGGGCCGCCCATGTTCCGCCTGCTTGTGGTGCTCCGCCTAGACCGGTCGAGAGAGCGACCGATGCACCGTTGCTACACAATGTCAGCGGTCCGTTGGTGCCTGCGTTCGTGGCTGTGTTCTCCGTGACCGTTACCGTGGCCGTTGCGTTCGCACAAGGTGCTACACCGGTGACCGTGTACACGTACGCACCCGGTGTCATTGTCGCCGGATCATAGTTGCCACCGACCACTGGACTTGGGCCGCTCCATGTTCCGCCTGCTTGTGGTGCTCCGCCTAGACCGGTCGAGAGAGCGACCGATGCACCGTTGCTACACAATGTCAGCGGTCCGTTGGTGCCTGCGTTCGTGGCTGTGTTCTCCGTGACCGTTACCGTGGCCGTTGCGTTCGCACAAGGTGCTACACCGGTGACCGTGTACACGTACGCAACAGGTGTCATTGTCGCCGGATCATAGTTGCCACCGACCACTGGACTTGGGCCAGCTCCATGTTCCGCCTGCTTGTGGTGCTCCGCCTAGACCGGTCGAGAGAGCGACCGATGCACCGTTGCTACACAATGTCAGCGGTCCGTTGGTGCCTGCGTTCGTGGCTGTGTTCTCCGTGACCGTTACCGTGGCCGTTGCGTTCGCACAAGGTGCTACACCGGTGACCGTGTACACGTACGCACCCGGTGTCATTGTCGCCGGATCATAGTTGCCACCGACCACTGGACTTGGGCCGCTCCATGTTCCGCCTGCTTGTGGTGCTCCGCCTAGACCGGTCGAGAGAGCGACCGATGCACCGTTGCTACACAATGTCAGCGGTCCGTTGGTGCCTGCGTTCGTGGCTGTGTTCTCCGTGACCGTTACCGTGGCCGTTGCGTTCGCACAAGGTGCTACACCGGTGACCGTGTACACGTACGCACCCGGTGTCATTGTCGCCGGATCATAGTTGCCACCGACCACTGGACTTGGGCCGCTCCATGTTCCGCCTGCTTGTGGTGCTCCGCCTAGACCGGTCGAGAGAGCGACCGATGCACCGTTGCTACACAATGTCAGTGGTCCGTTGGTGCCTGCGTTCGTGGCTGTGTTCTCCGTGACCGTTACCGTGGCCGTTGCGTTCGCACAAGGTGCTACACCGGTGACCGTGTACACGTACGCACCCGGTGTCATTGTCGCCGGATCATAGTTGCCACCGACCACTGGACTTGGGCCGCTCCATGTTCCGCCTGCTTGTGGTGCTCCGCCTAGACCGGTCGAGAGAGCGACCGATGCACCGTTGCTACACAATGTCAGCGGTCCGTTGGTGCCTGCGTTCGTGGCTGTGTTCTCCGTGACCGTTACCGTGGCCGTTGCGTTCGCACAAGGTGCTACACCGGTGACCGTGTACACGTACGCACCCGGTGTCATTGTCGCCGGATCATAGTTGCCACCGACCACTGGACTTGGGCCAGCCCATGTTCCGCCTGCTTGTGGTGCTCCGCCTAGACCGGTCGAGAGAGCGACCGATGCACCGTTGCTACACAATGTCAGTGGTCCGTTGGTGCCTGCGTTCGTGGCTGTGTTCTCCGTGACCGTTACCGTGGCCGTTGCGTTCGCACAAGGTGCTACACCGGTGACCGTGTACACGTACGCACCCGGTGTCATTGTCGCCGGATCATAGTTGCCACCGACCACTGGGCTTGGGCCTGCCCATGTTCCACCTGCTTGTGGTGCTCCACCCAAGTTCGTGAACAAGGACACTGCCGCACTGCTGCTGCACACCGTGAGGGTTCCGTCCGTACCTGCGTTCGTCGCCGCGTTCTCCGTGACCGTTACCGTGGCCGTTGCGTTCGCACAAGGTGCTACACCGGTGACCGTGTACACGTACGCACCCGGTGTCATTGTCGCCGGATCATAGTTGCCACCGACCACTGGACTTGGGCCAGCCCAAGTTCCGCCTGCTTGTGGTGCTCCGCCTAGACCGGTCGAGAGAGCGACCGATGCGCCGTTGCTACACAACGTCAGCGGTCCGTTGGTGCCTGCGTTCGTGGCTGTGTTCTCCGTGACCGTTACCGTGGCCGTTGCGTTCGCACAAGGTGCTACACCGGTGACCGTGTACACGTACGCACCCGGTGTCATTGTCGCCGGATCATAGTTGCCACCGACCACTGGACTTGGGCCAGCCCATGTTCCGCCTGCTTGTGGTGCTCCGCCTAGACCGGTCGAGAGAGCGACCGATGCACCGTTGCTACACAATGTCAGCGGTCCGTTGGTGCCTGCGTTCGTGGCTGTGTTCTCCGTGACCGTTACCGTGGCCGTTGCGTTCGCACAGGGTGCTACACCGGTGACCGTGTACACGTACGCACCCGGTGTCATTGTCGCCGGATCATAGTTGCCACCGACCACTGGACTTGGGCCAGCCCATGTTCCGCCTGCTTGTGGTGCTCCGCCTAGACCGGTCGAGAGAGCGACCGATGCACCGTTGCTACACAATGTCAGTGGTCCGTTGGTGCCTGCGTTCGTGGCTGTGTTCTCCGTGACCGTTACCGTGGCCGTTGCGTTCGCACAAGGTGCTACACCGGTGACCGTGTACACGTACGCACCCGGTGTCATTGTCGCCGGATCATAGTTGCCACCGACCACTGGACTTGGGCCGCTCCATGTTCCGCCTGCTTGTGGTGCTCCGCCTAGACCGGTCGAGAGAGCGACCGATGCGCCGTTGCT
Organism: Flavobacteriales bacterium; assembly: GCA_016710015.1. Taxonomy (GTDB): domain Bacteria; phylum Bacteroidota; class Bacteroidia; order Flavobacteriales_F; family PHOS-HE28; genus PHOS-HE28. Next base: position 312,935 of record JADJLR010000003.1, read on the forward strand.
ACACAACGTCAGCGGTCCGTTGGTGCCTGCGTTCGTGGCTGTGTTCTCCGTGACCGTTACCGTGGCCGTTGCGTTCGCACAAGGTGCTACACCGGTGACCGTGTACACGTACGCACCCGGTGTCATTGTCGCCGGATCATAGTTGCCACCGACCACTGGACTTGGGCCAGCCCATGTTCCGCCTGCTTGTGGTGCTCCGCCTAGACCGGTCGAGAGAGCGACCGATGCACCGTTGCTACACACGGACAAGGGTCCATCCCCCCCCGCATTTGGCCCTGCACTTTCATTCACGGTGACGGTTGCGGATGCATTCGGACAAGGAGGCACACCGAGCACGGTGTAGGTATACACCCCGGGAAGCATGTTGGTCGGGTTGTAATTCCCACCGACCACAGGGCTCGGTCCGGCCCAGCTACCACCCGCCTGCGGGGATCCACCAAGGCTATTGATCAACGCTACGGTCGCTCCGGTGGCGCAGATATCCAAGGTGCCATTCGTCCCTGGACTTCCACCGTTGGCGGTCACATTCACCGTGGCTTGCGCCGTTTGGCAGCCGTTCCCGACCCGGTACACATAGAGTCCGAACAGATCCGTGGAGGGGGTGAAAGATCCATTGTGTACGGCACCATTTGGATCGGTCCAAACACCTCCAACGTCCGGTGAACCACCTAGGGAATTGAATAGGTTGATCGCTGGCCCACCGGTGCAACTCACTACGGATCCGTTGGTGCCCGCATCAGGAGGCACGGGCGGTGGGTCCACCACGGTGATCAATACGGAGAAGGTGGCAACATTCGGGATCGGGCAAGCGTTGTCCGTGGCGGTTATCAGGATATTGACCGGTGAAAAGGCGGGGTCCGGGGTCCAGCAGAATTGACCGACCGCTGGATTCGTACCAGTCACAGTGAATGTGGCTCCGGGTAAGAGGGTGGTGATGTTGGAGGTCAAGGTCACGGAACCGCCAACGTCCGCATCCGTGAACGGAATATCGGCGCAGAACGGTAACCCATCGCAGACCTCGATGCTGCCAGAACCCGTTATGAACCCTGTGGTGGTATTGGTCAGGCCGGTACTTATAGGCGGGTCCCCCATGCAGTTCACCACCACAAAAATGAAGTCCCGCATGATCGTCCCGATCGGCAACCCATTCACATCATACGTCGTCACCTCGACCACAACGACGTAATTCCCCGTCACAGTTGGCGTAAAGATCATCTGGCCATTGGCCGGATCCAAGGTTATCCCTGGGATAGGCGCGATCGCTGTGCCACCGCCTTGGTAGGTCACATTGGTAGGGGCCGGGGCGGCGAATTGTGCAGAGATCAACTCAAATGCCATGGTATTTCCGTCCGGATCGGTGATCCCCGGATTGTACAGCACTGGATCATTCACGCAAACGAAGGGAATGGAATTGTCGCCGATGATCGGGGATGCGTCACAGACCCCGCCGGCATTGTTCAAGGTGGTTTCCAAGTACATACCTGGCGTGCCTTGTACGTTCTCTGTTGAGCTTCTACAGCAAATGCTCCATGCAATGGTCCAATCGTTACATGGTGAGAGAAATAGCGTTGTAACGAATCGGTAATGCATGATCCCCGGCAGGGTGCCCCCGTTGCAAGTGCTCAGTCCGGCGGAAGCGGGACACAACTGCGACACTTCCTCGGTGAGCACCAGAGGTAGACTGTTCACGGTGAAGAGGACCCCACAATCGTTGCTGAGCTGCAGTGACTGAGCGGTGAGGGCTGCGCCGGTGCAATCCAGGTAGAGATCCAGGGTCACGTCGTAGAAATTACCTCCGGTACATTCGTAGGTGATACTCCCCCCGGAATAGTGATCCGCCTGCGCATTGACAACTCCTAGCAGAACGCAACCTGCCACGAGTATGGAACGCAATGAGTTGAGAGGAGAGTGCATCACCTATGGAGTATCCGATCGGCCACACCAAAGGCGAGCGAACGAATAGTGACAAAGATAACCCCCGAATCGGCTGAATAGCAAGGACTAGCGACTATCCGACCACCAGCCTTGGCAGGCTTCGGAACCGTCTCTTATGGAGACATGCAATTAACTGAGCGTGAACTTAGGACGTTGGGCCTATCGGCTTACTTTTGTCGGCCTTGGAAAACTCCGCACCGACAATGGAGTGGAAGCACTTATGGGTGCCAAGGACCAGTGAACCCTGCGGTTTGAACACCTGCCCCGAACGCCGCCCAAGCGCATGAACCGATCCATACTCCTTATTGGCCTGCTCATAGCCCAACGCGCATTCGCCCAGTCGGATACCACACTGGCACCTATGGATGCTGATACGACCCGTGCCTCGCTGTTGGCGGATAGCGTACAGAACCTGAACCCGCGCACGCCGGTGATCACGATCACGTCGGATGACCTGGATTCGGAATTGGGATCGCAGGACGTATCGGGCATTCTTCAATCTTCTCGGGACATCTTCACCTCGACGGCAGGGTTCAACTTCGGATCGGCACGTTTCCGGATCCGGGGTTATGACTCGGAGAACACCTTGGTCACCATCAACGGGGTATTGGTGAACGATCTGGAGACGGGCTGGGCCTCTTGGTCCACGTGGGGCGGTTTGAATGATGTGACCCGCTACACTCAGGTACGCACGGGCATTGGTGCTACTCGCTACAACTTCGGTAGCATCGGTGGCAGCTCGGACATCAACATCCGTCCAGGTGCTTTGCGTAAGGGGTTGAAAGTTTCCTATGCTTCGGCGAATCGGGCCTACAACAACCGGCTCATGGTCTCTGGAAGTACTGGCCTATTGCAGAACGGTTGGTCGTTCAGCTTTTCGGGGTCGCGGCGATGGGCGGAGGAAGGCTACGTTCCGGGAACTTCGTTCAACGCGTATGCCTATTACATGGCTGCAGAACACAAGATCGACAAGCGGCATACCGTGAGTTTCGCCGGTTTCGGTGCTCCCTTGGTCCGTGGTCGACAAGGGGTCGCGATCCAAGAGGCATACGATCTTGCTGGCACGAACTACTACAACCCGAACTGGGGCTATCAGGATGGAGTGAAGCGGAATGCCCGCATGAATTTCGATCACAAGCCGTTGATGATGGTGAGCCACATCTTCACGCCCACCGACAGCATCAACTGGACCACTTCCTTGGTCTACACCTTCGGTCGTGATGGGGCCACAGGTCTGAATTGGTTCGATGCCAAGGACCCGCGCCCGGATTACTACCGCTACCTGCCGAGCTACAACGCGGATGAGAACCCGGCCCTAGCTGCCGAACAATCCACGGCATGGCGCCTTGACCCGAACGTGCAGCAGATCAACTGGGATCAGCTCTACTTCGCGAATGGCAAGAACTTGTACAGCGTACTGAACGCCGACGGTACCGGAGAAACGATCACCGGGAACCGTAGCAAGTACATTGTGGAGGAGCAGCGTGCAGACCCGTCTCGAGTCGGATTGAACAGCGTGTATAGCCGGATCCTGAAGAACGATCAACACCTAACGGTCGGTGGCAGTTTCAATCACCAGCGTACGCACTACTTCAAGACCATTGACGACTTGCTGGGTGGTGATTTCTGGGTGGACATCGACCAGTTCGCCGACCGCGATTTCAACGATACCCTCATTTCCCAGAACGACCTGACCCGCCCGAACAAGGTGGTGCGTGAAGGGGATGTGTTCGGTTGGGATTACGACATCCACACCCGTTTGGTCAACGTGTTCGGCCAATACGAGAAGAAGTGGACCACCTTGGAGGTATACGCTGGTCTTCAACTCGCGCAAACCTCCTTCTGGCGGGTGGGCAACGTGCAGAATGGTCGCTTTCCGGACACTTCCGAAGGCAAAGGACCGACCAACGATTTCTTCAATGTCGGTGTAAAAGCGGGTGCGATCTATAAGCTGACGGGACGGCATTTCATCGCCGCGAATGCTGCGTACTTGAACCGTCCACCCACTTCGAACAACGCATTCATCTCAGCGCGCACTCGTCCGAACACGATACCGGGACTCCAGAGCGAGAACGTGATGTCCACCGACATCGGTTATGTCGTTCGCTACGCACGTCTGAAAGCGCGCGCGACCCTCTACTACACCAAGTTGGCCAACCAAGTATGGTCGCGATACTATTACAACGATGAAGCGCTCACGATCGTCAACTACAGTATGAGCGGTGTGGACCAGATCAATAAAGGCGTGGAACTCGGGGTAGAAGCCAATCTCACGAGCACGTGGCAGATGACGGCGGTGTATGCGGGTGGCGATTACCGCTATGCCTCCAGACCGTTGGCCACCATCACACGCAACAACAGCGCGGAAGTCTTCGCATCGAACCGCACCGTGTATTGGGAGAACTACAAAGTGGGTGGCATGCCACAGACCGCAGCATCGCTCGGATTGCGCTACAATTCTCCGAAATACTGGTTCGCCGGTGTGAACGGGAACTACTTCGGGAACATCTACTTGGACCCCAATCCGGACCGTCGCACGGTGGAGGCCATTGGCAACTACGTAAGCACCGATCCGCAAGTGACCCAATTGCTGGATCAGGAACAATTGGAGGACAACTTCACCGTGGATGCCTTCGCTGGGAAGTCGTGGATGATCAAGCGCAAATACCGGATCGCCGCGAACGTTTCAGTCAGCAACATCCTGGACAACCAAGACTTCAAGGTCGGCGGTTTCGAGCAGCTTCGTTACGACCGCACCGAGGTGGGCAAATTCCCACCCAAATACTCCTACCTCTACGGGCGCAACTACTTCGCCATGGTCACCTTCAGCTTCTGATCCGTACATGAAAAGCATGAACTCCTTGATGAATTTCCGGACCTTGGTCTACACCCTTGCCGTCACCGCCGTGTTGGGGGCCTGTAAGAAGGAATACGATGCACCGCCCGTGCGGACCATCCCGCAAGGGCAGATCCTCACGGTGGCCGAATTGCGAGCCCTTTTCACTGGAACCCCGAAGCATTTCGGCGGGGACACTTCCATTTATGCGGTAGTGACCGCGGATGAGGTGAACGGCAACCTCTACAAGAACGTGTACATCCAAGACCATACGGGTGCCTTGATCATGCGCTTATTGAGCAGCGGCGGACTCTACCAAGGGGACAGCATCCGGATCTACCTCCCGGGCACGGTCCTAGGATCCTACGCAGGCATGTTGCAATTGGATAGCGTGGATGTGGACAACAACGTGGTGAAGCAATCCACCTTGGTGCATGTAGAGCCACAGGAGGTGACCATGTCGCAGATCACACCGGCCATGCAAGGCAAATTGATCCGGTTGAACAATGTGCAATTCGTTGAAGGGGATACCGGCAGGACCTACGCGAATGCGATCACGCAAGCCACCGAGAATCGCACCCTAGAAGATTGCAACAACGGAACGGTGCTCGTGCGCAACAGCGGCTATTCCAACTTCGCGGGTCTTCCTATTCCGAATGGCAAGGGAAGCTTCACGGCCGTGGTGGGCCAGTTCAACAGCGACATGCAACTCTTCATCCGGAACATCAACGAAGTGCAGTTGAATGGTCCACGTTGCGGCCAGAACGAGTGCTTGCCGATAGCCGAGTTGGACGAAGACTTCTCTCTCGCACAGAACAATCAGAACATTATGCTGGAATGTTGGATCAACGTATTCACGGAAGGTACCCGTCTTTGGAAAGGCATAGTTGCAGGGAGCGAATCTTTCTGCGAGGCAAGGCCAGCGAGCTTCGACGTGACCACCACCTCTTGGTTCGTTAGCGCACCGGTGCAATACAGCGCTGGTATGCAAGCCTCTTTCCGCTCTGCCATCGGCAACACGTGGCAGCATGACGGCCTTAGCGTCTGGGTCAGCACGGACATCGACCTGGTCGATGGCACTGGCGTTGCCAATGCACCATGGGTGCAGCTCACGGAAGCGGCGCTGGCAGGATCGGGCTCCCCTGTTGGCACGTGGTTTCCATCTGGAAACATTCCGTTGTCGAATTACCTGAATGACGGAGATAACTTTGTCATCGGCTTCAAATACACGGGCGTCCCCAATACCCAAGCCACCTCCTACCGCATCGATGATGTGCTGGTGCAATAAGCAACACTGACCAACGAACTCAACCCCCTTGAACATGAAAAAGACAGTACTCTTTGTTACCATGCTCCTCGCTGTTTCGGCGCAGGGCCAATTGGTGGACAGCGGATTCGAAGATTGGACCGCAGGTTCGCCTGATGGTTGGAACGGTGCGCGCACGAACATGACCATTCCGGCCGAACAAGTATCGGATGATGTCCATGGTGGTGCGAGCGCAGTGCGCCTCAACCGCACGGAATCAGGCCACCAGCGTTTCACCACACAAGCCTTGTCCGTGACGAGCGGCACCGAGTACGAAGTGTCCTTCTGGGTACGTGGAAGCGGCGAGATCCGCGTGGGCTTGTACGACGAGCGTTCCACCGGATTCGGTTACTTCTACGGTTCCTGGCATGTGGCCACGGCCACCTGGACACAGGTTACGGAAGTGGTGACGGCCGTGCAGACCAGCAGCATCGCAGAATTCATCCTATCCGTTCACCTTACAGCCCCGGACCAGCACATCGTAGTGGATGATGTCCTCATCACGGAAGGCGGTGCGATACCCGAGGTGAGCATCCATGACATCCAGTACACCACCGACCCGAGTGGCGATTCGCCCTACTTCGAACAATTGGTGAAGACCGTCGGCATCGTGACCGCGAAGGATCAATTCCAAAGCAATGGCACGGAGCAGAACGTGTACTACCTCCAGGATGCCAGTGGTCCATGGAATGGCGTGTACGTGTTCGACTACTTGGACAATGGCAACGTGGTGGAGATCGGTGATGAGGTAGAACTGATCGCCGTGGTGGATGAGTACTTCGGCCTCACCGAACTGAAGAGCATCCAAAGCTTCTCTGTCCTCGCCAGCGGCCAAACACTGCCTGCTGCTTTGGTGGTGGAGACCGGTGAAGTCTCTTCCGAAGCCTTGGAGAGTGTGTTGATCCAGGTACTGGATGCCACCTGCACGGAAGTGCCTGGCGGTGCCAATTTCGGAAAATGGAAAGCCGATGATGGCAGCGGTTTCGCTGTGGTAGGCAAGGAGATCTATACCACCACCCCGGATCCAGAGTTGGGCGTGATGTACAACGTGACGGGTGTCGTTTCCTATGGATTCGAGGAATTCAACATCCAACCGCGATACGCAGCGGACATCGAAATGATCACCTCCATCGGCGAACTCGCTGGTGCGGATGTGACTCTGTTCCCCAATCCCGCGAGCACGGTCCTCACCTTGGATCTCGGGGCCTTGGCCGGACGTACGGAGTATCGTTTGATCGATGCTACCGGACGCGTGGTCTTGGCCGATGTGGTCACTGCGGATCGTAGCACGATCGACGTGAGCACCCTTCAAAGCGGTGTTTACGTGATGACCTTGAACAACGGCGCTTCAAGCTGGAGCGACCGAGTGACGGTCCAGCATTGAGCCGACCCGATCCATGGAATGCCCCGCCACACTTCGGTGTAGCGGGGCGTTCGCTTTTTACATACCGAATAGCGGCGCTACCTTTGAAGGAAAGGGATCCCGATGCGTGCATTCTTCATCTTGTTCTTGCTCTATCTCACCCAAACGCTGAACGCGCAGATCCTCTACCAATCCGGCTTGGAAGATTGGGTCGAAGGCACACCGATCGGATTGATGGGTCCGCATTCCGACCTTCCTGTAGAACTACTATCCGAAGAAACGGAAACGGTACATGGAGGGAACAAGGCCATGCGGATCACCTTGGGACTGCTGAGTGAAAAGCGGATCACTACAACCGCGCACGATGTTACGGCAGGTCATCTGTACGACATCCGCTTCTGGGTACTTGGACGGGTGCGCATTCGCACGGGGGTATTTGATGGGCGGTCGGAAGCAGGTGGTTACAGCCCGTACAACACCACGGTGGTGGTGAACAGCGAGACCCTCTGGCAGCAGGTGATCCAGACCGTGTACGTGACCAATACCAGCGATCAGGCTGAGTTCATCTTCGCGGTGGAAGGCACCTCTAGCATCGCCTTCGCCGTGATCGACGACATCACGATCACACGGAGTAACCTTCCGGACCCCATCGTTGCTACGATCTCCGAGATCCAGACCACCACCTCTCCTTTCCAATATTCGCCACTCAACTACCAATTCGTGCGCACGAACGGCATCGTCACCGGTGTGGCATCCAACAGCTACTTCATCCAGGACGGTAGCGGTCCATGGAACGGTATCCAGGTCTTCTACCCACCACCGGTCGGCTTGGACATTGGTGATTCCGTAACGGTCATGGCCACGGTGGCGGAGTTCCAAGGCTTTGAGGTCCCTTGGGAACGGACGCTCACCCAATTGATCGTGGTGCAGCAACTCCTTATCCACTCCGCCGATCATGCGGGGCCAATACCGGTAACCCTAACGGCAATAGAAGCTGCGGAAGAACAATGGGAAGGCGTGCTCGTGCGTATCCAAGATGTCGAATGCGTGACCTTGCCCGAACCGGAGGCGTTCGAATGGCATGCCGTGAACTGGCAAGGCAGCACCGTGGTGGACGACCTGCTCTACCTGCACGAACCGATGCTTGGGGACTATTACACCATTACCGGTATCGCGCAGTACGACGGGGTGCGCAAGATCCTTCCCCGATCGGCGGAGGACTTCGAGGCTGGGGTTGGGATCGCGGAACTTGGTTCGAAGACCGTTCGGGTGTACCCGAACCCGGCAGTGGATCTCGTGACGATCGAGATCAACGGACCTCTGGATGGGGCATCAATGAACGTCATTGACGTGAACGGCCGAGTCGTTCTCAAGGAAACCTTGCAGACGATGAAGCACACACTTGACCTCAGCGAATTCCCGAACGGGCTTTACACCGTGTCCATCCGACAAGATCGATCCATCCGAAGTGAACGGATCGTAATAGCGCACTGAGTACCGAAACCTTCACTCACTTCACCTCCTTCACCAAGATCACGAACACCGGGAAGTGATCGCTGTAACCGTCCTGGTAGCTATCGCCTACGTAGGTCCGAAATGGATAGCCCGCGAAATTCCCATCGGTCTGTTTGAGGTAGGATTCGTTGAAGATGCGTGTGCCGTAGTACCTGTACTGGCCACCTTGCCCGGTGACCAGCGCCGGTGAAAGGATGATCTGATCGAAGAGGTTCCAGGAATCGCGCCACGCCAAAGTGCCGATGCCCTTTTGATAAGGTGCGGACATGGCGTTGAAGAACACACCATCCACGGCCTTATCCTTACTGGCCGTCGATCTCAAGAAACGCGACACACTCACGTTCACTGGATCATCGTTCAGATCGCCCATGAGCATGATACGGGCCTGACTGTTGATCGCAAGCAATGAATCGATGATATGGCGCCCCAATTCAGCGGCCGCTTTCCGATTGGGAGCGGAGCGCTTCTCGCCACCACGACGCGAGGGCCAGTGGCAAACGATCACGTGCGTGGTATCGCCATCGAGCACACCGCTAACAAGCAACTGATCGCGGGTCCGGAAGGCGGTATCCGCCATGTTCAATCGATACGACTTGTGGGCATGAACGGTGTATTGATCCGGGTCATAGACCAAGGCGACGTCCACGCCTCGACGATCCGGCGAATCCTCGTGGACGACTTGATAGTTCCGGCCTTTGAGCGCTTGGGTATGCACCAGATCCTCCACGACGGCCCGGTTCTCCACTTCGCAAAGCCCGAGTATGGCCAAGCCCTTCGGGTGAAGGTCCTTCCCCATCGCCTCGATGACGCGCGCATTCCGATCCAGCTTGCTCCAATACCGCTCTCCCGTCCATTTCTTGCTGCCATCGGGCAGGAATTCCCGGTCGTCCGTATCGGGGGAATCGATGGTATCGTACAGGTTCTCGATGTTGTAGAAACCAACGAGCGCAGGCACGAACTGCGCTTTCGGGTCCTGAGCAGCCAGCAGAATGGGCATAGCTCCATGCAAAAGGAAGAATACGGATCGAAGGGAGCTTGGCATACCGGAACGTGGGATTGGATGATCGGAGTTGCAAAACGCTAGAGCGCAACGGATGCCGAAATTAGAAGAACTCATCCATGAAGACCGTTGCAAATACATGACGGGGCCAGAATGCCAACTTCCGTGCCGAGACGGATCCACACGCATTGTCGATCACTTACCCACCAACGGCCTTTCCATCCCGCTTAACGGGACTGCGCACTGATCCGCCACTGACTCCTCTCTCCTATCACTCTGGAAAGCTCAGCGGATGCCTGTCGTTGTACATGCGCAGAAAGCGAAAGAGTGTTTCGGTGCGGTTGCGTTGCTTCTTCGAAAGCCCGCGGAATTCCTCCGAAAGAACAGGATCGTGCAACAACGCCTTGTCCATTCCGGCGGCGTTGAAGGGTAAGAAGTAACCGGTCTCCATATCCAACAACTGCTGAACGAGGACCGTTCTTGTGACACCTCCATACGGATAGCCGTACATGTACGGATCCCAGTCGCGGTAGGTCTCCTGTACCACCAAGTGCGAAAGACCACCCATGAGGCCGATGCGGTAGAACCCATTGCCCGTTGCGATGTATACCACATCGTTTTGGCAAAATCCCCAGATGCGGCTCAGGTCGATGGTCTGTTCCGCGCCGGTATCCGGCTGCCAGCTCAAAGTTCCCCTAGTGCGGCGGATATCGGTGACGGGCAGGCCTTGTGCATCGCGCAATGCGGACAGAGGGGCTGTCGGTCGGTTGGTCTGGAAGGCTTGGAAGTCACGGTAGATGCCATCGCGCAGATCCATCCCCCCGAAATAGTCCACTTGTTGGGCCGATCCGGTGGTCGAGAGTAGGAGAAAGAGGAACAGCAAGCGGCGCATGCGGATCAAACCAAGGAGCGGATCATCGCCACCACTTCGTCCGGTGCTTGGGCATGCACCCAGTGCCCGGCATAAGCAACCGTCTCGATGCGGCTGTTCGGGAACTGTTCCTTGATCGCGGGAATATCCTCGCGCAGGATATAATCGCTTTGGCCACCCCGGATGAAGAGCGTGGGAACGCGTACCACATCTGGCGAAATGGCCGCAAGGATCGCAGGCAACTCGCGTTCCAGCAACGCGACGTTCACGCGCCAAGCCAGTTGTTCCTCGGTCTTCCAATACAGGTTCTTCAGCAGGAACTGGACCACACCGGGTTCTTTCACCATGGCGGAAACATGCGCTTCCACCTCCTTGCGCGTTCGCCCAGGGGATAGGTCAGCGGTGCGCATGGCATCGATGATGTGGCCATGGGCATTGGCATGCTCGCGCGGACTGATGTCCACCACCACGAGGTGCTTTACCAGTTCTGGCCATTGCTGTGCGAAGGCCATGGCGGTCTTTCCACCCATGGAATGCCCCACAAGGATGATCTGCTTCAACCCAAGCTGCTCCACGAGCGCATGCACGTCCGTCGCCATGATCGGGTACGAGATCGTGGTGGTATGTGGCGAGCGCCCATGATCGCGCAAGTCGACAAGGAACACATCCAACCCCGGCGCACCAGGTACCGTAGGTTCAGCGAGTTCTCGGCCCACACTGCCCCAGTTGTCCGATGTACCGAAGAGTCCATGCAAGATCACCACAGGCGTGGCACCGGGAGTTCCCGATCGGCGGTAAAAGAGTTCAACTGACTTCATCGCAGTTCACGCTGGTACAGTTGTATCGTATTCTCCAAGCCGAACGTAAGTGCATCGCAGATCAAGGCATGACCGATGGACACCTCCAACAGCCCGGGGACATGTTCCTTGAAGTAAGATAGGTTGGTCCGGTCCAGATCATGACCAGCATTCAGTCCAAGTCCCAGTTCCGCTGCACGGGCGGCCGCTGCGGTGAACGGTGCCACGGCCGCTGCTCGATCAACCTGATAATTGGCGGCGTATGGTTCGGTATACAGTTCAATGCGGTCGGTCCCTGTTTCTGCCGCGTGGCCGATCTGCTCGGGATCGGTACCCATGAAAAGCGATGTGCGGATGCCGACCTCCTTGCATCGCAATACCATTTCCTTCAGCAACGCCGCTTCTTTCTTCGCATCCCAACCCGCATTGCTGGTGAGCACACCGGGCGGATCAGGCACCAAGGTCACCTGCGCCGGGCGCACTTCCAGGACCAGGTCCATGAAGTCCGCAGTGGGATAACCCTCGATGTTGAACTCCGTGGTCAGCACAGCCTTCAAGGCACGCACATCACTACGCCGGATGTGGCGCTCATCCGGTCGTGGATGCACCGTGATGCCTTGTGCCCCGAATCGTTCGATGTCCTGTGCCATGCGCACCACATCGGGGTTATTGCCGCCCCGCGCATTGCGCAGCGTGGCGAGTTTATTGATATTGACGCTGAGCCTCACTTCGTTCATTTACTTTGTTCCACCCGAAGGGGCCAAAAGTAAGGGCACCAAAAGCGCGGGACCCATGCACGCCATCGACCTGATCACCTCGGACATTCCGCCACTTCGCCCACAAGATGAGGTGGGCCGCGCCTTGGACTGGCTCGAAGAATTCAAAGTGAGCCATTTGCCGGTGGTGGAAGGAGGCCGACTCGTAGGCTTGGTGAAGGAGCAGGACCTGGTGGACCGCACCGACCCACGCGGCACCGTGAATAGTTTGATGGAGCAAGTGGAAGTGCCCTTCATTCGTGGTAACCAGCACGTGTATGAAGTGATGAAACTTTTCACCGAACGGGGGCTATCCGTATTGCCGGTGTTGGACGAATTGGGCAACTACCTCGGTGCCATCACTGAACACGAGGCCTTGAAGCGGCTATCGGAGATCACCAATATCCACGAACCGGGTAGCATCGTGGTGTTGGAAATGAACCAAGTGGATTACAGCCTGCAGCAGATCGCGCAGATCGTAGAAGGCAACGACGGCAGGGTGTTGAGCGCGTATAGCCATGTACTGCCGGGCACTATGCGTTTGGAGGTCACCTTGAAGATCAATCGCGAGGACATCAGCGACATTCTGCAAAGTTTCGAGCGTTATGAGATCCAGGTGAAGACCACCTACCAAGGGTCCCGTTTCCATGATGATCTCCGTGGGCGGTACGAAGAGCTCATGCGCTTTATCAACCTGTGAACGGCGGGCATGGTCCGCAGTCCACTTCTCGTTCTCATTTTCATGCTTCTGCTGCCGAGGGGAGCGTTCGCACAGGGCGAAGCAACGGAACCGACCGCCCATATCGTTGGGGTCAGCGTTTTCGGGAACCGGATCACCAAGGAGCGCATCATCCTTCGGGAAATGGTATTCCAGGATGGCGACACCATGCCCAGCAGCGAGTTCTACACCAAGTTGGAACGCAGTCGCCAGAATTTGATGAATACGGGTCTCTTCAATACCGTGGCCTTGTTGCCGGTGTACATCGATGCAAGCACTGTTGTCGTGGAAGTCACTGTGAACGAGCGGTGGTACCTGTGGCCGACGATCATCTTCGACCTAGCGGATCCGAACTTCAACACGTGGTGGCTCACCAAGGACTTCAGTCGGGTGAACTACGGCATGTATCTGTACCGGTACAACCTGCGCGGCCGCAACGAGACGGCGTACATCAAAGCACAACTGGGATACACTCGCCAATTCGGCTTTCGCTATAAGGTTCCGAATATCGATGCCAAACAACATTGGGGCGTAAGCATCGGTGGCAGCTATGAGGAACAAGCCGAGATCACCACAGGGACGCGCGACAACCTACGCACGCTGGTGCGCAATGAGCATGGCAGCAACCGTGATCAATGGAAGGCGGACGTGGAAGTGACCTTGCGGCGCAGTCACGATGTACGGCACACGGCACGCCTCCGGTACAACCAAGCGGAGATCCGCGACACCATCGCCACCATGGCCTTGGATTACTTCGATGATGCCAGCCTCGAAACGCGCTTCCTCAGCTTGGGCTATTCCTTCATTTGGGATCGGCGCGATTCCCGGGTCTACACGCGTGTGGGCCACTTCGAGGAATTGCGGATCGATCGGTACGGTTTGGGCTTTCTGGATCAAGCAGCCCCGGACATCACCACGGTCTACGCGACCACCAAACACTGGTGGAAGCCGCACGACAAATGGACCTTGAACCTCTCGCTCCGCGGAAAATACACCCTCGGCACACCGCCCTATTACGTGCAAGAAGGCTTGGGCTATGCCAACAGTGTTCGCGGGTACGAGTACTACGTGATCGACGGGGAGCATTTCGCACTGGGCAAGGCGAACGTGGTGTTCCAGTTGGTACGGCCGCGAACCAAACGGGTGGAGGCCATGCCCATGGAAGCCTTTCGCACCTTGTATTTCGCGGTCTACATCAACGCCTTCAGCGACCTCGGTCGGGTGTGGGATCCCCGCTACGCCAGCGCCAACTTCCTCGCGAACAGGTGGATCAACGGGAACGGCATCGGGCTGGATGTTGTGACCAGCTACGACCAGGTGATCCGCGGAGAATACTCGGTGAACGCCTTGGGCGAACACGGTTTCTTCCTACATTTCACTCAACCCTTTTGAACAGATGCGGATCGGTGTGCATGGACGAGCGATGGAAGCGGTGGACGCTCCTGTGCTCATGCGTACCATCGAGCAGATGACGGCCTTCGGCCTGGAGCCTGTGCTTACGAAGAGCTTGGCCACGTGGCTTGCCGAAGTGGGGCACCCCGTACCGTGGACGGTCCTGAATGACGACGAGCTGATCCGGCACCGGTTGGCGTTGTTCGTAAGCCTCGGCGGCGATGGCACCTTGTTGGACACCGTTTCGCTCGTAGGTCGGTCGGAGATCCCCATTCTGGGGATCAACCTGGGACGACTAGGTTTCCTATCCAATGTGCGGTTGGACACCGTGGAGAAAGCAATGGCCGCGATCCGCGACGGGCGCTATGCCTTGCAAGACCGGGCCTTGGTGGAGGTGGTGGACCATCCGGAACTGCTGGGCGCGCACAACTTCGCACTGAACGAAGTGTCCATCCACAAGCAGGACAGCGCCAGCATGATCGCCGTGCATGTACACCTGGCCGATGAATTCCTGAACACCTATTGGGCGGACGGCCTCATCATCGCGACACCGACGGGTTCCACGGCATACTCGCTGAGCTGTGGTGGGCCTGTGGTATTCCCGACCAGCGATGCGTTGGTGATCAACCCAATTTGTCCGCACAACTTGAACGTTCGGCCTTTCGTTGTGCCGGACCACTTTACCATCCGATTGCAATTGGAGGCCCGTACCGATCGCTGCTTGTTGAACCTCGACTCCCGCAGCGTTTCCGTGGATGGACAGAGCACGATCACCATCCAACGGGCCAAATTCGCTATGAAAATGGTGCAGTTCGAGGACTCCGACTTCTTGGATACCCTCCGGAAGAAACTCAGTTGGGGCTTGGATGTGCGTTCCAGCGCTCCGAAGGGCTGAATTACCTTCGCGCCCCGAAGCCACGTACGAACTTCGGCTTCACCACGTTCAACGACCGATGCGCCGGATCGTCCTACTCTCGATCATCCTGTTACTGACCATGGGTTCGCGGGCCCAGGTGAGTGAGTTGGGCCTCACCGGCGGCGTCACGTACTACATCGGCGACCTGAACCCGTATCGGCACTACCCCAAGGACACCAAACTGGCCGGAGGCATCGTTTACCGGTACAACTTCAGCGACCGGTACGCCGTGCGCCTTCAAGGTCTTACGGGCATGCTTCAGGCATACGACAGCCACTCCAGTGATTCCCTGCAACTGCTCCGCAACCTGCACTTCCGGGCACGGCTGATCGAATTTTCCGGTCTTTTCGAGGTGAACTTCCGGAAATACCGCTCCAAGGACAAGGACAGCAAGCGCTGGACACCCTTCCTATTCTTCGGGCTGGCTTATTTCCGGGCCAGTCCACAAGCCCAATTGGACGATACGTGGTACAACCTACAGTCACTCGGTACCGAAGGACAAGGCACCACCGAAAACCCCGGATCGGATGTGTATCCCGTGGACCATATCGCTATTCCTTTCGGGGTCGGCTTCAAGGTGAACGTGGGGCGGGTGGACTTTCAGCTGGAATGGGGACTGCGGCGCACCTACACGGACTACATCGACGATGTAAGCACCACGTATGTGGACCGCGACCTCTTGGCCTTGGAGAATGGTCCACTGGCGGCGACTTTGGCGGATCCCAGCATCTTGGCCGATCTACCCGTCTACCCCAACGAAGCCCGGGCACGTGGGGATGTGAACACGTTGGACTGGTACCAGTACACCGGATTATCGGTCACCTACATCATCAGTCGGTTCTCCGATTGCGACGAACAGTACAATTGGATGCGCAAACGCCGCTGATCCAAGGCTTTTGGCGAACTTTGCGACCCCTTTGGAAAAGACACCGGACATAAACGAGGAGCTAAAGCAGCGGATCGATGCGGATCGGGTGCCGAAGCACGTTGCCATCATCATGGATGGGAACGGACGTTGGGCCGAACGGCAGGGCGAACACCGCATGGTGGGCCATGCCAACGGTGTGCGTTCCGTTCGCGAGGCGCTTACCGGTGCTACGGAGATCGGGGTGAAGTACCTGACACTCTACGCATTCAGCACAGAGAACTGGAACCGACCCAAGGCCGAAGTGGAGGCGCTGATGGACCTCCTGGTGAAAACCGTGATAGGCGAATTGGAGGAACTGAACGCGAACGGAGTGCGCCTCCATGCGATCGGCGACATCGGATCATTGCCAGAAAGCTGCCGGCGAACACTTCAGGAGGCCATCGCGTCCACCGCGAAGAACGACCGCATCACGATCACCCTCGCTTTGAGCTACAGTGCCCGTTGGGAGTTGGTGCGCATGGCACGGGAGATCGCCACGAAGGTGCGCGACGGGGGACTGACACCGGAAGGGATCACCGAGGAAACGCTCGCGCAACACCTCGCCACCGCCGGTATGCCGGACCCCGAATTGCTCATTCGCACCAGTGGTGAGCAACGCATCAGCAACTTCCTGCTGTGGCAGATCGCGTATGCAGAGCTTTGGTTCACCAACGTGCTGTGGCCCGATTTCAAGAAGGAGCATTTGTTCCAGGCCGTGCTGGACTACCAGAACCGCGAGCGCCGATTCGGACTCATCAGTGAACAAGTTTCCCCAGCCTGACATGCGGATCCCGCTCCTTCTCCTCACCTGGACCATGCTGATCGGTGCTGCGGCACAGACCGGCACTCCGGTGATGGATGCTACGATCCCGCAGGAATACGAGATCGGTGGGATCACTGTGAGCGGTACCGTTACCACCGACCCCAACGCCGTGAAGCTCTTCACTGGCTTGCAAGTGGGCGACAAGGTCACCGTGCCGGGTGAACGTATCTCCAAGGCGATCGAGAACCTGTGGGACCAGAACCTCTTCGGTGATATTTCCATCGAAGCAGCGGAGATCAGGGGGCGCACCATCTTCCTGCACATCATCGTGGAAGAAAAGCCACGGCTCGGAGGTACCAAGTACCCCGGTCTAAGCAGAAGTGTGACCGATAAATTGAGCGACATCGTCCCGCTGCGTTCCGGGCAACAGCTCAGCGAATCGGTGCTCGCCGAGACCAAAGCAGCCATTCGCAGCTACTTCACGGACAAAGGCTATTTGAAGGCGAACGTCACTTTCACGGAAGTGGCCGACACCGCCAAGGGATATCCACGGGTGAACCTGTACATCAACGTGGACAAAGGGCCGAAAGTGAAGATCAAGTCGGTGGACTTCCACGGCAACGAAGCACTCAGCGAGAGTCGGTTGCGCCGGGCCATGAAGAAGACCCGTGGCAAGAAGTGGTGGAACATCTTCGGCAGTTCCAAATTCCTATTGACCGAATACAAGGCGGACAAGTCCAAGGTGATCGATCTCTACAACGAGAAAGGGTACCGCAACGCCGCGTTGGTGAAGGACACCATGTACTACGTCTCGAAGGATCGCGTTCGCATTGAATTGACCGTGGACGAAGGCGGACAGTTCCATTACCGGAACGTGACCATTTCCGGCAATACCAAACACACCACGGAAGAACTGAAGAGCATCTTGAACGTGCGCAAAGGAGACGTTTACGACCGCAAACAATTGGATAGCCGATTGTACATGAACCCGAGCGGGCGCGACCTGAGTTCGTTGTACATGGACGATGGGTACTTGGCCTTCTACCCGGATCCGGTGGAACTGTTGGTGGACGGTGATAGCATCGACCTGGACATCCGGATCCGAGAGGGAAAGCAATACCGCATCCGCAACGTCATCATCAAAGGCAACACCAAGACCAACGAGCACGTAGTGCGCCGGGAGATCCGCACCAAGCCGGGTCAGCTCTTCAACCGGAGCGATGTGATCCGCACTCAGCGAGAATTGAGTACCCTGGGATACTTCAATCCCGAATCACTTGGTGTGAATCCGATCCAGGATCCGCGCACGGGCACTGTGGATCTGGAATACACCGTGGAGGAGAAACCGAGCGACCGTTTGGAACTGAGTGGTGGTTGGGGTGCCGGTCGATTGGTGCTCTCCTTGGGATTGTCCTTCACGAACTTCTCCCTCCGCAACACATTCAACAAGAACGCGTGGTCGCCGCTGCCTTCGGGCGATGGCCAGACCTTGAACCTGCGCGCACAGACGAATGGCGCGTTCTTCCAGAGCTACAGTTTATCCTTCGTGGAACCGTGGTTGGGAGGGCGTAAACCGAATGCCCTAAGCTTCTCCGCGTACTACTCCGTGCAGACCAATGGCGAGAACCGCTTCGTCAACACCACCGACGGTCGCGTGGCCAATCCGCTGCGGCAATCGCTCCTCATCTTCGGTACGAGCCTCGGTTTGGGCAAGCGACTCACTTGGCCGGACGATTACTTCATCCTGCGGCAGACCCTGGGCTACCAGAACTACGACCTGCGCAACTACAGCAGCGGTGCCGTGGTATTCGACTTCACGAACGGGACGAGCAATGTGCTTTCCTACCAATTCCAACTTTCGCGCAACTCCATTGATCAGCCCTTCTTCGCGCGTTCGGGTTCCGACATCACCTTCTCGGTGAAGGCCACACCACCGTTCTCCTTGTTCCAACCCGACCGGGATTGGGCGGCCCTCCCTGCTGCACAGCGCTACCAATGGGCGGAATTCCACAAATGGAAATTCACCACGCAGTGGTTCAATAAACTCACGAACAGCAAGAGCGGCCACAACTTGGTGTTGATGATGCGCGCGGGCTACGGTTTCTTGGGCCGATACAACAACGCCGTAGGCAATTCCCCTTTCGAGCGTTTCTACCTTGGTGGTGCGGCCCTGACAGGATTCCAGCTGGATGGTCGGGAGATCGTGGGTCTGCGTGGATATGACGATTTCTCGCTTTCGCCGAACACGGGGAATTTCATCGTGGCGAAGTACACTACGGAGTTGCGCTTTCCAGTATCGCTCAACCCATCGGCGACCATCTACACGCTGGCCTTCGCACAGGCCGGCAATACCTGGAATACCTTCGACAGCTTCGATCCCTTCAAATTGTACCGCTCCGCAGGCATCGGCCTGCGCCTCTTCCTGCCCATGTTCGGCCCCATGGGCTTGGACTACGGTTGGCGATTGGACGACGTACCCAACCAGCCCAACATGGCCCGCAGTCAATTCCATTTCACGATCGGCATAGATCTTGGCGAGCTCTGATCGCGATCGTCTACTTTCGACGACTTCCGCATGAAACGCACCCTCCTCCTACTCACGATCGGGATCGCCCTCTTGCAAGGCACTGCGCTCCACGCGCAACGCATCGCGTTCGTGAACACCCGGTACATCTTGGACAACATGCCGGAATACGAATCCGCGCAGAAAGAATTGGATCGGTTCTCCAAACAATGGCAGGAGGAGATCGATGAGCGCTATGTGCAGATCAAACGCATGCGCGATGCTTACAATGCGGAGGCGATCCTGTTGACCGAGGAAATGAAGCGCACCCGCTTGGACGAAGTGGACCGCCGCGAACGCGAGGCACGCGACCTGCAGAAGAAGCGGTTCGGACCGAACGGGGACCTGTTCAAGAAGCGCCAGGAATTGGTACAACCGATCCAGGACCGGGTGTACGATGCCGTGAAGGAAGTTGCAGGCACGAGCTATGTCGCCGTGTTCGACCTCGGTGGCCAATCCAGCAACCTGCTCTTCGCAAGTGAGAAGTACGACAAGAGCGACAGTGTATTGCGCAAACTGGGCATCCGCCCGGGCAAGGAAAAGGACAGTGGTCCATCCGACGATGATTTCGGAACACCACCAGAAGATGTTCCCGACGAAAAGGACGGCGGAATGCCACAGACCCAGCCACGTGATGGTGGCGGGAAAGACCAAATGCGATCAAAATGACCCATTCGACCATGAAGAACCTCGTACTAGCGTTGGCCCTAGCCCTTACCGGCATGCCTGCCATCGCGCAGACCCTGAAGCTCGGCCACATCGACCGGCAGCAATTGATGTTGACCTTGCCTGAGCGCAAAGATGCCGAATCCAAGATGCAGGCTTTCGCCAAGACCTTGGACGACCGATTGAAGGCCATGGGAGCGGAATACCAGACCATGGTGACCAATGCCCAGGCCGAAGCAGAGACCATGACGCAGACCGCGCGTGAGATCGCCGTACGGGAGATCGGTGAGTTGGAGCAACGCATCGAAGCGGCCCAACAGAAAGCACAGGAGGATCTCGCCAAGCAGGAAGAAGAATTGTTGAAGCCGATGGTCGAACGCACCAATGCGGCGATCGATAAGGTGGCAGCAGCGAACAACTTCACCTACATTTTCGATGTGAGCACCGGGATGGTGTTGTACTTCGACAAAGGCGAGGACATCCTCCCGTTGGTGAAGGCCGAACTGGGCATCCAATAACCTCTACCATCGTTTTGTCCGCCTCCGGCCCGATCGGCATCTTCGACTCCGGCATCGGAGGGCTAACGGTAACGGCAGCCATCAAACAGGCGCTCCCCATGGAGCGCCTGTTCTATTTCGGCGACACCCAACACGTTCCCTACGGACCACGGACGCTCGAAGAAGTGCGGACCTTCAGTTTCGCGATCACCGAAGCCTTGTTGGCACAGGGCTGCAAAATGATCGTGATCGCGTGCAACACCGCCTCCGCCGCTGCATTGCGCCCCTTGCGCGAAGCCTATCCGGACATCCCCTTCGTAGGCATGGAGCCCGCTGTGAAGCCGGCCGTGGAACAGACCCGCTCCGGTGTGGTCGGTGTGATGGCCACCGTAGCCACCTTCCAAAGTGAATTGTACAACACCATCGTTGAGCGGTTCGCGAAAGGCGTGACGGTACTTCGCCAACCCTGCCCAGGATTGGTGCGCCAGATCGAGTCCGGGGCGTTCGATACGCCGGAGACGGAGGCCATGCTGCAAGGTTGGTTAAGCCCGATGATGGAGGCCCACATCGATGCTCTTGTGCTCGGCTGCACGCACTACCCCATCGTTCGTCCATTGATCGAACGGATCGTTGGACCGGAAGTACGCGTGATCGACCCTGCTCCAGCGATCGCCCGGCAAGTGGAGCGGGTATTGGAATATGATGGCCTCCGTTGCGCAGCGCGAACAGAAGGAGTGGATCGGTATTTCACGAGTGGTGATCCAGAGGCCTTCCACCGGATGATGGAACGGTTGGGTTTGGACGGACAAGAAGTTGAACAAGCAACTTGGGAAGAGGCCAATACTCTCACCCTTCCTTGAACCATCCCGCGTACAGGATATAGTTCCGTGCGATCCGTTCGATCTCGCCTTCGCTCAGATCCTTGCTCACCGCACCGATGCGCTTGGCAGGCACACCAGCCACGAGACTGCCCGGCTCCACCACCGTATTCTGTAACACCACTGCCCCAGCGGCGATCACGCTGCCTTCACCGATCACTGCTTGGTCCATCACGATCGCGCCCATGCCGATCAGCACCTTGTCGTGGATGGTGCATCCGTGAACGATCGCGTTGTGCCCGATGCTGACATCGTTGCCAATGGTAAGGCCACACTTTTCGTAGGTGGAATGCAGCACCGCACCGTCCTGGATGTTCACACGATCTCCGATACGAATGGCATTGACATCACCACGCACCACGGCATTGTACCATACACTGCATTGCGTACCCGCAATAACATCACCGATCACAACGGCAGTTTCGGCGAGGAATGCATCGGGTCCGAATCGGGGTGTGAAGCCGTGGACCGTGCGGATGAGGGGCATGGGGTTGTTGGTAGTTGAGAGTTGGCAGTTGGCCCACAGACTCGCTTCGCGAGGTGCGGGAGTTGTTCGGCTCCTTGGCGGATTGGGCTTGGTTCTTCGTTGCTCCTTGTTGGCTCGTTGGCGGGAAGGGCTGAGGATTCTCAATTCGCACGGATCAACATGGAGTGATCACCAGAACGACCAACACTGGAAATGCGCTTCATGACACCCAGAGCTAGGCATTCCTACCAACGATTAACCATGAACCAATCACCCTTACTCCTTCTTCTCGGGCTGTCCGCACCCTTCCTTCTGGCAACAGTCGGGCAGCTTCTTGAAAGCTTCCGGATCACCGGGAAGGTCGTCCGCGTAGTAACCCAACTTGGTCACGGCCTGTCGGATGGCATCTGGATCGGTCTTCTTGGCGGTATACTCCACGTGGATCCGGCTGGACGCTAGATCCACAGAAACGGATTTCACGCCCTTCTCGTAGATCAGGTTCTCTTCGATGGTCTTCACGCACATGTCGCAAACGGTGCTGGTCTTTATGTCCACTTGCGCGGTCTTCTTGTCTTGGCCCATCAAAAAGGTGCTGAGGGCGATCAGGGAAATGGTCAGTAGGTGTTTCATGGTGTTACGTCTTGCTTCTTCTTTGGGATGGTAAATCGGAAACCGCCGTAGATCATCGCCTTGTTCGTCGGCCCCCAGATCAAGGACGCGTCAAAATACGGGCCGAACGGATCCTCGGCGGCAATTATTTGTTGTTGCTGCAACGTGCTCGTCAGGTTCTCCCCACCGAGGTAGATCTCCCAAGCGCCCAGCACGCGCGTGACCTGCGCATGTAGCGTGCCATAACTGGGCGAACGTTGTGCCATTCGGTAGGCTTCTGGGTTGCCGCTCGTGTTCGGTATGCGTCCTTCCCCGAAAATGTTCAGCGAAACATCCGCCCGCCAATGTTCCTTCTTATCCGTGTAGGCCAAACTCACCAGACCACGATGTCCTGGCGTGAATGGACGTTCACGTAGCACGCTGTCGTAGGTGGTCTTTGCTTCATAATAGCGGTAGGAAAGTTTGAGGTCGAGCTGACGTGTTACCTCCACTTGCAGATCGGTGAGCAAACTGTTCGCGTAAGACGAACCATCCAAGTTGTAGAAAGCCACGGTGGTGGGCGCGCGATCCAGATCCGTCACCACTTGATGGGTGAATTCCGTGCGATAGAGATCCACGTTGAACGCCCACTTTCTTTCTAGCCATTTGAACTTGTGTTGAAAGGAACCACCGATATTCCACGAACGCTCCATGCCCAAATTCCCTTCCACTACAACGTTCCGCGAGCTGGCCATTACACTGCTGTTCTCGATCAACGGCAACGCGGTGCGGAAACCTTGTCCGGTGGAGAACCGCACATTCGTCAGAGGTCCCAGATCGTATTTCGCATGCAGGCGTGGTGCGATGTTGTTGCCGAAGTAGGAATTCATATCGGCCCGTATGCCACTTACCAGAGTAAGGCCGCCGCGCTTGATGGTGTACTCCGCAAAGGCACCGGGCATCCGTTCCACACGACCGAAGGTGCTGTCGCGAAAGGCCTCATCGTACTCATCGAACTGATAGCTCAAACCGGCCTTCAATTGATCCGTCCCTGTTCCGAGCAACATCTGATACACGGCACTCACGTACATGCTCTGCTGTTCGCCCGTATACACGCGCTCACCAAAGCGCGACCCGACCTCATGCTGTCGCCCTGCAAAAAGGAAACCGACACTCTTCGTGGGGTCGTTCTTGAATACGATGCCCTGCTTACCGAACACATCGATCAATTCATTGTTGATGTCCACTATGTACGGGCGCGTGTCGCGATCCATGAACCGGGGCTGTCCAAGGAACTCCTCTGTCTGCCCACCGATCCGTTCATCGGTCACATACCGTAAGCCGATCTGCGTCATGCCGCGTTCAGTGCGTCGCATCCACCGATCCATGATATTGAAGCGCTGTGACTTCGGTGAATCCAAGAAACCATCCTTGTTCTGGTCCATCTCCTGCTGGAACATGTTCCCGTGGACCATCAAGATATTACCGCTGTTCTTTCCAGTGGATTGCGCACTGTGGACATTCGCTTCCATCCGTCCTTGCGAATTGCCGTAGATATTCATGAACAACGGTCCTTCCGCCAAAGGGTCCAACAAACAAAGATCGATCTGGCCGGTCATGGCATTGGGTCCGTTCACCGCAGTGCCAAGACCTTTACTCAGATTGATGTCCTGGATCCATGTACCGGGGATCAGCGTAAGTCCGTAGGCCGAAGAAAGTCCGCGAATGAAGGGGAGGTTCTCCAAGCTGATCTGCGCATACCGACCATCGAGACCGAGCATGCGGATCGTCTTTGTTCCGGACACGGCATCGCTGTAGTTCACATCCACCGTTGCGTTGGTCTCAAAGCTTTCGCTGAGGTCGCAACAGGCCGCGCGTTTCAGTTCCTTGGCACCGATGTTCTCCGTGGCGATGGTAGTGCGTGTGCTCAGTTGTGTGCCGCTCACACGCTCTACGATCTGCACCTCCTTCATGTCCATGATGTGGTGAAGAGTGATCTTCAACGGCTTTGTTGGCGACTGTTGTAGCAGCGTGGTATCGGCCTTGAAGCCGACATAGCTTGCTACCAGTTGTGCCGGCCATTGCGGAGGTGCAGCCAATGAGAAGCCACCATCCATATCGGTGGTCGTCCCGGTGGTCGTTCCAGCCCAAAACACATTCGCGGCGAAAAGTGGACCTGCATTGGGCCCATCGCCGGACACAGTTCCCGTGGTTTGAGCGAACACACCACCACATATGGTGATCCAAAGTGAAGTAAGTAGTGATCTCGTTCCTATCGACATATTCAAGTTCCTGAAGTGTACACAACGACACCGGAGCTGTGCTCCCTTCGCCCGAAGGCGGAAGTCAAGAACTAGACGCGCTGAACGCTGAACGCAATAAGGCGATCAGGACCTGAAATGGGTGGTGGACGAGAATCCAGCCACGTTGTTCCAACACTTTCACAGATGGGAACCTGGAGGAACAACACTTGCGTTGTCATCCACACGGCAGGTGGAAGGACGGTTGGTGAATGCGGGACGAAGTCGGTCAAGTCGGCCTGCGCCATGGAGAATGCACAGCAGGTCGCAGCAACCGTTTGTCCTTCCGTACAGTTATCTCCGCAGCACTCGTCGGCCATACCCATCGAAAGCTCAGAGTGCCCTCCGATCAAGCAGGTCATACGGCTTAGCATGGCACCGCTACTCGCGAACAGGAAAAGCACGACCATGCAGGCCGTGATCCATGTGTTCCGTTGTCGCAATTGGCGCATGGTGCAAAAGTAAGGTATCGAGGTTATCCCGACTTCGTTCGGGCCATGGTTCGGTGCTTGGGAAAAGGGAACCGGGGCATTCTGAACTGTCATTTAGATATCAACTTTAGATCAACAATGGGATGGGATACGAAAAGGTGCAGTTAGCTTCAACCACCAATTCACCTTAACCTATTACACAATGGATAGCCAAGCCAAGCCAAGCCAAGCCAAGTCTAGCCAAGCATAAGCGAAAGCGCTGGGGCGTTGCCCTGCTTGTAGGAATGAGTTTTGTCGGAACAACGCCTTTCGGGAGTTCGGTTGCCGTGGGGCAAATGCAGTTGGAGTGGGAGCATTGGGATAGGCCGGACATGATCCCCAATGGAGAGCAGTTTGCGAATGGCGTTTGGAGTTCGTTCACAAGTGGAACGAATAGCCCAATGACATCCGGCAAGGATTGGTACTATTCTATGGTCAAGGTCTATGAACCGCCCCAAACACTAGGCGATCCTCTGGGAGCACACATCGGATACGTCTGCGCCGGGTACATGGGTTGGTCCAATTGGCGTGGACCTTTGAACGGATGTACCTCCCAAGCAAACAATTCAAACTTCCCCAATTACCCAGGAACTACTACCACAGGGACTGGAAACTTGCGTATGGCAGTGGTACGTTATCGTTTGGATGGCACGATCTTTTGGATGAAAGGATACCATGAAGGTTCACTGAACGGAGTGATCCAGGATTCCAATGGCGACATTGTCGTTTGCGGCATTGGCTTGAGCGATGCGCATGATGTATTCAGTGATATTGGGAGTGTTCACCCGCTATATGTAAATCCACAGAGCGGTGAGACGCTAAGAACATTCACTGATCAGAACCCATTGAGTTGTCCTTCTGGAAATTCACAGCAAAGAGGTGTAATGTTCGCGATGAAAGTCGATCATTTGGACGGGAACGTTAAATGGAACACGTACATGAGTCCAGACCACATGCTCACGGGCAATGACGATCTGACCGAGGCCCGCAACCGTTCGTTCGCGCACGATCTGGTCGAGACCAAACGGGTGGTAAATGGACAGCCTGTGATCGGTTATCGTGTGGTAGGCTATGCACGTACGTTGGAGCGTCTTGGTCAGAACGGAGGAACCTTCTTAAGCCGTTGGGAGCGACCATTTATGGTACAGTTGGATGAGGACGGTTATTTGACGTGGCGCAAATTGGTTGATGATCAGGACCTCGCCCCTTTGCTCAATCCCACGACCGGTGAACAAACCGCGAAGTTCCAAGCCATCGACAAAGTGGTCGATGGGAATGGTGATGAGTTGTTCGTTCTTAGTGGAACAAGAGGGGCTGTTGTTCCTTCTGTCTTCGCACAATACTGGAAAGAAACGTCACAGGACAACGATTGGGTTCCCCCTGGCGTGGGAGGTAACGGATGGACCCGAGATATGGGTAACCAACCGGGTGAATTCCCTGGCCATTCCCCGGGAAGTGGAAAATTTGTTAGTGATATTCTCTTCCATTCAGATGATGGGCCGTACAGTGTCATTTTACCGGTGATGGACAATTTACGCGGAGGGTTTGTGGCGGATGGTTTGTTGTACAAACTCGCGTTACTGGATGGGACTGTCCAAGAGGCAACTGACATAGGTGAGCTTCATGCCTTCGACCTCCGTGTGGGACTGACCGCCATGAACAACGGGAATATTGGACTTTGCTGTACCAAGTGGCCTGCTGGGAAAAGTTGGGAGAGCGATCGCTACGGCTGGAACGATTTGATAGAGGATGCACGAACTTGTTTTTCCGGACTGGCGGTCCAGAATGGCCTTCCCGCAGACCAGTTTGAGACGTGGGATTTGCAAAACCCGGAAATCCTCAGCTTCTACGGTTCCCAGTCCTACGTAGCCGAACTCAGCGGTACCGACCTATCCCTGATCTGGGAAAAGCAGTGGCAGCATAAACTTGACCCCGCTGGAGGCGACGACTGCTACCCAGGCAATGTGCGCCGCCGCCAGTGCAACTTCAAATTGGTAGAAAGCCCAGATGGCGGCCTCGTCGTATGCGGCAACACCGGCCACAACTTCGACGATGCGTACATCGCCAAGCTGGCTCCCTGCGAGCAGGTCTTCGCGTACACCACCGAATTACCGCTCGATGCCAACGGCGAGCACCACATAACCACCAATACCGAGTGGACCGAGGACCTGAACATCCAAGGTAGCATCGTGGTGGACCCCGGCAAAACCCTTACCGTGAATACCGCCACGATCGGGTTTGCGGCAAGTACCCCTTCCTTGAAATCGAATATCGTGGTACAACCCGGCGGCACCCTGATCGTGAAGAACAACGGCCATTTGACCAGCGCCCCGGAGTGTACCGGACAAGGCATGTGGGATGGGGTGAAGGTGCTTGGGAATGGGACTACGGTGGGAGCGGGAACGGCGATCGTCCAAAGCGGTGGAAGAGTGAGCAATGCTCTTTCTGCATTCCGTTGTTCCGAAGGACACCCGACGGACCCACTCCAAGGCAACACCATGTCCGGCGGTATTGTGCAAGCAACCGACGCGATCTTCGAGAACAACTTCTTCGATGTGGTCACTCGCCCGCACGCGGATATCGACCCTGTGATCTGGGGTCCTAGCTCATTCACGAACAGCAGGTTCATCCGCACAAAACCGTTGAATGACCCGAATTTGGCTCCAGGTGTACGCTTGAGCTTGATGGCCTCTGCGAATACCGAGTTCCTCGGCTGTTCGTTCGTGAATAGCTCCACGGTCGCGAATCCGCGATTCCGGGGTGGTGCCATGCATTCCATCAACACCGCCGTGCGAGTTGACCAGATGCCGAATACCACGGACAGGACCCAGTTCAAAGGCTTCAGCATGGCGGTGTTACACAGCGCCTACGAACCCACGAAAGCCGCGCATTTTAATGCCTGCGATTTCAAAGAGAATCTGCGCGGGGCCTTCATTGCGGGCACCCCGAACGCCATCGTGACCAACAACACCTTCGCCGTGACCGATGAAGCCCTTACCGAACTAGGCATCGAAGGCACCTACGGCGCCTACCTGCATGGTTGCACTGGCTTCGAGTTCGAGGAGAACACCTTTACCGCATCTGGAACGGACCATCCGAAGGTTGGCGCCATTTTCAAGAATACGGGCTTGGAGGACAACTTCTTCTACAACAACACCTTCAATGGTTTCGCTGATCTAAGCGAACGTAGCGTTGGCAGCTTGGTCATGGGCACCAATGCCGGGGTGGATGGTACCGGATTGCGCATAAAGTGCAACGATTATAGCGCCACCAGCACCAATGACCATGATGTGGCATTTACAGGGAGTACCGTGTTAATTGCCACAGATCAAGGTTCTGGCGTGAACGAAGAAACTCCTGCGGGAAACACCTTCGCCAATGTGGACCCCTTGACCTGCAACGACAACGATGAGCAACACCTCTTTGTGCAATACCCGGTGGATGGTGTGAACGTGTTCCAATACTGGCACCACCAGCCTCAACAATCGGTGGAATTGGTGCCGCACTGCGCGTCAGCACCTATTAATCCGGACACGTGGTACTTCAACTCGTTCTGGCAGTACAGTAAACCAGCGGCTTGCCCATTTGATGTCAGCGGCTTTACGGACATCGCCGATGACGAAACCGTGGCAGGAATTGCAGATGACCAATACGACGTACTGAAGGATGTGTACACGAATTGGAAGGATGGTGGCGATACCGAAGGGTTGGTGGACTATGTGAAAGACCCCGCCCATACCAGCTACGAGGTGCGCAACCAGTTGATGTTAGTTGCACCCAAAGCCAGCAAGGAAGCGTGGGTAGAAGCCTTTGCACGGGAACCCGCCATGAACAGTTGGCATTTGGCGCAAGCTCTATTGGCCAACAGCCCCTTGGAACCCGCCGTCATGAACATGATGAAAGATTCACACCTCACCCCTTTCTACAAGGATCTGGTGAAAAATGGCCAGAACGGCGGTATAAGCATGCACAGCATTTACAAAAGTGAGATCGCCCATTTCTACGGCCAAAAGGCCACGGCCTTGCAAGCAATGTTGCGCAAGAGCATGACCAGCACCGACCCAACGGCCCGTGCGCTTACCAAACAAGCCTTGGACGATTACCCGACCACCGGTGCCGATGCCGCAAAGCTGGCCCTCTATTACATGGCCAACGATCTATCTCCTGCCCGTTCCTTGGTGGATGCGCACCTGCTTGCAGGCGGAGAGGACAAGGATTACTGGACGGTACAAGATCTCCTGATCGATCAATTAGGCGCTTCGCAATCACCACTCGCGCTCGACGCCAATGGTGTTTCGATCCTGCAGAACATCGCGACCAACGATGGCCTGGGTGCGGCAGAGGCGCAAGCTTGGCTCGCTTTGCTGGGCCAACCGACCGTGGAAGAAGTGATCTTACCGGGTTCTACCAAGCAATTACGGCGCAACACTGCGGAAGTGGCAAGCGAAAAACAGGAGGAACCCATGCTCTCGGCTTACCCGAACCCAAGCAATGGGCCTGTTTACATGGTCTACCACGTTCCGGAAGGCGTTGAGCGAACAGAGATCCTGATCCATGATGGTAGCGGTCGCTTAATACGAACGGAGAATGTGGCCGCCAAGAACGGGATCCTGGAATTAGAGGCCAAGGCACTTGCATCGGGCCTGCATATAGCCAGCCTTTACTTTGATGGTATACAGGTAGGAACGGCCAAAGTGGAGGTGAT
Source organism: Flavobacteriales bacterium (assembly GCA_016710015.1). Lineage (GTDB taxonomy): Bacteria > Bacteroidota > Bacteroidia > Flavobacteriales_F > PHOS-HE28 > PHOS-HE28. The sequence continues at coordinate 343,142 of JADJLR010000003.1, forward strand.
CCGTTGAGCCATGCTTCGAATTGGATATTGTTGGAACGTGCTGTTGTACTACTGCTTGTGCAGTGGTGCAGCAGCACAAACCTTCAATATCCGTGTGGATCCTCAAGGAAGCGTTGGCAATAGTGGTACTGGTTGGAGCATTGAACCAACGACCGATGGTCGGTTCATAGCCATAGCAGCAGTGAATTACTTGGACAGTACAACGCAATTGTTCTACAGCTCTGTAGTCACCGCGATCTTGATCGATGCACAAGGAACGGTCCTATCAGTGGAAAGGGTCATTGATTCCTTGCATGCCACCTATCCCGGTTGGAGCAATAGCACTGGCAGGCGCATTGATGGTGGCTTTTGTGTGGGGGGGAACACTTTTCGAACTGATACCCTTGGCAACTGGATCTCTAGGGCGGCTCTTTTCCAATTCTCATCAGACGGGTCGCACGAGGCAACCGTCGCAGTTTCCCCAGATGATCAAAGCTGGATCGGCCGCCAAGCCAAACAAACCCCGGATGGCGGATTTGTGATCTGTGGGGAAACCAGTGCGGTTGGAAACGCATTAGAAGCCTTCGTGATCAAGACAGATGCGGTGGGGAACGAAGAATGGACCAACACCTACGGCGGGGAATGGAACGACTACATGGTTGCGATCGACAATGCAGAAGATGGGGACTATTTCAGTGGTGGCCAAGCTCGCATTTCTGCTAGTAACAGGCAGTTCTGGGTTCAACGTTTGTCCAATTCTGGGGATGTAATTTGGGATCGCAAGTGGGGTGGTCCATTTCCTGAATCGAATGCGAACGTCACAGTGGCCACCAACGGGGATGTGCTCGTAGCGGGAAGTTGGTCCTATGGGAACAATGCACTGGGTCGGCGCTATTTAGCAAGACTCGACCCTTCGGATGGTTCGTTCATTTGGCAGCGCGAATACGGCAGCCAAACGATCGACGTGGCCCTTCAAGTAGTCAAAGAAGTATTTCCTTCTATGGACCTGATCTCCGCAGGCCCCATGGCTCAGGGCCTCGAGTACTTTGGAACCTTATTCAGAACCACCAGCGCCGGTGATAGTCTATGGATGCGCTACTACCAATACTATGACGACGTCGTCAGCAACGGCAAAGCGTTCTTTCGCGATGTAGAACCTACTCCTGATGGCGGTTTCATTGCGTGTGGTTCGGCACTGCCAGTTACACACGCCGACACCCTGCAATACACCCAAGACGTATGGGTGGTAAAGACCGACAGCATGGGCTGCATAGAACCGGGGTGCCATGTAATAACCGGTGTGGAAACGCAGATCACCAATTTGAAAGATGTGCTGCGCGTGTGGCCCAACCCGGTGGCCGCTGGCAGCGCCATGCAAGTAAGCGTGGAACTACCCGAAGGCTTCGCCGTGCAAGGCCAGTTGCGCCTAACCATTACCGATGCGCTGGGTAGGTTGGTGCAAGAGCAGAACATCCCAAGCACCTCTGGCACCATCCCCCTCTCCCTCGGAGAGGGGTTAGGGGTGAGGGGCATTTACCACTTGCACGTGAGCGATGCGCAGCGTTGGATCAGTGGGGTTAGCTTCGTTGTAGAATGACAACAGCTCAATACGGAATGGCCAAAAACAAGTGGATCTTGACCGGGACCGTTGCCGCCAAGAACGGGATCCTGGAATTAGAGGCCAAGGCGCTTGCATCGGGCCTGCATATAGCCAGCCTTTACTTTGATGGCATACAGGTAGGAACGGCCAAATTGGAGGTGATCCGTTGAGCCATGCTTCGAATTGGATATTGTTGGAACGTGCTGCTGTACTGCTGCCTGTGCAGTAGTGCAGCAGCACAATCCTTCAACATTCGGGTGGACCCGCACGGCACTGCAGGAAATGCAAGCACTGCTTGGAGTATTGAACCGACGACGGATGGAAGGTTCATCGCTATTGTAGCTGCAGATTACTATGACAGTACGTTTCAAACTTTCTCAAGTTCGGTGGTCACCTCCATTCTGATCGACGAACAAGGAACGGTCCTTTCGGTCGATCGAGTCGTAGACCCAGTACACGCGACGTATCCAGGTTGGAGTAACAGTACCGCAAAGCGAATTGACGGCGGGCTAGTTACTGGGGGAGGCAATTTCCGGTTAGACTCCCTCGACAACTGGGTACAACGCCCTGTTCTGTTCTTTTTCACTGCAGATGGTGCGGCCGAAGGCTATGTTGAACTAGGTCCAGACGACCAAGAGTGGATCGGTCGCCAAGCCAAACAAACCCCGGATGGCGGATTTGTGATCTGTGGGGAAACCACTGTAGATGAGTTGCAGTCCGATGTGTTCGTGATCAAGACAGATGCGGTGGGAAACGAAGAATGGACCAACACCTACGGCGGGCAGTGGAATGATTACTGCAAATCGATCGAACCAAGACCCGGAGGTGGATATTTCTTGGGCGGTCAGTTTCGGGTTACATCCAGCAACCGGCAGATCTGGGTTGTGGCCTTGAATGATACCGGTGGTGTTCTCTGGGATCGAACATGGGGTGGAGAATTCGAGGATCTCAGCGCACACATCGTCTCCCTTGCGGATGGCGGAATTCTTGTAGCAGGTGGCCTGGGCTATGGTACGAATGGCCCCTATCGGCGGTACTTGGCGAAACTGGATCCAACCAACGGCGAGTTCATCTGGCAGCGAGAATACGCAGCGGCAGAAGCGGAATGCGTTTTCCATGTCGCTCACGAAATATCGCCCAATGGGGACATTATCGCGGGAGGTTATGGCAGGTTGAACTTGAATTATTTCGGCACCCTATTGCGCACCACTAGCGAGGGTGACAGCCTTTGGATGCGCAACTACCAGTACTACGACGATATCATCACCAATGGCCGCGGCCTCTTCCGCGATGTGATCCCCACACCCGATGGCGGCTTCATAGCCTGTGGTACAGCACTACCCGTTACCCATGCTGACACCCTGCTCTACACCCAAGACGTATGGGTGGTAAAGACCGACAGCATGGGCTGCATAGAACCGGGGTGCCATGTGATAACCGGTGTGGAAACGCAGATCACCAACTTGAAAAATGTGCTACGCGTGTGGCCCAACCCGGTGGCCGCTGGTAGTGCCATGCAAGTATGCGTGGAACTACCCGAAGGCTTCGCCGTGCAAGGCCAATTGCGCCTTACCATAACCGATGCACTGGGCAGGTTGGTGCAAGAGCAGAACATCCCAAGCACCTCTGGCACCATCCCCCTCTCCCTCGGAGAGGGGTTAGGGGTAAGGGGCATTTACCACCTGCACGTGAGCGATGCGCAGCGTTGGATCAGTGGAGTTAGCTTCGTTGTAGAATGAGAACATGCACCGTTGCCCACTCAGCCCACCTTTGGGTTGCGCTTGAACACATTACCCGTTCGGCTATGGCCCAAACTTCCTACTGGGTTTGCGTTTCACGTGGACTATGCGATAAATGAACACTTCCTGTCCTACGATCTCGTAGACCATGCGGTACGGGAACTTGCGAAGCATCGCGTGTCGGAAGTTGCCTTTACGCGGCTGGTATCCATAAGGGTTAGCCTCTACGGAATCGTAACATTCTTTCAACGCCGCCATGAGGCGCTCGCCTAACTGCGGACGGATAGTGTGGTACCAGAAGAAGGCTTCGAGCACATCCTTGGCAGCGCTGTCGCGCACGACCACCCCAAAGCTCATTTCTTGATCATCTCACGGGCCATGCGCTGAACTTCCTCCCAGGTATAGGAACCTCCTTCACCGCGCAAGCGCTCGGCACGCAGCGATTCCAGTTCGGCCAGCTCTTCATCGCTTATGTCGCTGTCCTCTACTTCGGTATCGATCACTTCGCGCAGTCGGTCAAGGATAGCCGTATCGCGGAGGGCCAACATGCGCTGCACCAGTTCGAGCTTCATCGCTGCGATATCCATGTTCTTTCGGATTGTGTTGTAAAGTTACTGAGCCAGCGAGAACGATCCATTGTGTTTCGTCTTTAGACTTTGGCAGGGTGTCCGCCACCAAACCTCCGCCGGCTCTGTCCGGTGCTTTTGGTGCAAGAGCACGGTGTTGGCAGCACAACCGAACAACCAACAACTGGCCAAGCGGCATTTACTACCTGCACGTGAGCGATGCGCAGCGTTGGATCAGTGGAGTTAGCTTCGTTGTAGAATGACAACCGAACCGATGAACACAGGGATCCAACAGCTCCGACGCAGTGATCGAAGTTCCAATGAAACCCGGAAGCATCACCCACCATCTCTTGGGATGCCAGCCTACCGACGCACCTACCTTTGTACCCGTCCGCGCCCTAATGGCAACGGCGAGTAGTGCATGTCAGAACCTGTAAAACGTCCGCCCGTTACTGTTTACGCCGAAAGCACGCCAAACCCGGCCAGTATGCGGTTCGTGAGCAGCCGGATGCTCGTGAGTGACGGACGGCTTTTGGAGTTCCGGACCCCGGAAGAACCCGTAGGTGTTTCACCACTTGCCGAGAAGATCTTCAACCTTCCGTTCGTTACCGGGATCTTCCTGTCGAGCAACTTCGTGACGGTGACCAAGAACAATGCAGTTACGTGGGATCTGGTCCAGCTTGAATTGCGCGAATACATCCAAGAGTACCTCAACACCGATGGCCGCGTGGTATATGAGGATGCACCGTCGCAAGCACTTGCTGATGCGAACGAACGTGCGAGCACCCATGCCACCGCAACAAATGCGGAGGATGAGAAGATCATCCAGATCTTGGAGGAATACATCCGCCCTGCGGTGGAAGGAGACGGTGGGCACATCGCATTTAAAAGCTTCGAAGATGGCCTGGTCACGGTATCGTTGCGCGGTTCGTGTAGTGGTTGCCCCAGCAGCATGGTCACGTTGAAGCAAGGCATCGAGAACTTATTGAAGCATGAAGTTCCGGGCGTTCGGGAGGTGGTTGCTGAGGAATTATAGTGTTGAGGTTGAAGGGTTGAGGGTTGATAGGGGTTGCGGGTTGGGCCGGTGCATTGATACTGCGAATTTCCAGCCGGATCGATCTCGATCCATTGTGCGCTGGTCATGTTGCGGGTTATTCGTAATCGTTCCGCTTGCGAAACGGCATCTTACGAGCGAGGGCATTCAACCCTCAACCATTCACCGCGAGGAACGAAGCGGTTCAACCCTCAACCTCTCAACCTTCTTTATGCATTCCAACCACCCAGTGCATCTACACTAAAACACACGACGATGCGCTACACGACTTCACTCCTATTGATCGCCATGCTGGCCCATTGGGCCGTGCAGGCACAGAACCTCGGCGAGATCCGTGGTCAGGTCTTCGATCCGAACGGCGACCCACTGCCCTTGGCCAACGTGTACACCAAAGTGGCCGGGGAAACTGTTGGCTCCGTCGCGGACATGGATGGCCGGTTCGTACTGAAACCGCTGCCCACCGGCCTCTATGGGGTATCGATCTCCTACACCGGGTACAAGCTCGTGGAAGTTCCGGGCGTGGAAGTGACACCGGACCGTGCCACCTATATTAAGGATGTACGAATGAATTTCGGGGAGCTCACCGAAGTGGAGATCATCGCCTACGAACGGAAACTGATCACTGTGGATGATCCAAGCCGGATGAGCCTACTCGCTGCGGAATTCGAGAAAGACGCCAACCGCAAAGACCCCATCCAGTTCATCGGAAAGAGTTTTGCTGGTGTAACGCCGAGCGCGAACGGCGAAGGCCTTTACTTCCGTGGAGCAAGGACAGAGAATACCGTGAGCTTCATCGATGGCATCAAAGTGAGCGGAGGGGTGCCGAACATACCACCGAGCGCGATAAGTAGTGTGTCGGTGTACACCGGCGGGCTACCCGCACGTTACGGCGATGTGACCGGCGGCGTTATCGTGATCGAAACGAAGACCTATGCGGAGATGTACCAAGCTGCGCGGAAACGAGAAGCGTTGGTTCGACAAGACCAAGACCTGGACGATCAATAGATGTTCTTGCGCCGCAAGGCCATAGCGACCCTCACGGACGAGGAATTGGTGCAACTCCTGCGGGAGGGGCACCGTTCCGCTTTGGGCGACCTGTGGGACCGGTATGCGGATCTGCTTTTTGGCGTGGGCATGAAGTATTTGAAGGACGCCGAACGCAGCAAGGACGAGGTGGTGGAACTGTTCGCAGGATTGACCGAGCTGATCCGGAAGCACGAGGTGAAGAACTTTCGTCCATGGTTGCATACGGTGATGCGCAACCGATGCCTGCAAGCGCTGCGAAAAGCGGACAAGACCATCCCTTTGGCAGAGGATCTCGCCCGCAGCAGTGATCCAGCGGAACAAGACGATGCCGTGCTGCACGAAGCCTCGCTGCAACAACTGGAGCAGGCCATTTCCCAATTGAATAGCGAACAGGAACAGTGCATCCGACTCTTCCATTTGAGACAGCGCAGCTACCAACAGGTGGCCCAAGACACCGGACTCAGCACCGAACAGGTCCGTAGCTTTCTTCAGAATGGACGGCGCAACCTTCGGCTGATCCTTGAACGCGTAAAAACGACCCAGCACCATGCCGACCAGAACGCATGATCGCTTCACACCGCACGGCAGCTTGACGCGCGATCAGTTGTTGGCCTATGCCGAAGGCCGATTGAACGCGACCGAACAACACCAGGTGGAATTGCACCTCGAAGCGGATCCGCTCTTGCGCGAAGCCATGGAGGGTCTGCGTATGCCAGGTGCTGCGGCAGCTCTGGCTCACCTCGCTCAGGAACGACCAACACCCAAGGGCATCAATGCCGGATCCTGGTTGGTCGGTGGCGCTGTAGCCGTTGCGATCGTTGCGGTACTGTGGTGGCAACTGAATGATCGGGAAGAACCCCTTGCCGAAGTGGGACCACGTGTTGAGCATAAGCCGGCATCTGTCCCGAGTGGATCCACCGAGATCGTTCCCTTGGCGTTCACGGAGATCGACACGGCCACGGAGATCGCCGAGATCTTGCGCATCGGACATGCTGCGACGGATCGGCACGCACAGGCATCGGAAGCAACGGTGGAGCGGATCATGGTGGAACGTATCGGTGCCCGGCCGATCACCGTGGATCAGCAGACCGAAACACCAGCGGCAGATCCGAGACCCGCGCACAACATGGCGCTGCATTGGATCTATCTACACGACCTGAAGGTCGCCGACCCGAAGGACCTGTACGCTGCCGAACCTTTGTTGATCAGCGAACCGGAGCACGTCCCAGCGCGTTTCGCGGACGGTCAGCAACGAACAGCGGCTATGGCGGAACAACGGCAGATGCGCTACACGCCGTTCATGGAAGAGGCTCTGAGCAAATTCGTACGCAACGACCACAAGGGCTGCTTGGAGGATCTACGCTTCCTCATGGGGCAATATCCGGACGATGTGAATGCCTTGTTCTACGCCGGGCTGTGTTGCTATAACCTGGGCATGAATGAACGGGCCAAGGAATTCTTGCAGCGCGCGGCCACACATCCAGTTTCGCTCTTTGATGAGGAAGCAACGTGGTACCATGCTCTTTCCTTGGAACGACTCGGAGATGGGGATCAGGCCCGGATCGAGTTCGCACGGATCGCAAAGGCCGGAGGCTACTATGCAGAACGTGCTTCGAATCATGCGTCACAACACTGAATCACTGACCAGAACGACCGACGGGCCAGCGCTTTCGCCCTGACCCGCCAGTCTCCCTTGGTCCCTACCTACCCTACTTCGAAAGCACCTTGAATTCAGTTCGGCGGTTCCGCTGATGTTCGTCTTCAGTACACTTGGTACACTCACAAGTTTCGCTCGGCTGGCTTTCGCCATAGCCCTTGCTGGTGATGTTATCCTTGGGGATCCCGTTGCTGATGATGTAGTCCACGGCGCTCTTGGCGCGTTTCTCCGAGAGGGACATGTTGTACGCGTCCTTGCCACGGCAATCGGTATGTGAGCTGAGTTCGATCTTCACTGTTGGATTGTCCTGCAGGGTGGCCACGAGCTTGTCCAATTCCACGGCAGCATCAGGTCGGATATTCCACTTGTTGTAGTCGTAGAAGATGTTCTCCAAGCGAACCACCTGATCCACCACCAAGGGGAACAACTTGAAATCGGTACGGATGACCTCGCTGGGTTTGCCTTTGGTACTGATCCGCGCACTTTGTTTGAAGAAGGCCTCCTTTTCAGCTTTGATCCGGTAGTCGCTCTCTGGCTTCAACGGGAAAGCATACTTGCCGCTCGCATCGGTGGTGATCGTCTCCAACACATTGTCCTTGCCATCCGTCAAGGTCACGGTAGCCCCAGCCAAGGGCGCTCCGGTCTCGCCATGGAAGACGAACCCTTCCGCAGCGTAATCGTACTTGAGCATTTCCACCACGATCTGTTCCAGCGGATCATCGTTCGTGCTGAGGGTAAGTTCCTTCTGGAAATAACCGTTCTTGTTCGCTACCAGGACGTACTTGTCCTTGTATGGCACCTCGATGTTGAACTTTCCTCCGGGTTGGCTTTCCACCTTGAAGTTCTCGATGTAGCGACCGGCTTCGTCCTTCATGACCAAAGTGGCACCATCGATGGGTACACGTGATTCCTCGTCCACCACGACCCCTGCGATGTACACGGTCGGAGGGCGCACGGTACAACCATAGATATCATCACTGCCCTGCCCCCCTTCGCGATCGCTCACGAAGAATCCGGTGGTATCGTTGATGAAGACCAGACCGTGATCATTGAAGCGCGTGTTCATGGGATAGCCCATGTTGAACACCCTACCCGGACCTGCTTTGGTCAGCCTAGCATAGAAAAGGTCCAGTCCACCCAACCCGGCGTGTCCGGAACTGGCGAAGTACAGGGTACTGTCCCGGTGCAGATACGGGAACATCTCATTGCCCGCGCTATTCACTTCTGGTCCCATGTTGATCGGCGCGCCCCATTGACTACCCAACTTCTCGCAATACCACACATCGGTACCTCCATGTCCTCCGGGACGATCACTCACGAAGAAGAGCTTAGCACCATTCGGAGAAATGCTTGGATGTCCGTAGTTGTATTCTGGATCGTTGTGGTCAAATGGAATGAGGCTGCCCCATTCCGGCTGACCGAATTCACCAGTGATCACATCCGTGTAGAAGATGCCCAGATTCAATTCGCCGCGTTCGTTCTTGTCCAGCGAACCGTAGTAGAAATTGTTCCGTGTGAAGTAGAGTCGATTGGAGGTGGAATCGAAGGAACCGACCCCATCGTGGTAGCGGCTGTTCACATCCTTGCGCATCACCAACGGCTCTTCTGCGATCTCCCCTTTCAGCAACGCGGAGTAGAGATTCAAGAACGGCTGATCATCCCAAGCATAGGTCCGATGGCCACCCACCCCATCTCCACGTGCGCTAGCGAACAAAAGCAATTCCTCCATGACACCAGGGCCTAGATCGGCCTGTGGCGAATTGATCGGCAGGGAACGCACTGTTGCACTTGCGCTGTCGCGCATGAGCCGATCGAACACGGCGGTGTTGTTCAAATACCCGACCACCCGTGGATCCTCCGGTCGAAGGGTCGCGTAGGTGGCATACCATTCCAAGGCCTGCGGATACTTTCCGTTAGCGCGCAGTTGCTCGGCATAAGCGAACACATCGTCCGGTGTTTGTGTACCGGTGCCCATCAGTTTCAAGTAGGTGGCTTCCGCTTTCGCCGGTTGCCCCATCTTCCGATAGGCCAGTGCCAACCTTCGCATATCGGATGCTTCGGCCTTTCCACTGGCCACGAGGTCCTCGTAAATGGCGGCCACCTTCGGGTAATCGAATACCTCGGAATACCGGTCGGCCATACGCTCCTTGAGCTTCTGCGCGGGAAGCAGTGCGGGGAGGAGCAACAGAACGAGCAGGACCAGACCAAAGCCCGATGGCCGCTGGGGACTGGAGTGGTTGTTGGTGGTGGTCATGATCAGAAGTAGCGCGGTGAGCGGATGCCTTTCAACTTGTTACCGAACGCGAAGCCGAGCATGATCTCATGCGAGCCTCCGCTGTAATTGCGCAGGGTGCTCAGCGGATAGTCGTAGGAATAGCCTACCGTGAAGTCGTTGGTGATATGGTACTGGGCCAAAGCACCGACCGCATCGGTGTGACGATACATGGCACCCAGCCAGAACTTCTCGAAGAAGAGGAAATTCGCGCTGAGGTCGAAGCTGAGCGGTGCACCGTTCACGGCTTTCACCAAGAAGGTCGGCTTGAACTTGTGGTAAGTACCCAGGTCGAAGACATACCCACCAGTGAGGAAGTAGTGTGCACGCTGGCCTGGAGAGGAGACGAAAGCGAGGGAATCGGTGTCGAAGAATTCCGTGCGGACCAGTTTCGGGGTGCTGAGACCGAGGAAGTACCGATCACTGTAATACATCATACCGAAACCGAATTGCGGATCGAGCTTGGTGCTCACGTTCTGTTGGAACACCTGATCACCGGCCACCAACGGGTTGAGTTCCGCGAACTGACCTTGGAAGAGGTTGAGTCCACCTTTCAATCCGAAGGCCAACTTCGCATCGCCCATGAAGATCCGGTAAGCGAAATCCGCCATGAAGGTGTACTGCGTGATCGGTCCATGACTATCGCGCATGATGGTACCGCCCAGTCCCAAGCTCTCGTGCCCCAATGGGCTGTGTACCGTGAGTGTTTGCGTGGTCGGCGCCCCTTCGAAGCCCACCCATTGATGGCGGCTCAGTGCTTTCAGGCTCACGCGTTCTTCACTGCCCGCATAGGCCGGGTTCAGCGCAAGCAGGTTGAACATGTACTGGGTGAACTGCGGATCCTGTTGAGCCAGCAAGCTGGTACACAGGAACACCGCGAGGGCCGTTCCTCCTATCCGTTGTGCGATGGTATTCATCGGTTGCTTTTGTTTGGATCGTTCCGATCCGTTCGATCCTAGCGGCGCAGGTAGATGTATCCAGTGAATGCCTCATCCCCTGTACCAGGATCCAGGACGTAGTAGTAGGTGCTCTCCGGGAGTTCCTCGCCCATCACACCACCGAATTGGTTGGTACCGTCCCACGTGTTGGTGTACGGTGTCGCTTCGAATACTTTGTTCCCCCACCGGTTGAACACCACGAAGCTGTTCTCCGGATAGTACTCCAGATTCTCGATCACATAGAGGTCGTTGGTTCCGTCGTTGTTCGGCGAGAAGGCATTGGGGATCTTCAACAGCAAGCAATCCTTAAGCTCCACCAGGACCGTATCCGAAGTGATCCCACAGGTACCGTTGGTCACCGTCCAGATGAACCAGTTCTCACCAAGGCCGAGTCCGGTCACGGTGGTCATCGGATCGTTCGCGTTGGTGATGGCACCTGTTCCGCTCAAGAGGGTCCATGAACCCGAGCCCGTGCTGGTGATCGCTACGGCCTCCATGGTCGTGGTGGTGGTTTGGTGCTGGCAGAGATCCTGATCCTTACCGGCATCCGCAGCCACCTCGTTGTTATCGAACACGTGTATGCTCATCGCATCGTCGCTTGATCCGCAAGGGCCATTGCTCACCGACCACTGGAAGATGTTCTCACCCAGTCCGAGATTGGTGACAACACTGAACGGATCACTCGGGTTTGCGAAGGTTCCTTGACCGGATGCTACACTCCATGTTCCGGTACCCGGTGAGGTAGCCGCACTGGCCAACATGGTGACCTGAGCATTGATCGGTGTGCAGAAGTCCTGGTCCGGGCCCGCTGCTGCGACCGCTGCATTGTCATCGAACAAGGTGATGGTCACCTCATCGATGGTGGTGCCGTTGGTACAAGGCCCATTGTCCACTACCCACTGCAACACGACGGCACCGACATTCAGATCCGAGATCGTGGCCGTCGGTGAATTCGGATCACTGAGCGTTGCGGTTCCTGAAGCGAACACCCATGTTCCGATCGCCGGGAAGGCCACTGTGCTACCGGCCAAGGTGGTGCTGTTGTTCGGTGTGCAAAGCTCTTGGTCCGGCCCTGCATTCGCGGAGACCTGTTCATCGTCGAAGACCGTCACGGTCACATCATCCTGTGTGCTTCCGCAAGGACCGTTGCTGATGTTCCACCGGAACGTATTGGTACCAATGGAAAGGCCGGTGACGTTTGTGGTCGGATCGGCCACATCGGCAAAGGTGCCTGTGCCTTCGATCACCTGCCATGTTCCTACGGCCGGGAAGACCACCGCATTCGCCTCCAGGTCCGTGCTGGTGGTCGGTGTGCAGAGCTCTTGGTCCGGACCAGCATCCGCATCCGGGGCTTCATCGTCGTAGATGAAGACGTTCTGCGCTGCACTGCTCGTTCCACAGGCTCCATTGTCAATGGTCCATGTGAACTCATGTTGACCAACACCCAGGTCGGTGACATCCGAGGTCGGGTCGTTCGGATCCACGATCGTTCCGGAAGATCCGGTCCACGTTCCGATGGCGGGGAAAATGGGTGTATTTCCGAACAAGGAAACGCTACTGGTAGGCGTACATGCACTGATGCTTTCTCCCGTAGACGCAGGTGGAGCCTCCCCATCATACACCGAGATGGTGAGGGTATCGGTGCTTGGTGGCCCGAATCCGCACATGCCGTTGTAGATCTCATACACCAACACGTGTACGCCGATCTCCAAATTGGATACTGCGCTTGTCGGGTTGTTCGGTTCAGCAATGATCGCCGTGCCGCTTACCACCGACCATGTTCCCACACCGGGGATGTCAGGTGTATTTCCTTCCAGCACAGTGCTGTTGTCCGGAGAGCAGAGCTGTTGATCCGGTCCGGCATTGGCCAAAGGCGCACTCGGATCGTACACGTACACGCTCATCGTGTCCGAAAGCAGACCGTTGCTTGGACAAGGATCCCAGACCAAGGTCCAAACGAAGGTGTTGATGCCTTGGGAAAGACCCGTGACCGCAGAAGTCGGGTTGTTCGGTTCGGCGATATCACCCGTACCGGCGATCAATGTCCAAGTGCCTTCAGCGGGTGCCGGTGGTTGTTCTCCTTGCAGAACGATGTCGGTCAATGGCAGGCATTGCTCCAGATCCGGTCCGGCATTCGCGGCCGCTGTGGTGTCGTTGAATAGGGTCACATCCACCACATCGGCGGTCAGTGAATTGCTACAAGGGCCATTGTACACCTCCCATTGGAAGGTATTGAGGCCGATGCTGATGTTGGTGATCAAGGTGCCTGGGTCACCGGGTGCGACCGGTGTACCACCACCGACCAACGCGGTCCATGTGCCGTACGCTGGAAGGATCAAGTTGGAACCGGCCATGAGCACACTATCCTCCGGCATACAGAGTTCTTGATCCAAACCTGCATACGCATCGGGATTCTCCGGATCGAAGACCAAGAGGCTCACGGAATCCACCGTGGTCACGCAAATGCCTCCTTGCAGTGTCCACGTGAAGATATTCTCACCCACTTCAAGATCTGTGACCAGCGTGGTCGGAGAAGATGGATCAGCGATCACACCAGTGCCTTGAACGAGTTGCCACGTTCCGATGGCTGCACCAATTGGATCATTGCCCGTGAGGGTTGCTTGGTCATCGGGTGCACAGAACTCTTGATCCGGTCCAGCATCGGCAGGCGGTGCAGATGCATCGAACAGGACGATCTCCACAAGGTCGTTGGTCGTTTGGTTCAAGCATCCACCGTTGTACACTTCCCATTGGAAGACATTCACACCGATACCCAGATCGGTGATCACGGTGTTCGGTGTGTTGGGATCCTCGATCGTTCCAGCACCGCTCACCAAGGTCCACTCACCAGTGGCCGGGAAGGTGTAAGAGGAACCGGCCATGGTAGCTTGTGTGACCGGTGTACACACCTGTTGATCCGCTCCGGCGTTGGCATCCGGATTGGTCACGTCGAACACGAAGATGCTCACAAGGTCTTCGGTCAATGGATTCGTGCAAGGGCCGTTCGAAACGGTCCACAAGAAGATATTCTCACCGATCGCGAGGTCCGTGACCGCCGTTGATGGGTCGATGGGATCCGTGATCGTTCCGGTACCGCTTACGAGTTGCCAGAACCCATTGGCAGGTGCCGTGACGGAGGATCCTTGCAACGTGGTGTTCGGATCATCCGAGCACAACTCCTGATCGGGTCCAGCATTCGCCGCAGGGTTGGCCTCGTCGAATAGTCGGATCACCATATCATCGGTGGTAACACCGGAGGTACACGGACCATTGGACACCGTCCAACGCACGTTGATCGTACCCACACCAAGACCGGTGATCGTGGTATTCGGGTCGTTCGGATCGGTGATCGTTCCGGTACCGCTCAACACGGACCAAGTTCCTTCGGCCGGGAATACCACGGCGCTACCGGACAAGGTGGCTTGCGTGACCGGTGTGCAGAGATCCTGATCGACCCCTGCGTCCGCTTCGAGGTTGTTCTCGTCAAAGACGAAGATGCTCACGCGGTCGGTGGTGATGCCGGAAAGACACGGCCCATTGTCCACGGTCCATTCGAATATATTCTCACCGATGCTGAGGTCGAAGATGGTGGTGTTCGGATCGTTCGGATCAGCGATCGTGCCGGTACCGCTCACCAAGGTCCACTCTCCGGTGGCTGGGAAGGTGACCGCACTACCAGCGACCTGGGTGGTGGCGGTGTTGATGGTGCACAGTTCCTGATCCGGTCCGGCATCGGCATTCGGGTTGCCATCATCAAAGATGAAGACGCTGACCTGATCGAAATCTCCTTCGTTATCGCACGGGCCGTTGGCAAGTGTCCATTGGTAGATGTTCTCTCCAACAGGCATCGCGCTAACGGTGGTGTTCGGGTCGTTCGGATCGGCGAACACGCCACCACCGCTGACCACCGACCAAGTACCCACGCCCGGGAATACAACGGGACTACCGGCCAAGGAGGTGGAGGTATTCGGCGTACATAGCTCCTGATCGGGACCCGCGTTCACCGGAGGGGTATTCAGATCGAACAGGAAGATGCTGACTTCGTTGGTCGTATTGCTGTTCGCACAAGGGCCATTGTACACGGACCAAGCGAAGATGTTCTCCCCAACTCCCAGATCGGTCACGGTGGTATTGGGATCGTTCGGTGCGGTGATGGTTCCAGAACCGCTCACCAAGGTCCACGTACCGCTAGCTGGGAAGATCACGGTGCTTCCGGCCATGGTGGTGATGGTGTTCGGAGTGCAGAGTTCCTGATCGGGACCTGCATCGGCATCGGGGTTCCCATCGTCGAACAGGAAGATACTGATCTGGTCGCTTGTGTTTCCATTGGCGCAAGGTCCATTGCTCACACGCCACTCCAGCACCGTTTCCCCTACCGAGAGGTCGATGACCGCACTATGTGGATCGTTGATGTCGACGACTACAGCGGTACCACTGACCACCACCCACGTACCGACCGCAGGGGTCGTAACTGCGCTGCCTTCCAAGAAGGTGGAGGTGTTCGGGGTGCAGCGTTCCTGATCGGCACCGGCATCGGCCACCGGGTTGTTCTCGTCGAAGATCAAGATGCGCACCTCGTCCGTGGTGATGCCATTGGCACACGGTCCGTTGTCCACGATCCAAGTGAAGATGTTGATGCCCACCGTGAGTCCCGTAATGGCGGTATTCGGGTCATTCGGATCGGCGATCACGCCGGAACCTTGGCTCAAGGTCCACATGCCGGTCGCAGGGAAGGTCACTGAACTTCCAGCCAGAGTAGTGGAAGAGGTCGGTGTACAGAACTCCTGATCAGGACCAGCGTCCGCGATCGGGTTCTCATCGTCGAAGACGAAGATGCTCACCCGGTCCGTGGTCAACGGGTTCGCACAAGGGCCGTTCAACACGGTCCATTCGAAGATGTTCTCACCGATGGCGAGCCCAGTAACACCACTGCCCGGATCGCTTGGTGAGGTGATCGTTCCACTGCCGCTCACCAATGCCCATGAACCGGATGCCGGGAAGATCACAGCGCTACCCGCAAGCGTCGACGTGGAGGTCGGCGTACACAGATCCTGATCAGGACCCGCATTGGCCACGGGGTTGGTGGCATCGAATACGAAAATGCTGACCTGATCCATGGTGCTT
Organism: Flavobacteriales bacterium; assembly: GCA_016710015.1. Classification (GTDB taxonomy): domain Bacteria; phylum Bacteroidota; class Bacteroidia; order Flavobacteriales_F; family PHOS-HE28; genus PHOS-HE28. The sequence continues at coordinate 359,097 of JADJLR010000003.1, forward strand.
CCGCAATTGCCGTTGTTGATCTCCCACTGGAAGATATTCAGGCCGACCCCGAGTGCGGTGACGGTGCTATTGGGATCGTTCGGTGCGGTGATGGTGCCGGTCCCTGTAATGCGCGTCCACGTGCCGATGGCGGAACCAACGGTGGCGTTGCCCACCAACGTGATCGATGTAACAGGTGTACAGATCTCTTGATCCGGACCCGCGTTCGCTACGGGTGCATCGTTGTCGTACACGAAGATGCTCACCAAGTCTTGTGTGATCGGGCTTGGGCATGCTCCGTTGTTCACTTGCCAACGGAATACATTCTCTCCAATGGCTAAACCACTCACTCCGGAAGTGGGAGAACCGGGGTTCGCGATGGTTCCGGATCCGCTCACCAAGGTCCACTGTCCCACGGTCGGTGACGTGAGGCTGCTGCCTTGCAGCGTGGTAGCCGTTGTGGGTGTGCAGAGCTGCTGATCGGGTCCTGCGTTGGCAACAGGATGATCCGGATCGTAGACCAGGATATCGATCAAGTCGCTGGTGATCCCACAGGCACCATTGTTGATACTCCAGCGCAAGGTGTTCACTCCGATGCTGAATCCGCTCGCTGTTGTACTGGATGACGTGGCATCCGTAAACGTCGCAGAACCCGCCACGACGCTCCAAGACGCAGTAGCTACACCGGTCGGTATGTTGGCATCCATGGTCACGATACTTGATGTGCCACATACGCTTTGATCGGGACCGGCAAGTGCGGCTTGGGCATTGCCATCCGCCACCACGACCAAGGACGTGTTGCTTGAGATCGGGTCCGGGCATACCCCGTTGTTCACCGTCCACGTGAAGCCATAGTTGCCGGTTACCAGTCCAGTCACCAAGGTGATCGGGCTATTCGGATCCACGATGGTGGCCGGACCACCTGATACGGTCCACACACCCGTGGCAGGGAAGATCACCGGACTTCCTTCCAAAGTGATCGAATTCCCGATCGATGTGCAGAGATTCTGATCCTGACCGGCGTTTGCGCTCGGGTTGTTCGGATCATAGACGAAGAAGCTCATCTGATCCGAGGTGATGCCATTGGCGCAAGGGCCGTTGTTCACCGTCCACTGGAAGATGTTCTGTCCAACACCCAGACCCGTAACGGAAGTGGTCGGGCTATTCGCATTCGCCAACGCACCCGTACCGCTCACCAAGGTCCATGTACCTACCGCAGGTGAAGTGATGGAACTACCGGCCATGGTGGCTGTGCCATTGGCGGTGCAGAGGGATTGGTCCGGGCCTGCATTGGCGATCGGATTGCTGTCGGTGAATACGAGGATCCGCACATCGTCCGTGGTGATGCCGTTCGGGCAAGGTCCATTATCGACCGTCCAACGGAACACGTTGATACCGACCGCCAATCCGCTGATCTGCGTGGTCGGGCTATTGATGTTGGCGATGCTGCCGCTCCCACTGATGGTGGTCCATGTTCCAACCGCTGGTGCGATGATGCTGGAGGCCGACATGGTGACCAGATTCGGTGCGACAGGAATACAGATGCTTTGATCCGGCCCAGCATTCGCGACCGGGTTGTTCGGATCGAAGCGATCGATGCTCACATCGTCCGAGGTAGAGCCGCAAGTCCCGTTGTTCACGGTCCAACGCAGCACGGTAGTGCCGATCGGTAAACCTGTTACGGTGGTATTCGCTGCGTTCGCATTGGCGAAGGTGGCGGTACCACTCACCACGGTCCATGTACCTACTGCGGGAGCGGCAACAGCATTACCGGCCAAGGTGGCGGTAGAGGTTCCACAGAGGTCTTGATCAGGTCCAGCAGCAGCGTTCGCCACGGCCGGGTTGAACAGGGTCACGCTTACGGTACTGCTGGTGATCGCACCGGGGCACGGGCCGTTGTTCAAGGTCCATCGGTACACGTTCACGCCCAAGGCGGCACCGGTAACGGTGGTGGTCGGGCTATTCGCATTGGCGAAAATACCGGTGCCGCTCACCACGGTCCATGTGCCCGATGCAGGCGCTGTTGCGGCATTCGCAGCCAAGGTGATCGAGGCCACAGGGGCACAGAAACTTTGAGCGGGGCCAGCATTCGCGATCGGTGCATTGCGATCGAACACGCGGATCACCACCTCATCGAAACTCGTGTTCGGAACGCACGGGCCGTTGGAAATGGTCCAACGCAAGGTGGTTGTACCCACTGGAATGTTCGTCACGGTCGTGGTCGGCGAATTGGCGGTGGTGATCGTACCAGCGCCACCCACTACGGTCCACGTACCACTTCCAGGTGCCGCCGCCGGATCCGCGGCCATGGTCGCGCTGGCAAAGCCCGTCGCACCAACAGAGCAGAGATCCTGATCCACACCTGCATTCGCGGTCGGAGCGGTCCCATCGAATCGAGTGATGGTCACCTGCGATGTGGTGACACCGTTAGCACACGGCCCGTTGTTCAAGGTCCATTGGAACACGTTGGCCCCGATCGCCAGTCCGGAAACTCCGGAGGTCGGGCTATTGGCAGTGGCGAACACACCTGCACCACTCACCACGGTCCATTGACCAGTCGCTGGCGAAAGCGGCGCATTGCCGGCAAGGGTCGCCGTGGTTGCGCACACCTGTTGGTTCGGTCCTGCATTGGCATTCGGGCTGGCCGGATTGAAGACCACGACATCCACCATGTCTTCCGTGGTGGGAGGAACGCAAGGACCATTGCTGATGGTCCAACGCAAGCGATTGAGACCGATGCTCAATCCACTGACGGCGGTGTTCCGTTGACTGGCGTTCGCGAATACGGCCGTTCCACTCACCACGGTCCAAAGGCCGGAAGCCGGGGCGATGGGTGCATTTCCGGCCAAGGTGGTGGAGAGGGTCGGTGCGCACAACTGTTGGTCCAAGCCAGCATTGGCAGCGGGTTGCGCACTGCTGTACACCCGGATCGCGACCTGATCGTTGGTGGGCGGTGTGCATGCACCATTGTCAATGGTCCAACGGAAGACATTCGTTCCTTGGCCTAGACCTGTTACACCGGAGGTCGGGCTATTCGGACTCGTGATCGTGCCTACACCACTCACCAAGGTCCATGTACCCACCGCAGGGGACACGGCCACGTTCCCGGCCAAGGTGGCGGTGTTGGTGGGTTGGCAGAGTTCCTGATCGGGGCCTGCATTCGCTACAGGATGGCCTGGGTCGTATGCACGCACCAGCACATCGTCCGTAGTTGTCCCGCAGGTCGCGTAGTTCACGGTCCACCGGAACACATTGTCGCCTGTGGTAAGGCCGCTCACCCCAGTGGTGGGGCTACCTGCGTTGGTAAAGGTGCCTGTTCCGCTGATCACGGACCAGACACCGGGTGCTGTTGCATACGGTTGTTGACCGGCCAACGTGGTGCTGAAACCACATACGTTCTGATCCGGACCGGCCACGGCGGGAGTCAATGGCGGTGTGATGTTGATGAGGTAACCGACCGTAGCGGTACCGTTCAGTACACAGGCATCGTCCTCAACGGTCACCGTGAAGATCTGTTGGCCCAAGTTGGCCAAAGTCGGTGTCCAGCAGAAGGTTCCGACCGGGCGCGAGCCACCGCTGGTGGTGAATGTGGCACCGGGAATGGCATCGTTCCAGGTCATCGTCACGTTCTGCGGAGCATCCGCATCGGTGGAGTTGATGTTGAAACAGAAGTTGGTTCCAGCACATACGTTGAACACGTAGCTACCCGTTCCGTTGATACCACTAGCACTCGGATTGTTGTTGTTGCAATTGATGATCGCGAATTGCAGATCACGTGTGTACTGCCCGATCAGCACACCGTTCCGATACTCGGTCACAAGCACTGTTACCACGGCGAACTGCGCCACACTTGGCGTGAAGCTGATGGTTCCGGTCTGCGGATCGATGGTCACCGCATTGGCACCACCACTGGTGATCACGGGTTGTTGAAAGGTGTACCCGTTGCTATAAGGAATGGTAGCACCTCCGGTACCGCGAGCTGGGGCAAGTGCGAATGTCAGGGAATCACCCGCGAGGTCGGAAACGCCGTGGTTGTATACGATGGGCTGTCCCACGCATCCGAACGGGACCGGATCGTTCAAGAAACGTGGGGAACTGTTGCAAGGCGTTACCGTATTGTTCAAGCGTGCGCTGAGGTACAGATCACGGCTCCCAGGGTTGTTCAGGGACGTAATGGCATTGTTCCTGCAGCAGAGATCCCAATCGATGATCCAGTCCGTTCCGCAAGCCGCCCAAGGAGTAAGGTCGATCACCGCCGAATAGCGGTAACGCTCCACCCCATAGGTTCCAGAAGGGCTGCTGCACCGATCAACAGCGCCTGGGCAGATCGGTGTTACGATCTGTACGCTTTGAAGTGTGAAACACGCATTGAAATTCGCTCCGCACTGGGAGGATCGAACATTGAAACGGAGATCCCCGTTGTTGCAACTCGTAGGTGCATTCACCCCGTTGCAATCCCGGAAGAAACTCATGCTCACCCGGTACTGGTTGTTGCCCAAGCACTCGTAGGTGATGTCGCCCCCCATGGCGTGGGTCGCATAGGCCTCACCCTGCCAAAGCAGCAGTGCCGCGACGACCAAGGCGAAGTTGCGAAGTGTGTGAAGCGCGAATGCAGCGAACCTATGTGCTGCGTTCAAAAGGCATCGTTGTTCAGCCATGTACCAACCTGTATGGTGGCACCCTCCGTACGGTGATGTCCCGATCTTGATCGATGGGACACAGGCTTCAGAGCCTTCATAGTTCATATCGATCGACCGCCGTAGACGATGGTGGGTCTTGATCCAACGACCGATCGGGCACGAACTATTCTACTTCAGGACAGGTGCCGGACAAACCTAAACCGCCACTATCGCGTCGATCGATCCTCGACAGTACACTTGTCAACAGCGTTGTGTGGGGCAGTCTTCACACTTCGGTCCCACTCCACGTGTACAAGCCTTGAACATCAAGAGAGCAGGATACTGCTACATGAAAACCCACCCGTCATGCTTGGGCGGACAATGCAGTGAAGATCCAATGAATTCACTCGACGTAAGACGTTCCCTTCCCGATCGATAGCGAACTGGAAGTACGCTCCATTCCCCAATGCCGCAATCTGGATCGTGCGTTGCATCCGGCCTTCCATCAAAACGCGACCGAACGCATCCGTGATCATCGATCGGAGTGATGCGCCATCTTCCAAGTCGATCGTCATACCCATCAAAGGAATGACCCAATGTTCAGCTCACACCACGCCACTGGACCACAATACCAACAAGGGCATTGTGGATCCATACGTATCAATCCTTCACCTTCTCGAACACCATGCGGTAGTGTTCGAAGATCTCCCGCTCAAAGACCTGCAGGTTCGGTGCGATTTGATAGCGGCGTACCCACTTGCGGAAGTCGCTGCTGAAAAGCTTCGGTAACAGTGTTGCGTACAAACCGTACTTCTCCAAATTGAATTTATTGAATGCGGCCGTCCAACGTGCGATGGTCTCGATGTAGTCCAAGCGACCACTGTCCGAAGAGATCAATTTGAAATGCGCCTTTGCCGGTTCCTCCATGCCTTCTTGTCCATAGGGCAACCACGAACCCGGGAAGACATCACAGACCAGATCCATCAACTCTTCCCCGGAATAGTCCTTGCGGTTCTTCCATACGTTCGTCTGGCCGAATTTGATGTCCTCGAACTTCACCATGTTGGGTCCGAACACCATGGTTTGGCAATAGAAGCGACCACCCACCGGGAGCAGGTCGCTTATTTGTTTGAAATAGGTCTTGTAGATCTCTTCCTGCTTCCCTTCGCGATACTGCTCCACCGAACACAAGTGCTCCGGACTTCCCATGGCGCAAACCGCGTCGAACAACCCGAAGGTGTCCGGGGTGATGTCCTTGCTATCCATGTGGTGTACGTTCAATCCGTTCTTGCGACACGCGAGCGCCTGCCCCTCTGCCAAGACCACACCGGTGGTCTGCACACCCTTCTTGTTGAGGAAGTCGATGAAGGCACCCCAACCACAACCGATGTCGAGCACCTTCATGCCCGGCTTGATGTTGCAATGATCCATGATGAACTGGTGCTTTCGCTCCTGGGCTTGCTCCAAGGTCAAGGAATAGTCACCATCGAAACGCGCACCGCTGTACCCGCCCTTCTCGCCCAAGCTCAGGCGGAAGATCTTGTCCATGGTGGTATAATGCGCGTCGAGGTCTTGTTGATCGGCCATGTGGAGGTGATCTACAGGGGTAATTTCAGAAATGCGGCGACGAAGGTATGTCTCGGAACCGGAACTGTGGTGCCGTTCCCGAACCACGACCGGCGAGGTGCTATCGCAGGACTTTCACATACACGATCCAGGGCCATCCCCGTTGGTCCCGTGTATCTCGGTCCATAGGGCGCACAAAGCCAAGGCGCTCGTACGAGAGCGGCGTTGGTTGCGTCCACAACACTTATGCAGTAACCTCCATGATCGATACGCGCTTGTACAAGCAGTTGACCCGATCCCTCGTCGCGAGCTTCGAAAGCCACGGCCAAAAGCCTGAATTCATGCTCGCCGTTCCTTGCAAGTTGCTGGAAAGCTCAGGTGAGTGCAGGAAAAGCGTAGCCCCGAGTACAACTTTCGACCCTACTTCTTTTGCCAACAACAATTCACCGGCAGGTCCCAGGATCTCGCGTGTCATTTGTCCTGATGCCGCTTCGCTCGTTGTGAAGGATCCGCCCACGTAGATCTGTTGGACGAGTTTAACCGCTTGGTACCAGTCCAATGCCGTCAACGCCTTAGTGACCATGTGTTTAGAGGTCATTCATACTGCATATTTCGAACTACACCACTTGATCGGACGATCGATCGCGTCATGCTCATTTGTTGCCGAACAACGAATAGTGCTCTGCGGATGGTTCGTCGTCCCTGGACCAAAGGAACAACACCAAGACATGAGCTGGACGATGACGGGGTCAACCTATTCGAGAAACCGTGTGTCGCGAGGGTCCCGTTGAGGAAGCCCACCACCACACTCTACTGATGAACATTCAGAGTACCACGACGGTCATGACAATTGCAGAAACGAATAGCGCGGACCTGTAATGGACTTTACCTTAAATTTGAAGCGCTTCATGGACGAAGCCTTTTCGACAGGTCATTCAACCCGATGCGCTCACTTTTCGGGGAGCTGGGCCACCCTCACCATGTTGACGATACTTCCTTTGTTGAAACGCTTAATCGAGCCGATCTTCACTACGCGCGCTGCAGGGCTGTACATGCTTTTGTTCGCAACTGCGATCGGCATTGGCACGTTCATCGAGAATGACTACGGCACGAGTTCCGCCCAGCATGTGATCTACAAGTCTTGGTGGTTCACGCTTCTGCTTTCTCTGTTCTGCATCACCATTGCCGTGAACATGGTTCGTTTCAAGATGGTGCGACAGAAGAAGTGGGCGTTGCTCACCTTCCATCTCGCCATGATCGTGATCCTGATCGGAGCAGGCATCACACGCTACTTCGGATACGAAGGCATCATGCACATCCGGGAGGATGACGCTTCCAACTCCTTCCTTTCATCCGAAACCCACCTGTTGTTCAAGGTCCGGAAAGGCGAGCGGATCTATGAGTTCGACGAACCGGTCCTGTTCTCCAGTCTGGGAAATAACAATTGGAAGGAGTCCTACTTGATCGGGAACGACAGGGTGGATGTGACGGTGAAGGAATTCATACCGAACCCGGCGCAGGTGTTGGAGGATGGGTTAATGGGCCAGCCGACCATCAAGATCGTTTTCGGAGGAATGGGTGGCCGAGAGGAATACTTCATGATACCCGGTGAACGTCGGCGGATCCGCAACGTATTGTTCAATTTCAGTGATACTCCCATTCCGGAAGCAGTGAACATCGCATACAAGGACAAAGGGTTGTTGGTCAAGGTGGATCGCATGATGACGCAGCGTGTTATGGCCACGCAGGAGGTGGACACCCTGCACCCGCAGGAGGCTTTCCATCCATTGAGATTACGCGCCTTGTACTCGGATGGCTCGAACGGTTTCGTGTTCGGTGATTTCAACCCACGAGGTGTCGTTCGCACCACTTCGAGCGGAATCAAGGTGAAGAACGAAAGCCTGACCGCCTTACGGATCGAAGTGGGTATCAATGGAAATTCCGAGGAGGTACTGGTCCAAGGCCAGAAAGGAGTTGAAGGAAGACCTGCCATCGTCCATGGTGAGAACCTGGACCTGGCCATTTCCTATGGTTCGAAGGTGCTGGAATTACCGTTCTCGCTGAAGCTCTACGACTTCATCATGGAGCGGTATCCGGGAACGAATAGTGCCACGTCGTATGCAAGCGAAGTTCAGTTGATCGACGATCGTATCAACCTGAAGGAAGACCATCGGATCTTCATGAACAATGTCCTGGACCATGAAGGATATCGATTCTTCCAGTCGTCATACGATCAGGACGAACTGGGTACATACCTGAGCGTGAACCACGACTTCGTGGGTACATGGGTCACCTATATCGGGTACATCCTGCTCACGATCGGACTGGTCCTTTCACTATTCAGCAAGAAGAGCCGATTCCAGCGCTTGTCTGAAAGCATCAGAACAATTCGCGGCAAGGCCGTTGCCATCATTCTACTCGCAGGGCTTTCGGCCTTTCCATCGTCGCTCACCGCCCAGAAGGTCATTGATCAGAGCAGTAGTCGTTCGATTATTTCTCAGGAGCATGCGGATCGTTTCAGCAAGGTGGTCGTGCAGGATCATCGCGGTCGAATGAAACCCATGCACACGCTCACGCGCGAGGTGATGCGCAAAGTGCGTAGAAGGGAGAGCATGGATGGTCTTTCGGCGGATCAAGTAGTTCTGAGCATGTTCGTCGATGCCAAGTCGTGGTATGGTGTACCAATGATCAAGCTCGGGGAACACGAAAAGATCCACAATGAACTTGGTGTACCAGGACCTTTGGCGTCCTACGCGGATTTCTTCTCGACCGACGGCCGCTACGAACTTGGCGATGCGGTGGCGCGTGCGAACGGACTGCAACCGATCGACCGCGGTGTGTACGAGAAGGAATTGATCAAGATCGATGAGCGGGTGAACATCATGAACATGGTGTTCGGTGGCCATCTCTTCAAAATCATTCCGGTCCCGGGGGATGCGAACAATACGTGGGTCTCCGGCCACGACCACGGCTCTGTCCAGAACCCTGTGGCAGAGAAATTCTTCAATGCATACATCCCCGCATTGCAAGAAGCCATGGTCTCCAACAACTATAGCATGCCCGACCAACTGCTCACGGAGCTCAGTGCATATCAGACCGAGCAGGGTGCAGCTGTGATGCCTTCACACTCTGAGATAGAGGCTGAGATCTTCCTGAACGAATTGAACATCTTCAACAGATTGGCGGTATTCTATGCGCTTCTCGGACTGGCCTTCCTGTTCTTCCTGTTCTTTTCCGTCTTCAAGCCTTCGGTTGATCTTGGCAAGATCTACAAGGTGATGTTCACCCTATTGGTCATCGGCTTCGCGTTGCACACATTGGGCTTGGGTCTGCGTTGGTACGTATCGGGCCGCGCGCCTTGGAGCAATGGATACGAGTCCATGATCTATATCGCATGGACCACCGTATTGGCCGGCGTGTTGTTCACGCGAAAGTCATTCGGCGGATCGGCAGCCACAATGATCCTTTCTGCAACGGTCCTGCTAGTGGCCATGTTGAGCTATCTCGATCCGGAGATCACGCCACTGGTTCCAGTGCTCCGCTCCTATTGGTTGACCATCCACGTTTCGATGGAGGCCGGCAGCTATGGATTCCTCGCGCTCGGTGCCGTGATCGGCTTGATCAATCTGATCCTGATGATCTTCCTTACCAAGAAGAACGAACAGCGTGTCCATCGCCTTGTAAAGGAGATGTCCTACCTCAGCGAAATGACCTTGATCGGTGGGTTGACCATGATCAGCATCGGCACCTATTTGGGAGGCGTTTGGGCCAACGAGTCATGGGGTCGCTACTGGGGATGGGACGCGAAGGAGACGTGGGCATTGGTGACGATCCTCGTGTACGCCTTCATCTTACACATGCGTATCATTCCGAAGATGCAAGGGCTTTACATCTACAACCTGACCTCCTTGTTCGGCTTGGCTTCGGTGGTGATGACGTATTACGGTGTGAACTACTACTTGTCCGGATTGCACTCCTACGCCGCCGGCGACCCCGTCCCCGTTCCTCAATGGGTATACATCACTGTTGGACTGTTGATCGCCATCGGCATCGCGGCATTCGTGCGGAAACGACGGTTCACATTGATCAAATAGTCCGCTCCATCCCCTTTATTCGTCTGGTCAACTTGCGATAGTTCTCCTATAAAGTGACATTGGTCATGCTGATCGCTCCGGGTTTTGAGCATCTTGTTTTACCCAATCCGTGCATCATGCGAAACCTTGGCATAAGAAATCTCTGCATCCCGCTTCTGACCCTCATTCCGTCACTAGGGATAGGTCAAGCGGCAGTATTGGTGAAGAACATCCATCCTTCCGGGGGGTCCTATCCGGAGGAATTGACGGACATGAACAACATGCTTTACTTCAGGGCGAACGACCTTACCCATGGAGTGGAACTTTGGCGTTCAGATGGGACGAATGAAGGCACCCAACTGGTATTGGATATCAACCCCGGTGGAGGTTCCGGGCCGGAGCTACTGACCTCGGTGAATGGTCTATTGTATTTCCGTGCGAACGACGGTGTGCATGGTGAGGAACTATGGGTTTCAGATGGAACCGCCGAAGGAACTAACCTGGTGCTGGACATCAACCCGAGCGGCAGCTCTGCACCCTCATTCCTCACGGAAATGAATGGGGTCCTGTTCTTTGCAGCGAATGACGGCGAACACGGCGTTGAACTTTGGCGATCGGATGGCACATCCGCCGGCACTCAAATGGTCCTTGATATCGAAGCCCGCGGTACATCAGAGGCAATGTTCCTGATTAACTCCGACGACGCATGGTACTTCTCCGCGTTGGACTCGGTCAATGGCCGTGAATTATGGACTTCGGACGGCACGCAGGCCGGTACGCAGATCCTGTTGGACATGAATCCACAAGGAAGTTCGGATCCGAAGAATTTCGAAGTATCGAATGGAATCCTATTCTTCCAAGCGAGGGAGGCTCCGGGATCCGGGATCGAACTTTGGAGTTCGAATGGGACATCGGATGGAACCGCATTGGTGAAGGACATCAATCAGAACGGGAATTCAGCACCCGAAGAGCTTACGGATGTCGGTGGCATACTGTTCTTTCGTGCAACCGATGGCGAATCCGGCGTGGAATTGTGGAAAAGCGACGGGACCAGCAATGGAACGGTCATGGTCAAGGACATCAACGCGAGCGTAGGTAGTAACCCACAGGAACTTGCGGATTTCGATGGAACACTCTTCTTCAGCGCGACCGACGGGCTTGTTGGGCATGAACTCTGGCGCTCGGATGGTACCGAATCAGGTACGGTGCTGGTCAAAGACATCAATCCCATGGGGAGTTCGAATTCCACCCCACAATTCCTCACGGTATACGACAATGCCTTGTACTTCCGATCCACCGATGGCGTAAATGGAATGGAACTCTGGGTCAGCGATGGATCGGAAGCAGGCACATACCTAGCAGCTGATATCAACCCTGTTGGAAGTGGTGACCCGCAGTTCCTGACCGTATCCGAAAACATACTATTCTTCCAAGGCAATAATGGTTCGAGCGGACATGAACTGTGGAAGCTGGATATGACCAATGCGGTGAACGATCTGGCTTTCGAAGACCAATTCGCCGTTTACCCGAATCCCGTTTCGGATATCGTGAACATCCGACCGACGAACGATCTGGGTGATCGTGTTCATGATGTTTCCATTTTCGATCAGGTAGGACGTATAATTCTGGCTTACCGAACTCCACTCCATAAAGAAACCATTTCACTTGATGTGAAGGATCTATCCGAGGGCCTGTACTTCATCATCCTTTTGGACCGCCGAGGTCGATCAAACATCAAGAAATTCCTCAAACTCTGACCTGTGAGTATTCTCCAGTCGATCGGTCTACTTGACCCACCGCCCCCCTTCGATCAGGATATCGTACTGGTAACCCGAGCCGAAGTCCTTTCCTAGTGCGACGGTACCCATCACGACCACGTCCTGTCCTTCTGTGATCGGGGCATCCGTGGTGACCACGATCTCCTTTCCTGCCTCCCTCAGGTGGACCCAATTACGCCCCATGATATTGGGGTTCACTTTCGTGCACTTGCCGCTAACTTGGATCGTCTTGCCGTCGAACTTCTTCGGGTTCGCAACGAGGTCCGCGATCTTGGTCATACCCGGCACATCCAGTGCGGGTAACGGATTTGCATTCGAGGGAACAGCAACCACCGGAGCCCCGGTTCCATCCATGGTGCTTCCGTGATCGGAAGGGATCAATTGGGAAATGAGGTACAACCGATCAAATGTGCGCTTGTATTCCTTGCTCTCGAAATTGGTCTTCAGCAATCCTCCGCGATAGAAATAGCTACGTCCGATGGTGATCTCCTGCAGCGTGGTGGCGATCCAGAATTCCTCCTCTCCTTCTTTCACCCGGACGTACACATACTTCGATGTGGGAAGGGCCTCGAGTACAATTACCGTGTGAAGGTCCTTTTCAAGAGCAGGGTCAATGCCGACTGGTACGGTCCTACCTCCGCCATCGGAGAACACACCCGTACCAGCGCTCTTGTCCGTATCGGCCGGATCATCGACAGGGATCGTCCTAGGTCCGCCATCACATGAGACCAGGACCATGATCAACAAGACCAATGTCGCTTGGAGTGCTTGTGCTATGCTCATCGTTTTCGTTTACTGTCGAATCGTTTTGTCAAGCTCATATTCAAACGGTAGTTCTGTTCATCGGCCACGGTGGCCAATTCACCAAGCACCGTGAAGGTAAGTGTGCGTGCAAAGGTCAACATCAGGTCGGCACCGTAATACCGCTGGTGTGCTCTTGCTGAAAGTGAACTACCATCGGTCCTGTTGGCATAGGTGTATTCAACGATCCGATAGTACAGGCCCATGGTCAATGACCTTGGAATGATCGTACGTCCGTGTCTGAATGAAAGCACGTCACTTCGGACATAACTGGACGTATTCCGGTTAGCTTGAACGGACCAACGCCCCACACTTTCAGGATCCTTGTTGATGTTCACCGTGGCACTGATATTGTCGGAAGCATTCAACCCACCCGCTTGGAATCGTTTGGTATAGGCCCCACCCAGGCTCAATGCTTTCATCGGTCGCACATTCACCCGGAACCGGGCACCTTGGCGTGCATCATCATCATCCAAGAGCTCTTCCACATCGTTCCTGTAGGTTTCATAGAACACCACGCGCCGTCTGCTGTCGTATGAGGCGAAGACATCCACCTTCCGTCCGAACCGGTAACGCGCTGAAAGGAAGAAGTTCGTAAGACGAGGGCCGCTACCGAGCGTTCCGTACAGATCGAGTTCAGCTGAGGAGAAGATGTTCAAATTGCCCTTGTATGTCGTGGAGTGTTGCAGATAGGTATATCGCCTGTCCACCTTTCCGCTATTGGTCTGCTGTAGAAGCCCAACCGTGGACCTTGAGTACACGTTCGAGGTTTTGAACTGCGTTCCGATATATCCACCGTATTGTAGCAGGTCCAAATTCAGCCCATAGTTGTAGATGTCCGGCCGGAAACCCGCGATCACCCCAGCGAAGACATTTCCGAAGCGTCGCTCAGCCTGCGCTCCATCGATCGCACCAAGTGAAGAGGCACTGTTGTTGATCTTCCTTCCAAATATCAACGTGGTATTGCTGTCCGCTGCATAGCTCACGGCGAGGTTGTACACATTGAAGAACTCCGTGCGCTGAGGACGCCGGTCCGGATCAGCCGGATACAATATTCGATAGTTGAGATACGTCTCGGCCGAGAATTTCGAATTGTTGATGTTGTCCGCGTCGAGCGAGAACCGGTACATCAACCGGTGATCGCTTTCCCTTTCGGACGGCATCATGCTGTAGCTCGCTGCAGAGAGTCGACCACGAATTCGTTCCGTACTTTCCGGAAGTGGATCACTCTCGGCCTTTCTTGCTGCCGTGTTACGGACCCCGATCGGCGAGTTCTGAACGAGTACGGATCGGACATTAGCTTGGATCCTGTCCGCTTTTTCGACAGTGCAACCTGCGATCACCTTGCAGACGCATGAGGTCGAGGACATGCTCCCGACGACAAGGCACGGCGAAAGGACCCCGTCCTTCATCAGCTTCAACGTATCGTTCTCAGCGATCCCTTCGGTGCTCTCGAACTTCACATAGACGTGCTGCGAAGTGAGGAAGGTCACCTCACCTTGGATCCTGCTCTGCGCCGAAACAATGCCCGGCAACGCCAGCAGAGAAAGGGTCAATATGCGGAGCCTGCGCATCATTCGTTCCCGTCCGGGTGACAACTATAACAAGCGTTGCTGTTGTACGAATACCCTGACACCTCATCGTGCTCGTCCGCAAGATCGTTCTGGTCGTTGTGGCAATCGGTGCAGGTGAATACGCCATAATCATTCGGATTGGTGTGGCACGTTGCGCAGTTGTTCCAGACATCGTCATGACGCCCGCTATAGATCGGGAAGTACGGGTGGAAGTTGAAGGTTGCAGGTGTCCAAGAATCCTCGTTGTGACAAGCTGCACAATCCGTCGGGAACTGCGCTGCAACATGGTTCGTGCTCGAAGTAGCGTTGTAGTCGGCCATGTGGCATCCATTGCACGCTGTTGGTGTTCCTACAAATACGCTCGCATGGCATTCCAAGCATGCGGTGGTCATATGTGCGCCATGCAATGGGAACGCCGTGCTGTTGTGGTCGAATGAGGCGGTCCATCCGGGACCAGTATTATGGCATGAAGCGCAATCCGTGGAGAAACCGGCGGTGGAGTGGTTCGGACTCACCGTGCTCGTGAAATCCTCCATATGGCATGATGAACAGACCGGTGATGCATCCGAAAACGTCCCCGTGGTGTGGCAGTAGGTACACTCGAGGTTGTCATGTCCATGTGTCAATGGAAAGAAATCGTGACTGGCGAAACTGGTCGCCCAACCCGAACCCATTGGGTCGTGACACTCTATGCAATTGGATGAGAAACCGGCCTCCACATGGTTCGGAACCCGGGTAGCCATGAAGTCGGACTGATGGCAATTGATACAATCATTTCCCACTCGTGCAAAGGCAAGCGTATTATCAGCGGTATGGCAATCGACGCAGCTCAAGTTGCTATGGACCCCGACCAAGGAGAACCCGTTCTGTTCGTGCAATTCAGGAATGTCATCCACCAACCAGGTGTTCGGTGTGTGGCATCGCACGCAATCATTACCAACGGACATCGCATGCACATCGATATGGCACGAAAAACAATCCGACGGAACGGCTTCATCGAATCGCACGGATCCATGACACGATCCACAATCCAATATGACATGCTGTCCGATCAACGAAAATCCGGTACTGTCATGGTCAAAGACCATCGGATCGGCCATGGTGGTCCAATTGTCGGGAACGTGGCAACGCGCACAGTCCATCTTGAACTCATCACCATGCGGGGATTGTGCCTTGGCCTCGAAATGAAATAGCAAGCTCAGGATCAAGCCAAGGCATGCGCACCCATTGGCAGCCACTCCGGCTCCATTGGTCAAGCTCATGTCCTGTACGCTCCTCATCCTAACGATTCGTACGTATTCAAGGTCGAACTGGATATGAAAATTGCTTGATCTCTCAAAGTTACTGGACTGACCCACCATGAGTGGGTTCCTTCGCGGTCTCTAGTTCTCTCCATCCGGGTGACAGCTGAAACAAGATGTCGGTGTGTATGAATACCCGTTCACCTCACTGTGGTCGTTGTTCACCTGTGACTGGTTGTTGTGTTCATGGCAATCAATGCAGCTGAACAGGTTGTAGTTACCAGGCGTCGTATGACATTCTGTGCATGTGTTCCATTCGCCATCATGTCTACCGCTATAGATCGGGAAATACTGTTGGTCGTG
This sequence comes from Flavobacteriales bacterium, assembly GCA_016710015.1. Lineage (GTDB taxonomy): Bacteria > Bacteroidota > Bacteroidia > Flavobacteriales_F > PHOS-HE28 > PHOS-HE28. The sequence continues at coordinate 375,091 of JADJLR010000003.1, forward strand.
GTTGAAGGTCGAAGGGTCCCAAGCGCTGGTAGTGTGGCAGGTCGCACAATCGGTAGGGAATTGCGCTGAAGCGTGGTTCGGGTTGTTCGTGCTATTGTAATCCGCCATGTGGCATGCATCGCAATTGGTAGGTGTACCTGCATAGCCATTCGCATGACACTGGATACAGCTTGCATTCACATGCTGACCGGTCAAGGGGAATCCGGTGTTTTCATGGTCAAAAGTACCAGGCACCCATGCCGAAGTCGTATGGCATACGGCACAGTCCATAGGGAAGCCGGCTTGAGCGTGGTTTGGTGATGTTGTCGCATTGTATTCCGCAATGTGACAGGCATCGCAGTTGGTCGGTGTACCCGCAAATCCGTTCGTATGGCATTGCATGCAGTCCACGGTAATGTGTTGGCCGGTCAATGGGAAGGCCGTCGAGTTATGGTCGAAGGTCGCTGTGGTCCAGGATCCTTCATCATGACAAAGCGCGCAGTCCGTGGGGAAGCCCGCCTGTCCATGGTTCGGATCGGTGGTGCTGTTGTAATCGGCAAGGTGGCAGCCCTCGCAGGTGTTCGGTGTGTTGGTGTACCCATTCGCGTGGCATTGGTTGCAGTTCACGTTCGCGTGGGAGCCGTTCAACGCGAAACCGGTCGACGAGGTGTGATCATAACTGCTCGGTGTCCAGCCATCCGTGGTGTGGCATTGTGTGCAATTGGGGTGTGATCGCGGGCCCCGGGCCCCGGGGGGGCCCAGGTGTGGCTTGTGTGCAATCATTCGTGAAGTTCGCCTGCGTGTGGTTGGGTTCAACCGTGTTGTTGAAGTCCGTCTGGTGACAGGCTTCACACGCTGTTGGTGTTCCCGCAAAGCCATTCGCGTGGCACTGCATGCAGTCCACGCTCACGTGTTGTCCCGTTAGTGGGAAGGCCGTCGAGTTATGGTCGAAGGTCGCTGTGGTCCAGGATCCTTCATCGTGACAGAGCGCGCAGTCCGTGGGGAAGCCCGCCTGTCCATGGTTCGGGTCTGTGGTAGCGTTGTAGTCCGATAGGTGACAGCCTTCACAGGTGTTCGGTGTGTTGGTGTAACCGTTCGCGTGGCACTGGTTGCAGTTCACGTTGGCATGTGATCCGTTCAGCGCAAAACCGGTCGACGAGGTGTGATCATAACTGCTCGGTGTCCAGCCATCCGTGGTGTGGCATTGTGTGCAATCATTCGTGAAGTTCGCCTGCGTGTGGTTGGGTTCAACCGTGTTGTTGAAGTCCGTCTGGTGACAGGCTTCACACGCTGTTGGTGTTCCCGCAAAGCCATTCGCGTGGCACTGCATGCAGTCCACGCTCACGTGTTGTCCCGTTAGTGGGAAGGCCGTCGAGTTATGGTCGAAGGTCGCTGTGGTCCAGGATCCTTCATCGTGACAGAGCGCGCAGTCCGTGGGGAAGCCCGCCTGTCCATGGTTCGGGTCTGTGGTAGCGTTGTAGTCCGATAGGTGACAGCCTTCGCACGTATTCGGCGTGTTCGTATAACCGTTCGCGTGGCACTGGTTGCAGTTCACGTTCGCGTGGGAGCCGTTCAACGCAAAACCCGTCGCGGAAGTGTGGTCGTAACTGCTCGGTATCCAGCCATCCGTGGTGTGGCATTGTGTGCAATCATTGGTGAACTGCGCCTGCGTGTGGTTCGGTTCCACCGTGTTGTTGAAGTCCGTCTGGTGACACGCTTCACATGCGGTCGGTGTACCCGCAAAGCCGTTGGCATGGCACTGCATGCAGTCGACCGAAACGTGTTGACCGGTGAGCGGGAAGGCCGTCGAGTTATGGTCGAAGGTCGCTGTGGTCCAGGATCCTTCATCGTGACAGAGCGCGCAGTCCGTGGGGAAGCCCGCCTGTCCATGGTTCGGATCGGTGGTGCTGTTGTAATCGGCAAGGTGGCAGCCCTCGCAGGTGTTCGGTGTGTTGGTGTACCCGTTCGCGTGGCACTGGTTGCAGTTCACGTTCGCGTGGGAGCCGTTCAACGCGAAACCCGTCGCGGAAGTGTGGTCGTAACTGCTCGGTATCCAGCCATCCGTGGTGTGGCATTGCGTGCAATCATTGGTGAACTGCGCCTGCGTGTGGTTCGGTTCCACCGTGTTGTTGAAGTCCGTCTGGTGACAGGCCTCGCACGCTGTTGGAGTTCCAGTAAAACCGTTCGCATGGCATTGCATGCAGTCCACGCTCACGTGTTGTCCGGTCAATGGGAAGGCAGTCGAGTTGTGATCGAAGGTGGCATTTGTCCACGCCGTCTCATCGTGACATGCCGCACAATCGGTCGGGAATCCGGAGGCCGCGTGGTTCGGCGCCGTCGTAGCATTGTAGTCGGCGATATGACAGGCCTCACATGTATTCGGTGTGTTGGTGTAATTACCGTTGTGGCACTGATCGCAACTCACCGGAATGTGGGACCCGACCAACGGCCATACATCGTGATCATAGGTCGCTGGAGTCCACCCCGGGTTGGTCGTGTGGCAGGTGGCGCAGTCCGTCGTGAATCCGGCGGTCTGGTGGTTCGGGTTCGAAGTGTTGTTGAAATCGACTTGGTGGCAGGTCACGCACTCAGGCGAGGCATCAGCGAAGGATCCCGTGGTGTGGCACTGGTTGCAATCATTGATCGCGTGGCCCAACGTGAGTGGGAAGAAATCGTGATCGACATTGTTCGTATGCCAATCAAAGCCCATCGGGTCGTGACATTCGATGCAATTCGTACTGAAGCCATTCGTGACATGGTTCGGCGCTTGGGCTGCCTGATAATCGTTCCGATGGCAACTGATGCAATCGTTACCGACCCTTTCGAATTGAAGGTTATTCCCAGAGGCATGACACTCCGTGCAACTCAAATTCCCATGCGCCCCGACCAACGCGAATCCATTCTGTTCGTGGATCTCCGGAATATCGTTCACGATCCAATTCACCGTGGTATGGCAACGTGCACAATCATTTCCTACGGACATCGCATGCACGTCCGTGTGGCACGAAGCGCAGTCCGACGGTGCCGAATCGAAAACCAGGGTAGTGTGGCAGGACTTGCAATCGACCGAACTGTGCGCACCTTTCAGCATAAATGCCGTTGAGTCGTGGGAGAAGACCATCGACGCAGCCTGGGCACTTACTGTAGACACCGTCTCCCGGGAGCGTCCGGAGTGCTTCTGTATCCGGGACTTCTCTTCGTTCCAGATCAGCGTAGGATTCGTCCAACCTGCAGGGCTATGGCACTTGGCGCAGTCAATGACCAGCGATTCCCCGTGCGGCGACTGTGCGGATACCCGCATACCGGTCAACAGGACCAAAACGACTATTTGTGACAGTCGGCGCATTCGAAACTCTCGACCTTGAACGAAAGGACTTCGGCATTCGGATCCTTAAGGTGACATTCCTTACAATCCACTTTCACATGTTCTCCCACAAGTGGGAATTCCGTAAAGTCATGATCGAACTTGGATGGGAACCAATTCTCGGCGACATGGCATCGTTTGCAATCGGTGACCCCGTTCTCGGCGAGATCATCACCATGGACATTGTCATGGCAATCGAAACATGCGTGGCCCAGCTCGCGGAAGGTCCAGTTCTTTTCGTCCTTCATATGGCAGGCCGTACAAGGCGTCGCAATGTGCGCTCCTTCCAAGGGGAACTTGGTGGACCGATGCTGTTCCAATGTATACATGCTCATTTCAAATCCGTCAAGCACCGAATGACATTCTGCACAATCCGGTGTGACATCGTTCTTCGCGAATTCACCCTTGTGGTAGTCCTCATGACAGCTACTGCACTTACTGAACTCCATGGCACCGGTGAAGGATCCCTTGTGGCACTTCTTGCAATCCACATCCACGTGCTTGCCTTGCAGCGGAAAGTCGGTGACGGCGTGGTCGAAGAAATCCATTGACTTCAGCGACCGGAAGCCGGTCTCTTGATGGCACTTGGCACAATCATTCCCGAATTTCCCGTCATGTGCATCCTCATGGCAGGTAGCGCACTGGTTCACAGTTACACCAACGCGATCCTGGAACACACGCAACGGATCACTGGTCTTCTGGTGGCAGGTGAAGCAATCCGTGGTCTTGTGCTTGCCGTTCAGTTTGAAATTCGTCGTGTTGTGATCGAATCGGTTCTTGCCAGAGAAGATGTTGAAGCCTACTTCGGTATGGCACTGTGCGCAGGCGTTATTGAAGTGCGCCGCATGCGGATCGTTGTGGCATGCCTTGCAATCCGCATGCGGAACATCCGCGAATCGTTGGAACTCCTTTCCCTGACGCGTGGTCGTTTCGTGGCACTTCTTGCAATCCACGTTCACGTGCTTGCCAGCTAGTTTGAAATCCGTTTTGCCATGGTCGAATTTGCTTGCCGGCCTGAACTCATTCATGTTGTGGCACTTCGTGCATTCGCCAGACATGGTGCCTTGGTGGAAATCATCGTGGCACGAGAGACACGCTTGCTCCAGCCCGAGGAAGGTCAACGGTCGTTTCTTCAATTCACGATCGGCGATGTTGTCCGGCACATGGCACTTCCGACAATCCACCGGCTTGTGGCCACCTTCCAATTTATACCCGGTAAGCGCATGATCGAAGGCCTTCTCATCGAATCGGACCATCTCGAACTTCCTACCGTGGTGCTCGCTGTGGCAGGCGAAACAATCCTGTGCCTTGACCACTGAACTAGCGTGATAGCCCCGCTTCTTCGTGATCAACGACTTGATCTCCTTGTGGCACTCCAGACATTTCGCATTGGTCACCTTGTTGCCGAGATCATGGCATTGGGTACAATTGCTCATGCCCTCCAATGCGGCATGGGCCGTGGTGAGGTCACCTGGCGAGAGCTGCGCAACCACCATCGAACCCGCTGCTAGCAGGACCAATGTGAAGTATGTCCGTAACAGCCTCATGAATGCTTCTTCACGATGTGACCGAATCGTTTCGTGATCTCCACCCCTGCCTTCTGCAGGAAGCCCGTTGGTAGTTCGCCTCCCGCGAAAATGTAGACCAGGTCGTTCTTTATCTGCTGCGTTTCTTCCCCGACCTTGAGCAACACGGAATCCTCCGAAATGGAAACAAGGTCCGAGTTGAAGATCACCTTGAGCGCGCCGCTTGCAACGGAGACATCAACCGCTTCCTTGTTCTTGGGCTTGATACGGGCGAATTGTTCTTTGCGGTACGAAAGGATCACTTCATTCTCCTCGGTCAATAGCATCGCCGATTCCACTGCGGAATCACCACCTCCGACCACGATCACCTTCTTTCCCGAAATGTTCTCCGGCTCCAACAAGCGGTAGGCCACGTTCGGCAACTCTTCACCGGGAATGCCCAGTTTCCGTGGACTACCCCGTCTTCCGATGGCTAGCAAAACGTTGTTGCTGATATACTCCTCGCCTGTATTCGTCGCCACTTTGAAGGTGCCGTCCTTTTGTGGCAGGATGCTTTCGACCTTGATGTTCTCATTGATTGTGATGCCCTGTTCCGTGATCACTTTCTTCCAGAGATCGAGCAGTTCACCTTTTGACGTGTCGAACAACTTCGCCTTTCCATACAGCGGAAGGTCCATCGGGGAGGTCATCACGATCTTCGCACGTGGGAACGTGAAGACCGTTCCGCCCAATGAATCCTGCTCCAAGGTCACGCTCGTCAACCCACGTTTCTTGGCTTCCAATGTGGCGGAGATCCCAGCAGGTCCGGCACCGATGATGACCACATCGATCACCCCCTCCTTCTTCGGCTTCTTGGAACTGGCGATGCTGTCCATCGCTTGTTGGCCTTGCTCCACACTGTTCTTGATCAAACCCATCCCTCCGAGTTCACCGGCGATGTAGATGCCCTTAATGTTCGTTTCAAAATATTCATCGACATGCGGTAGGTCCACGCCGCGCTTTTCGGTTCCAATGCGAAGCGAGATAGCTTCCACCGGACAGGCATGGAAGCAGGCACCGTGACCCACGCAGTTGGACGCGTTGATCACGGTGGCCTTACCATGCACGATGCCGAGGATGTCCTTCTCCGGACAATCGGCAACACAGGCGGCGCTTCCAATGCACGTGTTCAGGTCGATATACGGGTGCAGTGAAACCGGTTCGAAGAGCCCTTCGATCTTCGCCACTTCAACCTTCTTCTCCACGATCGCCGACTTCTTGTTGAGGCTGCGCATGTAGAAGAAGATCACCAACCCGCATAACAGGATCACTGAACCATAGATCGCTATCTGTTCAATGAGCACTTCCATCAGAAGATCCATCTGTATCCGAATGCCAAGGTCACGGCCACGTGGATGATGAGCACGATGAGCATGATAAGTGCGAATGGTAGGTGCGCCACATGCCAATACTTGAACAGTTGCTGCATGGTCTGTAGCCGACCGATCCTATGCGAAAGCGCGAACTCGTCCTTGACCATGCGGATGATGTCCTTTCGCTCGCTCGCGGCCACGTTCCTCGATCGGAGCGAGGTTTTGATCGCTGCGACGGCCTTCCGTTCCTGGGCATAGCGAGCAATGAAGTTGGCCTTGTTCGCAGCACCATCCTCCGCATCGGTGCGCATCACCAATGGGATCGACCCCTCATCGAGCCCGGCATTGCTCTTCAACTTGTCGAGCAGTTCGGAACGCATGCCCTTCACCTCGTTCAAACTGAGTTCACGCCCCTCGATCGTGCGTGGGATCTGGATGTAGATAAACCGGCCAATCACACCGCTCGCCACCACCGCCACCATGCTCCAAAAGGCCACTGAGACGAGTCCCCCGAACTTGAAAGCAGTGTGGAACAGGATCAGGATGGGACCCAGCGTACACAAGAAAATATGGAATTCCAGCAGATACTTCAATCGCAACTGCTTGGCCATGAAGTTGTAACGCTTCCTAGCGATATAGATCGCGACCCCGAAAAGAACCATAAAGGTCCCCAAGATCCCTAAGCCATGTCCGTAAGGACCACTGGGTTTGAACCACGTGTGCTGCGGGTGGTAGAAGCGCTCCTCCAGAGGGAGTTCGTAGTAGGAATATCCAGAAAAGGCGAGGTAGGCGGTCACTACAATAGTCGTTGCCACCATGCTTCCGATGAAGATGGCGTGCGTGGTGCGTGTCATGGCTTCTAGTGTCCTACAGCTAACTCCGTTTGAACGGTCTTGTACAAGACCGATTGGTATATACCAGCTAATATCGAGCGCGTGGATCCCATGGAGCAGCCCCTAAGTTCGAACGATCCGCATGACAATACCATGACATTTAGCCCAATGCCGGGTTCCATTCGTTGAACCCCAGCCGTTAACGGCCAAACTCAGGATGTCGACCAATTGGGAATGGTCGTCCATTCTGGCCTTCCGGCGGCTTAGGATCATTGATTGGAACGATCCTGAATAGATCACGTGCCCTAGGTCGATCGAACAATGAATGTCCCACAGCTGGGTCGCCAGTTGGACCCCTACAACCCCAACAACACCTCCCCCGGCTCCTTATTCCCGAACACCATCTTACTCGGGTCCTCGATCATCTGTTTCACGGCCATCAGGAAGCTCACGCTCTCCTTACCGTCGATGATGCGGTGGTCATAACTCAAGGCGAGGTACATCACCGGTCGGATGACCACTTGACCGTTCACGGCCATAGGACGGTCGACGATGTTGTGCATACCGAGGATGGCGCTCTGTGGCGGGTTCAGGATGGGCGTGCTGAGCATGCTGCCGAACACTCCGCCGTTCGTGATGGTGAATGTTCCGCCCGTCATCTCGTCGATGCTGAGCTTGCCATCGCGTGCCTTGATGGCCAATGTCTTGATCGCGCTTTCGATCTCGGCCAAGCTCATACGCTCGGCGTTGCGGATAACGGGCACCATCAAGCCCTTGGGGCTGCTTACCGCGATGCCGATGTCCGCGTAATCGTGCATGACCATCTCCTCTCCATCGAGCTGCGCGTTGACGCTAGGGAATAAGCGTAGCGCCTCGGTCACGGCCTTCGTGAAGAAGCTCATGAAGCCAAGGTTCACGCCTTTCTCCTCCTTGAATTTGTCCTTGTACTTGTTGCGCAGTTCCATCACGGCGCTCATGTCCACCTCATTGAAGGTAGTGAGCATGGCAGTCTGATTCTTCACGGTCACCAAGCGCTCGGCGATCTTCTTGCGCAGGGTGCTCATCTTCTGGCGCGACTGATCGCGCTTGCCGCCCCAGCCGTTCAACGCAATTGCACCCGCATCCACACCACCGGCAACGTACGCCGCTACATCGCTCTTCGTGATGCGCCCATTGGGGCCGCTGCCTTTCACCTTGTCCGCGCTGAGGCCCTTCTCCTCCATCATCTTCACCGCAACAGGCGTAGCGTGTGCTACGGAAACGGCCACAGGTGCAGCGGCTTTGGAAGCCTTTTCTGCAGGCACCTCCTTGGCTTTCGGTGCATCCTTTTTCGGGACCGGAGCAAATGAGGTATCCAACTTCGCGACGACATCACCGACGTTCACGGTGGCATCGGCCTCGGCGAGCAAGGTGATCTTCCCGCTTTCCTCGGCACTCAATTCCAAGGTGGCCTTGTCGCTGTCGATCTCAGCGATCACCTGATCCTTCTCCACCACATCCCCATCCGCTACGAGCCATTGTGCGATGCGCACTTCGCTGATGCTTTCCCCAGGGCTGGGCACTTTGATGTCCACGTTGGCCATGACTTCTGATGAGGGTTGACCGCGGCTATGGCGGAATGAATGTTTATAGCTTGTTCCAGGTCGTTACGCACTTGCTTTCACCGTGCTCTTGGACTTCGCGAATGCCCGTTCGATGATCGTTGCTTGTTGTTTCGCGCTACGCTTGCTGCTTCCCGTGGCGGGTGCTCCGCTCGCCGGGCGACTGATGCACTCGAGCTTGACCGCGTCGAAATTCATCAACATATGTGGCCATGCGCCCATGTTCTTCGGCTCTTCTTGCACCCAGATGTGATTCTCGGCCTTGTCGTATTTCTTGAGCACCGCCTTCATCCGATCGATCGGCAAGGGGTGCAATTGTTCGATACGTACGAGTGCAGTATCCATGATGCCGTTCTTCTCCCGGTGCTCCAGCAGGTCGTAGTGGACCTTGCCTTGGGTGAAGATCACGGTGCGCACATCCTTCGCGAGTACCGCGTCATCATCGATCAGCTCTTGGAAACTGCCACTGGCCAGATCATCCAGCTTGCTCACGCAGTGCGGATGACGCAGTAGGCTCTTCGGGGTGAAGACGATCAAGGGCTTGCGGAATTCCCATGCCAACTGGCGGCGCAGTGCATGGAAGAAGTTGGCGGGTGTCGTGCAATTCACCAACACCATATTCGCATCGGCACAGCTACTTAGAAAGCGTTCCATGCGCGCGCTGCTGTGTTCCCCGCCTTGTCCTTCGTAGCCGTGTGGGAGCAACAACACGATCCCGTTCTGTGTGTTCCACTTCTCCTCCGCACAGCAGAGGTACTGATCCAGGATGATCTGTGCGCCATTAACGAAATCACCGAACTGTGCTTCCCAAATGGTGAGCACTTCCGGAGCGGTAAGCGCGTAGCCGTATTCGAACCCGAGCACGGCGTATTCGCTGAGCAGGGAATTGTAGATCTGCAAGAGCGCCTGCCCTTCTTGGATATGCTTCAGATGGATGAACTCCTCCTCGCTGTCCTCCACCTTCACCACGGCGTGGCGGTGAGAGAAGGTCCCACGTTCCACATCTTGGCCAGTGAAGCGGACCGGATGTCCATCCAGCAGCAGTGAACCATAAGCGAGCAATTCGGCCATGCCCCAATCCAAGGTCTCGTTGGCCATCATCTGCTTCCGATCGTTCAGGATCTTCTCCAGCTTGCTGAAGAACTTCTTCCCGTCCGGGTGAAGCACGGTGAGCTTTTCCCCGATCAGTTGCAAGGTCTCCTTCTTCACGCCGGTCTCTGGTGAGGTGAGCAGGTCCTGGACAGTCGCCCGCCGGAAACCCTGCCAACGATCGGCCATCAGGTTGGTGATCTTGCCTACGCGGATCTGCTTCGCCTCGCTCAAGCGCGCGTCCAACATTTCGCTGAAGGAGCGTTCCATGGCCTTGGCCATCTCACGTGCACCTTCCACTCCACTGTCGATCAGCTTCTGGGTGTAGATCTCGCGCGGGTTCTTGTGCGCGGCGATGGCTTTGTACAAAATGGGTTGGGTGAACTTCGGTTCATCGCCTTCATTGTGTCCGTGCTTGCGGTAGCACAGGATGTCCACCCAAACATCCTGCTTGTATTTCTGACGATAATCCATCGCCAGCTTTACCGTGTAGGCCACGGCATCGGCATCATCTCCGTTCACGTGGAACACAGGACAAAGTGTGGTCTTCGCAACGTCTGTGCAGTAAGTGCTCGTGCGTGCGTCGATATAGTTGGTCGTGAAACCGACCTGGTTGTTCACCACGATGTGGATCGTGCCACCGACCTCATAGGCCTTCAACCCTGCCATCTGCACGACTTCGTACACCACACCTTGGCCTGCCACGGCCGCATCACCGTGGATGATGATCGGTGCGGTGATGCCCTGTGCGAATCCATCGTCGTGCTCGATGATCGCACGGGACATGCCTTGCATCACAGGACCCACGCTTTCCAGGTGACTGGGATTGGGTGCCAATGTGAGGCGAACCTCCTTTCCGGTATTGGTGGTGATCATGCTGCTGTATCCCATGTGGTACTTCACATCACCTTCCACCAGCGCATCCTCGTAGTCCTTCCCTTCGAACTCGCTGAAGATGGCATCGTAGCTCTTGCGCATGGTATTGGCCAGCACGTTGAGCCGTCCACGATGCGCCATGCCGATCACGTATTCCGTGATGCCGAGCTCGGCACCATGCTCGATCACGGTATCCAAGGCCGGTATCAATGCCTCCGCACCTTCGATGCTAAAGCGCTTCGCACCGATGAACTTCTTCCCTAGGAATTTCTCGAACACAACGGCCTCGTTCAGTTTCTCTAGGATATCCTTCTGTTGATCCAGCGTAAAACTTGGGGTGTTGCGCACGGATTCCATGCGCTCCGTAAGCCATTTCAGTTTCTCTGGATTCCGGATGTAGCGGTATTCCACACCAACGCTGGCGCAGTACGTCTGCTCCAGCAACTCGATGATCTCGCTCAACTTCGCTGGGCCCATCCCCACCTCATTCCCCGCACTGAACACCGTGTTCAGGTCGCCCTCATCCAATCCGAAATTTTCCAAGGCCAAGGTGGGCTCATACTTGCGCCGATCACGGACGGGGTTGGTATCGGTGAAGAGGTGCCCTCGGTTCCTGTAGCCACTGATCAGGCCCAGCACCTTGAACTCCTTCTGGAAGCGCTCATTGCCCTCACCGGCCTTCGAAGCATCGGCACCTGTGAAGGTGCCGTTGTCCCCTTGTAGGTCCTTGGCGAATTCGAAGCCTTCGAAGAAGCGCGCCCAACCGGTCTCAACACTGGCGGGGTCCTTCTGGTATTGTTGGTACAGGTCGTCCAGCCATACGCTGTCGACATTGCTGAGGTAGGAATACTTGTCCATGTATGCGTTCCGAGCGGAAGGGCAAAGGTAGTTCTTGGTACAAGCAGAGGGTGTTCTACGGGTGTTGGATCTCCACAGTTCGAGTCTGAATGCCAGCGATCAGAACCTGCCCGCGTACCGCAGCCGCGTAAGAACCTTCTGTAGTGCGCGAAGGACGACTTCATCGGCTAGTCCGCTGAGGCCCCCATGACCCATGGTCCGACGTAGATGTGCCTCTGGGATATCAACGCGATACATGGCCACTTGCAAGGCGTGTCCATCGGCGACTTGGAGGTCCTGAAGCACGGGAAGGACCGTGGCACTCAGGAGGTCGAAGGTCTTTTCGCTCAGCTTCGGCAGGGGAAGTTCTTCCTCCGAAACGGAAAGGTCCTTCCGCAATTGATCGACCACGGCTTGAAGCACCTCAGCCCGGTCCAAGTAACGATGTAGGCCATCGGCACCGGATGCTGACAAGGAGTTGTCCATGCTGTGGAGAAGTTGTACAAATGTGCGAACGCTGTGGCACTATTTTCGCCAACGCTGCACAACATCAGGCACGGCAGTCATCCAAAACCCAGTCCAAACTCATGCGTTCGATCCTCCTAGCCAGCTTCGCCACCGTTCTATCCGTCTCCGTTGTTGGCCAATACGGCAGCTTCAGTGCAGCAGCCATGAAAGCCGCCAAAGGCACCAAGACCATTGTTGTGCTGGATGCCGGTGATTCTCCCTACAACCGGAGTTTGACCGATGCGGTGAAGAACCATTGGACCTGGACCGGAGGCGTGGAATTCATGACCGTGGCCGAGTTGGCAGCGCAGCCGATGGCACCGGAGAACACGTACTTGTTGAAGACCCGCAAAACCGATCCGGTGAAATTCCAGGGCACCTTCCTCACCTTGGTGCAGGGTTGGAAACCGAAGAAGGGCGAGGTGTTGGAGCAGACGGACAATGCGTTCACGTCCATCCCGGTGGAGCGGGAATTGGCCTTCATCCAGATCGATCCGAGCAACATCAACGAGAAGGGACAAGCGGGGCTTCTGACCGTGTATGTGAAGCACCTACAGAATTACCTGGACCTGGTAGAAGGTGGCAAGATCACGGACAAAGCAACGGCGGACCGCACTTATGCAAACCGCACCCGCACGATCCGGGATACGGAGTTGTGGATGGCCCAGGAACACTTGGACCGAAGCATCCCGGATGCTACCAAGTTGAAGGAGTTCTATACCGCGCCTTGCCAAGTGATGGCACTGAGCCAACTTCCGAGCACAGTGGAGAAGCAGGACAGTGGCATCACGGTAAGCGACGTGATCATAACCGGAGAGAACAAGAACAAGCATTGTTTCAAGCGGATCTTCAACGCGGGATCCGGCGAACTGATGTACCTGCGGGACGATGCTGCCATCTTCGGAAAGAAGGAAGGCTTCATCGACGAGGACCTGAAGTCCGTAGAGCGCGCACGTTAAGGATACATTCCGGACGTTGAGTGGTCGGCAAGTAGAGATGCCGAGCGGTCATTCTTTGCGATCCGTGCGGTGGGGAATGGATCTTCGGATCCTTATATTCACGCCTCCATCGACCCAACATGATGAAACGCTACACCCTCCTTTTCACGTTCGCGGCCTCGTTCCTCTCCTTACGTGCGGATCACTTCGCAGGTGGTTCCATCACCACGCGATGCACAGGGAACAACTTCCATGATATCACCTTGCAGCTTTTCCGGAATTGCGGCGGAACACCGCTTGGCCAACAGACCTTGAACTTCAGCAACGACTGTGGGGTGATCTTCTCCCAAGTGTTGGGCGAGCCTATCAGCGTGCAGGACGTATCTCCATTGTGCGAGGGCGAGATCCAGAATAGCACGTGTAATGGAGGTGGTTTGGAGGGATACGACCTGACGACCTATCGCGCCAGTGTGTACTTGAGCCCTTGCACCGGCTGGCGGATATCGTGGTCCATCTGCTGCCGGAACGCTTCATTGAATGTACAGGGAACGCCAGGCATGTATCTGGAAGCCACCTTGAACAATCTCGGTGGCCCGTGCTACACCCAACCCGAATTCGTCCGGAATTCGATCCCCTTGGTGTGTGTCGGACAAGCAGTGAACTACGACGGAAGTGCGACGGAGCCGGATGGCCATACGCTGCGCTACAGCTTGATCGATGCCCGCTACACGACTCCCGCCCCGACCCCGGTCACGTACGCATCGGGCTTCTCCGGAGCGCAGCCATACACCGGGATGGCCATCGATAGCATCACAGGCACCATAACCTTCGTTCCCGATGCGACCGGGACCATCGTCACCGCTGTTCTTGTTCGGGAGTATGACGAAGAAGCTCGGCTCATTGGAACGGTGATGCGCGACCTGCTCTTCGTGGCATCGGTCTGTGTGAATGAGGTCCCATCCGCCAGCAGTGGTTACTTCACCGAGGTGGAAGGGATCGGGCAGATCGATGACGAACGTTCGTTATTGGTGTGCGGAGAAGGTCAATTCTGTGCAACACTCACATTCGCAGATAGCGATGAGGACCAGACCTTGACGCTTACGAGCAATGTCCAGGATGTATTGCCCGGTGCGACCTTCACTTCTAGTGGGACCAATCCGGTCGCAGCTCAACTGTGCATGAACAACACGAGCCTTTCGCCGGGCAATTACCAATTCACCGTTTCTGCCACGGACGGAGCCTGTCCGGTAGTGGGAACCCAGGAGTACGTGTTCTTGGTTACTGTGACCACTGGGGTAAGCGCTGGGGAAAATGCATCTGTGGAGATCTGTTCCAATGAAGATCCAGTGTCCTTGATCGGATTGTTGGGTGGCGAACCCGCCACAGGTGGTTCTTGGACCGGTCCGGTCGGCTTCCCGGTCCCGGCGACCTTCACGCCTGGGATTTCAGCACAAGGCCAGTACACCTACACCAACTCATCGCCAACGGGCTGTGTGGCTTCTGCAGTGGTATCCATTACGGTGATCCCGGCCGACGATCCAGAATGCATTGGTACTGGACTGGTCGGATCCACGCTGAATGCACTTTCGTTGCATGGTGATGCGCAACTACCCGGACGGATCTGGGTGGGGTCGCCGAATACGATGGACGTTGATCTGAAGGCACTTTCCATGGACGGACGCATCGTGATGGTGAAACGCATGCAAACCAATGGTGCGGGCACAGCAGTGGATCTTCCGATCACCTCTTCTGGCATCTACTTGGTACAAGCCACGGATCGCTCCACGGGCCACGTTCAGGTGGTGCGTCTATTCGTTCCATAGGCTGCGGTCGCACTCCGCTATGTGTCCATGAACTTTACGGGGTGAAGGTGGTTCTATCCAGACATGGCCACCATTCTTATTACCGGTGGCTCGGGTCTGATCGGTTCGGCCCTGAGCAAGGTCTTGTTGGCGAAGGGCCATCGGGTGCATCATCTTGGGCGCACAGTGCGTCAGGTCGATGGCATTCACACCTATCGGTGGGATCTGCGGTCGGGGTTTGTTGATCCGGCCTGTCTGGAAAGTGTTTCGCACATCGTTCACTTGGCGGGTGCAGGGATCGCGGACCGTCCTTGGACGGACCGGCGTGTGGATGAGTTGATCGAAAGCCGCACCGGATCGGCGCACCTTCTGCTGCGGACCGTTCAAGCAAAGAAGCATCCGATCACCGCATTCGTCAGTGCGGCCGGGATCAACTACTATGGTGCGATCACAACGGATCATGTCTTCACCGAAACGGATGCTCCCGGCACGGATACCATCGCGCGCATCAGCACCGCATGGGAGACCGCAGTGGATGAATGGATACCGCTCACACGAGTGGTCAAATTGCGCACACCCATCGTACTAGCACAGCACGGCGGCGCATTTCCGAAACTCGCCATGCCTGTGAAATTCGGTTTAGGCGCTGCACTCGGATCGGGCGACCAATGGATGCCGTGGGTCCACTTGGACGACCTCGTTCGTATCTATGAACGCGTGCTGTTCAATAGCACCATGTCCGGTGCCTACAATGTGAACACGACCGACACCGTGACGAACAAGGTCTTCCTCAAAACGCTTGCGAAGGCCATGGGAAGACCGTTCTTTCTACCGAACGTTCCCGGCTTCTTGTTGCGGATCGCACTCGGGGAAATGGCCGAACTGTTACTGCGTGGTAGCCGAGCATCGAACGCGCGTTTGCTGGGTGCTGAATTCCAGTTCCAATATCCGGAATTGGGGCCTGCATTGGAGAACCTGATGGGGACCTGAAAGCAACGGAATTAGCGCGAACGTTGCTGCAACGCACGAACCAGCGCTCGCAAAGGCTCTTTGCGCACATCACTTATCGCAATGGCATCCAATGCGGCAAAGGCGGAAGATTCCAGCCGGTTTACTTCTTCTTCGGCCTCTTGTTGCACACCCAGTTCACGGAGTACTTGGAGCATGAGTGGCACCTCCCGTCGGTCCACTGGTTTGCCAAGTTCCGCGAGCAAACGTTCATCACCCACTTCTGCCGATCGCTCCAGAGCGCGGATCATCAGCCAGGTCTTCTTTCCGTTCCGCAGGTCGCCCCCTTGCTGTTTACCCGTAACGGTGCTATCGCCGAAAGCATCCAAAAGATCATCACGCAGTTGAAAGGCTAGACCCAGATCCTCGCCGAAGGCACCGATCCGCTCCTGATCCGCTTCGGAGGCCTTCGCCTTGCACGCCCCGATCCGCAACGCACAGCCGAGCAGCACTGCGGTCTTCGACCGGATCATCTCCTTGTACTCGGCGAGTGTGACAGAGGTCCGTTCCTCGAACTCCATGTCGCGCTGCTGGCCTTCACACACTTCCAAGGCATACCGATTGAAAGTGGAAAGCACCAGTGGGTCGGAACCCATGATCTGATAGGCCTTCACGAGCATGGCATCGCCGCTCAGGATCGCGGTGTTCACGTCCCACTTGGCATGTACGGTCGGTTGTCCACGACGCAGTGGCGAAGCATCCATGATGTCATCGTGCATCAAGGTGAAGTTGTGGAATAGTTCGATACCGACCGCTTCATCCAGCACATTCGTTGCTGCGCCACCGAAAAGTTCGCAGCTCATGACGGTCAGCACGGGCCGCACCCTTTTGGCTGGGAGACCGAGCAGGTAGGCCATGGGAGCATACAACGTACTGGACGGTAGTGCCGCGATCCAAGCGCTCAGATGCGCATCGACCAGATCGCGCTCGCGCATCAATTCCTCAGCAACTTCATCAGGTACTCGCCGTAGCCGCTCTTGAGCAAGGGTTGCGCCAACATTGCGAGCTGATCCGCACCGATGAATCCTTTCTTATAGGCCACCTCCTCGATGCAACCGATCCGCAGTCCTTGGCGCTCCTCGATCACTTGCACGAATTGACCCGCTTGCATCAACGAGGCGAACGTACCGGTATCCAACCACGCTGTACCGCGATCAAGGATCTCCACCTTCAATCGCCCCTGGCGCAAGTATTCCTTGTTCACATCCGTGATCTCATACTCCCCACGTGCGCTGGGCTTGAGTTCACGTGCGATATCTACCACGGTGTTGTCGTAGAAATAGAGGCCAGGCACCGCGTAGTTGCTTTTGGGCTTGGTCGGCTTCTCTTCAATGCTCAAAGCCCGATTCTCGGTATCGAATTCCACAACACCATACCGCTCCGGGTCACTCACGTGGTAAGCGAACACCAAGCCACCTTCAGGATGGATGTTCTCGCTGAGCTTTCGGCCAAGGCCGCTGCCGTAGAAGATGTTATCGCCAAGGATCAGCGCCGCTTCGTCCGTCCCCAAGTGATCCCGCCCGATCACGAACGCTTGAGCGAGCCCATTCGGTACTTTCTGCTCCGCATAGGAGAACGCGCACCCCAACGAGGCACCATCGCCTAGGAGTTTCTTGAAATGCGGCAGATCATGCGGTGTACTGATCACGAGGATCTCCCGTATCCCTGCGGCCATGAGAGTACTGAGCGGGTAATAGATCATCGGCTTGTCGTACACCGGCATTAACTGCTTGCTCACGGCGAGCGTCAACGGATGCAGGCGTGTGCCGG
The DNA here is from genome assembly GCA_016710015.1 of Flavobacteriales bacterium. Classification (GTDB taxonomy): domain Bacteria; phylum Bacteroidota; class Bacteroidia; order Flavobacteriales_F; family PHOS-HE28; genus PHOS-HE28. The sequence continues at coordinate 392,573 of JADJLR010000003.1, forward strand.
AACCACCGGCGAGGATGATCCCCTTCATGCTGTTCCCTCTTCTTTGGTTTCCAACTGTAGTTCACTCAAGTCGATATCCTCCTCTTCGTCCATAATGTCCAGTAAGGGTTCATCGAAGGAGCGGGTGGTCATCACATTTTCAAAGCTCAACAACAACGATGGCAGGATAAGTAAATTGGTGAACATCGCCACCAGCAAGGTGAAGGAGACCAGCAACCCCAATGCTTGGGTACCGCCGAAATCGGAGAACACGAAAAGGCTGAATCCGCAGAACAATACCACCGAAGTATAGATCATACTAACGCCCGACTCGTGGATCGCGGCAAGCACGGAAGTCTTGATGTTGTGATTGCTCGTCTTCAACTCGTAGCGGTACTTCGAGAGGTAATGGATGGCATCGTCCACCGCGATGCCGAGTGCGATACTGAATACCAACAGCGTACTGGGCTTGATGGGGATCTCCAAGTACCCCATGAGACCTGCCGTGGCGATCAGTGGAATGATGTTGGGGACCAAGGACACCAAGACCATTCGTGCCGAATTGAACAGCAGTGCCATCAGACCGGCGATCAGCACCAAGGCCATCACCAAGGAGATCATCAGGTTCTGCACCATGTACTTGCTTCCTTCCAAGAACACCACGCTGGTACCGCTCAGGATCACCTTGTACTTCGCAGGATCGAAGATGGAATCCACCTCCGCCCGCAACGTGGCCATGAAAACATCCATCTTGGCCGTACCCATATCGGCCACCTGGGTCGTGATACGCGTGCTCTGCCGTTCCTCGTCCATAAAGGCCTTGACCAGACCACCCGAGCTTTGCGAGGCATCCACGTAAGGAGCCATGAAGGTCTTATCCGTACTGGTCAGCAACCCGTATCGGGCGGAATCGCCTCCATAGAAAGCTTGTCGCGTGTACTTCACGGCATCGGCAATGGAGAGTGATCGCGACAGTTCCGGATGCGCATCCATCTTCTGTTGCAGCTTGTCGATCCGCTTCAAGGTGGCATCCTTCAGGGCATGCCCCTTCTTGCGTGTATCCACCATCACCTCCAAAGGCATCACCCCATTGAACTCCTGTTCGAAGAAGGCGAGGTCCTTCATCACGGGATCATCGGCAGGTAGGTCGTCCACCACGTGGCTCTCGTTCTTCAAGCGCGAGGCACCGATCAGGCCCACGACGACCAACAACAGCGCACCCGTATAAACGGCAGGTCGTCGGTATTGCACGATGTGTATCAACGATGCCGTGGCCTTGTCCACCCATTTGCGATCCAGGTGTGCCAAATGCTTGGGTTCGGGATCCTTGAGGAAGCTGAAAAGAATGGGGACCAAGAGGATGCTGAGCAGGAACACTGCCATGATGTTCAGCGACGCGATCACTCCGAACTGCTTTAGGACATCGCTGTACGTGAGCATGAATGTCGCAAAGCCAACGGCCGTGGTGGCATTGGTGATGAACGAGGCGTTCCCGACCCGCTGGATCACGCGGCTCAAGGCCTTTACGCTGTTCCCATGCGCAGCGAACTCGTTGTGGAATTTGTTGATGAGGAAGATGCAATTCGGTATACCGATGACGATGATCAACGGTGGGATCACGGCCATTACGGAGGTGAGTTTGTAGCCCAAGAGACCGATCGATCCAAGCGCCCACACCACGGCCACAACCACAACGGTAAGGCAGACGAACATGACGCGCCAAGAGCGGAAGAACAAGAAGATGAGAAAGGCCACGGTCAGGACCATGAGGCCAACGAACATGCGTAATTCGGTCTTGGTGCGCTCCGTTACCACTGTTCGGATGAAAGGCAGGCCGCTGTGATAGACCTTGAAACGGCCTTCTGCGAACTGGTCCACACGCTCTTGTATGCGATCCACCATATCGCCGCGATCCTCGCTGTTGAAGCGGTCGGCGTTGACGAACACCATCATCAAGCTGGCCCCGGATGCCTCGTTGTACAAGAGCCCCTTGTAGAACGGCAGTGCGTGTACTCGAGCGATCAGACTGTCCACTTGCGCTTGGCTGGCTGGTTCGCGAACCAAGAGTGGCTGCAAGGTGAATCGTTTCAAACTATCGTTCCGGACCAGGTCATAGAGGTGCGCTTCACTGAACACGGAATCCACGCCGGTAAGATCCTTCAACTCCACCCCGAGTCGATACCACTCCCGGAAGTTCTCCAACTGATACAAGCCGGGATCCTTCACTCCCAACACGATCACGTTGCCATCCTCCGAGAATTTGGATTGCAGCACTTGGTAATTCACATAGGCGCTGTCGGTCTTCGGTAGCAGGCCGCCGAACTTGTAGCTCACCTTCACCTTGGTCATCTCCCAAGCCATCAGACCCGTGACGAGTGCGAGGACCACGAGGATCCCTCTTCGATTGCGAAGTACTCTACTGGCCAGCCAAGTCCACATATCTGTTCGGAGAACCGCGAGCCCATGAGGGTGGCCCGAGGACGGACAAAGGTGCGAAAAGCGAGGGGACCTGCGTCTTAGAACACGAACGAACTGGTCAACTTGAAGACGAAGTTGTCCGCATCGCGATCATAGGCTTGTGGACCATGCCGCAGATAGACACCCACGCCGAGTCCAGCGAATACGGCATCCACCACGAGCCCCCCTTCCAAGAAAGGCGCTCCCATGGCCTTGAAGTCCAAGCCGAGGTGATGCTCCGGTGCCGAAAGCGAACCGATGGCGGCATTGTAGACCACGCCCGGCCGCGGTTTGAAATGCTTGCCTTTGACCAACAAAGTGCCGAAGCTATGTTTCATGTGGAAAGCCACGTACCGATCCGCTAGGAACTCGTTCGCCACCATGGTCTGAAAGGTGTTGTCCGCAGCCAACAGCACTGGCGCACGGCCACTGTGACCGGCATTCCCATTGGTGCCGCGCAAATTGTAGAGGTAGGTGTACGCTGCACTCGGGTCGGCAATACCACCCATCAAGCGAAGGCTCAGGTCGCCCACGAGCCGAAGGTGGAAGACCTTGTCCAAAGAGGCATTGAGCCGCCAAATGGCCAGTTCGCCTTCTAGAAAGCCTTTGAACGCGTGAAAAGCATTCACCGAAAGCACAGGCCACTTGGTGCCTAGTGCTAGTTCGCGATCGGGCAATCGGGCAAGCCGCTCCCGGAACGCGAAGCGCGCACCCAGGGTGATGCCGCCCGTACGGAAGGTGTTGCTCCGCAAAGTGACCCCATCAACGGGCTGCTCCACGTAGTCGTAGCCCAGCAGATCCACACGCAGTTCCCGTTCCACACCCAGCCACAACTTCAATGCACTGTTGACCCGGAAAGCGAGCTGTACACCTGTTCGTTCATTCTGGACCATCCGGTTCAGGTACAACAACCGGGCGCTTTCCGTGGTGATCAAGCGTTTGGGACCGTCGAACTGCACACCTCCTGACTCCACGACATCCACTTCATGGAACAACTTCAAGGCGATGTCGCGGCCATACCACGGTTCCACTGTAAGAAAGCCGCCATACTTCCAGTCCTCGTCCTTGAAACCATAGCCGAAATAGCCACCCAATGACGCGTAGCGCGTGACCTTGTCGTTGGTCGCCAGACCCATACCCAGCCGCAGTCCCTCGTATCCGTTGTAGCGCAGCAATTTGTCCAACAACACATCCACAGGACCGAGCGGAAACTTGCCGGTGGTGAGGGCGGAGAACCACTTCAACTTGGCATCGAGGTTCACTTCAGCACCAAGACTGTCGATCACGTGATAGGTCCTTAGGGACTTTTCATCCAGTGGATCCACGCGCAGTGCGTTCCAGAATTCCTCGGTCTGCCGCGTACTCATTTGGTCCATCACCACTTCGGGGCCGCGTACCTCCCCTCGCTCAATGGGTACATCGATCTCGATCTCCTTCAAGTACGTGCGTGCGACACCATAGGGTTTGCCGATACCGATCGACACATTGTCCAAATAGATGAACGCATTGAGTTGCGTTGGGAACCAAGCTTTGCCTTGGACCTTTTCGTGCAACTGTTGGAACCGAATGCTGAGGCCTTCGTCCTTCTCCGCAGCTTCCGCCGTTACATTCTGCACGGCATAACCGTTCGTATTGATGTACAACAGCCCTGTCAAACCATTGAAATTGGTCCGACTTCGCGGGCGATAGCTGATCACGAACACGCTGTCCTGCCCTTGGTAGAGGGTGTCTTCCAAAAGGAAGAGGTACTTGTTCGTACTGCCCGAGGCTAACGGACCCAGATACAATTTTTGCGAAAGGCCGATCTGTTGGTCATACACGCTGAATGTCTTCGTTTGTGCAGCCAACGCGAGCAAAGAGGGGTCCTTCAATCCACTTACGCGCATGGCGAGCACCTCCTCCTTTTCCGCAGCAGGAGGAATGAAACTCTTCTTCGTGACGCTTTCCATCAGGAAGAGGTATTGCTTGTCAAGGAAGTCGAGCGTTTCCTTACCGTCCTCGCTCAAGGCCGCGAATTTCGCACTGTCGGTGCGTAACGTACTGTCCACTTCGGCCGTGAAGATGGTCTTGCTATAGCTGGTATACCGATAGCTACGTTCCCGCATTCCATCGTTCACCTTTCGGTTCGCACGCGCACGATCGATGATGCGATGCGCTGGGTTCTCCGTAGGGAAGACTTCCACTGACACGAGTTCCACGGCTGTCCGTCGCATGGTGATCACGTACGACCCTGGGCCCGAGACGACCATCTCCTGCGGCGCATACCCGACGTAACTGAAACGGATATGGGTCATCACTTCGGGCACCTGCACGTGGAATCGACCGTCGATATCGGAAGTCGCACCTTCGCGTGCATCGGCAGCCAGCACGTGAACGAAGGCGAGCGGCTCCTTTGTTGCTTCGTCCACCACACGCCCATGTATGGCCCATTGCGCATCAGCGCATTGGGGAAGTAAGAAGAGACAGATCCTCAAGATTTGGCGGTACATCGGAATGGTGCTCGCTGGGTAGGACGGTGACAGCGACCGAAAGTAACAGGGCACGACGGACCTTGGACCAATGCCTTGCCAGGTCGCAAACACCACGGAGGCGACCGATCCGGAGACCGACCCAGCCACCCTCGTACCTTGCACGCATGCTCGCCCGCAGCCGTGATGCCTATGAATGGGCGACCAAAGCAACCCCACGCAGGTTGCGCAACGCGGCCGGGCTCTGGACGAGCTTCCAACGTGCCAAGCGCAGCAAGCGACCGCACATCGGCGGCATGCCATTCAGCATCAGTTTCGAACCGACCACGGCGTGCAACCTGCGTTGTCCGGAATGCCCCAGCGGTCTGCGGAACTTCACACGGCCTACTGGGAACTTGAAGCAGGATCTTTTTACCCGCGTGATCGATGAATTGGCACCGGACCTTTGGGCGCTGACCTTCTACTTCCAAGGAGAACCGTACATCAACCCTGGGTTCTTGGACATGGTGCGATACGCGCATGAGAAGGACCTCTACACGGCCACCAGCACGAACGCCCATTTCCTGGATGATGCCAAGGCAGAGGCAACAGTGCGCAGTGGATTGTCACGCTTGATCATCTCCTTGGATGGCACCACGCAGGAAACGTATGCATCCTATCGGCATGAAGGAGAATTGGCGAAGGTGATCGAAGGCACCAAGCGCATCGTGGAATGGAAGCGACGTTTGAAGAGCCGAACGCCGCACGTTGTGTTCCAATTCCTCGTTGTGAAGCCGAACGAGCACCAGATCCCAGAAGCTCGAAAGCTGGCAAAAGAATTGGGCGTGGACGAGCTTTGGCTGAAGACCGCACAGATCTACGACCCGAAGGACGATCACCCGTTGATCCCTACGCAGGACAAGTATGCGCGGTACCGTCGCACGTCCAATGGGATCTGGGAAGTGAAGAACAAGCTAGAGGACAACTGTTGGAAGATGTGGCACAGCTGCGTGATCACCTGGGACGGTCGTGTAGTGCCGTGTTGCTTCGACAAGGATGCCCACCACGTGCTAGGTGATCTGCGCACGCATAGCTTCAGGGAATCGTGGCACAGTGAAGCCTACAATGACTTCAGGCGTTCCTTACTGCGATCGCGCAGCAGCATCGAGATGTGCAGGAATTGCAGTGAGGGCAGCCCGGTGTGGGCTTAGACCTTCATGATGTCCTTCTCCTTGGCATCGATCAGGACATCCACCTTCTTGTTGTAGGACCCCGTGAGTTTCTCCACGTCACTTTCGAGACCCTTGGCGGCATCTTCAGGGAGGCCATCCTTCTTCGCGGCCTTGATCGCATCCATGGCCTTTTGACGGCTGCTGCGGATGCCTACTCTGGCGTGTTCTCCCTCGGCGTGCGCACTCTTGGAAAGGGCTTTCCGGCGATCCTCCGTGAGCATCGGTACGTGGATGATCACGCTTTCGCCATTGTTGCTGGGATTGAATCCGAGGTTGGCTCCGATGATGGCCTTTTCGATGACATCGATGAGTTTCTTCTCCCAAGGCTTCACAAAGAGTGTGCGTGCATCACCGGTATTCACGGAAGCCACCTGGGACAACGGTACCATTTGGCCGTAATAGTCCACACGAACGCTATCGAGCATGCTCGGCGTGGCTGCTCCGGCACGGATCTTCTGGAGTTCACTGTCCAAGTGTTCAACGGCTTTGTGCATGTGCTCTTCGCACTGCTTCAAGGTGTCTGCAGTATCGATCATGATCTAGGCGTTCAGTGCATGGCATCGGCCAGCGTCCGCAAAAGTAGTGGCTAGGAGGAACTGAAGACGCTACCTCAGAGCTCCACCAAGGTTCCCACCTGCTCTCCTTTCAACAAGCGCCCGAGGTTCCCCGGCTTGTTCATGTCGAAGACGATGATGGGCAGGTTGTTCTCCTTGCAGAGCGTAAAGGCGGTCATGTCCATCACATTGAGCCCTTTCTCGTATACCTCGGCAAAGGTGATGCGCTCGTACTTCACGGCGTTCTTATCCTTCTCTGGGTCTGCGGTATAGATGCCATCCACACGGGTGCCTTTGAGGATCACATCGGCCTCGATCTCGATGGCGCGGAGGCTTGCGGCGGTATCCGTTGTGAAGTATGGGTTCCCGGTACCGGCACCGAAGATCACGATGCGCCCTTTCTCCAAGTGGCGCACAGCACGGCGGCGGATGAAGGGTTCTGCGATCTGTTCCATTTTGATGGCGCTGAGCAGCCGGGTCTTGTGTCCCTTCGCTTCCAAGGCGCTCTGCAAGGCGAGGCTGTTGATCACCGTGGCCAACATACCCATGTGATCGCCTTGTACCCGATCAATACCGCTGCCTTCTGCCTGCATGCCGCGGTAGATGTTGCCCCCACCGATCACCACGGCCACTTCCACACCACCCTTGGCGATGGCGATGATCTCTTCGGCGTATAGGCTGAGGCGTTCGCTGTCGATCCCGTATGCTTGGTTGCCCATCAGGCTTTCGCCGGACAGTTTCAGGAGGATGCGTTTGTACGGTTGAGCCATGGGTGATCGTTATGCGGGTCGAAAAGTAAGGATGTCGTCGGGATGGCTTCGTGCCGATGGAATGGTCTGAATGGAGGAACGGCCCCTTTTCGCAAAGGGGCCGTTCCATTCAGGGTGTCATGTGGGATCAGACGGTGAGTGAATGCCGCTTGAAGTCCGTTGCGGTGAGGTCCTTGTCCAGTGCCTTGAGGTATTGTTCCACCGAGAGTTTGTTGTCCTTGATGAACTCCTGCGCGAGCAAGGTGCTCTCCTTGAAGAACTTGTTGAGGCGACCTGCGGCTATCTTCTCGGCCATTTCGGCGGGCTTTCCTTCCTGGATGGCGAGTTCCTTGCCGATCTCCAATTCCTTGTCGATCACACTCTGTGGAACGCTCTCCTTGTTCAGGGCGACCGGTCCCATGGCAGCGACCTGCATGGCCACGTCCTTGGCTGCGGTCTCGAAACCGGCCTTGTTGAGGCCCACGATGCTCGCCACCTTATTACCCGGGTGGTTGTAAGCGTAAACGAAAGGTGCCTTCACCTCGGCGCAGGCGGTGATGTCGATCTTCTCACCGATCACACCGGTCTGTTCGATCAGTTTCTCAGCGACGGACATGCCATTGCTATCGTAGGCAGCAGCTTTCATGGCTTCAACGGTAGCGAGGCCTTTTTCCAAGGCGATCGCAGCCATCTTCTCGGCCATTGCGGCGAAGTCACCGTTCTTGGCAACGAAGTCGGTCTCACAGTTCACGCAGACCAATACACCGTGCGTGCCATCGGCACTGGTCTTCGCGATCACCAGCCCTTCGGTGGCATCACGATCAGCGCGCTTGGCAGCCACTTTCTGACCTTGTTTACGCAGTATGTCGATGGCGGCATCGAAGTCGCCATTGGCCTCGGTAAGGGCCTTCTTGCAATCCATCATGCCTGCACCAGTGATCTGGCGCAGCTTGTTCACATCGGCAGCGGTAATAGCCATTGTGCTCATGGTTTTTAAGGGATTTGGATAGCTGCGTCGCGGTAGCTCAGCAGGATCCGGATGAAATTCGATCACGCCTTCTCGTCCGTGGCAGCGGTCTCCTCACTGGCCTCGCTGGCTTCACTGACCTCATTGGCTTCTACTTCGACCTCAGCGCCCTCCTCGGCGGCCTCGTCCACAGCGGTCTTGTCGTTCTTCCGCTCTTCCATGCCTTCGTTGATCGCCGCGATCATCACGTCCACGATCAGCTCAATGCTCTTGGTGGCATCGTCGTTGGCAGGGATCGGGAAATCCACCTTGCTTGGGTCGCTGTTGGTATCGACCATGGCGAAGGTCGGGATGTTGAGCTTGCGGGCCTCGGCCACAGCGATATGCTCCTTCACGATGTCCACGATGAACAAGGCACTCGGAAGGCGCGTAAGATCGGCGATGGACCCGAGGTTCTTCTCCATCTTCTCACGTTGGCGGCTCACTTGGAGACGTTCGCGTTTGCTCATGTTCTCGAAGGTGCCATCGGTCTTCATGCGATCGATGGTGGTCATCTTCTTGATGGTCCGGCGAATGGTGCCGAAGTTGGTGAGCATACCACCGCTCCAACGCTCGGTAACGTAGGGCATCCCGGTGGTCTTCACCTTTTCGGTAACGATGTCCTTCGCTTGCTTCTTGGTGGCGACGAAAAGCACCTTCTTACCACTACGGGCGATGCTCTTCATGGCCGCAGCTGCTTCTTCCAGCTTCACTGCGGTCTTGTTCAGGTCGATGATGTGGATCCCCTTCTTCTCGTCGAAGATGTAAGGGGCCATGTTGGGGTTCCACTTGCGCTTCAGGTGACCGAAGTGTACACCAGCATCCAACAATTGCTTGAATTCGAGACGAGCCATGATTCCTTGTTTAGTTCACTTTCCTTGTTCCCGTTGATACAGGCATCCCGCTGGTAGCCTCTGCCTTTCGGCCGAGAGTCCAGCGGGATTGGATCCTGAACAAGCGTTGGGACCTTAACGCTTGCTGAATTGGAAACGCTTACGCGCTTTCTTGCGTCCGAACTTCTTCCGTTCCACGCTTCGTGGGTCACGGGTCATGAGTTCTTCGGCCTTGAGTTTCGGTTTGTGATCCGCATCGATCTTCACCAATGCACGGGAGATACCCAAGCGCACGGCATCGACCTGACCCGTGATGCCCCCGCCACCTACGGTAACGGTCACATCGTACTTACCCACCGTATCGGTGAGCTTGAACGGCTGCTGCAGCTTGAATTGCTGCATGGTGATCGGGAAGTACTCCTGGCCCTCGCGGCCATTCACGGTGATCGCTCCTTTGCCCTCGGTGAGGACGACCCGGGCGATGGCGGTCTTACGGCGGCCGAGGCTATTGATGGCTTCCATCTTACTTGATCGTATTCAGGTCGAACGAACGTGGCTTCTGGGCTTCGTGCTTGTGCGCGGTCCCGGCCACAACGTGTAGGTTATTGAACAGGCGGCGGCCCAAGCGATTCTTCGGGAGCATACCGCGTACGGCGAGCTCCACCATGGCTTCCGGCTTTCGCGCCATCAGGTTCACGGCACGCTCACGGGTCTGGCCTCCGGGGTACATGCTGTAACGCTGGTACTCCTTATCGGCCATCTTGGTCCCGGTCAATCGGATCTTGTCGGCATTGATCACGATCACGTGATCGCCGCAATTCACGTGCGGGGTGAACGTGGTCTTGTGTTTGCCGCGAACGAGCATCGCTACTCGACTGGCAAATCGTCCAAGTGTCTGATTTTCAGCGTCTACGAGCAGCCAATCTTGCTGCACGGTGGCCGCATTGGCCATGCTGGTGGTGTAGGTCGTCGATGCCACGGTCGTTGTGGTTTTAGAGGCTATTTTCCCAGAAACGGGGTGCGAAGATAGATCGTTTTCCTGGAAACCAACAACGTGGTGTGCGTATCGTTCGGAATGACCCGATCGGGACCGATACGCTCACCGACCTGGATGAGCGGTGTATGGCGAACCTGCCGCTTCCATTGTCTTCGCTTGGTGAAGCCGGGCAAACGGCCTTTGAGCAAATAGCCGTACACCAAAGAAAGTGTGTGCTCCCGGGCCGTGCCGTAGACTGGAACGACGGTTGTTGCAAGCAAACCGACACCTGCACGAAGACCCACCTCGGATCGATCCGAAAAGCGCACACCGCCACCGGTGAAGAGTACCAGGTCGATCCTTGGCATAGGTCGAGCCGGATCAAGCTCCACGGTATTTAGGGGTGAAAAAGAGATGATAAATGCGGGTCCGTGGCCCGGTAAGCGATGAACGACCACCGCATGCGCTCAATGACGTAGTAGATCAAGCGGATGGACCCTATCTCTCATGGTTCCAGAAAGGCTGCATTTCCAAAGTCACGGCATCCATCCATTGGTCAGGCTTTCCCACTGCGGTCGGAGGGACCCATGTCACCTTTCCATGTATCGCATCGGTAATGGTGATCTCTGGAACACTGCCACCAATGAAGCGACCGCGACCATCGCCGGCGCGGGTAACGATGGTGCTCAGCCAGAACAACCGATCGCGCCCCGCAACCTGACGGATGTACGGGCGGGTTTCGGCCGGGTAGCTGTGCGACCAATCATACTCTTTCCGGCTTTCGATGATCTTGGCGCTAACGGCGCTGCTCCCGAGGAAGGCTTCACCGCTGGTGGTGTGATCGATGAAGAAGACCTCATTCATGCCATCACCTGGGATGAAGAGGCTCACACTCAGCCCTTTCTTCGCTTCCTCAAACGGTTCCAGACCGAAGTAGTTGTAGAGCTTTCCCGGTGTGCCATTCATTTCCGAATAGACCACGAACGGTTGGGGATCTTGTCCTTCCGGAAGTTGCGGAACCCGGATATCGCCCTCGTGGTACCCCGGCATCGGGGCCATGAAGCCCCGGCGGAAACGAAAGCTCTCGGCGATATAACGGGTCACTTCTCGCGGCATCACGTCCTGACCGCGCAAGAAGGACTGTTCGGCAATGCGCTCCGCCGGAATGAAGGTTCCCTTTCCAAGGAAGAGGCGCTTCACGTAACGGTCATCTGGTCCATACTGCTCGATCACCATCACCCCGCCGAATACGGGCCGTGGGAATACGAGACCGACCCAACGGATCAAGGGCACCACCTGCACCCATTCACCACCTTCGTTCTGGAGATAGATCGGATCTGCGGGTTCCAAGGTCAGGAATTGCCAGGGGTCGAAGCGTTTCACCACGGCGGTATGCGTGTTCTTGCTGAAGAGGAGGAATTCACCCACTTCGAAATCGACCACGCTGCGAAATGCTGCCGAGAAGTTCGGTGAAGGCAATTCGCCGGGAATATGGATCACCTCGTACATGTCCTTGGTGAACTGCTGCACCTTGTACGCTTGGGACGGACCGATCGCCGTGGTGTACGCATAGGACCCGTCCATCGTGCGGATGAAGCGCGGTTGCGTGGCATCCTCGGTCTCTGAAAGCGCCTCCTGTTCTGTCAGGGTGTGAATGGAACTGATCGGTTGGATGCGCTCATGCCCTGTCACTGGAAGTTGATCCACCTGTACCTTGTTCAACTCGCTGTAGTAGACGTATTGTGAGCCGTACTGCACAACGCGTGGTAGGAACCATGCAACAGCGATCATGAGCAGCAAACTCACCAAGGCACCCATCACCTTCTTCCACAGCAGACTTCTTCTGAACACCTTTCGCACTACCCAGACCACCAGTACCGCCATCAGGATCCAGAAGAAATACTTGCGCACCTCCAGCGCCAAGGGCTGATACACGGAACGAAGGATGAACAACGCGTACAACAGGACCAGAAAGACCGTGATCGCTAGTACGGGCCTCCGCTTCACCCATGCGCCAAGCCGTCGCACAACACCTTTTCGAACGTGGTATACCAGCCAATACAATTGGCCTTTATCGTCATCTTGTTCCTGCTGCATCAGCGAACCACGGATGGAGTTTTGAACCACTTTTCATCGGGAGTCGCAAGGCCGCCCCATCGGGTCGACTTCACGAATGTCCCGTTCCGGAACCGAGCAATTGATCGAACCAACGCCATCACTTGTCCGTGAATTTCTTGATGCCTGCTCGCCAGTCCGGTCTGTCGTCACCGGGTTCGGGTGCCTTCTGTTCGTGTTGATCCGGGGGATTCGCGCTGCGGGTAGGCTTAGCAGGCTCGGCATCCTTCCTAGAAGGTATGTCGTGCTTCTCTCCATGCGCTTCGGCCTCGATGCGATCCACCTTGTTCAGCACCTCCCGAACCGGCTCCATATTCCAACGTTTGCCTTTGAAGAGGAAAACCGCGGCATAGAAACCAAGCAAGAGACCGACCACGGCAATTCCTCCCGTGATCAGGTCCAGCAAGGCATGTGCGCCACCAACTGCAATGGCCACCGCCGTGAAAAGACCTGCGATCACGATCGCCATCACCAACTTCTGTTGGAACGGCTGCAAATGGATCAGACCTTTCTCCAGCAGGCTTGGACTTTTGTGCTGGTGCGTCAGGTCGTACCAACGCGTGTTCCATCTCCGCCCCTTGTTGAGGTCCATGTAATAGAAGAAGATGCCTGCTATGAAGGCGATCCCGAGTGTGAGCAAAGTATCCATGGGCTATGCGGTGAGTTTCCTGAAAATACCGTGATTCTCCTGTAACTCCGTAATGATCCAACGTTGAAAATGATCGGGCCAGGTCTTGTACCGATGGTAGAAATCGGGCTTGTTGAAGGTATAGCGCACCAGTTCATTCACCCCGAAGATGTTCGCGATCAATTGCCAAATGATGGTCCGGACCTGTGGGTCCTGATCTTTCACGGGATGGATCAAATGGTCGCGAATGGCGGCTTCTCCTTTCGTATCGATGGCCTCGTCACGTTGCAGTGCGCGTTTCACCTCCTCCAATTCGAAATAGTCCTCGCCCAGCACACCTTTGGACTGGAGGGTATGGATCAGACCCTTCTTCTTGCTGTCAGAAAGATCCGTCAACTCCACCGGCTCCTTCAACTTCAAGCTCGCATTCGCGAGTAACAGGTCCAATTCGTGGTCAAGCAATTCCGGCATCTCCTTGAAGTGGGCGTACGAGTGTTCCACGAGACCCTTGCTGAACAAATAGCCGACCAGAGCTGGATCGTTCAAGTTGAACTCCACGTGTGCATGCTCCAATTCGCCAGAAACGGTGGAGGTGTTGTTCTGGTGGATCAGCACCGGTTTCCCGATCACGGTATCGCGCAGCACGTACAGGCCATCAAAGGCGGTGGTATAGAACGCCCTGATGTTCGTGAATGGGAAGGGCAGTACATCCAGATTTCGGAAACGGAGGTCGCCATACTCCAAGCCGCTTTCACCGATCTTCCGACGCAATTCGGGGTCGGCCCAGGCCATGGGTCTATCGAAGTAGGTGCGCACCAATTCCCGTTGCTCACGTGCTGCGGTGATCAGGTTCTTGGTGGTCTTGAACTGCACCTTCACCACATCGATCATGAGTAGGTCCTGTGGCGAACGGTAGGCACTGATGTCTTGGTCCAATGCTAACCACAGGCCGCAATCGGTGGTGATGTCTGTGATCTGTTTGGCGTACTTTTCGAAGACCTGTTGATGGATGTCCCAATCGAACGAATGGTACGGGTAGTAGAGTGAACCTTGTTGTTGTTCCGGACTGATGATGATCGCATACGGATTGGCGCTTCCGTGGCAGAGGTATTGCTTGTTCTGCTGTTCGTCCGCAATCTCCGGGCTCCACCCCCATCCATCGATATGGAATTCGTTCAACTCGGTACGCTCCAATCCGATATCGTCCAAACACGCATTGTAGCGCTCCACCAATTCCTTGGTGGCTACGTGGAACAATTGCCCACCGAAGAGTCCGCTTTGGATCAGCTTCAACATTACTTGCCCACGTTCTTTCTCGCCTGCAATTCCATCGCCTTCTGTTGGATGTAGAGTTCTTCCGCACGCCGCTCCACTTGCCGATCGATGCCCGTTTCATTGATGCGGATCGCGTTGTCCAAATAGTTCAGTGCTTCTTGCAGGCGCACTTCCTCGAAACTGATGTGGCCGAGGTTGGACCGCATCAATTCCTTCAACATGGAAAATTTGGTCGCGTAGTCCTTGAAGAAGAACTCATCGGGCTTGTCCCACCAGACCGAAGGCAGGTCGAAATCCGTGACCCGCGCATCCACGGCCTTCTGGATGTTACGCAGATCACGTGAACTGAAGAACGGAAAACGGTCGAGCACAGCAGTGTAGAACACGCCGAAGAACTCGTGCGTGCCTGCGTCGTGTTGCTTGAGGCTGGCTTCGTAGATCGTCCGCAGATCCGCATTCTGTACCTCGGTGTTTCCGCCTTTGTGCAGGTCGTTCATGGACGCGACCTGTCGTTGCGCGCTCATGAACTCGTAGTCCTTCACGCCGGGGTCCTTGATGAACTTCGGATCCAGTTCACGGTACTTCTTCCACCACAAATGGTCCTGATCCACGAAATCCTCGAAGCGCTTGGCTCCTTCCATGCTCACCCGCACTTGTATGCGCGAAAGCACCGCCTTGTCGATCTGGTCCGGGATGTTGGTGAAGAGGCTGATCATGCGGTTGCCGTGGTTCACCGCGTATGCACCTTCCGTATTGCGCAGGAAAACACCGATGAATTCGCGCACACCGGCGGATACTCCCTGTCGTGTACGTTCCTCCAGATTATTCTCGGCATCGTCGATCGGCGCGAAGACGATCTTGCCGGTATCCTGCATCGGACGGAACCATTCGATGGCGCGTTCCGCTGAGCCGCCTTGGAAGGTGGAGATGATGTTCTCCGGCAAAGGCCAGAAGAGGAAGGGCAACTTCAACACTTCGCACCGCTCTTGCAACATGGTCGCGACAGCCGCGATGAGCATGCTCTTGCCAGTACCGGGCTTGCCATCGGCCATGGTGATGCTTGGCATGCCGCCGAGCACCAACATCGGGTTCTTCTGTTCGTTGAGGTCGTAGCAGAGCAGCCGTTCTGCGAAGCGCCGGAACATGTGCTTGGCCTGTTCGTTGGCTACGATATCCTCCATGCGGGTGGCGTTGAACTCCACTCCTTTCACCTGCGCGGTGTATGCCACCTCGAAGCCTTGGATCGTGAAGTCCGCATGCTCCAGCTTGTAGTTCTGCGAGGTGAAGAAGTCGGCATCCTTCAGTGACGCTTTGCGCATCAGCACCTCCTCCATCAACCGCTCGAAAAAGAGCAGCGTGATCTTCAGTAATTCGAGGTCGGACTTCACCACACCACTGCGCTCCAAGTAGGCCGCGTAGTAGTACATGGCGCACTGCATGGCTTGACTCGGACGGCTCAACTTCACCTCCGGTATACCACCGAAATCGATGTTGATGGACGAGTGCTCATCCGAACGCACATTGTTCAGGAAGTACGTGATGTAGTACGATGCTACGAAGAGTACGATGGCGGAAGAGGTCTGCAACTTATCGTGGAAGGCAGGCATCTCACTTTGGTGCAAACTGCCGTCGTTGTTCTTCTGCTGCAACAATTCCAAGCCGCTGCTCCGCTCGAACAACGCGCTGATGTGCTTGCCCAAACTGAAGCCCTTTCGGATCGCATTGAGCACCACGTTCGTCGTATTGGTGAGTATGGTGCGGTCATCGCTGATTCGCACGGCGCTCTTCAACACGGAGAGCTCGTCCGTCTCACCAACGTTCAGCGTCTTGCCCACGTGCAACAAGAAGCTCGCGTCCAGATGCGTATTGCTCGCTGGTCTACTCCGGTGGTCCGGCGTCCAGCTCACCATCTTCAGCAAGGCCGTCACCTCCTCCTTGTAGGCGTTCAATTGCTCCTCTGTAACGGGGATCTGCGATGCTCCGCTCTTTTCCATATCACGCAACGGTGGACAAATGAATGGTGGCGTGCTCAATTGTTTGAGCATCTCCTTCTGGTTATCGCTCAGGTACTGCATAACGGTGTGCGTTGTGAAGAGGTAACTCTGTACCTCGCTCGCCATGCGCTCCATACAGTCCTTGTTGGTCTCGTCCACATGGAAGACCTCACGCAATTCGCTCTTGGAAAGCAAACCGGTACTCTTCTTTTCCTGACCCACCGAGAAGACGATCTCGGTGGTCACATGCATCACGAAATGTCCGGATGGTATGTGTTCACCGATCTCCTTCGCTTGTTCATCCTCGGACTTGTCGTACGCACTCAGGATCGGTCCGATATCAAGGCGCTTCAACACTTTCGGATGCACCCATGCGCAAGCTTCGTCGATGTCCGAAGCGATGACCTTGAGGGGAGCTGTGTTGTGGGTACATTTCTTGATCATGTCCACGAAATCTGGATCCTTGTCCACACGTTCCGTGATCGGCCCATCCGGATCCGGCACATTATCGAAGACCATCAAGTACACATAGGGGCGATTCGTGACCGGGTCGAACGAAGCCCAAGAGCAGAGGAAGCGCTTGTCGTGTTGCGCGGCATTGAACACCTTCAACTCCCGCAAATTCCCGGGAACGAATTCCGAGAAGAGGCCACCCTTTTCGAGCGCCAAGTGATATTGGGAGGCTGCTAATTTCCGCAATAGCGGAAACGGATCGCTTTCACCTCCGATCAACTTGTCCAGCAGCTGTCGTTTGATGTGCTCTACATTCACGGAAGGCAAGGCCCCCTTCTTCAAAAGCTCCAGATCCGCTCCCAGCTTGCGCAGCTCCATGTGATTGGGGAATCCACTTGCTGTAAGGTCGATACGCATCTGCTCCTGATCCTCGAAAAGGTATTTCAACCCCAACGCCTTCAAGGTGATCAAGAACCGTAGGGCCAGATCGCGGATGACCATTACCTCCTGCTCTTGGGTACCATCCTTCGGAGCAAACCTTGTGGTAAAGGCATCAAGGACATGGGTAACGAACTTGAAGTACCGTTCGTACTCCACATTGTTCTCCAGAATGGAGCGGTCGAGGTCCGTGAAATGGCTCTCGATGTCGATGGTCTTCATTCTTGTTCAAGCCATTTCATCGGTTTGACCCTTCCGATCGTTACTTCAAATTCAAAGCCATCATACTCAACATCGGTGCCGAGCGTGCTATGTTCAATAACGCCTGGGGTCTCTTCCGCTTCCACTTGGACAATGTCGCCTTCAACTGTGGATATTCGGTATGATAACCCATTCGTGTCGATCTCCTCGATCTCACCCAAGAACTTGTGCTCTATCCGTTCGATCCGCCCAGTGGTTGAAAGTGTTAACCCGTCTCCCACAAACCCGGTGTCGAACTGAAGTCGTCCATTCTCATTGAGAATCAATATGAACTCGTTCTCCAAACCGATCCGTATTGGTTGGTCAAGTTCATGCCACGCAGCACACCACTGTACTTTGATCGATTCCAAAGTGAACTATTGGCCTAGGTTCAACCCAACAGATCATCCACCCCACCCTCTTTCTTCGGTGCGGCAGGTCGTGTGGGTGCGCCACCGGTGCCTTCGTGGTTGCTACTGAAGGTTTCACTCACATCGATCCCGAACTTGTCGCTGTGCGCTTTCAGGATCTCCGCATCCTTGGCCTTGAACTGCGCCGTGGCTTCGGCCATTGCGACCAACACCTTGTGCAACTCGGTCATGCGCTCGGGGTGCTTCTTCACCCGATCGATACGGTCGCGCTCGCTGGAAACGAACACCTTCGCAGCGATCTCGGTGATCTTCTGGTCGGTCTTCACCCCAGCCTCTTCGTAGATCGAAGCCGCTTCTTGTGCGGTGGCGGTACGGATCAATTGCAAGCCAGATTCGTAGGTGGTGACACGCTCTTCGGTATCGCTCTTGAGTTGACCGATCAACTGTTTCAGGTTGTTCTTGGTGGTGGTCTGGGCTTCCAAGTGGATCACGATCTGGTCCACGAAACGCTCCTTGCTCTGGAAGATGCCCAAGGCGATGTTGAACTTGCCCTTCACCTCGGCACGGCGCTCGCGCATGTCGGCGATCTTCTTCTGCTGCTCGGTGTATTCCGGACTGTTGTTCGCCAGCTCCTCCAAGGACTTCTCCTCCATCTTCATCAAAGCCTCCAAGTTCTCCAGCTCGGCCTTGCGGCTCTCCATCACCTTGGCGGCCTTCTCCTTGGTTTCGAACGCGAGCTCCTTGCGGTTCTTCAGCGCGTCGATCTGTTTCTCCACCTCCAGGATCATTTCCTCGACCACACCACTTAGACCCTGCACCTGACTGATGATGCGGTTCAACGAATCCCCGATATCGGCGTTCTTCAAGCGTTCTCTGTAGGAACGATTGGCATCCTGCTCGGCCTGCTTCACACCTTGTTCAGAAGCTGCCAGTTCATTGGTCAGTCGGTTCACCTTGCTGTTCTTGTACCCGAAGAGGATGTTCCAAGCGTTGCTCATACCGTTCGCATCGGTAAGGTCCCGCCCAGCAGCCTCCAGCTTCGATTTCGCGCTGGCCACCAACTTCAATTCGCTTTCGTCCAGCTCCTGCAGGTTAGCGAACTCGCCGCCACAGCTATCAAGCATGGCGCGCAAGTGCAGCATCAGCTCCTGAAGGTCCTTCTCAGTGCTCTCCACATCGCCGTTCAGGCTCTCGAACTTGGCGTTGATGATCCCCGAGACGATATCCTCCGAACTCTTGTTGTTCGCTGCGGCGCTCTCGATCTCGCTCTCTATGTTGTCCAACTTCGAGATCACGTCGCTCGCCTTCTTCTTTTGGATCCGCGCCTTCAACTCGCTCACCTTCTTCTCGTCCCCGAGTTCATCCAATAGATCGAAACTGTCTGCCATGTGTAGTTGTGATTAGCGGCCTGTGGCCAGTCCGAAAGATATGCGCCAGCCCATGAACCACTCCTCACCTATGGAGGAACGGCCAAAGTTGCCCGTGCATGGAGCCACACGAGGATGGATCCTCAGTGGTCGGGTTGGGCCGAGGTGTTAGATCACGCCCAGTTCCTTACCGACCTTGGCAAAAGATGCCAGTGCGCGGTCGATGTGTTCATCGCTGTGGGCAGCGCTCAATTGTACGCGGATCCGGGCGGTATCCTTGGGAACCACCGGGTAGAAGAAACCGATCACGTAGATCCCTTCATCCAGTAGCGCATCGGCCATCAGTTGGCTCAACTTCGCATCACCGAGCATCACCGGAACGATGGCCGCACCTGCACCGCGTGTTTTAAAGCCCAGTGCCTCGATGCCGCTGCGGAAACGGTCCACGTTCTTCTCCAAGCGATCGCGAAGTGTTGTTGACCCACTGAGCAGGTCGATCACCGTGATGGATGCACCGACGATGCAAGGCGCGAGCGAATTGCTGAAGAGGTACGGACGTGACCGTTGCCGAAGCAACTCAACGATCTCCTTACGGGCACTGGTGTATCCACCCATAGCTCCGCCGAGCGCCTTGCCCAAAGTACCCGTGATGATATCGACACGACCAGTGACACCACAGTGTTCCACACTTCCGCGCCCTGTCTTTCCAATGAATCCAGCTGCATGGCATTCGTCCACCATGACCAAGGCTTCGTATTGATCGGCCAGGTCACAAACACCCTTGAGATCCGCAATGATACCATCCATGCTGAATACACCGTCGGTCACGATCAGGATATGGCGAGCGCCATCCTTCTTCGCGGTCTTCAGTTGCACCTCCAGATCGGCCATGTCGTTGTTGGCGTACCGGTAGCGCATGGCCTTGCAAAGCCGCACACCGTCGATGATGCTAGCGTGGTTGAGCGAATCACTGATGATGGCATCGAGCTCCGTGAGCAGTGGTTCGAAGACACCACCGTTCGCATCGAAGCACGCCGCATACAGGATGGAATCATCCATGGAATGGAACGCGGACAATTTGGCTTCGAGTTCCTTGTGGATATCCTGTGTGCCGCAGATGAATCGCACACTGCTCAGGCCATAGCCGTGCGAATCCAACGTATCGTGTGCCGCTTTCGTCACCGCTGGATGAGAAGACAGTCCGAGGTAGTTATTGGAGCAGAAATTCAAAACATTCCGACCGTTCACGGTGATCTCTGCACCCTGTTGGCTGGTGATGACACGTTCGCGTTTGAATAGACCGGCCTCTTGAATGGAGGATATTTCGTTCTTCAGAAGCTGATGGATACTGCCGTACATGCTGATGGGGATGAACGGCAAAGGTGCGAACTCGTCGCTGAACCATGGATCCGCATCTCCTGGATGGATGGTCCATGTCGATCCGTCAACGGATCCGATCACTGTTTGCGGAAGTAGCCGTTGCTGTACTCGTTGGCGTACAGCAAAGAGACCTTTTCCGGTTTGTCCTTGAAGAATTCATCCGTTGCGCGCTTCACACCTGGCGAGCGAAAGCCTCCTAGAAGTCCCTTGCGCGGTAGGATCTTTTCGTCGTAGTAAACGGCGACCATGGCGATCGCACCAGGAGTCATCCGCCCATAGACGTGCGGTAGGACATGCTTCGTGGATTCGTACAGATCACCGTCAATGAGCACAAAGGCGATCTTCTCTGGCAAGTCCTTGGGAACGGTCTCTTCGAACCAACCTTTGTGGACGTGCGGCATCTTCAAGCCCAAAGCCTCGAATTTGCGCTTGAACAATTCGAGACCTGCGGCCATGTACCCTTTCTGGTAAACTCTGTCCTGCTTATCGTTCTCACTCAACTCCGGCAATCCCTCGAAACTGTCGAAGGCGTGCAGTTGTCTCTCTGGAGCCAGCTCATCCAATATCTTTCGCATAACGATGGTGCTATCACCGGAGTTGCAACCGAGATCCACGATATCGCCGGGGATCTTGTTCACCAACACTTGCTCCAAAAGGAAGAAGAGATTCATGCGCGCTTCCACGCTCGCCATGTTCGGGGGAGGCGGTGTGAGTTGCGCACGAATGCGCAATTTCCGAAAGACCTTGTTCGCGGTACGTTGCCGATCCGTAGGCGTGCGATGGTCCCAATCAAAGGTGGTGGCTATGAATGCGTTGTCCATCGTTCAATACGTATCGGTCCGGTCAGATACAGAAGATCGGCAAAGGAACGTATTTACGCGAACCCACAGCTAGGGGTTCAGTGCAACGATTCAATTGCGGACATGAGGCTTCCGACCCCTTTGCCTATACCGAAGGCTACTTTGGCTTTGAACTTACTGCGCTGCGACCAACGCTTGTACTTATCGCGAAGGTACATGTCGTAGTTCAACGTATTCAGGACAACGCGCCCAGAAGAGATGCTGGGGCAATGTGTCACGGTGGTGTGCCACCAACCGCAGGGGAAATAGATCGTCTCTCCCGCGTTGAGTGTTGCGAAATATGGCTTGGCCTTCGCGAACAGCGGGAATCGCTCGAGGTCCGGATCGAAGACATTGGTCACCCGAGAGAATTTCTCATTGTCCGGTCGAGGGTACATATACGGGCCATCCTCCGGGCGGTAGAGCACGAAGTCCTTCGCACCGTAGATCTGTGTGATATTCGTTCCTAGGTAAAGCGCATCGAAATGCACGAAGGGAAAGGCCGATCCATTACCCCCGAAGAAGATCTCATGGATCGGGGTTCCATGCATCAGCGCTTTGGGCATGAGCGGGGATCGAACACGGTCCATCCTCCCGAAGACGATGGCAGGTTCGATATCCTTCAGCAGATCCGGAAAATAGTCCGTCATCTCCACGCAGTAAGGATAGGGCGCGGGATCCTCCGGCGTGGAGGCCAAGACCCTGTCGACCTGTTCGGCCAACGTGATCAACCTTCCATCCAACTCCTTGGTCAAATGACCGTAGTGGGTCTTGAAGAACTCGGGAGTCCACTTCCCGATCGCTGGCCAATCCTTGGCGGCATCGGTCAGGATCACTGGCAAGTTCTTGTTCACATACTCGTTCAGGAGGGCTTTTCGGCCCAAATTCGACCTGCGGTCGATCTGGAAAGGGTTCTGCATGCTCTGGCGGATCTCATCAGGGAGCAAACGACCTCCGATAGTAGGTTAGCGAAAATACATAATGATCACCTGAGTGTCAACGGGATAGCGCCTATTCGACTCTTCTTATCCTCAGTAACGGAAGCAGGAGACATACCATCGCTCCAAGTAGGCCTCGGCCCGACACCCATGTTCTTGTATCCGTAGCGGATCACGATCATCGCCGCAACGGTCACCTCTACCCAGACGAAAACCTTGATCCAATGCGGATCCCCATGGTGCGCCGCAGGCAGAGCAGGCATGATGAAGAAAGCGATGTTGCTCACGATCTGCATGATCAAAAGGATCAGGCCGCTGTGGGTCATGTTGTACACCCATCCGAGCAAAATGGCCAAGCCGACCATGCTGAGAAGGAACATGTACCATGGAATGCCGTCCGGTACACCCTCTCCAAGCAACAACATGGGCAGGTACCAGAGTCCCCAGAGGACCCCCGTTATGGTGCAGGACATGAAGGCCGAATACTTGTCCTGTAGCCGTGTGGCACAATACTTCATCCAAGTGGTCTCTTCCACCAATGCGACGAAGACGATGAACGGCATGGTGTAGAGCAAGTTCACGATGTGCATCCGGTGGACACCACCACCGGTATCGAACATGGGTTGAGCGGCACCCGGCCAGGGAAGTATCCCAGCGATGTCCACAATAGCCCAACCGACGTAGCAGAAAAGGAATTTCCAGCTGAGGGAGAACGCGTACCATTTACCGGGAACTTTCCAGACCCGATATGCTCCGAATAGATTCTGGATACCGGCCTTCCCTTCGAGGTAGTACGTGATCAGTACAGCGAACGTCAAGGGCCAGAATATCCGGAAGCGAAAGATCATGTGCGCCAAGGGAGCATCGTGCATCCGTGCACCCTTTGGCATAAGCGAAGCCGCTACAAGGACGATCCCGAATTGGATGCCTAGAACGATGACCGCCAGCGTGAGTACGGGAAAGCGGGAGACGAAAGCTTTCATTGGATCAACAAGGTAATGAGGTTGTCTTCTCCAGAATGGGGCGAAGGTGCAAAAGCGTGGCTTGATACGCACGTTCGCTCCTGAAAGTTCACCCTTAGTGGGGAGGCGGTCAAGCACCCTTGTCCACAACGCGCGGCACCTTGAAGTAATCGCTATCCTTCACAGGGGCGTTCATCAAGGCTTCTTGCTTGGAGATGTCCAAGGAAGGAAGGTCTTCTCGCAACACATCGCACTCCTCGGTCATGAAGATCAAGGGTTCCACACCGGTGGTATCGACCTCATTCAGCTTCTCCACGAAATCGAATACGCGTTGCATATCCACCAGCATCTTTCCACGGGCATCCGGGTCGCTCACGTCCAACCGTGCCAATTCTGCAATGCGGTCCAAGGTCTCTTCGGTGATCTTCATTCGTCCAGCAGAGGTTCTTCGATGGTTCGATACACTTGCGTGCGCAAAATTACCAGATCGTCCATGGTCAGCCCGACGGTGGAGATGGCGGGGTGGATCACGGCCCTAGCGAACCCCGGGTGGCCACGGCTCAACAGGTCGGTCGGCTCGCCGAACAAACGCCAATGGTCCAGGAACGTCACGGGCACGATGGGCACCTGCTTTTCGATGGCCAGTTTGAAGGCCCCATCCTTGAACGGTTTCAACCGTGGGGTGAATACCGGTATCGTGCCTTCAGGGAACAAGGCCAAACTCGTTCCACGGTCCAACGCATTCGCAGCACGGCGGAATGCTTTGGCAGCTTCCACGTGGCTCCCTCGGTTCACCGCGATGTTCATATCCTTGAAGAACATGTTGAACAACGGCCATCGCAGCAATTCGTACTTCCCCATGAAGAGGAAGTACTCGGGGATCACGTTGTACATCTGGATGATGTCCAAGTAACTGCTGTGGTTGCTACAAATGATGTACGGTGCCTTTGGCAGTATCGCCCTCCGTTCCACGCGTACCGGCACTCCACTGACCCATTGTAGGAAGAAGGCCCATGTACGCTTCAACCGAAAGGCCATTTGATAGCGCTTGGGGCGGAACAGCAGGATCCGGAACGGGATGTACAGGACCACCAACGAAAGGAAGAACACCAGAGCGAAGTAACACTTGTACAACAAACGCAAGGGCAGGAATACCCATTTCAGCACAGGTGATCGACGGCTTTCGCCATCCATCACACGGATACGTTCATTTGAAATGGTCTCGGTCACTTCTAGGAAAATGGAGCGCGAAAATAGGCTCTGGCAGGGGGGCATGCCTCGCGCAAGTTGAAACACTTTACCGGAACACCTATTAGGCAGGATCTAACTTCGCGGCCTTCCATGGCACGCATCCTCACCGGTATACAAAGCACCGGCATCCCCCACTTGGGCAATGTCCTCGGGGCCATCCGCCCCGCCATCGCATTGAGCAAGGATGCCCAGAACGAATCCTTCCTCTTCATCGCGGATCTGCATTCGTTGACCCAGATCAAGGACGGTACGGTGATGCGCGAGAACACCTATGCCGTTGCAGCGGCGTGGTTGGCCTGCGGGCTCGACCCGGAACGAACGGTGTTCTACCGGCAAAGTGATGTGCCTCTGACCGCGGAATTGATGTGGTACCTCAGTTGTTTCTTCCCCTATTCCCGGCTCACGCTGGCGCACAGCTTCAAGGACAAATCCGATCGGTTGGAGGATGTGAATGCGGGACTCTTCAGCTACCCCATGCTGATGGCGGCGGATATCCTGCTGTACGATGCACAATACGTGCCGGTCGGGAAGGATCAACTACAGCATTTGGAGATCACACGGGACGTGGCCGAGCGTTTCAACCACCGCATGGGAGAGACCTTCGTGGTGCCCGCCGCGAAGACCGACCAGCAGGCGATGATCGTTCCCGGCACCGACGGTGAGAAGATGAGCAAGAGCCGGGGTAATATCATCAACTTGTTCGCGCCAGAGAAGGAACTGAAACAACAGGTGATGAGCATCGTTACGGACAGTACGCCTTTGGAAGCACCGAAGGACCCGGAAACGGATAAGGTCTTTGCATTGTACCGTTTGATCGCACCAGCGGATGCAGTGGAGACCATGCGCACCAATTACTTGCAAGGCGGTTATGGATACGGCCATGCGAAGAAGGAATTGCTCAGCGTGTTGTTGGATGGTTTCGCTACGGAGCGCAGCACGTTCACAAGGTTGATGAACGATCGTACTACGCTGGATGCCACCCTTCGGCAAGGTGCGGAAAAGGCGACAAGCGTGGCCTCCGGCGTTATCGGTCGGGTCCGGAAGCGGTTGGGTTACTAGAGCGCATCTCAAAATTATCCTTCGGGCTGCGCGGGAGCCTCGTGCGCCCATATTTCGTTGCAAAAGGCCTCACGTAGCTCATGCTATGCTCGGTTTTTGCGCCTCATCTGATCGCATGATCCAACCCGCTCGCTTCCAAAAACAATTTTGAGATGCGCTCTAGCACGAACCCGCGTGCTGAGGAGCGACCCATCGCTCGCTTCGCGCTTGCTACTTTGCGCTGAGCACCACCTTCGGTCCGGTACAAGGTGGTATCCCGTTCCAACCGTCTAATTTTGCCGCCTGCTCCGAATTGCTCTCCATGGACAACCACTTCCTCCTTTTCGTCCACAGCTTGCTGCGTTATGGTGTTCTTCTCACTGTGGCCGGTGCCGGGATCCTGCATTTGCGTGGATACCTCGCTAAACGCCCGATACTGACCGGTGAGCGCACTTTGGCCATATGGGCCATGATCCTGTGCCATACCCAGATCGTGATAGGACTGATCCTGTACCTCCTCAACTTCTCGGCATACGCGCAGATGAGTGGAGACATCGGTCGGTTCTGGAAGATGGAGCATATCGGCACGATGATCCTCGCAGCTGTGCTGGTCACCTTGGGTCGCGTGCTCTCCAAAAAGGCGAAGGATGAGCGGATCAAGCAGAAGCGCGTGGCCATATTCTACCTCATCGCGCTGGTATTGATCCTCTGGGCAATTCCGTGGCCCGCGACGACCGTTGGTCACGGGCGTGGATGGCTTTGAACATGAGACGAATGATCCCATACGGCGTAGGTGTGCTATTGCTCGCTTGCGGAAGTGCATCACCCACGAACGATCGCATGGAGGCCGACCGCTCTTCTGGGCGGTCCCTCTTCAACTTGAATTGTGCGCTGTGCCATGGGCGCGATGGGAAACTGGGACTGAACGGCGCGAAGGATCTGACCGTTTCCATGTTGACCAAGGAGGAGATGATCGCCACGGTGGAACAAGGACGTGGGGCGATGATGCCCTATCGGGACATCCTCACCTCGAAGGAGATCGATGCGGTGGTGACGTACGTGCGTTCGTTGCAAAAGAAATGATCGACCCGAAGGACGTCCAAGTTGCAGAGACCGCAGTGCTCATCGGCCTGATCACCGGCCACCAGGAAGCGGAGCAGGCGAATGAATACTTGGATGAACTGGAATTCTTGGCGACCACTGCGGAGATCACCACCTTGAAGCGCTTCACCCAAAAGTTGCACAAGCCCGATGGCCGGTTCTATGTCGGCAGCGGAAAGTTGGCAGAAGTGAAGGCTTGGATGAAAGAGAGCGGGGCGCAGTCCGTGATCTTCGACGATGAACTTTCTCCAGCCCAGCAGCGCAACTTGGAAAAGGAATTGGGAACACCGGTGCTCGATCGCCCGCGATTGATCCTGGACATCTTCGCACGCCGAGCCCGTACCGCACATGCGAAAACGCAGGTGGAATTGGCGCAATACGAGTACATGTTGCCGCGCCTCACGAAATTATGGACCCACTTGGAGCGGCAGCGCGGTGGCACCGGAACGCGGGGTGGTGCAGGTGAGAAGGAGATCGAGACGGACCGTCGTTTGATCCGCGATCGCATTTCCCTGTTGAAAGGACAGCTCAAGCAGATCGATCGGCAAATGGCCACCCAGCGCGGCAATCGAGGAAAGCTGGTGCGCGTGGCCGTTGTGGGCTACACCAACGTGGGCAAGAGCACGCTCATGACCCTGCTCAGCAAGAGCGAGGTCTTCGCAGAGAACAAACTATTCGCCACGTTGGACACCACCGTTCGCAAGATCGTGTTGGGCAATCTGCCTTTTCTAGTGAGCGACACGGTCGGCTTCATCCGCAAGCTGCCCACCCAATTGATCGAGAGCTTCAAGAGCACCTTGGACGAAACGCGCGAGGCCGATCTATTGCTGCACGTGGTGGACATCAGCCACCACAATTTCGAGGAACAATACGAGACCGTGCGCCAGACCTTGAACGAGATCGGCGCTGGGGACAAGCCCGTGATCGTGGTCTTCAACAAGGTCGATGCCTACCGTCCAGCACCGCACCATCCGGACGATCTGACACCCAAACGGGTGGATCAATTCACGCTGGAAGAACTGAAGGAGACCTGGATGGCGCGTATGAACGGTGAGGAATGCATCTTCATCAGCGCGGCGGAACGCATCAACATCGATGGCCTCCGGAAGTTGTTGTACGAGCGGGTGAAAGCCTTGCACGTGGCGCGCTATCCGTACGAAAGTGATCTACTGTTCAAGGACAGCTATCTGGAGGAGTGATCACCCGAGCACGGACCATGGTGGGTCCATGATCGGGTGGTTCGATGGACCATGGCGAAGAAACGTAGATCCGTAGGCAAGAAGCGGAAGGTCGCACCCAAGAGCAGGATCCCTTGGCCGAAGGTGGTGCTCTTCAGTATCGCTGCGATCCTGATCGTCTTCTTCGCCTTGATGCAAACCGTCCGCGCTGGGCTTTTCGGCGAACTCCCCTCGACAGAAGAGTTGGCATCCATCCGGCATGAACAGGCCACCTTGGTCCTGGATCGCGATGGCCGACCGATCGGCAAACTATTCGCCGAGGACCGCACGAACGTGAAGTACGCGGATCTACCTCGGCACCTGATCGATGCGTTGGTCTCCACCGAGGACGCACGCTTCTTCACCCACCAAGGCGTGGACGGACGGAGCTATGTGCGCGTCTTCTTCCGCACCTTGCTCGGCAGGGATCGCAGCGGCGGCGGCGGCAGCACGATCTCGCAGCAGATCATCAAGAACCTGTTCGGAAGGGAACGCCACGGCGCGCTCACCATACCCGTGAACAAGATGAAGGAGGCACTCGTGGCGCAGCGCTTGGAGCGGATCCTCAGTAAGGAAGATGTTCTGGTGCTCTACTTCAACTCGGTGCCTTTCGGGGAGAACACGTACGGCATCGAAGCTGCCTCGCAGCGATTCTTCGGGAAGCCGACCAAGCGCTTGAACGTGCAAGAGGGTGCCGTGCTCGTGGGCATGTTGAAAGCGAACACGACGTACAATCCGCGCTTGCACCCCGAAGCCTCCAAGGGCCGTCGTGACCAGGTTCTGGAGCAAATGCACAGAGGCGAACACCTCTCCCGCCAAGAGGTCGATAGCCTGCGGAAATTACCGATCATCCTCAACTACACCGGTGGCGATGCTATGGATCTGTATGGCTACTTCGTGCATCAAGTGGCCGAAGAGGCACGCACCATTCTGAAAGGGATCAATGGACCGAACGGCGAACCGTACGACATCCGCAAGGACGGACTGCGGATCACCACCACGCTGGATGCGGGCCTTCAACGGATGGCGAATCAGGCGGTACACGATCACCTCGCCGTGATGCAACCGAAACTGGATCGCGAATTACGCGCAACGAAGAAGCGAAATGCGTGGGAAAAGCAAATGGGACGCAAAGGATCCAGGGCTTGGAAGATCGATGCGAAGCGCGTGACGGAAGTGTACGATCACAAAGCGCGTCGCTTGGATACGCTCTCGTACCGCGACAGTCTATGGCACTACCACCGCTTGCTGAACGGCGCCGTATTCATGATGGAACCCGCCACAGGGGCGGTGCGTGCATGGGTCGGCGGGAACGACCTCCGCTACTTACCATACGATCTGGTCAAAGCACGGCGACCGATCGCGAGCACGATCAAACCCGTGGTGTACGCGGCCGCATTGGAACGTGGCATGGAGCCGTGTACGTACTTGGACAACGATAAGAAGATCTATTCGGAATACGACGACTGGTCGCCGGACAACTTCGATCGGGATTCAACCGGCGGCCAGGTCGCCATGTGGTACGCGCTGGCGAAGAGCATGAATCGACCCACCGTGGACCTCTACTTCCGGACCGGGGCGGACACCGTTGGCCGCACGTTGGAAGCCTTGGGACTCCCGACCAAAGATGCCGACAACCCGGCCATGGCCTTGGGCGCTACGGACATTGCATTGCGCGAGATCGTGCCCGCCTACGGTGCCTTTGCGATGCACGGCAAAGTGGTAAAGCCGCAACTCATCCTGAAGATCACGGACGCAACGGGAAAGGTGATCCACCAAGCCAAACCACCAGAGGGTCGGCAAGCCATTTCAGAAGCAAGTGCCATCGCCATCAGTGCAATGCTCCAGCGCGCCGTGGACCAAGGCACCGGAGCTTCCATCCGTTCGAAGTACGGCGTCACCATCCCCTTGGCTGGCAAGACCGGCACCTCGCAGGACTACGGCGATGCTTGGTTCGTGGCCTACACGCCGGGGCTTGTGATAGGCACTTGGGTGGGTGCATTCGACAACTCCATCCATTTCCAAAGTGCTGTCGGCACCGGGGGCCATCTGGCTTTGCCCATTGCTGGCAAAGTGATCCGCGGCATGGAACAAGCACCTGAATTGAGGAAGCGGTACATCCGACCGTTCACACTGCCTGTGGATCTTGAGCCGGATCTGGACTGCGATCCGCGCCATGCGCCCAACGCTTTGGAACAGCTGATCCAGGAAGTCTTCCGACCGAATTCGGGGAATAACAAGGAGCAGGAGCCCGCCGAGAAGGAGAGTTTCTTCGACCGCTTGTTCAAGAAGAAGAGTTGAGTCGCCGTATGCGCGCCGAAAGTGGATCACGCAGCGCCATGAACGGGCGTTCCCAGTACCGGTAGACGATCGTTGCCAAAGCGATGGAGATCGCCCAATAGCTCACGTAGATGAGAGCGGTCAAGACCATTGACTTGTCGCGTTCCAGTGGTATCATGAGGAGGCGCACCGGCATGTGTACCAAGTACAGGGCATACGAGATCTTGCTCAGGAACACCACCCCATTCCCCCATTTGCCTGTCCGATGCCAGCTGGCCAATGCAGGTAGCATCAGCGCCATCCCTCCACCCGAGATCGTGAAGAACCAAGTGCCCATGTACGTGAGGTTGATACCCGTACGAAGCATGATCGCCAGGACCAGCGCACACAGGCCTATGACGAACAGTTCGATCCGTCGGGCATAGAGCATTCGGGGCCAATAATGGGCAAGCCACGCGATCAAGACACCGAAGCCAATGGTGTCCAAGCGATAGATCACCACTTTGCGCACCCACACGCTGAGCAAGAAGGGCGTATCAATCAACTCCACCGCACCGGGTCGAAGGCACGTGGGTATGATGATCATCACCAACACGGCAACGAGGAAACCAATCCGCACCCCTTTGACCAGACCGATCACTGCGAAAAGGAGGAGCGGGAACAGCAAGTAGAACCATTCCTCCACCGCCAAGGACCACGACTCCCAGAAGAAGAGATCCAACGGCACCCAGAAGTTCTGCAAGAAAACGAAGTAGGCCAACACATTCACATTCAGGATACCGGTGGAAAGACCGGCATACAACATCACCAAATTCACCGCGAGGAAGAGGAAATAATTGGGCAAGGTTCGAAGCCAACGACGCTGCCAGAAATCGGCGAGCTTGAGCCACCATGGCAGATCCGTTGACAAACAAAGTCGCAACAGGATACCGCCGATCGGATATCCGCTCAACACGAAGAACAGGTCCACGCCATCCAGACCGGACTCCCCCAAGCCCGTTGACCAAAAGGCATCGATCAGATCGTCCGAATGGCAGATCATCACGATGATGATCGCCACGGCCCGCATGAGATCGAGACCGAATATGCGGCTTCCGGAGTGCGGTTGCATCGGCGTGAAAGTAGCGGAAGGTGCGCTACGCGAATGACCACTCGTTACGAAGGCAAAACTCCTCGCTCTATTCGACGGTCTGATCCGCACGTCCTTACTCGTCTGCCACGACCCACGTGATCCGTCCAACCTCCTTCATCCGGGTCGACAGCACCACATGGTAAACACTCGAAGCAGGGCGTTGCTCCAAGAACACTCTGGACTGTCCAGGTCGCACTTGGGCCTGGTATACCAACTGGCCGACTGCATTGATCACGCGCAGGTCTTGAACTTCATCGGCCACGGGGAAATGAAGCATGGCAGGGCCAACACTCGGATTGGGTACGATAGAAAGCCCAGACATTTCTACTGGAACATCTATCCCGGTGAACAGTTCTTCTTCATCCGCTCCTTGCCGTGTAACGATCGGATTTCTTGGATCCCCGTCAATATCCGCAGTCACAGAAAGTATGGACGGGCACAAAAAGGAATTGTTATCCGTCAGGTGCAGGTCAACTGGAGAAACGAATTCTGGCAGCACTTGTGTTGAAGCAAGGTCGAGACCTGTCAGCGTTCTCCATTGCCCCAAGGACTTCCCGGTTCCCTGATAACGGATAATTGCCGGATAGTCTCCATTCGGTCCCGCGCTGAACACATTGTTATCGGAGATCATAGATGGTGCGACATCCCCATAGAAGTCCAGGGCGAAGACCGCCTCATCGTTGTAAAAGATGTTGTTCTGCACGACGACCCCCTCGGTGACCGAGATCTGCGTGATCCCTCCGAAAGTATTGTGTAGGACATCCACCTTCCCACAGTCAATGCCGACCGCGGGAATGACATTGGGTCCCGTCGCCAGCGGGTTAAAGATCATGTTGTTCGCCATGGACCCGCGGGTGGAGGAGTTGTTGGAGAAGCATAGTCGAACGAGGTTGCCCACCCCTTCGTTGGTATTGACTTGTGCCGAAGTGGCAACGCGGATGTAGTTCTCATCGAACCGGAATGGTGCTGCACCGGGATACAGCAAAGCGGCCTCGTAGAGACTTCCGTTGTACGCATCATCTGAAATGATGGTGTTGCCAACGACGGTCAATTCTCCGATGAAAATGCCGTACAAGGATCGTCGGCTTTGGTTGATCATTGAATTCCCGATCACCGTACACCGACCGAATACATAGCTGCTGGACCCATTGAACCCGATCCCTGATGCTCCGTAATCGACCCTGTTCTCTTCGATCCTGAAATCGCCACCAACGTTCGGACGTATCCAGATCCCTAACTGGTCATCATCATTCGGGTTACCAACGATGTGGTTCCGAAACACATTGATCGCATGGCCGTATAGCCCAACAAAGATCCCCTGATTACTCGGACCAGGCACGCGATGGGAAAGAGAAAGGTCCGTAATGCTGATGTACTTGCAAGAGTCGTCCAAATACACCACGGCATTGTATTGGCTGCTTGTACCGGGCATGAAATGCAACCACACTGCGGCACTGTCACTGCTTGCTGAAGTAAAGACCACTGTATCCGTAGGTGATGCACCGGGGATGGAGCGCACGTGCAGTTGCTCATAGTAATGCCCGTCTGCGATCGAGATCGTGGTAGGACCATTCACTCCGCACTCTTCCAGTGCCTTCGTAACTTCATTGAAGGTGTGGAAGTCATCGCCTTCTCCACCACACGAATAGGTTCCATGGAGCGGTTCGAAACAAAGTACATGGGACAAGTCAAGCGTATCGTTCGTTTGAAGATCATCCGGTGATCCGTTCACGAGATCGACCCACGCCACTACGCGGTTGGAATGCCGGCCGGCAAAGGATAGCGAACCGATCGCGAGGTCCAACACCTGTTCCGCGTAATTCAAACCACCGCTCCATTCTATTGTTTGAACAGGGCCTTCGTTCACTCGGAAACCGATCACTATTTCATCGGCTTGCACCTGTCCTCGGTTGCGGAACGAAACACGCACCGTGGGTGCTTGGGAATTCGAGTCGTTCAACGAGATCACCTCCATAGCAACGTCGCGCAGGTTCGGAATGTTGGCAGCGAAACAACCGGGAGCGCATCCAGCGGCAGAGATCACCGTGGTCCGCAGGTTATCCGGGCACCCTCCGCACGACACCCAACCATGTTCCGAGTACGCGGCGGCTTCCGCTTGGAGTGCAACAACGTGCAAGTTTCCACACGCATCAGGACGCAAGTTGAACGCTACACCGGAACCTGTTGGACTACGGTCGATACCGAGGAGTGTTCCGCTCGCAGTGTAATGTGCGAAAGCATATTCCAAGTTCTGATCACCGGATCCGGCACCCACATAGGTTCCATTTCCTGCGGGGAGCATGCCGGTCGCGCCATAGCCAACAAGAGCATATACCGTTCCATCAGGCGAAAAGGCCACATCATTGAAACGCGTAGTTCGGCTTGGGCTAGTGCCCTGCCAAAGGGGTTCACCATCTGCATCGGCACTGATCATGTAACTGAAGTACTTTGGCGTTTGCAGGTTCGGTTGTTCCGGCTGAATATCCTCACCATTGAATAGGAATGGACTCTTGAACCGACCGCAGACCAAATACTGACCGGACGCAGAGCGCGAAACACCTTGCACTGTTTGCGGCTTCCCACCTGCTAAGGCATACGCATGGGTCACACCCTGCTCTGGCATATACTGAAGAACGTATACTTGGCGGGTGTTGGTCAAACTGCTCCCAGGGACATAGCTATCCATGGTCACAC
The DNA here is from genome assembly GCA_016710015.1 of Flavobacteriales bacterium. Taxonomy (GTDB): domain Bacteria; phylum Bacteroidota; class Bacteroidia; order Flavobacteriales_F; family PHOS-HE28; genus PHOS-HE28. Next base: position 426,519 of record JADJLR010000003.1, read on the forward strand.
CTTGGAAGTCGCACGTGGTCTCATCCGGTAGCGCGTGCATGATCCCCGCGATCAACAATCCGCCATTCGGGTCTTGCCGAAGTATCGGGTCACAGCGATACCGATCATCGGTATCCAACGCATCGGAATTCACATTCATGGTTTGCCAGGTATCGGGGTCCGAGGGTGAGGCACATTGCCCGAACATTTGTTTGTCGATCAGCGATCCATCTGGCCGAATGTCCAGCATGAACAAGTTGCCACGCTGCGGGTCATTGGGAGGAAATGCGGTCACGTCCCGTTCACTGCTCGGCAAGAACAGATCCAAGCCGAAGAAAGAATTGTATCCGACCACATGCACGACATCATCATCCGAGCAGACCACGCCACGGAACCGATTCGTAAGGCTCGTGATCTGCCATTCCAACGCACCGGACGGATCCATCTTCACTAAGAAGTTTGGTTGATAGATAGACACGCCAGCGATGGTGCGATCTTCATGATCGAAGCGTCCAGTGATGTACGCGTTGCCTGCACGATCGGCGGCGATCCCGTAGCCGTAGCTGCCGTGGGATTGCCAATTTCCAGAAGAAGGACCTTCGTAACGCCAGACCTCCTGCCCCGTACTATCCACCTTCATTGCGAAGAACGCATTCTGAGAACCTGAACCCGGTGTTTGGTAATAGCCCGTGATGTACCGGTTGTTGTAAGCGTCCAAACACATGTCAGCGATGTAGGCATCTGCTGGAGCGAAGCCGTCATTACAGGTCGGCACATTAACGAAACCGACACTATCGACCACCGTTATCATTTGGGTGCTGGTATCACCGCAGGAACCTAGTGGCGTGTTCGTGATGAGTGTAACGGTCTTCACCCCTGACGTGGCGTACTGGAATGGTGGTGGCGGTTGTCCTTGGTATGTTGCAGGCGATGCATCCGACCCGAAGTCCCAACCATAACCCAGTGCAGCGTTCGCATTAAGAGTGATCGTACGTGGCTGATCAACGAGCGCGTACTGCGGATCACCTCCCGGATCCTGATTTATAAAGAACCCGGTTGCGACCTGATACACTTGGATGCTCTGCGCGGATTGGATCACCACACCGGTACACGTGTGCCCAGCAAAGAACATCCGCACCGTCGCCGTTACTGTTGCATTTCCCGTGACCATGGGCATTGGAATATCTAGAACACCTCCATTGCCCAGCACCGGCTGTTGGCTGTTCACCTTGTATTGGAAACCGGCCATCGCATTCTGGATCCGGACAATGGGCGTATGAGGGGCGCATCCTTCTGGCTCTACAAAACTCCACGAAGTACTTGGCGGTACGAACGGGGCCAGCACTTCCACATCGACCAAGAACGTATCCGCTCCGCAGGCATTCGACCGAGTACCCATTACGGTGAAGACGGTTGGTTCGGTGATCGCCCCGGTCGCAAAACTCAGCGCAGTTCCACCTTGGCTTCCCGATCCTTGTTGCACGCTTCCACGCAACAACCGGTAATAGGTGCTCGATTGCGAAGTGGGGACCGAAATAGTGGTAGACGAGCCGTTGCATAGTGTGTCGAGGGAGGCGGACGCCGTGAAGGGCACCACGGTTGGGTATGCCAAAACGTTCACGGAAAGTGTTGCCACATGCGTTCCGTTCCCATTGTCGGCTTCAAGTTCAACGAGGTGGATCCCTTCGGTCAAAAAGGTGTACGTCAACTGAACTGATGTTGAAACAGAGGCTCCATCAACTCGCCATTCATAGTCGTTGGCAGAATCACCAAGATTGTCAAAAACGACCGGCGAACCTGTGCAGAACGTACCGGTTGGTGCTTGGATACTCGCGATCGGCAAACCGCTACCTCCGGCATTCCCTGTACGAATGACGTACCCATTCTCACCGACGGCCATGCCATTTGTCGCGTCGTAGAAATCGATCTGGAAGAGAGGTTGATAACCCGGTGTAACTAGCTGTTCCCAATAAAGACCGCTGGTGGTAGTTCGAAAGATGCCGGTGTCGTTGGCATTGATCAACGTAGTGGCATCGATCATTTCCAATACTGCGCCCATTGCCTGTCCAGAAATTTGCCACGTAAGTCCGGCATCGGTACTGCGCCAAATGGAACCTTCGGAAGTTGCATGGCACACGTTTCCAACGCAGGACACATCTGTTGCTCCGTCAGGGCCGGTCACCACTACCCAGTTCATGCCGGCATCCGTACTGCGCATGAAATTGGAAGGTCCTGAAGCGATGTATGTACTACCTCCGGTCCAAGCCACACGGTTAAAGGTCAAATTTGAACCGGTCGGGATCGCGCTCCAGGACAGACCGCTGTCCGTACTACGCAGGATCCGGCCGTTGGACCCCACGGCAAATCCAAGAGGCGGTTGGGCGAACTCGATATCGCGGAGCACGTCGATCGGCCCAAAGTCATCATAGTGGACCTGCGTCCATGTGATACCGCCATCGGTGGTCCGATAGATGGATTCCGCGATACCCGTGTTCATGGTACCACTGATCAACGCAGTGTTGTTGTCGAAAGCGAAAACCGTGAGGTACAGCCCATAGAGGGGAACATTCCCAAGGACCATCGTTGGGCGTTCCGTGAATTGGTCCCCTGAATTGACCGACCACTGCAACGTATCGAATCCGCCGAGCCACGCATTCCCATTGGAACGGAAATGCACGGACCGCACATCCTCATTCGTATTCGGATCAAGCACTGTCCATTGCGCGGAAACGGTCAGACTAAAGACGCTAGCAATGAATACGGTAATTCGATGTAGCATGGGAAACGGTACTGTGTAAAGCTATGCACGCCTAAGCGAACGCTTGCATATCGCACAACTTCCGATACTGCCCACCAGCATCATACAACTGTTGGTGCGTACCGCGTTCGATGATGCGACCTTGCTGCATCACGCAGATCTCGTCGCAGTGCTGGATAGTGCTAAGTCGGTGCGCGATCACCAAGCTCGTTCGACCTTCGAGCATCTTCACCAAAGCATCCTGCACCAAGCGTTCGCTTTCGGTATCGAGCGCGCTTGTGGCTTCATCGAGGATCAGGATCGCCGGGTTCTTCAACACCGCACGTGCGATCCCGATACGCTGCTTCTGCCCGCCACTCAAGCGGTTCCCACCGTCTCCGATGTTCGTCTGGTAGCCATCCTCCAACTGAAGAATGAAATCGTGTGCATTGGCGATGCGCGCCGCTCGTTCGATATCGGCCACCGCCACTCCCGGCGTGCCGAAAGCGATGTTGTTCGCCACCGTATCATTGAATAGGATGCTATCCTGCGTCACGATCCCCATCAAGGCACGCAGGTCGTTGATGCGCAGATCGCGGATGTCCTGATCATCCAGCAACACTTGTCCACCAGCCACATCAAAGAAGCGCGGAAGCAAACCTGCCATGGTGGTCTTTCCGCTGCCACTAGTGCCGACCAATGCAACGCTCTTTCCCTTCGGGATCACCAATTGGATGTCCTGCAACACGGGTACGGTATCGTAGGTGAACGACACGTTCCGGAACTCGACGCGATCGATGAACGCCTCGATGCGCTTGGCATCGGGCCGTTCCTTCACGGTATTCTCCACGGCGAGTAGATCGAACAAGCGCTGACCGCTCGCTGATCCCCGCACGATCGCCGAATAGCCCTGGGAGAAGCCCTTGATCGGTGGCAACAATTGGGAGAAGATGATGATGAAACCCAAGAAGCTATCGCCCGTCAACGTGGCTTCTGGACCAAGCACATAATAGCCGCCGAGGTATGCGATCGCCGCCATCACAGCAGCCCCCATGGTCTCGCTCAAGGGTGATGCGATGTCCTGCCGGTTCAGCATGGCGATGCTGGAGCGCGTGAGCATCTCATTCTCGCGATCGAACCTGCGCTTCATATCCACCTCACCATTGAAGGCCTTGATCACTCGGATGCCCGTGAGGGTCTCTTCCACCCGAGCGAGCAGATCGGCACTCTTCTCCTGAACGCGCGTGCTCTTCCGCTTCAAACTCTTGCTGATCCGTGCGATCAGGAAGCCACTGATCGGGAGCAGCAACAAAGCCACCAACGTTAGTTGCGGCGCGATCGTGATCATGGTGCCGAGGAAGAGCAGGATCGCGATCGGTTCCCGGAACACCATCTCGATGTAGAACATCACCGAGTACTCGATCACATGCATGTCGTTCGTGATCAAGGCGAGCAGATCGCCTTTTCGTTCGCCGCTGTGATACCGCAGGGGCAGCTCCAGCATCTTGCTGTAAACGGCAGCACGGATATCGCGCACGATGTAGTTCCTGAAGTTGCAGATGGCCACCACGGCGAGGTAGCGGAAGAAGTTCTTGAACAGGAAGATCACCACCACGGCAATGCTGATGCCCAACAATGCACCCATTTGACCGTTGCGCTCGATCAACTGCGTCAGTCCCCAATTGAAGGTACCCTCGAGACCTTCGCGTGTCCACAGGGCATCAGGGCGCACGTGTACAGGTCGCACTTGTCCCAGAAGCAGCCGCAGGAATGGAATGAAAAGCAATAAGGAGCTGAGGTGGAAAAGCGTGGCCAGCAGGTTGAAGACCACATTGAGCACCGCATGATGCCTATACGGCTTGCCAAAACGAAGGATGCGGAAGAAGTTGCGCATGGGCAAAAGCGAGCGCGAAGTTACCCCAATGGGGCGGCCCACAGCGGGCAACCGCCTACCTTCGCACGGTCATGGACAGCGTTAGACAGAACAAGGTGAACAGCCTGATGCAACGGGAGCTCGCAGAGATCTTCCAACAGGAGACCCGCACCTTCCTTCCGGGTGGGCTCATCACGGTATCGGCGGTACGCGTAAGTCCGGATCTGGGCATCGCCAAAGTGTACCTGAGCCTCTTCCCAGTGAAGGATAAGAAGGCCGTTCTTGAGTCGATAAAGGAGCGCTCGCACCGCTTGCGTGGGCTTCTAGGGAACCGCATAGGCAAACAAATGCGTGTGGTCCCAGAACTGCTCTTCTACGTGGACGATTCCTTGGACCGTGCAGAGGAGATCGATAAATTGCTGAAGGGTTGACCGCCTTCGCGAGGCACTTCGGCGAGTTGAAGGTTGAGAATTCAGTACAAGAGTGACAGGTAGTTGAAGCATGCAGTACGATCCCGTTAAACGCCGATTGGGCGTTGTGTTCAACAGAACGCCGTTCTTACGGATCCTGTTCTATCGGTTGCTCGATCTTCTGCTCTTGCGTGCATGGCACATTCAGCGGGAATTGCGCCAGTGGATGTCGGATAAGAGGGGTCGACCATTGGCGATCTATGACGCGGGCGCAGGATTCGGGCAATACAGCTACTGGCTGAGCGGAAAGCTCCCCAAGGCATCCATCACGGCCATCGATGTCAAGGATGAACAGGTGGCGGATTGCAACGCATTCTTCCAACGCATCGGACGGCAAAAGGTGAAATTCAAAGTGGGTGACGTAACGAAATACACGAACCCAGAAGCGTTCGAGCTTATCGTATGCGTGGATGTGATGGAACACATCCTGGAGGACGAGGCAGCGTTGCGCTGCTACAGCACATCACTCAAGGCCGGTGGCATGCTCATCATCAGCACGCCCAGCGATCAAGGTGGAAGCGATGTACACGAAGAAGGCGAAGGGTCCTTCATCGAGGAACACGTGCGAGACGGGTACAACCTCGACGACATCCGGGCGAAATGCCTGCGCAATGGTTTCAGCAAGGTAGAGGCGCGGTACAGCTATGGCGCACCGGGCAAGATCAGCTGGAAACTGAGCATGAAGTGGCCCTTGCTGATGCTCCAAGCGAGCAAGCTGTTCCTCATCGTGCTGCCCTTCTACTACCTCATCGCTTACCCGATCGCCTTCGTGTTGAACATGGCCGATGTGCGCGTGAAGCATGCGACGGGAACGGGTTTGATCGTGAAGGCATGGAAGTGAGCGGGGCGTTGTGATCGATCATTGCGTCACGTAATTGCGGATGCCTTTCAGGCGATACGACTCGGCACCGGTCGTCGTGTACGGCGGGATCAGGAAGTTAAGGATCCACGCCACCATGAGTAGGGCCACGGCCATCTTCCTCCCGACACACTTACCGAGTTCAACGGATCCAAGGACCAGCAAGGGGAAGGTCCAACAGAACATACGCGTCGTATCGAATGCGATGACCAAGGTCAACCCGACCGACGCGACCAACAACAGCGCCCACCGCACGTTGCCATTCCGCAGACCAAGCATGAAGAAGGGTATGGCTAGTACCAGCCAATGGAGACGGAAGACAGCGAAGATCCCCACCACCGTACCCAACGGGCCACTCGCAACACAGCTACGCAGGTTAGCATAGCTGAAATAGTACGCTGCGGAAAGCGCCTCCTCATCCACCTGGACCACCCAAAAGCGATAGGCGAGGTAAGGAAGGAGCATTCCAGCGAGGAGGAGCAAGCGCTTAGCCCACCATCTGCGTGACTTCCCTGATATACTCATGGCGGCCAGTAGCCACGCGGGGGTCAGGAAGATCGCAGATTCGTGCGTCATCACGGCCAGAGCCATGCAGGCGCACGATACCAGCATACTACGGACATTCATCAGCGCCATTCCCAGTAGAAAATAGCTGACCACTTCAATATAGCCAGGTGCCACCAGGGAATGCATGATCACCGGGGAAAAGATCATGGCCAGCATGATGACCAAAGCGAGCGAAGGCCACGCTCCTTCCCTTCTGCTCCACACGTTCACCATGGCGACGAAGCCTACAAGAAAGAACCAGGGAACCAGAATGAACAATGGCCCGCGCAAGTGGAGCACCCATCCGATCAACGGTGCAAGGATCCTGAATCGAAAGGGATTCGAAACACTTTGGGCGAAGGGGTCCCGGGAAAGCGCCGCGTAGCCCTCGCCGTGCGAAACAGGAACAGTGCCACCATCAACATAGATGAATGCGACGAGCACCAGCGCGATCGCGATGATCAGGGAACTGGGCCACAATCCTACGCGCGCATACCATCGCTCCAAAAGCGCATCGGTGCGATCCAGCAATGTGGTGATCAACGAAGGTTGTTCATTCAGATGATCACCGCTGGGCATACGCAGGACCGAGTTTCCTAGTGCCAAGGAGAGCAACGCCCGTGAACTGCGCTCATTCTCCAGAATTATTCATGGTCATGCCAAACATAGGCAAGGTCCTGCGATCTTCACCGCGTGAACCTCCCGCTCCTCTTCGCCCGGCGCTATTTGCTTGCCAAGCGCAGCACCAATGCGATCAACATCATCACGGGCATCAGCATCGGGGTGATCGCGGTGGTGACAGCAGCCATGGTAGTGGTCCTAAGCACACTGAACGGTATCGCGGAATTGGTGGATAGCATCTATAGCCCGTTCGATCAGGACATCACCATCACCGCCGCTGTGGGCAAGACCTTTGGCAAGGGTGCCGTGGACATGGAGCGCATTCTCGGCATGCCTGCCGTGCGCAATGCCAGTTGGGTGATCGAGGAGAACGTGCTTCTTCGTTCCGGTGATCAGCAAACGGTGGCCACCTTGAAGGGCGTGGAACCCCAATACCTCGCCATGAGTCGCATGGATCAGTACATGTACAGCGGAGAACCGACCTTCGAGGGACTGGCCGGGCCTGCAGCGATCATCGGGATCGGGTTGAAGACGGAGTTGGGGGTTCCCTTGGACGATGGGGTCTTCCAGCCGTTGGAGATCAGTGCCCCGGTGCGTGGGCGCAAACTGAGCAAATATCAGCAAAAGGCGTTCGAGACCACCGCCATCGCCGTTCGTGGGGCATATACCATGAATATGGAGTTCGACATGAAGTACGCCGTGGTGCCATTGGAGATCGCAGCGGACCTACTGGAGTACGACAGCGTTGTTACGGCAATGGAGATCCAACTGAACAGCGCCAAGGACATGGACCGCACAGCGAAAGAACTCCGCAATGCACTGGGTGAAGCATTCCTGGTGAAGACACGCTACCAGAAGAACGCGTTGATGTACAGCACCAACGCTTCGGAGAAACTCTTCACCTTCATCGTGCTCTCCTTCATCGGACTCATTGGTGCCTTCAACATCATCGCCTCGCTCACCATGATGATGATCGAGAAGCGCCGGGACATGCGCACCCTGATGGGGATGGGCGCAACACCGTCCACCGTGCGTGGGATCTTTTTCGGTGAAGGCGTGTTGATCGTGATGATGGGTACCGTGATCGGACTAGGCGTAGGGCTGGGCATCTGTTGGGCGCAGCAACAATTCGGTTTCGTTCGCCTGGCCGGATCCGTGGTGGAAGCCTACCCCGTGAAGGTGATCACCACGGACCTGCTTGCTGTCGCTGCGGCCGTATTGACCATTGGCCTATTCGCCTCGTGGGTACCTCTGCGGACCTTGAGCAGACGATTCCTTCAGGCCACTTCGGCCAATGCGTAGGTCGTGATCACTTCGTCCAGGATCTCTTCCAGGATCGCCGGATCACGCTCCGTACACAACCGAAGCCGAACCTCCTTCACGTTGGGCAATCCCTTCAAGTAGTTGCCGTAGTGGCGACGCATTTCAACCACACCCTCCCACGGTCCCTTCCAAGCCAATGAACTGCGCAGGTGTTCACGCGCAGCCTCCACCCGGTCCATGATCGAAGGAGGCGGCAGATGCGTACCCGTTGCGATATAGTGCTTGATCTCGTTGAAGATGAACGGATGCCCGATGCTCGCACGACCGATCATGATGCCATCGATACCGTAACGATCACGATACTCCACCGCCTTTTCTGGCGAGTCGATATCGCCGTTGCCGAAGATCGGGATGGTGATGCGCGGGTTGTTCTTCACCTCGCCGATCAAGGTCCAATCCGCAGGGCCCTTGTACAGCTGGGCACGTGTGCGACCGTGAATGCTCAGTGCCTGAATACCGACATCCTGCAAGCGTTCGGCGACTTCCATGATGTTCTTCGTGGCCTCGTTCCAGCCCAAGCGTGTCTTCACCGTCACGGGCATTTTCACCGCCTTCACCACCTTCTCCGTAAGGCGCACCATCTTGTCCACGTCTTGAAGTAAACAAGCACCAGCACCCTTGTTCACCACCTTATGTACCGGGCAGCCGTAGTTGATGTCGATCAATTCCGGACCCGCAGCTTCGGCAATGCGTGCGGCTTCCTCCATGGCATCCTCACTGCCGCCGAACAACTGGATACCCACCGGTCTCTCGTGTTCGAAGATGTCCAACTTCTTCATCCCCTTGGCCGCCTTGCGGATGAGCCCTTCGCTGCTGATGAATTCCGTGTACATCAGGTCGGCACCGTGCTTCTTGCAAAGTGCACGGAACGGCGGATCGCTCACGTCCTCCATGGGAGCAAGGAGGAGCGGAAACTCCGGAAGTTCGATGGGGCCGATCTTCACCATTGCGGGTCCAAAAATACGGAAGCCCCGCTTTTCGCGGGGCTTCCAAGGTATCTGAAGGTCCTACCGTCCCTGTGAAGCGCTATAATTGATCTTCAACGCGTTGCTCTTGCGTAACTCCTGTTTCACGTCGGTCACGATCTTCATGTAGGTATCCTTATCCACCTTCAGGGAGCGGGTGATCTTGGGGCGCAGCACTTCTTCGCGACGTTCCTCATTCACCTTCACCCACGGATCGATCTCCGCCAGCTTCGCGAACTGGTCATTCAACTGCATCAACGGCTCGGTACCGAGCGCCTTGTCCGATGGCGGCCCGATGTAGATGTAATCCACCAAGGCCTTGTCCTCCAGTTTGGTCACCTGCGTGGCTTCTGGAAGGGTGATCTTCACCAAGAGGTCGGTTTCACGCATCACGGTGGTCACCATGAAGAAGAACAGGAGCATGAAGATGATGTCCGGCAGCGAAGCCGTGCTGATCGGTGGTGTACCTTTTCCGGACTTGTCCTTGAAGCGTGACATGGCGAATTACTTCTTAGTGATCTCCACGGGTTCGGCCTCGGAGATCCGTTGCGGGTAAACCAAGCGAACGGCTTTGATCAGCGGCTTATCATCGTCGTTCTTGTCATCGAGTTCGGTGAAGATCCGGTCGAACTTTTCCTTACAGAGTTCGGCGCGCAATTCCGCGATACCGGCTTCGAGTTCGTTCTGCACGCGCACGTACATGTCGTAACTCGTTTTGGAACCGGTTTGCAAGGAGATCAACGCATTGGGAGGAAGCTCGCTGTAGTCACCGATCAGCCTCACCGCCTCCAGCTTGTCTTCCCACGTGTTCACAGCATCTTGGTAGGACTGCTTGGACTGCTCATCGGTGGATGATGCCTTGAAGCCTTTGTTCTCCGCGATCTTCTGCTGGCACAGTGCGGCGGTCACCTTTCGGCGTTCCGGCAGGTCCACGCTGTTGTCCGGGTTGGTCATGAACTCCTTAGCTCCTTTGCGCAGGTCCGTGATCTCCATGGGCCCACCTTCCACCAAGAGTTGGTCCGCATCGTTGATCAGCACGATGTATACATCGCGTTGGTTCACGATATCGGTCTGCTCGTCATTGGGCACGATGGGCGGCAGCAAGCGCAGGATACCCGCATCGGTATCCATTGTCGTGGTCACCAGAAAGAAGATGAGCAACAGGAAGGCGATGTCGGCCATGGAGCCGGCATTGATCTCTTGGACACCTCCTCGTTTCCGCTTCTTGAGCATGATCAGCTAATGAGCTTCTTGACCCAACCGAAGACCGCAGCCCCCACCGCAACGACCATTGCGATACCCGTCATGGTGAGTCCAGCGCTAATGAGTTTGGATCCTGATTCGGTGAGGTCCCAAGTGGGTTTCACGGTACCATCGGCCATCACGTACGCGATGGCGAACACGGCCAAGAACGCACCGATCGGAATGAGGGCACCCTTCAGATTGCCTCCGGTGAAGACGGATATCACTCCGGAAAGAACGGCGAGTAGAATGCCGAGGCCGAAAGCGATGTAGGTAAGGTAAAGGCCACCATCAATACCCGCCTCACTGCCGGACATGATCATGATGAAGAAGACCGCACCCAGACCAGTAATGGCCCACATGGCGATGTTGCCGAGCAATCCTGAACGCTTATGCATGGATCAGTGCTTGTTGTTCTTGATGAGCAGATCCACCAGACCGATGGATGCTTCCTCCATTTGGCCGGTGATGCTGTCGATCCGGCTAAGGAGGTAGTTGTAGAAGATCTGCAGAATGATGGCCACGATCAGACCGAACACGGTAGTGAGCAAAGCCACCTTGATACCACCGGCCACAATGCTCGGGCTGATGTTGTTCGCCACAGCGATCTGGTCGAAGGCGAAGATCATCCCGATCACCGTACCCAAGAACCCGAGCATGGGTGCCAGTGCGATGAAGAGACCGATCCAGGAGAGGCCGCTCTCCAAACGACCGACTTCCACACCGCCATAAGCGACGATGGACTTCTCGGCGATGTCCACCCCTTCGTGGGCGCGGTCCAGACCTTGGTAGAAGATCCCGGCGACGGGTCCCTTGGTGTTGCGGCATAGTTCTTTGGCGCTATCCACGCCACCGGACTTCAAGGCTTCTTCCACACCGCTCAAGAGCTTGTCGGTGTTGGTGGATGCCATGTTCAAATAGATGATCCGTTCGATCACGAAGGCAAGACCGAGGATCAAGCAAAGCAATACCGGGGCCATCCAGACCGGATCGCCCTCAATGAAACGGTCCTTGAAGGTCTGCGTGCCTTGGGCATCCGCGGCGACCACTTCGGTAGAGGCAGCGGCAGGGGCATCTTGCGCCATGACCGGTGCGGTAAGGAGGCTGGCACTCACGAAGGCAGCCAAGCAAAGGGACAAGAACTTACGTACCATGATGCGGTTCTAGGGGTTGTTCAGTGTGGGTTTCGAGGGGGCAAGGTAAGAGCGAAGCGAAGAATTGCAGTGAAACGATCCGACGTGTCGCGAACCAGCAATGGCGGAGAGAGAGGGATTCGAACCCCCGTTACCCTCTCGGGTAAACGCACTTTCCAGGCGCGCGCCTTCAACCACTCGGCCATCTCTCCGGTTCAATTCGTCAGGGGTGTATTTCCGCTCCAACGGGCGGCTAAACTACAAAAAGGACTACTCCCTTGGATGCGTTCCAGAAAGCGGTAGGAAGTGGGCCGTGAGCGGAGGCCGAATGGCATATCAGATCAACGTGAATTCCCCACGGATCGGGGTGGCCATTGCCTGTGCCAGACCTTCCGTTCCTCGGTTTCCGGCGAGCAAGAACATGGTCTTGGCGAGTGCAGCCTCCACGGTCATGTCCGCGCACGGGATCACCCCCAACTCCGTGAAAGCCCGGCTCGTGGTGTACCGACCTTGCTCCACACGCCCACCCACGCATTGCGTAACGTTCAACAGCGCGATGTCCCGTTCACGCGCACTGCGTAGCGCTTGGATGAATGCGGGCTCCGTGGGGCCATTCCCGCTTCCAAAAGTGGTCAAGATCACCGCTTTCAGATCGGGCAGGATCATGGCATGGTCCAACCACGCCGGACTGATCCCAGGGAACAACCGGATCACCGCGACCCGCTGATCCATGTGGTCATGGACCTTCAACGCCCTCGGATCGAAGGGCAGGATCGCGCTGCGGTCATATCGAATATGGACCCCTGCTTCGGCCAGAACGGGCCAATTCGGTGATCGAAATGCCTCGAACCGTTCAGCATGGACCTTCACTGTTCGATTGCCCCGCAACAAACGATACTCGAAATACACCGCTACTTCTGGCACCATGGGCCTACCCAAGTCATCCTTGGCCCCTGCGATCTCGATCGCCGTGATCAGGTTCTCTTTGGCATCCGTGCGAATAGTGCCGATCGGCAATTGCGAACCGGTAAGGATCACCGGCTTGCTGAGACCTTCAAGCAAGAAGCTGAGCGCACTGGCCGTGTAAGCCATGGTATCGCTCCCATGCAGGATCACGAAACCATCGAATCGATCGTAGTGCTTCCCGATCTCCCGTGCGATGCGTACCCAGTCCAAGGGGCCCAGATCGCTACTGTCCATAGGGCGGTCGAAGGCCACGCTTTCCAAGTTCACCTTGATGCGTTGCAACTCCGGCACTTGTTCCTCCAGGTGTGCCAGATCCATCGGCCGTAGGACACCCGTGCGCGGATCGGCCCACATGCCGATGGTTCCACCGGTGTATATCAGCAGGACGGATGCGCGGTCATTCATCGGCGAAAGAGTTCTTGGGCGTTGGTGGTGGTGATCCGTGCGATCTCCTCCACGGACCGACCAGTGGCTTCGGCAAGTTTCGCCGCGATGTGTGGGATGTACGCGCTCTCGTTTCGCCTTCCACGGAACGGGACCGGCGCGAGGTAGGGCGCATCCGTTTCCAACACACACCTCTCTGGCCCTACCACCTGCATGGTCTCAAAGAGTCCGCCTTTGGGATAGGTGATCACTCCACCGATGCCCATGTAGAAGTCCTTCAACGCGACAATGCGGGCTGCTTCTTCCGGCGAACCCGTGAAACAATGGAACACCCCGCGCAACGAGCCATCCTGCTCCTGCTCCACAATGGCGATGGTCTCCTCGAAACTCTGTCGGCAATGGATCACGATGGGCAGATCCAACTCCTTGGCCCAGCGCACCTGCTGCCGGAATGCGGCTTGCTGTTGCACCAGCCAGGTCTTGTCCCAATGAAGATCTATCCCGATCTCCCCTACCGCACAATATCCTCCCGAACGCAAGTGCTGTTCCACCTCTTCCAAGGCAAGGTCATTCATCTCAGTTACCGAACACGGATGCAGGCCCATCATGGCGAAGCAACTCTCCGGGTGCGCAGCGGCCAAGGCGTTCATGCCTTCGATGCTCTCATGGTCCACGTTCGGAAGGAAGAACTTGGTGACACCGGCTTCCTCCGCACGCCGCAACAGTTCCTCCCGATCGGGATCGAACTGGCGGTGGTACAAGTGGGCATGCGTGTCGATGAACATTGCGGCGAAGATACCGGGGTGTGGGCATGTGGCATGTGGTCATGTGAGCATGTGTGCATGTGGGCATTGGGGCATGTGTGTATCGAACGACCAGCAATTCACAGGGCTCTGGAACCAATTGCTCGTCCGGTCTACTTTTGATTCCACCTCCGGCGCTTTGCTGTGAGGCATCCTGACCACATGAAGCTGCTCGTTCTTCGTTTCAGTTCCATCGGCGACATCGTGCTCACGAGTCCGGTGCTGCGATGCTTGAAACAACAGGTGCCGGAGTTGGAGTTGCACATGGCCACCAAAACGGTGTTCGGGGATCTGGTGCGCTTCAACCCCCACGTGGACAAGCTGCATGAGATGGGCGAGGACATCAGCAGCTTGATGGATCGGCTGCGTGCCGAACGTTTCGATGCGGTGATCGACCTGCACCACAACTTGCGAACAGCGCGGATCAAACGGGCCTTGGGCGTTCCGTCCACGAGTTTCGCCAAACTGAATGTGCAGAAGTGGCTCTTGGTCAATTTGAAGATGGACCGCATGCCACCTGTTCACATCGTGGATCGGTATATGGCAACGGTATCCCACTTGGGCGTGAAGAACGATAGCTTCGGTCTGGAGTTGTTCATTCCTTCGGACCGGGAAGTTCCGCTCACCGCACTGCCGGAAGCACATCGATCCGGGTATACGGTATTGGCCATTGGTGCAGCGCATGCCACGAAACGCCTGCCGGAGCACAAGCTGGCGGAACTCATCAACTTGATGAACGGCCCCATCGTGCTGATCGGTGGCCTGGAGGATAAGACCATTGCACGCGGCCTAGCATCTCAAAGTGGGCGGATATTCGATGCCACCGGCCAATACGACATCTTGGGAAGTGCATCCTTGATCGCACGAGCGGACCGGGTGTTCGCGCACGATAGCGGTGCCATGCACATCGCTGCGGCATTCCAGCGGAAGTTGGTGAGCATCTGGGGCAATACCGTGCCTGCTTTTGGAATGGGACCTTACATGCCTGAACATCCCGAACGCGCGATCGTCTCCGAAGTGCAAGGGCTGGCGTGCCGACCGTGCTCCAAGATCGGCTACGAAAACTGTCCGAAAGGGCATTTCCATTGTATGGAACGCCAAGATCTCCGCACCATCGCATCCGCACACACATGAGCTGGGACATCTTCATTCAGGACTTCCCGGAGGTATCTTCCATCTTAGAGGTACCTGCCGACCACAGGCCAAAGCCGATCGGCGAGCGCGACGCGGTGGTGGCACGGATCAAGGAGGCGATCCCCTTCGCAGAGGAACAGGACCGCGATTGGCTCTTCATCCGAAACGCGTACACGGACATCAGCATCCAACTGCATTTCGAGGACGGGAAGCAGGTGCGCTACATGGTGGCACATGTGCATGGTGGGGACCAGAGCGCGGCTTGTATCGCCGGGCTGTTGTGCCACTTGCACTTGCGCGCACACGACACCGCAACCGGGGACATCTTCGACGGGGATACCTTGGACGAGAGCTTGTAGGAAGGAAGTGAAAACGTACCAGGCCCTCAAGGATCATGGTCGAACGTCCGACCGGGAAGGCTGGGCCTTCGGATCTACTCCACGAACAAGGCCTTGAGCTCGGTCGCCTCGGAAGGCTTCATTTTGCCGCTGAGGATCAAGCGCAATTGCCTGCGCCGCAAGGCCCCATCGTATCGGCGCTGTTCTTCTGGATTGGTCGGTATAGCTTCCGGAACCAACACCGGATGGCCCTCTTGATCGACGGCGACGAAGGTGTAGATGGCGCTATTGGCCATGATCTTATCGCTCGTCAACGGATCCTCCACCCAGACATCGGACCAGATCTCCATACTGGTGCCGAATGCACGGCTCACATGGCTCTTGATCGTGACCAGATCGCCGAGTTTGATGGCACGATCGAAGCTCACATGATTCACCGCTACAGTGACGGCCACGCGCTTCGTATGTCGATGTGCGGAGATGGCCGAAGAGATGTCCAACCACTGCAATAGGCGACCCCCGAACAGATTGTTCATGGTATTGGTATCGTTGGGCAGAACGATCTGCGTAGTCTCGGCGTAGCTGTCGCTGATCGGACGTGAATCTCTGGTCATGGTGCGCGAAGGTAGAATGACGCCTCATTGGCACCGTTATCTTTGACGGAAGCACTAGAATGGAAACCATCATCGAGATACCAGCCTTGATCAAGGTCCTGCAATTGTTCGCGCTCACCACCTATTTCGCGGGGACCTTACACGTGGTTCGGCTCTTCGTCGCGCACCGGCAGGCCATGGCGAAATGGGAGCCGGACCGCACCATTCTGGTGACTCAATTCGCTGCGATGGAAAAGCGCACTTTGTATTTCTTGAATTGGCCGATGCTGATCCTCTTCGCAGCCATCGGCTTGTACACCTTGTGGTTGCGACCTGACTTGGTGCAGCGCGCCTTCATGCAAGTACTGTTCGGTTATTTCGCGCTCTTGATGCTGTATCAGGTGATGGTGCAGCGGATCCATATTCGTCTGAAGCGTGGCGAGGAGAAATGGTCGGTCATTCAACTTCGGGCATGGACATCGGTGGCCACGCTTTTCTTGTTATCGCTGGTCGTCCTGTTGATCCTGCGCGAAAGAGCCTCGTGGGTCTGGGGATCCATCGGCCTGCTCATTGTTGGTGGGGTGGTGATCCTTGTATTGAGCGCCATGCGAAAGAACAACGAGCTCACCCCGGATGCTTGAGGTCGGTTCCCTTGCGCCGGACCTCGAGCTACCGGACCAGGACGGTCAACTGGTGAACATTCGTGACCTCCGGGGTCGACAGAATGTGGTGATCTT
Organism: Flavobacteriales bacterium; assembly: GCA_016710015.1. Taxonomy (GTDB): domain Bacteria; phylum Bacteroidota; class Bacteroidia; order Flavobacteriales_F; family PHOS-HE28; genus PHOS-HE28. Next base: position 443,222 of record JADJLR010000003.1, read on the forward strand.
CTTCTATCCGAAGGACAACACCTTGGTCTGCACGTTGGAGGTTTGCGCCTTTCGCGATGCGCACCCGGAACTGGTGGGCTTGGATGCCGTGGTCCTTGGGATCAGTGGCGATGGCGCGAGTTCACACCAAAGTTTCCGTACGAAATGGCACCTTCCCTATCGGTTGCTCACGGATGCAGAGGGCACAGCACGCCGGAGGTATGCCGTACACCGCAGTTTCGGACTGTTCAACGGCCGCGTCACCTACGTGGTGGACAAGGAAGGCATTGTGCGAAGCGCTACCAGCGATCCGCTCCGCGCGAACCACCATGTGCGTGAAGTGCTCCGTGCGTTGAACGCTCAGAAGGTCTTGTAGAAGTACACGTCGCCATTGTCGGCGCCGACCAGTAGGTAGGCATCCCAAAGAAGCAAGGGCGCCAGGTGATGCTGATCCTTGTTCGCCGGGTAGTCGATCGTGCGTTGCACTTTTCCTTCAGCATCCACGAATTCCACACTGCCGTTCTTCGCGGCGCGCACCGTCACGTCCCCCAGCATCACCTCCCGTTGTTGGTAGAAGCGATCAAAGGTGGAATTGGACATGTTCAAGCCCATGGCCTTCACCGCCCGTGGATCCGGCACCCAGCGATGGGCCGCCAACACCTTCTCTTGCTTGCCCGTCACCAAATTCCACACGGTGCGCTTGCCGCTGTGTCCGATCAGCACAGCATACTCACCGTTGTCGTTGGATCCAACGTGGTAGACTGCCGTGCCTTTGTCCTCCGAGTAGGGGAAAGCGAAGACCTTCTTACCGCTCTCGATGTTGCAATAGACCGCACCGTCCGCTAGGCCGACCAACACATGATCACCTTTGGGAGAAACGGCTAAAGCGGTCACTTCATTCTTGCCAGTACGAATGGTGCGCGATGGCTCTCCATCCACCTGTGCGACCGACACGTTGAAAACACCAAGAAGCAGAACGACGGAAAGTAGGCGGATCAACATGCGTCAAGAATGATCGATGAGGTTCCGATGTTCGGCCAGCCAAGTCAAAGCGGTCTCTTGATCGGGGAACATCTGAATGGGCCGGTGCGGTTTATGGTGACGAACGAAAACATTCGCCGCCAACTGGTGTCCGAAATCACGGACCACGATGGCATCCGCAGCGATGTATTTGCACGATGCTTCGGAAGAGGCGTGTGCGCGCGCTTCATTGCTCATGGTGGTCTTATCCCCCACGGTCACCATCAACAAAGCTTTGCGGCCCTTCCGTTCCTTCTCGATGGTCTCGAACATCAATTGCACTTCCTCCGGTGTGACCAAATGCTCGTCCTTGAAGTGGGTATGCACGATCCCTTCCTCCATAAAGGCCACTGTACAGGCCTCGAGTTCCACCACATGCATCGTCTCCATCGAGTTGTGGTACGAAGGTACGGCCCTGAGCCGGTGTTAGCGCACCAAAAGCCACGCTTGTCCTGCACCTTCTGCGCGAATACGCGCGAGTGCAACCAATGCGGATGCACGATCGGGATAGCTGCCGAAAGCGACCGGATGCAACTCCCCATACTGTGACAGCCGTTGTGCCGGAAAGCCACGGTCAAGCAAGTCGCTCAATAGACGATCGGCATTCTCGGGTTGTGCGAAACAACCGCCGATGATGTGGAACCTACCCAACGTGGTGGACTTGGTCGTCGGTGCTACGTACGTGGTCTCCGCAGGTGCAGGTGATCCGAGATCCACGGTCAAAGAAACGCTATCGTTGTCCGAAAGGGGTAGTGTACGAATGCCAAGTGGTTCCTCTGGCAGGGAGAACACCGAGGCCGTAACGCCCTGTGCTTCCGGCATGTGTTCTGGCATATACGTGGCATCGGGCCGACCCAGCCAAGCAAGCGCATCACCTTCCGATCGGAAAAGGTATGAACCGATGGCACCTGCGGAAATGAGCAGTGCGATGCCTGCGGCCGCAGCCCAGTTCCAGCGTCGTCCGGTTGCCGCCGGGACAGCGATCGGTTCCACCACCGTTGGCTTTTCCTGTTGCACGCGCGGGATGGCCGCTACAGGGCGTAAGCCGAATGCCTCTTTGAGGAAATTGGCCCGGTCGTCCGGATCGAACTGGAGGTTGCGTTCCGCATCACGATAAAAGATGCCGATACGCGGTAATTCCAAGCGCCCTTGTCGGTCCAACTCCGCTCGCCAGTGTGCCACCTCTTGAGCCAATAGGTCGCTTGCGGCGGTGAAGGCCAAGCCATCTCGTTTGGCCAACTGATCTGTCAGCAGCCCATCATTGCGCATCAGGTGCCGGTTGAAACCGACCTCTTTGCACGGCGGATGGATCACTTTCCGGGCAGTATCCAGTCGGGCCGGTTTGTACTGGGCCAAGAACCCGCCCCAACCGGGTACGATCACGCAATCGTGCTCATACAGTAGGTCGTGGAGATCGCGTTCGAGGGACATTCGGCGTGCAAGGTAATCGACCGTTCAGGATCGTGCAGCCAGACGGCGGGCTTCTTCTAGATCCGCAGGCGTATCCACACAGAACGAAGGATGCGCCGTAAGGCCCACGCGTACCTTGAAGCCATGCTCCAACCACCGCAATTGCTCCAAAGCCTCGGCCCGTTCCAGGGTCGAAGGCTCCAAGGCGACAAGCTGCTCCAATACGTCGGAACGATACGCGTACAGACCGATGTGCTTGAGGAAGCGGAACGCTCCGTGCCGTGGACCGTCGGTGTGATCGCGCAGCGCAGGGATCGCCGCACGGCTGAAGTACAAGGCATCGCCATGGACATCGGTAGTGATCTTCACCTTCCCCGGATCGTCCAGGTCCCGATCGTCGGTGAGGTCATGTGCCAGCGTTGCGATGCCGCCTGATGACCGGGCCAAGGCAGCGGTGAGTTCGTCGATCTGAGCGGGCACCAAGAACGGCTCGTCACCTTGGATGTTCACCACCGCATCAAAACGATCCATGCCCATGATGCGAAGGGCTTCGAAACAACGGTCGGTACCACTGGGGTGTTTGGGGCCGGTCATCACCGCACGTCCCCCCAAGGATCCTACATGATCGAAAATGCGTGCATCATCCGTTGCCACCACCACTTCGGTAAGCGACCCAGCTTGGGTAGCGCGTTCCAGAACACGCTGCACCATGCTCTTACCCGCGATATCCGCCAAGGGTTTGCCGGGCAAGCGGGTGCTGGCGTAGCGGGCCGGAATGATCCCCAAGATGCGCATGGGTGCAAGGTATTGTGATGCGGTCATACCGGGACGGAATACGCGGATCCGGTCGCAATACCGATCCGATCAACTGCCGATATCCAGACCCAACTGAACTTGGAAGCTGCGCGGTGCCTCGATCGCCAAGGGGCGCATGGAGTAGGACCGGTTGGTGAGGTTGTTCACGATGAAGGCTGCGCGAATGCCACCGGGGAAGGTGAGTCCGATGCGGCCATCGAGAATGGTATCGCCGCTGCGGTGGGTATCCATCCACTCCCTCACCCCTGTTTGGAGCAATCCATTGTCATCCAACTCGATGAACGCTTGGTCGATGTTGCGCACATGGCTGTTGTAACGCACGCTGCCGCCTAGGAAAAAGCGTTTGTATTCGGCTTGAAGATCCATTCGGAACAACTGTTGGATCCGGAATTTGAGAATGTTGTTCGCGGGGTCATAGCTCGTGTTCGTGAACGTCGAAGCCGGGATCAGGATGGACGGGGTGGTATTGCCGGGAGGGAATGGCAGGGGTGGGCCTGGAACGGGATCGGCATACACCTGATCGGGAGTTGTGCTGACCGGGTTGGTGGACGTGTACCCGATCAACGCGCTCAGTTCCACGGGACCGAGTTGGCCCTTCCCTGCGAGTTCCAGTTCGAAACCACTGACACGTGCCCCACCGGTATTCACGCTTTTGAATCCGAATCCGTACAGGTCTCGTGCCGCCGTGGCCCATTCAAAGGTGGACCACTGGCCAAAGGTGAACTCCACATAGTTCTCGAAATCCTGCTGGAACACCACAGCATCCACATAACCCACGAACCTTCCCAATTTGAAGCCTTGTTTGATGCCGCCTTCCACGTTCCAACTCTGTTCCGGCCGAAGATCCGGATTGGGATAGACCCGCAAGGCCCCCACGTTCGTGCTGATGAAACGCTCGCCGATCGTGGGAAAACGGAATCCTTGTCCGTAGCTCGCACGCAGATAGGTGGCCTTGAAGACTTGATAGTTGGCACCAGCACGGAATACCGGACGAGCAGCTTCGGCATTGTTCACCACGAACTGCTCGTAGCGCACACCGGCGCTCACCATGATCTTCTCGATGATCTTCTTGTCCACCTGTAGGTACGCTGCTGAATTCGTCGCACTGTTCACACCGCTGCTATCGGCACCACCGCTGTACAACTGAGCTTCCGAATCGACTTGCCGCCACACAAGTCCTCCTGTAAGCACCATTTCGCCGAAGAGGTCCACCTTCTGTTGCACTTGGTACTCGGCGTGGTACGTGGAATTGCTGTTGCTCTGGTCGTTGTCGTTGTCGAATTCCTGGCGATGGAATCGCGTGCGCACGGTGTGTCTTGTCCCGGCGTTCGACAAGTAGTCGATGTACGGATCCACGTAGTACTGCGCTCCCTTCGTGCGGGTGACCGTACCGGACTTGGGACGATAGAGCCCGTCCTCGACATCGTTCCAGATGAAAACGCTCGTACTGCGGCTCTTCATGGCGTTGGCGTTGATGCCGTAGCTGAGGCCCTTCACCTTACCGTTGCGCCAGCGCGTTCCCAGATTGAACCGAACACGGTTCTCGTAGCCTCCAGGTCCGGTGCGTAATGGGTCTGCTGTGATGCTATCCGGCGCTTGCGGCTCCGGACCGATGTAGCCGTTGTCGTTGAAGGCTTGCCCACCAAGCACCAGATCGAACTTGCCGAATTTCTGAGCATGCGAGAAGTTGGCACCGCCGAACATCGGGTTGTTATCTCCCCACCAGCGCGCCTTCGCGTTCAATGGCGCATCGTACATGCCTGAGAAAACGGTGACACGGGTTCGCGGTTTGTCCCGTGGATAGGCCGTGCGCACATTGATCACGCCACTGAGCGCTGCACTACCATACAGAACGGAAGACGCTCCCTTGATCACTTCCACCTGTTCCAGATTCTCGATCGGTAGGAAGGACCAGTTCGGCCGACCTACATCACCGCTCAGGATCGGCACATTGTCCACCAGCACTTGCACCCGGCTGCCGGCACCATAGCTGAAACCGCTACCGGCACGGATCTGTGGCTCTTCATCCACGATCACCACGCCGGGTACTTGGTCCAACGCATCACTCAGCGAAACGATGTTCTTGTTGCGGATCAGATCCGGACGCAAGATGCTGAGCGATTGCGTCACCTCGCCCACGCGCTGCTCGAACTTGCCTGCACTGATCACCACCATGTCCAATTGCGTAGCGGAGGCGTTCATGGTCCGATCCACCTCCTTGCGTTCGCCAGCACCAACAACAACAGTGGTCGTGGCCGTGGTGTAACCCACGTAGGTGAAGGTGAGCACATGCTCACCGGCCGGAACGCTCAACGTGTAACGACCGTCCACATCCGTTACATTCCCCTTCCCGGGAGCATACACCACGTTCACGCCGATCAGGGTCTGCTTCGTGTTGGCATCTCGGACCACACCGGAAATGGTGGCCTCTTGTGCGAAAACACGAACAAGAAGCAGAAAGGCAACTAAGGCGGAGCAATTCCTCATGGATGCACGGTTACATTTGGCCGACCCGTTGCGATCCTTGCTCGCCGTAGGGGTGCGGGTAAATGTAGAAATTCGATCCAGCCGAACACCGTGGACGATCAACAGTGGATCCACCGCATCGCATTGGCCATGCTCAAGGGCATCGGCCCGGTGAACGCACGCAACCTGGTGGCCTATTGCGGCGGGGTAGATGCCTTGTTCACGGACAAGAAGCTGAAGAACACGCTGGAGAAGGTGCCAGGGATCGGGCCGAAACTAATTGCGAGCATCACGGAAAAGGGGATCCTGCTGAAAGCGGAGCAGGAACTCGCCTACGTGCGGAAGCACCACTTGCGCATGCATTTCTATCTGGATCCCGATTACCCACAACGCCTGAAACATGCCGAGGATGCACCGGTCCTTCTATACTCCAAGGGTCAACTGGTAACGGATGTGGAGCACATGGTCGCCATAGTTGGCACACGCACGCCCACCGAGCAAGGCAAACGGCTCTGCGTGGATCTGGTGGAAGGTCTGAAGGCGTGCAATGCGACCATCATCAGCGGACTGGCATACGGCATCGACATCGTTGCGCACCGTACAGCCTTGAAGAACGACATGCCCACGATCGGTTGTGTGGCCCATGGCTTGGACCGGCTCTACCCGGGCGAGCATGCCAACACCGCGAAGGAAATGCTGGAACACGGCGGATTGGTCAGCGAACTACCCAGTTCCAGTCCGTTCGCACCCGGAAATTTCCCCGCACGCAACCGCATCATCGCGGGCCTCAGCGATTGCACGGTGGTAGTGGAAAGCGGGCCAAAGGGCGGCAGCTTGATCACCGCCGACATCGCCAGTAGCTACGACCGCGAGGTGTTCGCCTATCCCGGCCGTCCGACGGATGCACGTAGCGAAGGCTGCAACAAACTGATCCAGCAGAACAAAGCGGCCCTCATCAGCAACGCGCAGGATGTGATCACCATGATGGAGTGGCTACCGAAGAAGAAGAAGAAAGCCCATGTACAAGTCGCCTTGTTCGGGGATCTAATGCCCGATGAGCAAACGCTGGTGGACATCATCAAGGCCCGGGGAAGCCTCCACATCGACGACCTGTGCGTGCAGAGCAAAATGGCGCAGGGCAAGGTGGCTGGGCTGTTGTTGAATCTGGAGTTCAGTGGAGTGGTGCGCAGCTTGCCGGGGAAGATGTATGCGTTGAATTGAAGGGCCCGTACCTGACGATCACGGCCCTGATGGTCGAACATGCACGGTCAAGAATGCCGAAGTTCGAAACCTCTTCGTTCCTGTACCATTTGCCAAAGCATTCCCCCCCTACATTTGCCCCTGCTTTCCGCCACATGCGCATCTGCATTGGCGATCAACCCAAGCAAACCAACACCCTTTCGATGGCAAAGACGAACAAGGCCGTGGATGCATTCATGGCAGAAGTGAAGAAGCGTAACGGCAACGAGCCGGAATTCCTGCAAGCCGTACACGAAGTGGCCGAAATGGTGATCCCCTTCATCGAGGCGAATCCAAAGTACAAGGGCAAAATGCTTTTGGAGCGCATGGTGGAGCCCGAGCGCACCATCATCTTCCGTGTGCCCTGGGTGGACGACAAGGGCAATACCCAGGTGAACCGTGCCTTCCGCATCGAGTTCAACAGCGCCATCGGACCCTACAAGGGCGGTCTGCGGTTCCATCCGAGCGTTAACCTCAGCATCCTGAAGTTCCTCGGCTTCGAACAAACGTTCAAGAACAGCCTGACCACGCTTCCTATGGGAGGTGGTAAGGGCGGCAGCGACTTCGATCCAAAGGGCAAGAGCGACAACGAGGTGATGCGTTTCTGCCAGAGCCTGATGACGGAGCTGTTCCGCCACATCGGTCCCGACACGGACGTACCAGCAGGTGACATTGGGGTTGGCGGTCGCGAGATCGGCTACCTCTTCGGCCAGTACAAGCGCTTGGCGAACGAATTCACCGGCGTGCTTACCGGTAAGGGTGCCACCTGGGGGGGATCATTGATCCGTCCGGAAGCCACCGGTTACGGCTGCGTGTACTTCGCCAACGAGATGATGGCGCGCAACAAGACCAGCTTCAAAGGCAAGGTCGTTGCGGTGAGCGGCAGCGGCAACGTTGCGCAATACGCCATCGAGAAAGCCACCCAGTTCGGTGCCAAAGTTGTGACCGCCAGCGACAGCGACGGCGCGATCTACGATCCGACCGGGATCACGAAAGAGAAGCTCGCCTTCTTGATGGAGTTGAAGAACGTGAAACGCGGTCGCATAGAGGAATACACGAAGAAGTTCAAGGGTAGCAAATTCGTAAAGGGTGCGAGTTCATGGGATGTGGTGGCAAAATGCGATGTCGCATTACCATGCGCCACCCAGAACGAGTTGGACCTGAACAACGCGAAAAGCTTGATCAAGAAGGGTGTGAAGTATGTGGCCGAAGGTGCGAACATGCCGACGACTCCCGATGCGATCGAAGCATTGCAAGCCGCCAAAGTCCACTTCGCGCCGGGCAAGGCCAGCAATGCCGGTGGTGTTGCAACGAGCGGCTTGGAGATGAGCCAGAACAGCTTACGCTTGGCTTGGACCCGCGACGAGGTGGATGCCAAGCTGCATTCGATCATGAAGAATATCCACGCCGCTTGCGTGAAGCATGGTCAGGAAGGCAACACCATCAACTACGTAAAGGGCGCGAACATCGCGGGCTTCGTGAAGGTGGCGGATGCCATGTTGGACCAGGGTGTGGTATAGGCTTCACTCCCGGCCCTTTCCCAAGGTGAGGGGAGAAATGCAATGAGAAGCCCCGGCGCGAGTCGGGGCTTCTCCGTGTCCGTTTACGAAAGTCGGGGCGAGCCATACCGATGAACCTATCACAGTACCTGTTCGGAAGCATTGTGCCCCCATAAGGTATTGTGCTGAGGGTCGGTACATACATCAGTTGTTCCGCACAGCCACGGCCCTGCCGGAGACATTGCCGTTCTTTTTGCGCGCATCAATTCGTGCAAAGCATTGCAACCAAAGCGGTGTGAATGAAGGTCTTCCTAAGAATTTAGAACACGTGTCTTGTTCTAGGTCCGCTCCTATTCCCGACCTTGGGTCACCATCCAAGCCCATGCTTCGCATCTTCCTCGCCACTGCTTTCCTGCTGACCACGCTCTGCACACAAGCACAATGCACCACATGCACCATTGACTTCGTGTGCAATACGGTACCTGCTTATCCCACGCTGTGCCCGTTGCAACCCATCGATGCCGTGGCTGGACAAGCGTATGAAAGCGACATCACCTTCTGGTTGCCCACCAGCTTCACGGACCCCGGGACCGGTATCGATGTGGACTTCTTGCAGATGACCATCACCAGTGTCAGTGGTCTGCCCTTCGGTATGGACATGACGACCAATGACCCGCTCGGCATCTACTACCCGCCGCAGAACCAATTCGGTTGCGCACGACTGTGCGGCACCCCGATCGGGAGTGGAACGTATACCGTGGCGATCAACATCATCGCTCAGGTATCTGCGAGCGGCTTCACATTGAACGTGCCACAGAGTTTCAGCATCACATTGGTGGTGCAACCAGGAACGGGCAGCAATGCAGGGTTCAGCTACACCCCGACCAGCGGATGTGGCGAAGCCGATGTGCAATTCACCGCGCTGATCGATGGTGGAGCATCGCCGACCTCCTATGCTTGGGACCTTGGTAATGGGAATGCGAGTGTGCTGTCCTCACCGAGCACTACCTATGCCGCTCCCGGCACATACTCGGTCAGCCTCACCACCACCATCGGCGGATACGTGCTCACGGATGTGCTGCTGAACGGTGTCGGGGACAATTGGTGCGGTGATGTGGAGGAGCCCAGCTTGTTCGGTGCCTGTACAGGAAACCCGGACCTCTACTTCGTGCTAACGGATGGCAACGGCAACACGTTCACGAGCAGCAGTGGGGATAACAGCACAAGTGAAGCATGGCACGATGTGGACCGTGTGCTCGGGGTACCACCTTACTCCATTGCGTTCTTCGATGAGGACCTCGTAAGTCAGGACGATGACCTTGGCACGTTCAACATCCCCACTGGAAGCAACGGGGCGGTGCCCTTCGCATTGGGCAATGGCACCTTCGGTAGTTTGATCATCGCTGTGCAGCCCCAGCAGGTATTCTCGGCGATCGACACCGTACGCGTATTCCCCGCTCCGCAGCTCACGACGACGTACGACGGCACCACACTTTGCGCGACCGATACGTTGCCGCTCGTGTACCTCTGGTTCAACGATGGAGACACGGTACCGGGCGTGAACGGGTCCTGCGTTCCCACGGACAGCATCGGGGAGTGGTGGGGCATGGCAACGAATGTGTTCGGCTGCACCTCGTTCAGCGATACGATCGTGGTATGTCCCACGGTCACCATCGAGGCCAATGGTCTGGTCCTGTTGGTGCAAGGCGACTTCAGCAGTTACGCGTGGAGTTTGAATGGCGACCTGATCCCAGGAGCGGATGATCCGTTCTTGGTGGCTACGAGCGGTGGTTCATACACCGTTTCGGTCACCACGGATCTTGGGTGTGTGCTCACCGACACGTATGCCCTGCTGATCACCGGGATCATGGGTGTTACGGTCCATTCGACCTTACGCGCTTATCCGAATCCGAACAAAGGTCGATTCACACTGGAGTTGCCACCTGATGTAACGATGAACGCGCGGATCGATATCCTCGACCCCTTAGGTCGGGTCTGCTTCACCACGAAACGAATTGCTGGATCCCAGCAGGCAATGGACCTATCGAACATACAAGCTGGCCACTACTTGGTTGTCATCCAGACCGAAGCACGGAGGTATGCTACGATGATCGTGGTGGAATAGCGATACGGGACCCCGGAACGAGTTCGTTGTATGATCCGACGGACCGATCCGGGAACGCACGGCTTCGTTTGAACGAGTGCTCAATACGTGCGCACTCCTTCCCCTCTGACCCTGCCTGCGTTCCCGGTCTCATGTACTTCGCCACTGCCGGAAATGGATCGGTCCATGGTGCCGGTACAATGGACCACCACATCGCCGGATCCGATGATATTGACACCACAGGACTCTGCTTGAAGATCACCGGCATCCACATCTCCCGAACCGATCACCTGCACATCCAATCGTTCGGTGCGCCCCTGGATCCGTACGTCGCCGCTGCCGGATAGGTCCACGGCGGTCCTCCCGTGTACCTCCACGTTCTCGGTAACAACATCTCCGGAACCTGCGAGAAGGACCTTCAATGCACTCAACCCCGTGACCGTTCCCAAATGGATGTCACCAGAACCTTTCAGGTTCAACTCCAGATCACCCGATACTTTGAAGTCGTTCGTATGCACGGAACCGGATCCAAAGAGTTCGATCCGTTCCAGACTCGGCATTTGGACCGTGAGCATCGCCACATCGTTGCAACTGCGTTTCCGCAATTCGCCTGTTGCTTTGCGTAAAGAGATCGTCAAGACATCCTTGACCACCTCGATCGAGAACAGATCGGCCAGATCCGGGTTGCCATCCACCTGCACATGGAATGGCCCTTGCTCGATCTTCACGTCCGCCGAACCGAGGACCTTCACGCTCGTGAACCCGGTCACGTCGAATTGGCGTGACTCGTCGCGTACCCAGACCTTGGCTTTGGTCGGCTCAGGGATCAGCTCCGGCTCCAACTTGGCTTCTGCAATAGGTTCCGGCACGGGAGCGGTCAATGGTTCACGTGTAGCAGGGATACGTGCTGCGAGCGCAACCGGAATAGGCTCCAGCTTCACAACGGGTTGTTCCTTTGGTGGTGTCCAAACCACGGCATCTTCGGGGGCGATCTCCACGACCGTTGGTGTGGTGAAGGTGGCCGTAGCGGGTTCGGTAGCGGTGATCAAATAGATGCTGCTAGCAACGAGAAGGGTTCCTGCGGTGGTCATGAGTATGGAGTTGAGGTTGAACGTGCTGAGCCAGGATCCTCCGGCAGCAGCCAATGGGAAAGCAGCGACCATGTTGCCCACTTGCTCCATGGTCACCTCTGCCGGGATCTCCCGCAACACGTTGAAGATGTCGTCCTGGTTCGAGTTCATAGCATCAAGGTCTTGAGTGCGTGCAACGGTTCGACGCTCTTCGGATCATCCAACAGGTCACGCACTTTGGCACGACCACGGCTCACACGGGTCTTCACGGAACCTTCGGAACAATTCTGGATCTCTGCGATCTCGGCCATGCTCAATCCGCTCACCTCAAAGAGGATCACCGCTTCGCGTTGATCGGCCGGGAGCCGATCCAAGACCCGGTGAACGAAACTGACATCCACCATCATCTCTGGGGTTGCACCGCGTTCCATCAGCCGTGCGGCTTGTTTCTCTGTGATCTCCGCATTGCGCCGCTCCCACCGCCAAACACTGATCGCCTTGTTCCGTGCGGCGCGCACCAAATAGTGCAGCAACTCGTTCTTCTTCTCGATGCTGTCCCACTTCTGGAAGGCCGAAAGCAGCACGTCCTGGATCAGATCCTGCGTATCCATCTTCCCGTAGGCCACCGCCGAGCAGTACCGCACGAAGGGCTCGTGGCACTTGGCGTACGCCTGCATGAAAGTTTCCTGATCGGTGGGCATGGCTGTAGGTACAGAACAACAGTCGCAGAGGTAAAGGAAAGGTTACAGTGGAGAACGGATCGGTGGCATTCCCTTCCTGTCCATTGGAATTTCCGGGACCCTTCTGACCATACGACGGGCAAGCACGGTCATTCAACAAGGGGTGATGCACCATGGTCGAACACCTGTGCGCAATACCTCGATCCTGCACGTGCTTTGCAGTTGAATTAGGAACGCCCAAAGACCCGTGACACCGACCAAAGCAGTGACCGCGCAGTTGCGAAAGGCAGAGCTTCGTTTGAAGCGGCGCCACGGTGTGCGTGTGCACATGGACAAGATCGCGGCAGATCGGTCTCATGTACTCTGCACCACTTGGCGCAGTGGTTTAGCGGTCTTGCAGCGCCGCATGGATGAGCACGAGATCGTCGACCTGGTCCATGATGCCCTGCGCCCCCTGCATACCATTGGACTTCGACCGTTGGTGGGTGTGGTGCAGAAACGAACCCTTGCGGAAGTTCCAGAGATCCTGATGGCCGACCCATTCCATTTGCTAGCAGCACTGCGGAGAGCCGAAGAGTCTGGCAATGGACCTGCGGGGATCTCCCTGGAAGAAGCCGAAAGACGGTCCGCCGTGTTGAGCACTCGTCGCGTGCTCAAATAGCAACCTGGGTCCAAGTCGGCACAGGCAGGTCCTACCGGTACCTTGCGGACATGTGCTTGATCACCATTGCCTACCAAGAGCATCCGCGTTTCCCCCTGATCGTGGCGGCGAACCGCGACGAATTCCGGGACCGACCGGCAGAACCTGCCCGATTCTGGCCAAGTGCCCCGCATATCCTGGCCGGTCGTGACGTACGCGCAGGCGGCACTTGGCTGGGTATCAGTCGCACCGGTCGTTTCGCAGCCATCACCAATTACCGCGACTTGCGCCGACCTCCTATTGCTGGACCAACTCGTGGAGCCTTGGTCAAAAATGCCTTGGATGGTGAATTGGACCTTGGTGACAGCTCCAAGTATGAAGGCTTCAACTTGCTCCATGGTCCAGTTGAAGCCATGCGTTACCACAACAACATCGAACCTGTGGATGCCGCGCTCACACCGGGTATCCACGGATTGAGCAACCACTTCTTGAATACGCCTTGGCCGAAAGTGGATCGTGCGAAAGCAGATCTGCGGGAGGCGTTGAACGGAAATGAGCGGGATCTAGTGGACTCCCTTTTCGGCTTGCTCGCGAACGCGGGCATCGCCCCCGATGGCGAGTTACCTGATACTGGTCTGCCCTTGGCCCAAGAACGCGCTGTATCCTCCATTTTCATTTCGGGTTCTGAATATGGAACGCGCTGTTCCACGGTCGTGTTGGTGGATAGAGAAGGGCAGGTTCAATTCGAGGAGCGCACGTATCCGGATAACGGACGAACGGTCGAGACGTTCACGCTGGTGCGACCCTAGCCGCAAACCTGCCGCAACCACACACGGGCTTCTGCCTCTTCCAGAAAGACGGCCGAAGGCACGGGACTAGGAAAGTAGGTGAAGTACAAGCGTGCGAATCGATCATTGTGCGCATTGCGCGTGACCCACGCCAGCGCCTTACTGTGGCCTTCCACCGGATGGTCTTTGTAATGGTCCGTGGTGATCATGGAGAGATCGAAGTCCATCTCGTCATCCGGGAAAAGGACCAACACCGGTAAAGGGCCTCTGTCCACGGATCGCTTCCGTGCGGTGAGCAAAGCAACAATGCCAGACACGGTGAGCGTAACACCGGCCTTGAAGCGAACGACCACCAGCTCGTCGCCGTATTCCACCGTGGCTACCGGCGTATCGATGTGATCATGGGCCATGGTGCAGGCTGAGGGTGATCAGAAGCTGTCGCGATATCGATCCGAAAAGTATTGAGCAGCGACAGGAAATGTCAATAGCTCCGGGTTCGGAGGTATGCATGAATGGTCGATCGGTCGAGTCCGTTCAGGTGTTCGCGCGCGCAGCTGTATCCATCGCAGACGAGGTCATGTTCATTCGTGGACCGCAGCGTTGCATCTGGAGAGCGACTCAATACTGCACGTAATACGCATTCGGATGTCCACGAAATCTTGGACGGCGGAGCCACCTCGTGCTTCGATGTGGCCTCGCCTAGGTGCGCAGGGTCGATCTCTCCCTGGGGCAAGGTGTGCTTCGCAACATCTAGGTGAGTGAGAAAACGTTTGACGATCGCTGATCCTCCAGAAGCATGGCCGAGCGCCAATATGGATCCAACCCCGCTCGTCTCTTGAGCATGACTTCTTCATTGACCGAGAAGCAAGATGCCTGATGCTTTGCCTCCTCGCCTTCGGAGGTCAGGTCTCGGAATTCCAGCACAGTTGACCACGAGTGCCATACGTCACTCGTGGACTCGAACGAGGTGCTATTTCTCGGCCCTTGGAATCGAATAAGCTCCGGAGTAGCTTTGAAGTTCATCCATCGCTTACCGGGATGGGGTATTGCGAATCAAATCCGCCAAATGATCCTACATCGCGCACAGACCTCGTTCTTCGCAGCCCTGCTCCTCGTTTGGTTCGCACCGGTCGCCCAAGCAGCACACTATTCCGGTGGTAGCCTCACGTATGAATGTGTAGGCGGGAACTTCTACAAATTCAAACTCGACCTGAACTTGGACTGTTCCGGAACCGCGCTTATCCCGCAGAGCTTGGATTTCACGAACGACTGTGGGGTCGTCTTCTCGATCAATAACGTCCCTGTCGTCTTGACCGAGGAGGTCTCGCAACTTTGTCCTGCGTCGTTGGGGAACAGTAGCTGTCACGGTGGTGCGCTCCAGGGCCTTCGGCACTACCGACTCGAGACCACAGTATACCTTTCACCATGTACCGGTTGGTTGATCGCTTGGGACATCTGTTGTCGCAATTCCACGGAGAATATTTTCAGTACACCGGGCATGTACTTGGCCACCACGGTGAGCAATGTGGGTGGGGTATGCGATCGATCGCCTGTTGTATGGGACCATACGATCCCCTTCGTTTGTGTGAACGAACCTGTGCTCTACAACCCCGGCATCAACGACCCCGACGGAAATACGATGGCCTTCGAGTTGATCGGTGCCCGATTCGCGGGACCAGGTCCCATGCCGGTCGTTTACGATGCTGGATTCAGCGGAACCCAGCCAATACCAGGCATCGTTCTGGATCCATTTACGGGTCAGGTTTCTTTCACGCCCACGGTCACGGGCAACTATGTCGTGGTGATGAAGGTGACCACGTACAATTCCACCGGAATGGTGATCGGCACGATCATGCGGGACTTCATTGTGGTGGTTGTGAATTGCATGGGAGAACCACCCCAGACCACCGGACCCGCCATAAGCGCGAATGGAACGCTTGTGGGTCACGTTCTCGAGGTCTGTGATGGCGTACCCTTCTGCATGGACTTCCCCTTCTCTGATGCTGACCTCGGAGGAGTCGTCTCCCTAACATCGAATGCATCGGTCCTTTTACCCGGAGCAACGTTCACTGTGGCAGGGACCAACCCTGCGATCGGCACCCTCTGCTGGACCCCCAGCGTTGCCCACCCCAAGACCAATGTCCGTTTCTTGGCCACTGACAATGCATGCCCTATTCCGAACATCGCTTCGTCTTCGGTCTTGATAACAGTTCTTGAAGCTCCATTGGACCTACCTGATGCAGGCACAGATGGTACAGTGACCGTATGCAGCGGCGTAGCAACCTTTGCGCTATTCAGCTTCTTGGGTGGTGACCCGGACACCGGAGGGACATGGAGTTACAACGGCATCGAGCATGGGTCGAATTATGATCCAGGAACGGACGAATTGGGCGTGTACACCTACACCGTGGCCAGCGCACATCCATGCGCCACGGAGACCGCGACCGCTACGGTGACCGTGAACGAGGGCAATAACAGCCTGATCCTCGAATTCCAAAGCGGCTCCTCGGACCCGAACCTGGTGACCTACGAAGTCCTTGATGAAACCGGAACCACAACCATCCTAAGCGGCAACAACCCGGTACCCGCCAACAGCATCGGCACCCAAACACTTTGCCTGTCGGACGGCTGCTACCAACTGCGTGTGACGGACAACGCCGGAGATGGATTGCTCGGCTACATTCTGCGCGAAACAGGAGCCAACGGACGGCGCATCATCGACAACCGCCAGAACATGATCACGGGTGTGAGTCAGATCTCGAACGGAGGAGCCTTCTGTGTGCCCATTGGCGACGACACGCCGATCAACAGCAGTTGCGACAAACTGGATTGGGTCACCAACAAGTTCATCGTTGCCAACGAGAATGCCGCAGTAACAGCAGCCTACGCCACACCTTCCCTGCGTACCAGCAGCGGATATTTGTTCTGGTTCTTCGATCCGAACGGCAGCTACAGCTTCCGTCGTTTCCGTAAGCACAGCGAAAGTGATGGATATGGTACAGGTGCCTTGCGAGCAAATCACTTCCGGATCAATTCATGGGTGAACACACCAAGTAGCCCGCACTTGCCAGACGGCGTTCTGTTGAACGTTCGCATCATGGGACGTGTGAACTGGTCTTGGACAACATGGGGACCAGCGTGCCAATTCAAGATGGATGCTGCTTTGGCCGCTTGCCCACGTGTGAACCTGCAGGACAATTTGGCCCTGAACGAATACAGCTGCGGCGTGAACCGTGTGTTCGGTGGTTCCAACGATTGGACCAACCGCGTTACGGCATCGCAACCACAACCGGTCCCGGGGGTGAGCAGTAGCCTTGTTCGTTACCAGTTCCGCTTCCGGATCCCTGGTGAAGCGATCTGCATCATTCGTCCACCACAGACCAGCCCACGGATCTTCATGAACTGGAGCGATGGTCTACAACTGGAGTGCAGCAGGCAGTACGAAGTGGATGTGCGGGTAAGCTTGGATGGCGGAGCCACGTGGTGCTTCGATGTGGCTTCCCCTTCTTGCGTGGAGCCGGTGACACCATGGGGAAAGGTGTGCATGGTCAACATCACGAGCAGCACATACTGCCCAGGCGAACTACAAGGTGGAAGCAGCAGCCTCGCGACCCAAGGCGATGGTACGTTGACGCTGTACCCGAACCCGAACAACAGTGAGCAACTGTTCATCTCCTTGACGGAAGTAGGCGCAGATGTGAATACAGTGAGTGTGGACATCTACGACCTGATGGGCAAGCGCGTAACGGCACGCACGATCGCTGTTGCCGATGGCTTCGTGAACTCCGCGATGGATGTTCATGCGATCGCCAGCGGCATGTACATGGTCAACATCACTGTAGGCGAGAAGACCTATACCGAGCGGCTGGTGATCCAGAGGTAACGTACCGTGCGAAGGCGCGGAGGCCTACATCGAATTCCCCGCACCACCTCCGCCGATGACAAATGAAGAACAGAGACCTCACTCCACGATGAACCTATTTGCCGAACCACCTGTAACGCTGTAGAAGTACAGCCCAGGTGCCAACTCGTCCACGGGAACACGAACTATCGTCTCACCCGGAACCACGGCAACTTGATGAATGACCCGTGAAGAGGCATCCCGAATAAGGAGCAAGCCGGTCACTCCTTTGGTCACGGGTATGTGCAGCATGTCCGTGGCAGGAATTGGCCAAGCCTGTCCGAGCAATTGCGGACGATCCGTATCTGAAACGCCGACCGTGGTGCCACCATTGGCATCCACGCTCCGCGTTTGGTACACGGCGCCATTTGCTTCGCTTACGAACGCCACCACGTTAAGGTCCTCCAGTTCCCATGCGTCGTCCAACGAAATGGAGTAGCTCCGCTGCACCCATGTGCCGCCCAACGTGGTCGTTACAGGATCCCCTTCCAACGACGTGATCAGATCTCGCAGCACATTGCGGTGATCGTAATTGGGCTGGTTCCCATTCACGTAGTCGGTTTGCCAACCCATGATATGGTCCTGCGTAAGAGCCACATGGATGCGATCCTCAGCAACGGGTCCATCATCCGTGTAATAGAGTTCCACTTCAACGTTGATCGTGTTGTTGCCTACATCGAATGCAGAGGCAACACCGATGTTCACTGGCGAAGTCACCTGGTTCACAGTCACGATCGTACTATTCCATTCGGAGGCGCCGGTCAGGCCCAGCCGATCGATCATGCCTTGCGGCTGGAAAAGGACATTGAATTCGTTCCAGAGTGCAGCGCCATCCACCGTTCGAAGATCGGGCTGTGTTGGGCTGGGGCTAGCGAGATCCCCTCCGTGGATATTGATGCGCACGAGGTCTTCGCCATACTGAGTGGCCAAGTTGTTGGCGGTCGAGGAAGCCGCAGGACAGTTCCCGCAATTGATCGCCGTGAAATTTTCCAAAAGGGCATTCCGCATGGTAGGTGATGTACCCACAAGCGTTTGTCCAAAGAACGTAACGGGCATTCCAAGAAGAGCGAAGGAAAGAAGGCGCGGATGCATCATTGGTCGATCCGGGATAGCGCGTACGAGTTCATGGATCGGTCGTAACGGCGTCTTGGTCCTGACAGAAAAGCGAAAGCCTCCACGAAGGAGGCTTTCACAGGTGACCCAAAATGGCTCAACAGAACTCGTCGTAGGCCATCATCAGGTTCTCGGCGATCATCTCGGCACTACGGCCTTCGATGTGGTGACGCTCTAAGAAGTGGACCAATTTACCATCCTTGAACAGCGCCATGGACGGGCTACTAGGCGGGTAGGGCAGGAAGTGTTTGCGCGCTTGGTTCGTGGCATCGGTATCCACACCTGCGAATACGGTCACGAGTTTATCCGGACGCTTGGCACCGGTCAGTGAGAGCTTCGCTCCGGGGCGGGCCGCACCTGCCGCACAACCGCACACGCTATTCACCACGCAGAGTACGGTGCCGGTCCCGGAAAGGACCTTTTCCACTTGTTCAGGAGTTTGGAGTTGTTCGAAACCGGCCATCGTCAGGTCGGTCTTCATCGGGGCTACGAGTTCTGGAGGATACATGGTTCGAATGGGCGCAGGCCTTCTGGTAATGGGCGGTAGCGCGGTACAAAGTTAGGGAACCCAGCGACTATTGTCTTTCATTGGTGTGTCACGCCTCCATACTTACATCGCCTTTCAGGAAGGGCAACGCGCGCTCGGCTTCGTCCATGGAAAATACCAGACGTATCCAGATGGCCTGTTCGCGCTGACGGGTCACAAGATGAGGCATGACCTGTCTGATCCGGATACGCGGAAACCGAAGGCGGCATTGCGGCAATTGATCGCTGATGCAATCACGTACAATGAAAACCTGATCGCCCCGCGTAGAACGACCTAAAGCGCCCGCTTCCGCTTGAAGAACGCCTTGAGCAGATCGCTGCATTCGGCTTCGAGGATACCACCCGTAACTTGGGTTTTCGGGTGTAGGAGGGAACCACCGATGCGCCGGTATCCGGCCTTCTCGTCGAACGCTCCGAATACCATACGCCCCAATTGGCTCCAATGCAAAGCACCGGCGCACATCACACACGGTTCGAGCGTAACGTAGAGTGTGCAATCCTTCAGGTACTTACCACCGAGGTGTTCCGCAGCAGCGGTGATCGATTGCATCTCGGCATGCGCGGTCACGTCATTCAACCGTTCGGTCAAATTGTGTCCTCGAGCAATGATCCGGTCGGCGCACACGATCACGGCACCTACTGGCACCTCGTCCACCTTGAAAGCTTGTTCGGCCTCCTTCAGTGCTTGGCGCATGAAATGCTCGTCACCGGTCTGGATGATCATCGCGTCGACGCGGTTTCGGCTATTCGTGATCCGGTCTCCAACACCTTCGTTCCCGGTTTCAGATCCTTGATGTTCAGTTGAAGCGTGGTGCGTCCATTCCACTCGTTCTCTTCCAAATTGTAAAGGACACTGAACGGTTCACCACTCTTCACGGCCTCGAGGTGCGCACCTAGACGGAACCCGATCGCGTCCAGAACACGACCATCCCCACCGGCCATGCGCAGGCTCATCTTCAGGTGATCATCCCCAACGATGCGGGCGCTTCCGGTATCCACCACACCGCGAGTCAGGAAGACCGGTTTCATATTGCCCGGCCCAAAGGGTGCCATGTGGTGTAGGATCCGAGCCAGCGGATCATTGATGTCGCTGAAGGTGATCTCGGCATCCACTTCCTCTTCCGGTACGCGCAATGCAGGTGGTAATGTCTTGCGCACCACGGCTTCGAATCGATCACGGAATGCCGGAATGTTCTCCAAGGGCATGGTCAGCCCCGCCGCATACATGTGTCCACCGAATTGATCCAGCAGATCACTACATGCATTGATGGCCTCGTACACATCGAAGCCCCGCACACTGCGCGCGGAACCCACGGCCTTCCCCTGGCTTTCGGTGAGCACGATCGTCGGTCGGTAGAACTGTTCGATCAAACGTGACGCCACGATGCCGATCACACCTTTGTGCCATTCCTCGTTGAACACCACAGTGCTCCACGAATCGCGCAAGGCCGGGTCGATGGTGAACAATTCCAACGCTGCGCGGGTAGTCTCCCTATCCAGCTCCTGCCGCGCAACATTGTTGCCATCCACACGAACACCCATGGCATCGGCCTGGGCTTGATCCTTGGCGAGAAGAAGCTCCACCGCCTGCCTTCCGTGTTCGATACGACCCGCAGCATTGATCCGCGGCCCAACGGTGAAGACCAACTCCGTTACTCCGAGCGTACGCTTCACATTGGCCATTTGAAGCATGGCCTTTATGCCCGGCCTAGGGTTGTTGTTCACACGCTTCAACCCGAAGTGTGTCAATACCCGATTCTCCCCGTCCACCGGTACGATGTCACAGGCAGTGCTCACCGCTACGAGGTCGAGCAGCGGTTCCAATTCGATCGGATCCACACCATTCCGCTGGGCGATGCCTTGCACCAATTTGAATCCAATGCCGCAGCCACTTAGCTCCTTGAACGGGTATGGGCATTCGTCCCGTTTCGGGTCCAGCACAGCGACAGCAGCCGGCAACGTCTCTCCCGGACGGTGATGATCGCAAATGATCATGTCGATGCCGAACTCGTTGGCCCGTGCCACTTTATCGATGGCCTTGATGCCGCAATCCAATGCGATGATGAGTTTGACCCCATCCTCTTTGGCGTGTTCGATCCCTTGGAATGAGATGCCGTAGCCCTCGGAATAGCGATCCGGTATGTAGAACGTGATGTTGCCCGTGAATCGCGTGAGGAATGAATAGACCAAGGCCACGGCCGTGGTACCATCCACATCATAGTCGCCGTATACCATGATCCGCTCATTTTCGCCGAGCGCTTGCTCGATGCGTTCAACGGCCGCGAGCATGTCCGCCATCAAGAAGGGGTCGTGCAACTGGTCCAATTTCGGTCGAAAGAAAATGGAAGCGGTTTCGGGATCGGCAATGCCGCGTTGTGCCAACAATCGTGCTGCCACCTCCGGGCATCGCGGATGCACCAGTCCACGGACGACCTGATCATTCGCTTGCGGTTTCAATTTCCAGCGTTTGGTACGGTCAGGCATGGTTCGAAGGTAAGTGTGCCTTTCAATTTCGATCCACCGAGAGGCGGCCCCCGGATACGATCTCGGATCCGCGCAACGCGAATGGCGACTCGTTCACTCTTTTTCCAACTGTTGCTTTCCCAGCTTCAGTCCTTCCAGCTCCTTGTCGCTCAAGGTCGGCATCTGTGGGTCCATAGATTCCAATTGCTCGCGCACCAGTCGCCCAACGATCGCACGACTCTCCCACTGATCATCCGCCGGCACGATGAACCAAGGTGCGTGCGGTGCAGCTGTAGCACCGATCGCTTCCGAGTACGCACGTTGGTAGGCTTCCCAGTGGCCACGTTCTTTCACATCAGCAGTACTGAATTTCCACTGCTTCTTCGGGTCGTCGATGCGTTCAAGGAACCGTTCCTTCTGCGCCTCCTTCCCCATGTGCAGGAAGAACTTCATGATGGTGACCCCTTGCCGTGCGAGATGTCCTTCGAATTCGCGGATGGACCGGTATCGATCCTCCCAAAAGCCCTCACTCAAATGGTTCGGATCCAAACTCGGTATGCGTTGGCCAGCGAGATATTCCGGATGCACCTTCACGACCAGTACTTCCTCGTAATGGCTCCGGTTGTGGATGCCGATCATTCCTCGCGCTGGAATGGCTTTGGCATGGCGCCAGAGGTAGTCATGCGCCAACTCCTCACTGCTCGGTGCCTTGAAACTGGTCACATGGCAACCTTGCGGGTTCACACCGCTCATCACGTGTCGGATACAACTGTCCTTTCCGGCCGCATCCATGGCTTGGAAGAGCAACAAGAGGCTGTGCTTCCCTTCGGCATAGAGCCTTACTTGCAGATCCGCGATGAGCTCACGGTCCTTCTCTAGGGAATCCTTCAACTCCTTCTTGCGCAGGTCGTCGCCCAAGTTCGTGGTGTGTTCCTCAAGGTCCACCAGACCGGATCCGCGGATGCAGAAAGTGGGTAGGTCAAGATACTTCATGGAGGGGGGTATGGCCGCACAAGTATAACAGCACGAGGATCGATCCCATTCCTCATCTTGCGGCTCCATTTACCGTACGCATGCGTCCACACCTCCTCATTTTGCTGATCGCTTTGTTGACCGGTTGTGCGACTATCCTCAATGGAGGTAGCAATGGCATGGAGATCGGATCAGACCCCTCCGAAGCTACGGTCTTCGTGAACGGGAACCAGCGCGGTACCACGCCGTTCAGCTACAGCTACGATCCGGCGGACGGCACCGAAGTGATGTTCGAATTGCGCAAGAACGGGTACAAGCCGACCACCTTCTCCATGCGTCCGAAGATGGACAATGGCGTTCTTTTCGCCGATGCCATGCTTCTAGGAATTCCCTATATCGCAGACCGCATGAGCCCGGCGTTGTATGAAATGCGTGTCGGGTCCTACAGAGCGAACTTGTACAAGGAAGTGGACAATGACCTCCAACGGTTCCTGATACCCGTTGCCAGCGTGGTCCTGGCCATGGGGGATCGTCCGGATCCGGGTACGCTGAAGTCGGCTCCCATCAAAGTCGGGAAGGATGGGCTGTTCCAGGATCTGTCCTATGTGGATGGGCTTTCCAACGGCATACTTGGAGGATTGCGGGATTCGTGGATGGATGCACGTACCGTACGAACCGGCACGACGAAAGGGGATGAGATGGTACAGCGGGCCAAGCTCATATTGGTCCCCGAAGTGGAACGCATCCATGCGACATTGACGGGTGAGCGCAGGAAGGTGTTCGGCCCGATCGAATTGACGATGCGTTGGAAATTCATGGCCCATTCCACCAGTGATAGCGTCCTATTCGAGCGCCGCACCACAACCACCTATGATGTCCCGGGCGATCAGGCCGACCAAGCCCTGAGCGATGCCCTGCGCCACGCGGCCCGCCGGTTGCTGGAGGACCCGGAACTACCGAGCGCCGTGGCCACTGCCTACGGTGCGGGCTTGGCCCTTTCCAAGGGAAGCACCATCGAACTGCGCACACCACTGCCGATCCCCTTCGATGGTCGAAAGGACATGTTGGCCGCTTTGGTGAAAGCAGTGGTCACCATCCAGACCGAACGTGGGCATGGCAGTGGCTTCCTCATCGCGAACGACGGCTACTTGCTCACGAACCATCATGTGGTGGAGAAGGAGAGCATGGTGAAGGTGAAATTCGAACAGGGCTTCACGTTGGATGCACAGGTGGTGAAGACCAATCCCGATTTCGACCTCGCCTTACTCAAAGTGCAGGCCTCGGATCTGCCTGCTCTTTCCATCGGGAACGATGCCGGTTTGATGCTCGGTGAAGAGATCTTCGCGATCGGCACCCCGATGGAGACGAGTTTGGGCCAAAGCGTTTCCCGCGGGATCCTGAGTGGCCGACGGGACTTGGAGGGACGCAACTACCTGCAGACCGATGTGAGTATCAACCCCGGGAACAGCGGTGGGCCACTGATCGACGAGACGGGAAAGGTGGTTGGGGTCGCCACCATGAAGATCTCCGGCAAGGGACTGGAAGGACTTGGATTCGGTGTGCCGATCTCGGTCGCGTTGCAGGAACTCAACATCGTTCTGGCACCATGAAAAAGCGGATCGCGATCATCGCATTCTTGGCGGTCTGTGCATCGACCACCACCCTGCGCGCTCAATGGGGCATTCGATACATCCTTCCACAGACCGAAACCGTGACCCAAGCAGGGCTTGGTGATCTGTGGCTCATCGGGTTGGGGGCGGATTTCGACCTCAGCGACCGAACGAGTTGCGGCGTGGACTTGATCTTCGATACCAATTGGAACGACTATGGGAAGGATCGGCGGTCGACCACCACCACCTACTATGGCTCCTCCGCCTATTACTCGGAGAAGCTCAAGGTCTATGGACTCCAGTATCGCTCACAATTCCATTTCTCGGACAATGACCGTACATCGGTTTACGTCGGCAGCACGTTGGGCATTCGGTATCTCCGACAGACCGTGACCGGGGATGTGTACACGAATTCGTCCTCTAACTCCGGCAACTACGATACGGTAATTGCAAGTGGCAATGGCGTACTCGTTCCCATTGGTTTGAGGTTAGGGCTACGCGGCGGGCTAGAAGGTGGATATGCAGACCTCTATGTAGGGGTCGGCTACGCACTCGGCAGTA
This sequence comes from Flavobacteriales bacterium, assembly GCA_016710015.1. Classification (GTDB taxonomy): domain Bacteria; phylum Bacteroidota; class Bacteroidia; order Flavobacteriales_F; family PHOS-HE28; genus PHOS-HE28. The sequence goes on from JADJLR010000003.1 coordinate 468,099, forward strand.
GCGGGTCCTTGGCCAACGCCCCCTACATCGACGACCGAAGCGAAGTCTCACCACTGAACCTTCAGATCGGTCTTGCGCTCGGATTCGGACGCTGATAAATGGCTAGAACGTAACGAAGCCCTCACTTTCGTAAGGGCTCCGTTACCTGAGGGCTTCAGCCTTCAAGCAGGGCGAACGCGACAGTTGGCTACCGGTATCCGTTGATGTATGCATTGGCGATGATCTCGCTTTCGCGGATCAGTCCTTGCACGATCTCTCGGATCACGTCATTCAACTGTTGTTCCGTGTACCGGTCCAGGTTGTTGTACACGTGCGTTTTGCGCTTGCTGCTTTTGATGAAGGCTATCTTATCCTTCTTCGTCATGTGGCCTTCTACGGTGACCCACGGGAAAAGGATCCAACAAGGCATGAAAAAGATCGGAAAGTCCCGCCCAGAGGGCGGATCGGAGAAACTAGCGGGGAGTGGGGGGTGACGAGTAGAGTCAGTGGCGAGTGCCGAATCGGGGCTATTCTCTCCGAGCAAGGCTCCGGAGGTCCGACTCGCCACTCTTCACTCGCTACTCGCAACTAACCAGCGAGTTTCCCGGTCTGCAACATCCGCAGTTCGTTCAGCGCGCGCAAGGAGTGCATGTAACGCTCCACGTCGCCGGTCAACATCAGTCGCTTGGCTTGACGCTTCAATTTCAGGTAGGCTTGTTTCGGGGTAAGCATGGCAGTTCGGTTTTGGTCTCTGAAAGGATAACAGCCAAGCGGCGTGCCAAAGTGTGTTTCAATGCGAAAAGCTGCATTAGCAGGGGCATCATCGTGATCTTGTTCACCGACCAGGATGTTGTACGCTACGAATGGTGGTCGAATGGTTCGGTGCAACAAGCCGGACCCCAGAGTAAGAACACGGAACACCCATTCCCCTATCTTCGCCAGCGATGCACCGGGGCGCTTACCTTGTGGGAGTAGCAGGAGGCAGCGGGTCTGGTAAGACCACGCTGGTGCGCGCGCTTCGCGAAGCCTTGCCCGATGGCATGGTGTGTCAGGTCTCCCAAGACGATTATTACCACCCGAAGGAAGACCAAGCGATCGACGCGAACGGGAAAGTCAACTTCGACCTGCCGACCGCTGTGGACCTGGACCAACTGGCAACCGACCTTCGCAATTTGGTTGCCGGTGATGCGATCTACAAGAAGGAATACACCTTCAACCAAGAAGGCAAGGAACCGCAACTGATCGAACTGCGGCCCGCGCCCGTGATCTTGGTGGAAGGGCTATTCGTATTGCATCACGAAGCGGTTCGCGAACTGTTCGACCTACGGATCTTCATCGATGCCAGCGAAGACGCGCAGCTGGACCGCCGTTTGAAGCGCGATGCCAAGGAACGGGGTTACGGACCGGAGGATGTGCTGTACCAGTGGCAGAACCACGTGCTACCGGCTTACCGGAATTTCCTGCTCCCGTATCGCCATTTGTGCGACCTGCACGTGGTGAACGAAAGTGGATTCGAGCGGGCAGTGCATGTGCTGCGCGACCACCTGATGCAAGCTGCAGGGGTCGTGGAGCCGATCGACCTTCAAGGTTTATAGAGTCCGTGCTGCCTGATGTAGCTGTGTACCGCAGATGAAATGCGGTCCTCTACCGGGCGCCACGCACTGAGATCCGCGCGAATGGCCGTAGATGAAATGTCGATCATCGGGGCATCGGCGATGATGCGCACTCCGGGGTGTCCGTGGTAGATGGTGGCGGCCAAGTGCTCTTTGAAACCCTTTCGCGGGTACACCAACAAGGCATGGTGTTCGAGGATCTCCTCGGGGTCCTTCCACGAATGGAAGTTGGCGAGATTGTCGCTACCGATGATCAAGGAGAATTCATGATCCGGCCAGCGGTGGCGCATGAACCGAAAGCTATCTGCCGTGTAATTCGGCTTGGGCAGATCGATCTCGAATCCACTGGCGACCAGTCCATCCTTGCCTTGTACGGCGAGGCGCACCATGGCCAACCGGTGGAGGTCGGGACTCAGCGGACGGTCCTTTTTGAATGGGTTCTGCGGCGTGACCACCAGCCACACCTGATCCAGATGCCCAGCTTTGAGCATGTGTTCCGCAATGGCCACATGGCCCTTGTGCGGGGGGTCGAAGGTTCCGAATAGGCAGCCGATCCTCATTTACCAATGAATCGTTGGACCAGGTCGTATGCCTCAGCACAGGCGTGTTCCAACGTATCGTTCACCACGATGACATCGAAGCGGGGTGCGAAGGTCATTTCATGTGCGGCTTTATCCACGCGTACTTGGAGACTTTCAGGCGACTCCGTGTTACGAGCAAGCAAACGCTGTTCCAACACCTCGATCGATGGCGGGCTAACGAACACCGCTAACGCACGATCACCGAACACTTCCTTCAAATGCAGACCGCCGACCACATCCACATCGAAGATGGCCGTGTTGCCCTGTGCCCAGATCCGATCGATCTCGCTGCGTAACGTGCCGTAGTAACGACCGGGATAGACTTCCTCCCATTCTACGAATTCATCAGCATCGATACGCCGTTTGAATGCTTCCGGTGTGATGAAGAAATAATCCTGGCCATCCACTTCATAGCCCCGCTTGGCACGGCTGGTGGCGCTGACCGAAAAGGCGAGTCGCAGTCCCTTGGCAAGCAAACTGCGAACGATGGTGGTCTTGCCCGCGCCGGAGGGGGCTGATATGATCACGCACTTCCCGCTCTCCATCACAACACGTTCAGCACCTGTTCCTTCACCTTCTCCAATTCGTCCTTCATCATCACCACCACCTGTTGCACGGCGGCATCGTTCGCCTTGGAGCCAAGCGTGTTGATCTCACGCCCCATTTCCTGAGCGATGAAACCGAGCTTGCGACCTTGCGGTTCGTCGTGGCCCGTGGTCTCGTGGAAGTACGTGCAATGCGATCGCAAACGCACCTTCTCTTCCGTGATGTCCATCTTCTCCAAATAGAAGATCAACTCCTGCTCAAAGCGATCTTGATCCACCTTGGCTTGCAGGTCCGCGAGCTTGGTCTGCAATTTCTCCCGTGTACGTTCAGCTCTGCCCGCATCCATGCTTTCCGTCTGGACCAGAAGTTCGCCGATGCGATCCACCCGAGCACCGAGCTCGTTATGCAAGCGCTCCCCTTCACTTCGGCGAAAAGAATCGTAGGTCTGCAATGCGGACTCCACCAAAGCGAGGGTGCCCTTCCATTCCTCGTCGGTGAATCGATCGGTGGTGGTATTGGCCACGTCGGGCATGCGCAACACGTGTGCGAAGAGGTCGGTGGTCGCGTCCGGTGACACGGTTGTCCGGATCGCTGTCAACTCATCGAAATAAGCCCGCACCAGTTCCGTGTCGAATGTTGTTCGCTTGGTAGCATGTACCCCTTCGCTGCCGATGAAGACCTCGGCTTTACCCCGCACCACACGCTCACCGACCAATTGGCGCAAGGCGGACTCGTGCTCCTTGATGGAGCCTGGCAGCCGCAAGAAAAGGTCCAACTGCTTGCTGTTGAGCGAGCGTATTTCAACACTGATCTTCCGATCGCCCACCACGCCTTCTGCGCGGCCAAAGCCTGTCATGGAGCGTATCATCGTGTCACTTGAAGTTGTGAGCGGCCAAAGGTAGCCGCGTTCAAGGAACCCGGTCGGCACGACCAACAAGGTAGACCCCGGTGAAAATGGCCACAGCAGAAAGCGCCTGTGCTAGCCCCATTTCCGTGGTATACGTGCCCGGGATCCCCAGACGCTCGGGTCCCACGCGCACGAAGACCCAGGTGGACAGGGCGGCCAGTACCGGCTGCATATAGATGTATGTCCCCACCACGGTCGGGCTCACTTTACCCAGTGCCCACGTATTCAGCAGGTACGCTAAGAAGGTGACCAACAGCACCACGAAACCCAAAGCGATCCAAAGTGGGGTGGTGAGTGCATACCGATCCACCGCACCGAATTCACTCCACCCAAAAGGCAGGACGAAGAAGAGTGCGAAGAGGAAGCACCAGGCCATCACGGTGGTCGCTTTGTATTTCTTCATGAGCGGCTTCACGATCACCAAGTAGATCCCATACGAGGTCGCGTTCACCAAAATGAACAGATCTCCGAGCACGGTCGCACCGTTCCGATCACCGGGGGTCTTGAGGAGGATCAAGGACAGCGCACCCACCGCTCCAAGGAGTACACCGATCGCCTTCCACCATGTGATGCGTTCCCGGAGCAACACACTGGCCAGGACGAGTACCAAGATCGGTGTTGCCACCATGATGATGCTGGCATTGATGGGCGTGGTGCGCATCAGGCCGTGGAAGAACATCATTTGATTGAGTGCCACGCCGAAGAATGCACAGGCGACCATGCGCCCCAAATCCGGTATGCTCACACGCTCCGGACGGAACATGTGCAATAGCCAGAACAAGGCACCCGCTCCCAAGATCCGTAGTAGAATGAACCCCGAAGGCCCGATGACGTCCGGCATCAATCCCTTCGCGACCACGTAGTTCACCCCGTAGATGAGGTTGACGGTGAACAGCCCTACATGCGCCCAAGTACGTTCCTTCATCCGATCATGCGTACCCGTGAACGGATACCTTTAGCCCCAGCCCTGCGGGAGGCGGCGAAGGTAGATGGAGCCCATCAACAGCACCTTGGAGGAGAAGGGAGATCCGCAGCAAATTCCGTGTGCGGAAGGTGCTGGTGCCCGTGCTCATTGGGCTGATGGCCGCTGGATTTCTCTTGTGGCGTGATCTAGGGAAGGAGCGTTTCGAGCGTGCAACGGACGGTACCGGAGACCACGAATGGGTGGATCGCAACCAGAACAGTATCCCGGACTTGAGCGATCCGGACGAATTCGATCAGGTGGCGCTCGGCCACGGCAACTACCGCAAGATGTCCACCATGGAGGTCTTGGGGACGATAAATTGGACCAAGCACAGCAGTTGGTGGATCCTGTGCGCGATCCTCGCAACGGTCTTTCGCGACTTGGGCTACATCTACCGGATGCGTGTGCTTTCCGATGGGCACTTGAATTGGAATCAATCGTACAACGTTACCATGCTTTGGGAGTTCGCCTCGGCCATGACACCGAGCGTGGTGGGGGGCTCAGGCATCGCCATGTTCATCATCGGTCGTGAAGGCCTTGCGTTGGGTCGTGCCACGGCTATCGTGCTGGTCACCGCGCTGATGGATGAGCTGTTCTACGTGGTCGCCGTGCCCGTCGTATTCCTGTTCGTCGGCATGGACAACCTGTTCCCTGCACAGCTAAACAATGCGTTCTGGGGTTTGCCGGTCCGCACCATCTTCTGGATCGGGTACGGCTTCATCGTATTGTTGGTCCTGATGGTATTCTACTCCATCTTCTTTCGTCCTCGGGCTTTCAAGTTCGTGTTGCTGAAGATCTTCAAACTACCCTTCTTGCGGCGGTGGCGGCCCGGGGTGATCCGTGTAGGTGACGACATCGTGACCACCAGCGCCGAATTGCGTGGCAAACCGAAGCGCTTTTGGGCCAAAGCATTCGGTGCTACGTGCTTCTCTTGGGCCTCTCGCTTCTTGGTCATCAACTTCATTGCGGCTGCCTTCTTCACCGTAGGTGACCACTTGTTGCTGTACGCCCGCCAATTGATCATGTGGGTGATCCTGTTGATCAGTCCAACGCCAGGGAGCAGTGGTGTTGCCGAGGTGGCCTTCAGTGGATTCTTCCGTGACCTGTTGCCTGCTGTCGGTTACATCGGTGCCATCGCGCTGCTGTGGCGGCTGTTCACGTACTACCTCTACTTGATCGTAGGAAGCATCACGTTGCCGCGTTGGTTGCGCAATACGGCCAAGCGCCAAGCGCGCTCATAGTGGGCTGCTACCTTTGCCACCTTCACCGATCAAATCCATTTCCAGCTTATGAAATTCGGCACAAAGGCCATCCATGCAGGCGTTGAAGCGGATCCTGCCACCGGCGCGATCATGACCCCTATCTATCAGACCAGCACCTACGTGCAAACTGCTCCGGGCGAGCACAAGGGCTACGAATACAGCCGGACGCACAACCCGACCCGCACGGCCCTACAGAATGCCTTGGCCGCATTGGAGAACGGCGAACATGGCCTGTGTTTCAGCAGTGGCATGGCCAGCATCGATGCCGTAGTCAAGCTCTTGAAGCCTGGCGACGAGGTGATCAGTACCAACGATCTATACGGTGGCACATATCGGATCTTCACCAAGATCTTTGCCGACCTCGGGATCGTCTTCCACTTCGTGGATATGGGTGATCTGAAGAATGTAGAAGCCGCGTTGAACGCGAACACGAAACTGATCTGGACCGAGACCCCGACGAATCCGCTGTTGCGGATCATCGACATCGCTGGTCTTTCCGCCATCGCCAAGGAACAAGGCTGCTTATTGGGTGTGGACAACACCTTTGCAAGTCCGTACTTGCAAACTCCGTTGGACCTTGGGGCCGACCTGGTGATGCACAGCGTCACCAAGTACCTCGGCGGCCACAGCGATGTGGTCATGGGAGCTTTGGTCGTGAATAGCGATGAACTCGCAGAGCGACTCGCCTTCATCCAGAACAGCTGCGGAGCCACCCCTGGGCCGCAGGATTGCTTTTTGGTGTTACGCGGCTTGAAGACGCTTCATCTGCGCATGCAACGACATTGCGAGAATGGCAAGGTGATCGCCGAATGGTTGGCCAAACATCCGAAGGTGGATCAGGTCTACTGGCCAGGATTCAAAACGCACAAGAATCACGACGTGGCCGTTCGCCAGATGCGCGGCTTCGGAGGGATGATGAGCTTCACCTTGAAGAGTGATAATATCGCGGACGCGAACAAGATCCTGAGCAATACCAAGCTCTTCACCTTGGCTGAAAGTCTAGGTGGCGTGGAGAGTCTCCTCGGCCATCCGCCCAGCATGACCCACGCCAGCATTCCACGGGAAGAGCGTTTGAAGAATGGCCTAGCCGATACGCTGATCCGCCTCAGCGTAGGATTGGAAGATGCCGAGGATCTGGTCGCTGACCTGGAACAGGCCCTAGGCTGATCGTTCTCTGGTCGTCGGATCACAAGCAAAGGGACCAATTAGGCCGGTGCCATGTGCGCGCCTGTGCTCACTCCCGGTACCTTGCGGATCCTTTTGTTGCACCCACTCCCCTCCATGCGCTCCATTTCGTTATTCGGTATCGCCGTGTTCGCAACAGCGTTACACGCACAGGACGATGCGAACTTCTCGTGCCTCACGCACGATCCCGGTCTCCTTTCCCGGATCACCAACGACGACCCGGAGATGCTCCAACGCATGGAGATGGCGCGCACCGAGCTCGAACTGCGCACGGATGGATTCGAGCGGGATCGTGGCCAAGGATTCGTGATCCCGGTGGTGTTCCACATCGTCCATGCATTCGGCCAGGAGAACATCAGCAATGAGCAGGTCGAGGACGCGATCCGTATCCTCAACGACGACTACAACAAGGAGAATCCGGACTGGGTGAACGTGCGCCCTGCATTCTTGGACCTAGTGGCCGATGTAGGCATCACCTTCCGGTTGGCCCAGCGCGATCCACAGGGCAATTGCAGCAACGGCATCACGCGTACGGTCTCCACATTGACGCACGAAGGCGACTACGCGATGACGCAACTGATCCAATGGCCACGGGACCGATACATGAACATCTGGGTCGGCGCACAAGCGAATGGCGCGGCAGGCTACACGAACTATCCATGGGTCTTGGACAACTCACCGCAAAGCGATGGGATCGTGGTGCGGGCCGGATATGTAGGAAGTATCGGAACGAGTAGCCCGGGCCGTTCACGGGTGCTTTCCCACGAGGTGGGCCATTGGTTGAATCTGCAACACTGCTGGGGCAACAGTAACGATCCCGGTTCCGAGGACAACTGCTCCATGGACGACGGTGTGCAGGACACGCCGTTGACCAAGGGCTGGACCAGTTGCGCTTTGAGCGGGGCTTCGTGCGGATCGGCATTGGACAACGTGGAGAATTATATGGAGTACTCGTACTGCGATAAGATGTTCACTCTGGGGCAGGCCGATCGAATGATCGCGGCATTGACCAGTTCGGTGGCGGATCGATCGGATCTCTGGCAGCCGACGAATCTCTCGGCCACTGGAGTAACGGATGATCCCTTGCTGTGCCATGCAGAGTTTTCCATGGACCGGCACCAGATCTGTGCCGGAGAGTCCATTTCATTCACGGACCTCAGCTACAACCATGTGGTCACGCGCTCGTGGGAGTTCCCCGGTGGAGCGCCGACGACCAGCACGGACTATCACCCGGACGTAGTGTACGATGAACCGGGAACATACCCCGTCACACTCACCGTGGGCGATGGTACCAGCACCTTATCGAGTACACAGATCGTCGCCGTGGAAGTACTCCCCTATCCGGGAATGACGATCCCCTTCGCTGAGGGCTTCGAAGCGATCGATGATCTGAATGGATCCGATTGGACCACCTTCGACCCTTATTCGGACGGCACGTACAACGTGACCTCGCTGGCCTCCGTTACAGGTTCCCAGAGCGTTCGATTGCCGAATACGGGATCCATGTCAGGCCGCACGGACGCGTTGATCTCTCCCGTGTTCGACCTTTCCGATGCGGAAGAGATCACCTTGACCTATCGGTACGCTTTCGCAAAACGGAACAACGACAATGTGGACGGCTTGGGGGTGTATGTGAGCAACGATTGCGGAACGACCTGGAGTTTGCGTCGGCAGTTATGGGCGATCTCCACATTGTCGACCGGCGGCGTAGTGGTCGGCAACTTCGTTCCGACGGAAGAGCAATGGGCGGAGAATACCATTACCAGTATAAGTGGCAATTATGCCGTGGAAGGCTTTCGTTTCAAGTTCCAATTCACCCACGGCGGAGGGAATGATCTGTATTTGGATGACATCAACCTGAACGGGCTGACCGTAGGTATGGACGACCGTTCCAATTCTGAAGGAATTCGGCTTTGGCCCAACCCCGCACAGGACCGGGCCACGTTGGAAATGGATCTGGTCGCGAACGGGCAAGTCTCTATCCGGATCCTGGATGTGCTCGGGCGCCCTGTCGCGCCATCCGCCCAGTTGCGTATGGGTCGTGGCCTTCATAGGATAGACCTACCTCTGACGAACTTGGCGGATGGAACGTATTTCCTGCATGTTTACGGGGATCCGGTGGACCAGATGGTGAAGTTGATCGTCGGCCAGCATCCCTAGCGCGCTTGTCACAGGATCGTCATCTTCGGTCGGTATTGGATCTCGATAGGTATATATGAACACCAGACCGGGACGAGTTAATACGCTGATCATCGGTCCTTTAAGAAGGCATCATCGGGCCACGCCTCACCCTTGGATTCCCGACCTCATACCGGAGCGGTATAAGGGATGAACGTAAAGTGCGACCTACGCGTTAGGAATTGAACGAAATGCGCCGGAAGGTGGGTCTTGGGCCTGTGGTTTGGTGGTCCCGGTCTAAATTCGCCCCCCTTCCGGCCGCTTTCGCCCAAAGACAACCCATTATGCAACGAACCTATTCCCTCTTCAGCCTGCTCCTGACCCTGCCACTCGTTGGCCAGCAAACACCAGCCTTTCATTGCGGTGCAGGTGAATACGACCGCGTCGGTGCCGCAGTCGTTCGCGAAGCGGATTTTCCGCAACGTGTGGCCCAGGCGGATGCGGAGTTGGAGTTGTTCACACGGGACTTCACGGAAACTGGAACACGTGGAGGAGGAGGTTACGTGATCCCGGTGGTCTTCCACATCATTCATAATGGTGGTTCGGAGAACATCAACGATTCCCAGATCCACGATGCCATGCGGATCCTCAACGAAGATTTCAACCGGATGAATCCGGATTGGGACAATGTGCGGTCGGAGTTCCAAGATCTGGTCGCAGATATCGGTGTCGAGTTCCGTTTGGCGACCAAGGATCCGAACGGAAACTGCACCAGCGGGATCACACGGACCCAATCGGCATTGACCAACGAAGGCTCTTCCGGCATGAAAGCGCTCATCAGCTGGCCGCGCAACAAGTACATGCAAGTGTGGGTGGCGGCCTCTGCGGATGGTGCAGCTGGGTACACTTTCCGTCCAGGCTCTGCCCAGTTCTTTGCTTCGGAGGATGGCATCGTGATGCAACACCTCTATGTCGGTGCCATCGGAACGGGAAGCACGTCACGCTCCCGGGCCTTGACGCATGAGGTTGGACATTGGCTGAACCTCGCACATACATGGGGCGACAGCAATGAACCGGCAGTGGCTAGCAACTGCAACATGGACGACAATGTGAGCGACACGCCGAACACCATCGGTTGGACCACGTGCTCCTTGAGCGGGATCACCTGCGGATCCTTGGACAACGTGGAGAACTACATGGACTATTCCTACTGCTCCAAGATGTTCACCGTCGGTCAATCCAGTCGTATGGTCGCTGCGTTGAACTCCAACACAGCACAGCGAAATCAACTCTCTTTGCTCAGCAACCTGATCAACACGGGTGTGAACGGGAATGCAACACTGTGCGAAGCGCATTTCAGCAGCAATACCGGGCAGATCTGTGCTGGGGGATCCGTGCAATACACGGACGAGAGTTTCCACAATGTGAGCATATGGAGTTGGACCTTCACAGGTGGTTCGCCTTCCACTTCTGATGAAGAGGATCCCATAGTGACGTATGCGGAAAGCGGCATCTATCCTGTGACCTTGTCGGTGAGTGACGGCAGCAGTACCATCAGCACGACCACACAGAGCATGGTGGTCGTACAGAATGATCCAGGCCAAGCCCCACCCATCTCGGAAGGCTTTGAAACGGCGGCTCAATTCACCGACATCGACTGGTCGGTCTTGAACGTCGATGGCGACAATGGTTTCACTATCAGCACTGCGGCATCGTTCAGTGGTTCAAAGTCCGCCCGACTTCAGAACACCGCGAGCATGGACGGTCGTATCGATCAGCTCCTGACCCCGACCATCGACCTGAGCGATGCCACTGACGTTCTGGTCAGTTTCCGTTATGCGTACGCTAGTCGTCAATCCGGAAATGACGATCGTTTACGTGTATTCGTGAGCAACAATTGCGGTGAAACGTGGAGCCTTCGGAAGCAGATGTTCGGTAGCAGTACACTGAACACGGGAGGGGTCACCTCTACGAACTTCGTACCCAGTGCGGCGCAGTGGGGGTATACGGAGATCGCGACCATCAGCTCCAGCTACCACGTTCCCAACTTCCGATTGCGGTTCGAGTTCGAAAGTGATGGAGGCAACAATTTCTACATGGATGATGTCAACATCAACGGCTTTCCTGTTGGATTGGAAGAGGCCCAGCTCGAGCGGGGCGCGCTGTTGAGCGTGGTACCGAACCCTACGACAGCGAACAGCCAAGTGATCGTGAACCTTCCGACCACGGGCCGGACCACGTTGGAGTTGGTCGATGTCCTGGGCCGAACGATCAACACCTTGCAGGATGGTGACCTATCTGCTGGGGAGCGACGGTTCCACCTACCTACGGAAGGACTCTCTTCTGGACTCTATTTCGTGCGCGTACGTCAAGCCGGGCTGAACGAAGCAGTGCGCTTCACCGTCCAGTGATCAAGGATCGGGCTTGAATAGGGAATCAACCCTAGGCCACATTCGGCTCACTCCTTGAACCCGACCAGGACGGCGACGCAGCCGACATGGACCATGTCGCTCGTACCCGTTCCTGGCACCCACACCACCGCTTTCATCTGCACGGTATTGGCAGCCTTCAGGTCGAATACGTGCTTGGGCGAATCAGCGAGACTCTCGAACACGATCTTGTTGTTCAGGTCCACCAACTTCCAATTCACCTCGCCAAGGATCGGGTGCGTACACACCATCACGCGGTATTCTTGGCCGCTGTAGAAGGTCAGGTTCACCTCGGCCTCTTCGCCAGGGGCGAGCTGCGCAGCGTTGAACGATTCATTGAATTTGTACGGGGCCAATTCGGGCACGCACTTGTTCTTGGCAAAACTTCTGCATTGGGCATTTGCCGCTGCAGCGATCAACACGAGCGTGCCGGCCATCAAGGTCTTCGCGATCATCATACGGGCGTTGAGCATGGCTACGATCAGTTGATGTAAGAGTTACGGATGGTGGCTGCCTTTTCGCGGATGCTCGCCAATTGGGCATCGGTCAAGGTGGCCGAAGGACTGGTACCGCCGATCACAGCAACACCATTCTCCTCGGTCATGGTGGCATCGCCCGAAGCGACCTGCACTTCCGCGAAGAGGGCTTGCAAGGCGTGAAGGTCCTCCTTCACACCATTCAAGCGTGCGTCATCCAACTCGTAGGAATCAAGCAACCCGTTCAGATCGGAAAGGGAGAGTTTCTGCTCCGCGATCCGCTGCCTCAACTCCGGGCTATCGTTGGTGGTGGAAACTTGTGTAGCGATGTACAGACCTTCCACCCATCCACCGGCGATCATCAGGGCGCTGATGTTGTCTCGTCCGTTCTCCTTCAAGTAGGCATCCACGTTCCAGTAGGTCTCGCTGATGATGTCCAAGAGTGCGTCGCGATCATTCATCTTGGATTGCATCAACTCCAAGGTGCTATCGTTGAATGCGCTGATCACGCCCAACCGATCCGCCAATTTGCGCGAGCACGAGGTGTAGAACATGCTCTCTTGGGTGTGATTGAAAACGCTGGCATAGCTCAGATCCGCGCCGTACACACCGAGGTTCAACGCCTGTTGGCTGGCTGCCGTGTAGGAGTCCACTTTGTTCACATCGTTGAGGATCTTCCCGTTGTACTGGGCACCGGTCTTCTTCAGTAACGCGGCGGTCTCCATGGGCGAGGGGATGTTGAAGAAGATCTTCTTCGTCTGTGCCATCCGGTCCGCTTTCGCGGTACTATCCTGCGCTTGATCGATGTTCAGGGCATCCTGCGCGGGCGGATCACCACCGCAGGCGGTCAAGAACGTAGCAACGGCCATCGAGACCAACCAAGGATTCATACGCATTGCGATCATCGGGATTAAGAGAGAGCAGTAGGTCGGGCGTAAAGGTCCCCTGTCAGGGCAGGGTCATCAATGCGCTTCCAACCAGTTTTTCCCCATGCCCATGTCAACAACAAGTGGCACATCCAGTGGGAATGCTCCTTCCATGAGTTCCTTTACCATCTTTCCAAGTGCCCGCGCTTCATCGTTGTGCGCATCGAACACGAGTTCATCATGCACTTGGAGGAGCAGTCGGCTTCGCATGCCATCACGCTTGATGCGTTCATGGATACGCACCATGGCCACTTTGATGATGTCCGCAGCGGAACCTTGCATGGGCGCATTGATCGCGATCCGCTCAGCCTGCGCACGAACGGTGTTGTTGCCACTGGTGATATCGGGCAGGTACCGTCGCCGACCCATCAGTGTCTTCACATATCCATTCGTTCGGCAGAAGCCGATCATCTCATCCATGTACCCACGAACTCCGGGGAATTGCGTGAAATAATCATCGATGATGGCTTTCGCTTCGGCACGTGGGATACCCAAGTTCTGTGCTAGGCCGAAGGCTCCTTGCCCATAGGCGATCCCGAAATTCACCGCCTTGGCCTTGCTGCGTTGCTCGCGCGTGACCTCAGCGATCTCCGCATTGAACACTTTGGCGGCCGTTGCAGCATGGATGTCGAGTCCGTTCCGGAAGGCATCTTGCATGTTCTGATCGCCACTCATGTGGGCGATGATGCGCAGCTCGATCTGGCTGTAGTCCGCGCTCAGCAATTGGTGGTCCGCATCGCGCGGAACGAAGGCCTTTCGGATCTCGCGGCCTTTCTCCGTGCGGATCGGTATGTTCTGCAAATTGGGGTCGTTGCTGGCCAATCGTCCGGTGGCCGCTACGGTCTGGAGGTAGTTGGTATGTACTCGCCCGGTATGTTGGTCCGCAGCTTCCGGTAAGGTATCCACGTATGTCCCCTTCAACTTACGCAGGCTGCGATAGTCGAGGATGAGCGGGATCACCGGATGCGTCCCGTTGAGGGTCTGGAGAATGTCCTCACTGGTCTGGTATTGCCCGGTGCGTGTCTTTTTCGGTCTATCACCACCCAGTTTGAGTGTTTCAAAAAGAACATCACCCAATTGCTTCGGACTATCGATGTTGAAGTGGACCCCGCTGGCTGCATGGATCTCCTCTTGCAAGCGCAGCAGATCCGTACCCAGTTCTTCACTGAAGGCCTTGAGCGCTGGTATGTCGATCCGGATCCCTTCGTTCTCCATATCGGCGAGTACACTGATCAAGGGCATCTCCACCTCTTCGAAGAGCTTGGTCACTTCGTCCTGCTCCAACATAGGGGTGAAGAGTTCATGAAGTTGCCAGGTCACATCGGCATCCTCTGCGCTGTATTCTTTCACGGCAGCCACGTCCGCATCGCGCATGCTGCGTTGTGATCTCCCCTTCGGTCCGATCAGTGTTTCGATGGATACCGGTCGATACCCCAAATAGGTTTCGCTCAGGTAGTCCATGCCATGTCGTAGATCCGGCTTCAGCATGTAATGCGCTACCATGGTATCGAAGAGTGGCCCTTTCACTTCGACACCGTAATTGCTCATTACCCGCAGATCGTACTTCGCGTTCTGCGCCACCTTACCGATGGTTTCATTCTCCAGGATCGGTTTGAAGATGTCTACGATGCGCTGCGCCTCTGCCCGATCGGCTGGCACCGGAACGTAGTGGCCTTCATGGGCCTTCCAACTGAAGGCAAGGCCGACCAACTCGGCGGTGCGCTCATCCGTGCTGGTGGTCTCGGTATCGAAACAGAAACGGGGCCGCTTTTTGAGTTGCGCCGCAAGCATGTACAGGGCCTCGTTCCCTTCCACGAGGAAGTAGCGATGCGGAACGGTCTCGATGGTGGCCATTTCCGTGAGTTCCACATTCCCATCCGCGTCCACGGAAGTACCGAAAAGATCCACTTGGTTGGAATTCGACTTTGTTGTTGATCGCTTGCCCACCTTTTCATCCGCGGGGGCATCAACTCCCAACACCCGACCAGTGAGGTTCCGGAATTCCAACTCGCTGAACACTTCGAGTACCTTTTCCTTGTTCGGTGCATCCAAATGCAAAGCTTCGTGGTCCAACTCCACCGGTGCATCGATGATGATGGTGGCCAGTTGCTTGCTCATGCGCCCTTGTTCAGCGAAGGCGATCACGTTCTCCTTCTGCTTCCCCTTCAGTTGGTCACTATTGTCGAGAACGGCCTCGAGGCTCCCGAACTGTTGCACCAACTTCATGGCGGTCTTCTCGCCGATCCCCGGTATCCCGGGGATGTTGTCCACCGCATCCCCCATCAATCCGAGGATGTCCTTCACTTGTTCGGTGCGCTCCAATCCCCACCGAGCACAGATCTCCTTTGGCCCGAGTTTCTCTGGTGGAGCGCCTCCGCGGCCGGGTTTATACATGATGATCCGATCCGTGACCAGCTGCCCGAAATCCTTGTCCGGCGTGACCATATACGTGGTGTAGCCTTGTTGCTCGGCCTTCGTTGCCAAGGTCCCGATCACGTCGTCGGCCTCATACCCGTCGGACTCCAGGATCGGGATGTTGAAGCTTTCAATGATCCGGCGGATGTACGGGATGTTGCTCCGGATATCATCGGGCATCTCCTCGCGGTTCGCCTTATAATCGAGCAAGGTCTCATGCCGTTCGGTGGGAGCGGCCGTATCGAAGACCACGGCGAGGTGAGTGGGATCCTCGCGTTTGATGAGGTCCAACAAGGTGGTGGTGAATCCGAATGCTGCACTCGTATTCAAGCCTTTACTGTTCACCCGAGGCGTACGGATGAAGCTGAAATAGGCCCGATAGATCAATGCGAAGGCATCGAGGAGGAACAGGCGCTTGTCCTCGGATGGATCCACAGTGGTGGAATTCGCGTCGGTCGTAGCGGTGGTATCGCTCATGGTGCCAAGGTAATCTCCCCTTTGCAACACCAACACCTGAACAAACCCGATGGATGCCCTCGAACCATCGCTGGACAGAACGGACTCCCACGTAGGTCTGCAAGGGGCGGGAACAATGCATACCGGCCCAGCATCAGCGTGATCGAGTACGCGCCTACATTTGGCAGTAACCACCACACGAGCACCTTCATAGCGCTGACCCAAATCAGTACGACCGGAGTCCTATCCGGTCCAGACAACGTTTTTGCAACACCGCTCGTCAAAGTACATCACACCATCAACCGATCAAGCACATGAGGATCGAATTACTCGGGATCGCGCTATTTGCCTTCGTCACCACGACGAATGCCCAGAATAGCTGCTCAACGGCGCAATCCATCATGCCCGGGATCTATTTCGTACCGGGGATCGATGGGCCAGAGGCACCTTCGCCGCTGTGTGTCAATACCGGCGTGGCCACTGGTGCCGAATGGTATTCGTTCACACCTGCACAGGATACGGCCATTCTGCTGACCACGGATATTGAAGGGTTACCGGATACGCGCTTCCATGTATTCACGGGAGCTTGTGGTTCGTTGACTTGCGTTGCGGGCGATGATGATTCCGGTCCCGGATTGACCTCACGCGCAAGTTTCAACGTGACCGGAGGGGTCACCTACCGGATCGCTTTTGATGATCGGTGGTATGCTGGCAGTTTCGGTTTCCAACTACAGCTGATCGCACCGGTCGTTCCTGCGGAAGGCATTGTGACCTGGACTTCATCCGCGATCCCGAACCTGCTTGGAGGTGATTGCGTGGTGGACATGAACGGGGATGACTTGGATGACATGGTGCGGGCCAGTTCCACCAATATCAACATCCAGTACCAGCAACCCGGCGGTGGTTTCCTCTCTGTGAACATTCCCACTACTCCGGCGGACCATTCACCTTCATGGAGTATCGTTGCCGGTGATATCGATGGGAACGGATTCACGGACCTGATGTATGGTGGTCAACAAGGCGCCACGTTCATGATGGCGAACGAGACCGGAACCGCATTCACCGAGGTGTCCTTCTCTCAGTACATTTTCTGCCAGCGTACGAACATGGTGGACCTCAACGCAGATGGGCATTTGGATGCCTTCTCTTGCCATGATACCAATGCGAATGTTCGTTTCCTCAATGATGGAACTGGAAACTTGACCTTCATGCAGGGAGGGTTAGGAGAAACTTGCGGCAATTACGGTTCGATCTGGACGGATTACGACAACGACGGCGATGTGGATTGCTTCGTGGCCAAGTGCGGCTGCGACCCAACGGACCTCTTGATGCGCAACAACGGTGACGGAACCTTCACGAACATGGCTCCTGCACTTGGATTAGCGGACTCCCATCAATCATGGTCCAGTGCTTGGGGCGATTTCGACAACGACGGTGACATGGATATGCTGATCGGTTCCAGCTCCAGTAACTACCACAAATTGATGAGCAACAATGGCGACGGCACTTTTTCCAATGAGACCGCCGGTTCCGGTTTCGACAACTTCTCCGGCCAATCCATCGAATGGACGACCCATGACTTCAACAACGATGGGTACTTGGACGTACTAGGGGGCGGAGCTTTGATGTACGGGAACGGCCACATGCAGTTCGCTCCGGATGTCACCGCACCCAGTACCAATGCCGTGGGCGACCTGAACAACGACGGATTCTTGGACATCGCGAACTGGGGCGGTGCCTTTCTGAACGATGGAAATGACAACAACTGGCTCAAGGTGCTCACGAAGGGCACCGTATCCAACAAGGATGGCATTGGTGCCCGTGTCCGCATCACCAGTGCGCTGGGCAGTCAGATCCGCGACGTGAAATCAGGTGATGCATTCAGCACCATGAGCAGCTTGAATACCCACTTCGGCGTCGGGCAGAACACCGTGGTGGATGAGCTGGAGATACGCTGGCCTTCTGGTATCGTGGATATTCTGGAGAACGTTCCTGTGAACACGGTCGTGGAGGTGGTGGAAGGATTGAGCACCAGTATCGCTACGAACGTGCAACGCAATGGGATGCGGGTATACCCGAACCCCGTTGCCGATCAGCTTCGTGTGGAACTTCCAGCTACAAGCGGAAAGCGTTTTGCAGCGGTGTATGACATCACAGGCAAACAGGTGATCGTCGATGTCCTGTTCGACAACCAGCTTGATGTTTCCATCCTGACGAACGGCACCTACGTTTTGAAAGTGAAGCAGGACGGTCGTGCCTTCCAGTCCGTCTTTACCAAGGAGTAAAGGATGATCTCTTTCGCGAAGGGGCTGCCTCAGAACGAGGCAGCCCCTTCGTATTTCCAATGGCGTATTTTCATCCGATAGAGGAAATCGAGGAGGACACGTGGGTCAGTTCTCCTTCCAGACCACTTCGAGCACGGTCTGCCCAACGGCTTTCAAGGTCACCGGATCGATCACCTCCATGTTGTCATCGTGCGTATGCCAGTACGGCCCGAATGCCTGTGTAGCGGGGTCGTATTCGATGAGGTCGATGCTCGGGATCCGCAAGGTCTTGTTCACTGGTATGTGGTCATCGATCCCCACGAAGTACTTCGTCTCCTGGACGAACCGATCACCGTACCCCAGCGCTTCTGCGGTCTTCCACACCTTGCGAACAATGGCCGGCGCATATTGCATGCTCAGGGCTTCTTGGTAGAATTTCGCATCTCTCGCCCCCACCATGTCCAACAGAATACCGAAGCGAGCCTTGTAATTCGGCACATGGGGGTTCTTCACCCAATACTGGGATCCAAGACACCACGTATCGATGCTGTGCTCATCCATGCCCATGGCCCCGCTGGGTTGGCCATGGTCCTCCACATCGGTGAAGAGGATATCGACCCCCGGTCCATGCTCCTTTTGGGCCAGATGTCGTGCGATCTCCAACAAGATGCCCACACCGCTTCCCCCGTCGTTGGCACCGTCTATCGGTTGGTTGGTGCGCTCATCGTCCTTATCGGCAAAAGGGCGCGTATCCCAATGGGCAAAGAGCAGGATCCGCTCCTTCCGCTCCGGATGGAAACTGCCGATGATGTTGCGCAAAGGCAACCGCCCACCGCTGAAAGTGGTAACGCTCCCGGTCTGCTCCACCACCTCCGCACCGGATCCTTTTAGCCGGGCAACCATCCAATCGCCACAATCCACGTGTGGCTTGGTGCCGGGGACACGGGGGCCGAAAGCGACCTGGGCCGCAACGAACGCATAGGCGCTATCCGGATCGAAAAGTGGTGTTGGAGGTAATGCAGGTTCGGTGACCTTCACCGTCGGTACATCGACTTGATCCGGTCGACCGGATCCGCATCCCGCTAGAATTCCAAATGCAAGGAGTATGAGGCAGATGGCAGCAGCAGGTGGCTGGCAAGACCCTGCATTCCGCCTCCTGCTCCTGCTCCTGACTCCTGCTCCTACTATCACTATGCCCTTTCCCATGTCGTCCCTTCTTTGGTATCCTTCAGCACGATACCAAAGGCCACGAGCTTGTCGCGAATAGCATCACTGGCAGCGAAGTCCTTGCGCGCTTTGGCCTCGGCCCGCATGCGAATGAATTCTTGCACCAAGCCATCCAAGGCTCGATCGTTCGCCACAACGCGTTGTTCGTGTTGAAGACCCAGAACGTCACCCGCGATGCCGTGGTAGAACTCCCTCCAACGGGACAACTGCTCTGCGGAGAAACCGGATCGGTCCTCGCGTTTGGCCGCCGCGTTGTTGATCACCGGAATGCCCTCGAACAGCACGGCGATCGCGCGCGGTGTGTTCAGGTCGTCATTCATGTACGCGTTGGCACTCTTGATCAAGGCATCGAGGGTGGTGTCGTGTGCCGGATCGAATGTTGCAACGGGTGTCAACGCATCCAGCGTGGTCAGTGCGGCCATCAAACGCTCCAACCCTTTCTCCGCCGCCTGCATGGCCGCATTGCTGAAATCGAGCGTGCTGGCATAGTGGCTTTGCAGCATGAAGAAACGCACGGTCATGGCGCTATACCCTTGCTCCAGTAACTTGTGGTTGCCGGAGAGCAGTTCCTCCGGTGTGAATCCGTTGCCTTCGCTCTTGGCCATCTTGCGGCCGTTCACCGTAAGCATGTTGCCGTGCATCCAATAGCGCACCGGTGCCACACCATCCGCCGCCACACTCTGCGCGATCTCGCATTCGTGATGCGGAAACTTCAGATCCATACCACCTCCATGGATGTCGAACGTAAGGCCGAGGTACTTGGTGCTCATGGCGCTGCACTCCAGATGCCATCCGGGAAAACCCTCGCCCCATGGACTCGGCCATTTCATCAGGTGCTGGGGTTCGGCCTTTTTCCAGATCGCGAAATCGAGCGGACTACGCTTCTCATCCATTCCCTCGGTATCGCGGGTATTGGTCATGAGCTCATCGATCTTGCGACCACTGAGTTCACCGTAGGCATGCTTCTCTGCGTACTTCGACACATCGAAATAGACAGAACCATTTGCTTCATACCCGTACCCGCTCTTCAAGATCCGCTCCACCATGCCGATCTGTTCGATCAAATGTCCTGTGGCGGTGGGCTCGATGCTTGGCGGCAGGACATTGAACAGGCGCATCACATCGTGGAAGCCGTTGGTGTACTTCTGCACGATCTCCATCGGCTCCAACTGCTCCAGCCGTGCGCGCTTGGCGATCTTGTCCTCGCCTTCATCCACATCGCCCACTAGGTGACCAACATCAGTGATGTTCCTCACGTAACGCACGTTGTAACCGATGTGTGTCAACCAGCGGTACAGCACATCGAACGTGAGGAAGCTGCGCACGTTGCCCAAGTGTACATCACTGTACACGGTGGGTCCGCACACATACAGCCCAACATGCGGTGGCCGAAGGGGGACGAATTCCTCCTTCTTGCGCGTTAGGGTATTGGTCAGGAAAAGTGGGCCATGGGTCGGTACGGACATCTCAGGAAAAGGAATGCGCGTGCGAAGGTAGCAGGCGGTCCCAGCATGTCAGGTGCCGCTCAATTCATCTTCTTCAAGTACCTGTATAGCTCGCTCTCGGTGGAAAGGATAACGGTGCTCTGGCCATCGATGGACTTCTCCATGACTTCTAGGCTTTTGAGAAAACCATACAGCTCCCGCGATGCTGCTGTCCGGTTGTAGGCACGGGCGTAGATGGCCGTGGCGCTGCTATCGGCTCTCCCTCGGATGCGTTCGGCAAGCATGACGGCTTCGGACTGGATCCGAGCCAGATCGCGCTCCTTGTTTCCTTGGATCTTTCGGGCTTCGCCTTGTCCTTCACTGCGGAATTGATCCGCGATCCGATTTCGTTCACTGATCATGCGTTCGTACACACGCTGGCGCACATCTTCCACGTAGTTCATGCGCTTGAATCGGAAATCAAGGATCCGGATACCGAGATCGCTGGTTCGCCCGTTAGCTTTCTTCAGGATCTCCGCTTCGATCATCCCTCTTCCCACTGTGATGCTATCCAGGATCTCCAGCGCTTCCATGTAGTTCTCCACCACCTCGGGTGTGCGGTTGCTGCTGCGCACCAGGTCGATCAGTTTGTGGTTGGCCACGGCATTGCGCGTTTCACCATCGAGGATATCGTCCAGCCGGGATTGACCGGAACGTTCATCGCGCAATCGGATGAAGAATTGCAATGGATCGGTGATCTCCCAACGTGCGTAAGTGTCAACTATGATGAACTTCTTGTCCTTGGTAGGCACTTGGTTCACGTCGCCATCCCATTCGAGGTAACGCTTGTCGAAGAACTGGGCTTTCTGGATGAACGGGACCTTGAAATGCATGCCCGGATCCGTTCGAGGTGCTCCAACAGGTTTACCGAACTGGGTTACAATGGCCTGCTGCGTCTCGTCGAGAATGAACATTGCGCTGAACACGACCGCCAGGAGGACCGCACCGAGAACAAGAAGGATGATGTTGCGGATGCCCATGTTCATTTCGCTTTTTCAATTGCTCCCATGTTCAATAGCGGCAGCACATTATTGCTCTTCTCGTCTACGATGATCTTGTTGCCCACTTTGGGAAGCACACGTTCCAGCGTTTCGAGATAGAGTCGTTTCCGCGTGACTTCCGGTGCCTTCACGAATTCCTCGTACACCGCATCGAAGCGTGCCGCCTCGCCCGTGGCACCGTTCACGCGGGTGAGCGCATAGGCCTCTGCGAGCTGCACGGTCTCCTCGGCCTCGCCGCGTGCCCTTGGGATCACACTGTTGTACTGGCTCTCCGCTTGGTTGATCAACGTACTCCGTTCCTGTTGAGCTTCGTTCACCGCATTGAAGGAAGGCTTCACTGGTTCGGGCGGGTTCACATCCTGCAAAACCACTTGGTCCACGCGGATCCCGTTCTCGTATTCGTCACACATTTCCTGCAAACGCACTTCAACCCTACTCGCCGCCTCTTGTCGGCCCACGGTGAGTACCTCGTTCACCGTACGATCGCCCACCACCTTCCGCATGGCGGCTTCACTCATGTCGCGGAAGGTCTGCTCCGAATTGCGAACACGGAACAAGTATCGGTAACTATCAACGATCCGATACTGGACCACCCACTCCACATCCGCTAGGTTCAGATCACCGGTGAGCATGCTGCTCTCGTCCTCGTATGACCCGGACTCGTATTCACTGTGTATACCAGCAGACTCCGTACGGAACCCGAATTCGTGCTTCAATTGTCGTTGCACGGGGATCTTGTAAAGCGTCTCCACACCGAATGGGAGAATGAAATTCAGTCCGGGCTGCAACGTTCGGTCATACTTGCCGAGGTAGAGCACTACGCCCTCCTCCTCCGGTCCGATGGTCTTCACCGCCGTCAGCAGGACAAGAAGTGCGGCCGCCACCAGCAACACGCGCCGCAGGTTCTTCCGCAGGAATTCAATGATCTGACCAAAACGTTCTTCCAGTTCTTCCATGCTCGTTCCGTAGAACCCCGCGTACAGCGATCGTGTACGTTCATCACAGGAACAGCATCAGGCGCATCTTGTTCCACGGGGCAGGACCAAGGTACTACAATAGGAGCGGGCAGCTCGCTTGCTCCAAGAACGGTCGCAGGATCTATCGCAGGTCCTCGTCCGTGATCACGGCATCGCCGATGTAACGTCCGGACTTGTATTGCTGTATCCGCACGAGGATCCCATCCTTGTCGTAGGTGTAGCGCTTGCCATCGTGGAGACGACCGTTCAGGAATTCACCTTGTTGCGAGAGACGCAACTGGCGGTCGTAAAGGGTGTTGTACCCATTGTCCCGGAAGGTGATGGCATTGGTGGTCTCCTCCGCCGTAACAGCGGGTGCCGGTGCGGCCTTGGGGTCTGGTTTCACCTCATCGGCCTTCGGGACCGGTTTGATGTACTTGCTGTTGGCCGCATCGATCACACCGTTGTCGAATTGCGCCACTTGCTGGAGTTGACCATCGGGCGTGTAGCGTTTCAAGGTGCCCTCTTCCTTTCCTTCGTTCACTGAGACTTGCACAGCGAGGGTACCGTTCTCGTGGTAGTACTTCTGCTCCCCATCACGCACCCCATGCTCATTGAACACGAAATCCTGGGCGAGTTGCCCGTTGGCATGCCAGCGCTGGAATTTTCCGGTATTCCGATCCAAGTCCCAACTGCCCAACTCTTCGGTCTTCCCGTTGGGGTAGAACGTCTTGTACTCACCACGCGGTCGGCCCATTTGGTAGGTGATCTCGCTCATGACCTTGCCATTGGGCCAATAGCGCCGCCATACGCCGATGCGCTTGCTGTTCGTGTAACGACCTTCCTCCACCAACTGGCCATTCTCATAACCGGGTTTCTCAGCGACCGGCGCGGTCACTTTCCAAAGCCCTTGTTTACGCCCCATCTCATCCACCCGGTTCAGCGTATCCTGAACAATGGCACCCGCTTGAGCGAACGAGACCTGCGCAACGAGTAAGAAAAGTACGAGGAATGGAAGGAAGCGGGAACGAAGGGTCGAGATCATCACCAATAACACTTGTGGTCGCACGGGATACGTGAAGTATCGGCACCGGGTTACACGATGAATGTAACCTATGGCCGCTTCTTAGGAGCCAATTCTCTCCGCAAGTTGGTCATCATTTCATCGACCATGGCCTTGAGGTCGTATTGCGGCTTCCACCCCCAGTCTTTACGTGCTGCGGAGTCATCTATGCTGCGTGGCCAACTGTTGGCGATGGCTTGTCGGGCATCCGGTTCGTACTTCATGACGAGTTCCGGGACATGGCGCTTCACCTCTTCGGCGATCTCTTCCGGAGCGAAGCTGAAGCCGGCCAGGTTGTAGCCGATGCGTTCCTTCACCTGCTCAATAGGTGCTTCCATCAGGTCGATCGTGGCGCGGATCGCATCGGGCATGTACATCATGGGCAAGGTGGTACCACGGTCCAAGAAGCAGGTATAGCTACCCTGTTTGATAGCCTCGTGGAAGATGTGGACGGCATAATCCGTGGTACCGCCACCGGGAGCGCTCTTCCACCCGATCAATCCGGGGTAACGGATGCTCCGAACGTCCACACCATAGCGCTTGTGGTAATACGCACACCACTGCTCTCCAGCTTGTTTGCTGATGCCATACACGGTGGTCGGCTCCGCGATGGTGTGCTGGGGTGTAGCATCCTTGGGGGATGTAGGCCCGAACACCGCGATGCTGCTTGGCCAATACACTTTCTTCAACTTCCCTTCGCGCGCCAATTCCAGAACGATGAAGAGACTCTCCATATTCAGTTGCCAGGCGAAGGCGGGGTCCTTTTCTGCGGTCGCACTCAAGAGTGCCGCAAGCAGATAGACCTCATTGATACCATACTTCTCCACGATCCGTTCGATCCCTCGGCGATCCATGGCATTCACCATAACGAATGGTCCGGCCTGTTCCACCTGCGGCTCCTTGATGTCACAGGCCACCACATTGGCATCACCGAATCGGACACGAAGGCCATCGACGAGTTCGGTACCGATCTGGCCGGAGGAGCCGATGACAAGGATCTTCTTCATGTGTTGGTCAGATGGCCAAAGCTAGCACGGGACGACCCATGACCACATCAATGCCCGTCAAAGCATCGATGAACCTCACAAACTTCAAAGCGGTCTGTACGAACGAAGAAAGCGCTGCATGTTCCGACGTTCTCTCTCCCCGAAGAACTGATCGGGAGTACCCGAATTGAGGATCGCCACGCGGTGCCCACGGAAGACCATTACAACTCCAATACGTGTGCCATCTACACGGAGCCAAGCATGTCTTTGATCCGGCTGAGGACTCGCTAGAGGACCCTCTTCAGAAAGGATCTCTGCATCCTCTCGCTGGTTCATCAAGCTCCAAACCGTATCTGGAATGATCCCTGAAGGTAACTTGGCCAAAGGTTCTGGCAAGTCGAACCATGAGGCCACGTAGGTTATGCCGGAATCCGCCAAAATATTGATGTGCGTAGGCACTTGATCGGCATTCAAGTAGATCGTGCTCCGCTGCACCCCTGCCGGGCGCGGCATACTCACCTCAAAGCCCCCGTTATCGACGACCGTAACGGTTTGCCAAGCTTCATCCGGCTGAACGCAACCAACGGCAAGCAGGACCACGCTGGCCACCGAACTAAGCAGCTTCAAGCAGGAAGAACGCATGTTGAATGAGAAAGAATGTTCCGACTAGAAGAAGAATGCTCTGGATCACCGTCAATGCTCTACCCACAACGACGGAGCGTTCGGGTAGGATCGCTGCGATCGCACCACATATCAAAGCCGCACCAAGCGCGATCATTGAACGTAGGATCGCGTTGACGATACACACGCAACCATCGAGAAAAGCCTGATGCCCAATGGCAATATTTACCAAGGCACCGCTAAAGAGCAATGCACTGCATACAAGAAGTGGATAAGCTGGCCGCATAAGGTTCCACGGAATGAAAATGGGGGACCCAATGGATCAGGCCCCCCACATCATATGAGAAAGAGAACTACGACTTATCGCAAGTGCAAGTTCCGCTCGTGTATAGAGCAGCAGACGTTTTGCAAGCGCTTTCCCACGCATCAATGTCCTTCTTCTTACCACAGGCCTCTCCTGTCGTAACGGTAGTAGTACCTCCAGCACCGTCACTGTAGGTGTACTTGCAGGTGCTGCACTTCTTGCAAGAAGGGAGGGCGAACACGAATGCAGCTGCTGCTGCGAAAACGAGGAATTTCTTCATAGTAGAGGATGTGTTGGGTTTTTATGGTTCGCAAAAATAAAAGATCCGCTGAAAAATGCAAGTCCTGTTTCCCCTAGTGTATTCGGAGCAAAGTTTGCGATCGCAAAATGTATTCTACACCCCAGCGGGAACGGTCAAGAACCCCACGGACCGGTCCGAAAGTGGCCCATCGCTCGGTACACCTCCTCTCCTTCCGTAATTTCGCACTCCACCATGGAACGGCACGATCTCCGCAACCTGCTGCATCCGGACCTGTTGCGTCAACGTTCTTTGAACGAAGACGTAGATCGGACCACCCTGTCCTTCTATCGGTATGTGCGGTTGGAAGATGTGGAGGCCTTACGGAACGCACTGTATCAGGAATGGGAGGCACTTGGCGTATTGGGCCGGATCTATGTGTCGCAAGAGGGCATCAACGCCCAGGTGAGTGTACCAACGCACGAACTCAGTGCCTTCCGCCAGAGCCTCGATAGCAGATCGGCATTCCGCGATGTCCCATGGAAGATCGCGGTAGAAGATGATGGCAAGAGCTTCCTCAAGCTGATCATCAAAGTGAAGCAGAAGATCGTGGCAGATGGATTGGCCGACGATGCCTTCGATGTGACGAACGTGGGCCATCACCTCGATGCCGCCACCTTCAACCGGAAGATCGAGGAAGGTGCATTGGTGATCGACATGCGCAACAACTACGAATGCATGATCGGGCATTTCGATGGTGCCTATCTGCCCAAGGCCGACACCTTCCGCGGAGCGATCGAGGAGGTAAGAGAACTGCTTGGTGAAAGAGTGAGAATGTGCAAGGGTGAGAGGGAGGCTGAGCCGACGGTCCTGTTGTACTGCACAGGTGGCATCCGTTGCGAAAAGGCCAGTGCTTATCTGAAGCACCACGGCTTCAACAATGTGAACCAGTTGCACGGCGGCATCATCGATTATGCACGGCAGATCAAGGATAGAGGTCTGCCCAGCAAGTACAAAGGCCAGAACTTCGTGTTCGATGAACGGCTGGCAGAGCGGATCACTGATGATGTGGTGAGCACCTGCATGCAGTGCAGCGCGGTGAGCGACCGGATCAGTAATTGCCACGAGGCCACTTGCAACATGCTGCTGGTCCAATGCGAAGCATGTGCTGCGAAATACGCGAACTGCTGCTCGCCCAGTTGCCGCGAGATCCACCTGATGCCCATCGATGAGCAACGCGCTTGGCGCAAGGGACGCAGCACCCGCAGCACCAAGACCAAAGCGATCAATGATCCGGAAGGTTTACGGCAACGTATCCGAGAGGAAGAGGCCTTGCTGGTTCTGACCGGAACACTGCATCCTGAACTGACCATCCTCAGAAATTGAAACTTTACGGGCGCGATCCCTGGTCAGGCCCGGAATGACAAACCCAAACAACCAAACCAGAACACAGCGAACAAGGATCCATCAGCGCACATCATAACGATCCGCGTCATCTGCGTTCCATCCACCACCATGCCCATCTACCACAGCCTCGGCAAGATCCCGCACAAACGGCACACCGTCTTCAAGAACGGCAAGGACCGCTTTTACTATGAGCAACTCTTCGGCACCGTGGGCTTCGATGGCATGAGTTCCTTGCTCTACCACGTGCATCGCCCGACCCAAGTGAAGGCGCTGAAGAAGCCCAAGGATGTCAGCCCCAAGATCGCATTGGAGAAGAACATGCGCTCCTTGCGTTTGCACGGCTTCAAGACCACACCGGCCAAGGACCATCTGGATGCGCGCAAAGCCATCCTCGTGAACAGCGACTGTGCCATCATACTGGCCGCCCCACAGGCCAAAAGCGTGGACTACTTCTACAAGAACGCCGATTGCGATGAAATGATCTTCGTACACAAGGGCACAGGTAGGCTGCGCTCCTTATTGGGCACCTTGGATTTCAAGTACGGAGACTACTTGATCATCCCACGTGGGATGATCTACACGATGGAATTCGACACGACGGATAACCGTTTGTTCATCGTCGAAAGCCACCGGCCCATTTACACGCCCAAGCACTATCGCAATTGGTTCGGCCAGTTGCTTGAGCATAGCCCTTTCTGCGAGCGCGACATCCGTCGTCCGAAGAAGCTGGAGACGCATGATGAGCAAGGCGATTTCATCGTGAAAGTGAAGAAGCAAGGCATGTTGTACGACTTCACCTACGCCACACACCCCTTCGATGTGGTGGGCTGGGATGGCTACAACTACCCTTATGCCTTCAGCATCCACGACTTCGAGCCGATCACCGGGCGTGTACACTTGCCGCCACCGATCCACCAGACCTTCGAAACGGATGCCTTCGTGATCTGCAGCTTCGTACCACGCCTGTACGATTACCATCCGCAGGCCATTCCCGCGCCCTACAATCACAGCAACATCGATGCGGACGAAGTGCTGTACTACGTGGACGGCGACTTCATGAGCCGCAACGACATCGGACCCGGCCACATCAGCTTGCACCCGGCAGGAATTCCCCACGGACCGCACCCGGGAGCCATGGAGCGCAGCATCGGCCAGAAGGAGACCAATGAACTCGCCGTGATGGTGGACACCTTCAAACCTTTGATGGTGACCGAAGAGGCTTTGAAGATCGATGATGAGAAGTATTGGAAGTCTTGGCTCGAGTGAGTCGCAACTTGAAAATTGAACAGCAATGGCAACCGGACTAAAAGATGTCGACTATGGACTTGAGAAGATCATGCCCGACGCACAGGATTTTCTGCCCCTGCTGGGCACGGACTACGTAGAGCTATACGTGGGTAATGCCAAGCAAAGCGCACATTACTACAAGAGCGCCTGGGGGTTCCAGAGTCTCGCCTACGCAGGCTTAGAGACCGGGGCTAAGGATCGCACGAGCTACGTGCTGGTGCAGGACAAGATCCGTTTGGTGCTGACCACACCGATGAATGAGGACAGCCCGATCAACGAGCACATCCGCAAGCATGGTGATGGTGTAAAAGTGGTGGCCCTTTGGGTGCCCGATGCCACCAAGGCATGGGAGGAAACCACCAAGCGCGGCGCGAAGAGCTTCATGGAGCCCACACGTGAAGAGGATGAGAACGGCTTCGTGGTACGCAGTGGGATCCATACCTACGGTGAAACGGTCCACATCTTCGTGGAGCGCAACGACTACAAAGGCACCTTTCTACCGGGCTACCGGGCGTGGAAGAGCCATTACAATCCGGAGCCGGTGGGCCTGAAGTTCATCGACCACATGGTGGGCAACGTGGGCTGGGGCGAGATGAACACCTGGGTGAAATTCTACGCCGAGGTGATGGGCTTCGCGCAACTGGTGAGCTTCGACGACAAGGACATCAGCACCGACTACACCGCGCTGATGAGCAAGGTGATGAGCAACGGCAACGGTCGCATCAAGTTCCCGATCAACGAGCCGGCCAAAGGCAAGAAGAAGAGCCAGATCGAGGAGTACATCGAATTCTACAACGGCGCCGGCGTTCAGCACATCGCCGTGGCCACCAACAACATCATCGAAACCGTTGGAGCGTTGAAGGACCGTGGCGTGGAGTTCCTCTACGTGCCACCCTCATACTACGATGACGTACTGGACCGCGTAGGCGAGATCGACGAGGACCTTGCGGTGCTGAAGGAGCACGGCGTGCTGGTAGACCGCGACGATGAAGGCTACCTCCTGCAGCTCTTCACTAAACCGGTGCTGGACCGCCCCACGATGTTCTTCGAGATCATCCAGCGCAAGGGCGCGAAAAGTTTTGGCAAAGGCAATTTCAAGGCGCTGTTCGAGGCGATCGAGCGCGAACAGGAGAATCGCGGGACGTTGTAGGGTTGACCGTTGTTCGTCGCAAGGAACTCTCGCGGCAAAGCGTACACGAAAGCCACTCTGATGGGTGGCTTTCTATTCTGCTATGAACCGCCTCGTCCAACGGAGACCAGTGCGATCCTGGAACTCATACACGTAGATGCCGGTAGGGTGCCCGGTCCAAGGTATGCTCCCACTTCCCGAAACCGAAGCGCGAAGTATGCTGCGGCCATCTACAGCATGTATGATCAGATCTCCCGATGACCGCCCGATATCGTAACTGACCGATCCACCGGAGGCGTTGAAGAATTGAATCATGGTGCCTTTTCCCGGATCCTGAACGGACAGACCTGCGGGTAATGGGCAGTAGTGTACGGACCAAAGCACATCCACTTCGTTGCGTTTATAACACCAAAGATGTGCGCCATCGCCATAATACTGTGGTGCCTCATGCGTGATCCCAAAAGTGCTACCAACACCCTCGATGTAGTCGTGTAGTACGCCGTCGAACACATCCGTTGAGAGTTGCCAA
Source organism: Flavobacteriales bacterium (assembly GCA_016710015.1). GTDB lineage: Bacteria > Bacteroidota > Bacteroidia > Flavobacteriales_F > PHOS-HE28 > PHOS-HE28. Next base: position 498,452 of record JADJLR010000003.1, read on the forward strand.
CGCCGATAATAGACCCCATCCGAGAGCTGCACACTGTCCATCGAAACGACGACAGTGGGGGTTGGGTCCCAACCGACAAGATCCCAGTCAAAGTAGTCGTGGATGGTGTCACCGACCTCTATGCTATAGTCATAGAGGATATGCTCGGTTTGTAGCGCGTGGTCATACTGGAAGACCAGGCCGACGACGGTGTCTTCGCGCAGGCAGACTTCGGTGGTGGTCGTTCCGGGTGCCACATAGTATCCAGGTGGGCAGAAGGGTGGACCGTCATTGTCAAGGATCGGATGGTAGCCGAAGCGGGAGTATTGTTCGCCATTGATCACCGTATCCGTGGCGATGAACATAGTCACCGCGCCGATCCATCCGCAAATAGTGGCGGATTCGTACACGGCCACATCCCAACTTGCTTCCGTACGGAGTAGTGAGCGATGGTCTTGTGATTGCCCAAGCCCATGGAGCACTGCAGTACCGACCAATGAGCATATGGATCGTATTCGCATTATCATTCAATGATGAGTTCTCCACCAGTGATCCACTAGCCGCCACTGGTGATGTGAATGTAGTAGATACCAGCTTCTAGCCCTTCCAATGCCAAGTTGATCGCGCTATTGCCTTGCACGCGTATCTGGTGCGCAATGCGCCCGTCCATACAACATGAGCTATCAGCGCAGGTACGCAACGCTCGGCGGAAGAACAAGCTGGATCATGACCCTTGTAATTGAGCTTCTGGAGCAGTCCGACAAGATCGATCAAAACCAACCGACCTGAAAGCTCATCACTCTTCCATCGACTACGGAACAAGCACCTTCCGAACGAGCCGGATCTCCTTCGTGCGCACCGTCACATTGTACACGCCCGATGGGAGCCGATCCATCCGATACGGTGAACCGTCCCAGACCCTTGCTGCACACATTCGACCTGCCGCGTCGATGATGGCGAGATCCACCACCATCGGTTCAGAAAGCGAAAGCACTGCGCCACCCGACCCTTGGGAGACCTGAAGTAGCTCCTGACCTTGGGCCTCCTCTATCCCAGTGCTCAGGCAGTCGTTCACCAATTGTTCAAAAGCATCTATGCTCATTTCCTCTTGGGTGGGCTTGGTAATGCGTCCGGAGACAGCGCCATTCGCATAGTCCAACGAATACACGCCGCACACCGATAGCTGGTAGTCGCTTGGGGCCTCCAGCTCGGTTCCGCAGATCACATTGCCGGAAAGGTCGCTGTGCTGAATGGCCCACAGCACCGTATCCCCCGCCACCCAGCCGGTCACATACTGCCGACAAAGAGCACCGCAATCCCCCCAAACACGGATCACCTCCTCGTGCTGCACTTCACCAAAGTAGGAGCGCACGATGCGGACATCAACGCCGTACGCCTCTTCACCCACGACGACCGCCATGACCACAGCATCGGGCAACCACCATTCCGGCTGCGGATAGGGCGGAGCCAGTGTGCTACAGAACGTATCCGGACCGAAACAGGAACAGGCATGTACCACATGCACGGCAAGGATGGAGGAGAGCAGGATCGTTTTTCGCATGGTTTCACCTTTCCATGAAGATAGGGTACCGGCCAAATTCGCTGCCTCGGGTGTGCTGTAAGGTTCGCCAAGATCGATCCGAAGTGCTTGTTGCTGTGACAAACCCGCGAGAAGCGTTCACCACTGCACTATGCCTTACTTTTGCTTGGATGAGAACGGCCTTGTACCGCACTGGAAACCTCGTGATCACCGGCTTGTTCATTGGCGTGGTGCTGCACGGATGCGTACGCGACGACGCGAAGCCCTCGGTCAATCCATCCATCGAGTTCCTGACCTCCGATGGATACACGTATGCGAGCGACACGGTACCCCTTTCTGACACCTTACGTGTCGGAGTGGTGATCCACAAGGGCGATGACCAGCTTCGAAATTTCAAGGTTACAGCCACCTACGATGGTGGAGCCCCCTTGACCACCGACAGTCTGCCGGTAGGTACAGAAACCTACGAGTTCGACAAAACCATCATCACACGGGCCGAAGCGGGCACGGAGAGGTGGTCCTTCGCGGTGCAGGAGAACGATGGCGACATCATCCGCCGCTCATTGACCTTCACCGTGCAATAGCCGCGTTCAGGTAATTTCGCACTCCGCAAACCTGCTGCACGTTGCAGTGGCGATGTATCATTCACGCATGTACCGCACCCATACCTGTGGCGAACTCCGCCTCCCCGATGCTGGCAAGACCGTGACCTTGGCCGGTTGGGTCCAACGAACCCGCGACCTCGGTGGCATGAGCTTCGTCGACCTACGCGATCGCTTCGGCATTACACAGCTCAGTTTCAATACAGAACGAGACAAGTCATTGAGCGACCAAGCCAATGCACTGGGTCGTGAATTCGTTGTGCAGGCGACTGGAGTGTTGAAGGAGCGCGAAAGCAAGAACAAGAACATTCCCACCGGCGAGATCGAACTGATCGTCACCGAGCTAAAGGTCTTGAACGGAGCGAAGACACCTCCGTTCACCATCGAAGAAGAGACGGACGGCGGCGATGAACTGCGGATGAAGTACCGCTATTTGGACCTCCGCCGAGCCAATGTGCGCGGGAACATGGAGCTCCGCCACCGCATGGCCATCGAGGTAAGGAATTACTTGAGCGACCAACAGTTCCTGGAGGTGGAGACCCCGGTATTGATCAAAAGCACACCGGAAGGCGCTCGTGATTTCGTGGTGCCCAGCCGCATGAACCAAGGTGAGTTCTATGCGCTGCCCCAAAGCCCGCAGACCTTCAAGCAACTGCTGATGGTGGCCGGTATGGACCGCTATTTCCAGATCGTGAAATGCTTTCGCGATGAGGACCTTCGTGCTGATCGGCAACCGGAGTTCACACAGATCGATTGTGAGATGGCCTTCGTGGAACGGGAAGATATCCTGAACACGTTCGAGGGCTTGGCAAAGCATTTGTTCAAATCGATCCTGGGCAAGGACTTCAACGCGAATTTCCCGCGCATGAGCTATGAGGATGCCATGCGGATGTATGGATGCGATAAGCCCGATCTACGCTTCGACATGCGTTTCCACGAACTGAACGACTTGGTGCAGGGTGTCGGCTTCAAGGTCTTCGACGATGCTGAACTGGTCGTCGGTATCAAAGTTGAGGGCTGTGCGAACTGGAGCCGCAAGCAGACTGATGCGCTGATCGATTTCGTGAAGCGGCCACAGATCGGTGCCACGGGGATCGTATTCCTGAAATGGACGGAAGAAGGATTGAAGAGCACTGTGGACAAGTTCTATTCGCAGGAACACTTACAGAAATGGGCCGAACATTTCGGCATGCAACAGGGCGATCTATTGTGCATCATGGCCGGTGGTACGGACAAGACCCGCAAGCAGCTGAACGAGCTTCGGCTGCACATCGCTGAAACCTTGGGCCTACGCGATCCGAACGTTTTCAAACCCTTGTGGGTGGTCGACTTTCCGTTGCTGGAAAAGGATGAGGAAAGCGGTCGCTGGCATGCGATGCACCATCCGTTCACCTCGCCCATACCGGAGCACACACACCTGTTGGAAAGCGACCCCGGTGCAGTAAAAGCCAACGCCTATGACCTGGTGATCAACGGCACGGAGATCGGTGGTGGCAGCATACGCATCCACGATCGGAGCATGCAAGAGGCGATGTTCCGCGTGCTCGGTTTCACCGATGAGGATGCCCGTTACAAATTCGGGTTCCTGCTGGATGCCTTCGAGTACGGTGCACCTCCGCATGGTGGTGCGGCCTTCGGCTTCGATCGGTGGGTGAGCTTGTTCGGTGGTCGCACGGACATCCGCGAATTCATTGCCTTTCCAAAGAACAATGCCGGTCGGGATACGATGATCGATGCACCGAGCCGGATCGACGATGTGCAGTTGAAGGAATTGGGGATCGCGGTGAAGGGCTGATCGTCTACTTCGCCTTCAACGAATCAAAGAGTCGTTCCAGTTCCGGGTCGGTACTGAATGGACCGGAATTCTTGGTGGTATTTGCCTGTGCCTTGGCGATCCGGTCCTCGGTGAGTGGGTGGCTGCTCAGGAAACTCAAGGCCCCTGGCACTTCATCCGTCTCAGCCTCCAACAGTTCCAGCAACTGCACCATGCCTTGTGGGTCCACCCCGGCAGCGGCCATCCGCTCCATGCCATGTTGGTCCGCATCCGTTTCCAAGTTGCGCGAATAGGACATGTTCCGAATGTTGTCCGCGTTCTCGACAAGCACGGCTACCACAGCATTCACATCACCCAGCAGCATGGACAGGGACAAGTAACCGGCCATTTGGCGCACCATCATGCGCATGCTGTGGCGTTCATCCACGTGCGTGGCTTCGTGGGCCAATAGCGCAGCCAATTGCTCATGGTGTTCCATGCCATTCACAATGCCGCTGAACACCACGATATCTCCGCCTGGCATGGCGAAGGCATTGACCTGATCACTATGAACGAAATGGAAGCGCAGGTCGAATTTATCGGTCAGTTCCAATTCATCACCAAAGCGTTGTAGCACCACGCTACGTGCGCTGTCCTCGTCCAAACCGAGCATCACACTGCCGAACGAGGCGTTTCCGATCTGCCGATCCACTTCCAACGGAAGCAACAAGGCCATGCGTTCGGCGGTGAATGGCAATACCCAGAAGTACCCCGCGACGATCAAAACAATTAGGCCTAGGAGGAAGAAGAACGGCCCTTTGCGCGCAAGGGAAAGAACGCGGTCGTAAACACCACGACGACCTGCGTACTGCATGTGTTTGACGAAGGTGGCGATGAACAGCTTGTCGCGCGAGATGATCACGCGGCGCGGATACTCACCGAAGGTGATTCGAAGTGTACTGACCGTGCGCTCCCATTCCATACCACCATGTTCCAACGGCCAGAAGAAGCGATCCCCATTCGTACCGTTGCTGCCGGACACTTCCACCTCCAACGCATCCGGTTCGCGCAAGCGCACGAACGCCTCTTTGGGCTTGCTCGTGAGCCCATCATAGAAATGCGCAGGGTATGCTGTGCTCACAGGAAGATGCCGATGTCCATGATGTCACCGAGTTCATCCGCTGTGGCATTCTTGTGCTCCTGCTCGGTCTGCACCACGGCATCAAGGTCCGCGTCGCCCACCATCTCCACGTTGGTCATCACGTACCTCATCATCCGTACTTGGGCCCAAGCAAAGCCGATGCCCAAGGTGAAGATCACCAACAGGAGATTCCCAACGATCAGCCCAAAGAAACCACCGCCGGTGGCCGTGCTTCTGAACTGGAGGCGACGTCCCTCGGAAAAGTTCCAGGACAGGTTGTTCACGTAGTAATTGAAGATGTCCCTCTGCCACCAGAACCCATAGATACCTAGTGTGAACAGGGTGAGGAAATAACCCTTCAGGTTCAATAGGAAGAATTCCGTTCCATCCCCCTTGTACTGAAAGCTGGAATTGCCGTAACGCACATGGCCCAAGACGTAGTTGCGCAAGTTCATTTGGAACCAAGCACCGTAGATGCCGAACGTGACCAGGGTGAGCAACCCGTCGCGGATGCAAATGGAATAGAGCTCCTTCAACTCGCCACGGTATCCGAAGTGGATGCCCCGCCAGCTGCTTCGGCCCATGCGGTAACGATAGCTACCGTGGATGATCAGCGGTGTGATCGCTATGATGGCCCCAAAGAACAAGGCATACCCCAACACGACGGCCCAGACCTCCTTCACCCGCAACAGTCCGAAGAAAACTGCATAGACCAGTGCGATCAAACCGACGGCTTTGATGAAGCCGATGAACATTTCCCTGCCAGTCCCGTGGAAATGGAACGGGTGAGCATCCAGTTCCGTGTGCTCGTAATAGTACTGTAATCGTCGCGCTTTGGCCCACGGATAATAGATCCCAAGGGTGATCAAGGTGAGCAGCCAATTCACGATTAGGACGGCGAACAGGTCAGCACCTTGGCCGGTGAATGACAGGCGTTTGCGGGGGGTAAGCAACTCCATGGAAGATGGTTTGGTGAACCAATATAGAAGTCCCGTGCAGAACTCCACCAAATGCGGAAGCTGCAATACCTTGGCCGCATGGAGCATGATGATATCCGATTCATGGGAGAGGCTATCCAGCTTGCTCGCCTTGGTATGGACCGTGGCGATGGCGGCCCCTTCGGCTGTGTGATCGTGAAGGATGGCAAGGTCGTTGGCCGAGGGAATAACCGGGTAACGAGTACAAATGACCCGACCGCGCACGCTGAAGTAGTCGCCATTCGTGAGGCCTGCAACTCGCTCAGTGATTTCCAACTGGAGGGATGCGTGTTGTACACCAGTTGCGAGCCCTGCCCCATGTGCTTGGGCGCGATCTACTGGGCACGACCGGATCGCATCGTGTTCGCTTGTACCCGTGAAGATGCCGCCGATGCCGGCTTCGACGACCAATTGATCTACGACGAATTGACTTTGCCCTTTACCGAGCGGAAGATCCCTACGGAACACCTCTTGCGCGATGAGGCACAGGTGGTCTTCGAAGCGTGGAAGGGCAAACAGGATAAGGTGCGGTACTGACCCTGAGCACAGAGGCTTTTCGAGCATGGCTTTAGTGAGTCACCGGAATCCTCCATCGTCGGGTTCCGGCATAACCAAAACAATGGGCTTGTTGTCCGGTCTAGGGCCTCCCGCGTAGCACTGCTGTCCTTGCGGGGTTTCACTGCGCTCAACTTATCGGCATGCCCGTTCAAAACGAAACCCGCCAGGGGGCGGGTTTCGTTGTTGTCCGACCAGGGCTTCCCGCATCGGACTACCGTCCCTGCGGGATGAACTTCTCGCCATGCCCGTTCAAAACGAAACCCGCCAGGGGGCGGGTTTCGTTGTTGTCCGACCAGGGCTCGAACCTGGACTCTTCTGAACCAAAATCAGACGTGTTGCCAGTTACACCATCGGACAATACCGCTTTGGCTGGCACCAAAGCGCGGCAAAAGTAAACGATCAGAGGGTGCCTCCCAAACATGGAATGTGCCGGGGCCGGGAGTTTCGGTATTTTCGCGTCCGTTCTTACAGCCTTTCGGCTGAAGCTGTGGCCCTTACCGTATCCGAATTGCACCGCATGGACTATAAGAAGCTGAACATCATCACTGGTTGGTTGGTGTTCTTGGTCGCCTCCTGGACGTATATCGCCACCATCGAACCCACGAGTAGCTTCTGGGATTGCGGGGAATTCATTGCCACGGCCTACAAGTTGGAGGTCGGCCATCCGCCCGGCGCTCCGTTGTTCATGATCCTGGCCCGGGTGGCCAGTTCTTTCGTAAGTACGGAGAACGTGCCGATGGCCGTGAACGTGTTGAGTGCCTTGGCCAGCGCCTTCACCATCCTCTTCTTGTTCTGGAGCATCACGCACATGGCCCACAAAGTTGGCTACGCGAGACAACACCGCGCTCACGACCGGCAGCATCATCGCAGTTCTCGGTAGCGGGGTGGTCGGTGCCTTGGCCTATACCTGGAGCGACAGTTTCTGGTTCAGTGCGGTAGAAGGTGAGGTGTATGCACTCTCCAGCTTCTTCACTGCCATCGTGTTCTGGGCGATCCTCAAGTGGGAAAGCGAAGCGGAACAACCGCACAGTACCCGCTGGCTCATTCTGATCGCCTACCTCATGGGCTTGAGCATCGGCGTCCACTTGCTGAACCTGCTTTGCATCCCAGCCATTGCGTTCGTGTACTACTTCAAACGCTATGAGCCTTCGCTGAAGGGAGTGGTGATGACCTTCGTGGTATCGGCGCTGATCCTTGGGACCATCCAAGCCATCATCATTCCAGGCCTCGTGAAGATGGCCGGTTCGTTCGAATTGATCTTCGTGAACGACATGGGGCTGCCTTTCAACACCGGCAACCTGTTCTACACCCTGCTGCTGATCGGGTTGGTGGTGTGGGGCTTGATGTGGACCCAAAAGCAGGGCAAGGTGCTTTGGAATACGGTGCTCCTCGGCGTGAGCGTGATCTTGGTGGGGTACAGCACCTACGCGATGATCGTGATCCGCAGTACGGCCAATCCGCCCATCGATGAGAACAACCCGGAGAACGTCTTCAACCTATTGAGTTACCTGAACCGAGAACAATACGGTGACCGCCCCTTGCTGATGGGTCAATTCTGGGATTCTCCTTACGCCAACGAACGCGAGGATGGGAACCCGGTGTACACCGCCACCTACCAGATCAAAAAAGGCGATCGAGTGGTCCAGAACGCGTACGACCGTTGGAGCGCACAGCATTTCATAGAGGAGAATCCAGAACATACGATCGAGCACGCCTACGTGATCACGGATGCGCGCAAAGGAAGCGAGCCGGTGTACGAGCCCGAGTTCACCATGGTCTTCCCGCGCATGTACAGTTCCCAGCGCAACCACGTGAACGCGTACAAGGAATGGAGCGATTTCAAGGGCCGCCCCATGCGTACGCTGGATCGAGAAGGCAAACCAACGATCATTTACAAACCCACTTTCGGTGAGAACCTGCGCTACTTCTTCAGCTACCAAATGGACTGGATGTACTGGAGGTACTTCATGTGGAATTTCGCAGGTCGCCAGAACGACCTCCAGGGTCACGGGACCATCTTGGATGGCAATTGGATGTCCGGGATCCCAGCGATCGATGCACAGCGACTCGGGAACCAGGAGCACCTGCCTTCCAGCATGACGCTGAATAAGGCATTCAACAAGTTCTATCTACTGCCGATGCTCTTGGGTGTGATCGGTCTGGTGTATCAACTGGTGCGGCACTCGAAGGACTGGACCGTGGTGATGCTGCTGTTCTTCTTCACCGGAGTAGCGATCGTGATCTATTTGAATCAAACACCCTTCCAGCCGCGTGAACGGGATTATGCCTATGTGGGATCCTTCTATGCGTTCGCGATCTGGATCGGCCTAGGCGTATTCGCTTTGTTCGATGCAGCGAAGAGCCTCAGCCAAAAAGAACTCGGTACCGTGGTCGGCGCTGCGTTGGGTCTCGGCATCTTGAAGTACGTGGTGGAGTGGGATGGCGGACATGCGATCTCCTACTCCATTCTGTACATGGGTGTGCTCGGTGGAGCAGCACTTGGGCTATTCTACATCTTGGGCAAGGTGATGAAGAACGATACGGTGCATGGCTTGTTGGCCACTGTCATCGGCCTGATCATCCCCGCAGTAATGGTGGCTGACGGATGGGACGACCATGACCGGAGCACCCGGACACCCGCACGCGACCTTGCGCATGACTACCTAGAGAGCTGCGCCCCGAATGCGATCCTCTTCACCAATGGCGACAACGACACCTTCCCCCTCTGGTACGCCCAGGAAGTGGAGGGCATCCGCACGGACATCCGCGTGGTGAATCTGAGCTTATTGAATACCGACTGGTATATCGACCAGATGCGGCGCAAAGCATACGATAGCGACCCGGTCCCCTTCGCCATGGCTCCCGAGAAATACCGCCAAGGCACACGCGATGTGGTGGCCCTTCTTCCGCAAGGCAAGACCTACCGCGACCTGAAGGACATGATGGCCTTCGTGACGAACGACCGCAACATGCAAGTGCTCTTCCAGCGTGGTGTGAAGGATGCCTATTTCCCAACGGACCAGTTCAGCATCGCAGCGGATAGTGCGGTTGTTTTCGGTTCAGGGACGTTGGCGGTTGGTGATACGGGCTGGGTACCACGCGTGGAATGGAAGATCGATCGGCAGGTGTTGCTGAAGAACCACTTGATGGTACTTGATCTCTTGGCGAACAACAATTGGCAGCGACCCATCTACTTCGCGGTCACTACTGGACCCGATAGCTACATCAACCTACAGGACCACTTCCAATTGGAGGGGCTGACCTACCGTGTGGTCCCAGCGTTCACACCGAACCGCAATCCGAACTTGCAAGGGCGTGTGGCCACGGACATCATGTTCCACAACGTGACGGAGAAATTCCTCTGGGGCAACATGGAGACCGAGGGTGCCATTTACTTGGACGAGAACATCCTGCGCATGACCACCAACCTGCGTCTCCAACTTAGCAGCTTGGCCGAAGCATTGATCGACGAAGGGAGGGACGATGATGCCCGAACGATCCTGGATCTATCCTTGGAAAAGATGCCTGAGCGCAATGTGCCATTCGATCGGATCCTGTTGCCCACGGTGGAAGCGTACTATGCCATCGGCGACAAGGACAAGGCGAACACCCTTTCCGAGCGGTTGTTCACCATCATGGAGGAGAACATGGAATTCTATCTCAGCTTGGACCCTGAATTCGCTAGCCGCGTGCAAGACGATATGGCGATCACGCACGCGGTCATGGGTCGATTGGCCACGACTTCTGCACGGGAAGACAATGCCTTTGGCCAGCCGATGAAGGAGCGATTCGATGTGATCGAAGAACTCTACCAGGGCAAGTTGATGGAACTGCAGTCCGCCGATAGAAAGACGACGCGTATGCGGTTCTAGGGCCATGGTCTCGGTGCGCATACCGTGGCTGGTGAGCGCCGTGTTCCGCGGGGTGGTGTGGCGTATTCCCACGTCGAATAAGGAACTGTTCCTCACCTTCGATGACGGACCCGTTCCGGAGGTAACCCCATGGGTCTTGGATGAACTGGCGCGGTACGGTGCCAAGGCGACCTTCTTCTGCATCGGGCAGAATTGTGCCGCGCATCCGGAACTCCTTGAACGGATCCAGCGCGAAGGGCATACGGTGGGCGATCACACGTGGGATCATCCACGTGGACGGCGAACACCCTTCCGAAGTTATTTGCGCAACACTGTACGCGGAGAGCACGCCACGGGATCACGCCTCTTTCGTCCGCCATACGGCAGCTTGACCTGGCAGCAATACCGCGCCCTGCGAAAAAGGTACCAGGTGATCCTATGGGATGTATTGAGCGCGGACTATGACCAGCGGATCAGTGGACCGCAATGCTGGGACCGCGTAAAGCGCGGCACAAAGCGCGGATCCATCATCGTCTTCCACGACAGCTTGAAGGCGGAAAAGAATCTTCGGTACACCCTTCCTCGCGCATTGGAGTACTTCGCCGCCCAAGGATTTCGCTTTCGGGCGTTAGCTACTGATCCACGCGCGTGATCGTGTACTCGACACGGCGATTCTGCGCGTGCTCGGCCTCCGAGCACACCACACCGGGAGCGCAATGGTTCTTCAACCGCGTGGTACCGAAGCCTTTGCCGACCAGACGTTCACGCTTCACTCCGTTGTTCACCAGAAAGTCCACGATGGCATCGGCTCTGCGTTGATCCAGTGCGACCGCCCCGTCCCCATCGCGTGCATCGCTATGCACCCCGATCTCCACATGGACCGCAGGGTTCACGTTCAAGCGCTCGGCAAATGCTTCCAATTCGGTCCGCGCAACAGGATCCAGTCTCACTTCATCCTTGGCCCAACGCACAAAGCGGAAGGCCGATGGCACACCTAGTTCGATCGGTTCGAAGCTGAGGTCGCGCACATCGTTCAGGATGATCAAGCCTTCTTTCATCCCGACCGTACTGATCGGGAGACTCATGCTGTAATAGCCCGACTTCTCCAGCAACACCTCGAACTCCTCATTGCTTTGCATACGTATGCTGAAGTCCCCGCTTTCCTCAGTGGTGAAGGTCTCGGCGAAGAAGCTGCTGGTGTTCACCACGGTCACGGTGACACCAGACACGAAACCCGGACGATCCTTGTTCCGCACCGTTCCGCGCAACCAGATCCCCGCATTCGGCACCAAGTGGATGTCGCGTGTGATGATCTGTTGTTCCTCGATCCGTTCGGTGCTCATGTGTTGCTCTCCGGGATAGCGGCCCTTCATCTCCGTGCGCAGGAGATACTCCTTGTTCTTCTCGACCGGGAAGGAGTACTCACCCCGGCTGTCGGTCATCGCCGTTGCGATCAATGCACCGTCCTTGTCCAACAACTTCACTTCCAGATCGATCAACGGCGAGGCATTCTCATCGTCGATCACAAGCCCGGTCACCAAGTAGCGTTGCGTAAGGGGCGCGAGCATCTCGAAGGAGTAGATATCATCGTCGCCCTGCCCACCGGGTCGGTTGCTGCTGAAGAAACCGCGCTTCTCCTTGGCATCGATGACGAATGCGAAATCGTCCTTGGTCCCATTCACGGGTGCCCCGACATTCATAGGGCTGGAGAATTCATCCGATCCCAAGTACGGTGCGGCGAAAACGTCCAAGCCTCCCAAACCCGGATGCCCGTTGCTGGAGAAATACAAGGTTCCATTCGCTCCGATGAAGGGGAATACTTCATTGCGCGACGTGTTGATGGAAGAACCCAAGTTCTCCGGCTCGCCCCATTGCCCACCGAGATCGCGGCACACATAGAGATCCGTTCCGCCATATCCACCGGGCATATCGCTAACGAAGTAGAGTCGCTTGCCATCCGGCGAAAGGGCGGGGTGCCCCACGGAGATCTCGCTGTTGTTGTAGAGGAACTGTTCCACGTTGCCCCAGCCCTGGCCTTGGTCGTAGGCCTTGTAGATCGCCAAGCGAGAGATGCCACTGGAACTGCGCTGCGAACGACCATTGAAATAGCCGTTCCGTGTGAACCAGATCACATCACCGCTTGCACTTACCGAAACGGGACCTTCGTGGAACTTCGAATTCACCGCACCTTGCATTAAGGAAGGATCGAGCAGATCACCACCGGGCGTTACCGTGGCCACGTACATGTCCAAGAAGGGTTGATCGTTCCAAGCCGCACGCCGTTCGATCCCGACCTTCTCATTCCGAGCGGAAGAGAATGCGACACGATCGGTCCCGATCCACGTCGCGCCAAAATCGGAGACGGGTGAATTGATGGAGACCGGTCGGACAATGAACCGATCCGGATCGGCAGAGAACTTCCGTGCAAAACCGTTGATATTGCTGCGCCCACCTTCGCCTGTGGTGGCCAAATACCGATCCATCCAATCTTCGGCTTCGGCATACTTCCCGTTCCCCTTCAACGCTTCGGCGTAGTTGTACAGGTCGATGGGCTCGCGGTTCAGGAACTTCACCACCATGGCATACCAGCGTTCGGCCTCTTGGCTGTTGCCCAGCTTCATCTGGCTTTCGGCCAAGCGTTTGGTCACATGCTCATTCACCGCGCCGAGTTCGGTGGCGACGGTATAGGAATCGATGGCACGTGCATAGGCCATCTGCTGGAAGTACCGATCCCCCTCGTAGATGTAGGCATCGGCATTGCCTTGAGCCTGCATTCCAATGCCGAAAAGCACCGCACCGATCAGAAGGATGGATCGTAGCCGCATTACCTAGAAATAGCGGGGTGAAATGGTCTTCCCTTTCAAGAAGCGGAAATCATAACTCAACATCACCTCGTGCGTTCCAGCGTTGTAGGCACCGATCCGTGTGGTGGTCAGGTCGAAGGCATAACCGACCCGGAACTGATCATTGATCTGGTACTGACCCATGACACCGAAGGCATTCCCAAGTCGGTACATGGCACCGAACCAGATGCGTTCGCGCAGCAGGAAATTCGCATTCACATCCAATGAGAACGGCGCACCTTCCACGACCCGGAACATGAAGGCCGGCTTGAATTTGATGTCCCGGGAAAGATCCAGGACGTAACCGCCCATCAGGAAATAATGTCGGGCTTCGGTGGCGGGCATCAGCACCGTGCCACTGGCGATGTTCAACTCGTTCTTCAATAGTTTCGGAGCCGACGCGCCGAGGTAATAACGCGGGCTATGCCAGTACAGCCCAAAACCGAAATTCGGTAGCAATTGACCAGCCGTATTCACATTGGAAGGATCCACCTCCACGGTACTCAACGAAGCAAGGTCGGCCTGGTAGATGCTGAGTCCACCCTTGAGACCGAATGAAAGGCGAGTATCCTCACTGGTTCGTATCCGGTATGCGCAGTCCGCATAGGCCGCAGTCTGGTGCGAAGGGCCGATCTTGTCGTTGATCGCGGAAAAACCAAGGGCCAAGTTCTGTGCCTTCAATGGCGAATGGGCCAGTATGGTCTGTGTAGCGGGTGCCCCCTCAAAGCCGACCCATTGGTGTCTGGAAAGGGCCATCACGGTGAACACATCGGCACTTCCGGCATACGCTGGATTGAATGCCAACGTATTGAACATGTATTGGCTGTACAACGGATCCTGCTGGGCGGTTGATCGAAGCGCGAAGCCTACGAGCACGACGAAGAGCGTTATGGATCGCATCGACCTCATCGTACCAATTGGATGAAGCCGGTAAGGGGTTCCGATCCATTCCCAAGTTCGAGCACATAGAAATAGGTCCCGGCCGGTGCACTTCCAGCGATCAATGCATCCGGCGACGAACCGTCCCAGACCACCGACCGGTTGTCGTACCCGGCACCGCTATACATCTCTGCTCCCCACCGATTGAAGATGACGATCGAGTTATCGGGGAAACCCTCGATACCTGGGATCTCGAAATTCTCGTTCACGCCATCTCCGTTCGGTGAGAAGGACTCCGGAACGAATACTTCGGTCTCAAATGAGCACGGACTCGATGTCTCCACCTGGATCATGCTACAAGCATACGCGTCGTGCAACGTGGCAAAGAAGGGCTGGCTCACCACGATCGGGTCACTGGTGAATACGAAGGGTGGCCCAGCGGTGATCGTCCCTTCGGCTCCAAGTACTTCGTAGCTGTTGGCATCCCCGCTCGCAATGGTGAAGGTGACCACATAGGTCCGGTCCTGTTCGTTGCAGATGGTGTGTAGACCGATCACTTCCGGACTGCTCACCACAACGATCTTGAGGATGGAGGCATCATCCGCACAACCGGGCACCTGCACGAGGTATCGGTATTCGTATTCGTCTGGAAGAAGTCCCGTAGTGTTCAATGTGACCCCACTGAGACCACCGCTACCGCTGAGATCCGTCCAAACACCCCCAGCATCCGGAGTTCCCTGTAACCCGGTGATCAACGGGAATGCCGTGAGCGTGTCGCACAAGATGATCTGTCCATTCCCGCCAGCATCAGGCGGTTGATTCACGGTGATATTCAGTACCGCAATGGAATCCGCACAGGCCGCGTTACCGAGCACGGTGTAGCGATATGGACCGGCAGCGTTCACTGCTGGGTCGAAGGTGCCGTTGCTCGCCCCGCCCAATGGCCCTGTCCACACCCCACCGGTCTCCGGTGTTCCGCTCAGCTCGGCGAACAGATCGATCGGATCCATGGTGGCACACAGGACCAAGGCGCTTCCTACACCGGGGTCCGGGAAGGCTGTGGTAGTGAGGAGCACGGTGGCCTGCACGTTGCCACAACCCGGATCTTCGATGGTATAGACAAAGGCCGTTTGTCCACCTATCGGAAGTTGGCTTGCATCCAGTATTCCATTTGGCACGGAAGTACCGCCAGCACCTTCAGTCCAAATACCGCCAGGGTCGGGATCACCACCCAACGCATCGATGAGCGGATAGGCCACTTCAGCGCCACAGATGGTCAATGTGCTATCTCCACCCGCGCTTGACCCCGACGTAACGTTCACCCTAACCGTTGCAGATACCGACTGACATGGCGACGAAGCGGGAATGGTGTAAAGGAATTCCCAACCACCATTGCCAGCGACCGAAGGGTTGAACAGATCACCGATCAACGCGCCGGAACCACCTTGATCGGTCCATGTACCACCGGTCTGGGCTTGAGGCCCAAGTTGGTCGAAGAGGTTCACCTCCGTTTGGGAGGAACAGGCTTGCACAATGGCATTCTGACCCGCATTCCCGGCAGTGACCAACCCGATGGTGAGTTCTACGGTAGCTGAAGTGCAAGGCGGCATGCCTTCAACTGTATACCGATACACCCCGGCAAGATCGCTCCCTGGATCGAAGAAGGTTCCGTGTGGAGTATCGCCACCGGTAACAAAGGTCCACGTACCGTTGCTCGCAGCCTGCGGGCCGAGATAACTCCGCATGTCCACCGGATCTTGGCTGGTACAGAGGGAAAAAGGTGGTGGGGCTACACCCGCGTTCGGCGCTTGCGGTTCGGTGACATTCACGTAGGCATCGACCTGCCCACAGGGGGGCTGCCCTGAAACGCGATAACGGTAGGTCCCTTCGAAGTCGATCGCAGGGTTGTAGATGCTGGAGTGTGGAAGGCTGCCTCCGGTCACGTAGATCCAATTTCCTCCCGGTTGCGCATCGGGCCCCAGCAGTGTGAACATATCTACGAACGCATCCGAGGAGCAGATCGAGAGGTTCGCATCACTGCCCGCATTCGGCGCTTCGGTCAGGCTAACAGGTACATAAGCAGTATCTGAAGGACAAGCCCCGAAGCCTTCCACCACATACCGGTACACACCTACCTGACTCGTTGCCGGAACGAAGGAGCCACTATGTGGCTGCAAGTCCGGGCCAAGCCAAAAGCCACCACCATCCGGTTCACAACCCACGTAAGTCGGCAAACTCACGGCTGCGGAGGAAGAGCAGATCGAAGCAGGGCCACCGCAACCTGCGTTCGGGCCATCCAACACTTCAACTGTGACCCGTGCGGTATCGGGCACACATCCTCCGGAACTGAGAAGTATATGATCGAATCGCCATGTGGTCCCGGAAGCCACGGCACCGGTATTGAAGAACCCACCGATCACGCCAGTGGCACCGTCCACGTTGTTCCAGCTGCCCCCGGTCTGCGGTGTTCCTCCAAGCTGTTCATAGAGGTTAACGACCTGACCCCAGCAGGCTTGCATGGATCCGTCCTCACCCGCATCGAGCGCATCCACTATGGTAACCGTGACCTGAGCAGAGACCGATGGGCAGGGTCCCGCAGCAGCATGGGTATAGGTGAAGGTGCAACTCGAACCCGCCAACATGCCCGTTGCATCGAACACGCCATTGGTCAACGTGCCTTGGGCACAGCCCGTGGTCCAGGTTCCACCGGTGGTCGGGTTTCCGTTCAATGCAGGATACAGGCCCACCGACGTGGATCCCGCACAAGCTGTAATGAAACCATCGGTCCCTGCACGCGGCGCTTGGTTCAAGGTGATACTGACCTGGGCGATCGCTGTAGGACAAGGGGCTTGACCGGGTACTGTGTAGATGTATGCCCCACCTATGTCGATAGCAGGATCGAAGAATGGACCGTGCTCGTCCCCATTGAATGTCCACGTTCCATTGTTGTCCGGCGAACCCCCAAGCAGACCAATGAGCGGCACGGGGTTTTGAGATGAACAGATCTCCGCCAAGGTGTTGATACCGGCGTTGGACGCGGTGCTCTGGAAGACCGTGACCGTAGCCGAATCACTCGCACAAGGAGCCGTTCCGATCCGCTTGTACTTGTACACTCCTGGCAGAGAAAGTCCCGGGAAATAAGTTCCGGTGAACGCCACACCATTCGGATCGTACCAGTCCCCACCCGACTGCGGGGTACCATTCAAGTAGTTGAACAACTCGAATTCAGGAGCGTTGCTGCACACGACCACTTGACCTCCGGGATCACCGGCATCCACGGCATCGCTTTGGATCACCGTTACGAACGACGAATCTGCCGGACAGCCGCCGTTACCTGGGACACGGTACTTATAGACGCCTCCTTGATCCGTACCCGGCGTAAAGATGCCTGTGAATGCAACACCGAAAGGGTCGAACCAATTACCGTTCAGAGCGGGACCACCGGTAAGCGAGTTGATCAATTGGAATAAGGGCGCATTGCTGCACACTTGGATCAATCCATCCGTACCCGCATTGGCCGGCTGTGAGATCTGCACGAACACCCTCGCCGTATCGTTCTGACAAGGCGCCAGACCATACACGACATAGGTATACGTCCCCGTTACATCAACGGATGGCTGAATGGACGGTGTATGTGGCAACAAGTTGAAGAACCAAGAACCACCAGCTTGTGCAGCAGGTCCCAGAAGGGGGAATAACTGAAATACCCCATCGGACCTGCACAAAGAAACAGAAGCGTCGTTGCCGGCATACCGAGCCGGGTTCACCACAACACTCAGTGTGGTGGATACGCTTGGGCAAGCCCCCACCCCAGAAACCGTATACCGATAAGTGCCGGGTACGGAAGGGTTCATCCCGCCGGGCGCAAACACCCCGGTCACCGGCGTAAGGTTCGGCAATGGACCGACCCACGTACCGTTCAACGCGGGGTTGCAGGTAAGAAGCTCCACCATGGCGAACGCTTGGTCTGAGCTGCAAACTGTCGTGGAAGCAGAGCAACCCGCGTTGGCCGGTTGGCTCACTTGAACACTTACCGTTGAGACATCGAAGCCGCAGGAATTCGTAACCGTATAGGTGTATAGTCCGGGAGCCGAAGTCGCAGGGTTGAACTGACCATTGAACGGCAAGTTTCCGGGCGGAGGGCCGACCCACGTACCGAACGGATCAGGAGTTCCGCCTAGGTAAGAGAACAAGTTCACGATAGGGCCATTGGCACACAAGGATGCAGCACCCGGAGTACCCGCATTGGGTGAAGGGTCCACGAACACCGAAACGAGTGCAGTGTCATTGATGCACGGCGCGGTACCAATGACCACGTAATAGAAGTTGCCCGGAGTTGTGGTACCGGGAATGAAGGTGCCGGAGGTCGAAACGAAGTTTCCATCCAACCACGATCCACCATTATCCGGTGAACCACCCAAGGCATCGAACAACAGGAAGGGTCCATCGCCGGAGCAAGCGGTTGTTGAACTATTGAGGCCGGCAATGGCCTTTGGAGTAACAGAGACATTCAAGTATGCGATGTCCTGAGTACATGGAAAGCCCCCTGGAACACGGTACTCATAGATCCCTTGCAAATCGAGGCCGGGAACGAAGAGTACGCCATGGTTCTGGTCATCGAAGAACCAGGTGCCGTTCGGGTCCGGTGTTCCCCCCAAGGCCTGGGTCATGTTGAACGGTGTGCTGTTGGAGCAAACCAAACTGGGTGCATCTTGGCCAGCATTCGCGGGTTGGACCTCTTGGACCACCACGGAAGCACTAGCGGCGGAGCAAGGAGCCAGCCCACTTACCCTATAATAATACGTACCTGGGTCATCTGTTAGCGGGCTATACGTTCCCGAAAAGGGTATTGTGAAACTTGCATCGCGCCACCAGCTTCCACCCGTGCTAGGATCGTTACCCAAGAAAGGGAACAAGGGAAAATTAGTCGCGTCCCCGCACGCGATGGTGCTTCCGTTGGTCCCAGCGTTCGGAGCTGCAACCACGGTCACTGTTACCATGGAAGAATCCGAATCGCAACCGGCGATTCCCGAAAGACGATAGCGGAACTGATAGGTCCCCGCAGCGACCATGGTGGCATTCAGATACTGTCCATTCAAGGCCAAGCCCACACCACTGAGATCGATCCACTGCCCACCGGGTTGAGGACCACCTCCCAGTCCGGTGAAGAGGTTCACTTGGGTGTTGGTGCGGCAGGCTGCGAGTGTGCCATTGCTTCCGGCTTCAAGGATCGGAACGATGGTGACACGCACCGTAGCGGTAGCATCCCCACATTGAGCAATGCCCGAAACGGTGTACAGGAAGTCGTAATTACCTGGAGGTGATGCTCCCGGATTGAAGAAGTTACCGCTCAACTGGCCGGTGGTGGTCAATTCGGTCCAAACACCCGTGAGGTCCGGTGTGCCGGTAAGCCCGGTGAAGAGATCAACGGAAGCGGTTCCTTGGCAGATCGTTAGGGTTCCGCCTGTTCCTGCATTCGGCGCTTGGTTCACCACCATGGTGATGGTGGCCGTTGCATTGGTACAAGGTGCTGTTCCGCTTACTGTGTACACGTAGGCACCAGCCTGGCTCGTTCCGGGAATGAAGACACCTGAACTTGCACCGCCCGGTCCATTCCATGACCCACCTGCATCCGGAGTGCCACCCAGTTGCGTGAACAGGTCCACAGGGCCATCGGTGGAACAACGCGTCACGGTCGCACTGGTGCCTGCGATGGGTTGCCTGTTCACATTCACAACGACCACTGCACTGGCAGCGAGACACGGAGTTTGCCCCGCAACGCTATACGTGTAGCCCCCTTGGATCGATGTGCCCGGCACAAAGACCCCATCGCTGGATCCTGAGGAGGGGTCGGTCCATGTACCTCCGGCATTCGGGGTTCCATTCAATGAGTCGATCAGGTTGAATAGAACTGCGCTACTACACACGAGAACAGAGGCATTCTGGCCTGCATTCGGCGCTTGATGCACCGTGACGGTCACGAAACCGGTATCGTTCACACACGGCGAGGTACCAACGACCACATACTTGTATTGGCCTTGCGCACTTGTGGCTGGATCGAAAGTGCCACTATCAGGTGCGTTCGTTGGCCCCAACCACGAACCGGTCCCGTTCGGCGAACCACCGAGGACGGAGATCAACGGGAACGGGCCGTTGGTGCTACACACGGTGATGGTTCCGTCAGTGCCAGCGTTCGGGGCGATCACGCGCACCACTTGCACCACAGCGGAACGGCTGGTACATGGCGCATTACCCTGCACGGTGTAGGTGTAGTTGCCACCGGGCTGCGATCCGGGCAAGTACGTTCCATTGTGTGGCGTACCATCGGGCATAGCCCATGTTCCACCATTCGCTGGCGTGCCACCCAGATAAGTGAACAGATCCACCGACCCTTCGCTGCTGCATGCAGTGATCGAACCGTTCGTTCCGGGGTTCGGTGGTGCGATCACATCCACGGTAACGGTGGCTTGCGCATTGGAACATGGTGAGGTACCCGCAACGGTGTAGGTATAGATCCCTTCAGGACTTGTTCCTGGGGTGAATGTGGCCGTTGTTGCCCCACCTCCGGGTGCGGTCCAGGATCCGGTGGCATCCGGTGTTCCGCCCAACAAAGCGAAAAGATCGAATGCCGCATCGTTGCCACATACGGTGGTGTCGTGATCGGTGCCCGCATTCGGTGCCGCAACGATGGAGACGTTCACCACCGCCGTCGCATTGGCGCAAGGCAGAACACCGGGAACCGTGTAGATGTAGTCTCCCGGCGGATCCGTGCCCGGGGTGAATTGCGTGCCATGTGGACCAGACGGTCCGGTCCAGGTTCCACCATTCATCGGCGACCCGGTGAGTTGACCGAATAGACCGAACGCTGGATCGTTGGAACAACGCACCACAGCTACTCCGGTTCCCGCATTGGGCGCTGGGTTCACCGTGACCTGCACCGTGGCCATATCAGCGGTACAAGGTGATTGACCTGCAACGGTATAGGTATAGTCACCGGTCAGCCCCGTTGCCGGATCGAAGTTGCCAGAATGCGCAGCACCGATCGGATCCAACCAAGAACCACCAACATCCGCACCGGGCAATGCACTGAACAAGGCGTAGATCCCGTCCGTGCTACAGAGCGTTACCGATGAATCTGCACCCGCATCCGGCGCTTGCCGAACGGTGATCGTCAGCGTAGCCAAAGCATCCGCACATGGAGAGGCTCCCGTTACCGTGTACACATACGGACCGGTTACATCAACTGCGGGGTCGAACATGGGACCGTGTGCTCCCCCAGGGCCGGTCCAGGACCCGCCGACATCTGGTGTTCCGTTCAAGCGAAGCCGCATGTCGAACGATGCTTCATCGCTACAGACCGAGATGCTCCTACTGACCCCAGCGTTCGGGGCAGTGGTCTGGGAGACCGTTACGGTGGCGGAGGCGGACGGACAAGGCGCTGTGCCGGGAACGGTATACGTATAGACCCCTGGGGCCGAAGTACCCGGCGTATACATGGCCGGGACCGGTGTTGCACTAGGGCCGGTCCATGCACCGGTGTTCTGTGGTGAACCGGTGAGGTGTGTAAAGAGATCGAAAGGCGCACTGTTGCTACACACCGTGTGCGAACCATTGCCGCCGGCGTTGGGCAGGGCGTTGACGGTCACCGTAACAGTTGCGGAGGCGACGATGCACGGCGGTGTTCCGGTAACGGTGTAGGTGTAGATCCCTGCGGGAGAGGTGCCCGGTGTGAACGTAGCGGTGACCACCATCGCGCTAGGATCGGTCCAAACACCACCCGGTGTGATCACACCCCCCAAATGGGCGGTGAGGTTGAAGGATGGGTCGTTCACGCACACCGTATGCGAACCGCTTATACCGGCGCTAGGCTGAGCATGTACCGTGACGGTGACCGTAGCGGAAGCAGGCGGATCAGGTGCCATAATGACGGTGTAGGTGTACACACCGGCAGGGTCCGAACCCGGAATGAAGACACCGGAATGGGCACCGTTGGGACCGACCCAGGTGCCGCCAGGGTCAGGGGTGCCTCCCAAGGAATCGATGAGTTGTGCATTCCCACCCGTATTGCAGAACACGGCCGTTCCATCCGTGCCGGCATCGGCAGCGACGGCCTGGAATGCGAACGCGAACAAGAGCGCACCGGCAAAAGACCGGAGCACTGCACGTACGAATAGATTAGGAAGGAGTAGCTCCACGCTCGATCTGGTTCTGCTTGGTAAGAGGGGCTGGCAATTTACGCCCGTTCACGCGCCCAACGCCAATGTTCACAAGGTCTTGAACTTGAATGATCGACAGTGACCATGATTCATTCGACCAATTTCGACGTCATCGAACGTGTTCGGTCACGGCTAGGACAGGCTGAAAGCGCTTGACGTTGCCTATGGCACAACGACCTCCCTTGTCGCAGGGTCCTTCCCGATCGTCACGGCCAGCATCACTTCGTGGGTTCCCGTGCTGTAATTCTGGAGGTTGGACGTGATGATGTCATAGGAGTACCCGAACTGGAAGGTCTTCTTGAGCCAATAGCCCACCATGGCTGAATAGGCATCGTTGGTGCGGAACCCAGCACCCAACCAGAAGGTGTCCTTGTAGCGGATCGTGGCGGTCACATCGATCTTGAGCGGAACGGGTGTCGTGTACTTCAAGAGGAAGGAAGGCTCCACACGCCAATCATCACCGATGGGCAAGCGGTAACCACCCATCATGTAATAGTGATCTTCCATGCGACTGAGGGTGGAAGCCTGATCCAAGAAATAGACCTTGTTCTGGAGCAGCTGTGGGGCGGTAGCGCCGAACCAGAAACGCTCGCCGTACAGGTAGAACCCGAACTTGGCATCGGGTAGCAGATCCCCACGCAATTGTTCATCCAATACCGGGTCGCCGGGATCGTGGAATTGGATCTTGGACCCATCGATCAGGAATTGCAACATTCCGGCAGAAACCGCGAGCGATAGTTTGATGTCCTGTGTGAGCTTGAGGTGGTACGCATAGGAGAATTGAAAGCCTGTGCGTCTGGTCGGCCCGACGATATCAGTGAAGATGTAGCCGCCCACCCCCATCTTCTCGCCCACTGGACTGGATCCACTGAAGGTGAAAGTACGGGGTGCATCTTGGATCCCCACCCATTGGTAGCGGTGTGCGCTCCGGATCTCGAAGAACGGGCGGCTACCGGCAACAGCGGGGTTCACCACGTAATCGTTGAACTGGTACTGCGTCAATTGGGGCAGCTGCTGTGCATCGACCTGTGCGACCAGGATGATCGACAGCAAGAGGAGGGTGTGGCGGATGGCGAGCATGGTTCAACGGATCACGGTAAGCGGGCCGGTGTACGGTTCAGAGAAACGCTCGTCGTTGAGCTCGATCACGTAGTAGTAGGTACCCACGGGGACATAGCCATCGCGGTATTTGCCATCCCACGGTTGCTTGTAGCCCACACTGCGGAAGAGTTGATCACCCCAACGGTTGTACACTTCCACCTCACAATTCGGGAAGAGGTCGATGAAGTCGATCACCCAAGCATCGTTCCGGCCATCGCTGTTCGGTGTGAAGCCGGTGGGGATCACCACGGTGGGGACCACGGTCACAAGCACCGAATCGGTATCCACACAACCGTTCGGCCCCACTACTGTTAGGCCGAACCACGTGGTCACCGAAGGCGAGGTGGTCGGGTTTGCTGCCGTAGAATTGCTCACCAAGGTATCCGGTTGCCACGTGAAGGTGGAACCGATCGGACCGGTCGGAGCTCCGCCAAGGGTCACCGTTTCCGATAGGAAAATGGTGTGGTCCAAGCCCGCATTCGCGATCGGCAATGCCAGTGTCGTAACGGTGATCTGGTCGGTGGATGAGCAGGGACCATCGGTCACCGTGAGTGTATACACCGCATCGCCTGCTGCCCCTGTTGGGATGGTCACGGTCGGTCTGATCCCAATGACGTTGCCTTGGTCGTCGGTCCAAGAATAGGTGACCGCACCAGTACTGTTGGAACCGTCCAGTGTGGCCTCTGTCCCGATACAAGCGACTTGGTCCGCACCCGCATCCGCCACTACGGTGATCAGCGCATCCACAGTGACCGTGGTATCTACCGTGCAACCATTGAGGTCGGTCACCGTCAACACGTACACACCCGGATCCAACTGCGCAATATCCTCCGTGACCGCAGTGAAACCACCTGGACCCGACCATTCGAACGTGTAGTTCGGGGTTCCACCGAAGACCGTAACTCCCAGTGCGCCATCCTCCGCATTGGTACAACTGGCCGGCGTATTCAGATCGATGGTCAACGCAAGGATGTTCGGTTCGGTGATGGTGTACATGAAAACACTGTCGCACCCTACCGCATCCGTGACCGTGAGGGTATAGGCATCCGGACATAGTTCCGCAGCGGATCCAGAGCCTTGACCAGTGCCCGGTTCCGGACTCCATACAAAGTCCAGCGTTCCGATACCTCCAACAACGTTAGTGACCACGGTTCCATCGCAAGCGCCGTTGCACTGCACATCCGTCACCTGCGGATCATCCACGATCGGGGCATACGGCAGCAAGGTGAAGGCGTATGTAGTATCGCATCCCAACTGATCGGTGATCGTCACGGTGTAGTTGCCCGCACACAGCCCGGTGATCTGTTCATCACCTTGGCCATTGATCTGCTCCGGTCCCCAAACGATGGTGTACGGGCCAACACCCCCGGAAGGCGAAACGCTGGCCATTCCATCGCATGGTCCATTGCATGTCTCGCCGAGGAAAACAAGTGCAGCATCGATCGCCGTGTTCTCGGTGATCGCGAATGGCAAGGCCACTGTGCAGCCGTTCGCATCGGTGGTGTTCAACACATAGTTGCCCACGCAGAGGCCACCGATCATGGTAGTGTCCAGTGCGATGGTATCCCCAAAACCATCCGTCCATATGATCGTGTACGGTTCCACGCCACCGGTGATCACTGCTGTCGCCGTGCCGATGCAATCCCCAAAGCAGGCGTTGTCCGTGGTGGTCAACTGCACTTCGAGCAAGGGCGGATCAGTGAAGGTGATGGTGATCGTGGTGTCACATCCATTCACATCGGTGATCTGCACGGTCCAATCACCCGCACACAGGTCCAGGGCAGCATTGTTGCCTTGTCCGTTCGGGGGTTCCGGGGTCCAGTTGAAGGTATATCCCCCATTACCGCCTTGTGGCGTAACAACGATGGAACCGTCGCATGCTCCGTTGCACGTGATCGGGAGGACCTGCACATCGGCGGTCAAGAGTTCCGGGCCTAGGATGAGCACTGGAACTTCGAGTGTGCAGCCCGCATCATCGGTGATGGTGACAGTTGCGGTACCCGCGCAAAGTCCTTCCGCTTGTGGTGTTCCCTGACCCACACCCGGCTCGGGGTCCCAGTTGAACGTGTAGGGCGCGAACCCACCAGTGGGGCCAACGGTAGCTGTTCCATCGCAATCGCCGAAACAGGTGACCGGAGTGGTACTCAAGTTCGGAATGATCGGGTCGGGTTCAGAGACGTGGGCAGTATCCACCGTGATGCACCCGATCCCGTTGGTGACCAACACGAGGTAATCGCCGGCACAAACAGGGGAAAGCACTTCGGTATCCACGAAAAGATCGTTACCGGCCGCATCGTACCAAGCCACGGTACAAGCAGGCGTACCGCAATTCAGCACCACTTGTACCGAACCATCGCAGATACCCGGACAACTCGTGGTGTCATCCACGGTCGTTGTCACTTCTCCATTACGATCCTGTACCGGAACCAGTAAGGATGCGGAACATCCCAAGGCATCGGTCACGAGAACGGTATAGAGTCCTGCGCACAAGCCTTGCAGACTGTCCGTGGTGCCGAAGACTCCTGCGGTCGTGGTCCAGAGATAGGTGTATGGGTCGGTCCCGCCCACAGCTTCCACGAAGGACTCACCATCGCATTGGCCGCATTCACTTGGGATGGATCCACCGGAAAGCACAAGTGCCGGAGGCTCGGAGATCGTCCACGAGCGTGTCACAAAGCATCCACTGCCATCGGTAACGACCACCTCATAGTCCCCCGGGCACAGGTCGAAAGCGCCGTTGCTACCTTGACCATTGGGAGGGGCCGGTGTCCAGACGAAAGAGTACCCTCCAGCACCACCGGACGGTGCAACGATGATGCTTCCCGTACACGTGGCGTTGCATGCCACATTGGTGACCACGGCGTCCAGCACGATGGGGGTCGGTTCTAGGATCAGCACGGAGACCGTTGTATCGCAACCAATGGAATCGGAGATCAGCACTTCATAGACACCAGCGCAGAGTTCCGTGACTTGCGGCGTACCCTGCCCAACGATCGGCTCCGGCGACCACACGAATGTGTATGGCTCAATACCTCCGAACGGCCCGACCGTAGCGGACCCATCGCAAACACCGTTACAGGATACAGGGGAACTGCTGATATTCGGGACCAAGGTGATGGAAGGCGAGACCGAGGCGGTCGCCAACGCAACGCAGCCACTTCCGTTCGTGACTTGGACCGTGTACACTCCTTCGCAGAGGTTGGTCAACGTGGTCACATCTTGGGCCAGTACGTTACCGTCGGCATCCGTCCATTCAATGGTACACGGATCCACGCTACAGTTGAAACTCACGGACACCACAGCATCACACGCACTGGAACAAAGCTTCATGCCATCCATGGTCTCCAACACTTCAGCACTTCCATCCGGAACAGGAACCACGAGTTGAACGAAACAACCGAAAGCATCCCTCACAGTAACGGAGTAGACCCCGCCGCACAGACCTACCGGAGCTTGATCCGTGCTGACTTCCACACCGCCCACCAACCAACTGAAGGTGTACGGCTGCGTTCCACCTTGGACCGTGATGGATCCTGTGCCATCGCAATTCGGACAACTGCTTGGCGTGCTGGTCGCAGAGGCTTGCAATGGCGCTGGTTCCGTGATGACGAATGTTCGTGCGAGCGTACATCCATTGTCATCCGTGATCAGCACGGAAACATTGCCTGCACAGAAACCGAAGGCTGCGGAAGAGCCTTGCCCAGCAGCAGGCGCGGGTGTCCATTGATAGTCGTAATTGCCCGTACCGCCGGTTACAAGCAAGGTGATGTTGCCATCGCACACGCCGGCACATGCGGTGCCGATCACAATGGAATTGAACAGGGCCAAAGGCGCAGGTTCGGTGATCAAGACCTCTTGTGTGGTGATGCAACCAGCACCATCTTCCACGGAAAGCTCATAGACCATGGCGCAGAGTCCCGATACGGAAGGCGTTCCTTGTCCTGCGAACGGTTCCGGAACCCATGTGAAGGTGAAGGCTGGTGTGCCACCCACGATGCCTACGGTAGCGCTACCGTCACATTCCCCAGAGCAACTGACCGGCGATGAACTGACGTTCAAGGTCACTGTGACCGGCACATCGACCACTGCGGTATCGATGGTGACACAACCCGATGCATTCGTTACGGAAACGTAGTAATCCCCAGGGCACAAGCCAGAAACCGTGTTGGTGGAGTTGCCGAGGTCGTTGCCCATGGCATCGGTCCATGCGATGGTACACGGACCATCCACACAGTTGAACGCAACGCTCACCATTCCGTCGCACGTATTGGGGCAACTGGTGATGCCATCCACGGTCACGATCTCCTCACCATCCGAGTCGGTGATCAATACCGTGCGCTGCAACGAACAGCCATTGTCATCGGTAAGCGTGGCGGTATATAGACCAGCACAAAGTCCATTCAGCGTCTCGGTGGAACCCACCACCACGTTCAGTGCATTGGTCCATTCGATCCCAACGGATCCAGTTCCTCCACCGAATGTGGCTGTTGCCGTTCCTATACAAACTTGGCATTGGCTCGGTGTTGTTGCCACAGTCAGCGTAAGAGGGGCTGGTTCGACCGTGTTGTACGAACCGGTGGAAGAGCACCCGAGCGCATCGGTCACGACCACATTCCACGTACCGGCACAAAGCCCCGTAATGGTATTGGTGCCTTGGCCCGCAGGGGGCTGCGGAGACCACTGGAATGTGAGTGCTCCTTGCCCACCGGTCGTGGTAAGTACCACGGAGCCATCACATATCCCAGCGCAAGGCGGGTTCGTGAGCTCGGCTGATGCAATGAGTGGTGGCGGCTCGGTGATCAGGACCTGTGCAACGATCGAGCAGCCCGTGGCATCCGTAATGGTGACCTGCACCGGACCCGCGCAGAAACCCGAAGCAGTAGGCGTGTTCTGACCGGTCGTCGGTGGAGGTGACCACAGATAGGTATAGGGTTCAACGCCACCGGTCGGCCCAACGGTTGCAGTGCCGTCGCAGGTTCCGTTGCACGATGTCGGTGTGCTGCTGCTGTTAGGAAGGATATCCGCACTTGGCAAAATAGTGAATGCCAAGGTCGTATCGCACCCGTTCGCATCGGTCAGCGTCACCTCGTATGCGACGTTGGAACACAAGCCGATCGCTTGGAACGTGCCTTGTCCGCCACCCGGCGCCGGTTGCCAGTTCGCTATGATCGGTCCAGTGCCACCCAAAGGAGCAACGGTCGCAGTTCCGGTACACGGCCCAGCGCAGGTTTCTGGTGTGGTCACCAAGCCGGGCAGGATAGGTGGTGGAGCAAGGATCTCGAAGGTCAGTGTGGTATCGCATCCTGCGGCATCGGAAACGGTGACCGTGTATACACCCGCACACAGGTCGGTCACATTTGGTGTTCCTTGTCCGGAGCCAGGGGCAGGTGCCCAGAGGAACGCATAAGGGGCCGTACCGCCAGTGATCACAGGAATGGAGCAGGTCCCGTTGCAATCGCCTGCACAACTCACGTCGGTCGTTTCCAAGGTCGGCTCCAGCTGCAACGGCTCAAGAATGGTGAAGGTGATGGTGGTATCGCAGCCTCCCGAAGTGATCGTCAACGACCAATCGCCAGCACAGAGCCCACCGGCATTGGGTGTTCCTTGGCCGAACTGAGGCTGTGGGACCCAGTTGTAGGTGTACGTTCCGTTCCCACCAGTGGGTGCCGTGAGAATGGTCCCGTTGCATTCACCTGCGCAGGTCACATCGGTCTGCGTCGCATTTGACAGGATCGGCGGTGGTGATGTAATGGTGAAGGATACTGTGGTATCACAGCCTGCCGCATCTGAAACGGTAAGTGAATAGGCTTGTGGGCACAACCCCGTTACGGAAGCCGTTCCTTGTCCAGCGCCAGGTGCCGGATCCCAGAAATAGATGTAGTTCGGCAGCCCGCCTCCAGCGATCACGCCTGCCGCACCATCGCAAACATTGCTGCATGAAGCAGGAGTCAATTGCAGCGAAAGCGTGATGGGCACTTCATCGCCAATGGTGAATTGCTGGGTGATGGTGCAGCCGCTCAAGTCCGTGATCAGCACAGCATAGTCACCAATACAGAGATCGGTAACTGACGGTGTTCCTTGGCCGTTCGGTGAACCGGGCGACCACAGGTAGGTGTATCCTGGTGATCCGCCGGAAACCAGCACGGAAGCCGTTCCATCGCAAGTGCCGCTACAGGTAAGGTCGGTCTGGGATGGAGTGACCTGCAACGGTGGCGGCTCCAGAATGGTGAAGTTCAAGGTGGTGTCGCAGCCATTCGCATCGGTGATCAGCAAGGTGTACGGCCCTGCACAAAGTTCGGTCGCATCGGTCGTTCCCTGTCCACCACCAGGTGCAGGAGACCAGAGGAAGGTGTAGCCCGGTACGCCACCGCTTACGGTCGCTGTTGCGGTTCCGTCGCACACACCGGCACAACTTGCATCCGTGGTCGCGATCGATGCAATGATCGGCGGGGGCTCATTCACCGTAAGCGTAATGGTGGTATCGCACGCGCCGGAGGTGATCGTCACCATCCAATCGCCAGCGCACAAGCCGCTGGCATTCGCAGTACCCTGCCCAACGGGTGGAGCCGGTTCCCAGTTGTAGCTGAACACACCAGAACCTCCGGTTGGAGCGAGGTCAATGGAGCCATTGCAATCGCCTGCGCAGGTCGCATCGTTCACGGTGGCATTGGGTTCGATCGGCGGTGGCGCGGTGATGGTGAAGGAGATGGTGGTATCGCAACCCACCGCATCGGTAACGGTGAGTGAATAGGCCTGCGGACACAAACCGGTCACGTTGGCCGTGCCCTGGCCTGCGCCCGGCTGCGGTGCCCAGAGGTAGATGAAGCCTCCTGCCCCGCCACTCGCGATCACGCCTGCTGTTCCATCGCAAACACCCGGGCAGCTCGCCGGTGTCATTTGCAGCGAGATCAGAATGGGAGCCGCCTCGAGGATGGTGAACACCTGCGTCAGGGTGCATCCATTGTTATCGGTGATAAGCACTTGGTAGTTGCCTGCGCAGAGATCGCTTACCGATGCGGTGCCTTGGCCCGTTGGCGATCCGGGACTCCAGAGGTAGGTGTAATCGGGCGTTCCACCGGCTACCACCACGGAAGCCGTTCCATCGCACAATGTGCCACAGGTCACATCGGTCTGGCTCGGTGTGGCCGTGAGCGGCAACGGTTCCAGAATAGTGAAGTTGAGGGTGGTGTCGCACCCGTTGTTGTCCGTAACCAGCAAGGTGTGCGGCCCTGCGCAAAGTCCGGTGACATTCGCGGTGCCTTGTCCAGCGCCGGGTGATGGTGACCACAGGTAGGTGTAGTTCGGCACTCCGCCGGAAACATCGGCCATGGCCGTTCCATCGCAAACCCCAGTACAGGTCACATCCGTCGTCGTGAGCGCCACAGCAATGGGAGGCGGCGCATTCACGACGAAATTCACGGTAGTGTCGCAGCCTGCAATGTCCGTCACTGTTACATCATATGGACCGGGGCAAAGGCCAGTGATCGTTGGTGATCCTTGTCCGCTCGGTGGTGTGGGCACCCACAAGAAGGTGTATCCCGGCGATCCGCCCGATACCGTAAGAGTGATCTCTCCATCGCAGGTATTCGAACAGGTCGCATCGGTGACCGCGCCTTGCACCATGAAGGCGGGTGGTGCATCGATGATGATGGAGATCAACGTATCGCAGCCCGTGGGTTGATCCGTGACGAGCACGGTGTAGAAACCCGCACAAAGTCCGGTGACGTTCGCGGTGCCTTGTCCGGTACCCGGTTCAGGCGACCACAGGAAACCATAAGGTCCCACCCCACCACTCGGAACGATATCGACCGTACCATCACAGGAGCCCGAACAACTCGCCGGTGTCGTGGTCACGCTCACCAGGATCGGTGGCGGCTCGGCGATGGTGAATGTCAGCGTGGTATCGCAACCGTTGGCATCGGCGAGCGTAACGCTGTAGTCCCCTGCGCACAATTCAGTCGCCGAAAAGGTCCCTTGTCCGGTGATGGTTCCCGGCCCCCAAGTCGCGGTCAGGGTACCTGTTCCACCGGTCGGAGCTACGGTGGCCGTTCCATCGCATTCCCCAAAACAACCGGCATTCGTGAAGGTGAGGTTCGGCGCGATGGGCGCGAGGTTGAAGACGAAGGTGGTATCGAAGATGCAGTTGTTGGCATCGGTGATGCGCAAGGTGTTCGAGCCTGCACACAGCGCATTGAAAGAGGAGTTCGTACCCGCTCCGTTGTTCCAACTGTAGGTATGCGGTGACACACCACCGATGGCCAAAGCGGTGCGCGTACCATCGCACACACCAGCACAGCTTGGTGGTGTTCCTTGGCCGAAGAAGATCACGCCAACCGGCCCGGGTTCGGTCACGTTCACTTGGGCTGGACAAGAGATCCCTTGACCCACATCCGTAACGACCACCAATTGAGGGCCTCCGCAGGCCGTTGTCCAAGTCATACTGGGCGGTCCACCGAACAACCATGAATACGTGAAGTTGTTACTTCCACCACTGGCAGAAACCGTCACGGTGGCGTTACATTCTCCACGGCAGCGCACACCGAATCCGTTGAAATTGGAGATCAACTGTGCATTCACGGTAAAGGGGATCTGCCCAGGACCGGTTCCGCATACATTGATGTCCCGATCCACTTCGCCATCTGACGGAGCATCCACTCCCCAAGACCTTACTTCATCTTGCACCACTAAAAAGGAACCCGCAGGGCGCAACACGCCATTCAGGGCAGAAGCATCCGGAATTGAGCGAAGGAACACCATGGCATTACCGGCAAGGAATTCCTTTTGTCCACGGCCTTCGACCCGAAGTTCCCTTGCATCGATCCGCGCTTGATTACCGATCAAGGTTCCTTGCTGCAGGCGCAGATCACCGGTGGTCTTCAGGTCGCTGATCACGGACCATGACCCATTGCCATTGAAGAGGATGTCCGCAGCGATCGGCCTTCCACGCAGGTCCAGTTCCACGCCTTCGTGCCGCACCACCAAATTGATCGGTCCGGTCGCATTCCAAGCCACATCACCTTGCATGGACCACCCCCCTGCGATGTTCATATCCGCCGCAGCGCTACCGACCATCCGCACGGGTGCCGCATTGCCATCCATGGAAAGGGACTTGCACCAGGAGGTATTCCGTAAGGTGATCGATGTGACCGTGGTCGATGTGATCACCACATCCTCGTTCACCCGAGGAACGCCAGCGCCACCGGGGCCATTCTGCGTACTACTCCAATGCGTGCCATCGTTCCAATCGCCGGAGCCTCCCACCCAAAATTTGGACTGCGCGTGTACCGCAATGGAAGCGACCGATCCGAGAAGGATCAGGAGACACTGGAACAGGGTATGGGTTCTTTTCACGAGCATCTAGTCGAAGGCTGGACAACTGATCATGCGTTTTCCCACAGACTCTTTCTTGCACGGTGTGATCGCCAGGATCACCTCGTGGGTATTGGAACTCGCCACTCGCAACCGCGATGTGGTGATGTCATAGCTGTATCCGAATTGGAAATACTGCAGGAAGCCGATCTTGATCATGGCCACCAAGGCATCGCCATTGCGGTAGCCCAGACCGAGGCCATACGTGCGGTTCCATTCCACCATGGCGTTGATATCGAAGGCTATCGGCGCCCCCCCTGCGAACTTGATCAAGGCGCTGGGAATGAAGGCGGTCTTGCGCCCGATCCGGTACTTGTACCCTCCACTGGCCATGATGTGTCGCACCAAACGCGAATCCACCCCCACATCCTTCATCTTGTTCCCGAGGATCTGTTGAATGGACAAACCCGCCCAACCCTTCTTCCCATACATCCAGATGCCCGGTGTCACCTCCGGATAGACCAGGGCCGATGACTTGCTGTTCACCACCGGATCATTGTAATTACCAAGGGTGATGTCCCCGACCGCCAGTTTCACTTGGCGTGCTCCGGCAAAAACCCCCATGCTCAGGAAGAAGTTGCGGGACATTTGAATGTGGTACGCATAGGCGAGCAGAAAGCTGGTGTAGCCGAAGTTGCCGGCATCATCCGCCTCGATGAAAGCACCGATGCCGTGCTTGTTCGCTTGGAAGGGTTTGCCCTTGGGCCGTAGGGATCCGTGCATGCTCATCCAACCGGTGGTGGGCGCACCGGGATAGCCCACCCATTGTTGGCGATAGCCCAAGCGCATGTCCAGACAATCCTTGCTCCCAGCGACCGCAGGGTTGATGCTGAATTGGTTGAACACGTACTGCGAGTACTGCGCGATCTGTTGGCCACGCACCGATCCGGCACTCGCCAACAGAAAGAGAAAGGCCCAGCGCAGGTTCATCGCACAATGGTGACAAAGCCCGTGTACGGCGGCGACCGCCCTTCGAGCTGATTCAATTGAATGTGGTAGTAGTAGGTCCCCACGGGCAACGCCGCGCCGTTGTGGGTCCCATCCCAAGCTTCGCGATAACCGGTGGTGCGTAGGACCACCTGGCCCCAACGGTCATGGATGATGATCTCCGCTCCCGGGTAGTCCGCGATCTCCGGGATCTCCCACAGATCGTTCCAACCATCGGAATTCGGGGTGAAGGTGTTCGGCGGGTTCACCCGTCGGGTCACCACCACGAGAACATCATCGTTATAGGTACACCCCGCGATGGTACTGGTAATGGTGTACACGGTAGTGCTTGACGGGGAGGCGATCGGTTGCGGGATATCACTGCCACTCAAGCCGACCGTTGGAGACCAACTCAATGGTGATACACTGATCCCTTGTAGCTGGGTGCTTTCCCCGGAGCCGATCTCGATGTCGGGTCCGGCGCTCAGGTCCACCCCGATGATATCCGCTCCGGGTCCGGAGATATCCACTGAGAAGCTGCATTGCGCAGGGGTGAGTGCACCGTTGTTAACGGCACCGGCGATCAGGATCCAATAGCGGGTCTCGGGCAGCAGGGATTGGGAGGTCACTTCGATCAGTTCGTCACCGAGTTCGCACGCGGATACGGCCACGAATCCCGTCAGTGTGCAAGAACCGTTGCCGGAGAGGATCACGGCGCTCAGTTCATTGTCCGCTCCTGACAACACGGCGCAATCGATCCCATTCACGACCACGCTGACCGGGCCACCCATGGAATTCGTGGTGAAGGTGTACCAGACCATGGCATCGGTAGCGGCGCAGAAGCCCGGAACACCACCGGCACCCGTGTTGGTTCCGCTAAGTGGTGTTCCAGCACAGAGCAGCGCGGCCGTTGAGCACGAGCTATTCGGAGGCTGGGCGAACAGGGTAGCACAGGCCATGATCGATAAGGCCGCAGTGGTTAGGATGCGCATAGTCACTACCAACATGACCGCATTCGGTTGCACGAACGGCCTCGCCGAAGGTAGACGGCGGCTACGCGGTGATAAGGGCCACATGATCCGCACTTTCGCACAATATACTGTTGAGGGCCTTGCTTCCCAGCCCGAACAGCAGCTGCGGCGGGTCAGCGCTCGGCCAATCGCTTCAGGCGAGCCATATCCAGGATCACGATCTCGCGACCTTCGGAAGCGATAAGCCCATCCTGCTTCAGGTCGCTCAAGCAGCGGATCAAGGATTCAGTGGCTGCACCTACGATGGTGGCCAGATCCTCCCGGCTGATCTTCAGGCCGATCCCGGGTTCGTTCACCTTTGCATACCGCTGGTGCAATCGGAGTATGGCTTGGGCCACTCGTTGGCGCACACTGGAATAAGCCAACTGCAACAGGTGTTCCTCCTTCTCCCGGACATCCTTGGCCAGCATTTTGATGAAACGGATGCTGACATCACGATCGCGATAGAGCAAGGCCATGAGATCCTCCCGTGGCACGGTGGCGATCTCACATTCTTCGATGGCCTCCGCAGTGTCCTGAGCATGGCCGTTCTCCAGCAGACCCATATGACCGATGAGGTCGCCTTCGGTGTGCAAGCCGGTCACGAATTCCTTGCCTTCGCTGTTGATCTTGAAGGTCCGGGCCTTTCCGCGCACCAAGTAGGGAAGGGTGCGCAGTTCATCCCCCTCGTGGAAGAGGATCTCTTTGGCAGGCACCTTGCGGGTCTTTCGGTCTGCGCTCAGGTCCTTGAGTGCATCCAAACCCCGGGCTTGTTCCATGAAACTGTTGAAGCCATCGAAGCCGGCACCGAAACCCTTTTGGAAAAGCACACAGCGGCGCAATCGCCCCTCAATGGCATTGAGCAGGTCGCTTTCCTCGAACGGTTTGGTGAGGTAGTCGTCGGCACCGAGTTCCATGCCTTTGCGCACATCGACACGTTCCGCCTTTGCACTCAGGAAAATGAAGGGGATATCTGCCGTTGCCGGGTCTCGTCCCAGCATGTAAAGCACACCGAACCCATCGAGTTCGGGCATCATGATGTCGCAAATGATCAGGTCCGGTTTTTCTTTGCGTGCGATATCGACACCGCGGCGCCCGTTCTCTGCCTTCAGTACATGGTAGTTGGCCAACTCCAACATTTCGGCCGTATTGTCACGCATATCGGCATCGTCTTCGATCAACAGTATCGTTCTCATCCGAGTTTTGGTTCGTTGGAATAAGCGGCCACGTGCTGCGGCAGGGTAACACTGAATACGGTATGGCCGGGTTCGCTCGTGAAGCTAATGGAACCCTGCATCAATTCGACGTATCGCTTCACGATATTCAATCCGAGTCCGGTGCCTTGTATGGTCACCACATTGCTTCCACGGAAGAAGCGCTCAAAGAGGTGTTGCTGGTCCTCTTTGGAGATCCCGATACCGTGATCACGGATCACGATATGCAGTTCCCCGTCAGTGATGCTGGTTCGTAGTGCGATGGCCGAATCCTCCGGCGAATACTTCACCGCATTGGTGACCAAGTTGGTAATGATCTGCCCGATCATCTGGCTGTCGGTGGTCACGGTACGCACATCGCCATGATGATCGTAGTCAATGGATTGGCCTGGTTTGGCGAGACCCCGAAGCTCTTCGATGAGTTCGATGCAGCGGTGTACGATGTCCACTTCCACCGGAGATACCCGCACATGGCCTTGTTCGATCCGTTCCAGAGAAAGGAATTCGTTGAGCATGGCAGTTAGTTCGCGCACTTTGTTACGGATGCGCACTACGTGCTTCTCCACTTTATCCTGCCCTTCGGTGTACCGTCCGATCAGGTCAACACTGCTCATGATGGTACTGAGCGGAGTACGGAATTCATGACTTGCCATGGCCACGAACCGGCTTTTCAACTGATGCAGCTCACGCTCCTTCTCCAAGGCTTCGCGCACACTTTGCTCGGCAGCTTTCAATTCGACCGTACGCTGCTCCACGCGCTCCTCGAGTTCCTGATTGGTTTGATGCAGCTCTACCTCTGCTTTCTTGCGCAAGGTGATGTCCGAAACAAGCCCCATCACGTAGCGTGTTCCATCGATATTGAAGTGGTTGAGGCTCACCTCCACCGGGAACACCTCTCCGTTCTTGCGTTGCCCGAACAATACCATGTTGATGCCCATGCTGCGCCGCACGGGGTGCTTGGTGTAGGCTGTGCGATGTGCCGCGTGTTGATCGCGCAGCGCGTTCGGCAAGAGCTCGTCCACGGAACGGCCCTTCAGCTCACCTTCGTTGTAACCGAACAGGTCATTCAGCCTGGGATTGTTCATACGGATGCTTCCCATTGCATCCACAACGACCAGACCTTCCGCAGCAGCTGTGAAGAGAAGCTCGCCAACGCGTGCGATATCGATATCCTGCTCCGGGCGATCTTCCGCTTCCATGCGCGGCAAGATATCGACCTTCTTCATCAAGGTGGGCCAGCAGGCAAGACCGTGGACCTGCCCGTTCGCTCATCGTACACCCGCCACTTGCTCATGGGCTTGGCGTAAAGATTGAGGGTCACGGCCCTGCCCGGACCGCGATTGCTGAACCGATGGATCCCCTTCCCACTGGTGAAATGCCCACTATCCCCGGTTTGCAGATACACTTCGTTCTTGAGTTCCAAGATGCCACCTGGCCCGAGTTCGAAACGCTCCTCGACGAGTTCACCGACCAAGGGATAGATCCATGCGGTCTGGCTATTGAAGTCGTGGATGCTGGTGCTCTGACCTGATTCGTAGCAGATCACGAGCAATTCGATCTCCTCATTCCGGTGGACGCAAGTACGCGTATAGTGCCGTGAGTTCCAACGGTAATACGCTTCCAGATCACGTCCTGGCACGGCATACCGTTCCAAGAGCTTGGGGTACTCGCTCACATTGCGGTGGCGTAGCAGTTCCCGCACCAGTTCGCCGATGGATCGTATAGGGTCCGTGGTCATTCTCCGAGAAGCGCAAGGGCAATAGCAAACGTAGCGGAGCGCCCCAGCCTACCGGATGACATTCGTCAGTCCGCTGGAAGAAAACCAGATGTCAGATAGTGCAGCCCAGCGTGGGTATCCTAGCGAATACCGCAGCGGAGAAAAGTCGACCGCAAAGACCACCTCCGGCATTCGATACCGGAAAAAGAACTACTTCCTGCGCACGTTGACGCCTCACATGCGCTTGACGAGCCATCGCATGAATTCGGCCTTCAGCTCGTTGTAGAGTTTCTCGAATGTATGCATGGCATCGCGTTGCTCGGCATGGTCCCTAAAAAGGCGGTGGTCGATCGCAACAGGGTGGTCCATGGCCTCCTTGACCAGTTCATTCTCGTGCTGCTTCAGATCGTGACGTAGTTCGTCGATCACTTCGCGTTGACGGATGTACTGGTTCTGAAAGTGCTCCAATTCGGCCATCACCTCCTTACCTGTGTTGCGCTTCACGATCTCTTCCATGCGGTGTTCGAGGATATCGATCTCCTGCTTACAGAATTCGAGGGTATTCAGCCAAAGCTTGTGATCGTTGTGGAGGTCGCCGATGTGGACGCGG
Organism: Flavobacteriales bacterium; assembly: GCA_016710015.1. GTDB lineage: Bacteria > Bacteroidota > Bacteroidia > Flavobacteriales_F > PHOS-HE28 > PHOS-HE28. Next base: position 536,739 of record JADJLR010000003.1, read on the forward strand.
TTGACAGTTGATGTGCTCATGTTGAATGGTTGAGGTTTGTCCCGCACTTCTTCGGCGTGCGGGAGCCGTCGCGAGGCGCTATGGCGAGTTGAAAGGTTTAGGGTTGACCGGCACTTCTCCGCCGAGCGAAAAGCGAGATGGGTGTGGATCCTTGGACTCTGCTCAGGACTGGAGTTGATCAATGACAGTTTGTTGCTTGCAGCGGTCGGGTGATCTCTCCTGGACTCACGAAAGGGATACCGAGTTCGAGACCTCGAAGGATCATCAGTACCGCTACAGCGCTCACAAGGTAGGGTGATGTGCGACGCAGGAACTGTCGAAAGTCAGTACCTAGGAGGCCACCGCCCATGCGCACGGCCACCAAGGCAGGCCAAGTACCTAGGCCGAAGAGCACCATGAAGGCCACTCCGGATAGAAGGGAACCGGAAACTGTGGAACCGATCGCAGCGGCATACACCAAGCCACAAGGCAGCAGTCCGTTCAGCACTCCGGAAAGGAACAAGGCCTCGGGTGCCGTGCGGCGCAGGTTCCTGCCGAGCACGCTTCGCAAACGACCGATGACGAGCGAGACACGGCCGTGTGGTAGCCAACGTTCCAACACGCCCGGCACGGCAACCGACAATAACAACACGACACCCGCAGCGATGGATACGCCTTGTTGCAGACCGGCCAACCGCGATCCTGTTCCAAAGGCACCGAAAGCGAGCCCCAACAGGGCATAGGTGAACAGTCGGCCACTGTTCAGGATCAATGTGGATAGCAAGCGAGCGCCCCAACGTGGCGAGGATGAAGGCACGGCCAAGGCGATGGGGCCGCACATACCGATGCAATGCGCACTGCCCGCCAAACCAAGCACGAAGGCTGCGGCGAGCACGGGATTCATGGCACCACAAGCTTTTCTTCGGTGAAGTACCGCGTTCCATCCACGGTCCACTCGAGCGATGCGTTGTACCGACCGGGCCACAATTCCATGTTGCCGCGTTCGAAGATCCCGGTCGTGTTCACTGTGATCACCTGATCTGCACGCGGGTCGTTGGGGCGTAACAGGGTCAACTCGCCGGTGATGACCTTTCCATGGAATTCTTCGGGGAACTCCAAGCGCAGATCTTGTGCGGTAACGGCTATGCGTACGGGGGAAGAGAGCGCATTCGCCCGTTCAGTATGATCGATCCGTTCTTGGAACTTCAACTCCTTTTCGTAGTACTCCTCGGTCACCAAGGGCGATGGGTTGCGCGATGCCATCACCACGAACCAGGTCATCATGCCCGCGAAGACGATCAGTGCCAATGCCAATCCTTTTCCCCAGTTCATTTGCTTACGGTGTTCATGGGTCCAACGAAAGAGGTACTCACCTCCTCCAGCAATTCATCGCCGCTGAAGATACCGACCACGACCTTCGTCTTCATCCCGGTGAGCTGATCCTTGCTCAGAATGATGAAGGTTTCAGCTCGACCGAGTTCACCGCCCTTCAGGTCGAGTGTTCGGCCGATCAGCTCGATGTCGCCCTTCACATTCATCAGTTCCAATCGCAATGGCAGATCGTTCGGGGTCTTGTTCACGGTCTTGATCGCGTACAGGTTGCTGATGCGACCATCCTCCCTTGTCTGGTAGAGCATGCCCGGTGTGCGCAGAATGGTGGTCTCCGTATCGGTACGCATGGCGATCAATGTGGTGAGTGCCCCGATCAACACAACGAGCACAACGGTATATGCTTTCAACCGGGCATTGAAACGGAACGGCTTCTTCTCCGCGACTTCTTCTTCGCTCGCATAACGGATCAAGCCAGTGGGCAGACCAACGCTGGTCATCATGTGATCACACGCATCGATACAGGCCGTGCAATTCACGCATTCTAGTTGTGTACCATTGCGAATATCTATCCCGGTGGGGCAAACGTGGACACAAGCACTGCATTGGATGCAATCGCCTTTGCCGACCTCTGCGCGATCCTCGCCCTTGCGGAACAACCCCCGCGCCTCGCCTCGCACATGGTCATAAGCGATCACGATGCTCTTGCGATCCAAGAGTACGCCTTGCAACCTTCCGTAGGGGCACACCGTGGTACAGGCCTGTTCACGGAAGAAGGCGAAGTTGCCATAGAACGCACCACTGAAAACGCCCATGGCGAGCAGCCCACCCCAATGTTGCGACATCGGTTCGCGCACGATACGGAACACCTCGTCGCTGCCGAGGATGTACATCAGGAAGAGGTTACCGATGAGGAAGCTGATGGTGAAGAAGAGCACATGTTTCAATGCCTTTTTCCCCATCTTGGCATTGGTCATCGGCCCGTTGTTGAGGGCCTTCTGCTGTTTCCAGTCCCCTTCGATCGCATACTCGATCCGGCGGAAGACCATCTCCATGAACACCGTTTGCGGGCAGGCCCAACCACAGAACAGCCGACCAAAGGCCACGGTGAAAAGCGCAACGAAAATGATGAAGGTGAGCACACCGATCACGAAGATCAAGAAGTCCTGTGGCCAGAACACTTGACCGAAGAACACGAAGCGCCGCTCCACCAGATTGATCATCAGCAGCGGCTCTCCACCGATTCGGATGAACGGACCGATGAAGAGTAACGTCAAGAGTGCATAACCGAACCATTGGCGCCAGTTGGTGAACTTCCCGGATGGCTTCTTCGGATATACCCACACCCGTTTCCCATGCTTGTCCACCGTGCTGATCGCATCGCGGTAACTCTCGTCACGGATGGGCTTCGCCGCTAGATCGCGTTTGATATGCTCCGGCTGCGGTGCCATCAACGAGCCGCCAATCGGGCGGTATCAGTGGCCATCGCTGTGGAGTCGATAGGTGCTGCATCGGTCCCTCCTTCTTTCAGCAATTCGCCTTGCGGGGCCTTTTGGGTAGGTCCGCCGGTGCCCTTAAGGCTGATGATGTAATTCACGACAGCAGCGATCTCCACCGGCTTGATCTGTGTTTTCCAGCTGATCATGCCTTTCTCCGGCACGCCGTATTTCACCGTCTTGAAGATGTCCTTCACATCGCCACCATGCACCCAGTACGCATCGGTCAGATTCGGACCCACGGAGGTTTCGGACCCGGCTGCATCAGCACCATGGCAAGGTGTGCAATACTGTGTGAAGATCGCCTTCCCGCTGGCGATCACCGAAGGATCCTCCGTAACGGCCACGTTCGTCTCATCCACAGAGGTCTTCAACGTCGCCATGTAAGCGGCCACTTCGGTCTTGGCCTGTTCCATCTCTTCGGCGTACTCCGTGTCTTGGTCCGGCACCACATTGATCACGTGGACGTTGATGATGTAGACCACGCTCCAGCCGATGGTGAAATAGAACAACCACAACCACCAAGGCGGAAGCACGTTGTCCAGTTCGCGGATACCATCGTACTCGTGGTGCAACAGGATATCCTTCTCCTTTTCAACTTCCACCTGCCGTGTCAGTCGCAGCATGAGCTTTTCCATCCATGAAGGACCCTTCCGCGTTTCCACGATGGCTTCTTTGTCCTCGGTGTCGGTGATCGCCTTGGTGAGCCCACGGAGTACACTGATCTGCGCCAGCACGATCACGAACAAGAACAGGTTGATCGCCGCCAGCCACCAGAAGAGGTGGTACTGGTCCATGGTCCCTTCATCGTTGACATAGGCTTGCGCATTCGCCTGCTGCGAGAGCAGGAAGAGGAACGGCAGCAACACGATCGCCTTACGGCCTTTGTCGGTCAACCATTGCGACCAAGCATCTGGGCTCGCCATGGTACGCATTATTCCCGCCATGGCGAGTACGAAGACCACTTGCACCACGGCGAGTGTGAGCATGGCATAGATGAGGCTTTCATCCACTTGCACCAGCGATTCACCTGTCGCAGTAACGGTGCCAGCGCTCACCGAAAGCGGCGCAAGTGCCAACACGGCGAGCAGTTTCATGGATAGCGCGGGTAGTGTGATCCGATCAGTTCGCATGGTGAGCGCGGTCGTTGATGTTGTGATCCTCTGCAAGGGGCAGGGCGGTCATGTGGGCGATGTGCCCTTGGCTCACGGACCGCAGCCACCACAACATGCCGAGGAAGAAGGAGAAGAACAGGACGAAGGAGATCGCCGGGTAGATCCCGATCCCAGCGATCGTGTCCACGTGGTGTTTGATGAACTTCAGCATCCCTTCGCTCAATTGTCGGCAGTGCCAGTAGCGACCTCAGTGGTCTTGGCTTTGATATCGGTACCCACACGCTGGAGATAGGCGATCATTGCGATGATCTCACGATCGGCCAAAGCATCGATGCCATCCTTCTTCAGCCCGATCACGATGCCCTCGCTCTGCTTCTGTAGATCGGCATTGGCCAATGCTGGGAACTCAGCGGCGTAAGGGACACCCATGGTGCGCATCGCTTCGATCTTCCGACGTGTTGTAGTGGTATCCAAAGCATCCTCGAACAAATGTGGATAGGCGGGCATCAAGGAACCAGGACTCATGCTCGTGGGGTCGTACATGTGGTAATAGTGCCAGCTATGAGGATACTTTCCACCGACCCGTAGAAGATCCGGACCCGTACGTTTGCTGCCCCATTGGAACGGATGGTCGTACACGAATTCGCCGGCCTTGGCGTACTCCCCATAGCGTTCGGTCTCACTTCGGAAGGGGCGCACCATTTGGCTATGGCAGGTATAGCACCCTTCTCGCACATAGATATCGCGGCCGTGCAACTCCAACGGCGTGTACGGTTCCACGCTGCTGATCGTGGGCACGTTGCTCTTCACCAAGAACGTGGGAACGATCTCCAGTACACCGCCAATGGCGACCACGATGAGGCTCAGTACGAGCATCTGCACCGGACGGCGCTCCACCCAACGGTGCCAATGGCCGGTTTCCTTGGCCTCCACCAGCTTTTCCAACGGCGGCGCTTCCGCATCCTCGTTGGCGATCAGCTTGCCGGCGGCAACGGTCTTGCGCACGTTGTAGATCATCAACAACACACCAATGATGTAAACGCTACCACCGATCACGCGCAGGACATACGCGGTCCTGATCTCCAACAGCGTGTCCAGGAAGTTCGGGTAAACCAGAAAACCATCCGGCGTGAACTGCTTCCACATCAAGCTTTGGAAGAAGCCAGCGAAATACAAGGGCACAGCGTACAGGATGATCCCAAGTGTACCCGACCAGAAGTGTGCGTTGGCCAGTTTCACGGAGTGCAGTTTGGTCCCGTACATGCGCGGCACCAACCAGTACACCATACCGAAGATCATGAAGCCGTTCCATCCGATGCCCCCGATGTGGACGTGTGCGATGATCCAATCGGTGAAGTGCGCGATGGCGTTGATCGACTTCAGGCTGAGCAGCGGACCCTCAAGGGTGGCCATACCATAGCAGGTAACGGCGACCACGAAGAACTTCAGCACCGGATCCTCGCGCACCCGGTCCCATGCACCGCGTAGCGTGAGCAAACCGTTCAGCATACCACCCCAACTCGGTGCGATGAGCATGATGCTGAAGACAGTGCCCAAGGATTGCGCCCAATCCGGCAGTGCGCTGTAAAGCAAATGGTGCGGACCGGCCCAGATGTAGAGAAAGATCAAGGACCAGAAGTGGATGACGGAGAGTTTGTAGCTGTACACCGGACGGTTCGCCGCCTTGGGCAGGAAGTAGTACATCAACCCTAGGAACGGGGTGGTCAGGAAGAAGGCTACCGCATTGTGCCCGTACCACCATTGCACCAACGCATCCTGTACTCCAGCATACCAGCTATAGCTCTTGGTGAGTGAGATCGGCAGCTCGATGCTGTTCACGATGTGCAACATGGCCACCGTGACCCATGTGGCAATATAGAACCAGATCGCGACGTACAAGTGCCGCTCACGACGCTTGATGATCGTACCCATCATGTTGATGCCGAAGACCACCCAGATCAAAGTGATGGCAATGTCGATGGGCCACTCGAGTTCCGCGTACTCCTTACCGGTGGTCATCCCCAGCGGTAGGGTGATCGCCGCCGCAACGATGATCAACTGCCAGCCCCAGAAATGGATACTGCTGAGCAGATCGCTGAACATGCGCGTCTTCAGCAATCGTTGCAGGCTGTAGTAGGCGCCCGCGAAAATGGCGTTACCCACAAAGGCGAAGATCACCGCATTGGTGTGCAGGGGACGAAAGCGACCGAAGCTGCCCCAATCGGCGAAGTTCCAGGAAGGTGCGATCAATTGGATGGCGGCGGTGAGCCCGACGAGCATGCCCACCAAGCCCCAAAGGATGGTGACGAAAAGGAAGTTCTTGACGATACGGTTATCGTACTGGAAACGTTCGATCATCGGGTCAATGGATTGCTCCCTTTCCTTGTGGAGGGGGGGCGGGGTTCAGGCTGGAATTGGTGGATGGGGTCGGGTCATGCAGCATGCGCACGGCCGGCGACCGGTCATCGTCGTATTGTCCGCTACGGACCGCACGGATGAAAGCCGCCAAGAAAACAGCGGCCACCAGAGTGCTTGCAGCGATCAACAAGAAGATGACGGACATCAGTTCTGTGGTTTCGTTCGCGAAAATGCCGCCCTTCGGAAAAGCTCGGCATGAGGTCTATCAGGTCGTACACTAACTTCCATCAGGTTCAAACTTCGAGTGAGCTGCGAATGTGACGGCCAAAGTAACGAAGGCCACAACGGACACTGAACTCAAAGGCATGAGGATCGCCGCGAAGAGTGGTGTCAATTGACCCGAAACCGCAAAGGACACTCCCACCACGTTGTAGCACAAGGAGATGCCTAGACTTGCCAGTACGATCCGCCGCGCACGGCGTGCCTGCAGCAGGAACATGGGCAGTTGGAGTACCGCGTTCGCATCCAGGATCGCATCGCTGGCAGGGGTCAACGCTGCCATCGTTTCCGTCACCGTGATGCCTACATCGCTTTGGGCCAATGCCCCTGCATCGTTCAAGCCATCGCCCACCATCACCACACGATGCCCATCCTGTTGTTCCCGGATGATCACTTGGGCCTTGTCCACCGGGCTACATCGTGTCTGCACCTGGGCATCATGAAAGGCTTCCGCCAATTCGGCATCCAGTTGCGCATCGCCCGTTAGCAGTGCCACGCGCACACGAGTGCGCAAACGAGCCACCGCCTGTTGGATCCCCGGACGCATCCGCTTCCCAACCACGAAATAACCGCGCCAAACGCCACCAATGGCCAGGTGTACATGCGCCGCTCCACCGGCACGCGGTTGCTCATCGCCGCCACAGAATGGGGCTGCTCCCAGCCGCACCGCAACACCATTCACTAAACCGACCACGCCTTTTCCAGCATGATCATCCACTTCGAGCACCGGTAGGACAGGCTCTTTCAATTCGCTGTAGAGCACAGCACTCAACGGATGTGTGCTGTTGCGCGCGAGGGAACGTACCACCCTGGTTTCTTCGGTCGAAAGCGATCTGCCCATCCATACGACCTCATACGCTTCGCGGGCCGTAAGCGTACCGGTCTTGTCGAAGACCACGGTATCCGCATGGGCCATGCGTTCAACAACCTCTGCATCGCGCAGGAACAAGCCCTTCTTACCCATGAGGCGAATGGTGTGGCCATAGGCGAAGGGCATGCTCAAGGCCAACGCGCACGGGCACGCCACGATCAATACCGCAGTGACCACAGGCCACATTTGCGCCGGATCCCTACCCCACCAATACAGTGCGGCACCGAGCGCGATCAGCAACACTGCGATGGTGAATTGCCGGGCCACTTGATCGATCAGCCGTGGCATGGCCGGTCGATCCTGCAACGATGCCTGCTCCGCCCAAAGCTTCTTCAATCGACTATCCGCAAAGGAATGTAGGACTTCCAACTCGATCAGCGCACCACGTTGCCTTCCGCCAGCCTTTACGGTTTCGCCGACTTCTTTGCGTGTGGTAAGCGGTTCACCGGTGATGAAACTGTTGTCGATGTGACCAACGCCATTTCGCAACACGGCATCCACCGGTACCAGCTCTTGGTCGCGTATGATGATGCGATCGCCGGGAACCAACTCGCTCACCTTTGCTGCCGCTTCCCCACTCGCTGTCCTTCTGATCACAACAAGCGGTAGGAAATCCTCCAAGGACCTGTCGAAACGAAGGGCGCGGTACGTGTAAGCCTGGTACCAACGCCCGATCAGGAGGAAGAACAGCAGGCCGGCCAACGAATCGAAATAACCCGGGCCGATACCGGTGATCACCTCCCACAAGCTGCGCGTCCACAAGGCAATGATACCCAAGGCGATGGGCTGATCGATATTCACCTGCTGCGATCGGATACCGGCCCACGCACTGCGGAAGAACTCCGTGCTCAGGAAGAAGACCACCGGCAAGGAGAACAGCACGGTGAGCCATTGGAACCCCGTGCGAAGTCCGGCCTCGGTGTTCGATCCCAGGTATTCCGGGAAGCTGAACATCATGGTATTCCCGAAGATGAATCCAGCGACACCCAAGCGGATGTACACCATGTGCGGCACGCTCTTGTTCACCGACTCTTTTGCCGCCGTGAGCTGCGGTCCGTACCCGATACGCCGCAGAAGTTTCACCAATTGCGCCAGTAGGAATTGGTCTTCCCGAAAGGTGATGGTGACCTCCTTCTGTGTGAATGAAACCCGCGAACGCAAGATCGCCGGTTCAATGCGGTGCAGGTTCTCCAACAGCCATATGCACGAACTGCAATGCATCTGCGGCACATGGAAGCGCACCCGCGTGATACCTCCTTCGCTGAACTCTACGATGCGTTCGCGTACTTCCTTAAGATCGAACAGTTCCGTGCGTTGCTCATCCACCGAACTACGTTGCTTCACACCGGGCTTGGTCTCCAGCGCGTAGTAGTCACAGAGTCCGCTCTCGTTGAGCAACTCGTACACCACCTCGCAACCGTGGCAACAGAAATCCTTGCTATCGTGTACGCGATGGTCCTCCGCACAAACATCTCCGCAATGGTAGCAGGTGACGGTGGTCAACTCGCGGACGGACATGCACTAGATCGAGGTGGTGAAAGAGGCAAGGGACTGACGATCGTGGTGACCCCACCAGGAGTCGAACCTGGATCTAGAGTTTAGGAAACTCCTATTCTATCCATTGAACTATGGGGCCGGATAGGGGCGGCAAAAGTATGCGACACCTCGGTGTTTCGATCTACCGCACTTCGCTCCCCGCAGGTACCGGTCGTGCTGGGCGCATGAATGTGAGCTTCCCTTCGGCATCCTCCGTCATCAGCACCATGCCTTGGCTCTCGACCCCACGCATCTTGCGAGGTTCAAGATTGGCTAGAAAGAGCACCTCAGTGCCGGGCAGCTCTTCCGGGTCGAAATGCTGTGCGATACCGCTCACAACAGTACGAGGCTCCGCTTCTCCAATGTCCACGGTGAGTTTCAGGAGCTTATCCGCCTTGGGTACTACTTCGGCCGTTCGGATGACGCCGATGCGAAGATCGAGCTTAGAGAAATCGTCGAAAGTGATCATGGGTTTGATGGGCTTGGCAGCAACGCGGGTATTCGGCACGTCCTCCTTCGGTCGGTTGGCGTGTAACCGTTCCACCTCGGCGGCAATGGCAGCGTCATCGATCGGTTTGAACAAATGCTCCGGCTTACCGAGCGAAGCACCAGGAACAAGGAGGTCAGCGCGGAAAGCATCGTCCCAAGGCAAGGTACCAATGCCCAGCATGGTGCGCAGTTTGGTTGCGGTGAAGGGCAGGAAGGGGTCCAGCACCACACTCAATGCCCCCACGATGCGTAGGCCGTTGTACAACACGGTACGCACACGTTCGGGATCCGTCTTTTCCAGCTTCCACGGCTCGGTATCGGTGAGGTATTTGTTGCCGAGGCGCGCCACATGCATGGCCGATGCCATCGCTTCGCGGAATCGGAACCGATCCACCTCCTCGGCCACCTTTGCAGGCAGCGGGTTGAGATCGGCCCACAACAGCGTATCCTGTTCTCCGGCTTCAACACTGGAATGCGCTGGTTGCGGCACCTTGCCTTCGTAATACTTGTGGCACAGCACGAAGACCCGTTGAACGAAATTGCCAAGGATGCTGACGAGCTCGTTGTTGTTCTTGTCCTGGAAGTCCTTCCACGTGAACTCGCTGTCCTTGAACTCCGGCATGATGCTCGTGAGCGCATAACGCAGTTCGTCTTGCCGGTCGGGCCAGCGCTCGATGTATTCGTGCAACCAAACAGCCCAATTGCGACTGGTGCTCAACTTCTCTCCTTCCAGGTTGAGGAACTCATTGGCCGGTACGTTCTGCGGAAGAATGTAACCGCCATGCATTTTCAGCAGGATCGGGAAGATGATACAGTGGAAAACGATGTTGTCCTTGCCGATGAAATGCAGCAGACGCGTCTCGTCGCTCTTCCACCACTTCTCCCATTCCGGGCTTGAACCGGGATCCTTTACCGCCTGATCCTTCGCCCATTCCTTGGTGGCGCTGATGTAGCCAATGGGTGCATCCAACCAGACGTACAGCACCTTGCCGTCGGCACCGGGCAGCGGCACGGGCACGCCCCAGTCCAGATCACGCGTCATCGCTCGCGGCCGCAATCCGTCCTTCAACCAACTGTTGCATTGGCCGAGTACTTGCGGTTTCCACTCGTTGGCCAAGTGTTGCTGTACTCCATCGAGCGTTCCGGTATTGATCCACTCCTCCACCCATTGCTGTGAACGTTCCATGGGGAGGTACCAGTGCGAGGTGGGCTTCAGAACAGGTGCACTTCCGCTCAACGTGCTGCGCACATCCTTCAACTCCTTCGGGCTCAATGCCGTGCCGCATTTCTCACATTGATCCCCATACGCGTCGGTGTTGCCGCATACCGGACAGGCACCCTTGATATAGCGATCCGCGAGGAATTGCTTGGCCTCCTCATCGTAGTACTGCAACTCCTCCTGCTCGATGAATGCGCCGTTGGCATGCAGTTGCAGAAAGAAGTCCTGGCTCGTCTTCCGATGAAGTGCTGAGCTGGTGCGGTGGTAGATATCGAAGGCGATCCCGAAATCCTTGAACGCCTTGCCCATGATCGCGTGGTATTTGTCCACGATGGCCTTGGGTGTGGTGTTCTCCTTCAACGCCCGGAGGGTGATCGCCGCGCCGTGTTCGTCGCTCCCGCATACGAAGAGCACTTCTTTGCCACGAAGCCGCAGACAGCGCACGTAGATATCGGCCGGCAGATAGGCCCCCGCGATATGCCCGATATGCAATGGACCGTTCGCGTACGGCAACGCGGCGGTGACGGTGGTGCGCTTGATCTCCTTCACGGTGGACATTTCGAGCGCGAAAGTACCGGAGCCGCCGCTTGCACGGAAACCGCCATTGGGGATGGTTTGTAAGAAATGGTCCTCTCCTTGTACGACCGTACGCAACAGCATGCCTCTCAGAACAAATCACCCCTGGGTCGCTTTTCATTCCACGCATTCGATTTTGCTTTGGGGATCTACTCACTCTTCTTCAACGAGCATATAGGATCGTACGTGGAACTGGGCGCAGCGAAATCCGTGGTGCAAGGCGGCTTGGCAGTGAAATTCTGAGCCGACCCGCAGTAACATCCTTTATTCGGGGGATACATCGTTGCAACTCATTGTGTAGAATGTGTTCGTTGCAGCGATCTTCGGCCCATGTCGACGATACTGCCTCCTGCTTTGAAATGTGGTGACACCATTTCGATCATCCCCACAGCGCGCGCTATCCATGCGGAAGAACTGCAGGACGGTATCGCGTTGGCCGAGTCCTGGGGTTTGCGCGTGCAACTGGGAAACGGCGTTGGGCGAAAGCTGTTCCAACAAGCGGGTTCGGGACAGGAACGCGCCGCCGACCTACAGACTGCGTTGAACGATCCCGAAGTGCGAGCCATTTGGTGCGCGCGCGGCGGATACGGCACGGTCCATCTGTTGGACCATTTGGACCTTTCAGCCTTGAAGCAGGATCCGAAGTGGATCGTCGGCTTCAGTGACATCACCGTATTGCACAATGCGTGTCGGACCATCGGCATACCCACCATCCACGCCCAAATGCCGTACATGGTCGGGAATAAGACCACGGACTGCAAAGAGAGTCTGCATCAAGCATTGTTCACCAGTGTTTACACCGTAGATGGCCCGAACGCCACTTGCTTCAATGAGGGAACGTGCGAAGGCACATTGGTAGGAGGTAACATCTCGGTGCTCTATTCGCTGCGCGGCACACCATGGGATCTGGATCCGACCGGGACCATTCTCTTCTTGGAAGACCTCGACGAACTCCTCTATCACATGGACCGCATGGTACAGAATCTGCGACTGGCGGGCTGGTTCAAGCAGTTGTCAGGCCTCGTGATCGGTGGCCTCAGCGACATGCACGACAAGAACCCGGACGACCCTTTCGGAAACACTGCGGAACAGATCATCCGTGATGCCATCGGGGACGTCAATTATCCGGTCTGCTTTGGCTTTCCGGCCGGCCATATCGCCGACAACCGTGCGTTGGTCTTGGGCCAAAAGACGAAGCTCAGCGTCACCAAGAATGGTGCGTCGCTGAGCTTCGGAATATTTTCTTGAGTGTGCAGAAGGCCGTAGATGCTTTCGCTTCGCCGACCATTCAGATCATCTTGATCCGCCCGATCCGCGTTATCTGCGTTCTATTCTCAGTTCCGCTCGAACTTATTGTACCCCGCAGGGATCTCGAACAAGGAAGCTTTCTGTTCGCCTTTGGTCACCCGTGTGGCTTCCAAGCGGCTCACTTCGGCGCCATCCATCTTCTGTTCGATGCCGAGCATGGGGAAAACACCCTTGTTGTCCTTGATCTGCAAGAAGAACACGGCCTGTTCATCCTTCCGATTGAGCGTTTCCAGCAAGGGGATGAAGAAATTGAAGTCGTCGGCGGCCACCCAATAGGTCACCACACGATCCTCGGCAGGGCTCTTCACGATCCATTTCTCGCACTTGTAGCCGACCATGTCCTTCATTTCGGAGGTCTTCTGCACGTTGGTGGCCACATCCTTGGGCAAGCGCATATTGGGCACATCCATATACAGCTTGCGCTCTGGGCTGATGGCGGTCACGGTCTTGTCCCGCGTATCCACCAGCATGATCCCTTGCACTTCGCCCCGTGCACTGATCTCCTCGATCCGCACGCGTTCGCCTTTCACGTAGTACTTGTAGGTGGTCACCACGGGTCCGGTGGATTTGGTGAATTCCAGCACACCTTCGAAGGGCTGCGCGCTCAAAGGGATCGAAAGCAGTCCGAGGGAAGATCCCGCGAAAAGGAGTGAACGTAGTATGGATCGCATGGAATGGTTCTCTTTTCCAGTAGGGCGAGGCGGAATGTTCCTCAATTTTAGACCTTCAACGGTTGAACCCCACATTGGTTACGCCGATGTTATCCACCAATGGCCGAACACAACCTTACCGGCAAGCTGGGTGAGCAATACGCGTGCCGCTTCCTTGAAGCGCACGGATACACGGTCCTGGAGCGCAATTGGCGCAAAGGGCGGCACGAATTGGATATCATTGCACGAACGGCCAGGGAACTGGTCATCATAGAGGTGAAGACCCGCACCAGTGAACAACATGGCCAGCCCGAAGAAGCCGTGAAGAAAGGCAAGCGCGGTCTGTTGATCAAAGGCGCGAATGCCTATATTCAGGACACGAACTGTCCCCTCCCGATCCGATTCGACATCATCAGTGTGATCTTGCACCCCTCGGGCAAGCCGTTCATCCATCACATCACCGACGCTTTCTACCCCACGCTCCATGACCGACCGTTCTAAAGGCCGCCGCCCAGCAGGTGGCCGTTCCACCCGCCCCACAGGCCCAAAACGTCCCACCGCGCCACGCGATGGAGGCCGCACCGGGGCAAGCTCCGAGGAAGGGCAACGCCGCGACGGGTCCAAAGAGCGTCCCTTTACCGATGGCCGCACCCGGGCCGGACAAGGCGGCCGACCGACCAGCAAACGGGCTGGCAAACGACCACCGAAGTCCGTGCGTGACGAGGGCACCACCAGTTGGAAGGGCAACGAAGGCCCGCGGCCAGAGCGACCTGCAGGAGCGCGCGGTGGCAAACCGACACGTCCAGGCCGCCCTGGACCACGCACCGAAGGCGACCGCGAAGGGACGGAACGCCCCAGCAGCCGCCCGCCACAACGCGGCTTCCGAGAACGGGATGGCAGTACCAAACGCTTCGTGGGCCGTGGGCCGGACCGCGCCAGCAAACGCGGTAAACGTGCCGAGGAGGACGCCCCCAGCGATGGTCGGATCCGCCTGAACCGCTACTTGAGCAATGCCGGGGTGGCCAGCCGCCGCGAAGCGGACAAGTTGATCCAAGCCGGTGTGGTATCGGTGAACGGGGAGGTCGTGACCGAACTCGGCACCAAGGTGGGCCCGGGAGACCGCATCCACTATGGCGGACAGCGCCTCAGCACCGAAAAGAAGCGCTACGTACTGCTGAACAAGCCCAAGGATTTCATCACCACCACGGACGATCCACGAAATCGACGCACCGTGATGGCCCTGATCGACGATGCCTGCTCCGAACGCCTTTACCCCGTTGGCCGCTTGGATCGCCACACCACCGGGGTGCTGCTGATGACCAACGACGGTGACCTCGCCAAGAAACTCACCCACCCCAGCCACGGTGCCGAGAAGATCTACCACGCCACACTGGACAAGAGCATGACCAAGGCGGACCTCGACAAGCTCGTGGCCGGCGTACACTTGGACGATGGCCCCGCCAATGCCGATGAAGCCAGTTACGTCGTAGGTGGAACCAAGAAAGAGATCGGCCTGAAGATCCACATGGGCCGCAACCGCGTGGTACGCCGGATGTTCGCCGCTCTAGGCTACGAAGTGGTGAAGCTGGACCGCGTGGTATTCGCCGGCCTCACCAAGAAGGACCTGCCCCGAAGCAAGTGGCGGCACCTCTCCGAGAAAGAGGTGCTGTTCTTGAGCAAGCGGAAGTAAGGGGCGCTGCGATTCTTATGTCACTGAGAAAGTTGCCCTAGGAAACCTGCGAACTACGCCCTTGCGCACTCACCCAGAAGCGAACTTGCGGTAATTCGCATCGGCGACCTTCTCGATCCCACCGTTGGATGTTGACGTGCCGTGAGTGTGTGAAGGATGCGTATTGAGTGTATCCGGCGAGTCGCCCATTTGGTATCTGACAAAGTAGCCCGGAGGCCTACCGTCGTCATCACCCCCATCCCAACAGGTATGTGCTTCCGGATAGAACTGTGCATTGATTACGCACACCCAGCCGCAACCAATTGTAAGGCAGACCAGAACAACAGCGCGCAGGGATCGGTTCATGGTTCAATGCGTTTCATGGTTGTTCGGTGTTGTTCCGATCTACTCCCGCAACACCACCAAGCGCACGGTTTGAGAGCCATGTGTGGTTGTGACCACGGCGGTATACAGCCCCGGAGCGCAGCCAGTAAGGTCGATGTACTGCTCTTTGGTGCGCAAGATCCTGCGGCCTTGGGGATCGAAGATGATCGCCTCAAGAACGCGCTGTGATGTGGTGAAATTGAAAAGACCGGTGGAGGGGTTGGGGCCGATCGTGGGTTGTGCATTCGTTCGACTCTCAATTCCAACCGGGAGGAGGGAGCATTCGCAGGGAATACCGGGTAGACCGGGCAGAAGAAAATTGCCGTTGTACACGTACGTATCTTCTACGCGCAAACATATTGGTTCTGTATTTCCCAGTGTAATTCCTAATTGCATTAATGGCCCAGTCGAATTGCCAATGCCTGCTTGCCAAAACGTGTAATGACCGATGTAAGGCACGAGAGGGTCCACTCCCACTGCATGTACGAACTGACGGTCAACAGTGACCCCATTGTTTTCAAGTGTAATGATCGAATCCACGACCACATTTCTAAGATCGAACGATGGCAGTGGACCTGAACTCCATACCGCAAGCACATCATGGACCGTATCACCAACGGCAGCGGATACATCCGCGGCAAGGTATTCTTGCATCGAGTCCAGCAGCATAACATAGCCTTTACCGTCCGGGGTGGAGCGCACATAGTAACGCTGTATGAATACCGAGTTCTCCGCCCAAGCTTCCCTATTATATTCTTCAATACGCTTATACGTTCGGCCAAGAATTACTGTATCCGGATCAGACCTCATGAGCATTTGGATCCGAATGAAATCTGAGTTGTTCAAATCATCTGAGCACCAAGAAGCGGAGGAGTCCGGGAAGCATTGGGCGGTGGCCGTGAACACCCAGCCGCAACCAATTGCAAGGCAGACCAGAACAGCAGCACGAAGGGATCGGTTCATGGTTGTTCGTTCTAGTTCCGAACTACTCCCGCATCAGGACCAAGCGTATGTTCTGTACGCCTTGTCCGGTTGTGACCACAGCAGTGTAAAGCCCCGGCGCCTGCTCACTTAGATCGATGACCGACCCCTTGCCGTTAACGACGGTGCTGCCTTGAACGTCGTGCACAATGAAGGACTGTACGCTTACACCTGACAATGCGAATTGCCCATGGGAGGGGTTTGGAAGCGCTTGCACAACATCGGGCTCGGTTGGCTCGGCAGACCCAATTCCATCGATGATCAATGGGCATACATCAACCCCGATCGGCCCCGGAAGACCGTTCATGTTGTTTCTATCGTACATCACTGTATCTCCGACCGTACAATACCATAGACCAGCGGTTACTTCAAGCGTTGGACCGACACTAGTGCCCATGCCCATTTGCCAAAATGAACCCGACGGATTCATACCCAGCATGTCGAAATTCACAAAGTGCCGAATAACTGTAACACCTGCGTTGGAGAAAGTAACCACGGAGTCGACAACCACATCGACCAAGTAATATCCAACATCAAATTCGTCGGTATCATTGATCAAAACATCATGGATGGTATCTCCTGTCTGTGCAGCAAGATCGCCGGTAAGGAATTCGGCAGCTGAATCCGGCAGGTACACAAAGCCTTTTCCATCCTGATCTGAACGGACGAAATATGCTCTTGTGAAGTTCCAGTCCCGAAATTCGTTGGTCTTCTTGTATACCACCCCATTGATGAGTGTATCGGGTGCGGCACCCATCTGGTACATGATATCAAACCCAGGAGGCACACCGACGTTATCCCTACCGGACCAACACGCATTTGCTTCAGGGTAGAACTGAGCCATAGCGATTAGTGGCACGCCAAGCAACAAAAAGCACAAAAGGGTGTTACGCATGTTCGTTACTATTCGATAACAACGCGTTCAACATATCGCGCATCATCAGTTTCGACAACAACGGTAAAGAAGCCTCTGAGATCTGAAACGTCCAGCACAGCCAAGCTCCCTTTCATGCGGCTTTCAACCACTTGCCTTCCCGTGGTATCGTAGAACCGGACCCGGGCATATCCTTCATTGGCAGTACTCGATAAAAGCAGGGAAAGAGATTTACTTGCGGGATTGGGGTATAGACTCAAGGACTGGTCGTTCCGAAGTGCTTGGACCTCGGTAGCCGCAGCACCTGCACTGGTCATGTTCTTGGGGTGAAAACTATTTCCTGGCACATCACACGGATGGATGAAAGCATGGTACAGCACACCAGACGTTGCATGGAACCCCGGGGTCATGCGGACCTCATCACCAGCGCGGTAGTTCACATTCAATCCTGCTGATAGCACCGCTGTTGAACTGATGGAGTACAAAGCCTCCAAGAAGGCATCCGCACTATAGGTACCTGATTCCGCATAGTCCTCGTGATCCGGGCATTGAAGGTGGTGCTCCCATACGCCTCGCCCGTGTGTGCCAACGCGAATTCGATTGATCACGTAATTGATCTCCAGCCCTCTCGAGGCGACATGGGGCAGCGCATCTCCTAATCGCACCCATCCTGTTGTATTATCGAGACCATCCGGATCAGGAGGCCCAAGTGGGTCTAGTGGGTCAAACGCAGCGATCCGTTCGTTGTTGGTAAAGTACACTCCTGCACCCGTGGAAATGTACAGTCCACCGTCACTTCCCTGCTCGAAGACCAGCCCGTCCATGTCCGTGACCGTGTTCGGCAAATTCATTGTTATATCCGAACAATCGTATTGCCCCCCACAATCAAACTTGCCCTGAGTGGGGTAAGCACTCATGTTCGACAAGTCCATTCGGTACACCATCCGCTCTGCCGTTTCCTCAGGACCCATCCCGTCAAATGGCAAGGATCCCGCGTAAGCAATGTAGATGATGTTCTCGTTCTCCGAGTCGAAAGCGATGGAGCTAACGCTGGGTTCCCTATCCGGGTCGTTGGCTTCAACCGGGGCCCGCCTTGGGTGCGGAACTTCTTCCCATTGTGTTTTTACATACTCGACATTTGAGGCCCTACATGCCGTATTCCTGAATATACGTGTATCGTACGCATAGTTATGCAAGCCAACATACAGATGATCCGGGTTCGCGGGTGTGGTGCGAACCCAGAAGAACTTTTCCGCATCGTTCTTGTATAGATAATTGTTGATCACAACAGCCCCAGCACTGATCTCTGGGATATTCGTGAAGTCACTGATGATGGTATTGGACACCCCGCGATCCTCGGACCGCACAAGCTCGATCTCACTGTTCTGGAAAGTAGTTGCGACGGTATTCCCGTTCCCATCCGTAGTGTAATAGGTCTGTGGAGGACCATTATTCTTCTTGGTAATGCGGAACAACCTGTCCTCATCCAGCCGGTCCAAAGCGCCTTCAGACCACCATTCGGACGCTAAATAGATTCCGGTAGTTGCATTACTAGTTTCAGCGGCGTCACTTCTTTTCCAATTGCCATCGTAATAACTCATGTACACGGTATTCGGGTCTTGCCTGCTCACCCAGCAACGCGTGCCATCACCCCCAATGTCGAACGCGTCCCAATCCGGATCCCAATCTGATGAATACGGCGTTCGCGTCAAAGTCGTGTGATCGTGGAACAACCCGGTCACAATATATTGTGGATGGGTTTCCGAGGTAGACATCGCATCCACCTCTCCAACACCCAGCCCATTGCTTCGGTCGACCCATGGCGGTGAGCCGCCTGGTTCCACCTTGGACACACCGCCATGGTTTGCGACCCAGATCTCATTCTGATTCGTGGGATGAGCAACAATGTCCTCCACATCGGCATGGCCGTTCGCAACAGTAATGGGCAACATTCCATTCAAATACCACCTCATCCCGGTTTGATGGGATACGAACACTGACCCCGCATCGACCTGATCCACACCAAATCCATTGCCAGCACCGTAGCCGGTGGAAAATCCAGAAGCCATGGGCGTCCATATTTCAGTCACTACGTCATAGGCCTCCACCCATGAACTGCTCTTCAAGGCCAAGCAGTAGAACGAATTCTCGGCTGCTGCGCTCGTTTCCACGGTTGCGAAAGTGATCGTTGCGTCTATCTGGGGCTGGTTTGCGATCTCATTCCAGCTATCGCCATTATCCGTAGAGATCATGAAACGCCAGACGTTCGTTGCAACTGTATTGCTGCCGACCGTGTGGGTCACTTTGAATCGCATACTGGCACAAAGTGTCCTAGACCCTGCTAGGGGCAGGTATTCTATATCATAGCACTTCACGACGGGTTCCACCGTCGCGTTGGAATACAACGCCGTTATGCTCGGTGGCACGATAATACCGGGGGCCAGTGTAGATATGTTCAACAAGGTCCATGTAGGATCGATGGTACTGGGATCACTATCGCTGTAGGATGGATCATCACAGACATACAGGCCGGAGGAAGAGGCTAGAAACAGCCGATGATCGTTCTGCGCATTCAATTCTTCATCGAAGAGCAGTTTCTCCGTCTCGGTTTCTGGTCCGGCGAAATTTCCCTGATCGCCCATCTTCTCCCAAGTTCCACCGCTATCGCTGGTTCGATACACCCCGCCGATGTACGCCAATTTGTTGCGTTGGAACAACTCCACAGCAGAGATCGCGTACCAACTTTCTGTCGAACCCGGATAGTAGGCATGGGCTTGGCAACCCGAATGTGTCCAGGCCACATCAGTATTCGCATTGTACCAGTCATCCCCGGCGTTCGTGGTGTAGAACAAACCACCACTAGTGCTTGAGCACAACATGTGCTCATGATCGACCCGATTGATACTGAGCTTTCTTATTGGCCCGATCCCGACCATGTTGTTCGTGCGCCTTTTGGGTCCTAGCTCTAACCATGGGTCGTTATTGTTACTACGGAACCCGCTACCACCAGCGCCTTGGGCCTGTCGAGCATCATACGCGCCCAACAACTGATCGTAGATGGACATATCCCCGTGGGGTGATAGTCGATGCTCCCACTGTTTAAGGAATTTCTGGTATTCGGCATATTCACCACCCTCATGATAGAACTCCTCATCTGTCATGGTCGCCCGCCTCTGTTCGAAATAGGCTTCCTTCTCCGCCCGCTCTTGATACAGCGGACCATTGGGTGGGTTGAATTGGGCACCTGAGGTCAAGCTGCAACCCACTGCCGCCATGACCAAAATGCCGATATGGATCTGGTGAGTCATGACCTTCGGATCAGTGTTGCTTCTGCTCCAAGGTCACTAGCCGCTTCTCCAACTCCCCATACTTCTCCTCCAACTCCAAAATATACAACGCCTGTTCCTCCACCACCTGCAACATGCGGCGTTGCATTTCGCCTACATCTACGCCATCCTTGGCTTCCAGTTCCTTGGCGCTGGGTATTCCGGGCAGGTGCTGGTTCTGTGATAGGTAGTCGCGTAACTCGCTCAAGGGCATCAGGCCATAATTGGGTTGGAACACAAAGTCCGGCCAAGCACCTAGTTTCACAAGCACATCGCGGCATGCAATGTCGTTCTCAACAAAGAGTCGGTAATCCGGACTGTTCGTGGGTGTAGTACCTATCCCCACCTTACCATCCGTGCCGACATGGATCCGGTCGGTATTGTTGGTGATGATCCGAAGCGCCGTGTTATCCAGCGTACCGATCTTGGGCCTTTCGGAAAGCGGACATAGATTGGTGAAGTCGTTCCCGGTGGTCAGCCAAAAGCGCTGAAAGCCTTGGAGGTAGAAGCAGCGTTCCGGGTCCGTAGGTGCATCTGGGAAATCCCCCAAACCCAAAGTTCCGTCTTCCAGCCTGAACAAGGGTCCTTCCTCTGTGGAATTGCCGAACAGGCCGATCTCTCCATTGGCCTTTACCCGCAATGCCTCTTGCCCATTCGCTTTGATCACCACATCGGCGTTATCGCTGGTGCCGATGTAGTGCGCATTGGGGTCGGTATTCGCATTGCCGCCCATGCCCCAGGTCGCCTTCTCGGGTTGTTCCAGTTTCACAGCATTCTTCTCGCTACAGGTATTGGCATCGGTGACTTGCACATCGTATTGCATCGCACCAAGGCCCGATCGATCTTGCGTGGTGATGTCATCCGCCCAACTGTAGCTGTATGGCCCCACGCCTCCGGTCACTTCCAAGTCGATGCTGCCATTGAAACATTCGTAGCAACTGATGTTCTTGCCACTTGGGAATTTGAATGGGGTGAGGACGAGCTTCATCGGATCCGGCTCCTTCAAGGTGAACTCCGCCTCGGCACCGTTGCCGTGGGATCTCCAACCCTCACTTTGATATAGCCTGGAGCGAGGTCCGTGACGCTTGCAGTGGTTGCTCCAGTGGTCCAATCGTAGATGTACGGAGGTACCCCACCGGTCACTTGCACGGTGGCCGAACCGTCCTTCATACCGAAACACGAAACATGGTAACCGCTGTAGTTGGTGGGTACGATGGTGGCGGTGAGGGTTTGGCCAATGGCAACTGGTGCGACGGCGACAAAGCAAAGGGAGATGATGGCGCGGTGCGAAGGGGTGGTGGTGCGGTACATGGTCGGTGAATTGGGAGAGTGAATCTACCTGTACCCCCCCCCGGTTATCCTAATTTTCTCGTGCCAAGTTGTGAACAAGATATACAGCCCTGATCAATATTCATCCATTCCTGATCCCGCGATGCTATGCCGGAGGATCACCGGACTGAAATGGCTCCAGGATCAAGCGTATCGTTAGGTTACCTCCCGTGTGTTCCAATGCTGAATTGCATTCGGGCGGTGTCCTTTTTCCAGTATCCACTCTTCATCGCATGCCATCCGTATCAGGAACGCCATCCGTAACGATCCGGTCGATGCAAATCGAGGAACCCAGTGTCCATTCTCGCTATTCCAACTCGATCTAGGCCACATCCACATAGGGCGGAACGTCACTGGCAACCGCGACGTCGCGGTTGGCGACCCATTCGCACCCAACCCTTCGGACTCTCGACAGGTTGCAACTTCTTCACCCTGCGACCTACTCTACTATTCTGACGAACGCACACCAGCCATCCGCCTCGTTCTACAAGAGGGTGTTCCACACAGTGAACGCTTCACTTGTGGCGCGCTTCGTTGCTTTCTTGAATGCCTTGTTCATGGCTTCGCCCTCGGAACTGAGCTTTCTTGAAATGGTGATCTTCTCCCTGCGCTTGGTCATTACACCAAAGGTAGCGGTTGAAACACCCCCCAACACTCCCCTGTGAACGAACAGCACGGCTTTTGCCGTTAACGGTTTGAACCCCGGGATACCTTGGCGACCTTACCCATGCTACGCCGCCTCCGCACCGCATTCCTTGTGCTCGCCTCTTTCGTGGTGGTGGGTTTCGGCGCCTTGGTGGTGCTGGCCAGCGTGTACGAAACGGAGGTGAAGGTGAAACTGGTGGGGGCCTTGAACCAACAGCTCAATGCTCCAGTGACCGTGAGCGACATGGACCTCACACTGGTGGCTCGATTCCCGCAGGCCAGCATGCGGTTGCACGATGTGCTGGCCAAAGAGGTCCGCACCGACGGCGTGGAGCCGGATACATTGCTTTATGCCAAGGAACTCTTTCTGGAATTCAGTCTCTGGGATCTGTTCCAAGGCAGCTATACCGTGCAGCAGGTCCATGGCGTGCAGGTGAGCCTGTACCCCGCGCTGGATGGCAACGGCAATGGGAACTACTTGGTGTGGAAGACCGACAGTACGGCGACCGGATCATCACCGATCAACTTGGATAAGGTGAGTTTCGATGGTCTCCACGTTCGCTTTCGCGATGACCGTTCCCGACTAGCCGTAACCACAACGAGCAAGCAGCTCACGCTCAGCGGTCGCTTCAGTGAGCAACTGAACGAATTGACCCTGAATGGGGACGCCCACTTGCTCACCTGGATGAATGCGGATGAGCTGGTGTTGGCCGATCGTCGAGCCGACCTGCGTTTGAACTTGTCCTTCGGCGCTGCCGATGCGCTGTTCCGCATCACCAAGGGCGAGGTGCTGAGTGGCAAAGTGCCCCTGGAGGTGACCCTGTCCGTGACGGAGAACCCCAAGGGTCCTTTTCTGGACCTCCGTGCCAACGGACTGGGCTTGGGTCTGGGCGATGCCATGGCCTTGTTACCAGAACGGATGACCAAGACACTGGAACGATACACCATGCGTGGTGAGGTGGATCTGGCGATACACTACGCTGGACCGATCCAAAGTGGTCCTTCATTGTCGGTCGGTGCCAAGGTCATCAAGGGCACGTTGAAGGAGGCCCGCAGTGGTGCATCCTTCACCGATGTGTTCGGTGAGCTGGCCTTGGAATTGACACCCAGCGGCACACCGAGCAAGTTGGTGGTGAAGGGCTTCGCTGCGAGGAGCGCAGGAGGGACCATCAGTGGCAACTGGCAGAGCAACGGCCTCATCAATGCAGCGGTGAAAGCCGACCTGAAAGCGGACATCGGTCTGGCCGAACTCTTGCGTTTCGCACAAGTGGATACGCTGGAGCAGGTGAGCGGTCGGCTACGGACCGACCTGCACCTGTCGGGAAAACTCCGCGACGTGGGCGATATCCAACCCAAGGACTTGCGGGCCATGGATGTGGGTGGGGCGATCGCCCTGCGCGATGCCACCTTGAAATTGAAGGGCGTGCGCCACCGTATCGAGCACATGGATGCCGACCTTGCCGTGCATGGGAACGATGCCACGGTGCAAGGCTTGAAGCTGGAGTTCCAGGACAGTCACATCGAGTTGAGCGGTACCCTGCGCAATTTGATGCCCTACTTGCTCTTCGACGACCAGCGATTGGTGATCGAAGCAAAAGCCTCCTCACCGCACATCGACCTAGCGGCCTTGGTCCGCAGTGAAGATGCTTCGGCCAACGCCAAGGACTATAGCCTTCGACTGCCGGGAGCCATCGAGATGGACTTGCAGGTGAAGGTGGATAAACTCGTGTTCGAGGAATTCGTGGCCGATGATATCCGCGGAACGGTGCGCATGAAGGACCGTGTGCTGCGTGTCGCGCCGGTGAGCTTCCGCAGCGCGTCCGGCGAAGTGAACGGCAACTTGGAGCTGGATGCACGCGGACAAGGACATGCCTATCCACTCACGATCAACGCCACGTTAGCGGGGATCGACCTCACACAGCTCTTCCGCGAGTTCCAGGACTTCGGTCAGGACTTCATCGGCAGCAAGCACTTGAGCGGCCGTACGCATGCCGAGATCGCCTTCAAAGCGCCGCTTTCCCCCAGCATGCAATTGGACATGCAACGGCTGGTGTGCGTGATCGACATTGGCGTGGAGAATGGCGCGATCAAGGGCCATGCGCCTTTGTTGGAAGTGGCGGACCACCTACAGAAGAACAAATTGGTAGCGCCCTTCGTGGACATTCCACAACTGCGACAACGCCTCGGCGATGTGCGCTTTGCGAAGCTGGAGAACCAGAT
The DNA here is from genome assembly GCA_016710015.1 of Flavobacteriales bacterium. Classification (GTDB taxonomy): domain Bacteria; phylum Bacteroidota; class Bacteroidia; order Flavobacteriales_F; family PHOS-HE28; genus PHOS-HE28. The sequence continues at coordinate 561,372 of JADJLR010000003.1, forward strand.
CGAGATCCATGACGGGGCGGTACACATTCCGCAGATGCTGGTAAGCAGCACGGTGATGGACATTGAACTCAGCGGTACGCATTGGTTCGACGACCGCATCGATCACCACCTGAGTTTTCGCTTGAGCGACCTTTTCCGCAAGGCGACCAGCCAAGACGAATTCGGTCCTGTGGTGGACGATGGCACTGGTATGCGGATCTATTTGCACATGTACGGCACCGCCAACGACCCGCAGTTCGGGAACGATGGGGCCATGGCCGCCGCCAAGCGGAAACAGCAATTCCAAGTTGAGAAGCAAGAGTTGAAGCAGATCCTGCGGGAAGAACTCGGCTTGTTCAAAGGCAGGACCATACCGACCACCGAACCACCAAAAAGGGATCCGACCGCACCGCGCTTCGAAGTGGTACCTACCGGCACCGACACCCTATCTACTGCGGGTGCGCAAGGGCCCAACGGCCGAGAAAAGAAAGGCCTCGGACGCTTGCTCAAGGAACCGGAACCGGAAGAACAAGCCACCTTCGAGCTGGAGCAATGAACCGTTCAAAGGGGACCGTGAATGGACGGGGATGAACGGCAATTCTGAGCCGGTACAAAATGCGATCCCCTCTTTATCCTTTGGTGGGGAGGTGAAAGAGTGGCGCACTTCTTCACCTCATCACAGCTATCGACTCCCTCATCATTCCATGAACAGGTGCATTGAAGTCGTTTCATTTCCGTGCATTCACGTCCATTTCCGGTAGAAATCCCCCGCCATCCACGAACTTCACCCCGACGCATGGATCTGTACTCCCGCAAACAGCGCTGGAAATTGGCCTTGGCCGTGGTGGCCATGCTGATCGTGGGCGCGTCCTTGTGGTATAGCAACCGCATCGTGGATCGTGTGCGTTTCGAAGAACGGCGCAAGGTGCAGTTGTGGGCGGAAGCGGTACAGAACCGTGCAGAGTTGGTGAACTATACCGAGAAACTCTTCGATCGATTGCGCGATGAAGAGCGCAAGAAAGTGCAATTGCTGGCCGAAGCCATGCAGCGACTCGGGAGCAGCGACAACATCGACTTCTCCTTCTACCTGCGCGTGGTGAGTGACAACACCACGGTGCCCGTGATCATCACTGACCTTCAAGGACGGAGACGATTCGAACGCAACGTGGATACCACCATCACGAACCGACCGGAGCGGTTAGCGCAGGAGATCGCGGCAATGGCGGCACTGCACCCACCTATTGAGATCGCCATACCGGGCGTGGAGAAGCAACTGCTCTACTACAAGGACTCCAATGTCGTGACCGAATTGCAAGATGTGATGGATGGCATCATCCGCTCCTTCATTTCCGAAACGGTGATGAGCACCGCTGCTGTACCGGTGATCTACACGGATAGCACGCGCACACGGATCATTGAATTCGGCCACATCGAACCACATGTGGCACGAGACAGTTCGGCCATGCAAGCCCGCATCCGCACCATGGAACAAGCGAACCGGCCGATCGCGATCGACCTACCGGGCAAGGGGCGCAACTACATCTTCTACGAGGAGTCCTTGGTGATCACCCAGCTCCGTTACTTTCCGTACGTGCAACTCGTGATCCTGGGCCTCTTCCTGATCGTGGCGTACGCGCTCTTCAGCATCTTCCGGAACGCAGAACAGAACCAGGTGTGGGTGGGCATGGCGAAGGAGACCGCGCACCAATTGGGCACGCCGCTCAGTTCCTTGATGGCGTGGATGGAATTGCTGAAGGACCAGAACCCCGAAGCCATCACCGAAATGCGCAAGGACGTGGACCGCTTGGAGGTGATCACCGAGCGCTTCAGCAAGATCGGTTCCTCGCCCGACCTCACCTCGGAAAAGCTGTACCACACGTTGCGCGCCACTGTGCTTTATCTACGACCGAGATTACCGGGTCGTGTGCGGATCGAGGTCATTCCACCTGCAGACCCCGATATGCAAGTGCCGCTGAACCGCGCACTTTTCAGCTGGGTCTTCGAGAACCTGATCCGCAACGCGATCGATGCCATGGAAGGCGAAGGCTCCATCGAACTGGAGATCATCCCCGAAGGCAACCAAGTACACGTGGACGTCACCGACAGCGGAAAGGGCATACCACCCTCCCAACATCGAACTGTTTTCCAACCCGGCTTCACCACCAAGAAACGTGGCTGGGGGCTCGGGCTCTCGCTCAGCAAACGCATCATCGAGCAGTATCACGGCGGGAAGATCTTCGTGAAGCGCAGTGCTCCGGGGAAAGGGACCACGTTCCGGATCACGTTGAATAAGGGGGTGTTGAGTTCGGCGTTGGTGAGTGAGTGAGGTGCTACTCCAACACCACCCGTTCGTAGCAAACGCCATCCCGATCCGTAAAGCGCAACACGTACGTGCCGGGCGAGAACCCGGTTAGATCCATTTCCTCTTGGGTAGCACCAGTTGGTAGCCTGCGTTGGAAAAGCAACTTGCCCATGGTGTCGTATACGCTGTAGTAGCTCTCGGCTTGTAGTGGGTCTTGGAATTGAACGGTGAAATGGCCTGTGGTGGGGTTGGGGTACACGCGCATCTTGGTGCTGAATGTGTACGTAACGGTGTTGAGAATGATCTCGCAGGCATCGTACACCGCGAACGGATCGAATATGCTGTCGTTCAGGTATGCGGGTGAACGGGTGGCACCATCTACAGACGTAAGCACGAAGCTGCTGTCCGTCGGAAAGAGGTCCACGATCTGCACGGGGTAAGGGCGCTCTACACAGGATAAGTACCCTTCGTTGTCCGTTTTAAAGACGAACGCCAGACTGGAGTTGATATCCGGGAGCGTGCCCCAAACATTGCCCGTAAAGGCAAATCCACCGTCCGAATGAGCGATCAAGTCCCTTGTGCGGAGCGCGTAATTGTCCGCGGCCATTGAGCGCGTCCAGAGCGAATCCCCGTTCTGGTCGGTCTTCATCAGGAAGGGACGGTAGAAGAAGTTCGAATTCGGCTGACCCAAGGTAGCAAGCAGCACGAAGTTCCCGTCCAGCGTTGGCTGGATCCTTGACCATTGCCTTGTGTACCAACGGTTCGTATTGCTGGCAAACCCACGACACCATTGCACCTCTCCCATCCCGTCCAATTTCATCATGAAGAGCTTAGGTTGAAAGGTCCCAGGCAAGGGGTCGAAAAGGCTGATATTGATGCTGTCCGTATAGCCTGTTATGATGAAGTCATCGTCCGACAGGATCACCGCGTCATGGATCATCCCCTTGGGTCGGATGTAGGACTTGCACCAAAGGAATTCACCATTGGCATCCATGCGAGCCACCACGGCACCCGCTGTGTCCATGTTGATGCCTGCCAATAGATCGCCACTAGGGAGTTCCTTAATGAACTGAAAGCCTCCATTGTTCGCGAAATGCCGTGCCCAGACCGGCATCATCGCTGCATCAACTTTGAACGCAAAGAAATCGCTCCGGTAGCCCCAGGAAACCGCACCCCCGTCACTAGTGACCGATACATCACACGCATATTCCGGCACCCGTCATTGAGTACATATTGATGCAACTCGATCACATTCCCCATCGAGTCCATCTTACCGAGAACTGGACTGAACGACAAGATGGAGTTGGTTCCGGGATCCGCACAGGTATCACCACGCGCGCCTCCTGTAAAGAGGTATTCGTTATCCGCGTACCTCCGAATTGCACCAAGCCCAGTGAGCGGGGAGGTTTGATCCGCCCAGTATGAATGCGTCCCAATGACAAAGCCTTGCGCGTCCAAGCGGGTTACAGCACGGGTACGCCCAAGTCCAACAAAGAGGTTGCCACCCTCCAGTTCGGTCAAGTTGTACATGAAGGACGTGACTCCGTCGTACAGATGGGCAAACGTTTGCTGTCCATGGGAATATCCGACCGAACAGGTGAAAGCCAAGATCAAGAGGGAGTTCTTCATCGGTCAATGAATGATCAGTTTCTTGGTCTTCGAATGATTTCCGTCAGTGACTCGAACATGATACGAACCTTTCGCCATGTCGCCGATGGAGATTTGTACTATGCCTCCACCAACATTATTCCATGTCGAAATAAGTCTACCTGATATATCATAAAGTGCGATGTCATTCGCGCCTTCGTTCTGCAGCCGAACGAAGAGCTCGCTTCGGGTAGGGTTTGGAAACAGGGAGTAATCCCACTCCGGTTCAATGACAGCATCTTCGTAACTGGACTGCACCATGCTTTTAACAAAGGGAAGGGGTGATACAATAAATGCAAAATCCGTACGAAGTGTGTCCATGTAGTTGTCAACAATGTCCCCGAACTGATCTGTCAAGTCCAAGATGAGATCACCGGTCGCTGTAGATTCCAATTCCATCTGAGCCGGGTGTTCGGTACTATTAACACGTGTAGGAAACCACGAAACATAGAACTGTGTCTCCTGAGCAAAGCCGGCCAAAGTAATTGAGTTGGAACCAGGGGCAACGCAACCAAGGAAGTTCTGGTCAACACTTGAAAGGAAATAGTTATTTCTAACCCAAGCGTTCCGATTATGAACCCATCCAATAGCGAGGTTCTGCTCTACGTTCTTGAGAAAGTATGCCTCGATGTCGTTTCCGTTGTCAAAAGCCTTTTCAGTTGTGAAATCATGGTCGAAGAAGTTATAGACCACCCAACTTGGGTGTTCAAGTAAACTTCGTAAAGGAGCAAAATGATGGTTCAGTCGACGATTTGTAATGCTCTTATACGTGCTTCCGATATTGATCACATTCGACTCTCCCAATTGGCTCGTAAAGCCGTTTGGGTTATTGATTGAGTATAGAATGTCATTGTCATCGTCAGGAGGCGGTGGTATTCCATCCATCCATCCGAACACGCGTTCCCAATTCCAGGTCATGCCAGCAGCAAACGATCCAGAAAAGGCGGAAGCCCAGAGTTCGTTGTGCAAAGAGACATCGTAGTTATGGAAGAACTTGTCGACACCGATACCCGACACTCCGGTATCATAGTTAAATTCACCAATGACGAAGGGTTTTCGCACTTGTTCATTCTGTTCATCCGGAAAGAAATCGTCCAAGAATCCGTGCGTATTATTCACAGCCCCGTGGAGCCCAACGTCCGGTTGATTCTCATCAGCATCATCCGATTGAATATAGAGGTGCGCGTCGATCAGGTCGACCGCATCGTTGTAATATGGGGTGTAGTAGGTTTCGCGATCTTGTTTCTGAGGGTCGTTCCATGCATAACTCATCAGGAACAACTTCTTCGATTCACCAAGCGGCGAGGAAACAGGGTTTGATAGGACAACGTCACCTCGCACAAAGCCAATGATATCGGACAACCAATCATCGATCGTGGAAGGTAGTAAAGGGTCAATGGGCCAAACCAGCTTATTCTCGTTACATACAGCCGAACCAGCACCGGTCAGGTCGTGATAATCATAGGTCAGCATTTGGTCGACCTCATTGAAAGGTTCGATAGCGGCAATATTGACGGAGTATCCCCAGCGGGACATTAGGTATTTGTATTTGCGTTTCCAGTAATAGTAGGCTCCATCTTCGTAATCGCGTTCACCCGTGATGTCATCCGGCGTATAGAAGAATTCCTTTAGATCATACCGGCCTGTTACGGGATCACGATTCGGCTCCAATAGGTTTGGTACGTACGCGTGCTGGCCCCAGATGATACGTTCGAAAGCGAACCCAGGTGGGTATGGGTCGACGCACATTTGAATATATATGCCATTGGCATGGGCTTGCTCCAGCATTTTGTCAAAGGCCCAGCAATGAAATTGGCAATTGCTGGTGTTGGAATAAGAGCCAGCCGTGCCAACAGCACACGGTGGCGCGGCATAATACGCATCGTAAACTCCCAAATTCACCCATTCCGGCGCAAATATGTGCCGCATGAGGTACATGCGCATGTAATTGCCGCCCACGTCGTGCATCTCTTCCATCGTCTGGAGCATCACATTGAAGTCACGTTGATGGAGTCCCGAACCGTATCCTGTCGTCCCACGCCGTATGTCTGCCATGTTCACCCCCAAGCCTAAGAATGTTTCATGGGTCTCGAACTTCAATGTGCGGTTGTTCGCTTCATTCACGCTCAAATGTCCTTTGTTCTCTGGCAGCGGTGGGTCACACACGAAGCTGAAGTTAATGAAGTCCCACGGCGGCAGTGCAGTCTCGCTCAGTTCCGAGATGTGTGGTGCCTTTAGAGCAATAGAATACCGCCAAACACCTTCCATATCAGGAGATATTCGAAATCGAAGTCGGTAAATGTCCAATGGGTTGTTGGTATCATCCGTAAGCTCGGCGATATCATCCGCGCTTTGCCATTTCGCTTCTCTCATATAGAAGCCCCATTTGAGCGTCTGACTTTCATCAGGTT
>JADJLR010000004.1 GCA_016710015.1 Flavobacteriales bacterium
ACATCGACTTCTCCTTCTACCTGCGCGTGGTGAGTGACAATACCACGGTGCCCTGATCATCACTGACCTTCAAGGACGGAGACGATTCGAACGCAACGTGGATACCACCATCACGAACCGACCGGAGCGGTTAGCGCAGGAGATCGCGGCAATGGCGGCACTGCACCCACCTATTGAGATCGCCATACCGGGCGTGGAGAAGCAACTGCTCTACTACAAAGGACTCCAATGTCGACCGAATTGCAAGATGATGGATGGCATCATCCGCTCCTTCATTTCGAAACGGTGATGAGCACGCTGCTGTACCGGTGATCTACACGGATAGCACGCGCACACGGATCGTTGAATTCGGCCACATCGAACCACATGCGGCACGAGACAGTTCGGCCATGCAAGCCCGCATCCGCACCATGGAACAAGCGAACCGGCCGATCGCGATCGACCTACCGGGCAAGGGGCGCAACTACATCTTCTACGAGGAGTCCGGCGATCACCCGGCTCCGTTACTTTCCGTACGTGCAACTCGTGATCCTAGGCCTCTTCCTGATCGTGGCGTACGCGCTCTTCAGCATCTTCCGGAACGCAGAACAGAACCAGGGTGGGTGGGCATGGCGAAGGAGACCGCGCACCAATTGGGCACGCCGCTCAGTTCCTTGATGGCGTGGATGGAATTGCTGAAGGACCAGAACCCCGAAGCCATCACCGAAAATGCGCAAGGACGTGGACCGCTTGGAGGTGATCACCGAGCGCTTCAGCAAGATCGGTTCCTCGCCTGACCTCACCTCGGAAAGCTGTACCACACGTTGCGCGCCACTGTGCTTTATCTACGACCGAGATTACCGGGTCGTGCAAGGACCGAGGTCATTCCACCTGCAGACCCCGATATGCAAGTGCCGCTGAACCGCGCACTTTTCGCCTGGGTCTTCGAGAACCCGATCCGCAACGCGATCGATGCCATGGAAGGCGAAGGCTCCATCGAACTGGGAGATCATCCCCGAAGGCAACCAAGTACACGTGGACGTCACCGACAGCGGAAAGGGCATACCACCCTCCCAACATCGAACTGTTTTCCAACCCGGCTTCACCACCAAGAAACGTGGCTGGGGGCCCGGGCTCTCGCTCAGCAAACGCATCATCGAGCAGTATCACGGCGGGAAGATCTTCGTGAAGCGCAGTGCTCGGGGAAAGGGACCACGTTCCGGATCACGTTGAATAAGGGGGTGTTGAGTTCGGCGTTGGTGAGTGAGTGAGGTGCTACTCCAACACCACCCGTTCGTAGCAAACGCCATCCCGATCCGTAAAGCGCAGTACGTACGTGCCGGGCGAGAACCCGGAAAGATCCACTTCCTCTTGGGTAGCACCTGTGGGGAGCCTGCGTTGGAATAGCAATTTGCCCATGGTATCGTACACGCTGTAGTAGCTCTCGGCTTGCAGTGGGTCTGGGAATTGCACGGTGAAGTGGCCGGTGTTCGGGTTGGGGCGGATGTTAAATGAACGGCCGCGCGCGTTGGTCCGCGGCAGATTTGTCATTATGTCGCACCCGTCGTATTGATCGATGGGTGGATAGATGGTCTCGTTGATGAATGCTGGCCCGGGAACCGCTCCATCTACCGATGTGAGCGTGATCGCGCTATCGACAGGAAAGAGATCCACTATTGTTATTGAGTGGTGGTGTTCTATGCAAGGTAGGTGTCCATCAGCATCGGTCTTATACAAGAAGGCAAAGTTTGCTTGGCCAACAGGAAGTTCACCCCAAATCTGACCATTGTACAAGTAGCCACCGTCCGCAGTTGCCAATAGATCTTTAGCGTAGTGATTGAAACCGTGGTGCATGACCGAGCGTGTCCAAAGCGTATCACCGTTTGTATCAAGTTTCATGAGTACCGCGCTGTGGAACCAATTGTAATCCGGCTCCCCAAGGGTGGCCACCACGACGAAGCTTCCATCATGGGTGTTTACGATCTTGGAGCCGCTTCCGGAATGCCAAGGATTTGGCATTCCGTCGTACCCCCGACACCACTGCACTTCACCCATTCCGTTCAGGTTCATCAGGAATAGTTTAGGTTGATAATTGAAAGGCAATGGAGTGAAGAGGTTCAGAGCAGTGCTATCTGTAGTTCCAGTAATGTAGAAGGTATCGTCCGAAACGATCACCGCATCGTGTACCATACCCCTTGGTCGGATATAGCTCTTACACCATAGCATGTTACCGCTTGGGTCCAACCTCGCCACTACTGCACCGGCACTCATCATGTTGATCCCCGCCAGCAGATCACCACTGGGGAGTTCTTTGAGGAACTGGAAAACACCACCCGTGCCATAGTTCTTCCCCCATGTTGGTTCTCCAGAATTATCCACCCTAAGCAAGTAGAACCGGTCATGGCGGATCCCCCAAGCAATTGCGCCACCGTCACTCATTACCTCTAGATCACCTGCCGTATTCGAGCAATTCTCTGAGTTGAGAATGTAGTACTGCGCGTTAAGGATGTTCCCGAGCGAATCCATTCGACCGATCAAAGGATAGGTATGTGGGATCGAGACCTCACCAAACATCGAGCAGGAGTCTCGCTGGTAACCGCCTACAAAGAAGAATTCATTATCTGTGTATCGCTTGATCGATTGCAGGACCAGAAATGTATCGACCGCATAGTTGCGCGATTGCAGGATGTCTCCATTCGGGTCGAACAACGAGGTGCCTGATTGGCGCGCCAGCCCGATCCGAAAATTGCCACTACTAAGCTCATTGATCTCCGCCTGTGCAGTGCCGGTCCCGTAGAAGGACTGCATGAAAGTTGATTGACCACTGATCCAATACGACACAGTGCCGATGATCAGTGTTAGAGCTAACCTATACATCTCAGTGAACAATTAATTTCTTCACCTTTTGGTTCGTTCCATTGGATACCCGGATCCAATAGGTTCCCATGGCAAGGTGTTCCACGGGAATGTATTGCACGCGATCAATAACATTCGTCTTTCGCAGGACGCTTCGACCAGTAAGATCGAACAAAGCCACTTCCTTTGGAGTTACATCTGGCAGATCGAGATAGAATCCAAAATGAGTCGGGTTAGGATAGAGGCCAAAGTCCCAGCCCGCTAGAACAGGATTCTCCACCTCTGGCGCTCGGTACAGGCTCTTCGTGAATGGCCCAGGAGTAATGATGAAAGCATAGTCATTCCGCAGGGTATCCAAGTAGTTATTACTCACGCCACCGAAATAGCCAGCCACGGGGATTTCCAAAGTATCTTGATTCGTTTGTAGTTCCATCTGTGGAGGATGAATGCTGCTGTTCATGCGAGTAGGAAACCACGATACGAAATACGATCCTGTGGCAAAACCAGGTAGTTTCAAGGTGTTAATCAGTTGGCTCGGTGGAGCGCAGCCTAGAAAATTCTGATTACTACTCATCAAGTAGTAGTTGTTGATCACCCACGCATTCCGATTATGTACCCAGCCGATGGCCAAACTGCTGTCCGCACTCTTCAGATAATAGGACTCCAAATCGTTCACTAGGCCAATGGTGTCATTGTAAAAGTATTTCTCCGCCGTGAAGTCATGATTAAAGAAGTCGTAGGATGACCAGCTCGGATGATCTAATAAATCCGCTAATGGCTTGAAATGTTGATGTAGCCTACGGTTCTTGATCGGAATACCAACTGGAAGACCAATGTCCAATAAGTTCGTGGAATCTAGTTCATTAAAGAATTCCGTCTGGTATTCATTGTTGAAGTCAGGCGGTGGCACCGCATTCGCATCGGGCCACCAGAACACACGCTCCCATTGCCATGTGGTGCCTGTTGCGAACCTTCCGGAAAAGGCCCCCGACCAGATCTCGTTGTGGAAGGAAACATCGTAGTTGTGGAAGAAGGCCTCGACCCGCCTATCTCCCGGTGAGATATGCGTCCAGTAGTTCGATTCCCCGTGGTTGTATGGCTTCTTCTGCCCTCCCGATGTCGGGAACTCATTGAAGAACCCGGTTGCATGCTTCTGGGCAAATTGCAAGCTGACATCGGGTTGGTCCTCATCGTCAGAGGAAACGTGCATGTAGAAGTGTGCATCCATGAGGTCCAACTTCGGATTGTTGAGCGAGCAGTAGAACGTATCTCGGTCCGCTCGCCAAGGGTCATTGTAGGCGTAACTCATGAGAAATAGCGCCTTATTCTCCCCGAGTGGTGAAGTTATGGGCTCCTCCAGATCCACGCTGTCCCGCACGAAGTCGATGATGTCCGAGAGCCATTGGTCGACCGTACAGGGGAGCTCTGGGTCGGCCACCCATAGCATCCGATGCTCATTGCAGATGGTGGTGTATCCAGAGTAAGGGTTCTGAGTATCCAGGGTTCGGTAGGTCAGCAATTGATCGATCTCGTTAAAGGGTTCGATCGCCGCAATGTTCACCGAATACCCCCAACGGCTTAGGATGTACTTGTACTTGCGTTTCCAGAAGTAGAATGCACCGTTGTCCTTGTTCGCTGGATCCCCACCTTGGTAAAAGAATTCCTTTACGTCGTATAGTGCTGTTGGCGAAGACGGTTCAACGAGATTGCGAACCAAAGGGTGATTTCCCCAGCCGCCAACCTCCCCTGCAATGGCAGGAAAGCCTTGTTCAATGGAAAATTGGATATAGATGCCCTCCTTTCTGGCCTTCTCTATCACACGGTCGAAGCACCAGCTCTGGTATTGGCCGTTGCCGTATGTCGTATCAGGAAGGGTGGGGCCATTCGTACACGGACTTATCCTGCGGTAGTGGTCGTACACCCCGAGGTTCACCCATTCCGGTGTATAATACGCATTCAACCACATACGTGCGAAGTTTCCACCTACTTCGTGCAATTGGCTTAGCGCATCCAAGGTCAGGTTGTGGTCTCGTAGGCGATACCCCGTTGAGTCTCGGAGTTCATTTCTGGCATCGGCCAAATTCACCCCCAATCCGAAGAAGGAGTCTCCGGTCTCGAACTTCAATGTCCTTCTATTCGCTTCGTTCACACGGAGGTGGCCCTTGTTGTCTGGTAATGGCGGGTCACAAACGAAGTTGTAGTTGATGTAGTCGAATGCGGGCAGCACACTTCCCCAAGGATCCATGGTATGTGGCGCCTTCAACGCAATGGAGTATTGCCAAATGCCTTCCATGTCTGGTGCGAACCGGAAACGGATGCGGTACTCGTCCAATGGTGAATTGGGGTCACCAGTGATCACAGCCGTTGGATCCATGCTCTCCCATTTGGCTTCCTTCATATAAAAGCCCCACTTCAACGTCTGCGTTCCGTTGGGCTTGGTCAAGGTCATCACCAGTTGTAGGGAATCATCGGCATAGGGGTTGAGGTCGTAAAGTGGGTCTATCAGGTCCGTGGTAGCATCTTCCTCTAAACTATTGGAGTAGTAATGATCGAAGAATCGTTGGATGGCATCCTGATATTCCTGTGGAAGCACCAAACCGATCTCCAACTTCTCCCATTTCTCCACATGCAGCACGTTGTCAATGACATGGGAGGCATCCGGAGCAATGATCGCGATATCCGCATTGCTTCCAATGCCATCATCAATGTAGGCATGGAACTGACCATCCCCGCTGTGGTCCCCGGCATGGAAGCCGTCGGTGAGGTGAACGGTCACTCCTGAAACGAAGTCAGTCGTGCTAGTGCCGGTGGTGGACACGGGCAAGCTTGCATCGCCGGGCGAGATGACCGGTTGGGAATGGCGTTCGTTGTGGATGCCGTCGGTCCAGTCCACATCCTGAATGAGATGTGGCGGATAGGGACTTTGCCCCAATACCGAAACGGGGATCAACACGGCGAAGAGGTGCGCGGGCCGTAACATGGTGCGCTAGTGTTGGGACGCTTCCACGCTCATCAAACGCTGCTCCACACGGCCCAACCGTTCTTCCAACTGCAGGATGTACAAGGCCTGTTCCTCTACCACCTTGAGCATGTCGGTTTGCATTTTGCCCAACTCCACACCTCCCTTCTCCTCCACCTCGGCAGCACTTGGAATGCCCGGCAAATGACTGTTGGCGTGGAGGTAGTTCCTCAGTTCCGCCAAGGGCATCAAGCCGTAATTCGGTTGGAACACGAAGTCCGGCCATGCACCGTGTTTCACCAGAACGTCGCGGCAAACGATGCCATCCTCCACGAAGAGGTGGTAGTTCGCGGCCGAGGTGGGATAGGTGCCGATCCCGACCTTGCCATCCGTACCGACATGGATCCGGTCGGTATTGTTGGTGATGATCCGAAGTGCTGTGTTATCCAGTGTTCCGATCTTGGGCCGTTCGGAGAGCGTGCATAGGTTGGTGAAGTCGTTCCCGGTGGTCAGCCAAAAGCGCTGAAAGCCCTGAAGGTAGAAACAGCGCGCCGGGTCCGTGGGTGCTTCAGGGAAATCCCCCATGCCCAAGGTCCCGTCTTCCAGCCTGAACAAGGGTCCTTCCTCTGTGGAATTGCCGAACAAGCCGATCTCTCCATTGGCTTTCAACCGCAATGCCTCTTGCCCGTTCGCCTTCATTACCACATCGGTGTTGTTGCTGGTGCCGATATAGTGCGTTCCGGGGTCGGTATTCGAATTGCCTTCCATACCCCAGGTCGCCTTTTCAGGCTGTTCCAGCTTCGCACCATGCTCCTCTTGGCAGGAGTTGGCGTCGGTGACTTGCACATCGTATTTCATCGCGCCAAGGCCCGATCGATCTTGCGTGGTGATGTCATCCGCCTAACTGTAGCTGTATGGCCCCACGCCTCCGGTCACTTCCAAGTCGATGCTGCCATTGAAACATTCGTAGCAACTGATGTTCTTGCCACTTGGGAATTTGAATGGGGTGAGGGCGAGCTTCATCGGATCCGGCTCCTTCAAGGTGAACTCCGCCTCGGCACCGTTGCCGTGGGATCTCCAACCCTCACCTTGATATACCCCGGCGCGAGTTCCGTGACGCTCGCAGTCGTTGCTCCGGTGGTCCAGTCGTAGGTGTACGGGGGTGCCCCACCGGTCACTTGCACCGTGGCTGAACCGTCCTTCATACCGAAACACGAAACATGGTAACCGTTGTAGTTGGTGGATACGATCGTAGCTGTCATCTCCTGCCCGAAGGCAGCGCTAGCTGAGGCAACGCAGCAGGCGACGATGAAGGCCTGACGCAGGGTGGTTGATGGGGTCATGGTCGTTGGTTGGGAGAGTGAAACTAGCTCCGATACCCCCCCCCTTACAACTATTTTCGACTCGACCTATGAACACATTACCAACCGGATATGAACCACGGTGTGCGGAAGTGGATCCAAATGCCGTTATACCATTTCGCATTCAGGCATAGGCGAGAGATGCGAAGTGATCTTTGCGCAGGGCGATACGGCGAGGTCGTTGCATAGCCAGAGCTATGGAACGATCTCGACGGAGAAGCCATGCGGAGAAAGCGCGAGCAGATCGGCCTGTGCCTGAATGCGAATTGGTATTAAACATCGATCGCGTTCATTCCACACCTTTACCGCACATGTCCGGCCTCTACTTCCACATCCCATTTTGTCGCCAAGCCTGTACGTACTGCGACTTCCATTTCAGCACGAACAAGACGCACCAAGCTGCTGTGTTGGATGCGATGGAATTGGAATTGATCCGCAGAAACAAGGAGTTGGGGGATGCCACTGTATCGACCATCTACTTCGGAGGTGGGACACCCAGCCTATTGGATCCCGAACGCATTGCTGCATTCATCCAACAGGCGCGCGACCTCTTTCGCGTGGATCGCGATGCGGAGGTGACCCTCGAAGCCAACCCGGACGACATCACCGCTGAACGGTTGGCGGAATGGAAGTCCGCGGGCATCACGCGCATCAGTTTGGGTACGCAAAGCTTTCGGGACGATCGACTGCGGTTCATGGGGCGTACACACAACGCCGCGCACGCATTGAAGAGCATCAACCTCATTGCCAATGCCGGGTTCAAGACCTGGACCATCGACCTGATCTATGGTCTGCCGGAAATGGAACTTGCCGAGTGGGACGAGCAACTCCGCATCGCATTGGATCATGGGATGCCGCACCTCAGCGCGTATTGCCTCACCGTAGAACCCCGGACCGCATTGGCGCACCAGGTCAAGAAAGGACTCGTACACATGCCGGAGGACGATGCCCAAAGCGCGCAATTCGATCGCTTGATGGAACGCATGGACGAAGCTGGATTGGACCATTACGAGATCAGCAACTTCGGTCGGCCCGGACACTATGCGCGCCACAATACGAGTTACTGGGAAGGAGCATCCTACCTCGGCATAGGGCCATCCGCCCACTCGTTCTTTGGCAACTCGCGCCGGTGGAACGTGGCGAACAACGCGGGCTATGCAAAGGCGTTGAAAGAAGGGACCACCTACTGGGAAGGTGAAACGCTCACCCCTGTGCAGCGGACCAACGAACGGCTGATGACAGGTCTCCGAACCCAGTGGGGCGTGGAGATCGAGGCCTTGGAGGTGGATGCGTTGCGGATCAACTCGTCGGCCTTGGAGCGGTATGTGTCGAAGGGTCAAGCCATGGTGAGGGATGGTCGATTAGTTTTGACCAAAGCCGGTCGGCACTTCGCGGACCGCATCGCATCGGACCTCTTCGTCACAGACGATGATCGCTGAGATCACCCACCACGGTCGCACCTTCAAGGTGGACCTCGCCAAACCACTGGACCTTTCCGTACCCCTGCAAGCGGGCGAACCGCAATTGCGCGCTTGGTGGGTAGACCCCGTGCGGATGGAGCCGGTGCGATCGGACGACAAGGTGTACGCGGTCAGCCAAGGCAGCCCGGTGAACTTCCGCAACATCTTCTTCAACCCGCATGGCCACGGCACGCATACTGAAAGTGTGGGCCACATCGCGCCGGAGGTCTTCTCGGTGGGCGATCAATTCAAGCGGTACTTCTTCACCGCACAAGTGATCAGCGTTCGGCCCGAGGACCGACGTGCACCGGACACCAAGACCGACTTGGTGATCACCTTGGAACAGTTGCGTGGCGTGGTGAATGAACGGCCTCCGGAAGCCTTGGTGATACGCACCCTTCCTGTGAGCGATAATGCACCGCACGATTGGAGCGGAACGAATCCTCCCTACTTGCAAAGCACAGCTTGTGCGTGGTTGCGCAGCATCGGTGTGAAACATCTGTTGGTGGACCTGCCGAGCGTGGACCGCGAGGAGGACGGCGGTGTATTGGCCGCCCATCACGCTTTCTGGGATTACCCGAACCAACTGGACCGTGTGCGCACCATCAGCGAATTGCTGCACGTACCGACCGATGTGCGCGACGGCGAATACCTCTTGGAATTGCAACTCCCCCACTTCATGAATGACGCGGCACCCAGCCGTCCCATTCTATACGCACTGCTGTCATGACCCTGGAGGAATTCCGTGCGCACTGCATGCAAAAGCCCGGCTTCAGCGAAGACTTCCCGTTCGGACCGGAAACGCTGGTCTTCCGGGTGGCGGGAAAGATGTTCGCGCTCATGGGTGCTGACACCTTCGCCAGTGTGAATCTGAAGTGCGATCCGGAGTACGCCATCGAATTGCGGGATCGGTATGAAGGGATCATCCCCGGCTATCACATGAACAAGCAGCATTGGAATACCGTTGCAACGGATGGCAGCGTTCCGGGCAAATTGATCTTGGAACTCGCAGACGGATCCTACGACCTGGTGCGCGCCTCGTTGCCGAAAAAGATCCAGGACGGGCTCTGAACCTCCACGGACTAGCTTTGCGCCGAGTCCTCCCAAACCCATGCGCCCGCTAGGAGCCACCATCTTGAGTTTCTTCTTCCGTGGACTGCTCCTCTTGGTCCCGGTAACCCTCATCCTCTGGGCCAGTTGGCAGGCACTCACCTTTCTGGATGGCATCATACCGTTGGACATACCCGGTCTCGGACTGCTATCACTGTTGGTCATCATCACGGTGGTGGGTTGGTTGGGTAGTTCGATCCTGTACACACCGATCGCCGCAATGGGCGAGGAGTTGCTGCAACGGATCCCCTTCCTGAAAACGCTGTACGGTGCGCTGAAGGATCTCGTGGAAGCGCTGGTCGGGCAAAAGAAGAAATTCGATCGACCGGTCTTAGTGCGCATCGGGCCTGGCGTGGAAGCAGAACGGGTGGGTTTCCTCACCCAGTCCGACTTGGAACACTTGGGGATCGGTGATGACAAAGTTGCCGTGTACCTGCCGCATGCATTCGCGTGGAGCGGCAACCTCGTGATCGTACCTGCCAAGAACGTGACGATCTTGGACGCAAGGGCTGCGGATATCATGAAGTTCGTAGTGAGCGGTGGCGTTTCGAAGGTGGATGACGAAGAATGATCGGCCCTTGTTCGGCATGACCCTTGCTTGATCCGTGAACCGATGACCGCCCGTTCCCTTCTTTTCCTCCCGCTGATCCTATCCATCAGCGGTGCCGCGCAGAACATGGTGCAGCCCTCCTCCTTCGCTTTCAGTGACGGAGTTCTACCCACGCTCAGTTTCACGTTCGAAGGCACGGATGTCCGATCCGTGGAAAGCTATTGGAAGGACGAATTGAAGAAGATGAGTGCTTCGGTCAGCTCAAAAAAGGAGTTGATCGCCGCCGCTGCATTGATCCCGCAGGTCTCCACGGATACGGTCCGGATCCTGATGAAGGCCGAGCAACACAAGGGAAGTCCACTGACCGTGGCCCATGTTGCGATCCTCACTACCGCTGGTGCGTTATCCCCCAACAGCGAACCGAAGACCTATGATGCGGGTGTCGCATTCGTGCAGCGCCACAGCACCTTGATCCGCCATCAACTCGCTACACGGGAACTTACTTTGGCCGAACGTGGTCTGGACAAGTTGAAGGGTGAACTTCGAGAGCTCCAACGCGCCAAGGAACGCGCCGAAGCAGGCATCGAAAAGAGCAACCAGAAAGCGGCGGAAGCCGTGCAAGACCGGGAGCGATACCGAGTTGAAGCCGAAGCCAATGGACCGCGCATCACCGAATTGCAGAGCGACGTGACCCTGACCACGGACGAAGCCATGGCCAAGGAATTGGCGGACCTCGAAAAGCAGCGGGACAAGGCCCTGGACAAGCAGCGTAAAGCGGAGAACGACGAACGCAACATGACCAAGAAAGCGGACGACCTCACGTGGGACATCAAGAAGAACGTGGAGGACCAAGCACGTAAAAGCGAGGCCATCGCTCAACAGGAAACACTTGTGGAGAGCCTGCGCGAGAAGCTGAAGACCATTCGTTGACCGGACCATTCGGCCACCTACCTTTCGGTGCCCATGCACGCGCGCCGCAATGCCCTGTTGTTGTTGCACCTTACGGTGTTCATCTGGGGTTTCACGGGCATCTTGGGCAAGTTGATCCAGCAGAGTCCCGTCCACATGGTGTACACCCGGACGGCCATCGCAGCGGCCGGCCTAGCCGTTGTGGCCTTGTGGAAACGCAGAAGCCTCTCGCCCTTCACGCCGGATATCGGTCAGTACCTGCTCACCAGCTTGCTCATCACGGCGCATTGGTTCACCTTCTTCCTCGCGATCAAGATCAGCACGGCCTCCATTGCGGCCGCGTGTCTCAGTACCAGCACGGTGTTCACCGCATTGCTGGAGCCACTTTGGTTCAAGCGGAAGCTGCGGCTATATGAAGTGGTGCTCGGCGTGATCGTGGTAGCTGCCTTGGTGTTGATCTTCGGCTTGGAGAGCGGTTATCGGGAAGGCATTCTCGTGGCCACCTTGAGCGCCTTGTTGAGCGCATGGTTCAACATCGTGAATGGAGTACTGGTGAACCGCGATAGCGCATTGCGGATCGGGTTCTACGAAATGGTCGGGGCGGTGCTTGTTCTCGGCGCGTACCTCCTATTCATCAACGACCTTCCGCCGCCGCTTTGGGAATTGCCCACGAGCGACATCGTCTATCACCTCATCCTCGGATCGGTCTGCACCTCGTTCGCCTTCGTAGCAGGTATCGCCGTGATGCGACAGCTCTCACCATTCACTGTTGTCCTCACAGTGAATCTCGAACCCGTTTACACCATTCTCATCGCCTTGCTCATCTGGGGTTCCGAAGAGCAACTACGCACGGGCTCCTACCTCGGCATCGCGTTGATACTCGCCTGTTTGCTGGTGAATGGCTGGTATCAGAAACGACGAAAGCGAAATGAAGTGATCGAACCCGATCCACTTTCTCACGGTTAGAGGGCACCTCAAGACCATCCTTCGGGCTACGCGAGGGCCTCGTGCGCCGATATTTCGTTGCTTAAAGCCTCACGTAGCTCATGCTATGCTCGGCTTTCGCGCCTCATCTGGTCACATGATCCATCTCGCTCGCTTCCAAAAACGATCTTGAGGTGCTCTCAAATCCGACCTTTGCACCATGAACAGGATCAAAGGCCTCATCATCCTTGTCGCCGTCGCATTGTTGGTGTACTTCATCACGCGGCAGGTGTACGAGCCCGAGGCACGATCGGAGACCATTAGTTCCACCATCCTCTTGGAACGCGTCCGACCAGTCCTGAAGTTGATCACGGTGGAAGGTGAATTCAACGAGATCTACGATAGCCGGTCCAGCGCATCCATGTTCGAAATACTGAAGAGCTTTACGCCCTTTCAGAAGCGCGCATTGTTGCGGATCAAGGCACGCGTGAGTGTCGGTTACGATATGGAAAGCATGGACCTGTCCGTGGATGACGCGACCCGGACCGTGTCATTGAAAGGGAAAGCCTTGCCCGAA
The DNA here is from genome assembly GCA_016710015.1 of Flavobacteriales bacterium. GTDB lineage: Bacteria > Bacteroidota > Bacteroidia > Flavobacteriales_F > PHOS-HE28 > PHOS-HE28. The sequence continues at coordinate 12,686 of JADJLR010000004.1, forward strand.
ATACTTTCCATCGAACACCAAGTGGATTATTACAACATCGACCAAGGGCTCTTCAACTCATTCACTGCTGCTGAGATCAACCGGATCGAGCAGGATGCCCAGTTGAAGATCCGGCAGCAGATCCCGAAAAGCGGTTTGTTCGAAGAAGCGGTAGCGCGGCGTTCCGAGGTGATCGGTGTGATCCGCGCTCTGGTGGAAGGTGCAGGTTGGACATTCGCGGATACCAGCGGCCCCCATGGAGCGCCAGTGCCCATCAAGCAGTAGGGCACAGGCAAATAGCGCAGGGCCAGCCCGGTATCTTTGCCCCGCTCCAAGACCATGGCCGAGACCACATTTGCTCCTTGGGTGTATTGCCCCAGCCTGACGCGCTACGAGCGTTGGAAGACCCGTGCTGTGCGCATCGGCGACATCGGCATCGGTGGCGACAACCCGATCCGGGTGCAAAGCATGACCACCACGGATACGATGGACACTGCGGGAACCGTGGCGCAGAGCATCCGCATGATCGAAGCGGGTTGTGAGCTGGTGCGGATCACCGCTCCGAGCAAGAAGGAAGCGGAGAACCTGGCCGAGATCAAAAAGAAATTGGTGGCCGCAGGGTACAAAACACCCTTGGTCGCCGACATCCATTTCACCCCGAATGCAGCGGAGATCGCGGCACGCATCGTGGAGAAGGTGCGCGTGAACCCCGGGAACTACGCGGACAAGAAGAAGTTCGATGTACGCGAATACAGCGACGTCCAATACGAAGCTGAGTTGGAACGCATCCGTGAACGCTTCACGCCGCTGGTGCGCATCTGCAAAGAACATGGTACGGCCATGCGCATCGGCACGAACCATGGGAGCCTGAGTGATCGCATCTTGAATCGGTATGGCGACACGCCCGAAGGCATGGTGGAAAGCGCCTTCGAATTCCTGCGGATCTGTCGCGACGAGAATTACCACGAGATCGTGCTGAGCATGAAGTCCAGCAACGTACAAGTGATGGTGCAGGCGTACCGCTTGTTGGTGCATCGCATGATGGCCCAGAGCTGGGACTACCCGTTGCACCTCGGTGTCACCGAAGCCGGCGATGGAGAGGATGGGCGCGTGAAGAGTGCAGCGGGCATCGGAGCGTTGTTGGAAGATGGACTTGGTGATACCGTGCGTGTGAGCTTGACCGAAGAGCCCGAGTTCGAGATCCCCGTCGCGCGCGCATTGGTGGATCGCTACGCAACACGTTACGGCCACAGACATATTCCTGACGTGAGCTCCTCCCCTCTCCTCGGGAGAGGGGCCGGGGGTGAAGCCTTGGATCCGTTCTCGCATGTCCGTCGTCACACGCATGAGGTGCTCAACATGGGTGCACGACATGTACCGGTGGTGATGGCCGACCTCAGTGCAAAGGAGAAGATCACGCCGGCCACCTTCTTCGCTTGGGGCTATCGCTACAGCGTTCCTCTGGACAAGTGGAACATCACGGATCAGGCCTGCGACTACGCATACATCGGCACCAACACGATCGACTTCGAGATCCCCGGAACGCTCGGCGTCGTGCAGGACCATGCCACGTGGTTGTTGAACACGAGCAAGGATCGTCACTACCCATTCATACAGCCGAACGATTACTTAAATGGTGTCGAACAGCACCCGCAATTCAACTTGGTGTATGCCACACTTCCGGATCTCGACGCTGCATTCATCGCGAAATTGAAAAGCGACCCTTCCGCCGTGTTGCTCATCGACACGTACAACGCGCACGGCATGGCGGAGCAACGGCGCTTGTTCTTGGAGTTGATGGAACGTGGCTGCGAGACACCTGTGATCATCGGTCACGCGTATGGCGGCATCACCAAAGATGAACTCGTCCTGCATAGCAGCACCGATATGGGACCACTCTTCCTCGATGGTTTCGGGGATGGCGTCTTCGTTGCCGATGAAGACGGAGGTCGAGAAGACCTTGTTTGCCGCACCGCCTTCGGAATCCTACAAGCCACGCGCACACGCACCAGCAAGACCGAGTACATCAGTTGTCCAAGCTGCGGCCGCACCCTCTTCGACCTGCAAGAAACCACCGCAAGGATCCGAGCGCGCACCAGCCACTTGAAAGGCATCAAGATCGGTATCATGGGCTGCATCGTAAATGGTCCCGGCGAAATGGCCGATGCCGATTACGGCTATGTAGGAACGGGCGTAGGCGTGATCACCCTCTACAAGGAAAAGGAAGTGGTAAAGCGCAATGTTCCGAGTGAACACGCCGTGGATGAGCTGATCGAATTGATCCGCCAGCACGGAGATTGGGTGGAGGTCACGAATTGAATGAAGCGTAGAACCAGACAGGTCATGAAACCCCTCTTGATCCTTCTCGCTTTTGCGACCTTCCCTTTTGTTGTCAATGCCCAGCGCACCCGCTCCCTCGAAGCACTCGCCACGACCATGATCGGCAGTTATTCCAGTGCCGCTCAAGCCACCGAGGACACGAGCTACTTCAACATCGAATTGGAGATGGTGCGCATCTGGCCCAAGCGCAAGGATGGGGTTTGGCTCTACGTGGAGCAAGCTGTAGCAACGAGCAAGGAGAAGCCGTACCGTCAACGTGTGTACCATGTGCAGGAGTTGAACGACAGCACCTTCACCAGTAACATCCTTACCATCAAAGGGGGCGATGCATTGTTCGGAGCCTACAAGGATCCATTGCTCTTGGAGCAGCTCCAAAAAGATTCAGTGGAAGTACTGGATGGCTGCACGATCACACTGCGCACACAAGGGAAGAGCTACGTGGGTAGCACCGATGGGCGGAAGTGTTCGAATGCATGGGGGGAAGCAACTTACGCTACGAGCGAGGTCACGATCGCATCTTGCATGATGGTGAGTTGGGACCGTGGCTACAACGACGAAGGTGAGCAGGTCTGGGGGGCAGAGAAAGGCGGTTATCGCTTCGTGAAGCGGACCCCCTGAACACGATACCGCCGGATCGACACCTTGCCGACCCGACGGTATGCTGTTGCGAACGTGTTCTTAGCGCGCAGCGGATGCCACTTGTGCGGTGTCTTGATCGGCCTCTTTGCCGTGGACGTGCACAACAAAGGCCAATACGACGAGTAGAACTGCGGCTTGGAGGAGGGTGCGATACTTGGGTTCCATGGTGTTCGGATTGCGTGGTTACAGACCAGTGAACGGACCATTTCCGCAGTGGTTCCACCTCTTCGACATAAAGCAGCCGATCTTCGACGAATGCCTTCCGGCCGACCGCCGGATCTGCTAATCCCATTTCGCATGAGAAGAGCGTCCAAAGGTGCGCCGCCAATTTTTCGAAGGACGATCCGAGGGCAGTGTTGCGTAGTGGTGCCTACGGAACTGTGCCCTCGGAGAAGTCATGCGGAAAATTGGCAAGCAGACCGGGTGTTCTTCTCATGCGAAATGGTATAACTACCTTTCTTGCATGCAGCGAACGCTCCTCATCGCCGGCGCTACCGGATCGGTCGGCACCGCGGTTACGGAACTGGCCGCTGCCGACGGGCGCTTCGGTCGCGTGATCACCTGGGGACGCAGGCCGGTACCGGGCACGAATGCCCGCGTGGAGCACTGGGGCCCCTTGGAGGGCGATCTCATCAAAGGTCTTCGCCCTGTACCTGTGGACGCAGTGATCTGCTGTTTGGGGACCACGATCAGGCAAGTGGGTGGGGACAAAGCCGCGTTCATCCATGTGGATCAAGAACTCGTGCTTGCGCTCGGTCAATGGGCCAGCAGCAGAGGTGCCCGCATGTGTGTGGTGACCGCCATGGCCGCCGATCCGAAGAGCCGCATCTTTTATAACCGGGTGAAGGGCACGGTGGAACAAGAACTCCAGCAAATGGCATTCCCTGCCCTGCACCTCTTCCGGCCCTCGATCCTTGATGGACCACGCAAGCAGAACCGAACCGGAGAAAAGATCGCCCTTGTGGTGATGAAAGCACTTCGTCCGCTGTTACCTACGGACTACCGGCCCATGCCGCACGATACGCTCGCTAAGGCGTTGATCAATGCTGCGCTGAAGTCGGATACAGGAACGCATGTACATACGTACCGTTCCATTCTGGAACTTGCCAAAGGAGCCTAACTAGAAGTTGACCACACGACCGCGCGCCACCTTCTCCGCAGCGAATAACTCCTCGCGAATGGGCTCGCGATAGGCGTTGAAGGCAGGCATCAGTTCTTCCGCCAGTGGGTTGGTGTTCGGGAACTCCTCCTTCCGATGGTCCACTTGCACGCCGTTCTTCCAGAAGCGGAAACACACGTGTGGTCCCGTGGCCAAGCCGGTGCTTCCGACCTCTCCGATCACCTGTCCTTGCTGTACGGCTGCTCCCTGTTTCACGAGGACCTTCCGCATGTGCAGGTATTGCGTACTATAGGTCCCATTGTGGCGGATCTTCACGTAGTTGCCATTTCCACCGGTGCGACCGGCCTTTTCCACAATGCCATCGCCCACGGCCTGGATCGGTGTGCCATAGGGTGCGGCGTAGTCGGTACCGAGATGTGCTTTCATGACGCGTTGCACCGGATGCATACGCCGTTTGCTGTACCCCGAGGAGATCCGACTGAACTTGATCGGAGCTTGAAGGAAGGCCTTCTTCAAGCTCCGACCTTCGTCATCGAAATACTGTTCGGTGCCATCGTCCTGTGCGAAGCGATAGGCAGCACGCACCGTCCTACCACTGATGTACCGCGCACCCACGATCTCTGGGGTTCCAAAGGGCACGCCGTCCACCGAACTCTCATTGTACACCACCGAGAACACATCATCCTTCTGGATCCGGTAGAAATCCACGGTCCAAGCGAAGACATCGGCGAGTTGCATGGCCAGTTGCGGGTCGCCTCCAACGCTGGCCAGATCATTGTACAAGGCACCGGTCACCAAGCAAGCGATGCTGTGCGCGGTGGACTTCACCGCTCGTTCGCCCACGTGGACCGAAACACCATCGCGTAGGCGGAAGACCACATACCGCACCGGGTCCGCTTCGTAGATGAAGTAATCCGGGTGAAGCGTATCGTCCTCCTTGAAGATGAAGGCATAGGGATATCCCGCCCGCATCTTCCGCACATCGAAGTGGTCGGAGGCCAGTTCCACCAGACCTTGGATACTACTCATGTCCACCCCACGCGATGTCAAGAGGCCACCGAACGTATCACCGGGCCGCACCTTGCCTTGTTCCATGGAATAACCGGACATCGGTATTCCGTACGCATCTGGCGGCAATGGAGTGGTATCCGCTGCGGAGATCGCTATGGGTTCGGGAACGTATTCTTCGCGTGGGCGAACGTCCACCGAGAAAAAGAAGAACACCACGGTTCCCGTAGCGGCCACCGCCGCAAGTCCTTTCTGCCACAGCCTCATCAATGGTGCAAGGAACGGCAAGCGCGCTTCATCCGGACGATCGGACGAGAATTCCTTTCCACGCTAGGTTGTTCACCTCGCGGTGATCCGGATCCCCTATTGCTTGGCAACCGGGTGCGCAAGTCCTTCGTAACCGCTCAATTCCATCTTGATGGAACCCACGAGCACCTTGGCTTGGGCGAGCACCGGGATGCGGTTGCCGTCATCGGTGATCCACACGTTCAGGTCGTCGTTGCCCTTGAAGATGCGGCCTTCCTGGACCACGGGTTGGAATTTCAAGCACCGGTATTTCCCATTGCGCAGTTTGATCGTCTCCCTGCCAACGAACTTCATGCGCAACGGCCAGAGTTCATCGTCCATGAAGGTCTCGATGGTGAAGATGTCCCCCGGCTTGGCATTGCCGAGATCCAAGGTGCGGGCGAAATAGAACGCACTGAGCATGTCCTGCACATTGGTCGGCACCTTGTGGGTCTTGTCCTTTTGGGTCTTCACCTCCCCCTTGAGCGGGTTGTACACGTAATCCTGACTGAAGTTGTAGCCCCCTTCGCTCACCCGGCGGATGAAGGCATAGGGGAAAACACCCGAAGCGTCGAAGTGGGTCTCGTACAGGTCGTCCACCTTGTAGAAGGCATTGAACGCTCCCAAGCTCCGGCCTTTACCGGTGGCCACCCAGACCTTGCGGCCGAGGATCTCGCGTGCGCTCTCCTTCAATTCAACGGTGGCTTCTCCGGCATTCACCCAGCCGTAGTGGATGACGTAAGTGAGTTTCTCGCCGGGCTTGAACGCATTGTGTTCCAAGGTGCGCAAAGAGGCACCATCCTTCATGGTCCCTTCGGAGCCATGTGGACGGTTGCTTTGGCTGAAGCCCATGGTGAGCAGGGCCAGACCAGTGATTACGACGGTGGTTGAGCGTGCCATACCCCGGGTAACGCAAAAGGAGTGCCGATCGGTGCGCTCAACGGCACACGAGCTTACATACTTGTTGCGGGTTGAAGGGTGGCGTGTTGCGCATTCACGTGACCGAAGACCAACACGTAACACGTAACTCCCTAACGCGCAACGCATCTAAACAACAATATTGACGATCCGTTTCGGCACCACGATCACCTTCTTCGGAGCCTTCCCTTCCAACCGTTGTTGCACTTCGGGGTTGGCGAGTACTTGGGCTTCTACTTCCTCCTTGCTGAGCGCGATGGGGAATTCCAGCTGCATGCGTGTCTTCCCGTTGAAGCTGATCGGGTAGCTGAAGTTGTCCTCCACAAGGTATTGCGCATCCCACTTCGGCCAAGGTGCGGTGGTGATGCTCTCGGTATGGTCGAGCTGCTGCCACAACTCCTCGGCGATGTGTGGCGCGAAGGGTGCCAATGCGATGGTGAGCGGCTCCAGCACATCGCGCTTGTGGCATTTCAGCGCGGCGAGTTCGTTCACTGCGATCATGAACTGGCTCACGCTGGTGTTGAAGCTCATGTGCTCGATATCCTCCGTCACTTTCTTCAAGGTGGCATGCAGCACCTTGAACTCGGCCTTGGTCGGGGCTTCGTCGCTTACGCTGAACACATCGCTCTCGTAGAACAGATTCCAGAATTTGCGCAGGAAGCGGAAGGTGCCTTCGATGCCGTTGGTGTCCCAGGGCTTGCTCTGCTCCAAGGGGCCGAGGAACATCTCGTAGAGGCGCAGGGTGTCGGCGCCGTACTTCGAAATGATGTCGTCGGGGTTGACCACGTTGAACTTCGACTTGGACATCTTCTCGACTTCCCTACTACAGATGAATGTCCCATCATTTTCCGCAATGAACCTGACATTCAATTCCGAACCGTTCTTCTCCCGATCTCTCTTGAAGGCATCCGTATCGAGCTCATCATTCATCCCAACAAAACGAACATCGGCATACAATCGTGTAACCGTGATTTCAGTCACCACCCCATCAAACCCTTTGTTCAACTCGGCAAGTACCTGTTTAACCAAACTGTAGTCTCCCGATTGGTTCATTGCCGTGAAAGCCCGAGAAGAGATGTACAAGCTTGGGACATTCTTAATATTCGTCTCGAAGGACGCCGCTGCGACAGAAAGCACTTTCGCCGACACCCCTTGAATCATCCCCTGGTTCACCAACTTCTTCGCTGGTTCATCAAAAGGCAACCAACCGCGGTCGTGCAGGAACTTGGTCCAGAAGCGGAAGTAGAGCAGGTGGCCGGTGGCGTGTTCGCTGCCGCCCATGTACAGGTCGATCTGTTGCCAGTACGTGATGGCTTCGGGTGAGGCGAAACGGCCCTCGTTCGTCGGGTCCATGTAGCGCAGGAAGTACCAGCTGCTGCCGGCCCAACCGGGCATGGTGGTCGTTTCCAACGGGTTGCCCTCGTAGCTCCAATTCTTCGCGCGGGCTAGCGGTGGTTCGCCATCCTCGGTGGGTAGGAATTTGTCCACTTCGGGCAGCACCAAGGGTAGCGCACTTTCCGGCAGTGGATATGGGATACCATCCTTGTAGTAGATCGGGATCGGTTCGCCCCAGTACCGTTGGCGACCGAATGCTGCATCGCGCAAGCGGAAGTTGATACGGCCTTCACCGGCGTTCAGTTTCTCCAATTCTTGGATCGCACGTGTGATCGCTTCGGGCACTTTCATGCCCTTCAGAAATCCTTCGCTACAGATGGTGGCATCCTTGCGTTCGTCGGCTTCCTTGTCGATCTCCGCTCCTTCCGTGACTGCGACAATGGGCAGGCCGAAATGCTTCGCGAAGCGCCAGTCGCGCTGATCGCCTCCGGGAACTGCCATCACGGCACCGGTACCGTAGCCGGACAACACGTAGTCACCCACCCAGATCGGCACATCGGCTCCTGTGAACGGATGTTTTGCATAGGATCCGGTGAACACACCACTCACCTTGTCGACCTCGGCTTGGCGCTCGCGCTCGCTGCGGTTGCTGGCGGTCTTCACGTAGGCTTCGACCTCGGGACGGCGATCGTCGGTGGTGTACTTGCCGACCAACACATGCTCCGGCGCAAGGGTGATGAAGGACACACCGAACAAGGTATCCGGCCGCGTTGTGAAGACCTCGATGAAGTCATTGCCGACGGCGAAACGTACGGTAGCGCCTTCACTTCGCCCGATCCAGTTCCGTTGCGATTCCTTCAATGAGGTGCTCCAATCTAGGTCATCCAAACTATCAAGCAACCGTTGTGCATACGCGGTGATGCGCATGCTCCACTGCCGCATCTTCTTGCGTTCCACAGGATGTCCGCCGCGCTCGCTTACACCGTCCTTCACCTCGTCATTGGCGAGCACCGTGCCCAAGGCGGGACACCAGTTCACCCACGCATCGCTCAGGTAGGCCAAGCGGAAGTACTGCAACACCAACTGCTTGGTGCGCTCATCGAAAGCCTTCCATTCGGCTGCATCGAATTCGCCCATGAACTCCTCGATGTCGCCGGTGAGCACGCTGGCATCCTGACCCTTGCATCCTCGCTCCTCGAAGCGTGCGATCAATTCCGAGATGGGGCGCGCTTTATCCTGATCCGGATCGTACCAGCTATCGAAGAGTTGCAGGAAGATCCACTGTGTCCACTTGTAGTAGTTCGGGTCGCTGGTGCGCACCTCGCGGCTCCAATCGAAGGAGAATCCAATGCGGTCCAATTGCTCCCTGTAGCGCGCTAAATTGATCTCGGTGGTCTTCACCGGATGCTGTCCGGTCTGGATCGCGTACTGTTCCGCAGGCAGTCCGAAACTGTCGTAGCCCATGGGGTGCAATACGTTGAACCCACTGTGCCGCTTGTAACGTGCCACGATATCGCTGGCGATGTATCCGAGCGGATGCCCCACATGCAACCCGGCACCGCTGGGGTACGGGAACATATCGAGGACATAATACTTGGGCTTGGCGGTGTCGTTCTCCACGCGGTAGGTGCTGCGCTTGCGCCATTCATCCTGCCACTTCTTCTCGATCTCCGTGTGTTCGTACTGCATCTTGGTCGCTCGTGGCCAAAGGTAGAAGGCACTGAAGGCCGGGAAGCTACATTTGCGGCCATCGCCTTTGCCAATTTGCGTCGGCGGACCGAAGAATGGGTGTGGATCGACATTACAAGGCCCGAACGCGCACTGCAGGTGTGAGTACCGTGGTCGGGATCGGCTTGGTCCTGTTCATGCTTGGCGTGTTGGGCTTCCTGGTCCTGAATGCCCAAGCTCTGGAGCGCTATTTCAAGGAGAACGTACGCGTAGAGCTCTTCCTGAAACGCGACCTGAAAGAGGTGGATGTGATGCGCTTCCGGAAGGAATTGGACACCGAACCCTATTCGCACGAAACACGCTACGTCACGGCGGACGAGGCGGCGGAACAGCTCAAGCAGGAATTGGGAGAGGACTTTCTGGGCGTACTGGGGAGCAACCCGTTGCTGCCTTCCGTGGAGTTGCGGTTGAATGCCGATCATGCACAAACGGACAGTCTGAAATGGATCGTGGCCCAGCTGGAGCGCGACCCACGGGTGCAGGAGGTGGCCTATAACGCGGCGGTGGTGGAGAACATCGACGCCAATGTGAAGAAGCTCGGTCTATTGGTCCTCGGCTTCACCGCCTTGTTGTTGATCATCGCCATCGCGCTCATCAACAACACCATCCGACTGGCGATCTACAGCAAGCGCTTCTTGATCCGCACCATGCACTTGGTGGGTGCCACCCAATGGTTCATCAAGAAACCCTTCCTCGGACAGAGTTTGTGGCAAGGGATCCTAGGCGGTGTGCTGGCCATCGGCCTGCTCGTTGGTCTGCTTCAATTGACGCAGCGCTACATGCCCGACCTGCTCGCCTTCACGGACATGCCCACCTTGGCCATGTTGTTCGGTGGTGTGCTTGCCGTGGGCCTTGTGATCTCCTTGCTTTCCACCTGGTTCGCGGTGGGCCGCTACCTTCGCATGAACTCCGAGGACCTGCACTGGAGCTGAATATTCCCTGAACGATGGCCAAGCCCGAATTGAACAACGACCTCGCCTTCACAAGCATCAACTACCGTCTGCTGCTGATCGGTTTGGCAGTAGTGTTACTGGGTTTCCTGCTGATGACCGGTGGTGGCAATGGCGATCCGAACGCATTCGATGAAGCCGAGATCTTCAGTGCGCGCCGCATCACCGTGGCACCGATCGTGGTGTTGGCCGGATACCTCTTCGTTGTCTACGCCATCCTGAAGAAAGGGAAAGTGGATCAATGACGATCCTGCAAGCGATCATCCTCGCGATCATCGAGGGGATCACTGAATTCTTGCCCGTTTCCAGCACGGGGCACATGATCATCGGGTCCACCATCATGGGGATCCAGCAGGACGAATTCGTCAAACTCTTCACGGTCGCCATCCAATTCGGGACCATCCTGAGCGTGGTGGTGCTCTACTGGAAGCGGTTCTTCCAAAGCATCGATTTCTACCTGAAGCTGCTCGCTGGCTTCATCCCTGCGGTGATCGCTGGCCTGTTGTTCAAGGACTACATCGACATGCTCTTGGAGAACGTGCTTGTGGTGGGCATCATGCTCTTCTTGGGTGGTATCGTCTTCCTTTTCATCGATCGGCTCGCACTTGGCGATACGCAGAAGGAGGATCAACCGCTATCATACAAGCAAGCCTTCACCATCGGTGTATGGCAATGTCTCGCCATGGTTCCGGGAGTTTCGCGTAGTGCCGCCACGATCATCGGAGGCATGACCCAAAGACTTACCCGAAAACATGCGGCGGAATTCAGCTTCTTCCTAGCGGTGCCTACCATGTTCGGGGCCACGGTGAAATCCATCTACGACTACATGAAGGATGGGTACACCATAACCAGCGAGCACTACACCCTCTTTGCGATCGGTAATGTAGTGGCCTTCTTGGTCGCTTTGGTGGCCATTCGGTCGTTCATCACGTTCCTCACCAAACGCGGGTTCAGCGCATTCGGCTGGTACCGCATCGCGGTGGGCGGACTCATCATCGTCCTGCACTTCGCGGGTGTTTCGATGCAGATGTATTAAGCGTGAAGGATCTACGATTCGATCCGGAGACAGGCGGCTTTCTGCTGGTGGACAAGCCCTTGACATGGACCAGCTTCGACGTGGTGGGCAAGATCCGGATCGCCATCCGCATCGCTGCGGGTCGAAAGATGAAGGTGGGCCACGCCGGTACACTGGACCCCCTTGCTACCGGGCTCCTGATCTTGGCCTATGGCAAATTCACCAAGCAGTTACCCCACATCACCGGACACGACAAGACCTATGCCGGCACCCTCACGTTGGGCAGTGTAACACCCAGCTACGATCTGGAGACCGAACCGGAACAGCACCACCCGTGGGAGCAAGTGGACGAGACCATGATCCGTACAGCCTTTGCCCAATTCACCGGCGAATTCCTGCAGCGACCACCCAACTTCTCGGCGAAACGTTTCAAAGGAGAACGGGCTTACTGGCTGGCGCGTGACGAAGAGCGCGCACATTTGGTGGAATTGCCACCTCGCAGCGTACGGGTCGATCGGTTGGAAGTGACCGCTATTCGAGGTGCCGAAGTGGATTTCGTGGTAGACGTGAGCAAAGGCACGTACATCCGCTCATTGGCACATGACATTGGCCAAGCTTTGGGCTGCGGGGCGCACCTTTCGGCCTTGCGGCGCACGCGGATCGGTGAATTCAACGTAGCCGATTCGATGACCCCCGAGGAGTGGTCCGAGCGGCTGGCCCAGGAGGAACGGTAAGTATTTCACAGCGCTAACGAGGCCCGCAAGGGCGGTCCGGTCGAAAAGGCTTGACCTAACACGCTGTCTTACAGTAAACTTAACGTTCGGGTCCCGATCATACTATCTTCGGCGCCCCTTAAAGCACGGCACGGGCCCGTAAGCCCCATTTCCATGAAACTGACCTCGTTCAAATTCGAACTGCCCAAAGAGCAGATCGCCCTTTACCCCACCAAAGATCGTGACGGCAGCAAATTGATGGTGCTCCACAGAAAGGACGGGAAGATCGAGCACAAGAAATTCAAGAACGTTCTGGACTATTTCGATGAAGGCGACACCTTCATCCTGAACAATACCAAGGTGTTCCCCGCCCGCATGTGGGGCAACAAGGAGAAGACCGGCGCGAAGATCGAGGTCTTCATGCTCCGCGAATTGAACCGCGACAGCCTGTTGTGGGATGTGATCGTGGACCCTGCCCGCAAGATCCGGATCGGCAACAAACTGTACTTCGGCAAGGACGATGAGTTGGTCGCCGAGGTGATCGACAACACCACGAGCCGGGGTCGCACATTGCGTTTCTTGTTCGACGGCACGTACGAAGAATTCAAGACGGCCATCACCGAGATGGGCGAAACGCCACTGCCGCGCTACATCAAAAGGGAGACCGAAGCAAGTGATGCCGAGCGCTACCAGACCATCTTCGCCAAGCACGAAGGAGCGGTTGCAGCACCAACGGCCGGCCTGCACTTCAGCCGTGAACTGATGAAGCGGATGGAGCTGAAGGGCATCGAGTTCGCCGAGGTGACGCTCCACGTGGGACTGGGCACCTTCCGTCCGGTGGAAGTGGAGGACCTCACCAAGCACAAGACCGATAGCGAGCAAGTGATCATCGATCGTGAGGCATGCAACATCGTGAATGCTGCGAAGGATGCGAAGAAGCGTGTGTGCGCCGTGGGCACCACCACCATGCGTGCCATAGAAAGCAGCGTGAGCACGGAGAACCACATGAAGCCCTACAACGGGTGGACGAACAAGTTCATCTTCCCACCCTACGACTTCAGTATCGCCGACAGCATGATCACCAATTTCCACATGCCAGAGAGCACCTTGTTGATGCAAGTGGCGGCTTTCGGTGGTTACGACCACGTGTGGAACGCGTACAAAGTGGCCATGAAGGAGAAGTACCGCTTCTTCAGCTACGGGGATGCGATGTTGATCATCTGAGCTAGAGAACCGCATAGACGCAGAAACGCGAATAGAGCCGCAGGCAACCCTGCGGCTTTATTATTCCACTTTGCGCCTTCGCGTCATTGCAGTTAATTCACCGTTCCATGCAACACTTCACCATCATCGTAGCGGGCGGCAGCGGTAAGCGCATGGGTAGTGCGGTGCCGAAGCAATTCCTGTTGTTGAAAGGCAAGCCTTTGCTCTGCTGGACCATTGACGCATTCCGCGCTTATGATCCGCAGATGCCCATCATCGTGGTGCTGCCCGAAGCACAGATCCCGATATGGAAAGCGCTCTGCATCGGTCATGGGTTCCATACGGAGCATAGTGTGGTCGCTGGTGGTGAAGAGCGTTTCCATAGTGTGCGCAACGGACTGGCGGCGGTGACGCAGGATGGACTCGTTGCCGTGCATGATGGTGTGCGTCCGCTGGTGAGCAAGGAACTGATAGCACGCTGTTTCGAATCCGCCGAGGCGCATGGATCCGGCATTCCCGTCGTGCCTATCAGTTCTTCTGTGCGCGAGGTGCAAGGCGATAGTAGCCGGGCGCTGGATCGCAGCGCATTACGTAGCGTGCAAACGCCGCAATGCTTCCACACGGGCCTGTTGCGCAAGGCCTTCTCACAGCCCTATGATCCTGCATTCACGGACGAAGCCTCCACGGTAGAGCGGCTCGGTGTGAAAGTGAACTTGGTTGAAGGCGAGGAGCACAACATCAAGGTGACCACACCGCTGGATATGCAGTTGGCGGAGTTCCTGCTGTGAACCGGGGTACTTTTACGACATGGCACCAGCTACCACCGACATCCGCACACTCGACCTCGAGGAGGTCAAAGCCCTTGTCCAGGAGTTGGGGAGAAGCCCTACCGTGCCAAGCAGCTTTGGGAGTGGCTGTGGAAGAAGAAGGCACGCACTTGGGATGATATGAGCGACCTGCCCAAGGCCTTCCGCGAACGATTGGCGGAGCGAGCACTGTTCCGTCCGTTGGTGCTGGCCGAAGAGCAACGCAGCGAAGATGGCACCGTGAAGTGCGCATTCAAGACCTGGGATGGGCACGTGGTGGAAGGCGTGCTGATCCCCACCGAGAAACGACTTACGGCCTGCATCAGCAGCCAGATCGGGTGCAGCCTCACGTGCAGCTTTTGTGCGACCGGGAAACTGAAACGCGTCCGCAACTTGGATACGGCGGAGATCGTGGACCAGGTGACCTTGATCGATGACCTCGCCCTGAAATACTTCCAGAAAGGGGGTGACCAACATCGTGTACATGGGGATGGGGAACCCTTGCTCAACTACGCGAACACCTTGAGCAGTGCCGAGCGCATCACCGCACCGGATGGCCTCGCCATGGGAGCGCGGCGCTTAACGGTCAGTACCGCAGGCATCGCCAAGATGATCCGGAAGTTGGCGGACGATGGAGCCAAATTCAACTTGGCCTTGAGCCTACATGCGGCGAACGACGCAAAACGTGGCCGGATCATGCCGATCAACGAACAGAATACCCTGAGCGAGTTGAAGGATGCCCTGCGCTACTACACCCGGGTGAGCCGCAAGGAGATCACCTTCGAGTACATCCTATTGAAGGGCTTCAACGATTCCTTGGCCGATGCGCAGGAGTTGGTGCGCTATGCCAGCGATGTTCATGCGAAAGTGAATCTGATCGAGAACAATCCCATCGACGGAGGTGAATTCGGACGGACCGATACCAAGGATGCGATCGCATTCATGCACTACTTGGAGAACAAAGGCATCGTGACGCGCATCCGGCGCAGTCGAGGGCGCGACATCGATGCGGCCTGCGGACAACTGGCGAATAAGAATCAACCGGCCGTGAAGGACGGCGAGCGTGTCATGAAGTAGCGCCGATCAGAATCCGATCCCGAACTTCACACCGAGGAAGATGGCCACGGTCTGGTCCTTGCTTTCCTCCACGCTGTAGGTGAATTGGTCGGTGGTGAAGTCGATGCGTTCCTGCACCTTCACATTGAGACGGTCGCGGTAACCCACACCACCATACACATCGAAGAGCCAGTTGCTGTTCGGGCTCAATTGCTGGTAACCGAATAGCACGCGCACATCGTTGTAGGTCCGATCATCGCGCAACTTGTCATCGGTGAACGCGCCCGTCGGACCCTTCAGCCGAATGTCCTTGGTGTAGTTGAGGTGCGCGAAGGAGGTCTGCACGTACGAACCATTCGGTTCGATGTCATCCACGAGGTAGTACCGGAAACCCGCTTGGAAGCTGGGCCTTGGAATGATCTCGGTACCGGCACCGAACTCGTCCGCATCATCTCCGGCGTATGCCATGACCAAGTAATTCCGGAGGGTAACGCCAACACCGACCTCGAGGCTGAGGCGCGGCGATAAGGCCCGTTCGAAATACACCGGGATCTCTCCGCGGAAAAAGGCCAATGGATTGAATTTGACCACGTTCTTCACACAATCCACCGTATCGAAGGCTGCGGCGAGCCGATCCTTGTACAACACCACCTTGGTCTTTCCCGGTTGAGCAAAGACCCCAATGCCCGACCAGAGCGCGACAACGAGCAGCAAGGTGCGCAAGAGGGAGGGCCTCGAATTCATGAGCAGCGAAGGTAGGCGGGAGATGTCACTTGTTGTAGGACGCAGGAAACGGGCAACGGTTGTCCCCTCGGCAACGCTGCGGTGCGCATCTTTGCCCCCAGCCCATGCCCACGCTCGAAGAGATCCAGCGCCCCATCGCCGCCGAGATGAAGGCCTTCGAGCCGCACTTCCGCGAAGCGATGCGGAGCAAGACGGCGTTGCTGGATCGCATCATGCATTACATCGTGAAGCGCAAGGGCAAGCAGATGCGGCCCATGTTCACCTTGCTGAGTGCGCGCCAGTTCGGACCGGTGAACGAAAGTGTTTTCGTGGCGGCCAGTCTCATCGAATTGCTCCACACCGCCACCTTGGTACACGACGACGTGGTGGACGATTCGGACATGCGCCGGGGTTTCTTCAGCATCAACGCACTGTGGAAGAACAAGATCGCGGTGCTGGTGGGCGACTACCTCTTGAGCCGCGGCCTGTTACTGGCCATCGACAAAGGCGAGTTCGAGCTCCTGCGCATCGTGAGCTCCGCCGTTCGCGAAATGAGCGAAGGCGAGTTATTGCAACTGGAGAAGACCCGAGGCCTCAACTTCAGTGAAGAGGTCTACTTCGACATCATTCGGAAGAAGACCGCTAGCCTGATCGCCGCGTGTTGCGCCAGTGGGGCCAGTGCCGCTGGTCGTCCGGCCGAAGAGGTCGAGCGCATGCGGCTGTTCGGCGAATACACGGGCATCGCGTTCCAGATCAAGGACGACCTGTTCGACTATGGGAGTGGACAGGACATCGGCAAACCGACCGGCTTGGACATCAAGGAAAAGAAATTGACGCTGCCCTTGATCCATGCCTTGCAGCAGGTAAGCAAGAGCGACCGGCGGTGGATGGTGGACGTGGTGAAGAACAAGAACGAGGACAGCAAAGCCGTGGCCCGTTTGGTCGAAGCCGTGACCCAAGCAGGGGGATCCCCCATGCAAGCAAATGCATGTATAGCTATCGGGACAAGGCCCTGAAGGTGTTACGCGGATTCCCGGCCAGCGAGGCTCGGGATTCCTTGGAAGGATTGGTACAATTGACGGTCGAACGAACGAAATAGCAATGATCCGGATCGCAGCCCTGGTATTGATCACCGCGTGTGTAACCCCTGCCCCCGAAGGCCAGAAAGCGGTTGCGGACACCACGGCAACACCCCCGAGCACGGATGGCGCTCGCGTGATCCACCTCCCCGATGGTGGCCGCATGGAGGGGGAATTGGCGAACGGGGAGCGTACGGGGACCTGGTCCTCCTACTTCGCGGACAGCACATTGCGGAGCCGATCCGAGTATGTGGAAGGCCTGGAAGAAGGCCCCACCACGGTGTATCACCCGAATGGCCAGCGGATGTACACGGGCAGCTACCTGCACGGCCAACCCTTTGGGGAGTGGATCATTACGGGCCCGGTGGCAAGGAACTGAAGCGCGTGGTCCACGACAGCACGGGCGTAGTGGTCCGGTGATCTTGGATGGGCGGTGGATGCGGCCCGTGAGGTGCTTCGTCCACATCGGCCGGAACTCCTGTCCATTCGCGGTAAATTCACGCCCCCGATGATCGCCCCGCACGCCATTCAGCAAGTGAAGGAAGCCGCCCGAGTGGAGGAGGTGGTGGGCGAATTCGTGGCCTTGAAACGCAAGGGACCACGCTTCCTTGGATTGTGCCCTTCCACAACGAGAAGACACCGAGCTTCAACGTCAGTCCCAACCTCGGCATCTACAAATGCTTCGGTTGCGGGGAAGCTGGGGACAGCATCACCTTCCTCACCAAACACGAGCACCTCAGCTACGTGGAGTCGATCCGGTGGTTGGCCAAGCGGTACAACATCGATCGCCCGAAGAAGAGCAGAGTCCAGAACAAGAGCTCGAACAGACCGAACGAGAGAGCATCGCCGTGGTGCAGCAATGGGCGCTCAATTGGAGCGTGGAGCATCTGTGGACCACCGATGAAGGCAAGCGCATCGCCCTCTCCTATTTCCACGAACGCGGGTTCACCGATGCCACGATCAAGACCTTTCAACTGGGTTACGTCCCGGATCAGGGCAACGCCTTCGCCACCGCAGCGATCGCCAACGGCTTCAACCCGGACATGCTGGAGAAGGCGGGCTGGATCAAGCGACGCGAAGATGGAACGCCCTGGGACTTCTTCGCTGGGCGCGTCACCTTCCCGATCCTTGGTCTTAGCGGACAGCCCATCGGTTTTGGTGCACGCACACTCAAGAGTGACAAGAAGCTACCGAAGTACTTCAACAGTCCGGAGAGCATCCTCTACAACAAGAGTCGATCGCTCTACGGCATCTACCACGCGAAGAAGTCCATCGTGGAGCAAGGGCTCTGCTACTTGGTGGAAGGCTACACCGATGTGATCAGCTTGCATCAAGCGGGCATCACCAATGTGGTGGCCAGCAGTGGGACCAGCCTTACGGAGGATCAGGTACGGTTGATCAAGCGTTACGCACCCACGGTGAGCATCCTGTACGATGGCGATGCGGCAGGCATGAAGGCCAGTTTGCGCGGCATCGACCTGGTGCTGAAGGAGGGCCTCAATGTGAAGGTGGTGACCTTCCCGGAAGGAGAGGATCCGGACAGCTACGCCAAGGGACACAGCAGCAGCGAGGTCAAGGCCCACCTCACCGAGAACGCAAAGGACTTCCTCGCGTTCAAGGCGGAACTCCTCATGGCCGACAGCGGCAATGACCCCGTGAAGAAGGCCGCCGCCATCCACGAGATCGTGGAGAGCGTATCACTCGTGCCGGATCTGGTCTTGCGCTCGTTGTACATCCAGCAATGCAGCAGCTTGTTGCAGGTGAACGAGCAAGCCCCTGATCAGCGAGATGAACAGGTGCTGCGCAAGCAGTACCGCAAGAAACTGGGTGGAGATGCCGCACCCACGGAAGAACGCTTGGCTGCGGACATCGCCGCACCGCAACCCACCGTGGAGGATCTGGGTACCACCCCCCAAGAACGCGACCTCTTACGGATGCTGCTGAGCTACGGACACGAGCGCATCATGGTGCCGATCCAGGCTGAGGACGGAAGCACCACCGAAGAGGAATCAAGTGTCGCGGAACTCATGTTCGAATTGCTCGCCGTGGACGATATCCTGTTCGACGATGTCCTCTTCCGCGAGATCTGCCGGATTACCGCCACGCCAGCAACCTCGGCACCACCGTGGATGCGCAGCGCTACGTCGGTCATGAACAGGAAGGTTGGCGCACCACCGCGATCGACCTACTCACGGAGAAGCACGTATTGAGCGCCAACTGGAAGGACCGCCACAAGATCCACGTGAAACGCGAAAGCGAAGCACTCTACGACGCCTTGGAAGAAGCCGTGGACATCCTGAAAGAACGGCGCGTGGACCGGATGCTAGCAGCGTTCGATCAACGAATTCAAGTAGCGGAGTACGATGAACAGCGAGAGCTCCTGTCGGAGAAGAACCGAATGCTTCAAGTAAAAATGAAGCTGGCGAAGAAGACGGGACGGGTGGTGGTGGGGTGAGCCCCTCCTACCTTCGCCCCGCCATGGGCACCCCCCACGTACACGACCATTCCGATCACCCGCACGGGCATGTGCATGCGGCGGGGGCAGTGGCTTTGCGCACCGCTTTCTTCATCAACTTGGCCTTCACTGTTATTGAGTTGGTGGGTGGGTGGTGGACAGGCAGTATCGCCGTACTGACCGATGCCATGCACGATGCGGGCGATTGCTTGGTGTTGGGTGCTGCGTGGTACTTGCAACGGGTCGCGCTGAAGGGACGGGATGCCCAGTACAGCTATGGGTATGGGCGCTACAGCATGCTGGGGGGCTGGCTCACCAGCGTGGTGCTGATCATCGGTGCGCTGTTCATGCTGAGCGTTTCGGTACCACGCCTGTGGGCACCGGAAATGCCGGATGCGACGGGGATGATCGGCATCGCGTTGTTCGGCTTGGCGATGAATGGTCTGGCGGCGTGGAAACTGCACGGCGGCGGCACGTTGAATGAACGCGGTGCATATCTGCATCTCTTGGAGGACGTGCTCGGATGGGCTGCCGTGCTCGTCGGAGCGATCATCATCCACTTCACGGGCTGGGCCATTGTGGATCCATTGATGAGCATCGGCATCAGCCTTTTCATCCTGTGGAATGCGGTGGGCACTTTGCGGAAAGGCACAGGGATATTGATGCAGGAGATCCCGGACGGTTTGGACATGCAGGCGGTTCGCGAGCAACTGTTGGCTCTTCCACACGTTACGGATGTCCACGACCAACATACGTGGACACTCGATGGCAGCTTCATCGTACACACGGTACACCTCGTGGTGGGGCAAGTGGATCTTGCGCAAGCGTTGGTGGTCAAAGCCCAAGCACGTTCGTTGATGGAGGAACAGGGCATCCACCACGCGACCATCGAATTGGAATGGGCGGATGAGGAATGTGGATTGGAGCATCATTGAAGATGACACTACCGAAGTCCTTCTATCGCGCACTGGCCAAGCTGAACAAGGCCGTTCTTCCCAAGCAATGGCACAAGGACCTCACGCGGCTCAGCAAATTGGAGAAGCTACTGGTCGGTTGGCGGATCTGGGTTACCTTGCGAGCCTTGCAATGCCGCCCGATGCCTTCCGATTCGCCTACTTTCGGGCCGTGAGGGTCGCGCTACTTCTTTTCATTTCCATTTTGACCGGCTCTTCGTTCGGTCAATCCGACTTGGTCATCAACGAATTGCAAGCGGCCAATCGACACACGTACGTCGCTCCGGATGGCAGCACGCCGGATTGGATCGAAGTGTACAATGCGGGCACGAGCCTATCGACCTGCACGGGATGCGCTTTGCGGTGGTCGGTCGTCAGCATGTGATGGAACCCTTGGTGGTCGCGCCGGGCGAACACCGTTTGCTTTGGTTCGATGGCCGTCCAGCGCGTGGTGCCGATCACATGGGCTTCTCGCTTCCGCGCAAAGGAGGCACACTGCTGCTCATTGCTGCCGATGGTATCACGATCCAGGATGTATTCACCTATCCCGCCATGGCGGGTGATCTCAGTGTGGGTCGGTTGCGCGATGGGCTGCGGGATTGGACCTTCTTCACCTGTGCAACACCGGGTACTCCGAATGAGGGAAGAGCGATCGTTCAAGGTCGAACACGAACGCCGGAACCGGACAGTACTTGGAGCAGCCTTGCCCCGGGAAAGGAACTGGCATTGCTTGTTGAAGAAGGCGCGGTCCTCCGGTACACCTTGGATGGCACCGAGCCCACCGACATGCATGGTTTGAAATACACCGGACCGATCCCGATCGATCGGGACCTGGTGATCCGGGCCCGCGCCTTTCTAGCGCACAAACTGCCGAGCAAGGAATACTGCGAGACCTATATGTTGGATGGTGCCGCGAAGGAAGGCATGACCATCGCAATGGATCAGGACGGACTCTCGGCGGACAGTACCGGGATCAATGTGGAAGGGGCCTTAGCGAATTTCAGCCGGAAGGGACGCACCTGGGAACGCTTGGCCATGGTGAAGTTCAACGGCACCGAGGATGCGCCGATCCCCATCGGCATCAGCATACATGGCAGCGGATCACGCAGCTTACCGAAACGCTCCTTCAAGTTGCACGCCAGGGACCGGTACGACAGTCCGGTGAAAGGACTGCGGCTCCGCAACGAGGAACACTTCCAAGAAGGGATCCTGCGTGCCGATGCCGGAGCGCACACCTTCTTGCGCAACCGATTCATGGAGTTGTTGGTGAAGAACAACGGCCTGAACGTGGATGTGCAGCCCTCCCTGCCCATGCCGTTGTACTTGAACGGTGCATACTGGGGGTTGTATCGCTGGATGCCTCCGAAGGACGCGCAGTGGCTGGAACGCATCAGCGGATCCCAAGCCGTGGATGTGTTGGAGGGTCCCGCCGGTGTGGTACGCTCTGGAAGCGATGCGCACTTCGCTCCTGCCATGGACCTGCTCTTCGCCGGAGCTCCGTTGGATAGTATGGCTCAACGGATCGATGTGGCCAATTTGATCGACCTCGCCTGTTTGGACCTGTACACCGGGCGTGCGGACCATGACCTCAACGTGCGTTGCTACCGGCCTCGGCAAGCGGATGGTCGATGGCGTTGGGTGCTCTTCGACATGGACCTGTGGGCACCCGCAGGGGAGAACGGGGTGGAACGCATGGCTTCGGCAACGGGATCTGAAACGCCATATATCCCACAGATCCTGGCGCAACCTGAACTGCGCAATGCGCTCTTGGCACGGATGACCGCCTTGTTGGCCACCGTGCTCACCCCAACGCATGCAGCAACGTTGGCCGATAGCCTGTATGCCGCATCGCGTACAGACCTGCTTGCGGATCATGCCCGCTGGCAAATGGAAATGGAACGGCCCCACCCGGATACCTGCCATGCGATGCTCAACACCTTCTTGGCTGATCGTCCCGAGCACTTGACCCGATCCTTGTCCGAGCAGACCGGACTTCGACTGCGCACCTTGATCGTTGACGTTCCTCAAGCTTCGGTCGGAACGGTCTACATCGAGGGTCTTCCGTTGGCTGCCGGAGAACAGCGCATCAGCTGTTTTCAAGGCGTACCTATCACGTTGAACGCACGGGGTGCGGAAGGCATGGTACTGACCGGATGGAAGGGTGCGGACAGCGATGGACCGGTGATCCGTGTGGAACCGGGGCGCACACGAATGGTGCGACCGCTCTTTACGCCCGTACTTCCGTGATCAAGCCGGAACGGCCTGCAACAGCGAGGTGAACAAGGACAGTCCGTCCGTATTCCCCAAGCGCTCATCTGCCGCGCGCTCCGGGTGTGGCATCATGCCGAACACATTACGCTCCTTGTTGCACACACCGGCGATGTTGTCCTTGGATCCGTTCGGATTGGCGGTATCGAACACGCGTCCTTCGGCATCGCAATAGCGGAAGAGCACTTGATCGTTCTCCTTCAACGCCTTCAGTGTGGCGGCATCGGCATAGTAACGCCCTTCGCCATGGGCGATCGGGATCTTCAACGCTCTGTTCGGCACTGCGGCCGTGAGGGCGGTGCGTTTCGTTGCTGCTAGGATGTACGTGTTCCGCGAAATGAACAGCTGTCCTTCGTTGTGCAACAAGGCACCGGGCAACAGGCCGGCTTCACACAGCACTTGGAATCCATTGCATACGCCGAACACCAGACCTCCTTTCTTCGCATGCGCCACCACCTCCTGCATGATGGGCGAGAACCGGGCAATGG
Organism: Flavobacteriales bacterium; assembly: GCA_016710015.1. Classification (GTDB taxonomy): domain Bacteria; phylum Bacteroidota; class Bacteroidia; order Flavobacteriales_F; family PHOS-HE28; genus PHOS-HE28. The sequence goes on from JADJLR010000004.1 coordinate 35,747, forward strand.
CACCGCTGCGGAGGTGATCGCCGAAGGAGAACCCGCCGGGCAGAACCACCATGTCCACCCCTTTCAGGTCGTGATCCTTATGCCAAAGCCGTTCCACGGGCTGCCCCATGGTGGTGCCCAGCACATGGATCATGTCCTCGTCGCAATTGGAACCGGGAAAGATGACGACGCCGAATTTCATGGAAGGTCGATGGGTTGATCCGAGGGCGCGAAGGTAACGCCTAGGGGTGGGGCCTCCGGGCGCATACAGGGACATCGCCTCTTAACACTCCGCATCAGGTCTGCTGTTTCTGCGAAACAGCTAGGGTCGAGCCATTCGTCAGACTTGAATTCGATTCTCTGTGACCCCTCTGGGTCAGCCGACAAGGACAATGACCGGAGTTGCGTTCTGACCCCAGAGGGGTCGCAGAAATTAGAAGCTGGCCCCCTCACGGGTGAACGACCCTAGCGGGGTTGCAGCGAATTAGAAGCGTTCGTCCAAAGCGGATAGGGCTAACCGTATTGTCGCCACAGGGCCAGACCGAACAGGACCAGCACGGCCAATTCCCCCAACCATGCCCGACGCGTTCCAAGAAAGGCATGCACCGCCAACATGGAGAGCGGAACGGCGATCAGGACGGGTGGCACCCGATCGGTCAGGAAGCTCAGGAGCGCCATCACAACACCCAAGGCGGTGGCGAACGCCAGGAAGGAACTGCGCAGGTTCTGCTCCCGCACCACGCCACGCTGGTAGTGTTCCGCGAATCGCAACAGGGCCACGATGGAAATACAAACGAGAACGGCCGCACGCGCTACGGTGAACCACGCGGGAACCACCGTAGGCGATGGTCCGGAATCCACCACGGTACGCAGTGGTCGCCATTCATCCACCCCGAGCAGGTTCAGCACCCCCCATGCCAAATAAAAGACAAGTGCTATACCGACCAAGGGCACCAGGTATTCCCTCCATTGGAAGGGACGAATTACGGAGACCGATGCCCAGACCACCACCAGAACGAAGGCATAGGGCATGTAGAACAAGGATGCGATACCCAAGAGCAGACCCGCATCGAAGAGTGCGCTCATGGCCGGTCCACCGCTGTTCATGCTCCAGGTCCGGCGCATCGCGAATACCACGAAGGGCATACCGAACAAGGCCGATCCGAGGCTACCGGGTTCGGCGAACACCGCAAGGCAAAGCGGAAAGAGCAACGCGGGCAGGTGATTGCGTCGGTCCACCAGATCCGCTCCGTTCACCAGACCGGTGATCTGTAAAGCGAGGATGCCAACGACGAGCACCTGAACAATGCCGAATGTCCAGGACATCCTCCCCAACCATCGCGCTACGAGTTGCTGCAAGGGCATGCCCGAAGCCCCGTCCAATACGGCAGCCTGAAAATGGGCCGCGAACAACAGCGGGAGTAAGACCAACAGGACCAGCAGGATGCCGGGTTGGTTGGTGCGGAAGAGGCGAACGAGCATAATGGACTGCGGATCCAGAAGCGGTCTATCTTTGGCGCTTCAATTCCGAAACGCCATGCAACAGATCTACTTCGCCATTGGTCATTTCTTGGATAACTCCTTCAAGATCCTCGTCACAATGGATTGGATGCCGGTGGTCGCGATCAGCATCCTGCTGGGCGTCGGACTCGTGTATTGGCTGAATATGCAGGGCAAATACAACGCTGCTGCCAAGCGGGACGGCACCCTCATTTGACCGGTTGTGGGGTCCCCTTCGTGCTGGGTTTCTTGATCAGGTCCAGACCGATATCCGTTCGCACATACTTCCCTTCGAAGACGATCAGTGCAGCGCTCCGTTGAGCGGATAGGATGGCTTGTTCCAGGTCCTTCCCAAAAGCCGTAACGGAAAGCACACGACCTCCGGCCGTTACCAATTGCTCCCCTTTGATGGCCGTTCCACTTTGGAACACATAGGCATCGCGCACGAGTTCCAATCCGGTTATCGGATGGCCCGTTTCGTGATCACCCGGATAGCCTTCACTGGCCAGGACCACGGTCACTGCGGTGCGGTCGTCCACATCCACATGGCGTTCGCTCAACGTACCGGAAGCGATGCCTTCAAAGAGATCCAATAGATCGCTACGTAGCCTTGGAAGGATGGCCTGCGATTCGGGGTCGCCCAAGCGCACGTTGTACTCGATCACGTACGGTTCGCCATTCACGTTCATCAGGCCCATGAAGAGGAAACCGCTGTAGGCGATACCCTCCTTGCGCAGACCACGAATGGTGGGTGCCGCGACCCGGTCATGCACCTTCTGCATGAAATCCCTGTCTGCGAACGGGGCCGGAGAAACCGCTCCCATGCCACCGGTGTTCGGTCCCGTATCGCCTGCTCCGATGCGTTTGTAGTCCTTGGCGGCTGGCAGCATCTTGAACGATTCCCCGTCGGTGATGAGGAATGCGGAGAGTTCCACGCCTTTCAGGAATTGCTCGATCACCACGCGTTGGCCGGCCTCGCCGAAGCGACCTCCCACCAGCATATCCTTCAGCACCTTGGCCGCCTCCTTGCGATCCTCGGTGATCACCACGCCCTTTCCACTCGCGAGTCCGTCCGCCTTGATCACGAACGGGGGCGGGGTGTGTTCGATGTGCTCGATCGCCGCTTGCAATTCGGAAGCACCGAAACTGCGGTGTGCGGCCGTAGGGATGTTGTGCCGGAACATGAATTCCTTGGCGAAGTGCTTGCTGCCTTCCAATCGCGCACCTTCTTGTCGCGGGCCGATCACGGTGACGACACCCGCGAGTTCCTTGTCCGCCGCGATACGGTCGTGCAGGCCATCCACCAAAGGACCTTCCGGACCCACGACCACGATGCGGATGCGCTTTTCCAAAAGGAATGCGCGCAACTTCTTCTGGTCATCCAGGTCCAGGTCGACATTGCGTCCGTGCCTGACCGAGCCGGGGTTCCCCGGGGTCACGTACAGCTCATCCAACAGCGAGCTCTGCGCGATCTTCCATGCCATTGCATGCTCCCTTCCACCACCTCCGATCAATAGTACGTTCATAGGAATGCCTTTCGTACAAAGGAACAGCGCTCCTTTCCGGGGCCGAAATGTTGTTTTCAACAAATGCGCCGCATCTCGTTCAAAAAGCACCCCGGCGCATGCGCGTCATTACAGCCGTTGGGACCCACCGAACAACGAGGGCATGGTCCATTACGGATGCATGAACGGTATGCACAACGCCGCACCCTTCGCAGGATGCGGCGTTGTTCCATGATCCTGATCAATGGGTGTGCTCCACGGCAACGCGCTTGATGCTGCAACCGATGTTGCGCGTGGTGGCCGGATCGATGGCCTTGCCTTCCACAAGTTGCGCGATCGCGCTCTGCACATAACGCTCCTTCACACCGCTTGCGCTGCCTACGTTATCGTCGATCGCACCCTTGTAGGCAAGCTTCATGTCCTTGCCGAAGAGGAAGACATGCGGCGTGGTACGGGCACCGAACGCATCGGCCACCGCATTCCCTGCATCGAGCACGTAGGATCCGCTGTACTTCTTCTCCTTGTAGCGGGCCTGCATATCGGCGAACCCATCCCCGTCGTCGCGCTTCGCCTCGTTGCTGTTCACGAAGACGATGCCCACGCCATAACGCTGGCTATAGGCGGCGAGTTCCGGGTAGCGACCTTCCCAACCCTCGCTTCCTTCACTACCGATCACGAACGGACAGGTGTTGCAGGAGAACACGACCAAAAGACCGTTCTTGCCCATGATGTCGGTCAAGGAAAGATCCTTGCCACCGACATCCTTCATCTTCACATCGGCCGCAGGCATCGGGGAGCCGATAGCAAGGTTCGGAAGAGGTTCGTGGGGCATAACGGTGAATGCGGTAAGTGCGATCGCAGAGGCGACTTTGAGGATCATGATGAAAGTTGCGTTTATGAGGTACGAAGGTAAGCCCACCCGCATGTACCGTGCCGATCCGGTGTAGTGGTGAGCGGATAGTACATGAGAGACGCGAAGACCTCCCGTTGAGGTGGCCTTCGCGTTGTAACGAAGGAGGATCCATTGCAGGATCACGGACTTGATGATCACTTAGGGATGGACCAGCCCACCCTTGATGGCGATGCGTACCAGACCCGCCACGTGGTGCGTGTCCAGCTTCTTCATCAGGTTGGTCCGGTGCGTATCCACCGTGCGTGGACTGATGAAGAGGCGTTCGCCGATCTCCCGATTCCCAAGTCCTTCGGCCAACGCTGCGAGCACTTCGATCTCGCGATCGCTGAGCCCGGCGAGCAGCGAGGAGTTCCGCCCCGTGCTGGCACCTTTCTGCAAGAGTGCATCGGTGACGCTGCTGCCGAAATAGCGTCGCCCTTCATGCACCTCGCGGATCGCCAGTAGCACCTCGTCACGACCGGCATCCTTCACCACGTAGCCATCCACACCGAGGTCGATCGCCCGTTTGATCATGGCGGGTTCATCGAGCATGCTCAACACCAAGCCCTTCACTTCGGGATGTGTCCGTTTGACCTGCGCGATCAATTCATACCCATCCATATCGGGCATGTCCAGGTCGGTGACCAACACGTCCACCTTGACGCGACCCAGTAGGTAGAGCGCTTCCTCCCCGTGTAGGGCGGTACCCACACAATCCATATCCGGCACCCCGGCCAGCAGGCTTTGCAGTCCGTCGATCACGATGCGGTGATCATCACAAAGGACGATGCGGATGGGTTCCATGTGGGATCAGTTCTGCAAAGGAACGCGCAATGTGGCAATGGTACCACCTTGGGTACCGGGTTCAATGGAGAAGATGGCTTGCATGACACGCGCACGGTCCTTCATGTTCTGCATGCCCATTCCATCCGACCGGGACGTGGGGTCAAAGCCTTGTCCATCATCTTCCATGATCATGACCAATTGGCCTTTGTTCCGCAGCAGTTGCACATGCACTTCCGAAGCATTGGCATGCTTCAAGGCATTGGCCACGAGTTCTTGGGCGATACGGAACACGCCGATCTCCACTTCGGACGGCAATCGTTCGGTAAGCCCATGGGATTCGAAAGCGTACCGCATTCCGGGCGAACTGAGGGACTTCCGAAGCATATCCTCCAAGGCCGGGACCAGACCCAACCGACCCAATGCACGAGGCATCATCCGATGTGCGATCCCACGGACATCCCGACTGGCATCGTCGACGATCGCGAGCATATCGCCAAGCGCGTCCTGCGCGTTGTCATTTGCAGGACCAGCCTGTGCGGATAGGCCCTCCAGCCTGTACTTGAGTCCGGCGAGCTGCTGTCCAACGCCATCGTGCAATTCGATCGCGATGCGCTTCCGCTCGGTGTCGGTCCCTTCCAGGACGGCCTTCAATCCACGTTCGCGTTCTGCAATGACCTGTGCGCTGAGGTTGCTGCGGTGGCGCGCACGTTGTAGGGTAACGATGAGGCCCGCTGCAAGCAGGATCAAGGCGATACCAGCGATCAACAGAACGATACGCAGGCGCTGGCGGGCCAATTGTTCGCGCTGGAGCACGGACCGAGCACGGGTTTCCAGCAGTTCGTTCTCGGTTCGTTCGGTCTCGTACTTCACCTGCATATCGCTCAAGGTCTTCACCCGTTCAAGCACATATAGGCTGTCCTTCAGGCCGACCATCTGTTCGTAGCGGCGCAATGCTTCGCGCACATCGCCGCGTTGTTCCAACAACGGCACCATGATCTCCAATGCATCGATCAGTTGGTCCGTGTAGCCGTTCTCTTCCGAGATGCGCATGGATCGATCCAGCAGGGGGATGGCCTTGTCCAACCGCCCGGCATCTCCATGCACCTTCGCCATATTGGCCAGGAAAGTGGCTTGGCCACTCACATCGTTGCCACGTTCACTCCATGCTTGCGCTTGGGTGAACCAACGCAACGCCTCCGGACCGTTGCCTCGGTTCTCCATGATGACACCGATGATGTTGGCCATGCTCCCCATCTCACTCCACATATCGAGTGCTTGGTAGAGTTCCAGCGCTTTCTGCGCTGCGGGCAGCGATTCGTCCTCCTTTCCCCTTTCCTGCAGGAGGGTGGCGAGCTGGCCCATGACGTTGGCTTTTGGATATCCCGGTGGAGAGGACTCCAACATGTCCACCGCTTGCCGGGTGATCACTTCGGCCTTGTCCATGTCCCCCATTTGTTGATAGAGGCGGCCGCTGTTCCCGCGCAACATGGCCTCGCGCACCCGATCGCCGAGCATGTGGTAGATCCGCTCTGCAGCTTGGTTGTGTACCAAGGCACTATCGAACTGCACCAGTTCCACCCATGCCGCACCGATCTTGCTATGGCTGGCCGCAATGCCGAGTGTGTCCTTGAGCGTTCTGCGCATGCGCAGGACCCGGTGATTGATCGCGATGGCGGGCCGGAAGTGGCCGAGGCGATGCTCGATCAAGGCCAGGTCGTTGAGGCAGGTTGCTAGCAGGGCACTGTCGCCGATGGCCGTGGCGATCGCTACCGCTTCATCCACGTGGACCTTGCCTTTCGCGGCATCGGAAAGAGCGGTCTCATAGCCGATGTTGGTCAGCGTGATCGCACGTTCGGCGCCCCGTTGACCGGGGAGGATCCGCAGCATACTGTCCAAGCTCGATTGCGCGTGAACACCTACAGGGAGCAGAAGCAGGAAGAGCAGAATGCTGGTCGATCGCACGACGCGCAAGATACCTCGCCGAGGGCCTGATCGGATCACGCCGAAGGTCTCAGTGTGCGCGTCCTTTCCAACGCCACGTCGGCCGTGTGACATGGTACGTCCGGCGCGCCGTTGATACGCCTGATGGCGCGTTGGGGTCCGGCTCATAGATCGCGTAATCGAAGGGCTTCTGGCTGTAGTAACCATCCATGAATTTCCGTGCGTAATCCGCACCGCGTACCACATGCTCGGTGGCACGGTGCCACGGCGAGAGGGCACCATACACCGAACGGGTCTCCTTGATCGCTTGTGGACTCATTCCCAAATTGCCACCATCGTCCACGAAGGTGGAGAGGAAGCGCGGGATCCGGAGCATGTGTGCTCCTCGATCATTCAATGCCTTCAACCACGCCCAGTCGCCCATGGCCTTCCATTGTGGGTCGAACAGGACGGCATCGGACCCGGTCACCAACTTCGCCCGAAAGAAAAGGGAACTGCTTTGTACCGGAGTACGCCCCAAACGGAGGATCCCTTTGGTGGGCACTACAGCTTTGCGGTGACAATGGTACGTTCCATCGGCACCGATGACGATGGTATCGCCCGCCACCATATCAGCTTTCGGGTGTTGCTGGAAGAAGTCACGGACCGCGTTCAACGTACCGGGCAGGTATTGCTCATCGCAATTCAACCACGAAAAGACATCGCCCTCCCCTTTGCGGATGCCGCGATTGATGGCATCATACATCCCCGAATCAGCTTCGGCGATCCCGCGGATGTCCGGTCGTGTAAGCAACCATTCCCGGGTCCCATCCTTGGAGCCTCCGTCCTGTACGATGTGTTCCACATCGGCACCGGCATCGCGTTGATCCGCGATGCTGGCGGCATTCAACCGCAGGTACGGCAGTTGGCCGAAACTGGGCGTGACAACAGTGAACTTCATGGACCCTCCCGATCAGAGTGGGATGTTGCCGTGTTTCTTCTTCGGCAGTTTCTCGACCTTGTTCCGAAGCATTTCCAATGCGGCGATGATCCGCTGGCGCGTTTCGGAAGGTCGAATCACGGCATCGACAAAGCCCCGCGAAGCTGCCTCGTACGGATTGGCGAATTGGGCTTTGTATTCGGCCTCCTTTTCCTGGAGTTTTGATCCGGGGTCCTTCGCTTTCCCGATCTCTCCTTTGAAGATGATCTCGGCCGCCCCCTTCGCTCCCATCACTGCGATCTCCGCGCAGGGCCATGCGAAATTCATGTCCGCGCCGATGTGTTTGGAGTTCATCACATCATAGGCACCTCCGTACGCTTTGCGGGTGATCACCGTGATGCGTGGCACCGTAGCCTCACTGAACGCATACAGCAACTTGGCACCGTGGGTGATGATACCGCGCCATTCCTGATCCGTGCCAGGAAGGAAACCGGGTACGTCCACGAAGACGAGCAAGGGGATGTTGAATGCATCGCAGAAGCGCACGAATCGTGCGGCCTTCACACTCGCATCGATGTCCAATACCCCGGCAAGATGTGCAGGCTGGTTGGCCACGCACCCCACCGTTCTTCCTGCCACGCGGGCGAATCCGATGACCATGTTCCGCGCATGGTCCGCGTGTACCTCCATGCTGCTTTCCGGGTCGATGACCGCATTCAGCACATCGCGTATGTCGTACGGCTGATTCGGATTCTCGGGCATGATGGAATCCAATGCCGGACGCAACTCGTCCGATGGTGTGTAGGGCAGCGCGGGAGCTTCCTCTTCGCAATTGCTGGGAATATAGGCCACCAATTGCCGGACCTGGCGGATCGTATCGAGCTCGTTCGGCGCAGTGAAATGGGCCACACCGCTCTTGGAGGCATGGGTAGATGCACCACCGAGGTCTTCACTGGTCACCTCCTCATGGGTCACGGTCTTCACCACGTTGGGGCCGGTCACGAACATGTAGCTCGTACCCTGGGTCATCAAAACGAAGTCGGTGAGTGCGGGACTATACACCGCACCGCCGGCGCAGGGACCGAGGATCGCACTGATCTGGGGGACCACACCACTTGCACGCACGTTGCGGTAAAAGATATCGGCATAGCCCGCGAGGCTGACAACGCCTTCTTGGATGCGCGCACCACCGCTATCGTTCAGGCCGATCAACGGCGCTCCGTTCTGCATGGCGAGGTCCATGATCCGGCAGATCTTGGCCGCATGCGCCTCGGCCAATGAACCACCAAGCACGGTGAAATCCTGGGAGAAGACATAGACCAAGCGACCATCGATGCGGCCGAAACCGGTCACCACACCATCACCTAGGAAGACCTGATCGGCAAGGCCGAAGTTGTCACTCCGATGCGTGACCAATTGTCCGATCTCCTGGAAGGACCCTTCGTCCAACAGCAAGTCCACCCGTTCCCGGGCCGTGAGCTTCCCCTTCTTGTGCTGAGCAGCGATGCGTTCCGTTCCGCCGCCCAAAAGGGCTTTCGCGGTCTTGGCATCCAGAGCCTCGAAATGTTCCTTCATGTTCCGTCCGGTTACCGCACCGTGGATCGGGCGTGGTCAAAGGTAGGATCCAAGGCCCACCCGATCCGGGCCGCTTTGGTCAACTGCCGTACTTTCGGGCAACGATGCAGTGGCGTTTTGCGGACCTACCTGTCCGGACCAAGTTCATGTTCACCTTGGGCATTCCCGTTGTGGGGATGGTCCTGTTGATCGGCAAACAGGTGGATTCAAGCATCAAGCGGCGCGCGGTGATGATCTACGTGAACGAGCGGGCTGCGGTCCTAGGCTCCTTCTCAGAGGTCATCCACAACATGCAACGGGAGAGTGCCTATTCGGTCGGGTTCCTCACCGGCCAGCCCGTTACCTCACAGAAGTTGACCGTGCAACAGCAGCGCACCAACATGAGCATCCAAGCGCTGCGTGATCCATCCAAACCCGAAGATCCGAAACTGAATGACGGTTTGCCTTTGGATGGCTTGAACATCCTGCGCAACCGGGTGCTCGACCGGCGGATCGATGCCACCTCAACAAGCAGGGCCTATACCACGATCGACCATGGACTCTTGGACGAGGTGGACCGGATCGTTCGCACCGGATTGGATCCCGAAACGAAGGATTGGATGTACGCGCACCAGCGCCTGATCAATGCCAAGCAGGCGCTGTGTGCGGTTCGTGATCGGTTGAGCATTGGATCCAATGGCGTATTGCGTGAGGATGACCAAGCCGAATTGAACGACCTCATATCCCAATACGAGACCAACCTGCTGCTTTTTGAACGCGATGCACAGCCAGAGGTGCTCTCCGCCTACCGCGAGCTATTCCAAGGACCGGATGTGAACTTCCTGCGGGCGTTGATCGGCACGGTGAAGGAACGGCGCATGATCGAACCGGTAGGCGTTGCTTCGCGCCAATGGTGGGACCTCTCCTTGCAGGCCTTGGAGAAGTTGAAGCTGGTGGAGGATCGATCACTCGGCCTGATCCAAGAAGTGACCTTGGCCAATGCGCGGAGTGCGGAGTTGCGGTTGCTGATCGTCATGGCGGCCTTGATCGGTGTAGTGGGTGCTGTGTTGGTGATGGGCTTCGTGATCATGCGTGGGGTGCGCAACACGGTGAACGAGGTGAGCCAAGCCGCACTTTCGCTTTCGATCGGCGATGTCAGTGCGGAAGTTCCAGTGAACAGTGCGGACGAGATCGGCCAAATGGCCCGTTCCTTCAACGCCATGATGGACAACATCCGCTCACAAGCACGTAGCGCAGAAGCGATCGGCAAGGGCAACTACGATACGCCGGTAGAGGTACGGGGCAAACAGGACGTGCTCGGCGTGGCGCTTTCGCGCATGCGGGAGAACCTGAAATCCGCCCGCATACGGGATGATGAACAGACCGCCGCATTGAAGGCGGAAAAGGTGAAATTGGAAGAAGCGAACGAACGGATCCTGGTACTGATCAAGGAAATGCACCACCGGGTAAAGAACAACCTGCAAGTGGTGGCAAGTCTACTGCGATTGCAGGCCGGAACCTTCACCGATGAACGGCTGCAAAGCGCCTTCGACCAAAGCCAGAACCGGGTGTCGTCGATCGCGTTGATCCACGAAAAGCTGTACAAAGGCGATGAACTCACGACCCTCAATGTGGGCATGTACATCCAGGAACTCTTCGTTGACCTCGTTCGGATGAACGATGTGAGCGACAACATCGAATACCGAACGCACATCGACCAGCGCTTGGAGTTCGAGTTGGACACCATGGTGCCTTTGGGCCTGGTGTTGAACGAGCTGATCACGAACAGTTTCAAGCATGCGTTCAAAGGCCGTAACGCAGGGCACATCGAGCTCACCATCGTCCGTTCACCGGATGGTCCCTTCGACCTCCTGTACACGGACGACGGGGTGGGGATCCCTGTGGAAAAGATCCAATCGAACGGATCGACCCTGGGTGTCAGCCTGATCGAGAGCTTGGTGGAGCAACTCAACGGCCGAATGACGGTGCAAGGTGACGCCAGCGGAACGCGTTACCACATCCGGTTCAACGCATCGTGATCGGAACCGTCGCTCAACTGTTCGCCAACTCGGCTTCCACTTCTTCGCTCAACTCCATGTTGTGGTACACGACGTTGACATCATCGTCCTCATCGAGCATGTCGATCAGGCGCATCACGTTCTTGGCCACATCCGGGTCGGCGACAGGAATGGTCGATAGCGGAACGTGTTTCAATTCGGCGCTCTTGGCTTCTACCCCGAGTTGATCGAGTTTCTGCGCCAGCGTTCCGAAGGCCGTATACGGTGCAAGGATCATCATACCTTCCTCATCGCGTATCACCTCTTCCGCTCCACTATCGATACACTCCATCTCGAACTCATCTCCATCGCGACCTTCCAAGGCGGGTGCATCGATGACGAATTCGGCCTTCCGATCGAATACATGGGCGAGCGATCCGGTAGTGCCGAGTGTCCCATCGCATTTGCTGAAGTAGCTGCGCACATTGGCAACAGTTCGGGTGGTGTTGTTGGTGGCCGTCTCTACGAAAATGGCGATCCCACCAGGTGCATACCCTTCGTAGTTCACTTCCGCGAAGTCTGCTCCTTCTCCACCGGCGGCCTTCTTGATGGCCCGATCCACAATGTCCTTCGGCATGTTCATGCCACGTGCGTTCTGGATCGCCATTTTCAACCGCGAGTTGGCATCCGGATTGGGACCGCCGACCTTCACCGCCATGGCGATCTCCTTGCCGATGCGGGTGAATAGCTTACTCAACTTGGCGTTGCGTGCGAAGATCCGGTGCTTGCGTTTCTCGAAGATGCGGCCCATGAGGGAAGGTGCTAGAGGTATGGAAAGGCGCCATCCGGCGCGTTGGCAAAAATAAGCGCTTCAACGACAACAGGAGCCGCAGGGCTGCGTGTTGCGCTGTGCCTGCGGCTCGTAGGTCCAACCCCTCGTCGCACGGTCCGGCCCTCCAAGGGGCCGCCACCGAACTAGTTGAACCCGATGATGGTGATCCCCACGTTGAATGGTGTGAGCTTCGGGCCCTTGTTGTTCTCGAATAGCGGCGTAAGGGCGTACTCCGCAAAGAGGTTGAACCCGCCGTACCCAATGCGGGCCGCAGCGGCCAAGCGGTAGGGCAACAGATCATGTTCGCCCTTATCCACATCCTTCTGCGTCGCTCCATTCTGCGAATACTTCAGCTTGTACATGCTGTCGTAGTACCATGTACCCACCACGCCCAAGGCCACGTGGAAATTCTTGTTGTTCCGGAATTCGTAGTTCGGGGGGCGCTTCCCACCTACGGTATCGCGCCTCGCTGCAGCCATTTCTTCTGCGGTAGGCATCTTGGCCCTTTTGGTATTGAACTCCAACATCAGCGGCATACGAAACCCACTTTGGCGCAGTTTGTTCTTGCGGAATTGCGGATCTTCCACCGGGATCGAGAAGACCGGATCGTTCTGGAATTGCAGCAGATCATTCCCCTTGAAACGGTAATTCGTGATCTCCCAACCCAGACCGGTAAGCAACCCGACGTGGTGCGATCCGAACTCGATCTTCTGTTCCATGAAGTTGATGGAAACGAACCGGGAATTGGCTTGGTCCAACTCCATGAATTCGGACTCTTTGGGCAGGTTGGTGCTACCGTTCGGTCCTAGAAGCATGTTCAAACCCACGTCCACTCCGCTCCAGTACGTGAACTGATTGCGACGTTCGGTACGGATATCCTTGAGCCGGTCGTTGATGCTGTCGCTTTCCGAGGTCCAGTCACGCGTCTCGGTCAGGATGGTGATCTTCTTCCGCTGCGTGGTGATCACCAACGGGTTCGGCTTCTTCGTGGAATCGGGTGAAGAGACCCGTGCGAAGGCACCATCCTTGGCGCTCACGCCCAGCTGCAACGACCGGCCTTGAAGACCTTCGGGTGTATTGGTCGTATCTATCTGCGCTTGGGCGAAAGTGCTTGCCAGCAATAAGGCCGCGGGTAGGATGAGCTTCTTCATGATCACTGTGTTCTGAACATAGGACGAAGAGTGTGATCCGGAGTTACAGTACGCGATGAAAAAGCAAATGGCCCCGGTTCACGAGGCCTTTTGCATGCGTTCGTGGAGGGATCAGACCTCCTCCTTGTGGAAGTTGAAGCGGATGTGGGAGGTTTTCCAACTGCCTTCCGGGTTCTCACCGATATCGATCCGTGCGAGCTTGCGGAGTACGTAAGCCTTGAGCGATGGGTTGGCGGAGCTGCACTCCAACACTTGGATCCGACCTTCTTTATCGACCACGAAACTCACGTTGACCACTCCGGTCATTTCGCGGCTGTCGAGTAATGGGAAAACAAGGTTCTTGTTCAACGCACGATCGAGTGAACGTTCCAATGCGGAGCGTTTGGCATCCACGTGGGTCCGTAACGGCTCTGCGGCGCGGGCGTAACCCAGAGTGAATACGGTGGCGAACAGCAGTAACGAGCGGGAGATGATGGTTTTCATTGCGTGGTGTGATTTGTCCATAGGACGGCATCACACCTGTGGCAGTTACAGCGATCGGAGTGGATCGTGATGAACGGTCGGTAGGTGATGACGAGCGGATCAGCGACTTGCTGAAATGGCCAACCTCCGTCCGAAGCGCAAGTGGAAGGATCCGATGCCTCCCTCCGCATTGCGGCCGATGGAGAGGCCTGCGCCTGTGCCGGCGACCGCCTTCAAGCCCCTGTCCACCACCGCAACGGCATCATCGTCATCCAGCGGGCGGGTATCGCGCGTGGGTGCATCCAACACCTTTCCGCGTATGGTCGAAGCGATAAGACCACCAACGGTAGTGGAATGCTCCATCGGTTCCTTTGGTGTGATCTTTTCCGTTGTGGTGGCCACGAGCAACGGTTCAGGTTCATTGTGGATCACAGGGGTGGCTTGTTCTGGTCGTATGTCCCCCTTCTCTTCGGGCTCTTCCACCAACAACGGCTCGTTGGGTCGTGACTTCGGTGCCGGGATGAACGACCGTTCAGGCTTGGGCGCGCTGGGCTGTACATCAGTCTTTTGGTCTTCGGCGATCTTGTGTTCGGTCGTGATCTCTTGTACCGATCGCGGTGTCGGTTCTTGCACACGATCTTCTCGATCTTCCGGTACAGGTGGTCGCACCTCATCCACTTTGGCTACCTCCGTTCCTACACGCTCCCGGTTGAAAAGGAACCAAGCACTAGAGCCGATCAAGGCGGTGATGGATGCGGCGACGGCCAGACGGACCGCCCAACGTGCAGCACCGATGGGGATCACACGTACTTCCTTCTTCAGGTCCTCCTTTGCTTCGTATACCACGGCAGCAGCAGCTATCCGGGACGACTTGAACAGGTGCAGATCGTGTTGCGCGGCAGGATGCTCCATCAGCCATGCCTCTAATACGCGCTCTTGCTCCTGGGTCAGATCCCCTTCCACATGCGCGATCAAATGGTCCTCCGCCGTAAACGTCGTGAGCACACTCGCAGGAGGAAGTTGTCGCCGGAGTGCTCCTTTTCCATCGAATTCCATTGCGCCACGATCCACTTTGGTCAGTTCCAGCGATCGTTCGGAACGGGAAAGCGCAGGATGATCCATCAGGTATCGCTTCAGCGCAACAGCTTTTGCATCGTCCAGATCGCCTTCGAGTCGGGCGATCAAATGGTCTTCGACATTCATGGAGTCGATGATCCCTGCTGGTGGCAATTCCCGCTTCAAGGCTTCCTTGTCCATAGCGTTCAGCACATTCCCACCACCGGCGATCCTCGGGAGCGCATCGTCCATTGGGGCCAGTTCCGGATGTAGGATCAAGAACAGGTCCAACTCCTTCTCCTGCTCGGGCGTAAGATCCCCTTCCTGGCGATCCAGCAGCCACGCTTCGTAGTTGGTATGGTCGATCCGTCGGTTCAAAGCACACGATCCAATTGACCGATGAAGGCCTTCAAGGCAGACCTTCCACGGTAGATATACACCTTCACTTGCGAACTGTTCAATCCGGTGAGTTCCGCTATTTCGTCATACGAGTACCCCTCGAGATCACGCAGCAAGACAACGCTGCGTTGCACTTCTGGCAGAGTAGCTAGCGCATTGTCCAACACCTCTTTCAGGTCGGGTTGTGCAGTCGTGGTCCGCAGGAGCTGGTCGTGTTGTTCTTCCATCCGTGTGCTGCGCTTGCCCTTGCGCACTTCGTCCACCATGAGGTGGTGGGCGGTGGTGAACAAATAGCTTTTCACTTTTCGGCCCTCCACTTCATGCACCTTCATCCAAAGCCGTGCGAAACTCTCTTGGACCACATCCTTGGCCAATTCTTCATCCCGCAGATGCTTCACCGCAAAACGGTAGATGCCGTCGGCATGCAGGTCTACGGCGCTATTGTAATCCGGTATGGTCATCGGGGAGGGACCCGGTGTTCTATGATACGACGGTCAGCTATCCGTGAAAGTTACAGGAAGAGGATCCGCAGCCTGAAGTTGGAAGGGACCACGGCCGGGGTTGAAAGCATCTCCTTGACTTGCGCACGATCGATCAGCGAGCGGAATGAACTGGCCCTGCTAGAGCGCATCTCAAATTTTCCTTCGGGCTGCGCGGGAGCCTCGTGCGCCCATATTTCGTTGCAAAAGGCCTCACGTAGCTCATGCTATGCTCGGTTTTTGCGCCTCATCTGGTCGCATGATCCAACCCGCTCGCTTCCAAAAACAATTTCGAGATGCGCTCTAGTGTGTCAACTCCGTCGGAAAGTGGAGCGTGAAAGTGGTCCCATTACCCACCTCGCTTTCCACGGTGAGCAGGATGCCATGTCCGTTCAAAATGCTCTGCGACGCCGTGAGGCCCAATCCCAGACCACCGGGGCGATCCGTGAAGAAGGGATCGAACAGCCGTTCCAGTACGACCTCCGACATGCCTTTGCCGTTGTCCTTGATATCGACCAACACCTTTCCCCGGACCGCAGTGCCTCGGAGGGTCAACTCGCCTTTGCCCGGCTCCATGGCTTCGATGGCATTCACCATGATGTTGGTCATGGCCAGAACGATCAGCTCCGGATCGACCACCACGAAAGCTTCCGGCATGGACTCCACGGTAACGCTCATGTTCTTCAGTTCGAGGCGATCGGTCACTTTCCGGATAGCACCTTGCACGAGGTCTTCAACGGAAGAGGGCCTCGATCGCAATTCCCGTTGTTGCGTGGATTCGAGCATGTGCTTCACCAGGTCCCCGATCCGATGAAGGTTCCGGCCGATGATACGGAAGAACGGCTCCACGTCCTCGTTCTGCGCGACCGGACCGCTTTCCAGCTCCTCCATCGCCAAGTGGATATTCGTGAGCGGATTCCTGACCTCGTGAGCGACCGTTCGGGTGACCTTGCCGATCAACTGGAAACGCTCGGCCTCCATACTCAGTCGTTGTAGGTTCCGCTGTTCGGAGATGTCTTGGAAGATCACGAGTACACCATCATCCAGTTTCACCGCATGGTTGGTGAATCGGCCATCGCTACCTCCGAAGTGGTAGTCGTATTCGCTCAAGTGCGGTTTGCCCGTTCGCACCACGTTCACGAATGCATCGAAGGCCCCGTTGCGCCGACTCTCTGGCATTTCATTCAGTAGGCGCAGCCCAACAAGGTCTTCGCGTTCCGTCAGGATCCGGGCCATTCGATTGGCCGTTCTCCATTCCAGATCGACGATCTCGCCGTTGGCATCTCGGATGCTGTGGAAGGACATGATGCCACTCGGGGACGTGTCCAACACCTTTTGCAGCAAGGCCTGTATTCCAGCGCGCATCCGGACCTCCTCGTCCAAGTCGGTGACCATGTTCCGAAGCTCGCCACGCACGCGCTCGGTGCGGCCAAGTGCACGTGTTAGGCGCCAGAACAACAAGGAAGTGGCCACCACCGCAAGAAGGGAGAAAGCGCCAATGAACACCGGCGATGCGAGTCGATCGGATCGCCAACCCTCCAAGGCATCACGCCGACTATCGCGCAAGGCATTGGTGAGCAGCGCATACCGGGCGTGCACCTCGTCCATGTCCGCCTTGGCCCGATGCAAGCGCTTGGTACTATAGGCGAGCGCATCCGTACTGTCCACTCCTTGCACAAGCAGCCGTGCGGTCACCGATGCGCGCTCGATCGCGCTGAAGTAGGGCAGCACCGGGATCTCCCACTCCGTACCCGCGACGGCACGACTCACCTCGTTCATTTCAGCACTTCTTCTCCGCAGCGCGTCATGAGCGGGGACCAAGAATGTGGAATCGCCAGAGAGCAGATATCCGCGTATCCCGGTCTCCTCATCATGCATGTTGGCCATCACATCATCCAACTCGATCATCAACGAGTTCAAGAAGCTCACCTTCTTCACAGAGGTGACATAGGCCTGCATGTTCGAATACGTGACATAGGCGAGCATGAGCATCAACGCCATAACGCCCATGAAGAGGAGCCGGGTGAGTTGTCGCTCGGCGCGTTCCATCAGGTCGGGATGCGATCCAGAATGCCGACGGATGATCGGGGGCGATTCATGCGCTGCTCGGAGAACGAGGAGAGACCCAAGGCACCCATGTTAGCGCTCAAGGCCAAAGGCCTTGATCTTGTTGTAGAGGGTCTTCCGATCGATGTTGAGTTGCTCGGCGGTGCGCGATCGATTGAATCCATTTCGTTCCAACGCAGTCAAGATCGCTGCACGTTCCGCTTGGTGGGCGACATCGCGTAGACCAGTGTCGACGTTTTCCTCGACCGAACGTACAGGCAACTCGACAGGCGGACCACCACCGGAAAGGACCGTTGCAGGAAGACAATCGGCGGTGATGCGTTCACCGGTGCTCAACAGCACCGCACGTTTGATCACATTGCCCAATTCGCGGAGGTTCCCGCTCCATACATGGTCCATGATCCGCTCGAAGGCCTCCTTGTCGAACCCGACCACCGAACGACCCAAGCGCACGTTGGCCTGTTGAACGAAATGATCCACGAAACGTGGGATCTCTTCTTTGCGTTGACGCAGAGGCAGAAGGTGGATCGTGAATTCATTGATCCGATGAAGAAGGTCCTCCCGGAACCGCCCTTTCGCAACGGCCTTGGAAAGGTCCTCATTCGTAGCTGCCAGGATACGAACGTCCACATCCACATCCTTGTTGCTGCCAATGCGTCGGATCTTTCGTTCCTGCAACACGCGTAACAGCTTCATCTGGTCGTCATGGCTCAAGTTGCCAACCTCGTCCAAGAAGAGGGTTCCGCCTTGGGCTTGTTCGAAACTACCTACCCTGTCCGCGATCGCTCCGGTAAAAGCACCCTTGATGTGACCGAACAGCTCGCTTCCTGCCAAGTCCTTCGGCAACGCACCACAATCCACCGCGACGAATGGCGCATTCGTGCGGCCACTCTTACCATGGATCCGTTTCGCCACGAACTCCTTGCCCGTGCCTGTTTCACCAACGATCAGCACGGTCATGTCCGTGGGTGCCACAAGCGCAATGTGCTTCGCGATCACTTCCGCAGCTGCACCATCACCTTCCACATAGTCGTCGTTCGCAGTGCTTTCGGCATTCCCGTTGGGCTTCGACACCTTTGGTCCAGGATCTCCCTTTCCAGCGCTGGCCAATGCATCTTGCACACGCATGAGCAGCTCGTCCGGATACAGGGGTTTGCCGATGTAATCGAACGCCCCATGGCGCATGATCTCCACGGCCAATCGCACTTCAGAATGACCGGTGATGATGATGACCACCGTGCCCGGCGCATTCGCGCGAATGAACTGCACCATCTGCAAACCATCGGTATCCGGTAACCGATGATCGCACAATACCAGATCGAATTCGCTCTGTGTGATCAGCTCTTTCGCCCGAGCACCTTTCCCGGCACTCTCCACGGAATAGCCATTCTTCACTAGGAATCGACCCAACAGTAGGCAGAGGTCCTGGTCATCGTCCACGATGAGAATACGAGCCTTGGGCATGTTCAGTGGATGTTGTTCTTAGCAGGTGGGACCGATGCATCGAGTGAAAGGAGGATCTCCGCTTGTGTGAAAGGTTTGGGGATGAACGCATCGGCACCGGCCTGCATCGCATTCCCGCGTTCATCGTCCACCGCACTGATCGCGATGCAGCGTGTCCCTGGGGCTGTCTTGCGAATGTCCGAGATCAGATCATATCCGCGTCCATCGGACAGGTGTACATCCAAGAACACGGCATCGAACTTCCCCTCCGCCAAAGCGACCCGTGCTTGGCCCAAGGTATTGGTGATCCGACATTCCATTCCTGCGCGCTGGATCAAGTTCTGGAGCAAGAAGCAGATCTCGGGTTCATCATCGACGAGGAGGATACGTTTCTTCATTCCCTATACAATAATAGTCTGCTGCTGTTGGACGTTCAGCTGACTGTGCCGTGAATGGCCCAGAAATGCCGATGTATCGTGGGCTGTTCGGCAATGCGACGCTTCGTGCCGTTAAAGGAACGCCGTTGTTGGAGGTCATCGGTCCTCAATTCTTCCGTTCTATTGCTTGAAGCATGCGCCTACGCATTCAATAGATCGTTGTGGGAGCATTGGTAGAAGGCACTGGCCGATCACACTCCGCATACCTTGTTGGGACAACCACCATCGAGGCCCTACGTCTTCGATCCGATGGAACACCTTACTATGCGTCATCTTCCACTCTTGATCCTGATCATTAGTAGCGCTTCAACCCAAGCCCAATTCGGCCCGCAGCACTTCGTGTTCGAGAGTGATGTGAAGTACCCGAACCGGATCTGGTGCGACGACCTGAACGGCGACGGCCACCAGGATGTGCTGGCCATGGACATCAACGGCCTGTACTGGTGGGACAATGATGGAAACGGTGCGTTCGGGGACCGCAAGTACGTCGTCAACCAGTTCTTGAGCAGCAACAACTTGACCACTACGGATGTGGATGGTGATGGCGACAGGGACCTGATCGGCCAGTCGGGCTGGTGGGCGAATGACGGCAGTGGGAATTTCAGCTTCGTGAACAACATCAACCCCTACCTCATACTGGCGATGGTGGGAGATGTGGATGGTGATGGCGACATCGATCTCGTTGGTCGTACAGGTGTCCTGAACGGGACCGTCATCACCTTCTTCGGAACGATCATCAATGATGGCAACGGCAACTTCAGCAATGGGGTCCAGTTCAGTACCAATGCCCCGAGCGCGATCAACTGCACTCAAGCCGATTTCGACGGCGATGGCGACCTTGACCTCGTCATCGGCGGCGACGCCAATAACAACGGCTTCTACCCGAATCTCGGCGGTGGAACGTACGGAGCACAGCAGTTGATCACCGGTCTCTCCGGAACACCTGAGGTACATGCTGGCGATGCAGACGGCAACGGGACACAGGACCTGTTCGTGTTCGGCGGCTCACCTTCGGCCCGGTGGTTCGCGAACGATGGAAATGCGCTATTTGCGGTTGCCGATACGATCCTTGGAGTTTGGCCTGCGATCGATATGGACAACGACGGTGATCTTGATCTGTCCCGTGGGACCGGTACCTCGTGCGATGCGAAATGGTACCGGAACGATGGCGATGGACTTGCTTGGAGCGATCAGGACGTGGAATCGTTCAGTGGATACAACCTGGTCGGAACGCGCTATGCATACGCCGACTTCAATGAGGACGGGCACCCCGACATGGCGATCTGCCACGGCTTGGGCATGATCGCTTGGTACCCCAACAACGGTGATGGCACTTTCGCTCTCCGGGAGCGTGTGGGCGGTGTACTGAGCGGTGGTGGTGGTCTGTCCGTGGCCGATCTCGATGGCGATGGGGACAACGATGCTGTTTGCGCAAGCTTCTACGGCGACATGCTCACGGCCTACTTGAACAACGGTAACGGCACTTTTGGCCCACAGATCGTTCTTGCGGAACACCTTGATCGGATCAACGCGACCGCTGCGACCGACCTCAACGGCGATGGCCTACCGGAGCTCCTCACGAACAAAGCGCAGGCTGCTGTGTTCTGGAACAACGGCAACGGCAATTTCACGGCCAGCACTTTGCCGAACGATGGTGTGGCCCTACTGGCCGCGGACCTCGATGGCGACTTCGATCCGGACCTGATCGCAAGTGGCAAATGGTACCGCAACGAGGGTGCTGGCTCCTTCACCGAGATCACTGAACCGCTCTTTGCGATCACCGGATCGGCCCCGGCCCATGCGGTGGACCTCAATGGCGATGGCATCGTGGATGTGCTCTGTCGCGGCAGCAGCATCAACGCCTTGATCAATGATGGTAGTGGCGGGTTCACGGTGATCAACAGTCCCGCAACCGTTTCACCTAACCACAGCGACGCAGCGGATATGGACCTCGATGGCGACATCGACCTGGTCGCTCTTTTCGGTACATCGATCTGGTGTTACTACAATGACGGAACGGGTTCGTTCTCCGAAGCGCAACTCACGCAACCCGAACTCGGAGTTCCACGACACATCATCGCGCAGGACGTGAACGGCGATGGCTACCCCGATGCCTTATGGGCACGGAGCAATGGATACGACCACAAGACCTTCGCCAACCTGAACAACGGTGATGGAACCATCGGGGCAGCATTCATCATTGACCCTACCGCAGAAAGCACTGCATCGTTGGTATTCGCCGACATGAACGGCGACGTGGTGCCTGATCTCGTCGCTGCTAGATTCCACAGCATCACATGGCAAGAGAACCATTTCTTCGATGCCTTCCGCTTGCGCGGAAACGTGTTCAAGGACTTCAACAACAACGCGATCGAAGACGGTTTCGATGAGCCTCTTGCCTACTTGCCCATGCGCACCGATCCGTCCGGATACCTCTCTTGGACGAACACGGCAGGGGGGCTTCGACCTACCGGTTGATAGCGGCATCACCTACCAGCTATGGCCGCAACTCGCATCGCAATATGTTGTGACCACGACGCCTGACACGGCAGTGGTACAAGCCAATGCGAACGAGCCGATCGTGGATAGCCTGATCTTCGGCGTGGGTCCGTTGATCGACGACGATATTGAAGCGGTGTCGTTCACACGCACTTTGCTCCGTTGCAACACGGCAGGCAGCTTCTATATCGACGTGCGCAACGCCGGAAGCAGCATCCTGTACGACATCGACATCAGTCTGGCCCTTGATGCTGACCTCACCTTCGTGCAGGCCTGGCCCGCTCCGGATTCCGTGGTCGGGAACGTCGTGTACTGGCAATTGGACAGCTTGGCGTGGTGGGGGCTGCAGCATTACCGGATCGACGTGGTCGTTGGACCCGTAGGCTCATCCGGCCTGGCCACCCTCGATGTGCTCTTCGGAAGCACCGGCGAGCTGATCACGGAAACCGATGGGCTCGAGACGGTCACGTGCGCATACGACCCGAACGACAAACTGGTCCTTCCCATTGGTAGCGGTGTCCATCACGCGGTCCCCATCGATCAGGATCGGTTGGACTACACCATTCGGTTCCAGAACACCGGGACCGACACCGCATTCAACGTTTTGCTGATCGATCGCTTGAGCCCGCACCTGGACCTCACCAGCATGGAGGTTCTAGGCACATCACATCCGCTGTCGCACATCTTCATCGAGGATGATCGCGAATTGAATTTCCGTTACGACAACATCCTTCTGCCGGACAGCGGAACCAACATGTCCGGAAGCAACGGGTATGTCCGCTTCCGGATCCGACCGCTACCCAACGCGCCCAACCTGACAGAGATCCTGAACACCGCCGAGATCTACTTCGACTACAACCCACCGGTGATCACGAACACCACACTCAACACGTTGGTGGATTGCGAAGCGTTCACCGCGACGGCCACGGACCTCGGTGCTGGCTTGCTGGAGGCCAGCGCTGGCGAGAGCTATCAATGGTACGAGAGCGGTATACCGATCGACGGCGCTACGCAACGCGAACTGGTGGCAGGAGCGTCAGGATTCTATTCCGTAGAGGTCACCAACGAATATGCTTGCGAATTGCTTTCCGAAGAGGTCCAGATCGTGATCTCTGATGTGAAAGAAACGACCGGAGTCCGCATGGCGATCATGCCCAACCCGATGACCAACGATGCTCGGGTGATCTTCAGCACCCCGCTTGCGTCAACTGCGTACGTGGAGTTGATCGACATCAACGGCAAAGCGCTGCGTACGATCCAATGTGGCTTACGGCGCGAGGTGCTCTTGCAACGCGATGGGCTATCAAGTGGACTGTACATTCTTCGTGTACAAGATGGCAAAGGATCCTTCGCAACGCAGCGGATCGTGATCGACTGAATCTGGGCGATGATCTCTGGCACGTGATGTCATTGATCCAGCGCTTTGCTCGCGTCGAGCCAAGATCCCCATCCGGGACCCCGCGACCTATTTCACGATCCGAACCGAGACGGCTTCCGCGCCGCACAGTACGTTCAGAACAAGCACACCGCTCGCGCCATCCGGTATGCGAAGCTCTGCGGTGGATCCGTCTCCAGTGATCCCATCCGCGAGTTTGCGACCCATCATGTCGTTCAACTGCCAGAAGGCGCGAGAACAGGGATACTCCACGCGTACGGATCCATTCTCCAGCAGCGTGGCATGCAAGGCATTGGATGCCGAACGTCGCTCGATCGACACCACCTTGCTCAATGCCGAAGTACCATCCAGATCGGTCTGACGAAGCCGGTAGTACATGGTGCCGGTCACGGGGTCTGCATCGTGTGCTCGGTAATGATGAACCATCGCGCTGGTCCCTGCTCCGGGCGTGGTGAGCACGGTGGTCCATGATCCGAGGTCGGGGCTACGTTCCACCGTGAAGAAGTCGTTGTTCCGTTCGGTGGCGGTGCTCCATTCCAACAGTACGGCCGTTCCATCGTTGTGCACCTCGAAGTCCAACAGCTCGATAGGAAGGGTGCTCGGGCAAAGCAAGGTGGCCCGGAATAGACCGTTCGCTGCATTGTTCACTGCGCCAGGTGTCTCGTTCCCTGCGACTACAGCACTGGTATAATTGGCCGCTATGCGCGGATCATTGGTGTTGAAGAAGATCACACGACCCAGATGGTTCACGGTGCTGATGCGCATGTTCTCGATGCCGCCGGGGTTCATGTTCTGTCCGTTCGGTCCGTAGCTCACCCCGTGGAAGAAGCGTCCATCCGGATAACGCGTTTGGGCCGCATCGCCTTCGTTGCGAAAACCGATATTCGTCCAGGCCCCACCAGCGAGGTAACTGCACGGAAAATAGCCTCCGGTGACCGTGGCGCTCGGCGAGGTGTTGCAGCGTTGGAGCAACGCACTGTTGGCAGGAAGCACATAGATGCTATCCACCGGAGCCGAGTCGTTCGGGTCGTTCGGTGGTAAGAGGGCGTTCAGGTCCGCGTTATTATAGACCAGGATCAGCGACCCGGTAGGCACGGCGGACCATTGGGCCACGTTAGCGAATCGGATGTGTCCGGTGCTCACGCCTCCGCTCACCATCACGGTACTGAATCCGTTCCATGTCACACCGTTGTTATCGTCGATGATCCAATTGCGTAGGTCCACGGTCGAGCACGTCGGGCCGCACACCATCACTTCGATGTATTCCTTCTCTCCGCTGGGGCCATTGCTCACCTCATTCACGAAGGGTCCCACGCAGTCCGGCGCATAGGGTATTGTTAGTTGCACATCATCGATGGCCACGCTGGGGTCGTTGCCTGCCGCGTCGTTGTTGTTCTGCCAACGAAAACCGACACGGACACCCGGGTTGTTATTTGCACTGGCGGGTAGCGCGATGCTGTACTGCGTCCATTGGCCTTGTCCACCGCAGGCACCGGTCGGGGTCTTCGGCGGGTTGCTCAAGGCGGCCCATGCAGCCCCGTTGAAATACTCGAGCAGGAAATCGTCGTTGGTGCCATCGCCGTACTCCATGTATTTGAAGGTGAGGGTGATGTTCGTACGCCCGGTCAGATCGATCACCGGAGACTGTGCGCGCTTGTTGGTCTCGGTACTGAGGCAGCTACAGAAACAGGCGAAGCAAAGGGCTGGTGGACAGCCAGCATCGTATGCGGCGCCGCAATCCCCAGCGGGACAGAAAATGCAACCGAACGGACTGCCGCAAACCCCGGACAACTCGTTGGCGATGTGCAAGGATTCGTTGTTGGTTGTACAGTCCGTACCGCACGTGTTCGCCGCGTTACCGTTCTCGCGACAGCTCACGAACCACTGGTTGGCGCAAGCCCCGGCAGCACTCACATTGACCACCGACCATGCGCCGTTCACGCCGCTATAGGCCGTGGCGTAGCAGCCCGAATTGCATCCGTTCTCGAATTCGTCCGCCCAGATGACCTGTTGGCTGATCACCGAAAGGCAGGCCGACATACCGAGGACCAAGCACAACAACGTGCGCTGGAAAGTGCCCTGTTGTCGATGGACCGTTCGCATAGGTCTCAGGAAGATAGACGATCGCAACGTGGCGTAGTTGCCATGTGCCTTTCGTCTCTTCGTTGACTAGCCGTACTACGTCAGGCCGAATACGTACACTTCTGCAGCGTGCTCCAACCGCCGCGAAACGGAAGCGGTCGCCGGGATCTAATCCAACTTCAACACCGCCAAGAACGCATCCTGGGGCACTTCCACACTACCCACTTGGCGCATACGCTTCTTTCCTTCCTTCTGCTTCTCCAGCAACTTGCGCTTACGTGAAATGTCACCACCGTAGCATTTTGCGGTAACGTCCTTACGCAGGGCCTTCACAGTTTCGCGGGCCACGATCTTCGCGCCGATAGCGGCTTGGATGGGTATGTCGAATTGTTGGCGTGGAAGGAGTTCCTTCAGCTTGCTGCACATCTTCTTGCCCAGTTCATGGGCATGGTCGCGGTGGATCAATGCACTGAGCGCATCGACCTTTTCGCTGTTCAGTAGAATGTCCAACTTGATCAGATCGCTTTCCTTGAAGCCGATCGGGTGGTAGTCGAAGCTGGCGTAGCCACGGCTGATGGATTTCAGCTTGTCGTAAAAGTCGAACACCACCTCGCCCAAGGGCAATTCGAAAGTGAGCTCCACGCGATCGGTGGTGAGGTAGTTCTGGCCCGTGAGCATGCCGCGCTTCTCGATGCACAGCGTCATGATGGAGCCGGTGTATTCGGCCTTGGTGATCACCTGCGCTTTGATGTAAGGCTCTTGGATGGTGTCGATGTGCATCACCTCCGGCAGTTCGCTGGGATTGTGTACATCAACGACATCGCCGTTCGTCTTGGTCACGATGTAGCCCACGTTCGGCACGGTGGTGATCACCGTCATGTTGAACTCCCGCTCCAATCGCTCTTGGATGATCTCCATGTGCAGGAGACCGAGGAATCCGCAACGGAATCCGAAGCCCAAGGCCGCACTGCTCTCTGGTGTCCACGTTAAACTGGCATCGTTGAGCTGTAGCTTCTCCATGGCATCGCGCAACTCTTCGTACTCGTCGGTATCCACCGGGAAGATGCCTGCCCATACCATCGGTTTCACGTCCTCGAAGCCTTTGATACCCTCTGCGCATGGCCGGTCCTTATGCGTGATGGTATCACCCACCTTCACCTCGCTCGCCGTCTTGATGCCACTGATGATGTAGCCCACATCGCCAGCCCGCACTTCGGGCTTGGGCTTGATCTCCATCTTGAGGCAGCCCACTTCATCGGCATCGTACACCACACCGGTGTTGAAGAACTTCACCTTATCGCCTTTCTTGATGGTGCCGTTCATCACCCTGAAGTAGGCGATGATGCCTCGGAAAGGGTTGAAGACGCTGTCGAAGATCAACGCTTGGAGGGGTGCTTCAGGATCTCCTTTCGGCGCTGGTACGCGTGCCACAATGGCTTCGAGTACCTTATCAACCCCAAGGCCGGTCTTGCCACTGGCGCTGAGGATGTCATCCAGCTTACAACCGATCAAGTCCACGATCTGGTCCTTCACCTCTTCCGGATTGGCGCTGGGCAGGTCCATTTTGTTGAGCACTGGGATGATCTCCAGATCGTGCTCCAAGGCCAAGTACAGGTTGCTGATGGTCTGCGCTTGGATACCCTGTGTGGCATCCACGATCAACAAGGCCCCTTCGCAAGCGGCGATGGAGCGGCTCACCTCGTAGCTGAAGTCCACGTGGCCAGGGGTATCGATCAGGTTCAGGATGTACTTCTGCCCGTTCAGGGTGTAGTCCATCTGGATCGCCTTGCTCTTGATGGTGATGCCCCGTTCGCGCTCCAGATCCATGTCGTCCAGATTCTGCGCTTGCATGTCGCGGTCGGCAATGGTGCCGGTCATGTGCAACAGCCTATCGGCCAAGGTGCTTTTACCGTGGTCAATATGGGCGATGATGCAGAAGTTGCGAATATGCTCCATTGGATCGTCTTGGCCTGTTCAGCACTGGCCGAAAAAGTGCGCGAAGGTAGCGGTTCCCCAAGGGTTCGGGGTCGTTGTTCGCAAGGCTATCATCTCTACATACATTCCGCATCAGGTCTTTTGTTTCTGCGACCCCGCTGGGGTCGAACACGTTCGTCCGACTCCAAATTCTATGCTCTGTGACCCCTCTGGGGTCAACCCATAAGGAGAATGACCGGTGCTGCGTTCTGACCCCACAGGGGTCACAGAAAGTAGAAAATGCCCCCCGATGGGAGAACGACCCCAGCGGGGTCGCAGAAAATAAGAGGCGATCCTGTCGTTGTTCGTTGTCCCACTGCTCCCCGGCGTGCGCGAGTTGCTCGGCTTCGTAACTTGAGGCGGTTGTTTTACTCTGACCTTTGGGTCGAAAGTGCATTCCCGATCAACGAACAGGCAACTTTCCTCCGCAAAAACGCATCATTCACACGGATGGCCCTAACAGATGAACAACTCGTTCTAGGTTGCGTCAAGGGTGATCCTGTGGCACAAAAGGCTCTATATCAAGAGTTTTCGCGCAAAATGATGAGCATTTGCATGCGTTACGCGCACAATCGGGACCAAGCACAGGACATCCTTCAAGATGGGTTCGTGAAGGTATTCCAGAAGATGGACCACTACCGCGGCGATGGACCGCTCGGTGGTTGGATCGCCCGAACGATGGTGAATACGGCTTTGGACCATATCCGCAAGAACAAGCCCTATGACCAGAGCCTCGATCTGACAGAAGCGGAATACTTGCACAGTGAAGATGAGCACGTGCTTTCGGACATGAGCACCAGCGAGTTGATGGACCTGATCCAAGCCTTACCCACAGGCTACCGAACGGTCTTCAACCTCTTTGCCATCGAGGGGTATCCGCACAAGGACATCGCTGATATGTTAGGGATCTCAGAGAACACATCGAAGTCGCAATTCATGAAAGCACGGGCATACCTGCGCAAACTGTTGCCAAAGGAAGTGGCTGAACAATTCGGACAAGCACATGAGGGATAGTGTGAACGACCTTTTCCGGGAGCGCTTCCAAGGGCACGAGTTGCCCGTGGACGGCATGGTATGGCAAGGGGTCCAAGGCCAGCTTGGAACATCCCCCACAGACAGCGTGAACGCACTATTCCGGGAACGCTTCAAGGACCATCAGGTGCCCGTGGACCCTGCCGTCTGGAGCGGCATCAGTACACAAATGGGCCATACGGTCGCCGGTGTGGCTACCGGAACCATGGCTTGGCTAGGTGCCGGGATCGCCGCCGTGGCCATTGGTATCGGAGTCTATTACATGAACTCCTCCAAGGCCCCTGCGGTCACGATGGTCACCGAAAACGTGATCTCGCCTCGAACAGAACAGCAATTGCCAACGGCAATGCCCATCCCAGGTGGAGCAACCTTGACCCAGGTGCAGACCTCGGTCGAGCCGGAAGAATTCAACATTTCGGCTGCCAAGGCAACGGAACCGAAGTCGGTGAAGGCCAAGCCAGCGACCGCCCAGAGCGACGCAACGGAGCCGAAAGCGAATAAGAATACGCCAGTCCAACAGCTGCACATCACGACCACGCCCGCTGTCACTGATGAGTCCGGGGAGGATCTGGTACAACAGATCATTACGGAAATGACCACACAGGCCGTAGCGGCCGCACATGCAGAGGAGTTGGCCGGGAAAGGAGCACAGGAAAAAGAGCTCAAGCAGGAGGAGGGGGTGGTGCTCACCCCAGCAGTCACCGAAACCACACTCCCGGTAGCAGCAACGAAGGCACCACTTCCGAAACTCTACTTACAGAACGTATTCACCCCGAATGGGGATGGCAACAACGACACCTACGAGATCGTGGGTGCCGATGCCTTCGAGCAGGTCTTGTTCCGGGTGTATTCGGTGAATGACAACCGACTGGTATTCAGCACCAACATGAACGAATGGTGGACCGGTGAGAATTGTCCGGATGGCTACTATTTGGTGGCCGTGGAGGCGATCGCACCCGATGGTCGTTTGATCACCGAGGGAAAAGTGGTCTGGCTGAACCGTAGTCCGATGAATTGAACCACGGTCGATCCGTGAAAGGAAGTTAAGTTTGCCGATCAAGATCGAAAGGTCGTATCACTACACGTTTTGGATCTAGAGCGCGCAATGACACCAATGAGAATGCGACACATGAGAGCAGCGATCCTGAGTATGGTATTCACCTTGGGAACCATGGGTGCCACGGCCCAGTTCACCATCATTGATGGGTGGATAACCACCTGTAATGGGGGCCTGAGCGATTCAGGTGGCGAGAATGGACCGGGTTATTTCGATAACGAGGATTACGTTCTTGTGATCTGTCCGGAGTTCGCCGGAAGCGCAGTCACCCTCGAATGGCCGAGCTTCAACTTATCCACCGCTGGGAGTACACCAACGGACCGGATCATCATCTATGACGGCGATGCCATTACGGCACCCGTGTTGGGCACCTGGTCCGGCACGGACAACCCGGGCATCGTATCGGCCACCTTCGACAACCCGACGGGCTGCTTGACCGTGGAGTTCATCAGCAATGAAACGGGTACCACCAGTTTCTTCGCGAATATCTCATGCATCATTCCATGTGATCCGCCAACACCGATCGTCACGGTGGCCGGCCACTCGACTTTCCCGGCTTTGGTTTGCCAAGGGGAATCCATCGCCTTTGATGCAACAGCTTCCACGTCCGCAGCGACCATTGCGGAATATCGGTGGGATTTTGCCGATGGGGCCGTGGACACGCTGAGTGGAGCACTGGCCACGCACGCCTACACGGTTCCCGGAGCATACACGGTGCAATTGACACTGACCGACGAGAACGATTGCTCGAGTACCCAGTTC
The DNA here is from genome assembly GCA_016710015.1 of Flavobacteriales bacterium. Taxonomy (GTDB): domain Bacteria; phylum Bacteroidota; class Bacteroidia; order Flavobacteriales_F; family PHOS-HE28; genus PHOS-HE28. Next base: position 65,948 of record JADJLR010000004.1, read on the forward strand.
ATCGACCTGCAATTCTTGGTGAGCACCACACCGGACTTCTCCGCCAGCACCTTTGTGAACAGTGTCATTTGCTTGGGCGAATCCGTGATCCTCGACGCAACAGGCGTTGTAGCCGTGCCTTGGACAGGGATCCCCATCGCTGACTTTGGCGAAGGGATCTATCTGCCGGACAATCAATCCCAACCCTTCATTTCGAATCTCACCTTCGAGGGGTTCCAGCCCGGAGCGACCATCTCGAGTGTCGATCAGGTCCTCTCGGTCTGTGTGAGCATGGAGCACTCCTACATGGGTGATCTTCAACTTACCGTGGTCTGTCCGAATGGACAATTGGTGAACTTGCACAACCAGGGAGGAACGAACACCTTCATCGGCGATGCCTTGGATACGGAAACGGTTCCACCAACACCCGGTATCTGCTTGGATTATTGCTGGACGATGAGTGCCCCCAACGGGACCTTCGAAGAAAGCTCCACCAATGGTGTGTCACCGCATGTGCAACCCGCCACCATCGAGGTCGGCCAGAACGTGCTTATCCCGGATGATTATACCCCACTCGAGCCATTCGATCAACTGGTAGGCTGCCCTTTGAATGGGGTGTGGCAATTCGTAGCACGGGACCATATCGGCATCGATGATGGCTTCGTCTGCTCTTGGTCCATCCAGTTCGATCCGGCATTGTATCCGGACTTGACCACCTACACCCCGATCCTTGGCACCAACAGCTTGGATTCGGCCAGTTGGACCGGACAGGGTGTTGCCACCGACCCACAAACACCGTTGGTAGCTCTGGCCACGCCAACAGAGGAAGGGGATCACATCTACACCTTCACTGTAACGGACAACTTCGGCTGTAGCTACGACACCACCGTGAACGTCTTCGTCAACCCCGGCATCGTCGCCCCTGTGCTGATCACGGGCACCGCGCAGTTCTGTGAAGGCAGCATCGCTTACTTGAACGCTCCTCCGGGATACACAGCCTATGAATGGAGCAACGGTTCGGTGGGAGCCAACATCTCGGTCTTCGAACCGGGTGTGTATACCGTTACGGTCTACTCCGGCGATTGCAGCCTCCCCTCCGAGCCCTTCACGGTGACCACTTCACCGGCGGTATCCCCCGTGATCCAAGGCCCACCCACGAGTTGCGGTGGAGAACCCGCCACACTTTCGACCACGGAGGAGTATGCGAACTACCTATGGTCCAATGCAAGCACGGATGGATCCATCACAGTAGGGACAGGCACCTACACGGTGACCGTAACGAGTGCAGCGGGCTGTAGCGGCACCTCTGCACCGTATCCGGTCACGATCGGTAGTGATCCGCAAGCGGCCTTCGTTGCCGACCCCCCTCCGCCACAGGGCATCGGCACCACAGTGAATTTCACGGATACATCGGTGGGCAATGGATCACCGGTCACCTCTTGGTCTTGGGACCTGGGCATTGTCGGGGAAGGGGCCAATACACCCAACACCAGCTTTACGTACGATGTCCCGGGCACCTACAACGTGACCCTGACGGTCACCACAGCGGATGGTTGTGAAAGCATGATCACGTTGGCCTACACCATCCGTCCGCAGCAGATCATCATTCCGAATGTGTTCACGCCCAATAGCGATGGGAAGAACGACAACTTCGTGATCGAGAACGGACAGTACTACGACAATACACTGGCCATATACAACCGCTGGGGACAAGTTGTTTTCGAAAAGAACAACTACCAGAACACGTGGGGTGGGAGTGGTGTCGTGGATGGCACTTACTACTATGTGTTCACGACGGTAGAGGACAACAAGGAATACACCGGCCACGTGACCATTTTACGCTGACCGAAGCGCCTTCCCGCGTAGAAAGGCTTCGCCGTGGCGAAGCCTTTCTACTTTCGCACCCCATCCATGAAGGTCATTGAACACCTCCGCAAGGCGGACCGGACCCTTTTATCATTCGAGATCCTGCCTCCCCTCAAGGGGAAGGACATCCATTCCATCTACCGAGGCATCGATCCGTTGCTGGATTTCAAACCCAGCTTCATCAATGTGACCTACCACCGGGAGGAGGTGTTGTACAAGGAGCGCGGACAAGGGTTGTTACAAAAAGTGCGGGTACGCAAACGGCCCGGCACCGTAGGGATCTGCGCCATGATCAAGGCGAAGTACAACATTGATTCCGTTCCGCATTTGATCTGTGGTGGATTCACGAAGGAGGATACCGAGGATGCGTTGATCGAGTTGAACTTCTTGGGGATCGACAACGTGTTGGCCCTTCGCGGCGATGCCATCAAGAGTGAACCGGCCTTCATTCCGGAGCGCGATGGCCATGTGCATGCGCAGGACCTGATCCGGCAGATCACTGCACTGAACAAGGGCATGTACCTGCACGATGAAGAGCAGGAGGCCGCACCCACCGATCTGTGCGTCGGAGCAGCTTGCTATCCGGAGAAACATGCCGAGGCCTTGAATTTGGATACGGATATCGCCTACCTCAAACAGAAGGTGGATGCCGGTGCAGAGTATCTGGTCACCCAGATGTTCTTCGACAATGCACGGTACTACCGGTTCGTTGATCTCTGCCGTGCGGAAGGGATCACGGTCCCCATCATCCCCGGACTGAAACCATTGACCACCTTGAAACACATCGCCTTCATCCCGAAGACCTTCGGCATCGACCTACCGCAACCCTTGGCTTCGGAATTGGTGAAGTGCAGGACCGATGCTGATGTGAAGCACTTGGGCATCGAGTGGAGCATTTCCCAAACCAAGGATCTGATGGAGCACAAAGCCCCTTGCGTCCATTTCTACACCATGGGCAAGAGCGAGGCGGTCCGCTCCATCGTCAGCCAGACGTTCTAGCTCTCAGTCGTCGGACGGACAAGCATCCGATCCACGTACTTACCGAGCACATCGAATTCGAGGTTCACGCGATCCTCTGCTTCTAGATCACGGAAGGTGGTGTGTTCGTACGTGTACGGAATGATCGCAACGCCAAAGGACCATTCGTCCAACACGGCGATCGTCAGGCTAACACCGTTGATGCAGATGCTCCCTTTGTGTACAAGGAAGTGCTTCTGATCCGGCAATTCGAAAACAAAGGACCAGCTCCCATCCAGATCATTCACAGCGAGACAACGCGTAGTGGTGTCCACATGACCTTGTACCATGTGCCCATCCAATCGATCACCGATCCGCAGGCTGCGCTCCAAATTCACCTGATCACCGATCCGTAACGCGCCGAGGTTGCTGCGTTGCAGGGATTCGTCCACCACGGTAACATCGTACACCTCACCCTCTATCGCCACTACGGTAAGGCAAACCCCATTGTGCGCAACGCTTTGATCGATCCGAAGCTCCGGTGTCATCTTCGCTCGGATGCGCAAGGTCCGGTTGGTCCCGATCTCCGCGATCCCCACCACCTCTCCGACCTCTTCTACGATCCCGGTGAACATCAGGGTACGCGGTTTTGTACCCCGCTACCGAGGATATGAACATAACCGTTCAGTTGCACCATTTCCTTGCCCGCCAAACGAACAAAGGTGACGGTGCAGAGATAGTAGTAGGTCCCGTCGGGCAGAGGTTCCGAGGTCTCCTTGTAGGTCCCTTTCCAATCGATGTCCGGGTCCAGGGTCTCGAACACCACATTCCCCCAGCGGTTGAAAACCAGTAGATCGATCGCTTCAACCCCTCGGTAGGGGAATGGCCCGAACAGATCGTTGTTCCCATCGCCGTTCGGGGTGAAGATGTTCGGCAAGGTGTACAGCGGGCAATTGTCCCCACAGACCACATCATTGAACACACTTTCGTTGCCGATCGTATCGATCGCAGTGACCATATAGCAACCCGCGACCGAACTGCCATTGGTATGTGTGAACGTGGTATTGTCCGCACCAACAAGTTCCGCGATCAAAGTGAAGGTCCCACCTACACTATCTGCGAAATACACACGATATTGGTAGGTGTCCGTGGCGCAACTTTCGTTGGTATTGTTCCACGTCAGCGTATTCAGAGGCAATTCGCAATCGTTCTGGAAGTCCACGGTGGGCGGACATGGCGGGGTGCGATCCTCCGGTATGCCACACACCTCTTGACTCCAGTTCAGCAGTGGAAAGGCGATGGTCGCATCGCTGTATGCGCCTGTGCTGACCACGTGGTAGCAGTACTCCTGTCCGTTCACCAATGCCGTATCCGTATAACTCTCCGTGGAGCTGTTACCGATCAACACCCAAGCACCATCGAAGCGGAACACCTCGTAGTTGCTGTTGACCCACGGCGTATTCAATGCCCAGGAGATGGTCAGCTGTTCGTCATCCGGTTCCGCGTTGATGAAGACCGACGAAGCCGGGCTGCTTGAACCGATCTCGTCCGTCCCGCCATCGCCTCGCAGCAGAACGCGGTACACATAAGGCTGAGCTTGCGTGTTCAACTGGTCCACCACGAGGAAGGTGTCCGGGTGCGCCAAGAAGGGATGGGTACCACTGCTCCAAATGAGCTCGTTCGCTATGTTGAGGCCCGTCCCGCGATACAGATCGAAGCGATACGGCCCCGGACGTGCGACCGTATCCAGATCGTACGCATTGCTCCATTGCACCGTATCGACACCCGTACTCACATCCGTCACCCCCACGCTCACCTTGGTGATCACTGGTACTTGCCGGTCCAGTATGGCACAGAACTCTTCACTGGCATAGCTCTGCGCACCATCGGCGAACACAGCCACTACCATGTAGCAATACTGGTTGCCGATCACCAGCCCATCGTTGTCCACGTAACTGGTGTTGTTCACGCCGTTCACGGAAGCGATCTGCATATAGCCCGTATAGCTCGGTACACCGGTTTCGCAGTGGTCCGGATCAAAGCCATACAGCCCGCTTCGCCGATAGATCAGGTAGCCGCTCGCATTGGTGCAAATACTCGGTTCCCAATTCAGCTCGATGGAACTTCCGCTCGGAGTGGCACTGGGATCCTGTGGTGCGGGGGCCACCACCCGGATGTTCACGGTACGGTACGCTTGCAAGGAGACCGGTGTGCCATTGTCCACCGCATTGAATACGACCTGGTACGGTTGAAGCCGAACATGCGAGCAGACCGTGCTCCAATTGAAGATCCCGTTCACCGGGTTACCGGGGGTGGGTTGCACGAAACTCGCCGGTGATGTCGCCAATGTGAACGGGAGTCCCAAGGCGGAAAGCGAAACGCTTTGCGCGTTGTTGGGATCGGAGGCTTGCACATTGAATGCGAGCAACGTCCCTACCTCCACGCAGGTATCCACCACCTGACTGATCACCGGAGGTTGGTTGTTACAAGGCATCACGTTGATCTGCATATCCCGCATCACATAGCCCACTTCCACCACATTGCCGTTGGACAGCCGCTCCCACTCCCGTACGATGAATGCGATGTTGTATTCACCCGCAACACCCGGTGCATTCCACGTGATGGTGCCATTCAACGGATCGATGCTGTAATTCGGACTTGGGTACGAGTACCCGAGGATCGGCTCACTATTCAACCCGAGACACACGGTCGGTTCGTAGGACAGGCTATCTCCATCCGGATCCACCGCCACCGGATTGTGTACCCAAAGTTGGTTCAGGCAAGCATCCTGAATGGGCGAGTTGAGGAACCGAACCGAACAGTTCCGACCGGTAACCGGCGAGATCACCAAACGGGTCTGCACGCTGAAGGATTGCGCAATGGAATTGGGCACGTTGATCACGCCACCGTTCCGGTTCTGGTCATCCATGCTCAGGATGTACACGCCGGGTCCACGGTAGGTATGCGTGGTCACGTATTCGCTCCGTCGCAGATCGCGGTCAGGATCATCCTGGATATTCGTACGCGGGATCGTATCCCAGATGGGCGAGTCTCCATAATTGATCGCGAGTTCCGGACGATCCGCCGGTGCGCTCAACTTGGTGTGCGTAATGATGGTGATCAAGTACTCGTTCCCGTTGCCAGTAGGGCACACGATGATCTCCCCCGCACGATTGTGCGTCGCCATCGCAAAGCCGGACCAACAAAGGGCCAACAGGAAGAAGAGTAAGCGGGATGACCTCATGCGCGGAACGTACAAAGTACGGCATTCCATACGGGGCGAACGCACACGGCGCAGAACGAATTGCAGGCCGAACAGCACACTTCAGCCTCGTTTCCCGACTTCCGGAGCACTACCCGTGGACGGCTATCTTTAGCCCCTGCGTCCCTTTAGGACCTCCGTTCCTCAAACCCACCCATGATCACCCTTTCGAAGAGCACCCGAACGGCCGCTTCACGAGACACGCTCATCCTACTGGACAGCCATTCCAAGCTGCGCAACTTGGACTTGGAACGCAACGATCGGCAATACCTCACCGAACAACTGCAAGCCGATCCGCAGTTGGCGGTCTGCGATGTGAGCGGGCGATTGGTAATGGTCCACATGATCAGCAAAGCCGAACCTTCGGTCCAAATGGAAAAGGCGCGCAGGGCAGGCGATGCCATGGCTGCACGACTCAACACGGCACGGCGAACGGAAGCGCAACTCATCAGCCTTCAGGACAGTAGCGCCCACACCTTGGCCTTGGCCGAAGGAGTGGCCTTGGGCAGCTATGCGTTCCGGAAGTACAAGAGCGATGCGAAAGGTGCACCCACCTTGGAAAAGCTGAACATCATCGCGAAGGAAGTGGCCACGGCGGAGGTGGACGAAATGAGCGACATCTGCGAGGCCACCTGGACCGCTCGCGACCTGGTGAACGAGCCCGTGAGCTTCTTGAATGCCGTGCAACTCGGAGCCGAGATCCGCACCCTGGCCAAGACAACAGGTTTCAAGGTGGAAGTCATGGAGCTGGCACGCATCCGAGCACTCGGCCTCAGCGGTCTATTGGCGGTGAACAAAGGAAGCGTGGACCCACCGACCTTCAGTGTGTTGGAGTGGAAACCGAAGAATGCCGTGAACAAGAAGCCCATCCTACTGGTTGGAAAAGGAGTCGTGTACGACACCGGTGGACTCAGCTTGAAACCCACCGCCAATAGCATGGACCAGATGAAGTGTGACATGGCCGGTGCAGCAGCAGTGGCCGGTGCCATTTCGGCCATTGCCAAACAAGAGCTACCGGTCCATGTGGTGGGCCTGATCCCAGCTACGGACAACCGCCCCGGTGGCAACGCCTACGCCCCGGGCGATGTGGTGCGCATGCACAGCGGCCTTACTGTGGAAGTGCTGAATACCGATGCCGAAGGGCGGATGATCCTGGCCGATGCACTCAGCTACGGCGAGCGTTTCAACCCCGAACTGGTCCTTTCCATCGCCACCCTGACCGGCGCGGCCATGCGCGCGATCGGCACGTATGGAACCGTGGTCATGGGTACCGCTCCGGACAGTGACTTCCGGAAATTGGAAGAAGCCGGCAACGCGGTCTTCGAGCGTACAGCCCGCCTTCCGTTCTGGGAGGAGTACGAGGAGGAGATCCAGAGCGATGTGGCCGACATCAAGAACCTCGGCAGTGACCTCGGTGGTGCCCAGACCGCCGGCAAGTTCCTCGCACGTTTCACCACACACCCGTATATCCACTTGGATATCGCCGGACCAGCATTCTTGGGCAAACGCGATGGCTACCGAACCAAGGGAGGCACCGGTGTGGGCGTTCGGCTGTTCTATGAATTCATCAAGCGTCGCGCTGTAGCACGTTAAGCGCATTCGCGTACCGCACCTCCATCATGAGTGAGAATCGCACACCCCTACGTGTCGGCATCAGTTGCGGCGACCTCAATGGCATCGGCATCGAAGTGGTGCTGAAGTGTTTCGAGGATAACCGCATGCTCGCGGACATCATCCCCGTACTCTATGCCAGCGCCCATGCCGTAAGCCATCATCGCAAGGCCCTGAAGTTGGACGAGGTGCAATTCCACCGGGTGAATGATGCACGCGAGGCACTGCCGAAGAAGCTGAACATCGTGAATGTGTGGGAAGATGAGGTGGTCCTCGAACTAGGCAAGCCATCAGGACCATTGGCCAGCTTCGCCATACAGAGTTTGGAGGCTGCTGCCCAAGACCTCGCGAGTGGCAAAGTGGACGTGCTTGTTACCGCACCCATCGACAAGCACGCCATGCAGCAAGCTGGTTTCGCATATCCAGGCCACACGGAGTTCCTCCAGCAAATGGCCGGTGCGGACAGTGAAGTACTGATGCTTCTGATAAGCGAAGGGCTGCGCGTCGGCACTGTGACCGGGCATATCCCGATCAAGGATGTGGCAGGAGCCATCACCACGGACCGCATCGTGTCCAAAGCACGCCTGTTGCACCAAAGCCTGCTGCGCGACCTAGGGGTCGTTGAACCTCGGATCGCCGTTCTCGGCCTGAATCCCCACGCGGGAGATGGCGGCACCTTGGGCAGTGAGGACAAGGAGGTGATCGCCCCGGCCATACGCAGGTTGAACGAGGAGGGCATATCCGCCATGGGCCCCTACGCTGCGGATGGATTCTTCGGCAACGGATCATACAAACACTTTGATGGTGTGCTGGCCATGTACCATGACCAAGGCTTGGCACCCTTCAAAGCACTGAGCTTCGGCAACGGGGTAAACTTCACTGCGGGCTTACCCATCGTGCGCACCAGTCCGGATCACGGCACGGGCTTGGACATCGCTGGCCAAGGCATTGCGGACGAGGGCAGTTTCCGGGCCGCCGTCTGGATGGCTGCGGATATCCACCGGAACCGCGAAGACTACAAGACCATCGGAGTGAATCCGCTCCAGCCCCAGAAACGGGAGAAGGAGCGGAAGGAGCACTGAACGCGAGCCTTGAAAAGTGGCCCCCGTCCCCAGTTGGAATTATTCCAACCTGGTATACGTCCCCTGAGGCGGTTGGAAGTAGTGCGTATTCAGGCTACTCGGGTCCAAGATATCCCAGCGGCGAAAGATGAAGTGATCCAGCTTCGAGGCCACATCGCCGTACGCAACATCCTGCTCGGTGATCAAGGAAACCGTTCCCTCCGGACCTGAACGAGCCGAAAGCAGCAGGCTTTCAACGGAAGTGGACCACGAGAGGTCGACTTGATCGTCCGCCGTACCCAGATCGACGGGTGCAGGAACAATGCCTTTGGTGATGCCCATCGACCGGGCTTGATGGATCCGATCCAAGTGCCAAGATGTGCGGGCTGAATAGTAGGGCGCGACATGCATGACCATGACCACGCGCCACACCGAAGCCAAGACGAGCAAGACCATCACGGTCGGTCTCCAGCGGGACGAAGGAAGCACGTGGAAGCAAACGGCAAGAAGCACCCATGCGGTACTGGCGAAATTGAGCTGCTCCCGATACCGGTCATGCGCGTTTCCGGGCAAATACAGGCCGACAAGCACGTACAGGACCAGCAACAGCGAAACGAATACCGAGAGTTGCCACCATTTCCTGGTCTGGAAAAGTGCGATCAGGGTAACGACGGCCAACACCGCGACATCCAAGTAGTGCCTGAAAAGGTATGCGAACAGGGGCTTGATCCATGCCGGGTTGAAAAGTGCGAGGAACTTACCGGGCTCGTGAAGGTCCGTGAAGAAGGAGAGCGACCCGCGTTCATAATCGCTCAAAGTGAACAAGCGGAGCATAAGCTGCGCAAGGAACAACACCGCAAGCACTACCAACATGCGACGGTCCACCCGGACCCGATCCATGCAGAGCAGGCCGAGGACCAGCAAGGTCCCTAGGAAATGGCACGAAATACTGCCCACGAACAACGCGCCGATCAACGGCCAACGCAGGAAAGGAGAAAGCCGATCGGAACGGATGACAGCCCGGAGAACGATCAGTAAGGTGATGCCATAGTACAGCTCGAAAATGGGGCAAAAGAGGCCATGGGTAAGGCCGATCAGGTGTATGGAGACCAACGCGACCGCGGCATCCGGGTCCTCCAACACACCAAGAACGAACACCAGGCAAAGCACCAAGAAGAACACATTATTCACGGAGTGGAGCGTGATCAAGCTGGCCATGGGAAGACCCAGGACCGTACCGACCAAGGGCAGGATCTGCGAAAGGGCCAACACCCAGCGACCGTGTTCGATCCACACCGCGCCCTCGTTCACCACCCGGAACAGGTAGTAACTGGAGTCGCTGTACAGCCGTTCTTGTGCAAAGTGGATCGCGAACCACCCGAGATAAAGAACGACCGCTCCACAGAACGCCAACACGGCCCGGTCCGACCTCATGGACCAGTTCTTCATTGGGCCTGTCCGCTCCACCATTTCTTCGGTAAAACTACCCTGAAGTCCATCGAAATGCCGCTCGGAGGAACTCGGCTGAAGAGGTGTGGAATTACCCCCAGAACGCAGTCTATTCGGTCCAAGCTGGGGCACAGCGCACAAAGGGGTTCAAATGTCACAATGGCGCACATCAGAACACGCCCTAGGAACGCATCTGTGGCCCCGGCCATTCCCCCAGCTCCCCCCTTCCCCCTCATTACTGCCCGGTTCCGTTGTTCCACCGGCTCCGGGGATCTTCCAAACCGCTACATTTGCGGTCCGTTTGTCGGGAACCCTCCCTTCGATGGAAGCAATTCAGGACCATACCATCGCCTTCACGGGCCTCAAGGACGGAGAACACACGTTCCACTTCGTGCTGGAGCAACCCTTCTTCGATGCCTCGGGCGAAGAAGAATGGGAAGGCGGTCGGGTGGATGTGGAAGTGACCCTGGACAAGAGCACCTACCTGTTGGTCTGTAACCTACATGCCACAGGTCCTGTACAATTGCGCTGCGACCGCTGCAATGCACCACTGGAGTTTCCATTGGATGGCAAACAGCGGCAGATCTTCAGCCTTACCGGCGGCGAAGAAAGTGACGACGATGAACTGGTGACCTTGAGTGACACGGCCCACAGCATCAATTTGACCCATTACATCTACGAGTGCCTTCGTTTGGCCTTGCCCATTCGCCACGTGCATGCCCCCGGGCAGTGCGATCCCGAGGTGGAAAAGGTGCTGGAACGCTTGATCGTGGATCATGAACCCACTCCCGACCCACGTTGGGAAGTATTGAAGGAACTGAAGAACAAGGAAAGCAAGTAGCCATGCCAAATCCAAAACGTCGACACTCGAAGACCCGCACGGCCACCCGTCGCAGCACCAAAGTTGCAAGCGTACCCACGGTGACCAAAGACCCTAACACGGGTGAAGTACACCTGCGGCACCGTGCCTACAAAGTAGGGGAAGACCTCTACTACAACGGCAAATTGATGGTATCCGGCAGCGAAGCCGCTGAATAATTCCATCGTTCTTACCGTGCCGAACCGCCACCTCTCCACATGAGGATCGGACTGGATATCATGGGCAGCGACCATGGCCCTGTCGTGCCTGTACGTGGTGCCATACTGGCTGCACGTGAATTGCCCTCGGATATCCGGCTTGTACTCATCGGTGATCAAGCCCTGATCCTGGAGTTGCTCCATGCAGAGGGGGGCGACCCAAGCGCTTTCGATATCGTACCCAGCGAGGACGATATCACCATGAGCGATAATCCCACGAAAGCGTTCCAAGCCAAACCGAAAAGCAGCATCAGCATCGGCTTCCACCTCATGCAGGAAGGAAAGATCGATGCGTTCGCGAGTACGGGCAACACGGGTGCGATGCTGGTGGGTAGCATCTTCATCACCAAGCCTATCCCTGGTGTCATCCGACCGTGTATCCCCACGTTGGTGCCCAAGGAAGGCGGAGGCATCGGGGTGCTGTTGGACGTGGGGGCCAATGCCGATTGCAAACCGGATGTACTGACCCAATTCGGGCTGCTCGGTTCCATGCTCGCCAAGCATGTGTACCACGTGGGATCACCCAAAGTGGCCCTTTTGAACATCGGGGAAGAGGAGAAGAAGGGCGATCTGCTTCGCCAAGCGACTTTCGAACTCATGAAGGAACAGAAGCAGTACGAATTCGTGGGCAACGTGGAAGGTCGGGACTTGTTCAATGACAAGGCTTCCGTTATGGTCTGCGATGGCTTCACGGGCAATGTGGTACTGAAGGTGATCGAGGGTTTCCATGACCTGTTGGAAGACCACGGCGTGGACGACCCCTTCCTGCACCGTTTCAATTATGAGAACTACGGCGGACTGCCGGTGCTGGGGGTCAATGGCAACGTGATCATCGGCCACGGGATCAGCAACGAGATCGCCATCAAGAGCATGATCCTGGCCACGCACGAGGTGGTGATCAGCAAGCTCACCGACAGGATCCGCGAAGCACTGCGTTGAGCGCGTTCGGCGCACTGATCCGTCTTCAACTCTCATGGCTTCCGACCGCGATGGAATGCACCGATGAATACCTTGGTCCCCTCGTTCTAGAGCACGACCATTCCTTCCCGGCATCTAGACCATGAATGAACCGCCCATGAAGACGCACGCCGCCATTACTGCCGTACACGGCTACGTACCGGAATTCAAATTGAGCAACCAGGTCCTAGAGACCATGGTGGAGACCAGCGATGCGTGGATCACTGAGCGCACCGGGATCAAGGAGCGGCGCATCCAGACCGGCAAGGACCAAGGCTTGAGCGTCATGGCCGTTGAAGCGGTGAAGGGGCTGCTCGAAAAGCGCGGCATCGGACCGGAGGAGATCGATCTGATGATCGTGGCCACGGTGACCCCGGACCGGGTGTTTCCGGCCACGGCGAACATCATCTGCGATGCCATCGGAGCGAAGAACGCATGGGGCTTCGATCTGATGGCCGCATGCAGCGGCTTCCTGTACGCATTGACAACAGGTAGCCAGTTCATCGAAAACGGCACACACAAGAAAGTGGTGATCGTTGGAGGGGATAAGATGTCGAGCATTATCGATTACGAGGATCGCACAACGTGCATCATCTTCGGAGATGGTTGTGGTGCGGTGCTTTTGGAACCCACCACCGAGGACAACGGTGTGATGGATTCGATCCTGCGCAGCGACGGCAGTGGTTGCCAGCACCTGCACCAAAAAGCTGGCGGATCCATGCGTCCGAGCAATGAGCGGACCGTGGAACGCAAGGAGCACTATGTATACCAAGAAGGCAAGGCGGTATTCAAATTCGCTGTGATCAATATGGCCGACGTGAGCGCTGAGATCATGGAGAAGAACGGCTTAACGGCCGATGATGTCGCATGGCTGGTACCGCACCAAGCCAACAAACGCATCATTGATGCCACCGCGAACCGGATGGGGCTGGACGACAGCAAGGTGATGGTGAACATCGAGAAGTACGGCAACACCACTAGCGGCACCATCCCATTATGCTTGTGGGAATGGGAGTCGAAGTTGAAGAAGGGCGACAACTTGATCCTATCGGCTTTCGGGGGTGGATTCACTTGGGGTGCCATTTGGTTGAAGTGGGCTTATGGCAAGTAGCATGAATACACGAATATCGCAGATGAATGGACCGTTGATCGGCTGATCCTCTAAGCCTTATGCGCGGCGACCACCACCTTGCATCAGGCCCTTGTGCGTTCCTTCCCAAAACGCATCCTTAACCTACCTTGCGCCAGCAATGTCCACGAACAAAGCGCCTCAACCAATGAACCTAACGCAGATCCAGGACTTGATCAAATTCGTTGCCAAGAGTGGCGTAAGCGAAGTGGAGATCGAGCAGAAGGACTTCAAGATCACGATCAAGACCCCTTCGAGCAAGAAGGAGGTGCAAGTGATCACCGCAGCAGCACCCGCAGCATTGCCCGCCGCCGCACCGGTCGCCATTGCGCCTGTAGCGGCAGTAGCTCCTCCTTCAGCAGCAATACCAACGGTCGATGCCAAGTACATCACCATCAAGGCACCGATGATCGGCACCTTTTACCGTTCGGCCGGCCCCGGCAAACCGGTGTTCGTGAATGTGGGCGACGACGTGAAGCCCGGCAAGCCCATCTGCATCATCGAAGCCATGAAACTCTTCAACGAGATCGAGAGCGAAGTGGCAGGCAAGATCGTGAAGGTGTTGGTGGACGATGCCAAGCCAGTCGAGTACGATCAGCCGCTGTTCTTGGTGGATCCATCGTAATTCTGCCGCAAAGCCGGAGAGGCGCAGAACAAACCGAAATAAGCATGATGGTACTTCCGGATCGAGCCGAACCCACATTCGTATTCTCCGCGTCCGTGCCCCTCTGCGGCCAAACCCTTTCCTGATGTTCAAGAAGATCCTCATCGCCAACCGCGGCGAGATCGCCCTGCGTGTGATCCGTACCTGTCGTGAGATGGGTATCAAGACGGTGGCCGTGTACAGCACCGCCGACAAGGAAAGCCTTCATGTGCGTTTCGCGGACGAAGCCGTTTGCATCGGACCACCGCCGAGCAAGGAGAGCTATTTGAACATGGTGCGCATCATTGCGGCAGCGGAGATCACCAACGCTGATGCGATCCATCCGGGCTATGGATTCCTGAGCGAGAACGCCAAATTCAGCAAGCTCTGCCAGCAGCACAACATCAAGTTCATCGGCGCCTTACCCGAGCAGATCGAGGCCATGGGCGATAAGGCCACGGCCAAGAGTACGATGATCGCTGCGGGTGTTCCCTGTGTTCCAGGCACCGAGGGTTTGGTCACCGACCTCGTCGTTGCGAAGAAAGAGGCGAAGAAGATCGGTTATCCCGTGATCCTGAAAGCCACGGCCGGAGGTGGCGGGAAAGGCATGCGTTTGGTGTGGAAAGAATCGGAATTCCAGGAAGCTTTTGAAAAGGCGAGCCAGGAAGCCGGTGCCGCATTCGGCAATGCGGGCATGTATATGGAGAAGTACATCTTGGAGCCACGCCACATCGAGATCCAGATCGCAGGTGACCAATATGGTACGTTCTGCCACATGAGCGAGCGCGACTGTAGCATCCAGCGTCGACACCAGAAGCTCGTGGAGGAAACGCCTTCACCCTTCATGACGAAAGCGCTCCGTAAGAAGATGGGCGAGGCAGCGATCAAAGCAGCGGCCAGCGTGAAATATGAAGGGGTCGGCACGGTGGAGTTCCTCGTTGACAAGAACCGGCATTTCTACTTCATGGAGATGAACACCCGGATCCAGGTGGAGCATACCATCACGGAAGAGGTGATCGATTACGATCTGATCCGTGAGCAGATCAAGATCGCAGCGGGCATTCCGATCAGTGGCTTGAATTACGAGCCCACACGCCACAGTATCCAGTGCAGGATCAACGCGGAGGATCCGTTCAACGACTTCCGTCCATCACCGGGCAAGATCACCAGCTACCACAGTCCCGGCGGACACGGTGTGCGCGTGGATACACACGTGTACGCGGGCTATACGATCCCACCGAACTACGACAGCATGATCGGCAAGCTGATCGTGAGCGCCCAAACGCGCGAAGAGGCCATCACCAAGATGGAGCGCGCATTGAGCGAGTACGTCATCGAAGGCGTAAGCACCACGATCCCCTTCCACTTGCAACTGATGCAGAACGAGCAATTCCGCAAGGGCAACTTCACCACGAAGTTCTTGGAGGATTTCGAGATCAAGAAGCCGGGGTAGCTGTTGGAAGGTCACCGCTGAATGCGTTCGATGACGATCGTATCAGCCCGGTTTTGGAACACCACACCCCGGTCCGCTCCGCGCTCCACAAGGAAGTGCCGAGCATCCGCCACCGATCCGATCCCGATCACGTTCCGCTTGGCATACCAAGCCACCTGCGGTTCGGTGGATAGGCCGATGGCAAAGACCACCTCATACGGCGCTGCATGTGCGGCAATGGAATGTCCGAGTTCTTGCTCTTGCACGTACCGCCCGTTGTCCATTCCTGGCAATGGATTCAATCGGTAGAAATAGAGCACACCCAGCAAGCACGTAATACCGACGGCCCACCATGCCAACCGAGGTGACCACCGCGTAAGCAGCACACCGGTCGCTCCACACAGGAAGGGTGCGGCTTTCAGCGCGGCAAAGTCATGATCGGCATACTGCAACAAGAAAAGATGGTCCAGTAGCACGGGCAGGCCGGAAAGGACCAAGAAGGTCCTGCCATCCGAGGACGATACCGATGTGTTTCCCCGTGTGCGAAACCACAACACGACCAGCAATGCAAGTAGCATGGCGATCGGCAGGAAACCCGTGCGGTAGTTCTCTGCGAGTTGGCGCAGGTGCAGTCCGATGTTCTGCACGTGGAAGGAGCCCCGGACCGCGAAGCGTGAGGCCATGTGGTCCATCAAAGCGTCAGCATCGATCACCTGTAGGAATCGCCATGCCGTGAGGCCCAAAGCGAGGACAATGGCTGCGCCCGTTACGAGCAGCACCGGGACGAAACGCCGCTGCCGATCGCGGACCCAACGGAACAAGGCGAACAACACGGCCGCAGCACCGGCGAAAACACCGAGCCAACTGGTGTACACGGTCAAGAACAAGGTGAAGCCGAACAGAAGTAGATCACGCGAAATGATCCGATGGGGCGAGCGGAACATGCGCACCGCCACAGCAAGATGCACCAACCAGGGAACCTGCACGAAAAGATCACTCATGTACACATTGCCGTGGAACCACAACGTTGCCGGCAAAGACCCGTAGAGCACCCCAGCGAACAAGGCGGCAGAAGGCTTTGCATCCGGCCAACCCCAACGCACTGCGAAGAACAAGGCGACCATGGACACCAAGTGGAAGAACAAGTTGAACACCTGTAGCCCGATCACGTTCGGAGGACTTCCAACGATGCGGAATAGCGCATACGGCAGGTCGTAGGCCAAGGGGGGATGCGAGAAATAGTACAGGGTCACTGCACGTTCATTGCGGTCGAACCGGTCCTTTGGCAACAACTTTTCACCCTCGCGCACATAGCCCCCGGACGGCACACCGTGGTGACTGGCGAAACCGTCCTCGTACCAATTCGTAAGGGCGATCAGGGTGAAGGCCGTGCAGTATTCGTGATGTGCGGAGAGCGGTCGATCGAGCAAGGGAATGCGCACTGCCACGCTGAGCGCGAAGGCGACGAGCAACACGAGCGCTTCCCGCTTGATCATGGAGCGAACTTACTTCAGCCCTCTGGACCGGGAAGGCATCTAGCTTTGAGCACGACGGATGAAAGGGACCGAGCGATACACGACGGCATGGGCATTGCCCGTGCTGGTGCTGGCCTCCTTCGTTGTTCATGGGCTCACCTTCGCCTACTCGGCCTTCAGCGATGACCACTCGGCCTTGTGGAACGCAGGTGTCCAAGGGATCCCTTGGCGCAATGGCTTCTTCCGCCCACTCTCCGACCTCACCTTTCGCATCGGCTTTCTACTGCATGGCTCGGATGCAGGGATCAACCGCGCATTCAACGTGGTATTGCACGGCATCAACGGGTACTTGCTATTCCGCTTGATCCGGGAAGGCCGCACCGAACGAATGTTCGCCGCCTCCTTCGCGGCACTGCTCTTCATCAGCTACCCGTTCCATCAAGAAAGCGTGGTCTGGTTGGTGGGCCGGGAATCTGCTTTGGGTGCCTTCAGCATCTTGGCTGGTTTGTGCATCCTGAGCGGCGGCTCGCACCCAGCGCGTTCATGGGCAGCCGCTGGTGTCCTGTTAGTCGGTCTGTTGTGTTACGAAAGTGCCATCCTACTTCCGGTCATGGCCATGCCGGTGCTTGCCAAGAAAGAACGTCGCCCTTCGCTGATCGCTTTCAGTCTTGCCTTGGTCGTGTATGTGATCGCTCGAACAACGGTGGTCGGTTGGGCTGCGAATAGCTACCCGATGGAATTGATCAGCGACCCGGTGCGTATCCTCATCAACGTACCGAAGGTCGCCCTTCGTTCGTTCCTTCCACCGGACCCGGATACACACCGGCAACTCTGGAAAGGGCTTGGCCTTGCAGTGTTCTTCCTGTTGATAGCGGTCCTGGATCTCCGAAAAGGTTGGAAGAACATCTCGGAAGTGCCCCGGAAATGGGGGTGGTGGTTGGCGCTTGCATACGCGATCCCGGTACTCGCCGCCGTGAGCACACGCACCAGCGAAAGCGATCGGTTCCTGTACTTGCCATCGGTGTTCTTATGCGGTTACGCAGGACTTCTCATCACACGGATCGCATCACGCCCATTGCGGTTAACCACTTCGGCGGTGTTGATCCTCGGAGCCATCGTGCTTACGCGCGCTGGACAGGTGAATTGGCGCATCGCTTCCGATCGCACCGAGCGCATCTTGAGCGAGCTACCGGCTCTCTCTCCCGGAACTCGAACATTCGTTCTGGGCCTACCGGATGCGTATCAAGGCGCGTTCATCTTCCGGAATGGTTTCACGGAAGCCATCCATTTGAGCGGCAAGAACGGAGATCGATACATCGATACCGATGCAGCGGACATTCATCGCTCGGCGGACGGATCGTTGCGCGTTCGGCATCGGGGCCAAGATCTCGTTGTCGGCGCAAAGGATCCCTGGTATTCGTGGACCGGCAATACCTTTGAAAAGCGATCGAACGAACCCCGTGTTGATCGGATCGAGTAAATTCATTCCATGTTGAAAGGTGCGTTCTGTGGTTGTTTCCTGTTCGGCACATTGACCTGCCTCACACAGCCCACTTTGGATACGGGGGTGTTACCAGAAACCGGAAGCATATACGGCTACCACGATATTCCGTTCCTGAAAGCCGGACCGGCTGGTGCCGGTGTCCGTTGGGACTTTTCCAGTCTGCCCACAGGGACCTTGGTCCCCTACACGTGGTCCACTACGGACATCGCCCCCGGAGCGGGAGCCTTCCCCAGCAACTCCTTGGTACGCCAAGTGCCCGGAGAACCGACTGCTTACTTCCACGGATCTGATACGGCTTTGCTCTGGATGGGAACGTACACGGACACGGCCCTCATCCGCTTCGATCCACCGTTGCTCGAATTACCGATCCCTATGCACGCGGGCGACCGCTGGACCGATTCGGCGATCGTGGCGGTGACCGGTGCCGGTCGGATGTCCATTCTGGATGTAAGGCTCGATGCGAAGGCCGATGCTTGGGGAACCTTGGTGATGCCCTACGGTGTGGTCTCCGACGCGGTTCGGGTCCGCAGCGATCTGGTACTGCTGGATCGGCGGTATAAAGCCTACCCTGTACGTACCGTGGTCCGCTATACGTGGTACAGTCCGCGAACTCCGATGCCACTGCTGGAGATCACCGAACGATCGGGCTGGGCACCACCGGATCGCATCACACGGTGGTTGGATGGCTCTTGGCAAGAAGATCCGGCCACTCTGTTCAAACCCATCGCCTTACGCCCTTTCCCGGACCCCTGTGTGGACATCATCACCTTGGACCTACCTGCAGCGCGTGCGGACCGCACCATCCTCCAATTGGTGGATGCTTCCGGCAATGTCGCAATGCAATGGCACGAGGAGTTCAACTCCCCACAGACCCGACGCTTGACCTTGGACATTGCCAGCGCGCCTGCTGGCCTGTACACGCTAACGTGGATCGGCACGAATGGGACCTTGGGCACTGCCCGATTGACGAAGCGCTAGGCTTAAGGCTTCAGTCCTACGATCTTTCCATCCACCTTCACCCAGACCAAGGTACCGTGCATCTTGGCCATACGGCGCGCTTCTTTAGCGGCCTCCTTCAATGCCTTGGTAACGGACTTCACGAATTCGTCCTAGTGCGTTGTGGGCTTCGCTTTGCTCATGGGTGTTTCTCTAGCAGGATCGGTGTAGGACCAGAGTTCTCATAAACTACCCAAACATCGGCAAGCTGGCGATAATGGTGAACAAAGTTAGACCATCCACGAACAAAGCGTCGTTTCACATCTTCGGCAGGTACGTGATGTCCGCCTTGCTTCACGCGATGGGCCACGCGCTTGATCGCCAGATCCGGGTCACTCAGCCTCAAGAACACCATTTCGACCACATACCCCGCCGTCTTCAGATGCTGAATGCGTTCCAATTTCCACTCAACGTCGATTCCAATGCGAAAGAGGACCTCTCCTTAGCAAGTCGATCCAACTCCATAAGCAGAAACCTCCCCGCCTCACGTGCCGCTAATTCGGGGTATAAGGGAGATAGACCAGCTGCGATCAGGTCAGCATTCACAAAGCGAAGAATACCCGTATCTGCGGTCAAGAATTTTCTTGCGAAGGTGGTCTTCCCAGCCCCATTGGGTCCAGCAATAATGATGCACTTGGGCTTGGCTTTGCGTTGCGCCATGTTGGGTCACGCGCTTGCCTTCCTTCCCTTGGATGCCTTCTGGTCCCCCAGCATCTCCTTCACCGCAGCGATCACAGCGACCTCATCGAAACCGCACTCGGCATAGAGTTCTTTCTGTGAGCCGTGCTCCACCCACCGATCGGGGATGCCGAGGCGCTTCACTTGGGCACTGTAACCATGGTCGGCCATGAACTCGAGGACGGCGCTGCCCATGCCCCCTTGAATGCAGCCGTCTTCGATGGTGATCACGTGTTTGAACTTGCCAAAGACCTCGTGCAACAGCATTTCATCGATCGGTTTGGCGAAGCGCATGTCGTAATGGGCCACGCTGTATCCATCGGCTAGCAACGCATCGATGCCTTGAGCGGCGATATTCCCAATGTGACCGATGGAGAGAACGGCGATGTCTGTTCCGGAACGCACCTTCCGCCCCGTTCCGATGGCGATCTCCTTGAATGGGGTCTTCCACTCGGTCATCACTCCCTCGCCACGTGGATAGCGGATGCTGAAGGGTCCACGATCCGGCAATTGTGCGGTATACATGAGGTTGCGCAGTTCCTCCTCATTCATCGGCGCACTTACGATCATGTTGGGGATGCAGCGGAAATACGCAATGTCGAATGCCCCGTGGTGTGTTGGTCCATCGGCACCGGCCAGTCCTCCTCGATCCAGGCAGAACACCACGTTCAAGTTCTGCAAGGCCACATCGTGTACCACCTGATCATAGGCACGTTGCATGAACGAGCTGTAGATGTTGCAGAACGGGATCAGACCTTGGGTGGCCATTCCCGCGCTGAAGGTGACCGCGTGCTGCTCGGCGATGCCCACATCGAAGGCGCGGTCCGGCATGGCCTTCATCATGAGGTTGAGCGAACAGCCCGTGGGCATCGCCGGTGTGACACCAACGATCTTCTCGTTCTTCTCCGCGAGTTCCACGATCGTGTGGCCGAATACATCCTGGTATTTGGGCGGTTGCGGACTCTTCGGCACCACCTTGATGATCTCTCCCGTCTCCTTGTTGAAGAGTCCAGGCGCATGCCATACCGTTGGGCTGCCCGCCTCGGCCGGTGCATAGCCCTTGCCTTTGGTGGTAACGATATGCAGGATCTTCGGGCCGGGAATGTCCTTCAGGTCGCGAAGCACCTTCACCAAGTGGTCCACATCGTGCCCATCCACCGGACCGAAGTAGCGGAACCGCAGGCTTTCGAATAGGTTGCTTTGTTTCAGTAGCGCGCTCTTCACGGCGTTCTCCACCTTCTGCGCCACGGCTTGGGCATTGGGCCCGAACTTGCTCACTTTTCCAAGCACTTTCCACACCTCATCCTTCACCTTATTGTAGGTGTGGCTGGTCGTGATGTCCGTGAGGTATTCCTTCAGCGCACCGACGTTCGGGTCGATGCTCATGCAATTGTCGTTGAGCACTACGAGCAGATCGCTGTTGGCGGTGCCGCCGTGGTTCAGTGCTTCGAACGCCATGCCTGCGGTCATCGCACCATCGCCGATCACGGCAACACATTGTCGATCGGTCTCTCCCTTTAATTTGCTGGCCACGGCCATGCCCAAGGCACCTCCGATGCTGGTGCTGCTGTGCCCAACACCGAACGTATCATACTCGCTTTCGCTCCGCTTGGGAAATCCGCTCAATCCTTTGTGGATGCGGTTGGTGTGGAAGGTATCGCGCCGTCCGGTGAGGATCTTGTGGCCGTACGCTTGGTGGCCCACATCCCACACCAGTTGATCGTATGGCGTATTGAACACATAGTGCAATGCGACCGACAATTCCACCACACCCAAGCTTGCGCCGAAGTGTCCACCCTTCACGCTGACCACATCGATGATGAAATCGCGCAACTCGGTGCAGACCTGTTGGAGTTGCTCCTCGGAT
Source organism: Flavobacteriales bacterium (assembly GCA_016710015.1). Lineage (GTDB taxonomy): Bacteria > Bacteroidota > Bacteroidia > Flavobacteriales_F > PHOS-HE28 > PHOS-HE28. Next base: position 87,891 of record JADJLR010000004.1, read on the forward strand.
AGCTGACGAAGATCCGCTGGGAATTGGATCCCACTAAGGAGCGGATAGGTGGGTTCGGTCTTGCCCATGTTCGGTACTAGTGAACAAAGTTAACGGTCCATTGGTTCGTGGGAACTCTGTTCAAGAGGTCTCGAACGCGACGATCCGGCAACAATTGCCCAAGACCAGACGGAATTCATTGCACGACCAATATGTACGATACCGTCCGTGTGGTCCTGAAAGCTAAGGCGCTAGAACCTTACCCACTTGCGGATCCAGATATGCCCCTGAGGATCCGAAACTCGAAGCAAATAGACCGCGTTGGGGCAGGTCTGCTGCGGGAATGTTCGTGATACCGTGGCGGAGTAGGCCTTGGTCCATGACCCTGCCACGGATGTCCAACAACTGGAAGACGCAGTTCTTTGTGCCGATCAATTGCACCTTCAACTCACTGGAACCTCCGTCGTACCACAGGATCGCAGGCGGATCGGTGCCACCTCGTTCGTCTATTCCCGCAACGACCGCACAATCACTGTCCAGCACAACGTGTTGGTCGATCTCGGCATCGGAATAACAGCGCAGGTTCACGATGTTCGGTTCTATTGCCAGCGAATTCTGCGGATAGATGTATTGCTCCAGAAAGCCGAATCGTTCAACAAGCGTATCCAAGTAGTAGATACTTTCCTCTCCCTGAAGAACCACATCAACAGCCCACCACGATAGATCAACGCCGTCCACATTCCGGACACCGACATCCGTGACGACATAGGTCAGTTCAGGGGACTCCATGAAAGGGACCGACCACCGATCCCCGATCTCCGCATCAAAGCGGTATAAGGTATCGACCACATCAGGCGTAAAGCGGTCGCGCAGGAAGACCGTATTGTCGACCTGTCCAGTGAATAACGACCATGCTTCCACATACGTTGGTGTGCCGCTTGACGAAAGATCCTGATACGTTGCGACGGAACGTAGTTTCTGCCAACTTACTCCATCGATCAAGGTATCGGAAGCGTACGTGGTTGAAACATGACCATACGAACCGCCCACCTGGGCATAGGTGTGCCACCATTGGGCGCCAATGTTCGGGCACCATGGTTGTGCGGATACACTGAACGCGCTGGCCAAGGCCAGAAGTAATGCGCAAAGGGTCTTCATGATCGTATCCATTTCAGTGTTGTTCAGTTGCCCTTGTTGTCGACCACCTTAAAGGGGATAACCCATTCAGAAGTGCCGACGTGGAAACCGAAGTTAAGGGTCCATTGGTTCGTGTCGACCAAGGACCCAGGGCTATCGCCTCATATTTTCTGCGACCCCGCTGGGGTCGTTCTCCCATCAGGGGGGGATCTTCTAATATCTGTGATCCCTTTGGGATCAGAACGCAGCACTGGTCATTCTCCTTGTGGGTTGACCCCAGAGGGGTCACAGAGAATAGAATTCGAGTTGGACGAACGTGTTCGACCCCAGCGGGGTCGCAGAAACAATAGACCTGGTGCGGAATGTATGTAGAGGCGATAGCCCTGACCAAGAATCTCCACGGAGACCCGGGCGGATACATGTGGCGGAAGCAGGCCCTTTGCCTTTTCGCTCCCGACCGTGATGAATGAGCAGCGAGCGTGTTGTTCCGAATGCTGCGGACTCGCGGATCGGACAACCGAACAGTACGTTTGGACGAGGCTTCCGAACCGACCTTCGTTCGTAACCCGGCCCGGCGGAATGCCGTTCAAAAGCGCCGTCGTGGCTACTTTGGCTGCGGGTCTACCCATGCTTTTCAATAGCGTTCCATTCTTCCTTCTTCTCGTACCGACGCTGTTGCTCTACTACGTGCCCTTCATGCAGCGTTTCCAGTTGCATGTGATCATCGCAGCGAGCTTCATCTTCTATGCATACAACATGCCTTGGCTGTTGTTATTGCTCATCGTTTCCTTGGGTATCAACACGCTAGCGAGCCACGCGGTGGTCTTCGGCCGAGCGGATCGGCGAAAGATGTACGCCACCGTGGGTGTAACGCTCAACTTGGTGGTACTCATCCTTTTCAAGTACAGCCCGCTGATCGGGCGCTCGTTCTTCGAAGGCAGCGGCATCGGTGAATTCCTGATCGCCATTCCGCTGCCGGTGGGCATTTCGTTCTTCACCTTTCAAGGGATCAGCTTGGTAGTTGACGCGTACCGGGGCAAGGATGTGCCGGACTACGCATCCATTGTGGTGAAGGGAATGTGGGAACACACGCTGCGCATCAGCACCTTCATTGCCTTCTTCGCGCAGCTGGTGGCTGGTCCTGTGGTGAAGGCCCATGAATTCCTGCCACAAGTGCGCACCAAGTACTTCAAGGACATCGCGTGGAATAGCGCGTTCGCCTCGTTGGTGGTCGGCTACTTCCTGAAGATGGTGGTGGCGGACAATTTGAAGGACCAGACGTTCTGGATCACCTTCCCCTATTTCAAGGACATGCACAGCATTACGTTGTTGGTGCTGCTTTTCGGTTACTCCATGCAGATCTTCGCGGACTTCGCGGGATACTCGCTCATCGCCATCGGGTTGGCGCGCTTGTTCGGTTACATCCTGATGGACAACTTCGACTTCCCATACATCGCGGCTACCTTCTCTGAATTCTGGCGCCGTTGGCATATCTCGCTTTCATCCTTCTTGCGTGAATACCTGTACATCCCGTTGGGCGGCAACCGCATGGGTGGTTTCCATACCTACAAGAACCTGATGATCACCATGGTGCTTGGCGGGCTTTGGCATGGAGCAGCATGGAGCTATGCGGTATGGGGTTTCTTCCACGGCTTGGTATTGGCCTTGGAACGCTTGACCAAGGACCTTGGCTGGAGCATGAAAGGCAAGGTGCCTCGCTTCCTTCACATGCTTTTCATCTTCACGAGTGTGACGTTCGCATGGCTCCTGTTCAAATTGCCGGAGTTCGACCACGTCATCGTGTACGTCCGTATGCTCCTCCAGAACACGGACATTCCGAACATCCAGCCCATCATCATCTTCTTCACGGCCTTGTTCTCCGTACCGGTGGTAGCGTATCACCTGCTGTACTTGTGGACGCGCGAACCTCGACCTATCGTGGCCCGGATAAAGCCCATCGTCTATGGCGGTATGCTCTTTTTGATCCTTGTGAATTCGGGCGGTGGCGCATCGTTCATCTACTTCCAGTTCTGATCGGGAATGATCCGTCGTGCGTTCCTCGTCTTCTTGATCCTCACCATTGGCTACGCACTTTTCGTCGAATTCGTCAAGGTGGATCGGGACACATCACAGCATCAGGCCAGTGGCAATCGCATCAAGGCGGAGCAATTCGTGTTCGGAACAGATGACCCGGATGCCACAGTGATCGTGGGCTCGTCCTTGTCCTTCCGCATCATCCTCGACAGTCTGCCCGCAGGCACCAGCAACTTGGGTTTCGGCGGGTTGAGCATTTACGATGGACTGGAGCTGATCCGCCGATCGGGCAAGCACCCGGCCCGCGTGCTGATCGAAACGAACATGCTTTTCAAGGAACCTGACCATTCCTTTCTGGATGCGGTCTTCGCTCCAGGGCTATACGCTTTGCGCCGGGAGATACCCATACTCCAAGAGGAGAACCAGCCCACCGGCGTGCTGGTCGGGTGGCTGAAGGAACAGTTGCGCACAGTACCAGACGCCAGCGCCACAGGAACGGACAGCATGGCGATGAGTCAAACCCTGTTCGACACCAACATGGCCAGTTTCGCGGTGGTTCCGCCGGATAGTGTGCAGGACCGCTACCTCGATCTACTTGCCACGGAGGTGGCTGCTTTGGAAGCCCAACACATCGAAGTGATCTTCATGGAAGTTCCCGTTTCGCCGGAGATCACCGCTAGCCCCCTTGCCATGCGCAGTCGGGCGATGATCGAAGCGCGGTTCCCGGATCACCGGTTCCTACGCACGGACCCGAACATCACGTGGCGCACAGCGGATGGCCTGCATTTGGAGCCACACAATGCACAGCGCTTCAGTAGTTGGCTGGCCAAAGCATTGCGTTGAGCATAGGGCCATACGCGATGGTCGCGTTTCGGAAGTCTACTTTCGTGGCGTATGAAGAAGATCAACGACACCAAGATCGCTTTGCTGATCGATGGGGATAACGCGGCACCAAAGCGCCTAGCGGCCATCTTGGAGGAAGTGAGCAAGCAAGGCACCATCACCATTCGACGCATCTATGGGGACTGGACCAGCACGGGCATGACGGGTTGGAAGGATCTACTGAACCGCAACGCGATACAACCCGTGCAACAATTCGCCTATACCAAGGGCAAGAACAGCACGGATAGCACACTGATCATAGACGCGATGGATATTCTCCATGGCGAGTTGGTGGATGCCTTCTGCATTGTGAGTAGCGACAGTGATTACACCCGACTGGCGACCCGGCTGCGCGAAAGTGGGTTGTTCGTAATGGGCGTTGGCGAACAAAAGACACCCGATGCTTTCGTGAAGGCCTGCGAGCGCTTCATCTATGTGGAGAACTTGGATGTACAGGAAGATGCTAAGACCCCAGAAAGAGGTGGGAAGGTCGCACGGAAGAGTGCAGCCGCTCAACTTTCGAAGAACACGGCGTTGATGCGCAAACTACGTAAGGCCTTCGATATCGCGAAGGGCGAGGAAGAGGAGGTATCCTTGAGCTTGATCGGCCAAGCGTTGCGGCGTTTGGACCCCGGGTTCGACCCTCGGAGCTATGGCCATGCGTCGCTTTCCTCCTTGGTAAGCGCGTTGAAGGATCAACTGGAAACGCGGCGCGAAGAACGTGGCAATGCGGTAATGGTGCGCTTCAAGACCTAAGGATGGGATCGTCGTGACGCGCGATGGTCCTTTAGTGACCCAGAGCGGCCCACATCCTACCTATCGCCGAATGCCGATATTCGTCCCTGCATGAACGCGTACACCCTTCTGATCATCCTGAGTGGGTTGGTCATTTTCAGTTATCTGTTCGACCTTTTCGCGAAAAAGACACAGCTACCCGCTGTGATCCTCCTCATGGGCATGGGTTTGGCCTTGCGGTTCGCTATAGACCACCTCGGGATCAACAAACCCGGCATCGTGGACATATTACCGGCGTTGGGCAACGTGGGCCTGATCATGATCGTGTTCGAAGGGGGGCTCGACTTGGCCTATGACCGATCCAAGAACGTCTTGATCCGGAAGGCTTTTGTGTCAGCACTGGGCTTGTTGGTGATCACATCGGCAGCGATCGCCGGCTTGCTGCATTGGTACACCGAGGCCCCTTGGATCTCCTGTATCGCCAACGCCATTCCACTAAGCGTCATCAGTTCCGCAGTAGCTATCCCTTCGGTGGCGCACATCGGCAGCAAAACGCGCGAATTCGTGATCTACGAGTCATCGTTATCGGATATTCTCGGTATCGTGTTGTTCAACTTCGTGGTCTCCAACTCGACATTCGGCGCTCAAGCATTCGGTCACTTAGCCATTGAGGTCCTTGCTGTGATCCTACTGAGCGCGGTATTCTGCATGTTGCTGTTAGGCCTTTTAGGGCGGATCACCCATTCGGTGAAGTTCTTCTTGATCATGGCCATCCTGGTGCTCGTATATGCCGTGGGCAAACAGTTCCATCTCTCCACGCTCGTGGTAGTGCTCGGTTTCGGCTTGTTCCTCGCGAACGCCAAGTTGATCCCTTTCAAGTGGTTCCACGAACGCTTCATGTATCCCCAGTTCGATCAGGACATGGCGCAGATGCACCAGCTCTCGCGAGAAACAGCCTTCTTGTTACGCACGTTCTTCTTCGTCCTTTTCGGATACACCTTGGTACCCAGCGAACTGCGGGGTATCACCACCTTGGTGCTTGCTTCCGCCATGCTTGTGCTGACCTTGGTGCTGCGAGCGTTGGCGATGATGGCCCTACGCATGAATGTGCGCCCACTCACGTACATCACCCCACGCGGGTTGATCAGCATCCTGCTCTACTTGGGATTGCCGGAAACCTATCGGATCCCGGCCGTAAGCACTGGACTGCTTTTCGCTATGGTCCTTGGGACCTGCACGGTCATGGCCATTGGTCTGATGGGTGCGAAGCCATCAACTCCCGAGGCTCCCACCGCCGACGGTCCCGAGGTCGTATAGGTCCGGACGCCTGTCCTTCAGGTTCTGCACACTGCCATTGTGATGGAGGTCCTTCAGCAAGCTCAGGTCCACATCCACCACCAGTACCATTTCCGTATTTGCCGTGGCTTCGCCCTTTACCCCCGTGGAAGGGAATGCGAAATCACAAGGTGTGAGCACCGCGCTTTGGGCATACTGGATATCCATGTTCTTTACTCGGGGCAAATTGCCAACACTCCCTGCGATGGCAACGAAACATTCGTTCTCGATGGCGCGGGCTTGCGCACAATGCCGTACGCGTGAATATCCGTTCTGGGTGTCCGTGAGGAATGGCACGAAGAGGATCTCCATACCATCCATAGCGAGCAATCGTACCAGTTCCGGGAATTCACAATCGTAACAGATCAACACACCGATCTTGCCGCAGTCGGTATCGAACACACGGAAACCATCGCCCCCTGCGATACCCCATTGGCGTTGTTCGTTCGGTGTGATATGGATCTTCTCGTAGCGCTCCCATGTCCCATCACGCCGACAGAGGAATCCCACATTGAGCAGTTTGCCACGATCCACCAAGGGCATGCTCCCTGTGATGATATTGAGGTTGTACTTCACGGCTGCGGTGATCATCTCATCACGCAACGGTATCGTATGCTCGGCCAATGCGCGGATCGCCTCGGCCTCGTTGCGGTCGTTGTAGGCTGCCATGAGCGGGGCATTGAACAGTTCCGGGAATACGGCGAAATCACTGCCATAGCCACTCACCACTTCCAAGAAGAAGTTGACTTGTTCGATCAACTCCGAGCGATCGCGGTAGGAACGCATCTGCCATTGGACCAGACCCAGGCGCACATTCCGGGTGTCCTGCCGATCGAAGCGAACCTCGTTGTGGTAGATGTTGTCCCACTCCAACAACGTGGCATACTCCAACGACTGTTTATCGTCCGGCATGTAGCCACGGAGCAACTTCACCACGTGGAAATCGTTCGCGAGTTGAAAGGAGAGCACGGGGTCATGGATCTCCTTCATTCGCACCTTCTCGATGTACTCCTTGGGCTTTAGCGTATCGGCATAGAGGTGATAATTCGGCATTCGGCCTCCGAACATGACCGCCCGTAAATTGAGGCGTTCACACAACTCCTTTCGCGCCTCGTACAGCCGACGTCCAAGTCGCTTACCACGGAATTCCGGGTGAACGAAGACCTCAATGCCATAAAGGGTATCACCCTTTTCCGTGTGGGTATTGAAGGTGTAAGCTCCCGTGACCTTCCTGTAATCATGGTCCAGTCCGATCTTGTCCAGATCCACGATGATGGACAAGGCACAACCCACCAATTTATCATTGACGAACACGCCAAGTTGGCCATCCGGGAAGAGCTTGATCAAGCGGGATATGGTTTCTTTTCGCCAAAGGTCCCCACTCCATTTCGGATATGCTGCCCGCATGGCCTCGGCGAAATCTTCGTAGACCTCGATACTATACGGCCGGACCTCCACGTGCTGTTCTTCCCTGATCATGTTCGAACCAGCGGCTTGATCGCTGGGCGGGCGAAAAGTACATCCGCGATCACACGGTTACATCGTTGTGCCGGAAGTATCGCTTGCACCTTTCCGCATCGGGATATTCAGTTGCTGGCCGCCCACTCCCGGATCTTCGTGCGGAACCATGCGTCCGCTTCATCCGTCCACTTGTAGTTGTCGCGGATGTACAACATGGTGTCCTTCTCACTATCGGTATACTTGTTCCCATCCCGTACCAGGGCGAAGAGTTTCTCCGCATCGGCCAAGGAAATACGGCCATCGCCAGCGCCCTTCACGCAGGCATCGGCCATCTGGATCATGTCTTCCTGTACTTGTTTCCCGTGTATGGTGATCGTGTTGCTCATTCTTGTCGATATTGGTTCTTGTTCAATAAAGGTTGAACGATCCATTGCCGATCGGGTCACATTGCCCCGTGCTGGAACCACGGCAATGGCGACCTTTACTCCGTCCACGATGACCGCTCGAACTCCACATACCCCTGTTCATGACCTCAGCGATGAAGCATTGGTGCAACGAATGGGCGAAACAGGGGACCGCACCTGTTTCGGTATCATCTATGAGCGTTACCAGGGCCGCGTGCTCTCGCGCACTTGGCACATGGTGGGTGATCGTGCGGAAGCTCAGGACCTGACGCAGGAAGTGTTCCTGCGGTTGTTCAAGAATGCGGCGAAGTACAAACAGCAGAGTGCCTTCGCGGCGTGGTTCAAAGTGCTGACCTACAATGTGGTGATCGACGAACTTCGCAAACGGCAACGGATGCAGATGGATCCGTTGCCTGATGATCCATCCACTCTTTCGATGATGGAAGAGAGCGATCAAACGATCCGAGAGAAGCGCACGTTCGAACTGCTCTACGAACGCTTGATGCATCTGCTCGATCGGATCAACCAAGAGGAAAAAGAATTGCTCTTGATGAAATACCGGGACGACATTCCAGTGAAGACGATCGCTACACGGATGAGGCTCGGTGAGAGCGCGGTGAAGATGCGTTTACGAAGGAGCCGGTTGAAGGTGTTGGCCTTGGACAAAGAACTACCTACGGACATCGAACTCCGGCACCTCGCGTCTCCTGTGAACGCAGCCTCCTGATACCATGCGGGAAATTCTCCAGTACGAGATCCTCACTATAGGGAAAGCCAGCATCACCGTTGGGCACATCCTCATTTCGGTGCTGGTGCTGTTGTGCACCTGGTTGGCCCTTCGGCTGATCAAGGGCACCATGCGGCGCCGGTGGGGAAAAGTAGATCAGGAGAGTGCTCGTGCCATGGCCGTTTACAAACTGCTCTCCTACTTCATTTGGACCTCTTCGTTGCTCTTCGCGCTGGATGTGGTGGGTGTTCGACTCACCTTCTTGCTTGCTGGTGGCGCGGCCTTGTTGGTCGGGGTTGGTCTTGGCATCCAGCAGACCTTCAACGACATGATCTCCGGAGTTATCATCTTGGCCGAGGGAACCATACGCGTTGGCGATGTGATGGAGGTGGATGGCTTGGTGGGCCGCGTAACGGACATCAACCTACGCACCACCAAAGTGCTTTCACGGGACGACATCCACATCCTCGTCCCGAACCACAAGTTCATCAACGAGAACGTGGTGAACTGGTCGCATACCGACCTAGTGACCCGGTTCCATGTGGGTGTTGGCGTATCCTACGGCACGGATCCGCGGCTAGTGGAGCGTGTGTTGATCAGTTGCGCGCGTGAGAACACTGCAGTGCTGGATGATCCCGCGCACCCGGTGACGGCCCGTTTGGTCGGTTTCGGCGACAGTTCGTTGAACTTCGAGGTGCTCTTCTATAGTCAGAATGTGTTCCGTATAGAAACCACCAAGAGCGAGATCCGCTTCGCGATCACGGATGCCTTTGCCCGTCAGCGCATCACCATCCCGTTCCCACAGCGAGATGTACACATGATCGCGCCCAAGTCTTGACCGCATGGACCCAGAGCGTAAAGAAAGCCTTCGGAGTCATTTTCGCCGCGTGATCTTCGGCACGGACACCCCTTCCGGCAAGGCCTTCGATGTGGCGCTACTGTGGGCTATCCTCATTAGCGTGGCACTTGTGATGTTGGAAAGCGTGCCGGCCATCAAGGATAAATACGGTTGGCCCTTGTACATCGCGGAGTTGGGTTTCACGGCCTTATTCTCGGTGGAATATGCGCTCAGGCTATGGGTGATCAATAAACCATTGCGCTACGCTTTCAGTTTCTTCGGCATTGTGGACCTGCTCTCCATTCTGCCCACGTACTTGAGTCTGATATTGGGCGGCGCCCATTCGCTGATGGTGATCCGGGTACTGCGGCTCCTGCGCGTGTTCCGTGTGTTCAAGTTGGTTCGCTACATTCAGGAGGCGGGGATGTTGGGGCGCGCCATAGCGGCCAGCCGCCGAAAGATCCTGGTGTTCCTGATGGCGGTGATGAGCATCACCATCATCTTCGGAACGGTGATGTACCTGGTGGAAAGTCCAGAGGCAGGTTTCACGAGCATACCCACAAGCATCTACTGGGCCATTGTTACGCTCACGACCGTTGGTTACGGTGACATTGCACCACAGACCTGGTTCGGGCAGTTCCTCGCCGCAGCCATCATGATCCTGGGTTACGCCATGATCGCGGTGCCCACTGGTATCGTCGGTGTGGAGATCTCACGTGCGCAGGACCCCGGACCCGAGTGTACCAGTTGCCATGCTACTGGCCACTTGCCCGATGCGCGCTTCTGCCGACGTTGTGGCGCAGAACTCCCCCCTTGGGGTGCTTCTCCAGCGAAAGAGCCATGATTCTCGCTTTGGTCGAAGGGCTCGCGATCGGCTTGGCGACCACTGTGCTCGTCGGTCCGGTGTTCTTCACCTTGTTGCGTGCCTCACTGGACCATGGCCAGCGCGGTGGTTTTGCCGTCGCCTTGGGGATCATCGCATCGGACATCATGGTGGTGGCGATCTGTTCGGCAGGTCTTTCGGCAAGTGTGCAACGCACGTTCAGCGGCCCATGGATGGCCTTGGCCGCAGGGGTGCTTCTGTTGGTGCTCGGCGTGTCCTATTTGCTCAAGCGCCCGACCAACCCATATGGAAGAGAACCGCTGGGTCGGCGCGGAATGCTCGGCTTGTTCACCTCCGGGTTCGCGGTCAACTTCGTGAATCCTTTCGTCTTCGCCATTTGGATCGGAGTTTCCATGAGGGCCACTTCAGGATACGGACATCAAGGTTGGGGCCTGCTTGGTGGTGCATTGGCCGGTATCCTCATCTCCGATCTCGCAAAGGCACACTTCGCTCCGCGCCTACGTTCACTACTCACGCTGTCCACGTTGCGAAAGTTGTACCTCCTGATCGGCATCGCGCTCCTGGTTTTCAGCATCCGCATGTTCCTTCATGCGAGCAACGGTGGGATGTGAGATCGGGGGCGTCGACTACATTTGATCAAAACCAAACCACCATGGAGATCAATTGGCTAATACAGATCATTGCAGCATTGGTACCGATGCTCGTCGGTTTCATCTGGTACAACCCCAAGGTCTTCGGTAACGCTTGGATGAAGTCCGCTGGCTTGACGGAAGAACAGGTGAAGACCGGTAACATGCCGCTCATCTTCGGACTGAGCTTCGTGCTGGCTTTCGTGTTGTCATTCACCTACAAGTTCCTCGGTGACCATTTCAGTGCTTTCCAAGCCTTCTTCCGCCCCGTGATCGAGCACGGTCTCGGCGTTGACCCCGCAACACCATTCGGCACGGAGCTGAAAGGCCTGATCGATGGCTACGGTGAACGCTTCCACAGCTGGACCCATGGCTTGGCACATAGCCTCATCATCTCCTTCTTCGTGCTGCTGCCGATCATGGGAACCGGAGCTCTCTTCGAGCGGAAGTCCTTCAAGTACTTCATGCTGAACTGGGGTTACTGGGTGGTCACCCTAGCACTGATGTACATGGTGCTGGCCCACTTCGGATAGGACTCCGGAACAAAAGGTCGGTGATCAGCTTTCGCCTTTCACGCGGGTCCACAGCTCGGACAGTATCGTGCTGAACTGCTCCCCATTCGGTGTTCGGGGTGGAAGCAGTTTGACATCCAGTTGGGTGCCGTTGGGGATCAGTTGATAGGAATAGACGAAGGGCTTATCCACGGCCGGCTCACCCATCTGACCGAATCGTAGATCGCAGAAGACGAGCGTGTCGTTGCGCAGTTGGATCACGTAGTTGTCGTCGGACAAGTGGGTCAGCCGCTTCACGTTCTCATGATCGGCCCATGGACCAAGTAACTGGTGGTTCTTTGGGATGCGCACGAAGTCCACATCCGGCTTGGTATCCAACAACGAGTAATAGCCAAGTTCGTAATGATCACCCGCGTTCACGTTGGTGGTCCACAGAATGGCGTTGAAGGGTGTCGGGCGCGTGGAGATCTTCGAGTAGGCAATGCCTTGGCGTTCCACCGAAGCACGAATGTGTCGGTGCGCTTCGAACTTGAAGAGGATCGTCAGCGCCATATACGCAGTGCTGATCACGAGGCCGAGTTTGTTGATCCACCGTCGTCGTGGATCGGTCCGTTCGAGGAACATCGCGACGGTAACACAGATCAGGAACGGAACCGTGTACATCGGATCCACCACGAAGATGTTGTTGAAAGCCACCTTCAGCGGGAGTGGCCAGAAGAGTTGTGTACCCCAAGTGGTATGGCAATCCAGCAGTGGATGCGTGACCAAGCTCCACCAGAACAACCAGCTCCAATCCTTCGCAGTTGCTGTATCCTGCCCCTTCATCTTCCACAGCACAAGGCCGATGATCAGTAGCGTGATCAGAGCGACCATGGACTTCCCCGTGACGCTCTCCGTTCCGAAGAAGAACACGGCCATCACCAGCCCAACGAAAACGCTCAGCAACGACGCTTGGTTGCTTTTGACCCATCGCCCGAGGATCGGTGCCATCACCGAACTGAAGAAGATCGAATGCGTCACCCCGCGATGCAATTCGTTCGCACGCAGATCATCGAAGAAGACCCGGTTCAGCACATCCAGATCCGGAATGGTGCCCGCTATTGCGCCCCATAGAATGGCCTTGTTGCCGACCTTCTTGCCGAGCACGAGTTCGCCAACCGCCGCACCCAACACGATCTGCGTTAGTGAGTCCATTCAGGCCACTTCCTTCTTGAACGGAGAGCGTTGCTCGAATGGGACGGGGCGCAGCTTCCGCAGAAAGGGACCAACCAACTTGTTCGCCAAGGCGTTCCGGTGTTTCACGTAGAACCGCATGTCCGCTGGTAGTGCACCGAGGTTGCTTTTCGCTTGTTCCGCAGTACGCCCGAAGATGATCCGACGCGAACCCTTGCTCATGGCACACTCCAACAGATCGACCAGCATCCGTTGGTAAATGGCGTGCTGTTCATTCAACGAGTAGTCGATCCCCATGTACTGTACATCCAAGGTATCTCCGAGCTCGAAGGCCGCAGTGAAGCCGACAAGCTTTCCATCGAGATGGCAGCCGCGCAAGCAAAGTCCGCCAGCCCACTGGTCCTTCCACATGGCGTAGACCTTGGTATCAAGCCGACCGAACGTGAACGGCGCACGTTCCAGGACTTGATCGAAGAGCGCTTGCATCACGGGTTCTGCCGCCTTGACCTCCTTGGCACTTAGCGAGCGCACCACCAAGGTGCCGGAACGTTTCAGGATCGAGCGGATCCGAGTCCGCGATTTGGCGTTGATCGCCTCGGTGTAGTGGTCGAGGTCTTTCCAATCCGGTTGAAGATCCAGCACCATGTTCGGCTCCATGGTAAGTGGTGCGTAGGCCTTGTCCTCTAGTGCATCCGCGGCGGGATATTCCGCAGGCCAAATGTCCTTCACGATCAATACGCTCGCCTTCGAGGTGAAATAACAGCCCTTGTCCAAACGCCGCATGGTGTCCGCCACAATGGACAAACGATGCAGGTCGCTCACGCCCGGCTTGAAGTACGAGCCATGATCCCCGCAGTGGAACACGTTGCCATTCACCAGACAGCGCACTTTCATCTCCTTCGCAATGCGACCGCCGATCCCTTTTCCGAGTTTCTGCACCCCGGCGCGGTAGGCACTTCCGTTATCCACCAGATCCGCCACCTGGAAGTAGGCGATGCCCATGGGCTGATTCTGTTCGCAGTAATAGATCGCATAGTGGAAATCCATGGTGCCACACATGGCATCCTCCAACGCGAGCAAATGGTCGTACTTCAAATAGGGCGAAGCACCCTGGGCCACTTGCATCCAATCCTCACGATGGATCATGTGGATGGAATCGTGCAGGCTGAGACGGATGGTGGGGGCCACCTGAGGGTTATCGATCATGGAACCGTTTGCAAGCGAATGGGTTTCTCCCGACTGGCAGGAGCGCCGAAATTACTGGGGCATCCACGGATCCAGCCATCACAATGGCCAACGGGCCATCTGAAGGATGGTCGGTGGTGCGAATAGGCGTACTTCCTGTGGGAGTCCAATGTGAGGCTGTTCATGAATGGACCGCTAAAAGGGTGAACATCATTCTTCCATCGTTCCGAGGTGAACCCTCGGTATCTTCAACCGCCCTTGCACCGCACCACTTTTCGGACCAAGAACCAAATGATGAAGAAGCCGATCGATCCGGGAATTGGATCCCACCAACGGAATGAGCGCATCGAGAAGTTGCAAAGCATCGTCCGCGAAGCGATCAAGGAGCAGGAACTCATCCTCAACAACTTGGCGAATCCGCCGCATGAGGCGATCTCGCGTGGGCAGCGTTTGGCCGACAAAGTGGCCAGTTTCGGGGGCAGTTGGGCATTCATCATCGCGTTCTTCATCGTACTCGCCATTTGGATCACGTACAACGCCACGGTACCAAAGGGTGATGAATTCGACCCATATCCGTTCATCCTCATGAACCTTGTGTTGTCATGCATCGCTGCATTGCAAGCACCCGTGATCATGATGAGCCAGAACCGACAAGAAGAGAAGGACCGCAAACGCAGCGAGAACGACTACCTCATCAACCTAAAGGCCGAGTTGGAGTTGCGGAGCTTGCACCAAAAGATGGACCTCTTGATCCAAGATGAGATCCGGTCCCTCTCGGAAGCGCAGGAGGGCCAGTTGAGTTTCATCCAAGCCATGGATCAAAAGCTCGACCGTTTGTTAAAGGCATCGATCGGTCATTCGTAATGATCGGGATCAACATATTCTTGTCCCAACACAGCGACCCTCATGGCACACCCTACCAAGAAGCTCGGCACGCTAAGCGCCACAGCCATTTGCGGGAACGACATCACAAGCAGTTGTCTGTACGTGAGCGCGATCACCATTGGCTATGCGGGGCCTTGGGCTTTCGTCGCTTTGGCCATGGTCGCAGGGTTGCTCTTCTTGTTCCGCAGGATCTACGGCGAAGTGGTCGGAGCGCTCCCGTTGAATGGTGGGGCGTACAACGTATTGTTGAACACCACCAACAAAACCAACGCGAGCATTGCAGCCTGCCTTACGATCCTGAGTTACATGGCCACCGCAGTGATCAGTGCCAGTGAGGCCATGCACTACCTCCATGCGTTGCTCGCTGCAACTCCGGTGATCTCGGCCACCTTGTTGGTGCTCACCCTCTTCCTACTGCTCAACATCGCTGGCATCAGCGAATCGGCGGTGGTAGCAGTGGTCATCTTCGTTATCCACTTGAGCACGATGGCCATCTTGATCCTGGCCGGAGGTGTCTACCTGCTCATACACGGCCTATCCACCGCAGCCCTCAACTTCAATGCACCGTTGCCGGGTGGTTACGGATTCGGAACGGCGCTCTTCTTCGGCTTCTCCGTGGCCATGCTGGGTGTCAGTGGTTTCGAGAGTTCGGCGAACTTCGTGGAGGAGCAGGAAAAGGGCGTTTTCCCGAAGACCTTGCGGAACATGTGGTTGGCCGTTACGGCCATCAACCCGCTGATGGCCTTGGTGGCGATCGCCGTGCTTCCGCTCGCCACCATTGGCGAGAACAAGGAGGCACTACTGACCTTCATGGGCTATGAAGTGGGGGGGCAATGGCTGGGAACAGTGATCTCGGTGGACGCTGTACTGGTACTCTGCGGCGCTGTGCTCACCAGTTTCGTTGGTGTGAGTGGTTTGATGAAACGCATGACCTTGGACCGCATCCTTCCGCAGTTCTTGCTGAAAGAGAATGCGCGTGGTAGTTCACCGCGGATCCTGATCCTGTTCTACGCACTCTGCGTTTCGGTGCTCCTGATCACCAATGGGAAGATCGGTGCCATGGCCGGTGTATACACCATCTCCTTTCTGACGGTGATGGCCTATTTTGCCTTGGGCAATTTCTTGCTGAAGATCAAGCGCTCCCGGCTGCCTCGACCAGAAAGCGCCAAACCGTTCGTGGTTGCGCTGGCCTTGCTATTCGTGATCATCGCCTTGTATGGGAACATCAAGCTCCAGTCCGATCTGTTGGTCGTCTTCCTACAGTACTTCGTTCCAGCGATCGTGATCATCCAGATCCTTCTGAAGCGGAACATCATCTTGGAATATCTCGTCGTGGTCGTCACGAGCTTTCTACAAAGTGTGAATGATCTGGCCCGCTTCACACGGTTAGGATTGAGCCGAACTCTTCGATCCCTTACCCAGCAAGAATTCGTCTATTTCACCAAAGGAGATGACATCGCCTCCTTGAACAGGGTGATGATGTACGTGCAAGAGAACGAGATCACGAAGCGGTTGAAAGTGGTATCGGTGAAGAAGCCAGGTGAACATGTACCAAAGGAACTCATCAACGACGTGAAGGTGCTTGATCGCGCATACCCGGATATCGCCATCGAATTCGTCGAGATCGAAGGTCTCTTCGGTCCAGAGATCGTCCAACGGCTCAGCACAACGTGGAACATCCCGGCCAACTTCATGTTCATCGGTTCACCGGGAGATAAGTTCCCGTATCGCGTTGCGGAGCTTGGCGGGGTTCGGCTGATCATTTGATCTGGACCATCTTATCGATCCTGCCCTATCCAATAGCCTCACCGGCCAATGGCTTCAGGTTATCTTTGCGCCCCTTTCGAACACCCTGATGCCCAAGCATTTCAAGCAATACGACGAACTCGACCTGCCCAAGGTCGCCAATGAGGTCCTGGAGCAATGGGAGGCCGAGGACACGTTTGGGCAAAGCCTTGAGTTGCGCAAGAATGCGCCGCCTTTCGTGTTCTATGAAGGTCCACCGAGTGCCAACGGACTTCCCGGCATCCACCACGTGATGGCGCGTGCGATCAAGGACATCTTCTGCCGTTTCCAAACCCAGAAGGGCAAGCTCGTACACCGCAAGGCGGGCTGGGATACGCACGGCCTGCCGATCGAACTCGGAGTTGAGAAGGAACTCGGGATCACGAAAGAGGACATCGGAAAGACCATCAGTATCGAAGACTACAATGCGGCGTGCAAGAAGGCCGTGATGCGCTACACCGATGTGTGGAACGACATGACGCGGCGCATCGGATTCTGGCTGGATCTGGAGCACCCGTACGTGACCTATCAGACCAAGTACATCGAGAGCGTTTGGCACCTGTTGAAGAAGCTCTACGACGATCAGTTGCTTTACAAAGGCTACACGATCCAGCCGTATTCACCAGCAGCGGGCACGGGACTTTCATCGCATGAATTGAACCAGCCCGGCACCTACAAGAATGTGAAGGACACCAGCGCGGTGGCCATGTTCAAAGTGGTCCGCGACGCGAATTCCGAATTCCTCTTCACCCCTTCTCCTTGGCAGAAGGGGCCAGGGAATGAGGGCGTATTCATCCTTGCTTGGACCACCACGCCGTGGACACTTCCAAGCAACACAGCATTGACCGTTGGTCCAAAATTGGAGTATGTGCGGATCAAGAGTTTCAATCCCTACACGCACGAAGCGCAGACCATGGTGCTGGCGAAGACGCGGATCAGCGCGTACTTCAGCGAGAAGAATTTCATTGACCCCGCTGCATGGGAAGCCTCGGCGGACGCTTATGCGAAGGATGGAAAGCACACGCCTTGGACCATGGACCAGGAGTTCTTTGGCCATCAATTGGAAGGCATCCATTACGAGCAACTCTTGCCTTACGCGCAACCCGATCAAGGTGAAGCGTTCAAGGTGATCGGTGGCGATTTCGTGACAACCGAAGACGGCACCGGCGTTGTACACACCGCTCCGAGCTTCGGTGCGGACGATATGCGCGTTGCCCGCCAACACAACATCGGCACGCTCACGTTGGTGGACCTTCAAGGCCGCTTCACCAAAGAGATGGGCGAATTCGCAGGCAAATACGTGAAGAACGAATACTACCCGGTCGGTACCGCACCGGAGAAAAGCGTTGATGTGGAACTCAGCATCAAGCTGAAGGAAATGGGCCGCGCTTTCAAAGTGGAGAAGTACGAACACAACTACCCGCACTGCTGGCGCACCGACAAGCCGATCCTCTATTACCCGCTGGACAGTTGGTTCGTTCGCACCACGGCGAAGAAGGACCGGTTGATCGCACTGAACAAGACCATCAACTGGAAGCCCGAAAGCACAGGCACAGGCCGCTTCGGCAACTGGCTGGAAAACTTACAGGACTGGAACCTTTCGCGCAGTCGTTACTGGGGCATTCCGCTCCCGATCTGGCGTACCGCGGACCGCGATGAAGAGATCTGCATCGGTTCGTTGAAGCAGTTGAAGGAAGAGATCACGAGGAGCGTGAAGGCAGGTGTGATGAATGCCGATCCGTATGCCGATTTCGATCCCGCGGACATGAGCGATGCCAACTACGACAAGGTGGATCTTCACCGACCGTACGCGGACAACATCGTGCTCGTTTCACCAAGCGGCAAGCCGATGATGCGCGAGGCCGATCTGATCGACGTATGGTTCGACAGCGGCTCCATGCCTTACGCGCAGCACCACTATCCATTCGAGAACAAGGACGCGCTCAACGAAATGTTCCCAGCAGAATTCATCGCGGAGGGCGTGGATCAAACACGCGGATGGTTCTACACGTTACACGCCATTTCAACTTTGTGTTTCGATAGTGTCGCCTACAAAGCGGTCGTGAGCAACGGTCTGGTGCTGGACAAGAATGGCCAGAAGATGAGCAAGCGCCTCGGCAATGCCGTGGACCCCTTCAAGACGTTGGATGAGTACGGTGCGGATGCTGTACGCTGGTACATGATCAGCAACGCCTCGCCTTGGGACAACCTGAAATTCGATGCGGAAGGCATCACGGAAGTGCAACGCAAGTTCTTCCGCGCGCTATTCAACACGTACAACTTCTTCGCGCTGTACGCCAATATCGACTCGCCGGACCTGAAGGCCGATGTTAGCGCGGCGCGAACTGAATCAGACCGCTGGGTATTGTCGCGACTCAACTCATTGATCAAGCTTGCCGATACGAACTTCACCGACTACGAGCCCACCATCGCAGCTC
This sequence comes from Flavobacteriales bacterium, assembly GCA_016710015.1. GTDB lineage: Bacteria > Bacteroidota > Bacteroidia > Flavobacteriales_F > PHOS-HE28 > PHOS-HE28. Next base: position 106,874 of record JADJLR010000004.1, read on the forward strand.
GTGCCATTCAGGATTTCGTCGTGGAGGACCTGAGCAATTGGTACGTTCGGTTGAATCGCCGTCGTTTCTGGAAAGGCGAGCAGGGTGCCGACAAGAACGCGGCATTCCAAACGCTGCACCGGTGTTTGGAGGTGATCGCGATGTTGAGTGCTCCGATCGCACCGTTCTTCAGCGATCGTTCGTACCGTGACCTCACTGGATCGAGCGTGCATTTGAGCGATTGGCCGAAGCATGATGAACAGCTGATCGACACTGAACTGGAAGAGCGAACCGCACTAGCCCAGAAGCTCACCTCACTTGTACTCAGCATCCGTAAAAAGGAAGGACACCGCGTACGCCAGCCGTTGCAAAAGATGATGGTCCCGGTCACGGATGCCACTATGCATAAACGTCTGGAGGCGATCCAAGAGTTGGTACTTGGTGAAGTAAATGTGAAGGAGTTGGTGATCATGGATGCGAACGAAAGCAAACTCACCAAGAGGATCAAACCCGACTTCAAGAAATTGGGCGCACGCATGGGCAAGTTGATGAAGAGCGTTGCTGCTGCCGTGAACGCTTTCGATCAAGCAGAGATCGCGGAGCTCGAAGCCAAGGGCACCATGAAGCTGAACATCGAAGGACAGGAAGTGGAAGTGCTTCGCGATGATGTGGAGATCACCGCCGAAACGATCCCCGGCTTGAGCGTGGCCAGCGACGGTCCGTTGACCGTTGCATTGGACATCACCTTGAACGATGCCTTGGTCCAAGAGGGCCTGGCCCGCGAACTGGTCAGCAGGATCCAGACCCTGCGCAAGGAGACCGGCTTGGAGGTGACCGATCGGATCGACCTGCACATCCGGCGCAACGGCGATGCCCGTTTCGAGGCGGCCGTTCGGCACCACGCCAAGCACATTCTAGCGGAAACATTGGCCGCTACGCAGGTGGAGCAGATCCTGGTGGATCAATTTCCGAATGCGGGGAGCACGGTGTACGAAGTTGCCTTGGACGACGAGGTCACGTGCGCGCTGTCGCTTACTCGATCGGCCAATTGACGGGCCAAAGAGCCTATATTTGCGATCAATTTCCAAACACGGGAACGCCATGGCCAAGAAATCAGCTGCCAAGAAGGTCGCCAAGCCTACAAAGAAGGCCGCAAAACCTGCACCCAAGAAGTCCACCAAACCGGCTCCTAAGAAAGCGGTGAAGGCGGCGGTGAGCAAAAGCAAGAAAGTGGCCAAGCCTGTTACGAAGAAGAAAGCTTCGAAACCTGTGGCCAAGAAAGTGACCAAGCCTACAAAGAAGGCCTCGAAACCTGCACCCAAGAAGTCCACCAAACCGGCTCCTAAAAAAGTGGTGAAGGCTGTGGCGAGCAAAGGCAAGAAAGTGGCCAAGCCGGTCGCGAAGAAGGTGGCCAAGGCAGCACCGAAGAAGGTAGCGAAAGCCAAACAGGCTGCAAAACCAGTGAAGGCAGTTCCTGCCAAGACAGTCAAGAAAGCAGCCCCGGCGAAGGTCGTGGTCAAGAAAACGAATACGAAACCCGCTCCAAAGAAGAGCAAGCCCGTTAGTGTACCGGCAAAACCTGTGAAGAAGGGAATGACGAAGAAGCAGGAGAAGGCAGCCGCCAAGGAAGCGGCAAAGGTCGCAGCGAGCAAGCCATTGGTGACCCAAGTGGCTTTCCCGAACCGACCCGTGGCGGCCCCGATAGTGAAGAAACAAGTGTCCACCTTGGAGCATGCGTCGAAGCTGCACTACAACGACGACGAACTGGCCGAGTTCAAGACACTCATCAATCGCAAGCTTGACGAAGCCCGCAAGGACTACGACCTGCTGAAACAAACCTTGGCGAACACGGACAACAACGGCACGGACGATACGAGCCCCTCATTCAAGATGATCGAGGACGGCAGTGAGACCTTGAGCCGCGAAGAAACCGCTCAGCTCGCCGGTCGACAGGAGAAATTCATCAAGCATTTGGAAGATGCCCTTTTGCGTATCCGCAACAAGACCTACGGCATCTGTCGCGTAACCGGTCGCCTGATCAGCAAGGAGCGTTTGCGCTTGGTACCCCATGCCACGTTGAGCATCGAGGCCAAGCAGCAGATGGGCAATTGATGCGAGCGATCGCCTGCTCACCGTTCATTCGCGGTCAGGTATGAGGCGTGCGTGGCTCATCGTATTCCTCGTGCTTTTTGCGGACCAAGCGCTGAAGGTGTGGGTGAAGTTGCACTTCTTCTACGACGGCTCCATCTCCATCCTTGGCGACAAGGGTTTTCTGCATTTCATCGAGAACCGAGGCATGGCTTTTGGCATGGAGTTCGGCGGTACATGGGGCAAGTTGATGCTCACGCTCTTGCGGATCGCGGCGGTAAGTGCCATTGGATACAGCCTGCATCGCATGGTGCAACGCGGTGCTTCCACAGGTTTGGTGGTGAGCGTTTCGTTGATCCTGGCAGGTGCCTTGGGGAATATCATCGATAGCACCTTCTACGGCGTACTCTTCAGTGCCAGCACACCATTCGAGAAAGCCGTGTTCCTTCCGCCGGATGGAGGCTATGCTCCGCTGTTGCACGGGGCAGTGGTGGACATGTTCTACTTCCCGGTCTGGGAAGGGCGATTGCCCGATCTGCTCCCGATCTGGGGCGGCGAATACTTCGTGTTCTTCCGACCGGTGTTCAACATCGCGGATGCCGCTATCACCATCGGCGTAGCACTGTTCATTCTGGCGCAACGTCCGCCGCGCAGGACGGACACGGTACCCTCCGAAGGAACGACCACGGGATCAGTGGCCCCGACTGCGGAGGCATCAACGTAGGTCGAAGCGCATTCCAAAGACCGAGCTTCCAGCTCCTTGGACCCGGGTGGGTACCCCGACCAGCGCACTGAACTGCAAGGTGGGCCGGATCTCGTAGAAGAGATGTAAGCTGCTCAAGAACGAACTTTTACGGCTCAACTGGAAATCCAGTCCCGCCAGTGCAAAGCCGGAGCCCCATGCATTGGAACGAAGCCGGTGGTTTTCCTCCTCTTCCTCTTGCCGATACGTTGCCTCTTGTTCCTCGCTGCCCAGATCCGAACGGGAGATCCAATGTGAAACGCGTACCTCATTGTTCAAAGTGGCCCCGACCTGTGCGCCTGCACCCACATACCAAGCCCACCGCGATGCACTTACCCGGCGCACGGTATAGGAGACATCCAATCCGATCCGCGACCAGGAAGCATTGAGCTTGTACCCTTCACTATACGTCGTATCACGGTAGAATTGCGCCCCGGTCGCTTGGGATATCAGGGTATCGTACCGTGCTGTCTCGGAGGTTCCCCATGCATCGGAAACACCTTCGTACTTCGTGTACATCAGACCGATCCGCAGTCGCTTCTCGAACTTCGAAGGTTCAGGGGCATTGCGCCCTGGATCAAGGCCAACACCCAAATACAAAGCTCCGCTGGCTGGTCCGATGTAGCGTCCGTTGGGTCCATCGCCGTCACGGAACCCGTCCTTGTATGCATGGTCCACGTCATTGGACAACGGAATGTCATGTTGTAACAGCTCCGTGTTGGGCAGTGCGGCCCGCCAATCGGCAAGGCTCAGATCGGTGTTGAAGCCGGAGGCATTCCCGAATCCGATGTAACCATCGGCCAACAAGGGTGCGTGCGGTCGGTCCGATTGGGCCTGCGAAAAGACCAATGAACAAGTCGCAATGATCGTCAGTAACAAGCGCATGGTTCGTGGTGTTGGGTTGAACAGGAGGGATGGCTAGAGCAAGCGACCGGGCCGATCAGTGCGCAAGCGAATTTCCCACGGAGTGGATATGTTGATGGACCCGAGCCACCTGTTCCGCGATCTGCACAGCATTCGTGGCCGCACCTTTTCGCAAGTTGTCCGCCACCACCCAGAGGTTCAACGTGTGCGGCTGTGTCTCATCGCGTCGCAAGCGGCCAACGAATACTTCGTCTTGACCATTGGCGATCAATGGCATGGGATACTCATTCTTTGCGGTGTCGTCGAACAGCCGTATCCCGGGTGCATTGCGCAACAGATCACGCACCTCTTCCAGATCGAACTCCTTCGCGAATTCCACATTCACCGCTTCGCTATGCCCGCCCGTTACGGGTACTCGCACCGCCGTGGCCGTCACCCGGATGTTCGGGTCCAGGATCTTTTGCGTTTCATGCACCAGTTTCATTTCCTCTTTGGTGTAGCCGTTGTCGGTGAACACATCGCAATGCGGGATCACATTGCGATCGATCCGGAACGAATAGGCCATTTCTCCCGCGATGCCTTTACGCTCGTTCTCCATTTGCGCCACGGCTTTCATACCTGTTCCGGTCACGCTTTGATAGGTTGAAACAACGACGCGCTGAACCGTATATGCCTTGTGCAGGGGTGCCAACGCGAGCACCATTTGAATGGTACTGCAATTCGGGTTGGCGATGATGCGATCCTCTGCCGTGATCAGTTGACCGTTGATCTCCGGAACCACCAACTTCTTCGTGGGATCCATCCGCCAAGCACTGCTGTTATCGATGACGACACAGCCCACCTCGGCAAAACGTGGGGCCTGTTCCAGCGACACACCACCTCCCGCCGAGAAAAGCGCGATGTCCGGTCTGGATGCGATCGCAGCCTCCATGCCGATCACCGGAACATCCCCTCCCTTGAAGCGGACCGTGCGGCCATTGGCCCGTTCACTAGCCACCGCGAACAGTTCGCTGACCGGGAAGTTCCGCTCTTCCAGCACTTTCAACATGACCCCGCCGACCATACCGGTGGCACCTACGACTGCAACTTTCATGATGGTGTGTGAACGTTCAAAGGCCAGCTAAAGTACTACCTTGGTTGCCTACAGAAAGCCATGATGACCGCTGTTTTCCGTGCTTTATCCTGCTTGGTGGCCACTGCGCTGTTCCTTGGCAGCAATGCTCAGTTCTTCGATGATTTCACCGATGGCGACTTCACTGCCGATCCAGTCTGGCAGGGCGACCTATCGGTTTTCATCGTGAATGGAACACAGCAATTGCAGCTGAATAATACGGTTGCAGCTAGCAGTCAGCTCCACTCACCCAACGCCATGACCACTTTGGACGAACACGAGTGGCGGGTTCGGGTGAAACAGAGTTTCTCCGGTAGTTCCAGCAACTTCGGTCGGGTCTACTTGGTAAGCGACCAGCCCGATCTAAGCGGTCCACTGAACGGGTACTACCTACAATTCGGTGAGGCAGGATCTTCCGATGCCATTGAACTTTTCGAGCAGACCGGCACCACCAGCACCTCGATATGTCGTGGCACCGAAACCGCGATCGCCAACCCCTTCGACGTGGGCGTTCAGGTGATACGCGATGCTTCTGGGAACTGGCAACTTTCGGTGGACCCAATGGGTGGAACGAATTATATCCTGCAAGCCAGCGGACCAGGGATTGCACACACCACCAGCAACACCATCGGGGTCACCTGTACCTATACGGTCAGCAACGCTGATAAATTCTATTATGACAGTTTCTACGCCGGTCCCATTCAAGTGGACAATACGCCCCCCACTGTGCTCAGCGCTTCGATCATCGCAGTGGACCAAGTGGAGGTTCTTTTCAGTGAGCCGGTGGACGAAACCACAGCAGAGGATCCGAACAACTACACCGTCATCCCTTTCAACGGCGTAACCACTGCGGTACGTAACGGCTTGGACCCTGCCAAGGTCACCCTGTTGCTCACTGCGGCAATGGTGAACGGCAACACGTACACATTGACGGTAAATGGCGTGCAGGACCTAGCGGGAAATGCTTCCGTGAACAGCTCGACCGATTTCGCCTATGTGGTGCCCATTGCTGCCGAGTTCCGCGATGTGGTCATCAACGAGATCATGGCGGACCCCACGCCAACGGTCGGTTTACCGGATGTTGAGTTCGTGGAACTGTACAACGCCACCTCGGATCGGGTCTTCGACTTGGCCGGATGGACCTTTGGCGATGGTGGCACCCCCGTGACATTACCCACCTATACACTAGCGCCCGGGGAATATGTCGTACTCATGGCGAATGCGAGTCTTCCGCTATTTCCATCCATCACCAACAAGATCGGGGTGCCCAGCCTACCGGCCTTGAACAACGACACGGATCCACTGGACCTGCGCGATGAAAATGCCTTCAGCATAGACAACGTGACCTACGCACTGAGTTGGTACCAGGATGCCGTGAAGGACGACGGCGGCTGGACCTTGGAACAGATCGATCCGACCGCACCGTGTAGCGGCGCTTCCAATTGGCGGGCCAGTAACGCCACCCTTGGAGGTACGCCCGGCACACAGAACAGCATCTACGCGATCGTTCCGGACATACAAGCGCCTTCCTTGGTCGCGGTGCAAGTTCCCAATGCTTCTACCCTTGAGGTGGTATTCAGTGAGGACATGGATGCGAGCAGCTTGGTCGGTGGGAACTACTTCATCACCCCGACTATCGCTACCGGGGATGTGTTCCCGAACGGGTCCAATGGCGCAACCATCGTGCTATTGGATCCACTCGCGGTCGGTACGGTGTATTCGCTCGTTGTGGAAGATGTTTCGGATTGTACCGGGAACTTGATCGGTGCGAACAACACGGCGACCTTCGGACTTCCCGAAGCCGTTGCGGTCGGTGATGTGGTCATCAACGAAGTGCTCTACGATCCTGTCGGTACCGGGAGCGACATGGTGGAATTGTACAACCGAAGCACCAAGATCCTGAGCCTAGCGGGTTGGCAAATGGCGAACGTCAGCGACGGAGTTGTAGGCGCACCCTTGGTGATCACCTCGGCGGCGACCTTGCTCGTTCCTGGCGGTTACGTACTGCTGTGCGAGGACCAAGCCAACATCGTACTCAACTACCCACAAAGTCGCACCGACCGCTTTTTGGTGACCGACCTACCGAGCTATAACAACGAAAATGGAAGCGTTGTACTTCAGGCCCCGGACGGAACGCAGCTGGACCGTTTCGACTACGATGACGATCTACATTTCGCATTGCTCAACAAAACCGAAGGCTACTCCTTGGAGCGGGTCGATCCGGACCGGCCCACCTCGGACAACACGAATTGGCAAAGTGCAGCAGATGTTGCCGGTAAGGCCACGCCCGGTTTCCAGAATTCGCAATACGCGCCCTCCCCTGATCCGAATGGTGAAATGACCATCGAGCCCGCCATCTTCTCCCCGGACAACGATGGATTCCAAGACGTGCTCACGATCGCTTATCGCATGGACCAGCCCGGCTTCGCGGGGAACATCACCATCTACGATCCAGCTGGACGAGAAGCCTTGAAGTTGATGGAGAATGAACTACTGGGCACATCCGGAGCGGTTTCTTGGAATGGCATCCTCGATAGCGGCAGCTTGGGCCGAATGGGGCCGTACATCGTGGTCTTCGAGGCCTTCGACCTCGGCGGGAACGTGGAACGCTACAAGCAGACCGTGACACTCGCCCACCGCTTGAACTGACCTCCGAATTTCCTCGGAACAGGCAATGGGGATTCCCTTCGCACTGTTCGTATCTATTCCAATGGATAACGGCTTATCGTTGTGGGAATTAAGAAGACCTTTGCACCCGAATTCAGACCGCACCATGACCGAGCAACACACCAAGAGCCAGGAATTGATCGAACGCCGCAAGGCCGCAGTACCTCATGGTGTTGGCACCTTCAATTACGCCACCGCAGTCGATGCGAAGGGAGCGTTCATCACGGATGCGGATGGCAACGAACTGATCGATTTCGCAGGAGGTATCGGGGTGGTGAACGCGGGTCATTGCCCTCCGCCGGTGGTGAAGGCCATTCAGGAGCAGGCTGCCAAGTATTTGCACGTGAGTTTCAACGTGGCCAGTTACGAGCCGTACATCGCCCTTTGCGAAAAATTGAACGCCTTGCTTCCACATGGAGGACCGACCAAGACCTTGTTGGTCAGCACAGGTGCAGAAGCGGTCGAAAATGCGATCAAGGTGGCGCGCCAAAAGACCGGTAGGCAGGGTGTGCTGTGCTACACCGATGCGTTCCATGGCCGAACACTGATGGCCATGACGCTCACCAGCAAGGTGGCCTACAAGCACGGGTGCGGCCCTTACGCACCAGAGGTCTATCGCATCCCCTTCCCGAACATGTATCGGTTCGCGAATGGCCGAACCGAAAAGGAGTTCGTGAACGCTGAATTGAAACGTTTGAAGCACGTGTCCCAGCATACGGTTGCACCGGACCAATTGGCAGCGATCATCATTGAGGTGGTGCAAGGCGAAGGCGGCTTCAATACCGCACCAGCAGGATATCTGAAAGGATTGCGTGCGTTCTGTGACGAGCACGGGATCATGCTCATTTTCGACGAAGTGCAAACAGGATTCGGCCGCACCGGGGCCTGGGGAGCCTTCGAGCATTCCGGGGTGATCCCCGATATGAGCACCTGGGCGAAGAGCTTGGGCAGCGGAATGCCGATCGCGGCGTTGGTCGGAAAGGCAGAGATCATGGACTGTGCCGCTCCAAGCAGCATTGGAGGGACCTACATAGGCAACCCCGTTTCCTGTGCCGCAGCCTTGGCGACCCTGAAGTACATGGAGGAGGTGGATATCAATGCGATGGGAAAGCACGTCGGCCAAGTGATCAGATCCCGCTTCGAGAAGATGAAAGCTGAACATACCTGTATCGGGGATGTCCGCGGCCTTGGTGCCATGATGGCGATCGAATTCGTGAAGGACGGAGACCCTTATCAGGCGGATGCGGAGATCTGCCAGCAGCTGATGCTGGCTTGCGCCAAAAGGAACCTCATCGTCATCACGGCCGGCACAGAGAAGAATATCATCCGGGTGCTATGTCCACTTGTCATTTCTGATGAAGTGTTGAACAAGGGCTTGGATATCATGGAAGAGGAACTCAGGAAGATCTGCGCCTGAGCCGACGACCCTCTCCAACACCACCGTACCGGCCGTGGATCCTCATGGCCTAACCTCTAACTACGAACCGATATCATGAAACCATTCTCCATAGCCGGCATCCAAATGCGGGTAAGCGCCTCCTACAGCAATGTGGAAGCGATGAAACTGAAACTCGACATCCTCATGAACATCTACCCGTGGGTGGATATGGTGGTATTCAGCGAACTATGCGCCTACGGACCATTGACGCACAATGCGCAGGAAGTCCCCGGCGCTTTCGAGCAGGAAATGTGCGCACTGGCCGCGAAACACAACGTTTGGCTCCTACCGGGCAGCATCTTCGAAAAGAAGGACGGTAAGATCTACAACACGGCCTCGGTGATCGATCCTGAAGGAAGCGTCGTGACCCGCTACCGCAAGATGTTCCCGTTCTATCCATACGAGGTAGGTGTTACAGCTGGCCACGAATTCTGCGTCTTCGATGTGCCCGAAGTAGGGCGTTTCGGGGTAAGCATCTGCTACGACATGTGGTTCCCCGAGACCACACGCACCTTGGCCGTGATGGGCGCAGAAGTGATCCTTCATCCCACATTGACCGGCACGATCGACCGTGACATCGAACTGAGTATCGCACGCGCAACAGCAGCGATCAACCAGTGCTATTTCTTCGATGTGAACGGCCTCGATACCGGCGGAAGCGGACGCAGCATCGTGTGCGGTCCCGACGGTCGTGTGCTCTATCAAGCGCAGAACAACGAGGAATATTTCCCGATCGAGCTGAACATGGATCGGGTCCGCAGAAGCCGTGAAATGGGCGTTCTGCGCCTTGGGCAGCCCTTGAAAAGCTTCCGCGACCACATGTTGGATTTCACGATCTACGCGAAAGGCGCAAAACATTCGTATCTTGAAAGCCTCGGTCCTTTGATCAAGCCCAGCCGCTTGAAGGAGCTCGCCGAGCTCCAGATGCGCGATGACGCGCGTCAGGTCCAAGAGCCCAATATCACTCCGGTCGTTCCAACGATACGACCGCCATTTGAACCTAATTTTTAACCTATGGGTAGCACCGCCTCCATCAAGAACCACCAACAGCCGAAGGATTTCATCAATTGGTTCGAGATCCCCGTTTACAACATCGAACGTGCCACTTCCTTCTACAATTCCATCTACAACATGCAGATGGAGACCAACTTCAATGGCGAGTATGCCATGGCCTTCTTCCCTGCAAATAAAGGCGTGGGTGGTGCGCTGGTCGCCGGACCCGGTTGTACGCCGAACGATACCGGGGTGCTCATCTACCTGAACGCGGGTAGTGATCTGGATGCCGTACTGGGCCGGGTTGAACTAGCCGGTGGGCGCGTGATCATGTCCAAGACACTGATCAGTGAACAGGCTGGCTCCTTCGCATTGTTCATCGATAGCGAAGGCAACCGCTTGGCCTTGCACGAGGGTCCGCGTCGCACCACTGCTCGACCCACAGTAGCCCCTAAGGCAGCTAAGAAAGCCGCACCGAAGGCTGTGCCAAAGAAGAAGGCTGCACCCCGCAAGCGCTGAGTACTGGCCGAGAGGTCGCGAACCAGTACATGAGGACGGCTTTCTGATGTACTTTTCTTTCACCAATTGACACGCCCATGTCCAAAACCCTTCCTACGCCGCACAGACAACACTTCAATGCAGCTCGCTTACGGTCCTACACGTGGAACCAACTGCGACTTGAAGTATCGGCCTTGGATGAGGGGAAGGGAACGGCCGGAGCGGCGGATCGCTTACTGAAGGACCTGTTGACGATCGAGCAGTACTGGGCGTTCCCGGGTCTGGATCGGGTGAAGCGCTTGCAGCATTTGCTGGACAAGAAGGAGCATCACACACTGCACCAAGCGGTGGACCACGTGGTGCGGAATCTTGTTAGCGGAGCCTTCCGTGTAGATCCTATTCTGAAGGATGATATCCTAGGTGGTCCGGAGGACGAACACGAGGATCAGGATCATGGCAAGCAGAACTATTTCGAGGTGCTCTTCGTGGACGAGATCGACCAAGAGGAAGAACATGCGTTGAAGCAGAATCTGCGGAAATGCAGGGACCGCAGCGACCCCTATACCTATGATGTCGTTGTGGTTCGTACGGTACAGGATGCATTGATCGCATTGCACTTCAACCACAACATACAAGCGTGCGTGGTGCGCTACGGCGTGCCTTTTCATAGTGGGAACGCTGAAGGGATCCTGAAGCCTTTCACCCGCAACTTCGATCGTGTCGACATGAGCTCACAGAGCAAGTCGGACATGGGTCCGTTGCTAGGCCGGATCATGCATGAATTCCGACCGGAGGTGGATCGGTACTATGTGACGGATACGCCGGTCACGGGTCTGCTCGATGATACGTTGAAGAGCTTCAGACGGATCTTCTACCGCACCGAGGATCTGCAAGAGATGCACCTCACCGTACTTCGTGGGATCCGCGAACGCTACGAGACACCCTTCTTCACCGCGCTAAAGGAATACAGCAAAAAGCCGATGGGTGTCTTCCACGCCATGCCGATCTCGCGAGGCAACTCGGTGTTCAAAAGCCGATGGATCCATGATTTCGGCGAGTTCTATGGCCGCAATTTGTTCCTTGCTGAGACAAGCGCTACTACCGGTGGTCTGGATTCACTCTTGCAACCCACCGGCCCGCTCAAGAAAGCGCAACAGAATGCTGCGCGCGCTTTCGGATCACAACAGACCTTCTTCGCAACGAATGGCACGTCGAGTTCCAACAAGATCGTGGTGCAAGCACTCGTGGAGCCCGGTGATGTGGTCCTGATCGATCGCGATTGCCACAAGAGCCACCATTACGGTATGCTATTGAGCGGTGCATATCCGGTCTACCTCCACAGTTATCCGTTGCCGAAATACAGCATGTACGGCGCGGTACCCTTGGAACACATTCGCTCGAAACTCCTGACCTTGAAAGCGGGCGGTCGTTTGGGTAAAGTGAAAATGGTGCTCTTGACCAACAGCACCTTCGACGGTGTGGTGTACAACGTGGAGCGGGTTATGGAGCAAGTGCTCGCGCTGAAGCCGGACATCGTATTCCTCTGGGACGAAGCCTGGTTCGCGTTCGCACGCTTCAGCTCCATCTTGCGCCAGCGTACCGCCATGCACGTCGCAGCCAAATTGCACAAGAAATACAGCACAGCTGCCTATCGCGCCGAGTACGAAGCGCACATCGCCGGATTGGCAAAGGGCGAGGAGCCACGACTTCCGGATCCGGACAAGGTGCGCATCCGCGTGTACGCGACGCAGAGTACACACAAGACCTTGAGCTCCTTACGGCAGGGTAGTATGATCCACATTTGGGACGAGGACTTCGTGCGCAAGAGCGAGGCCGCCTTCCACGAGGCATACATGACGCACACGAGCACCAGCGCAAACTACCAGATCCTCGCCAGCATGGACGTCGGTCGGCGGCAGGTGGAATTCGAAGGCAACGAACTCGTGGAAAAGGCGATCGAACTGGGTATGATGTTGCGCCGAACGATCCGCGAGCACGACAAACTGCGCAAGTGGTTCGACATCATCACCATCGGCGAATTGATCCCGAAGGAACACCGCGAAAGCGGGATCGAAGGCTACTACTCGCGAGAAAAAGGTTGGAACGACATCGAGAAGGCTTGGGAAGAGGATGAGTTCGCTCTGGACCCTACCAAGATCAACTTGTTCACGGGCCGTACGGGGATCGACGGCGACACATTCAAGAACGACTACTTGATGGACAAATACTCCATCCAAGTGAACAAGACCTCCCGCAATAGCGTGTTGTTCATGACCAACATCGGTACAACGCGCGGTTCGGTGGCCTACCTCACCAAGGTGTTATTGGAGATCGCCGATGACCTGGAGCGACGAAACGCCAGCATGGACCACGCCAAGAAAAAGATGCACCTCGGTCGCATCCGCTCCTTGGTGGAGGAGGTGCCGCCCCTACCCGATTTCACCAGCTTCCACCGCTCCTTTCTGGGTCAGCCAGGAGTACCAGGAGGCAACCTCCGCGCCGCCTACTTCTTGGCATACGAGCACACCAATTGCGAGCACCTGAAGCTGGCCGAATGCCTAAAGGCCATGGCCGACGGTCGCGAACTGGTCTCCGCCTCCTTCGTCATCCCGTACCCACCAGGCTTCCCCGTACTGGTGCCGGGGCAGTTGATCAACCACGAGATCATCGATTTCCTCCTGGCCATCGACGTGAAAGAGATCCACGGCTATCGGGAGGAACTCGGCCTCGTCCTATTCACCGAAGCAACGCTTGGCCGACAACGGACCGGCACCGCCATGGGCGGGATGCGTTTGCCCGCCATGCCCGATACCAACGGTAGCGGCAAGGCCACTAAAAAGACCAAAAACACATGAGTAAGAAGACCATTGTCAAGAAAAAGGTGGCTACCCCGTTGAAGAAAACGGCACCACGAAAGGCCGCGAAACGGAAGCTCAAACCCTCGAGACCCACCGTCAAAGGCGTCAGCGATATCCGTCGCTTCTTCTATCGCAACGAAACACCCATCTACTTCATCAGTGCCACCAACTTCAACCTGTTGGGTGCCGACGAATGGATCAAGGGCTTCAAGTTCATCACCTACATCGAGTGCTTCGATGGGTTGCATCCCAACCTGATGAGTCCGATGAAGGAAGAGCCGCACGAGGAGTTCCAGAGTATCGAGGACATCAACAACTATCTGCTCACACACAGCGAGGTGCGCGACTACATCGAAAGCAGGAAAGTGAAGGGGAAGGCAGGCAAAGTGCTCTTCCTCATGTTCGATGAGAAGACCGAAAAGCTCGCGAAGAAGCTCGGCTTGGAGGTGATGTTCCCGAGTGCCAAGATGCGCACCTTCATGGACAACAAGGTGAACACGAACCGCATCGCTGAGAAAGCAGGTGTGCCCTGTGTTCCCTACGTATTGAGCCAGGTGAAGAACTACGACCACCTGAACAAGGTCTCTGCGAAACTCGGCCATGACCTGGTGATCCAAACCCCTTTCGGGGACAGCGGTCACACCACCTTCTTCGTCAAGAACAAGGCGGATTACGACAAGTACGCCAAGGAGATCGAGGCGGAGAAGGAGTGTAAGGTGATGAAGCGCATCAACTGCCGAGGTGCCGCTTTGGAAGCCTGCGTTACGCGGCACGGAACGATCGTCACGCCGTTGATGACGGAGCTCGTTGGCTTCAAGGAATTAACGCCATACAAAGGCGGGTGGTGCGGCAACGAGATCTTCGCAGACACCTTTACGCCAGCGATCCGGCGCAAGGCGCGCAAGTACGCACAACTCTTCGGAGACCAGTTGCGCAAAGAGGGGTACAAGGGGTATTTCGAGTTGGATTTCTTGATCGACAAGGACAACGGTGCCATCTACCTCGGCGAGTTGAACCCCAGGATCACGGGCGCGAGCAGCATCACCAACCACGCCGTCTTTGCGATGAGCGATGCCCCGCTCCACCTCTTCCACATCATGGAATGGATGGACCAACCCTACGAACTGAACGTGAATGCCCTCAACCGCCGCTGGGCGCGCGAGGAGAACATCGACAGCTGGGGACAGATGGTCATCAAGCACACGCAGGACGATGTCCGTCGCGTCACCGAAGCACCGCGCAGCGGCATCTGGCGCATGCGCCCCGACGGCAGCATCTACTTCTGGCGCATGGACACCCACCGTCGCTATGTCGAGAACGAGAACGAAGCCTTCTTCCTCCGCATCACCCGCGTCGGCGATTGGCTCTACGAAGGTGCCGATATCGGGATCCTGGTGATGCGCGGTCGCATGATGAACGACAATTTCGAATTGCTCGATCGTTCGAAGAAGTGGCTCAACGCGATCAAGAAAGAATACAAGAGCGTGGTGCCTGGCACACAAAGCTCCAATGGCCATGAGCACTTGCTGGAGATCGGTGGGTTCAAGATGATGTGAGAAGTTCGAACCGCAAAGTCGCAGTAACGCAAAGGGTCATTCGTACGGAAAGCTTGGCGTCTTCGCGACTTTGCGGTTAACTATGCACCGATATGTACGTCCACCTGAAACTTGTTCATGAACCTTGGCCCGGCGACCGCTGGCTTGGCTTTTTCGAGCATGCTTGGCCGTTGTACCGGATCTGGTTCATCAGTGAAGGGGAAGAGCAGCGTCCCGACCAGATCACGAGTCGCTCGTTGCTGGAATTGCACATGCCGGAATTGATCCCGGTATACAACAGCCTGTGTCGTATGTCCGGGGACGATGAACTTGCGCACCGATTCCTCAGCATGTGGTGCCCGCCTCCGTATATGGCCGGATGCTCTCAGGTCGCTTGGACACGTGGTGGTCCCACGCTCATCCGCAACTACGATTTCGATCCACGCTTCTTCGATGGCCGAATGACCTTCACCGAGTACTGCAAGCCGGTGATCGGTGTGCAGGATAGCGGATGGGGATTGTTGGATGGCATGAACGACGATGGTTTAGCGGTTGCGCTGGCTTTCGGTGGCCGGAAGGTTACCGGCATCGGCTTCGGTATTCCGTTGGTGATCCGCTATGTACTCGAGACGTGCAGCAATGTGGGAGAAGCGTGCGTGGTGTTACAGCGCATACCCGTACACATGGGGTACAACGTCACAGTGGTGGACAAGAGTGGTAATTACGCGACCGTGTATCTGAATCCGGACAGGCCGGCGCAGGTGGTCTACCAAGCCGTTGCCACGAACCATCAGCACCAAGTGGAATGGGACGAGTATGCGGCATTCACGCATACCATTGAGCGTAAGCACGTCCTTGAGCAAAGCATAGCCGAGCCTAAATTGACACGAGCGGCGATGATCAAGCGCTTCTTAAAGCCACCGCTGTACAGCCAACAATACCTGCGCGGATTCGGAACACTCTATACGGCGGTCTACGATGTAGCCAAAGGGAACGTGAAGATCATCTGGCCGGAAAAGCAGGTGGAAGCCAGCTTCAAGAAGTTCGAAGAACAGTTCGTTGAGGTCGTGCTCCTTAGGCCTGTTGGCCGGTACATGGCGAAGTAATTCGCCCTCCGCCTGCACCCTCAGCCCTAATTTCGCACCATGTCTTCAGCTACAACTGCGCGCCCTATCAGCCCTTCGTTATCCCGACTGTTCCATCCTTCCAACTACATCAATGGAGCATGGGTGAATGAGGGTGATGGCTCCTTCAATACCGTGGTGGACAAGTACCACGGCACAGAACTAGCGGGGATCCCGCATGCTACTGAAGCGCAGATGGAGGAAGCCATCGCAGCAGCTTATGCGAGCAGGGGTGTGTTGCGCAAGATGAGCGCAGGAGAGCGCAGCGCGAAGCTGAACGCATTGGCCGATCTATTGGTGAAGGACCAGGATGCCTTGGCGCAACTGATCGTTGCAGAGGGCGGCAAACCGATCGGCTACGCCAAAGGGGAGATCACGCGTTGCATCTCTACAGTGCGCACTGCTGCTTCCGAGGCCTTGCGCTTCTCGGGCGAAACCGTGCCCATCGATCATGATGCCGGAGTGGGCAAGACCGCCTTCACCAAACGCTTCCCGATCGGTGTCATCGCCGCGATCACACCCTTCAACTTTCCATTGAATCTCGTGTTGCACAAGGTCGCACCGGCCATGGCTGTTGGTTGTCCGGTGGTGCTAAAACCGGCCCCGCAAGCACCACTTTGCGCTTTGGCGTTGGGCAAGATGCTGGAGGAGATCGGCTGGCCGGAGGGCGCATTCAGCGTCATGCTCTGCGGGATCCCAGTTGCGGAAAAGCTCGTTACGGATGAGCGCATCGCCTTGCTCAGCTTCACCGGAAGTGACAAAGTAGGCTGGCACCTGAAGGCGATCTGTGGCAAAAAGAAGGTCGCGCTGGAGTTGGGCGGAAATGCATCCGTGATCATCGATGAAGGAGCGGACCTACCTGCCGTGGCGAAGACCGTGGCCATGGGGGCCAACCTCTACGCCGGGCAAACATGCATCAGCACACAGCGGATCTACGTGGTCGGCGGTGCATTCGATGCCTTCAAGGAGCACTTGGTGAAGGAGTACAACGCCCTGTCGGCTGGCGACCCGAGCGACCCTAAGGTCTCCGTTGGACCCATCATCGACAAAGGTCATTTCGAGCGCATCGGTAGTTGGGTGGATGAAGCCGTGAAAGGCGGCGCGAAGCTCCTGGCCGGCGGAAAGGCCGTGGATGCAGAACGCAACGTCTATGCGGCCACGCTGCTCACCGATGCCGACCCGCTCCTGAAGGTGAGCTGCGCGGAGGTCTTCGGACCCGTTGCGGTGATTGAAAGTGTGAAGGATTTTGCGAGCGCAATTGCGAAGGTGAACGACAGCAACTATGGCTTACAGGCGGGGGTGTACACCAACAACTTCGCACACGTGAAACAGGCCCACGACGAACTCGAGGTCGGCGGCGTGATCATCAACAGCGTGCCGGGCTTTCGCGTGGACAGCATGCCGTACGGCGGAGTGAAGGACAGTGGACTTGGTCGCGAAGGTTTGAAGTACGCGATGGAGGAGATGAGCGAGCCGCGCTTGATCGTTTACTGAATCTTCCGCCAGCGCTCGAAGAGCACAACGTTCAACAGGATCAGCAGCATGCCGTAGAAGATGTCCTCAATTGGGATCGTCCCAAGTCGAATACCAAGGTTCTCCGCATCATTGTACCACACGACCTCTCCTTCAATGAAGGACCCAGTAAGGGTTCCGTTGATCAGGAAGAAAGGCAGCAACACAACTGCGTAACTGACGAAGAACCGACCGAGGCTGTCGATCCGTCCGCTCACGAATAAGGTCGTGAGCGTAGTGGCGAGTGCTAGAAAGGTCGTTGACGTGTACCACCGCCCAAAGTGGAACATACCGATGCAAAGGGAAATGCCGATCAACACCCATGAAATCACCTTTGTGACCTTCGGTGCCCATGGGTCCGACCGCAACGCACCGAGAACGAAATAGGTGAACACACAAGCATACGGAATACATAGGAAGAACAACCACTCCTCGACGGGTAGTCCCAAGAGATCCAGACCGGTGAGGTAGCGCGCATTGAACCCCCAAACACCCATGCGCGTAAAGGCGATATCCCAAACAATGAAAACGAAGGCGACGATTAGCGTGGCCTGCCTAAAGGCAGGCCACTGACGGTCGAAACGGATCCGCTTATGGAACGAAAAGAGGAAGGGCAGGATCAATGCGCCAAGATCAAGGAAGAGATAGAGATAGTGCTCCAAAACTTCAGGCTTCAGAAGAGGCTTGCTTGAAGTATTCCAGCGGCACCAACAACATTCCGAAGCATTCTCCTTCTTCCTTGCCGAGGTGCTTGTGGTGCATTTTGTGTGCTCGTCTGATCGCCCTGAAGTAGCGGTTGTCCGAGTTGCGAAGCCACTTGGTGCGTTGGTGGATGAAAATATCGTGTACCAGGAAATAGGCCATGCCGTAAAGGGTGATACCGACTGCGATCCAGATGCGCACATCGCCGATCCCGCCACGCACACCGTAGAGGAATAAGATGATCGCGGGTACGGCGAAGATCAGGAAGAAGGCATCGTTGCGCTCGAATGGTCCACCGTGGTCCTTCTTGTGGTGATCGTTGTGCAAGCTCCAAAGAAGGCCATGCATCAAATACTTGTGTGTGGTCCATGCAACGAATTCCATGCCGACGAACGCACAGAGCAGCGATAGGATATTGATCGTCCAGATCATTTCAGTGCAAAGATCGCCCTTAGTACTTTTTCGCGATGATCGAAGATGGCCTCTACTCTGCTCTTGACCACCAGTGTATGCATCAACCTGCCCAACATCCCGAATGGTAGCCGATAGACCACACGGTCCACGACCCGAATGCCGTGTGGTGTTCCGACAAAACTGTGCTCATGTTCCCACTTCGCGAAGGGTCCATTGATCTGCGCATCCGTGAACGCAAAAGGCGCCTCGACCTCTCGGATCTCGGTACGCCATGTCATTGGTACTCGGAACAATGGGCGTACGCGATATGTGATGTGCATGCCGCTGAATATTGGACGTTCCGGATGTTCCGTGAGGATCTCGAACCGCATATCCTCCGGGGTTATGCGGGCCAAGTTCATCGGCGTGGAGAAGAAATCCCAAGCTTCCTTTTGCCGAATTGGCAACAGGATCCTTCGTTCGATCACATGGTCCTTCATTTCGTTGTTCCCGTTAAGCGCAATGGCGCGGCGGTCTCCCGACCGCCGCGCCATTTTCGCTGTTGATCCACTATTCACTGCTTTTGAACAGGAACGATCACTTGTCCTGATCCATTCTCCAAACGCAACCAATAGGCACCTGCGCTAAGTGTTGACAGGTCCACATTCACACGTTGTTGACCACTGGAAAGTGTTCCGAGGTCCTTCACTTGCAGTTGACGGCCCAGTGCATCTTGGATGTACAATGTGGAAAGACCTTTGGTAAGGAGGTCCATGTCCAGCACTACTTCGTCAATGGCAGGGTTCGGATATGCGGTCAGCGAACGAACGATCTCGTTCTCCTTCACGCCGGTCGGCAAAGGCAGTTCAACCAATGCGCCTCCGGTCGGCAATGCTACCCAAAGACCGAATGAGGCACCTTGGCTGTTCACCATTGGGTCAAGGAAACCGGATGCCAGAACGGTGATCGCATTCCCTGCGAGGCCCAAGGAAGCAAGTGGAGCATTGCAGCTCACCACGGGCGTTCCCATCGTTTCGATCAGGAGTGTGTAGTCGGCTTCGGCAAGTTCCAGGTAGCCTGCGAATTCACCGTGGCTCAGATCATTCACGATCGTCCCAGCGGGTACGGAGGTTTCAACCACATCAACAACTGGCGCATCGGTACTTCCGTGGAAAACCAACACATCAACGTTGGAGGCGACATTGCTCGTTTCTCGTGCACCACTTTGCACATACAGATCGAATGGAGTGGCGGGTGAGTAGCCGGAAGCACTTACAATACCATTGGCAATGAGGATGTAGGTCTCCCCTGCTTCCAGGTTGTAAGTGAAGCGCGCCAACGCACCGATCGTATCCGTTGATGTGGGAAGTGCGATGCTCACATCGAATGGCACACCTGCTTGTGCGTCCACGAATGGGCTTGCGTTACGGAAAGTGAAATTGTCAAGCAAGGGTGTGTTGTTCAACCAAACATCCACCTGTGCAGCAGCAAGATCAGCGCTGTTGTGGATCACCTGTACACGTGCCGTGGGAATATCGGCTGCTGGCAATGCGACCAACGGACCGCCGCTCGGCAAGGCGACGTAAAGTCCAAAAGCAGCTCCGTCACTGTTCACCGACGGATCCAGGAAACCGGATGCCAAAGCGACCAATGCTGTGCCACCTAGATTCAACGTGGCCAAGGGTGCTGAATAGGCGGCAACGATGGTGCTGTTGTACTGGTCACGCACTTGGAGCGTGTAGTCCGCCGTTCCAAATTCCAAATAGCCGGCGAACGCTCCGTATGGTGCATTGTCCACGATCGTGGCATTCGCCAATGCGCTTTCATAGATATCCACCGTCGGAGCATCAGTGCTGCCATGGTGTACCAATACATCGGTCATCATGCTTCCGCCTGCAGCTGCCTCACGGCCCATGTCGAAAACTTCAAGCGAGAACGGAACAGCTGGGGAATAACCGGTCGGGCTCACGATGCCATCGGCAACGATCACATAAGTCGCGCCATCGGCAAGGGTGAAGTCCTGCGTGAAGATCGCTTCACTTGCGCTGGAACTAGTGGATGGAGCAATACCAACTGTGAAGGACACACCGACAGGTGCATCTATGAAGGGTGATGCTGTTCTGAACTCGAAATCGTCCAAGAGAAGAGCATTGTCCAAATACACATCCACCATCGCGGCAGCGGCATCGGCACTGTTATGCACCACTTGAACACGCGCCATTTGAGCTTGTGCCAAGTAAGAGCCAATTAATACGGAGAGAGCAGTGGTTAGTATTCTCATTTTGGTGTGTGTTTAGGGATTCAATACTGGTAGAACATCCCAAAAATGATTTTGTTCATTCTTTGTATCATATCGTTAAACAACTTATTGCTTGAGCGTGACCCCCCCTTATCCGTGGCCTTGGAGAATACCGCGCTATCCTAGCGTCAAGGCCGACTTGTAGGTCGCGATCGCTCGCTCCCGCGCTGTCTTGTGGTCAACGATCGGAATGGGCGCATTCAACTCCCCGTATTCCGGCGCCCATTTCAACACGTACTTCATTTCAGGATCGAATCGCTTCAATTGAAGTGTAGGGTTGAATACCCGGAAGTAAGGAGCCGCATCGCAACCACAACCAGCCGCCCATTGCCAATTGCCGTTGTTCGATGAGAGCTCGAAGTCCATCAACCACCGAGCGAACCATGCCTCTCCCCAGCGCCAGTCGATCAGTAGGTGCTTGCACAAGAAACTGGCCACCACCATGCGCACGCGGTTGTGCATGGAACCGGTCGCACGCAACTCACGCATGCCGGCATCCACCAAGGGGTAACCGGTCCTTCCTGCGCACCACGCGTCGAATCCCGCTTCATCATCCCGCCATGGGATCGCATCATACGCCTTGCGGAAAGCACCTTTCTCCACATGCGGAAAATGCCAAACGATCTGCATGAAGAACTCACGCCAGATCAATTCGTTCAGCCACGTATCGCTGTGCAGCATGCCCAGTCGGACCATGTCGCGGACCGAAACGGTACCGAACCGAAGGTGTACGCCGATCCGCGAAGTACCGGCCACGGAAGGCGTGTTGCGGAGTGAAGCATAACGCTCTAGCAAGAGCGTTGAGGGAACCAAGCCCACCACATCGTACGGTTCATAGTGGAACCCAAGGTCTTCCAATGGGATCAGCGCAGGACCTACATTTTTGTGCAAGGAACCGAGTGCATGTTCACTGGGATAATGCGGCACACCCACTTCAGTCAACCTGGCTCTCCAGCGCTTCGCATAGGGAGTGAATACCGTGTACGGCGAGTCGTCGTCCTTAACCACCTCATCGCGTTCGAAGATCGTTTGGTCCTTGAAGGTGTGGAATGCGATCCCATTCTCCCGCAACAATTCCTTGATGCTTCCATCACGTTCCAGCGCATACGGTTCGTGATCGTGGTTGGCGTAAACTGCTTCGATCGCCCGTTCCTGGATCAATGTTCTGAAGATCGTCAACGGATCACCTTGCTTTACCAGAAGAGAAGAACCATGTGATCGCAACTGATCATCCAGTGTTCCAACCCGATCATGCAGAAAGCTGACACGGCGATCGTCCGTGTCTTCGAGTTTCCCAAGGATATGCGTGTCGAAAATAAAGATCGGCTGCACATTTCCCGCCTCCTTCAGCGCCCGGTACAAGCCATGGTTATCGTTCAGGCGAAGATCCCGTCGGAACCAGAAAAGTACCACCGAGCGGGTTTCACTCATGCCTGCACTGTCATTCCATCGGCATGTTCCCATGCTGCTTTCACGCACAGCAGGAACCAAACAGTGTAGAGACCGGGATGTGCGGCAAGTTCACCTTCAAGCGTTGCGCGGTCCACCCAACGCCAGTCGGCAGCCTCTTCTGGGTCCGGGCGTGGATCACGGTCACTTCGGCCGATGAGCACATGGTCAAGCTCGTGCTCGGTAAGTCCGTCCTCCAACTTTGCAGCGTAAGTGAAATGGAATGCTGGACGCAACGGAACATGCAGCCCCATCTCCTCTTCCAGCCTGCGTTCGCCAGCGGCAACCAACGCTTCACCGGGCCGCGGATGTCCGCAACACGTGTTCGTCCACAAACTGGCGGAATGGTACTTGTTGGCCGCACGTTGTTGCAAAAGCAGTTCACCTTGCGCATTGAAAATGAACACCGAAAAGGCACGATGCAATCGACCTGTCCGGTGCGCTTCCAACTTTCCCATTTGACCGATCTCCCGGTCGTTCGGATCGATCAGTACCACCATCTCTCGGTCCAGGAAGGGGTATCCATCGCTCTTCATACAAGGTCCAATTTATGCTGTACCACCGTTCCTACGAGCAAACGGATCCTACTACTCTTCCGCACTTGGATCCTACGGGTCAAGAGCTCACTGGCCGGTGTTGATCGAATGTTCTTGAAGAGCCGCAGGTAGTACAAATAGGCCAGGTGTACTCCGATGCGCGCTCCTTTAGGTAGCTGTTTGATCCCGATCTCCGCATGCTCGAAGTCTGCGCGGATATCATCCTCGATGCGTTGCTTCTGTTCGGTCGTCAAGGCATTCAGATCTGTTCCGGGGAAGTAGGTGCGTCCAAGGCCCTGACTGTCCTGCCGCAGGTCCCGGAGGAAGTTCACTTTTTGGAAAGCGGACCCCAAGCTCATCGCGTTCGGTTTCAATCGTTCCAATAGATCCCGATCGCCCTCACAGAAAACGCGCAGGCACATGAGTCCGACCACTTCGGCACTGCCAAGAATGTATTGCTGGAACGATGCTTGATCGTGGCGTGAACGCGAAAGGTCCATCGCCATGCTGTCCATGAAGGTGTCGATCAAATAGCGTTCTATGCCGAACCGTCGCACCACCCATTGGAAACTATGCAGGATCGGGTTCAGGCTGATCCCTTGTTCAATGGCCTGCTCCGCATCGTCACGGAACTGCTGCAGCAATTGCTGTTGTGGTGCCTCATGGAACGTATCCACGATCTCGTCCGCGAAGCGCACAAAACCATAGATGGCATGGATGGGATCACGGAACCGTTTATCGAGCAAGCGCACGCCGAGCGAGAAGGAAGTGCTGAAGGAACGCGTGGTGTTCCGGCTCGTCGCGATACACACTTCGTCGTAAATGCTTCGGTTGTTCATGTGTTCGATCTTCCAATGATTTGCCTTGCGACCACCGCACCGGAGATCAGCGCGGGTGGTACTCCCGGGCCAGGCACGGTGAGTTGGCCCGTGTAGTATAGGTTCTTCACTTTCTTGCTACGAATGCTCGGTCGTAGGATCGCCGTTTGCCGCAACGTGTTCGCCAGGCCGTAGGCGTTCCCCTTATAGGCGTTCATGTCCTTCTCCAAGTCGTTCACAGAGTAGCTGCGCTTGAATACCACATGCTCGCGCACGGCTTGCCCAGTGATACGTTCCAAGCGCTGCATCACGATCCGGTAATACCGTTCACGTGTCGCTTCATCATCCTTCAGGCCGGGCGCTATCGGGATCAGGATCACCAGATTCTCCATACCGGCCGGAGCAACAGAAGGGTCCGTCCTTGAAGAACACGAAACATAGAAGAGCGGTTGCGTTGGCCAGGTGGGATCATCGTAGATCTCCTTGGCGTGAACGTCCAAGTCTTCGTCAAAGAACAACGTATGGTGATCAAGACCTCGCAAGACCTTGTTCACGCCCAAATAGAACATCAGTACGGAAGGCGCCAGCGTGCGACTGTCCCAGTATTGCTCCGTGTAGCGGCGATGCTCGCTATCGAGCAGGTGTTGCTCCACATGGTGGTAGTCTGCACCACCAACCAGTTCATCGCAAGCGTATGCGTTGTTCGCAGTGTGGACGAAGACCGCTTTCCCATCCTTCACTTCGATCCGTTCCACCGCTTCGTTGTATCGTATCTCCACTCCTTCTTGCTCTGCGACGCGTACCATCGCATCCACCACCGTGCCCATACCGCCCATCGGATACCATGTTCCGAGCACCATGTCCGCATGGTTCATCAAACTGTAAAGCGCGGGCGCGTGCTTTGGTGTGGCACCCAGAAAGAGCACGGGGAATTCCAAGAGTTGGATCAACCGTGGATGTTTGAAATACTTGCGCACATGGCTGCTGAAGGGCGTGAACACCTGCATCCGGAACAAGCCTTTGATCAATCGTAGATCGGCGAATTCAAGCAAGGAGAGCCCCGGCTTTTGTACCATGTCGTGGATCCCTGTTTCGTACTTGAAGCGTGCCTCCGCCAAGAACTTGTCCAACGCTACGGCACTTCCGGGTTCTATTGACTCGAAGAGCGACCGAAGCTCATCCATTGATGCGGGGATACGCATGCGCTCGTTCTCTCCGAAATAGATGGAATACGACGGGTCAAGTCGAACAAGTTCGTAGAGCTTGCTCGGGTGGGTATTGAAATTAGCAAAGTGTCGTTCGAACACATCGGGCATCCAATACCAACTCGGACCCATATCGAATGTGAAACCTTGCTCCGCAAAGGTCCTGGCCCTTCCTCCGGCGCTATCATGCTTTTCCAACACGGTCACCTTCCGCCCTGCGCGTGCTAAATGCGCCGCGACGGACAGTCCGGCGAACCCGGCACCGATGACCACTGTTCGTTCGTTCATGCTGCTTCCGCGTGTTCACCGAGTTCGTTCATCAACATCCGTCTTGCCTGGAAGATGCGGCTCTTCACCGTTCCAATGGGAATGCCCATTTCCTCCGCGATCTCTTGGTATTTATAGCCTTCGAAATTCATTGTGAACGGCATCCGGACCTGCACGGGAAGTCGTTCCACACGTTGCTCGATCTCTTGGGTACTGTACGTCGCCAATGGGCCCTGAACATGCTGACCGTTCACCATGGCCAATTCCAGTAGCGCAGCACTTTCCATCACCCGCTGTCCCCGACGATCACGTCTGGTGCCATTGATGAAGGTGTTCCTGACGATGGTATACAACCATGCTTTGAAGTTGGTATCCGCTTTATACTGATCCCTGTTCGCCAAAGCCTTTAGCAGGCTCTCCTGAGTAAGGTCCCGCGCATCCTCCATGTTTCTGGTCAGGCGCAACG
Source organism: Flavobacteriales bacterium (assembly GCA_016710015.1). Taxonomy (GTDB): domain Bacteria; phylum Bacteroidota; class Bacteroidia; order Flavobacteriales_F; family PHOS-HE28; genus PHOS-HE28. The sequence goes on from JADJLR010000004.1 coordinate 132,418, forward strand.
CAAAGTAGAGCATCCGATCCTGTAGCGACATCAATTGATTCTCAAAAGAGAGCGTCATTATGTTTAATGTTTTCATTTTTTTCTTAGACAAAGGTAATCATAGAATTTCATTTGTCAAGCAATCGGTAAAATATGTTCCACAAAAACACGTCCCAAGCATCCGGATCGATCACGAACGCCAGAGGCGAATGCACGGCTTCGCAGGAAGTGGATCACGACATACACAATGCCGTGGACAGCCGAGGCTATTGGAAAGCCTCTCTCAACGAGCGGAGATCGGCCACGACCTGTTGCCCTTTGGCCGCTTCAATACCTTCAAGTCGCAGGTCATGGAAGAAGAGCACTTGTTTGGTCGGAAAGTGCTCGTGAAGCTTTCGCAAGAACGCATTGATCTCGCCTACATGTTGATGAGAAAGAAAGCCTGTGACGAACACGTTTGGCCGTCGATGGTCCACAACGGCTTGCAAGTCATCGAACGGTACCGATTGGCCCAGATAGATGGAGTGATGTCCGTGCTTGCGCGCCAAGAAATGGCCGAACAATAAGCCCAGTTCATGCAACTCTCCTTCTGGAAGAAAGAACAGAATGGTCTTTGGCCGTTCGCGGGTCGCAGGTACCAGTCCATCAATGGCTGCGATCACTTTTTGCCGGATCAGATTGCTGATGAAATGCTCTTGTCCCGGCTTCACGGCATCGATCTGCCAAAGCACGCCAACGCGATGCAGGAAAGGCTGGATCACATCGAGCATGGTTTGTTCGAACCCACTGCGGAGTATGCTGTTCCCGATGACCCTCTCGAACCTGGTCTCGTCCAGTTCCGTCATGGCCAGGATCAAATTCTCCACTTGGTCCACCGCTCCACTCTCACTGCTCTCCAACGCTAGGACATGGGATCGTATAGCAGCATCATTCAGTTTCGCGATGCGAGAGATCTTGAACCCGTTGTCATTCAGTAACGAGATGTTCAGGAGCTTGCGCAGGTCCTCGTCCGAATAGAACCGGATGTTCGTGTCCGTCCGGGCGGGACTAAGCAGTCCATACCGCTTTTCCCAGATCCGGATCGTGTGCGCTTTTACACGGCTGAGCTTCTCAAGGTCCTTGATCGAGTACGTCCCCATAGGTCAGTGTATGCTTAACGCATGGAACGGCATTCTGTTCGATCCATAACAACAAAGATCGTACATATTTGAGAAGGTCACTTTTCTTCCAGCTTCTCGATCCGCTCAACGATCTGCTCCAAGTTCCTGAAATGGATGTAGCTCTTTCGGTACTTGCTGGCCTCCCAAGCTGGGGAACCCATATAACTTTCACCTGCTTTCGTATTCTTACTGATCCCGCTCTGCGCCGCGACGACCGTACCATCGGCGATCTTCAGGTGACCAATGACCCCCACTTGTCCGCTGAACATGCAGTTCTTACCGATCTTGGTGGAACCGGCTACCACACCACCGGCCGCGTAGTACGTGTTCTCACCCACCTCCACGTTGTGTGCGATGTGGATCAAGTTGTCGAATTTGACACCCTTGCGGAGGATCGTAGAACCCAACGTAGCACGATCGATGGCACAGTTCGCACCGATCTCCACATCATCCTCCAGCACCACGTTCCCGATCTGCGGGATCTTTTGTCCACCATCCGGACCGGTTGCGAAACGGAATCCGTCGCTGCCCAATACGGTGCCGCTATGGATGATGCAGTTCTTCCCGATCACGCAGTCCGAATAGATCTTCACGCCAGCGAAAAGTGTCGTGTTGTCACCGATCGTCACGTTGTCGCCCAGATAGCACTGCGGGTAGATCTTCACGTTATTGCCCAGGATCACGTTCTCACCGATGTAGGCCAGAGCTCCCACGTAGCAGTCAGCGCCCAGCGTGGCGCTCTCCGCAATAGCGGCTTGTGTTGAAGTACCCTTCTTGTCCAACTTGATCGTGTTGTACATCTCCAACACCTTTGCGAAGGCACCCTGTGCATCGACTACACGCACCAAGGTGGTCTTCACCGGAGCGGTCAAAGCATGATCCTTCCCGATGATGACCACGGAAGCGGTGGTGTCGTACACATACTGCGTGTAGGCCGGGTTGGCCAGGAAGGAAAGCGATCCCGCTCCGCCTTCCTCGATCTTCGAGAGTTTCGTTACCGAAGCGTTGGCGTCTCCTTCAACGGTGCCTTGCAGCAGCTGGGCGATCTGGGTGGCGGTGAATTGCATGGTTCGCTGGATTGGCGGAAAGGTAGCGGTGGATGTAACTTCGTAGCATGGCCAGCAAGGATCAATACATCCAGATCTCTTCGTTACCCGAGGATATCAGGAAGCAGGTGGTCGAGTTCATCGAGTTCCTGATGAAACGGAGGAACCGTGAACCGGAGAAACCCGAGAAGAAGCGTGTGGCTGGTTTGATGAAAGGGGAGATCCATGTACCCGATGATTTCGACGAACCCCTTGACGACTTCAAGGAGTACATGAAATGACGGTTCTGCTCGACACTCATGTCCTTCTTTGGTTCCAAGGTCTCGATCGCCGTTTATCAACGGATGTCCGGAATAGGATCGAAACGGGTCCGGAACGCTATTTCGTGAGCCAAGTCTCCTTATGGGAGATAGCGATCAAACACTCCATTGGTAAACTTCCATTGGACCGGGACCTATCGACCACCTTCGCCAAGGTCGAAGAAGCGGGCTTCGAGATCCTTTCACTTCGCACTAAGCATATCGTCGAAGTCTCCACCCTTCCCCTCCACCACCGTGACCCGTTCGATCGCATGTTGATCGCGCAGGCCAAGGCGGAGGGCATGCAACTACTCACCGTCGACCCGCACTTCAAGCTCTACGACGTGCCTTTGCTCGATCTTTGAGCACCCATGCCCGACCTCGACGTCCGTGAGAAAGTGAAGCTGCTTCCCCATCAGCCAGGGGTCTATCAGTTCTTCGATAGCGAGGGCGTCATCATCTATATCGGCAAAGCCAAGGACCTGCGGAACCGGGTCGGCAGCTACTTCAACAAGCTGAAATTCGAGACCGGAAAGACCGCCAAGCTCGTATCCAAGATCACGGACCTGAAGGTGATCGTGGTCGAGACCGAGTTCGACGCACTCCTTCTCGAGAACTCGCTCATCAAGCAGCATCAGCCGCGCTACAACGTGATGCTCAAGGACGACAAGAGCTACCCTTGGATCCGTATTCGCAACGAGCGCTTTCCACGCGTGGAAGGCATGCGCAACCCGGAGAAGGACGGCTCGGAATACTATGGCCCGTACGCCAGCGCGCGTGTGATGAAGACCGTGGTGGAGCTGGTGAACCGCATGTACAAACTGCGGAACTGCAACTACGACCTGAGCAAGAAGAACGTGGAAAAGGGCAAGTACAAGCGCTGCCTGGAATACCACATGGGCAATTGCAAAGGGCCATGCGAAGGCTTGGTGGAGGAGGCGAACTACGACGCGGACATCAAGGTGATCCGGCAGATCGTGCGCGGCCGTATCCGGGGTGTCTCCAACCTCTTGAAGGAGGAGATGCTCCAACGCGCCGAAGCGCTCGACTTCGAAGGCGCCGAAGTGCTGAAGGTGCAGGTGGAACAGTTGGATCGCTACCGCGCCAAGAACACCATCGTGCATGCCGACATCGGTGACGTGGATGTGTTCAGCACGGCCACGGACGGCGGCGGGACATGTGTGAACTACCTGCGCATTATCGACGGGGCGGTGATCCACGGCATCACCGTGGAACTGAAACCGAAGCTCGAGGAAACGCAGGCCGAACTGTTGCAGTACGCCATCACTGAACTGCGCGAGCGCTTCCGCAGCGATGCGCCGGAGATCATCGTTCCCATCGATCCGGAGATCGAGATGCCCGGGGTCTCTTTCACCATTCCTCAACGCGGCGACAAGAAGTCATTGCTCGACCTGAGCGAACGCAACGCGCGCTACTTCCTGATGGACAAGCGCAAGCAAGAGAAGCTCGTGGACCCCGACGCCGCGACGAACCGCGTGCTGGAGCAATTGCAACAGGACCTGCGTCTGAGCGAACTACCGAAGCACATCGAATGCTTCGACAACAGCAACACGCAAGGCACCGATCCGGTCAGCGCGTGCGTGGTGTTCAAGGACGCCAAGCCGAGCAAGCGGGACTACCGCCATTTCAACATCCGCACAGTGGAAGGACCGGACGATTTCGCCAGCATGGAAGAGGCCGTGGAGCGGCGTTACAGCCGTCTGGTGACCGAAGGCGAACCACTGCCCCAGTTGATCGTGATCGATGGCGGCAAGGGCCAGTTGAGCGCTGCCATGAACGCGATGGAGCGATTGGGGTTAAGGGGAAAGGTCGCTGTGATCGGCATCACGAAGAAGTTGGAGGAGATCTACTTCCCCGGCGACCCCTACCCTTTGCACATCGACAAACGCAGCAGCAGCCTGCGTGTTATTCAACACATGCGCAACGAGGCGCACCGCTTCGGCATCACGCACCATCGCGGCAAGCGTAGCAAGCGTGTGATCAAGACCGGGTTGGAGGAGATCCCCGGCATCGGACCGGGCACGGCGCAGAAGCTCCTCACACGTTTTGGAAGCATCAAGGGCGTGAAGGAGGCCGAGCCACAAGACGTGATCGCCGAGGTCGGCGCGAAGAAGGCGGAGGTGGTGTTGAAGGCGTTGATGACGGCAGAGTAAGCGGCTCCAAGCGTTCTATTTCCAGATCGAAGCTCAGCCGGAAGGTCTTTTGCTTTCGGCAACCGGTATCTCCTCATTTCGATCAGCCTAGATTCGCCTCATCGAGCCATCCGCTATGCGAATTGAAACCCTATTCATCGCCCTGTTCCTTTGGTCCTTCGCCCATGCGCAAGTGTGGCACGCGCAAGAGGTCACTACGATGGGCGGCATCTTGGATGACTCGTACACTGCCGTGAAACCCCTGCCAACCGGAGGGGAGGTCCTTGGTGGGTACATCTCGGGCACTGTGGATCTTGGCCCCGGCACCCAGGTCTCGGCACCTGGTGGGGGTGCTGCAAATTTTATTGGCAAACGAGACGGGGCCAACAATTGGGACTGGGTCAAGGTGTTCGGTTCCTCTTTGATCAACGGCAGTTTCGGCATTGACCTTGCCCTTGGCGGTGAGATACGTGTTTCAATGTCCGTGGATGCGAACACACAGTTTGACGGGCAACCTATTGGAGCCACTGAGCCGGCCTTGGCCAACCTCAAACTGAACCCCACGGACGGGTCACTGATCGATGCATTCTTTATTCCCGCCGAGCAGGCATTCGCTTACCAAAAGGTGTTGGCATCGGGAAATGTGTTGATCATAGGTGCACCGGACCCCGATTTTCCGGGTTTCGTCAACATTCCGAATGGTCCAAGCTTCACCACTGCGGGCCAACCATTCATCGTCTGTCTCGACCCTGATGGTCAGTACTTGTGGAGCACCGAGTTGGTAGGTGCGGCAGAATGGATCTACCCATATCCGGTCGAGCTTCCAAATGGCGACCTCGTTTTCAACATCGTGTATAGTGAAGATGGCTGCGAGGTGTTCGGGGAAACATTCGACCCACCGCTCAACTTCGACCCCTCCGCACCCAACGTCTATGGATTGATCCGGGTGTCCGCTGCCGGAGAGGCGCTATGGACGATCCAGCCCACCAATACTTCTGCAGGTTACTTGTCCTCCGCAGTGATAAGCACTACCCCGACAGGAGGCGTTCAGCTACTGGCCCAAATAACCGATGCGATCACCTTGGGTGGAACCAATGTTAGCGGGAACGGGCAATTGAGGATCATGGTACATGGCGATGGTACTGTTCAATCCTTCCAACAATTGGAAACAAGCAATGTGATCTTCGGTCACGCCAAAACAATGGCGGACGGGTCTTCAGTAGTGCTAGGCCAGTTCTACGATTACTTCGACCTAGGCTCCACGCCTCCCTTTGGTGGCATTTCCGTTGAGGTGTCGGACTATGAGCCTGTATTCATTGCCGGAATGAATGCAGCAGGTAATTGGACATGGGCGTATACCATGGTTGCAGAGAACTACGATTGGTCGGTCGGTATCAACGCAGATGCTGAAGACCGGGTCTACCTCAACGGATCCTATACTTCTGTAACCACCTTCGGAGGAACTCCTCTTCCCCAACCCTTCAGTGGCAGGGATGCTTTTCTGTTGAAGTTTGCTCCCACCTGCATGGCGGCTACGGCAACGAACGTGTTGCCAGCGGCCTGTCCATTCGCCAGCAATGGTTCGCTGGGGCTGATCGTTCAGGGCGGGGTCGCTCCGTACTCCACCTTGTGGGATGATGGCAGCACCGCCTCGCTCCGGCAGGATCTATCAAGCGGCATCCACAACGTGGTGATCAACGATAGCGATACATGCAGTGCTGAATTGACGGTATACGTACCCGGGCCACTTTCGGGTACGGGTCAGGACTTGACCGGAGCCGCTTTCCCGCTACCGTACTTCCGGCCCGGCGTCCCGACCGACATGCTCGCCGCCGTCATTGAACAAGGTTGCGCCGAAGTCGCTGCTCAATTCCGAATGGTGCTCGACCCTATGGTGAGTTACGTATCCGGGCTTGGACCAACGGACATGATCAATGGCGATACCGTGTTGTTGGACATGGGCGTTGTTGAACCGGCCTCGATCCTACCAGTAAGGTCCATCGTCCTGGAAACCGATGTTGCCGCGCAGATCGGCGATTCGGTTTGCTTTTTGATCACTATTCTACCGGTGCAGAACGACGAGAACCTTGTCGACAACCAACTCGCGCAGTGCTACCCGATAGTGAACTCGTACGACCCCAATGACAAGCAAGTAACACCCAAGGGAATTGGACCCGCTGGCACCGTAGCTCCGGAAACCGAGCTAACGTATCTCATCCGTTTCCAGAATACAGGCAACGCACCGGCCTTCAATGTTCACATTGACGATACGTTGAATACCAACCTCATACTTGGTGACCTGCGCGTGATCGCAAGCAGCCATCCTATGGCATTGGAGATAGTGGGCGATCACATCCTTCGATTCCGGTTCGACGACATCAATTTGGCCGACAGCCTGCAAGACGAAGCGAACAGCCATGGTTATGTGTTATACAGCATTCCGATCCGCGACGGACTACCGACCGGAACCATGATCACCAATACGGCCTACATCTATTTCGACCTGAATGCGCCGGTGATCACAAATACGACATTGAACACCATTGACGTACTACTGGGTGTGGTACAACACAACAGTGCTTCAAGCATTATGAAGGCATGGCCGAACCCTTTCACACACGCACTTGACCTTTCGTTCCCACCATCCCCGAATGGGCATGCTGTGCTAGTGACCGACACGCAGGGTAGGGTCGTGCTGCAAAAACGCATCTCCGGAAACACCACGACATTGGACACCTCCGGATGGGCCGAAGGCGTGTACTTCGTACGGGGGGGTGACCAATGCGTCAGAGTCGTAAAGGTGGATTGACCAAAGTTGTGGTGTGGTGCTGGATAGAACGGAGTAGGTCAGCGCAGGAACGTGTATTGAGCTGCTATACTTAGACCACCGATCCGGCCACTACCTTTCCCACATGCAGCCCTGCGCCAATTGCGGCCATCCCTTCGATAGTGCGTACTGCCCTTCATGCGGACAGAAGCGCGTTCCGCCGGGCATCAAGTTGGGCGAGGTGATCAGCGAATTCGCATCCGGCTTGTTCAATGTGGATGCGCCGATCCTGCGCACCTTCCGCGAATTCCTGAAAGGACCCGGGACCTTGACCCGATCGTTCCTCGCAGGCAAACGCGCGTCCTACACGCCACCGGTGCGCTACTTCCTGTTCGGCATCGCCTACTACTTCATCATGCGCTGGCTGCTGGACTGGAACCCGGTGGATGCGGCGGTGCAGAGCACGACCGGGGCTCCCGCGATCGAAACACCCGCCATGCAGGTGAACCATTGGATGTCCAACAACGTGAACCTGCTCCTGCCCTTGTGGTTGATGATGATCGCGCTGTTCGACCGCTTGCTCTTCCCGCGGACTGCCTTGCGCTGGGTGGAACGCCTGGTGCATTACCTCTTCGCAGCAGGGACTTACTTGCTTGCCGCCTCCACGTTGCTGCCGCTGAACAAACTGTGGCCTACGCTTCAGGTCCTGAACTTCATCATCATCTTTTCCATCATGATCTGGGCAAGTATCTCATTGCACAAGCGGTCGACGTGGAGTGTTACCAAGGCCGTGGTGATGGTTCCCCTGAGCTTCTGGCTGTATGTGCTGCTGAGCACGGTGCTGGTGGCCCTGATGTTGGGGATCCCTCTGGGCGAGGTGTTCGTGCGGCCATCTTGATGACCCGCTTGCGATGCGCGTCTCCGTACTCCTCCCCTTCCGAAATGCCGCCACCACCCTCGATGCGGCCATCGCCAGTATCGCCGCACAAACGCTGGGCGAATGGGAGCTGATCCTGATCGATAATGCTTCGAATGACAGCAGCAGATCGGTCGCCCGTGCTTGGAGCGAAAAGGATCTACGCATCACTCTGGTCGAAGAAGCGAGCGTTGGTATTGCGCATGCATTGAATACCGGACTGCAACACGCTCGTGGTTCCTACATCGCCCGCATGGACGCCGACGACATCAGCCATCCGGAGCGGCTCGCTAAGCAGGTTGCTTTCCTCGATGCGCATCCGCAGGTTGGCGTGATCGGGACGCGAACACGATTCGAGACCACCGTTGAAAAGAGCAGCGGCATGGCCTGGTTCGTGCAATGGCAGAACACGATCGTTTCGCCTAGCGATCACTATGTGAAGCGATTCGTGGATGCTCCGTTGGCTCATCCCACTGTGCTCTTCCGCAGCGAATTGGTCGACCAGTATGGTGGCTATGATACCGGGCCGCTACCCGAGGACCACGAGCTCTGGCTTCGCTGGATGCATAACGGGGTGCGCTTCGCGAAGCTGCCGGAGGAACTGCTCACCTGGTACGATCACCCGCAGCGTTTGAGCCGCACCCATGCCAACTACAGCGTGGATGCCTTCTTCAGCACCAAGGCGAAGTGGATCGCTGCGTGGTATGGGAGAAAGTTCGCTGAACGCCGTCCGATCATCATCGCTGGTACCAGCAACCTATGTCGTGAGCGAGCCCGTTTGTTGGAAGCGCAAGGCCTGCGGATCGATGCCTTCACGGATGTGCGGCGGCGCGAGGTTCCGGGCTATCGTTTCATCGCGCACGACGAATTGCCAGGCCCCGGCGAAGCGCTCGTTATCTCCTTCATCAGCCAGCGCGGCACGGGTGATCGCATCGCGGAATTCCTTGCTTCTCGAGGACTCGTGGAGGGCGAGGACTTCATTCTTGCTGCTTAGGACGGGCCACCTCGGCCTAGCTTTACGAACCACTTTCACATGCAATTCGAATCGTCCACCGCCGACCAGGTCATCGCACGCCTCCACGCATGCCGCGATCATTTCGCACGTGGTACCACGCGCAGCTACAAGGCAAGGCAGTCCGCCCTGAAGGCGCTACGGTCAGCCATCAAGAAACACGAAGAGGCATTGCTCACGGCCATGTACACCGACATGCGCAAACCGCGCTTCGAGGCCTATCTCGGCGATGTCGGCTTGGTGTATTCGGAGATCGACCACACGCTGGCCCAACTGAAAGGATGGATGCGACCCGAGCGGCCGTCCACACCTCTCTCGCTCCAAGTGGCCAGCAGTGAAGTGCGTTCCGAGCCGCTCGGGGTCGTTCTCATCATCGCCCCCTGGAACTACCCGGCGCTCTTGGTGTTCTCTCCCTTGATCGGCGCGATCGCGGCAGGGAATTGCGCCGTGGTCAAACCCAGCAATGAAGCACCAGCTACCGCAGCGGTGATCGAGACGATCCTGGCCGAGGTCTTCGCGCCAGACCACGTACTGGTGGTGCAAGGCGCAGGGCGCGATGTCGGACCGAAATTGATCGAACCCTTCCGCTTCGATCACATCTTCTTCACCGGCAGTCCGCGTGTGGGCCGCTTGATCATGGCCTTGGCAGCGCCGCACTTGACCCCAGTGACCTTGGAACTCGGCGGGAAAAGTCCGGCCATCGTGGACCGCACTGCCGATGTGGAACGCGCCGCTCAACGCATCGTATGGAGCCGCTATTTCAACGCCGGACAAACCTGCATCGCGACCGATCACGTGTTGGTGCATGCCGAGGTGATGGAGCCTTTCCTGCAAGCTGTCGCGAAATACATCGAGCGCTTCTACGGCACGGACCCCAAGGCCAGTCCACATTTCGCACGTTTGGTGAACGACAAGCGCTTCGAGGCGGTGAGGGCTTTTCTGAACGACGGCCAGATCCTGATCGGAGGAGAGAACGATGCGAGCGAACGCTACATCGCACCCACGGTGCTCACCGACGTACCATTGGATGCGCCCGTGATGCAGGAGGAGATCTTCGGGCCGGTGCTTCCTGTGATCCCGTGGACCACGCGTGAAGAAGTGTTGGAGATCGTTGCGCGTAATTCTCATCCGTTGGCCACCTACGTGTTCAGCAACGACCGGAAGGCGCAACGCTTCTTCACTGCGCAGATCGCCTTCGGCGGTGGCTGCATCAACCATTGTCTGCTGCAATTCGGCAATCCGGAAATGACCTTTGGTGGGGTTGGCAACAGCGGCATGGGTCGCTACCACGGCAAAGCAACCTTCGACCTGTTCTCGCATCACAAGGGCATCGTACACGCCAGCACCTTGATCGAACCGGGTGTCCAGTACCCACCGTATTCGAGCTGGAAGGAGCGGATCCTACGCTTTGTGCTGCGCTGAGGTCTTGGTGATATTCCTCACGGTGCCCTGAGCATGCGGAGCGCAGCTTTGTGGAAACCCCTGCTTCTATGCGATCTTCGGCACTCGTTCTTCTTCTGTCCTTCACCCTGACCCAACTCGTGGCGCAGGACCTCGGCGATCGGCGGGTCGTACTTGAGGAGATCACGATCCCCGGTATGCCGGGTGTGCAATCCTTCGCATGGGCTCAACAAGGGAACGAGTGGCTTCTGCTCGCCGGGCGCACAGAAGGCCTTCATCAGCGCCAACCCTTCGCCGCTTTCCTCGCCGCAGGCAACAACACCATGGCCCATGTGGTGGACCCTACAACGAACGAGGTATGGAGCGCGAGCATCTCCAGCCTGCCGACAACCTTGTACGAGCAACTGCAATGCACCAACACCGAGTTCTTCCAGCGCGGCAACACACTGTACATCATCGGGGGCTACGGATTCTCACCAACAGCGAACGACCACATCACGCACGGCCGTTTGGCGGCGATCAATGTGCCCGGTGCGATCGCAGCGATCAAGAACGGCACTCCGCTCACACCGCATTTCCGACAGATCGACGACAGCCGCATGGCGGTTACCGGCGGATACCTCGGGCACATGAACGACGAGTTCTACCTGGTCGGTGGCCAGCGCTTCATGGGGCGTTACAATCCGATGGGACCGGACTTCGGTCCGGGCTTCATTCAGGAATACACCAACGCCATCCGCCGTTTCCGGATCGAGGACGACGGCTCGAGCTTGGTCCTCGCGGACTACACGGAGACCGTTGATACGATGGAACTCCATCGCCGGGACTACAACCTCGTTCCGCAGGTGTTCCCGAACGGCGAATTCGGTTTCACCGCTTTCTCCGGCGTGTTCCAATACAGCAGTGATATCCCCTGGTTGAACACGGTGGACATCACCGCTTCGGGCTATACCGTGGTCCCGGAATTCGAGCAGCTGCTCAACCAGTATCATGCGGCCCACCTACCGGCATTCGCGAGCACCTCCAACACCATGAGCACGGTGTTCTTCGGCGGCATCGGGCGCTACTACTTCGATGGCAACGGACAGTTGTGGGACGACGTGAACGTGCCCTTCGTGAACACCATCAGTCGTGTGGAACGGAGCGAGAACGGAGCGATGCTGGAAACAGCTATCGGCACCATGCCCGCACTCTTGGGCTCCAGCGCTGAATTCATCACCGCGCCGGGCATACCAACGGTCTTCAACGATGTGATCGACCTCGATGCCTTGGTCGGTGACACTGTGCTAGCAGGCCACATCGTGGGCGGCATCCAAAGCAGCGCGGCCAACATCTTCTTCGTGAACAACGGCACACAGAGTTCGGCCAGTACACGCGTGTTCCGCGTGTTGCTGGTGCGCGACATCAACACCGGTGTGATCGCCCCCACTGCTACGCCCAACACCTTGGAAGTGGCGCTCTCCACGAACGGTGAGCAGCTCATCATCTCCTTGGACCTGGAACATGCAGCGACCGGGGATCTGAACCTCTTGGACAGCAGTGGCCGCTTGGTGCGTAAGCTGCTCTCGGCACGCATGCCTTCCGGTGCCCAGCGCTTGCACAACGATGTGCGCGGCATCGATCCCGGCACCTACCTCGTGGAATGGGTCACGGCCGAACAGCGCTCCGTGGTGCGTTTCGTGCGGTAAGACCTCAATCTTCAAGCACCCTTTCTCCGCGCACCGGCTTCAGTGCATCGCGGACGACTTTCAAGTGCTGCTCATCGCACTCAAGCACAGCCGTGCAGCGCACCGGGTGATTCGTGATCGCATGCTGATAGTCACGAATACCCTCACGATCGCAGAACTGGTCCACGTGCTTGAGGAAGTGTTGCGCGGTAGTGGGCGCATCGGGGCCGAAGAAATCCCAGTGGAAGCGAAGGCGGGGCATATAATTGCGCACAAGTTCGGCAACAAGGATGAACCAGGGTGAAAATCCCAACAGATCCTACCTTGCCGACCAGCCAATACCTGTGATCCTACACGCCACGATCCTCTTCCTCTTCACCACCGTGGTGAGTTTCATCGGTTCAGTTCAAGCCGGACTGGTGAACACTGCGGTGCTGGCGACCACGGTCCGGCATGGTCGCACCTCGGGTAGGCGGATGGCATTCGGTGGTGCGATCCCTGAATTCGTGCATGCCGGTATCGCTTACATTTTCGCTGGTTGGGTGCAGGAGTGGCTCGGTGCGGATCGTCATACCATCACATTGATCGCAAGTGGTATTCTGATCATCTTGGGTATCTATTTCCTGTTCTTCTTCCGGCCCCACGTACCCGTAGTGGAAGGCACTACGCCGAAGTCCCGTGGCTTTCGTAAGGGCCTTCTCCTTGGTCTCGCGAACCCTCAATTGCTTTTGTTCTGGTGCGGTATACGACTCAGCGTGGATGCCATGGGTTTGAATGTCGCTGGCGCTTGGGGGTTCCTGGCATTCGCTGGTGGTGCCACTTTCGGCGCCATCATCCTGTTGTTGATCCTGGTGCGGCTGGGGACCAAGCTCACCGAACGCTTTGCACCGGATCGGCTTCGAAGGATGTTCCGGCTGGTCGGCGCAGTGCTGTTGGCACTTGGACTGTTCGGCTTTTTGCAATGACGTGCAATAGCCAGCGCCAGAACGGTGGTGGATCGAAGTGCGCATCACAACGCTCCAAGAACATGCGCAGCGATACGGGCGGGTGACCCTGCCTGCGCAGCTGGTGACTGATCTTCGGGATGTGGCGGGTGTGACGCAGCAGCTCCGACCAGCATTGGAAAATGTTCATCGCAGGATCGTAGACATGGCCCGGTTCACTGCTCACTCCGTTCATTTCCACGATGCTAAAGCGCCCTTCTTGAAAGGCTTCTACAGAATCTGCACGAACATCGAACCTTCCGTAGTACACGCCACCTGTCGAACGGACCAATGCCGCGATACGTCGTTCCAAGGGCGGCGTACGAAGAGCTGATGCATCCACGAATGTCGTTCCCCTGCAATGGTTACCGATCGGCTCAACGACCACGTGCTCCCCCAGCGCCGGTACAACTTTGAGCAGGTCCGCTTTGTACGCGAGCAAACGCTCCACTTGCCGTGATCCACGGAATGTGCGTTGCAACAACACCTCGACAGAGCCTACACCATCGCCGATCACGGTAAGGAATTGTTTTCCCGTGATGGAGAGCAATTCCACTGCATCGGTCTCCGGGTCGTGAACGAACATCATACCGAACTCACACTCTCCGGGAATGAGGTCCTGGACCAGTACGGCTTCATTCGCATGCTCGATCGCGTGTTGCAAGATCTCAATGCTCGGTACGCGGATCACCCCTTCCCCGCGTTCTCCGATGTCGGGCTTCACGATCAACGGGAACTGCAGTCGTGCAGCGTCAACTTGATGTTCTACCTCCGCCCATGATGTGCCCGGCTCAATACACAATGTGGTCGGGTACGAATCATTCGGCAACAAGGCATAGATCTCCGATTTACGCTCGCCGAAGAAGCCACTCATGTCGATCGCTGGATCCACGTTCGTGAAGAACACGAGACTTCGCGCACGGATCGCATGCCAGAGCAATACCGGAAGAACTGGTAGATAGATGACGTACCACGGCCAATGCTCGTGGTTCCATTGGGGAAAGCGCCCCTCCTCCCTCAACGCAGTCCAATGCATTCAGCGCGTTCTATGGTTCCGAGTGGAGGCCGCCACGCCGAGTTCCGCAGGGAATACGATGTGTGGCAGGGTCTGTTCCAACGCGATCCGGACCATGGCCAAGTGATGCACACTGTGGTCCGCGAGATAGGCCAATTCACGCTTCAAGGTGGTCGACTGTTGCGAAGACAGACCTTCACCGGGTAGTTCGCTCGACATACGCAATGCCTTGTCCACGATCAACGTGGAGAGCATCTGGCTGGAATGCGCAACGGATCCACGGGCTTTCCCCAACTGCGTCTCCAAAAGCAGATCACGTTTTCGATGATCGTAGCTGAACGAACCCGACTTCACATTGCCCATGAGGCATTCGTAGAATTCCAGGATATGGCGGACATGCTGTCCGATACTGGAGCCGAAGAGCAAGGGCTGTTCGTTGGTGAATTCATCGGCCGACAATTGACCAAGGATGACATCGACCTTTTCAAGGACCTCGATGTTGTAGACGATAAGAGCTTGCATGTATGGGTGCATAAAGGTGAATACAGAACTTCACGTCCGTGTCAGTGGTTCACACTGCTTCTTCCTGTGACCGCTCCGAGGAATTCCAATGCAGCCTTTCGTTCCTTGAATAGAACGAATGCCGAAAGCACCATGACGGTCCACGCCAAGAAGAACAAAGTTCCTCCATCACCTTGCACTTCGATCCCCAGCGCCGTAAGGTGGCTGGTGATAGCCCCCGCCATGATGCCCATGGCCAGCACAGCACCCATCCAAGAGTAACGCGGCACCAACAGCAACACCGCAGCGATCAACTCGGCCACACCGGAGCCGTATCGGCCCCAGGGTTCCATGCCCAGTTCCGTGAAGATGTACACGGACACTGGTGCATCGGTGAATTTGAAGAATAGGGTTTGCAGCAAGATGACCGCAGCAAAGAAATTGGGCAGCCGGAGCAGCCATTTGCGCAGGCCGGAAGATCCATCGTTGTTCAACATGGAGGTCGGAGGAAAAGGGAACATCAAGTCCGGATCATTACCGGAACCTATGACCAATGGTCAGCAACCGATCCGAAACCTGACGATCAGGCCAATCGCTCACTCAAAAGGCGCATCTCCACACCAGGTGCCATGCGCTCATACAGCATGCGGTAGGTGGACTCCACGATGGGCATATCCACCTTCAACTTCTGGTTGATCTCGTGTACGCACTTCACCGCATAGTAGCCCTCGGCCACCATATTCATCTCCATTTGCGCAGCCTTCACACTGTACCCCTTGCCCACCATGGTACCGAACTCGCGGTTGCGGCTGAAGGTGGAGTAGGCTGTGACCAGTAGATCGCCGAGGTAGGCCGGTTCATTGATGTCGCGATCGATGGGATGCACGGCCGCAACGAACCGCTCGACCTCTTGAATGGCACGGCTCACCAGCACTGCGCGGAAATTGTCACCATACCCCAAGCCCACGCTGATCCCTGCGCAAACGGCGATCACGTTCTTCAGGATCGCAGCGTACTCCGTGCCATAGATGTCGTCGCTCAAAGTGGTCTTCAAGAAACGACCGCTCAATGCTTCGCCCATGGTCGTTGCCTTCGCGACATCCAAGCAGGCGATGGTGAGGTAACTCAGTCGTTCCATGGCCACCTCTTCGGCGTGGCACGGACCGCAGATCACCCCGAAATCACTTTCGGCGACACCCCAATGTTGAAAGAGGTATTCGCCCACGATCTGGTTCGTTTCCGGTACGATCCCCTTAACGGCACTGAACACCATTTTGCCCTTCAACTCCGTAGGGTCGAGTTGGTCGAGCGCTCCTTTCAAGAATGCACTTGGAACGGCAAGTACGAGGACATCGGCTTGCTTCACCACCGCATGGATATCACTCTCCATGGCCAACCGATCCACCTCGAACTGCGCTGCACTGATGTAATCCGGATTGTGGCCGTACTTCCCGATATGCTCAATGGTGGACGGTTTGCGCACCCACCACCCCACCTTCTCTTGGGTAGAGGTCAACAACTTCACCAAGGCGGTTCCCCATGAACCTGCGCCGATCACGGCAATGCGTTGCGGGTTCGCCATTGGTCCTTCTTCAAAAGGTCACGTTCGTTTCCAATTCCTTCCCGTCGCGCAGCACTTTGACCGGTGCGGTATCTCCTTTCTCGAATTGGCTCAGGCCTTTCATGTAGGCCATCATATCGGTCACTTCGATCGCTCCGAGCTTCACCACCACATCACCCACCTTCAGTCCGGCTTCTGCTGCGGGTCGGCCTTCGGTGATGCCATCGATGCGCATGCCTCGGCCATCGTACAAATAGTCTGGCACCACCCCCAACGTCACTTTGAACCGTGGTGTGTTCTCGGTGTTCACGTCCTCGGTCTTGGTGAAGGCCAACTTGCCATCATCGTTCAGCGAACCGATCAAGGATTCGATGTACCTCGTGATCCGCAACATGCCGTTGTAATCGATCTTTTCCTCATCGTCACTCGGCTTGTGGTAGTCGGCATGCGAACCGGTGAAGAAGTGGATCGCTGGAACACCTTGAAGGTAGAAGCTCGTATGATCGCTAGGTCCGATACCACTCGTTGTGGTCTTCGCCTTGAGGTTCTCCACTTGCGTGTGATCCACCTCGGCCCAAGCCGGTGAAGTGCCCACCCCATTCACGCCGATGGTGTTGTTGCTATCCAGTCGGCCGACCATGTCCAAATTGATCATGTAGTTGAGCCGCGCGATGGGCAAGGTCGGGTGCTTGGTCCAATGGTTGGATCCGTACAAGCCTTTCTCCTCTCCGCTGAACGCGATGAAGAGGTAGTTGCTGGCGCGAATGTGTTCCATATTGGCCAGGTCTTCGGCAAGAGCCAACATCACCGCGATGCCGCTCGCATTATCGTCCGCACCATTGTGGATGGCCTTTTCTCCTCGATGCAAAGAGCCTTCGTCTCCCCAGCCCAAATGGTCCAAGTGTGCGCCGATCACCACGATATCCTGCTTTCCGAAGTCAAGCATTCCCACGACGTTGTATGCCGTCCTTTCCTCGCGCTGAATAACCACATCCATCACCACAGGGTTGTTCGTGACCAACAACTCTTCGTAGCGATCCCCTTGTAGGAAGATCACGGGAATGCCACAGTCCTTCACCTTGGATGATAGCCCGTTCGTTGGCGACTCCGCAGCCGGGTCATCATTATAGAAGACCACACCGGTGGCACCTAGCTCCTTCGCCTTCTCCGCACGGATACGCAGATCATGGAAGGCCAAGAATTTACTGTGCGGGTGGATCCCGTCCGGCGAACTCACCGAAATGGCGACGATCCGACCTTTCGGATCAAGGCCCGCGTAATCGTCCCTGTCCAGCTCTGGTGCTTGTATGCCGTAGCTCACACGCAGCACCTTGCCCCGCACGACACCATTCGCCGAGAAGGGAAGTACGCTGTAATCCGTCCCGCTCACCAACTTTTCCCGACCCAATTGTAGGGAGTTGGCTTCGCCGAGAACAGGTTCGGCTTGGAAGTGGAAGGCCTGGATGTAGGTCGCACTATCTCCGTACGGCATCAACCCCACGTTGCCGAATTTGGCTGCGATGTAGTCCACGGCCAACCGTTCTCCAGGCGTACCGGCTTCCCGGCCTTCCAAGCGATCGCTGGAGAGGTAGCGGACCTGATTGCGCATTTCGTAGAGCACATCAGCATCCGAACGGAGTTGAGAAAAGAGCACCTGCGGGAGCAATGCACCAGCGGCGATGAGGGAGCGATAGGCATTCATGGGATGGACCGCGAAGATACCTCGGCCCTACCTTCGATGGGTCGAACAGAAGTCGACATGACCTTCTCGTGACCCAACACCTTCGCCCGATCACAGCGTTCATAACATGAAGAAATTCCTCGTTGGCATGGCCGGGGTATTGGCATTTCTATACTTGCTGAATCCCACACTCGGCATCTTTGAACTCATTCCGGACAACGTACCTTTTGTTGGGAATCTGGATGAAGCAACGGCCACCATGGTGCTCATTGCAGCATTGCGCTACTTCGGTTGGGACGTGACGGAGTGGTTCATGAAGAGCAGATCGATCGACTTCACAAAAGACAAATAGATGCGCCTATTCCAGCTACTCTTCGTCGCAACGCTGGTTCTCTGCGGTTGTTCCGATGCATCGACCGTAGAACCGCCGCCCAACCGCTGGTCCGATGCGCACCTTTGGCCGGTCTTGGAGGCCCAAGAGCATCGCGATACGCAAGCCTTGTGCGCCTTACTTCAGGACACCAAAGCAACTGTTCGCACGGCGGCGGCCTTGGCCTTTGCCTCTGTTCAGGAAAGCGCCGCTCTCCCTTGCTTGCTGAAAGCACTTCGCGATGATCGGGTCGATGTACGAGCAACTGTGGCGTTCGCTTTGGGCTTCATCGCGGACAGTAGCGCGGTGGAAGAGATGGCCAAATGGGCGATCCAGGAGAAGGACAGTACCGTGCAACACGCTTTGTTCAGTGCCTCCTTCCTTGCCATGCAACGCAATGATATGCTGACCGACGTGAATGCGATCTTCTACCTACTGGAGCGAAGTCGTGGGCAGGACCGGATGCGCGCTGCCGATGCCTTACGGCGATCACCGGACAGCACCTTGCAGCGCATTGCTGCCGACTATCTGGCCTTGTTCGAAGCAGCGGATCCGGGCGGGACCGAGGGCATGCTCATGCTGGCTCTGGGCAAGATCAGCAGCCCGGAGGCCGTGGCGGTGTTTGCGAAAGGCGGCGATCGATCCACTCTTGGCCGCGCAGCTACTCGGCGTCCCCGGCCTTTCCACACAGCACGACAGTTTGACCGTCCTGCTGCACAACACTGCCATGGGCGACCCATCGCCATACGTGCGTGCAGCGGCCATTCAAGCCCACTGGATCCTGCACGGTGTGATCACACGTACCGAAGCGATGGACCTCATGATCGACCCGACCGTGCATCCGACGATCCGGCAAGCAGCCTTTCTTTCTGCACTGAAGGACCAAGAGGCGGAGCACATGCGCCAATACCAGCAAATGATCCGACCGGATCGTTTCGAATGGCGTGACCATCGTGACCCGCTGGCCCATGCACTAGGTTCCGGCGATGCCGGGTTGATCTGCGCGGCACTGGAGCATCTCATCAATGGTGGCGGTGATCCCGATTCGTTCATCCTGACACCCGAACGGGAGCGTGCGTTGCGCGATACATTGCGCCCACTGGCGGACCTTGAAGCCATACGGCTGCTCGATCACGTGCTTGCCATGCGCGTTGGAGATCCGACGACAGCCCCATTGCCGGTTCCCTTCAACCACCCGATCGATCCAGTGAAATTGCGTGCGTTGAAGCAGGGTCAACGTTACCGCATCACAACGGCCAAAGGCGACATCATCATCGCTACGGATGTGAACGAATGTCCGGGAAGCAGCTTGGCTTTCGACTCGTTGGTGACAGCAGGTTACTACAACGGGAAAGCCTTCCACCGCATGGTTCCGGGCTTCGTGCTGCAAGGTGGCTGCCCGCGAGGCGACGGTTATGGGAGCATGCCGTGGACCTTGCGCACAGAGATCGGGCGTACACCATTTACGACCGGTTCCGTTGGGCTGGCATCAGCAGGTCGAGATACGGAGAGCTGCCAGTTCTTCATCACGCACAGCGCTACTCCACACCTCGATGGCCGCTATACACGTTTTGGCGAAGTGACAGAGGGAATGGATGTGGTTTGGAAACTACAGGTGGGGGATGTGATGATCAACGTCGAAAGGGAGAACCCCGAAATGCTGACCGCAAAGGCGCAGAGACGCTAAGAGATCCGTATGCAGCAGCTTCGCGCCTTTGCGGTTTTCGACGGTCGGATGACTCAAGATCCGGGAGGCTTGCATGAATCGCATAAACGCTGTTTCGGTGTATCTCATGAGTCGTACGCGGAAATCTCAAGAGCATAATTCAGCTTGGGTGACTCAAACGACGAAGACAGTAGGCGGACAGACGTTAAGAGGTCCGTATGCAGCAGCTTTGCGCCTTCGCGCCTTTGCGGTCCAATTCAATCGAATTTCTCCGGTCGCATCTGCGGGAACAGCAACACCTCCTGGATCGCCGGGTTGTCCGTGAGGAGCATCACCAAGCGATCCATGCCGATGCCGATGCCTGATGTGGGCGGCATGCCGTACTCCAGAGCGCGCAGGAAATCCTGATCGATGAACATGGCTTCATCATCGCCACGTTCCATCAACTTCAACTGTTCTTCGAAACGTTCGCGCTGATCGATCGGGTCGTTCAATTCACTGTACGCATTGCCGACCTCGAAGCCGGCCACATACAGTTCGAATCGCTCGGTCAAGCGGTCATCATCACGGTGCTTCTTGCAGAGTGGGCTCATCTCCAACGGGAAGTCCATGACGAAGGTGGGTTGGATCAATTCGGGTTGCACCAGTTCGCTGAAGAGCTCATCGATCAACTTGCCTTTGCCCATGGCCGCGGTCACTTCGACCCCGTTCTTTATCGCCAATTCGCCCAGTGTTGCTTCATCCGCGTTCAGCACGTCGACGCCGGTCTTCTCCTGCAAAGCGCCGCACATGGTGATCCGCTTGAAAGGCTGTCCGAAGTCGATGGCCTTGCCCTGGAAATTCGACGTGGGCGATCCGTTCGCTGCGGTGGCCACATTGCGGAACACGCCTTCGATGAAGTCCATCATCCAGTGGTAATCCTTGTACGCCACATAGAGTTCCATCACCGTGAACTCCGGGTTGTGCGTCCGGTCCATGCCCTCGTTACGGAAATTGCGACTGAACTCGAACACGCCATCGAACCCACCAACGATGAGACGCTTCAGATAGAGTTCGTTCGCGATGCGCAAGTAGAATTGGGTATCCAACGCATTGTGGTGCGTGATGAAGGGGCGAGCAGCGGCACCTCCAGGGATCGGCTGCATCACCGGCGTATCCACTTCCAGATAGCCCGCCAGTTGGAACGCTTCACGCATGGCATTGAAGATGCGGGTGCGCTTCAAGAACGTCTCCTTCACGCCCGGATTCACGATCAGGTCCACATAGCGCATGCGGTAGCGCTGCTCGGGGTCCGTGAATGCATCATGCACTTTACCGTCCTCATCGGTCTTCACCACAGGCAGTGGGCGCAAGGCTTTGGCCAGCAGGGTCAGTTCCTTTACATGCAGGGTCAGTTCACCGGTCTTCGTAAGGAACATGAACCCTTTCACACCGATGAAGTCGCCGAGGTCCAGCAGCTTCTTGAAGACATCGTTGTACAACGTTTTATCCTCTTCTGGGCAGATCTCGTCACGGTTCACGTAGATCTGTTGATCGCCAGTGCTATCTCGGAGCACCGCGAACGATGCCTTGCCCATGACGCGCACGCTCATCAATCGACCGGCCAATACGATGTTCGGAGGCGGCTGTTCACCTTCCGGTGCATGTCCGACCTCTTTGAACCCCTCCTTGACTTGCTTCGCGCTGTGTGAAACCGGGAAAGTATCAGCGGGAAAAGGTTCGATACCGAGCGCACGGAGCTTTGTAAGGGCTTCGCGGCGAACGAGTTCTTGATCGGAAGGGACGTGGGACATAAGGTACCTTGGAATGGGTCGCGAAGATATCCCGTGCAGACCTAGATGGTGGTCTGCGAACCTCCGTACTCCCGTTTCCGTATCACGCGCCTACTTTTGACCCAGCACCAGACCTCGAAAAATGCAGCAACTCATCGAAGCCTTCCCGAAACAACTGAAGGAAGCATTGGAGATCGGCCGAAAGGCACAACTGAAAGCACCAGGAGGGCCGTACGCCAATGTGGTCGTTACCGGCTTGGGCGGAAGCGGTATCGGGGGCAAGCTTGCGGCACAGTTGGTACACAAGGAAGCCAAGTGCCCCATCGAGGTCTACCACAACTATTACTTGCCCGGCTACGTGAACCACAAGAGCTTGGTGATCGCGTGCAGCTACAGCGGCAACACCGAAGAGACCATCGCGGCCATGGAGCAGGCACTGGCCAAGGGTGCCCGAGTTTGCGTGGTGACCAGTGGCGGCACCATGCTGGAAACGGCCAAGGCGAAGGGTTTGGACCACATCGTGATCCCCGGCGGCAATCCGCCACGCACCATGCTGGCCTACTCGCTGGTCCAGCAGTTCTTCCTCTTGCACCACTTTGGGATCATCGGCGATGGCTTCGAAGGCGCGATCAATGCAGCTGCACAGATGCTGGAGCATGAGAAGGAGGACATCAAGAAGGCGGCCACGGCACTCACGGAAAAGCTCGTGGGTAAGCGTTTGGTGATCTACAGCGAAGCCAACACCGAAGCGGTGTGCATCCGTTTCCGCCAACAGGTGAACGAGAACAGCAAAGAGCTCTGCTGGCATCACGCCATTCCGGAGATGAACCACAACGAACTCGTAGGCTGGGCTGGTGGGGACAAGAACATTGCGGTGGTCATCTTCCGTCACAAAGCGGATCACGAGCGAACTCAGATGCGCATGGAGATCAACAAAGCCGTCTTCGAGAAGTACACACCAAACGTGTTCGAGGTCTGGAGCCAAGGCGATACGGCCTTCGCGCGACAACTGTTCCTGATCAACCTCGGCGATTGGGTGAGCCTGTATTGGGCAGAGAAGAAAGGCGTGGACCCCAGTGAGATCGCGGTGATCAATATGCTGAAGGGGAAGTTGGCGGAGGTTAAATAGACCGAACCGCAGAGCACACGGAGTTCGCGGAGAAATTCAAACTCCGGGGACCGCTATAGGTCGTTGGCTATACGCTTGACCCCTTGCTTCAGTAGTTTGACATTGAAGTTGATGAGCAGTCCGAGCCGGTTGTTGGTCAGCTTTAGATAGGTCATCAGTTGTGCCCAATGGACCGGGTTCAGGGCTTCAACGGCCTTTACTTCAATGATGACCTGCCGTTCGATCCAAAGGTCTAGCCGAAGGTCATTCTTGATACGTTTCCCCTTGTACAGAACAGGGATCGCGACCTGTTGCTCAGCATGGATCCCTCTTTCATGGATCTCATGAAGGAGACATTCCTCGTAGATGCTCTCAAGCAACCCCGGACCCATTTCGCGATGGACCTCGATCGCGGCTCCGATGACCTCTGTGGCCAGCTCATTCTCCCTCATCTACGGTGTATCTATTGGTTACTTCCTCTGCGCACTCCGTGTGCTCTGCGGTTGAAGGTATTCTTCCCCGATCTTTGCGCTGTGAGAAAAGTCCTCTTCCAAGACCTCGGCCTGATCGACTACGCCACCGCGTGGGAGTACCAGACCAAGCTCTTCCAAGCCACCATCGACCGGAAGATCGCTAACCGCAAGGTGCCGGAAGAGGAACAAGTCCTGACCGAGGATCACCTGCTCTTTTGCGAGCACCCACACGTGTATACGTTGGGCAAGAGTGGCAAGCAAAGTCACCTCTTGCTGAACGAGGCCGAGATGCTTGAGAAAGGCGTACAGTTCTTCCCGATCGATCGCGGCGGCGACATCACCTACCACGGGCCGGGCCAGATCGTGGGCTATCCGATCTTCGACATGGACCACCACTTCACGGACATCCATCGCTTTCTGCGCACTTTGGAAGAAGCCGTGATCGGCACCTTGGAGGCATACAACATCAAAGCGGGCCGCATCGAGGGACTCACCGGCGTTTGGCTCGACTGGGAAGACCCGTTCAAGGCCCGGAAGATCTGCGCCTTCGGCATCCGCGCCAGCCGCTGGGTCACCATGCACGGCTTCGCCTTCAACGTGAACACGGACCTGAGCTACTTCGAGAACATCGTGCCCTGTGGTATCACCGATAAGGGGGTTACCTGCATGGCGAAGGAGTTGGGTGGTCTGCTCGATGTCGAAGAGGTAAAGAACAGACTGAAGCTGGAGTTGGCGGACCTCTTCGATGTCGAATTGGTCAAGTAAGGCATCACCCGCCCAACACTTTCAGGAGCTTCGACCTCACGCATTTCGCAGCCGCGTAGCCGAGATCGTGGATGGCCTGCAAATGCTGCATACCGAGCGTGGTGTAATCGTTCAGTTCGGGTGTGATCAACACGGTGCATTTGGCGAAGGAGTTGCGGACCTGTTCATGCACCCCGACATGATAGGCACGCAGGAGCACCTCGATGCTGCTGTCCAATTCGTTGCGCGGTGCCGGTGCTAGTGGGTTCACGTAAACGCCGATCGTTCGAGGATATGCGTCGGTCAATAGCTCCACCGGAAAATTATCCGTGATACCGCCATCCGAATACAGGACCCCATCGATCTCCACCGGAGGGAACACGAACGGCATAGCGGCCGAGGCCAACACCGGACGGATGAGTTCCCCTGCACGGAAGACCTTTCGTTCGCCTTTTTCCATATCGGTTGCAACAACGAACAGCTTTCGACCCAAGCCCTCGAACGTATCGTGAGGGATCATCTCCTTGAAAACGGGAATGAAGCCCTCCAGATCGATGAGTCCGGGCTTCCGGAAGGCGTAATTCTTGGGAGAAAAGACCGTGGTCCGCAGGAAGAAGTCGAGCATCTCCTGTGCGTTGTAACCCGCAGCGTAGAGCGAACCGACCAAGGCACCGGCACTGGTCCCGGCCACCACATTCGGTAGCACCCCGATCTCTTCCAGGAATTTGATCACGCCCACATGCGCAACACCTCTGGCCCCGCCACCGGAAAGCACCAGGCCCACTCCATCCATCTCCTTGGTTTGGACGCGTTGTTCCGCTGTACTGCTCATTCCCCCGCGCATACCTTTCAAGCTTATGGTGTACAAAGCTATCCTGAACGCGTGTGTGGACAGGTGGGATAACTTCGCACAAGAATCCATTCCATGCGCTTCCTACGCAAACTCCTCCTCTGGCTTATCGGCAGTGTCGTTGGCCTCATCGTTCTGGCATACATCACGGGCAACGAACACTTGGTGCGTGGTATGCGCTACACCTACTTGATCGGTCGCAACTCCCCGGAGATCGATGACCGCGATTTCTTCCCCTATTCGACCATACCCGCAGATGACCCACAGCCCTGGCCGCAAGGTGAACGCTATGGCAAGTTGGCCCTGACCGCCGAGGAAGAGCAAGAGTTGAAGGACCTCTACTCGGTGGGCTTCGCCGTGTTCCAGCACGACAGCATCATCTTCGAACAATACTGGAACGGTTGGGATGCCGACAGCGTGAGCAACAGCTTCAGCGTCGCGAAGAGCTACATCAGCTTGCTGACCGGGGTGGCCATGAAGGAGGGCGTGATCAATAACATCTTCCAACCCGTCGGTGATTTCATTCCGCAGTACAAGGAAGGCTGCTATGCGAAGTTGAATCTCTACCATGTACAGACCATGAGCACGGGTCTGGATTGGAGCGAGAGCGGCGCGAATCCATTCAGTGACAACGCCAAAGGATATTATGGCAGCAATGTGCGCGAGTTGAGCCTGAACCAACCGTGCCGCGACGAGCCGGGTAAGGAATTCGATTACATCAGCGGCAGCACACAGATCATGGCCGAAGTGTTGGAATCGGCCTATGGCCAGCCCTTGGATGAACTGGTGCGCGAGAAGATCTGGGGACCGCTCGGCTGCGAACACGAGGCCTATTGGGGCAAGGACACCAAGGATGGCGACTTCAAGGCCTTCTGCTGTCTCTACGCCACAGCGCGTGATTTCGGCCGCATCGGGCAACTGTACTTGGACAGCGGCGTATGGAAGGGCGAGCAGCTCATCGACCGGGAATACTGGAAGGCATCGATCACCCCTGCTGACCTGAACGACAAAGGAACGCCCAACAAGCGTTACGGCTACTTCTGGTGGTTGGCCGAAGTAGATGGCCAGCCTGTATGGTATTGCCGCGGTTTCCACGGTGAATACGTGGTGGTGCTACCCCAAGAGGATCTAGTCTTTGTACGTACCGGCATGAAACGCGAAGAGGTGAACGACACCGGACACCCCACTGATGTGTTCAAGTGGATCGCGATCGCGCGGAAAATGGCGGCACGCCCGACCTAGACCGGAACAACGAAGCATGCGCAAGGACATCCACCCACCGAAGGTCGAAGGTGTTGCCATGGCGGTGGTACGTGAGCCGGACGAGAACGGCGAAGAAGGTTGGTTCGTGTACCTGATCAACCAGAACGAGTTCGCGCTGGAGAACGTGTTCGTGAGTTCACGCGGCTACGGCGAGATCGAAGGAGAAACGCGGCGCACCAGTGAATTGCGGCACCATTTACCGACACTCGAGGCCAAGGGCTGGGCCAAGATCGAACGCATCGTTGAAGATGTATTCGCCCTGAGCAACCAATACTGGCTCAGCTTCTACATCGGTAAGACACTGCACGACAAGAAGTACATCTTTCTGGCCGGAAGCATCGAAGAAGCGAATTTCACCAGCATCCCCTTGATGGAGAAACGCGGTGTGATGATCGAATGAATGAAGAAGTGGCGAGTTATTAGTGACGAGTAGCGAGTATTGTAGTGACGAGTGGCGAGTCGGGGTTATTTCCTCCGATCGAAGTTGAGGAGCCCCGACTCGTCACTCTCCACTCGTCACTACAATACCCGCTACTTACCTTTCCAGTTACAAGCCCCAAGCCCATGCGACCCGAACGAGCCCGTGACCTCACCCGGATCCTGTTCCTCGATATCGAGACGGTGCCACAGCACTACGTTTGGAATGAATTGGACCTGCGGACCGCGCAGCTTTTCAGCGACAAGACACGGTTCGAGCAGGAACGCAATGCGAAGAGCGCAGAGGAGATCTACGGTGAGAAAGGCGGCATCCTCGCTGAGTTCGGCAAGATCATCTGCATCGGCGTGGGCAGCTTGCATCGTGAAGGCAGCGATCTGCGCATGCGCGTGACCTCCTTCCACGGTGACGACGAATACGACGTCCTGACCCGCTTCGTGGATCTCTTGGATCGCCACTACAACAACGATGATCATTGGCTTTGCGGTCACAATGGAAAGGAATTCGACTTTCCTTATATCGCCCGGCGCTGTGTCGTACACCGCATCAAGCTGCCGCGTTTGCTGGACATCGCTGGCCTGAAGCCATGGGAAGTAGGGCACTTGGACACCATGAACCTGTGGAGCTTCGGAGATCGCAAGGCATACACCTCCTTGGCGCTGCTCACCCACATTCTGGGCATACCCACACCGAAGGACGACATCACGGGTGCCGATGTGGCACGCGTCTACTACGAAGATCAGGATCTGGAACGGATCGCTGCGTATTGCAAGAAGGATGTGGTGGCCACCACACAATTGTTCCTGCGATTGACAGGGGACGATCTGCTGCCTGCCTCTGCGATCACCGAGGTTTGATCCGGCGCGTGTTCGGGTGCGCTTGTGCATCTTTGCGCTGGACCCCGGACCGCATGACCAAGTCTGTTGTAAACACACGAACGCCATACCTCATCGGTATCGCGCTGCTTACAACGCTGCTCACTTGGCTCGCGTGGAACACCAATGCCCC
The DNA here is from genome assembly GCA_016710015.1 of Flavobacteriales bacterium. GTDB lineage: Bacteria > Bacteroidota > Bacteroidia > Flavobacteriales_F > PHOS-HE28 > PHOS-HE28. The sequence goes on from JADJLR010000004.1 coordinate 160,249, forward strand.
CAAAATGGGTCATGTGCTCACCAATGCGAGCGATCCCTTGGGTTATTACCAATGGCTGCCGTGGACCTTCCTGCATGGGGATTGGAGTGCGTTGCCGTATGTGAATTACTTGCCGAACGGAAAGGGTCTCAGCCTTTTCAGCATGGGGGTGGCCATACTACAGGCACCGTTCTTTCTGATGGCTTTGATCTATTGCAAGATCACCGGATCTGAGATCACTGGGTTCGAATTACCATTCGTTCTCACACGACTCCTCGCGGCCGCCTTCTACGCATCGGCGGGTCTGGCATTGTTGTTCCGGGTGCTCGCACGGTCATGGCCTGCACGAACCGTATGGCTGGCGTGCGGCCTGTTACTATTCGGCACCAATCTGTATTACTACACGGTTCATGATGGTGGTATGTCGCACATCTACAGCTTCTTTCTATTCGCTGTACTCGTACACCTCACCGTTTCAATGCTCGAAGATCCAAGCGGTCCGCGGTTGATGTTGATCATGCTTTGTTCTACCGTTATCGTATTGATCCGACCGTTGAATGGCGTTGTTCTTCTCGTTCCGTTGTTGTATGGTGAACATTCGGTCATCAATTCCATTCGCATGCGCTATCAATGGGTGTTGCGCTATTGGCGATGGTCTGTGGTTGGCGTAGGGTTCTCCTTCGTCCTATTGCTACCGCAACTCCTGTACTGGAAATACGCGACCGGTTCGTACTTGGTTTTCACCTACGGAACCAAGAATGAAGGATTCGACTGGATCGACCCGCACCTGTGGGAGATCCTGTTCAGCCATCAGGGAGGTTGGCTGCTTTATCACCCGATCATGATCGGAGCCATGGTCGTTCTTTTGCGCGGCGCATATACCAAGACCCCGGCCTTCGTTGATTGGAGGACGATCCTGCTGGTCTGGACGATCGTTTGGTATTCATACGCGAGTTGGTGGAATTGGTGGCTCGGCGGATCCTTCGGGCATCGTGGCTTTGTGGAGTACTATGCCATCCTTGCGTTGCCTTTCACGGCCTTCGTACACAGCGCCACACAGTGGTCTGTGCGGTGGCGTTGGCCGGTACTGGTGCTTGTTGCATTCCTCATTTTCTTGAACATCCGCATGGGGCTTCTTGCATTCTCCCCTATGGATGGTCCGACCTGGACATGGGATTCATTGTTCACCTTCTGGAAGGATTCGCTCTTCCTATGAACACGTTCGCTTCGATCTTCCAACGACCTTGGGTCCGCGCACTAGCGGTGATCATCGTTGCATTCGCCGCACTCTTTGTCCACTATGGCTCCTTGCTCCAGGCTCCCGGTTCACGACTTTTCAGCGATACGGGTGATGGCCTCAAGAACTACTACGTGTTCGCCTATCATGTGGCGCATGATAGTACCCTGATGCAGTTCGATGGAATGAACCATCCGTTCGGCGAGCAAATAGGTTACCCCGATGCACAGCCCGCTCTCTCTGGAGTGGTCAAGTTGATCTCTGTTGTGGTGCCTGGCGTACAGAACCATACCGTTGCGGTCATTAACCTAGCGGCGCTTCTGGGAATGGTACTCACTGCATTCTCCATATACCTGCTGCTTTGCCACTTCGGCACAAATTGGGTCTACGCCGGACTCTGCGGTATCGCCCTAGCAGCATTGTCTCCTCAAACCTTTCGCGTACAGGCTGCGCACCACGGATTGAGCTATGGATGGACATTAACGTTGACCGCCTATTTCTTCATACGTACCATCACCTCGATCAAGTACCATCGCTGGGCCCTGTTCGGTGGTATGATCACGTTCATCGGCCTATACCTACATCCTTATACTGGAATGATCACCGCCTCATGGATGGGATTCCTTCTGTTGATCGTATGCTTTCCCATGATACAGCGCAAGACCTGGTCAAGGTTGTTCTATTCCGGTGCGCTCGTAGCGGGTCCGATCGCGCTATTCTTACTCGTGCAAGCGCTAACGGACCATCACACTGGCCGAACCGCCCATCCACTAGGCTTCTTTGAGTACTGCACGAGTTGGAGCGGTGTCCTCGCTCCCCCGTCCGGTTATCGCAGTGCACTGAGCTGGTCGGTCTTCCCTTGGAACATGCCTCAGGAGTTCGAAGCAACCTCCTACTTAGGTCTTGGAGCAATGCTCGGTTTGATCGTGCTGATCCCGACCCGAGCCATCCAATGGGCGCACAACGCACCACTCCGTGAGGGAGAGGTCGCTTGGCCCACGATACTGACCGCTCTGTTCCTCGCATCCCTCCCATTGCTCGGATTCGCCTTCGGCCTGCCTTTCTCCGAAACCAATGGTCCTTATCCTTGGTCCATACCATTCATTGGCCAGTTCCGCTCACCGGGGCGTTTTGGTTGGGCCTCCTATTATGCATTCGGGCTATTCGTCATGTTCGGTTCGTGGTGGCTCTGGCGCAGGGCCCGTGGTTTCAGTCGTTACGCTGCGGGAGCATTCGCTGCTGCGATCCCGTTGTTGTACCTATATGAGGCCAATACGATGCACACCCAAGTAGCGGATAGTATCGCACACCACCGCAATGTCCTTTCCTACGAAGGTCTTCTCCCCGAAGAACGCATGTTGATCGATCGGGTAGACCCGAAACGGTATCGCGCGATCATTCCGATCCTCACTTCCTTGCAGGTTCGGATGAACGATTGCTCTTGCCGGACGATAATACCATGCAATTAGCGATGGTATTGAGCTATTGGACCGGTTTACCAATGACCGCCTATTCCTTGGCGCGGACGAGTGTCACGGAGACCATCGAGCAACTCGGCGTAATGAATGCGCCGTGGTACGAACGACCCATCGCAGCACACTATCGGCCAGAAGACGAATTCCTACTCATTACGGATGCAACACCAGCGAATGATGAGGAAAAGCGGTATCTCGAACTCGCACACCCATTAGCATCGAACGGCTCGATCAGCTTGGCATCCATCACAGCAGAAGTGCTCTTTCGTGACCGAACAGAGGAGCTTTTCACAAAGCTGGAGGCTCTGGCCGGAGACAGTATATCGAATGATTGGATATGCTCGAAGAAAGGAGCAACCATCCTTCACTATCCGCTCGATGACCCGAACTCGGAGCACCGCTATGCCGGTTCCGGAGCATACAGTGGACTGAAGCGAAATGTGAACACCTTGGCAACGGTACCTGCTTTCACATTGCAGGAGGGGGAGCGTTACATCGCCAGTTATTGGACCTATACGCCTGGAGCGCTCCGAAGTCACGCACTGACCTGCGTTGCACAACGCGAACCGACCACAGGACAGGAAGACTGGATTACGTGCAGCGACATGCGGTTCGCCCGCATCGTGAACGGCGACTGGTCACTCGTAGAACTTCCATTCACTGTAGACCGTGCCGAGGACGAGTATCGCATTTTCGTGGAGGGGAGAAGAACGTATCAGGACACCATTTGGGTCGATGAGCTGATCATACGCCCTGATGCTGCCACAAGCTTCCGCGTACTTGAACATGATGGGGAGCGGATCACCAAAGTGATCTACAACGGTCACTTCCTCACGCGACCACGATAATGTTTTGCCACACGCCAAAGTCCGAACGGAACTTTGATGGCATCCGTGACCCGCACCTTGGAACCGCCTTGCTCATGCCAACGCACCAAGGGTACTTCGGCCACATGCTCGCGCATTCCATTCCGGCCTACCAAGGCCATGCAACGCCAAAGCAATTCAACGTCGAATAACCATCGGGTCAAGAACGGCTCATCGAAAAGCTTTCGGACATGGTCGGCTCGGATCAGCTTAGCCCCGCACTGAGTGTCATATACTGGAATACCTAGCTGCATGCTCACCATGGTGGCAAAAACGCGTCCGAAGTAATGCCGGTATGGTGAGCGTTGAATATCGGTGGTGCCCAATAGATCCACCCGACTCCCCAAAATGATCATCGGTTCTCGGGGTTCAGTCCTTTGCCTCATGAGAAATGCCTCTGAGATAGGCGTTGCCATGTCCGCATCGAAATAGCCGATATACTCCGCATCGGGCCAATGCTCCAAAGTCTTCAACATGCCTTGTCGCACTGCTTCGGCCTTGCCCATGTTGTGTACTAACCCATGTACCAAGATCCGATCCGGTAGTGCTTCGTGCATTCTCTGGGCCAGGTCCCGTGTACCATCTGTGCTGCCATCATCGGCAATGGTCAGCCGTAGTCCAGGTTCACTATGCAACAGTTCGAGCAATGTGCCGAATGGCAATCGATCTTCCTCGTTGTAACAAGGAATGACAATATGGATATTTCGATCCTTGTTCATGCGTTCAACCGCACTCATCACCAGTCCATGGTCCAACAATACCCGGGCACACCGGTCCCGATCGCAAATGGATCACAACGGCCATGCATCGGCATCGATCTCGAATTGCACCGCATCACCCAATTCCACACCTTCATCGGTCAACCAAGCACGTACAACGAACCGTCCATTATCCACTGGGCGTTCCACCACCAATCCTTGCTTGTAGGTGGTTCCTGGTGCAACATCTACCTCCATGGACGAGCGAATGGCACTCTCTTGGTAGACCGATCCATCACTCCGTAACAACGTGTAGATGAATTGGAGCGGCTTTCCACGAGCGCCGCGGGAAGGCATTCGGAGCGTTCCTTCATTCCTTAGTTCGATGGGCACCACCGTGAACCGATCGGGAACCATGCGGTAAGGGGAGGCCGGACATTGGATGGTGAGCGCAGGAGGATCAGGAAAAGTATCCGTCGTATTGGCCCAAGCATAGCCCACATCGGTCGGAAAGTCGAAGAAGCGATGATCCAAATTCTGTAGGCCGAACCAGAGTGGTTGCCAATCCGGCCCGAGGAATTGTTCGGTATGCGAAGCAACGCTATCCAACAAGGCCACCTTATCCGAAACAAAGATGGTGGCCGCACGTGTTGGCCCATTCACACCGGAACAAAGCGCGCTCTCCATGCCAACGGCCCAATGGACCAAGCCATACGACCACGGATAATTGTCGAACCGGACCAATGATTTACGAACGCCCTGCTGCGCTTTGTAAGCCGTGATCCGTTGTACATATTCCACCCGATCCGTCAATCGATAATGCCCACGATGGATCTGCAACAAGCCCAAGCCGCACACCGCTACAAGAACGAACAGGGCACCTTGGCGGAGTCGTTCCTGCAACGATTCGACCACGGTAGCGAACAAGATGGCCCAGACCAGGCCGAAAACAGGATAGTAATTCTCGTAGATCACCGGTGCCATGCCGTCGCGATCAACGATCAGGATCAGCACCAGAAAGGCAATGGAAAAGACGGCACACCACGCTAGGCGCAACCATGCCCGTGCATATATGGCAAGTGCTCCAGCCGCTACAATGAGCAGCAACATCGCCTTGAATTTGGTCCACACCATCAGGAAGTAGATGGTGCTATTCAGATCACCGAGGTGAACGATGTGCGTAGCCAGATCAGCCAAAGTGGGCATCCGTGCTTCTTCGTACGAGGAGGCGGACATGCCCTTGATCCGGATCACGTACCACACGACCAGCGCCAAACCGAAGAACCAAGATCTGCGTTGTCTCCATGCATTCGGAATGGCTTCGAACACCAAGATGAACAGCAGTGGAAGCACCAACAACTGATGGTAGAACGATGCCCACGCATTCACCAGAAAGGCCAGCATCATCCAACGCCGAGGGGATGGCCCAACAGGATCAAAAGCCCTTCGGATCAATACCCACAAAAGCACCATCAGCGAAAGACCTTGGTACAATTCGCTGATGCCATAATAGAACATGTAGTGGAAGCCCGCAGTGAGCACCATGGGCAGCACCAATGTCGCCTGCATGTCCTTCAGACGAAAGGCCAACAGATAGAACACCAAGGCATGGAAAAGGATGAAAGCGATGGAATAGGCACGCAACACACCTTGCAACGAAGCGCCCAACTTGATCAGGAACACCGGTAGTAATTGGGCCACCCAACTTCCATAACGTCCCAGCACGCTCACCGGCACCCCTTCATCGATCATCAACCACGAGAAGAAAGCACTATCGAAACAGGCCGTACGTTCCAAATAATAGCGCCAAGCGAAGGCCGCCAATGCCAGCAGGACCATAGCGCCGGTGACCACGTATGCGGCCGGAACATGCTGCGAACCCTTCGGCATTGGTCGTTCCGTTGCTTCTTCCATGATCGGGCCGTAGAACGCGGGATCAGATCCCGTACTTGAAAATGCACCAAATGGCGCGGAATCCGTCCTTCCAGCCGATCTTCTTGCCCTCGGCGTAGGTGCGGCCGTAATAACTGATGCCTACTTCGTAGATCCGCACACCCTTCACGCGGGCGAGTTTCGCAGTAACCTCCGGCTCGAACCCGAACCGGTTCTCACGCAGGTCGAGGCCCTTTGCGATATCGCTGCGGATCAACTTGTAGCAGGTCTCCATATCCGTAAGGTTCAAATTGTTGAACACGTTGGAGAGTTGGGTCAAGAATTTGTTGCCGATGCTGTGCCAGAAGAAGAGGATCCGGTGGGGGTGGTGGCCCATGAAGCGTGAGCCGAAGACCACATCCGCGAAGCCTTCCTGGATGGGGCGAAGCAGGTCGTTGTATTCCCGTGGATCGTACTCCAGGTCAGCATCCTGCACCAACAGGAACTCCCCCGTTGCCTCTTTGATCCCACGGTGTATGGCCGCACCCTTGCCCATGTTCTGCGGCTGTTGGACGAATTTGATGCCCAGATCCGGATTGGCAACGATGTACCGTTCCACGGCCTCCACGGTCCCATCCTTGGAACCGTCGTTCACAATGATCACTTCCTTCTTCACACCACCTTCCAACACCACATCGCGGACCTTGTCCAGGATCAAATGGATGGTCCGCTCTTCATTGTAGGCGGGGATGATGAGGGAAAGGGTCTTGACGCGCATGGGCGGATCGGCGAAGATAGACGGCACACCGCTAGAGCATGCTACGGCACAGGACTATCGCCTCTAAATACATTCCGCACCAGATCTGTTGTTTCTGCGACCCCGCTGGGGTCTAACACGTTCGTCCGACTTGAATTCTATGCTCTGTGCCCCCGATGGGAGAACGACCCCAGCGGGGTCGCAGAAAATAAGAGGCGATAGCCCTGGCTACGGTAGAAGAACATCATTCCTGATCTGAAGCTCGAATCGTTCCACCCGGAATGCATGTCCGGACGAATTCTGGAATCGGAGTTGATACTTCTTGGCGTCGGTTCCAGAAGGAATGCGGACCACCAGATCGAACTCACCTTGCGAAAGCGGTATGATGCTCTCACCTGCTTGCACGACATAGCCATCTTCCCAAAGATCCAATGAAGGTCCTCCGCCGGGATCACCTTCCCAATGGATGCTCCCCCGAACTTCGATCTCCGCGAAACGGATCGGTGGTGCAGGTATGGCAAGGTCGACGACCAGCGGGAAGGATTCTGGGGCGAAGTACCATGTATCCTCCTTGACAATAGCGTTGCTTCGGTGACCTACAGGCAACAGCCCTTGTAGTTGGTGATAGTCAAGCACGGTATCCTTGCGAGAAGGCCGGTCAGTGATATCAGTGATCCACAAACCATTGTGCCGTCCGATCGGTTTACTGAAATATGGCCGGAGGTCATCCTTACCCCACCATCTCTCATTCGCGAACACCACATACTTGGCACCGAACCGGATCAGACGGTCGTAGGTCTCGGGATCCTCTAGGTCATAGCCGTACAACGTGAACCCCGGCTGCTGCATGAAGTAGAGCGACGCATTGATGGTGATGTCGTCCGGAGAGATCACCTTGTCCCCCGGTTGCACACCGATGGATCGCAAATACGGAGCGATCGTCTGGAATCGGTTCTGAACCGGGTTCGCAAGATTATTCCATAACTCCAACTCATATCTGTGGTAGGTCGGCAGCAGGTTCTTGTCCTCCACCAGACTGTTCGGATTGCTCCGCATGATCAGGTTCGTCCGTGCATAGGCCACGTTGTAGCACAAGAGCAAGAGGAAGCCTATGCGCAGCCATCGTGCATGAAAGATGTCCGGATACCGTTTCCGGAGCAGCCAAAGCCACGAGACAAGCGGCACCAGCAAGGAGATCATCGGATTGATGAAGTAATAGTCGTGTCCATCCACGGCATGGAACCAGCACAGGGTATAGGCGATCGCGCCAAGGAGCAACAGACCATTGAGCAGCGCCACGGGTATGGGCAACTCACGCACATGAACGATCAAAAGGATGATCGTAAATCCGATCAGCAGCAGCACGGAGGTATCGAAGATCTGGAACAAGAGGATCCGTTTCGCAAAGGTGACCGCACGATCGATCTCATCCGGAGTCATTTCCCAGATCGGCCAAAGGTTATTGAACGTGTATCGACCAGCATGGTAGGTGTTGAATTGCTCCGCATGGATATACCAAGCGGCGATCCCAGCCAAGGAAATAGCGATCACCGCCCAACCGAAAACACGCGATGGGAACACCTTGGGAATGGAACGGAACCATGCAGGCCTCACCGTGAACAACAGATAGAGTCCAATGATCGCCACGAAACTCATTCCAGCGGTCACCTTCAGCAAGGTGGCCAATGCGAAACAGGCCGTGGACAGTATCCACCAGCGTCGCTTACCTTCTTCGGCGTGGCGAACGAAGAAGTACCAACCCATCAGCGCCAGATCGAACGCGGGGACATCGGTCAAGAACGAGACACCGTAGTACAAGAGGACCGGCGAGGTGAAGAGCAACAGTGTGATCCCGATGGCCCAGAAGTCGCTTCGCAACAACCTACGAAGTGTCAGGAGAAGCATGTAGGAGGCAATGAAATGGAAGAGCAGACCGAATAGCCGATAGGCGAATTCATTTGGTCCGATCACTTTCCACACTTGACCCATGGCCCAGTACAAGAGCGGAAACTCGCCAGCGCTCAGCCCACTTTCACCGCCGTCTGCGATCTGTGCGTGGATCACAGGCTCCAAGAAGGTAGCCTCGCCCGTGTAATAATTCCACGTCAACGAAAGGCAGTCCGCCTGTCGCCAAAGGTGCATCGGCAATGGCCGAAGGTGCAATACGCGCCCATATTCATAGATGGCACTGAACGTCAGAAAGCCGATCACGAACACCCATCGAGGACCGACAGATCGGTACAACTGCATGAGCCGGTCCATGTTGAAGGTTCAGAGGGTCATCTCCTTCACCCCTGCATCGACGATAAGCCGCCCTTCGGTCTTTGCCTTCACTTCTTCCACAGTGACCCCTGGTGCCAACTCAAGCAATCGGAAGCCTTCCGTTGTGATGTCGAATACACCAAGGTCGCTCACTACCTTCTTCACACAGGCAACTCCGGTCAACGGCAAGCTGCATTTCTTCAAGAGCTTGCTTTCTCCGGCCTTGTTGGTATGCATCATGCACACGATGATGTTCTCGGCGCTGGCCACCAGATCCATCGCACCGCCCATGCCCTTCACCATCTTTCCCGGGATCTTCCAGTTGGCGATATCGCCGGTATCGGTCACCTCCATGGCACCGAGCACAGTGAGTTGCACATGTTGTCCACGGATCATGGCAAAGCTGGTGCTGCTATCGAAAATGGCACTGCCGGGCAGCAGCGTCACGGTCTGCTTGCCCGCATTGATCAGGTCGGCATCCTCGTCTCCTTCAAAGGGAAAAGGACCCATGCCAAGCAAGCCATTTTCACTTTGCAACACCACGTTCATTCCCTCCGGAATGTAGTTCGCAACCAGCGTCGGTATCCCGATGCCGAGATTCACGTAATAGCCGTCCTTCAATTCACGCGCGATGCGTTGCGCCATTTGGTTCTTGTCCAATCCCATGATCAGTTCCGTTTGCGGGTGGTACGTTGCTCGATCCGCTTTTCATATCCTTCGCCTTGGAAGATCCGGTTCACGAAGATCCCCGGTGTATGGATCTCGTCCGGGTCCAATTCACCCGGCTCAACAAGCTCTTCCACCTCGGCCACGGTGATCTTACCGGCCGTTGCCATCAGCGGATTGAAGTTGCGCGCGGTATGCTTGTACACGAGGTTCCCGAAGCGGTCGCCTTTCCACGCTTTCACCAATGCGAAATCTGCACGCAGCCAGTTCTCCATCACGTACATCTTACCGTCGAATTCGCGCGTTTCCTTGCCTTCTGCCACTTCGGTACCGTAGCCAGCGGGCGTAAAGAATGCGGGAATGCCTGCACCTCCGGCACGGCAGCGCTCGGCCAGCGTTCCTTGTGGGATCAGGTCCACATGCAATTCGCCACTCAGCATCTGGCGCTCGAACTCCGCATTTTCGCCCACATAACTGCTGATCATGCGCTTGATCTGTCGCGTCTGCAAAAGCAGTCCAAGGCCGAAATCGTCCACCCCTGCATTGTTACTGATGCAGGTGAGTCCTTTGGCACCGGACTTCACCAAAGCAGCAATGCTCTTCTCCGGGATACCACAAAGGCCGAAGCCACCGACCATCAGGGTCATACCGTCTTGGATGCCCACAAGGGCAGCATCCGCGTTCGCAACGAGTTTGTTCATCTGGTTAAGGAAGGACGACGAAGATAGACGGACGGGAATTCTACGTGGCGTATTCCGCCAGGGCAAACGCATCAAATAGGAACGCCAGCATTGCGAAAATGTGCGACCCCTCCGGGGTCGTCGATCACCTCTTGAGCATGACCCCGTAAGGGTCACAGAAAGTAGAAACCCCGCACCCAGCTGGCGTTCGACCCCGGAGGGGTCGCAGCGCGCAGGCCCTATTGTGCGAGCAAAATATAGATGCGTTTGCCTTGCGTATTCCGCCCTTGGGATCAGTCCCAGACCGGCTTGGTGGAGCCGTTGGTGATCCCGCCCTTCTTACGGCAATCGATCTCCACACCGAGGTCGCCGACCGGTCGTTCGAAATCGCCGGTACTGATCTCGATGCTCGGATCAGCGTACACCTTGTTCATGTAGTAGCCATAGATCGGCAAGGCCATGTTCGCGCCCTGTCCCTTGTCCGTGCTGCTGAAACGCACACTGCGGTCATCCGCTCCGGTCCAAACACCGGTCACAAGGTCCGGCGTGATGCCGATGAACCAACCGTCACTGTTGTTCTGTGTGGTGCCGGTCTTTCCGGCCGTTGGGAATTTGATGTTGGCATATTTGGCGCGGTTGCCCCAGCCCATACGCAACCGCATGCCGGTGCCCACGGTCTTGTTCGTACTCGGGTTGTACGCGCCGTCGGTCACGCCTTTCATCATCTTCAGCATCACGTAGGCGGTGCGTTCATCCAATGCCTCGAAGGTGGTCGGGGTCACGTCGTAAATGGTGTTCCCATTCTTGTCTTCGATACGCGTGAAGAGGATGGGTTCGATGTAGACCCCGGCATTCGCGAAGGTGGAGAAGGCCCCGGTCATCTCCATCAGGGTAAGGTCGGCGACGCCCAAGCAGAGTGAAGGCACCGGATCCAATGGACTCTTCACTCCCATGTGGCGCGCCAGCACCGTAACGGCTTGTGGGCCGTATTGCTTCATCAGCCAAGCGGTGATGGTGTTCATGGAGTTGGCCAAGGCATATTCCACGGTGACCATCCCACCGTACTTCGCATCGCTGTTCTCTGGGCACCAATCGGGTTGACCGGGCGGCATGTCGAAGCACACTTTCTGATTCGGCAATTCGCGGCACGGCTCCATCCCTTCGCGGATCGCGGTGGCGTATACGAAGGGCTTGAAGGTGGATCCTACTTGGCGGCGCGATTGCTCCACGTGATCGAATTGGAAGTGTTTGAAATCGATGCCACCGACCCAGGACTTGATGAAGCCGGTATGGGGGTCCATGCTCAGCAGGCCGCTTTGCAAGAAGCTCTTGTAGTACCTGATGGAATCCATCGGGCTCATGACCGTATCGATCTCGCCTTGCCAGCTGAACACGCGCATCTCCACGGGTGTGTCGAACACTTTGGGGATCTCCTCTTCATCCACCACCGCCCAATACGTATCGCAGCCGCCGAGTTCCGGTTTGCAGTGGAAGTGCATAGCGCCCTCGAACTTCACCTTCTCGATGTATTTGGCAGGGCGCTCGCAATTGCCGCATTGTTTGCCGGTCATGATCTTGTAGCGCATGCTGCGCTTCATCGCTGTGTTCAAGATCCCTTCGATCTCATTCTGGCTCACGCGGTAGTCGAAAGGGCGGTTCTTCTTCCGGGCGATATCCTTGAAGAAGTCGGCCTGCAGTTCGGTGGAGAGGTGTTCCTTCACCGCGAACTCCCCATACTCCTGCATGCGATGATCCAACGTGGTGTACACCTTCAACCCATCGGTATAGATATCGTAGGCCGAGCCATCCGACTTCGCATAGCGCAGGTTGCCCTCGGCATCGGTGGAAGCCAACAGGGTCTGCAACTTAGCACGTAGGATCTCTCTGAAATAGGGAGCAAGACCTTCGGCATGGTCGATCCGCTGAAAGCGTAGGCCCAAGGGAAGCAACTTCAATGAATCGTACTCGACCGTGGTCAAGTATCCGTTCTTGCGCATCTGATCCAACACCACCATACGGCGCTTGGTGGCATTCTCCTCTTTACGCAATGGATTGTAGAGCGATGGGTTCTTGCACATGCCCACCAACAAGGCGGCTTCTTCCACGTTCAGGGAATCCGGTGTGGTATCGAAGTAGACCCGTGCCGCACTGTTGATCCCCACCGCTTGGTTGATCCAATCGAAACGGTTGAGGTACATCGCGATGATCTCGTCCTTGGTGTACTGGCGCTCCAGCCGTGCGCTGATGATCCACTCTTGGAATTTTTGAAAAATGCGCTTGAAGATGTTGTCCGCCCGGTCGGTGAACAACATTTTGGAAAGCTGCTGCGTCAACGTGCTTGCTCCGCCTCTTTTGCCCAGATAGACCGCTGCACGGACAGAACCGCGTACATCCACGCCACTGTGCTCACGGAAGCGCTCGTCCTCGGTAGCGATCAGCGCCTTCACCACGTTCGGACTGATCTGCGCATACTTCACAGGGATACGATTTTCCCGGTAGTACTGGCCCATCTGGACGCCATTGCTGAAGAGGATCGCCGTGGCCAGATCACTTCGTGGATCCTCTAGGTCCTCGGTGCTGGGCAGGTCGCTGTTCGCGGCCAGAAAGAGCATAAGGAAGAGGCCCAACAAGGGAGCAAGCACCACCAGCCACCACAGGAACCTGCGTTTGCGCTTGGAGGCTTTGGAGGCTGTCATCGTGGGCCGAAATTACCTGTGCTTGGTAAGGTGATCAACGGTCGGTTCGCAGAGTTCTCCCGGTACGATCGGGGATCAGGGTTGCTTGGAACGCTCTACACTGACCCCTACGTCCAGTACACCGTCCAACTGTTCCGTGCGCATGGCTTGCTCCAGGGTGATGGTATAACGGCCCGAAGCCGGGAATCTATTGCCCAGTTTGTACAGGATCTTGGCATCCAGCATACGATCCGCCCACACGAAACCCGTGCCCTTGCCATACCAACGACCGGACGGATCAGCGAGCAAGCATTCCACCGTATCGCGCACCGCTCGACCACCGGGTCCGCTCAGCTCTACGAAGAGGAAAAGATCACTGAAGGCATATTCTCCCGTGTGCCGTACGTCGAAGAATACGTCGTGCTTGCTAACGGTATCGGCAATGTCGAACGCGAAGCTCGGCTTGAAGGTCCGGCCCCAAGAGCCTTCTGGAATGGCCACGTCGGCTTGGAAAACGGGTGGATCGGAACAGCCCGTCAACACTGTGCCGACCACAGCTACAACACCGAGGAGCAACCGATTCACGCGGCGGGTGGTTTGGGAGGTCCATCACCGGCCGGGCGATCGCCACTGCGGCGTCCCCCACGTTTCCGGCGGCGGCTTCGATCTCCGCCTTCAGGTCTCGGCCCCTTCTCTGGTCGCGGACCCACTTGCTGTCCTTCTGGACGTGGACCACGCGGGGGTCTAGCACTTTTCTCGGTGCGTGGACCACCCTCCCCTTGCGCCTGTTTTGGTCCGCTGCGTGGCTTGTCCTTTCTGTCGCGCCCACCTCGACCGCGCTTCTTGCCACTCTTGATCTTGCTGTCGAATCGGGTCAAGTCGTCTTGCCCCACCACATTCTCATAGTCCGGTGTCTTCACGACTTCCTTCACCTCATCCACCATATTCAAGTCCACCTCTGGCTCTATGCCTTCTTTGTTCTGGGCCAGGATCTCGCGTACCGTTTCGATCGGGAAGCCAGCTGTCACAAAGGGTTCACCGGGCCGCTTGAAACCGTACCACATCTTCCCGCTGAAGATGTCCGTCTTCATGTGCGCACCAACACCTTGTTGGGTCTTCAGTTTGGCGTTCTGCGAGGGATAGCTCTTGATCGCCTCGATGTACATGTCCAACTCGTAATTGAGACAGCATTTCAGCTTGCCACACTGCCCGGCCAGTTTCTGCGGATTGAGCGCCAGTTGCTGGTAACGTGCCGCACTGGTCGTCACGCTGCGGAAGTCCGTCAGCCAAGTACTGCAACACAGTTCACGTCCGCAACTTCCAATGCCACCGATACGGCCAGCCTCCTGCCGCACACCGATCTGCTTCATTTCCACGCGCACTTGGAATCGGTCGCTCATGGTCCGGACGATCCCACGGAAATCGATGCGATCCTCTGCAGTATAGTAGACGATGGCTTTGGTGCCATCTCCTTGGTATTCCACGTCGGTCACCTTCATGTCCAACCGTGCATCGCGCACCATCGCACGGCTGGCGAACAGGGTATCGTCCTCCTTCTTCCGCGCCACATGCCAGCGATCGATCTCTTCCTGCGTGGCCATGTGCAACACCTTGCGGAGGTCATAGGTCTCTCCGCTCATCTTCTTGCGTTCCATCTGTGCACGCACCAACTCGCCGGTCAAACTCACCATGCCGATGTCATGTCCGGGAACCGCATCCACGGCCACCAGATCGCCCTGCATCAGCTGGAGCCCACCGGCGTTGCGGTAATATGCTTTTCGGGTGTTCTTGAAGCGCACCTCCACTCCATCGAAGGGTTGTTGTCCGTTGGGCAAGGGTACTCCTGTTAGCCAGTCGAATACCCCGAGCTTGTTGCATCCGCTGGAACTACAATACCCGTTGCTCTTGCACCCCGCTGGCTTCCCGTCCACACCACTACTGCATCCTGTACACGCCATTTCGCTCGATACCAGCCTGTTGAGTGCTGAATTAGGGACGAAGATAGGAAGCGGGGTGCGGCTACGAAGGAATCGCCATCCGCAGCAACCCCATCAGCTTATAGCTCAGGTCAGTGAACAAGATCTTCGGGTTCGCATTCCGTTCGATGTGCAAGTGGGCGGTCTCCAGCTCGTTTCGGATCCCGTTCACATTGTCATCATTCAGGAGCTTGCTGAAATTCTGCACGAAGTCCTGCTCTTGTCCAAGAACGCGCACCAACTCCGGTACTTGCTGCCACTGCAAGGTGCATTGGCGGATCAAATACAGACCATACCGGATCAGGGATTTCTGCCGCTCGCGCCCCATCTTCTGGAAGGCTTCGGCGAACTCGGCCACCGCGGCCACTTCTCGGCGGTAACAACACCGCAACCAGTCCCGGAAGAAAACGAAGAGTTCCTCCTCGCCTTTGTTGGCCATGTCCACGGCATCGAGCAGGTCTCCTTCACTTCGCAAGGCGATCGCCATGGCCTCGTCCTTCACGATTTCCGGGAAGCGCTCCAGCAAGGCCTCGGCCAGATCGCTGGGTCTCAAGGCCGGCACTTTCGTCAATTGAGCGCGACTCAGAATGGTAGCAAGCAACTGCTCCGCATCCGTGCTCACGAGCAGGAAGACCGTATTGGTCTCTGGTTCCTCCAACACCTTCAGCAATTTATTGGCGGCTGCGGTATCCATCAGCTCCGGCAACCAGATCACCATCACTTTGTAACCCCCCATGAAGGAGCGCAGGCTCAACTTCCGCTGGATCTCTTGGGCGATGCCCACGCCCATTCGCAGTTGCTTGTTCTCGCTCTCCAACTGATCGCGCCACTGCTCGATGTCGGTGTACGGCTCAGCTAATATGGCCTGCCGCCATTGTGCGGTGAACGGCTCGCACACCTGCTGCTCCGGCTTTAGTTTTTCCCTGAAGTAGATCGGAAACATCAAATGCAGATCAGGATGTTCCAGCTTGGCCATCTGCGCACAGGAGGGACACTTCCCACAGGCATCCACGGTATCGCGATCCGCGCACAGCAGGTATTGGGCATAGGCCAAGGCCATCGGCAGATCTCCCCCGCCGCGCGGACCCATGAACAACTGGGCATGTGCCACCCGCCCCTCTCGGATGTTTCCGATAAGCTTCGCCTTCAATGTGGCATGACCAACGACCTTGGAGAACAGCACACCACAAAGGAACGGCATGGCGAGGTGGAAACAGGACCAGGTGGACATGTGAGCATGGGACCATGTGGTCATTTGGTCATGAACCAGAGTTCGTGCGAGGCCACATGCCCACATGAAACCAAGCCTATGCGAGACACTCATGTCCATATGCCCACATGAACCGAAGCCCGTGCGAGGCCCCTCATGACCACATGTCCACATGAGGCATGGCCTGTGCGAGGCCACATGCCCACATGATCCCACCTCCAAGCGGTATTTTCGCGCCATGTTGACCATGGATACATTCTCCTTCGCAGGCAAGAAAGCCCTTGTACGGGTGGATCTCAATGTTCCCCAGGATGCGAACGGCCACATCACCGACGACTCAAGAGCGCGGGCGATCATACCTACGGTGAAGAAGATCCTCGCCGATGGCGGAAGCGCGATCCTTATGAGTCACTTGGGTCGGCCGAAGGGAAAGGTGAACCCCGCGATGAGCCTGAAGCCCGTTGCCGACCACTTGAGCAATTTACTGGGCACCTCCGTGATCTTCGCCACGGACTGCGTGGGCCCGGATGCAAAGGCCAAGGCCGCTGCATTGAAAGCTGGCGATGTGCTTCTGTTGGAAAACCTCCGTTTTCATCCTGAGGAAGAGGGCGGCGATGAGGCTTTTAGCCAGAGCCTGAGCGAATTGGGCGATGTGTACGTGAACGATGCCTTTGGCACCGCACACCGGGCACATGCGAGCACTACAGTGGTGGCTCGGTTCTTCCCGCAAGCAAAGCTCTTCGGCTACTTGATGCAGGCCGAAATAGACAGCGTGGGTAAGGTGCTCGGTGAGCCTAAAAGACCCATGACCGCGATCGTGGGCGGAAGCAAGGTGAGCAGCAAGATCAACGTGCTTCGCAACCTCTTGGGTTCTTGTGATGAACTGATCATCGGAGGTGGAATGGCCAACACGTTCGTGAGGGCGAATGGCGGCAATACCGGGGCTAGCTTGGTGGAGGAGGACCTCTTGGACACGGCGCGTGCGATCATCGCAGAGGCCAAAGCGAAGGGAGTCAAGCTTCACATCCCTACCGATGCTGTGGTCGCCGATGCCTTCGCGGAGAACGCGAACACGGACCAATGCCCGGCCGATGCCGTCCCCGATGGATGGATGGCCTTGGATATCGGCCCCAAGAGCATCGAAGTCTTCCGCAATGCCATCCTCGGCAGCAAGACCATCCTGTGGAACGGCCCTATGGGCGTTTTCGAGATGAAGCCCTTCCAACAAGGCACCGTCGCCATTGCGAATGCTGTTGCCGAGGCCACCGGAAAGGGGGCCTTCTCCTTGGTTGGCGGCGGCGATAGCGTAGCGGCTGTGAACCAGTTCGGGTTAGCGGACAAGATCAGCTACGTGAGCACCGGTGGCGGCGCGATGTTGGAGTACTTGGAGGGCAAGGTGCTGCCGGGCATTGCGGCGGTGCGGGGATAACGGACCGTCGGAGGTCCAATACCGATCGACCGGTCGTGGGGTCGAAATACTCGGACTCGAAAACGATCTGTTCGCCCGGATGTCTCCACTCCCAGAGGTATCCTTACCTTTATGGCTTCAGCCGACAAGGTGAAGATGGACGTTCCATCCGAGCCTAGGCATCACGAATACCTCAACAATTTGGCAGGATCATCAGGCACCTTCAATAAGCGCGAAAAGGAAAAGAAGCGCATCCAGAAGCAGGAAGAAAAGCGCATCCGCAAGGAGCAGCGCAAAGCGAGTTCCGCTGGCGGCGGCTTGGACAACATGATCGCTTACGTGGACGAATTCGGACGGATCTCCGATACACCACCAGACCCTACGAAGCGTCAAGAGGTGAATGCCGAGGAGATCGAGTTGGGCGTACCGAAACGGACCGAGGAAGAATCCTCTCCGGATCGTACAGGCCGCATCGACTTCTTCGATACTTCCAAGGGCTTCGGTTTCATCAACGAAGATGGCAGCCGGGAGCGATACTTCGTACACATCAGCGGTATGCTGGATGAGTTGAAGGAAGGAGACAAGGTGATCTTCGAGATCGAGCGCGGACCACGGGGGCTGAATGCCACGAAGGTGCGCAAGGGCTGACTACTCGATCATCCGGTCCACTTCGTCACGTATATCGTCCACGGTACGTTGCACCCATTTGCTCTCCTTCACAGCGGGAATCACCAAGGGGGCCATTGCAACCACCGGTGGATACAAACGTGAACCCTCCGTGGCTGAAGCCAAGGTATCTGCGGCATAGCTGCCGACCAGATTCAGCAGCACGCTCCACCCGAACGCGGAACGCAGCACACCAAAAGCAACTCCTGCCAATTTGTTCGGCAGGCTCAATTGGGCGATGTCGATCAGTTTGGTCAACGCCCGGGCAAGCAAATGCACGCCCAGAAGCACGATGAGGAAAGTGATCAGAAAGGCGATGGCGGCACTATCGACCTGCAACCCGAGGGCCTTGATCATCCGATCGCTGAAGTGAACGCCCGCCCAGAGGCCCGCCACCAGCGCCACCAAGGAGGCGAACTCGATGATGAAGCCCCTTGTGAAACCCTTGTACGCTGCGAAAACGAAGAACACGACCAATACCCAGTCCAACCAATTCATGCTTGATGTATGAATTGGTGAAGTTCTAAAGATCTTTGCACCCTCGATCGATCACCGTGGACCTCACATTCGAAAAACGCTGGCGCGATCGCGTCAAGATCCTGTCCGAGCAGTTCGATGCCGGCACCTTGGACCTCAATGCCGTGCTCTTCCTGATCGGTGTTCAGGAGTTGGGACAACACGCCCGGGAATTCAAGAAGGACGAGAAGGTGGCCCTGATGCACGTCGCCATCTGCGTCTTGCTGATGCCCTATGGCTACTACAAGGAATTGGGACGCGATGCTGACGGTTGGCCGCATTTCGAACGGATCCGTGAACTGCCTGTTCTGGAGCCGAAGGATCAGGAGCGTTTAATGAAGGAAGCGGTACTGGACTATTTCGAAACGGAGTGAATGATCACTGGGGGATCACCTCCATGATCAGGGTCTCCTCGTTGGTCTCTTCCTCCAAGACCTTGATGATGCCTTCGGCATACATCGTGTCCTTGTACGTGAGGATATCGAGAACCGCGAACCCAGCTTGCCCTTGCTCGAAAAAGCCCGAATAATCGAACTCCGCCTTTCCGCCCCCTGAGGTCATCGCTTCCATTTTCAAGCGGGATGCATCGGCCAATGGCACAGCAGGGTTCGCGTAGAGGCGCACGTAGGCTTCAGGTACAGGCCTCCCATCGGCATCCTTCACGGAGATGACCACCGTCGTGGGCTTTTCCTTGTTGCAAGAAGCGCCAAGAACGAGTGCGCCGACCAGCAATGCGTAGGTAAGGACGCTGCGGAATGCGGATGTGGTCATTGGTTTACTTTTGGGGGCCTTGATGATCAGGGCCTTTCGAGGGATGTCAAATGTAAGCAAGCGCAAGATCCGATGGCAATGGTCGTTGACCTTGGCTATGACCATCCTTTGCATGCCTTGGTTGCCCGTGGTGGCGTTCGGGCAGGCCGCGCAGTCCCCGAAGCGCCCGTTGATAGAGGTTCGGACCAACTTCGGCACCATGGTGGTGGCCTTGTACAATGAAACACCCATCCACCGGGACAATTTCCTTGAATTGGTGGAGTCCGGGGCATACGACAGCCTGCTTTTCCACCGGATCGTGCCCGGTTTCGCCGTGGAAGGCGGGGACCCGGCAAGCAAATACGCTCCGCCCGGTGTGGCCTTGGGCTTGGATCCGGATTCCGTGGGCCTTCCTGAGGAAGTTGTGCCGGGGCGGATACACACGTACGGAACGCTGGCAGCGGCAGCGGCCGGTGACACCCCGGACCTGGCCGGAAGGACCCACCGGATGCGCTTCTTCTTCGTCTTAGGAGGCACCTATTCATCCAAGGAACTCGAACTGGTGACCCAACGGAATTCAGCCAATGGGCGACAACAGACGTATTCGGCTTCTGAACGCGAGGAATACGCAGAGGTGGGTGGCCAACCCCGTCTGGATGGGGCCTACACGGTCTTCGGGAATGTGGTGAGTGGCTTGGAGGTCTTAGAAGCATTGGCCGCGCTTCCCTGCAACGGATGGGACCGTCCTTTGCAGGACCAACGAATGTTCATGCGTCGATCGGAATGAGTCTACTGGAACGAGTGGCCGCCTTGGAGGCGGAAGTGAAGCAAGCAACAGCCAAGACGGCCGAAGAGGTGGAACGTTTCCGCGTGGCCATGTTGGGGCGCAACGGTGCCGTGACCGAACTCTTCGATGCGTTCAAGCAGGTCAGCGCGGATGAAAAGCGGGCATTGGGTCAACGCCTGAACCAATTGAAGCAGGCTGCACAAGAGCGCCTCGACGAACTGAAGGCTGGTAGCACGACCATTGGTCCAACCAGCTCGACCACGTTGGACCTGAGCGCGCCCTCTGCCACGGAAGCAACGGGCAGCCATCACCCCATCAGTATCGTACGCCAACGCATTGTGGACATCTTCGGACATATCGGCTACACCGTGAGCCAAGGGCCCGAGGTGGAGGATGATCACCACAACTTCGGCGCGCTGAACTTCCCACCGGATCATCCGGCGCGTGACATGCAGGATACCTTCTTCGTGGAGGGGGACGACCTCGCGTTGCGCACACACACCAGCAGCGTACAGGTGCGTGTGATGGAGAACAGCAGCCCACCGATCCGCACGATCTCGCCTGGCCGGGTATACCGGAACGAAGCGATCAGTGCGCGTGCGCATTGCATGTTCCACCAAGTGGAGGGCTTGTACGTGGACAAAGGCGTGAGCTTCGCTGACCTGAAAGGCACACTCGACCATTTCACCAAGAGCCTCTTCGGCCCGGATGTTTCCATTCGCATGCGACCGAGCTACTTCCCGTTCACCGAACCCAGTGCTGAAGTGGACATGAGTTGCACCATTTGTAATGGTTCGGGATGCAACATCTGCAAGCAGAGCGGCTGGGTGGAGATCATGGGTTGCGGCATGGTGGACCCCACGGTACTGACCAATTGTGGCATCGACCCGGAGGTGTACAGTGGATTCGCATTCGGCATGGGTGTGGAGCGGATCGCCCAATTGATCTACCGCGTGCCCGACCTACGGATGTATTGGGAGAACGATGTCCGTTTCCTGGATCAGTTCACTGCGGCGACCTTCCGGCATTGATCCATGACAGAGACCATCCGCACCGATGTCTGCGTGGTCGGCGGTGGTCCGGGCGGCTGTGCGGCAACTCTTCAACTCGCGAAACAAGGCGTACCGGTCGTCCTCGTTGAGAAGGCCATCTTTCCGCGAGACAAGGTCTGCGGCGATGCGCTGAGCGGCAAAGTGATGCGCACCTTGGAACGCTTGGACCCGGAATTGGCTGACCGTGTGAAGCGCGATGGTCGTTCAATGCCGAGTTGGGGCGTTACGTTCACCGCTCCGAGCGGACGCTCCCTTCGAGTTCCGTTCTCCCGCAACACGGGCATGGGTGAAGCGCCCGGCGCTATCCTTCCTCGGTTGGACTTCGATGACCTCTTGTTCCAGCACGTGAAGTCCACCATCGGGATCACCGTTCAGGAAGGATGGAATGCAAGATCCTTTCAACGCGATGAAGCGGGTTGGACCATCACCGATGCCGATGGGTCCATCATCCATGCTCGGCTATTGATCGATGCCTCGGGAGCGAACTCCACTTTCGCTCGTCATGTGGCCGGTCTTCCCCTAGAATCGGGACACCACGCGGCCGGTGTACGTGCCTATTTCCACGGTGTGAAAGGATTGGATCCGGATGGTTTCATTGAACTGATCTTCCTGAAGGACCTCTTGCCGGGCTACCTGTGGGTCTTTCCGTTGCCTCCGATCGAAGGCATGGACGGACGGGCCAATGTGGGCCTCGGCTTGCGCAGTGATGTGGTGAAGTCGCGCGGTGTGGATCTGAAAGCGCTGCTGGGTCAACTCATAGTGGAACAACCGCAATTGCGAGACCGGTTCGCGGAAGCCACGATGGAAGGCTCCATTCAAGGCATGGGATTGCCCTTGGCCAGCAAGCGATACCCGTTGAGTGGCGATGGCTATATGTTGGTCGGGGATGCCGGCCACTTGATCGATCCGTTCACCGGCGAAGGGATCAGCCATGCGATGATCAGCGGGGTGTATGCAGCGGATATCGCAGCAGCAGCGCTTTCGGAAAAGGACCTTTCGGCAGCGCGATTGCGGGCATACGATCAACGAGTTTGGAAGCGCTTGGGCAAGGAACTCGCGATCAGCACCCGTTTGCAACAAATGGCCAACCAAGCGTGGTTGTTCGACTTCGTGGTGGATCGCGCCAACAAGAATCCAGCCCTAGCGGACACGATCAGCAGCATGTTCACCGACCTCGACCTACGCGAACGGCTGAAGAAACCCGGGTTCTACATGGACCTGCTGTTGGGGCGAACACCTGTCACGTAGGACTCAACGCACCCGTTTCGCCGCAACGAACCAATCCCAAGGGAACGGAGCCTTCATCCATTTGGGCGGCGCATCGAATTCGGTGGTCCAGGGGTACTCCAGCTTCTCGATCGCTTCTACGGCAAATCCACGATCCATTAAGGTCGCTTCAAGCTCTTCACGCAAGTAGTGTTTGGTAGGCACGTCATCTATGTGTACAATACCGTGTTCAAGCCCTTTGCTATTGAGCGCCGCTTCCTTCTGTGCGGTCCTCGGGTCCATACCCTCTTTCAAGTTCCACTGCAAATGCCGGAATGCAGTGAGTAACGCAGAATTCAACGACGGAACCACAAGTAGCAAATGACCACCCCGTTTCACGCTTCGACACGTACGGTCGATCAGCGGTTCGCGCACTTCCAAGGAGGCATTGAGCAGCGTGTTGATGCACAGCACGACATCCGTTGCGGGGTAGCTTTTGCGATCGGTACTGAGGTCAACATGCACATAGCTGATGTTGGAGTGATTGCCACACGCCTTCGCCGCAACTTCGAGACATTGGCTGCTCACATCCACCGCGTAGACCTTCCCGAAACGTTCGGCCAACATGGGCAAGGTCCGGCCCACGCCACAACCCAAGTCGGTTGCTACGGCATCCGGCACGGCGAGACGATCCACCCAGCGCGCAATGTGGCCTTTGGTGTCGTTGGCCGGTACGTTGAAGATCTCCTCTTCAAACGTTCCTGCGACCTGGTCCCAATCCTTTTCGTTCATGCGTAGCGCGGTTAACGCAGCGCATGGGATCGCCCGAATTGAGTGGGCAGCAAAGAAGGATGCGCTACGAGGGTGGTTCGGTATCGGCAAGGTATCCGGCACCTGAGGACCCTACGCGGTGATCGCGGAGCAGGTATCCACGATCTTGTCAACCACAGGTCAGACCGGACTCAACTTCAGCATGTTCGACATGCCTTGTTCGGCAATGGGCATGCTGGCCACATTCACGACCAGGTCGCCTTTGGCCACCAGCTTCTTGCTGCGCAGAATATGCTTGATATCAGCGATGGTGTGGTCGGTGCTCACGGTCTTGTCGTAGTACTCGGCACGGACGCCCCACACCAGGTTGAGCATGCGCAGTATCGCGCGGTTGCTGGTGAAGGCGAAGATGTGTGCCTTGGGCCGCATGCTGCTGATCTTGAACGCGGTGTAACCACTGTGCGTCATGGTCACGATCGCTGAGATATCGATCGCTGCAGCCATGCGCACGCTGGCCATGCAGATCGCATCGGTCACCATTCGCTCGTCGTGGTTCAGCTCGGGTTGGGGCACGTTGAACATGGTATCGCTGGTCTCCATTTCCAGCAGGATCTTGTTCATGGCCATCACCACTTCCACCGGGAACTTGCCCACGCTGGTCTCTGCGCTCAACATCACCGCATCGGCGTGGTCCAACACGGCATTGGCCACATCGTTCACCTCGGCGCGCGTGGGGGTGATGTTGGTGATCATGCTCTCCATCATCTGTGTAGCGACGATCACCGGTTTGTGGTGAATGAGGCAGCGCCGGATGATGTCCTTCTGTGCCAGCGGCACCTTTTCCATGGGGATCTCCACGCCCAGATCTCCCCGTGCCACCATCAATGCATCGCTTTCTTGGATGATCGCATCGATCTCGTTCAGCGCTTCGGGTTTCTCGATCTTGGCGATCACGCGTGCGGTCTTTTCTTGGGATCGAATGATCTCCTTCAGCTCTAGGATGTCCTGCGCTCCACGTACGAAACTGAGACCGATCCAATCCACATCATGCTGCAAGGCGAAGTCGAGATCCTGTCTGTCCTTTTCGGTGAGACTGGGCAGGCTGATGCGCGTATTCGGCAGATTCAATCCTTTATTGGAGCTCAGCACTCCCCCGTTCAGCACACGCGTGGTCACGTTCTTTTCGCCATCCGTGGAGACCACCTCCAAGCGGATCTTGCCATCGTCCAACAGCACAAGCTCGCCCTTCTTCACATCCTGCGGGAACAAGAGATAGCTCGTGCTCACCAAACCTGATCTCCCTTTGATCGGCTCCGTGGTGATGATGAGTTCGCTACCATCCGGGAGATCGATCGGGCCATCGGCCATTTCGCCCACGCGCATTTTCGGGCCTTGCAGATCGGCCAGGATCGCGGTATTCAAGTCGAGCTCCTCATTGAGATCCCGGATGTTCGCGATCAGTTCGGTATAGAAGTCGTAGTTACCATGGCTGAAATTCAAGCGGCACACATCCATGCCGTGCTTCATCATTTCGCGCAGGACCTCTTTGGGGGCCGATGCCGGTCCTATGGTGGCGACGATCTTGGTCTTCGGGTCGTTCATGTTCGGTTCGCCGTAGCTCGGGCGAAAGCGCGATAAGTGTGTTATCAGAGTAGGAGCTTGTGCCCCATCCGCAACTGTTCGTAGGGTATCGTGTAGGCCGTCAGAACAAAATCTGCGGTACGTAGCGCATTCAACAGGTCGGGATGCCGCTCGGCCAATTCATTGTCCACCACGAGGAAATAGTCGGTCTGGCGATGCTCTTTCAAAAGGATACCATCGCCACTGTGGTTGTTGATCAAGGTGAATCGCTCTTGCGTGGTCGGATCGGTGTGGTCATAGGCCGAATATCTCGCCATGACCCCGTTGGCCCCCTCCTCGATATCCGTCCGTCTGCGGGCCATGGATAGGCCGATGGTCCGGTTGATGGACCAGCACAGCCGATAATCGTTGACATGGCTACTGATCCCGATCACGGTAACAGCAGGGTCGGGTTCGAGCTCCAATTTCAACTTGGCCATGGTCTGCGTTCGGCACCAACCGTCGATGGGCGACACGAACCGTCAAAGTTAGCCACGCCACCTCTGGTTGATCCAAGTGAATACGGTCCGTGTCCTTCAACACTGGTCTTCGGAACGGTTGCGCCGGTTCGGGCGCTTTGGTGCGTGCATGGCCGCGATACCGATCGATCCGGAGGGCTTGGTCGGTTGAGGCTTGCGAGATCGCATGGATCGGAATGCACTTTGGGCGGCATCCTGTTCGGCCACCTTCTTGCTTTGCCCTTGCCCAGTTCCACGCACCGTGCCATTGATCCTTACCTCGGCCACGTAGTGCTTCCCTCTTCCCGTGCCGCCTTCTTCGCGCACCACGAATTCCACTTTCTTTCGGCGCTTCTGTCCCCATTCCAACAACCGGCTCTTACCATCGCGATCCTCACGTTCGATCTCCTTGATATCGAAATGGACATGCAGCAATTTGACCACCACCTTGCGGGTACGCACGAAGCCCTTGTCCAAGAAAAGCGCGCCGATCAATGCTTCCAGCGCATTGCCCGGAACGGACGATTCGTGGGAACGAGCCACATTGCTTTCCATGACCCGTTCGATCTGGATCTGTTTGGCCAGCGCGTTCAGTTGCGCCCGGCTGACGAGTTTACTGCGCATGCGGGTCAGGAACCCCTCGCCCTTCTCGGGATAGGTGCTGAAGAGCATGTCCCCGATGATCGCATCCAGGATCGCATCCCCTAGGAATTCGAGCCGTTCGTTATCTGGAAGGTCCGCACGTTCATCCACCACGGCACTCACGTGCCGCAACGCTTGTCGGTACAGTGCCAGATCACCTGGAGTTAGGCCCAAGGTCTGCCGACACCACGCACGTACCCGCCGTTCTTCCGGGTCTCGTGTTCGGTGAAAAAGACTTCTGATCACGGGAAGGCTAGCGGTACTTGCGGAAGATCACCGAGGTGTTGTGCCCACCAAAGCCAAAGGTGTTGCTCATGGCCGCATTCACGGTGCGCTTCTGCGCGGTATTGAACGTGAAGTTCAGGTCGGGGTCGATCTCCGGATCATCCGTGAAGTGGTTGATCGTAGGGGGCACCGTGTCGGTATGGACGCTCATGATCGCGGCGATCCCTTCCACGGCACCAGCACCACCCAGCAGGTGCCCGGTCATGCTCTTGGTCGCACTGATGTTGAGTTTGTAAGCGTGCTCACCGAACAAGCGTTGGATCGCCTTTACCTCCTGCGGATCACCGATCGGAGTGCTTGTTCCGTGGGTGTTGATGTAGTCGATCTCGTCGGCGCGCAAACCAGCGTCCTTCAACGCATGCTTCATGCAGAGCTCGGCACCCAAGCCTTCCGGATGGGGGGCGGTGATGTGGTAAGCATCACTACTCATGCCACCACCGACCACTTCGGCGTAGATCTTCGCACCTCGTGCAAGCGCGTGTTCCAGATCTTCCAGAACGATGGCAGCACCACCTTCGCCCAACACGAAACCATCGCGGTCCTTGTCATACGGGCGCGAAGCCGAAGCCGGGTCGTCGTTCCGAGTACTCATGGCATGCAGGGCATTGAAGCCTCCCACACCGGACTCGTAGATCGCCGCTTCGCTCCCTCCTGTCACTACGGCCACACAAGTGCCAAGGCGGATGTAATTGAAAGCATCGATCATGGCATTGTTGCCACTCGCACATGCACTGGCTGTAACGTAGCTGGGGCCATGCAAGCCGTGACGCATGGTGATGAGGCCGGCCGCACTATCCGCGATCATCTTGGGGATGAAGAACGGGTTGAAGCGTGGCGTACCATCACCCTTAGCGAAGTTGATGCATTCGTCCTGGAAGGTCTTGAGCCCCCCGATGCCACTGCCCCAAATAGCCCCGATGCGTTCACGGTCCACTTTGTCGAGCACCAAGCCGCTGTCCTTGATGGCCTCATCGGCGCACACCACGGCGAACTGGGTGTAGGGATCCATCTTCCGCGCCTCTTTGCGGTCGATGAAATCCTCGGGGTTGAACCCCTTCACCTCGCAGGCGAAACGCGTTTTGAACTTGGTGGCATCGAAGCGCGTTATGGGCGCGGCTCCGCTAAGGCCGCTCACTAGGCCCTCCCAGTACTCCTTGAGGGTGTTCCCGAGGGGAGTGAGCGCGCCCAGACCGGTGACGACCACACGTCTGAGCTGCATCCGTTCCGGAAATTACTTCGCGTTCTTCTCGACGTAGTCCACAGCCTGACCCACGGTCTGGATCTTCTCGGCCTGGTCGTCGGGAATAGCGATGTTGAACTCCTTCTCGAACTCCATGATGAGTTCGACTGTATCGAGGCTGTCAGCGCCAAGGTCGTTCGTGAAGCTCGCCTCTGGCGTGACCTCGCCCTGATCGACTCCGAGCTTGTCCACAATGATGGCGATGACCCTTGACTTGATATCCGACATGTCCGTGCTTTATTGGTTGAACAGGGTGCAAAGGAAAGACATTTTCGATACGCAA
The DNA here is from genome assembly GCA_016710015.1 of Flavobacteriales bacterium. Taxonomy (GTDB): domain Bacteria; phylum Bacteroidota; class Bacteroidia; order Flavobacteriales_F; family PHOS-HE28; genus PHOS-HE28. The sequence continues at coordinate 188,286 of JADJLR010000004.1, forward strand.
CACCAGCCATTCACAGGTAGGGCACCAAGACATCTTCCAAAGCCTTGCGTTCGAGCCTCGGAACAGTACACTCCGAAGCCGGATATCCCATGGGGATCAGGAGGAAAGGTCGTTCGTTGTCCGGACGCTCCAACACCACAGAAAGAAAGTTCATCGGGCTCGGCGTGTGCGTTAAGGTGACCAACCCAGCATGATGAGCAGCCAAAAGGAGCATGCCGGTGGCGATCCCAACGCTCTCGTTCACATAATAATTCGGGTGTTTGGACCCGTCCGCATCGTACTCGAATGCACGCTTAAAGACCACCACCAACCACGGTGCGGTCTCCAAGAACGGCTTGTGCTCATCCGTGCCAAAGGGCGCCAGATCACGCAGCCATTCTTCTGTCATTCGACCGTTGTAATTGGCCCGCTCCTCCTCTTCTGCTGCCTCACGGATCCTTCGTTTCAGCTCAGCATTACCCACCAAACAGAAGGTCCACGGTTGCTTGTGAGCGCCGCTGGGTGCGGTTGCCGCCGTGCGGATCACCTCCTGCATAACGGCCAGTGGCACGGGTTCCGGACTGAAATCACGCACGGTGCGTCGCGCATTGGCAAGTGCGAAAAAGGCTTTGGCCCGCTCCAGTATTTCGACACTATTGCGGCGCGTATGATCCAATGGAATGTGTTCGTAGGCCATGTGCCGAAGTTCGCGAACGATCAGCAATGCTGCATCTTCGCATCCAAGATGGTACGCATCGCCATACTGGCTTCGGGGTCTGGCACCAATGCCCAACGGATCGTGGAATACTTCAACGGTCATGCGCTCGTCCGAGTCGTGTTGATCGGTTGCGACCGATCCAAAGCGGGCGTGATCCAACGTTCATGGGACCTGGGCGTCCCTTGCTACCTCTTCAATGGTAAGCTCTTGCGTGATGGCACGGTGCTTCGCGAATTATTGACCCAACGGATCGACCTCTTGGTCTTGGCCGGTTTCATGCGGTTGATTCCAGCTGAAATGGTGAATGCCTTCCCTGATCGTATCATCAACATCCACCCTGCACTATTACCGAATTTCGGCGGCAAGGGCATGTATGGCCATCGTGTTCACGAAGCAGTGATCGCCGCAAAGGAGGCCGAGAGTGGGATCACCATACATCTGGTGAACGAGCGGTATGACGAGGGCCATCAGTTGGCACAGTTCCGCTGTGCCGTGTTGTCGGGAGATACGCCCGAAACCTTGGCTGAGCGCATCCACGAACTGGAGCATGCGCATTACCCCGCAGCCATCGAAAAGGTAGCGAATGGCATGTAGGGTCGCCTTGCCATTCATGGCTGATACGACCGGTGGGCCCCCTCCCCCATTATGGGGATGCATAAGGGTGAAGGCAAATTGCCACTTATAATTGCCCCATACCGAAACGATTCGACATGACCCATATCGCTACCCTACGTGTGCTATTGACCTCTGTTCTGGTCCTCACCTTCGGATCCAAAGGCAACTGTGCCACCGAACCATCGCCCCTTGATCGACCTGCTCGCAGCCTGTCCGTGGGTGGTGCTGGTTTCGAAGAGAACAAGGGGCAGGTCCTTCGCACGAATGGGGAGCAAGCGGACTTCGTAAGATTCCGCTTGGTGCAGGAGGGTGCTTCGATCTTTCTGTTGAACAATGGGATCGCTTATCAATTCAGCCGTAAACACTACCCAGCGGGATATGCCGAATTGAAGCACAGGGAAATTCTGGACCCTGCCGAACAAAAGGATCTCGATGCCTTGCGCAAGGAGATCCGAAATGAGACTTTCCGCATGGACGTGGTGTTGGTCGGTGCGAACGCAGACCCGCTAGTGACCACTGAGAACCGGAGCGCCGATCGCACGAACTACTACACCCACGATGCGTTGGACGTAAGCTCATTCGGGCACGTTACGTACCACGATGTGTATCCCGGCATCGACTGGGTGTTGTACATCATGGAGGCAGGCTTCAAGTACGATTTCATCATCCACCCCGGTGCGGATCCCGCTCTGATCGACCTGCGCTTCGACCATCAGGAGGAATTGTACCTGAACGACCGGGGAGGGCTGGTGCATGGCAACCGCCTGGGTTGGTCCACGGAAGAAGCGCCAGTGAGCTACCAAGGAACAAGCGCTGTGGCCACACGATTCGCGCTGGACGGAAACCACCTGCGCTTCGTGCTTGGCGACTACGACAACAGCAAGGTCTTGACCATCGATCCGGCTCGGTTATGGGGCACCTACTATGGTGGCAGCGGCACAGATGAAGGACACTCCTGCGCGATCGATGCCAGCGGCAACATCTACCTCGCCGGTGAAACCAGCTCCGCGACCGCGATCGCCGATGGTGGGTACCAGACCACCTACGGAGGGGGTGCCAGCGATGCGTTCCTCGCGAAGTTCAATGCGGAAGGCATTCGGCTCTGGGCCACGTATTATGGAGGCGATAGCACCGAGACGAGAATGTCCTGCGCCGTTGATGCCAGCGGCAATTGTTACCTCGCAGGTAGCACCCTATCCACCACTTCCATTGCCAGTGGCGGGCATCAGAATGCATTTGGTGGCGACCTGGATGCGTTCTTGGTCAAGTTCGCCCCGGACGGCACCCGCTTGTGGGCAACATACTATGGTGGAGATCGAGGAGACCGGGGTAGATCCTGCGCTGTGGACGGATCTGGCAATATCTACATGTCCGGAAGCACCTCGTCCACGTCGAACATCGCCGATGGCGGTTTCCAGAACACCTTCGGCGGTGGTGGGTTCAATACCGATGCCTTCCTAGTGAAATTCGATCCTAGTGGCACCAGGCTGTGGGGCACCTACTATGGCGACCTTGGGAATGATATCGCCTTCACATGCGCTACCGCTGTAGATGGGAGCATACTGATCGCCGGTGGAACCTATTCCCAAGTGAATATGGCCACTCCGGGTGCTCACCAGCCCACCGTCTCGTCGTTCGGCGATGCCTTCCTAGCAAAGTTCGATGGCGCTGGTGCCCGGCAATGGGCCACCTATTACGGCGGCTCCAGCAATGATTACGCCGAGGGCCTTGCCACGGATAGCAATGGCAACATCTACATGGCGGGACTCACCCTTTCCGGCAACGCCATTGCTTCTGGCGGCCACCAGAATGCCCGCGATGGATTCTCCGATGCGTTCCTCATCAAATTCAGCCCGACCGGTGCGCGCTTATGGGGCACCTATTATGGAGGGACCCAAAGTGAAGATGGGTTTGGTTGTGCGGTGGATGGTGATGACAATGTGTACTTGACCGGCTTTACGGCTTCGGCCAACGGCATTGCATCCGGGGGTTACCAGAACTCGTACGGCGGAGCAGGTATTTCGGAGGCTGATGCTTTTGTAGTGAAGTTCAACTCTGCGGGTACGCGTCTGTGGGGAACGTATTATGGCGCCGACGGGGTCGAAGAAAGCAGGGATTGCGCCATTACAGCGAACGGCGATGTGGTCTTTTGCGGCACCACGAACTCATCCATCGTGATCGCGGAGAACGGCCAACAGAACACACTGGGCGGTGATACGGATGCGTTCTTGGTTCGGCTCGATCCTTCGAATGTGGATGCCATCGGTGAGAGGACACGTGGTGCGCTGCTGTCATTGATGCCGAACCCGAACTCAGGCAACGTGTTCTATGTTGAAATTGGAGAGGATGCTACTGGTGCGGGCGCTTTGTATTTGGAAATGCTCGATGCCAGCGGCAAGCTCATGTATGCAACGCGGATCAACCCCGACGGGAAAAGCACACGCATCGCGGTGGACCTTGGCGGAAAAGTGCCGACCGGCGTGTACCTGGTGCGAATCACATCGGACAGTGTCACCTACACCGGTCGATCGGTGGTGCAGCCTTGATCCCGAGATGCTTCGGACCGGATCACATCGATCCGGTGTTCCATGCCGCTGCGCGACCTTTGCGCCATGTTCGACCTAGGCGAGATCGGTAAAGCGTTCCTGATCCTCTTCGCGGTGATCGATATCGTTGGCGGTATCCCATTGATCCTGCAAGTGCGTCAAAAAGCGGGAAAGATCTATCCCACACGTGCGGTACTGGTAAGCCTTGGTATCATGATCACCTTCCTGTACTTGGGCGAGGGGATCCTGAATGTCCTTGGGATCGATGTGAGTTCCTTCGCCGTTGCAGGAGCGCTCGTCTTGTTCTTCATCGCCTTGGAAATGATCCTGGGTGTTCGGTTGTTCAAGGAAGACCTTTCGGCTCCCGGGCTAACGGAGGCCTCTGCGGACAACAAGGTGTACAGCGTGGTCCCATTGGCCTTCCCGGTGATCGCTGGTGCAGGAACGATCACCACGGTGCTTTCGCTGCGTGCGGAGTTCCACTCGGTGAACATCCTGATCGCGATCTTCCTGAACATGATCCCGATCCTGTTGGTATTGATGCTAACGGGCCGGATCGAACGCCTGCTGGGGCGCGTAGGCTTGATCGTCCTGCGCAAGGCATTCGGGATCATACTACTGGCCATCAGCATCAAGTTGTTCGCTGGCAATATCACCAACCTCTTCCCGGCACATTGAACCCGGCAATGACCAACTCGGATCCAACCAAGCGATCGGCATGAAGATCACCATCCACACCGATGGCGCAGCGAGTGGCAACCCTGGCCCCGGTGGCTTCGGTGCCGTGCTGGAGAGCGGCAAGCACCGCAAGGAGATCTGGGGCGGTTTCCGCATGACCACCAACAACCGCATGGAGCTGCTGGCCGTGATCGAGGCGCTGGAAGCCTTGAAGAACCCCGGCATGGACGTAATGGTGGTGAGCGACAGCAAGTACGTGGTGGATGCCATTGAACAAGGCTGGCTCTTCGGTTGGGAGAAGAAAGGATTCGCGAAGCAGAAGAACCCTGATCTGTGGCGTCGCTTTCTCAAGGTCTATCGCCAGCACAATGTGAAGTTCCAGTGGATCAGGGGCCACAACGGACATCCGTTGAACGAACTCTGCGACCAACTCGCCGTGGCCGCACGCAACCAAAGTGTTCTCGCCGTGGATGAAGGCTACGAGGCCCTTCAAGGTGGCACCTTGCTCTGAACTCCGCTCCTATCTTCGCTCGCTCTCTCGAAACGCATAACCTATGGCCAAGCTCTTCGCCACCATCAACAGCACCAAGGAAGCCATCGTGTTGGAGCGGGCAACACCTTCGGCACCGTGGACCCCTGCTGGTGAAGATGCTGCGGACCTCGTTCGTACAGGGCCTTCGTCATTCAGCTTGGTGCGCAATGGTCGTAGCCACCGGATCCTCGTGCTGAAGGAGGACCGCGAGAACAACACGGTCCGTTTGCGGATAGGCGCACACACCTTCACCGTGCAGTTGGAAGACGACCGTTCGAGGTTGATGCACACCCTCGGCTTGGACAAGGCCACTGCGAAAGTGAAGGAGGTCAAAGCCCCCATGCCCGGACTGGTGCTGAACATCTTGGTGAAGGCCGGAGATACCGTGAAGAAGAATGATCCGATCCTGGTGTTGGAGGCCATGAAGATGGAAAACCTGATCAAGGCGCCCGGCGATGCCATCATCGGCAGCGTCCACGCCGAGAAAGGCAAAGCTGTTGAGAAAGGCCAACTGCTCGTGAGTTTCGGCTGACCCGCCCACCCAGCTTCGGTCCTTACCTTTCGCACATGGACCGCAAACAATTTCTTTCGCGTTCGCTGCAAGCCGGCGTCGGAGCCTTCGTAGCAGGACCCATTTTGGCAAGTGCTGCATCGTGCAATTCACCAGAAGAGTCTTCTGCCGCACCTGATGCTGCTTCTTCCCCAACACCGCCATTGGTGCTGGCGCAGGTTGCACTCCCGTACGCCTACAACGCGTTGGAGCCCTCCATCGACGCCCAGACCATGGAGATCCACTACACCAAACACCATGCGGGTTACGTAAAGAACGCCAATGCGGCGATCGCGGCAGAGAACATCACTGTTGCGAACGAAACGGAACTGGTAGCAAGTGTCGGCAAGTACAGCACCGGCTTACGCAACAATGTTGGCGGGGTTTGGAACCACAACTTCTTCTGGCAAGTGATGGGCCCTGGTGGCAAAGGCAGGCCCGAGGGAAAAGTGTTGGATGCCATTAACGCGAGCTTCGGTGACTTTGAGAAATTCCAAGCCGCATTCACAGAAGCGGGAATGAAGCGCTTCGGTAGTGGTTGGGCCTGGTTGGTGGAACACGAAGGCAAGCTGACCATTGGTTCAACCGCGAATCAGGACAACCCGTTGATGGATGTGAGCGACTTCAAGGGCAAGCCTCTGTTGGCCCTCGATGTTTGGGAGCACGCCTACTACCTGAAGTACCAGAACAAGCGCAACGAGTACGTCGCGAACTGGTGGAACGTGGTGAACTGGGACGAGGTGGCGAAGCGGATCGGGTGATCACCCCTCCACCAACTCAATATCGAAATCCACCAATTCCACGAACTGTTGGATCCGCTCGTCGATGTCTTCTCGGCTCACTTCCGCGATCCGCTCGATGCCGAATTTCTCGCAGGTGAAACTAGCCATGGCGCTTCCGACGATGATGGCGCGTTTGAGATTATCGAAGCTGTGGTCCTGCGTACGGGCTAAGTATCCAATGAATCCACCGGCGAATGTGTCGCCAGCACCTGTCGGGTCGATCACATCCTCCAAGGGCAACGCGGGTGCAAAGAAGACCCGATCCGGACCAAAGAGGAGTGCGCCGTGCTCTCCTTTCTTCACCACCAAGTACTTGGGGCCCATGTCCAAGATCTTCACTGCCGCTTTCACCAAGCTGTGTTCTCCGCTCAACTGCCGCGCCTCAGCATCGTTGATCGTGAGGATGTCCACGCGAGCGATCACCTCCTTGAGCTTCTCCAGCGCACTGTCCATCCAGAAGTTCATGGTATCCATCACCACCAAAGCGGGACGGTCCTTCATCTGATCCAACACTTTGCCTTGCACCGTGGGGTCCAAGTTGCCGAGCATCACATACGGTGCTTGGCGATACGACTCAGGCAGCTTCGGGTCCAGTTCCAACAGGACATTGAGGCGGGTCTCCAACGTATCACGGGTGTTCATGTCATAGTGGTATCGGCCCGCCCAGAAGAAGCTCTCCTTGCCCTTCAGCACCTCCAACCCAGCGAGATCCACACCACGATCCCGGAGTTGCTGCATCACGGATTCCGGGAAATCGTCCCCGACCACGCTTACAAGACCCATCTTATCCAGAAACACCGAGGCGGCAAGAGAAATGTATGTGGCTGCACCACCCACGGTCTTTTCGGCAATGCCGAATGGGGTTTCAATGCGATCGAATGCGACGGTACCGACAGTGATGAGTTGCATGTGTTGAAGTATGTGTGGGCAAAGGTGCGGGTTACTGGGGGAACCAACCTCTTGCTCGATCGGTTCAAGAAGGAATCACCAATGCTACCTTAGGCCCCTCCTAAACCATTCATACATGAAATACTTTACACGTTTGGCCAATACGCTGCGCCTACCCATGGTAGCAGGGTTATTAGCTCTTTCTGTGGCAGCACAAGCCCAGTGTACCACATGGATCAACCCTGCACCCGACGGCGGTTGGGCCGATTTCAACACCGAGTTCGGTGGAGCGCCTTGCGATGACGGCACCGGTTGCCCGTTCAACGAAGTCAATGGGATCGAAGTATGGGCCGACGAGGCCTATGCCATGGACAACGTTGCGCTCGGCGGAACATACACCTTCAGCGCGTGCAATGGCGTGGGAGGTACTGCTTGGCCACTGTCCTTCACCATCGTCGCTCCTAGCGGCGCTGTGGATGCATTCGGTCTGGATGTGGGTTCCATTTGCGAACTCACCTGGACAGCGAGCGAGGCCGGTACCTACTTGATCGTTGTGAGCGAAGATGGAGCGTGCGGTGTCAGCACGAACGATGGGACCGACAATGGCTTCCCAGCCATCACCTGCGTAGGGAGCGCGGCTACGGCTTGCACCCCTCCCGGCGATGGATGCACCACATGGATCAACCCCGCACCCGATGGCGGTTGGGCCGATTTCAACACCGAATTCGGTGGAGCACCTTGTGATGATGGGACCGGTTGCCCATTCAACGAGATCAATGGGATCGAGGTCTGGGCCGATGAAGCCTATGCCATGGACAACGTTGCCATGGGTGGTACTTACACTTTTAGCGCCTGCAACGGTGTGGGCGGAACAGCTTGGCCTTTGTACTTCACCGTTGTCGCTCCTAGCGGCGCTGTGGATGCATTCGGTCTGGATGTGGGTTCCATTTGCGAACTCACATGGACGGCAAGCGAAGCAGGTACCTATTTCATCGTTGTGAGCGAAGATGGAGCGTGCGGTGTCAGCACGAACGATGGGACCGACAATGGCTTCCCTGCGATCTCCTGCGTAGGTAGCGCCGCCACGGCCTGCACTCCTCCTGCGGATGGATGCACCACATGGATCAACCCCGCACCCGATGGTGGTTGGGGCGATTTCAACACCGAGTTCGGTGGAGCACCTTGTGATGACGGCACCGGTTGCCCATTCAACGAGATCAATGGGATCGAGGTCTGGGCCGATGAAGCCTATGCCATGGACAACGTTGCCCTAGGTGGCACATACACCTTTAGCGCATGCAGCGGCGTGGGCGGAACAGCTTGGCCTTTGTACTTCACCATCATTGCTCCGAGTGGCGCTGTAGATGCCTTCGGTCTGGATGCGGGTTCCAATTGCGGACTGACCTGGACAGCGAGCGAAGCCGGTACTTACTTGATCGTCGTGAGCGAGGACGGAGCGTGCGGTATCAGCACCAATGATGCGACCGACAATGGCTTCCCTTCCATTACTTGCGTTGGCAGCCCAATTACTGCCTGCGCTCCTCCCGGTGATGGATGCACCACTTGGATCAACCCGAGCACTACTACTGGTTGGGTCGATTTCAACATCGAGTTCGGTGGCGCTCCCTGCGATGATGGGACGGGCTGCCCTTTCAATGAACTCACAGCCTTCGAAGTGTGGGCAGACGAAGCCTATGCCATGGAAAACGTCGCACTTGGTGGCATGTACACCTTCAGCGCCTGCAATGGTGTTGGCGGTACGGCTTGGCCGCTGTACTTCACCATCATCGCTCCTAGCGGCGCGGTGGATGCCTTCGGTCTGGATGTGGGTTCCACATGCGAACTCACCTGGACCGCAAGCGAAGCTGGTACATACTTCATCGTCGTTAGCGAGGATGGAGCTTGCGGCGTTAGCACCAACGATGCGACCGACAATGGCTTCCCAGCGATCACCTGCGTAAGTAGTGTAGAGACCATGTGCGTTCCAACTTCTGTTGAAGGGACACGTGCAACGAATTCGATGAATATCTATCCAAACCCGACCAACGGTATCGTAAGCATCGAGGTCCCTGCGAACCTGAACCAAGGTTCCACGATCGAAGTGCGCGACCTGAGCGGTCGTTTGGTGGCTGCTACGAGCACGATCCAGGCGGGCATAGTGCGCATGGACCTCTCCAGCGAAGCAGCAGGTACCTACTTCATCAGCTTGCGCTCCAACGGAAATGTGTTACGTGAGAAGCTCGTGCTGATGGGTCGTTGATCCACATACGAACGAATTGAAGAAGGGGGCTTGCTATTGGCAAGCCCCCTTTCTCTTAAAGGCCTTATCACAATGGCCAAGTCACCATATGCAGGCGAAGAGATCCCTAGAAGCGCCCCAACGAAATAACGATACAGCACAGTATGCGATGTACACCCAGTGAGCCATTCACACAAAAGCCCCAGCTTTCTCGCTGAGGCTTTTTGCTCCCCGGGCTGGACTTGAACCAGCGACCCCATGATTAACAGTCATGTGCTCTAACCAGCTGAGCTACCAGGGAAGGTACCCGTTAAGGGACGGCAAAAGTAGCATGATCGGTACTAACCACCAACAGAGGAGATCGTTTGCTAAGGGCCATCGCCACTTATCCACGGCGATTGCCGTATGATCTCATCCACGGATGTCGCAGATGGACACAGCTATTCCGCCTAAAGGCGGAAGGAAGACCGGCCTTGTCCCTTGAAATCTCATGAGCATGACTCGGGGTCGGCCTAAACCTCACACCATCAAACCCCGTCCGTTAGAACACGTGCTGTATTTATCTGTGTCATCTGCGCAATCTGCGGAAAGAATTAAGACCCGATAGCCCTGATCGTTTGTTGAACTTCCCCTCGGCAGCCCATAGCTTTCGGTTCGTGGAGCATCCGAGGCGACGAACGTCGTTTGCCCTGCGTCTTCTTTCTCAGAACCCCCAACCGGACATCCATGCGCGCTTACTCCACCCTCTTCGCTGGCCTGCTCTTTTCAACGGCCGTGGCCCAGCCGTGCGCCAATTTCCAAGCCTGCTTCGTTCCAAGCGGTGCCGGAACATCCTCCTTCTTCTTCAATAACTGCACGCCGAATGAAGGCGGCACCCAGTTCGTATGGTCCTTTGGAGATGGTTCAGTAAGCACACAGGTAGCCCCTACGCACGAGTTCACCGCACCGGGACAGTACGAGGTTTGCCTCACCGCTTATTGGCAGAATTGCGAGGACAGCACATGCACGGTGATCACCATTGCCAATGGGGACCCCTGTCTTCAATTGAACGCGGATTTCGGATGGACCAACACCCCCAATGGGTCGCAATTCTCCAATGGTACCTCTGGAACCGGTATGTCCACCACATTCTCTTGGAGTTTTGGCGATGGCAGCACGAGCAACGATGCACAACCGTTCCATACCTATTCCGAGTCTGGGGTTTATGAGGTTTGCTTGCTCGCGATCAGCGTTTACCCAGGGCCAATACCTACCGGTGTGATCGTGTGCACCGCAGAGCATTGTGATCTTGTAGAAGTAGGTGGTATTCCACCGTGCGACCCCAATTTCGACGTTGCACTTGCCACCACGGGGATCACAGGTAATGTGGTGCAGTTCGTGGCCACTTCGAACCACACGAACACCTACTTCCTTTGGAACTTCGGCGATGGCATGGAGGGCTATGGCAGCACCGAATCGCACACGTACGCCCAAGGCGGAACCTATACCGTCTGCGTTGCGGGCTGGTACTACAACGAACTGGCGCAGGACAGTTGCTGGGCAGAATCGTGTGCCACGATCACTGTTGCAGGTGGCGACCCCTGTGAGGGCTTAGAGGCTTGTTTCGAGGCATTACCGCTGTCGGCAAATACCTTCTTCTTCAACAACTGTTCTACCCCGTCCGTCGCTTCCTCCTTCATTTGGGATCTCGGAGATGGGTCTACTTCCACGGTCTTCGGTCCTGTCCATACGTACATGAGCCCTGGGATCTACACGGTTTGTCAGATCACCACTTGGCCCGGAGGTTGCACGGATGAAGTGTGCCATACGATCACCGCAGGCGAAGACCCATGCGATCAACTTGAAGCGTGTATGATCGTGAACGATATGGGCAATAACGCCTTCCTTTTCGAGAATTGCTCATCCATCATTGGCAGCGTGCAATTCGTTTGGGACTTCGGCGACGGAGAACAAGCCAATGGCTTGGCAACAGAACATACCTACGCGCTACCGGGTTCTTATACGGCGTGCCTCACCGCCTACTGGCAGAACTGTGTGGACAGCACGTGCACCACAGTAATTGTAGATGGTGGCGTTCCATGCGCTGGTTTGGAGGCGGATTTCATCCACTTCACCACGCCCAATGGCACTGCATTCTCCAACACCACCACGGGCACTGGACTTCAGACCACCTTCTTCTGGACCTTCGGCGATGGCTCATCAAGCAACGATGCACAACCTTTCCACACCTATGCTGCGAACGGGGTCTACGAGGCTTGCTTGCAGGTCGTCAGCATCTTCGAGCTACCCGGTGGCGGGGTGATCACCTGCGTGGACGACACGTGCATGACCGTCATGATCGGCGAACCCAGCCCATGCGACGATCTCGATGCCGGGTTCTTTGCATCTTCTGCTGGGTTGGGAGTCAATTTCGCCAATGATGTGATCGATCTGAGTTGGACCTACCAGTGGTATTTCGGTGACGGAACGGAAGGTTATGGCCCCAACCCCTACCACACGTTCCCGGGCGCAGGCGCGTACCAGGTGTGTTTGGTGGTGTCAGCTTGGGACCCGGTGACACAGGATAGTTGTTTCGCCGACCATTGCGAGATGGTGCTGATCTCTGGCGGCAACCCCTGCGATTCGTTGAGCACCTGCTTCGAGTCCATTGAACTGACGGCCGGCGGTTACTATTTTGAGAACTGCACCGGCTTGCTTCCCGGAGCACTATTCATCTGGGACTTCGGTGATGGCAGCACCATCAATGGCTTCCATGCGGAACACCAATACGACCAGCCCGGAACCTACACGGTATGCCTCTACGCCTATTGGCAGAACTGCGCAGACACGACCTGCACCACGATCACCGTGGGGGCAACGGACCCCTGCGCTGGGCTGCAAGCAGGATTCACCTGGAATACCACGCCGAACGGAACGCTCTTCAGCAATGGCACCGCCGGCACTGGCTTCCAGACCTCCTTCATCTGGGACTTCGGTGATGGAGCGAGCAGTTCCGACGCACAACCCTTCCACACCTATGCTGCAAACGGGGTCTACGAAGCTTGCTTGCAGGTCATCAGCATCTTCGAGCTACCCGATGGTGGAGTGATCACCTGCGTGGACGACACCTGCATGACCGTCGTGATCGGCGAACCCAGCCCATGCGACGATCTCGATGCCGGGTTCTTTGGATCTTCTGCTGGGTTGGGAGTCAATTTCGCCAATGATGTGATCACCAATCAGTGGACCTATCTCTGGTATTTTGGTGACGATACCGATGGTGATGGCCCGAACCCGTACCACACATACGCGGAGCCCGGCACCTACCAGGTCTGCTTGGTGGTGTATGCTTGGGATCCGATCGCGCAGGACACCTGTTTCGCAGATCACTGCGAGTTGGTCATCGTAAGTGGTAACGACCCGTGTGATGCTCTTGAAGCATGCATGATCGTGAGCGACCAAGGCAACAACGCCTTTCTATTCGAGAATTGCTCGTCCATCATTCAAGGCGCACAATTCGAGTGGGACTTCGGCGACGGCAACCTCGATGGCGGTGTGATCGCCGACCATGTCTACGCACAACCCGGTACGTATACCGTCTGCCTCACTGCATTCTGGCAGAATTGTGTGGATAGCACGTGTACCATGGTAATTGTAGGCAGTGGCGACCCGTGTGCTGACCTAGAGGCTGACTTCGTTCACTTCACCACGCCCAATGGCACTGCATTCTCCAACTCCACCACGGGCGCTGGACTTCAGACCACCTTCTTCTGGACCTTCGGCGATGGCTCCTCAAGCAACGATGCACAACCTTTCCACACCTATGCTACAAACGGGGTCTACGAGGCTTGCTTGCAGGTCGTCAGCATCTTCGAATTGACCGGCGGTGGAGTGATCACCTGCGTGGATGAAACCTGCATGACCGTCGTGATCGGTGAACCCAGCCCGTGTGACGATCTCGATGCCGGTTTCATTGCATCTGGGGGCCTCACCGGAATGAATTTCGCAAATGAGGTGATCGATCTTAGCTGGACCTACCAGTGGCAGTTCGGCGATGGAACTGAAGGTCTTGGCCCTAACCCCTACCATACGTTCCCCGGTGCTGGCACGTACCAAGTGTGTTTGGTGGTGTCAGCTTGGGATCCCGTGACACAGGACACCTGCTTTGCAGAGAATTGTGAACTGATCGTAGTCAGTAATGGAGACCTCTGCGACAGCTTGGTGGCCTGCTTCGAGGCACTGCCCTTCGAGAACGGGGTCTACTTCTTCCAGAACTGCACACAGGAACTACCGATCGGCGCGTCGGCCAACTATTTCTGGGATTTCGGAGACGGAAGCACAAGCGATGCAATGGAGCCTGACCACGTGTTCGCACCCGGGACCTACACCGTATGCCTTACCGTGGAGCAAGGCAATTGTGCGGATAGCACCTGTACCACGATCGTGGTGGGTGGCGGTTTCGGTTGTAACCCCGATTTCGCATGCACCTTCACCTACGATGCACAAGGGACGATCGTTGTCTTTTTCGGCACAGCGAACTTTGTACTGGATGGTGTGGTGTGGGATTTCGGTGATGGTACCGATGGATACACGAATACGATCACGCACCTCTACGAGCCGCCAGGACCCTATGAGGTGTGCATGAACGCTTGGTACTGGAACGAGGCCGAACAGGACACCTGTTGGACCCAATTCTGCGAACTAGTAGACCTTTCTGTTGGCCTTGCGGATGCAAGCACCAGTTCGATCAACGTTTTCCCGATCCCAGCGCACGACGCGATCCAAGTGACGGGCCTTCCCGCGAACACGCAACTACGCCTCTTCGCTTTGGATGGTCGTTTGGTCCGTACTGAACGTGCTTCAACCTCGGTTCATAGCATTCCAGTCGTGGATCTGGCGCCAGCTGCCTATGTATTGCGCATGGACGTAGATGGGCAAGCTGTGTACCGCAAGATCATGGTGGAATGAGCGGAGTGGTCGAAGTAATGCCGTTTCGGAATGCGTAGTGGAGCGGTCTCGCCTTCGGCTCATGGGTCCGAACGTGTACTCCCACGCACGTTCACCACATCTAAGCCCAGCTCAACTTTGGATTGATCTGAACAAAGAATAGGATGAAGAAGGGGCCTTCTCAAATGGGATGGCCCCTTTTCATTGCCCGCGCACCGAAGATGATCAGTGGATCCGATCGAGCCGATCTGGAGGACCGGAAGGTGCTCCAACCGGCATGAATTCCGAATCGTTCAATCCCCTTTTACCGAGCAGAAGGATCTTGCGTTTCCACAGGCTGGACTTAGGGGTGTGTTCGGCCATGGCGGGGAAAGGGGCATCCCGAAAACACGAAGCGGCCCCGAAACATCGGGACCGCTTCACAAAGGACCGTGTCGAAAGGGGCTACGCGGCCGCTTCCGACTTGGCCTGAAGGAGCTGGAAGTTGTTCAGGACCACTTCCGTGATGTAGCGCTTGGAACCATCCTTGGCCTCGTAGCTGCGGTGGACCAAGCGACCTTCCAACGCTACGGGTGAACCCTTGCGGAGTAAGCGTTCCACCATTTCTGCGGTCTGGCCCCAGGCCACCACCGTATGCCATTGGGTGTCGGTAACGCGTTCTCCACTTGCGTTCTTGTAACTATCGTTCGTGGCGATGGAGAGGCGGGCCACCTTGCGGCCTTTGGCGATCTCGCGCACTTCCGGGTCGAATCCGAGGTTTCCGATCAGGCTCACTTTGTTCTTCAGCGTGTTCATGGTATTGTGTTATTTGGGTTTGACTTTTCGTTCTTGCCGTCGGTGCTGTTACCGAACGACGATGCAAACATTCAGCGGTGTGGTAACCTCAGTCGGTCAATAACCGCTTGTAGTCGTTCATAGCCGTTTGTTACACGAATGCTGTCGTTTGCACAACGGTGATGCATGTTGCCGATGAGCGCGACGGGGCGGGAGTCGACTTATCTTGGAACGAACCGTGCAGTAGGCAGCGTTTCCGCGGAGGTCGCTGTCTTGTGAACGGAAAGGCCTTTCCGATTTGCGTGAACCGAACGAACGCGAGCTCGTCCAAGGTTGCTTGGATGGGGACCGTCGTAGTCAGGAATCCCTGTATACACGGTACGCACGGCGCATGTACGCTGTGTGCTTGCGCTATGCACGTCACGAATTGGAAGCGCAGGACCTGATGCAGGAAGGATTCATTCGTGTGTTCGAGAAACTGCATGCCTTCCGCATGGAAGGTTCACTGGAAGGCTGGGTCCGTAGGATCATGGTACATACTGCGATCAATCATTACCGCAAGAAGTCATTCCAAATGGAGCGATTCGGTCTTGAGCATCTACCGGAGACCCCGGTTCCCTCCAGCGCGGTGGGCGATCTGGGGGAACAGGAATTGATGGCCCTGATCGCAGAACTTCCGGACGGCTATCGCCACGTGTTCAACCTCTACGCGATCGAAGGCTACGACCACTCCGAGATCGCCGTGATGCTCGGTTGCGGCGAAAGCACTTCACGCAGTCAACTATCCAAGGCCCGGAGTTTCCTCCAGGCCCGTATTGAACGTAAAGACAATTTGCTCCATGCGGGAAGAACATCCCATTGACGAACGCTTCAGCGCGTTATACGACGCTGGATCCACGCCGCCCGAATCGGTGCGCAACGCCTTGGCTGTGCGTTTCGGCTGGGCTACAGAAACCGTAGCCCCCCCGTTCTGGCGGCCCTACCTGATCGCCGCGATCGGCTTGTTCTTGGTCGGCGGAGCGGTTGCATATTGGCTGTACGATGCAGCCCCGGAGAGACCCACAGCCCGCGTGGAGAACCACAGTGCAAGCGGTCATGACGGGAACGCCCCCGCAGCTCTAGCGACCGATCCAGGACCTAGGCCGCATGACAGTGGGTCTGGGAACTCTTCGATCGAACAAGGGAACACGGCCGCAGTAGCAACGCACCCACAGGGCCCTGCCGCAGTGGCGCTTGCACACGACGCATTGGACGAGATGGCAGTTGTGCCCGGTCACATCGCTCCGGTTCAACCCGAGCGTGCCAATTCCATGGCTGGTGGAGTGTTTGATGGCGCGACCGGAGATACTACCCCGCGCAACACCTCCATTTCAAGCCAGAAAGAACCAGAAGTTCCTGCTGCTGATCGTCCAAGCACGATCACACCGGAACTCGGCACCAATGCGCTTATGGAGAGGAACACACATTCAGCTACATTGAACTCCGCCCGTGCTGAATTCATGTTGCCACAACGGATCACGACTGGCTCAACCCTTACTCCCGGTCTTCCGAGCGCAAGGCAAGCTCCTTCGTACGTCCTACCAGCCGGGTCGTGGTGGATAGGTACCTATGCGGCGGTCGGAACCGTGAGCGGAACATGGAAAGGACCACAGACGGCGGACCTGAACACCGCGGAGCAATGGCGCTCATCGGTGCAGGCCGGTGCCCTCTTTGGGCGCACATGGCGCAGTGGCTGGAGCGTTTCATTGGGTATTGGAGGTGCCCAGATGCGCAGCGTATTCATGCACGATGATACCGGCGAGGACGAACCCGTTTTGGAAGTGGATACCAATTGGACCGCGACCCCATACCCGGACGCACAATACACGCTCTACACCTGGTCCATCGATTCGGTGATCGACCTGCGTCCCGGAACCGTGCAACGGCGCGATGCACGGAACAGCTATCAAGCGATACAGGTCCCGGTCACGGTATCTTGGCATGGTACGGCACGGCGCTTCCACTACGGTGCATTGGGCGGCCTCAGCGTCTGGATACCAACCTACCGCAAAGGTCTTTCCTTGGTGCAGCCGACTTTGGATGGATCAACGCGCGTTTCCGACCTGAACGACGATCGATTGGATGCCCGGTTCACGCCTCAGATCCACGGCAGGGCGGGTGTTGGGCTCGGGTATTCCATTTGTGAAGCCCTCCAATTCCATGTAGAGCCGATGGTTTCCGTTCCTGTGGCTACGTTCAACGACAACGCCACACCATGGCCCATTCAAACATTCCTTCAGTTCCGCTTGCAGTATGAACTTCGCACCACGAGTCGTTAAGTGTCTGGAACACGTACTGATGTTTCTGCTGCTGTCTGCGCCAGCGGCTGCGCAACCTCTTTGCGACGTGCTATTGCGGCCTGCATTCCATTACACGACAGCTGGTCTCGTTGTGCAAGTCGCGGATAGCTCACGATCTCACGTCCCCGTCGTGAACACCATCTGGAACTTCGGGGATGGCAGCAGCTTGACCACCCAAGACCAGCACACCTACCTCGTCCCCGGCAATTACACCGTTTGCCTCACGCTCGTGAGCGAAGTTCCACCATGCACCGCCACGTACTGCAAGGAGATCATCGTTCCGTTGGATACTTGTGTCGGCTCGCCGAACGCCTTTTTCAATTGGTACCAGGGCGGGGAGAACACGGCCAATTTCGAACAGATCGTCGTTTCCGGGGCTCCCGGAGCCTTCTGGGATCTTGGTGACGGGAATACGACAACAGGGGTAAACCCGGAACACACTTGGGCGCTTCCTGGCCCCCATTTCGTAACGCTGACCCTGACCGATGGGACTTGCTCGAATTCCTATGGGACCTGGGTGGAAGTGGATGGGAATGCAACCACCTGTGGTCCGGGGCTATTCGTGAATTTCTTCGGATACAGCGACGGAACCGATGTGTACTTCGAGCCCAGCGTCAGTGCCAATGGCGTGGTCCCGCTTCTCTATGTGTGGTCTTATGGAGATGGAACCCTCGACACGGCAATGGTAGGGATGCACACCTATGCGACCGAGGGTGCGCATCAGACCTGCCTGCTCGTCGGTGCGATCTCTGGAACGAGCCTGGATACGTGCTTCGCCTTGGTGTGCCGCACGGAGAATTACTCGGAAGTCACCAGTTTGAACGAGCTTGCCCAAGAGGAGCTGCGGGTTTGGCCGAACCCATGCACGGACATCCTGAGGATCGCAGGTGCCTCGCCCAAGGGAACGCTGCGGTTGATCGATCCACTTGGCCGTGTAGTACGTACAAGTAGCCTAGGTCCACCAAACCCCTCCTTGGATCTTTCGGGACTGCCCAATGGAGCCTATACCCTGATCCTCACCGGACTGGAAAAACGCGCCACGGCCCGAGTCATCAAGGTTCAGGAATAAAAGGGCTCGTGGCGATCGCCACGAGCCCGTCCACGAACCGGCCGTCCGGGTCACTCCTCGTCCGATCGCTTGCCCAAGAGCTGATACTCGTTCAGTACCACTTCGGTGCTGTACCGTTTCTCACCCTCTTTCGATTCGTAGGAGCGCTGCACCAAACGCCCTTCTACGACAAGACCACTCCCCTTCCGCACTTGGCTGGCCAGTCGTTCGGCCTGCTTGCCCCATACCACTACCGGGTGCCATTGCGTACTTTCCTTCCATTCGCCATCGGCGCCCTTGAAGCGTTCATTCGTGGCCAAGCTCAATCGCAACATGGCATGTCCGTTCCCTACACTCTTCAGTTCAGGATCCTTTCCCAAGTTGCCGATCAGTTGCACTTTGTTCTTCATTGATGTGTTCATTGTGGTCAGTGTTCGTTATTGATGTTGAAGACCGGCACAAAGCAGCATCCGTCGAACACCTGGATCCGGTCGATCGTCGTTTACAGGCGTTTACAACCGTTTGTTCAACGTTCTTTGTGATCGTTCCACACCAAGCCGGATGCACGCACAGTGGCCCACTTCTCTATCTTTAGCCGCTTTATCGCATACCCTGCAAGGACCAACGACCAATGAGCCAAACGAAGAGCAAGATCCTGGTACCCACGGATTTCACGAAAGTGGCGGATGTCGCCATGAACCATGCAATGACCGTTGCCAAGCACACGGGCGCAGAGGTGTATTTGCTGCATGTGGTACCAAAGCAATCCGAAGCCGAAGAAGCCCGCAAGAAATTAGCCATCGAGGTGGGTCGAGCTTCGCAGTGGAGTGCCGGGGTACCGGTTCATAAGTTGGTACGCGTGGGTTCCATATTCGATGACATCGGAGATGCGGCTGCGGAGATCTCGGCCGACCTGATCATGATGGGCACCCATGGCATGCGCGGCATGCAGTTCATCACCGGAAGCCGTGCGTTGCGTGTGATCACGAGTTCGGACGTTCCCTTCGTGGTGGTTCAAGAACGGGCGATCAAGGAAGGAGGATACGACTCCATCGTGGTGCCCTTGGACCTACACAAGGAGACCCGCCAGAAGTTGACCCTCGTTGCCGATATGGCAAAGACCTTCAATTCCAAAGTGCATTTGCTGACCCCGAAGGAGAACGATGAGTTCCTGCACAAGCAATTGCTCAATCACATCAAATTCGCCGATCAATACCTGAGCGAGCGCGGCATCGAGCACGATGCGACCATCTCCGAAGAGGACAGCAACGACTTCGTGGCTGCCGTGGTGAAGCATGCTGTGAAGGTGGATGCGGATCTGATCACCATCATGAACCTAGCGCAAGGCAATATCTTCGGAGTGTTGGGGGTCCCCTATGAGCAGGAGATCATTACCAATGAAGCCCAGATCCCGGTGATGTGCATGAACCCGCGCGAAACCGGCATTGGTGGTGGCTGGACCATGCAGGGCTAGGCCCGCATCCCCATCACAAGGATATCATCCACCTGTTCGTGAGTACCCCGCCAACCACGGAAGGCCTCTTCTAGCATGCGCTGTTGTTCTGCGGTCGGATACTTGCTGATCTCCATCAGCAGTTCGCGAAATCGTTTGTAAAGGAATTTCTTTCCCTTCGGGCCTCCGAATTGGTCGGCATAGCCATCCGAGAAGATGTAGACCATATCTCCGGCCTGTAGGTTGATCCGGTGGTCTGTGAAGTCATGTCCTTCCAATTCGAAGCTTCCGATGGGGCGCTTGTCCGGTCGGAATAACAGAACCTCACCTTCGCGGACCACATACAGTGGCGAATTGGCCCCGGAGTATTCCAGCACCTTCTTGGCGGGATCATAATTGCACAGCGCCATGTCCATCCCATCCCGCACCAGGAATTGCTCCCGGTCCTTGTGCAATGCTTCGAAGGCCAGTTTGTTCAACACCTTCAGTACATCAGAGGGGCGCGACCTGCCTTGTTCCTTCACGGCCTGATTCAATCCATTGTGCCCGATCAGGCTCATGAATGCGCCGGGAACCCCGTGACCGGTGCAATCGACGGCAGCGAAGGCGATCCGGTCGTCCACACGCTCCATCCAATAGAAATCACCGCTTACGATGTCCTTGGGGCGGTAATACACGAATGACTCCGGCAACAACTCGCGCATGCGTTTTTCGGGCGGCAGGATACTGTCTTGGAGCCTTTTCGCATAGCGTATACTGTCGGTCACGTTCTTGTAGAGTTCCACCACCTTCCGGCTCTGATGCTCCACTTCCTGTTTCTGTCGAACGACCTCTTCGGTGCGTTCGATCACCTTCATTTCCAAGATCCTTTCCCTTTGCCCGAGTTCGTCGCGCATCTTCAGCAAGGCGTGTCCGAGCATGTCCTCATCACTCATGGGCAGGAATTCAGCCTCGAAATTCCCGGCCGCCACCGCGTGCGAGAAATCCGTAGTACGGCGCAAGCCTTCCACAAGGGAAGTGAGGGCTTTACCCATGTCGCCGATCTCGTCGTTCGTGGTGTGCACCTTGGTGCGGGGGAATACGCCGCGCCCCAAACTCAGCAACACGCTACGCAGGCGCTGCACGGGGGAAACGATCCCACGGACAAGCAATATGGCAGCGATGGTGCCGATGATCACTAGGGCGATCCCCAGGTACAGCACGATGAATTTCAGGGAGTCGAAGCTGCGGATCATCCCTCCGCCCAATGCCACCCGTTTCTTCTCCTGCATCTCGAGCAATCGATCCAGATCCGCCAGTACCCGGTGGGTATGCTGGTCGAGCGGCCCACCCTCCTCGGCGATATCGTTCCGCTCCATGTGGATGAAGGGGTCGCTGTAGCTTTCCAGCGATGGCAATAGCGACTTGATCCGCTCGTGCAGGTCGAACAACTCGCGCATCTCCACGGTGATCTGTCCCATGAGCGCCACTTCTTGGTGTTCCCAATTCCCCATGAGCGTATCGATGCGGTCCAAGAGTTGCGGCAGTTCGCGGTTCGTGATGTCCACCAGATTCGTTTTCTCAGGAGCATCCGTGCGGCTTTCTAGCAGCGCCCAATGCTTGATGAGCATGTGGGAACTCACCGTCAGGTTCCTCAGGCGCACCAACGCATCCACGCTCGGGGCGTATACGTTGTTGATCTCATCGTTGATGGACCGACTCCGCTCCAAGGTCCGGTTGGTGAGGATCACCACCAACAGGGCGAAGAAGATGAACAGGCCGAAACCCATACTGATCTTACGTCCAATGGTGATGCGAAAGGCCATGGGAATGGTCAGCGCTCTTCCGGCGCGATCTCTTCGAAGAGTTGCCGGAATTTGTCTGAGTTGTTCTGGTCCTGCAAGCTGTAATAGATACCCTCTAGGCCGAGCAGTGTTTCGCGGCGTTCGGGGTTCATATCATGGGCCTTCAGCATGAAGGGTAACGCTTGCTGGAAGAACTCACGGCTTGCGGACTGGATCTCCAAAATGCTCGGGATCTCATCGTCCGCATTGATCCGCTGGATGTTGTACACCCCGCGGTTGTAGTATAGGGTGGCCAAATTGTAGTTGGCACCGTAATTCTCCGGATCCAGTTCCAGCACTAGACGATAAGAGCCAACGGCCATTTCGAACCAAGCAGTATCCTTGCGTTCCATGTTGAAGAGCTTGGTGTAGACCGTACCCAAGGCGTTGATGAACTCCACCTCCCTACTACGCAGGTCGGCTTCTGGATCCTTCCGATACGTGGCCTCCTTGTACTTCGCGAACATGGCGAGGGCGCGCTCGTGGTCCATGTCATTGAGGGCCTTTGCCGCATCATTGAAATAGGAACGTGCAAGGAAATCGTACGCCTGCGCCGCATTCTCGCGATAACTCCCGGCGGTATCCAACCCGATACTGGTGTACAGGCTGGCCAATGCTTCGTCGCGCAACAAGTCGCCAATTCCACTATCGGTGGCCCCCTTGAAGATGTCTTTGTACACGAAGCCCCGCAAGAGCCACGCCTCTGCATCTTCCACATGGGCCGGTAAGCGCACGGCTTCATCGATCAAGGTGCGAGCCGCTGCAAGGTCTCCGGCCTGGTATTTCCGCAAGGCCTCCACCAACGGATCGCTTTGCGCGGCGAGCCAAACGCTGCTTAGCGTTGCTAGGACGACTATGATCAGGCGGCGGATCATGCTCATTCCTCCACGCGGTGTGCGAGGTTCTTCAAGGTAAGGCCCATGACGAGTCTGTGTTTCTGGGCGTTCTTCATGCTCATTTCATACTTCAGCAGGTTGTCCACCTTCACGAAGTTCACGATGGCACCATCCTCCAGCGCACCGGCGTACTCGGTGATCACCATGGTGGGCTGATCCTGCATGCGTTTGTAGATCTCGGGCAATAGTGCGAGGTCACTACGACCCACGAACAGGATGTGGCAGCGTTCCACCTCCGGGGAACGGGGCAATTTCCGCACCTCGATCGGTTGCTTGCCGATGGTCCGGGTGGAGTACTGTTTGATCAGTTCTTGATACAGGTTCGCACTACCGATCACGCCGATCACGAAGTTGCCCGTTCGCATGTCCTGATCCTTCCACTCGACCAGTTTCGCGATGTTGTACAGGTAGTTCGCCTGCAGAATGGCCGTGGTATCCTTCTCTGCTTCGCGCGGCTGTTGCGGTATTGCGGCGAACAAGAACAGCGGGGTGAACAGGATCAGTCGACGTAACCTCGCAGTCATGGTATTCGGAAAGACATTGTGTCCTCCCCATACCGATCCTATGCCGAACCACCGCACCACGCGGCAAAGTAGGCGGATAGCGCACCTATGGCACTCAGGCGCGCTATCCAACTGTCAACAAAACAGTGTTGACGTACGGTCGTAGCGATCCCGATCTAGGGCGGGCAGTACTTACGGATGTCCCATACCGGCAGGCGCTGCACTCATTCCTTGCAGGTCGCGGTCGAACAGGTACAGCCCCCCTTTGTCGTTGCCGATCAGGTTCAGTTTATCGATCAGGGTGCGTGCGAGAGCTTCCTCCTCGATCTGTTCGCTTACATACCATTGCATGAAGTTGTGCGTGGTATAGTCCTTTTCCTTCAAGCACATATCCACCACACCGTTGATCTCCTGGGTCACTTTGGTCTCGTGAAAAAGGAGCGATTTGAAAATGTCCGTGATGGACTTGAAGCTCGTACTCGGCTGTTTCAGGGCTGGGATCACCGCTTTGCCTCCCCGTTCGTTGATGAATTTCACGAGTTTCAACATGTGCAGACGCTCCTCGTCGCTGTGCTTGTACAAGAACGCTGCGGTTCCGCTCAATCCTTGGTTCTCCCCCCAAGAGGCCATGGCCAAATAGGCTTGGCTGCTCATGGCTTCTACTTGGACTTGTGCATTCAGGGCGGCTTCGATCTTCTTGGAAAGCATGTGTAGATGGGAATTAAGCACCAAAGGTAATGGTCGGGTCTTGGTCGTGTCAGCGCTTGTTGAAGCCATTCATGGCTTGGTCGATGCCGAGCAGGCCGAATTGGAGGATGGCTTTGGAGGCCAACTCCATCCGCTCCGCGAGACCCTTGCGTTCCTCTTCATTCCAGATCCCAAGGACATATTCGCTTTGTCGGCCACGGGCAAAATCGTTGCCCACACCGAACCTCAATCGCGGGTACACATCAGTGCCCAACAGTTCGATGATGCTGGACAAACCGTTGTGCCCACCGGCACCACCGGCCGGTTTGATGCGGATCGCACCGAAGGGTAAGGCTAGGTCGTCGGTGATCACCAACAGCCGCTCTGTGGGCACCTTCTCTTGTTCCATCCAATAGCGCACGGCCTTTCCACTCAAATTCATGAAGGTGGCCGGCTTGATCAGGATGAAGGTGCGCCCCTTATGCTTGAATTCCGCATGGTCGCCGTAGCGCGCTGGGGCGAACTTGACACCTGCAGTAGCGGCCAAGGCATCAAGGACCTGGAAGCCGATGTTGTGCCTGGTATCCGCGTACTCCGAGCCGGGATTCCCTAGGCCGATGATGAGGAATTTCATCCAGGGCAGGAATGGAACGGACCCCTGCGTGGATCAGGGGTCCGTTCTGGTGGTCTACAGGGAACTGGGTCCCGGGGTCATTTCTTCGCGGCCGGCTTGGCTTCCGCCTTCTTGGCATCGGCAGCTGCTGGAGTAGCTGGAGTTGCAGCGGCTTCAACCGTCTCGGCCGCCTTCTTCGCGACCTTCACTGCTGCGACCACATCCCGGCCCCGCTCAAGCATGGTGATGCCGTCCAACTTCAGGTCTTCAACATGAATGGTCTGGTTCACATCCAACCCCGAAACGTCGATGTCCACGCGTTGTGGCAGCTTGCTGGGCAGGCCCTTCACGCGGAGCTTGCGCATGGTCTGGCTCAACGTGCCTCCATTGCGCACGCCGACCGGTTGGCCGTTCAGACGCACGGAAAGCACCGCACTCGTCTCTTTGGCCTCGTTCACTTCCATGAAATCCACGTGGATCACGCGGTCGGTGAGTGGGTGGAATTGCTTCTCCTTCACAAGGGCCAAGGTCTTCGTGCCGTCCAGATCCAAGTCGATGCCGTTGAGTTCCGGGGTGAACACCAATTTGTTCAGGGCACTCTCATCCACGCTGAAGTGGACGGTCTTTTCGCCACCGTAAAGTACGCAGGGAACGCGTTTCTCACGGCGCAGTTGGGCGGCGTACTTGGAGCCGATCTCATTGCGGATGGAGCCGCTAAGCGCTACTTTATTCATGTCCGAGGGTGTTGTTATGCGATGATGAAATGGCTGCTGATGCTCTCGTGGGTTTGGACGCGCTTGATCACGTCGCCAAAGAGGTCTGCAACGGTGAG
Source organism: Flavobacteriales bacterium (assembly GCA_016710015.1). Taxonomy (GTDB): domain Bacteria; phylum Bacteroidota; class Bacteroidia; order Flavobacteriales_F; family PHOS-HE28; genus PHOS-HE28. The sequence continues at coordinate 213,707 of JADJLR010000004.1, forward strand.
TTGTTTGATCTTCGAGGTCGCCTTGGCCTTGTCGGCATTCAGCGGAATGGTATCGGAAACAATGAGTTCGGTAAGTGCACTTCGCTGGATCCGGTCGTAGGCATCGCCACTAAGGACCGGGTGGGTGCAAAAGGCACGCACACTGGAAGCGCCCTGCTCCATCATCATATCGGCCGCCTTGGTCAATGTGCCTGCGGTATCCACCATATCATCCACGAGCACCACGTTCTTTCCCTGCACATCACCGATCACCGTCATACTGTCCACTTGGTTGGCCACCTTGCGCTGCTTGTAGCAGATCGCCATGTCGCAACCCAAGTGCTTGGCATAGGCATTGGCCCGCTTGGTGCCACCGGTATCCGGTGCGGCCATGATCAGGTCGGGAAGGTCCAGTTCCTTGATGTAGGGTAAAAAGATGCTGCTGGCGAATAAATGGTCCACCGGCACTTCAAAGAACCCCTGGATCTGGTCTGCATGGAGGTCCATGGTCATGATCCGGTCCACACCCGCTGCTGTGAGCATATTGGCCACCAGCTTGGCCCCGATGGAGACCCGTGGCTTGTCCTTGCGGTCTTGCCGGGCGAATCCGAAATAGGGTAACACGGCAACGATGCGCTTGGCACTGGCGCGTTTAGCAGCATCCACCAAGAGTAATAATTCGAAGAGGTTATCGCTCGGCGGGAAGGTGCTTTGCACAATGAACACCAGTTCACCGCGCACGGTCTCCTCGTAGCTGGGCTGGAATTCTCCGTCACTGAAGCGATCCACGGTGACCTCGCCCAAGCGTTCGCCGCTACTGGCCGCGATCTTCTCGGCCAAATACCGCGTCGCGGTACCGCTGAAGATCTTGGCACTTTCCTGCATGGGTCACGGGTCCTAGGGCCTTTTCCCGATGGATCGGGGCAAAAGGGCTGCAAATGTAGTGATCTTCTGTTGGTTATCAACACCTGTTGGTGGAGGGTTATTGGGTATCCGGTCGTGACCCTTGGGCACTTGGACGCGGCTAACTTGCGGCCCATCAAATCCGGGCAGGCCCCGTATCCGCTTTGGCAAAACCATCCACCCAGCCCGATCAGCTCGTTCAACAGGTGCTCGCAGCCGTTCGCGGCGCAGGTCATGCGGGCATCACCAGCCAGCAATTGGCCCTTCAACTCGGCATCCGCGAAAAAGGGCAACGCTACTTGATCTTCGATGCCATCGATCTGCTCTTGGACGAAGGGCGGATCGAATCCGGTAAAAAGGGGCGTTATACCGCCACCGGTGGCAAGGAAACGACCGAGGGCAACATCGACATCATTTCCAGCGGTGCAGGCTACGTGCGCTTGGGAGTGGTTGGTGAAGATGATGTTTACGTGCAGCAACGCGATATCGGCACCGCTCTACACGGGGACACGGTGGTGATCAAACTGGTCGGCGGTAGGGGTAACCGCCAAGAAGGCAAGGTGGTGAAGGTGCTGAAGCGACGCCGTACGGAATTCGTGGGCACCCTGCACAAGAAACAGGGGCGCATGATCCTGGTGGCAGATGACCAACGGATCCAGCGGCCATTCGTGATCCCCGCCGCCGAGGTCAATGGAGCGCACGAGGGCGAGAAGGTGATCATGGAGTTGGGCGAGTGGAAGGATGCCCGGGACGAACCACGCGGAAAGGTGTTGCGGATACTGGGAATGGCCGGTGAACACCAGGTGGAGATGCACGCCATTCTCGCCGAGTTCGGCTTGCCGCTGGAGTTCCCAGAAAGTGTACTCAAGGCATCGGAGGCCATAGCGAGTGGCGTGACCCCAGAGGAGATCGCCAAGCGCCGTGATGTGCGCTCGATCCCCACATTGACCATCGACCCGGACGATGCCAAGGACCTGGACGACGCGCTAAGTGTTCGGAAACTGGACAATGGAAACTGGGAGATCGGTGTACATATCGCGGATGTGAGCCACTACGTGCAGCCCGGTAGCGTGTTGGATATGGAGGCCGCAACCAGAGCGACCAGTGTATATCTGGTGGACCGCGTGGTACCTATGCTCCCTGAGAAACTCAGCAACGACCTGTGCTCCCTCCATGCCGATTCGGACAAATTGAGCTTCAGTGCGATCTTCGAGTTGGATGATCGAGCGCAGATCAAGCAGGAGTGGTTCGGACGAACGGTGATGCGCTCCCACCACCGTTTCGCTTATGCCGATGCCCAAGCGATCATCGACGGCGGCGAGGGTGAGTACAAAAGCGAAGTACTCCTTCTACACCAATTGGCACAGGTTCTTCGCAAAGAACGCGTTGCGAACGGAGCGTTGGAGATCGGGGGCAACGAAGTGAAATTCAAGCTGGATGAGCAGGGCGCACCGCTGGGTGTGTATGAGAAGGTAATGGGACCGGCCAACTGGCTCATCGAAGAGTTCATGCTGCTGGCGAACAAGCGCGTTGCCGCCTGGGTGAACAAGCGGCCCGGTGGGACCGAACGCGCCAAACGCCCATTCGTATATCGCATCCACGACCTTCCGGATCCGGAAAAGGTGGATCAGCTCAGGGCCTTGGCCAAGAGCTTCGGTTTCCAGCTGCGACAGGCTGATGCAGCGGATCTTCCGCATGCCATCAACGACCTATTGAAAGAGGTGCGAGGCAAGGAGGAGGAGAATATCATCAAACAAGTCGCGATCCGCAGCATGTCCAAAGCGGTGTACAGTACGGAGAACATCGGGCACTACGGCTTGGGGTTCGAGCACTACACCCACTTCACCTCCCCCATCAGGCGCTATCCGGACCTTCTGGTACACCGGGCCATGGCGCACTATTTAGCGGGAGGCAAACCGCTGGATGTCGACGCGTTGGAATTGAGCTGCAAGCACAGCTCGCGCATGGAGAAACAGGCGAGTGATGCGGAGCGGGCCAGCATCAAGTACAAGCAAGCCGAGTACCTCTTAGCGCGTATCGGGCAAAGCTTCGAGGGGATCATCAGCGGACTCACCTCCTGGGGCATATACGTGGAGCTGCGTGAGAACAAATGCGAAGGACTGATCGGTCTTCGGGAATTGCCCGGTGATGTGTTCCGCTTCGACAAGGAGCGCTACGCTGTGGTCGGTCAGCGGACCGGTCGCAAATTCCAACTGGGTGATGAGTTGGAAGTGACCATCAAGGCGGTGGATATGGAGCGGCGCGCGGTCGACTTCGTATTAACAGGCGAACCCGCTGTAACCACCTCCGGGAAATTCCAGCGTCGCAGTACACCCAAGCCATCCTCCGTGGCACCGCGCAAGGCCAGCAGCAAGGGCAAACGCCCGAAACAGGGAACAAAACCCAAGAAGGGAAAGAAAGGAAAGCGACGCTAGGGCTGGGATCAGACGAGGTTCAGGCGCTTGGCCAGGTCATCCTTGTAACTACCACCGATCGGGATCACCTTCTTGTCGTTCTCCAGGATCAGGTTGGGCTGCTCGATAGCCACGATCTTGTCCAGCCTCACAATGAAACTGCGGTGTACCCGAATGAAATCCGCCTCCGGCAGTTTCGATTCGATATCCTTCATCGTGCTGTGGATGGTATACCGCGTATTGAGGGTATTGATCACCACGTAATCCTTCAGTGCTTCGATGAAGTAGATGTCGCCGGTCTTGAGTTTCACCAAGCGGCTGTTGCTCTTCACGAACATGATGTCGCGTCCACCCGCATCCTTGTTCTCCACGAGGGAATAGAGCAGGTCGCGTTCTTTGAGCACTTCGGTCTCCTTCTTGTGCTTGTACAGAGCCATTTCGATCGACGTGTGGATGTCGATCTCCTTGAACGGCTTGATGATGTACCCATACGGCTGGGTCACCTTCGCCTTGGCCAGTGTGCTCTCGTCCGCATAGGCAGTCAGGAAGATCACTGGGATATTGGTTTCTTTCCGGATCGCATCTGCCGCTTCGATCCCGTTCATCTCGCCCTTGAGCATGATGTCCATCAGGATGATGTCCGGCATATGTTCCAGCGCTAGGCTCACCGCCAATTCGCCAGTATTTGCAGCGCCCACCACATTATAGCCCAACTTCTTCAGGCTGTGCTGGATGTCCTTGCTTACGATGCTTTCGTCCTCAACTACGAGGACATTGGTCTGGGCCATGTGTTACTTGGATCGATCAAAAGTAAGTAAATACGCCACCCCTGCACCACTCTTGATCTCCAACTTCCCATCGAGCTGTTCCACCAAGGTCCGCACCAACTCCGATCCGAGATTGCCTCCCTTCTCGGTATCGAAGCCCTTGGGCAGGCCGATCCCGTTGTCCGCAACAGAGATCGAGACCCGCTCTCCGTTCATGCGCAACCCGATGCGGACCACGCCGGCGCGTTTATCCGGGAAGGCGTGTTTGAAGGCATTGCTGATGATTTCATTCAAGATGAGGCCACAGGGTATGGCTTGATCCAGAACAAGCTCGGCGCGATGCAGGTCGCGTTCCAATGAAACCACCCCACTGAGGTCATAGCTCATGACGAGGTTTCGGCTCAGGCCATCGATATAAGTGGCCATGTCGATGAAGCTGAAGTCCTTGCTTTGGTATAGGCTTTCGTGAATGAAGGACATGCTTCGCACCCGATCCCGACTGATGCGCAGGAGCTCCAGTATGCGTTCATCTCCATCCACGTGTGCGGTCTGCAAATTCAGGATGCTGGTGATGATCTGCAGGTTGTTCTTGACCCGATGATGCACCTCTCTTAAGAGAACCTCCTTCTCATTCAAACTATTGCGCAAGCGTAGTTCGGTGGACTTGCGGTCCGTGATAATGTAGGCGAGACAGGAGATCTCCTGAACGGCACCATCCACCACGATCGGGTTCAGGAAATTTTCCACCCAAGTGGTCTGGCCATGCAGATCCGTCAACTCCGCTTCGAATTGCTGAGGTTTTCCGCGCAGGGCCGATCTGTACTTCTCCAGGTAGCGCTCGTTACGCTTTCCCGCAGCCTTTTCTGCGGACTCCGCGAGGAAAACATCTCCGATCGCTAGTTCGATACCGAAGTCGGACCTGACCGTGCGTTGGAAATGTTCGTTGCAGGAAGTGATCCGGAAGTCCTTGTCCAGGGTCCAGATCATCATGTTCGCCGAACTCTGGAAAATGGCTTGCAGACGGGCTGATTTCTCACGGACCTGGTCTTCCGCCAGCTTCTGTTCGGTGATCTCATGTCCAACGCCGAAGACACTGACCACCTCTCCTTGTGTATCGAACACCGGACTCAGGAAGATCTCGTTGCAAACACGATCCCCAGCTTGATCACGCAGATCCGTTTCGAAGCGGATCGGTCGGCCGGCAAAGGCCTCGGCGTACTTGGCTTCCCAGAACCCGTGGTGTTCCTTGCTCGCGAAAAGGACACGCGGTCTATCGGGGTCCGTATTGATCTCCGGTCGTTTGCCATACAGCCGCTGGATCATGTCGCCGTACCCCCTATTGAAGGAGGTCAACTTGATGTTCAGGTCCACCGTCCAGAACATGTGTTCGCTGCTTTCGAACAGGGCCTTCAACTTGGCCTCGTGTTGCTGCACTTGTTCACGCGCAGCATCCACATGGGTCTTGTCCGTAAAGATGCTGCGGGTGGACACCGGTTTACCATCCACAGAACGGAGGTTGGTGGTGCCTTCCACGTGTACCTCTCGCCCATCCTTGGCCAGGAATACGGTCCTGATCCGATCCACCGCCTCACCCGCCATTACCCGTGCATGTCGCTCCCGGAATTCGTCGCGGAGTTCCGGGAGCACCACATCCTCCAGTCTAATGTTCCGCAGGTCCTCATCCGAATAGCCGAGGGTCCTTTTCCACGCATCGTTCACATACTCGAATCGGTCGTGTACATCCACGCTCTGGATCAGGTCCGAAGCATTCTCGAACAGGTCACGATAGCGCTCTTCACTTGCACGTAATTTCTCCTGATCCTCCTTCATCCGCGTGATGTCACGGGAAACACCCATGGCACCCAAGTACTGTCCATCCTCGTCATACAACCGAGAAGCCGCGAGGTAGGAGGTGAAAACCTCCCCATCCTTGCTCACGTTCCGCACCTCACCAGCGAAAGCGCCATACGTATTCAACTCATTTTGGATACGAGCGAATTCCGTAGGGTCCACGTAGAGCATCAACGTGTTGGAGCCAATGACCTCTTCGACTTCGTAGCCGAAACGCATTTGGGCCGCTGGGTTGTATTCGGAAATTCGCCCTTGGGTATCCGCAGCCATGATCATATCCAATGAACTGTCCACGATGCTGCGTGCGAATCGACGCGAATGGCGCAAGGCTTCTTGCGTATGCCGGTGCTCCTCGATCTCCTGACACAAAACCTGATTGACTTCTTCGGCCATCTGCACCCGCAAGCGTTCGCGAAGGAGGTTTCGTCGTACCTCTTCATCCTGCAGGGTGAGTTGAATAGCGGATTGACCTTCGTGCAGGGCATGAGCAGCGAATACGGTCACCACACGCCCTTTGGGTCCCGCAAGTTTCGCATCTACAGGTGCCACGTTCCGTGCATCCATCCCTTTCTGGATGAGGTCCAGGATAAGGGGTTGATCCTCTTGCTCAAAGAGTGCCTCGGCCCGGAAACCGATCAGCGGAGCGTGAAGCAGGTTCTGCGCTGCGGGGTTGGCGTAACGCACCAATTCACCCTGCACCACAACGACCCCATCGCGCATGTGCTCTACAAGACTCCGGTAGCTTGAGGTGAGCGATGCTTGCTCGATCTCCGCTTGCCGGATTGCCGTCACATCGATCAAGGTTCCTTGTATGGTGGCCGGACCATCTTCGGGTTCATCCAAGTACACGTTCTCCAACACCTCCACCGCCCGTCCGTTCTTGTGCTTCAAGGTCAATTCGAAATTGACAAGGTGTTTTTGTGTGGACAACGCGTGTAGGAACCGGTCTCGCTCTGCTGCGGATGGATATATGACCGACGCAGAGTTCCGCATCAGTTCATCCCGGTCTGTATAACCCAGGATCCTAGCCAAGGCATCGTTGCATTCGAGGAATTTCCCATCCAAGTCGGTACGGAATACCCCGGCCAGATTACGGTTCACCAGACCGTCGTACTGGCGCTTCAGGGACGCGTACGCCTTTTCAAGGTCGATCTCCCTGCTGGGGATAACGGGATCCATGGGGGTTCGATCATCCACAGTGCGAACTTAATGCAGGCTGTTGAAGTGACTTCTCCTGATCAAGGAAGTGTGCCGTCCAATTGGTACGGTGGTGGGATCCGCTCCCCATCGATCCGGATCTCGGCACCATCACGGAACTTCACCACGGTGATCGGGAATCCTTGTTCATTGTAATGGATGAAGTCCCCTTGTTCCAAGCCGATGTTGTAGCGGCCTTCCAATTTGATCTGACCGTTGTAATAGTACCATTTGTGCTTCCCGTCGGGATCGCCATTCACGAATGATCCTGTGAAGCTCTTTCGACCATTGTCATAGATATGCACCCAAGGGCCATCCTTGAGTCCATCCTTGTACGCGCCTTCTTCTTGGTGATCGCCCACCTTGTAGAACCACTTCCCTTCTTTCAACCCGTCAATGTACTCACCTTGCACGATCACTCCACCTTCTTCATCGTACTCCACGGAAGCGCCATCCTCTTTGCCTTTCCGATACAATTCCTCGCGGTGTTTCATCCCTCCTTCATAGAACCATTCCCAAGTCCCTTGCGGTAGACCATTCTGGTATTTCCCCTTCTGCTCAATACGACCGTCGCGGTGGAAGAAGCTCCACTCCCCCTCTTTCCGACCAGCTTTATATGAACCTTCCGCACGCTTCTCTCCGGTCAGATAGAACTCCGTCCACGGGCCTTCCAAGGCTCCCACATCATTCACCGCACCTTGGCTGATGAGTTGATCGGCCACATAGATACTCGCTCGCACGGACTCACCCTTTGTGTCGTACTCGCGGAACAAACCCTCCTTCGTACCGGTCCTGGAATAACTCCCCATGCTGGCCACCTTCCCATTCGGATGGTAGTTCTTCTTGATATCCAGCATTTGGGTCTGTTGAGCCAGTTCATCCACCCTTCCAGCATCGTACTTCACCAGATCCTTCAGACCTCCTTGTGCGTCGTATTCCTTGAATAATCCTTGGCGTTGATCATCCACATAGACCCCTTCCCATTTCACTTTACCGTTGGTATGGAACTCCTTCCAAGGACCTTGTCGCAATCCCAACTCATCGAGCTGGTTGATATCCTCTCGTTTCCGCAATAATCCAGCACCATATTGGAGTAAAGCCACGATCCGACCATCCGGCGCGAACTCCGTCCCCCTCCCTTCTTCCTTGCCACTCTGGAATGGTATCTCCTTGTGTAGCTCGCCATTGTGGTGGTAGTACTTAGCCACTCCTTCCCGAAGGTCATCCACGTACAACTCCTCACTCATGACCACGCCTACGGAATCATAGCGAAAAGATGGGCCATTCTTCTTGTCATCCATGTACGTGATGGAACTGGCCAAACGCCCTTGAGGATCATAGAATTTCCACACCCCTTCCAAAAGTAGATCTCGTCGATCCCCTTCACTGCGCAGCACTCCATCCTCCGAGTAGGTGCGCCAATGGCCTTCTGGCTTGCCATTCACCAAACGGCCTTCACTAGCGACCCGTCCATTGAGGTGGAAATACCGATGCAAGGTATCGTTGTTCTCTTGCGCAACACATACACTGGCTGTACCGAACACCAGACCGAAACCGATCATCAACAGCCTCTTCATGTATTCCTTTTTACCTTTGAAATAGTTGATGATATAGTATGGGCTGTTGGATCTGTTGACGATCTGCTGAAGTCCGACTTGCACAGATCAGTTATCAAAATTAGAACACATCGATCCAACAACGGGCTGTTCAGAGGAATGGATGTTTTCCTTGTGTTCAAGGGCATGGCTGGAAGGGTATGAACGATCGTTGATAGAGTGATCGTATGCGATCGGTTGATAATTGGATGGTGCCAGGCGACCATTCGATCGTGCATGACCTGTGCAGATCGAATGATGATCCATTTTGCTGGGATCCGGGACTTTCTTAAGAGATCGGAGTTGTTCACATCCCGGAAGAACTTACTGCTCGTTGTACACAGCGAGGAACCGGATCCAACGATCGGATCGTTGGATCGACGTGCTGGAATGGGACGAGTATCTTTGAAACCCAGAAAAAGAACCACATGCACATCCTGATCGGCAGTGACCATGCAGGCTTCGACTTGAAGCATTCCTTGAAAGACCACTTGAAGGCGAATGGACATTCGGTCACGGATAAAGGCACACACGTGAAGGACAGTGTGGATTACCCGGACTACGCACATGCGGTAGCACAGGGCGTAGCCATGGAGCCAGGTGCCCTTGGAGTGTTGATCTGTGGTTCGGGGAATGGGGTGAACATCACCGCGAACAAACACAGCGGTATCCGGTCCGCAATGGCTTGGGAACCAACATTGGCCACCTTGGCGCGTACGCACAATGATGCGAACGTTTTGGCGCTCCCCGCACGTTACATCACAGTGGAACAAGCCATATCCATTCTCGATGCTTTCCTTGCGGCAAGCTTTGAGGGTGGGCGGCATGCGCGACGTGTGGAGAAGATCGAAGCCAAGAACTGAGCCTGTTCGATGAGGCACTCGATCCTGTTGTTGACCTGCCTTTGTGCTGCCATGTCCTTATGCGCCCAAGTGGATAGCAGCGCTATACGCTTCGCGGCGACGATAACAGAGGCTGAACTGAGAACACACCTGACCGTGCTGGCGAGCGATGCATTCATGGGACGGGACACGGGCAAGGAAGGCCAGAAAATGGCTGCTGCCTATTTGAAAAAGGCTTTCATTGATGCTGGCATCCCTCCTGTTCCTGCACCTTTTGATAGCGCGGTAACGGATGGGTATTTCCAGCAGTACGAATTGATCGAGGATCAGGTCGGGGGTATCGGGATCGACCAAGCTGGACGGATCTTCGCATACAAGGAGGACCTCCTTTATTTCAATGAACAATTGCAGACTGACCTTGCCGTGCGGGAGGTGGTCTACCTAGGAAACGGGGAAAAGCTTCCGAAGGTCCCCTTGGGTGGACGCGTGATCGTGCTGGATGGAACCACAATGGGAGATACCCCTGCGTTGATGAGTAGGTTGAGCGAACGGATGCAGGACCTTCGGAAGGCGGATGCTGCGGTGGTGCTTGTCGGGGTTCCATCGGTTTCGGCCATGGCCAATGAGGTCCACCTGCCCGCGAGCCGTGTTCGTTTGGCTTCGGGGTCCGGAAAGGAAAGCACACCGCCAACTACGCAGATGATCGTGATCGATGGGGCATCCATGGATGAGTTGTTGGGTGCGAACTCTTTGGCCAAATTGGCACGGAAGCGCGCCGGAAAAGTGGTTCCTGTGGACTTCACCATCACAGCTCGACCGAACACGCATCCCTTGGTCGCGGAGAATGTGCTAGCATTCATCGAAGGATCCGACAAGAAGGATGAATTGGTGGTGATCACTGCACACTATGACCACATCGGTGTGGAGAATGGTGTGGTGTACAACGGAGCAGACGACGATGGCACGGGCACGGTGGTGATCATGGAGATCGCAGAAGCTTTTGCGAAAGCCAAGGCGGAGGGTCACGGACCACGGCGCAGCATCCTTGTGATGCCGGTTAGTGGGGAGGAAAAGGGACTGCTAGGTTCCCGGTATTACAGCGATCATCCGGTATTCCCATTGGAGAATACAGTTGCAGACCTGAACATCGATATGATCGGTCGGGTGGATACGGCGCATCGGAACAGCGCACCATACATCTACATCATCGGTAGCGACCGCCTCAGCAGGGAACTACATGCGATCAATGGTCAAGCGAACATGCTTTACGCGGGCCTGGAGTTGGATGAGGCCTTCAATCGGGAGGATGACCCGAATCGGTTCTACTACCGCAGTGACCATTACAACTTCGCGCGGAAGGGTGTGCCTAGCATCTTCTACTTCAGTGGGGTGCATGAGGATTACCACCAACCGGGCGATGATATCGAGAAGATCCAATTCGACCTTCTTCATCAGCGGGCCTTGTTGGTGTTCCACACAGCGTGGATCCTCGCCAATCGGGATCAACGTATCGTGGTGGACAAACCGCCAAAGCCTTGATCACCGGACCCTAGCGAGTTGCTTGGGCGCAACGGGTTCGGCTAGTAAGGTCTTGATGTACGCGTGGAGGTTACGCCGATAGTTTTCGTAGTGATCGCCCGTGCTGGGGCCATAGAATCCCGTCCGTATCCTGCGCACTGTACCGTTCCGATCAACGAAGATGCAGGTCGGGTAGCTCATCATATGATCCAGGAAGGGCAATTGTCTTTGCAGGTTCTCCTTTGTTGTAGGGCCAGCATGAACGATGGGGTATTCGACCCCTAGGTTGCGTTGGAATCGTTTCAATCCTTCGACCGCGCGATCCTTGTCAGCGTGTTTCTCGAACGCCACAGCGATCACGGCCAGCCCACTATCTGCGTAGGTCTTGTACACCTCGCCCAGTAAGACGGTCTCGTCCACGCAGTTCGGGCACCAACTCCCCATGATCTGGATCAGGCGCACTTTGCCCTGGTATTTCAGGTCGTGGGGCGAAACCGATCCGCCATCCAGGTCCGGAAAGTTGAAATCCACCATGTCCTGTCCTTCGCGCAAGAAGGTCAAGGAATCCGGGTTCCGCAAGGTGTATTCTGGGTTCCTGATGGCCAGCCAAGGCTCCTCCCAATGGGTTCCGCTCCAAAACGTACCGCGTAGGCTATCGCCAACGAGCGCAGCTTCGAATAGGAAGGCATGGGATCCGTCGAAACAAGATAATTTCATGGAATCGCCATGCACACAACCATCGAGGTATCGGTAATCACCGGTTTCGGTCACGAAGGTGCCGGAGACCCTCCCTTCAGGGTGTTGCTCGAACAGACCAATGGCGTTGTACGCATCGATCGTCCCTTTACTGAAGTGGGTTTCCCAAGTACCAGCAACAGGAGCATGCCCGTCGGACGGGCCTGGGAACCGGTGGTGCAGACCGGCATGGGCCACGAAGGGTATCTGGTAGTCCGGCCCCTTCAGGTAGTTTATCCATACACCCTCGATCGTACTGTCATTCCTTACCGATCCACGAAATTCAGAGTCGAACAATGGCATTCGCAAGAACACACTGTCGTTGTGTAGGTTCACATCCGGCACAGTGATCCTTTCCGAAGCGTTATGGACCTCTGCGACCCACTGGCCGGGATCATTCTGGAAGAGCTGGAGTTGGAATGGCAGGGCATGTCCGTGGAGGTCCAACTCCACGCGCCAAACACCCTCTCGAGGGAGATGGGTCGAACTCCCTCCTGTTCCACAACTCTGGAACAAGATCAGCGCAACGGGAAAAAGGAACGCGAAACGACAACGGAACATGCGTCGGCGAAGATACCCGGCCCATCCGTTGGGTTCCCCGTAAAACTACGAGGTCCTTTTACGCCTAGGGACTAAAGATCGAATTTGATCCCTTGCGCCAAAGGAAGGGAGCTTCCGTAATTGATAGTGTTCGTTTGGCGACGCATGTACGTTTTCCAAGCGTCACTTCCGCTCTCGCGGCCACCACCGGTCTCCTTCTCCCCACCGAACGCTCCCCCGATCTCCGCACCACTGGTGCCGATGTTCACATTGGCGATGCCGCAATCGCTGCCGGTCGCTCCCAAGAAGCGCTCGGCCTCGCGAAGGTCCAGGGTCATGATGGCACTACTGAGGCCTTGTTTGACCCCATTTTGGATCGCTATCGCTTCATCCACCGTACCCGCGTAGCGGAGCAGGTACAGGATAGGTGCAAAGGTTTCTTCTTGAACAATGGGCATGTTCGGCTTGGCCTCAACGATCGCGGGTTTCACGTAGCAACCGCTTTCATAACCGGCCCCACGCAAACGACCGCCCTCCACGAGCAAAGTGGCACCTTGTTCCTTCGCGGATGCGAGTGCGTTCACGTACATGGTGACCGCTTGTTCATCGATCAATGGTCCCACGTGGTTCCTTTCATCGAGTGGATCCCCGATCCGAAGCTGTCCATAAGCTTTCACGAGTTTATCGCGGAAGGAATCGTAGACCTTGTCGTGGATGATCAATCGGCGGGTGCTTGTGCAGCGTTGACCACAGGTGCCCACAGCGCCGAATACAGCACCGATCAGGGACATGTCGAGGTCTGCCTTGTCGCTGATGATGATGGCATTGTTTCCGCCGAGTTCCAATAGCGAGCGGCCAAGGCGTTGACCCACTGCGGTCGAAACGGCTTTGCCCATGCGGGTGCTGCCAGTCGCACTAACAAGCGAGATACGTGAGTCGTTACTGATCCATTCGCCCACCTCACGCCCACCATTCACCACGCATGAAACACCTTCAGGAACTCCATTTCGTTTGAACACTTCTTGTGTGATGTGCTGACAAGCAATGCTACAGAGTGGTGTCTTATCGCTGGGCTTCCAGATGCAGACATTTCCACAGACCCAAGCTAGCGCGGTATTCCAGTTCCAGACCGCAACAGGGAAATTGAAGGCCGTGATGATAGCGACGACCCCCATGGGATGCCACTGTTCATACATGCGATGTTCCGGCCGTTCACTGTGCATGGTCAAGCCGTGCAATTGACGGGAAAGGCCAACCGCGAAATCGCAGATATCGATCATTTCCTGGACCTCGCCCAATCCTTCTTGATAGCTCTTCCCCATTTCGTAGCTCACCAACTTACCGAGATCGGCCTTGTGCTTACGGAGCGCCTCTCCGAGTTGGCGGACAACCTCTCCGCGCTTCGGAGCGGGCCAGGTGCGCCACTCCTTGAATCCTTCATGAGCACGCTCAATGGTGGCGTCATATTCGGCGCGGTCTGCACCGCGCACCTTGCCGATCTCAGCACCATCCACAGGACTATGGCTTATGAGTTGCTCACCGTTTCCTGCCGACCATTTAGCACCAGTCGACACTCCACTGTTGGTCTCATGTACTCCGAGCTTCTGGAGAATGTCGGTGATCTGATTCGAGGTTCGGGTGGCTGTAGTACTCATGGGGCTTGGAATTGGGGTGCAAAAGTAACTGGTTCGACAGGGTCTTTTCTAGAATGGAACTTTAGACGTGGATGGGCAGATCAGGTCTCTGGGGATCGAATCCAAGTAGAATTCAGCTAAAGACGTTGAAAATCAGACTGTTACACTTAGGCCCTCAATTGAGTGTGGAGCTACGAACTACACGCACTTGGGGCGGAATACCTGAAAGGACCGTCAAGTGCGGCAGGGGTAAAATAAACAGGGCTCTCACGGTTTTGACTTTCTAACCACGTACATCGTACTTGATGTAGGCGCACGAGTGAAGGTCGCAATGATGTTGGACCAGGCACCAACCGCAAAGGCTCTGACCAAACCAATGAGTCGGTTCCCTCCCTTATAGCTCTCACTCAGCATTGCTATATAAAAGGCATCCAGCCACATACGTCGAGTGGTGACGAGTTCGAAGCCGTGTTCTTTCAGAAGTCGGAATAGGTCTTGTTGTCGGAAATGCCAAAAGTGCCGCGGGACATCGTATGCCGCCCAAAACGGACCGTAGTGCTTGGCATCCCAGCTTTCTCTGTCTGGAACGGCGATCACGAAAATGCCCCTATCCGCCAATCGTGCGAATACCTGTTTCAATGTGCTGCGGATCTCCGGAACGTGTTCTAGGACATGCCACATGGTGACAACTTGGAATTGCTCCAAGGCCGGCACGAGGTCGATTTGTGGAAATACAGGAATGGCGTGAGCGGCAATGGCGGATTCGCGTGCGGTCAGGTTTGGTTCCACGCCCGTGACCAAGTAACCTCGACTCATTTGGTGCGCTAAGAAATCTCCTGTACCACAACCGATGTCAAGTAGTTGACCGTGGGGGTGGTATTTGTGAATGGCCTTGTGCTTACGGCGAACCATCCACTGGCGCGACAACTGGTAGATCTTGTCCCGCCATGTCTTGTTGGAATTGGTGTGAGAGATATAGGTATCACTTTGGTAGAAAACACCGATGTGTTGTTGGTCTGGTCTGGGAGAGGTGAATGCGAATTGACACGCTCCACATTCGACGATCGAGAAGGACTTCCCGCTGATCGAGTGATCAGTGACGTTGGTAGTTCGACCGAGACTTTCACATGAACAGACCGGGCATTGTTCAATGGTCTCCATTTCTGGATGTTCCACGTGGAACGATCGTTCATAATTCACTGTTTCGGATATCATTTGGTGTGGAAGCTATCGACCGAGGTAGACCATGAGCACACTCATGTCGGCTGGGGAAACCCCGCTAATACGAGATGCTTGTCCAAGTGTGCGGGGTTTGATCTTATCGAGTTTCTGGCGGGCTTCCATTGAGAGGGAAGTAAGGCGAGCATATTCCATTTCGAGCTCTATGGGAACACTTTCCAAGCGAAGTATGCGGTTCGCCATGTCGCGTTCCTTCTCCAAATAGCCACTGTATTTCAAGTCGATCTCAACCTGTTCGATCACTTCGAGCTTGAGGTCACCTGCGGCAGTAGCGGTTTGTCCGACGAGTGTCGAAAGAGGTTCTAGATCCGCATAGTCGAGCTGCGGTCGAAGGAGCAGGTCATAGAGCTTCACCTTTTGTCTGAGAGCCGATGTTCCACGTGGAACGATCACGGGGTTAGCCACTTCGGGATCGATGCTTTCCGAGCGAAATGCGTCGGCAAGGGCGGCAGTGTGTTTAGCCTTGGAAATGACCCGATGTAACCGCTCAAAACTGGCAAGGCCGATGGTGTTGGATCGCTCAGTGAGTCGGAGGTCGGCATTGTCCTGGCGAAGGAGAATTCGGAACTCGGCCCTGCTGGTGAACATGCGGTAAGGCTCTTCGGTCCCCTTGGTAATGAGGTCATCTATCAATACGCCGATATAGGCTTCATCTCGTCCTAGCGTGAACGGCGGCAGTTCGTTCAGCGAAAGGTGTGCATTGATCCCGGCCATCAGCCCTTGGCACGCCGCTTCTTCATATCCGGTAGTTCCGTTTATTTGGCCTGCGAAATACAGCCCCCTTACGAGCTTAGTTTCCAATGTATGCTTCAGCTGCGTGGGGGGGAAGTAGTCGTATTCCACAGCATAGCCCGGACGGAACATCCTAGCTTCAGCGAATCCGGGAATAGCACGGAGCGCTTTTAACTGAACATCTTCTGGTAAGCTTGTACTGAACCCATTGATGTAGGTTTCCACGGTATTCCAGCCCTCGGGTTCTACGAAGATCTGGTGGCGGTCTTTGTCCGCGAACCGCTCGATCTTGTCTTCGATGCTTGGGCAGTAGCGTGGACCGACCCCTTGGATACGACCATTGAACATGGGACTCTGCGCGAAGCCGGTTCGCAAAATATCATGCACTTCAGGGCTGGTGTACGCGATCCAGCAGGACAGTTGTTCCTTCGGCGGGGTGCTGGTCGGTAGATAGGAGAATTTTCCGGGCTGGAGATCTCCGGGCTGCTCTTCCAAAAGACTGCGATCAATGCTTCGTCCATCCACCCGAGGCGGGGTTCCGGTCTTCATTCTACCAGCCTCGAACCCGAGGCTCACCAATTGTTCGGTAATACCGTGGCTGGCCTTTTCGCCAGCCCGTCCACCGCCCATCTGGCGTTCGCCGATGTGCATGATACCGTTCATGAAGGTTCCGCTTGTGAGAATGACCGCATGACAGTTGATGGTACTTCCGAGAGCTGTCCGCACCCCGATCACGCGGCCAGCGGTCTGGAGGATCTCCACGACACCGTCTTGCCAGAAATGGACATTGGGTGTCTGCTCCAGGGTATGTCGCCACTCACTCGCGAAGAGGTTCCGATCATTCTGGGCGCGAGGGCTCCACATGGCGGGACCCTTGCTCCGGTTGAGCATGCGGAACTGGACCGTGCTTCGGTCCGTGATGATCCCAGAAAATCCCCCAAGGGCGTCGATCTCTCGTACGATCTGGCCCTTTGCCACACCGCCCATCGCCGGGTTGCAACTCATCTGGCCGATCACACCCATGTTCATGGTGACCAAGAGCACGCGAGAACCCATGTTCGCTGCTGCCGCTGCTGCCTCACACCCGGCATGGCCGCCACCTACGACGACCACATCATATCGTTCCTTCATTGGTAGTTGTGTTCCACGTGGAACCACTTGGTCGATCCACTGATCTTCAGTGGATTATCCAATTGGTATTGGGATAGGTTCCATGGACGCAGCAAAGGTAGATCGATCCCCACATTGGAGCAGGTGTAGGTGCGGTGATCCTAGCACGACCACACCCCGTGTGGCTCAACGTAAAGCTGATCAATGCGCTCCAAGGATCGGAACTGAAGTAAGGCCAAGCAATGGGCGGCGGCCTTTTAGTGCTTCATCCATCACACCCGGACGAACCGATCCTAGCTTTGTTCGTACAAGTGCTTTAACCCCTGTCGAAATCATTCCGGAGCGCATTTCATAACGCCATTCCATGTCCGCACCTCACACCAAACCGAAAAGCGCAGTCCTCTTCATTGGATTCAAACGATACGACGAATCCAAGGCCGTTATCGAAGCCATACGGGCGGTTCGACCGAGCCGATTCTACTTCGCTTGTGATGGTGCGCGGGCAGATAAGTCCGGAGAAGCAGAAGAGGTGGAGCGTGTACGTTCGCTGACCGCCTTGGTGGATTGGCCGTGCGAGTTCCGGACGCTGTTCAGTGACACCAACCGATCCGTGCGTTTTGGTCCACCGGCAGCGATCGACTGGTTCTTCGACCACGAAGAGGAGGGGATCATTCTGGAGGACGATTGCTTGCCAATGCCCACATGGTTCCGATATGCCGATGAAATGTTGGAGCGGTATCGGAACGATGAGCGTGTTTGGGTCATTCAGGGGAACAACCTGATGCCACAATGGCGCACACCTCTCGACGACTCCTACTACTTCAGTGCCCACGGTTATGGTGCATATTGGGGATGGGCGAGCTGGCGACGGACATGGAAGAAGTACGATCTGCAAATGCAGGATTGGCCAGCTGTCCGAGATAGCGGATTGTTGGAGGGGCACTTCCTGTCCGCATCAGAACGCGAAGAAGTGTACATGATCTTCGAAAAGTCATGGAATGGTGAGATCCATTCATGGGACTACCAGTTGGACTATGGGCGCATGGTCCACGGTGCCGTGAACATCATTCCCAGCAACAACCTCATTCGGAACATCGGATTCGGATCGGCAAGCACCCATACCGGAAGTGAAGAGGATCCGCGCAATATGGACAACGCTGAGGATGCCTCATTCCCGATCAAACACCCCATGCACGTATTGGTGGATAACCGCAGGGACCTTGCGTATTTCGAACAGTTCATCGAACCCAGCCCGCTGCGACGGATCAAGAGCTTGGTGAAACAGACTCTGCCGACCAACATGGATCGCTCCATAACGCCCTACCTCTCCAAGCTGCAACGGAAGTTGGGGATCCAACGCTGACCCTCCGACTTATTGCCGTGACCACGACAGGCGTGATCCCCGAAGTTACCTTCGGCCACATGGTCAGACCACTCTGCTTCGCGACCCTCGCGTTGATCCCCCATCTTTTCGTGGCGCAAACCATTTGCCAGATCCAGGGAAGTGGGAGCGTAAGCGCCTATGCCGGGCAGGTGGTCACCACGGAGGGGGTCGTTACCGCGTTGTTCACCGGCACGGGGTCCCTGAACGGCTACTTCTTGGAGCAACCGAATTGCGATGGAGATGACGCTACGAGCAACGGGGTGTTCGTATACGATGCTACGCCTTCTGGTGTGGCTGTGGGTCTGAGGCTCTCGGTTACAGCAACGGTGACCGAGTTCAATGGTGTTACGGAACTCATCAACCCGAATGTGCAGGTATTGGGTCCCGGCTCTGTGGTGCCCACCGACCTTTCCCTGCCTTTGGCAACTGCAAACTTATGGGAGCGTTACGAGGGGATGCTCCTTCGGTTCACGGCCACATTGATGGTCACTGACAATTCGAGTTTGTACCAATACGGAGAACTGGTGTTGGCACCGCACCGCCTGTTCACGCCCACGGACCTGATCGACCCGAATGATGCTGTCGCAAGCGGCACCACTTCGAGTGGGCAAAGCAATGTGGGGGCCGTGAACGCCGAGTTCGACTTGATCGATCGGAGTGTGATCGTACTGGATGATGGTCGGACGAATACGTATCCTTCGCCGACGCCTTGGGTGGGTCCGGCTGGAACCTTGCGAACCGGCAGTACTGTGACTGGGCTTACGGCCGTGCTGCACTATTCGTACGGGGCATATCGGTTGGAGCCAGTAGGGTCCAACCAAGTGGTACCGGCCGAACGTCCTTTGGCACCAGAGCTTGGGGATGGACTCCGGGCCGCATCGTTGAATGTATTGAACTACTTCACCACCCTAGGGGACTGGGGAGCCCAAAATGCCGACGAATTGGGTCGACAACGGACCAAGTTGGTCGCCGCCATTGAAGCCATGGACCCCGATGTGCTAGCCCTTTGCGAGGTGGAGAACGACGATGCGGCATGGATGGATCTGCTGGATGCGTTGAATGCGGAAGTTGGAGCGGGTACCTACGGCGCCCTGGAAGAGGACGGTTTTGGCGGAGGTACCCGGTCGGTGGTCTTCTACAAGCCAGCGGTCCTAGAAACATGTACCCCGTTGTACTCCTTGAACACGGGCATCTTTAAGCGGCCCCATTTGACCCAGGGGTTCATAAGCCTCGCAACAGGAGGACGATTCTTGTTCAGCACCATGCATCTGCGTAGCAAGCTTTGCGACAATGCGACGGGAACGAACTTGGACCAAGGCGACGGGCAAGGCTGTTACAACACTACCCGAAAGGCGCAAGTAAGCGCACTCATCACGCATTGGTCGGACCTACGAACGAACAGTGGTATCTCAGCCCAGTTGATCATGGGGGACTTCAACGCATATAGCGAAGAGGACCCGCTCGACCTGCTCCGCTCGGCAGAACTACAGGACCTCATGGAAATAGGGGATCATTCCTACCTGTACCAAGGACTCGCTGGTGCGTTGGACCACGCCTTCGGAACTTCTTCCATGTCCAGCTCAACGTTGGTCTCAGCGGTATGGCATATCAACAGCGATGAACCCGCCGCACTGGACTATTCGGATGCCAATATATCCCGCTATCAGCCCAATGCATTCCGGTGTAGCGATCATGATCCGGTCCTGGTGGGCTTTTCTGAAATGGGCCTGTCTGTCGGATCAGAGGAGGTTGTTGGAGCAATGTCGATCCAATTCCTGCTCAACGAGCAGTTGGCGCAATGGGTCCCGAATGGCGTGGATCCAGGCCCGATGGACCTGTTCATCGTAGATGCGCGTGGATCGTTGGTACACACGCGGACCATACGTAGCGGGGAAACGGTGGACCTGACCCCTTTCGCACCTGGGATCTACTTGTGGCATCTCACCGACTCATCGGCAGGTAAACCGGTCGGGCTAGGTCGGTTCGTTCTTCCCTGATCCACGTTCAACGACCGTAGTAGAAGACCAGGCTGGCCTTGGCCAAGGTGTGCTGGTGAAGGTTGAACCCCACCATGGGGGCACTGGCCTTGGCATCCAGCCCAAGCTTCTCCAGATCCAGAGCGTATACGGTGATGATGTATTGGTGCGCCCCATGGCCGGGTGGCGGGCAAGGTCCGCCGTAACCCGCCGTTCCGAAGTCGGTGATACTTTGAACGGCCCCGGTCGGCAGGTCGGTCTTCCCGTTTGTGCCCGCTCCAGTGGGAAGCGTCATGATCGATCCAGGTAGGTCGAATACCACCCAATGCCACCAACCACTCCCTGTTGGGGCATCCGGGTCGTACATCGTTACAGCATAGCTCTTGGTGCCTTCCGGTGGGTTGGACCAAGCAAGCTGGGGGCTGGTGTTCGCTCCGGTGCAGCCAAAACCATCGTACACCTGTTGCATAGTGGCTTGGCCGCCCAAGTCTGCGCTCTTCAGTGTGAAGGTTCCCTGGCCGAAGGCATACGTGCAGGTACCTAAGAGTAGGAGGGTGGAAATGGGGCGATACATGGGATCTGGTGTTTGCTCGAAGGTAAAGGATAGGGTTTGGTCGAAAAGAGAAGCCCTATTCCGAGGTGTGATGCTCCTAAGAAACTACTTTCACGGCACGAACCTTGCGACCTGCCAACCCCCACGACGGGCTGTTCCGTCCAAACACCAAACAAACAAGAACACCATGCGTAAATTGATCCTATCCGTAGCCACTGTATTGTGCTGCACGACCGCGTTCGCTCAAGAGAAGACGACCGTGACCAAAGAGGCCACCCCTGCGACCATGCAGGCTGGCGATGAACTCACAGAGGCGAAGATGAAGCTATCCGGAGACCTGAAGAACTCGATCGGAACAGCGGAAATGCTGATCTCCAAAGCGAAGAACATGTCCGGGGCAGAGCCCAGCAAGGCCGAGACCTACATGAAGATGATCGAGAGCGTCACAGCCACCCGCGACGGCCTCATGGAGCAATTGAACGTGGTGAATCAGGCAACGGCCGCGAACAGCAAAGAAGTGTTCGCCAAAGCGGCTACAGCCAATACGGAGGCGACGGAGTCCTTCGCGAACTTCAAGAAAGAAATGGCACCCGAGGGCAAATAAGCTTAGCTCGCAAGAGCGAGGATGGGCCGTCACTTTCGGGTGGCGGCCTTTTCCTTATCCGGGGTGGGAAAGTGTGCCAAATAGGTGTCCTCCCGCTGGCGCATCGCGGACCGGTCCGCCTTGGACTTGTCCTTGTGCCCCAAAAGGTGCAGGAGGCCATGCACCATCACGCGGCGCAGTTCGTGCTGAACGGGGACGTTGAAGTTGTCCGCGTTCTCCTTGATCCGGTCGTAGCTCATGAGCACGTCGCCGGCCACGCCATTGTTGCTATCCACCGGAAAGGTGATCACGTCGGTGTGCTCGTCGTGATGTAGAAAGGTGTGGTTGTAGTGGAGCAGGCTCTTTTCGTCCATCAGTACGAAGGTGACCGCATCGATGCGGGAGCCGTGGTCCTGAGCAACACGGTGCAGCCATCGACGCAAACGTTCGCGATCCCGGAACGCATTGGGAACCTGTTGAACGATGAATCCGATGGGATCCGTACTGGCCATTACTCCTGTACCGGCTGAAGGCTGAACGCCATGGCCACCGTTGCTCCGTTGTCGGAGAACTCGACGTTATCGGCCAAAGCACGCATGAGGAACACACCGCGCCCATGCGGTTTTTCAATGTTCAGCGGATCGGTGGGGTCGGGGAGGTGATCGAAGTCGAAACCGGGCCCTTGATCCTGCACCATGAAGATGATCCGATCACCCTTTACCTCGTAGCCGAGGGTTACTGTCTTTGCGGGATCCAGCGCGTTGCCATGGTGGATGGCGTTGTTCACCGCCTCCGTAAGGGCGATGAGGATATTGCCGTAATGGCTCTCGTGGACATTGTGCTTGGCGCACGCCTCATCGATCAGTTTCTCGGCCAAGGCGATGTTCTCGGCCTTCGCAGGAAAATCGATCCGTTGCGTGAATTCCAACTCTTCGGTCAAAGCTCCCATGGCGTTTCAGGGTCGGTCAAAAGTACCGAAATAGGCATTGACCCGATCGCGATAATACGGCTTCAATCCCGGAGGTACTGTTCGTAACAGTTCTGCCTCACGTGCTTTTCGGCGCTGGTAGTTGAAATACCGTGCGGGGTCGGGGGGCGGCGTGGCGCGGCCCTCATTGCTGGTGCGTTGTTCGTCGAGCTCACGTTCACGTTCGGCCTTTTCGTGTTCGAGCAGCCGGGTCAAGATGTCCTGTTGGCGTCGCAGTGTCTCCGGTGTGATCTGCTTGTTCACGATGTCCTTTTCCTGTTGCTCCATCTGCTCGGCCAGCTTGTTCAGTGGGTTCCCAGCGCCACTTCCGTCCTTATTCAGTTCCTGCGCCAGCTTCTGCATCTCCTTGCGGATGGCGGCTTGCAGTGCGGCCATTTGGGCAAGCTGCTGGCTCATGCCGGGTCCCATACCTCCAGGGTTCTGCTCTCCGGGTTTCTCTCCGGGTTTCTTGCCCTTCTCCATGGCTTCCCGCATTTTCTCCAATTGCTTTTGGAGCGTTTGCTGGTTGGCCTTCATTTTGGCCATTTTGGCCTTGTCACCGGGCTTGCTGCCACTTCCTCCTGGTTTGTTGCACGAGCCGCTTCCGGGTTTGCTCTTGGCGTTCATTTGTGCCATCATCTGCTGCAGTGCTTCGTCCAGCAATAGCGCCAAGTTGTTCAAGCTGGTCATCGCATGTTGTTGCTTGTCGGCGGCTATGGGCTTGGAGCGTTCATTGGCCCGGGCATCGCCGAGGTACTGAACAGCCTCGTCCATGTTCCCGTTCACCGCATTCATTTCCCGGTTCACGATGCTTTGGAGCTGCGGCACACGCTTGCTCAAGGCGAAGAGCGAATCCTCGATCACCTTGGCATCGTCGCGCAGTTTGCGTTGCGTCCGTCCATGATCGATGAAGCGCGGGTCCTTGGTGGAGGTGGTGGAAAGGTCCTCCATCAGTCCCTCTTGATCGAAGCTGAGTTGTACGATGTTCTCCAGCAATTGCCGCAAGGCATCCATGTCCTCTTCCTGCTGCTCCTCCTCATTGCTCTGCATGGCACTTTGCATCTGGAAGGCCAACTGTTCCATTTGCTCTGCGGCCTTCTGTTGCGATTCGCTGGCCTTGCTATTCTGCTTCTTCTCTAGCTGATCGCTGCTCTTTTCCTGCTCGTCCTGGATGCTCTTTTCCTGTTCGTCGGTCTTGGGCAGGTCCATGGGTTCTTCCAACGCTTCGTTCTTCTTCTCCAGTTCGTCCATCTCCTTCCGTAGCTCGTCCATCTCCTTGTTCAGCTCCTCCTGTTCCTTCTTCAATTCCTCTTGATCGGTCTTGCCTTCCTTGGTTTCTTCGCTCAATTCTTCTTGCTTCTTGGCAAGGTCCTGTAGTTGTTTGGCGATGTCCTCGGCCTTCTGCTCCACCTCCATGCGCTTGAACGTTTCCAAGGCGCGATCCAACTCCTTTTCGATGTCCTCCTGATCCATTTTCATTTCCAGGAGCTGCTCCTGAAGCTTGTCCTTGTCCAGTTTTTCCATCAACTCCTGCACTTGGCGGTAGAGCTCCTTCATCTCTTCGCTCAACACGTTTTCGAACAACTCTTGGACCTGTTTCTGCTTCTCCAACAGGCGTTCGTCATTTGGCCTGAATTCTTGCTGTTGTTGTTGACTCTGACGCAATTGCTCAGTGCTCTTTTCGATCTCCTGCTGCAGTTGCTGTTGGCGCTGCATCACGTTCTCCAGCTTCTGTTTGTCCTGCCAATTCACCTCCTTCTTTTCCAACAACTCGCGGCGTAATTTGTCCAATTCCTTTTGCAGGTCTTGGGCTTCTTTGATGTTCTCCTTCAAGCTGTTCTTGATGGCTTCACTTTGTTGTTCCTCCTGCTTTGCGAGTTCTTTCAATGTAGGTGCCGCGAACACCTGCGGGGTACTGCGTGCGCTCTTGCTACCGTGTACGCCATCGTTGTCCCACACCTCGAACCAATGTTCGATCCGATCGCCCGGATCGATGGTGAAGCCGTACACCTCCCAGCTATGGAAGAACTCCTGCCGGGTGTTGCGCCCATCGATCGGAAGCTCCTTCATTCCGCTGCGCAATTCGGCAGGCACGCTGTCTCCGCCCTGCACGAATCGGTAATGGAACATCAAACGTTTGAAGCCGTGGTCATCACCCACCTCACCGTGGAAGAAAAGACGTTTCAGCGCCGTGCTATCGGTCTTGCTTTCCACATGGATGGTGGGATAGAGGTCCGGTGTCACTTCCAATCGGTATTGCAACGGGTCGCGTGCCGAATGATCGCCGTGCCGAGGGGTCATGCGGTAGGTGTGGCTCTGCATCAGGCGACGACTGGCGGCGAAGGTGCCACGGCCTTGGTCCATGGCCTGAGGTGCGAGTGTGAAGGTGGTGTCATCGAATGCCAGATCGAGTGCGTCGGCGCTTCGGGCATTCACACGCCAGGCGATGCGGGTACCAGCCGGAATGGTCAGGTCGCCGGTGTTGCGCACCGTTTCGTTGGGTCGTCCGAGATAAGCGGGGTACTCAAGGGCGAGGTCGAAGTCGAGCAAGAGGGGGTCTGGCGAGGTGCGTAGGGTAAAGGTCTCCGAGTTGAACCCTTCCGCACTGAAGCGGAAATCCACAGCTTCTTGCACATTTCGAAAGCGGTGTACGAAATGAACACCGTCCTTCTTCACCATGGGAATGAGCTGGTCGCCGACCTCGAGTGCCACCTGCTGGGGAATGGCTTGGCCTTCGATCTTCACGATCACTTCGAAGTCCTTGTCTTCGGGGACCACCAGCGAATCATTCTCCAGTAAGAATTTGAAAGGTGCATCGGGCAAGAATTCACTTCCGTGTGCGATCAAGCGCTTTGTGGGGCCTGTGATCAAGCTGGGTGCCG
Source organism: Flavobacteriales bacterium (assembly GCA_016710015.1). GTDB lineage: Bacteria > Bacteroidota > Bacteroidia > Flavobacteriales_F > PHOS-HE28 > PHOS-HE28. Next base: position 239,108 of record JADJLR010000004.1, read on the forward strand.
CGAACAACAGCACAGCCAGCAAGGCCAGTGGTGGCAACGCGTAACGCAAGTAACGGGTGTTGCGCCTCAGATCGATCGCATTCACGAAGGGTACCGGTCCAAGTTCTCGGCTACGTTGCGCGATGGCGGCATCGATCAAGTCGCTTTGTTGCGCCTGTGAGGCGGCCATTTCTTGCAATTGCAAAGTGTTCAACAGCTTGTCCTTGACCTCGCTGAAATGGGAGCCCACGATACGCGCAGCCTCGGCGTGAGAGATCACTTCGCCCAACCGGAAGAGCTTAATGAGCGGGATGGCGATGAATTTTCCGATCACTAACGCCACGGCCACGACGGTGCCCCAGAACAGCGCCGTGCGCACACCAATACCAAAGCGTCCCACGTACTCGAGTAGGGTGGCGGCCAAGTAGAAGGCCACCATCAACCCCACACCGTACAGCAACCCACGGATCAGCTGGTCCTTGTAGAACTTGCGGATGAAGGCATCCAGCTTGGAGGTCAGGTGATCGTATTCGGTATGCATCAGTGCGAATCCTCAACGGCCAAGGCGCTTGGCATGTTGCTGAGCAAAGCTACGGTAGGTGATAGGGTGTTGCGACCACCGTACACTGTGCGGTGGTTGAAGGTTCAAGCAGTAATGGTGGATATCACTGAATGATGATGCGTTGCGCAGGTCGCTCTTTGGTACCAAACAATTCAACGAAGTACACACCAGGCGCGACATTCAACCGCAGGTCGGTCGTTGTCGTTCCGTGCGCGGCTCCTAGGGTGCTTTCATGTACCGTTCGACCGGACATGTCCACCACGCGCAATACTGTGGACGCGGTTTCCATGTTGGTGAAGCGAATGGAAAAGGCACCGTCATTCGGGTTGGGTACCACCAAGAAAGCGGCATCGCCTGAGTTGTTGGCTAGGTCGTTCAGCGCGGTGATCAAGAGGAGATCCGAACCGGTACAGCCTTGCGAGTTCTGCACGGTCACGCTCACAAGTCCTGGTCCGGGCGGGGTAAAGCAGCTACCCGCCGCACCGACCACTATGCTTCCTTGGAAGCTCCATTGGTAGGTCACCGGTCCGCCGACCACCTCGGCACAGAACAAACCAAGGTCGGGGTTCTCGACAATGGTCACTTCCGGTTGCTCGCCAATGGAAACCGTAGTGCTTGTTTCGTGCTGACACCCGTAGCTATCGATCACCGTGTAGGTAATGGTCTGGTTCCCCGGCGCAGGGTTGAAGGTGGCAGAACCGGGTTGGCCGGGGGCGTTGAACACTCCGGGGCCGGTCCAAAAGCTGGAATCCGCAGAGGTGCCTAAGATGGGTCCTTGGTCCACGTAGGTGCTATCGGCACCGCTGCCAAAGGAGATGCACCATCCGCACAAATAACCGTTATCGGCCGCCCAGTTGTCGAACGCAGAAAAGGTCCAAGTTCCATTGAATGGACATCCGATCAACTGGGACAAAGGCTCTACACTGCTGTACCTCCCTGGTGCGATGGCATTGCCTTGGGTTACAGGTACTGTATTGGGGTTGGCTCCACCGGTCGATGCATCCACCAATGTTCCGTGATCCGGATCTGCACCGAAGCAGTACTGGAAACAGACTCCGGGTACGATTACCGAACCCCCATCCGAATCGTTGGCATCGCCGAGGAATGTGCCGCCACCACCCTGTTGGTGCAGCACCACGGATTGGCCATTGGGGCAGATCACGGATAGCACTAGATCACCCATGAAAGAATGCTCGATATCCATGCAGATATCACCCAATTGTGTCACATCGGTGATCACCCCACTGGGCTGGCCGCTCACCTCTAATGTTGATAGGGTGGGTGGCGCTGGGCTATCGGCAAGTGCGATCCCATTGACAGGTGCGGTGCAGCCGGTCGGGCCACCGATCATCAAGGGCTGTACGGCAGAAGCGACCAATGGAATGGCCACACCGCCGCAAATGGTCGCAGGAAGGGAGGTGGTCGTGAATTCGGGTGTGGGACTCACCAGTACCGCTACAGATGCTGAAGGTCCACTGGAGCAGCCGATATCGTCGATCACCTCCAAGGTCAACAGGTGAACGCCTCCGTTGGGAAAAGAAAGGATAGCGAATGGAATGGCGCTCGTATCACCATCGGTAACACCGTAGTTCCAGATCCATTGTTCTATGCTGTGCCCTGTTGCCGCCGTACTAAAAGAACCGTTCACACTGATCACATCGCCTTGGCAAAGAAGCGCTGGGTCATCGGCTGAGGTCGTGAACGCGACCGTTGGTGGAATGCAGCCACTACCCCGCAAGGCTTCGTCGGACTGCGAGAATGCCGTATGTACGCTCGGCGTTACCAAAAGAAGCGCAACGAGTTTGGCGTAGAAATGATGATCCATCGTGGGAAAGTTAAGCGGTTAACTTGGCACCGGTGATAAGGCGTATCGGGATGCAATTCGGTTGCCTTTGTCTCAAATACTCCGGTCGAACTCGATCGAATGAGGCATCCGCCACCGTGTTGCAACGTCTATTTGCGGATGCCAAGTGCAATATTCATGTGGAGTGGGGTGGTGCGCCGGGTGTGCCTGTGGGTGCTGATGTGGAGTATCAACATCACCCTATTCGCAGAGGTGGTCCCATTTCAAGACCGTTCGTCCGGCTATGGGTTGTTGCAAGGCGCGTTGCCGAAACGCATGCCCACCTCGCGTATCCGCCGCGCCCAGAATACGTATGGTTCCCACTATTTCGTCGGGCTCACGGCCATCCCGTTGAAGCAAGGCCAAGGCTTCTACAAGAACACGATGGTCTCCTTGAACACCGTAGCTTATGGCTTAACGCGGAATCTTTCTGCCATGGGCTCTTTGGACCTCGTCTCTTTGATACGGGTTCGGCAGGGTGGGCCGGTATATACGGGACGACTCCAAGTTGCGGGTAGTGTTTCGGAGGTTTTCCACTTGGGTGCTTCGGTAAGCTACCTCAACGCCCGGGTGCCTGCGGGGGCCGAGGTTCCAGCGGGTGTTGTGGTACCGCCCGGGTTCTTTGCCGCTATGGCCATGGTCACAGTGGGGAGCATCAACAACCAGGTCTCCGTTTCTGGTGGCTGGACCCACGATGGGCAGAATGCAGGGAAAGGCCCCATGCTGAACATCGGTGGTGCCTTGCGGCTCTTTCCCAATGTGATGGTCATTACGGAACACTGGATCTTTTCGGACCCGAACCAGAGCTTCCTTGCACATAGTTTGGGAGCGCGGATCCTGGGCGATGGGCTGGCGATCGATCTCGGCTTGGCCTACGACGAGGAATACACCACCAAGATCACGCCGATCGGTATGCCGTTCCTAGCGGCTACGCTGAACTTCTGACCTGAATAAGAGGAGATGAACCACCTGTGTGCGAATTTTTCGATCGGATCGAACCAGAGGCACTTATAGGAGCGAGGCGATCATTCATCAGATCCACAGAAGGGTCGTACTTTTGCGCACTATATCATGGCAACGAAGACCCCACCAACCACCATCGACTTCAGTACCTTGTCCTTGCTGGACGAGGAAGAGTCGCGCCAATTCGTACTCATCATCGAAGGCCATCGGGCCCGAATGGAGTATGACCGCAGTAGTGATCGGATCTTCCTCACCCACCTCCTAGTGCCACCAGCGCTGGAGGGGTATGACATTGAAGCCGTGCTTACGGAGAAGGTGCTGACCTGGGCAGAGGACCACCGGATGAAGGTGGTGCCCTATTGCCAATACGTCAAGACCTACCTGCGCCGCAATGCGGCCTGGCAAAGGTTGCTCTTGAAGGGGGTTGAGATCTAGTGCGTCAGCGTCCGTGCTTGGCCGGACCGGTATCTTCGCGCCCCCCTTTAATAGGGATACCGTACCATGTCCGTTAGAGTCCGTTTCGCCCCCAGCCCCACCGGCCCATTGCACATGGGCGGTGTGCGCACCGCCTTGTACAACTACCTCTTCGCCAAGAAGCACGGCGGACAATTCCTGCTGCGTATCGAGGATACCGATCGGACGCGTTTGGTGCCGGGCGCCGAAGAGTACATCAAGGAAAGCTTGGAATGGTGTGGACTGACCCCCGATGAAAGTCCGTGGATAGGAGGCCCTGATGGCCCTTACCGACAAAGTGATCGCCAGGGGTTGTACAAGCAATACGCTGATGAGTTGATCATCAAGGACAAGGCGTATTATGCATTTGACACGCCCGAGGAGTTGGATGCCATGCGTGCGCGCTTACAGGCGGCAGGTGTTGCAGCTCCCGCATACAATGGGGTCACGCGCGAGCACATGAAGAATTCGCTCACATTGAGTGCGGACGAGGTAATGGAGCGGCTCGATCGCGGTGATGAACACGTGATCCGACTGAAGGTGCCTCGCCAAGTGGAGGTGCGCTTCGAGGATATCATCCGGGGTTGGGTGGTGGTACACAGCGCCAATGTGGACGACAAGGTGCTATTCAAAAGCGACGGCATGCCCACCTACCACCTAGCGAACATCGTGGATGACCATTTGATGCACATTACGCATGTGATCCGTGGCGAGGAGTGGTTACCCAGTGCGCCGGTACACGTGTTGATCTATGAGGCATTTGGTTGGGAGCGTCCGGCATTCGCACACCTGCCCTTGATCCTGAAACCCGATGGCAACGGAAAGTTGAGTAAGCGCGATGGCGACCGGCTTGGCTTCCCCGTGTTCTCCTTGGATTGGGTGGACCCCAACACCGGAGAGAAGAGCAGTGGTTACCGGGAGAAGGGCTATTACCCGGATGCCTTCATCAACATGCTCGCCTTGCTGGGCTGGAACCCCGGAACAGACCAGGAGATCATGAGCATGGAAGAGCTCACACGATCGTTCGACCTCACGCGGGTCCATAAGGGCGGGGCGAAATTCGATCCAGAGAAGGCAAAGTGGTTCAACCAGCAATACTTGCGGATGCAGCCCGATGCCGAGCTGGGTACACAGCTGCAGGAGTTGCTGAAAACGCAAAGCATCGTTACCACAACGGAGCGCGCAACACAGGCAGCAAGCCTGCTGAAGGAGCGAGCCACCTTCGTGGCCGATATGCTCGAAGGCACATACTTGTTCACAGCGGGCAGCCCGCTGCAAGAGAACGAGGTCGCGACCACCGAACTGAAGAAACGCTGGAAACCCGAGGCCGAACCAGCAATCGAGGCCTACATCAACGCGCTCGGTTCTTTACCCGAATTCACCGCCACCACATTGGACGTGGCGTTCAATAACGTGTTGCAGGAGAAGGGTATGAAGGTGGGCCAGGTGATGCCGATCTATCGACTGTTCGTGGCCGGCCGCATGCAAGGGCCGGGCATGTTCGATGTGAGTGCCTTGTTGGGCAAGGAAGAAGTGGTCCTTCGTTTGCAAGCCGGACTAGCGCTATGCCGCTCATGGGCCTGATCGAGGTGAACGGCATTCGCGTGTTCGCCTACCACGGCTGCTTGGCTGAGGAGGCAACCATAGGGGGCCTCTACCGAGTGGATGTACAAGTAGAAGGCGACTTCGAGGAAGCCGAACGAACGGACATCCTGTCCTGCACGGTGGATTATGGTCGCGTAACAGCGATCGTGTGCGAGCAGATGGCTGTTCGGAGCGCGCTGATCGAACATGTCGCTCGACGGATCCTCGTTGCGTTGCAGGGGGAATGGGATCCGGGTTTCCAATGGCGCGTGCGTCTCGTGAAGGAACGCCCTCCGATCCAGGGCGATGTGGAGCAGGCGGTGTATACCGTGTTCGGTTGATCCCGGGCCTTTCGGGTGTGGGCGATCCCCCTATCTTTGCAGCCCATTTGACGGTCGCGTGGCCGAGTGGCTAGGCACAGCTCTGCAAAAGCTGCTACTGCGGTTCGAATCCGCACGCGACCTCGATCAGCTGATGCCCCGGTTTTCGGGGCATCGGTCATTTCAAGGGACTGCCCAACCCACCAATTTCGAATGCGGGACTAGCTGCAAACAACCTGGATCAATGGAAAGCGCACCCGAACAACAGCGCAACGAAATGGGTTCAGCGTACCTTGGCCATACCGATCGCGGTGGATTCGCGTTGTGTGCTATGCTCCCCTTACGAAACATGCGGATAACCACGCTACTCTTCACATTCTTGCTAGTTGGGCTGGGTCCATCCCCAGTGCAGGCACAAAGCGAACTAGCCATCGGCCAATGGCGCGATCACTTTTCCTATACCACCTTGCTGGCCGTTGCAGAAGGAGGGGGTAAGGTCTATGCCTGTTCCAGCAATGGATTGTTCCAGTATGATCCTGTCGCCGGTGAGGTCGAACGGTTGAATAAGACCAATGCCCTGAGCGATGTCGGCATTCAAGGATTGGCTTGGAATGAGGCCCTAGGGGCGCTGTTGGTCTACTACAGCAACGGGAACCTCGACCTGTTGAAGGGGGAGAACAGTTGGAACATCGGCGACATCGAACGTAGCTCCATCATCGGGAACAAGGGGGTCTATTGCGCCTATATGGATGGAGCCACCGCGTACCTCGGCTGCGGTTTCGGGATCGTTGTGCTCGATCTGGCAGCGCGTGAAGTACGCGAGACCTGGTTCATTGGTCCATCCGGTTCACAAGTTCGCATCAACGGGATCGCCATGTCTGCGGATTCCATCTATGCAGCATGCGGAACCGGTTTGTTCGTCGCGTCGCGCACGGCCGGGAACCTCGCCTCGTTCGAGAATTGGCGGAAGCGAACGGACATGGGCAGCACCCTAGCAGCTGGTCCGTTCAATGCGGTCGCACATTTCGGGGACAGGATCTTGCTGAATGCACAGCGGACCGCCGGAGGCGATACCCTGTTGGTGCTTGGTTCAGATGACACCTGGACCCGATTCGAACCACTCTTCGGCAGAGCCAATCGCGGGCTTGCTGTATCGGCGGACGGTCAACGGGTGGTCATTTCGCACGATGGGGACATCCACACCTACAATGCGTCCTTGAACGAGATCAGCTACATCTATGGTTATGCCGGAGGTCCGGCCGCACCTGCTCAGGCCATCCCTTCGGGTGGTGGCATCGTGTGGGTCGCGGACCGTGGGCAAGGATTGGTACGGGCCACCGGATACGACATGGGCAGTACCATTATACCGAATGGTCCACGCACCACCAGCGCATGGCGGATGGATGCTGGCGGGGGTGCGCTGTATGTGGCCACGGGTGCCGTTACGGGAACCTGGGTGAACACCTATTTGAAGGATGGGATCCATCAATTCGTGGACGGTGAATGGTCGACGATCGACCGGCTCGGATTCCCCTTGATGAACGGGGTGAACGAATTCGCGGAGGCGGCGAACGACATCATCGCCATCGCGGTGGACCCGGATGATCCGCATCATGCATTCGCAGGTAGCTGGGACGAAGGTCTGATCGAGATCCGCAATGGTGCGCCTGTGGAGATCTACAATGCGACCAATAGCGCCCTGACCCAAGAGGCGAATCCGTATCAAGGCCGGATCTATGTTTCGGGCTTGGCCTTCGATCGGTCCGGAACACTGTGGATGTCCAATGCACAAGGAACAGGTGGTCCGATCGTAGCCCGCACGAAGGAGGGTGCTTGGTATGCCTTCGATCCAGGCAATTTGCTGAATGGCAACCTGCTGATGTCCGATGTGATCGCTGCGCAGAACGGCTACAAATGGTTCATACGCCCTCGTGGGAATGCGATCCTGGTGTATGACAGTGGCACTTCTGTGGAAAGCACGGACGATGATCGGTACGCATTGGTGACCAGTCAACCGGGCACTGGCGGACTTCCAACGCCGGATGTTTATGCCCTTGCTGAGGATCTGGATGAGCAGATCTGGATCGGCACCAACCGCGGTGTCCTCGTGATCTATACTCCGGAGGTGGTCTTTTCTGGAGAAGAATTCGACGCACAAGAGATCCTGATCGAGCAGGATGGCAATGTGCAGATCCTGTTGGAAACGGAAACGGTGAACGCGATCAAGGTGGATGGTGCCAACCGCAAATGGATCGGCACACAAGCGAGCGGAGCATTCCTCCTCTCCCCGGATGGCCGGGAGGAGATCCTGCATTTCACAGCGGAGAACAGCCCATTGCCCAGCAACACGGTGAACAATATCGCGGTGGATGGTGCTACGGGGGAAGTGTTCATCGGAACCGACCGCGGCATCATGAGCTACCGGGGTAGCGCCATCGATGGGGCTGACGAGAGCGAATGTGCCAGTGTATTCCCGAACCCGGTGCGCGAAACCTACACCGGCCCGATCGCCATCACCGGCTTGGTACGCAACAGTGAGGTGAAGATCACCGACGTTAGCGGCAACCTCGTGTACCGCACCACCTCCGAGGGTGGGCAAGCCATTTGGTATGGCAACGACATGAGCGGTCAACGCGCAAGCACCGGGGTCTATCTTGTATTCGCGAGCGATGCCAGCGGCACCACCAAGTGCAACACCAAAGTCCTGTTGGTACGCTAGTGATCGGCACCTTTGTAGGTAGCAATGGACCCTTGGGTCCGACCTCCGGCCCATGTTGCACACCACACGCGCCGTCGTCTTGAAGACCATTCGCCACGGCGACAACACGGTGATCGTAAAAGCGTTCGCGGAACAGCTTGGCGTACGGTCCTTCTTGGTGCGCACCGGAAAGAAGAAAGGTGCTTCTGCCGCCTCGTTGCAACCACTAAGCCGGGTGGAACTCGTTGCCGACGAACATGCCGAACGCGACCTGATCATGGTGCGGGAGCTTCGTATGGAACGGCCTTTCTTGGCAGTGACCTTCGATCCAGTCCGCGCCACACTCGCTCTGTTCGTGCAAGAGGTCCTCTACAAAGTGCTGCACGGCGAAGCTGCGGACCCTGATCTCTATGCGTTCGTGGAAGAGGCGCTGGAAGCCATGGATACGGTCCCGGATATTCGGAATTTCCCGCTGGTATTCTTGGTCCGGCTTTCGGGTCACCTGGGTTTCAGGCCATCCCCCCCCGGACTTGGCCAGGACCGCTTCGACCTGCGCGAGGGAGAGTTCGTTCGTGGTGCCGCACCACATGGACATACCCTTGGACCGGTATTGAGCCAGCACCTTGCCGCGTTGTTGCCGATCGAGTTCGCATCGCTTCCCGGCCCACTGATCCCGACCGCGCAACGCCGCGAACTCTTGGATCACCTCCTGCTCTATTTCCGCATGCATGTGGAAGGTCTTGGTGAGCTTCGTTCACCCGCCGTATTGCAGCAGGTGCTGGGCTGAAGGCTCCTACCTTGCGGCCCATTCGCACATGGTCAAGACCACCACCCTTTCGACCTTGATGGTCTTGCTTTCCGCAAGCTGTCAGAACGCCACCGAACCAATGAACGTGAACGAAGCGACACCGCCGAAAGCGGTGAAGAGATCATTCCCGATGACCACCCACGGGCACACTCGTGACGATGAATACCATTGGATGCGGTTGAGCGAAGATCAGCGCAACGCAGCAGAGCCCGATGACCATACACGCGAAGTGGTCGCCCATCTGGAAGCCGAGAACACCTATTGCGATGCCGTGTTGACCCCGGTGAAGCAGTTGCGCGAAGTGCTCTACACCGAATTGAAGGCCCGCATCAAGGAGACGGACATGAGTGTGCCGTATCGCGAGAACGGCTATTGGTACCACGCCCGTTTCGTGGAGGGGAAGGAATACGCGGTACACGTGCGGCGCAAGGATGTGGAAGCCACGCCGGAAGAGGATTTCCTTGATGAGAATGCCATGGCGGAAGGGAGCGCTTACTACGACCTCGGCGACTTCGAGATCAGTCCGGGCAATGGCTTGGTGTGCTACAGCGAGGACAAGGTGGGGCGCCGCCAATACGATCTGCGCTTCAAGGACCTCGCCACCGGAAAGGACCTTCCGGACGTGATCACCAACACAGGCGGAGGTTGTGCCTGGGCTGATGACAAGACGGTATTCTATCCGCGCATGGATGAGACGTTGAGGAGCTATCGGATCTATCGGCACGAACTCGGCACCGACCCCGACAACGATGTGGTCGTGTACGAAGAGACGGACCCCGGCTTCAGTTGCGATGTCTTTCGGAGCCGTAGTGATGCCTTTATCATGATCACAACGGAAAGCTCCACCAGCAGTGAACACCTGACCTTACCCGTGGGTGATCCCAAGGGGCGGTTCAAGGTCTTCCTTCCGCGTGAGGAGGACCACGAGTACTCGGCGATGCACGTTCCTGGCAAATGGTACATCGTTACCAATTGGAAGGCACTCAACTTCCGCTTGATGGAATGTGCGGAGGAAGACACCAACAACAAACGCAAATGGAAAGAGGTGTTGGCACATCGTGCGGATGTCTTCTTGGAGGATGTGGACACGTTCAAGGATCACTTGGTCTTTTCTGAACGTCGCGAAGGACTCACCCACTTGGTGGTGCGCCGGTTGAGCGATGGCCAAGAACACGAGATCGCTTTCAACGACCCAGCGTACGTGGGCTACAGTGGAACGAATCCCGAATGGGACACGGACAAGTTGCGGTACGGCTACACCTCACTCACCACCCCCATTAGTGTTTTCGAGCATGACTTGAACGAGCGGACGGACCTGTTGCTGAAACAGCAGGAAGTGGTGGGCGACTTCACTACGAAGAACTACCGAAGTGAGCGGATCTGGATCCCCGCACGCGATGGCGTGAGTGTTCCGGTCTCCATCGTGTACCACAAGGATACCCGGTTGGATGGCACGGCACCGTTGGTGCTATACGGCTACGGGAGCTATGGTATTTCCATGGAACCCGCCTTCAGCAGTTCGCGCCTTTCGTTGTTGGATCGTGGATTTCTCTTCGCGATCGCGCACATCCGTGGGGGCGAGGAGTTGGGCCGGGAGTGGTACGAGACCGGGAAGATGGAAGACAAGATGAACACCTTCAACGACTTCATCGATTGTGCAGAAGGGGTAGTGCGGCTGAAGTATGCGGACCCCAAGCGCCTCTTCGCATGGGGGGGCAGCGCCGGAGGCCTGCTCATGGGGGCTGTGGTGAACATGCGTCCCGAACTCTGGAATGGGATCATCGCGGAAGTGCCTTTCGTGGATGTGGTCACCACCATGTTGGACGAGAGCATTCCGCTTACCACCGGCGAATTCGAGGAATGGGGTGACCCGAAGGAGAAGGAAGCCTTCGAGCGCATGCTGAGCTATTCGCCTTACGACAATGTGAAGGATCAAGCGTATCCTGCCATGCTCGTTGGCTCGGGCTTCCACGACAGCCAAGTGCAGTATTGGGAGCCTGCGAAATGGGTACAGCGACTACGCGAGCATCAACAAGGTGATGCACCGATCCTGTTGCACGTGAACATGGAGGCCGGACATGGGGGTGCGTCCGGACGCTTCAGTATGCTCAGGGATGTGGCACGCAATTACGCCTTCTTGCTGTGGCGTGCCGGGTTGGTGAAGTGACTGATCAGCTCGCGAGGCTTTCCACGTGGACGATCTCTTCAGGTGGCATGTCCAAGACATTCACCGGAACGTGCGGCTCCAACTGCAGGCGCTCATAGTCGCGCACACTGGCGAAGAAAAGGTGCTTGTCCGAAGCATCGTTCGGGATGTTGGTGCCGGTCTCCACCTCCCAGATCACACCGAACACCTCCTTGCCGTTGCGCAACTTGAACCGACAATGTTTGTGGGCGAATGGGCGGATGTTCGAGAGGTCCATGGCAAGGCGGATCGACGGATGGATCGTCATTCCTACAACCGCAAATTAGTGGACGAAAGCCTTGGATGTATCGGTAAAATATCAACAACCCTCGACGATCTGTTGAGAAGGTGCCGTACTTCCAAAGGCTATCCCTTGGTGTTCAGTGGAATGCACTTCGGTCCGAATCGGGTGGAACGGAGCACCGCTTCAAGTTCCCGCATGTACTCCCGTTTGTTGAATTGCGGGGCGTACACGAACCCCTCCACCGTGATGGTGCGTACCTGCGGTTCACAAACGGTGGTGATGCTCACGAACGGGCCACCCATTTTGGCACCTTCCATACCGTACAAGCCGCGCATGACATAAGCGTATTGGCCATCCAGCTCTGTTGCGGCTCCCTTCGGCATGAGGTCCAAGCGCTCGAATCGCCGCTGCACATTCATGTAACTGCCGGGTGCAGGGCCTTCCACATGCGCTTTGGTCACACGGTCTCGCTGGTCCACCAAAGCGCGAACGTGGAAAATGGTGTCGCTTTGATAGCGTTGGTGGTGGATCAGGATCCCTTCGATCACATTGTGCTCCAGACCAGAGCCAGAAACCATGCGGTCGCGTTGTAGCCAAGTGAATGCGCTATCCTGTTCCACGATGCGATAGCCCGCCGGGATATCCATGACGATATCGTGTACACGCTCCACGGCAGCCACCAGTTCCGGATCCCGCGTTCGAGCAAGAAGCTGCCTAATACGGGCCGATTGATGCGCTTCGAACCGCTGTACCGCCGCATCCGCTTCATTGGCGAATGCGCGCTCCCATGCCGCACCATCGTTTCCTGTGACCTGCAACACGAGCTGGCCCTTGGCGAAAAGGTCGGGTCGGAATCCTGTGGATCCTGGGTCCGAAGGGCCGATGGATGCGAGCAGGATGGTGTGGTGGGTGCGAAGCAACGACCCCAGATCCTTGGTGCCACATTGGACCACCTTGAAGCGTGGTTCGCGTTGCGGAAGCGTGGCGATGGGTTGTTCCAAAATGGAGCGCACCAACGCCCCGGGGCTGCTTTCCCAATATCCTTTGTCCATCACCACCAGCACTTCTCCTTGTGCACCGGAGGCGAGTGGAAGTCGCTTCTCTTGCTGCCCGCAGGAAACGAGGATCAGCGCAAGGATCAGCACACGCATGGCATCACCCTTCTTGCGTACCCACTTTGATCTTACGGCCCGGTGTGAGTGCCTCCTTGTCCAAGTCGTTGTTCAAACGTTGCAGGTCCTCTACCGTAGTGCCTGGGTACCGCTCCGCGATCGTGATCAGGGTATCACCGGGCTGCACTTCGTAGTAGATGAATTCCACTGAAGGCTTCTCGGTCTTCGCTTGGGCTGTAACGGGTCTATTCACGTGACCGACCTTCAGGCGTTGTCCGGTTTGGATCAGTGTGCCGTGAAGACCATTGAGTCGCTTGAGTTCGGTAACGGACAGTCGGTACTTCTGTGCGATGACACCCAGCGATTCGCCCCGACGCACAGTGTGGTAACGGGGAACGGAGGTGGTCATTTCAGCGGCCGCGACAGTGGCTTCTTCCTCACGCAATGGTGCGGTCTCCTTAGCATAGGCATAGCGCAAGCTGTCCTCGTTGTTCACGAAGATGCCGGCCGCCTTTTTGGGCAGGTAAATGGTCACGGGTTGATCCACATCGGGTACCACGCCGAGTTTGAAGGTGGGGTTCAGGTCCAAGAGCTCCTGTGCCGCCGCACCCGTGAGTCCGGCCACTTGCGCCAGATCCAGCGGGTAGCACACTTGCACGGTGTCCACTTGATGCGCGCAATACAAGGGAACAACAGGGTAGAGGTTATGGTCCGCAGCATGGGCGAATACATAATTCACGGCGATGAAAGCCGGCACGTACCCGCGCGTTTCACGGGGAAGGTGATCATAGATCTTCCAGTAGTCCTTCACCCCACCACTGCGCCGAATGGCCTTGTTCACATTCCCCGGTCCGCAGTTGTACGCCGCAAGTGCAAGTTCCCAATTGTCGTACATCTTGAACAGGTACGCCAGATAGTCGCAGGCGGCTTCTGTGCTCTTGTGCAAGTCGTGGCGTTCGTCCACGTAGCTCGAGGCCTTCAGGCCGAACATCTTTCCGGTGGGGAGCATGAACTGCCACAGACCGACGGCTCCGGCGCGTGACCGTGCGGCCGGGTTGAGTGCGCTTTCCACAACGGCCAGGTACTTCAACTCCAAGGGCAGGTGGTGCCGGTCCAAGTATTCCTCGAACACCGGAAAGTACAGATCCGCGAGGCCCAACATGCGCGAGGTCATTTCACGTTTGCGCACGGCGTAGAGGTCGATGAAGGACTGGACCACGGGGTTGTACGTCAATTGGAAAGGAGTGTGGCCATCGAGGAACTGCAACCGGCTGGCGTATGTGGTTTCGGGCCAAGCGGGGATGTATGTGGCCGGAAAGCCGTGGATATTGAGCTTGGCCGTATCGGCGTATAAGGGCGAATTCTGCACCCAGGGCAATGCAGCAAGGTCGTCCAACCGGGCTGCCACGGGGTCATCCACCATCAACGGAAGCGGGGTTCCGGGTTGGGCACTGGCGACCAAGGGCAGCAGTGCGACGAAGGCGAGATTCCGGAGGATGAACGACATGGGTTCCAAAGCTATCTGTAATACGCTGAACCAACGGCTTTGTTATGTCCACAGCATGGTGTGGGTATGATCCGCCTTCAGTTCAGCGGAACAAACTCCATACCGACCTAGAGGCCGAAAAGGGACTTCGATGCCGCCAACAACTTCGCTTCCGCGAATGGCGCGCCGGTCAGCTGGATGCCAAAAGGCAGGCCGTTGCTGTGCGTGCCGGTTGGTAGGCTGATGGCCGGAACTCCGGCGAGGTTGGCCTGTACGGTGAAGATGTCTTGCAAGTACATGGCGACCGGATCGGTGATCACCCCAAGTCCGAATGCCGTGGTAGGGCAAGTCGGACTCAGGATCAGGTCGAATCGCTCGAAGGCCGCCAACGTATGGTCGCGGATGATCCGGCGCACCCGTTGGGCTTGGGCGTAGTATGCGTCGTAGTACCCCGCGCTGAGCACGAAAGTGCCGAGGAGGACGCGACGCTTCACCTCGGGTCCGAAGCCTTCGGTACGGCTGAGTCGATAGGTTTCATCCACGCCTTGCGCCACTTTGCTACGGTGCCCGAAACGGATGCCATCGAAGCGGGCAAGGTTGCTACTGGCCTCTGCCGTGGCTAGAATGTAGTACGTGGGGACTTGGTGGTCCAACAACGGCACATCGAGGGGTTCCACCACGTGGCCATCTGCCTTGAGGCGATCGATCTGGCCCTGTAGGTGCGTGACCACTTCGGGATCCATGCCGGGGCGCTCCAGTCCTTCGCGGTAATAGCCGATGTGGAGTTTGCCAGGATCGGTGAGGGTAACGGGCTCCACCGGCTTTTGGCTGGTGGTGCTGTCGTTGGGGTCCTGGCCTGCCATAGCGGTATAGACCGCAGCAGTATCCTCGATGCTGTGTGCGAAAGGCCCGATCTGGTCGAAGCTGCTCGCGAATGCGATGAGTCCATACCGACTCACGCGCCCGTACGTTGGCTTGAAGCCGACGGTG
Organism: Flavobacteriales bacterium; assembly: GCA_016710015.1. Lineage (GTDB taxonomy): Bacteria > Bacteroidota > Bacteroidia > Flavobacteriales_F > PHOS-HE28 > PHOS-HE28. The sequence continues at coordinate 254,335 of JADJLR010000004.1, forward strand.
CCCGTGAATGAGGCAGGCTGGCGGATGGAACCGCCGGTATCGCTCCCAAGGGCCACGTGTACAACGCCTGCAGCGACGCTTGCTGCAGCACCGCCACTGGACCCACCCGGCACCATCGCGTGGTCGATCGGATTCTTCACAGGACCGAAGGCGCTGTTCTCGTTGCTGCTACCCATGGCGAACTCGTCGCAATTGGTGCGGCCCAGGATCACGGCATCGGCGGCGAGTAAACGCTCTACCACCGTGGCGCTGTAAAGCGAAGTGAAGCCTTCCAAAATGCGCGAACCGGCACTTACCCGATGGCCTTTGTAGCAGATGTTGTCCTTGATGCTGATCACAAGGCCCGCCAGCGGTCCGGCATCACCGGCCTTCAGCTTGGCATCCACCCGGGCGGCCTGCTCCAAAGCGGTCTCTTGGAAAAGTTCCAAGAATGCATTGAGGTCTTTTTGGTCATTCGCTGCGGAAAGCGCTTGCTCGGTCGCAGTCACGACACTACCGCCTTTGGTAAGCAGTGCGCGGGCCTCGGTCAAGGTCTTGGTGGTGCTCACGATAATTGGGGCAGCCTACTTCCCGGGCTCGTTCTTGTCGTCGCCTTTCGTGGCGTCCTTGAATTCCTTCATGCCCTGTCCGAGACCGCGCATGAGTTCGGGGATCTTCTTACCGCCGAACAGTAAAAGAAGCACCACAACGACCAGCACGATCTGCCAGGGTCCGATGACGCCGAGGAGGATGGAAAGAGGGAGTGTGGACATGGTCCGTGCGGATTGGAGGGTAAAGGTAGGGGCTTCGTTGGCAGTTGGTGGATGTTCTGCGGGCATGCTGTCCCGACACTGTCTTCGGGTGGGAAGGCGAAACACCAAAACGCACCTCGACCAACCACCAACAACACAGGCAGAAGTGAGACTGGCAAAAGGAAGAAAGGGAAAGACCGATCAGCCTCCTTTACCGGAACAACCAAGGCCCCGGATCCACTTTCACCAATCCATCGGCCGTGATCTTCCACAATTCCACGTGGACCACGGACCCGTTGTCGCCGGCGAGCACGGTGCCCAAGCCTGCTTTGGTTTCCGCCTTCTGTCCTTTCTCCACGCTCACTTCGCGTAAGTTGCTGTACACGGTGCGGTAAACGCCGTGGCTCAGGATCACGGCTTTGCCTGCACCGGGGATCACGATCACGCTGCTCACTTCGCCACGGAAAAGAGCCCGGACGGTCGCATTCTTTTCTGTGGTGATGTCGATGCCGTTGTTCTCGATCACGATGCCTGGTAGCACCGGGTGGGGTTGTTTGCCGAAGCGACTGGTGATCACTCCTTTCTCCACGGGCCAAGGCAGCTTGCCTTTGTTCTTTTCGAAATCGGCGTTCAGCTCCTTGGCCTCTGGGGTCAGCGTAAGGTCCAACTTGCCGGAGGCGCCGGGCTTATTACCAGCCGATGTCTTGGGCTTGAGTTCCGCTTCGATCGCTTTCCGAATGGCGGCATCCAGATCACGGCGCTGGTTCTCTTGTTTCTTCTGCGTTTCGCGCAGCCGCCCTTCCTCTTTCTTCAAACCACTAAGGGCGCTCTGCTGTCCATTCCGATCCTTGTTCAGCCGCTGCCGCTCGGCTTGCTGCTGGTTCACGAGTTGGCTCTTTTCCGTGCGTTGAGCTTGCAGGTCGGATAGGCGTTGATCGATAGTAGCGCGTGTTTCAGAGATCAAAGCTGCTTGGCGCGTGCGCTGTTCGGCGATCTGGGCCAGGTACCTGGAGCGCTTGTAGGCTTGCTGAAAACTGGTGGAAGCGAAGAGGTAGCTCATGCGGTCGTACGCACTTCGATTGCGGTAGGCGAAGAGCAGCATCCTCCCATACTCTTCCTTTAGTCGCACGAGGTCGTTTTCCAAAGAGGCCACCAGGTCCACATCCTCCGTGATCCGTTGTTCCACACGATGCAGTTCGCTGTTCATGGTGTGGATCAGTTGTTCACGCGCCTGGATCTGGCTTTCGAGCAATTGCAATTGTTCTTGGGTGACGCGTTGTTCCTTCTTGGCCTGTTCGATCAAGGCAGTGGTGGTCTTGATCTGCTTGTCCAAGGAGGCGCGCTTCTTCTCCAGATCCTTGCGCCCCTGCGCCTGTAAAGGCAAGGTGATCAGCAGCAGGAGTAGGCCGACACAGGTTCGAACAAGGAGGGGCTTCATGGTAGCGGTGTGAATTTATCCGGGATCCGGAAATTCATCTGCAACGGTCCTTCGCGTTGGATGCGCGAAAGGTCCAAGGTACCGGTAGCTTGTCCTTCAGGTCCGCTCAAGGTGATGCGGATCCGGGTGGGAAGGAAGTGTTGCTCGGCCCCGCCGCGTTCTTCATAACGCACTTCGGCGATCTGGTCGTGTACGAGATCCACGATCTGCACGCGGCTGGTCGAAAAGTCATTCGGTTCGATCCAATAGCGCAATACGATGGCCTCCTTTTCCTCTGCCTTGCGCAAGGTGCGTTCGAGACGCTTGTCCTTCATGTCGCGGTCGTGTTCCAACGTATCACTGGGGCTGATGTCCTCAGCGGCGCGAACGAATTTGCGTCGCTCTTTGCTGGTGAGTACGTAAAAGCCTTCTTCGCGATCGGAGCGGTACTTGATCTCGGGGTCCAGACCGATGGCCTTGCCCAAGAGCGCTTCTTGAAGCAGGAACAAGCTGGGCTGAAGGCCGAACTTCTGGGCCGCATCGGCGGTGTCACCCACGAAGAACCGATCGTTCAATCGGTCCATCAGTTTCAGACTATCCGGGGTGAGCAGTGCGCGGGCCGCTTCAATACCGAGCGCGGGGATCACACTGACCCACACCGCGCTATCGCGCACGGATCGGACCTGCGCTTTGAAACTCTTTTTGCCACTTGGAAGCTCCAGATCCACCACTGCTTTGGCCGAATAATAACGCAGTGTATCTGTTCCACGGGCGAGCAATCGATCCAGCAATTTCTCCGGGGAACGGGCCGGTAGATCGGGGTTCAGGATCACGATCGGTCGCTTGGACTTGCACGCGGCCGAGGTGAGGAGCGTGAGGAACATCAACGCTTTCAACCCCTCCTTCATTCCACGCGGACCCCTTCGTTGATCTTTCGTTCCAAGGATCCGGTGCCACCACCCAACTGCAGTGCGATCCTCCACTGTTCCATCGCTTTGGCGGTTTCGCCCAGTTCGAAGAGGATGTCGCCGTAGTGTTCCACCACCACCCCATCGGGCTCGCCGTTCTGCAGGGCCTTTTCGATCCAGATAAGGGCTTCGGTGAATTTCTTTTCGCGGAAGAGGATCCACGCATAGGTGTCCATGTACGTGGCAGCACCGGGAGAGATCTCCAAGGAACGCTTGCTCATGCGTTCCGCTTTCTCCAGCTGCTCGTTCCGCACACTGAGGTAATAGGCGTAGTTGTTCAGGGTTCCCGCATTGTTCGGGTCCATGGTCAGGGCCTTGTCGTAGGCCTTGTCGGAATCGCTGAAGCGCTTGGCTTCGTTGTACGCATCGCCGAGGCTGCTCCAGAACTGCACTAAGAGGGGCGGATCATCCACCACCACATCGCGACCGGTGATCAAGGTCTCGATGGCTTCGTCGTGGTTACCGAGTTGGGACAGGCCGATCCCATTATACAGGTAGGGTTCCGGTACGGTGGGGAAAAGGCTGATGGTCTCTTCGGCATCCGTGTGTAGCGCGGCATGATCTCCCATTTGGAGATCCAGCTGTAAGAGTTGCATGTGAATGGGGAAGCGCTCCTTTTCGGTGCGAAGTGCTTCACGGAATTGATCCCGGGCCTCACTGATCTTGCCATCCCGCAGCAGGAAATCGCCGTGGATGGTGTGCGGTTTTCCGCTCATGGGGTGGGCCTTCTCGAGTTGTTCGATCAGGTCGTACGAACGGCGGATCAGGTTGGGTCGATCCTTGGGGTCCTCGCCCTCGCGTTCGGTCATTTCGAAGAAACCGATGAGCACCTGCATCTTGGCATCGATGTCCAGATCCGGGTCCAGAAAAGCCTCACCGAGTTGGTCGTAGGCCTCGTCCACCTTGCCTGTGGTGTAGTAGTGCTCCGCCAAGGCGATTAGCACATCCCGATAGACCTGTGCGGCTTCGTCCAACTTGCTGTTCTGCGAATAGAGATCGGCGAGAAGGAAGCGGTACCAGATATTGTCCTTGTCCAGCGTCGCCGCGCGTTTGGCGTGGTCCACGGCAGCGGGGTAGTTCTGCCCTTGGTGGTACAGCTTGGCCAGTTCGAAGTACGATGCACTGTTGGAAGGGTCCAATTTGATGCACTGCTGATAGAGCTGCATTGCCTTCGGGATCTGGCCTGCAAGGCGCGCTTGGGTGGCTTCCATGAACACGCGCATGGTCTGCGCACGTTTGTCGCTACCGGAAACAACGGGCACCTCTTCGGAGGCCGATGTCTTGTCACCAATGGTCCGAGTGCCGCCACACGCACTTAGAATGGTCAACACAAGAACACCCATCAACCACCGCACCGGTATTCGATGACCACACGGAGCGGTCAAGCTCGCCGGTAGGAGGTTCAATGCGTTCATCCGAAGGTGCTGTCGTCGCTCATGCTCACATCCAAGGCCGTGCCGCTTACCATGGCACGTTCGCCGATCATGCTATTGTCCAGCACGCAGTCCTGTACACGCGTATTGCTGCGAAGGATCGAATTCTTCACAACACTTCCAGAAATGCTTGCGCCCATTTCGATGGAAACGTTCGGGCCAACGATGCTGTTCGTCAAGGTCACGTCCTCGCCGATGAAGCAAGGCGGGATCACCACACTGTTGGTGCTTTTCAGGGACTTGCTGACCAAATTCTTATCGTCCTTCAGGAAGCCGAGCACTTTCGTGTTGGTATCGACCATGGCGTTCTTGTTTCCGCAGTCCATCCACACATCCACACTGCCTGCCTTGAAGCGCGCACCCTTCTGCTTCATGTTCTCCATGGCATTGGTCAGCTGGTACTCGCCCTTGTCCTTGATGTCGTTGTCGATCAAGTACTGCATCTCCTTGCGCAGGTATTCGCCGTCCGCGAAGTAGTAGATGCCGATGATCGCGAGATCACTGATGAAGGTCTGCGGCTTCTCCACGAACTCCGTGATGATGCCTTTGTCGTCCAGTTTCACCACGCCGAAGGGCTTCGGGTCTTCCACTTTGTTCACCCAGATCACACCGTCGCAATCCTTGTCCAGCTTCAGTTGGGCGCGGAAGAGCGTATCAGCAAAGGCCACGATCACCCGACCGCTGAGTGCGCTTTGTGCGCAGAGGATGGCGTGGGCCGTGCCCAGTGCGGTCTCCTGGTAGTGGATCGTGCCTTTGGCGCCGATCGCTTCAGCAATAGAGACCAGTTCATCCTCCACCGTCTTGCCGAAAGCGGGGTTGGTCACGAAGGCGACCTCCTCTACGGCTTCGCCGGCCACAGCGGCCAGGTCCTCGACGAGGCGTTGTACGATGGGCTTGCCTGCAATGGGCAGCAAGGGCTTGGCGGTGGTGTGGGTGTGCGGACGCATCCGCTTGCCCATTCCCGCCATGGGGACGATGATCTTCATTCAGCTTTGTTCTCAGCGCACGCCGGTATGGCCAAAGCCCCCTGCGCCGCGTTCCGAGGCGCGAAGGTCCGGAACTTCCTCGAAACTAACCCGGAGGTAACGCGCGATCACCAACTGAGCGATCCGTTCGCCGTCCTTCACCTCGAAGATCTCCTGTCCGTGGTTGATGAGCAGCACGCCTACTTCGCCTCGGTAGTCCGCATCGATCGTGCCCGGAGAATTGAGCACGGTGATCCCGTGTTTGAACGCCAATCCGCTGCGTGGACGTACTTGCGCCTCGGTGCCTTCGGGCAGCTCCAGGAACAGTCCGGTGGGGATCAGGCGGTACTCACCGGGTGCCAAGGTGATGGACGCGTCGAGGTTGGCCCGAAGGTCCATGCCGGCACTATGCTCCGTAGCGTAATGGGGCATTGCATGCTTGCCCTTGTTGATCAGGCGGACGGAGAGTGCTTCCTTGGTCGAATTGGTCATGGGGACAAAGGTCGTGATGTGATCCGGCTCGGGTCGGATCTTAAAGAACTCAAAGGTCGAGGTGATCCGCAGCGAATTTGCTGGGATCCAGAACGGGGATCTGGCTTGGTCCGAAATCCTTGGTGTTGCACGTTACGATCGCATCGACACCTGTTGCATGTAGAGCAGCGAAGTGTTGAACGCCATCTTCCAGGTCTCCGAATTCGCTGGCGAAACTGGCGTAGAAATCGGCGTGCCCAATGGGTATCATCGTGAACATGGGCAGTAGGCTGTTCATGGCCTTTACCACGCGAGCACGGTCAGGTGTTCGGCGTCCAAGGCGCCATTTGTTGCTGATCACGAACATGATGTTCGCCATGAGGACCGGCGTGGTACATCCGGTGAACCGACCATCGGCCAAAGCGTCCATGACCACCTGACTGGCTTCGCTTTGATCCTCCGACCCGGCCATGGCCGCTATGACCACATCGCTGTCGATAAGCACCCGCATCAGGCGCGTTTCTGTTTTGGGTTGGCAGCTTTTGTCCGGGCCCTGCGTACCAGACGTCCCATTCGGTCGTCCCTAGCCGCATCGGCCTCGTCAAGCTTCAACGAACCACCCCACACCTCGCTCCATCGCTTGCGCGCGGGTTTCTTTTTGTTCGTGGCCTCTTCGATCGCCTCTTCCAGGAATTCGCTCACGCTCTTTCCCTGTTTGCGGCTATTGGCCTTGGCCTTTCGCACCAACGACTCCTCGATACTGAGGGTGAGTTTCTTCTTCATGGTGACCAAAGATACGTGATCAGGAGGGGAGTACGTATCCCGGATCAAGCTGCTGTTGGCGTCAACAAGGAGTTTCACGAAGCCAAGCGCTTGCGAGGCTTGCGCGCCATTCTTGCGTTCACTTCTCGGGCCAGTTTGTTCACATCGGCTTGTGGCACCTTCTTATCCTTGGTACGGTCGTGTTACAATAGATGATCCCGAACGCGCTGTAGAACGCCAGGGCCCACGCCCATATCCAAGGTGATGACTACCTCGTTTTTGTTACCACGTATAACTTCAGGGTGCCTCGAAGGACCTCGAACGGATGGCACGCATGGGTATTCTTGATCCAGACGAGGCGTGACGAACGGAGGATACTGGAACGAAGTCTCCGACTGAGGAACAACGAAGTATGGATCAAGAAGAGCCATGTGCCCAAAAGGTCAGCGCGAAGCGGTGATGCCGCCGGAGCGAGGTTCTTCGAGGCACCCTTATCGTGCCATGATCCAATGGAAAGCGATCGAGCTGCGGTGGGATCAATGGCGAGGTCTACTGGGATCAAGAACAGAGTGGCTGCTTGCCCTTGTTGATCAGGCGAACGGAGAGTGCTGTTGTCGCGGTGGTCATGAAGACAAAGGTCGTGATGATGGGCTTGTAGTAGCTTTGTGGAACAGCACCATGAACCACACCCTTCAAGTCATCATAGAGCAGGATAAGGACGGTTACTTCGCCTATGTCCCGGAATTGAAATATTGCCACACCCAAGGCGATAGCATGGAGGAGGAGATGACGCACATCGAGGAGGCGGTGGATCTGCACATAAAGTACGTTGCGCCCGGCGGAGATGAAACGCTTGATGAAGAAGCGGGTGTATACCGCTTCAATGCCTGTGTCGCTTGGCTAAGCAGGTGGTGCAATCGACCATGGAGGCCGGCAAACCATCAGTTGAATATCTGATTCAATGATGATGGCTTCGACTTTTGTGATCGAACATGGTCATCTCTTGTTGTGCCAAAAGCATTTTCCCAGTTGAGATAGAAGTGTCGTCCGTCAACCATGGTCAACGTTGTCGGTAGGTCATCGCGGTTCATGAAGTGGAGGATGGAGAACTTGCCATTCCCTTTATTCTTGGATGAGCCGTGTGAGGAACCCATCATGTCATCAGGCCGCCGCCAATTGCCGTTCTTGTCGAAGATCATCCGCGCTCCTTTCTTGTACGTGTCTAGCCCATAGTACCACGTCCCGGGTAACAAGTCGGAGCCGGTTGCTTCTCTGAATTCTATCTCGAGACCATTCTTGTTTCGCAAGACGACATTTGGTCCCTTGAGTTCGAACTCGAGCGCCGTTGCGTTCTTGTCATCGAACAGGACCTTATTGTCCGCATATGTTCCTTCAAAGCTGCCACGGTAATTTATCAGTTCGAAATTGAGGTTCTGGTTTATCGTGAATATCAAGTCGGATTTGGATTCATCCGTTGGGATGAAATGTTTCCCGGCGATGGTCTTTATCGTTTCCTTGCAATCGGACTTCGTTTCTTCAGCAACGGGTCCACTACTCGGTGCCTCGGAAGCATCCGACGGTATCCCTTCATGCTCGGCGGGAATGTCGTGGTTGCCGCATGAGGTGATGAGAAGCACCGCCAAGAGAATGGAAAAGCGTAGATGGGTCATCTTCAATGAGTTTTAGTCGAAGACTGATTCGTTAGAGCTTGCTGCGAGCAGTTCCGGATGTCATCCCGATGCACCCAACCCGAATGCCCACAAACCAGTTCACGGTATTTTAGATATCTCACAGCCCTGCGATACTGCATGATCACGATCAGGAACACATCACCCATATGAGCCCTACGGTAGGTCTCGAGGAGCGCGGTCAATTTGTCCAGGAGATCGTTCTCCACATCGCCCATGACTTCCTTGAGATGGTTCGCCGGATCCAGTTGGCAGATGAAAAGCCTATAGGAGGCATTTGCAGCAAGTAACTTTTCGAAGTCTTCTCGCTGTTCACCAATTCGCCATTTCTTGTCACCGTTCAACTCGCTTTCGGCGATCAATGGAAAGTCAACAATGTTGCCCTCATTGTTGTATTCCACCCATAATTGGTCAAACAGCAATGACTTATGGGTTAGTGCCTTCGCGCAGTGGTGCTTGTAATCAACGAAACCATTCTGTTGACGACATTTCGCTAACGCGCTGAGAATGGCACCGGTCCAGGGATCATCACCCGTCGTTTTGCCTTTCGGACCTGGGCCGGGTGTTCCATCGCACAGGATACTGTGCAGCGCATCAACTATTTGCTTTGTGTACGAAGCCATGTGCTCTCTTATTCTTGTCGCTCCATGAATGACGCCGTATTGGGTGCTCACTCCAATACTATACGTTGGCTCACACTGTTTTCACCAAGTCGCACTTGTAGGTTGTATGTGCCCTTTGCCAGAGCACCCAAGTCCAAAATGCGCATGGTTTGGCCGCCCTTGGCTTGGAATACCTCGGTATGTGCTATTCGTCCGCCTGCATCGAACACCTGTAGGGACACCAACCCTTCAAGATCCAACTCAACGGTGAATTGTCCGCGATTGGGATTGGGGAAGACGCGCACTCCACCAGTGGGCATGTTACTGCCCTGAATTCCCATGCCAAGGGTAACATCGGTGCAAAGCGCATAACTGCTCACGCAGCCGTCCTCGTCCATTACAACGTAACTGATGCCGTGCGTCCCCTCACCTGCTAATGCGGGGTCGAAGGTGTTCCCACTGATGCCTGAACCGATGAACAAACCGTTAGCAGGAGTGCCGGACAGTGTTGTTGGGCCATCGCTGAGCACGTAGCCCCCTGCAAGACCTGTGAAACTTGCAGCGGTGGGGCTTAGGCACGGAGTGTCACTAAAAGCATTGAACAGTTCCATGATTTCTTGAGGGGTCAGCACTCGACCCCAAGCACCGATGTCATCAACCTTTCCTTGGTACCATGATTCCATCTCTGGAAGTTGGTTGTTTGCCCTGCCGACATAGTTCGTCTGACCAGCAGTGAATAGGGAAAGCGTAGTCGCTTTCTCGAAACTGCCATCAATGTAGAAGGACAGTATACTGCCGTCGTACGTGACGACGACATGGTGCCATTGTTCATCATTGACCACTACGTTGCCAGGTGGGTCATAGTCATAGCCTCCTGCTGTGAAGTTACCGCCCATGAACCCGGTGAATTGACCACCGTTGCCATGTCGAATATTGAATGTACCCCCGTTCTGGTTTGTTCCGGACCCTGTGCAGAGCATCATTCCGCCAACCTGATTACTTGTTCGCATCCAAAACGAGTATGTCCTTGGTGCAGTTCCTTGGACCGCGATGTTCGGGATGGTGATATGGCTGGAAATGCCGTTGAAGTCATACGCTGCGTTTGCGGTGCCATTGCGATCCTGTGTAGCCTCCGGACCGTAGAGTGTGCCGTCGTTCCCACCCCCGCTTTCATCATTCGCGTTCCCATTGAACGGCCACCATCCTATTAGGCCATCAGTAGGCACATATCCGGGGATTTGGGCGCTGGAGGTACTACACAGCAATAAACAGACGGGGAGGAAGGCTAGAATGCGCATGTATGTGGATTTGGTTCTCTCGTTAGTACCGTGCGGAAGTGAGAGGTAACCCGCCTTGGTAAAATTCAATGTCGCCGAATGTGCCAAGCAAGGCCGCCGATGCCGATGAGCAATGCGGCCAGCAGCCATTCCCAAGCCCAACGATCATTCTTTTCAACGGGGTCCGGATCCCCGAGCACCTGCCAACCCGCCCAGTGGATGGGCATTTGTTCCTCTGGGGTTCGGCATTGGCTGAGATAGGCCAATTTAGCTCGTTGTAGAGCCACGTCATTTGGAAGGCCATTGGCCAGTTCGTCGCGGAACAGACCGATCAACTGGATAGAGGAAGCCTCGTCGGCCAGATATTGGGAACTGACCACGTTCCGGGCACCGGCCATGAGAAAGGCGCGGGAAAACGAGATGGCGCTTCCGTTCCTGTCCGCGTCGAAGACACCGCTCTTGCAAGCAAGGTGTACCACGAGGTCGGCGTGCAGATCCAACCCCAGCAGATCGCTCGGCACGATCCAAGACCCAGTGGTGTCCGTGCTGAAATAGTGGCGGGGCTGATGATCCTGATGGTAACCGCCAGCACAATGACCTGCGAGGTATATCTCCTTGGCGAATGTGAGATCACGGCCCAGATCGTTCTGCACAATTGAGGAGTCGAACGTGGCGTGGGTGGCCCATTGCCGCATGGCGCTGCGCATGCGTTTCAGGTCGGTGAGCTGGCCGTTTCCTGGGGTGGGGGCGATGTACAGTGCTTGACCTTTGGTGGGCCCGGTGGCTTCTTCCGGCGGAATTAACAGTAGCGGGTAACTGAAGGCATGCCGTTGCACCAGTGGCCCGCACGCTCGGATATCCTTTGCGGCCGTGTCTGCGAGCAAGGCGTCCAAGGAAACAAAGGCCATGTCCCCACTCGGGAACACGCGCAATCGGGCGGTACTGCCCAGTATAGGTTCCACCGGGCGGTAGATGGCGTTATAGAGCGCGTGGTAAACAAAGCGATAAGAGGCTGGATCCTTGTCTTCCATCTGGCTTCTGTTCCGTAATGAGAAGCCGGGTACACATGAGCGCAGCGCCACTGCGGAGGGTGTCACGACCAACACGAACACGCTCTCCTTGATTCCACCAAGCGAACTGTGGGCACAGATCAGCACGGCCTCGTCCGGTGCGAGGCGCTTTCGAAGGACTTGTAGCATATTGGCTGGCGGGTCGGCGAGGATGCGGCCTTCGTTACCCCGGATGGTCTGGGAGGTGTTCCAAGTATCACGCCGGATCTTCTCGGTGGCCCACAGCGCCTGCTCGATGTAAGAGGTATCTCCCGTTAGTTCCCATAGCTGCGTACAGGTTGCCATAATGGTGGCGAACGGTGACAACCAATAGGTATCATCGAAGAACAATCCACCTGCAGTTGCTCTGCCCGCCTTATACGCGGTAAAATGCTGCTGGGAGGCCGTCAGCTTGCCGAGGAACGTCTGGAGAATTGGAATGTCGTTGCACCAAGGAGCCTGATCGTATATGAAGGATCGGTACCGGAGACAACTGAACCAAGCGGTGGCCAGGTCATCGCTCCACTCGGTCACGCTCTTCGTGCCGATCAGTGCCTCAGTTCGCTTCAGCCACCAAAGCGCACTGTCCGGTTGGTGGAGATAGACATAGTATAGACCGCGTAGATTCTGCAAGGTGCATCGGTCCACCAACTGCTTCGGATAGTGCTCATCCAGTATGCGGAGCGTAGTGAGTTGGTGGTGGTTACACAGCGGGACATACGGCTCCGGATCGTACAATCCCGACATGACGCGGTCCAGGGCTGCGTTGGAAATGGCTTTGTGCAGGCTGGCGTGCCAATACTGGATCACGTCCGGCTGTTGGGCCAGCAAGGTCTGTGCGGTATCGAAGAGGGCGAAGAGGACATCAGTGCCTTGGTGGATGTTGCGGTGCGTGGTACCCAGTGCTTGGTAGATCTGATAGGCATGTTTCCATGTAGCACGGTCGGGAGCGCGGCGGTAACGCGCCAAGGCCGCTTCGCCCCGAATGAGAGCTTGGTCCGGCTTGACGAAGAAGTTGGCGTAGCGGCATCGGTTCACCTCCACCCGTGCCCACCGTTGTTCGTCGTTGCCGACGATGAGGGCGGCGGCACTGTCATTCCAAGCCGCAAAGTATTCCATGCTATAGCGCTGGTAGTAGCACTCGGCCATCAGCATGCACGCCTCGAAATGCACATCGATGGAAGCGCCGGGTGCGCGGTGGAGACCTTGGAGCTCCACAATCACACTGTCGGCATCGCCCTTGGTAAAGGCGAGTTCCAGCCGGGAGATGATCGGCTCCTGAGCGATGACCGGAAACAAGAGGCAGCAGAACAGTGCTACTGGCAACCTGCTGAGAATGGCCGCGGTATTACGGGTCATGGTCTCCACCCCGTCCCCTTTGCGATGGCTTCCAAACGATCGCGGTATGGATGGTCCTTCATGGCGATCTGTTCGTTCCAGATCCGTTGCGCCATGGGTGCGTTATTTGTGCGCATAGCGTAAAGCATCATATGGTATAGGGCTTTGTTCCGTAACGGGGAGTTCGGTCTTTGGGCAACGGCTTCGAAAGCAAATGTTGCGTCCTTGCCCAACTCCGCTTGTGCAAGGCCGGTGAAAAAGAGCGTGGTATCCGTAGGAGGTAACTGAGCCAGCCGTTCGATCGTGGTAATGTGGTCCCCCATGCCATAAGCCTGCATGGCTTCATCCATGACCACTTGCGGCTTGCTGGCTCCGGACATGAACACGGGCAGCGGGGATTCTTGCACGGCATAGCGTTCCGCCAGCGCGGGAAGGGATGACTTCGTTTGAAGCAAGTACCACGCGCCTCCGCTCAAGAGCAGCACAACGGCGGCCGCAGCGGCCCAATGCCAAGTGCGCAAGCGCACCACGTTGCCTTTCAGCGCCGTACGCTCATGTTCTTCCATGAACACATCGAACAACGCCTTCCGTGTGACGCGGTACGCATGAAGTTCATCCACTAATGCGCTGTCCGATCCAAGCCGCTCCTCGAACACATGGCGCTCGGCATCGCTCATGTGGCCTTCCACATACGCTTCGTTCCGCTCAATATCCTGATCTTCAGAGCACATGGAAAGAGAACAAGATCACACAACTCCGCACAATCAACATGGACAGTTTCTTGAGGCCTTCGTACTTCATCTTCTTCGCCACGTCCGCATTATTGTAGCCCATGATCGTGGCGACCTCCTGCATGGACCGCTCCTCGAAATAGTATAGACGGAGTACTTCGCGCTGGCGTTCGGTCAATCGGGCGAGCCCTTCGCGTATCAGGGCACGGTTGTGTTCTGATTCGAACATGGCATCCACTTCCGGTTGCTCCGCTAACGCATTTGAATTGATCGCTTTCAATGAATTGGTCAAATTGGACTTTCGAGAGCGTAAGAATTTCAAGCTCTGGTTGCGTCCCACGGCATACAGAAAGGTGGATGGCTCACAATCGATATCGAGACCATGAACTTTTCCATTGCGGATCGCAAGGGCGGTCACCGACTCCTGATAGATGTCCTCGGCATCGGCCTTGGAGATACCAAATCGATCTTGCACCCAACGCAAGAATGGTTTGCGATGTCGCCGATAGAGGGTTAGGATGTCTGGAATGCTCATTGAGCAATGTTCGAAAATGAATGCCGCTCCAACTTCCAAGCGACCAGCAGGAAGCCGACCATGGCTCCCGCACGGATCCCGTACCCGATGACCTCATCGAAATGGACCTGATCCGCACCCCACCAAAGCATGACGCCACCGGCCATGTACAGCAGCACACGGCTCACGTTGTACGGAATGGGATAGTGCTTCTGCCCCCACGCGTAGCTGATCACGGCCATGCCCGCGTAGCACGCCAGCGTGGCCCAAGCGCTGCCCATGTAGCCGAGCACGGGGATCAACGCGAAGTTGAAGGCGATGGTGATGGCCGCACCGATGATGGCGATAGTGCCTCCGACACGCGTGCGGTCGGTGAGCTTGTACCACACGCTCTGGTTGTAGTAGATGCCGAGGAAGACGTTCGCCAGCATGAGGATCGGCACCACGCGCAGGCCTTCGTGATAGGCCGGGTTCGGGATGAACCACTTGAAGAGGTCGAGGAAGAGCATCACCACCAGGAAGGCCACCATGCACACGGCCACGAAGAGGTTCATGATGCGGGCGAAGGTCTCGCCGCTGTTCTTCTCTTTCGCGTGGCTGAAGAAGAAGGGCTCGGCACCCATGCGAAAGGCCTGGATGAAGAGCGTGATCAGTACCGCCAACTTGTAGCACGCGCCATAGATCCCGATCTGCGCGTCGGCGATGCCTTCGGGCAGTAGGTACTTCAGAATGATCCGGTCGGCGGTCTCGTTCACCATACCTGCCAAACCGGCGACCATCAGCGGTGCGCCGAAAGCCAACATCGTGCGCAACAGCGGCTTGCTGAAGGCCCTGAACGGCGGCCACTCCGGCAGGAGCATCACCAGCTTCACGCCGGTGCTGATCAGGTTGATCAGGAACACATAGCCCACCCCGAAGGACGGGTCGTACACGGCATCGATCAACGCATTGCTCTCGCCCGCGTCGAACTTCTTCATACAGTACAGGAAGATGAATAGGTTGCCGGCCACGTTCACCACCACGCTCAGGATATTGATCGCCGCGAAACGCCATGCTCGTCCCTGTTGACGTAGTCGCGCCATGGGAATGGTGGTGAGCGCATCGATCCCGATGATGAGCACCAGCATCAGGACGGAAACGCTGTGCGCTGGGAAACCGATGCCATTGGCGATGCTGCCTGAGAAGCCTGTGCCCAGCACCATGAAGGCCAACGAGGAAAAGAGGAGAGCGTAGGATGCGGTGGTGAACACCGACCCCTTTTCGCCTTCCGCCAACGCAGCGTTGTCCTTGTTCGTGAAGCGGAAGAAGGTGGTCTCCATGCCGAAAGTGAGCACCACGTTCAGGAAGGCCGTCCATGCATACAGCGAGGTGATCACACCGAACTCGGCCGGCTCGAACACGCCTTTGCTGGTGTGCAAAGGCACCAACAGGTAGTTCAAGAAGCGCGCGCCGATGCTGCTTAGCCCGTAGATGGCCGTTTGGCCGGCGAGATTGCGGAGGGTGCTCAATGGAACGCTTGCGAATGACTAATTCTTTACTCTCTCAAATTGAAGACGGGTGTTTTCTCGAGCGATGATGATAAGATCGGATTCGAAGAAGTCAAGTTTCCATCTCACCCATCCTACCTCGGGAGATTGGTAGACTTCAATGAGAGAATCACCTTCGACATAATAGCGCCCATGTACAACTGTGCTTTTACCCTTATGCTCGGATGCCCAGATGCATCGGCCGTCAGGATAGAACTGCTTGATCTGTTCATTCGCTCCCGAGCCACTTGTCTTTTTCCATTTACCCTCAATGCGATCTGAGTTGGTCTGACACGCGTTTATGACTGGTAGGGTCAAAAGGAAAAAGTAGACGGCAACGTTCCGTATCATTCGTTTCAACTGATACTCCATTGATTCAGGGCATCACGACCCGGTAAAGTCCGCCTTCCGCTTCTCCATGAACGCCATCGTCCCCTCTTTGAAGTCCGCAGTACCGAAGCACTTGCCGAACTCCTCGATCTCGCGTTGCATGCCGTTGGTACCTGGCTCGTAGCCCGCGTTCACCGCGCGGATGGCGGCACCCAGTGCAGTAGGGCTGTTGCGGGCGATCTTTCCGGCAAGTTCCAACGTGGTGCTCAGCAGTTGTTCCGCTGGTACAACGTGGTTCACGAGTCCCCATTGCAGCGCTTCCGTTGCGGGGATCATACCGGTGCTACCGAGCAGGATCATTTCCATGGCCTTGCCCTTGCCAACCAGTTGTGCCAAACGTTGCGTACCGCCATAGCCGGGGATCACGCCCAAGCCAACTTCCGGAAGACCCAACTTGGCCGTTTCGCTCGCCACACGGAAGTGGCAGCTCATGGCGAGTTCCAACCCGCCGCCCAAGGCGAAACCGTTCACCGCAGCGATCACTGGCTTGTTCAAGCGTTCCACATGCGTGAAAAGCTTCTTGTGCCCATCGGCGCTCAAAGCCTTTCCCTCTTCCACGCTGAAGTGCGCGAATTCCTTGATGTCTGCACCCGCCACGAAGGCTTTGATGCCGCTCCCGGTGATAATGATGACCCGGACGTTCTTATCAGCTTCGGCTTCGGTGAGCGCGCCGTCCAGCTCATTGATCGTATCCCTGTTCAGCGCATTGAGCTGGTCAGGGCGGTTGATGGTGATGACGCGGATGGCACCATCGTCGGCTACGAGGAGGTTGGTGTAGGACATATTCTCAGGGGTCTGTGTGATCCTGGGTCACATAAGGCTGGACCTAGGGCCGGAATGACAGCTGCAAATGTATCCTCTAAGATCGCAGGGGTAGCGCGATGAAGAAGGTGGTGCCTTCCCTCTCTGTCGTTTCGAACCACACCCTTCCACCAGCATTCTCCACGATGCGTTTCACCATGGCCAAGCCCAGACCCATGCCACTGCTTTTGGTGGTGAAGCTGGGTGTGAAGATGCGCTCGCGTGACTCTTCCGTAATGCCGGACCCATTGTCGCGCACTTGAACGACGGCTTCTGCGTCCGATGCGATCAGCACCACATCGATCCGTCCTTCCCGATCCTGCGGAATGGCTTGCACCGCATTCTTCAGCAGGTTGTTGAATACACGCAGCAGGTGTTCGCGGTCCACGTACACCTGCAGTCCTTCGTGCTCGTGCAATTCGGACGCGATCCCTGGCGTAGCGTGGAAAACATCCACGGCGGCACGAGCGATGTGGCCGAGGTCCAGCACTTCGGGCTTCGCGATCGGCATTTGTGCGAATTGCGAAAAGGCAGTGGCCACGCCATTCAGTGCATCGATCTGCTGCACCATGCTTCTGCTGAACCGGTCCAGTCGCTCGCGTGCGTCGGGAGCTTGTGGATCCCACGCATGCTGGAAGTGTTCAATGCCGAGCTTCATCGGTGTAAGTGGGTTCTTGATCTCGTGTGCCACCTGCCGTGCCATTTCGCGCCATGCACTTTCGCGTTCGCTGCGCGCCAGTCGTTCAGCACTTTCGCGGAGTTCTTCCACCTTGCGGTTGTACACTTCCACCAATTGCCCCACCTCATCTTTCCCCATGTAGGCCAGCGTGCGGTTGCTTCCTTGCAAGGCCACGTTGGCCATGGATCTCTTCAGGAGGTCCAATGGGCGTGTGGTCCAGTTGCTGATGAAGAGGGCCACTAGAATACTCAGGGCGAAAAGGAGTACGAACAGATTCACCACGGCCACCAACACCCCGGATCGCTCTTGTTCTTGTTGGCGTTGGTCGGCGAACGAAGGCAAGGAGAGGTAGCCGAGCACAAGTCCCTTGCGATCAAGCAGAGGTAGGTAGGCGCTTTGGTAGTTGGCTGAACCAATGGACTCCTGATGCACGAAGTCGCTCCGTTGATCCACGACCATGCGGGCATAAGCCACGGCATCCATTCGCGGACCGAGGAGTCCAGCAGAAAAGACCTGTGGTCGGGAGGATGCCAACATGTGGCCGGACAGGTCATAGAGCGTGATGTCCGAGAAGAGTACATTACTCAACTGACCAAGAACGTGATCCAGATACCGCGAGCGCGTCTGGTCCAATGGTGGCTGTCCATCCAGTTTCTGCTGAAGCTCCATATGCGCGGAGCGCGCCTTTTCCAGGATGTTGGCTTCGGCGCGTTCGGTGTACTGGCGGGTCAGGAGGTGTTGCGTACCGAATCCGAAGAAGAGCAGGCTGATCACGGCGAAAAGCACGAGGGCAGCGCGCACCTTCGCTGTAATGCCCAGCGCGGGGATCCCCTTGTGCCGAAGGAGGGCGCGAACGAACATCCCGAAGCCAAGTAGCAAAGAGAACAGGGCGAATAGATAGCTGAAAGTCGTCGCGCGGTCCACCAGCCCTGGCAGTGGGGTGCCCAGCGTGATCAAGGACCCATTTCCGGAACCCTTCGCGAAATATTGTCGGCCATTTTCCCGGTACCACAAGGACCCGTCCGGACCAAGGGTTCGGTTCCAGTACAATGGAACCCCTCGGGTGTTGGCATGTTCGGCCAAAACGCCATTCTCGTAGCGGGCCACGGCATACCGATCCGCACGGTGTAGCACGGGTTCCTCCCCAGCGATCAGTAACTCCGGAAAGCCCAGACTTTGGGCGGCAGAACGCGGATGCAATTCGATGAACAATTGAACAGGAGTGGCGGTCTCGTATGGCATCACCACAAGCCGGGCATGGTAAAAGGAACCCTCGCTACCGGCCTGTTCGAAGAAGAGGTCGGGCATATCGGCCAGCGCGGTGTGGTCGGTGAACTCGGAGCCAGAACGATCGATGCTGCGGGGTGTGCTCCCGTCCGAAGCGCATTGGAGTCTTCCCTCAGCATCGAACGCGAATACCCGCACATCGTATCGTTCCCAAAAGCCACCAAAGAAGATCTGGCGGACCGCAGCATCCAACTCGCCGGCGGAGCAAGGTTTCGCGCCCGTGATCAACTCATGAATGGTGCGATCCGTGCGAAGGGACGGAGCCACTTCACGAAATAGCAACTCCACAACGGGGTCTTCGCGAACACTCAATCGCTCTGCTAGCACGGCCCGTTCTCGGTGCTCCCTATCCCGGGTGTATTTGGTGAGCACATGTGTGGCCACCACCGAGAGGCAACCCAGGCCCACTACGGCATGGATGAATCGGTGGTGGCCCCGATCGGCTTGGTACAACAGCGCCAGCAGCGGTATCGGCCACAGGAACAGGACCGTATCCAGGATCCCGAAGAGGTGGTGTACAAGGATCGATCCGGCGATCGCGACCGATCCGGTGATGAGCGTACCTCGTCGATGGGACGATCGACCGAAGGCGTGGATCACGGTGTCAGCGAGGAGAAGCCATGCCGCGAACAACATGGCAATACTCATCACGGCCGCTGCACTTGCGCCGTTGAGGCTTTGTACATGGTACAGGTCCAGATCCACGCTGCTGTCATTCACCAAGCCGATGATGGTATCAGTGACCCACGCGGCACTAGCGAGGAGTACACACCACTGCACGAATACCCACAAAAAGGAAGAGGTCTTGTGTGCGCTATGTCGGAGTGCGCGGCGAAGGAATAGGGTGGAAAGCACCAACAAGGCCGCATTCACCAACAGGTCTCCTAGGGATGGGAGGGCGAATGAGGCGGCGTAGGTGGCCGGGTCGAATATCGCGAGTCGGTCGAAAGGAGCTGAGGGTACCAACAGCAGCACCGACCACCTCAAGACGAACAGGGCACCAACGAAGCAAAGGACCCCTGCGAGCGGAGAGCGCTTCGCCAGGGAGGAACAGGAGTTCCATAGGGTCAGGCATACGAAGGCTGCGGAAAGCAAGAAGAGAGAGAGTTTCAATAGGATCCACGGACCGACATCCAACGCGCCATCGCGCCACGCCAGCCGGACCAGCGGTTGGCCGGAAGCGTCCACCACCAATGGTCCGGCAGCGGAGATGGGCTGTGCCATGAGGCCATTCGGGGTTTCCAGAATGGGGTGGAACCCGCGCTGGATATACCGGTTCTCGATCAACGGGGTGGTCCAGACCGGTGCCAAGGCATGCAGATGTAGGGTGCCTATGGCGGTCATAGCATGCTGGTACACGGCATCCGGCAATGTGATCTGCGCAGCCGTCGGGGCGGTCGCCAACAAGTCCGTATTCGCCGGCAGTTGGCCGCTCCAGCAGACCAAACTGTCTCCAATGAATCCGAGGTAGGTGGCTCCGGTGCGAAGTCGTTCCAACTCCAACCCCTGGGCGTTAACACGCATCCATTCCGAAGCACCTAACTCCGCGAGGGCGTGTCCCCAGTGGTCGGCCCCTTGGCGAAGTTCTTTCGCTTGGAGGTCCGATCGAGTTTGCAACCGGGTCGCCTCGGCCAGGATCCGTTCATCCGCATCCGGTTCGCGGACCATCCACGAGAGGCTCGCAAGCAGTATGCTGATCAGAAGGAAAAGGAAGGTCCGGGACATGACCGTTTGCGGCGCAAGAGCCGCGCCAAAGTACGGGCACCGGAGCCAAGCGCTTTGTGAACCGTGAACCTTTTGAGGTGGGCCCGCGTACAACGGTGCCGGTCCACTACTCATGGGCCGAGTTGACCATACTGGAATGAAACAGGCACTACTCTTCGTGCTTGGGGTGCTCTTCACCGGGCATCTCTTCGCACAAACCGGAACCGAGTTCTGGTTGGCTCCCCCGGAAGTCACCTCGTCGCATGGTGATTCGCCGATATTCATCAACGTCACCACGTTGGATCAACCGGCCGTGGTGACCATTTCGCAGCCCGCCAACGCAGGCTTCAATGGGGGTAGTCCGATCGTGTTGAACCTGGCCGCCAATTCGGCCCAGCGATACAACCTCACATCGTTGAAGAACGAGTTGGAGACGCGGCCCACGAACGCGGTGTTGAACACAGGGTTACGTATTTCCGCGACGTCGAACATCACCTGCTATTATGAACCGAGCTATACGAACAACCCGGATATCGCAGCCCTGAAAGGGGCCAATGGTCTGGGTACTGAGTTCTACATCCCACTACACAAGCACGCACCATTCTTCAATCACGGATACGGTGCGCCGAACAAGGCGTATGCTTCCTTTGACATCGTTGCAACGGAGGCCAATACCACGGTCCTCATTTATTCGCCCGTGCCGGTCGACGGTCAACCAGCGCTTTCGCCTTTTACCGTAACGCTGAACCAAGGGCAGACCTATTCATGCGCATGGACCGGCGCAAGCCATACTGATCCGACAACGCACCCCTCCGGAGCTGTCGTTCTTTCGGACAAACCGGTGGCCATTTCGATCAAGGACGACTCCAACCACAACCCTTCTGGCGGTTGCTACGACCTGATGCTCGACCAGATCGTGCCGGTGAACATCCTAGGCACGGATTACGTGGCGGTGAAGGGTGCGTTGTACAACACCGGTGACGAGTCGCTTTTCGTGATGGCCGTGCAGAACAACACGCAGATCTACATCGATGGCAACCCAGCACCGGTGGCAACGCTTTTCGCAGGGCAGTACTATCGGCACGACATGGATTACTTGGCGGGTGCAGCGGACAATGCCACTTACGTCAGTGGTTCCAAGCCGCTGTATGCGATCCATGTTACCGGCTTTGGTTGTGAGCAAGGCATGGCGATCCTGCCACCTTTGAATTGTGCGGGCAGCACGCAGTTGAGTTTCACCCGATCCACTTCAGAAGCCTTCTTCTTGAACCTGCTGGTCAGGAATGGATCGCAGAACAATTTCGTGGTTACAGGACCCGGTACGGCGACAATACCGGGTTCCGCATTCCAGGTGGTTCCGGGAACGGGCGGCGAGTGGATGGCCGCACGTATCCAATACAACGCCACGCAGGTGCCGGTGAACCAAGCATTCATCGTAAGCAACACCACGGACGTGTTCTCGTTGGCGATCATCAACGGCGGTGCAGGATCGGGCTGTCGCT
The DNA here is from genome assembly GCA_016710015.1 of Flavobacteriales bacterium. GTDB lineage: Bacteria > Bacteroidota > Bacteroidia > Flavobacteriales_F > PHOS-HE28 > PHOS-HE28. Next base: position 276,170 of record JADJLR010000004.1, read on the forward strand.
ATGGGTTCTTCTCGGAGTTTTCCGGAAGGATCGACGTGAGCGCCGGGTCGGATCAAACGCTTTGCGCCGGGGACAGTGTATTGTTGACCGGTGCCGTTTCCGGTGGAAGTACTACGGGTATCTGGACCACAACGGGTAGCGGAACATTCGCCCCGAGTGCAACGGCGCTCAGTGCCACCTACCATCCAAGCATCGGAGACCTCGCGATCGGAAGCGTCACGTTGACCTTGACCTCCACCGGCCCTTGTACCCCTGAAGATGACGCGATGGTGGTCACCTTCAGTCCGAAGCCGATCCCGGATGCAGGACCCGACCAAAGTGTTTGTCGCAACAACTCCGTGGTGCAGTTGGCCGGTAGTGTGCTGAATGCAGTGGGTGGTGTTTGGACCGGTGGCGCAGGAGCTTTCCTGCCGAGCAACAGCAACCTCAACGCGACCTATACACCCACGGCCGCCGAACTCACGGCAGGTCAGATCTGGATCAAGTTGACCTCCACCGGAAATGGTGTTTGTGCAGCGATCGCGGACAGCATGCTCGTGACCTTCACGCTCTCGCCGACCGCGAACGCTGGGGCCGATCAATCGCGCTGCGCGAACAATGCAGTGACGCAATTGAATGGCTCGTTCACTGTTGCAACGGGCGGTGTTTGGAGCGGCGGTGCAGGTTCCTTCGATCCGAGCACGACGAATATGTCAGCGCAGTACACGCCCACCGGTGCGGAGATCTCCAGCGGTTCGGTGACCTTGACGATGACGACAACGGGCAACGGCAACTGCGTCGCCGTGAACGATCAAGCGCTCATCTCCTTCACGGCCGCTCCGGTGGTGAATGCAGGTGCGGCGGTATCGGTTTGCGCGAACAATGCGCTTGTCACTCTGAGCGGCAGTGTGACCGGTGCGACCGGTGGAGCATGGAGTGGCGGCGCGGGCACATACAACCCGAACAACACCACGCTCGCTGCCACCTATACACCGACCGCAGCAGAGGTCGCAGCGGGCACCTTGACGCTGACATTGAGCAGCACGGGTAACGGGAACTGTATTCCAGTCACGAGCGACAAGGTGATCACCTTCACGGCAGCGCCGACAGTGAACGCTGGTCCTGCCGGAACCGTTTGCGCGAACAACAGCGCGATCACCTTGGCCGGTTCCTTCACCGGAGCGACAGGTGCGGTGTGGAGCGGTGGCACGGGAACCTACGCGCCGAACAATACTACCATGAATGCGGTGTACACACCGAGTGCTGCGGAACGCACCGCTGGCACGGTGACCCTGACACTTACCACCGTTGGTAATGGTAACTGCAACGCGGTCAGCAGCAATGTCACGTACGCGATCACGCCTGCTCCAACTGCGAACGCCGGTGCCGATCAATCGCTCTGCGCGAACAACGCGGTCGCGACATTGAACGGTTCGTTCACTGTAGCGACCGGCGGTGTGTGGAGCGGCGGAGCAGGCAGCTTCGACCCGAGCACCACGAACATGGGTGCGCAGTACACACCAACAGCCGGCGAGATCGCGAGCGGATCGGTGACACTGACCTTGACGACCACCGGCAATGGTGGTTGCGTTGCTGTCACTGATCAGGTTCTCTTGTCCTTCACATCAGCTCCAGTAGTGAGCGCTGGTGCAGCGGTCTCGGTTTGTGCGAACAACGTACAAGTGGCACTGAATGGCAGCGTTACTGGAGCAACTGGCGGAGCCTGGAGCGGTGGTACGGGTTCCTTCAACCCGAATGCGACCACGCTCAACGCGACGTACACACCCAGTGCTGCGGAGATCGCAGCGGGTACGGTGACGCTCACACTCACATCAACGGGCAATGCGAATTGCAACGCGGTATCGAGCAGCAAGGTGATCACGATCACCCCTGCACCGACCGTGGATGCCGGTCCTAACGCGACGGTCTGCGCGAACAACTCGGCGATCACGCTCGAGGGTTCGATCACTGTGGCGACCGGGGCTACCTGGAGTGGCGGTACCGGAGTGTATGCACCGAACAACACCACGCTCAATGCGACCTACACGCCGAGCGCTGCGGAACGCGCTGCCGGTACGGTAACGCTAACGCTCACCACAGTGGGTAACGGCAATTGCAATGCGGTCAGCGATCAAGTGACCTTCACCATCACGCCTGCCCCAACAGCGAACGCCGGTGCGGACCGCACGGTCTGTGCGAACAACGCTGTCGTCACCTTGAACGGCAGCTTCACGGTCGCGACAGGCGGTGTGTGGAGCGGTGGCGCTGGATCCTTCGACCCGAGCACCACGAACATGGGTGCGCAATACACCCCGACCGCTGGCGAGATCTCCAGCGGATCGGTGACGCTCACGATGACGACCACCGGAAATGGTGGTTGCGTGGCCGTTGCCGATCAGATGACGATCGCCTTCACGGCGGCTCCTGTGGTGAATGCCGGTGCTGCGGTCTCGCTCTGCGCGAACAACGCACAAGTATCCTTGAGCGGGTCGGTGACCGGTGCGACCGGCGGTATCTGGAGTGGTGGCACGGGAACCTTCAACCCGGACAACACGACGCTCACCGCGACCTACACGCCGACTGCCGCGGAGATCGCGGCCGGCACGTTGACGCTCACACTAACAAGCACGGGCAACGGCACCTGCAATCCGGTGACAAGCAACAAGGTGATCTCGTTCACGCCTGCACCGATCGTAAATGCAGGTGCTGATGGATCCGTCTGCCGCAACAATGCGGACATCACCCTGAATGGTTCTGTGATCGGTGCTACGGGTGGAATTTGGAGCGGTGGCACTGGTTCCTACAACCCGAACAACACCACGCTCAATGCGGTCTACACACCGAGCGCTGCAGAACGCGCAGCGGGAACAGTGACCCTGACATTGACCTCTGCTGGCAACGGCAATTGCAATGCGGTGAACGATGCGGTCACCTACACGATCACACCTTCGCCCACTGCGAACGCCGGTGCTGATCAAGTGCTTTGCACGAACAACCCGGTGGCCTCTTTGGGTGGATCCGTCACGGTTGCAACGGGTGGTATCTGGAGCGGTGGCGCAGGCACCTTCGCACCGAGCACCACGAACCTGAACGCGACGTACACGCCGACCGATGCGGAGATCGCGAGCGGTCTCGTCACCTTGACCTTGACGACGACCGGCAACGGTACATGCATCGCGGTGAACAATCAGGTGCAACTGTCCTTCACACCTTCGCCTACGGCCAATGCCGGCGCTGATCTATCACTGTGCCGCAACAACGCGAGCTTCGCCCTCGGCGGATCCGTGACCATTGCTACCGGCGGTATCTGGAGCGGTGGTTCGGGATCCTACACGCCGAACAACACCACGCTCAATGCGACCTACACACCAACGCCTGCGGAACTCGCAGCGGGTACGCTGACGCTGACGTTGACCACGACCGGCAACGGCAACTGCAATGCGGTCGCTGATAGCCGCGTGATCACATTCACGCCTTCGCCAACGGTGAACGCCGGAGCTAACGGTAGCGTCTGCGCTAACAATAGTGCGATCACCTTGAATGGTGCGTTCACCGGTTCCACAGGTGCGGCTTGGAGCGGTGGCGCGGGTACCTACAACCCGAACAACACTACGCTGAATGCGGTGTACACGCCAACCGCTGCGGAGCGCACTGCGGGAACGGTCACGCTTACCCTTACCACCACGGGCAATGGCAATTGTAACGCCGTGAGTGACAACGTGACCTTCAGCATCACGCCTGCTCCGACAGCGAACGCAGGTGTCGATCGCACGGTGTGCGGCAATAATGCGGCGGTCGCAGTGGCTGGTTCATTCACAGTCGCTACCGGCGGTGTCTGGAGTGGTGGTGCAGGCAGCTTCGATCCGAGCACCACCAATATGGGTGCGATCTACACGCCGAGTGCGGCCGAGGTCGCAAGTGGTTCCGTGACCTTGACGATGACCACCACGGGCAATGGCACATGTAACGCCGTGGCCGATCAGATGACGATCACATACACGGCGGCTCCAGTGGTGAACGCTGGAGCTGCTGTTTCGCTCTGCGCGAACAACGCCCAGGTGAGCTTGAGCGGTAGCGTTTCCGGTGCGACGGGTGGAGTGTGGAGTGGTGGAACCGGCACATACAACCCGAACAACACCACGCTTACCGCGACCTACACGCCGACCGCTGCGGAGATCGCCGGAGGCACGTTGACACTGACCTTGACCAGCACCGGCAACGGTACTTGCAATCCGGTGCAGAGTAGCAAGGTCATCACCTTCACGCCTTCGCCGATCGTGAACGCTGGTCCGGATGGATCGGTGTGCAATAACAACTCGATCATCAGTTTGAACGGATCGGTGACGGGTGCGACCGGCGCGATCTGGAGCGGTGGTGCGGGTGTCTTCACACCGAACAACACTACACTCACAGCGACCTACACACCGACCGCTGCCGAACGTGCTGCCGGGACCGTGACGCTTACGCTCACTTCCGCCGGTAACGGCAATTGCAACGCAGTAAGCGATGCGGTCACTTACTCGATCACGCCTGCACCTACAGCTAATGCCGGTGCGGATCAAACGCTGTGCTCCAACAATGCGATCGCCATATTGGGCGGATCCTTCACGGTTGCGACCGGTGGTATCTGGAGCGGTGGCAACGGCTCTTTCAGCCCAAGCACCACGAACATGAACGCGACCTACACGCCGACGGCGGCGGAGATCGCGAACGGCAACGTGACGCTCACATTGACCACGACCGGTAACGGCACGTGCGTCGCGGTGACCGATCAGGTACAGATCAACTACACGCCAAGTCCGACCGCGAACGCCGGTCCTGATCTCTCGCTGTGCCGCAACAACGCTGCTGTGCCCATGGGCGGATCGGTGACCGTGGCCTCCGGTGGTATCTGGAGCGGTGGCGCGGGTTCCTTCACACCGAACAACACCACGCTCAACGCGACCTACACACCGACCCCCGCCGAACTCGCTGCGGGAACGTTGACACTGACATTGACCACGACCGGCAACGGTAACTGCACCGCAGTATCCGATAGCCGCGTGATCACCTTCACGCCTTCGCCAACGGTGGATGCTGGTGCGAACGCAACGGTGTGCGCGAACAACAGCGCGATCACCTTGAACGGATCCTTCACCGGTTCGACGGGTGCGATCTGGAGCGGTGGAACGGGCACCTACAACCCGAACAGTTCCACCATGAACGCGGTGTACACGCCGAGCGCTGCAGAGCGCACTGCGGGTACCGTTACACTGACACTGACGACGGCCGGCAATGGCAATTGCAATGCGGTGAGCGACAACGTGACCTTCACGATCACGCCTTCACCTACAGCCAATGCCGGTACCGATCGAACAGTTTGCGCGAACAATGCGGCGGTTGCTTTGAACGGTTCCTTCACGGTCGCTACCGGCGGTGTGTGGAGCGGTGGCGCGGGCACTTTCGATCCGAGCACGACCAACATGGGTGCGATCTACACGCCGAGCGCGGCGGAGATCGCGAATGGTTTCGCGACGCTGACCTTGACCACGACCGGCAACGGAACGTGCATCGCGGTCGCGGATCAGATGACGATCTCCATCACCGATGCGCCGGTGGTGAATGCGGGTGCGGCCATCGCGCTCTGCGCGAACAATTCCCTGGTGAGCTTGAACGGCAGTGTGTCCGGTGCAACAGGCGGTGCTTGGAGCGGTGGATCGGGAACCTACAACCCGAACAACACAACGCTCAACGCGACCTACACGCCAAGTGCTGCAGAACTGGCCGCAGGTACGGTGACTCTCACGTTGACGAGCACGGGCAATGGTTTGTGCAATCCGGTCTCAAGCAGTCGTACGATCAGCTTCACGCCAGCTCCAACAGCCAACGCTGGTCCGGATGCGAGTGTGTGTTCCAACAATGCGAACATCACCTTGAACGGTGCCTTCACCGTTGCCACAGGTGCGATCTGGAGCGGTGGTTCAGGAACGTACAATCCGAACAACGCTACGATGAATGCGGTGTACACACCGAGCGCTGCGGAGCGCGCAGCCGGCACCGTGACCTTGACGTTGACGACTGTCGGCAACGGATCCTGCAACGCCGTGAGCGATGCGGTGACCTTCACGATCACGCCGACACCGACCGCCAACGCTGGTGCTGATCGCACGGTTTGCGCGAACAACGGAGCTGTTACCCTGGCCGGTTCATTCACGGTCGCTACGGGCGGCGTGTGGAGCGGTGGCAACGGCACCTTCGATCCGAGCACCACGAACATGGGTGCGATCTACACGCCAACGGCTGCGGAGATCGCGAACGGTTCGGTGACGTTGACACTGACCACGACCGGTAACGGCAACTGTATCGCCGTGGCCGATCAGATGACGATCAACTTCACGCCAGCTCCGGTGGTGAACGCGGGTGCTGCGGTATCGCTCTGCGCGAACAACGCACAAGTGAGCTTGAACGGTAGTGTAAGTGGCGCGACCGGTGGTGTATGGAGCGGTGGAACGGGAACCTACAGCCCGAACAACACCAACTTGAATGCGACCTATACGCCGACCGCTGCGGAGATCGCGGGTGGTACGCTGACCTTGACCTTGACGAGCACCGGAAACGGTACCTGCAATCCGGTACAAAGCAGCCGCGTGATCACCTTCACGCCAGCGCCGATCGTGAATGCAGGTCCGGATGGTTCCGTCTGCAATAACGCATCGATCATCTCGCTTGGAGGTAGCGTGATAGGAGCGACCGGTGCGATCTGGAGTGGTGGTGCTGGCACCTACACCCCGAACAACACCACGCTCAACGCGACCTATTCACCGAGCGCCGCTGAACGTACGGCAGGCACAGTGACCTTGACATTGACCTCTGCTGGCAACGGCAACTGCACTGCGGTGAGCGACCAGGTGACGTACAGCATCACACCTGCACCGACCGCGAATGCCGGAGCGGATCAGGCCTTGTGTTCGAACAATGCGATCGCCACCTTGGGAGGGTCGGTCACGGTTGCAACGGGTGGTATCTGGAGCGGTGGAGCAGGCACTTTCGCGCCAAGCACCGCGAACATGAATGCGACCTACACGCCGACGGCGGTGGAGATCGCGAACGGCAACGTGACGCTGACCTTGACCACGACCGGCAACGGCACGTGTGTCGCGGTGACGGATCAAATGCAGATCAACTACACGCCAAGTCCAACAGCGAATGCTGGACCTGATCTTTCGCTGTGCCGCAACAACGCAAGCTTCGCCCTTGGCGGATCGGTGACCGTTGCAACTGGTGGTATCTGGAGCGGCGGTGCGGGCTCGTTCACACCAAACAACACCACGCTCAACGCGACCTACACGCCGACCCCTGCGGAACTCGCGACCGGTACCTTGACCTTGACCTTGACCACGACCGGGAATGGCAATTGCATCGCAGTTGCTGATAGCCGTGTGATCACCTTCACACCATCACCGACCGTTGATGCGGGCTTGAACGGATCCGTCTGTGCGAACAATAGCGCAATCCTTTTGAACGGTTCGTTCACGGGGTCTACGGGTGTTTCCTGGAGCGGCGGAGCGGGCACATACAACCCGAACAACACCACGATCAATGCGGTGTACACGCCGAGTGCGGCTGAACGCACCGCTGGTACCGTGACGCTGACCTTGACCACCACTGGAAACGGGAACTGCAACGCCGTGAGTGATGCGGTGACCTTCATCATTACGCCAACGCCAACAGCAAATGCTGGTGCCGATCGCACGGTCTGTGCGAACAACGCAGCTGTGACCCTGGCTGGTTCATTCACGGTCGCTACAGGCGGCGTGTGGAGCGGCGGCAACGGCACCTTCGATCCGAGCACGACGAACATGGGTGCGATCTATACGCCGACGGCTACGGAGATCGCGAACGGTTCCGTGACCTTGACTTTGACCACGACCGGTAACGGCAATTGCATCGCCGTGGCCGATCAGATGACGATCAACTTCACACCTGCTCCGGTGGTGAACGCAGGTGCGGCGATATCGCTCTGCGCGAACAACGCACAAGTGAGCCTGAACGGTAGCGTAAGTGGCGCGACCGGCGGTGTATGGAGTGGCGGAACGGGAACCTACAGCCCGAACAATTCCACCTTGAATGCGAACTACACACCGACCTCTGCGGAGATCGCGGGCGGCACGTTGACCTTGACCTTGACGAGCACCGGCAACGGTACTTGCAATCCAGTGCAAAGCAGCCGCTTGATCACGTTCACGCCAGCGCCGTCGGTGGATGCTGGTCCGAATGGAACGGTGTGCGCGAACAACAGTGCGATCACTTTGGCCGGTACGCAAAGCGGTGCGACAGGTGCGGTATGGAGCGGTGGAACGGGAACGTACAGCCCGAACAACGCTACGCTGACCGCCGTGTACACACCAAGCGCAGCTGAACGCACTGCAGGCACCGTGACCTTGACACTGACCACTGTTGGCAATGGCAATTGCAATGCGGTGAGCGACCAGGTGACATACAGCATCACGCCTGCACCGACGGCGAACGCTGGTGCGGATCAATCGCTTTGTGCGAACAACGCGAGCACCACCTTGAGCGGAAGTGTGACCGTTGCGACCGGCGGTATCTGGAGTGGCGGAGCGGGCAGCTTCAGCCCGAGCACCACGAACCTGAATGCGACCTACACGCCGACTGCGACCGAGATCGCAAGTGGATCTGTTACGATCACTCTCACCACCACGGGTGTGGGCGGATGCGTAGCCGTGGCCGATCAAATGACGGTCACCTTCACGCCTGCACCGATCGCGAATGCGGGGGCACCGGTTTCGATCTGCGTGAACAATCCGCAGGTAACGATGACCGGCAGTGTGACCGGCGCAACGGGTGGTGCATGGAGCGGAGGCCTCGGATCCTTCACGCCGAACAACACAACACTGAATGCGACCTATACACCGACCCCTGCGGAACTCGCAGCGGGAACATTGACGCTGACCTTGACCACGACCGGCAACGGCAATTGCAACGCTGTGCAAAGCAGCCGTGTGATCACCTTCACACCAGCACCTATAGTAGATGCCGGAGCGAACGGCACCGTATGCGCGAACAACAGCGTGATCACCTTGAACGGTTCCTTCAGCGGAGCAACGGGTGCGATCTGGAGCGGTGGAGCAGGAACGTTCTCGCCGAACAGCACCACGCTCAATGCGACCTATACACCGACCGCTGCTGAACGTGCAGCCGGTACCGTGACCCTCACGCTGACCTCTGCCGGCAACGGAAACTGCAACGCGGTAAGCGATCAAGTGACCTTCTCGATCACACCTGCACCGACGGCGAATGCTGGTGCTGATATCGTACTGTGTTCGAACAACGCGACAGCCACTTTGAACGGCGGGTTCACCGTTGCGACCGGTGGTATCTGGAGTGGCGGAGCTGGCACGTACAGCCCGAGTTCCACGAACATGAACGCGAGCTACACGCCGACCGCCGGTGAGATCTCCAGCGGTTCGGTGACCTTGACCTTGACCACCACGGGTAACAACAACTGCGTTGCAGTGAGTGATCAAGTGCTTCTCTCTTTCACACCAAGCCCAACCGTTGATGCAGGTGCGGATGTATCGCTCTGTCGCAACAATGCGGCCGTGGTATTGAACGGTGCGGTGGGTGTGGCAACGGGTGGCATCTGGAGCGGTGGTGCGGGATCTTTCACGCCGAACAACACAACGCTGAATGCGACCTACACGCCGAGCCCAGCAGAACTTTCCGCAGGCACGTTGACGCTCACCTTGACCACGACCGGCAACGGTACGTGCAACTCTGTATCAGATAGCAAAGTGATCACTTTCACACCTGCACCGACGGTGGATGCCGGTGCGAACGCAACTGTTTGCGCGAACAACAGCGCGATCACCTTGGCGGGAACCGTGGTCGGTGCAGGTGGGGCCACTTGGAGCGGTGGAACCGGTACTTACAACCCGAACAACCAAACGCTCAATGCGACCTATACACCGAGTGCTGTAGAACGAGCAGCCGGTACGGTGACCTTGACACTGACCACCAGCGGTAACGGAAACTGCAATCCCGTTAGCGATCAGGTGACGTACAGCATCACACCTGCGCCGACGGCGAACGCCGGTGCGGATCGCGTACTGTGCGCGAACAATGCTTCGACGGGATTGTCCGGTGCCTTCTCCATCGCAACGGGCGGGATCTGGAGCGGCGGTTCGGGCACTTTCGATCCAAGCACCACGAACATGAGCGCGATCTATACGCCTACTGCGGCGGAGATCACTGCAGGTAGTGTGTTGCTGACCTTGACCACCACCGGCAACGGACTGTGCAACGCGGTGACCGACCAGGTGCTCTTGACCTTCACCGATCCGCCTTCCGCGAACGCAGGCCCCGATGCGACGCGCTGTGCCAACAATGCTGCTGTTGCTCTCGGAGGAAGCGTGATCGTTGCGACCGGTGGAACATGGACGGGTGGAACAGGAACGTTCACGCCGAACGCCACCACATTGAACGCGACGTACAACCCAGGTGCAGGTGATCTTGCTGCTGGCCAAGTGACCTTGACCTTGACGACGACAGGCAACGGCAACTGTACGCCCGCCACGGATACGAAGATCATCACCTACACTCCTGCGCCGATCGTGAATGCAGGAGCGAATGGAGCGGTCTGTGCCAACGCTGCTACTATCGCCTTGAACGGTACCGTGACCGGTGCTGTGGGAGGTGTGTGGAGCGGTGGTGCCGGATCCTTCAGCCCGAACAACATCACGCTGAATGCGACCTACACGCCGACCGCTGCGGAGATCACAGCAGGCACGGTGACGCTGATCCTGACCTCTGCAGGCAATGGCCAGTGCAACGCGGTCTCTTCCGATGTGACGTACACGATCACGCTTGCTCCTACAGTGAACGCTGGTGTGGATCAGTCCGTTTGCGGGAACAATGCGATCGCGACCTTAAGCGCAGCAGTCACAGTTGCGAGTGGCGTGCAGTGGTCCGGTGGATCGGGGTTCTTCAACCCGGGTAGCACGGCACAGAACATCACGTACTCGCCTTCGCCGATCGAAGTGGCGAACGGATCCGTGACACTGATCGCAACGACCACGGGCAACGGCAATTGCGCTGCTGTTTCGGATGCAGTGACGATCACGTACACGCAAGCGCCGATCGCGAATGCAGGTCCTGATCAGACGGTGAGTTCGAACAACGCGAACACAACACTCGTTGGTTCCTTCTCCATCAGCACAGGTGCGGTCTGGAGCGGTGGATCAGGAACGTACAACCCGAACAACACCACGATGAACGCGGTGTACACACCGACGGCACAAGAGATCGCGGCTGGTAGTGTGACACTGACCTTGATCACCACGGGCAATGGATCCTGTTCGCCCGCAACGGATCAGATGACGATCTTCTTCGGTGCCGCGCCGACCGCGAACGCCGGACCGGATCAAACGGTCTGCGCGAACAATGCCAACGTGCAGTTGAACGGGGCCATCACCATTGCGACCGGAGGTATCTGGAGTGGCGGAACGGGCACGTACAACCCGAACAACAGCGCGCTCAATGCCATCTATACGCCGAGCGCTGCGGAACGTGCAGCAGGTACCGTAACACTGACGCTCACATCCGTGGGCAACGGCAACAGCAATCCGGTGAGCGATCAGATCGTGATCACCATCACGCCCGCACCGATCGCGAACGCTGGTGCGAACATCGCCATCTGCGCGAACCAGGCCACGGCTCAACTTGCCGGTGTCGTGAACAACGCGACCGGCGGTATTTGGAGCGGTGGATCGGGCACCTTCAACCCGAGCAACACCAACCTCAATGCGACCTACACTCCAACTCTGGGTGAGATCGCTGCGGGTACGTTGACACTGACATTGAGCAGCACAGGTAATGGTCTGTGCAATGGTGTGTCCGACCAAGTGCTGATCACGATCGCACCAGCGCCCGTGGTGAATGCTAGTGTGGACCAGACCGTGTGTGCGAACAACGCTAATGTGCAGATGGCCGGTTCCGTGAGCAATGCGGGCGGTGGCATCTGGAGCGGTGGAACGGGAACGTTCTCGCCGAGCATCAATACGCTGAACGCCGTGTACACGCCGAGCACTTCGGAACTCGCGAATGGTTCCGTTACGCTCACACTGAGCAGCACCGGCAACGGCAGCTGTGTATCGGTGAGCGACCAGATGACCATCTTCTTCTCGCAGAGCCCAGTGGTACTCGCGGGTCTTGATCGCACGGTGTGCGCGAATGATCCTACGGTGATCCTCAACGGTTCCGTGACCATCGCCAGTGGTGGTGTGTGGAGCGGTGGTGGAGGAACCTTCACGCCGAACGCGAACACGCTCAATACGAGCTACTACCCGAGCCCTGCCGAAGTGGCTCTCGGTACCGCGACGCTCACCTTGACGAGTACAGGCAACGGTCTGTGCAACGCCGTGAACGATCAGATGGTGATCACCATCATCGCTTCACCGAGCGCGAATGCAGGTAACGACATCTTCGTCTGCTCGAACAATGCACAAGTGCAGCTCGGTGGTAGTGTCAGTGGTGCTGGCGGTGGCCAATGGAGCGGTGGCGCGGGAACTTTCACGCCGAGTATCGCTTCGCTGAACGCGATCTACACACCGACCGCAGCGGAGATCGCAGCGGGTACCTTGACCTTGACCTTGACCACGATCGGCAACGGCAACTGCGTACCCGTCTCGGATCAGGTGCTGATCACATTCACCGCATCGCCTACAGCGAATGCTGGTGTTGATGGTGTGCGTTGCGCGAACAATGCGGGCATCCAGCTGAACGGAATTGTTACCGTCGCGAACGGTGGTACCTGGTCCGGAGCGGGTGGAACCTTCACCCCGAATGCGAATGCACTGAACGCGGTGTACACGCCTTCCGCCGGTGAACTCGCGGCTGGCCAAGTGACCTTGACTTTGACCACCACGGGCAACAACGGTTGCACGGCGGTGAGCGATGATGTGTCCTTCACCTTCACACCTGCTCCGACCGCGAACGCTGGTGTGGATGCTGCGGCCTGTGCGAACAACGCATCGGTGGTGTTGAATGGCGCGATCACGGTTGCAACGGGTGCGATCTGGAGCGGTGGAGCAGGAACGTTCTCGCCGAACAACAGCACGCTCAATGCGACCTACGTGCCGAGCGCTTCGGAGATCGTAGCTGGAACCGTAACGCTCACACTGACGACGGTCGGCAACGGCACCTGCAACCCGGTGAATGATCAGATGGTGATCACCATCAACCCATCGCCGATCGTGAACGCTGGTACGCCATTGACCTCTTGCGCGAACAACGCTGCGGTGGCCTTGTCCGGCGCTGTGCAGAACGCCACGGGCGGCTTCTGGAGCGGTGCGGGAATTTTCACGCCAAGCGCAACGAACCTTAGTGCGACCTACGCGCCGAGCAATGCGGAGATCGCTGCTGGTACGGCGACGATCACGCTCACGAGCACCGGTAATGACCTGTGCAACGCGGTGTCCTCGCAAGTGGTGTTGACCATCACGGCTGCACCGATCGTAGAAGCGGGTGCGAACCAAGTGCTGTGCGCGAACAACGCTGTTGCTCAACTGGGCGGTCAAGTGACCAATGCCACGGGCGGCGCATGGAGCGGCGGGGTAGGCACCTTCGCACCGAACGCCAGTACACTGAATGCTGCGTACACCCCAAGTGCGGCCGAGGTCGCAAGTGGTAGTCTCTGGTTGTTCCTAACATCGACCGGCAACGGTGGATGCCTGTCCTCGCGTGACTCGGTGCAGATGCAATACACACCTGCGCCAACGGTGAATGCAGGGCTCGATTTGCACATCTGCGCGAACACCACACAGATCAACTTGAACGGTGCGGTCACGATCGCCACCGGCGGTATCTGGAGCGGTGGCAACGGAGCCTTCACGCCTGCGAATACCGCGCTGAACGCAGCCTACAGCCCGACCGCAGCGGAGATCGCAAGCGGCCAGTTCACCTTAGTGCTCAGCACGACGGGCAACGGAAACTGCATGGTGGTGCGCGACAGCTTGTTGGTGATCGTCGATCCAGTTCCAGTTGTGAACGCGGGTCCGGACCAACAGATCTGCGCGAACAACTCGAACGTGCAGTTGAACGGCTTCGTGGGCAATGCTCCGGGCGGTGTTTGGAGTGGTGGTGCGGGAACCTTCTTCCCAAGCAACACCATGCTCGCCACGCAGTACATGCCAACGACTACTGAAATTGCCAGCGGTTCACTGACGCTGACATTGACCTCGACGGGTACCGTGTATTGCAACGCGGTGACGGATCAGATGACGATCGTCTTCACCGGTGCCCCGATCGTGGACGCAGGTAGCGATCTGCAGATCTGCGCGAACAACAGCGCAGTGCAACTCACTGGCAACGTGACCAATGCGAGCGGTGGTACATGGACGGGTGGTAGCGGCTCCTTCGCACCGAACAGCAACGTACTGAGCCCGGTCTACACGCCAACGGCCGGTGAACTCACGGCGGGCACACTGTCGCTCTACCTCACAAGCACGGGCAACAGCAATTGCATCGCCGTGCGCGATACGGTGGTCGTGACCTTCACTCCGGCACCGACAGCCAATGCGGGTGCGGACCTGGAGGTGTGCATGAACAGCCCGTTGGTGACCTTGAACGGTTCCATTACGGTGGCCACCGATGCACAATGGACCGGCGGCCTCGGCACCTTCACGCCGAATGCACAAACGCTGAACGCGCAGTACGCGCCAACACCGTTCGAACTGCAAAGCGGATCGCTGCAATTGACCTTGACCACAACGGGCAATGGCAACTGTATCGCAGTCGCGGATCAGATGACGATCACCGTAACACCTTCACCGGTGGTGGATGCTGGTGCCGATGTGATCACCTGCTCGAACCAATTGCAAGTGCCGCTGAATGGTACAGTGCAAGGTGGTGCGACCGCTGGTCTCTGGAGCAGTAGTGGCACGGGCATCTTCAGCCCAAGCGCTACAACACTGACCGCGACCTACATCGCAAGCAGTCTCGATTCACTGAGCGGTACTGTGGACATCACGCTGACCTCGACCAGCAATGGGCTGTGCAACGCGGTGAGCGATGTGATGACCGTGACCATCCTGCCGAACGCGATCGCGAACGCAGGTGTGGATCAGACCGTGTGCTCGACCACGACGACCGTGCAACTGAACGGCACGATCACCGGCAACGCCACGCAAGGCCAGTGGACGACCACGGGTGCGGGATCATTCACGCCGGATGCGAACGCAGCCAACGCGGTGTACCAACTCGCTCCTGGGGATCAAGGCTCGCTCACCTTCACCTGGAGCGTGAACAGCTGTGACAACGCCATGGACCAAATGGTGGTGACGATCACACCAGAGTCTGTTGCAGATGCTGGTGTGGATCAAGTGACTTGCTTCGGCAACCTGAACGTGGTGATCAACGGATCGGTGAGCGGTGCTTCGAGCACCGGTACATGGAGCACTTTGGGTAGCGGCACTTTCACCAACCCGAACACGGCGCTCTCCAACGTGTACCAAGCGAGCGCGAATGACCAACTCGCGACCGGCGTGGACCTGATCCTTACCGCCACGAACACGGGTGTCTGCCAGGCTTCTGCGGATACGGTACACATCGCGATCCAGCCTGCGGGTACGGTGAACGCTGGTTTTGATGTGACCGCCTGTGCGAACAACGCAGCGACACAACTGAACGGAACCTTGACCGGTGATGCCACGCAAGTGCAGTGGACCACTTCGGGAACGGGCTCCTTCTTCCCGAACGCCAACGTGCTCACACCGACCTATATCCCGAGCGCGATCGATACCGCGATCGGCAGCCTGACGCTCACCTTGAGTGCACCGGGGACTTGCAACAATGCAACGGACGACCTGTTGTTGACGCTGTCCCCGGCACCGTATGTGAACGCCGGTCCGGACCAGACCTATTGCGACCAAGTGACGCAATTCAACCTGAGCGGTGTGATCTCCGGCATCACCAACTCGGGCCAATGGACCACAACGGGTACAGGCATGATCGCCAACGCGGTTTCGTTGAATACGACCTACACGGCTAGTGCTGCTGATGTGGCCAATGGTTCCATCAGCTTCACGCTGACCTCGCAGAACAACGCGAACTGCAATGCGGTGAGCGATGTGATGACGATCTACCTGACCTCCGGCATCATCGTGAGCGCCGGTCCGGATCAGACCGTGTGCGTCGCTTCCGACCATGCGAACATGCAAGCGACGGTGCAGAACGGATCACCTTCGGGCACTTGGAGCGCTACCGGTTCCGGTACCTTCAGTCCAAGTGCTGATGTGTTGAACGCGCAGTACTTCTTCTCTGCGGCGGATGTCACGAACGGCTCCGTGGTGCTCACGTTCATGGCGACCAACACGGGCACATGTCCCACCACGCAGGACCAGATGGTGCTCACCTTCGGGAACAGCAGCTTCGCGTATGCCGGTGCGGACCAAACGCTGTGTGCGAATTCACCGATCGCACAACTCGCGGGCAACTTCAGCGGTGGTGCGCAAGGCATCCAGTGGAGCAGCAATGGATCAGGCTTCTTCAGCAACAACACGGATCCGAACGCGACCTATACCCTGAGCGCTGCCGACATCGCAGCAGGTACGGTGCAGCTGAGCCTCACGACCATTACGAATGGTTCATGCACACCGAGTACGGATGTCATGGTGCTGTCGGTGAATGCGCTGCCGAACATCACGGCGGGTGCGGACATCATCGCCTGCACATCGGCTCCGGTACAGATCACGGCCAACGTAGCGAACGCGGGCGGCGGCATGTGGACCACCTCGGGAACAGGAACGTTCTTCGATCCGAACGCCCTTGCAACGCTCTACACCCCAAGCGCTGCTGATAGCCTCGCGGGATCCGTAACGCTCACCGTGACGACCACGGGTGTAGTGCCTTGCAGCGCGGTCTCTGATCAGTTGGTCATCAGCTTCGGCGGTGGTCTTGATGCTGAAGCGGGCATGGATGTGATCGCGTGCAGCACCGATCCGAACATCGCATTGAATGGTGTGGTCGCTGGCACAACAACAGGTACATGGAGCACAAGTGGTACGGGTTCGTTCACACCTTCGGCGAGCGCGCTCAATGCCACCTACATCCCCGGCGCTGCGGACTATGCGATCGGCAACATCAACCTGATCCTGAGTACCACCAACAACCAAGGCTGCCCCGCTGGGCGCGATACGTTGGTGGTAAGCTACCACGTACCACCGACCGTAAACGGCGGAGCGGACGTGTTGCTCTGCGATGGAATTGAGGATGTGCAACTGGGCGGAAGCGCGCAGAACCAAGGCTCGGTCCAGTGGATCACCATGGGAACCGGCGGCTTCTCACCTGACGCTGCTGCGCTGAACGCGGTGTACACCCCGACCGCCAACGATAGCATCGCTGGTGGCGTGTATCTGGTGATCACAGCCTTCGGAACAGGCACCTGCGGCAACGCTTCGGACTCGGTATTCATCGACATCGGTCCAACGCGGATCGCGAATGCCGGTGCCGATCAGACTGTCTGCGCCGACATGGACCCGATCGCTTTGGGCGGATCGATCACCGGCGTAAGCGGTGGCGTGTGGAGCACCAACGGAACAGGAACCTTCCTGCCCGATGCCACTACACTCGGCGCGACCTATGTGCCAAGCATGACGGACATGGCCTTCAGCGAACTGCGCTTCATCTTGACCACCACAGGCAACATGGGATGCCCTGCGGATGCCGATAGCATGCTGGTGAACTTGCAAGCACGACCTACCGTGAACGCTGGGTCGGACCTCAGCACCTGCGACGCTTCTGTCGCGGTCGATGTGGCCGGCTCCTTCACCGGTGCCACAGGTGTGCTGTGGACCACCAACGGGTCCGGCGTGTTCCTGCCGAGCAATACGTCAGCGAACGCCAGCTACCAGCCGGGCAACACGGATGAACAGCTCGGTACCGTGCGAATGATCCTCACAACCACCGGCAACGGCGTGTGTGCGGCAGCCGGTGATACGGTGATGCTATCCTTCGTGAATCCACTAGAAGCGGACTTCACTTGGAGCAATGCGTGCGCCGGGTCGCAAATGGTGTTCACCAGCACGAGCACCACTACCGGTGCGCCGATCATCGGGTGGAATTGGAGCTTCGGCAACGGTACGAGCGGTACTGGTCCGCAGACCACGACCAGCTTCGACACCCAAGGACAGTACTTGGCCACCTTGACGGTGTTCGCACAGAACGGATGCAGCAGCACCATCACGCATACCATCGATGTGTTGAACGCACCTGTGGCCGGCTTCACGATCGCGGGTGATCCCTTCACGGATACACCGATCGAGTTCACCGATAATTCCTTCGGCGCCACCAACTGGCACTATGAATTCGGTGATGGTACGGGCGCGATCGTTGCGGAACCGACCCACGAATACACGGAGTCTGGTCAATTCATCATCATCCAAACGGTGACGAACCCCGCAGGCTGTTCCGATCGCGACTCACTCTTGGTCAGCATCGAGGTGAAGGACATCCTTCCACCGAAGCTCCCGAACGCCTTCAGTCCGAACGGCGATGGTGTGAACGATGTGTTCTTCGTCCGCGGTGGGCCATTCGAGACCATGCACTTCCGGGTCTACAACGGCTGGGGCGAACTCCTCTTCGAGACCGAGGATCCCGAGTTCGGCTGGGATGGCACCCACGATGGTAAACCGGAGATCAATGGGGTATACGTCTACTCCGTGATCGCCACCACGACCGATGGAATACTACACGACCGTTCCGGTAAGATCTCACTCATTCGATAAGTGGACCTGAGCAACATGAAGAACCTGAACAACATACCAGCCCTGCTTATCGCGCTCTGCGTGGGTGCGGGATCCATGGCCCAGGATGCCCAACTCTCCCAGTTCGAGACGGCACCGATCACGCTGAATCCGGCCTTGACAGGCATGTTCGAGAATGCGGACTTCCGCATGACGAGCAATGTCCGAAGCCAATGGAACAGCCTTTCGAGCAGCTTCCTGACCACGGGGTTCGCCTACGACATTTCGATCCAACAGCGTTTCGGCGCGGGCCTGTACATGACGAACTACAACCAAGCCGGGATCGTGAACACGTTCCAGATCGGTACGGCCGGAGCATACAACGTGTCGGAAAAGAACGCGCATCACAGCCTTTCCATCGGGGTCCACCTGGGCATGGTCTACAAGAAAGTGAACAACCAACAGCTCTTGTGGGACAGTCAGTACAACGGTGGATACTTCGATAGTGACCTGCCTTCTGGGGAGATCCTGCAACGCGGGGCCCGGTTCATGCCGGACGTGTCGGCCGGTGTTGCCTACCGCAGCACCCATGATCGTAAGCGCGTGAACCCCTTCGGCAACTTCGCCTTGTTCCATGTGACCACGCCGGACGAATCCATCCTGCGGACCACGAAGAGCGACCTACCGATCCGGTACTCGGTGAACGGTGGAGTACGTGTGGAGATCAACGACGGCATGTACTTGATCCCGATGGCGCTGTACATGCGCCAAGGAAACGATCAGATGATCAATGCGGGCATGCTCGCGGAGATCGGTATCATGGGCACCACGTACAGCGCTGTTGCGGGTTGCTCCTACCGGGTGAACGACGCGATCATCGCACAGGTGGGATTGAAGCACAACAACGCGGCCTTTCGCTTCAGCTACGACGTGAACGTTTCATCGCTCAAGACCTATACCCGAAAGAACGGTGCGTTCGAGTTCTCGATCCTGTACTATGGAACCCACAGTGGCCGCCAAAGACGGACGACGAGCAGCGCATTCTGATGGCCAATTGATCGGTGCAAGTTGACCGTAGGCAAACCGGGGGAAACAAAAAGACCACCACTTTCGTGATGGCCTTTTTCCAACATCGCGTACGGGTCAATTGCACCCCATTGCCCCGTATCCGCTTACGACCGAGTAGGACGCATCCTCCTCATCGTCGTCGTCAAAGAAGCCCACGCCTTCAATGGAGTAATAGTTGCCATTGAACTGCATGGTACCCCCATTCACGGTGATGCTACCATCCTTGGAGAGGTAGATCCCTCCTTCGTTCTGGAAACTGATCACGAAAGCGAAACTGAAATCCTGAAGGTCGTCCTCGGATTGACCAAGGTCCTCGATCCAGTTAAGCACGTCGTAACTCGTATCGCTGAGTTGCTCGGCATACACGAAGTAGTAGGCGAAGCCATGGAAATACTGGAACGGATCAGAGCCATCGCTGAAGTCCCCATTTTGCAAGGCTTCGATATCGCCAGAGATCCCGATCACACCGGCCACGTCACCCATGTCGGGTCCGAAGAGACCTCCTCCAAGGGCCTCGTCACCCAAGGCGAAGCATACCGCGATATTGATATCCAAGGTGGTATTCCCGGCCGATATCAATCCGCCGCCAGCGCCCAAACCGGCCTGTGGTTCGGTGATCACTACGATGCCACCTTCTTCGGTCCACACCCATTGGCCGCCATTGCTGGAGGCGAAATTGATGCCGCTTGCAGGCATGGTGGAGAAGGCGAAACTGCGCGAACCGTCATTCACTGATCGGAACACGAGGATCTCATTCATGGTGTGGTTGTAGATGCCTACCGCAGGCAGCTTCTGGCCCATGTCCCAGAGTTCCCGCTGAAGATCCGGATCCGTAATGTCCGTTCCCGTTGTTGGGTTGGGCATGGGTGCCGTTTCCTTGTTGCAGGAACTCGCCATGATGCCGATCAGGGCCAGCGGCAAGGCATACCTGAGCAGCTTCCGGAAGGTCATTGTCGTTCGGTTCATTGCCAAGGTTTTTCGGGTCGAGTGCGTTCTGGTTAGAACAACCATCCAAGGCGCAGTTGACCCACTACGTTGGGGCCGAGCTGGATGCTATTCACGTTGTCTTGCTTGGAATCGCCACTGGTGGTGGTCTCATTGCCATCGGCATTCAAGCCAAGACTTTCGGTCTTGTTCGCCATGGGCATGGTAGCGGCCACTCCGAAGCCGAGCTCCGTACCGAGGTAGAGCGACTGGGCAAAGTAGTAGTCGAAACCAGCTACGGCATTCAGGCCAAAGCCCAAGTCACCGCCTTTGGTCTCGTCGTATCCCACCTTATTGTTGGGCAGCTGTGTTTCGGTCTTCTTGTTCTTGCTGGAAAAGCTCAGGTCCAAGTATCCACCGAAATAGGGAGAGAGGCGGTCGGTTCCGGTCAGGTGCTTTTCGATACCTGGCTGGAGAGCGATGGTGATGGTGCTCTCCTTCTTGGTCAACTCGGATAACATCGCGGGGCCATCCTCATCTTGGAGCACGGTGTTCTTGTTCTGGAAACCCAAGAACACACTCAGGCGCATGGCGGAGGTAGCCGAGCCGAAGCTACGGTACTTGATGCCAGCGAGCGTAATGGGACTGCCGCCCAAGGGAGCGACCATCAATTCCAAGTTCTTCTCGCCCCCTGCTGGACGATACTGGGTCTGAGCTTGAGCTGTTGCGATGCAGGCAATAACTGCCGTCACTGCCAATACGTGCCTATTCATGGTGGGTGTTGATTGAATGTTTGCGCAAATGTCTCCCTTCTTTCCCACGCAACACCATGACGACCGTCACTTTACGGTGATCGCATCAGTTCAGTACGGGGTACACCGTGATGAATACCGGGCGGGTGTTCATAACCATGCATTCACTTCGAAATTGCGCGAACATCGAGCGGTCGCGCAACAACAACAAGCGACCGAACGGCATGTGGAATGGTGCGCGAGTACGAAGAAAAGGAGGATACTAAGGCAGCGCTTGCAAGGTCGCGTATTGCACAAAGGTGGAGCGTACTACCCCTTCAACGCCTCCGCCCCACCCACGATCTTCAGGATCTCGTTGGTGATGGATGCCTGCCGCGCCTTGTTGTAGGTCAGCCTCAACTCCTTCAAGAGGGCATCGGCGTTGTCGGTAGCCTTGTGCATCGCGGTCATGCGGGCACCGTGTTCACTGGCGTTGCTATCGAGCAAGGCCTTGTAGAGTTGGATCTTCATGCAGGAACAGCTTATCTTCGTGTGAAGTGATCAGATGGAAACGAGCCTCCGCATCAAGGTATCAGAGTTGGACATGGACCTCTTGAACAAGATCAAACGCTTGTTCGATAAGGACCGTGAACTCACACTGACCATTCGCTCTAGCACGGACTTCGAATTGACGCGTTCGGAGAGCAAGAAAGTTTACTTGCAGCGCTTGGAAAAGGCGGTCAAGAACCTTGAAAAGGGAAACTCGGTGACACTTACAGAGGCGGATCTAGACGCTTTAGTGATCGAGCGCCTCAAGACATGAAGCGGGTCATCTTCGAGCAGAATGCGTATGAAGATTTCTGCGACTGGGGCATCTATGACAAGGCGCGATACATCAAGATCCATGATCTGATCAAGGCCATACTGCGCGAACCCTTCAAAGGTGGGCAAGCCGGAACCGCTGAAGGGAGCACTCAAAGGATACTGGTCACGACGGATCGATGAGAAGCACCGTTTGGTCTACCGAATGACCGGTGATGGATCCGTAGAGGTGGTGAGTTGCAAGGGACACTACGGGGATAGGTAGTGGCGTGTACCGTCCCAAGGATCAGGCACCCTGAGTGGCTTGGGCCATTCCACGAATGTGCTTTTGAGGCTTGATGGACAGAGGTCCGATGTGGAAAACGCTACAACGGTGGCAGCATAACGCGAAAGCGATAGGCCTACCCCTTCAGCGCCTCCGCCCCACCCACGATCTCCAGGATCTCGTTGGTGATGGATGCCTGCCGCGCCTTGTTGTAGGTCAGCCTCAACTCCTTCAAGAGGGCATCGGCATTGTCGGTGGCCTTGTGCATGGCGGTCATGCGGGCACCGTGCTCGGCGGCGTTGCTATCGAGCAAGGCCTTATAGAGCTGGATCTTCAAGCTCTTCGGGATGATCTCCTCCACGATGGTCCGGCGGTCCGGCTCCATGATGTGGTCCATGGCGCTTGTCTTCACCTTCTGTTCCGTAGAAGCAGCAGGTGGCATCACCGGCAGGTAGGGCTCCTCTGTGATGACCTGCACGGCAGCGTTCTTGAACCGGTTGTATACCAGCACTACTTCGTCATAGGTGCCATTGGCGAAAAGCTCCATGAGCAGTTCCGCCTTAGGGGCCACCTTGTCGAAGTTCAAGCCATCGTACAGGCTCGCTCCATCGGTAGGCAGATCGGCACTGAAATGCTTGGTTCGGCGGTACGTGTCCAGGGCCTTCTTGCCTAATGGAAGCACATGTACTGTACGGCCGATGCTTTCATGCTGAATGACCATACGACGGATGCTCCGGAACACTTGCGTATTGAAGGCACCCGCGAGACCGCGATTGCTAACGATGGCCACAAGCAACACGTTCTTCACGTCACGCTGTTGGCTGTATTTGCCTTCGCTACTGTCCAATGACGCGCTCACGTTGCTGAGGATGGCCTGCAACTTCTCGGCGTAGGGACGCATGCGTAAGATGGCATCCTGGGCACGACGCAACTTGGCCGCGCTCACCATTTTCATGGCGGCGGTGATCTGCTTGGTGCTATTGACCGAGACGATCCTGTTGCGTACCTCCTTCAGGCTTGCCATATCCGAGTGCTTATCACCGTTGTGCGGGTTCTTGTTGAATGCCGTAATGAGTGTGGAGTGGTGAGTGACGAGTCTGGCACATCGCAGGCCAGACTCGTCACTGGTCACTCATCACTCGCAACTCTTCATCAGTTATCCAAACTCTTGATCAAGTCAGCAGCAACCGTTTCCAGCGTGCTTGTGATCTGGTCGTTGTACTCGCCTTTCTTCAACGCTTCCAGCACGTTGCTGTGCTTGTTGCGCAGCATGGTGATGAACTCGGCCTCGAACTGCTTGATGTTCTTCACCGGAACTGCAGATAGCAAGCCCTTTGTGCCACAATAAAGGATCGCGATCTGCTCCTCCACGCGCACAGGTTGGTTCTGGCCTTGCTTCATGATCTCCACGTTGCGGGCACCTTTGTCCAATACGGCCTTGGTGGAGGCATCGAGGTCGCTACCGAACTTCGAGAAGGCTTCCAGCTCGCGGTACGCAGCTTGGTCAAGCTTCAGCGTACCGGCCACCTTCTTCATGGATTTGATCTGCGCGTTGCCACCCACGCGGCTCACGCTGATACCCACGTTGATGGCAGGACGCACACCGCTCAAGAACAAGTTGCTCTCCAAGAAGATCTGACCGTCGGTGATCGAGATCACGTTGGTAGGGATATAGGCAGAAACGTCTCCGGCTTGGGTCTCAATGATCGGCAAGGCGGTCAAGGAACCACCACCTTTCACCATACCCTTCAAGCTCTCGGGAAGGTCGTTCATCTGCTCGGCAACGGTTTGGTCAGCGGTCACTTTCGCGGCGCGCTCCAGCAAACGACTGTGCAGGTAGAACACGTCCCCTGGATAGGCCTCACGTCCGGGTGGGCGACGCAGCAGCAGCGATACCTCACGGTAGGCCACGGCTTGCTTGGAGAGATCATCATAAACGATCAGTGCCGGACGACCGGTGTCGCGGAAGAACTCGCCGATGGCTGCTCCGGTAAAGGGTGCGAAGAACTGCATCGGGGCGGGGTCGCTCGCGTTGGCAGCTACGACCGTGGTGTAGGCCATGGCACCGCACTCCTCCAACACTTTCACGGTACCTGCAACAGTGGAGCCCTTTTGGCCGATAGCGACGTAGATGCAATACACCGGCTTGCCGGCGTCGAAGAATTCCTTTTGGTTGATGATCGTATCGATCGCCACGGTGCTCTTGCCCGTTTGGCGGTCACCGATGATCAATTCGCGCTGGCCACGTCCGATCGGGATCATGGCATCGATGGCCTTGATCCCTGTTTGCAGAGGCTCCTTTACAGGCTCGCGGAAGATCACGCCCGGAGCTTTGCGCTCGATAGGCATCTCGTACAACTCACCAGTGATCGGTCCTTTGCCGTCGATGGGCTCGCCGAGGGTGTTCACCACACGGCCAACAATGCCTTCGCCGGTCTTGATGCTGGCGATGCGCTTGGTGCGCTTCACGGTATCGCCCTCTTTGACACCCACGGATGGGCCGAGCAATACCACACCCACGTTGTCTTCCTCGAGGTTCAACACGATGCCGCGCAGACCGCTGGGGAATTCCACGAGCTCTCCGCTCTGGACACCTTGCAGACCGTAGATGCGGGCGATACCATCACCCACTTGCAACACCGTACCGACCTCTTCGAGTTCGGTGCTGGTGCGGATCCGGCGAGTTCTTGTTTGCGATCGCCGTTACTTCGGCGGGATTCACTACGGCCATGGCGGGATATCGTTAGATCGCTGGGATGTACGGGTTCTTGGAGAATTCGCGGCGCAGATCGGACAGGTGGCGGCTTACGCTGCCATCGTATTGCTCGTCACCGATGCGGATCGTTACCCCTCCGATCAACGAGGGGTCCACATGCTCCACCAATTCGATGCTCTTGCCAGGATGCTGTTTCTCGGCAAGGGCTTTTACTCTAGCGCGTGCCGTATCGCTTAGCGGCGCAGCACTGGTCACCTGGGCGGTGACGATGCCTTTGTTGATCTTGTAGAGCAGTGCAAAGGCGTTCGCTACATCGGGCAGGAGCCCTTCGCGCCCTTTGCGCACAAGGATGCCGATGAAGGACTTCGTGAGCTCACCGACCTTGCCCGCGAAGATCTTGTCAAGGATCACCGCTTTCTTATCGGCCTTCACCACCGGGCTCTTCAACAGAACGATCAGCTCGTGATTTTCGCTGCACACCTTGGCCACAAGGACCATGTCCTCGTGGGCACCCTCCAAGTCACCCCTTTCGTGGGCGAGCTCCATGAGGGAACGGGCGTAGCGATAAGCGACCGGGGCGATGTTCATGACTTGCGCAGCTCGGCTTCGGTCATCACTTTGTCCACGAGGCTTTGCTGTGCGGCATTTTCGGACAACTTGTCCTTCAGGATACGCTCAGCCACCAAGATGCTCAATTCGGCCACCTGGTTCTTCATCTCGGTAATGGCCGCCATCTTCTCATTCTGGATGTCGATGCGGGCACGGCTCAAGATCGCGTCGGCCTCCACCTTCGCCCTGGATCTCGCCTCGGCGATCTCCTTGTCGCGGATGTCGCGGGCCTCTTTCAGGAGCACCTCACGCTCTTCGCGTGCGTCGCGCATCAACTCCTCGTTGCGACTGCTCATGGCCGCGATCTCTTCGCGGGCCTTCTTCGCTTCGTTCAAGGCGTCCTCGATCGTGCGCTCCCGCTCGCTGAGCGCGCCCAGGATCGGTTTCCACGCGAATTTCTTGAGGATGAACAGTACCGTCAGGAACGATACGGTCATCCAGAAGATGAGGCCGAAGGAGAATTCAATGAGCATGACGAGAGAAGAGGTTTAGGATACCGGAAGTGCTCAGAGCACCATGGCCAGCAGGCCCACAACGATGCCGAACATGGAGGCACCTTCAACGAGCGCTGCGGCGAGGATCATGTTCGCGCGGATATCGTTGGTGGCTTCTGGCTGACGAGCGATCGCCTGCATGGCATCACCGCCGATGCGACCGATGCCGATACCTGCGGCGAGGGCGGCGATACCAGCGCCGATGGCGGCAAGACCGAAGTGCAGGGGAGCTTCCGTAGCGGCTTGCAGAAGGACAGTGAGGAACATGCGTATTGGGGTTTGTGGTTTAGACCAGTGATTCTTTGTGATCATCGTGGCCTTCCACCGCTGCACCGAAGTACATGGCCGAGAGGAAGGTGAACACGAAGGCTTGGATGAAGGCAACGAGCAGCTCGAGCATGCTCATGAAGATCGTGAAGACGAGGGTGAAGATGGAAACGCCCCAACCCAGACCGGCATTGATCTCTCCGAAGATGAAGATCAGCGCGAAGAAGCTCAGTACGATGATGTGCCCCGCAGTGATGTTCGCGAACAATCGGATCATCAGAATGGCTGGGCGAAGGAATACACCAAGTATCTCCACCGGTGTGAGGATCAACAGCACGGGCTTGGGAACACCGGGCATGGCCAGGATATGCCCCCAATAGTGGCGATTGCCATGGATCAAGGTGATCACGAAGGTGATGGCTGCCAAGGCGAAGGTCACCGAGATACTTCCGGTAACGTTCGCGCCGAATGGGAAGATCGGGATCAAACCGGTCAGGTTATTCAGCAAAATGAAGAAGAACACAGTGAGCAGGTAGGGCATGAAGCGCTCGTACTTGGGACCGATGTTCGCTTTGGCCACATCATCACGAATGAACACGATGATCGGCTCAATGAAGCTTTGCAACCCTTTTGGTGCACCCACTCCACGCTTCTTGTATCCATTTGCCACCGAAAGCATCACCCACAACAGGATGGCCATGCTTACGAACATGCCCAGTACGTTCTTCGTGATACTGATGTCCCACGTGGACTTCGTGAGTTCCTCGTTCACACTGGCGTGGTGTGCATCGGCACCATCAGGGGCATCGGTGGCAACCACCTTGCCCTCGTGCAACATATAGCCGCCATGGGTCTTGTGCCCGTGGTCGAAATTGCTGCTGGAGAAGTTGCTGAAACCGCGTTCGGTGTTGTACACGAGGATCGGGAGCGGGATGCTGGTGTGGCCCCAGAGGTGCCATCCGTGTTCATCGCCGACGTGGCCCATGATCATCTCGCCGGGATTGAATTTCTCAGTCCCGTGGGCCTCGTGGTCGCTCGAATGCTCCTCGAAAACGTTCTCGATTTCCAGCTCCGTGGCGTGCTCATGACCTTCATGCTGCGCGACAGCACTTCCGATCAACAAGCTGCTGAAGAGAAGGAAACCGGCGCGGATCAAGGCTTTCATGATATCAGAACAGGAGACCACCCCCTGTATTTCGGGCGCAAAGGTAGGATTCGCTTCCGATCGATGAAATGATGAATGGAATGATCAGCGATCAATGCTTCTTCCCGGTCTCCTTGAAGAGGTGCAGCATGGCCCCGGCGACCCCCGTGAGAGCCAATACAAGGGTCAATATCGGGAAGCGCCAGCGCAGTAGACCATCCAACCAGTATCCCAGAAAAGTGAAGCCCAGAACGATCCCCGCCATGGAAAGGCCCAGACCGGTCAACCGCAAGTATGCAGCGTATGGGGGTTCTTCCTTTGGCCCTTTCTTACTCATGGCTTGCGTTGACGCAGTAGCGCCGAGAAGCGCACCGTGCTGAACGCCAGATTCGCTAGGTAAAAGCCGATGAAAGGGAGCACGAAGGCGACCACGTCGACCTTGGGCATCTTTACGATCGCGACCAACAGGACCAACAAGGTGAGCAGCATCTTGAGGACCATCCCGGTCATGTAGCGCTGTACCGAGAGCTTCGGATCCGTGTCCAGCGCAGACCCCTGCCAGGTGTGCAGGCCGATGCCCAATACAAGGAAGTACGCCACCGTCGCTAGTTGCTGGGTTCCGAAGGGGATCTCGAACTGGCCAAACAGCGCGTAGAGCACGCCGGTGCAGATCAAATTGAACAAGAGAAAGGGTGCGAGGAAGGACCAGCGCCGGGCGAACATGGCGCGAATAGGACCGCCGATCAGCGGGCCGCTTGCTTCGATTCGGAAGTCGTTGTCTCCGTGCGCAAACGAACAGGGTCCATTTCCTTCACCACACCACCAGCCATGCTACAGTTACCGGTGAACACCGCGCCCGGCTCGATTGCGAGCTTCTTGGTGTTGATGTCGCCTTGTAGTTTCGCCGTCGCCTTCAGGCTCAACAGATCCTGACAGTTCACTTTGCCGACCACGGTGCCTTCGATGTCGCTGCTCTGGCAGATCACTTCACCTTCTATGGTGCCGGTCTGGCCCACGATCACACGTCCGCGAGCGGTAACGGTACCCTTCACCTTACCATCGATGCGGATATTGCTATCACTGTTGACCTCCCCAACGATGGAGGTACCCTCCATGATGCTGTTGATCTTGCCGGGGCTAACGGGTTCTGCGGTCTTATTCATGGTACTCGGGTTCGCAGGTTTCTCGCTTCGGAACATGTTTCCTTCGGGTTGAAGGTGAAAATTCGAAATATCGGGTCAAAGATAGTGGTGCGGAGCACTTATCCTATTGACCGTCAACGTAGTTCTCTGTGAAGAAGGAGGTGTAGCCTTCCACGTCCTTGCTCCGGAACAATTGGGAGTAGTTTTCAGTGGTGATGGGGAATGCCGGGTATCCTTGGTCGTTGATCCCGGTCAAGACCGGACTGGCGCTGGAGAACAGGGAGAAATACTCCATGGCCTGCTGCTTGGACTCGAAGAAACTCAGTAGAACCACTTGGTGTTCGGGGTCCAGGAAGGTGTTGGTGATCTGCACAGGGGTTGCCGGGTAGTAGTCCCTGTTGAAGGTAGAAATGCTCGTCTTGATCGCATTGAGGTCCGTGCCGCTATTGGGCACGATCAAGGCGAAGTAATGCTGCCCCGCATCTGGCTTGTACTCTCCTGTGGTACCAGCTTTGCGCGGGTTCTCGGGTGGGGTGCCCGAGGTGCGGTCCAGCGCGGCGAGCAGTTCGGTGGCGGCCCGCTCCTCATCCGTGCCGGGGAATTTGGTGCGCACCTCATTCAGGGCTGCACGGAATCCTTGCGTATCACGCTGTCCACCAATGGCCATAGCGCGCAGCATGTGGTACTTCGCTAGGAAGTGGTTTCGCGGTTCATTGGCGATGACCCCGGAGCAAGTGACGATCACCGATCCGAACATGTATTGGCGATAGCGACCATACACTTCCTTGTACGCCAGTTCCTCTTCTTGCTTGCGGACCTCGTCGGCCTGCAGAATGTTGGGGTCGCGCACCAGTCGGGCGAATTCCGAGTCCGGCCAACGTTCCAAGATGATGTTCGCGTAGGTCTGCGAGCCCGACCCGTCAGGAGAGAAATAGTTCGTGGTCTGCTCTTTCTCCAAGTAGATGCGATACAATTGGTAGTAGCTCTCCGGAGTGAACCGGCATTCGTCGAACCGGTTGTTCAGCACTTCGAAGCTCTCGATGGCATTGTCCGCGTCCTTCAGTTGTTCCTTGTAGATGATGCCACTGGTGTATAAAGCGCTACAGATGCGTGCGTTGGAGGCCTCCAGTGCGGCATCGTCCTTCGGGATGTCCTTGGTGTAGAAAGAAGGGTCCTTCCACGCCTCTTTTCCTTTCTCGCCGTTTTCGGCGATCTGTTCTTGTGTTTCCTCCTCCAGCTCCTCGGCCAATATGCTACCGCTTTTGTCCTTTCGACGCCAATCATCCTCCAGCGGCCGGTTGCCCCACTTCTTCCGGAAACCGGACAAACCTCTTCCGATCTGTTGCGGGTCGTAGAAGTACCAGTTCCCTCGTCCGCCTGAATTGGTGGGAGGTGGTTTGCCCGCATCCGGATTGGCTTCAGCGAAAGCTCGGGCCTCCTCTTCGGCGCGCTGTTTCTCATCCTCCTGGTCCTCGCGATCACGGATCATCCCGCGGATCTTCTTCTCCAGATCCTTCTCATCCAACTGCCCCAAAGCCTGCAGGCTATCCTCCAATTGGATGATGGCCAACTGCTCCACCAATTCGCCAAGGACCCGTGCGCGGGTCTTCACTTCTTCAGAGCGCAGATGGGTCTCGGCCAAGATGGTCTGGGTGGAGTCGTAGTACTTCTGTGCATCGGAGTATTCCCGGTGGTCGAAGTAGAGGTCCGCGAGTCTCAGGAAGGTCTTCGCTTTCTGTTTGGTGTCTGTGGTACTCACCTTGGCGCTGATCAACAATTGCACCACGGCCGCAGAGTCCTTTCGCTCCTTGAGGTCCAGATCGGCCAAGGCGTAGTGGAGCATATCGAAGTGGTCGATGTGCTTGTCGTCCCGAAGCATCCGGTTCAGTCGCTTCCGGATCTCCTTGCTATCCCCCTTGTTGAAGGCGAGTGCTTGGAAGATCCGGGTCTGGAACGCCATTTCGTAGGGGGGGTTCATGCGAGCCACCGTAGCGAATTGCTTGATGGCCTTTTCCTCCATCCCCTTGAGTTGGTAGAGCTGTGCAAGGATGAATGCCCAGCGGACGCGCTCACGCTTGGTGCCTGCGTTCGGGATGGCATTTTCCAATTCGATGATCGCATCGTCCACCTTTCCACGCTTCAAGTGCAGTTCGGCCCGCACCGCGTTCAGTTCACCATGGTCGAACTTCTTGGGCAGTGTTTTCTGGTTTGCGACCTCGTCCAACGCGCTTTGGGCCTTTCCGAATTGCTCCAATTGGATCGCCGTCCGGGCCAACCAAACAAGGCTTTCCATCTGTTTGTTCTCGCCTTTGAACCGGCGACTTACATACGTGAAGCCCCGTTCGGCTTCGTAATAATTGCCTTTGTAGAATTGGCTCTTGGCGATCACGAACCACGCATCATCGATCCACGCGTTCTTCTCCTTGCCCTTGATGTCCATGGTGTGCCGCTCGATCACCAAGGAGCACTTTTCGATGCACTTTTCCAGATCCGGTGTGGCGGACTTGGCCTTTTCCGGGGTACCATAAACGAAGAGCGGAAGCACATCGTCGTAATCATCCACATGGGTGTCCTCGATATCGAAGACCACTTCCTTGAGCTTCTCGTTGGCATTGAACCACCCATTGTCACGCGCTGTTAAGCGGTGGTATGTGCGGTTCAAGAAGGCATCGTTCTGCTGGGAGCAGCCCACGGCCAAGCCCATCACCACAAGGAGAAGGCCAACAAAGCGATATGGGGAAAGGGTGCTCAAATCGATCCGCATTCGGATAACTACGAACGGGCGAAGTTATTTCACCCGATCCGATCCGGAGGGCTGGATATCGCTCCCCGTGCATTATACGGAACCGGGAAGGCGTGCCGTGTGCCATATTTGTGCAATGCCCACCCACACCGCCGGAGGCGCCAAAGCAGGCGACCGCAAGGGGAAATGGCTACGGAAGCTCAAGGATCGCTACCGGCTGTTGCTCATCAATGACCGCACCTTCGAGGAACGGTTCAGCATGCGGCTGAATCGCTTGAATGTCCTGCTTCTGGGCCTTGCGGCCTTCGCGCTCTATGGTGCCTTCGTCACCGCAGTGATCGTTTTCACGCCGTTGAAACGTTACATCCCTGGTTATTCGGACCAAGAGACCAAGCGAAACGCCTACCGCAGTTTGCTCATGGCGGACTCCTTGGAAGTGGAACTGGCCCACCGCGATCGGTACATCGAGAATCTGCGCATGGTGTTGAGCGGGGAGTTACAGGCGGATAGCGCGAATTTGTTCATCCCGTTAGCAGAAACACCAGATCATTCGGATATGGTGCCGAGTAGGGCGGACAGTGTGCTGCGGGCAAGGATCGCGAAAGAAGAGGCCTATAGTGTAAAGGAGGACATCGGGGCCTCGGGCCAACGTGAATTGGCAGGTATCTTCTTCTTTCCGCCATTGCGGGGGATCGTTACCAGCACATTCGACATGAAGCTGGACCACTTCGGAGTGGATGTCGTAGCCCAAGCGAACGCTGCTGTGAAGGCTTGCTTGGCCGGGACGGTCACCTTGTCGAGTTGGACCACCGATGCAGGGCACGTACTCCAGGTGCAGCACCCGAACGACCTGATCAGCATCTACAAACACAACAGTGTGTTGCTGAAGAAGGTGGGTGATAAAGTGAAAGCCGGGGAGGCCATCGCCATCGTAGGCGACAGCGGTGAACTGACCAGTGGCCCGCATCTGCACTTCGAACTCTGGTTGGACGGTACACC
The DNA here is from genome assembly GCA_016710015.1 of Flavobacteriales bacterium. Taxonomy (GTDB): domain Bacteria; phylum Bacteroidota; class Bacteroidia; order Flavobacteriales_F; family PHOS-HE28; genus PHOS-HE28. The sequence continues at coordinate 308,813 of JADJLR010000004.1, forward strand.
GGTGGACCCCCAAGCGTTCATGGTCTTCCAATGATGGATAGCGGCAACTTCCACCACGCTTGCCCCTTGCACCGTCTATCCAACTTCGCGGGATCTCGCGTTGCTCAGCCTGCCCACTGCCGCTGAAGAATGAGTCTCAAGTCCGCACTCGCAAAACCCTATGCACGTCGCGTTACGGAAGCGGTGATGAAGCGTGCTTTGGATCCGGGCGTTACCCAGCAGAAGGTCCTCGCCGAGTTGGTACGCTTCGCTGGCGATACCACTTTTGGAAAAGAACATAACCTGCACGATGTTCGCACGCACCACGATCTGATACAGGCCATTCCGCTTCGGGACTATGAAGGTTTCGCTCCGTACATCGAGAGGATCCGGTTCGGAGAGGACGATGTGTTGTGGCCCGGAAAGCCGCTCTACCTGTGCAAGACCAGTGGCACCACCAGCGGTGCGAAGTACATCCCCATCACCCAAGAGAGCCTATCGAACCATATCGGTAGTGCGCGCCGTGCCCTGCTCGCGTACATCGCACATAGTGGTCGAACGGATTTCGTGGATGGGAAAATGATCTTCTTGCAGGGCAGTCCTGTCTTGGACAAGAGCGGGCACATTCCTTCCGGCAGGCTCAGCGGCATCGTGGCGAATCATGTGCCGACATATCTCCTTCGCAACCGTCTGCCTTCGTTCAAGACCAACAGCATACCCGACTGGGAGACCAAGGTAGAGGCCATCGTGGGCGAGACCATGCACACGGACCTGCGGCTCATCAGTGGCATACCGGCTTGGGTGCAGATGTACTTCGAACGGCTTCTGGCACGTACAGGGAAGCGAACTGTAAAGCAGGTGTTCCCCAACTTCTCACTCTTCGTGTATGGTGGTGTCAACTATGCGCCGTACCGCAGCCGCATGGAAGCGTTGATCGGAACCAGCGTACCGAGCGTGGAACTCTTTCCAGCCAGCGAAGGCTTCATCGCCTACCAGGACAAGAACCCGGAAGAAGGGTTATTGCTCGTTCTGGACAATGGCATCTACTATGGGTTCCTACCCGTTGACGACCAACCCTCAACAACCCAACAACAACCCAACTCCCAACAAGGCATTATCCATTGACGAGGTTGAAGTGGGCGTGCAATATGCGCTGGTCCTCTATACCAACGCCGGGCTGTGGGGCTACGAGATCGGGGATACCGTGAAATTCGTTTCGCTTTCCCCGCCGCGGATCGTCGTTACGGGGCGCACCAAACACTTTACCAGCGCCTTTGGCGAGCATGTGATCGCAGAGGAGGTGGAGGGTGCACTGAAGGATGCCATGGCGCAAATGCCCTGCGAGGTCAGCGAATTCACGGTTGCTCCACAGTTAGCACCAACTGAAGGTCTGCCCTACCACGAGTGGTTCATCGAATTCGCCCATGCCCCCGTGGACAAGTCACGCTTCGCCGAATTGATCGACGCAGCCTTGCAGAAGAGGAACGCGTATTACAAGGATCTGGTAACTGGAAAAGTGCTGCGACCGTTGGTGGTCCATGCGCTATCGCACGGTGCTTTTGTAGCGTGGATGAAAGCACGCGGCATGAACGACGCGCAGAGCAAAGTGCCCCGGCTGGCGAATGATCGCCGGTATGTGGACGGTCTCGCCTAACCGATCACTTGCGCTTGTGGATAGCGCTTCTTCCAGAACTCCAGAGCCTTCAGGCTGGCCAGTGTGATCACCGTACGGTGGTCCAAGCGAACCTTGATGGCCTTGAGTCCTTCTTTGATCGGCTGGGTCAGGATGAGTTTCTTCTTTGCGCGTGGCATGATGAAGCAGATTTGGTACACGAGCACATACGCGGATCCCGTGCCAATGGTTCGTGGTTCGGGGTGGAAAGCGTTGGAACGTACGGTGGACGCGGATCTATCGATCGGAACCGTGTCGTGACAAAGACAGGCAGAATGTCATGGCGGGGTGGATCTGCCCCGATAATGTGGCGGAACTTTCGGTACGATGCGGACATTTGCACCCATGAACGGGCGGATCGGTAGCGATGTTGAACATGCGGCGGCGTTGTTGCGGTCCGGAGAGGTCGTTGCCATCCCTACGGAAACAGTGTACGGTCTGGCTGCGAATACCTTCGATGAAGGTGCCGTTCTGAATATCTTCACGATCAAGGAGCGGCCCAGTTTCGACCCGCTCATCGTACACATCGCCGAACGCGATCATGTCATGCGTGTCGCGAAGGAGTTGCCCCAAGGAGCGCAAGAATTGATGGATGCCTTTTGGCCGGGTCCACTCACGCTGGTTCTTCCAAAGCGTCCCGAAGTACCGGACCTGGTCACCAGCGGATTGGATTCCGTCGCCGTTCGTATGCCCGCACATCCCATGACCGCGGCGCTGCTACGCGAAGTGGGCGTTCCACTTGCGGCCCCCAGTGCGAATCCGTTCGGCTACATCAGCCCCACGACGGCCCAACATGTCGCGGATCAGCTCGGTACCAAGGTGCCGTACATTCTGGATGGTGGGCCCTGTGCGGTGGGCGTGGAAAGCACCATAGTAGGTTGGGATCCACAACAACGGCGGTGGGTGCTGTATCGTCCCGGCGGAATTCCCGTGGAACGGATCGAAGCCTTGATCGGGAGTGTCGGCATGTCGGATCCCTCGAAGTTGCACATGGCACCGGGGATGCTTGAGAGCCATTATGCGCCACACAAACCCGTGCATGTGGGCGATGTGTCGGCCCTGCTGAAACGCTACGCCGGTCGGTCCGTTGGTGTTATCAGTTTCAGCACGGAATACGAAGCGGACCGCTGTGAAATGCTTTCGGTGGATCGGGACCTCGCTGAAGCCGCCCGCAACCTCTTCGCCGTGTTGCGGGAGTTGGATGCCAGCGATTGCGCCCTGATCATTGCGGAGCAATTCCCGGAAGAAGGCTTGGGACGGGCCATCAACGACCGGTTGCGCAGGGCTTCGGCCCGGTAGTTTGGTCGAAGATCGGACCCCGACCCGTCGGATCGAACGTGCTGGATGTTCAAGATCGATCGACCCCACCGGTGGGAGGGCGCGTTCTTGTGCTTACCTTGAGGCTCGATCAAACCACTCTCCATGAGCACCACCCTCAATTCCAAAGAGCTCACGTTGGTCTACGACGGTAGTACCTCCGAAGGCAAGAAGGCCTTGGCATACGCTTATTCCTTAGCGCCACGGGTGAACAAGCAGGACGTGAACGAAGTGAGCCTCTCCAGCACCTTTGTCCGCCAAGTGGTGAAGCAATTGAATTTGCGGCCGAAGGACCTTTTGAATCGCGCCCATCCGTACTACCAAGCGCATGTGCGTGGCCGCGATCTGGATATGGAAGGTTGGCTGCACGTGGTCGTGCGGAACCCGCAATTGTGGAAGGCACCGGTCGCGCTGTTGGGTGATCGGGCGGTGCTTTGCGAGCCAGCGTCGCTGATCTACACTTTGGCAGAGGCGCAGCGGAAGGCGCAATAGGACATCGCCATTCCTTGGGGAAGCGCGATCTTTGCACGTTTTCCGACCGAATTGGTTGTTCATGGATGCATGAGCATTTGGTCGCATGCGCACATGAAGAAAGTCGCCATTCTCGGGTCCACCGGGTCCATCGGAACCCAAGCGTTGGACGTGATCCGCGAACAGTCGGCCCATTTCCAAGTGGAACTGCTTTCCTGTGGCAACAACGTGGACCTCCTGGTGAAGCAAGCATTGGAGTTCAAGCCGAATGCTGTGGTGATCGGCGATACCACGAAGCTGGAACAGACCAAGGACATCCTCTTTCCGCAAGGCATCAAGGTGTTCGCTGGTGCGGATGCGTTGGAACAAGCCGTGCAGATGGAGGGCATCGAACTGGTGCTCACCGCGTTGGTCGGCTATGCCGGGCTGCGGCCCACGATGGCGGCCATCGAAGCAGGCAAGCACATCGCACTGGCCAACAAGGAGACCTTGGTGGTGGCGGGTGAGTTGGTCACCAAGGCCGCACGTGCAAAGGGCGTGAACCTCTATCCGGTGGACAGCGAGCACAGCGCCATCTTCCAGTGTCTGGTCGGCGAATGGCAGAATCCCATCGAAAAGATCGTCCTCACCGCTAGCGGAGGCCCGTTCCGAGGATGGACCCGCGAGGAATTGGCGAAGGCCACCAAGGCCCAAGCATTGAAGCATCCGAACTGGAACATGGGCGCCAAGATCACGATCGACAGTGCCAGTATGATGAACAAAGGCCTGGAAGCCATCGAGGCGAAGTGGCTATTCGAACTACGCCCGGATCAGATCGAGATCATCGTGCATCCGCAGAGCATCATCCACAGCATCGTGCAATTCCGCGACGGTAGCATGAAATCGCAGTTGGGTCTGCCGGACATGAAGTTGCCGATCCAATATGCCATGGCCTATCCGGATCGCTTACCGACGAACTGGCCGCGATTCGATTTCGCGAAATGCACGGCATTCACCTTCGAACGCCCGGACCTTGGGGCCTTCCGCAACTTGGCCTTGGCGATGGAGGCCATGGATCGTGGTGGAAATGCACCGTGCGTCCTCAACGCGGCGAACGAAGTGGCCGTGGATCTTTTCCTTTCCGACCGGATCGGTTTCTTGGAGATGAGCGACCTCATCGCACACACCATGGAAGCCGTGCCATTCATTCCTGAACCTGAACTCGCCGATCTCGAGGCCAGCGATGCCGAAGCCCGGCGCGTAGCCCTCGAACCCACCCCTGCATGGAAGTCCTGATCAAAGCAACGCAGCTTTTGCTGTCCCTTTCCATACTCGTCATCCTGCACGAGATGGGCCACTTCCTTCCCGCGCGTTGGTTCAAGATCCGGGTGGAGAAGTTCTACCTCTTCTTCGACCCGTGGTTCTCCTTGTTCAAGAAGCAAGTGGGCGATACCGAGTACGGCGTGGGCTGGCTACCCTTGGGAGGGTATGTGAAGATCAGCGGTATGGTGGATGAGAGCATGGACAAGGCGCAGATGGCCAAACCACCCGAGCCGTGGGAATTCCGCAGCAAGCCTGCTTGGCAACGCCTCATCGTTATGGTCGGCGGTGTCACTGTGAACCTCCTGTTGGGCATGCTCATTTACATCGGCGTGCTCTTCACCTGGGGGCGGGAATACCTGCCTACGGACCAAGCCATGTTCGGCATCCATCCGAGCAAAACACTGTCAGCGCAAGGCGTTCAAGAAGGTGACCGCCTTGTTCGTGTCGAGGGGGTGGCACCAAAGACCATCGGTGATGCGCAACGCATGATCCTGATCGATGGTGCTCGGGATCTCGAGCTTGTGCGTGGAGGTGATCCGGTCCGGGTGCAACTCGACCCCGAGTTCGGGTCACTGGCGTTGGGCAATGGCGAGAAGGAGATCATGGCGGTGCGTTTGCCCTTCTATGTGGATACGGTACGACCCGGCATGAACGCCGCCAAAAGCGACCTTCGGAAAGGCGATCGCATCTTGGCCGTGGATGGAACACCGACCTTGTTCTTCGAGGACTTCCGCAAGTTGCTGCAAGAGAAGAAGGACCAGACGATCGCCATCGCCTTGGTGCGTGGTCCGGATACGTTGAATGTCCCTGTGACCGTGGACGCTTCCGGCTTGGTAGGCATCGGTCCGGAAACCTATTCCGAGCTCGAGGCGCGTGGGTTGGGCTTCAAGACCGTGAAGGAATCCTACGGACTACTGGCCTCCATTCCTGCAGGGATCACGTATGGCATGGAAACACTCACGGGCTACGTGAGTTCCATGAAGTTGCTCTTCACGAAGTCCGGTGCGGAACAGATCGGTGGTTTCGGCGCGATCGGTAACATGTTCCCCGGCACATGGAATTGGCAAGCGTTCTGGACCATGACGGCCTTCCTCAGCATCATTCTGGCCTTCATGAACATCCTTCCCATTCCGGCTTTGGATGGCGGGCATGTGATGTTCCTGCTCTACGAGATGATCACCAAGCGGGTACCGAACCAACGCGTCATGGAAGTGGCGCAGATGGTGGGCATGGTGCTTCTCCTCAGTCTGCTGCTGTACGCCAACGGCAACGACCTCTTCAAAGGGCTTACGGGCCGCATGTGAATCGAAACAGCATGGCGTTCGATGCCTGGACCGAATCACGGAAACAGCTGGTCAAATTCGGTTTGATCGGGGTGTTGGCCGTGCTCACCGACCTGGCCTGCTATTGGATCTTCCTGAACCTCTTGCCCGAGGAGGTCGCGAACGGGACCATGCGCAACGAGATGGTGGCCAAAGCCCTCTCTTTCCTATGCGGGCTATTGGTCACGTACCAATTCAATAAGCGCTGGACCTGGCGCCGCAAGGATCGTAACAACCGCCGCTTGGGGAAGTTCATGCTCACCTACGGCATCTCCTTGGTCCTCAATGTGGTCATCAACACGGGCATGCTGGAATTGTTGCACCGCCAGCCGCCCTTCACCAATTTGCCGTACAAGTACTTCATCGCCTTCGCAGTGGCCACTGGGCTGTGTGCATCATTCACCTTCTTGGGCCAGAAGTTCTGGATCTTCCGGAGTGAAGTGGGTCCTGTTCCGGAAGCGGACGCTGGGTAGAACGGAACCTCTCGCAGCCGCATCGCGTATACAGCCCGATGCATCATGTGGTCTTGGTAGAGGACGACGCCCTCGTCCGCAAGTTGTTGGAGAAACGGCTGATCGTCGCCGGTTGGCGGGTCAGTGCTTTTCGTGACGGACGCACACTTGGTGCTTTTCTCGCAGCCGACCCGGCCGACCTGATCCTGCTGGACATGGGTCTGCCGCACATCGACGGATTGTCACTGGTCGAGTCCATTCGCGCACAAGGCGTAGAGACCCCGGTGTTGATCCTTACCGCATACGACCTGCCCCACCTCTACGCCACCGTCCGCAGCACGGGTGCCAACGACTTGGTGCAAAAGCCCTACGATACCGAAGAGTTGATCCAGCGCATGGCGCGTTTGGTGGCCGCTTGACCCCGACCTTCGCGGTGCTTTGTCCGCACCTTCCTTCACACACGATGTTCTGATCATCGGCCAGGGTTTGGCCGGTGCCGTGCTGTCCGAGACCCTCGCGCTACAGGGCAAAAGGGTTTGCGTATTCGATCGTCCGCAGGCTGGGCGGTCGAGTGCGGTGGCGGCCGGGATGGTGAATCCGATCGTGTTGCGGCGGACCATTCCCAGTTGGCGCGCTTCGGAGATGCTGGCGATCGCAGGTGCATTCTACCGCGAGTTGGAGATGCGCTACGATACCACCTTCTGGCATCCCCTCACCTTGGCAGCGATCTTCCCGACCGCACAGGAGGCGGGCATCTGGCAGTTGCGTACGAAGGATCCGGAGATCGCTCCCTTCCTCGAACGGGAAAGCACCGCCGACGTGGCGCTGGAGAGTTTACCCAGACCCTATGGCCATGGTGTGGTGAAGCGCTGCGGGTGGTTGGATGTGCAAGGCTTTCTGGATCAACATCGTGCGCGATGGTCCAAGGCCGGCGATCTAGTGGAAACCTCGGTTGCGCCTTCGGATCACATTCCTGTTCCGGGAGGTGTCCGCATCCACGAGCGCAGTGCGCCTGTCGTGGTGTATTGCGAAGGTCCGTTCTCTGCATACCCCGGCTTGGTTCCGGTCCGCGGTGAAGGGCTCACCGTTCGGGTGCCTGGCCTCGATCTACAGTGCGCCGTACACCGGGGCGTTTTCCTGCTCCCAATCGGTGATCAGACCTATCGGGTCGGAGCCACGTTCGCGTGGGACGATGTGTGGAGCGGCCCCACCACCGAAGCACGCCATTACCTCACGGACCGCTTGGAGCGGCTACTGGAACGCCCATTCGAAGTGGTGGACCATTGGGCCGGTGTTCGACCGACATCCCGGGATCGCCGTCCGATCATTGGTCGCATCGGAGCGTATGAAGCGGTGTTCAATGGCTTGGGTTCGCGCGGCGTGTTGTTGGCACCGTGGAGTGCACAGCATTTGACGGACCACTTGTTCAAAGCCGCACCCTTGGATGCGGAGGTGGATCCAGTGCGTTTCGCATGATCAAGACCTTTCGTCCATGATCACATCGGCCAAGGCACGTCGGTGGAATTTCACGCTGCAACCATCGTAGTTCAACCGAACACAAGCGTTCATGGGTTTGTCCGCTCCGGAAAGATCCCAAGGCAATTGCGGGTACCGCGATGCGAAGACGGCCGGTTCTACATCGATCACGAATTCGGCATGTTCCCAACCTTCGGGGTAGGGGCTGCCCGGTTTGGGTGCAGGCAATTCGATCACGTTGATCCGCCGCTCCCGATGGACGAGCGCAACGTGCAAAGCGTAGGTGGCAATGGGCCGACCGCCGACCGAATGTTCGCCGAGCAAGGTGCCTTCAGTCGATAGTAGGGCCTTCATCTCATCATAGCGTTGTGTGGTGGCCACACGGAAGCACAAATGGTCCATGGCGAAGGGTTGTGCATCCACGCTATCCGCATCCAATGCAGCGAACACGTGATCGAGGAAGTGGGCAACGGGCGGCAAGGTCATCGCGGGGCGAAGATCGCTCATGCGCGCACGGCTGCACAGGGTTGCTTCCGACAAGGGGTCTATGATTCCGCTGGCAACACGACCTTTGTATGGAACCAAATACGTATGTGCTTTGTCCAGATCAGTATTGTTCATCCTCCTTTCTGCGATCCTCTTCATCACCTGTCGTTCATCACGCCCCGTGGTCGACACGGCAATGTCTAGCATGGATCCACGTTGGGCGCAGGTCGATTCCCTTGCGAATATCGGGCAATATGCCAGCGCACTGGCGAGAACGGAGGCCCTATTGGCGGAGGCGCAAGGGACTCAGAACTGGCGCATGGAATTCCGTGCATGGGCCTATCGTGATCGCTTCTTCGCATACACGGGACGCGATCGAGACAGCAGCTTGTTCGAACTGGAGCTACGTGCGGAAGCTGCATCGTTTCCGCTGAAACAACTCTTGTATTCCTCGGTTGCAGAAGGGTGGTGGAATGTTTACCAAAGTGATCGGTGGCGCATTCTGGAGCGCACCAACATGGAGGCGGACGGCAATGATCCGAAAACGTGGACACAAGCCACTTTCATTCGCAGGGTCGTTGATGCATACACGGCCTCGCTCACGCCAACGGACACCTTGCTGCGAATGCCCGTGGAGGACCTCGGGGACCTGTTGCAAAGCGAGGAGTACGACCGTGGGTTGCGCCCCAGGTTGTATGACCTGCTCGCGCACCGAGCGTTGGCCGTTTACACCAATTCGGAAACGCGGTTGACCGAACCCGCTTGGCGTTTCAAGCTGGACGATCCACGGGACTTCGACCTCTTCGAGCACTTCGTGTACCGAACGTTGGAGCACCGCGATAGCACCGCTTGGGAGTTCCTCGCATTGAAGCATCTGCAGCGACTGGAACGCGTACGTCTGAACGACGACAACCCGGATGCGTTGGTGGACGTGATGTTGCAGCGCTTGGCATTCGTACGGACCAGAAGCACGGTATCGAACAAGGAAGAGCTGTATGTCAATGCCCTGGAAACGCTACGCACGCGACTGGTCAACGATACCAGTTGGGCCGAGGTCACGGTCGCGATAGCACGGACCCATGTGGACAAGGCCTCTCGGTACCAACGGCTGGCCGGTGACCGTTGGAAATGGGAGCGGCGAACCGCACGTGACCTGTGCGACGAAGCGATCGCACATTTCTCTGGGTCCTTCGGGGCCGAACAAGCCGCAGTGCTGAAGGCTCAATTGGAACGTCCCGTTCTTCAGCTACAAAGCGAGCTGGCGGTGGTGCCGAACGAGGTGTCGAACGTCGCCCTGCGTTATGCCAACACACAGAAGGTCTGGCTCCGTGTAGTGAAGGATCCAGCGGAGGTCAACACGGATCGCTCGTCGCATAGCGACCATCTCCGTTGGGTGTTGGCGCAGAAGCCCGTGGCCGAGTGGAGTGTGGAACTGCCGGATGATGGCGACCTGAATGAACACCTGATCGAGTTGCCCGTGCAAGGATTGGCAAATGGCCGGTACAGCATCGTGATCAGCGGGTCGGGGGTTTTTGCGGAGGAACAACCTTCCATCGTGTACGCCACGTTCTGGGTCACGCGGTTCATGTTGTCCGAGCGCAATGCGGGAACGGATCAGCAACTGCTGGTGGTGGATCGGTGGACGGGTGCGCCGATCGCGGGTGTGAAAGCGGTGGCCTATGTCCGGAACCGGGACTATTCGTCGCCCCGAAAGTTCATCGCAGCAGGCGAATACGTCACGGATCAAGAGGGTATGGTGCGCACCGACCTCAGTGGTAAGGAGGGTGAATTGATCTGGTCGCTCTCCACCAAGTCCGATGTGTACATCAGTGGATCCACCTGGATCTACAACAGGGGCGTTCCGGAGACCAAGGAAGTGATCCGCACCTACCTCTTCACCGACCGCGCCATTTATCGACCCGGTCAGGAGGTCTTCTTCAAGGGCATCGTGACCACCCAATTGAACGAACGCGCCGAGGTGAAAGCGGGGTACGGCACAACGATCCGGTTGTTCGATGTCAATGGAGAAGAGGTCGATACGCTGCAGGTTCGTACCGATCCGTTCGGAGCTTTCCACGGCAGTTTTCGAGCGCCGCAAGGAGTGCTCACGGGTTCCATGTGGCTGCGGGAAGAGTACGGTACACGTTCCATCCAATTGGAAGAATACAAGCGCCCCACATTCGAGATCGTCTTCGACCCGATCACCTCAGCGGCCAAGTTGGAGCAAGAGGCCACGGTGAGCGGAACTTCGCATAGCTATGCGGGTGTTCCGCTGGATGGTGCCACAGTGCAGTGGACCGTGAAGCGCGGCACCCGCATGCCTTGGTGGTGCGGTTGGGGTTGGCGTGGATTGCCGTGGGGCCAAGAGACCGAAGTGGCGAATGGTGAAGCGTTGTGCGACGCAGACGGGAAATTCACTGTTGCCTTCATGGCCACGGCGGATCGCGCCTTCCCCTCGGATGCGGACCCTACCTTCACCTACACCATCGAAGCGACGGCAACGGACATCAGTGGGGAATCGCAAAGCGCGAGCACTACGATGAACGCGGCGTACCGCAGCATCGACATCGCGATCAATGTGGGAGAAGCGATCGATCGCAATGCCACGGACAGCATCGACGTGCGCATCAAGAACCTGAATGGTCAGGACATGGATGTACCGATGCAACTGCGCTTCGTGGAGTTGATCCCGCCGACGAACGCACCGCAGCGAGAGCGTCTTTGGGAACGACCGGATCGGATCCTGCAGGGAGAACTTCAAACCACGCACTTCAAGGAAGACCCGATGAGTTGGCCTGTCCTGAACGAGCATTTCGTTCGCACAGGTCATCACGCGAATGACAGATCCACCCAGATCAAGGGTATGAAAGATTGGACCGTCGGCAAATACCGGATCGAAGTGTCCGCAATTGATGCTGATGGCAAGCAGGTGAAAGCAAGCAAGATGGTGACACTCTATGACACCATGATCCAGAACACCGGATTCGTGAACGAGGCCTTCCATGTGGAGCCGATCAAAACCAGTTGCGAACCGGGCGAGAAAGCGGTGCTGCTGTTGAGTAGCGCGCTCCCCGAAGGACGTGTGCTGATGGAGGTTGAGCGCGACGGCCGCATCGCGGTGAGCAAACGCTTCGTGTTGATGAAAGGTCAGCAGCTCGTTGAATTTCCTGTTCTGGAGTCGGATCGAGGCGGCTTCGCTGTACATCTACATTGCGTGGAGCGGGGCCGGGTAAGCACCAGCACACAACGCATCGACGTGCCGTGGAGCAACAAGGAGTTGCAGGTGGAATGGATGAGTTTCCGAGACAAGCTCCTGCCGGGTTCCAAGGAGGAGTGGCGCTTGCGGATCAGCGGTCCGAAGAAGGAAAAGGTCGCCGCGCAATTGTTGAGCGTGATGTACGATGCTTCGCTGGATCATTTCGTGCAGAACGATTGGCCCATGTTCCAATGGCCGGTGGAGTATTCGAGTATGGATTGGCAACGGAATGCACCATTCGGTTCGGTACAGGGACAACAGATGTATCGTATTTACGGTGATCTGCGCATGCCGATGCGTCGTTACCCGGACCTGTTCTTCGATGGGGCCGGTTTTGGAAAACGGCGTGATCAAGTCTATCGGGATGGTCGGTTTGATGGAAATGAAGGCATGTTGCGACATGTACCTGGTGTTGCCATGGCTGATGCAGCGCGTGCCGGGGGGCTTGCTGAAGCAGAAGATACCGGCGATGCTTTAGAGCCCGGATACATGGAGCAGGTGGAGCAGGTCCATGAAGCAGGCACCCAACCCGTGCGCACCGACTTCCGCGAAACCGCTTTCTTCTTCCCCGACCTGCTTACCGATCGCGACGGCAGCGTCGTGTTGCGTTCCACCACTCCGGATGCGTTGACGCGATGGAAGGTGATGGGTCTGGCGCACACCAAGGATCTCAAGCTCGCGCAATTCACCAAGGAGGTCGTTACAAGCAAGCCGTTGATGGTGGTGCCGAACCTGCCGCGTTTCCTGCGCGAAGGCGATCGCATCACGCTTACGGCGAAGATCAATGTGGTGGAAGGGAACACGATGAATGGCACTGCTGGATTGGCGCTGTTCGATCCGCGGACCAACGCGGAATTGAACGCGACATTCGGTCTGGAGAAAGCCGACCTACCGTTCACTGCAGGACCGGGTCAAAGTGCTGCGGTGGCATGGCCGATCCATGTACCTGCGGATGTGGATGTGGTGAGTGTGCGCATCACGGCCAACGCAGCAGGCTACGGAGATGGGGAAGAGCGACCGCTTCCGATCCTCACCGATAAGATCCTGGTCACCGAGAGCTTGCCGCTCGCGATCACCAAAGCGGGCACCAAGACCTTCACCTTGGAGAAGTTGAAGAACAACACCAGCAGTACGCTGCGCCATGAACGGTTGGATCTCGAGTACACCCCGAACCCGGCGTGGTATGCGATCCAAGCCTTACCCTATCTGATGGAGTTCCCGCACGAATGCTCCGAACAAACATTCAGCCGATACTATGCGGATCGCTTGGCCACGCACATCGTGGAACAGCGTCCAGCGGTGAAGAAGGTCTTCGATCAATGGAGTGCTGCATCGCCGGGGAATGAGGACGCATTCCTTTCGACGTTGGAAAAGAACCCGGAGCTCAAGAGTGCCCTGTTGGAGGAAACACCGTGGGTAGTGAATGCCAAGGACGACACGGAACGCAAACGGCGGATCGCCCTCTTCTTCGACCTCCAGCGCATGGCCAATGAGGAGGCGATCGCCATGAAGAAACTGCGCGATATGCAATTGCCGGAAGGCGCATGGCCGTGGTGGACCGGCATGCGCCCATCGCGCTACATCACGCAGCACATCGTTGCGGGCTTCGGTCACCTCGAAGCGTTGAAGGCGGGAGACACGCGTCCCGATGGACCTTCGGAGCAGATGGTGCGCAGGGCGGTGCGTTGGTTGGATGCGGAGCTGGAGAAGGACTACAAGGAGTTGGTGCGCACATCGTCGAAGGAGTCACTGACCCGGTATGTGCCCAATGCAACGGACATCCACTTCCTGTATGCGCGATCTTTCTTTCAGCGCTGGCCGATCGTTGGTGCAACACGCACGGCGGTTGATTTCTACATGCAACGCGCGAAAGAGACCTGGCTCAGCAATGGGCTACAGCAACAGGGCATGTTGGTGCTTGTCATGGATCGCTTGAACGAGCAAGCTACGGCGCAGCTCATACTGAAGTCGTTGAGTGAACGGGCCACACGAAGCGAAGAATTGGGCATGTATTGGAAGGGCTTCAATAACGGGTTCGATTGGTGGAGCTTCCCGACAGAGACACATGCCTTGATGATCGAAGCGTTCCAGGAAGTAGCGCACGATGATGCCAGCGTGAACGCATTGAAGCAGTATCTGTTGAAGTTGAAGCAGACCACCGATTGGAAAACGACCAAGGCTACGTCGGAAGCGTGCTTTGCGTTGTTGCTCACCGGCGACGACTGGTTGGAACCGAAGGCGGAACCGGTGATCACCGTTGGAGGTGAGCGCTTGCAAGCGGACAAGCAGGAAGCGGGCACCGGCTACTTCACGAAGACCTGGGCCGGTTCCGAAGTGAAGCCAGCGATGGGGGAGGTGAAAGTGACCACCACGGGCGATGGGGTGCAATGGGGGGCTTTGCATTGGCAGTACCTCGAACGCATGGACAAGGTCACGCCCCATGAGAGTCCTTTCAGCATTAAGAAGCACGTGATGTTGCACGCGCAAAGCGACGCGGGTGCGCAGTTGATCGCGTTGGACAAAGCACGCACCTTGAAGGCTGGCGACAAGCTCACGATCCGTATCGAATTACGCACGGATCGGTACGTGGACCACGTGCATCTGAAGGATCTGCGCGCAGCGGGTCTGGAACCGGTGGAAGCGATCAGTGGCTACAAGTGGCAAGGTGGCCTAGGGTATTACCAGAGCATTCGCGATGTGGGCATGCACTTCTTCTTCGACCGCATTGCACCGGGCACCTATGTGTTCGAGTACGATCTGCGTGTGACCCATGCTGGGGATCTCAGCAATGGGATCACCACCGCCATGTGCATGTATGCACCGGAATTCAGCAGCCACAGCGAAGGGATCCGGGTGAAGGTGGGGGAGTAGGCCGTGTGATCGGACGCTGGTTTTCCCCAAGTCGAACTGGGATCCCTAGCGTTCGACGATCTTTTTCCACGCGCAAGGGGGTATTGCCCTAATCTTGCGGAACCTCTTGTCCTTGGTCGGTGGGCCTCCCCTGTCCGCTCACCGTGCATAACTTTAGCTCCATGTCACTACACGTACGATCCCTGCTCGTTCTATTCCTTGGTTCGTTATTGCCCACCGTGGCACATTCCCAAACCCGTTCCGCATGGGTGGACATCATCGCAAGCGAAGTGGTCCAAACCCGCGGTGAACGCTACATCGCTCCGGCGCAAGCGCGCTATGTACGGGCGATCGTTGAGGCGCTTCGGGCGGAATTGGCTTCGGCCGCGACCGGAACGATCCTGCAGGTTCGGCAGGCGCAAAGCCTGATCTCGCTGCCCGCACCGGAAGGCGGAATGGCCCAGTTCCGGATCCTGGAGGTGCCCGTGATGCACCCTGACCTCCAAGCGCGTTACCCGATGATCCGCACGTACAGCGGTGTTGGAGTGGATGATGCGGCCGTGACCTTGAAGTTGGACATCACCCCGAACGGCATCCATGCGATGGTCACCTCGGCTGAACGCAAGACGTGGTTCATCGATCCTGTCTTACAGGGCGATGTGACGTTATGCCAAGTGTACCAGCGGGATCAACTGACACGCTCGCCAAGCGAACCACCGATGACCTGCAGCTACGACCAAGAGAATGACATCGCTGTGGAATCAGCACGGACGCGTGAATGGATCCAACAGATGGGGATCGATCGGGTGGGTGATTGCCAAATGCGCACCTACCGGTTGGCGTTGGCTTGCACGGGTGAGTACGCGAACTTCCACGGATCCAACAGCACGAACAACGACAAGAGTTTCGCGCTCGGTGCCATGGTGACCACCATGAACCGGGTCAACGACATGTTCGAGCGTGATGCGACCTTGACCATGGAGATGGTGGGGAACACGGATCTGCTGGTCTTCTTGAATGGAGCCACGGACCCATACGACGATGGCGACGGTTCAGCGATGTTGGGCCAGAACCAGACCCAATGCACGAACTTGATCGGTAGCGCGAACTACGACATCGGCCACGTGTTCAGCACGGGTGGCGGAGGTATCGCCAGCTTGAACAGCCCATGCAGCTCCAGCAACAAAGCGCGTGGGGTAACGGGCCAAGGCAGCCCGATCGGTGATGCGTTCGACATCGATTACGTAGCGCACGAAATGGGCCACCAATACGGTGGCAACCACACCCAGAACAACAGTTGCAACAGGGCGAGTTCCGCTGCGGTGGAAGTGGGAAGTGGCATTACCATCATGGGCTATGCCGGGATCTGCGCCCCGAATGTCGGTGACCACAGCATCGCGATGTTCGGTGGCTACAGCATGCAGGAGATCGCCGCGAACATCACCACGGGCACCAGTAGCACTTGCCCGGTAACCGTATCACTTGCGCCGGAAGTAGCACCTCAGGCCAATGCCGGAGTGGATCGCGTGATACCCAAGTCCACGCCCTTCATCCTGACAGGTTCAGGAACGGATGCGAATGCGGGCAACACCTTGACCTATAGCTGGGAGCAAATGGACAACGCCGTGGCCACCATGCCACCGGTCTCCACGAATACCGGTGGACCGGCTTGGGAACCCTTGCTACCGAAGCCCACCCCGGTCCGCTACATGCCGGATCTGAGTGCGGTGATCGCCAACACCACGCCGACGTGGCAAGTGCTGTCGAGCGTTGCTCGCACCTTGAATTTCAGGCTGACCGTCCGCGATAATTTGGCGAACGGCGGATGCAATGATCAGGACGACATGAAGGTGACCGTTAACGGAGCAAGTGGCCCTTTCTTGGTGACCCAGCCGAACACGAACCTATCCTGGGTCGGACTTTCAACGCAAACCGTGACCTGGGATGTGGCCAACACCACAGCCTCGCCGGTCAGTTGTGCCAACGTGGACATCCTGCTTTCCACCGATGGCGGGCTGACCTATACAACCACCATACTTACTGCTACGCCGAATGATGGCAGCCAGTCCATTACCGTTCCGAACATCGCTACCACCACGGCCCGGATCATGGTGCGTGCGAACGCGAACATCTTCTACGACATCTCGAACACGGACTTCACCATCACCGTACCCGCCTCGCCGGATTACACCTTGGGTGTGACAAGCAATACCGCCTCGGTCTGCCGCCCGGCGAATGCCACCTACTCGGTTCAGGTCGGGTCGGTCCTCGGTTACTCGGAGCCTGTCACCCTGAGCGCTTCCGGTCTACCTGCCGGAGCGGTCGCGGGCTTCAGCCCCAATCCGGTCACACCGGGCGGTACAAGCACCCTCACCCTATCGAATACGAATGGAGTGGCCTTGGGTGCGCATGCCTTCACCCTCAACGCGAGCAGCACCAGTGGACCCAAGAACTTGGCCTTGACCTTGAACGTGAGCACACTTCCCTCCGCAGTGGCCTTGGATGCTCCGGCGAATGGAGCCGTCGATTTCAGTGGTCCGCTTTCGTGGATCGCCGATCCAGCGGCAAGCACCTATACCGTGACCATCGCCTCCGATGCTGGAATGACCAACGTGGTGGAGACCGGCTCTGGCATCACGGGCACCAGTTTCCAGCCGGTCATCGCCAACGTGGGGAATACCACCTATCACTGGCAGGTTCGTGCCGAGAACGGTTGCGGGAACGGGCCGCTGTCCGTTGTTCGGTCCTACACTACGGCGGACTGCCAGTTGGTGACCGTGAAGATCAACATGGACCGTTACGGCAACGAGATCACTTGGAGCGTAGTGGATGGATCATCCAACGTAATGGCAAGTGGCGGGCCCTACACCCAAGAGGCCTCAAGCGGGACGTACCCACAGCCGGATGTGGTGGTCTGCCTGCCCAATGGGTGCTACACTCTCATCGTGAACGATTCGTATGGCGACGGTCTGTGTTGCAGTTCCGGGAACGGGTCCATAGCGGTCGTGGATCCGAACGGATTCGTTCTGGCGGCTACTCCGAGCGCATTCACCACTGTGGCGAACGTGGCTTTCTGCTCCCCGGCCACCTGCGTTTCAGCCCTGCCTTATGCCGAGGATTTCGAGACCGGACTTGGGCTGTGGGATCAAGGGGTCGATGACGACATCGATTGGACCCGGAACAGCGGGGGGACCCAATCCAGCAACACTGGACCGAGCGCCGACCACACCACAGGGAGCGGCAATTACATGTATGTGGAATCGAGTGATCCGAACTTTCCCACGAAACGAGCGGACCTTGTCGGGCCTTGCTTCGACCTGACCGGCTTGGCCACGGCGGAACTCACCTTCTGGTACCACATGTACGGCGCTGCCATGGGTGATCTGCATGTGGATGTGTGGGATGGCGGGGTTTGGACCATGGGTGTCCTCACGATCTCCGGGGATCAAGGCAACAGTTGGCAACCAGCCTCGGTGGATCTGGATGGCTACGTGGGCGGCTCCATTCGGGTGCGCTTCCGGGCGATCACAGGAACGAATTACACCAGCGATGTCGCAATCGACGATATCCAGCTCGATGGGGCCAGCCCGCAGGATGTGCAACTGGACTTGAAGGCCTGGTTGGAAGGACCATACGACATCGGCCAGATGGACGACAGCCTGCGGTTCAAGAACATGCTCCCACTCGTGGAACCATACACCGACTTGGGATTCGTCATTGTGGGTGACGGTGGGGAGACCACCACGAGCGGGGTATTCGCAGTGACCGGATCGAACGCCATCGTGGATTGGGTCCAAGTGGAATTGCGCAGTTCGGCGGACCCCACGATCATTATAGCCACACGGGCCGGCCTGATCCAACGCGATGGTGATGTGGTCGATGTGGATGGCGTTTCACCGCTGTCATTCCCCATTGCTTCGGGCGATCATCACATCGCCCTACGGCACCGCAACCACTTGGGGGTGATGACCGCCAATACCTTCAGCCTCGGTGGTACGGTGACTTCCGTGGACCTGCGATCAGGCGCTGTGACTCTATACGGTACCGAGGCGGTGAAGGACGTTTCTGGCGCCAAGCTGCTTTGGTCGGGCAACTGCTTCCCGGACGACAGGGTCATGTATACCGGCGATGACAACGATCGCGATGAAATATTGCAACGCATCCTAGGCACGGTGCCCACCAATACGGTCACTGGCTATTTCATCGAGGACCTCAACTTGGACGGTATCGTGAAATACACCGGGGCGATCAACGACCGGGACATCATCCTATCCAACATCGGCGGGGTGGTGCCAACCAATGTGCGCAACGAACAGCTCCCGTGATCCTACCTTCGTGGCATGAAGCAGTTGTTCATTCTCCCCGTTGCTGCCATGCTTTTCGCTTCTTGTGGCGATGGCAAGATGGAAGCCGCACAACAAATGGCCGACAGCACGGCCACAGTGGTGGAACCTTGGGTGGTCAACCTCGCAGCCATGGATATCCCTGCCGTTGTGGAATTGGGAGACCGGGCAACGCTGCAAGCGGATTCAGCGGCCGTTCGTTGGAACGAGGAATTCGGGCACGTGGAGGTGAGGGTTGGTGATCATTTCGCCATCACCATCTCTGAAGAGCCCGGGGACATCGTACGGTTGAAAGCGGATCTGGATCGGGATATGCTGCGAAAGCACACCATCTTGGAAGAGACTCCGGACAAAGTGATCTTTCGATCGCAATTCCCGGATGAGGATCTGGTCTTCATCCACTTCTACCAAGTGATCCCCATCGGCGATCGCACATTCGTTGTGGAGGACGCGGCAGAAGGTCGCTTCAACGAGGCGGACATCAAGCGGATGGCCGGTTCCGTGCAAGCGCACGTGGCGAGCTGATGAGGAGTGCGTTCGTTCTCCTGTTCGTATGTGTGGCCGGTCCTGGGTGGGCACAGCCCAAGGAACAAGCGTGGCGCGTAGCGTTGGATGCGTATTGGGCCGAGGTTGATTCCACGTACCGCGATACGCTGCACTCGCCCTTGCCCAAGTTGGATCGAAAGGATTTCGAAGCCTTGGAACGCTTCCCAGTGGATCCGGCCTACCGCGTTCTGGCGCGTTTCGAGACTCTTGAAGGCCCCGTGTTCGGGATGAAGACCAGCACCGAACGAGAGCCGAAATACCGGAGCGTAGGTACGTTGCACTTCATGCTTGCGGGTGTGGAAGAGCAGCTTACGGTGTACAAGAACATCGATTTGAGCCGTTTGGATGAGTATCGGAACTACCTCTTTGTTCCCTTCACGGACCTCACCAATGCGGAGGCCACATACGGGGGCGGGCGATACATCGATCTGGAGGGTCCCTTGGGGGAGGAGGTGGAACTGGATTTCAACCGGGCCTACAACCCGTATTGCGCCTATGGTGGTGCGTATTCGTGCCCCATACCCCCTTTGGAGAATCACTTGGAGTTGCCCGTGCGGGCCGGTGTGCTCAAGTATCACGATCACTGAACGGGCCGTAGCCGCGCAACTTCCCGATCGATCGTGCGTACACAGGTCGTCGAAAACCCTTCTGAATACCGGACGGGATCGCTTATCTTCGCGTCTTGAACGGTAAACTCACCATGCGCCCGATCCATCTCCTCCTCGCCGCTGCTTTCAGCGTGCCGGCATCTGCTGGCGTTATCGTACTTGAAGGGAACTACCAAGGCAAGAATCTCTTCATCCAGAACCCTTTTTCCGAGGCGGGTGTGGGTTTTTGTGTCTTTGAGGTATCGGTGAACGACCAGATCGCCACTGACGAGATCAACAGCAGCGCCTTCGAGGTGGACATGAACAATTTCGGGTTGAAGATCTCCGATCCCGTGGTGGTGAAAGTGAAGCACAAGGACGGCTGCACCCCCGTGGTGTTGAATCCGGAAGTATTGAAGCCGAAGAGCACCTTCGATATCGTAAAGCAATCCATTGCTAGCGATGGTACGTACACGTGGGTCACGACCAATGAGACCGGTGAGATCCCATACATCGTAGAGCAGAAACGCTGGAACAAATGGGTGAAAGTGGGTGAGGTGATGGGTGCCGGCAAACCGGGTGAGAACACCTACTCCTTCAAAGTGACCCCGCACAGCGGAGAGAACACGTTCCGGGTGAAGCAGACCGACCTCACCAAACGTGCGCGATACAGCGATGGCGTGAATTACACGGACGCGAGCGTAACCGCAGTAACGTGGAGTCCCGAAAAGCCGAAGGACGAGATCATCTTCAGCCGGAAAACACTCTTTGAGGTATACGACCAGTATGGCAACATCGTGAAGCGTGGCTACGCTGATCGGTTGGAAGTGGCCTCCTTGAAGAAGGACCTGTACTACCTCAACTACGACAACAAGCTGGGCGAGACCTTCATCAAGCGCTGAACTTGGAATGCCACATTTGGGAAGCCTTCCTTCGGGGAGGCTTTCTTCTTTCGGAACTTCGCCATTCAACAGCATCCCATGATCCGTATCGAACACATCGGCATCGCCGTGAAGGACCTGACCAAGGCTGAGGAACTGTATGCCCGATTGTTGGGGTCCGCGAGCTACAAGCGGGAGGAAGTGGCCAGCGAAGGTGTCATCACCTCGTTCTTCCAAGTGGGGCCCAACAAGATCGAGTTGTTGGAAAGCACGCGACCGGACGGCCCCATTGCCAAGGCCATCGAGAAACGTGGCGAGGGCATGCACCACATCGCATTCGAGGTAACGGATATCAAAGCGGAAATGGCGCGGCTGAAGGCCGAAGGATTCACCCTGCTCAACGAAGAACCGAAGCGCGGTGCGGACAACAAGTGGGTTTGCTTCATCCACCCGAAAAGTGCGAACGGGGTGTTGGTGGAGTTGTGTCAGGAAGTCAGGTAGCCATGGTTACACGGAAGGACACAGCGGCATTCATCCTCGATCAATTGGGCCATGCCGAACGGTTCAGTGTAAAGCCCATGTTCGGGGAGTACGCCCTCTATGCCGACGGCAAGCCGGTCGCCTTCATCTGCGACGATCAACTCTTTGTGAAGATCCTGCCAGAGAGTGCAGCATTGGAGAACAAGTGTGAACGGGCACCCGCCTATCCCGGTTCCAAGGACTACTACTTGGTACCCGAGGAGCTGATCATCGGAGACGACAAGCTATCGGAGCTATTGATACGGATCGGCGGTGTGGTGCCATTTCCCAAATCGCGGAAGAAGGCCAAGCGCGGAAAGGGCTAAACCAACCGTAGGCGATCCACAAGGTGGATCGCATCCTCCTTTCCTAGATCAAGGTGTTCTGCCTTCAGCACTGCATTGCGCGCACCATGCACGTGTTGGATGCTATCATCGATGAAAAGTGTTCGCGACGGATCCGCGCTATGCCGTTCAAGCACGTAATGGAATGCCGAAGCATCCGGTTTGCGGAGTCCGATCTCGCAACTGTAGTACGCCCCGTGGAACAGTGCTTGGAAGTCGGTGATCCCGTTCTCTCTAGCGATGATCTCCTTGAACGCGGGAACGTGGATCGCGTTGGTATTGCTAAGCAACAAGACCTGATAGCTTTCCTTCAGTTGTTGAATGAGTTCGATCCGGGCCGGGGGAACAGAACCGAGCATTGCGTTCCAACACGCATCGATCCGGGTATCGCTCAACTCATCTCCCATCAAGAAACGGATCCGGTCCCGGAACTGGTCGGGGGTCAGGGCACCGGTCTCGAAACCATCGAAGAGATGATCCTGCTGCGCTTGGCTATAGAGTTGATCGAAATCGGCATGACCAAGTTCCCGGAAGGCCTTGGCCGAAGCGTGGTAATCCACGTCGATCAGCACCCCACCGAGGTCCAAGAGGATGGTGTCCAGTGCCTTCTTCATGGGCGGCAAAAGTAGCCTTCGGCACAACCGCTCTATTTTCGCGCTCCCGTTGTTCAATGACGGGAAGACCGGGCCCATAGCTCAGCGGTCAGAGCAGGGGACTCATAATCCCTTGGTCGCAGGTTCAAATCCTGCTGGGCCCACCATAGCGTGCAGTGCCACGGCGATCCGGCCCAACTGCGTGTTGTCGCGTTCAGTATGGCCTCACGGCAGAGATGCGCATGAACACGGCATCGATGAGGAACGAAGAACGACCGTCCTTGTTCCAGAGGTAGAAGGTCAATGCATCGCCGACCTCCAAGGGAGGCACTGGGATCCGGAATTCCAGCTGCTGCCAAACGCCTGGTATCCCGGGCACCGGGTTCAACCGGAACGGTTCGTACAGGTATTGGGTGCCATCGGCGTGCCGCACTTCGGTAACGCCTAAAGCGTACCGAGAGCTTTCCGGAAACACATCCATGCGTTGCAGGCCCACTTCCAAGTAGAGCGCACGTCCGGTCGGTAAGGTGTCCGTAGTGGCGTAGAACGTAGTGCCGAATTCGATGCCCGGGGCATAGACACAGACCTTCGGTCCGGAATAGGCGCCTTCCAGTTCGCGCAGCACGCCACTGTTCCAGAACAAGCAGGGCGAATCCAGATCACAGCTTTCGGTGAGCACCACATCCATGCCGTTCGGGTTGTAGGGAGCTTCTTGGTAATTGCCACCGAGCCGGTCCCTGTGTGCCTCATCGAAGCGCAGGAAACTGTAACTGTACTTCTCCCGGTCCATGCTCTCGGCATGCAGGAAGCCGTGGTGATATTGCCAAAGCTGGGCCAGGTTCAGGGCGATGCAGCACACCATGAACATGCGAGCAAGGAACCACCACGGGTTCTTCCACCGGTGCAACATCAGCGCCATAGGGATCACCAATACGGGGTAGTGATCGATGTGTACGCGACTGGCGTATCCACCTCCGTAGTACCAGATCCACCAACTGCTGATGATGTACGTGCTCACGACCCAATACCCGATGGTCCACGCACTTCGCATGCGATCGATGCGCCACACGAGGATGGCACCGAGCGCCACCAGCAGCATAAGGGGGGTCCACAGGAACAGGCCACGCCGGAATCCGAACAATACCTTGATCACCTCGGGTCGGTCCCAATGGAAGCCTTCACCTTGGTACCCGTATTCCACCCAATTGCCGGTCTGCACGTACCAAAGCAGCGGTTGAATACCCACAACAAGAAGGCAGACCAACGCCGACCCGAAGAGGACCTTGGGGCGCTGAATGAGGCGGCCCAGTACGGCCCAGGTATCCCGCCCCAGAACGATGGGCACGGCCAAGAGGATCATGGCATTCACCGGCCGGATCAGTACCACCAAGCCGAGACACAAGGCGGCAAGCAGGGCTGCACCCCATGTGATGTTGCGACCCAGCCTTTGCACCGCCCACAGGAAACCGCTCACCACGCAGAACGAAAAGATATGCGACCAACCCGGCTGCATGGCCGCGTATTGCAGCAGAGGTGTTCCGATGCCCAGGGCCACCAGTGTCCATGCAACCACGGGTTCCCGCACACCAAGACCGAGCAACAAAGCCCGCAACGCGAGCAGGCCGAGCAGCAGGTAGAGCCAAGCTCCGACACCGATCGCCTTCTGCTCGTAGCTACTGGTGCCGTCCTGCACTGCATCTGGGTCCTGGATCGCAAGGGCATGGCCGATACCGAACCAAGGCATCATCATCAAGCTGGTCCCGCAGAAATACTTGTTCAATGTGCCCGTGGGTGTGTACTTCACGTACGTGTGGTTGAACGCCTCATGACCGAGGTCGTGCCGCAGGAAGGTTGCTTGCAGGTAGCCGTAGTAACCGCGTGCGTCGCTGCGAATGGTCTCCTTCCAGCCGTTGCCATCGGTGCCATGCCACAAGCCACGCACAGTGACGGCAGCGGTGAATAGGACGAGCGCCCACACCACGATGTAGGAAGAAGAACGGAACCGATGCGAGGTCATGCGCGGAACGGTGAAGATGGGTGATCCATCGGATCCGTAGGCGTCAGATGATCAAGCCCAGTAGCAGAGCGCCCTGCGTACAGCACCAACCGAGAGCTACACCAGCGATGATCTGGCCTTGTGTATGATCACTGGAGAGCAAACGTGCTGTACCCAAAAGGCCCGCGCAGATCACCAACAAGGCGAGGAGTGGAAGCAAGGGCAGACCATGGAGGATGGACAAGCCGAGCATGGCACCGATGACACCACCGATCCCGACCATGTGTGCGCTGATCTTCCACCAGAACGTGATCAGGAGCGTGGCGGCCAACGCGCAAAGGATACCGATGAACAGGGCATCCACCGCCGGGTGCAAGGGCGTACGATGCAACAAGTAGTAGGCCATGCCGAAGTACATCAGCGTCATCACGTACGGTGCGATGCGTTCTTGGCGGGTAGGCATCTCCAAGCTGGAAAGCACACCGGCACGCATCAGCAAAAGCGCACTCGTGATGGGGAAGGCGACCGTCATGATCCCCAACATGGTGTACAGTAGCCAACGCGAATTCGGCAGGAAGTAGCCCAATTGCGGATCGACCGACAGTGCCAGCCATATGGTGAGCAAAGGCATCAACAGCGGATGCAGCAACACGGAGAAAGCGCGAGCGAGGAACAACACGTTCAGAGTTCCTTGCGCAAACGCGCAACAGGGATGTTCAACTGTTCACGGTACTTGGCTACGGTGCGCCGGGCGATGTTGTACCCCTTCTCCTTCAACAAGGCGGTGAGTTCATCATCGGTAAGTGGTTTCCGCTTTTCCTCCGCCTCGATGGCATCCTTCAGGATCTTCTTCACCTCGCGTGTGCTCACCTCCTCACCTTGGTCGTTGGTGAGGCTTTCGCTGAAGAAGAACTTGAGCAGCAGGGTGCCGTAGTTCGTTTGCACGTACTTGCTGTTGGCCACCCGGCTGATGGTGCTGATGTCCAGCCCTACACGTTCCGCGATATCCTTCAGGATCATCGGCTTCAACTTGGTCTCATCGCCGGTCAGGAAGAACTCGCGTTGGTGTTCCATGATCGCCTCCATGGTCACCAACAAGGTGTTCTGCCGTTGTTTGATGGCATCGATGAACCACTTGGCACTGTCGAGTTTCTGTTTGATGAATTGCAGTGCTTCCCGCTGGTCCTTGTCCTTCTTGTTGCGGCCGTACTCCTTGATCATGTCCCGGTACTGGCGGCTTACGCGCAGTTCCGGTGCGTTACGACCGTTCAGGGAGAGTTCCAACTCACCATCGATGGCCATCACCATGAAGTCCGGGATGATCTCTTGCGAGGGTTTGTTGGTATCGCGCATCGTATTGCCCGGGCGCGGATTCAAGCGTACGATCAGTTCGATCGCTCCTTTCAACGCCTCCTCATCGATCTCCAACCGATCGAGGATCCGGTCGTAGTGTTTCTTGCTGAAGGCTTCGAAGTGCTTGTCCAAGATGGCTTCGGCGATCCGCTGATCCAAACTGTGCGGCATGCGCTTCACTTGGATCAACAAACACTCCCGCAGGTCTCGCGCAGCCACGCCGGCCGGATCCAAGGATTGCAATTCCTTCAGCGCCTTCGCGAGTTCCTCCACCTCGCATTGGATGTTCTGGGTGAAGGCCAGGTCGTTCACGATGGCATCCAGATCGCGACGGAGGTAGCCGTCCTCGTCCAAATTGCCGATCAGGTGCTCGGCCAACGCAGCGGTCCGTTCATCGATGCGTCGTAGGGACAATTGCGACTTCATGGCATCTTGGAAGGTGGTTCCACCGGCCAAGGGTGTTTCGCGCTCCTCCTCGTCCGGACCGCTGTTCTTCACACTCAGTTTGTAATCCGGTGTGTCATCGTCCTGGAAGTAATCGCTCAGGTCGAATTCGTCACGTTCATTCTCTTCCTGGCCATCGTCCGCGCTTTCAGAGATCGCCTGCTCCTCGGTCGGGGCATCTTCCTCAGCGTGGTCCTCACCCTCTTCCAGTGCGGGGTTCTCTTCGATCTCTTGCTTCACGCGCTGCTCCAACTCGGCCGTCGGGACCTGCAGCAGCTTCATCAACTGGATCTGTTGCGGGCTCAGCTTCTGCTGTAGCTTGTGGTAAAGGCCTTGTTTGAGCATCGGGGGATAAAAATACGGTGCCGCAGCAGTGCGGGGGCTAGCGAGCTGGCAGCGCTCAAACTCATCACCCTGGTGCTGACCGGTCCCAGCCGGACACAGATGAACATCGGCACGTTGCCTGCGGGCATGTACACAGCGTGCGGAACTGATCTCCACGGTCGTATGCTCCACGACCAAATGGTGGTGATCGAGCGATGAGCAAGGTACCGAGCTGATCAAGGGGTACGCGTTCGTTCACATCTGTTCACCTACCCCAATGTGGATATGACCACCTTCATTCATACCACATTTTACATCCCCTTTCCCATGAGAAAACTACCTACGCTGTGTATGCTGGCATTGAGTCTGACAGCAACCCTGTTGGCCGCACAACCGGGCGCTCTCGACGAGAGCTCTGGCACCGACGGCTATGTCCTTGATGTGGCCCTGGCAGAGGTCAATTCACTCGCGGTCTATCCGGATGGCCGGATCGTGACCAGCCGGAACACGGCCGGTGCGACCGCCTTGTACATGTTCCTGCCCGATGGCTCCCTCGACGGGTCTTTCGGCAACGGAGGGATCCTCGCACCGCTCGGCTTCTTTCCTATAAAGGTGCTGCTGCAGCCTGATGGACGCATCCTGGTCGGTGGAGACCTCAATGGCGGCGTTGGTGGCCAGGACCTGGCGGTGGCGCGCTACAACGCAGATGGTACGCCCGACGTTTCCTTCGGCACTGCCGGACGTGCAACAGTGGAACTGCAGTACTACGATTACTGCACTGGTATGACCTTGCTCGATGATGGCCGTGTGCTGCTCACCGGCACATGGAACATCGCGGACTCGCCCGCACTCCTGGTCATGTTCAACCCCGACGGAACCATGGATACGACGTTCGGTACGGATGGCGTGTTGGCGTGGATACCCGAAACGGGCGACGACTTCAGGGCAAACGATGCAGCCGTCCAGGACGACGGCGCGATCGTGATGGTAGGCCGCCATGGCGCACAAGCGGTTGACGACTTCATCGCGCGCTTCACATCGGACGGGAACGTTGACCTCACGTTCAATGGCACGGGAATGCTCTACCTGGACTTCGGCGCCAACCAGGATGATCTGGTGCAGGTGGAACTGGACACGCAGGGCCGCAGCATCCTGCTCGCCCGGTCCAACGCCTCCGGGTCCTTCCACTCCGGCTCTTTGGCGCGCGTCAACACCGATGGTACGCTGGACCTCACCTTCGGCACCAATGGCTTCGTACCGCTGAACACGGCCAGCACGGGTCGTGTGCCCACCTCCTTCGTCATCCAGGATGATGGCAAATTGGCGGTGACCGGGGGCACTGCTTCAGACAGCAGCCCCGCACGGGAGCTTTATGTGAGCCGCTATACCGCAGATGGCGAATTGGACAGCGGCTTCGGCGATGCAGGCTATACCATACTGGCCCTGCCGCAAAAGGAGATCGGCAACGCCATCGTAGCCACAACGGATGGCAAGCTGGTGGTGGCCGGCCGCTCGCACATCACCGGGGAGGCCCCGGATCTTCTGCTCGCGCGCTTCTGGCAGTACAGTGGGTTATCCGTACAGGAAACAGGGTCCAACGGGCTGCGGTTATTCCCGCTGCCATGCTTTGACGTTCTCCGGGTGCATCAACCAGCGAATGGCGTGGTCCGCTTCACCATCACGGATGCCCAAGGCAGGGTCGCTCTCACCGGCAGCCTGGAGCCTGGCTTGCAAGCCATTCCCGTCTCCGGGCTGGCACCAGGAGGCTACGTGCTTGAGTTGCACACCGCGCAGCGGGCCATCGCTTCGCGCTTCGTGAAGCAATAAGCGCGATCGTTCACATCCCGCCCCCACACCGATGTACTCATGAAACTCGACCAACCCCAGCTCCCATGCGCTCACGAACCCTTACCCTACTGATCTGCACTGCCGTATTCGGTACGGCCTCTACTGCACAAGGCCCCACCCTGCTCAAGGACATCAATCCCACCGGTGGGTCGAACGCGAACTACCTCACGTGCTTCGGGGACGTGGTCTATTTCAACGCTAACGATGGCGTGCATGGCTCCGAACTATGGAAGACCGATGGAACGGAGAGCGGCACCGTGATGATCAAGGACCTCAATGTGGGTACCGGTTCAGGATTCCCCAAGGACTTCATGGAAATGAACGGGTTGATCTACTTCAGCGCAACCGATGCGGTCAATGGTGTACAGCTTTGGAGGACCGATGGAACGGAGAGCGGCACTCAGGTAGTGCTGAGCCTTGGCGACGTAGACGGGTTGACCAGCTGGATGTACTTTGTCGTGCTCGGTGATCGGATCTTCTTCCGTGGAAGTGACGCTGTTGCAGGCAGCGAGCTTTGGTCCACCGATGGTACCGCCGCAGGTACCCAGTTGTTCTTGGACATCAACCCGGGCACGGTCAATAGTAGCATCGAAGATCCCGTGGTCTATGATGGCAAGCTCTATTTCGGGGCGGGGAACGCCACGAGTGGTCTCGAACCATGGGTCTGTGATGGCACCGTAGGAGGCACTCACGTGATCTCGGATATCGCGCCCGGGGTATTCAGCTCCGATCCATCCGACTTCATCGGTGCCGGAGGTCTGGTATTCTTCCGCGCCAACACCTCCGCACAAGGGGCCGAAATGTGGGTTACCGATGGAACGGAAGCCGGGACGCATCTGATCAAGGACATCCAGCCCGGTCCCAATGGCAGCCTGCCCTCGAATATGAGCGAGCACAACGGTCTGCTCTATTTCCGCGCATACACCACTCAGTCCGCCAACTTCATCTGGCAAAGCGATGGAACGCTCGCTGGAACAGTGGCACTTCCCATGCCGACCTACGACTACAACTTGGCCCAGCACCTATGCAGCCACGATGGATGGTTGTATTTCACCGGCTTTGGTGACTTTCATGAACAGCTCTGGCGTACGGACGGCACCGCCGCGAACACACAGGAGATCCTCTTTCCGGGTAGCGACGTCGTGCAACCGTTTTCGAACTCGACCAAGATGCGGAGCTGCAACGGTGATCTGTTCTTCCGTTCGGCGTACATGACCGCGACGGGGAGTGAACTCTACACGCTAAGCCTTCCGACGGGGACCGAAGAACACATCGAGGACATCATCCAGATCTATCCGAACCCGGCCACGGACCAGGTGGTGGTGCAGCTCGCCCGCTCCACCAACGCGAAGCTGCTCGACAACAGCGGACGGGTCGTTCGAGCATGGCGGCTCTCCGCAGGTCCTAACACGCTCAATCTCACCGACCTAGCCAATGGAGCATACATGATGGTCACAGAAGCAGGGGCGTATCGGATCATGAAACAATGATCGTCCGGCACACTTGGACAGCTTTGCCAGCCACCAGCGGTCGGAACAACGTACGTCCACGTGATGGAGTGGTGGCTCAGGAGGTGCTCACCGCACAGGCAGCATAGCGGATCGATGGAAACCCAAATTGATCGGATCGTTCACATCCGATAGCGGACCCTGATGTATGGCTGAACGTCGATCACGCGGCTCAAACCTGAACCCAAAACCCAACCCAACATGAATTAACGGATCGGATCCATATCCATCGGCTTAGTAATATTGTAGCCCAATTCCTAGGGATCAATTCATTTACCGGATCAAGAACCCCAAACCGCCGTACCATGGAACTTTCCTACTTCCGAATTCCTGTCCTGGTCTTCCTTTCCCTGTTCCTAATGCCACGCTCGGGCCAGGCGCAGGTCCAAGTGTCGTCGAGCATGGAAGAGTGCGGCTTCGACCGTGCGCATGGATTGCGTATGACGGTCGATCAGGGGTATGCGGAGCGCACGGAACTCTTCGAGGTGTTGGTGCGTGAACAAGCTGAGAACTGGGAACGCGGTGGAGGCCCCTTGGTAGTGCCGGTGGTGGTGCACATCATGTTATCAGGGACCGCGCTCACGGACATCAGCGATGCACAGGTCCGCGGTGCGATCCTTGCCTTGAACCAGCGCTTTCGCAAAGTACCCGGCACGGTCGGTGACGGCAGCGGGGTGGACCTTGAAGTGGAATTCGCCTTGGCCGCTCGCGATCCCAATGGTAATTGCACCAACGGTATCACACGATACGACTTGAGCGGGAACCCGGACTACGTGCAGTACGGGGTGGCCGATGGGGGCAATGGCGTTCTCGACATCGACTTGAAGAGCTTCGACCGGTGGGACCCCTTGCGCTATTACAACATTTGGGTGGTGTCGGAGATCGACGATAACAACGGTGAATACGGGACCCAGGGATATGCCTACTTCGCTTCGGCCCATGGCCTGAATTACGACGGCATGATGATCCTCTGCAACAACTTCAAGGATCCATCACGGCAGACCCTCACCCACGAGTTGGGCCATGCCTTGAACTTGTACCACACCTTCGAAGGCGATGCCAACGGTACCAGCTGTCCAGCCAACGCGAACTGTACCACGGATGGCGATCAGGTCTGCGACACACCACCACACATCCGCAGCCCGTCAACCTGCCCATCGGGTGGAACGAATGCCTGCGATGGCGGGTCATCCAATACACTGTTCGTGTACAACTACATGGAATACTCCAACTGCAGGGACGGATTTACTTCAGGGCAAGGGACCCGGACAGCACCGGCACTTACCGTTCAGCGGGCTTCATACCTTGCTGTGAACGGCAATCTGTCCTTGGTGCCACCAACTGGCTCCTCCCCGTTCATGGACATCGTGGCCACCAGTTCGCTATTATGCGGAACGGGGCAGGCTGTAACCTTCTATGACCATTCCACCTGCATCCCGAACACCTTCTTGGAGGACACGAGCTTTCCGGGCATCAGCTTTGCGTGGACGGTGACCAACGGCGTGGTGACCTATACGTCCACGGCCCACAACCCCACCTTCACCTTGGGCCAGACCGGGGTGTACAACGCAACGCTCGACATCACCACGGCGAACGGTACCTTCAGCCGGACCGAACAGGGGATCGTGCTGGTGGTAGTGGCACCGGTCTCCGCCTGTACACCGACCACCACTAACGTCGGGAACTTTGGACAGACGGTGAACAACGTGTCCTTCAACACGATCAACAATGCCACCAGTACGAGCGCGAACACGGCCTACACGGACTTTAGCTGCAACCACAGCACCGTGGTGGCCGTGGGCGGAACGTATGCCTTGGACATTGCCGTCGCTGCAGGCGGTAGCGGGCCGGAATCTGTGAACGCCTATATCGATTACAACAACAACGGCGTGTTCGAGGACCCGAGCGAGCGGGTTGCTACGGGCTCCCAAGCTTCGAACACGAGCGGCACAGTGAATGCGAGCGTCACGATCCCAGGGGGCGCAGTGACCAATACCCTGCTGCGCATGCGGATCTATGGCGAGACGAACACCCTGAGCGCGAACGAGCGCAACTGCCTGTCGGCGCTCTTCATCGGTGATGTGGAGGACTACGGCGTGTACATCTCGAACAGCATCGCTTCGGTGAGCATCGCCGTTGCCCCGGGCAACACCATCAGCTATGGCACGTCGGTCACCTTTACGCCCACGCCGGTGAACGGCGGGGGCGCACCCACCTACGCGTGGTTCCGGAATGGGTCTCCGGTAGGCATCAGCGCCACTTATCAGTCCAACGACCTGCTCCCCGGCGAAACGGTCCATTGCGAAATGACCTCCAACCTTGCCGGTGTGATCGGTTCCCCGACCCTGTCCAACACGATCACCATGACGGTGACCGGACCGCCGTTGTCCGGCTTCTTCGCATCACAACTGGCCGGTTGCACTGGAACGAACTTCACTTTCACGGACACTTCCCTGCTTTCGCCCACCTCCTGGAACTGGAATTTCCCGGGTGGAACGCCTTCCAGTTCCACGGCGCAGAATCCCGTGGTGAGCTACACCAGTGCGGGTACGTACACGATCACGCTGGTCGCTTCCAACGGCTTCGGTACCGGCACCACGGCCACTGGTACGGACATGATCACCGTGTATGACGCACCCCTAACAGCCTGTGCTGTGACGCGTGACAACTCACCGACAGCGGGCATCGGCATCACCAACGTCAACCTGAACACCATCAACCACACTACGGCGTACAATGATGCGGTGATGAACGACTTCACTTGCAGTGCGTG
This sequence comes from Flavobacteriales bacterium, assembly GCA_016710015.1. Taxonomy (GTDB): domain Bacteria; phylum Bacteroidota; class Bacteroidia; order Flavobacteriales_F; family PHOS-HE28; genus PHOS-HE28. Next base: position 341,455 of record JADJLR010000004.1, read on the forward strand.
GACCGTGCTGGAGCCTTCGACCCTCTATCCGATCTCGGTGACCGTAGGCAATTCGAACGATCAGTGGGTGCGGGTCTACATCGATCACGACAACAGCGGCACCTTCAGTGTGGGTGAGCTCGTGTTCTCGCCAGCCACCGGAACCGGTGTGCGCAGCGGTAGTTTCACCACACCGGCAACGCCCCTCACCGATGTGTTGCTCCGCATGCGCGTGATCACCGATTTCGTGAACACCTCGCCCGGTGCCTGCACAACACCGTTACAATATGGCCAGGTAGAGGAGTATGGCATCGTCTTCCTCAGCGAAGCGGAGCCGACGTGCAGTGGTACACCAGTCGCCGGAACCACCACTACCACCACACCGACCTTGTGCAATGGCGATGCCGCCTCACTGGCGAACAATGGGGATGCTCCGATCACAGGCATCAGTTACCAATGGATGGTGAGCAATACCAGCGGCAGTGGCTATGTGGCCGTTACCGGCGGCACCGGTGGAATGACACAGAGCTACACCAGCGAAGTGCTTACCCCGGGCACCTATTACTATGTGTTGGAGACCACGTGCAGCAACAGCGCACAGACCGTACAGAGCAATGAGGTGCTGGTAACGGTGAACGCGGCCACTACTTGGTACGAGGACCAGGACAGCGATGGGTTCGGTGATCCAGACAATTCCACCACCGACTGCGACCAGCCCACCGGATATGTGGCCAACAATACGGACCAATGCCCCAACGATCCGGTGAAGATCGCTCCTGGCCAGTGCGGCTGCGGAACCCCGGATACGGATACCGACGGTGACAGCATGGCCGATTGTGTGGACCCGTGCCCGTTCCTGCCCTACCTGAGCAACGGGGCATCCTGTGATGATGGCGACCCGAACACTTACGGCGATGTGGTAACGGCATGTGTTTGCGCGGGAACGCCGTGTACATCGCCCACCATCAACAGTGCTTACGCCGTTCCCAACCCGGTCTGCATCGGAGCATTGGTGAACCTGTATGTGGTCGCTATAGGCACCAACTTGGACTACGCATGGACGGGTGCTGGTGTGATCAGCTATGCGAACACCTCCAACGCACAGATCACGGCCGTGTCCTCGGGCAATTACCACATCGTGGTCAGCAACGCTTGCGGTACCGATGAGGCCGACGTGGCACTGGTGGTGAACACACCACCGACTCTCAACGCGGTGATCACCCACGTAAGCTGCCCCGGCCAGAGCGATGGCGCCATCGACCTCAGCGTGATCGGTGGTGGCACTCCCATCACTTACGATTGGACGATCACCGGCAGTTGCGCCACCAACGGTGATTGCCCGGCCGGTTTCCCGACCTGCCAATTCGGGGCCTGCCATGCAACAGGCGTCGAGGACCTGAGCAATTTGCCCATGGGTACCTACACCATTGCGGTGGATGCCGGTGGATGCTATGCGACCCAGCAATTCGTCGTGGGCACCAGTTCGCCGGATAGTGATAGTGATGGGACCGCTGATTGTTTGGACGGCTGCCCCAACGACCCCAACAAGATCGCACCCGGCAACTGTGGTTGCGGGAACTTGGAACCGGGCAGCGCCTGCGACGATGGGAACGTGAACACCACCGGTGATACGATCCTGGGGAACTGCACCTGCTCGGGCACGCCGATCGGCGGTTGTACGAACAACCTGATCCTGGAACTCCAAAGCGGCGGCACAGCTCCGAACACAGTTACCTACGAAGTCCTTGATGAAACCGGAACCACAACCATCCTAAGCGGCAACAACCCGGTACCCGCCAACAGCATCGGCACCCAAACACTTTGCTTGCCGGACGGCTGCTACCAACTGCGTGTGACGGACAACGCCGGAGATGGATTGCTCGGCTACATCCTGCGTGAGACCGGTGCGAACGGACGGCGCATCATCGACAACCGCCAGAACATGATCACGGGTGTGAGTCAGATCTCGAACGGAGGAGCCTTCTGTGTGCCCATTGGCGACGACACGCCGATCAACAGCAGTTGCGACAAACTGGATTGGGTCACCAACAAGTTCATCGTTGCCAACGAGAATGCCGCAGTAACAGCAGCCTACGCCACACCTTCCCTGCGTACCAGCAGCGGATATTTGTTCTGGTTCTTCGATCCGAACGGCAGCTACAGCTTCCGTCGTTTCCGTAAGCACAGCGAAAGTGATGGATATGGTACAGGTGCCTTGCGAGCAAATCACTTCCGGATCAATTCATGGGTGAACACACCAAGTAGCCCGCACTTGCCAGACGGCGTTCTGTTGAACGTTCGCATCATGGGACGTGTGAACTGGTCTTGGACAACATGGGGACCAGCGTGCCAATTCAAGATGGATGCTGCTTTGGCCGCTTGCCCACGTGTGAACCTGCAGGACAATTTGGCCCTGAACGAGTACAGCTGCGGCGTGAACCGTGTGTTCGGTGGTTCCAACCATTGGACCAACCGCGTTACGGCATCGCAACCACAACCGGTCCCAGGGGTGAGCAGTAGCCTTGTGCGTTACCAGTTCCGCTTCCGGATCCCTGGTGAAGCGACCTGCATCATTCGTCCACCACAGACCAGCCCACGGATCTTCATGAACTGGAGCGATGGTCTACAACTGGAGTGCAGCAGGCAGTACGAAGTGGATGTGCGGGTAAGCTTGGATGGCGGAGCCACGTGGTGCTTCGATGTGGCTCCCCTTCTTGCGTGGAGCCGGTGACACCATGGGGAAAGGTGTGCATGGTCAACATCACGAGCAGCACATACTGCCCAGGCGAACTACAAGGTGGAAGCAGCAGCCTCGCGACCCAAGGCGATGGTACGTTGACGCTGTACCCGAACCCGAACAACGGTGAGCAACTGTTCATCTCCTTGACGGAAGTAGGCGCAGATGTGAATACGGTGACCGTGGACATCTACGACCTGACCGGCAAGCGCGTAAGCGCACGCACCATCCAGATACAGGATGGGTTCGTGAACTCCGCGATGGATGCCCATTCGATCGCCAACGGTCTGTACATGGTACACATCACCGCTGGAGAGAAGACCTTTACGGAAAGGTTGGTGATCCAGAAGTAGGGGAGCACAGAACAGAACGCCCTGCATCTTCCGCGGTCATGCGGCAAGGTGTGGGGCGTTCTGCTTCTATGGGGATACACTGTTGTTGGCGAACGCCACGCAGCGGATAGCGGGGTAACGGCCGTTGGAACGAACGACCTTTGCAGGGTCCATGTCCACCGAACGAAGGTCCTTGTTGCAACGAGCGCTGAGGGTACTCCTCGGTCTTGGAGCAGTCGTTGTGATCGCGCTTGCGGTCGCGGCATGGTGGTTCACGCAGCACGGTGAAGCTTGGTTGGACCGCACGTTGCGGGAGCGGATCGCGGAGGTCATCGATGAGGCGAGTGTCGAGGGTTATCGCTTCACCATGGAAGAGTTGGTCACCGATGTGCGCAGTGGTGATCTGTCCGTCACCGGCGTTCGATTGGAATTCGCTCCGGAGCTCTTGGACAGTTTGCGCAGCGGTGCGTATCACTACCTATTCGAGGCCACCGTGGATCGCATCGAGTTGCGGGGCCTATCATTCTGGCGCTTGCTCTGGCGGAAGGAGTTCCGTGTGCGGGCCTTCGAGCTGAAAGGACCCTCCTTCCAATACCTCATCAGCGGTGTCGCGGTCGATCTTGCCGATCCCTTTTCACGTGTGGGTGGCGGATCGTCCATCCCTCTGCTTTCGGCGGACTCCGTGCTGATCCGTCGCGCATCGGCAAAGGTGCAGGACCTCGGCGATCGCTTGCCCGTGATGAACATCGACGACCTTTCGTTGACGGCCGTGGAGGTGCATACCTACATGGCCATGCGCAGGAACGGGGTGCGACTCGCGGTGGGCGATGCGGACGTGGAGGCCCGAGGAGCGAGCATGCAATTGGCCGATGGCGCCAACCTTCGGATCGGTTCCGTGCGGTTGTCCGTGGGGGAGCAGCGGGGCCATGTGTTCCAGCTGCAGCATGAGGCATTGCCTGGACCGGCGGACACCTTGGCGCGATCGGTGACACAGCTTTTCGTGGATAGCATCGTTCTCGAACACTTCGAGGTGGATCGACTGATCTCGCACCAACAAGTATCCACCGGACATGTATCCGTGCATGGTCTGCGCATGCATGTGGAACTGGACAAGACCTTGGGTCCCGCCCCGCGACCGTCCAGAATGCTTCCGCCCCAAGCGCTACTGGATCTCGGCTTCCCCATCCGGGTAGACACCCTCAGCGTGTACGCGGCCCACGTGCTTTACCGGGAACGGGATGACGGGACAGAGCAATGGGGCGAGCTGCCTTTCTCCGAGTTGAATGCGGAGTTCCATCACATTGCGAACGGCCCGGTCGCGATCAAGGAGCACCCGCGGATCATCGGTGAGGTATCGGGCTTGATCTTCGATACGGCGCTGGTGCGGTGTCGCTATGAAGCCGATCTGGACGGATCGCAACGGTTCACGATACATGCGACGCTCGCGGAAATGCCGGTAACGGTGTTGAACGGGATGACCCGCCCGCTGATGCGTATGCAGATGCAGAGCGGATCATTGGAATACCTGGAAATGGACCTGGAAGGCGATGACCGAAAGGCCAAAGGGTCCATGGCCATTCGCTATGCGGACCTGAAGGTGCGGGTGGAGCCGGGAACGTCGCGCAAGCTGTTCACCAGCATGTTCGGGAATGTCTTGGAAACGATGTTGAAGGAAACCTATGGCGGCGGACTCTCGGCGGACCGGCAGCGGAAATTCAACATCGCGCGCGATCCCGAGAAGGCCTTTACCGGATACCTCTGGCATGCTACGCGCGAAGGCCTTGCGCGCAACCTCGTGCCGGAAGCATGGGGGCGCGTGCGCGACATGTTGCGCTCCGATGCCGATGAGCGAAGGGAGCTGCGGGCGCGCAGAAGGGCGCGGCAGAAAGGTCCGTAGAGATGGACGTTCCGCATGCGAGAAAAGCGGATCTTGTGGACCCGTGAGGTACGACTTCCTTCGCGTTGCGTTCGCACAGCGCTCAAGGCTGGATCAACCCCCAGCGCAAGGCGAAGAGCACCAAGCCGGTCTTGCTCTTGATGTTGAACTTGTCGAAGAGGGCGATGCGGAAATTATCCACGGTGCGGCGATGCACGTCCATGTGTGCCGCGATCTGCTCGTAGGTGTACTCCTCTTCGGAACAGACCAGTAGCAGGAAAGTCATTTCACGCGGTGTGATGTTGGCGAGGACCCCTTCGCGCTCGCGCTCTTGGCGCGTCTTCATCTCCGGATTGCGGGTCAGCAACTCGTGCGAACTCTCGGTGTAATAATAGCCGGTGAGCATCAGTGAATCCAACGCGATCCTCAAGATCTGTGGTCGTGCACTCTTCAACACGAAACCGCGGGCACCGACGCGCACCGCCCGCACCATGGCATCATCACTGGCATCGAAGGTGAGGGCCAAGGGAAGGACCGTAGGCGCGTGGGTCGTTAGCCAAGTGATCGTTTCGTAGCCATCCATCACCGGCATGTTCAGGTCCACGATCGCGATCGCCGGAGCGGTGGTGGTCCGTAGCGCATCCACGAATTCCTTGCCGTTGGCGAACTCCTGCACCACTTCATAATCGCCCATCCCGTTGATCATGTTCACCAGGCCGGAACGCATCAAATGGTGGTCGTCGATCAGCGCAACGCTATGCTTTGCCATCGGATAAAGGTGTGAATTTCCACGTGCAGCCGGTTCCGTTGCCGGTCTCCAAGGTGGCCTCGTAATTGATCAATGCACAGCGACGGCGGATGTTCACCAACCCGCCACCGTTCTTTATCGTTTTGGGATCGAAACCTTGTCCGTTGTCCGAAATGTGAAGTGTGGGCAACCGCGAACCGCCCAAGGTGATAACGATCGTGCTGGCCATGCTATGCTTCAATGCATTGTTCAGCACTTCTTGGAAAGTGCGGAACAGGATCACCTTCACGGCGGGTGGTGGATCGTCCGGATCACCTTCTACCGTGAGCAACACACGTGCGCGACCGAGCCGTTCCACACGCACGGCCTCGGCCTCCAAGGCATCCATCAAATGGCGTTCCTGCCACAGGTCGTTGTTGAGTGATCGGCCCAAGCGGCGCACCTCATCGATGCCCTGCTCCAACGCACCCATGGCTGCGGCCACACGCGGATCGCTGGGCAACTCGTTCTCCAACCGGTCCAAGAAACCCATCTGTGCCACGGTGAGCAACTGCCCCACATTGTCGTGCAGCTCACGCCCGATCTCGTTCAAGGTCTGTTCGGTCGCTTCGCGTTCCGCCAGCATCACTTCGCCCTCGCGCCGTAGATCGGCCTCGGCGAGGTCTGCACGGTAGCGGTGGCGGCGGTTGGTGTTCACGATCATGAGGAAGCCCACGATCGCGATCATGGACAGGGCGAAAGCCGTGCCGACGATAACGATGAAGATGTACCGTTCATTATCCATCGCGATCCGCACGCTCTGTTCGCTCTGCGAGCGCACAAGCATAGATGTCAATGCCGTATCGCAATATGATCAACACGAACATGATGTGGTAAAGTTGCGCAGCGAGACGTGGATCATCATAAAATATGAATCGGATCAAGCCGATCACAGGGATCATTCCTCCAAAAAAGATGAGCAACCCCATGAAGATCCAGAACTCCGGAACCCTTTGCAAAGCGCGATGGCTTGTATTGGCAATGGACCAAAGCACCGCCAAACTCACCACACAAATCACAATGGCGTAGCCTAGGATGACCTCGGTCATCAGGAATGCGAACGGGTCGTTGAAGAAAAGCCCGCACACGAAGCCCAACGAACCGATCAACGCGGCCATCATGACCTGTGTTCTCCAATGCGGCCGGTACCGCTCCACCATCCACAGCAACAGCAGGAACTCGACCAACGTACACACGTTGTAACTGATCGCGTTCTTGCCCGTGGTGTTCGTCGCCAGCGCACCGGCCACCTCAGTGAGCAGAGCGACCAGAATGGACAGCTGCAGCACGCTGTAGAAGCCCCATCTTTCGGGCTTGGGTATACGCCAGCATGCCCAGAACGTGATCGCGATGATCACAATGATGCTAACCGTGGAGAAGGTGAACATGCTGCGATCGGATCACTTTTGAACGAGTGCCGAGCTGAAGGTCATTGCCGTTCGATGTGGAGCAGTAGGAACCGGAAGGAACTCTTCGCAGTGGATCAAAGGATGGCATGCCGCGTCGCATACTTTTTGCATTTAGGTGGGCAAAGATTCCCCAAGTCCCCTCCATGCATCTTGAATTCGAAGCTATCTATCCTTGCACTTTCATCCAGCAAGTCCGTTGCGGACCCTCCACTGCCACCAGAACGCGTTCTGATGTGCAAGCATAAATTGTGGGCGAAGCTCTTTTCTGCGGTGTCGTAGTCGGAAGCACAAGTGACCACCAGATAGACCGTGTCACTACCATAGGCACCTGAATTCTCATTGTACAGCCGCAAAATTTCCAGCTCATACGGCATGATCTCGAACTGTGGATCGGTGCCGAAGACGACCTTTTCGTATGCCGGTGCATCCGTTCTGCGCAGTTCGACGCGATCGAAATACCGGCCCGTGGTCGGAAGCGGTGCCGAAACATAGTTCTTCTCCCAGTCAGGGTAAGACATTGGCCCTAGAACGCACCATTCTCGAAGGGATGTACCGATACCTTGTCGTGATCTGGATATTCGTATTCCGTGCCGTTCCCGGAGATGTCGTCCAGCTTGACGAAGGAAAGGCCCAAGCGAAAGCTTCCATCCTTCAACCCGTAGTGGAACAGCACCGCTCGTTGCGTTCCAGACACACTTTGCATGCGTTCATCGATCGCCGACCAAGGGATCTCGACTTGAGTATCTTTTATCGTCGAACCTCCCTTGAGCCTGTAGTGCAATGGAAATTCATCCGTCATCTTCTTCCATTCAGAGGCCAGAAGGCTCATCCGACCTGGAGCCAATGCGGAGTTCGTTCGTTGCGATCCATCCACGACCGGGGTCGAGTCGATCGCAGTGGCCTGTTCCGTCTCTGAAGGACCGGTGCCGGATCCACAGCCGGTTAGTATCGCCAAAGCGCAAAGAACAACAAGTATGGCGGTGTGGAATAGTTTGATCCGGGCTTTCATATCGGGTGCGTTTTGGTAAAGCACGAAGGAATGCGCTCCCGCGACAAAGGGCCAGTGAAAATACGGAGAATGGGACTGTGAAAAATACGTGGTCCCGAAGAGTGTAGAAACCGGGTTCCTGCCCGATCCTGGACCGTTCTTTTCCCCGTTGCCGGTGATACCACCAGCCGCATCACGCACCAGCAATGTGGTCAAGACCGGATCGTAGAAGCGCCCCCAAGGCCTAGATGCACATCGCACAAGGGGCGAACAGCCAAAGGGGGAACAGGGCTTCGCGTTACCGGTGGTCTCGGCCTTTGAAGCACTCAACACGCCACGCACCGAACGGATCCTGATCCGCAACCCGGGCAACCCGACCGGTTACATGATCAGCCGGAGCGAACTGGAGAGCCTGCGTAGCATTGTTCGGAAGCACGACCTCTACCACTTCGCGGACGTGACCGACTAAGGTCGTCGACCCTTTCCCTATTTCTGTCGACTTGAAACCATCATTGGTGTGCTTCCGTTGAAGCCGACGGTCCATGCATCCCGCACGGGCCGAGATCAACTGAACACCATGCGCTACTTGTACCATTTCATCGTGATCCTCCTGTTTTCAGTCCCTTTCACAGCGGCTGCACAGGAGTCCCCAATGGCGAGGAAGAACATCGCTACCTCTTCACGTTCCCGACCAACGTGGATGCGGCAACAGAAAGGTCTTCTTGGAGGCGGTATCGGGCTTCGACCCGCGGATGCACGTGGATATCGATCTCGGGGACGAGACCATGAAGCTGTTGACCTACGAGGCCATCGATGCGGAAGCTGTTGTGGAATTGGCCTTGCGAACCGGGATCGTGATCGAAACGATCCGCATCGAATTGGATGACACACAGCACAACAAGTACGAAGGTTGACCCTTCAAATTCATCACCTCATGAACTTCACTATACCAATGGGTCCACGTACCCTTACCCGAACGACGATCCTCGTTCTCGCCTTCGCCGTGCTGCTGACTCCGGTACTCGGCCAAACGGCCACGAACGCGTGCGGCTACAACGTCGGGAACCAATACGCGGTGAACGCTTCGTGTTCGTTCCAGACCTTCAACAAACCGACCAGCTTCACCAACACCTACACCCCGACCGGCTGTGGTGCAAGTGCCGTTGATGACGCTTGGGGTTGGTTCACAGCGACCTCCACCAGCACATACATCACCTTTGATCCGAACAACGCGGACGACCCGATCATGAGTGTATTCACAGGTGCCTGTGGCAGCCTCACACAAGTCGGTTGTGTGGATGCTGGCGGCTATGGATTCAATGCGAACCTCACGTTGACCCTGATCGGTACCAACTACATGATCCGGATCGAGAAACACGGCCTCAATTCAAGCATGAATGGGCGCCTTTGCATTTGGAACCTCCCACCACCTCCAGCGAACGATGAACCCTGCAGTGCCGTGGTGCTGGACATCTATGACAACTGCTCCTTGACAGCGGCTACCAACGCCAGTGCAACGGCTACGGTCGGTCCTCCACCTCCTGGCTGTGCGAACTATGCGGGTGGCGACGTGTGGTTCCAATTCGTCGCACCCGCGAGCGGTATGGTCCGTGTGGAGACCGGAGTGGGCACCCTCACCGATTCGGGCATGGCGCTCTATAGTGCTACAGCGTGTGCCGGCACCTTCGCTTTGATCTCCTGTGACGACGATAGTGGCACCGGGAACATGAGCCTGATCCTTTCGCCGAGCATTATCCCGGGCAATACGTACTACATCCGAGTATGGGGCTACGGCGGTGCATTCGGATCGTTCAACATATGCGCTACCAACGCCGGCCCTCCGCCGAACGATGACCCGTGCGGCGCCATCAGCCTAAGCCTGACCAGCACATGCACGACCGATACGTATTCAAGCATGAACGCCACCTCGACAACGAGCATCCCTGCGCCGGATTGTGGAACGTATTCTGGCAACGATGTTTGGTTCAGTTTCGTGGCACCGGCCAGCGGATTGGCGACCATCCAGACACCAATAGCCGTCATGACCAACCTCGACATGGCCGTGTACAGCGCTTCGAGTTGCTCCGGACCGTTCACCCTCATAGCCTGCGATGCATCCAGTGGTCCCGGCAGTATGCCGTTCATGACGCTGACCCCACTTGAACTCATTGCCGGGCAGACCTACTACGTGCGGGTATGGGGCAACTACGGCACCACCGGCCTGTTCGACCTTTGCGCGAACACTGCCCCAATTGCGGATTGCGTATACGTGCTTCGGATGTTCGACTCACAAGGTGATGGTTGGGGTTCGAGTAATGTCTCCGTGCAGGTTGGCGCAGGACCGGCAGTGTCCTACACGAACACGAATTCGGATCAGGAAGTGGCCTACATCCCGGTAACCACCGGCGATCTGATCCAACTCGCGTACAATACCGGAGGAAGCGGGAACCAAGGTGAGATCAGCTACATCCTGCAACTCCAGTATGGCATGGCCTACAGCGATGGTCCGACCCCGGGAACGGGATCGCGATATGCCGCTATCGCCGATTGCCAATCGGCCCCGCCCTTGAATAGCGATTGCTACGGACACACGGCCATTTGCAACGCACAACAGATCAGCTCGAATCCGAGCAATACCGGTCTCACGGCCGATCTGAATGTCAACAACCGCGACTGCTTGGGCTCGAACGAGCGCCAAGGGACCTGGTACAGTTTCAGCACTTCTGCTGGTGGCACTGTGACATTCACCATCGCACCTACCAATACCAACGATGATTATGACTTCGCTATATGGGGCCCTTTCGTCTCCCTGAGTTGCCCGCCCCGTGTACAACCAATGCGTTGCAATTACAGCGGCACCACGGGGAACACCGGCCTCGCAACAACCGCGTCGAATCCTTCTGAGTCGGCCAGCGGATCCAAATGGTCCAGCGCAATGACCGTGGCTGCTGGGGAGTACTACATCCTGTACATAAGCAACTGGAGCCGAAGCGGCCTGGCATTCGACCTGACCTGGCAGTTGACCAATGGTGCGAGCTTGGACTGCACCTTGCTGCCGGTCGAGTTCTTAGGCCTGAATGGATACCCGGTGCCTGAGGGCATCAATTTGGAATGGAGCACAGCGACCGAACACAACAGTTCCCAATTCGCCGTTGAGCGCATGAACGCTCAAGGTGCATTCGAACAGATCGGCGCGGTCGCTGCGGCCGGTGCTTCCAACAACATGAACAGCTACGCGTTCTTGGATGAGCAGCCGCTTTCGGGCTGGAACCACTACCGCTTGATGCTGATCGACATGGACGGTTCTTCCGAGGCCACGGATGCGGTCGCTGTGATGCACCGATCCGAATTCGTGAACGGGGCCTTGTATCCTGATCCAGCGAGTGACAAGATCAGCTTCCAATTGGCCAACAGCATATCCGAGCAGGTCACCCTCTCCATATTCGATGCCAGCGGACGGTTGACCCAACGGGAAACGAGAGGACTCGGAGAGGGCTCGACACAAGTTACCATGATGGTCGATGCATTGGACCCTGGATCATACGTGCTTGTGGTGGATGATCGAGCGGGATCTTTCCTGTACACTGGACGCTTCATGGTGGAATAGCAGGAGCTACCACATGATCGAAGGCCGGACATCAACGTCCGGCCTTCGGCGTTGAGTACGGTACCGCGGACACATTGGGGAAAGGAGAGTGACCCACTGCCTCGCGCAACTGACAGCTGTTCTACCGCCAGTATACCGACGAGGGAATTCCTGCTCTGGCTTCAGCCATGGAAACACAATGGTTTCGACAAGACGGAACGCATGAATACATCGGTACGCGAACACAAACTGCGTCGCCTCGGATCAAGCATGATCTTGTGCGTGCGGCTGCTTTCGCACCACGCCTTGGTGAACGGCGTTCGATACACGTACGCCACCCGTAGTGCGAGTTTCGACAAACAGTTCACGCTGTACAACCATGCGGGCGGAGGGTCGTGCTGCTGCAACGCGATGGCGACGTGGTGGACCTGGACGGTACCTCACCCGTGAACTTCGATGCGGCTTTCGGCAACTACCACTTGGCGCTGCGCCATCGGTGGCGTGGTACCCACCCATACCGTCAGCGCATACGCGCAGGAGGACGTCAATCTGGATGGAGAGGTGAAGTACACCGGTGCCCGTAACGACCGCGACATCATCCTGCAGAACATCGGCGGGGTGGTGCCTACGAACACGCGGACGGAGCAGTTGCCCTGAGGCCGATCGCATTGGCCGCTGCGGCCACCGTCCTTCGCTATCCGATGGGCGCTCGCTGCGCGTCCGTCATTCCCAGCTGTCATCCCGACCCCGGGGGCAGGAACGACCTTGTGCGATAGGTCAAGAACTCACACCGCCCCCCACTCCCAAGCAAAGCACATGTCCACCTGCAGCGGCATCACCTCGCCGCGCACCATGCGGATGCCTTCCACTTCGTTGCGGTATTCCTGCTTGGTGAGGTGTTCATGGGCGCCGCTGCCTTCAGGGAGCAGGATGTGTTCTTGGATCGGGAAATGCCAGCGTTGCAGCTCCAGGCCCACATCGGGCGCGTCGGCGATGATGAGGCCTTCGCCGAGCAGCGAGAGCGAATAGCCGCGGATGCGTGTGCCTTCCATGTACACCACGCAGAGGTAGATATGCTCCATCACCAAGGTGCTGCGGTCGTAGCCGAAGGCCTTGCGGTCCAGGTGCAAGATCCCCAAGCGGTGTTCGGGTTCGTGGTGGATCACCTCGTCGCGGGTGGCTTGTAGGAACTTGCCGCCGGTGTATCGCAGAATGGTCTCGTGCGGCGCGAAACCGACCCCTTGCCACTTCGCCACATCGGCGGGTGCGGCCACCAGTTCGATGCTGGTGCAACCTTGTTCGGTAAGGGAATCGATCAGCGCATCGGTGAGCCATTTGCGCACTTCGGCATCGGCCTCGTCCAGGAAACCGAGCACCGTGATGCGACCGACATCATCCTGCACGAAACCGCAGGCCACGCCGATCACATCGCCGAAGATCTCGGCCATCAACGCAATTGCATAGGGTGTGCTCAGGTGCCAGCGCAGGCGGCCCAGCTGCTCCTCCCAACGGTCGGGCCACGGGTGCGCCGCTTGCTCGATCAGCTCAAGGGTGAGTGGGATGATCTGCACGTTCTCGTTCATTGGTAGGATCACTTCGCTGTGGCTTCGGCGGGTCGAGGGTTTCAGTGCGCCTGTGGGCGGGGGGGCGATGTCTGATGTCTGATGTCCGATGTCCTATGCGACGATCGTCCAAGCATAGGACATCAGACATAGGACAACGAACAAGCATTCAGACAACGAACAGGCATTCCCCCCACCGCGCTGCAAGTTCGGAGCAAGGTGAACAATGTGCAAGGGGGAGGGCGATGCAGGGGGGCTCTGAGGCATCCAGTTCCGCTAGCACCGGCAGTGCCATTGCGCTCTTGCGCGAGTACAAGCCCACGCGTCGAAGCACCGAAGTGCATGCAATTGTGCGTACGGTGCATCGCTCAGCGCGCAGGTCGCGGCGTAGTGGCGATGTGTACGATGCGCATGTGCGGGCAGGGCTCCTCATCCGGCGTTTCCAGTTCTGCCAACAACCCGTCGAGGTCGAAGTCCTTGGGCCAGAGGATCTCGCAGCGGAAGTCCTCGGGGTTTTGTCCGAACACGCGATCCAGGTAGTCGATGCCGAGCACGCGCACGCCGCCTTCCACGCGCTCGTCCAACATGAGGTCCACCAACAGTTCGCCCAACGTGGGGTGGTCGATGAATTCACAACCGGCCCGGATCAGCGCACCGCGTTCGGCATAGCCCAAGAAGTACGTGTAGCATTCGCTCTCATTCCATGCGAGGGTGCAGAGTGCGAACGAGGCCGCCACCAGCGGCAGGTCCGGCCACTGTTCGGTGGCGAGGCGCACCAGTTCGGTGGGATCGAAGGGCTGCCCGACTTGTGCCGCACGCCGATCCTGGATCGCTTGAAAAGCAGCATTCAGGTCGTCCGGGAGGTCGCACCAAAAGTTATCGTCGTCTTGGTCCGTGTTGTTCATCGTTCGTTGGTGTTGGTGAAGTACAAGTCGTCCTCAGTTGATCATTGATCGTTCTACAATCCTCCTATCGAGCTTCCTCGTTCGGCATCTTGCTTTCGTCCTTCCTCTCGGGCGGATGATCATCCGCCCTTACGCTCCTTCGTCCTACGACCGTCCCGGTCTCCATCCTCACGCTCGTGCTCCGTTGATCATTGATCGTTCTACATTCTTCATTCTACATTCCTCTTTCAGGCTTCCTCGTTCGGCATATCGCTTTCGTCTTTCCGATCGGGCGGATGATCATCCGCCCTTACGCTCCTTCGTCCTACAACCGTCCCGGTCTCCATCCTCACGCTCGTGCTCCGTTGATCATTGATTCGTTCAGCATTTCTTCGATTCTGCATTCCTCTTTCAGGCTTCCTCGTTCGGCATATTGCTTTCGTCCTTCCTCTCGGGCGGATGATCATCCGCCCTTACGCCCCTTCGTCCTACAACCGTCCCGGTCTCCATCCTCACGCTCGTCCTCCGTTGATCATTGATCGTTCAGCATTTCACATTGATCATTCCTCCTTCAGGCTTCCTCGTTCGGCATATCGCTTTCGTCTTTCCGATCGGGCGGATGATCATCCGCCCTTACGCTCCTTCGTCCTACAACCGTCCCGGTCTCCATCCTCACGCTCGTGCTCCGTTGATCATTGATCGTTCTACATTCTTCATTCTACATTCCTCTTTCAGGCTTCCTCGTTCGGCATATCGCTTTCGTCTTTCCGATCGGGCGGATGATCATCCGCCCTTACGCTCCTTCGTCCTACAACCGTCCCGGTCTCCATCCTCACGCTCGTCCTCCGTTGATCATTGATCGTTCTGCATTTCACATTGATCGTTTCCTCTTTCAGGCTTCCTCGTTCGGCATATCGCTTTCGTCCTTCCTCGGGCGGATGATCATCCGCCCTTACGCCCCGTCCTACAACCGCCCGGTCTCCATCCTCACGCTCGTCCTCCGTTGATCGGTGTGAGCGTTTCCTCTTTCAGGCTTCCTCGTTCGGCATATCGCTTTCGTCTTTCCGATCGGGCGGATGTCGCCCCACTTCCGTTGATCGTGGAGCGTTCTTCATTGATCATTCTATATTCCTCCGGCACGCCCCCGACCCCGGACCGCCTGTGGGCAGTTCCGGGGCAAGGGCCTCAAGGAAGATGGACGGTCGCGATCAAGCGGCCTTGGCGCTGGCGGTATCGCTCTTTGGGCTCATGCCGGCAGTACCAAGAGCAGCCACGCGGAAGAAGTAGGTGTGGTCGCTCTGGAGTCCCATCGCACTGAAGCGATTGCGGCTCGTTTGCACCAAGAGCGACCAATCGCTCGCCACCTTCGGGTCTCCGGCGCAGATCTCTAGCGCATAGAGGATCCGACCAGGTACCCCGCTCCACCGTATATCCAGCCGACCTGCATACGACGTGGTCAGCGCGAGCAGACCCAGGGGGGCTGGCAGCTGCCCGATGGGGCTACTATCCCTGCGCACCTCGCAACCAGCCCCTTCGATCAGCTCCTTGCGCCCATTGCTGGCCGCTTGGATATAACCGCCGAGGTCCACCACCAAACCCTTCAGTACGTCGAAGGCATTGTCCCGCGCTTCCTTCTCCCGTGGACCGGGGTTGTCGGCGTGGGCCTTAAGTGCAGCATCCAGAACGTCAGCTGCATCCGACACCGTAGGCAACGGTGGCGTGGGAGTTGCGAAGTCGGGGTTGCCCGTCAACTTCGATACGATGTTGCGTGCCTTGAGCAGCAACTGGAATGGCACGATGCGTGACAATCCCAAGAAAACCAGGTAATACACTTTCTGCATGTTGTTTTGGCCTGTCCAGTGCCATGGGTTGATTTGACCCTTGCACGTGATCGGCGTTCGAAAGGATCCACCCGTCTACGGGAACGCCCGGAGCATCCACCCCGGGCATCGCCCGGAGCCCATCGCGCTGCAGCCCTCGCCAGGCGGCCATGTGGAAGATGCTTCACGACCGCACGAACAACCACACGAACCACCATGCGCGGCACCCATCACCGGGGCTCCAATTGGCATTTCGTGCTTGGCGGGTCATGGAATTGCCCGCGCATCACACCGACTTCTCCACGCATCACACCGACTTCTCCACGCATCACACCGACTTCTCCGCGCATCACACCGACTTCTCCACGCATCACACCGACTTCGCTGTGCATCACACCGACCTCTCCGCGCATCACACCGACTTCTCCACGCATCACACCGACTTCGCTGCACATCACGCCGACTTGGCCGCGCATCACACCGACTTCTCCGCGCATCACACCGACTTCTCCGCCATCCCGACTTGGCCACCTTCCCGCATCACACCGACTTCGCCGCGCATCACACCGACTTGGCCGGCATCACATGGACCTCACCGCGTATCACACCGACCTGCTCGCGCATCACATGGACTTCACGGCGGATCACATGGACCGCACGGTGATCCCCATGTGCTGGTCCGTTCATCACATGGTAAGCTGGGCGCATCACCGTGTAACGGCGCCGCGTGCGTCAACTCCAGGCATCACCCGGACAGTGGAACGCATCACTGCGCACCGGTTCAGCGCTGTTGCATCATGAACGCCAACCAGGAAAGGCGGTTGGGCTGGTGGTACTTCTTCAGCAAGCTGCGCACATGCGTTTCCACGGTGCGCTCGCCGATCCCAAGCAAGTTGCCCGTGCCGAGATAGCTCAAGTCCGGGTGCCTGGGGGGGAGCCGGTGGGTCGCCCAGGCCGAAGAAATGCAGCCCCAGCCTGTCCGCCAATTCGGCCTCGGCCACCACGTTGCGCAACACCTGCGCGTGCGAAAGCGGCTTTCCATCGGGACCCACGGTCACATCGCCGAAGCTGTCCAGTCCCAGTTCCAGTTGTGCCATGTGTTGCGCTTGTGGCGGGGGCGCGAAATTACAGGGGGCACTTGTCGGCTGGCGTTGTCAGTGGCGCAGCACACACACGCGGATCACCCACGGTTCGTGGCCCTGCCCTTCGTGGCGGGGCCCTCCAGGTGGCACCCACTCCGGTCAGTTCGCGGGTGCGGTTCAGTGCTCAACGACCACCCGGCAGCGGCCGAGTTCACGCCCGGCGGTACCGCGGAGCCGCAGGATGTACAAGCCAGCGGTGAGATCATGGAGGTGTACTGCGCGTGCATAAGCGAACGAACGCACGAGCCTGCCAGTGGCGTCATGCACCTCCACCGTTCGAGCATCCGCCACCACGGGCAACCAGAGTTCGCTGTTGGTGGGCACAGGGAAGGCCCGGAGCCAACCGGCATCCTCGTTCTCCGGGATGCTGGTGGGCGTATCGAACACGGCCAGACCCTCGCGGAGCGTGCCGTTCACGAAGAAAAAGCCACCGCCGACGATGAGCAGATCGCCGAGATCCTCCGCCTCCAGCACGCCGGTCGCCCCCGAGAAGGTGGCACTGAAAGGCCCTACCGCGCCGGTGATCGGATCCACGTAGGCGAAGGTCATTCGCTCCTGGCCGCCAATGGCACCAGGCCCTTGGAAGGAGCCACAGACCATGAGCTCGCCGTCGGCACTCCACTTCAGTTCGAACACATCGTCGTTGGCGCCGGGGTTCCACGGCAGCGCTTCACCGGTGGTGGTGGATACCGCCGCAAGATTGTCCCTGGCCTGGCCCGAGACCGTATGGCCCTCGGCGGCATTGAAGCTGCCTCCGACATAGAGCGTGCTCCCGGTAGGGTCGAGTACGATGGTCCGTGCATAGGGGTTGTTGCCTCCTGTTATTGGGGCCACCCACGAAGTGGCATTGTCCGTATCGATACCGGTATCCAAGGCTGCCAGATGGTCGCGCGGTTGCCCACCGATCGTGCCGCCGTCCGCATCGAAGAACCCGGCGGCGTAAAGCGTACCACCATCCGGGGCGATCGCGATGCCCGTCACGGTGCCGCCCGTGCAATTCGGATCCCACGATGTGACCTGGGTCTGCTGCGGATCGGCGTTGATCGCGGCCAGGCGGTTGCGCGGCAGGCCACCTATGGTGGTGAAGTCGCCGGATACGTAGATCGTACTGCCGTCCGGTGACAATACCATTTCCCACGGAGCGGTGTTGGGTTGTGGTGCCCAAGGCAGGGCCTGCCCGGTGCTCGCATCCAAGGCCACCATGTGCCGGCGCATCGCCGTACCGAACGTGGCATTGTTGAAGCTGCCGCTGCCGTATAGCACCTGGCCGTCGGGGCTCATGCACAAACTGCTGATGGAGCCGAAGTCGCTGGACTGCGCATCCCAATCCGTGGGGCGCCCTGTAGCGCGGTCCATGGCCAGGATCTTGTTGCGCACCACGCCACCGATGCTCAGGAACACGCCCCCTGCAAATAGTCGATCACCGCTCACGGCCAGGGTATACACGTCCTCGGACGCGACGGGGTCCCAATCGGTCACTTCGGCGGTAGCCAGGTCCACCGCCCCGATGTGCCGGCGGACCGGGCCATCCAGCTCCCTGAATTCGCCGCCCACATACACGACCCCATCGTTGATCGCCAGCGACCGTACGTACCAGGTGGCATCGGCCACCCACGGAAGTACCGCGCCCGACCCGAGATCCACGGCGCCGAGATATTCGCGCGGCTGGCCGGCCAATTGCTCGAACCTTCCTCCCAGTACCATCACAGCACCATCAATGGCCATGGTCCACACCGGATCCGATGCCAATACGGTCCAGGGCAGCAAGGCGTAGGTGCTCGCATCGAAAGCCGCGGTACGCTGGCGCGGTTGGCCGCCCATGGTGGTGAAATTGCCGCCCGCGTATACCGTGTTCTCCTCCTGTGAATACACCAGGCAGAGCACATCGTCGCTTGGTGTCGGCGCCCAGGCGTTCGTGGATCCGTCCACTTTATCCACTGCGGCCAGAAAAGGCCTCGTCAAACCGTTCACCGTATCGAACGACCCCCCCAACAACAGGTTCTGCCCCACCACCAGCAACGAGGACACATACAGGGATCCGGAGATCGCCACCTCGGGTGCGAAAGGCAGTGCTGCCCCGCTCAGTGCGTCCACCGCGGCAATACCATACCGGGTCTGTCCACCAACGGAGGTGAAGTTCCCCCCGAAATAAAGGGTGGAGCCATCGAGCGTCATCGACAACACATACCCGCCGGCCACATCCACCTGCCAGCTGCTCACTGATCCGTCCGCGTTGAGGTGGGCCAGGCGCGTGCGGTCCTGGTCGCCAGCGGCGTCGAAATCACCCCCGATGAACCAACCACCCGCACCATCGGAGACCGAGCAATAGACTGTACCGTTGGGCATGGGCGCACTCACCACGGGTTCCGCTGGATCGAATTGCAGCACCGCACCGCACATGGCCTCCGGCCCTGCATAGGTGAACATACCACCCATGTAGATCACCGAACCGTCCTGGCTGGGTACCATGCTGAGGACCCGACCGTTGACCTGCCACCAATCGGTGTTCAGGGTTTGAGCGCGCGCGCTTGTGGTGGCGAATGCCAGCACCGCAGCGGCAAGCATGGTTGCCTTTGATGGGTACACCGGATGTGGAATGAACGGACGCATGGCTGGGAGCTTGGTTAAGTGACCGGGATGATCGTGTGTGGATCCCTGGATCGAACCAAGGTATCCGGTACTACATCGGGATGCTTCTTGAATGTGAACAGAACAGCGGCTGCGGGAACCGAACCTCCACAGGTGTTGCTCCACCGGCCGAACGCATGTTAACAACGCTCAAAGGTCCACCACGCTGGTCCGTTCATCCCATCGTAAGCTGGGCGCATCACCGTGTACCGGCGCCGCGTGCGTCAACTCCAGGCATCACCCGGACAGTGGAACGCATCACTGCGCACCGGTTCAGCGCTGTTGCATCATGAACGCCAACCAGGAAAGGCGGTTGGGCTGGTGGTACTTCTTCAGCAAGCTGCGCACATGCGTTTCCACGGTGCGCTCGCCGATCCCAAGCAAGTTGCCCGTGCCGAGATAGCTCAAGGCCGGATGCGCAAGGATGCATTGCGCCACCTCCGATTCGCGTTCGGTCAACCGCACCGCGTCGCGTTGCTCCGTCACACTCGCCCGCTTGCGCTTATGCTTCAATTGGTCCAGCATCCAGTTGTTGGCATGCATGCCGCCCTGTGCCACCACCTGCACGGCCAACACCAATTCGGGGTCCAGCACCTTGTTGGTCAACACCCCCTTCACGTCCAGCTGCACCAAGGCCTCCACCACCGGCCCGTTCAGTGCGCCGATCACGATCACCGGCAACTTGCTGCGGCGCATCAGGCGCTCCAGGTCCGGGGTCATCTGCTTCACAGGCAGGTGCAACTGCGCCACCAACACCCGCACCTCCGGCAGGCTGCGCACCCCCACCTCCAGATCAGCAAGGGTATCCACCGCGATCGCCACTTCAATACCCGACTCCCGCAATGAGTCCCGCAACCCCCTGCGCGCCACATTCTCATCATGCGCGATCCCCACCACCACCCGATCCGGGGCGGGGGCGGGAACGGCCGGGAGGGATCGCTTGGTGGCCATGGTGGTGCTGTGGGTTCTGATGAACGGCGTGTCCGCAACTACTACATAGGGTGTGTGCTGGATCGGTGGCCCATCGCCTGGGTGCTTTCGCTTCGCTCCGCATGCCACGCTCAGCACCACGCGGTACTGGCCGCCGCGTTCCAGCATTTGTGCAATGCCCAAGCGCATGCAGGGCAGGGGTTCCACCACGGCCACGCGCAGGGCCTTCACGTTCGCTTTGGGCATGCAACAAGGAAAAGAAGGTGTGTGCCGTGTGCCGGAACGGCGCCGTGCTCCTGCCCACGCCCCTAGGTGAGGCGCTACGGCCAGGACCATGGATCGAAAATAGCGGGGCGAAAAGCATACCCGCAATACCCACTTTGGGGATATTGAGGGGCGGCAGCTTGCCGGGAGGGAAAGGCGGATATCTTGGGGGGCTTGAAAGCCCAATGCCGTTCGGAACAGAACAGCTGCGGATCATAAGGAAGAAATAATGGACCACGCCCAACACACCGCATCGTCTCCTTCATCCGGGGCATTGCCGACGATGTACTCCGAGACCTTTACGTACGCGGCAAGTACCGCGACGTCATCCTGCCCATGACCGTGCTGCGCCGACTGGATGCGGTGCTGGAACCCACTAAGCAGGACGTGCTCGATCTGAAGAAAACCCTGGACAAGCAAGGCATCGTGAATCAGGACGAGGCCCTGCGCGCCGCTGCGCAGCAGGCTTTTTACAACACCAGCGCCTTTACCCTGCGCGACCTGAAGAACCGCAGCAACGCGCAAACGCTACAGGCCGACTTCCTCGATTACCTCGACGGCTTCAGCCCGAACGTACAGGAGATCCTCATCAACTTCTCTTTCCGTATCCAGGTGCCGAAGCTGGTGAAGGCCGATGCACTCAGCTACCTGATCGGAAGTACCTCGACCCCTACCATCAACTTCAGCCCGAAGCCGGTGGGTGCCTTGGCCGGGTTGGACAACCATGCCATGGGCACCATCTTCGAAGAGTTGGTGCGCAAGTTCAACGAGGAGAACAACGAGGAGGCCGGTGAACACTGGACACCGCGCGATGTGGTAAAGGTGATGACGCGACTGATGTTCATGCCCATCGCTGACCAGATCGGGGCGGGCACCTACCTCTTGTATGACTGCGCGTGCGGAACGGGTGGCATGCTCACCGTGGCGGAGGATACGCTGAAGGAGATCGGCGCGAAGCAGAACAAGCAGATACGCCACGCACCTCTATGGGCGGGAGATCGACGACGAGACCTACGCCATCTGCAAGGCGGACATGCTCATGAAGGGCGAGGGCGACGGTGCCGACAACATCGTGGGTGGCGGCGAGCGCAGCACCCTCAGCAACGATGCCTTCCCCGGCCGCGAGTTCGACTTCATGCTCGCCAACCCGCCCTATGGCAAGAGTTGGAAGAAGGACCTGGAGCGCATGGGCGGTAAGAGCGACATGAAGGATCCTCGCTTCATGATCGAGCATGACGGCGATCCGGAGTACTCGCTCATCACCCGCAGTAGCGATGGCCAGATGCTCTTCACGGCCAACATGCTCAACAAGATGAAAGTGCAACACCAAGTTGGGCAGCCGCATCGCCGGTACACAACGGGCTCGCTCTTCACGGGCGACGCCGGGCAAGGCGAAAGCAACATCCGCCGCTGGATCATCGAGAACGACTGGCTGGACGCCATCGTGGCCCTGCCGCTCAACATCTTCTACAACACCGGCATCGCCACCTACATCTGGGTGCTCAGCAACCGCAAGCCGGAGCACCGCAAGGTAAGGTGCGGCCTGATCGACGCCACACACGTGGTACAAGCCCTGCGCAAGAACCTCGGCAGCAAGAACTGCGGGTTGGGCGAGGAGGACATCCAACGCATCGTGGACAGCTTCCTCGACTTCAAGGAGACCGAACAGAGCAAGATCTTCCCGAACAAGGCCTTTGGCTATTGGAAGGTGAAGGTGGAACGGCCGCTGAAGCTGCGCGCCAGGTTCACGCGGCAGGCGTTAGAGGAATTGCGCTTTGCCAGTGGTGAAGAGGACCTGCGAGCTGCGTTATACGAGGAGTTCGGCGATGAGCTGGGCAGCGGTATGGACAAGTTGCGAAAGCAAGTTGAAGCTTGGCTGGATGAACAAGGCAGTGCTGGCGAAGAGGAAGATGGCGAAGAGGATGCACCAAAGGCCAAGGCCATTCCGGAGAAGAAGCGCAAGAAGCTGCTGGATGCCAAGACCTG
>JADJLR010000005.1 GCA_016710015.1 Flavobacteriales bacterium
GGCGCTCTTCCAGGTAGGTGCTGGTCCGGGAAGAAAGTGGCCTTGGTCCCGAAGGTATTGGAGGCCCCTTGCGGGTAGCGCCCACAGCCACGCCCCTACTGCGGATGCCGAACTTTCGGCCGCATGGAGTTGCTGATCCTCTTGTTGCTGATCCTGTTGAACGGGGTGTTCTCCATGAGTGAGATCGCGTTGGTGAGCGCGCGCAAGAGCCGTTTGAGGGCGAGGCGCACCGGGGCGATGCCGGGCGAAGGCCGCACTGGAACTGGCCAACGACCCCAACCGCTTCTTGAGCACGGTGCAGATCGGCATTACGCTGATCGGCATCCTGATGGGTATCTACAGCGGCGAGAACGTAACGACGAAGGTGGAGCTTCGGATCCAGCAAGTGCCTGCGCTGGCGCCCTACGCGCACACGCTGGCCATTACAGTGGTGGTGGTGCTGATCACCTTTTTCTCCTTGGTGCTGGGCGAACTGGTGCCCAAGCGCATCGGCCTGAACATGCCCGAGCCGATCGCGAAACTGATGGCGCTGCCCATGCGGACGCTATCCATCATTGCGGCGCCCTTCATCTGGCTGCTCACGCGCACGATCGATGGCTTGTTGCGGCTGTTCGGTTTTCGGCAACGGCCGGGCGGCGGCATTACCGAAGAGGAGATCCGGGCCATGGTGGAGCAGGGCACGGTGGGTGGCGCCGTGGCCGAGATCGAGCACGCGATCGTGGAGCGGGTGTTCACCCTGGGCGATCGCAAGGTGAGCACCTTGATGACCTACCGGCGCGAGATGGTGGTGCTGCACGTAAGCGACAATGCCGCGCAGGTGCGCGCCACGCTGTACGAGGCCATGCACAGCTATTACCCGGTGGTGGCCGAAGACCCGGACAAGGTGCTGGGCGTGGTGGGCCTGAAGGAGTTGCTGCGGCACTTGGATGTCGCCGAACTGGACCTGTGGAAGCTGATGCAAGCACCGGTGTTCGTGCACGAGGACATGCCCGTGTACAAGGCCTTGGAACAGTTCAAGGAACATGGCCAAGGGCTTGCGCTAGTGTCCGACACGCGCGGCACCACCATCGGCCTGGTGACCCTGTCCGATATCCTGCAGGCCTTGGTGGGCGACGTGAGCGATTTCCGCCGCGATGAATACACCCTGATCCAGCGGGCCGATGGCTCGTGGTTGCTGGATGGCAACTACCCCCTGCCCGACCTGCTGATGCGCTTGGACCGCGCACAGCTGGTGCGGGATGTGGAAGCGGACACCATTGCCGGGCTGATCCTGCAACAAGCCGAACACATCCCGGTGGTGGGGGAACGGGTCACTTGGATGGGATTTGAAATGGAGGTGGTGGACATGGACGGCGTCCGCATCGACAAGGTGATCATCCGCACTGCAGCGGACGCGTGATCAAATACGTATGGCTGGCGCGTAGCCGCCGGTCGCGGTGCGGGTCCGCGCTGATCGCCGTTCAGACCTGTTCGCCTTGGAACGGCAACGCGGCTTTGCCTTTCTGATCATGCAACTTACCGAAGCGAGTGCGCAGCAGGTTCGCGAGGCTGGTCGCGGCGCCTTCCACGGCAGCATGGTTGTTGGCGGCCTTGTATGTAGCGGCCACGGGTTCCATGCCCTTGGGCCGGGCCTCCATGGTACATGTGTGGTCCTGCGCTCCGGTCTTCTCGGCGTTCACATCGCGCAGGTGTACTTCCACGCGGCTGATCTGGTCGGCATGGTGCTTCAGGGTCTTCTCCACTACGCTGCGCACATGTTCGGCTAGGGCTTCGCCGCCCTCGATGTTCTTATCGGTATTGATCTGGATATGCATATCGTGAAGGTACGCATTTAGCGCTGTGCTGCCGAGGGACAGGTCTGGCCTTTTAGGGGTGGCTCGAAGCACCTCGATCCGGCAGCCCCCGCACCCGCAAGCTCGCCCCCGCTCCCGCATTTCTTCCAACCCTTCCGCGATCTGCGACCCATAGCAGCTGGGTCATTTGTGGCATGCCTCCCAACCGCTCCATCCAAACGTTCCGCGTGAAGTTTCAGACTTCAACCCACCGCAATGCCATTGGCCGAGGGCCTTAGTACCGAATGCGAAAAGCCTGCATGCGCTGAAGAGCCGAACAGGCCGATGACCTCCATGCCTGAAAACGCCTGATCGCACAAGCCGCCGAAACCTGAGCACGATCAACCTACGTTCTTTTCGATTTAATTAAGTTGCCGGTCAAACCACACCTACAGTTCCGGCAAAACGGACTGTGGCTGCCATTGGGGGTCCTCGGTCCTTTTCGTCCGCGCTGTGCGAATGAAACAGACCCACTGATGATGAAACCCACCGTGTGCTCCACCATTTGCTGCGTTGTACTGGCCACCGGGCTAAGCGCTCAGGATCTGGCCATCTCCAGCTCCGCTTCCACCGAATTGACCAAGACCTCGCGTGACGCGCGCTACGGGGGCACTTTTATCCAAGGCGACCAGGCCCGCGTGCTGTACGTATCGTCCACCAAGGCGGATGGTGTGCAAGTAGAGGAGTACGCGCTCTCCATCGGCGCAGGCACGGCCGCCGTGCAGGACCAGTTCATCGGTGCCGGGGAAGCCGAAAAGCAATTGCCCTGGTTCATGCCGCAGTCCAAGGTGGAGGCCTTGTCCGACGGAAGCGGCAAATGGCTGAAGGCCGGGCGCGCATTTGGTGGGGGCATGAAGTTGTGGCGTGGGCACATGCAGAGGAACTATTTCCTTGGTGTGTACACCGGGATGGATTTCATCGAAGAAGAGAGCGTGAAGCCGAAGGCCGGAGATATCTGGCGGATCACACCCGGCGGTTTCAAGAGCTTGAGCGACATCGATGCGATGGCCACCGACAACGGGTTCTACAACGACGTTCAGAAATTCGGTAACCCGTTATTGATGCCCGCCAACGCCACCATGCTGGCTGCCGGGGTGATCACGGAGAAGGTGAAGCTGAGCACGGATCAGGAGTTCGCGGCAAACCGGGTGGCAGTGCTGTCCATGAGTGGTTCGGACATAGAGAACATACCCTACGACATCTATCTACTTCCATACACGGCGCTGACCATCACTTCCGGCTTGGGCCAAGGTGGGGACCTGTGTTCGTTGTTCGCCCCACTCAATGGACCAACGACCATATCCTCATTGAAGCACCTCTTGTGGAAGGACAAGAAGGACCACTTCACCCTGATGCGCTTCAGCGACGACCGCAAGCTGGTGGATTCGGTGTCCTTCCAAAGCAAGTTGATGATGGGCGACTTCGGTATCCTCAACGACGGTGGGTCCACCTATCTGATCGGCAAGGGCAACGCGAAACACGACGGCTGGTTCAGCGGCTTGCAGTACACCAAGATGACCGGCATGCAGGTGACCGCATCAAGGACGGCAAGGTCCTGTACAACACCTTCATCAGTGAAGAAGATATGGAGAGCAAACTGGTGGTGCCTGCCGGGGAGAAAGGAAAATTGGACTGGTACATCCCGAACAGTTATTTCCGGGAAGTGGTGGATATGCCGAACGGCGATGCCATCATCTTGGGATACTCTCCAGCACAAGCCTACGCGCTGCAGCTCTCACCCACGGGTGAATTGAAAGCCTTCCATTTCATCAATATGATGGGCAAAAGGGGCGAGACCGGCGTGGTGAATTACCAATCCGTGGTACGCGGCGATGAGCTGATCCTTGTGGTGAACCAAAGTCCGATCGAGTTCTCTACGAATGCGAAGATCGAGACACATACGAGCAAGGGGTATTACGCAACGTTCACGACCACCACGGTGACGAAACTGAATGAGGTGTTCCTGCAAAGCCAAGTGGTCCGCATCAACTCGACCAATGGGAGCATGAGCAATGCGCTCCAGCTCGATGGCAAGGACTTCTACCCCATGGGTAGCTTCCCGGCCATGTTCACCCCGGATGCCATCTTTTTCACCGGCCGCGAGAAAGGACCGAAAGGCAAAGTGATCACGGTAGCACGGGTGGATCTCTGAACCCAGTTCGGTCTGTAGCTCGGGGCATCGGGTTCAAGGGCGGTGATGTTGGTCGCAGGCAAGGTCAGCGATCAGCGACACCGTGATCTTCCGAGGTGCCCGGATGTCCGCTTTCTTCCGCAGGTCGAATACCGATCTGCCTATCGCTCAGGGCAGCACCACGCGAGCGGCGGCTTCATGTCCGGCGCGGTCCCGCACCCGAAGCAGGTAGGCCCCTGCCTGCAACCCGTGCCGGGGCAGCACCGTGAACGCACCGCGCAGTGCGGCCTTGCGCACCGATGCGCCCTGGACCGTCAGCAGTTCCACCAGGTCCGGCACCCATTCCAGCGTGCGGGAGTCGATGCGCAGGCCTTCGGGCAGCACGGCCACATGCAGCGCTCCTTTCTCATGCTCAGGCAGACTTGTTGGGATGGCATCCACTCGCATCAACCCGACGTTGGTACCCACCCATACATTGCCCAGGTCATCCTCCGTCAGGCACTCCACCACATTGCCGGGAAGATCGCTGTTCAAGGTATTGTAGTGTGACCATACACCGTTCTCTAGCAGTGACAGCCCGCCCCACTCGGTGCCCACCCACATGCGCCCTTGGGAATCCTCCAGCAGGGCCTGCACCGCATTGCTCAGCAGTCCCACGCTGTTCATGTCGTAAGTGGTCCAATCGGTGCCGTCGAACACGCCGATGCCAGAGGTGGTGCCCACCCATATGTCGCCGTTGGCGGCGAACGTGATGGCCTGCACCGCATTGCCCGGCGGCCCGTCCGGGCCTGCGGTAGTGGTGGTCCAGGTGTTGCCGTCATAATGGGTAAGGCCCCCGTCCGTACCGATCCAGGCATCGCCCACGGCGTCGAACGCGATGGTATGCACATCGTTGTTCGGGATGGTGTTGGGCGGCGGGAAGGCCGTGAACGTGCCCGCGGACCAGCGGTGCAGCCCGCCGTTGAACGCGCAGAACCACACGTTACCGGAAGGGTCCACTTCCATGTGGTGCATGCTGGAGTTGGGGAATCCGTTCTGCGGGGTGAAGTGGGTCCACGTTCCGTTCACCCACACGGTGGCCGCATGGTCGCCCCAATAGCTGATCCACAAACTGTCCGGCCCTTGCTTCCTGATCGTCCGGATGCGTTGGCCCAGCAACCGCATGCCCGTGGAATCGTAATGCGTGAATTCCTGCCCATCGAAATGGTCCATGTAATCCAAGGTGAAGCCCATCCACACACCGCCCTCCCCATCGGGCTCCAGCGTCCAGATCACATTGTTGGTGAGGTCCGAGTTCCAAGTCTGGAACAAGGTCCAATTCTGGGCAGAACCGCCAACGACCAGCGTAACCAAGCAGAGGGTCAGTATGCGACGTAAAAGGTGCATCGAGCACTAAGGTAAACGTGCTTTCAAGAATATGTTCCGCTCGCAGCCCCACGTCTCCTTGCCATGTATGGATCGCGAGCCCCCTATTTGGCGCGAGCGCAATGTCATTCAGTTTAGGAACCCATCGGGCAAAGATGGAGTTCTGGAAGGACCCGCGGGAAGTGCCTCCTTGTCATTTCGAGCAGAAGCGTAGCGGCACTTCGCAGCACGCGTTGCGTGTGAGAAGTCGAGAAAGACAAGGAGGGGAGAACACCGGGGACGTCCAGCACAGACCTATTGTGATCGTGCAACCGTCTCCTAACATAATGACATTGCCCGGGCGCGGGGAACCAGCCTGACGGCGCTTAGCCTTTTCCGAGGAACCAGCGATGCACCCGGAACGGAAAGAGATCCAACGTGCCTTGTACACGTTCATGCAACACCTCACACGCACGCGGATGCCCGCGCTGGACGTGACCGGTCCGGGTTCAGGCTTTTTCGTCCTCGAACGTAAGCCGGGCCGCTCCTAGGCGGAAGACCAACTTGCCGAAGTGGGGGCCAGCTACCGCAGGCTCACCCTCAACATCGGGGTGCCCATGCCCTTCGTGAACACGGACAACGATAAACGGGGCCGCACCCGCTACGTGGATGCGCAGGCCAATTGGCACACGGCTTCGCAGTCGTCGAATATCTTCCTGCAGGTGTTCAAGAGCTATCACATCACCTCGCACGAGAGCTCCGCGCTGCAGTGGGAACAGCCTACGGCATTCCCCTATCGCGCCGATCTGCTGCAATACAACATCGGCATAAGCTCCTTGCGGATCATGGACCCGGGGCGCTTCAGTTATCGCGCCGTCTTCAACCAGGATGCGTGGCAGAAGCGATCGCAAGGCTCCTGGGTGGTTACCTCACCACCTACGTGGTGCATGCCGACTCCGGACTGGTGCCAGCGCGCATTACGGAGCAGTTCACCGAACGTTCGGACCTGCGCAACGGCGTGTTCACGGACCTGGGCGTGCTGGGTGGCTATGCTTACACACTTGTGGTGCAGCAGCATTGGTTCGCCACACTGAGCGGGGCGATCGGTGGTGGGCCAGCAGCGCAGTTCCTACGCGCGGACCGCGGTACCGGAACCTTCCGAACGAACAGCATGGGCTTCGGTTGGCACGCGCAGTTGCGAGCGGCCATCGGCTACAACTCCCGCACCCACTATGTGGGCGTGGTCTTCAATCAGGAGAACATCGGTTACCCCATGGCACGGAACGACGGATTCGCATGGGACGTGGGCAACATCCGCTTGATCTTCGCCATGCACCTACAGCGCAAGGCACCGAAAATGGTGGAGAAGGGCGTTCGCTGGTTGGAGCAGGAAACACCGCTCCCCGTGGCGCCGGATTGATCGTGGTCTGCCCGGGACGTTCTCGGATACCAAACGATCCGCCGCCAATGCACCGTGATGGGGATCGCTCCGCCGATGGAGCCCAGCTATCCCGGAACGTGCATGATCCACCGCATTACCCAAAGGCTGATCACCGTGGAAAGCATGACGACCCCGAAGCCCAGGCCGACCCATTTCCACAGGGACCTGCTTCCGAAGAAGACCACGATCAGGAACTTCATCACCGTATTGGAGAGGGTGGCCAACAACACAGCGGTCATCGCTGTCAACGCGCCGGTGTTGGGCGTCCCCTTGGCGATGGACAGGGTGATGGCATCCATGTCCGTAGCGCCGAAGAGCACACTGGCTCCGTAGAAACCGTATGCGCTCTGGTTCGTGGAGGCAAGATCCATGAGCCATAGCACGACCATGTATACCAGACCGAATTGAATGGCCGTACCGAAGTTCAAGGGGTTGTTCGTAGGCACCTCCAACGCCACGGACTCGCCGTTCTTGCGGTGCATGAGGTATGCGATACCGATCGCGGACAGCGTGATGAAGATGACCGGCGCCACCATCAGGAGCGCAAGGTCCTTGTTCACCAACCAGATCTCCAAAAGGATGCGCGGGTACAGTACGGCCGTAGCCCCGATGATGCTGATCGCGGGTATGATCGACGATGCGGTGGACTGTATTCGTGTGCGACGTGCCACACTGAGCGTAACGGCCGTGCTGGATACCAGACCCCCGATAATGCCCGCGAGCAGGATGCCTTTGCGCCCGCCGAACACCTTGGCCAGCAGGTAGCCGGCCAGGCTGATACCGGTTACGAGGATCACCATGACCCAGATCTCGTGCAGGTTCCAAACGCCGTTCGGGCCCATGGGCTCGGTAGGCAGGAAGGGCAATATCACCGCCGAGATGATCACGAACTGGATGAAGGCCCGGATGTCCAATGGGGTAAGCGTTGCGATGAAGCTGTGCAGCCTCATCTTCAGCGAGAGCAGCGCGGTGATCACCACTGTGACGATGGTCGCGAAAAGCACTTCGCCCTGGAACACCATGGCACCGATAGCGAAGGCAAGGATGCTCGAAAGCTCTGTGGTGATGCCAAAACTGCCAGGCTTGGCCGATATCACATAGGCCGCGATCACCAACGCCACCAAGCCGCTGAGGCCAGCCACGATGATCCAGTCGCCATAGGGCTGTGCGAGGTAGGTACAGAGGAAGCCGAACAAGGCGATCAAGGTGTAGCTGCGCACGCCTGCGAACTGCTCTCCCTTCTCCGGAGCACGCTTGGCGAACTCCCGCTCCAAGCCGATGAAAAAGCCCAGCGCCAACGCGATCAATACCCGTTGGATCAAGACCATCAGCTCTTCGCTCATGCGGCAAAGATCGCTATACCCGTAGTGTCGGATGCTGCGGAAGATCATCCCTGATCACCCACCCGAGAGCTGGGCGGTAACGGACACTGGAGATCGCCCGCATCACGCCATCCTACGCCGCTTGATCCACTTGTACACTTCGAACCAGGCCACGGACGCAAGGTGGACTATTCCGCAGCCAACGGCGGACCCACCACCTCCATGCCATGCGCACGGAACACACGGGCCACTTCCTCCTTGCTCGGGGGTACTGTCCACTGTGCGGTCTCCGCAAAGAAGCCTTCCATGTCGCCTGCCGGTTGGTAGGTCACCAGCATGCGTGCATGTTCGGAGAGTTGGATGAAGGCGTGCGGTACACCGCGCGGCAGGAAGATGGTATCGCCGATGGCGGCCGGGAAACGCTCCTCTCCCACTTGGAAGCGGTAGTCGCCTTCCAGCACATGGAAGAACTCGTCCTGCTCCGGATGGATGTGCAGCGGTGGCCCACCGTTGGGGCTCTTACCGATCTGTTCGAACACGGCCATGCCACCATCGGTATCGGCGCTGCCGATCTTCAGGTCCAAGGTGTTCGCCGTGACACCCTTCATGGTGAAATGCGTGCCGTTACGCGTCTCGCCGGCACGGGTGTTGAAGCCCTTCTTGATGGACATGGTGATACGGCCTGTTGCTTGTGCGAGTGCGGCAAGAGCCGTGGAAGCGAATACGCTGAATACGAATCGACGACGTTGCATGTTGAGTGGATCGGAATATGAAGATACACTGAGCAAGTCGCTTTACACGTACCCATTCCTCCAGTACTGCCCGAGCGAGCGCTGCTTCCTACCGACGACCTCCAGCACCTGAACCACGCCGATCAGTGTTGTGGCCGCACCACGGCGAATACGATCAAACTGTACCCGACGGTGCCAGCGACCATGCGCACGAAGTGATAGTGCCACCATTCCGCACGAAGGACCTCCCAATCGGTCGGGGGTGCATCCGATGTCCAAGTATCCACAATGGCATTGATGGGTTGGCACCCGAAGCGTGTGGCCAGACCCGCGACGATCATACAACCAGCAGCCACGAGGAGAAGCACCATTTGGCCCCGCCAAGCCCGTTGCAAGTATGCGATGTAGAACGTGAGGAGAATGGCAAGGGATGCCAACGCCGGTACCAGAATATTCAGCCCAAGCACGGCGTTCTGGTGATGCTCTACGAAGGTGGTGTAGCTGAAGCCACGCGAGTCGAAACCTGCCCATACGGCGAACATGGTGCCTACCACGATACCACCTAGGACCAATTGGAAAAAGCGTGCAATGGAGAGCATGATGGATGATGTTTATAGAAGAAAAGTACGCTTTCGTCCAGCCCGAACACCATTCGTTCACAACTTCATCGGCATCACCTATTCCTCCTGTACGGCGCAGCGTCTCGAAGCTGGCGAACTGCTTGCTGCACTACACCCCTATTCCACCATGTGTCTATCCGCCTTCATTCGAACGCCGCTTGATCCACTTGTACACTTCGAACCACGCCACGGACGCAAGCCCGATCACGCATGCGACACCGAGTTGTGCGATGGTGGGTGAAGCAAGGTGGAAGAAGTCACGGAACAGCGGCACATAGAGCAGTGCACCCAGCAGCGCGAGGGTGAGCACCAGTATGCCGCGCAGCAATTGGTTGTTGTAGCCGGCGGTGGTCAGCACCGATTCCGTGAACGAGCGGTTCACCAACGTGAGGCCGATGTTCGCGAACACCAGTGTGCTGAACACCATGGTACGGACCAGCTCTTCGGGATGCCCGTGCATCACAGCGAGCTGGTAGGCCCCCAAGGTGCCGAGCGTGATGACGAGCCCCTGCCAGATGCTGATCGAAATTTCCTTCCACGTCAGGAAGGTGAGGCTGAGCGGGCGCGGTGGCCGACGCATGCCATTCTTCTCCAACGGCTCGTTCTCGTATACGATGCTGCACGTGGGACCCATGATCAGTTCCAAGAAGATCACGTGTACCGGTGTGAAGATGTTCGGGTAGATCCAGCCGAGGAACAAGGGCAGCGATACCGTGAGGATGATCGGGATGTGGATGGAGATGATGTACTGGATCGCCTTCTTCAGGTTGCCGTAGATCTTCCGGCCCATGGCAACGGCGTCCACCATCTTGCCCAGATCGTCGTGTACCAGGATCAAGGAGGCCGCTTCCTTGGCGAGCTCACTGCCGCGTGTGCCCATGGCGATGCCGATGTGCGCGGCCTTCAAAGCCGGTCCGTCGTTCACGCCGTCGCCGGTCATGGCCACCACGTGCCCTTCGGTCTGCAAGGCTTTGATGATGCGCAGCTTCGCCTCGGGGAACATGCGCGTGAAGATGTTCGTGTCATGCACCGCCTTGCGTAAAGCAGCATCGTCCAACTGCATCATGTCATCACCGTTCATCGCCTTCTCCGCACCTCGGAAACCGGTAAGCCGCGCGATGGCGGCAGTGGTGTGCGCATTGTCGCCGGTGATGATCTTCACTTCGATGCCCGCCGTGTAGAACTGCTGGAAGACGCTGGCGATGTTGGCCTTCGGTGGATCGTTGAAGGCGACAAGCCCAAGGAAATGGAGGGTGAATTCCTCTTGATCCTTCGGATAAGCTGCGCCGGAGAAGACGGCCTCCGCAACGCCCAGCACACGCAACCCTTGATCGGCGAGCGCTTCCACTTGCTCCATGGCAAATGTCTGCTGCGCCTCACTCAGGTCCGATTGGCGGAGCACCCGTTCCGGCGCGCCCTTGCACGCGATGATGCGCTCGCCAGAGCCGTGTACGAACACGTGCGTCATCATCGGCGGTTTTCCACCGATCGGATATTCGTGCGGCATGGTGAACTCCGGACGACGGTCGCGTTCCGTGGTCTTCTTGTACGCCTCGTGGAGTGCCACTTCCATGGGGTCGAAGGGCACCGGCTCACTGGCCCACATCGCCACTTCGATCAGGCGCTTCGCCTCCTCGCCGGACCATTCCTCTTGGGCCAACGTGCGCCCGTTCGCTTGCACATAGAGCTGCGCCAGCGCCATGCGATTCTCGGTGATGGTGCCCGTCTTGTCCGTGCAGATCACCGTGGCCGAGCCCAAGGTTTCCACTGTGGTGGAGCGCTTCACGATCACGCCCTGCTTGGCCAATCGCCACGCGCCCAGCGCTACGAAAGTGGCGAAGGCCACGGGGATCTCTTCCGGCAGGATGGACATCGCCAACGTCAAGCCCGTAAGCAAACTATCCAACAGCGAACCACTGCGCGTATAGGCCACCGCCCACACCGCGAAGAAGACCAGCACCCCCACGATCGCCATGTTGCGCACGAAACGCGTGATCTGCTGTTGCAGCGGCGTGGCGGGCACCTCGATCTCCGCCAGCGACGTGCTGATGCGGCCCAGCTGCGTGCCTTTGCCAACGGCCGTAACGCGATACACGGCCAGGCCCGAGACCACTTGCGTGCCCTTGCTCACGTTCGCCAGTTCCGGATCTTCCGCGTTACGCGCCACCGCGAACGCCTCACCGGTGAGTATGGATTCGTTCACGCTGAAGTCGTTGCTCTGCACGATCACGCCATCGGCGGCAAGCAAACTGCCCTCTTCGCCCACGGCAAGGTCGCCCACCACCACGTCCTCCACGGGGATCTTCACAACCGCGTTGTTGCGGATCACCCTGGCCTGCGCTTCGCTGAACTCGCGCAAGGCCGCCAATGCCTTTCGGCTGCGCGAGTCCTGATAGATGGAGATCCCCGAGACCAGCACGATGGCACCCGCCATGAAGTAGGCCTCACTGGTTTCGCCCAACACGAAATAGATGACGCTCGTGGCTAGCAGCAACAGGAACATCGGCTCCAGCACCGCACCCTTCACCGCTGGCCAGAAGGTGCCGCTCGACTTATCGGCGATGGCGTTGCGACCGTGCTTGGCCCGCGCTGCGATCACCTCGGTATCGGTGAGTCCCTTGAACGGAAAAGGGTTCGATGGCATTCGCGGTCAAGGTAGGCCAGTGCGTTGGCTCGTGGTACTTGGTGTGTATCACAGTCGCAGTCTACGGCATATCCATGATGGCTCACCGTGGCCTTGCGCGAACTGGAAATGATGGCCTGCTGGATCGCGTGGTGATCCGCCCGAAGCCGCTGCATGTGGAGTACACGCTCACGCCCCTCGCGCTGCAGTTGGTGCCCTTGCTGAAGGAGATGGAGAGGCTGGGGTGAGGATATTAAAGGACGGGGTGGCCTTGGCCGGTACTTCGATGAGCTTCTGAATGTCCCTCCCCAATTCGGGGGAGGCCGACCGAGGGTTCCGCCATACGGTCTATTTTGTGGCACATGAGATATATCGCTACTACACTCTTACTGCTCTTCCTCAGCATCTGCCACGGACAGGAAACCTTTCAACGCGTGATCGATGCGGACTATGCGACCATCGGTAATGTGGAGCGGGATGCCAGTGGGAACCTGTATTCCTCGTCCCTCTCGTTCTACGCGCAGGGCGTGGGCTCCGGCATTCAGATGGTGAAGTACGATGCGAGCGGCACACCACTGTGGAACAGGTTCCTTTCCTCCCCCACGGACTTCGGGGTCTTCACGGACCACATGGTAGTGAATAGCACCAACGAAGTGATCGTGACCGGTACGGTAAACGCTACCGGCAGCAACCCCGATAGCGCCTTTGTGGCCAAACTGAACAGCAACGGCGACCTCGCTTGGGCCTTGCGCTTCGGAGCTGATCTGGCGGGCTTTGATGGCGCTGAGGGGTTCCGGCTCACCCTGGCTTCCAATGGTGATGTACTCGTGGGCGGCATCTTCACCTTTGAGAACACACAGCAGGATATCTTCCTGGCCCGCATCACCACCACAGGGACCGTACTGTGGACCAAGCGCATCGTGGCACCGGTAGCGAGCACCACCAACCGGTTGGGCGGTATGGTAGAAGCAGCCGACGGGGGCATCATCGTATTCGGTTTGACCACCTTGAACACCGAAGGTTCCTGGTTGCTGAAGTTGGATACGGACGGCGCCTACCAGTGGTGCCGGAAATACAACACCAATACGTTGCAAGCGCTGATCCGTCCGCTGGCCGCTGTGCCCACCGCTTCAGGTTACGACCTGTTCTACAACACATTCTTCTCCAGTTCGAACGAGAAACTGTACCGCATCAGCACTACAGCCACGGGCACCGTCGTGGGCAGCTTGACATACGACTACGGTGCATATACCGGGCAGGTGATCGGTGTCACTCCGATAACGGGTGGCTATGCGATGGCGGGTATCGTGGACTCCGAAACAGGTACGGGTGGCGACGCTGTGCTCTTCACGACGAATGCCGCCGGTGCGGTGCAATGGGCCATGCAATACGGCAGCAACGGTGGCGAATCGTTCAGGTCCGTGGTACCCACGAGCGGCGGCGGCTACTTGGCAGGTGGATTCGGCGAACGCGATAGCTTGGTCGAGTTCCGGGGCGGCATACCCACCCAGAGCTATTTGGTGATGACCGATGGCAATGGACTTACCGGTCGTTGTGAACGGGTCGCGAATGTGAACAGTTCCGCCATCACGTTCACTGATGCCCCCTACTCGCAGGTCGTTTCCGATGTGGCAGGTTGGTCCATCCAACCCCTAGTGAGCGGCTCCACATTCAGTATGGAAGAGGTTTGCACGGCCGTCGGGGTAGAGGCTAGGAACGCAGTGCGCTTCTCGCTATTCCCCAACCCGACACAGGACCGGATCACGATCATCGGACTTGGTAACCTACCATGGCAACACCAGGTGGTGGATGCGAGCTGCCGGGTGGTACTGGCGCACGCTTCCTCTGGGGATCGTCTGGAATTGGACCTGCGCACGCTATCGCCAGGCGTGTATGTCCTGCACAGCACCAGTGCAGGTGCACGGGCGGTGCATCGCTTGGTGGTGGAGCGTTAGACCATAGGCCTAAGGAAGGAATAGGCCAACAGCAGGTCGGTACATCCGAAGGTTCATCGCTGTCGCAAAGTAGAACACCACACCTGCGATCAAGAAAACCGTTTTCCTCTACAACACTGCCGCGAACCTTTCGGGGAACGCCAACCGCAACGCTACGGCAGCGCTGACCCTTTCTGGGAACGCCACGTGATCCTACGTACCAGCGCTCATCCATTCGGGGAACGCGGCACCCATGTAGTACCACGCGCTCACCCATTCGGGGAACACGGCCATCGTGTAGATGGGTGCGGTGGTCCATTTTGGGAACGCGGCGAACATGATCATGTATGCCGTCAACATCTACAAGCGTGTGGCGTTCCTTTCGGGGAACGCGACGGGCATGATCGTGTATGCGGCGAACATCCAGCAAGTCGCGGCGGTCCTTTCGGGGAACGCGGCAGCCATGATCAAGCCCGCGATCCACCACTCCATACCGGTGCTGTTCCCCAAATGGAACCTGGACCTTCGGTTCACCGTTCAAGGCGGAAACAACACCACCATGAACGTCACCTGCATCCGTGCCGGCGTTAAGGACCTCCCTTCTGGCGACCTCGCTGCCAAAGCCCGGTTCGTGCAACTATGCCTCACCGGCAACCCCTACTTCCCGGCACCGGTGCCCAGCTTGGCCACCTTGCACGCAGCAACCATCGCACTTCAGTTCGCCCTTGCCGCTGCCCAAGACCGCGCACGCTCTTTGGTGGCCATCCGTTGGGAGCGGCACGCCGAATTGGAACGCATCCTGGTGCAACTTTCCAAGTACGTGATGGCGACGGCCCAAGGGGATGTGGAAAAACAAGTGACCAGCGGCTTCGAACTGCGCAGGCCCCCGCTGCGCATAACCACGCTCACCGCACCTGACATACTTACCGTACGCCGTCCGAAGTCGCCCGATGGCGACCTGCTCCTACACTGGGGTGCCGTACACGGTGCGCGCCTCTACCAAGTGGAAACAACCACGGACGACCCTACCCAGGATCCACGATGGACCCTTGTCCATACCTGTTCCAGCCGCCGTGCGCATGTACGCGGCCTCACACCCTGCGTAGAATACCACTTCCGGGTGTGCGCCATGGGCACCGCGGGAACTGGACCATATAGCAGCGTGGTGGGCGAAAAGGTCTGGTAAGGTCGCATCGTGTATCATAGCCAGTTGCACGCGCAGCAGGATCCTTTTCGACGATCTATATCCCCGCCGAAAATGGTGCAGATAAGATGATCTGGTTCGACGCAGAAGTGAGCTACTGACCCGATCCGAGAAGCCATTCGATCGCAGGTCTTGAGGACGAAGACCCTGTCCAAGCCTCGGGATCCGCTCCCGCTAGGCTTCCGGCCGGGGAAGGTCCCAGGGCTTCACGTTGCTACCGGGTGTGCGGGTAGGCCGCATACCATCCACCCGCTGCTGGTCCAAACGGTCCATCTGCTCCAACTGCTCAGCGTAGAGCTTGCCGTGGTCCACGAAGGTGATGAGCTGTGCCACCTTGTGGGGTATCACCCATGTACCGATGATGTAACCGTGCTTCACTCCTACGCGCACATCGTCGTTGTCCAGGCAATACTCCGTGCCGAAGTCCATGTTCTCACGAATGAACTCCTTCATGCGAGTGAGGCCGTCACTAGTCCGGTTGAAGCGTTCGGCATACTGATCGAATACGTGGTGGCTGATGTGGAAACAGATTCCATCCTGCATGATGCGTGCCGCCCGGTAGTAGCCATCCTCGCCCCGGTACCATACGAAAGGAGCGATCCCGCTGAGGCGGGACAGGTACTGCAACACCTTCTTCGTGGGCAGGATGGCCACCAGCCAGTTGTTGCCCGCATGCGAGCGGTACTCCAGCAACCGGGGTTGAAAGCGCAGGGACTTGTTCTTGCGCATGTCGCGCTGCAAGCGATCAATGGGCTGCTTCAACTTGTTCCACATGGCGGGCAGGTCGCGAAAGGCTTCGCGCACCACCTGCTCCGGGGTATGGGATTGAACGATCATGGCTCGCGGCCTTGAACGCACAACGGGGGAATGGGGTTGCTTGGTATGGGGGAGGTGAATGCTTGTTTGGGCGTGCCCCCTCGCAAAGCCTCGGGGTCCGGCTTTCCGCTGCTGCTCCTCGGCCGGATTACCAGCCTGTGGGGCATTCGCTTCAATCCGTCACGCGGGGTTCCCGTCCGGCCCATACATCCGGTTTCATGCGGACGATACTTACACAACCAAAGCCGTTCGGCCGGATTCATCCAGTACCAATTGCTTCCCATCGAGATCGCGGACAAGCGCTTGTCCATTGTAGAACGGCTCAATGGTCCTGAATCGATGCGAATACAACTCCATGCCCCGGTCGTCAATGTGGAACCAGCCCTTCTGGTCCAAGGCTGTAGCAATGCCCTTGTGATAAGGCCCCAGTTCAAGGTAGCGGCCATCATGGATCGGCTGTCCATCGGGGTCAATGTGCATGAACATCCCGTCCATCATCTTCACACATGCAACGCCATCTCGAAAGTCTCCGGCATACCGGAATTCATCCGAGTAGGCCGAAGTTCCATCGACTCGAATGTGATGATAGCAGCCATCGCTCGCCCGAACTGGACAGCGGCCCTCTTGAAAGTTCCCACACCATGCGAATGACTGCGAACCCACCCGGCGACCTAGTGGGTCGATGTGGAACCACTCGTCTCCAACGCAAACTGCAGCTCGGTCGTCGTAGTAGCCGAACGCTCTGCCATACCGTTCCGGATAAACTGGTTGGCCATACTGATTGATGTGATACCACCCTTCGTCACCTAGCACGGGAGCCAAGCCAGGCTTGTGGAACATCATAACACGTTTGAAGCGCCCCTTCCACAACGGTTGTCCGTGAAGCAGAAAGTCGAGGCCATCGAACGTCACACGGATTACTTTCCAATCGAAGGTGGCCTTCTCATCAAGCATGTTCGACAGAGTTCATTGTTCTTGTAAGACCGCGTAAGCTCTTGATAGGCCTCGCCTGAGTTAACGTCCGAAAGGCTACTGCTTTGGATGTCGCCAAAATCCCCGAGCACCTTGCGTTGCTCATCAGGAGCACAACACGGCGATACCTTTCCAGAAGCCGAAATCCAGAGCTCTTTACCCAAGAATGGGCATTCATGATCATCAGGTACAGCATGCCCCATGCTTGGCTTCAATGGCTCGATGTTCTCCAGAAGGACAGGACAGCCATCGTGCCTCCTGAACTCATCTGCTGCGTCCCGTGCAGCTTCAACAATGCCGTTCCAACGCTCAATGGCCTCTGGCAACGACTTGAAACTGAGTTCCTCGATCTCCTTGAAGTGTGCCCACAGGTGGTGACCCTTCACACGGTCAACACCCACGTCGGCTGCGAGTCGAATGATATCGGGAAGTTCGTGCATGTTGTTCTGCATGAACGTAAGTTGGAGGGTAACGCGGCAATAGTAACCTGATCTCGCGAAGTGGTCATCTCTGACTTTGACAAAGCGCCTGACGTTCTCCACTGCTTGCTCGAACTTCAGTCCCTTCATCACGGCCTCCGTCGTTTCCTTCGTTGCACCGTTCCATGAGATCTTGACGTCCGAGGTAACAGGAACGATGATCGCCGCCCACTCCTCCACTGACTTCTTGGGGAAGGTGCCGTTGGTCGTTAGGTTGATCTTCATCCCGAACTCCGCTGCGAGCGCGAAGACATCATCCATCTGACGGTAGAGCAGAGGTTCACCCATCGTTGAAGGGATGACTTCGCGAACACCCATGGCCTTCGCTTGCTCCATGATGTCACGAACCATGGTGAAGGGCATCCGCCTCCGTTTGACACCTGTGAGTTCGTAGAGTCGCTGGATGAAATCGCTGTGCTCACTGTGCTCCTCGCACATGGTGCAACTCAGGTTGCAATCCTCCGGATTGGTATCCAGCGTTATGCGCCACAGTCTGCTCATGATCGTGTGATCAGTTGTGTGTACACGTCCTCCAAGACCGCACAATGATCCACGATGGATGGAACTGCGCCAGTTGCCGAGAACAGATAGCCTCGACGCCCGAGCCGTTCCATTTCCTCTGGATGATCGCAGGCCCAATGCATCTGCTTCTTCAGGTCTTCAATGGACCTATGCTTGAAAAGCAGACCGTTGTCCTGGTGTTGCACATACTCCACCATGCCACCTGCATCAGCCGTGATCACAGGAATGCCGCATGCCTGTGCTTCGTGGATGACCAAGGGCGAGTTCTCCATCCAGATGGAAGGCACCACGATGCACTCGACCCGATTGAAGACTTCGTCGGCGAGGTTCTGGTTCACATATGCCCCCATGAAGTGGATGCCTGTTCGAGAAGCTGCCATGGCCTGAAGCGCGGCCGTGCTCTGTTGGTCCTTCGCGCCCCAGATGTAGAGTTCGGCACCATCACCAAGTCCGTCAAAGGCTTCGATGAGCAGGTTCACACCCTTCGCCGGGATGTGCGTTCCGATGTAACCGAATCTGAACTTGGAACCAGCATCGCGCTTCTTGGTCTTGGTCAAGTAGTCCGTCGGGAAGCCGTAGTCGAGGTACCTGACCTTCCCGGCATCAAAGCCGAACTCTTGAATGAATCGTGCCCGCAGGTATTCTGATGGGGCGATGAAGAGGTCCACAGCAGACGCGAGTCTGCGCATTTCCGCCATTCTTGTTCCGACCCACTTCGTCCAGTGATCCTCCTCGTTTCGGGATACACCATCGACGCCGGACATTGACGCTGCATAACATGTTCGAGCGCACTTCCTGTCCTCTTGTCCGTCGCACAGTTCATACAACCGTCCTTGGCCGAAGTTCCGCTGAAGGAATTGACCTCTCGGGCACATCAGCCAGAAATCGTGCAGCGTGAAGACAATCGGAATGCGCGCCTTCACCAATACATCCACGATGCCCGTGGACAAGTGATTGAGGTGGCCAATGTGTGCAACATCGGGTTCACAGGAGCGCACCAACTCCTCGAACCGCGCATCGAGTTCAGCATGGCGGTAACCATCCTTGGCCCGCGGCATGTTCACCAGTTGAAGCGAAAGACCACAATGCACTTCGCTGGTCCTTATCAGTGATGTCCGGGGCGAAAGGGTTCTCCTCACGCGAGAAGACGACCACCTCATGGCGCTTGGACAATTCCTCGCAAACGGACTGGCTGTACACCTCAGACCCTGCGTTGTACAGCGGCGGATACCCGTGTATGACCTTCAAGATCCGCATGTTCGCGCCGACCTCGAAGAGCTTACATATTCCTCCGGTACTGCCCCCCAACCTCAAACATCGCCGCGGTCAACTGTCCCAGTGAGCAATACTTCGTCGCCTCCATCAGCACCGCGAACATATTCTCGTTCTTGATCGCCGCTTGTTGCAGATCGTGGATCGCCTGCTTGCCTTCCTTGGCGTAGGCCTTCTGCACGTTCTCCACGGTGCGGATCTGCGCTTCCTTCTCCTCCTCGATGGAGCGGATCAGCATGGTCCCACGGCTCACTGCTTCACTATCGGTAGGCGCTGCACACCCGAAGCGCTGCGGACCTCCAACATATAGACGCCCGGTGCCCCGTCCAACGAAAGTCCTGCTCCGCTGAAGATAGGCACCTGCTCCAACACGATCCTGCCCGTGAGGTCCCGTACGGTGGCCCATGCCTGCTCCTGACCGGGCCACTGGATGGTCATGCGCCCGTTGGAGGGGTTCGGCCATACGGATGCCTGCAGCTGCTCCGGTTCTTGGATGCCCACATTGGAGGTGGCGAGCCGCACGATGCTGCCCACGGCGTTGCCATTGTATTCCGAGAACTGACCGCCTGCCAACAGTCGGCCGTCCGGAAGTTGTTCGATAGCGGCCACCACTTGTAACCCTCCATAGAAGCCCGTGCCCGTTTCGAAGGTCAAATCCGCATTGCCATCGGTATCGACCCGCCGTAAGCCCGCAGTCCCTGCAAGCAACGCTTTCCCATCTGCCTGGATGGCCACCTTGATGATGCGGGTCGGTGTTGATTGGCCATTGAAGCTGACATCCCTGGCACCATCGGTAGCGATACGCACCAAGCCGTTCACCGATGCACCCTGCCATGTCCAGAAGTCACCACCGCAGATCAGTTTGCCGTCCGCCGTCAAGGCCATTCCGATCACTGAATAGCTTGACCCCGCACCCGCACCGGGATTGAACGAAGTATCCAATGTGCCGTTCCCATGCGCCTGCGCCAGTTGGTTGCGCGTGGTGCCGTTGTACTGCGTGAAGTAGCCGCCGATCACGATCTTCCCGTTGGGCCGCAGCACTACGTCATTCACATTATCGTTCGTGCCTGCACCCACGTTGAACGCCGGGTCCATGCTGCCATCGACCAGTAATCGCACGATGCCACCCACCGTTGCGCCATTCCATTGGGAGAAGGAACCACCCACCAGTACTTTTCCATCGGGCTGCACCACCACACTCGTTACCATGCTGTTCGCCCCAGTGCCGATGTTGAAGCTGTTGTCCACACTACCATTGGGCATCAGGCGCACCAGTCGCCGGGAGTTGACCCCGTTGAAGTTGAAGAAGTTCCCACCAACGAGAATTCTACCGTCCGCCTGTGTGACGATCTCTTGCACCGGGGCATCCGGCCCGGTGCCCACATCAAACCCCGTATCCAATGTGCCGTCCGCTCCCAACCTCACGATGGGTTTCACCGCCACACCATTGTATATGCTCAACTGATCGCCACCGACCAGCAGCTTGCCATCGGCCTGCCGTGTGATGGCAAGTACATCACCGGCAAAGCCAGTGCCTTGCACAAAAGTGGGATCGTAGGTGCCATCGGATTGCGCGCTCACGCGATCGGCGCACAGGTACGGGGAGAACAAGAGAATGAAAAGAAGTGTTGCTCGGAACATGCGATG
Source organism: Flavobacteriales bacterium (assembly GCA_016710015.1). Classification (GTDB taxonomy): domain Bacteria; phylum Bacteroidota; class Bacteroidia; order Flavobacteriales_F; family PHOS-HE28; genus PHOS-HE28. Next base: position 20,891 of record JADJLR010000005.1, read on the forward strand.
GTTGGTTTTGAGCGAGAACGGATAGAGAAAGCAAATATGAGCAAATGAAGCGACTCACCTTCCTATTCAACACCCTTCCATGGACCCGGTTCAGTACAGCGCGTCACATACTCTTCCGATACTGTCCCACATCAAACCTCGGCCCAGTTGTTGCCTCATTACATGTTCCGGCGATATTGACCTCCGACCTCGAACATGGCTTCAGTAAGCTGCCCAAGTGAGCAATACTTCGTCGCCTCCATCAGCACCGCGAACATATTCTCGTTCTTGATCGCCGCTTGCTGCAGATCGTGGATCGCCTGCTTGCCTTCTTCGGCATAGACCTGCTGCACGTTCTCCACGGTGCGGACCTGCCTGCCGGCAGGCAGGTCTGCGCTTCCTTCTCCTCCTCCGTCACGCGCCTGCCTGCCGGAGCTTCAGCGTAGGCAGGGATCACTTCCTTCGGCAGGATCGTCGGTGAGCCCTTCGAGCTGAGGAAGGTGTTCACGCCGATGATGGGGAAATCGCCGCTGTGCTTCAGCGTTTCGTAATAGAGGCTTTCCTCCTGGATGCGGCCCTGCCTGCCGGCAGGCAGGTGCGCTAACGTGATCTGTGCTAAGTGCATCACATGTTCCTTCTATACTGCCCACCAACTTCAAACATCGCTGAGGTTAGCTGGCCAAGTGAGCAGTACTTGGTGGCTTCCATAAGGACGGCAAACATGTTCTCGTTGCGAATGGCGGCCTCTTGCAATTTCCGCAATGCCGCTTTCCCCTCCTCCTCATAAGCCTTCTGCACATTCTCGACGGTCCTGATCTGCGCCTCTTTCTCTTCTTCCGTTGCCCGTATGACTTCCTTCGGAAGTACGGTCGGTGATCCTTTGCTGCTCAGGAACGTGTTCACCCCGATGATCGGAAACTCCCCCGTGTGCTTAAGGGTCTCATAGTACAAGCTCTCCTCTTGTATCCTGCTCCTTTGGTACATCGTTTCCATGGCGCCGAGCACGCCGCCGCGTTCGGTGATGCGGTCGAACTCGGTGAGCACGGCCTCTTCCACCAGGTCGGTGAGCTCTTCGATGATGAAGCTGCCCTGCAGCGGGTTCTCGTTCTTGGCGAGGCCGAGCTCCTTGTTGATGATGAGCTGGATGGCCATGGCGCGGCGCACGCTCTCTTCGGTGGGCGTGGTGATGGCCTCGTCGTAGGCGTTGGTGTGGAGCGAGTTGCAGTTGTCGTAGATGGCGTACAGCGCCTGCAACGTCGTGCGGATGTCGTTGAAGTCGATCTCCTGCGCGTGGAGGCTGCGGCCACTGGTCTGGATGTGGTACTTGAGCATCTGGCTGCGCTCGTCGGCGCCGTAACGATGCTTGAGCGCCTTGGCCCAGAGGCGGCGCGCCACGCGGCCCATCACGGCGTACTCGGGGTCCATGCCGTTGCTGAAGAAGAAGCTCAGGTTGGGCGCGAAGGCGTTGATGTCCATGCCCCGGCTCAGGTAGTACTCCACATAGGTGAAGCCGTTGGCCAGTGTGAAGGCGAGTTGCGAGATCGGATTCGCTCCGGCCTCCGCGATGTGATAGCCGCTGATGCTGACGCTGTAAAAGTTGCGGACCTTCTCTTCGATGAAGTACTGCTGCACGTCGCCCATCAAGCGCAGCGCGAACTCGGTGCTGAAGATGCAGGTGTTCTGCGCCTGGTCCTCCTTGAGGATGTCGGCCTGCACGGTGCCGCGGACCTGCGCGAGCGTGTCGGCCTTGATCTTGGCGTAGATGTCCGGAGGTAATACTTGGTCACCGGTTATGCCGAGGAGGAGGAGGCCTAGACCGTCGTTGCCTTCCGGGACCTCGGCGTTGTATTGAGGGCGGGTAGGTGAATGGTGAATGGGAGTTGGTGAATGGGAAGAGCCGCTCCCTCCATTCGCCATTGACCATTCGCCATTCGCCTTTGCATCCTTCTCCCAGCGTTCCGCGATCTTCCTCTCGACCTCCGCTTCCAATCCGTGTTCGCGGATGTACTTCTCGCAGTTCTGATCGATCGCCGCGTTCATGAAGAAGCCCAACAACATCGGTGCGGGACCGTTGATGGTCATGCTCACGCTCGTGGTCGGTGCCGTAAGGTCGAAGCCGCTGTACAGTTTCTTGGCATCGTCGAGGCAGCAGATGCTCACGCCGCTGTTACCGACTTTCCCATAGATGTCCGGGCGACGACCGGGATCGTGGCCGTAGAGCGTGACGCTATCGAACGCGGTGCTGAGACGCTTGGCAGGAAGGCCCTGGCTCACGTAGTGGAAACGCTTGTTGGTACGCTCCGGTCCACCTTCGCCGGCGAACATCCGCGCGGGGTCCTCGCCTTGGCGTTTGAAGGGATAGATGCCCGCGGTGTAAGGGAAGAAGCCGGGCGTGTTCTCCTGCATGGCCCAGCGCACCTTGTCGCCCCAGCTGCGGAACTTCGGTAGTGCAACTTTCGGGATCTTCAGGTGACTGAGGCTCTCGGTGTGGTTGGGGACCTTGATCTCCTTGCCGCGAACCGAATACACATAGAATTCGTCCGAGTACCTCCTTTCCTCTTCGCTCCATCCTTGCAGCATTGACCACAAGTGTGGATCCAGGTCCTTCCTTATCTCTTCAAATTTCTTGATGAGATTGCTGATCGCTGATTGCTGATCAGCCTCTGCACCGAGGTTGGTGCTAGGCGAATCAGCAATCAGCGAATTAGAAATGAGCAAGTCCGGACCATCGAAAGTCAAGACAGCGGAATAAAGTCCGTACAACTGATCGGCAATGGAAGCTTGTTTCCGGACTTGATCGTCATACCTCCGGTTGTTCTCACTGATCTCGCTCAAGTACCTGCTCTTCGCGGGCGGGATGATCCACACCTTCTCGCTCATCTCGTCGTGCGCGTGGAAGGTGCTGTGGAAGTCAACGCCCGTCTTCGACTTGATGGTCTCCATCAGCCGCACGTATAGGTTGTTGGTTCCTGGATCGTTGAATTGGCTGGCGATCGTTCCAACTACAGGCAACTTGTCATCGTCGGCATCCCACAGCTGGTGATTGCGCTTGTACTGCTTCTTCACGTCGCGCACGGCATCTTGCGCGCCGCGTTTGTCGAACTTGTTGATCGCCACCACGTCGGCGAAGTCGAGCATGTCGATCTTCTCCAATTGCGTGGCCGCGCCGAACTCGGGCGTCATGATGTAGAGCGAAACGTCGCTGTGGTCGAGGATCTCCGTATCGCTCTGGCCGATGCCGCTGGTCTCCAGTACGATCAGGTCGAAGCCCGCGGCTTTCAGCACATCCACCGCTTCCTGCACATGCTTGCTCAATGCGAGGTTGCTCTGGCGCGTGGCGAGGCTGCGCATATACACGCGTTCGCCACGGATGCTGTTCATGCGGATGCGATCGCCCAGCAGCGCGCCGCCGGTCTTGCGCTTGCTCGGGTCCACGCTGATCACGCCGATGGTCTTGTCGGGCTGATCAAGCAGGAAGCGGCGGATCAATTCATCCACCATGCTGCTCTTTCCCGAACCACCGGTTCCCGTGATGCCGAGCACCGGAGCCTTGTTCGCCTTCGCCTTCTTGTGGATGTCGTCGCTCAACTTGGCGTAGACCTCCGGATGGTTCTCTGCGGCACTGATCAAGCGCGCGATCCCGGTCCAGTTCTTCGGCGACAGTTCCTTCGCCTCACCATTCACTTTGGCGCTCAGGTCGAAGTCGGCCTTCTCCAACATGTCGTTGATCATCCCCTGCAAACCCATCGAACGGCCATCGTCCGGGTGATACAAGCGCGTGATGCCGTATTCGTGCAGTTCCTTGATCTCTTCGGGCAGGATCGTCCCTCCTCCTCCTCCGAAGATCTTGATCCCGCCGGGGCGGGACGGGTCATGCCCGCGCTCTTTGAGCAGGTCGTACATGTACTTGAAGTACTCGGTATGCCCGCCTTGGTAGCTCGTCATCGCGATGGCGTGCGCATCCTCCTGGATCGCGGTGTTCACCACGTCCTCCACGCTGCGGTCGTGGCCCAAGTGGATCACCTCAGCGCCGGTGGCTTGGATGATCCTTCTCATGATGTTTATTGCCGCATCATGACCATCAAAGAGGGATGCCGCAGTGACTACGCGGATCTTATTCTTGGGGACGTAAGGCGTGGCTTGAACAAAGGCTGTAGACATGGAAGCGAAGTTACCGGGAAGGGATCTGATGAAGCGGCGAGTTCGAAACGCCAAGCATGTTGAGCGACGAAGGAGCGAGATCCCGCCTAAGCGGGAATGTTGATGGCGGCATCGTGGCCATCGAAGAGCGAAGCCGCGGTGACGATGCGGATCTTGTGCTTGGGGACGTAGGGCGGAGATTGTACGAAGGACATTCAGTGTGGGCCCAGGCTGGTGCAAAGGCGTGGGTGCGAAGGTACCGGAGAGGCGTGGATCCTGAATATCGGACCAAGCAGGCGATAGGACCGGCCACGCTCAGGATCGACTAGCGCCACGGTCCATTGAGCACGGTCTCTCGGATCGGTCGCTTCGGTAGTGAGCAGCCGTAGATCCGCGTGCCACGTTCGCGTGCGAATGGGTCTACGATGCTATCCACCAGAACGACCATTTCGAATGCCATTGCCTCTGGCCATTGCCGGAAGTCCGTGTCCTGGGCTTCCTGCACGAAGATCATGCTCCGGTAGGCTGGTTCCCATTGCATCCAATGGGCATAGTCCGCATTGAAGGTGACCGCGCGAGGCTCGATAACGGATGCGTAGAAATTGATGGCGCCCGCTTCACCGTAGTTACTGCAGAAGACCAGCACCGGACCGTCCGCCTTCAACCGGCCGTGTAGGCGCAGCACCTTGTCTGCCAATTCCCGCCAACCCCGCATATCAGCAAAGTCCTGCGGCAGATCGTGCTCCTTACCATCCTCCCAAGTGGACTTGCCCATGAACGCAACGCGATCCTGATCGGCTGCGATCACCTCGGCCGATCTGCTTGGGAAGATGTATGATATCAATGGCACGAAGCTGACCACGATGCCGACCACCAACAGCGGTCGCAGCCAACGCCACCATCCCTTCTTCAGCCAACTCTCCAAACGGATCGACCCGATCCCAAGCAGCACCGGGTAAAGGCCGAACGCATAATAGGGCTTCGCCTGGGCCAGGGTGAAGAGCATCAACACAATGACCCAAGTATGAAAGAGGAACCGGTATCGGGCGAACGGCTTGTGGAATATCAAGGCGACCAACGCTGCGAGCAGAACAAGCAATTCCGCGAAGAACATCTTGGGTTGTTCCAGTAGGAACGCGATCCGGTCGTTGTTCACCAGCTGTGAAGTGCCCAGCTCCTCCATGTGCGCCACCACTGGCCAATCGTTTCGCCACTGCCAGAACAAGTTCGGGGACACGAGGACCAACGCGAGTGCCGCTGCCCACAACGTGTTCCTTCCGAGCAGAAGCTTGCGCTGCGGGGTGAGCATCAACCCGGCCAACGCGCCCATACCCAGGAAGGCGATGTTGTATTTGTTCAGCAGGCCAACGGCGAACACCACGGCAGCGTAGAAGAGCCAGTGCGGTCGCTCTGTGCGAACCCATTGCACCAACAAAGTGAGCACCGTGGTCCATGCCAGCACATCCATGGAGTTGGGCTGGAACAGGATGTCCAGGCGCAAAAGACCAGAGCAGATCAGCGCCGTGGCGCTCAAGGCTTGCGCGAACAGCCCACCTCCCACAGATCGCACGAGCCACCACACCACAGCGATCGTGAGCGCCCCGAACAGGGCCGGGAAGAATTGCACCCAGAACGGATCGCTACCAAGTGCATGGATAAGCCATGAAACCCAGGACGTGAACGGTGGGACCGATGCGTAACCCCAAGCGAGGTGATGCCCCTGGTCCAAGTGCAGGAATTCATCGCGATGCCGATCGAACGATGGATCCAACAGCAGGTAGGACGCCAGGATCTTCACCAGCATGAACACACCCAACAAAGCCTTGCGCAGCATGGAGCGAATGTAGTCCCGATCCTATTGATGGGGTCCGTGCAACGAACGACGCAATGGACATCGCTGCCGATCGCGTTCGACCGTGTGGCTTCACACAGCCGATCGGATCATTTTGGCACTGGTGCTCTAAATCATGCGCCGCCTAATGTTGAGGGCATTGTCGTGGCCACCGAACAAGCTGGCGGCGTTACCCTTGTACCCGGGCCGCATTACCCCACCATGCACATACGCATCCTCCTCGCCTCCTTACTCCTCCTTCCCCTGCCGCTGTTGGCATGCACCGCCTTCGTGATGCACAACAACGGGCGGACCTTCATCGGGAACAATGAGGATTCGTGGTGTACCCAAGGCCAGGTGCGCTTCGTCCCTAGTGCGCAAGGCCAATACGGCGCCGTGTACTTCAGCACACGGACCGGGCACCCTTTCCAGGACTGGACGGACCAGATCGGCATGAACGAGGCCGGACTGGTCTTTGATGGTCTGAGCATCCAGCCGAAGGATGCCGTATCGGAGCCCGGAAAGCAGCATTTGTTTTTCACGGATCTGGGCGGTCGCCTCATGGAACGATGTGCCACGGTACCCGAGGCGGTGGCTTTTCTGAAGGACTACGACCTTGCGTTCCTCCACCATAGCATGGTGTTCCTGGCCGATGTGAACGGCACCTATGCGATCGTACAGAGCGACACGGTGATCGTGGGGACCGATCCATACTTCGCCGTTGGCAACTGGCGGATGGCCTGCAACACGGACATGGACGCCGTGCCCATACCCCGTTTACAACAAGGAAGAGCACTGCTTGCCGAGGGTGTGGACCCCACAGTGGAGGGTGCGCTTTCCGTGTTGCAAGGGATGCGTTCCTGCCGCCAATTCCTCGGCAACGGCACCTTCTTCAGCACCCTGTTCGAACCGGACAACGGCCGGGTACACCTCTACTTCTACCACGACTTCGAGCACCCCATCTTCGACCTGCGCACCGAATTGGCGAAGGGCCCGCATACGTTGGACCTGCCCACGCTCTTCCCGCCGAACTCGGAATTCCAGGCCTTGGAAACCTACAAGACACCGTTCCACCAGCAATGGATCTTCTGGAGCTTTATGGCCTTGGCCGGGCTTGCTGTGTTGCTCGGTCTAGTGTGTGGCGTGGTCGTGCTTGTTCGCGAAATCCTACGCTTAATGGGAAGATCTGTGAGACCTCCTTGGAACCTATACCTCGTGGGCTTGACCATGGTCGCGCTCGCTGGACTCGTCGTTGTGCTGCTCATGATGGAGCGCGTGGTCTACTTCGGATTCGGTGATGTACACCCGGCACTCTCGGTCCTGCCCTATCTCCTCCTGTTGATAGCAGTAGGCCTTTTCTTGAGGGCGCGTAAGAACACGGAGGATCGCTGGGCAACGGTGCCGGGACTTCTGCTGTTGGTACCGATCTTGATCGGTTGTGCGTATTGGGGCTTCTTCTGGTGAAGGGATCGGAATGATATGGGGATCGATCATGGCTGTGTAGCGGCTTGCGATGACGACGCGGATCTGGCTATACATTCACAGAATGAAGAAGCTCCTCTGCATTGCCCTGCTCTTTCTTTCCTCGAATGTCTGGGCCCAGAACTGGTGTGCGCCAGGAGCGGAGTGGACTTATACGCTTCGGGATAATGGGGTGGGTGGCTACACCCGGTTCACCTACATTGGTGACACACTGATGGATGGTGCGATCGCGCAGAAGTTACACAAGCACTTGGTGGAGTACAACTATATCCTTGGTGAGATCGTCGAGAGCGACCTACCGATGGACTTCACTACGGTCGAGGATGACCTTGTGAGCATTTGGAACGGACAGTATTTTGATACGCTGTATTGGTTCGGTGCCGCACCAGGGGATAGATGGAGCTTTTCCATGGACCCTGTCCTATGGCCTGACACAGCTCCAACACCACACTATATCGACGTAATGGACACGGGCTCGACCATTGTGGATGGAATTGTCCTGCGCTATCTTCAGGTGTACAACAGTAATCTATGGTCCGCTCCAGGTAGTCTCGATGTGATCTTTGAGCGGATCGGTAGCGTCTACGAATTCCTTGTTCCCAATAATGCCATTTGGGTGGATGGAATTGCTGGGCCGCTGCGCTGCTATTCAGATGACCAGATCAACTTCCAGAGCCCGAATTGGAATGGATCGTGTGACTACGTGACCGGCATATGGGATAAGGAACCGCGATCCAACGTCACGATCTTCCCCAACCCCTGCACCGATCGCCTCACCCTCTCCGGGATCACCCCCGGCTCCCAGATCGAATTGTTCGATGGCCTGGGTCGCAATGTGTTCACAGGCCAAGCCCTTGGCGAGCCATTCCACTTCGACGCAAGCACGCTTGCACCGGGCCTCTATCAGGTCCGGATCCGGAATGGAGAGCAGGTGATCAGCTGGATCAAGGAGTAGCGTGGTCCCTGCTCCAGACCTCAAGGACCTCCGTGGCACATCGCAGCCGATCGGATCGTGCACGAGTTGAGCGCGGCCTGTTACCGCTCCACGATGAATCTGCCGAAGGTCATCGATCCGTCGGCCCTTGTGGCGATCAGCACGTAAACACCCGCCGCCATTCCGTCGAGGTGGATCATGTTCCCTCCATTCAACGCATTCGTGCGCAAAGCCACGGTACGGCCACTGGCATCCAATGCACGGATCGCTCTCAACGGTTGTCCGTTGGATCGGACCAAGAGCTGCGCGGCATTCAAATAGTGGAGCATGAGTCTGTCCGGTGCTGGTGTTTCCTGCAACCCCACGGTGCAACTACCCACTGCACAAAAGGTCACGCCTGCTTCCACTGTGCCGAAATTGAGATCGATCAACGGTGGTGTGCTCGTCGCCGGGGTCTGGTCGCATAGATCCACGGTGCCACTCACCACTCCGGTGTTCACCGTGGAGTCCTGCACACAGAAACGACCGTTGCCCATGATCGTGCCCCCGTTGTACCAATCGACACAACTGATGAAGCCCGTGGTGTTCAGGACCGGGGTCAGCAGACCTGTGGTGTCCGCATTGTACAGGTTATTGCCGATGTTGAGCGTACCGCTCTGGGTCATGTTGTTCAAGTTGCCGAAGTCGTCGCCGATGAGGACCGTCACATTATTGAGGGCGAGGTCACCTAGGTTCAAGGCGTCATCAACGATGCGTAATTCACCACCGAAGATCTCCATATCACCTTGCACGAGGAGGTCATTGAACAGCAGTACCGGAGAGATCCCGCTCAATTCACCACCGGGCAGCACATAGACTTGTCCCGCCTGCAGGGTGTCGTTGGCTATGAATCCACCGCCGATCAACAGACTATCCAGCCCATAGACACTACCGTTGCTCACTACGGTGCCAGCAGAACTCCAAGCGGTCTCGCAGCGCATCGTCCCGCCGTTGATAACGGTGGTACCGACGGCCGAGCCCAAGAAGGCCATCTTGAAGTAGCCGAAATTGGTCAGGCTGGCCGAACCGTTCACGCCCAAGGCACGCGGCACGTCTTCAACGAGGCTGCCCGTCGGGTCGATTCGGATCTGTCCGGAGAAGTAGATCCAGTCGGTGTTCATCACCAGATCATGCTGCACGATGATGGTGTCGCCATCGGCCGGGATGCACAGGCAGTCCCAGACAAAGGGGTTCAATACGGGACCGTTAGCAACAGAGGTGACCGTTTGCTGTGCGTTGAGCATGAAGGGAAGCAACGCCGTGAAGAGGAGTCCTGTTCGTTCCATGATGTTCGGGTCTTTGTGCGATCCAAATTGAACAAAATACCTGGATCGAACAAGAGTAAGGATCAGTTTGACCAAGATCGATCGTGCGAGACTCCCGATGTCCAGCTGTTCCGGGTCCAAACCCTTGGCGGACACATGGAGGCGATCCTCCGATCTACAGCGTGTACATTGGTGTCCCTCTTGCCTTGTGCAATTGGATCACATCATCCTCATCCCATTCTCCGGCGGGAACAAATAGCGCGGTGGCGCTCCACCCACAGGATCCTTTAGCACTTCGTACTTCGGGAATGCTTTGGCGGCCAGGTAGCTCGCGAGGATGCAGATCGCCAAGCTCATCAGCCCGCTCGCCAAGGTCCATGGCTCGGCTTCTCCGGCGAACAATTCACGTATGGAACCGATCAAGCCAAGCGCTGCGAAGCCATTGAGGATGGCCAACCACTGCAAGCTTTCACCGCGCCACTTGTACAGGGCATAACCCAAGAATAGCGCGGCGAAAGGGACCACACGGATCCAGCGCCACGTTCTTATCCCTTCTCCGGATCCTTGGACCACAGCAGCTGCCAACTCCATCGCACCGGTCAGTACGACCAACGCAAGCAGTGCTTGTTGATACGACCGGAACTGCGATCGGGTGGCTTCAGGTGCGAGATAGCGCAGGACTTCCGCGATGCGTTTGGGCTTCGCCTCCGGATGCATCAAGACCAACTCGTCCTGAATGTGTTGTCGGGAATAGCCCAGGGCGATACGCTCCTCGGCCAGTTTGCGGATCCGGTCCTTCTTCATCGTGGTGCAAGTTATCCGGCGCTACACCCATCGCACTTCCGTCCACACCGCATTCGGACCATTCGTACGGATCGATCCATGTTTGCGTACGCACCTCTCCGGGAGATGATCTCGAACTAACCCTTCTCGAAGCCTAGGTCGTAGATCTCGCGGATATGCTTCAACTCGTTCTCGAAATCGATCTTCAGGTCGATCAACTCACCGGTGCGTACGTCGAAGACCCAACCATGCACTACCGGAGCGCCCGTGCGTAGAAAGGTCTTTTGTACAACCGCGGTCTTGATCACGTTGATGCATTGTTCCTGCACATTCAACTCCACCAAGCGGCGATACCGCTGGTCCTCGTCCGAGATCGCATCCAACTCCTTCTGATGGATGCGATAGACATCACGGATGTACCGCAACCACGGGTTCAGCACGCCGAGGTCCTTGGCCTGCATGGCCGCCTTGACACCTCCACAGTAATAGTGCCCACACACCACCACATGCTTCACATGCAAATGGCCGATGGCGAACTCGATCACGCTCAGGCTGTTCAGGTCTGCACCACCCACTACATTCGCGATGTTGCGGTGTACGAAGACCTGCCCAGGCTGTGCGCCCATCAGGTCCTCTGCGGTCGCTCGGCTATCACTGCAACCGATGTAGAGGACTTCTGGACTTTGTCCTTCGGCCAGGTGTTTGAAGAAATCCTTGTTCGTTGCCCTCTTCTCGGCGATCCACTTCTTGTTGTTCGCCAAGGCCCTTTCGTACAAACTGCTCTGATCTTTCATTCGGTTCGTTCATGGGGTCCACCGACCCGTGGTCACTTCAATGCTTCGTTCTTCGCCTCGATCGGAAAGGGAACTCCGTTTCGTCCAGGGTCTCCCTTGTCCTGATCCGATGTTGTGCCAGAGACCGTATTGGCATTTCAGATCCTTGCTTACCAGTTAGAGACCGGACGCGACGGAAAGAGTATCCTTCATCACGCATATGGGCGGACCAAATTAGCGATCTGGATGTAGGACGACCGCACTCGTGAGAACGTTCTCCGCTTCGGCGATCAACGATCCAATGAAAGCGAACCGGATCCAAGGTGTATTCCACCGCATTCAGACGGTCATCCCCGACCGGCAAAGAGGTTCCTCGATGCAACCACACATTCCTCCACGCACGAATCGTTCATTTCAAATTATCATCGTATATTTGCGATATTGAACGATCAACATGGGAACCGCCAAGCTCGATGAATTCACCGTCCGCGATAACCGGATCGCACGCTATGCAAAAGCCCTTGGGCATCCGGCGCGGGTGGCCATACTGAAGTTCCTGATCACGAAGAAGAATTGTGTTTGCGGTGATATCGTGGACGTGCTCCCACTCAGCCAGAGCACGGTAAGTCAGCATTTGAAGGAATTGAAAGAGGTCGGCCTGATACAAGGCGAGATCGACGGAAAGCGGGTGTGCTATTGCATCGATCCGAAGGAATGGGAACTCGCCAAACGGTCCATCGCCGACTTGATGGACAGCTTCGTGACCAAGGGCATCACGTGCTGCTAGAACGACATTGACATCGAACTATAACGATAGTAAGGAACACCGAACATGACGAACGCAGAGGAGACGAAAGAGATGGTCCGGCGCAAGTATGCCGAGATCGCCCAACAGGACAAAACCACCAACGCCAGCAGCTGTTGCGGCGCGGGCGGTTGCAGTACGGAGGTGTACAACATCATGAGCGACGATTACAGCACACTCAAGGGATACACTGCGGATGCGGACCTCGGTCTGGGTTGCGGTCTACCCACGGAATTCGCGGGCATCAAGCCGGGCGATACAGTGCTGGACCTCGGCTCCGGGGCGGGGAACGATTGCTTCGTGGCCCGCGCTGCCACCGGCGAAGATGGCCGTGTGATCGGCGTGGACTTCACACCGGAAATGATCGCCAAGGCGAAGGCCAATGCGGTGGCAATGGGTTTCCAGAACGTGGAGTTCCGGCAAGGCGACATCGAAGCACTGCCGTTGACCAGCAACATCGTCGATGTGGTGGTGAGCAACTGTGTGCTGAACCTGGTGCCGAACAAACGCCAAGCCCTCAGCGAGGTGATGCGCGTGCTGAAACCAGGAGGTCACTTCAGCATCAGCGATGTGGTATTGAAGGGTACACTGCCGGAACGGATCAAGAATGCCGCTGAGATGTATGCCGGTTGCGTGAGCGGCGCATTGCAAGAAAGCGAGTACCTCGGTATCATCCACGACCTTGGCTTCGAGCAGGTCACCGTTCAGAAGCGCAAGCCGATCATCGTTCCCGACGACATCCTCTCGAATTATCTCAGCGCCGAGGAGATCGCAGCGTTCAAGGCCAGTGGCACAGGGATCTTCAGCATTACCGTAGCGGCATCCAAGACCGAAGCCCCATGTTGCGCTCCCAATGCCGAAGGCACTGCGAAAGTGAAGTTGGCGACCGGTGAGGACTGTGGCTGCGCTCCGGACAGTAGCTGTTGTTGAACCGAAACCTCGCGTCGCATATGATCCTCTTGTTGCACACCACTACTGAGCTTCATGCCAACGGACTCTCGACCCATGGACCGCAGTGGACACCAAGGTCTTGCCGGCCAAGGCGAATATCCCTGATGAGCGTAAGGAGAGCTTCGATCTCATCGCTGAATTCATCAAGGAACGGCACGCCGTTGGCGAAGCTGCCGCACTGACCTATCTGCACGCACAACAGTCGGCGCAGCCACCTGAGCCAGATCTGGGCAGCGATCGGAGCTTGGTACTACACCCAGGACCATGTGCGCACGTTCAGTGGTGGCACTGAAGCCACAGCCTTCAATGCGCGCGCCGTGGCCGCGATCGAACGCGCCGGATCCCATGTGATACGACCCGAGGGCGAGAATCCACCGTACGAAGTCTCCTTCACCACGGAACTGAATGCCGAGATCTGCTGGAGCAAAGTGTACAGCGATCCATCGTACACGGTGCGTTGGATCGGATCAGCCTACCCTATGACGATCCCAAAGCAGCCGACGGCACATCCGAGGAAGCCGAGCGCTACGAGGAACGCTGCCTACAGATCGCGACCGAGATGATGTATGTGATGGAGCAAGCTGGCCGCTGATCCGGTCTGCATGCGAAAGTCCAGTGTAGCGGATCACACCTATCTTCGCCCCGCTGATGATCCCCGAAGGGGTTGAAAGGGAACCGGGTGTGAATCCTGGGCTTTACCTGAAGCTGTAAGCCTGAAGCACCGAACCGGCAATTGGCCACTGCTCTTCCAAGAGTGGGAAGGCGCCGGGGAGGAAGGCGAGCCAGAAGACCTATCACCAGCACGTATGGTTGCTTCCAGGTATAGAAGCAAGTCGTGCATGCACACTAGGCGTGTGTAAGCGTGGCGCTGTTCCTGGAGGTGTTTGGCAGGTGAACTGAACACAATTCCTCAATGCGCACGATCCATTGCACGGTCCTTTCCATGGCTCTATTCGCGGGCCTTTCAACGCGAGCACAATTCGATCTTTCCCAGGTTGAATTCTGGGTCGGAAGCGGGCCGGATTCCTCGGTCCTAGTGGTCGATTTCCAAGACGGGAGCGATGACCCGAGTTATGCCTGGGGCTATTTGCACAACGGTGCTACGGGCGAAGCGATGTTGACGGCGATCGCGGAAGCGGATGTGAATTTGGACGTGGAGTTCGCAAGTGGATCCCTCAATAGCATGTCGTATGGCGGGCACGCGGGCATCGGCGGTGCACCGGACTATTGGAGCACGTGGAGCGGAACGAACATTGCCACAATGAATTCGAACTTGGGCGTTTCTGGCGTACTCGCGAATGGCGATTGGCTGGGTTGCTCCTACACCGATTTCGATCCTGCACTCCCCCCCCGCGAACCGATCCCCGCGCTGGACCCGAACCAATTTACCGCTGATGATGTGCTGTTCTGGGTGGGCGCGGGACAGGACACGGCCTTGTTGGTGATCGATTTCCTCGATGGTACCGAGACCAGTTCGTATGCATGGGGCTACTTGTTCGATGGAGCCGCGACCGCCGAAATGATGCTGTTGGATATCGCCACGGCCGATGATCAACTGCTCCCTGTGATCTCCAGCGGTTTCCTCAGTGACATCGCATACGCGGATCATGAAGGGATCGGTGGATCGCCTTTCTATTGGAGCACATGGAGTGCGATCAACTTGGGAAGCTGGACCATGAACCTTGGTCTCTCAACAACACTCTCCAACGGCGCACTTTTCGGTTGCTCGTACACGGACTTTCCCCCACCGATCGCACCGGGATATCCCGTGGCCGCACCGTTCCCAACGGGTATTCAGGACCGTATCACCTCCTCGATCCACTTCTTCCCACAACCGGCAACGGACCTCTTGTACGTGCGTGCCGAGACCACCACGCCGTTGTCACTCACGATCCATTCGATCTCCGGGGAGCGCGTCATGCAAGCGACCCTTTCCAAAGGAACTACAACGCTCGATGTACGCCGCCTTTCCGCTGGGAACTATGTGCTACGCTTTGGTGGATCTGCACGGTTGATCGTCGTGGATTGATCGCGACCCTTCGATCCACCATTGGCCTTCTACACTTCTGTTGAAACCGTTCAATGTTCCGTTACCGCCTTGGTTCACTCATCGCCCTGCTGATCGGGTACGGTGCGCATGCGCAAGTCGTGGTGGATACGTTGACATTGCCGGAACACGAGGTCACCGCATCGCGAAGATCCAGCTTCGCCGCAGGCACGAAAGTGCAAGTGGTGGATAGCGCCACCATGCTACGTTACCGATCAAGCAACCTCGGCGAATTGTTGGCGAACGAAAGTCCGGTGTTCGTGAAGAGTTATGGTCTGGGGAGTCTGGCCACTACGGCTTTCCGAGGCGGCAGTGCCAGCCACACTGCGATCCTGTGGAACGGATTCAACATCGGTAGCCCCATGAACGGCCAGATCGATCTTTCATTGATCCCTGTGCATGCGGTGGGTCGTGTGGAACTCCAATACGGTGGTGCCAGTACGCTGTGGGGAAGCGGCGCTGTGGGCGGTACGATCCACCTAACGAATGAACCGGGCTTCTCGCGTGGCACACAGGTGGAATCCGGAGTTTCCATGGGCAGTTTCGGGGACCGCCGGGAACATGTGCTTGCACGGTGGAGCAATGCGCGGTGGAGTGGAACGGTCGGTCTCTTCCAAGCAGCTGCTGCGAACGACCTGCACTTTCGGAACACGGCATTGATCGATGCACCTTGGCAGCGTCAACGCAATGCCTCCTTCCAACAAGCCGGGTTGATCACCGATGGGCATTATCGGATCAACGCCCAGCAACGGATCTCGCTTCGCTATTGGTATCAGGAAAGTGACCGACAGATTCCAGCGACGCTAACAGAAGCCAGTAGCACCGCACGACAAGTGGATCGCAGTCACCGCATCAGCGCAGAATGGCAACGCTTGGGTAAGCGCACCACCGCACAAGTGCGAACGGCCTACTTCGACGAAGCATTGACCTGGCATGCGTTCGCTGCGGATGCAGGATCGTTCAGCACTGCGAGCAGTTCAATTACCGAAGGCGAGTTGGCATTCAGTATCTCCTCGGCGCACACGATCGATGTTGGTGTACACAACACGTGGTCCACCGCTCGCGCTCAAGCATATCGAACAGCACACGAACAAGTGCGCACGGCGGCATTCATCGCCTATCGCTTCAACCCGAATTCACGATCACGCACCACCCTTTCAGCAAGGCAAGAACAGGTCTCCGGAACGCTGATCCCTTTCACCTGGTCGTTGGGCAGCGACTACCAACTGAGCAACGGGGTCACCGCAAAGGCGAATGTGGCCCACGTGTACCGGATCCCGACCTTGAATGATCGATACTGGAGCCCCGGGGGCAACCCGGACCTGCTTCCGGAGAATGGATATAGCGGAGAAGTGGGTATTGCCTTTCGGTCCCCGAAGGAAGAGGGACGCGTAACACTTACTGGTGAGGTCACCGTGTTCACCCGAAGCATCCACGACTGGATCATCTGGTTACCCGGACCTGCCTATTGGAGCCCGCAGAATGTGATGCAAGTGTGGAGCCGCGGGATCGAATCGCACGGATCCGTCCAGATGCGCGTGCGTGATGCGATGGTGCGATTGGATGGAATGACGAACTACGTACTCTCCACGAATGAGGTCGCCAAATCGACCAACGATGCCAGTGTGGGTAAGCAACTGATCTATGTGCCGCGTTACAGCGGGAACGCTGGACTTTCGCTCGTGCGAAGACACTTCACATCAAGGATCGGTGCCCACTACACCGGGTATCGGTACACGAGCACCGACCATTCGGAATTCCTTGAACCTTTCGTTCTGGTCGATGCAAGCATTTCCTGTCAGGTGATCCGCCGAAGCTCGTTCACCATCCGTGCGATGGCACAGGCCTTCAACGTGTTCGCTGAGGAATACCAAGCGGTACGATCCCGCCCCATGCCCGGCCGAAGTTTCCAAGTGGGGATCACGGTGGCATTCGATAGGCCCTTCACACCGAAGACCGGACCACACGAATATCGAAGACCGCAAAGACCATGAACGCGCATCGCTCCATCATCCTGCTGTTGTTGCTCGGCCAGTTGCTGTTCGTTGGATGTCGCAAGGATGGACCGGAACGACCCGAGGACCCCATCGCGAACACGGTGAGCAATGGCGTGTTCATCACCAACGAAGGCAACTTCCAATGGGGCAATGCCAAGGTGAGCTTCTATGACATCGCAACAGCCACGGTGGTGGAAGACCTGTACGAACCGGCCAATGGAGTTGGTCTGGGCGATGTATGCCAATCCATGCGCTTGTTCAACGGCAAAGCGTATGTGGTGGTCAACAATTCGGGCAAAGTGGTGGTGGTGGATCAGCGCACTTTCGTTGCCAGTGCAACGATCACCGGCTTCGTTTCGCCGCGCCATTTCTTGCCTGTGGGGAACGACAAAGCCTACGTGAGTGATCTGGCCGCGAACCACATTTCAGTAGTTGACCTCACAACGAATACCATCACCGGAAGCATCGCGTGTCCGGGTTGGACTGAAGAAATGGTCTTGGTGAACGGTAGCGTGTTCGTCACCAACGAGAGTCGCTCGCAGCTCTATGTGATCGATGCAATGACCGATGCCATGGTGGACAGTATCCCCGTGAGCCGCGGCGGGAACTCCATCGTGGAGGATGTGGAAGGCAAGTTGTGGTTGGCGTGTTCAGGCGGTGGAGGAACCTTGCCGGCGCTGTACCGCATCGATGCGGAAACGCGAACGGTAGAGCACATGTTCACTTTCCCGAATGGATCAGATAACCCGTGGCGACTGGACATCAATAGCGACCGTGATACGTTGTACTTCCTGAACGGCGACGTATTCCGCATGTCAGTCGCGGCGATCGCACTGCCAACGGCCGCCTTCGTACCTGCGGATGGCCGCAATTTCTACGGCGTTGGTGTCGAACCGACCACCGGCATCCTATACGTATCCGATGCGATCGATTATGTGCAACGCGGTTCCATTGCGCGATACGCACCGAATGGAAGCCTACTGAACACCTTCCTTGCGGGCACGGTCCCCGGAGAATTCGTGTTCCCTTGAGATCGTGCGCATCGACACGAGTGGCTGGGAACATTCCGTCGGTCCCAGGCTGATCGAATGGCAGCACCTCGGTCGTTCACAGCAACCCAAATGACCGTCGCGCGATCGAGGATGCTACATTGGCGGGCCGTTCCATGGATCAACCTGCAAACCAGACGAAGAACCTCCGAAAGGTGATCTGGGCTTCCTCGCTCGGTACGCTGATCGAGTGGTACGACTTCTACATCTTCGGTAGCCTCGCCACGGTGATCGCCGGTCAGTTCTTCCCGAAGGAGAACCCGACCGCAGCACTGTTGAGCACCTTGGCCACCTTCGCCGCAGGCTTCATCGTTCGTCCTTTCGGGGCCCTGGTCTTTGGCCGCATTGGCGATATGGTCGGGCGCAAGTACACCTTCCTGCTCACATTGGTGATCATGGGTGGCAGCACCTTCGCCATCGGTCTGGTACCGGGCTATGCGACCATCGGTTTCGCGGCACCGATCATCATTTTGGTCCTGCGCTTGCTTCAGGGCTTGGCCTTGGGCGGCGAATACGGCGGAGCGGCCACCTACGTCGCGGAACACGCACCGGCGGGTCGGCGTGGCTTCTACACTTCGTGGATACAGACAACGGCTACGCTCGGACTCTTCGTTTCCCTTGGTGTGATCCTCTTGACCCGTCAAGTATTGGATAGTGATCCAAGCGTTTCGATCAGCAAGTTCAACGACTGGGGCTGGCGGATCCCTTTCTTGTTATCCAGCGTGTTGGTGGTGATCTCGGTCTACATCCGAATGAAGATGAGCGAGAGCCCGATGTTCGCCGAATTGAAGGCCGAAGGAAAGACCTCGAAGAACCCTTTGAAGGAAAGCTTCGGCCACAAGACGAACTTGAAAATGGTGCTCCTCGCCTTGTTCGGTACCACTATGGGCCAAGGCGTGGTGTGGTACACTGGACAGTTCTATGCCCAAAGCTTTCTGGAGAATGTGTGTCGTGTCGACTTCGCGCAGTCACGGACCATTTTGATCTGGTCGATCCTATTCGCCACGCCCTTCTTCGTGGTGTTCGGTCATTGGAGCGATCGGATCGGCAGGAAGTGGATCATGCTTATTGGCATGGCGTTGGCGGTCGTTACATACAGGCCGCTGTTCCGGATGATGGAACGGATCTCGGATCCGACCCACATGACGGAGGTGAATGAACCGTTCGCGCTTTCAGAACATGTATTCGATGCGCCACAGCCGGACGGTGCCATTACGGAAGTCACGCGGACACATCGCTTCACCAACGGCACGGTGGTCACAGGGACGTATTCGTACAATGCCGAGGATGTGATCGTTCCGCGCGGCGGAAAGGACGGAACAGTGAATAAACAACTCGGCCCTGTCCCCTATTGGCAGATCGTCGGTATCATCTTCATCATGATCCTGTACGTCACCATGGTATATGGCCCGATCGCGGCGTTCCTGGTCGAACTCTTCCCTACGCGCATCCGCTACACGTCGATGTCACTTCCCTATCACGTTGGCAACGGTGTCTTCGGCGGACTTACTCCGTTCATCGCAACGCTACTCACTACCATACATTTGAAGGACCCGCTGGTGGGCTTGTGGTATCCGATCGGCGTGGCCGCGCTCTGTTTCATCATAGGCGCGTTGTATGTGAAGGAAGATGTACGCCCAAATGCCCAAACGACCGATGGATGATCTGAAGCGCTATGCTGGACTGGTCTGGATGGCCTTGGGGCCGATCACCATCGCCTTCCTGATGCGCACTGCGGCGGCAGAGATCGCGAAGAACCCGGTGATCGATACTATGATCCAGTGGGGTGTGTTCGTAGTGATCTTCATTCCGATCGCCGTTGGCTTGGTGATGTTCGGCTGGTACGCATGGAAAGGCGAGTACATGGAGGGGGTCAAGGACTAAATGGGGTCTATTGCGCATGAGGTGCTTTCTGCGACGCCGCTGGGGTCGATCCCACTTTTCGCGGTAACCGATCATGTTCTGTGACCCCGCTGGGGTCGATTCCGCATACCGAGCTGGGACTGCGGGATAACGCGTCGTGCATCCAGTGATATGTTCTGCGCTGGGGTATTGCATAGTTCCAACACCAGAGGTCAAGGATGACCCCGGAGAGGTCACAGAACATAGCATTGAATATTTCCGTAGGTCCTCGACCCCAGCGGGGTCGCAGAAAATATGAGCTGATCCCCGCTCATAGAAGAGACGTCCTCTCTTCTCATTACCGGTACATTCGTCGTTGGTGGAAGGCACCACAACGCTATCGAACAACGCCTGCGCCGGGCTACGGCACCTAAAGCATGAGTTTCAACCGCATTCGCACCCAACAAGAGTACACCGATGCCTACGCGCTAAGCATTCGCGACCCGGAAGGCTTCTGGGCCGCACAAGCGGAACCCTTCACGTGGCGGAAGACATGGGACAAGACCTTGGTCTGGGATTTCGAGAAACCCGATGTGCAATGGTTCGTTGGTGGTAAGTTGAACATCACCGAGAATTGCTTGGACAGACATCTTGCGGAGCGAGCGAACAAACTGGCCATCATCTGGGAACCGAATGACCCCAAGGAACGCCCCATTCGCTTGACCTACCGAGAACTGCACGAACGTGTGTGCAGCTATGCGAACGTGTTGAAGCGGAACGGGATCAAGAAGGGCGACCGCGTGGCCGTGTACATGCCGATGATCCCTGAACTCATGATCGCCGTGCTCGCGTGCGCACGGATCGGGGCCATCCATAGCGTGGTATTCTGCGGCTTCAGCGCCCAGAGCCTTTCGGATCGCATCAACGACGCTGGGGCCGTGGCCGTGTTATGCAGCGATGGCATGTTCCGTGGAGCGAAGGAAATGCCCGTAAAGACCGTGGTCGACGAAGCATTGGAACAATGCACGACCGTGAAGACCGTGATCGTGACGGAACGCGTGAAGTGGGCCGTGAAGATGGTGGACGGTCGTGATGTGTGGTTGCACGAGGAACTGGTGCATGTCGATGCGGATTGCCCTGCCGAGGAAATGGATGCGGAGGATCCACTCTTCATCCTCTACACCAGTGGCAGCACGGGCAAACCAAAGGGCGTGGTGCATACCTGCGGCGGATTCATGGTGTATGTCGACTACAGTTTCCGCAACGTGTTCCAAGTGGAAGAGAGCGATGTGTTCTTCTGTACCGCCGATGTGGGCTGGATCACTGGGCACAGCTACATGGCCTACGGTCCGACGTTGGCCGGTGCCACACAAGTGATGTTCGAAGGTGTGCCCACCTTCCCCGATGCCGGTCGCTTCTGGCAGGTCGTGGACAAACATGCCATCACCATTTTCTACACGGCACCAACCGCTATCCGTAGCCTTATGGCCCACGGCATCGATCATGTGCTCCCCTACTCGCTCCACTCTTTACGGGTACTGGGATCCGTGGGCGAGCCGATCAACGAAGAAGCTTGGCATTGGTACAAGACCCACATCGGCAAGGGCCGTTGCCCTGTTGTGGACACGTGGTGGCAGACAGAGACCGGTGGCATCATGATCAGTTCCATTGCCGGTGTAACGGATGAGAAACCGAGCCATGCAGCCTATCCCTTGCCCGGTATCCAGCCCGTACTGCTCACCGCCGAAGGGAAGGAGATCACCGAGAATGAAGTGGAGGGTCTGCTCTGCATGAAGTTCCCCTGGCCCGGCATTCTGCGCACTACCTGGGGTGATCACGAACGCTGCCGCCAAACCTACTTCAGCAGCTACAAGGGCATGTACTTCACCGGAGACGGTGCCAAGCGCGATGCCGATGGACGGTACCGCATCATCGGTCGTGTGGACGATGTGATCAATGTGAGCGGCCACCGCTTCGGCACGGCCGAGATCGAGAGCGCGATCAATACCGCGAAGGGCGTAGTGGAGAGCGCGGTCGTTGGTTATCCGCACGACATCAAGGGGCAAGGCATCTATGCCTACGTGGTCACCGAAAAGCCTGTGGAGGATGTGGACGACATGCGCGGCAGCATCATCGAAGCTGTGGTGGCCAGCATCGGTCGCATCGCGAAACCGGACAAGATCCAATTCGTGACCGGCCTACCGAAGACGCGCAGTGGAAAGATCATGCGGCGGATCCTGCGAAAAGTGGCGGAGAATGAATTGAACGCCTTGGGTGATACGAGCACCCTACTGGATCCGGCGGTGGTAGAAGAGATCAAAGAGGGGCGGGTGTGATCGGCGGATCGGATCTCCTCCGTCATGGTCCGATACTAGGGAAGCCCACGGTGCGGCAGGTTCGGTCCAATGGCATGGAGTCCACCTCCATCCGCCCCCTGCACTATCTTGCCCAGCACCAATGCAAGGTGCCATGTCGGTCATCCACAGATCCATAGACCACCACACGCAGTTCGGAACTACACCAATACGGGATCCACGTTCGGGTATTTCACTCGTCCGAACTGCTTCATGTACAGGTCGTAGATTATACCATCCGCCAAGCCCACCTTGGGCACGAACACCTCGGTGATCGCGGCACTATCCATCACCCGAAGGAAGATGTCCGCAGCAGGCACGATCACGTCCGCGCGATCGGGTCGCAAGCGCAACATCTTCACGCGATCCTCGAACGAATAGCTCGCGATGCGATCACGTTGCTTCTGGATGTCGTTGCGCGACAACGGTTCGCCAAAGGAGTTGCTGTTCTCCTTGAAGATCCGGTTGATGTTCCCGCCGGTACCGATCGCCAAAAGCGAACCGTGCTGTTCCCGCAGGTCTTCCAAGAAGAGGCGCATTTCTTCCCATGCTTCAGGTTCCACCTTCCCCTTCAAGGTCCGAACCGTACCGATCTTGAAACTCGCACTCTTCACACGTCGACCCTTCTCCAGCCAGGTGAGTTCCGTACTTCCACCACCCACATCGATGTAGAGGTAGCTGCGGTCCTTCAGTAGGTCCTGGGTCCAAAAGGTGTTCACGATCAAGTCCGCTTCATCCTTCCCCCCGATCACTTCGATGTGTACGCCACTTTCCATCTCCACCCGCGTGAGGATCTCTTCCCGGTTGGTCGCTTCACGCATAGCGCTTGTCCCACAACACCGCACGTATGGTACGCCGTAAACCTCCGTCAACAACCGAAAGGCCTTCAGACTTTTGATGAGTTGATCGCACTTCGCACGCACGATGCTCCCATTCTCGAAGACGTCCTCACCCAACCGCATCGGAACGCGTACCAAGGTCTGTTTCTTGATCACCGGGTGATCATCCCGTTCGATCACTTCTGCCACCAACAATCGCACGGCATTGGATCCGATGTCGATGGCAGCGTATGTAAGGTTGCGGGCGATGTGGCGAAGGTAGTTCGTCATCAATTCACTGCCAGCAAGAGGCAACCCGCAACTATCTTCATCGCCTATATGACAAGGGTTCAGGTGGTTTGAACCGGACCATGCTGTACCCGACCAATGAACATGCGCTCATGGAACGCCGATACACCACCGACAAATCAGATCGAATGAAACGCTCCGCGCTCCTGCTTTTTGTCTTTGCCGCGACCTCATACGGGTTCGCTATTTCGGTCAACGTGATCGTGACCCCTGCACGCTGCGGGCTTTTGAACGGCACAGCTGGCGCGCAGATCATCAACGGAGCCCCTCCCCATACGTTCGTGTGGAGCACTGGTGCGACCACCCAAGTGATCGGTGGACTGGACGTAGGCACGTACTCCGTTACGGTTACTGATGCCTTGGGAAATACGGCGCAAGGATCCGGCAACATTATTGCGATCCCCGCATTGGGCATCGCCGAGAGCATTAGGTCACGCCAACAGGACTGTGATCAGACCTGTATCGGCCAGGTGGAAGTGGTGGAAGGTTACTTGGGTGGTGCAGAACCCTATATCTACAATATACAGCCAACACCATTTCCGGGATACTTGGGGTATGAATTCGTCTGCGGCGGCACGTCCAACTTGCTCACCATTGCCGACCAGAATGGATGCACAGGTGAAGTGGACCTTGGCGTTGTGGTCGGCAATGTGGTGAACAGTGGGATCGTGGTTTCCGACATCACCCCATCCTGCGCGGGCGACCCGAACGGAACATTCACCGTTACCCTGCTTGGAGGCGATGGGCAGAGCTATGTGCATGTATGGAGGCAAAGCGACAATTCAGAATACAGCTACTATCCGGCGATCGGCGAACCATACGTGGTCACTGATCTATTGCCAGGCACCTACAGCGCCTCCTCGTGGGTGGATGGTATGGATGGATACCCCATTTGTACCCATCCGTGGGGGTCGATCGAGGTTCCTGAAATACCGGGCCCGTGTGGCACAGTGAGTGGTACGGTCTTCAATGATGCCGATCAGGATTGCATTCAGGATCCCGGTGATCCAGGTCTACCCTATCGCGTGTTGACAACCATGCCCGGGCCCCGCTATGGGTTCACTGATGTTGCGGGGCAGTATTCGATCGGGGTGCAATTCGGTTCGCACACATTGGCGCAACCTATGGTCGATGAAGCCCAGCTATGCCCAACTGCGGTCCCTGTTCCATTCACCGTGAACGGTTCGACGCCTGCTCTGACCATCGAACTCGCCGACAGCAGCTATGTGCCTTTCGATCTGGAAATGCACATTGCGAATAGCTCCATGCGTCCCGGCTTCTCGTATTCATTGGATGCCTTCGTGCGCAACAACACAGCCTATCCGAGCGATATGGCGACGATCGATATGTCGTACGACCCACAACTGGCGCCGGTGCAAGCGAGCGCAGGTGGATCTGTCGGAGCGGGGTCTGTTACATGGACCGTTCCTTCAATACCCGCCTATGGTGGTTCTGTTTTCCGCCTGACCGGAACATTGGTCGCAGATGTGAACCTGATCGGGACCGTATTCACCTTCACCGCTACGGTTTCCAGTGGGACCCCTGAAGGAAACCTGTCGAACAACATTCGAACGAAGGGTGTCACGGTAACAGGCAGTTACGACCCGAACGACAAACACGGCGAAACCGATGGTGGTCAAAGCGATGCGTTCTACTTCCTCAACGAAGATTCCCACATCGATTACACCGTCCGTTTCCAGAACACCGGTACCGCAGCCGCAGAATTCGTTGTGATCCGCGACCTGATCGACACCGACTTCGACATCACTTCATTGGAGATCCTAGGCGCTTCGCATGCGTTCACACCTTCCTTTGCCGAAGGGCGCGAACTGGTCTTCACCTTCAACGACATTCAACTTCCGGACAGCACCACGGACCTGCTCGGGTCGCAGGGCTTCATCAGCTACCGCATCAAACCACGCACAGGGATCATCATTGGTGATGTGTTCGAGAACACCGCCAACATCTACTTCGACTTCAACCCTGCGATCGTGACCAATACAACGGAACATGTGGTGGAGATGAGTACGACCGTTGGAGGTCATTCCAATGAAGAACAAGATGTGGAGGTATTCCCTAACCCAGCCAGCGACCTGTTGGTCGTGCAACTGAAGGATGGAACCACCAAGATCATTGGCGTGTTCGATATCAATGGCTCCCGGTGTGCGGTTCCGATCAACGCACGATCGACCGGCTATTTGATCGACATCGAAAGCTTGCAAGCAGGCATGTACGTTGTGCTCACAACAAAGGGTGCCGCACGTTTCGTAAAGCAGTGATCCAGGTTCGTCACCTCCGATTCGCGCCTTGACCTTCAAGTAGGCCTTCCTCTGGTGTTTAGAAGCCAGAGATCGAGGTGGCGCAGCACTATTGCAAGCGCATTCCTCGATATTCCTCTGCTGCGACTCGGGATCCGCACTTGGACTCCATGCTGTTCCCGGCACTTTCGCCTGAGTCTTGGGATGTTGAGTCCCGATGTATCCTGTACTTTCAGGCATCCAATTCGATCCCTTGCGTCATCCTAACGAAGTGTGACAGCAGCGATCGAACAACTTGACCGGCGTCGGGTGCAGGCGTAGAACAAATGAGGAGATCAATTACCGCAGCATTTCTTGCGATGCTCACCTGCCAAAGCTTTGGCATCACCGTCACCATTGGGTCCAACTATTCACCCAGTTGCATTTACGCCAATGGGTCCATGTATGCTACTGTGGATGGTGGGATCCCTCCGTACACGTACGCTTGGAGTAACGGCGCAACAGAGCAATACGTCTACGACGTGGCAGCAGGTTCTTACTCCGTTACGGTAACGGATGCCAACTTCGATACCGCAATGGACACCTATGTCCTTACATCCGTTCCCGTATGGGGATCCGGGAACTTCGTGCCGGATTGTGTGGACCCCAGCTTGGGCCTAGGTCCGGAGTACCGCTTGTTCGCCCATGCAACTTCCCCATTCCCGTTTGTCGGCCCCATGGGGATTGTTCCTTTCACTATCGGGGATGGTTACACGCATGTGATCCTCGACGCTTCCAACGGCGGTGGCTTTGCGTATTTGACCCCACCGGGTCAATGGCCACAACCCGGTCAAGTACTCGAGATCCCGTTCACCGATGGCTCCGGTTGTGCAGGCGTGTTGGAGGCTCAGGTGCCCGCAACGCCGGACTTCCCATCCGTGCAGCTGCTTTCCGTACAAGGGTCTTGTTCGGGTGGTGCGAATGGTAGCATTGAAGTCTATGTCGGAACGACACCGAACTCATGGCAATTCAACTTGGAACTGATCCACAATGGCAATTCGTTCGGAATGCTTTCCAACGGTTCATTCGGGCCATTTCAAGCTACGGTGACCCGGCACGACCTTCCACCCGGAGACTACCTACTACTGAGTTCTTCCGTTGCTCCGAACGAGATCCTGCAAGAGCTCATGGACGACTATTTCGACGCGCAAAACTCCACGTGCAAAGACACCCTCGAATTCACCATTCCGGACCTTGGTTATACCTGCGGAACTATTGAAGGCTACGCGTTCATGGATGACGACCAGAACTGTGTCCGCAACGGTGCTGAACCACGCTTTCCGCAATCGGTCCTGGAGATCCAGCCGGGTAACCTCTTCACCATGACCGATCTGAATGGTGACTACTGGGCACAACTTCCATACGGCAGCTACACCATCGAACAACAAAGTCCACTCGTGGTGGAGCATTGCACAGGCGCTCCTATTCCATTCGAGATCGCCATGGCCACCCCGGAGGTGACCAAGCTGCTCCCGGATACGGGACTCGTTGATCGCGATGTGTCCATCACCATTGGCAATAGCCCGGCCCGGCCTGGGTTCCAGATCACCTATGTAGCTCGTGTGCGAAATCTCACACCCGGTAGCGTAAGCGGCGTAACGGCCTCCGTGACCTTCGAACCAACGTTGGGATTCATCAGTGCCGCACCAACTCCGGCAAGCGTGGTGGGCAATTTGGTCACTTGGGATCTGGGGACCATCGCTTCCTTCGGAGCCAAGACCGCTCGTTTGATCCTGCAAGTTCCGCCGGATGTGAACCTGATCGGCACGGACCTGTTGACGAGTGCCACCGTTTCCGTTTCACAAACAGAACCAGACCTGAGCAACAACGCCTTCAGCAACATCACCACCGTGACCGGGAGCTACGACCCGAATGACAAGCAGGTGTTCACGGAGAGCAACAACGACGGCCTCTTTCTGATCAATGAGGATGAGTGGCTCGATTACACGATCCGCTTCCAGAACACCGGCACCGACACCGCCTTCTTCGTGGTGATCACGGATACGTTGCCGAATACGGTCGATCCCGCAAGCTTCATCGCTGGCGCGGCCTCTCACGGATACCGTGTTGCCATGAGCGGACAAGGCATCGTTCGGTTCTCGTTCCCGAATATCCTACTACCGGACAGCAATGTGAATGAACTGGGATCCCATGGTTTCGTGACCTTCCGGATAAAGCCCATTGAGCCTGTGCTGCCCGGCACCACCATCGAGAACATCGCCAACATCTACTTCGACTATAACCCACCGGTCATCACCGAGCCGAGTGTGCTGGTGGCGGAGTTCAGTACAACGGTGCAGGAGCTAGCGTTGGAGCACATGCGTTTACAACCGAACCCGGTTCGCGACCAACTTCTTGTGAGTGTTGATCAAGGCTCCATTGAGCGCATCCGCATCGTTTCGATGGATGGGAGGGAGGTGCTCTCGCGATCCGAACGAGGTAGTTCCATTGTCATAGCGGTGGATCGCTTCGCGGATGGTAACTATGTGATGGAATTGACCTTGTCCAACGGCGCGATGCTGCGCGAACGGTTTTCGAAACACTAACCCCACATTCCCATGCGTCATGTTGCCTGCTTGCTGGCTCTGCTACCTGCCAGCGCATTTGCTGTGCTCTCCGTTACCATCCAGCACAACGATGCCACGTGTTGGTACTCGGACGGTGGTGCCATCGCCATTCCCACAGGTGGTGTTCCTCCATACACATACGAGTGGAGCAATGGAGTGACCGACCAGCAGATCCAATGGGTAGCGGCGGGCACCTATTCCGTTACCGTCACCGATTCCAACAGCGATCAGGTAATGGAACAGGTAGCGATCCTGTCGTTGCCTTATGCCCTTCAAGGCGACCAAGGGTATGCATATTGCGAAGTTGGTGGCGTGGTATTCCCGGAATTCCCATTCGTGGTACCGACCGAGGCCGCTGCACCGTGGTATGTGAACGGCATGGAACTGCAGCTCGCCCCAAATTCGCAATGGCTGTATGCGTTCTATCCTGGCACTTCACCGTACACACTATCCTTTTCGGACGGCAACGGCTGCTCCGGTACCATCAGCGGATCCCTGGGGCCGCAGATCACCAACTGGCCAGCGCTGAATGTGATCGCTGTGGAACCGTCGTGCAGCAACGCCAACGTGGGCAGCATCAGGGTGCAGTCCGCAGGCCCGCAGCCCAACCCACCGTGGACATATATCAACTTAACGGACCAAAGCGGGACCCCGGTCGGTCTGTCGTTGAACCTGGACCCGCAGACCTTGCAAGTGGAGTTCACAGGTCTAGCTCCGGGCATGTACGGTTTCCACTGGTGGTTGGGGGCCACATTGGAGAATCTGGATCCAGGAGTATGTGCCCACGATACCGTGTGGGTGGAGGTGCCGAACCTTGGGCCGGTCTGTGGTTTCTTGAGCGGAATGAGCTGGTACGATGTGGACAGTGATTGTGTGCAGGACCCGAACGAGGTGGGGATCCCATATAGCCCGCTCGTATTGGAACCGGGTGGTGAGGTGGTCCCGACCGGGTCCAACGGTATGTTCAACATCCCACTGCTCAACGGTAGCTATACGGTTGCCCAGAGCGACCCGACCCTGATCAACATTTGCCCCTTGCCGCAGCCGGTACCGTTCACGGTGAACTCGAACCTTACCACCATCAATTTCGGGAATGGGAGCACCATGCCATTGGATCTGCGTGCATCGATCTCATCGGGCACGTCGCGACCGGGCTTTGCGGTCAACATTTCCGCCACCGCGCACAACCTCACTCCACAGCTCTCCGGCCCGGTCACCTTCACGGTGGAAGTCGATCCGTTGTTGGATTTCATCAGCGCAACACCAGCACCGACAACGACCAATGGCAACAGCTTTACATGGGAATGGCCCGTATTCAACAGCTTTGAAGCGCGAACGGTCTCGATCAGTGCAGAGGTCCCCGTTCCAACTCCGCTGGGTACGGTGCTCATCCATAGCGCGACGGTCTCGAATACACTGACGGAGAGCAGCCTCGCGAACAATTCTGCAACGATCCAACCGATCGTCACAGGCAGCTTCGATCCGAACGACAAGACAGCTTCTACCAGCACCGGCGCGAGCAACGAACTCTACTTCATCGATCAGGACGAATGGATCGATTACACCATCCGCTTCCAGAACACAGGCACGGACACGGCATTCACGGTGGTGGTTACCGATACGCTTCCGGCAAGCTTGGACATCGCAAGTTTCGAAATGGGAACCGCGTCTCACCCGTTCGAGGTCTACTTCCGCACAGGACGCGTAGTGGAATGGCGCTTCCCGAACATCCTGTTGCCCGACAGCAATGTGAACGAAGCCGCCAGCCACGGTCTCTTGAGCTTCCGCATCAAGCCTGTACAGCCGCTACTTCTAGGAACGTCGATCAGCAACGAGGCCAACATCTACTTCGACTTCAACGAGCCGGTGATCACGGATCCGAGTGTTTTGGTGGCGGAGTTCAGTACGGGGGTGCGAGATCACGACCGAAGTGCGCAGCTCCTGATCCAACCCAATCCCGCGAGCGACCACGTGCGGGTGAGCCTAGGTGATGAACGCATCAACCGAATGCGCGTCCTTGGAATGGATGCGCGCGAGATGATGAACTTCACGAACCCTGGATCGCCAGTGGATCTGGACATTAAAGCGCTTAGCCCCGGGGTCTATGTGATCGAAGTGGAAGGCAATGGTCGTAGGCTCCGGGAACAATTGGTGAAACAGTAGCACATGTCGAACATGAGAACGTGGATCATTATATTGCTGGTCGCTTTCCTGCCACTGAGCGCAGCCGCCCTTCAGGTGAACGGCAACATCTCGCAGCCCAACTGTGGTCTGGCGAACGGTTCCGTGAACGCTTACGCGAGCGGCGGTCAGGCGCCATATACGTGGGTCTGGTCACCAGCTCCTGCAACTGGGCAGGGGACCAGTCAAATAACCGGACTCCTGCCGGGCACTTGGACGGCCACCGTTACCGATAACCTCGGCGAACAGGCCACGCACGATTTCATCCTGAACAACATCCAGTCCATTACCAATGCACAAGATGGGGTCACATGGGGTTACAACATGAGCGCGGCGCATCATCCTTGTCCAGGTTATCAGAATGGCTCTATTGCTCTGGTGACAAGCATATTGAACGGCACGCCACCTTACACGGTGGATCTGGATGGACAACCGCCGATCGGCTATGATCAGAATTCGGGCTATCCGTTTTTCGGTTACTTCTCCGTGGGTGATCAGATCTACTTGAACGTAACGGATGCCAACGGCTGTGCGGGATTCGCACAGGTCATCATCGATTCGCCGACGTCCTTGGGGACGAGCGCATCGAACATCAACCCGGCGTGCGGCGGGCTTTACAATGGCAGTGCGGACATCTCCTTCGGATTCGCCGGTCCTTACGGTCCGAGCCTTTGGGTCGGTGGCCCCAGCGGGCAGGTCTACAGCAGCACGCCAACGATGGAGCCACTGCAGCTCACGGGTCTTCAGGCGGGGCAGTACAGCATCTATGGTGCGTACTCGGCCACCTACTTCCCGGACCCTGGTTGTGATTTCAACGGGAACTTCGAGATCCCCGACCTCGGCCCCGATTGCGGTACGGTCACCGGCCGTCTGTTCATCGACAACAACCAGAACTGCGCTCAGAACGCCGGAGAACCGAACGTGCCTTACCACGTGATCGAGATCGACCCCGGGCCGGAGTATGCGATCACCAATGCCAACGGGATCTACACGCGCAACTTGATCAATGGCAACTTCAGCGTACAGGCGCAGGGTACAGGGACTGAACTCTACCCGTTATGTCCGGCGGTCCAACCTGCTCCGTTCACGATCAACTACAACACCGTTACGGTGGACCTCGCCGATAGCAGTTTGGTGCCGCTGGATGTCCAATTGACGGCATCGAACAGTGTGGCAAGACCAGGCTTCGTTCAATCAATTTGGGGAACTGCTCGCAACTTGAGTGCGCAGATCAGCGGGTCGGTGAGCATCACTCTTCTTTTCGATGCGCAGATGAGCTACTTGAGTGCCAGTCCGCCACCCACCTCCGTCAGTGGCAATACGATCACGTGGGAACTCCCCGCCTTCATCGCTTTCAGTTCACAGAATTTCGCGGTGCAATTGCAAGTGCCTGCGGATGTCGGGTTGATCGGTCAACCCTTCGCGCACTCGGTCAGTATTAGTCAATCGCTCACCGAATCGACCTATGCGAACAACAGCGTTGCTTTGAACGGTTCGTTCCAGGGTTCATACGACCCCAACGACAAGCGGGCGCGTACGAGCAGCGGCACGAGCAACGAATACTTTTTCATCAACGACGACCAGTGGATCGACTACACCATCCGCTTCCAGAACACAGGCACGGACACGGCATTCACGGTGGTGGTTACCGATACGCTTCCGGCAACATTGGACATCGCAAGTTTCGAAATGGGAACCGCGTCTCACCCGTTCGAGGTCTACTTCCGCACAGGACGCGTAGTGGAATGGCGCTTTCCGAACATCCTGCTGCCGGATAGCAACGTGAACGAGGCCGGAAGCCATGGTCTATTGAGCTTCCGCATTAAACCGGTGCAGCCGCTTCTCTCGGGAACCTCGATCACCAACACCGCCAACATCTACTTCGACTTCAACGAACCGGTGATCACCGGACCGAGCGTGCTGACGGCGGAGTTCAGTACGGCAGCGCAGGAGCGGGCGAAAGGACAGGAGCAATTGGTGCTGCTCCCCAATCCGGCAATGGACCATCTCCGGATCAGCTCCGAAGGAACGATGCGTAACATCCTGATCATCGCTGCGGATGGGAGGGAGGTCTTGCGCGTTTCACCCAACACGCAGAGTTCATTGATCGACGTTTCCGGCTTGTCGGTTGGCCCGTATGTCGTCCTGAGCACATTGTACGACGGTACCTTACAGCGCGGTCGATTCATCAAACAGTAAGATCATGCGGCTATCGATACTTTCCTTGTTCTTGTTCATCGCCACTTCTTCACAGGCGGTGTCGGTGAACATCATAGTCAGTCAACAGCCGGTCTGCACCTACGCCAATGGCGGGCTTTACGCGAGTGCCAGTGGCGGGGTGGGTCCGTATACCTACTTATGGAGCACCGGTGCTACGACACAGTCCATCTCGGGCTTGCTTCCGGGCACCTATTCCGTTACCGTCACCGACTTCGCTCTCGAGGAGGCCACCGCAGAGCGGGTCCTGGACCCTACGTCGAACCTAGGTTACTTTTCGGATTGGCTCAACTACGGAAATGGCCTATGCAACCCGTACACTCAGCTGGGGCTTGATCCGGTGGTGGAGATGCCTGGTCCCGGACCGTATTTCATCGATGGACAGCAGATGGATACGTTGTGGTTCCCGGATCCTAATGATCCGTGGGGTCCGGAGGTCGGACTGCTCATGGCCCCGTACTTCCCGCCGCAATACGGCCAATGGTATAACCTCACCATTACGGATGGAACCGGTTGCACCGGCACATTCTCGACCCAGATCGGGTGGCCAGTGGAATGGCCCACGATCACTGTGGACGAGATCGTAGGTGCTTGTGAAGGCACGATATCCGGTAGCATCACATTCACCATGTCGGCCGAAGGACACGGTCAGCCGGTGCAAGGGATCATCGATCCGGCGCCACAAGGTGGGAGCGTGCAGTACTTCGGTGGTGGAAGCCAAGCCACTACCCACACCATCAGCGGTCTTGTTGCGGGTGAATACACACTCATGCAGTTCATGACCATGTCCGGTTTCCTGCCCAGTTCAGGCTGCAACGACCTGTTCACATTCACGGTCCCGGATCTCGGTCCTACCTGCGGGTTGGTCAGCGGACAAGTGTTCATCGATGGCAACCAGAACTGCCTGCAAAATGGCGGTGAAGCGTGGTTGCCGGGTACGATCCTGGAGATCCAGCCCGGGCCGCACTACTTGACCACGGCGAGCAACGGTAGCTTCCAAAAGCTGCTGCCCTTCGGCGACTACACCGTGGAGCAGCAGAGCGCCAACTTCGAAGAGCATTGCATGGGCACACCGATCCCCTTCACGCTTGCAGTTGGGGCACCGAATGCCAGCGTGGCTATCGCGGACACGAGCCTTGTGCCGTTGGATGCCATGGTCGCGATCAGCAGCGGCAGCGCACGACCAGGCTTCGCATTCAATTACGGCTTGCAGGTCCGCAACTTGACGCCGACCGGCACCGGGAACACCACGGTCACCTTCACTGTGGACCCAACGCTGATCTACTCGAGCGCCACTCCGACACCCTCCAGTGTGAACGGTAACGTGCTCACATGGAACCAGAGCACCTTAGGTGCATGGCAGCAGCGATCCTATACCATCCGGACCATGGTGCCGCCGGATATCAACCTGCTCGGCACTGAGTTGAACGCCACCGCCTCGTTGGTCACGACCACTACGGACGGCAACCAAGCCAACAACACGGCGACCAACCTGCGCACCATCACCGGCGCATACGACCCCAACGACAAATTGGCCTACACCAGCAGTGGCAGCACGGAGGTATGGGATGTCAATGCGGATGAATGGATCGATTACACCATCCGATTCCAGAACACGGGTACGGACACGGCCTTCACTGTGCTCATTACCGACTCCCTCCCGGAAACCCTTGATCCTGGAAGCATTATTGTCGGTGCGGCCTCGCACAATTTCACGTGGGAATTGCGTGATCAAGGCACGCTGAAGTTCTACTTCCAGAACATCCTGCTGCCGGACAGCAACGTGAACGAACCCCGCAGCCATGGCTTCGTTGGCTTCCGGATCAAGCCCCACGAACCGGTATTGCCCGGAAGCACGATCGAGAACACGGCGAACATCTACTTCGACTTCAACCCGCCGGTGATCACCGAGCCGAGCGTGCTGGTGGCGGAGTTCAGTACGGGGATCCCTGATGCAAAAGCGTCTTCCACATACGTCGCATACCCGGTCCCTGCAGCGGGGAGGATCTTTCTGAGCAACGTGACCTCAGGTAACAGCACGAATGGATGGTCGATACTTCAGGTCGATGGTCGTGTTATACGCTCTTCCAACTCGGCGTTCCCTTCAAACGGTGTCGATGTCTCAGATCTTGCGGATGGCACCTATCTGCTTCAGGTGAACTCTGTTCCCATGCCAGTCACCATCCGTTTCGCCAAATCACATTGAACATGCGCAAAGCACTGCTGATCGTCTGTTCGCTCATCGTGTTGCCCTTCTCCGCTAGAGCGGTCACGGTGAACATTTTCGTGAACGTGTACCCCACATGCAACTACCCGAGCGGCCAGATCCAGGCCATGGGCAATGGGGGCGTCGGACCTTACACCTACCTCTGGAATACGGGCGCTACCACGGAGCAACTGAATGCCATACCAACAGGTGACTATTCGGTGACCATTACGGATGCGAACAGTGACCAAGCGTCGGCCAACATCACCCTAACGGGTCAACCATACGCGTTGATCGACCTAGGGGATAGTGGCCCGCAAGGCTTGTGTGCCATTGGGGTCACCGGAGTCGTGGTGGATGTGCCAGGCTATTCCCAGTTGTCCGGTGCCTACATGGGCGACCTACCCTACACGATCGACGGACAGTTGATGCAGGAGTTCATCTCCTACGAATTCGGGAACCCATTGGACACCTTGTACACGTGGACCGGTTTTCCTGCTCAGTACGGTACGTCGGTGATCTATTCGTTCGCCGATGGAGCGGGCTGTACAGGTACACTTACGGAGTATATCGGGTACCCTGTGGAATGGCCAACGCTGAGCGTGCTCGATATCCAAGGCGCCTGTTCCGGGGGCAACAATGGAACGGTCACCTTCCAGACAGGGCTTGAAGGCCACGGCCAATACACGCAAGTGAAGTTGACGGACCTGAACGGCAGTTACCTCAACTCCGTGACAGCCGGGGACCAGATCTATACGAACACGTTCACCCTTTCGCCTGGAGACTATCTCTTGACACAGTTCATGAGCGAGTCCGGATTCCTGGTCAGTAGTGGTTGCCAACTTTCTACGCCGATCACCATTCCCGATCTCGGGAGCGCTTGCGGCAACATTGGTGGATATGTCTTCATGGACAACAACGAGAACTGCACACGGCAAGGGAACGAGCCCGGTGTGCTCGAGGTGGTGTTGGAGATATTGCCCGGCCCGGTCTACGCCCTTACCAATGGCGGGCAGTATGGTGTGAACCTGCCCATGGGGTCTTACACCATCGAGCAGCAGAGCGCCATGTTGGAAGACCATTGTGTTTCTGCACCTATACCGTTCACGCTGGCTGTTGGAAATGCCTTCCAAACGGTGGATATCGCAGACACGGCGTTGGTGCCCATGGATGCTGCCGTCTCCATTGCCACCGGCCCAGCGCGTCCTGGATTTTCCATGAATTGCACGGCGCTCATGCGCAACCTCACGCTCGCCAATACGGGCGCAAGTACCATAACCGTGGAATTCGATCCGCTGCTTTCGTACCTCTCCGCCAACCCGGTACCAACGACCATCAACGGCAATACGCTCACGTGGAACATCGCCGCGTTAAGTTCCTTTCAACAGCGCGGCGTCAACATACAATTGCAGGTTCCACCGGACATCACCCTGCTGGGGACCGAGTTGCTCTTCACCGCCTCCATTACCACGGCGAACACCGATGCGGTCGCAGCGAACAACACCACCACGACCACCACAACGGTGACCGGCAGCTACGACCCGAACGACAAGACGGCTACGACCTCCTCGCGCAGCAGCAGTGAAGCCTACTTTCTGGACTTGGATGAGTGGATCGACTATACGATCCGTTTCCAGAACACAGGAACGGACACCGCTTTCAACGTCGTTATCACCGACACTATTCCACAAGAGCTGGACCTTGGGTCCTTCGTTGCAGGTGCGGCGTCGCACGCCCATTCGCTTTCCATCCGCGATGGCAACGTGTTGCGCTGGGCGTTCTACAACATCCAGTTGCCCGACAGCAACGTGAACGAACCCGGTAGCCATGGCTTCGTCTCCTTCCGCATCAAACCGCAGGAAGCATTGATGCCCGGTAACCAGATCGAGAACATCGCCAACATCTACTTCGACTACAACCCGCCGGTGATCACCGAGCCCAGCGTGCTGGTGGCGGAGCTCTCCACTTCCATTGGGCAGCCTTCGGTTGGATCAAAGCGACAGCTCTCGGTTTACCCGAACCCCACCACCGATGGCATTGACGTGCTGAGCGAGGGAGCGGCCATTCACCGCGTGTCGGTCATGGCCCTCGACGGCCGGGAGATCCTGAACCGCACACTGACAGGTACGCGCGCGCGCATCGAACTTGATGATGTTGCTGCGGGCAGTTACGTGCTGCTCGTTCACCGATCGGATGGAACAACGGATCGGACAGTGCTGGTCAAACAGAACCCATGAAGCAATTCCTGACCCTTGTCCTCTTCGCCTGCAGCTCCGCTGCCAACGCGGTGACCGTGAGCATTGGCGTGGATAACCAGCCGACTTGCGCGTATGCGAATGGCAGCATTTACGCCAGCGCTAGCGGTGGTGTCGGGCCATACACCTACCTCTGGAGCCCGGGTGGCGAGACCACGTCGCTGATCGCCAACCTGGCGCCCGGCACCTACTCGGTAACGGTGACCGATGCGAACAGCGACCAGGCCACCGATCAGGTCACCATCACGAGCCAGCCCTACGTGGTCACAACGGGGTATCCCAACGAGCCGGGCTTGTGCCAGGGTTGGTCCACGGTCACCATCAACCCATCGACGACGCCGACCATGATCCCCGGCCCACCTCCCTACTACATGGACGGTGCACCGATGATGGAACTGATGCCCAGCCCGGAGACCAACTGGATGTTATTGTACACGACGCAGTTCTTTCCCACCAACGGTTATGGGCAGGCGTACACGTTCAGCTTCGAGGATGGGAATGGTTGCACCGGTACCATCAACGGCTGGAGTGGCTGGCCGCTGGAGTGGCCCGAAGTGACCATACTGGATGTGCAAGGCGCCTGCTCCGGCAGCAACAACGGAACGGTGACCTACCAGACCGGTTTGGAAGGGCACTCGCAGATGACCCAGGTGTACGTGACCGGAGCCAACCCGTCCGCTACGAACTACATGGGCTTTTACGTAGGCACCTTCACTGCCACGGGCCTTGCAGCAGGTGATCATTGGATTAGGCACTATACGGATCAGAACATCTGGTCACCGGGATTCGGCTGCGCCGATTCGGTATTGTTCACCGTTCCTGATCTGGGCAACGGCTGCGCGAACATGAGCGGCAGCGTGTTCGTGGACGACAATGAGAATTGCACACGCCAGGGCAATGAACCCTTCGTACCAGGAGCGTTGCTGGAGATCATTCCCGGTCCGTACTATACACTGACCAATGCCAACGGCGTGTATTCGATCAACCTGCCGCTGGGCAACTACACCGTGGAACACCAGAGCGCGATCCTCGATGAGCATTGCGCAGGTGTACCGATCCCCTTCGACCTCACGGGGAATGTCACGGGGATCGATCACCCGGACACGAGCCTCGTACCCTTGGATGCCATGATCACTGGAGCGAACAGTCCCGCGCGGCCGGGCTTCCAGTTCCACGTGGCGTTGGAGATCGCCAACCTCACGCCTGTTGCAACGGGCACCACCTCCACGGTGTTCACGTTCGACCCGCTGCTCTCCTACGTGAGTTCAAGCCCCAACGGAAGCGTCGCCGGGAATACCGTGACATGGAATCAGACCTCGCTGAACGCATTCCAAGAGCGCATGGTGCATGTGTACTTGCAGGTACCGCCCGACATCGGGTTGCTGGGCACCACCTTGAACAACTCGGCCACCGTCACCACCGCGAATGCTGACGCG
This sequence comes from Flavobacteriales bacterium, assembly GCA_016710015.1. Classification (GTDB taxonomy): domain Bacteria; phylum Bacteroidota; class Bacteroidia; order Flavobacteriales_F; family PHOS-HE28; genus PHOS-HE28. Next base: position 59,448 of record JADJLR010000005.1, read on the forward strand.
AACACCACCAACAACACGATGCTGCTGCCCGTGCTCGTGACCGGTGCGTACGACCCCAACGACAAGCTGGCGCACACGCGTTCCGGCTACAGTGATGCGCTCTACTACATCGATGTGGACGAGTGGATCGACTATACCATCCGCTTCCAGAACACGGGCACGGACACGGCTTTCAACATCGTGGTCACGGACACCATTGCACCGGAGTTGGACCTCGCAACATTGGTCCCTAGTGCTGCCTCGCACGCTCACGAGTTTTCGATCCGCAATGGGAACGTGCTCCGGTATGCGTTCAACAACATCCAGTTGCCGGATAGCAACGTGAACGAGCCGCGAAGTCATGGCTTCTTGAGCTTCCGCATCCGGCCGTCGCAGCCGCTCGTTCCCGGTACCACGATCGAGAACATCGCCAACATCTACTTCGACTTCAACCCGCCAGTGATCACGGATCCGAGCGTGCTGGTGGCGGAGTTCAGCACGGGGGTGCAACAACAGGACCAAAGCCAATTGAGTTTGGCCCCGAACCCGGCGAGCGATCATATCAGACTTTCCATGAAAGGCACCTTGGCGAATTCGCAATGGGTCATTCTCGCCGTGGATGGGCGCATGGTTTCCACCGGGTACGTGGGCGCTGACCAGCCGACCATCGACATCAGTTCGTTGGCTTCTGGAACCTATTTGTTGCGCCTCCTATCCACCGATCGAACGCTTACCACCACCTTCGTAAAAACCGCTAACCCATGATCCGTGCAACCGCGCTTACAGCCCTGATGTCCCTGTTCCTAGCTACGGAATGTGCGGCCATTTCAGTGGTCGTTGAGAAGTATTCCGATGCGGCTTGCGGCCAGGCGCTGGGGACGTTGAACGCTGTGGTGATGGGTGGAACGCCGCCGTATACCGTACAATGGAGCAATGGTGCTACTACTGAGTACATCGAATTCCTTCCTGCAGGAATGTATACCGTGACCGTCACCGATGGCATCGGCGATATGGCGACAGGAAGTGGTGAGATCCTCGTCACGGCTTCGCACCAAGAGGTGAACACCCAAGGTTTCAGTGGCTTGGTCCATTGCCCAGGCGACTACCCATACACATACTTGCATTTGGAGGACCCGCACAATGGACCGGAGCCGCATAACGTGACATCGCCCGCGATCCTCTACGGGAATTTCACGGATCATTTTGGACCCTTTCCATATAGCTACATCGGTGTGTGGATGGATGTAACACCGGGTACATACAACACGATCAACTGGACCGATGCTGCCGGTTGCCCGGGTTCTACGACGCTTCAGTTCTCCACGGAATGGGTGGAGCCGAACGTCTCGATCGTGAGTGTACAGGGAGCCTGCAACGGGAGCAACGGACGCATCAACATGGCTGTTAGCGGGGCTGCCGCCAACCAAGCTTTCCGCGTGAATGTGCGCACGCTGGATGGACAGATCCCTCCCAATCTTGCTGGAACATACGGGAGCCGACTGGTTTCCAGCAACTCGACATTCACTTTCCCCAACCTTGCTGCTGGTGCGTATTGGGTCATCACCGATCCGGACATGCTCGGCACCGAACCGAACGATCCCCTAAATCCGCTTTTCTGCGTGGATTCCATGTACGTGGAGGTGCCTGATCTGCTCGGGCAATGCGCGCTCGTGAGCGGATCCATCTTTCTGGACCATGATCAGGATTGCGCCCAGGATCCCGGTGATTCCGGCCTCGGTTTCCGACTCGTCGAGTTCCTGCCAGGCCCGTACTACGCTTTGGCCAACCCCAGCGGGAACTATGGGTGCTACTTGGCCAATGGGAGCTACACCATGAACGTGTCGGGAACAGGATCCGATCTCTATCCCGTTTGTCCGCCGGTGCAGCCGATACCGGTTACCGTCGGCGGCGTAAACCAGATCGTGAACGTGGCGGATAGCAGTTTGATCCCGTTGGACCTTGAAGCGGAACTCTACGCCAATGCTGCACGCCCAGGATTCGTCCAGAATTTATGGGCCCTCGTGGAGAAGCCGTCGGGCGTGGCCTCTGGCCTCGTGGATGCCACGTTGACCTTCGACCCGCAAATGGGTTTCATCGATGCCACACCTCCGCCAACGAGCGTGTCGGGTAACGTGGTCTCCTGGATCGGCCTTCCTGCAGTTCCGGACTTCGGAAGGATCAACTTGCACATTCAACTGCAAGTGCCTGCCGATGTACTCCTGATCGGGCAACCGTTCTCGCATTCCTTCTCCATCTCGCAACCGATCGCAGAGATCGATCTTGCCAACAACACCACTACCAGGTGGGGCACCATTACGGGCAGCTATGATCCCAACGACAAGACCGCACGCACCAGCAGCGGGTCGAGCGAGAGCGCCTATCTGCTGGGCACGGACGAATGGATCGATTACACGATCCGTTTCCAGAACACCGGCACGGACACCGCGTTCACCGTGGTCGTGCGCGACGTGCTTCCGGCGGAACTGGATATGGGCACCTTCGAGCAAGGTCTGGGTTCACATCCCTTTACCGTGAATTTCATGCCCGGTCGCAAGGTGGAATGGCATTTCGACAATATCCTGTTGCCGGATAGCGGGACCAACGAGGCCGCCAGCCATGGTGTGATCACCTTCCGCATACGCCCAGTGAGCAACCTGCTTCCGGGAACGGAGATCAGCAACGAGGCGGCCATCTACTTCGACTTCAACCCGCCGGTGATCACCGAGCCGAGCGTGCTTGTGGCGGAGTTCAGTACGGGGGTGGGTCACATTTCGACAGGCGCAGGGCGACAACTTGAGGTTTATCCGAACCCATCGAGCGATCACCTTCGGATCATTTCGGATGGAGCCATGGATGTGATCACGATCCTCGCAGCGGATGGGAGGGAGGTGATGCGTCGCTCGATGCGATCATCCAATGGAACGATCGATATTTCGTGGCTTTCATCCGGTACATACGTGCTCTTTGCCGTGATCGCCGATGGCACTGTTGTTCAAAATAAGTTCGTGAAATACTAGTTCAGATGCGTACGATCCTTCTCTCCGTGGCGGTGGTTCTTGGCGGCCACCTCCATGCGGTTACCGTTGACATCTTGGTGCAACAGCAACCGGTTTGCAGCCATGCAATTGGTCGCATTTACGCGAACCCCTTAGGCGGTACGCCGCCCTACACCTATTTATGGGGTACGGGTGAGACCACCTCTGAGATCGGTGGGATTGGCGCAGGAACGTATTCTGTTGTTGTTACCGATGGGCTGGGAGAGCAGGCATTCGCCGAGGTAGTGCTGGATGCCGCTCCGGATTGGGGCAATGTGGGGCTAGGGACCCACCCATACTGCGCGGGGCAAAGCGCGTATGGCCATGTTGCGGCTACCTACCTTTCCGGTGGAAGCCCTTTCATTACGGACCTATCTGCCGCATTTCCGTTGTACTTCGATGGGGAATTCACCGAGGTGGTGAACCCTGGTACGTTCCCGTCCTGGACCAGTTACAGTTACATCCTTCACGGTGGTCCCGGGCAGTACAGTGTTTCGTTCACCGATGCTACAGGTTGCCCGGGCACAGCGGAAGGTGTGGTGCTTGGCCCGGTGGAGTGGCCCACCTTTGCGCAGGTGGATGTGGCACCAAGTTGTGGTTCCACGCCGAACGGTTCCATTACCATATTGCGCACCGGTGGTAGCAATGCAGCGATCACTGGTCCGTATACAACGATCTGGGATACCGGGATCGAATTGCCTGAAGTCTTCAACGGTGTTGCACCGGGTGGGCATTGGCTGGTGCAGACCACGCGCACACCGGGTCCGAACAGTTTCAATTGGGAGGTGCTACCAGCTGCGGAATGTGCCGATTCAATTTATGTAGTGGTTCCTGATGCGGGTCCCGGCTGCGGTCAATTGATCGGGAACGTGTACTTCGATGCCGATGGGAATTGCATGCCGACCGGCGGCGAACCCGGAATTCCCGAACGTGTGCTCATCCTGGAACCGGGACCACGCTATGTGAGCACCGATGGCGCAGGGAACTATTCCGCACAATTGCCCTTGGGAACCTACACGCTAAGCATCGGCGATGAACTACTGACGGAGGCATGCCCGGTGGAAGCAACGATCGCTTCGCTCGCGATGCCTGTTGTCGCCGACCTACCCACGCTCAGCGTTTCGGCGACAGCTGATATCAGTTCCTTTGTACACAGCGGACCTGCACGTCCAGGGTTCGAACTGGTCTATTCAGCCGCTGTACGGAACCTCACCTACAACCCGACCGGTACGGTTACGGCATCGTTCACCTGCGACGTGCTTACCCCGTTCGTCTCCGCAGAACCAGTACCGGATGTCATCTCTGGTCAAACATTGATATGGACCCTTCCGGACCTAGGACCATTCGGCGAGCTACAGTTCCAAATACGTGTTCAAGTGCCTGCTGATCCAGCCTTGATCGGTTCCGACCTTACGGCCACCTTCAGTGCGCAGCCGAGTTTGCTGGATGGTGATCCGGACAACAACGTATTCGTGCGCAACACAGAGATCACCAGCAGCTTCGACCCCAACGATAAGCTGGCCTCCACCAGTTCCCGATCAAGCCGTACGCTGTATTTCATCGGTCAGGATGAGTGGATCGACTACACCATACGGTTCCAGAACACGGGCAACGATACAGCCTTCAATGTAGTGGTCACTGATACGCTCTCCAATTCGCTCGATCCTGCATCCTTCTTGGCAGGCAGTGCATCACACAGCTACACGTGGGGCATGGAGGAGAACGGCATGTTGCGCTTCACTTTCACGAACATTCTGCTTCCGGACAGCAACGTGAATGAAGCATTGAGCCATGGATTTGTGGGTTTCCGCATCAAGCCTACGGAGCCGCTGCTCCCAGGAACTGTCATCGAGAACACCGCCAACATCTACTTCGACTTCAACCCGCCGGTGATCACCGAGCCCAGCGTGCTGATGGCGGAGTTCAGCACGGGGGTGACCAACCAAATTGGTAACAACGTCTATCTCTCACCGAACCCGACCACAGACCTCCTGAACGTCCGTCTTCCAGGAAATGCGGATCGCACCTTTATGGTTGTGGCAGCCGATGGCCGAACAATAGCTGTGCCATCCAAACCAACCGCGCAGGGCTTGCAATTGGATACACGATCGCTGCCATCAGGCCTTTACCTGATCACAACATCAACAGGTACAGCCCGCTTTGTGAAGCAGTGAACCAGGATCGCGCTTCACTTCCACTTAGCCTCATAGCGGTCGACCATTCAGATCCGCGCCTATCATGAGCATCAGCGTCATCAGCGTTCCTCCACCCTCGAAAATTGAAGTTTGCCGAGGTCCCGATCCGGGCATGCTGTTCACTTCAGCTTTGCGCCTTAGCGTCTTAGCGGTTCACCTCTCCGATCCGCGCCCATCATCACCATCCGCGTCATCAGCGTTCCTCTCCCGCCAACCTTGCGTCCCAGCGTTCACTTCAACACCGCCAATCGCTCTTCCAGTGCTTTGATCTTCGCCTCAGCGTCGGCCTTCTTCTTCCGTTCCATCTCCAGAACTTGAGCTGGCGCACCGCTAACGAAACGTTCATTGCCCAGCTTCTTCTCCACGCTGGAAAGGAAACCACGCAAGTGACCGAGCTCTGATTCGGCCTTCTTCACCTCGGCCTCCGTATCGATATTGCCACCCAGATCCACCGCATATTCCGTGGTACCGACCAAGAACGTAACACTTCCTTCTCCGGCCTTCTCAACGGATGTGATCGCACCCACATTGGCGAGTTTGTTCACCAAGGCCGAGACGGCTTCACGCATCGGCGCAGCACCTTTCACTTGAACATCCAAGGCCTCTTTCGGACTCATGCCGCGTTCGTTGCGCGTGTTACGCACCGCACCGATCAGCTCGAACGCATGTTGCATCTCACCTTCAAGTGTGACATCACCCTCCCCTACCGATGGCCAACTTGCGATGATAATGTCATCGCCATCCTTGCGATCACGCAACAAGTGCCACAACTCCTCACTGAGGAAAGGCATGAAGGGATGCAGCAACTTCATCATCTCTTCGAAAAGAGAGATCGTGGCTTCATAGGTGGTGCGGTCGATCGGCTCACCGACACCGTCCACGAAGGCTGGCTTGATGCTTTCCAAATACCAACTGCACAGGTCATCCCACACCAACTTGTAGGTCGCCATCAACGCTTCGCTGATCCGGAACTGTGCGAAGAGTGCATCGATCTCCGCAGTGGAACGCGCTACACGACTTTGCAACCATGCCACTGCTGCAGAACTTGATTCCGGTTGCTCCCGATCATCAACGCTCCATCCTTGTACTAGGCGGAATGCGTTCCAGATCTTGTTGCTGAAGTTCCTTCCTTGCTCGCACAGCGAATCGTCGTAGGGCAGGTCGTTGCCAGCGGGTGAAGTGAGCAACATGCCCACGCGCACACCGTCCGCGCCGAACTTCTCGATCAACTCCAACGGGTCCGGGCTGTTGCCCAAGCTCTTGCTCATCTTGCGACCTTGCTTGTCGCGGACTATACCTGTGAGGTATACGTTCTTGAACGGCACTTCATTGCGGTACTCCACGCCTGCCATGATCATGCGCGCCACCCAGAAGAAGAGGATCTCCGGTGCGGTCACCAGATCGTTCGTCGGGTAGTAGTACTTGATGTCGTCGTTGTTCGGATCCTTGAATCCATCGAACACGCTGATCGGCCACAACCAACTACTGAACCACGTGTCCATGACATCCTCGTCCTGCTTCAACCCAGCGGTCGAGAGTCCCTTGGAAGTGAAATAGGCGATCGCATCCGCTTCGGTCTTGCACACGGCCACATCGGCGTTGTCGTTGTACCACGCAGGGATCCGTTGCCCCCACCACAACTGGCGACTGATGCACCAGTCGCGCACGTTCTCCATCCAATGGCGGTACGTGTTGGTGAATTTCTGCGGATGCAGTTTCACCGTGCCGTCCATCACCACATCGAGTGCTGGCTTCGCCAGTTCGCTCATCTTCACGAACCACTGCAAGCTCAAGCGTGGCTCGATCACCGCATCGGTGCGCTCGCTGTATCCGACCTTGTTCTTGATGTCTTCGGTCTTCACCAAGAAACCTTCCGCCTCCAACTGCTTCGCGATCTTCTTGCGCACGACGAAGCGATCCTCACCAACGTAAAGCTGTGCGGCTGCGCTCAGCGTACCGTTCGGCTCAAGGATATCGATCGTTTCGAGGGTGTGCTTCTTGCCCAGCTCTTGGTCGTTCACATCATGCGCCGGGGTCACCTTCAAAGCGCCGGTACCGAATTCACGCTCCACGTACTCATCGAAGATCACCGGAATGCTGCGATCCAACAACGGCACCAGCACGCGCTTTCCTTTCAAATGCGCATAGCGCTCGTCCTCCGGATGAACAGCAACTGCCGTATCTCCCAAGATCGTCTCCGGGCGTGTAGTAGCTATCGTGATCCACTCGTCCTTCGCGCCTTCGATCGAGTAACGCACATGGTACAACTTGGAGTTCACCTCCTTGTGGATCACCTCTTCATCGCTCACTGCCGTCAACGCCACGGGGTCCCAATTCACCATGCGAAGGCCACGGTACACCAGACCTTTCTTGTGCAGGTCGATGAAGACGTCGATGACCGCTTCGCTCAGGTCCGGCTCCATGGTGAAACGTGTGCGCTCCCAATCGCAACTGGCGCCGAGCTTCTTCAACTGCTCCAGGATCACCCCGCCGTACTTCTCCTTCCAAGCGAAGGCATGTTTGAGGAATTCCTCCCGACCGATCGCGCTCTTCTTGATGCCTTGTTCGGCGAGCAAACGCACCACTTTGGCTTCAGTGGCAATGGAAGCATGGTCCGTACCCGGCACCCAACAAGCATTCTTGCCTTGCATCCGCGCACGACGCACCAGCACGTCCTGAATGGTATTGTTCAGCATGTGCCCCATGTGCAACACGCCCGTCACGTTCGGCGGCGGGATCACCACAGTGTACGGCTCGCGCTCATCCGGCACGCTGCGGAAGTACCCTTTGCGCATCCAATGCCCGTACCACCGATCTTCGCACTGCGCGGGGTCGAACCGCTTGGGGATCTCCTTGTCTGCCATACCTTGAAAAATGAGGCCGCAAAGGTAGTTGGATGGGTATTCGAGGGTTGAAGGTTGTTCAGGGCTATCGCCTCATATTTTCTGCGACCCCGCTGGGGTCGTTCTCCCATCGGGGGGCAATTTCTAATTTCTGTGTCCCCTCTGGGGTCAGAATGCAGCACTGGTCATACTCCTTGTGGGTTGACCCCAGCGGGGTCACAGAGCATAGAATTCGAGTCGGACGAACGTGTTCGACCCCAGCGGGGTCGCAGAAACAAAAGACCTGGTGCGGAATGTATTTTGAGGCGATAGCCCTGGAAGGTTGTTGATCGAAGCTTGACACTTGTGACTTGAAACTTGTGACTTGACACTTGTGACTTGTGACTTGAAACTTGCGACTTGTGACTTGTGACTTGAAACTTGTGACTTGAGACTTGAAGCTTGACAACCATCCCCGCTGTTAATGTCCTGTTAAGGTCCCGGCCGACCGGAACACAGCCTTCTACCTTCGACGTATCAACGAGAAAACCAGCACCATGCATTCCATGAAAGCAGCCCTTTTGACCTTCTGCCTTGGCTTGTTCGCCGCAAGTGCCATGGCCCAACCAGAGATGAAACCCGTTGGCGGAACCGGACCGATGTTGAGCATCGACAAGGAGGTACACGACTACGGCACCATCACTCAAGGCAGCAATGGCGACTGCGAATTCACGGTGACCAATACCGGCGACCAGCCATTGATCATTTCACAGTGCCAAGGAAGTTGCGGTTGCACCGTACCGAATTGCGATACTGCGCCGATCAAACCCGGTGCTACCAGCGTGATCAAGGTGCATTACGATTCCAATCGTGTCGGGGCGATCAACAAGAGCGTGACCATCACCAGCAATGCAACGAACGCACCCAGCAAGGTGGTCACCATAAAAGGTACGATCCTTGCTTCAGAAGGTACAAGCCCGGTGAAAGAAGCATCGCCAGTGGCCCCTGTAGAGAAACTCTGACCCACTTTCCAACAAACATCTAATACCCAATTGAACCCCATGAACAAGTTCCTCCTTACCATCACGGCAGCCTTCATGGCCTTCGCGGTCAACGCTCAGGATGCCAAGCCCGTGGGCGGCAATGGCCCACAACTCTCCATCGACAAGGAAGTACATGATTACGGCGAGATCGCTCAAGGCGCTAACGGCACCTGCGAATTCACCGTTACCAATACCGGTGACCAACCGTTGATCATCACCAACTGCAAGGGATCCTGCGGCTGCACGGTACCTCAATGCAACAACGAACCCATCAAGCCCGGTGCGAAGACCGTGATCACTGTGAAGTACGACACGAAGCGCGTTGGTGCCATCAATAAGAGCGTGACCATTTCCAGCAATGCAACGAACACGCCCGAAAAGGTGGTGCGCATCAAGGGAAACGTGAACGCTGCTCCGGAAACACCGACCAGCCCGGTGAAGGAGGCCAGCCCGATGGCTCCCGTTGAGAAGAACTGAACATCCAGCGATCCTATTGAGCCCCTTCTTGGAAACAAGAGGGGGCTTTTATTTTCCACTGATCGCGCATGAACCACGATCTTCGCCGCTCATCCGCTACCCATGCCTTCCATTTCCAAGAAAGGGCAACAACTGCCACCGTCCCCCATCCGGAAACTCGTACCCTTCGCCGAAGCCGCCAAGCTGCGGGGCACGAAGGTCATCCACCTCAACATCGGCCAGCCTGATATCGCTTCGCCGAAGGTGGCCTTGGATGCGATCCGGAACTTGGACCGTACCGTGATCGAATACAGCCATTCCGCCGGGTATGAAAGCTATCGGAAAGGCTTGGCAACGTACTACCAAGGTGTTGGTGTGGATGTCACCCACGAGCAGATCCTGATCACCAATGGCGGTAGCGAAGCCTTGCTATTCGGTATGATGGCCTGCTTCGAGCCAGGTGATGAGTTGATCATTCCAGAACCTTTCTACGCGAACTACAACAGTTTCGCCATGGCCGCAGGCGTAACGGTCGTTCCGTTGCGTACGGTGATCGAGGATGGATTCACCCTTCCTCCCATCAGTGCCTTCGAAGCACTCATCACGCCACGCACCAAGGGGATCCTGATCTGTAATCCGGGTAATCCGACCGGTCGGATCTACGGAGAAGACGAATTGGACCGATTGCGCGACATCGTGAAGAAACACGACCTCTTCCTTTTCGCCGATGAAGTGTACCGCGAATTCTGTTACGATGGTGCTACACACATCAGTGCCATGGCCTTGGATGGCATCGACCAACAAGTGGTGCTGATCGATAGCGTGAGCAAGCGCTACAGCATGTGTGGCGCACGCGTGGGGGCATTGGTCACGAAGAACAGTGAATTGTATGATGCGGTCCTCAAATTCGCCCAAGCTCGGTTGAGCCCGCCCACCTTCGGACAGATCGCCTCGGAAGCAGCCTTGAAGACACCAGCATCCTATTTCACGGACGTGATCACCGAATACAAAGAACGGCGCGACATCCTCGTGAAGGGGTTGAACACCATCCCGGGCGTGGTCTGCCCTGAGCCCAATGGCGCATTCTATTGCCTGGTCGAACTGCCGATCGATGACAGCGATCGCTTCTGCCAATGGTTGTTGGAGGAATTCGACTGGAACGGACATACGGTGATGATGGCACCGGCCACCGGATTCTACGCCAAGCCCGAAACAGGTATCCGACAGGTGCGTTTGGCGTACGTCTTGAAGAAGGACCTACTGGCCACCGCCGTGGAATGCCTGCGTCAGGCGCTCATCGCCTATCCCGGCACGGTCAAGTAGCCGACCGACTCTCCCTTTGTAAGTCTCGGGATCCTATCCCGAACCTGATCCCGTTCGCCCCACCGCGATCGTTTCGGCTACTCCCAGTGGCCTGATCGACCGCACACTGCTGTCGGTACGGGTTTGTGGAATGAACGGAACAGGTTGATCCCCAGCATGCTTCGCACGGTTCCGTCCGTTTTCACCCGACCGACAGACCGCTCCACCACTGCGGGGACATCATGGTCAAGCCCATCACTTGACAAGCATGCATTCATCGTCATAATTTGCGTTCTGAGCCGGATAATTGAGCCGTTCATCGAAAGGAATGCACACATGAAGACAAGCCCACCCCTCCACATCCCAGCCCACTCTAGTCTTCATTTCGCATTCCGGATCGCTCGAAATACCGTGCTCGTGGCCTTTGTCCTTTTAGCTTGGCAACCCACTTCCACCGCGCAAGATCAGGACCGTTGGCATTGTCGTGCGCAACAGCTGCTGAACGATGGCTCGCCCTCGATCAAACCGCTTTTCGCAGCTGTGACCGATCGGTTCAATGCCACCGACCTCGGATACGATGGAGACATCGGCCTAACGACCTTTTCACTGACCGGTTCCATCGAGCGGTCGGATCTCGAAGCACTCCTCGCGTTCAAGGCGATCGAGCTCGCCGGGTTGCAGTGCACATCGAACTCTGGAGGTACGATCACCGTAGGAACCGAACCCTACCCTTTCCATTACGACACGGGAGACGCGGTAGTGGATGATGCGCAGTACCAAACCGCGAAGTCCACTTGGATCGAACGCAACCCTGCTCGTTACGCCCAAATGAACGCCAAGGACGATGCTGCCAAATAGTGTTCCACTCGCCAAGGTGATCCGCCTGATCCTGCTGTGCGCCATTCCGATCGGTACGGTCTCGGGCCAATGCACGAACAACAACACCGCAATTGCCGGCGGGGCCATCACACCCCCATGTCCGGGAACCATGACCGTTGCGTGCGTGAACTCAGGCGAGTATGCGCTCGTGAACGTGGCCGCTGGGCGGATCTACGAATTCAGCACCTGTGGGGCCACATACAATACGGAGATCACCTTGTTCAACAACGCCGGTGGTGGATCCATCGGTTACAACAACGATGCATGCGGTGAACAATCGCTGATCACTTGGACGGCTACATTCAACGGACAAGTGCGCGTTCTCGTGGACCGGTATGTCGCGTTCTGGTGGCATTGTAACCACAACGGCGGATGCGTTGCACTGAGCATCACCTGTCTGAATTTCCCACCACCGGTCACGAATAACGAATGCGCCAATGCGATCGATCTGTTCGCATTCCCCGGTTGTTTCATGCAAGCGTACTCCAATGTCGGAGCCACCAATTCCTCCACCACACCGAATCCGACCTGTGGATACAACGGTTCTGCGCGGGACGTATGGTTCCGGTTCACCGTACCCCCTAGTGGCGTGGTCACGATCCGCTCCAAAGGCTTCTCCTTGACCGATGGTGCCATGCAGATCTACTCGGGTACCTGCGGTGCATTGAGTCTTGTGGAATGCGATGATGACGACGGTCCAGGTTTGATGCCCATGATCGACCGGCGCTGCGTGCATTTGACCCCGAACCAGACCTATTACCTACGCTTCTGGGGCTATAACGGATCTTCCGGCACCTTTGGCATCTGCGTGGACGGCCCCGATTTCTTCTTGACCCCCCAGCAGGACTGTGCCGGTGGATTCACGGTCTGCAACAGTGGCGGCGTGAACAATTCATCGGACTATACCGGTTGCACGCAGGATCTCAGTTCCGGCAACCATGGCTGTTTGCTGAACAACGAACGCCAAGGAACGTGGTACTACTTCTCACCACAAACCACCGGCACCATAGCCTTCGACCTAACACCGATCAACTCCTTGGGGAACCCCTCATCGGTGGATTACGATTTCGCCATTTGGGGTCCGTTCCCGACCGTTTCCTGCCCTCCCGCTGGGAATCCCTTGCGCTGTTCGTATGCGTTGCCTTCCACCAGCGGCCCTTGGAATACCGGAATGGCGGCTGGCAATGTCGACCTGAGTGAGCCTGCTTCGGGCAACGGTTTTGTCGCACCGATCACGATCGCTCCTGCGGCCGTGGATCAGGTATTCGTGATGTACTTGGACAACTGGGACCTCGATGGCCAGGCCTTCAACCTGACGTGGAACCTGAGCAACCCCGCATTGCTGGATTGCACCGTGTTACCCGTGCGCCTCCTCTCATTCGATGGCGTACCCGAAGGATCCGCCGTGCGCTTGAACTGGGTGACCCAAGCCCTCGGTGAGACCGAACGGTTCTTCGTTCAACACTCCTCCAATGGGGCCGACTTCGTCACCATCGGAACCATGGACGCAGTGAACTCCGGAAACGCCACCACGGACTACGTCTTCTTCCACAAGGACCCGTTGAACGGATCGAATTTCTACCGCTTGGAGCAGGTGGATCGAGATGGATCGAACCATACCTCCAATGTGGTCCATGTGGAGATGCGCTCCGGCCACCACCTGCTTGTTCCCAGGCCCAATCCAGCATCCAATGTGGTATACGTGGACCTGCCCTCCTCGATCTCGGACCTTTACCGGATCACGCTCATGGATGCCAGTGGAAGAATGGTCAGCTCACGGACGGGTCGAATAATTGAAGACCTCGGAAAAGCCGAGATCCCTCTGTTCGACCTTGACGCAGGCTGCTATGTCGTTCACGTGAACGATGAAAAGGGCAATTCCGTTGCGACCGGTCGATTCATCAAGGAATAGGACGCCTTGCGTATTTCCTGATCGGAAGCGGCAACCTTGGTCCCATTGGGTTCGTCTTACCCACAGGATCTGGAACAACGGGTGGTTGAATGTTCATCGCTCAACTGCTCCCTTATCTCGTTCAAGTCCTGTATCTTGTGCATTATTGACATTCAAAATGCCTAACATGAAAGCATACACTACGCTCTTCTCGTTCTTCTTCCTCTTCACTGGAGCGTTTGCACAGAATGGCATGGCGATACACCACTTCACGTGCCAAATGGAACTCGGAGGTGGTGCAGAGAAGTTCATGTTGGAGGAACTCCTCGCTATCGATCCGAATGCCCATGTGAGCATCGATCAGGATCGGATCAAGGTCGCGACCAGCGCCCAAGTGGGTGAATACCGGGTTTTACACGCCCTACAGCGCTCCGGTGTATGCGACCCGACCATGGACCACCTCCCCGCACGACCCAAATGGACCGGTGAACAGCGTGACCTCCCCGTGCTGTTGAATACTGGGTTTTCGGAAGTGGATGAGGAGAACTTGAAACAAGCGAAACAAGCTTGGCGGATCGATGCACCCGATGCGTTCTTGGAATATGTGCGTGTACTGCGCCAAAACCCTCCCGTGCCTTATGAGTAGGATCCACCTCCATCGCGCACTGTTCGCTGGGGCGACCACCTTCCTCAGCCTAGGTCTTTTCGCCCAATGTGGCACGCAAGTCTACGATTCAGGGGGCATCGGTTCGCCGTACGCCAACAACGAGAATTTCACATGGACGTATTGCGCTCCAGCTGGCCAAGTGATCACCTTGAATTTTGCGGCTTTCAGCTTGGAGGCCGGGTACGATCTATTGTCCATCCATGATGGCCCCACGAATGCCTCCCCTACATTGGGCACCTTCAGTGGCACCGCAACCCCTTCGCCCATTTCGGGCACGGTTCCGGGCGGTTGCGTAACACTTTGGTTCACCTCGGATGGATCCGTCGCGTATCAGGGCTGGGCCATCAACATCAGCTGTGCACCACCCGTGCCGCCACCTCCGGTTTGTGGCACCACCGTATACGACCCAGGTGGACCCAGCTCGAATTACGCCAATAACACCAACCTCGTTACCACCTATTGCCCCAGTACACCAGGGGATGTAGTGACCCTCACCTTTTCCCAATTCAGTACCGAGGCCAACTACGATGTCTTCACGGTCTATAACGGCCCGAATGCAGGATCACCTTCATTGGGCTCGTTCAGTGGAACGGGCATTCCCGGCCCATTCACATCCACAGCTCCGAGTGGCTGCCTGACCATCGGGTTCATCTCGGACGGATCCATCCCGTATCCGGGTTGGACGGCCGTTGTTTCCTGCGCTACTCCGCCACCACCACCATCCGGAGATTGCATCTATTCCCTGAATCTGCAGGACAGTTGGGGTGACGGCTGGGGCTCTTCCCGTGTTGGCGTTCGGATCAATGGCGGCGCATGGACCTATTACACCGTGACCGGCTCGATGAACAATGTCTTGTTCGGCATGAATATCGGCGACTTCATCGAACTGACCTACGACGCGTCCGGCCCTTATCAGTATGAGAATAGCTATACCCTCGGCCTTTCCGGTGGTGGATCCTACTTCAACTCCGGTTCTCCGCCCACAGCAGGACCGGTGTTCGGCCAACTCGTGGATTGCTCCACACCACCAACGGTACCGCAAGATTGCAATGGGGGGTTCACCATTTGCAACGGGCAGACCTTCAACAACAACAGCCAGAATACAGGCAATGTGGTGGACCTGAATGGTACCAACCAGGGATGCCTGAGTTCCGGGGAACGACAAGGAACGTGGTACTATTTCTCACCTAGTTCCAGCGGCACCATTGGATTCACGATCAGCCCCACGGTGGTCACGGATTACGATTTCGCCGTATGGGGACCGATGAGTTCGGTGAGTTGCCCACCTGCCACCACTCCGTATCGTTGCTCCTATGCCGCTCCGACCGGCGATACGGGCGCGGGCAATGGAGCCTCGGATCTTACTGAAACGGCTAGCGGTGATCGGTGGGTGGCACCCATGAACGTCATCGCTGGGCAGGTCTACATCATGTACGTCGATAACTTCAGTAGTAACGGCCAATCCTTCAACCTAAGCTGGCAATTGAGCAATGGTGCTTCCTTGGATTGCACGTTGCTTCCTGTAGAATTGGTGAATTTGAAAGCCACGCCCGAAGTGGATCGGATCGGTCTGGACTGGACCACATTGAGTGAATCCAATTCCGCCCACTTCATTGTCGAGCGGTCTTCGGATGGACAGCACTTCAGCCGCATTGGTTCCCTCTTCGCTGCTGGGAACAGCCAAATTGCACTGGACTATCAATTCATCGATCAAGCACCCAATTCCGGTTTGAATTATTACCGGGTCACCTTGGTGGATCAGGACGGCTCGGAACTGCACTCGCCCGTTGTTTCAGCCTCCATTGGGCACCGTCCCGGACAACCGCTCCTGGCACCGAATCCGGTTTCCGAACGCCTCCAGATCACGCTTGCACCGGGAACCGCCGATGTCACGAGCATCGATCTGATCGACGCAGCGGGCCGCGTGGTGAAGACCTTCACGCTCCCACAGGAGTCCGGTCGTACAAGCATCACGCTTCCCATGTCGGGATTGGAACAGGGTTCCTACATCCTACGGACCCATACCGTGACAGGCCCGTTGACCCCGGTTCCTTTCATCAAGGAATAACGACTCAGGGCCACCCGGCAACCTTGCGACCCGGAACTCTTGGTCCAAGCTTTCGCAGCAACCTTGGGCTGATCACAACGTCCTCCTTACGGTCCTGGTCTTTCCCACAGCAGAAGGTTGGAAGTCCGGGATACGTGAATAGCTACGGTCCATAACGGATAGCCTATATTGTCCGTCGATTGGACAAGGTTTCACCTTGCACCCGATCCGAATGAAAAGAAGCATTACACTAGGTGTCCTGATCGCGCTCGTATTTCCTGTTCTGGGACAGGACCAAATGACGGTGCATCGTTTCAGTTGTCCGCTGGAGCTTGTCGGTAGTGCGGAAAAGCTGATCATCACCGAAGTGAAGGCACTGGACCCGAACGGACGGATCAGCATTGATGGTCGCGCCCTGAAGGTCGCCGTTCGCAATGCCTTCGACCGAGCGCAAGTGTGGAGTGCCATACGACGCTCCGGCGTTTGTGATCCGGAGCCTTTGCCGATCAACGGACGATCGAATGACGGGCCGAATGGATCTGGTCCAACACTCGTATTTCCGGAATACTACTCCACTGGTGACCCAGTTCAGGATGATGCGGCCTACGAAATGGCCAAGTGTGCTTGGATCACGGCACACCCTGCGGAGTACGAACAAATGCAAACCAGTTCACCGGAATGAGGATCGCGGCGATGCCTCGCATCTTCTGCAGCGGAATTGGCAAGTACTTGACTTTGGCAACACTGCTGCTACTCGGTGTGCCGTTGTTCGCACAACCGGCCAACGATGATCCGTGTGGTGCCATACCCCTCACGATAAATACCACATGTTCCTTCTCCGCTGGGACCTCCGTAGCTGCCACTGCCACAGCAGGAATTCCGGTTCCAGGTTGCGCGAATTATGCAGGGGCCGATGTATGGTTCTCCGCAGTCGTTCCAGCCAATGGGCAGCTCATCTTCGATAGCAATGTTGGAGGTCTTACGGATGGCGGAATGGCCTTGTACTCCGCAACCGCATGCAATGGCACGTTCACGCTCATTGAATGCGACGATGACGATAGTGCCAATGGACTAATGCCCTATCTCATTCGTACAGGACTGGTTCCCGGCTCTACGGTCTTTGTTCGTTTCTGGGAGTATGGCGGAGACAACAACAGCACCTTTAGCATCTGCGCCTATTCGCCGCCTCCGCCACCTCCTGCCTGCGGAACTACGGTCTATGATCCGGGAGGAGCAGCGGGGAACTACGCGAACAACGCCAATTTCTTCGCTACCTATTGCCCAACTGTGCCCGGCGAAGTGGTGACCATGACATTCACTGCGTTCAATATAGAGGCAGGTTGGGACTACGTGTACATCCACAACGGACCTTCAGTTGCCTCATCGATCATTGGCACATACACAGGCACAGCCTTGCCTGGGGCAATTACTTCTACGGATGCAAGCGGTTGTATCACCCTTCATTTCACATCGGACGGTTCAGGTATCGGTGCTGGTTGGGCAGCCAACATCACTTGCGGCCCTCCTCCTCCTCCTCCCGCTAACGACAACCCGTGTGGTGCTACGCCACTCACGGTGAATGCCTCCTGCGTATTCTCCACGAACACCACTGCGGCATCTACCAATACGACCGCTATCGCTGCCCCACCTTGTGCGAATTTCGCGGGGTACGATGTCTGGTTCTCGGTCGTGGTTCCGGCCAGTGGGAACCTGTTGCTTAACTCCAATACCGGTGCGATGACCAATGGAGGGATGGCCTTGTATACTGCGACCGCGTGCAACGGCACCTTCACCTTGGTCGATTGCGACGATGATGACAGTCCGAATGGTCTGATGCCACAAATAACGGCCGGGGGACTTACCCCGGGAAGCACGGTGTACGTGCGTTTCTGGCCGTATGGCGGCATTGGCAGCGGCACCTTCAACATCTGCGCAACCACGCCTCCTGCACCACCCGCGAACGACAACCCGTGCGGAGCGACGTTGCTCCCGGTGAACACCACGTGCGTGAACACGGGAAGCACCACGACCAATGCCTTAGCTACAAGTGGGCCACCTGCACCAACGTGTGCGAATTATACCGGTGGCGACGTTTGGTTCCGCGTCGTGGTGCCGGCCAGTGGAAGCATCATCATCGAAACGACCCCTGGAGTCGTTACGGATGGTGGCATGGCTTTGTACACCGCACCAAGTTGTGCTGGCCCATTCGTTCAAGAAGCATGTGATGATGACGGAGGAACGGGACTCATGCCCATGCTGACCTCGAACGGGTTGGCACCTGGAAGCACCGTCTACATCCGATTCTGGGAATACGGCAACGATAACAATGGCACTTTCTCCATTTGTGTGCGCACACCGCCGCCGCCGCCTTCCGGGGATTGTGTCTATGTCCTGAACCTCTTCGATAGTTGGGACGACGGCTGGGGTTCGTCCAATGTCGGCTATCGGATCAATTACGGCCCGTGGTCCTATTACACCGTAGGTGGAAGTACCAATCAGGTGCTGATCGGAGTCAATGTCAACGACTTCATCGAACTCACCTATGATGCATCCGGTCCATTCCAAACTGACAATAGCTACAGTCTTGGGTTGAACGGAGGTGGCGTTTATTTCAATTCGGGTTCTCCACCAACGGCCGGTGCTTCCTTCGGTCAGTTGGTGGATTGTGTGCCTCCGCCCGCTGCCCCTCAGGATTGCGTCGGAGGCTTTACCATCTGCAATGGCCAATCCTTCAACAACAACTCCGGGAATTCCGGGAATATTGTCGACCTGAATACATCCAACCAAGGCTGTCTCTCATCGGGGGAACGACAAGGGACTTGGTATTACTTTTCTCCAAGTGCAGCCGGAACGATCGGCTTTTCCATCGCTCCAACGACCAATGTGGACTATGATTTTGCCCTTTGGGGTCCGATGACAGAGGTTTCGTGCCCTCCGTCCGGCTCGCCAGCGCGTTGTAGTTATTCGTCAGGCTATTCCACTTACGATGCCACAGGTTCGTATGATACTGGATTAGGAAATGGTGCAGGCGATACATCCGAAACACCATCTGGGGACGGTTGGGTTTCGACCATTCCCGTGGCCATCGGAGAGGTGTATATCCTATATGTGGACAATTTCTCTTCGACGAACGAACCCTTCGACCTGAGCTGGCAGTTGAGCAATGGCGCCTCCTTGGACTGCACCGTACTCCCCGTGGAACTGGTGAATTTGAAGGCCACGCCCGAAGTGGATCGGATCGATCTGGACTGGACCACACTGAGTGAATCCAGTTCCGCCCACTTCATTGTCGAGCGGTCCTCGGATGGACAACATTTCAGCCGTATCGGTTCCATCTTCGCGGCTGGGAACAGCCAAATTGCACTGGACTATCAGTTCATCGATCAAGCACCCAATTCCGGTTTGAATTACTACCGGGTCACCATGGTGGATCAGGACGGCTCGGAACTGCACTCGCCCGTTGTCTCAGCCTCCATCGGGCACCGTCCCGGGCAACCACTCTTGGCACCGAATCCGGTTTCCGAACGCCTCCAGCTCACGCTTGCGCCGGGAACCGCCGATGTCACGAGCATCGATCTGATCGACGCAGCTGGCCGCGTGGTGAAGACCTTCACGCTCCCACAGGAGTCCGGTCGTACAAGCATCACGCTTCCCATGTCGGGATTGGAACAGGGTTCCTACATCCTACGGACCCATACCGTGACAGGCCCGTTGACCCCGGTTCCGTTCATCAAGGAATGAGGTCGTTTCGCCGTATTGCGTAACGCGACAAGTGCTTCAGTCCGGATCGACCTATGGCTCCTTCACGTCCAGTTGAACGCATAGGCTTCTCCGGTTCGAGGCCTACTTAGATCATACCACCGCGTTCGTCACACCGGAACCGACGGATGAGGATACCCGATCCTCGCCAAGACCATGCGGTCCTGAACGAGGCACCAGATGCACCGCAACAGATGCTCCAGCGTGACGATCGCGCAGTACGGGGACACGCTTACACGGATGCTCCGGGCGTAACGGGTCCCCCGGTGAGGATGCTCCTCCATCCTGCCGCCTGAACCGTGGAGAAGGCCCCGCCTCTGTGATCATCACACCGTCGCCGCATTTGTCACGCCAGAACCCGACGGAGCTAGGGCTATCACCTCTTATTGCCCACCCTGCCATCGCAAGAGCCACGGAGACACGGAGGGGACAGAACGCACACATTCTCCGCGCCTCTGTGCCTCTGTGTGACCTCCTTGAGTTGCCAATTCGGTAAGTACTGCAAGACAAGTAAGAGAATAGCCCTGCCAACGGAGCGTAGCGTCCCGCCAAGGCATGCGAGCCTGCGCATTGGTGAGGGCCGGATACACGGCTTCTACCGTTCCGCAAAACGCAATGGTCCGATCTCCCTTTGGGCCCATCAGACCAAACCTAGTGTCTCACGCGCATCTACCACTTCTACGTTCAGAGGCCTTCGGGCCGACCTGAACGAAGGATCACAGAAGTGAAAGCGTGCGAAAGTGCGAGGGTCCAAGCGATCCAGCCTCCTTGTGGCGGCCAAAACCCCCCGGCTCTTGGGGGGGGGGGGGGGGGGGGGGCTGGGGGGGGGGGCCCGGCGCCGCAAAAGGGGGGGAGGGGGGGGGGGGAGGGCCGTCCAGCCCTCGCTCTTGTACGCTCGCCCCAAAGACCGACCGGATCTTACTGTAGCCTGGGTGAGTGCAGAGGCCTTCGGCGACCTGAACCAAGGATCACAGAAGTGAAAGCGTGCAAAAGTGCGAGGGTCCAAGCGATCCAGCCCTCGCACTCTTTACGCTCGCACCAAAGACCGACCGGTTCTTACTGTAGCCTGGGTGAGTGCAGAGGCCTTCGGCGACCTGAACCAAGGATCACAGAAGTGAAAGCGTGCAAAAGTGCGAGGGTCCAAGCGATCCAGCCCTCGCTGTTGTACGCTCGCCCCAAAGACCGACCGGTTCTTACCTGCCACCTGAGTGATTGCAGAGGCCTTCGGACCGGTCTGAACGAAGATCCGGTAGTACTCGGATGCACCAGCGTGGCGCTCCGAACCGCTGGACGTTCATGGAGGTCTTCTGCGGAGAACCGTTGGCCGGATCCAAAACGAAAAAGGCCGCCTCGCAAATGCGAGGCGGCCTTTCTTTTCGTCGTTCGAGCTTACTTCTGGATCACCAGACGCTCGGTGTAGGTCTTGTCACCAGCGGTGATGTTGACCATGTATAGACCACTTGCGATCTCGCCGTTGAGGTCCAACACGGTGTTCAGGAAACCGTCCTGTACCGCGATGGTCCGTGCGCTGATGCGCTTACCGGTCAAGTCGTAGATGTCCACACTCACCGTGTTCACATCCGCATCCACCGCACTGAGGTTGATGTAGAGTTGATCACCACGGTTCGGGTTCGGATACATCGTGAGGTCACCATTTTGGGTAGCCATGCTGCTGCTGCCACCTTGCAGTGGTCCAGGGCAGTAGGTACTCGTTGTGATGTTCACCATGCACACGTTGCCCCATGTGGTCACAGGCTCTACGCAAGCAGGGGAAGCTACATCGAAGCACCAGTTGGCACCGCCATCCAGGCTTACGCGCACATCCACTTCGTACTGCTTGCCACACTCCAGTTGTTCGCCAGAATCCGCACTCCAGTTCATGAACAAGCGAGGGCTCGTCTGTGGTGGGCGTATGATGCAGATCGCTTCACCCGGGATCCGGAAGCGGAACTGGTAACGCACAAGGCTACTGCTCACCCCGGAACCGGTTGTGGTTGCGATGCCGTAACGCGGTTGGTCCAATCGTTGGAACCACCGAACACACGGTTCACGCCGCAACTGTACTCGTTGAGGTTCGGGTTGTCCTGCAGGTTCACACGTGGGCAAGCGGCCAAAGCAGCATCCATCTTGAACTGGCATGCTGGACCCCATGTTGTCCACGACCAGTTCACACGTCCCATGATGCGAACGTTCAACAGAACGCCGTCTGGCAAGTGCGGACTACTTGGTGTGTTCGCCCATGAATTGATCCGGAAGTGGTTGGCGCGCAAGGCACCCGTACCGTATCCATCACTTTCGCTGTGCTTACGGAAACGACGGAAGCTGTAGCTACCGTTCGGATCGAAGAACCAGAACAAATATCCGCTGCTGGCACGCAGGGCAGGTGTGGCATACGCTGCCGTTACAGCTGGGTCTTCGGTAGCTACAATGAACTTGTTGGTCACCCAGTCCAGCTTATCGCAACTGCTGTAGATCGGCTGGTTCACAACGTCCATTGGGAAGCAGAAGGCACCGCTACCGAGCGTACTCACGTTGCCATCATAGACACCGTTGAAGTTGTTCTTGTTGTCGATGATACGCAAGTTGCTACCCGTGGTACGGAGGATGTAACCACCTGTGGTCATACCATCTCCACCGGAGTCAAGCACACGCAGACGGTAGCAACCATCCGGCACGCAACCGAAGTTGGTCTCCACGCTGTTCGCAGGGTTCAACGGTCCACCACTGAGGACCAACAGATCATCCGCTTCGTTCCACAGTTGCCAGGTGGTTTGTGCAGGGTTCGCGTCGGTCTGGAATTCCAGCGTGAGGCCGTTCGCAGCGCAAGCCATGGTATTGGTACCACATTGAACCGAAAGGTTGAATGCTCCCGAATTCGTGGTATAGCCGGTCACGTAGATGTAATACGTGGTGCCCAACGTACTGCTGAAGGTCAAGCCGCTCTGCACACCGCAGAAATCGTCATTGCCCAAAACACAGGTCATGGCACCGCAAGGGCCGGTGAATACACCGATCTTGGTATCCCAGGTCGCACCACAGAGGCTGACCGAGATAGGCCCGCCCCAGCCTTGTACCGTGTACCATACGCCAGGTGCCGTATTCAACGTCGTGGTACAGGTAGCTGGTGGGTTCAAATTGGACGCACCGACCGTTGTACTCGAAGTTATGCTGTTGCATCCGACCGCAATGGCACCCGCACACTGGTCATTGACCGGTGGTGTGGTGACGCACACGTTGAAGGTGGTGTTCTGACCGGCAACCGCCGTATTGGTGTACACACGCACATAGTACGTGCTACCATTCGTCAGACCACCGATCGTGGTGGTGGGTGCCGTACCCGTAGCGCCGCAACCGATGTTCGTCAATGGTCCTACGCAAGTTCCGCTGAACACGTTGAAGTTCATCGAGGTCACGCTGCCCGTTACACTGTTCAAAGAAACAGTATGTACCGGACCGCTGGCCACGAAGGAGAACCACACAT
This sequence comes from Flavobacteriales bacterium, assembly GCA_016710015.1. Lineage (GTDB taxonomy): Bacteria > Bacteroidota > Bacteroidia > Flavobacteriales_F > PHOS-HE28 > PHOS-HE28. The sequence continues at coordinate 83,004 of JADJLR010000005.1, forward strand.
CATCATCCGCAGTACCAAAGCACGGAGTCACGACCTGTCCAGATGCTGTTGCTCCGAACACGGACCCGAAGGTCTGGGAAGCACAGGTCTGGCCGGCATTCACCGTAACGCTCTGTGCACCTGCACAGTTGTCGTTCGCAGGTGGTCCTACCGGTGGTGTGGTCACGCAGATGTTGAATGTGGTGGTTACTGCCGTAGAACCACTGCTGTACACCCGCAAGTAATACTCCTGCGTTGGCACCAAGGTATTCGGTGTGGTGTAGGCCGCTGTGGTGGCACAAGCCATGTGTACCAAACCACCGCATGCACCACTGAAGAGCTGCATGTACATGGTCGTCGCTGGTACAGCACTGCTCAGTGTGATGATGTGCTGGTTGCTCGTTGCCGTGAAGCGGTACCACACGTCGTTGTTCACCGTGCCCGTGCAAGGCGAAACCAGAAGACCCGAGTTCGTAGCACTCTCCAACGTGCCTGACGTTTGGGTGGTGCAACTCAATCCTGCACTCACTGGCAAGCTTGGTGCACCTGCGCAATCGTCGTTGGCAGGTGGCGGAGGCGGAGTACCCACACAGATGTTGAATGTGGTCGTCGCTGCTCCCGAGAAATACGAGTATACCCGCACATAGTACTTCGTACCGATGCCCAAGCCGGTGAGGTTGGCCGTTTCAGGATCGCTACATGCGAAATCCACCAAGGAGTTACAATCCGCTCCACTGTAGAACTTCATGTACATGTCCGTGGTGCTGCCAGCGAGGTTGATCAACGAGACCCGGTGGGCCGTGTTGGTCGCCGTGAAACTGTACCAGACATCGTTGTCCGGAGTACCAAAGCACGAACCGAGCGCGTTGCCCGATGCCGTTGCTGCAGCTACCGTTCCCGCCGTGACCGTGCCACATAGGTAGTCCGTGTTCACCGTCAAACCAACCGCATTCACACACTCGTCGTTCGCGGGTGGCAATGCTGCCGTGGTGAAGTTGACCGGACCGAATGGTGTGCTTTGGCCATCTCCCGGACTGGACGCTTCGCAATCCGCGTACACGTACACACTATAAGGAGTGGCCGGTGACAGCAAGGTCAAGCCCAAGGTCGGTGTTCCGGTGACCGGTACTTGTGTACCCGATCCCAAAGTGAAACCGGTAACACCGTATTCCACGATCCAATCGGTTTCGACGCAACCGGTGACCCAGTTGAGGCTAGCCGTGGTGGTGGTGACCGCACTGGCCGCAAGACCACTTGGGGTCGGGCATGCCGGTGGCGCAGAGATCGTCACATCGTAGTCTTCGGTCTCGCCAAAACCGTAGGTCGCACAAGGGTCGATCGTATTGCCGGCTTGCAGCCATACATCACGAACTCGCATGCGTTTCACACCAGGAACGGGGTTACACGGCAAGGCCAAGATGAAGGAACCTGTACCGTTACTACCGATGGAAGTCGTGGTATAACCCACACGCTCACCTGGATGGGCGAACACACCGTCCTCATCGAAATCGATCCACACGGCAATGTCTTGGCCGGAGTACGTACCAACGGTCGCTTGGATCGTGTACGATGTACCCGCTTGTAGCGTGGCCGTGTGGTTGGGCAAGGTGTTGAAGTAGGTGTAGGCCGGGTTCACAGGAGCCGTTCCTGTGTTGTTGGCCAGCGTTGTTCCCTGGATCACCACATTGCTCAATAGGTCACCGGATGTCTTACCATAGGTGTAAAGCGGTTCGCAGTAGCACTGGTTCGGTGGGTTCAGGTTCATCAGCAGATCATTGCTGGCCACTGTTCCACCTCCGAGACTCGTGCAGGTCACTTGGCATCGGAAGATGGTCGGAACGGAGATGTTCGTCAACCACGTCGCTGTGGTCGCTCCGGGCAGCCAGGTAAAGCCTCCATCATCGGAGTATTCCCACTGGTAGCCCCATCCAAGCTCAACCGGGTTCTGCACGCTCAAGGTGAAGTCCACCCCGCTGCAGGCTGCGGCTACACTCGCTTCGGTATTGCCCGGATTCGGGTTGCCGGCACAGGGTACCGCCAAGGACCACTCCAAGGTGAAGTTGCCCGCACCGGTGCTGTAACCATCCTGGATCCAGTACACCGTCTGCGTGATGCCGGTGGTGTTGGTCCAGACCAAGGTCTCGTACTCGCTCGGAGTATCATCGATGCACATCAACTCGATCGTACCTGGGCAAGCTCCATCGTAGAACGCGAAGTGATGCGAATCGTAATCATTGAACGTTTGACCGATGCTCAGTTGGTTTCCGTCCGGCACATCAATGAAGAAGTGCAGGTCGCGCGCCGTGTTCGTAACGCAGCTACCATTGAAGGCATTGCTCAAGTTCGTTGCGTTCGTGGTGCCGCTGTACGGGCTGGTCTCCAACGAAAGGTCGATCGCGTTGTTGCAGCTGTTGCCAAGTCCTTCGGCTTCGGCCGTGTAACAGGCGGTGAAGGTCCCTTCGTTCCCTATCTCGGTGAAGTAACGGAGCAGGTAGATACCGGAAACGTTCAATTGGAACGGACCGGAGCCCACCGCATCCGCGAAGCAACCCAAGCTGGTTCCGGCGCAAACATCGTAGAGTTCCACACCAATGATGGAAGCCGTACCCGCGGTGACCGACCAGGTCAAGGTGGAGTACCCGTTCGTATTCAAGGTGTACCATACATCCTGAACCGCACCAACGGCGCAGGTCGGAGCAACACCCGTCTGATCAGCACCGACCGTGGTCCCGGTAATGGAACCCGTTGGGCAGGTGGCTGGTGGTTGGATCGCGATCGCCTCGGCATTCACGCACAGGTCGTTATCCGGTGGGCAAAGTTCGAAGCCGACCGTGAAGTCGGTCACCACTGCAACGTTGCAGGCGCTTTGGTTGATCTGGTCCTCGTGCAGGGCGATCAGATCCAGGTCGGTACCCAATGGGTAGGTCCCCAAGAAGTACGGGTTGTCCGATCCGTTGAAGGTGGAGTTGTCGAACATACCCAACAAGCCAGTTACGTCCGGGTCTGCGACATTGTTCACAGACAACCGGTAACCGACCGTAGCCGCATAATTCGACGTGTTCGCATCGATACCGTTGTCATAAACGACCAGGTACGCATTGAAGGTCGGGGAAGGGAGTGCATTGCAATCCACTTCATCCGGCAATCCGGCCAAGAACAGATCCGTCTCGATCTCGGCGTAGGGCTCGGTGCAACCGCCACAACGGGCTTGGAACGTCCAGCCGGAGGCTTGTCCTCCATCTCCGCAGCTGTTGGTTCCATCGTCCGAAATGGTCATGGAAAGCGTGGATCCTACACTTGTTACGGTCTGGTTGGTGAGGGTTCCCGTAAGTGAAGGGACCGTAGCGTGCGGTGTGGTGTTCGGCGCTCCTTCCCAGAAGAAGACGTTGTCGTTGCTGTCCATGGTGCCGCTGTTGAACTTCAACGCTACGGTGCCGCTTGGTTGGGTATTCACCCAGGTCCAGGTCCGTGTGTCGTTGTTCTGGTAGCAATGCACCATTTGGATCGGAGAAGGTGCGTTGCAATCCAACTCGATATCGCAAGCGGAGTGGAAAGCACCCAGATCCACGGAGCAACCCTCGTCGGTGATCACGGAAACCGTGACCGTCTGGTGGGAAGCGAATGGACCGATCAATTGACCGGGGGTAAGGTATTGGGTAGAAACAGGTGCCGCACCATCCACACTGTATTCAATGTCGGCGGTGCTTCCCGATCCAAGATCCGCAGTCACACTCACCTCGAAGGTCGGAGGTGTGCAATTGTCATTCGCGATCACCGTACCGTTGTCCGATGGTGGATCGCAGATGCTGAGGCCGAAATCCACGAAGGCCCCATAGGCCCCGTTGTAGCAGGGTATCGGTGAACCAGCATCTATACCGCCGATGCGCATGCGATAGGTACCGGCCGGTTGCAACGCGGGAACCGTGAAGGAGGTCAACCAAGGCGTTTGTTCCGTAGTTGAGACCGGGGCCAGGGAAGCGACCAATTCAGCCGGGTTGTCGAAGACGAGGTTGCTGTTCCAATCGATCCATACCGCCATCTCGTAGGTGTACCCAGTTGGCACATTGACCGACAATGGAACCACATCACCCGCTCCCACAGAGCCAACGACGGCGCTTAAGTCCGTATAGCCGCCATTCGCTGTCGTATTCGCGTTCACGTTGACGTCGGCGAAGATCACATCCGTGATCCCGAGCGGGTCCGTATAGGATACAACGGGCGTACAATACCCGGTGAAGACCACCAATGCACTTGACCAGCCGCTCGTGGGCTGGGCACCGGTGCAAGCCGAGCGTACATACACGTAATAGGTGCTGTTCGGGAACAAGGCGACCGTGGAGGCCAAGGTGAGCCCCGCCGTCGTATTGGTCTCGATCAACGCCGGGCCTGGGATCCCAGGATTCGGGTCCGTGCGGATCTCCCACTCGTAACCAAGGTCCGCAGATGGCTCAGCGGCCCAGCTGGCGCTCAGGCTCGTGGTGGTGGTGGCACCCTGTGTCAGTCCACTTGGAGCAACGCATGTGGGTGCCTCAATGACGAAGAAATCATCCACGAATAGATCATTGTAGAAATAGTCACCACTAGTTCCCGCTGGGTCACGAACACCTATGATCCGGAACTGTGTAACCGAAGGAACTCCACCAGGCACATCAGCCGATAGCTCCACCCAGTTCGCATTATTCCCGGCGTAGGTGATCATATTCACCCATGAAGAACCGTCCCACACATCCATGGTGATGGTGTGTTGGATAGCACCACCGCCGTCGGCGTTGGAGAAGAACCAGAATCCAGCAGAAGCTGTTCCAAGCCCAGAAATATCGATCAATGGCGAGATCAATTCATTTGGAAGAACGTCAGTCGAAGCATCGATCCAAGCCAAAGCCCCTGTTCCAGTCGTGTGGTCAGGCACTGAGTTTGGGTGATTTCCTGTTAGAGGCGTGGTTGTTACGAAACGCCATTGCTCACCACCACCTGGAAGTGGATTGGTCCAGCAAGAGGGAGGTGTGAATGTTGGCGTAGACGAAGTGAACGACTCTGCGTATGGAGCTACGAACGATGCACATAGCGTAGTGAAGCTGAATGGTCCTGTCCAGCTGCTCACATCTATGTCGTCACTGTTGCAATCGGCGCGAACGTAGAAGTCGTACTGTGTGTTAGCAGCACCGCCACCCCATGTGTAGGGGTTGGCACCAACATCGTTCAGAGTTGGTACGCCAGTAGGTGAGAACCCGAAGGCTCCGATCTCCAGGTCCCATGCCGTAGCACTCCCGTTCTCCGTCCAACCCAGATCCCCACCAGAGGAGGATACGTTTGCGCTAAGTGCACTTGGGGGGAGGCAGGCAGGTGGTGGTGCCACCGTAAAGCTGTAATCCTCATACTCTCCGGAAAGGTTGGTCAAGCAAGGAGTTGCTGGTCCGGTACTCGGCGTATAGGAATTGCCGATCCTCATCCGAGTGGTTCCGACGGTGGCGGCGAGGGGGACGTTAAAGGAGCCTGAGTGGGTAGTTGCGTACCCCGGGTTCAAGCCTCCGCTGGCCCACACTTCTTCTCCCGGATCGGTGAAGTTGCCGTTCTGGTTCCAGTCCACCCAGACCTTCAGACCAAAGGTATTGGGGCTGACTCCATAAACGGTGGTGAAGTTCACAGCGCTGAGGGCTGCCTGCTCCACGGTCATGGCGGTGAAGTTGCCATATCCAGCCGTCGAGTATCCAGAACCGGTATTGGTGATGTTCTGTATGCCACCCGTGGTGGTAAAGGCATCGACGTAATAAGAGGTATTGGTTCCTGCTGGAGTACAATAGCAGGTAACCGGTGCATTCATGCCAACGCTAATGACCGTGCTTGAACCCGTATTGGGGCCTGTGGAGCACGTAACGTCGCAGTAGTAGTCCGTTGCAACCGATTGGCTGGTCGAGAGTGTAGGTGTATTCCCACCCACAACGGCATAGCCGGATCCATTATCGGCGTACCACACGTAGCTAACACCACTGCCTGCTGTGGGGGTGGTAAGCCCGAGTGAGAAGCCAATGCCGGAGCACACGGCGCTTGGTCCAGTTGTGGCACCAGGTGCAGGAGCGGAGCAAGCGGAGCCACTGAATAGCTGAACTGCACGTTCGGGCGGTTGTTGGTCGCAGTTGTGGACAAGCACGGCTGTCCACCACCTTGCTGACCAAGTGGTGTTCCATCGCACGATATTCCGCAGTTGCCAGTAGGGCTGGCGTGAAGCGTTGGCTGTGCCGGTGCAAATATCCCCGTGTGTTCATTGGTCACCGTCCAAGCGATGGGTATCAAAGTCATATCGAACACCCTGGCTGCCGTTACAGTTGGGTTATAGAAGAACGCCCTTGACGGTGGTCAGTCCGCAATCCGTGTTCGCCGTTCACCCAGCGGTATGCGCCAAGCTGATGGTGTAGTTCTGGCACACCACCTGGCGTAGTCCGATCGACGGACCAACCCAGACCGGTCAAACTTCCACCGGCATACATTCCGCCGGCAGTCACGCCGCCTGCCAGATCCGCAATCGGTAGCAGGCTTCGTAGTACCCGTGATGGTTCGGCCCAGTGGAACCCGTAACAGCGGTTCCGGTTCCGATGATCAGCGTTTGGGCCTGTGCGCTGGGCACCGCCATTAAAGCTGCAACGCCGAGCGCAGCAAGATACTTTAGCCACCGTGACGTTCGCCGCCACAATGGATTCTGGGTAATTCTACTCATCGTCTCTGGTTTTGGTAAGGGAAAGAAAGGGACCTTGGCAACTGTAGCGCATTGCCATACGCAGGATAAGCCTGTCGGAACAACAGGCTGGCACATCGAAGTACGTTGTGTGATCTTCTCCCCGAACACTTGCCGAGGAACGATCTGAAGCAGCCGTGTACAAAACTTTCGTGGTTTATTCGGGTTCGTTCGTAGGGTGGATCACCTGATTCGCGGACCAATGTAATGGGATGGACCGAGCAACGCAAGAACTATGTTTTTATCAACAAGAGGCAACCATTAACTCCGGATCCCGTACTGGGGTATTTTCAGATGGCCCATCGTGGTCCCAATATACATGAACTTCACTTGGACGGTTGTGGGCAGGGGGGCAGGTTGCAGTGGGCGGGGGGGGTGGGCAGTGGGCAGTTTGCAGTGGGCAGTGGGCAGTGGGCAGGTTGCAGTGGGCGGTTCGCTGGCGGCAGTTTGCGGTCGGCAATGGGCAGATCTTCAATAGCGGCTTGATTGATGTGTAGTAGGCAACCCGAACTCCGTTCCTTCGTTATAGGTATGACTCCTTATGCGGTCCTTCTCATGGGCAAGCCCGAACCCCGGATCTTCCACCAGCCCTTGGTTTCCCAAAGGCCACTTCCCATGGGCCGCTCCTTACCACTTGGCCCTGTTGCATACGCTCCCCAAGGTCTGCGGATCCAAGACGCAGCACATGCATCGACGCCGGTTGCACCATGGCTGTTCTCCGGAACTTGCAGCGGGGCATCCTTGGACCCTTGTGGAACCGGGCATTTGCCGGTATTCGCTGATCTACCCGTACCTTTCGCGACCATGACCATTTTGACCCCTTCTGCCTTCCCATCCCGCGACCCACGAACGGGGTTGCGGTGCGGTGCAGTCCGGCCTCCAACGGTCGTGTGCGTCCTACCGACCACCGCCTCTTTCCATTCACGTACGTGCTCCTTCACCCTCCGATCAACGCGCATGTCATGAGTTCTATACTCCGAACCCTTCTCGCGTTCCTCTTGATCACCACGTGGTCAGGCACCTTCGCGCAATCACCCCAGGATGCGGATTGTTTCACCTGCAATTGTACCGTAGGGTCACCCGTTCAACAGCTACCGTCCATTCCTGCGCCTGCTTGTCCTGGCACGAGCACTGGAACCGTGAATGCCAATGTCTGTAGCATTCGCTTCGGGACCGTTGCTGGCAACCGGTACCGTGTTAGCCTATGCGGTGCTACGGCGGGGAATACCGTCTTGTTCATCCGGAACCAATCCAATCCTTGGGCAGTGGTTCCCGGTGCCTGTGACGATGATGGCTGCGGGATCCCGAACGGACCCTCTTCGGTGATCTTCGTTGCAACGACTACCTTCTATCGTGCGTGGATCTACGATGGCAACAGCATAGCCACGTGCGGCAACGCCGTACCCGGCTTCTTCGCACACCCGGCATGGGCCGCCCCCAACAGCATAACGGTGGAGTGTCTAGGGCCTGTCGGTGCTCCCGTGAATGACGAGCCGTGCGGGGCCATCGCGTTACCGCTTGTGAATAGCAGTTGCTCCGCACCGGTGGTGGGTACCACGGATGGCGCCACGCCTTCCACGGTTTCAAGTCTTTCCGGAGCCGTGTTGAATCCGGTTACCTGTCCAGGGTCCGTGAATTACAGCGGCGGCGATGTGTGGTATAGCATCATCGTACCGGCCACTGGCTATATCGGCATCAACACCTCGGAGAGTGGCGTTTGCGCTGGTGCGCTGGGCATATACACCGCACCGAACTGTGCCACCGACCCCTTCACGTGGGTAAATGGCACGCCCATGTGCAGCATCGATGGCTTGAATGGCGCGGGTACGGCACCGGGCATCGTCATCAACCCGGCCACCAACGGCCTGGTCGCTGGGCAAACGATCTACGTGCGCTATTGGGAGCGGAACAACAACGAGAACGGCCTTTTCACTATTTGTGCATACAACGCACCTGTCCCTCCCGGCGAGGACCCGTGCAACTCGATCCTGCTCAACGCCATCGACCCGTGTGTCCCGGTGGAATACAATACGGAGAACATGCAGCCGATCGATCCCGGGATCACGCTCAGTCCGGTGAACCCTTCGTGTGGTTATAGCGGACCTGCCGTGCCGATCAACGACATGTGGTTCCGCGTGGTGGTACCGGCTACCGGGGCCATGACGGTGAACACCATCGCCGGGACCTTGACGGACATGGCCATGGCCTTTTACCGTTTGACCGCTGGAACGGGTTGCGCGCCGAGCACCTTGACCCAGATCGGTGGAACGGGTTGCAATGACAACCAAGCGGGTGTACTCAACAAAATGCCACGGATCAACAGCAGTACCGCAGGCTTTGGACTGGCGGTCGGTGAAACGATCTACATCCGGGTATGGAACCGGGAGGCGGGGAACTCCAACTATTACGGAACCTTCTCCATCTGCGTGACCCCGAACATTCCGCCACCGAACGATGACCCTTGCGGTGCGATCGCCTTGGACGTGAACACCGATTGTGTGTTGACCCCTGCGACCAACGAGAATGCTACGAATACACCGAACTTTCCGCTCACCTTCCTGCCGGGTGCCAGTACGGTGAACGCGCCTTCCTGCGGCGGGGCAGCCAATGGCGATGTGTGGTTCACCGTGGATGTGCCGGGCGACCTGATCGCACCGTACGGATTGCAATTCGACACGGATGACCTGGACACCTTGGATTTCGCCATGGCCGTGTACCGCGATACCAGTGCACTGGGTTGTGCGAGCCAGTTGCAATTGGTGCAAGTGCCTGGTGGATGTCAACCAGGTGGCTCTGGACAAGGGAATGCGGCCATGCCAGCGGTCTTGCTGAATGTGCCTACCATAACCCCCGGTGAGCGCTTGTACATTCGCGTGTGGCGCCAAGACGCTGCACAAGGGATCTTCTCCATCTGTGTGGAACGTACGGACCCGGTCCTGTGCGCAGGCACCTATTACGACAGTGGCGGACCTTCTGCGAATTACATGGATAATGAGAACATCGACAATGTCGCACAGAGCTTGTTCTGTCCGCACAAGGCCGGTGATGTGGTGACCCTCACGTTCTTGCAATTCAACATTGAAGCAGGTTGGGATTTCATGCGGATCTACAACGGTCAGAGCACTGCTGCACCGCTGATCGGCACCTACACCGGAACGAGCAGTCCGGGCACGATCACAGCCAGCCTAACGGGAAATCCCAGTGGTTGTTTGTACGTGGTGTTCACCTCGGACTTCATCATTACTGCACCGGGCTATGCCTTCAAGGTGACCTGCGGGCCACCACCAGCCAATAGCGCAGTGGCTGGCGTTTGCGGTACCGTCGTGTATGATCCAGGTGGGCCTTCCGCTGCTTATCCAGGGAACTTGGGCGTTGCCAGCACCGGCATTCCGCCTTGGATGAATACCACCTTCGTCAACTACTGTCCGTTCAACGGCAACGCGATCGCGGACAGCGTGATCACCATCACCTTCAACAACTTCGCGGTGGAAACCTTCTTTGATGGACTGTACGTATTCGATGCCAACTACCCTCCGGGCACGGCCTTGAATACACCTGCCGTACTCGCCACCCAGTTCAACAGTGGCAATGGTCCGCAGGGCACATGGAGCGGTCCTTACAACCCACCGACCCCACCGAATGGGGCCTATTGGGGAAATGGCATCATCGGTCCGTTCACCTCCACGATAACCGCCGCCAACCCACAAGGCTGCCTCACCTTGGCCCTGTATACGGATGCCATCGTGGCGGGCAACTGGCAGGCCACCCTTTCCTGTGGCCCACCCCCCCCACCGCTGCCGCCACCCGTGGGGCAGTGCAACATCCTGTTCTACGAAACGCCGGGCGGTTCCACGGGCAATTATGCGAACAACGTCACCTCCTCGCAAACCATCTGTGCGCAACCCGGACAGTTGCTTACGGTGAACTTTGAACTATTCCAGTTGGAGAACAACTGGGACAAGATGTATGTGTTCGATGGGCCGAACACCGCATCGCCCATGATCGCCAGCACCAACGGCCCAGGCTTCGGCCCCGCCCCGTTCGCAGCTGGGGGGTATTGGGGAACGGGCATTCCCGGACCATTCACGGCCAGTACGCCGGGTGGTTGCCTCACCTTCTACTTCGTCACCGATGCTTCGGTGACCTACCAAGGCTGGCGCGCACGTACCACCTGCACGGCACAAGAGCCGAACGACAACCCATGTACGCCGGCAGGTGCGACGTTGTTGAACGTGAACACCACCTGTGTCCCCCAAACCTTCAACAACACAAGCACAACGCCAACTACGGGTGTACCGCCACCGGGCTGCGGCAACTACCAAGGCGGCGATGTCTGGTTCCGCTTCGTGGCACCGCCGAGTGGCCGGGTCTTCATCGATTCGCACGCCGGCACCATGACCGATGGGGCCATGGCCTTGTATTCGGCCATGCCCTGTCCAGCGATCGGACCGTTGACCTTGGTGGCCTGCAATGACGATGACGGTGAAGGGTTGATGCCCCAGATCGATCGGATGTGCAACCCGTTGACCCCGGGCCAGACGTATTACTTACGCTTCTTCGGCTACGGCAACCAGCGCGGAACCTTCGACCTCTGCTTGGTGACCACCGGCGGGCAAACGACCTTGCAAGGCGATTGTGCCGGGGCCTTCAACGTGTGCCAAGATGATCCGTTCACGAACGCGGGGTACGGATCCGGTTGCAATGCAGACCTGAGCACGGTGAACTGGGGGTGTTTGACCAACGGTGAACACCAAGGTTCTTGGTATGCCTTCAAAGTGGCCAATGCAGGCACCTTGGGAATGACGATCACCCCGAGCGTAACGGCCGATCTGGACTGGGCGATCTGGCAAGCGCCATCCGCTGCCTTGCCCAATCCAGTAGGTGCCAACTGCGTGCCGGCCGCACAACCGATCCGCTGTTCCTACGCCTCGCAGTACAACACCATCAACGTGCCGGTGGCCAGTGCCAACCCCGGCGCAGTGACCGGCATGGGCCGAGCAACCTTCGGTGGAGCGGCGAACCATTTGCTGCCGCCTTTCCCGCAGAACGACAATACGGACGGGTGGGTGCCCGGCATCATGGTGGCCCCTGGACAGGTGTACATCCTATTCGTGGATGACCACCACCTGATGGGCGGATCGTACACCGTGGATTGGATCGCCACCCCAACGATCCCTGGCAATGAGGTGATCGATTGTGTGCTGCTGCCGATCAGCTTGGTGAACTTGGAGGCCAAGCCCCAAACCTCCACTGTGGATCTGCTATGGACCACTTCCACGGAACAACACAGTTCCCACTTCTTGGTGGAGCGTGCTGCGGATGGCCGCAACTTCGAGGTGATCGGTTCGATGGATGCCATGGGTACACGCAGCATTCCTACGGACTACACCTTCCCGGATGAGAACCCGATCGTGGGCATGAACTATTACCGCCTGCGCATGGTGGATCTGGACGGCACGTTCGCGTATTCGAATGTGGTGACGGCCTTGTTCCAGCCCAAAGAGGTGCGGATCCTGGTGGTGCCGAACCCGATGCGCGACAAGGCCGATCTGGTCATGAGCAGCTTGCACGATGATGTCTTGCATGTGCGGATCATGGATGGCAGTGGCCGAGTGGTGGCATCGTTCGTCTCGCCGAATGGCACACAACGCTTCGAACTACCGACCGATAAGCTGGAGGCTGGTAGTTACACGGTGCAGTTGTTGACCCGTGATGGGACCACCTTCGGCCGTACGCGCTTCGTGAAGCAATAACGGAACGCGATCTCCTTGGAAAGGGCTACTCTGCGGAGCGGCCCTTTCTGTTTTCCATGCTTCGTACGGCGCGCCACGATCGGCTTTTACACGCGGGGCTGTTAAGATTCCGGACCTGAACGCATTCCAGCTTGTATCGGGTCCAGATAGTTTCGTGCCATGCTACGAAGTGACTTGTTCCGGACCATCGGTGTGCTCTTTTCAGCAGCACTGATCGGCCCACTTTCGGCACAGGAATTCCACCATTACCGCGCTACTGTGGCGGGTATGACGAGCACCATGCAAGAGAAGGAATTGACGGATCAGCTCCAGGCCGCCGACCTTCAGGGCAAGGTATACGTGGACCGTTCCACCGGTGCGATCGATTGGACCACCACCTTGCGCATGGAGCGCATCCAGTTCGCCTACCGGCTGGGTCGCTATGGATTGAGCGTAGAGACCTTCGAAGAGATCGAAACACCACAGCCGCCGTTGGTGCGCACACCCCGCAGGCCGCAACTCGCCGATATGCCCCTGTACATGGACACGGGCGATCCACAGCGGGACAATGAACGGTACGATGCCTACAAGGCGGCGTGGATCGCCACACACCCGGATCAGTACGAGGAATTGACCGCTCCTAGCTCGGTTGCCGGAACAGGCACCAACGAATGAGTCCATCCGCTGTGTTCCGAAGAGCATTCGAACTGCTCTTGGTCATTCTTTCGGCTGTTTCGGCGAACGCCCAGTGCCCGAACAACAACACCGTGCAAGGTTCCGCCATCACCGTACCGTGCCCAGGTAGTGTATCGGGTGGTTGTATCATCCGGAATAGATATGCCCTGGTGAACGTGGTCAGCGGTCGCATCTACACCTTCAGTGTCTGCAATGCACCTTGGAACACGAACATCACGCTGTACAACAATACCGGTGGCAGTACCCTCGGCTACAACATCGACGGGTGCAATACGATTCGGTCCTCGATGCAGTGGACCGCCACGTACACCGGTTCGCTTCGCGTGTTGCTGGATCGCCGGACCTGTGATGGAAGTCTGAACACCACATGTGCCGACCTTTGGATCACTTGTGGGTTGAATGATGATCCGTGTACTGCTGTTGCGCTTACGGTGGGACCATCGTGCTCCAACACCGTAGGCACGAACGTAGGTGCGAGCAACAACACTGCTTTTGGCGTACCAAGTTGCAGCAACTACGGCGGTGGTGATGTCTGGTTCCGCTTCGTAGCACCGGCCTCCGGACAAGTCAACATCACTGGGAGTACGGTCAGTGGAAGCTCGCTAACGGACGGTGCGATGGCCGTGTATTCAGCGACCGGATGTAGCGGCACACTCACGGAGATCGCCTGCAACGAAGATTCGCCCTTGGGTGGGCTGATGCCCGCCATTGCTCTGGCGGGACTGACCAGTGGCACCACCTATTACATCCGGTTCTGGGAATACGGGAACGATGCTTTTGGCCCGTTCAATATCTGTGTGACCACCCCTGCCGCACCGGCGAACGACAACCCGTGCGGGGCAGTCAGCCTCACCGTTGGGGCATCGTGTAGCAACACGCTCGGTACTACGGCCGGCGCGACCAACACCACGGGTCCACCCGCCCCCGGTTGTGGCAACTACCTCGGTGGCGATGTTTGGTTCAAGGCCGTGGCACCGGCTTCCGGGCGCCTCACCATCAATACCAGCGCTGCGGGCGGAAGCGCACTCACCGATGCCGCCATGGCGGTGTATTCGGCACCGACTTGCGGCGGCACCATGACGCTCGTTTCCTGCAACGATGATGCTGGTGCCAGCACCATGCCCGGTCAGGCGCTATCAGGTCTCACTCCCAGTGCGACCTACTACATCCGCGTCTGGGCCAAGGGCAATACCAGCTTCGGGGGTTTCAATATCTGCGCCTTCGAACCGATCGTGAACGACGAACCGTGCGGTGCTGTCCTCCTCACCGTAGGATCCAGTTGTTCCATGACATCCAGCAGCAATGCTGCGGCCACCTTGTCCAGCGCGGCGCAGGACCCCGGTTGTGGAAATTTGACAGGCTCCTCCCGTGATGTCTGGTTCCGCTTCGTGGTCCCTGCTTCCGGGATCGTCATCATCCAGAGCACCGCCGGCACCTTGACCGATGGTGCCATGGCACTCTACGCTGGATCATCCTGTTCGGCCTCGGGACTGCAATTGCTGGATTGCAGTGATGACGATGGCCCCGGCTATATGCCCTTTCTTCGATACGCGGACCTGGTGCCGGGCGATACCTACTACTTGCGCTATTGGGGGTATGGTAGCGGCAACGGGACCTTCAACCTGTGCGTATGGAGCCCGACCATGCCCGTGGGCAAAACGTGCGTCTACATGCTGGAGTTGTTCGACTCCGGGGAGAACGGCTGGGGAACCAGCGCCGTGCAGGTCGTGGTGAATGGTGGAACGCCGGTGAACTATACGGTGACCGGATACTACACGGTCGCGTTGATCGGCTTGAACACGAACGATCTCTTCCAGACCAGTTATGTGAACACCGGACCGAACCAGAACCAGAACCGCTACCAGATCCGCCAAGTGCCCGGCGGGTTCGGTGTGCTGAGCCAGGGGCCTTCACCGGCCAATGGCATGTCCTTGTTCGAGGTGGTGGATTGTATTCCTCCGCCAGCTCCAAAGGAGGACTGCCGCGGTGCCACCCCGATCTGTGGCTCGCAAACCTTCAACGACAATCCCGCTGGCACCGGGTTCGACGCGGATCTGCGCTATACCACCTACGGTTGTCTGTCCACCTCGGAGCGACAAGGCACGTGGTACAAGTTCACCCCTTCGGCCAGTGGTACCTTGGGGTTGACCATTTCGCCCACCAATTCAGGCGATGATTACGACTTCGCCATTTGGGGTCCTGAAACCAGTGTGATCTGCCCACCTTACAAGCAGCCCAAGCGTTGTTCGTATTCCGGTGCATTCGGGGACACCGGATTACGCACTTCGGACACCGATACCACGGAAACACCCAGCGGCAATAAGTGGGTGGCGGCTATGGAAGTGGTCGTGTCGGAGGTCTACGTGATGTACATCAGCAACTACTCGCAGAGCGGCCTTTCGTTCACCTTGTCTTGGCAATTGACCAACGGAGCATCGTTGGATTGTTTGTTGCTACCCGTGGAATTCATCGCATTGGAGGCGGACCTGATGGATGAACACGTGGAGGTGACCTGGTCCACGGCTTCCGAATCCAATGCCAGCCATTACATCGTGGAGCGCTCTACCGATGCCTTCGACTACTTCCCCATCGGAAGGGTGGAGGCCATGGGGAACACAAGTTCGGAGACGCATTATTCCTTCTTGGACGAGGCCCCCGAGGAAGGATTGAACTACTACCGCGTGCAGCAAGTCGATGCGGATGGTACCAGCACGACCAGCCCAGCGGACTACGCCATTTACCGCCGGGGCAGCACGGAAATGGTGGTCTTCCCGAACCCGGCCGGCGACCTGCTTTACGCCTCGTTCGAGTTGTACAACGATTCGCCCATCATCTGGCGTATCCTGGACAGCACCGGTCGGTTGGTGGAACAAGACCTTTACCAAGGGACCAAGGGCAACATGCTCATCGATGTGCCTTTGGAGCGCCTACCCGCAGGCAGCTATACCTTGTTGGTGAACGACCCAAAGGGTTCCATGAACCGCTCCGCACACTTCATCAAACAGTAGTCCGGGATCCGCTTTGGACAGGGTCGCAGCCTGGATGATGGACCGGGTGCCCTTCTAGAGCGCCCTATATTTGGGCTTCGATGGAACTTTGGCACCGGACCCCTTCTATTCGCACATGGCGCACGGGCGCCGTTCTGGTCGCGCTATGTACCATGCCGTTCGGCCGCAGTGGCCCCCCAGCTGCCTTTGCGAAATACGAGTTCGGCGTAAGCCTTAGTCCGGGGCAGAACAACCAGCTCTTCACCTTGTATACCGTGAAGGAATTCGAGGGAGAGGTCATCCAAGTGGATCCCATGACGCGCGAACAATTCGTTCTGCAAGCACAAGGGATCGTGCAAAGCAAGGCGAATACCAGCGGAGAGAACCTCTTTCGCCGCTTTGAGGTTCAACTCTGTTTGCCGGTCGGACCGGACACCGTAGGCCGCTACCTGCAGGATTGCCCGGTGTTCGACAACCTGTGGAAACTCCGGTTCTGGGACTACCCGTACCGCCTTGTGGAAGGCCAACATCCCGGCAAGGGTTGGGCCGAGAAGCGGGAAGCACCGTCCGGTAGGCAAATGTTGCTCCTCACCGACTATGGGATCCTTCGTCTGAACGACATCGCGCGTGGCGAGGACGCTTTCCGATTGCTTCGTGATGTAGGCGACAGTGCATGGGTGGACAACTACCGAAAGGGCTACTGAACCAATGCCCTTACCCGAGCTGATCGATCAATTGCGAAGCGGGGATCGCGTAGCCTTGGGCAAGGCGATCACCTTGGTGGAAAGCACCCGTGAACAGGACCGCGAACAGGCGGTGGATCTGGTGGAATCCGCTCGACCATACAGCGGAAAAGCACTGCGCTTGGGCATTACGGGAATTCCGGGTGCCGGGAAAAGTACCTTGATCGATCCGCTGGGTCGCCTTGCGATCAACGCAGGGCATCGGGTAGCCGTGCTCGCTACGGACCCCAGCAGCCAGCGTTCGGGTGGAAGCATTCTCGGGGACAAGACCCGTATGGAGGAACTGGCGCGATCGGAGCATGCTTTCATCCGACCTTCGGCGAACAATGGTACGTTGGGTGGTGTGGCCCGACGTACGCAAGAGTCCATCGTGCTTTGCGAAGCAGCAGGCTATGATCTGATCCTGGTGGAGACCGTAGGCATCGGGCAAAGCGAGTTGGAGGTGGACCGGATGACGGACCTCAACGTGCTCCTTACCCTGCCCGGTACCGGTGATGAGTTGCAAGGGATCAAGCGCGGGGTGATGGAAAGTGCGGACGTGATCGTGCTGACCAAGGCCTCATCGACCGAACAAGGACGCTACCACGAAGCGCGGAGTGCGTTGCGCAATGCCTTGGCCTTCTTGCCACCACGGGACCGCGGCACTCGGGCACAGGTGTTCGTTACCGATGCATTGTCCGGTACGGGCATGGCGGAACTCTGGCAGCACATCGTCGAACTGGCCCAAGAAGACGAAGCTTCGGGCTATCGTGCGCAACGTCGGCAACGCCAGCAGGTCCAATGGCTGCATCACGCTTTCCGCGAAGGGATCTTCCAACGTGTGATGGCCGATGGTGCCTTCGCTGAAGCCTTGGCCGCCTTGGAAGAACCCGTGCGCCAGGGTGAGGTCGGTCCGTTCAAGGCCGCCTCGGAACTCCTTTCCCGGTTCAGAACAGGCGCCTAACGTCCTCCTTGATCGCTACGAGGCACTCCTGCGAAGGCGTATGCGAAAGTCGCGATACGTTCTCGAAGATGTGGCGACTCAATTCCGTACCGGACGCGGTATCGCCCGTCTGTTCGTAGCTCAGGTTGACCAGCCGGATGGTCTCTTCTTTCGCTTGGCGCACCTTGCTCCAGACCTTATCCCCCACATAGATCTGCTGCGTCACATTGTGATCATATTCCTCGCGCACGGTGGCCACCAACTCCGCATGGAACATGCGTGCGGACATGTTCCCCTTGTGTACGCGCAGCAGCAAGGCACCCGGTTGGATCCGCTCGGCGAACAGGGCGAGGCGCTCATACGCCTGAAGCCGTAAGGGGAGCAGTTGCTTGCGGTCCTCTTTCCGCAGATCCGTACCGCGCTCGGCAGAACGGTCGGCGGTGAATTGCTTGATCAGGTAGAAGGCCGTGAGGAAGACGACGATCGATGGCAGCACGGCCACCAGGATCTGTACCAAAGGATCGTTCATGGTTGAATGTGGTGGACGAATATCGGGATCAATGGCCGCATGGTGGACCAAGGCCCCGATCCACTTGCGTAGTTTTGCCGCTTCCCAAATGGGACCGGTCCCTCAATAACGCGACCTCCGGCCTCCAAGTACATAGACCATGGTTCTTTCACCCACCGTTGCCGCGATCGCTGAACCGGCCACCTTGTTGATGGCTCGTAGAAGTCGTGAGTTGCGCGAACAAGGACGGGACATCATCGACCTGAGCCTCGGCGAACCCGATCACGACCCGCCCGCTTTCGCACTCGAAGCCGCACACGAAGCCTTGCGTGGCCCTTGGCACAAGTATCCACCGGTGAACGGGTATTTGGACGTGCGCCAAGCCATTTCGAACAAATTCGAACGGGACAATGGGCTGCTTTACGGCGCAGACCAGATCGTGGTGAGCACCGGCGCCAAGCAAGCGCTGATGAATGTGATCATGAGCTTGATCGGCCCGGGCGATGAAGTCGTGATCCCGGCTCCCTACTGGGTGAGCTACTCTGAACAAGTCCGTTTGGCCGGAGGCACTCCGGTGATCGTGACGTCGACCTTGGAAGAGGATTGGAAGGCTCCCATCGAGCGGATCGCGGCAGCCATCAACGAGCGAACGCGTTTGATCATGTTCAGCTCGCCATGCAACCCCAGCGGCTCCGTCCTGACAAGGGGCGAATTGGAAGCTCTGGCCGATGTGGTCCGCAAGCACAAGGACCTCTACGTGATGGCGGATGAGATCTACGAGCACATCGTTTTCGAAGGCACGCATGTGAGTTTCGGCACCCTGCCGGATATGGCCGAGCGCACCATCACGGTGAACGGCCTGAGCAAGGCCTTTGCACTGACGGGCTGGCGCTTGGGTTACATCGGCGCACCGCAGTGGATCGCACAAGCCGCAGGCAAGGTCCAGGCGCAATTCACCTCCGGGGCCAACAGCATTGCCCAGCGTGTGGCCAAAGCCTGTGTGGAGGCCGACCCTGCCCTGCTCGCCCCGATGCGTGCAGATTTCTTGCGTCGCCGCGACCTCGTTCTACAGGAAGTGGCCGCTATTCCCGGCTGGAAATGCAACACGCCACAAGGTGCCTTCTACCTGTTGCCCGATGTCCGTTCGAGCATCGACGGAAAGACCATCAAAGGCTCCGTGGACCTGAGTTTGTACCTCCTGGACAAGGTTGGAGTGAGTTTGGTGGAAGGTCGTTCGTTCGGTGCTGAAGGCACGTTGCGTATCAGCTATGCCACCAATGACGATAAGCTTCGAGAAGCCATGCAACGCGTGGCCAAAGGCATCGCTCAACTCCACGCTTGATGGGCAGCCGTATCGATGCCTTTTTCGAAGATGCGGCCAAAGCCACCGTTCTGGTGGTAGGTGATGTGATGCTGGATGCCTACCTCTGGGGGCACGTGGACCGGATCTCGCCCGAAGCCCCGGTCCCTGTGGTGCAGGTGAACGAGCGCAGTGCGCGGTTGGGAGGCGCAGCCAATGTGGGGCTCAACCTCCGTGCATTGGGCGCTACACCGATCGTGGTCAGCAGCATTGGCGCAGACCCCACCGGAGAGACCTTGGCAGAGTGTTTCTTGGATGCCGGTCTGGACAGCGTTGGCCTGGTGCGCTCCAAAGCACGACGGACCACGGTGAAGACCCGCGTGATCAGTGGCCACCAACATGTGGTGCGCGTGGACGAGGAAATGACGGATGACCTCTCAACGAATGATGAGGACGCACTGTTGGAACGTGTGGCACAAGTGATCGAATACCGACGACCGGCGGCCGTTGTACTGGAGGATTACAACAAAGGTGTGCTCACCGCCCGGACGATCCGCGGCATCATCGAAGCGGCCAAGGCGGCCGGTATCCCGATCGCCGTAGACCCCAAGACGAAGAATTTCCTCACTTATCGCGGTGTTGATCTGTTCAAACCGAATTTGAAGGAATTGCGCGAAGGGCTGAAGGTGGACGTGCAAGCCTCCGACCTCCCCTCCATTCGAGCCGCAGCGGAGGCCTTGGAGCGCGAGCTCGGGAACAAGGCAACCATGGTGACCCTGAGTGAGCACGGAGTGTACATGCACGCCCAAGGAGGTGAACACGTCATCAAGGCGCACCGCCGCAAGATCGCAGATGTCAGTGGTGCAGGCGACACGGTGATCGCGATCGCCGCGATCGCTCTGGCTCAAGGCTTGGATCCGCGTGCCATCGCTGAACTCGCGAATTTGGCCGGCGGACTGGTGTGCGAGGAGATCGGCGTGGTCCCCATTGACAAAGTACGCTTTGCACTGGAGGCCGAACGCCTGAACCTGTTGAAATGACGGTGACACCTTACTCTTCGGACGGCTCCAAGCGCGAACAAGTGGAGCAGATGTTCGATGCGATCAGCCCGAAGTACGACCTACTGAACCGGTTGTTCTCCATGGGTATCGACCAACGTTGGCGCCGGTTGGTCATCCGCAGTGTAGGTGAAGAACCCACGGATCGGTTGCTCGATGTGGCGACCGGGACTGCGGACCTCGCGATCCTGGCCGCTAAGACAGTGAAAGAGGTCATCGGAATAGACATCTCAGAGGGCATGCTTTCCCATGGCCGAACAAAGGTGAAGGATCGCGGACTCGAAGATCGCATCACACTCCAACAAGCGGATTCCATTGCGCTTCCTTTCGATGATGCACGGTTCGATGCGGTCACGGTGGCCTTCGGTGTCCGGAACTTCGAGGATCTGGAGCGCGGACTCTCCGAGATGTTCCGCGTACTTCGACCGGGTGGTCGCTTGTTCGTCCTGGAGTTCTCCAAGCCACAGCGCACACCGATGCGGCAGTTGTTCCGCTTCTACTTCCACCGGGTGATGCCCCTGATCGGTCGTTCGGTGAGCAAGGACAGCGCTGCCTACACCTACCTCCCGCAAAGCGTGGATGCATTCCCCGAGGGTCCGGCCTTCAAGGCGTTACTCCGTGCGGCCGGTGGGCGCGAGGTGCGTGCTCGCGGATTGACAGGTGGCATTGCAACGCTTTATTCCGCACGGAAGTAGTACGTGATCAAAGGGTCGTACAACGATCCTTCCCTACTTTCGTTCCCTCGTTCGATGCCCGCTCGTTCATTCGCCTTCCCGCTCCTGCTCGTGGCCCTCTTGGCTCCGTTCAGCGCAATGTTCGCGCAGAAGCGGATCAAGGTGGAGAACCTGCCGAATTTCGACCTGCACCGGTTCCACTTCGGCTTCGCGTTGAGTTACAATACGAGCGATTTCCAGATGAGGATGGATCCGAATTCGCCGTTCACGGACTCGTTGCTCGTACTGGAACACCAACGCCAGCCCGGCTTCAACCTGGGCATCGTGGCTTCCCTGAATATGAACCCTTTCCTGAGCCTGCGGTTCGTACCCACCCTTTCCTTCCAAGAACGGATCATGCAATACCAATTCCGCAAACCGGATGGCAAGTCCGTTTACTTCCAGAAGCCCGTGGAAAGCACTTATTTGGAATTCCCCCTCCTATTGAAGTACCGCAGTGCACGGATCAACAACTTCGCGGTCTATCTGATCGGCGGCGGCAAATTCTGTATCGACATGGCCAGCCAGAAGGACGTGAACAATACGCTGGATGATGAAGTGGTGGTGAAGTTGGCGAAGTACGATTACGCGGCCGAAGTTGGTGGCGGTATGGACATGTTCCTGACCTACTTCAAATTCGGGATCGAGTTGAAGGCAGCTTTCGGTATCCCGAACTTGCTGATCGACGATGGTACCCGTTTCAGTACCCCCATCGAGAGCCTGCGTTCCAAGACCTGGGTGCTCAGTTTCACCTTCGAAGGGTAGGCATGGAAACGGTCGTGGACATTGCGATGTCCCCGCGTGAGGCGAGCGACCCTGTCCTAGTGCGCGATGCAGCGGCCGAAGCGGCCGGGGTCCCCACGCATTCCATCGCTTTCTCCCGGGTACTGAAACGCTCGATAGATGCACGGAGCAGACATCCCGTGATCCGCCTGCGGGTGCGTGTCTCGGATGAAGTCCAGGCACCTGAAGCTCCCGCAACTCCATTCCCCGACGTGCGCTCGGCCCGACCCGTGATCATCATCGGCAGCGGTCCGGCCGGGCTGTTCAGTGCGCTGCGGTGCATCGAACACGGTCTGCGCCCGATCGTGCTGGAACGTGGCAAGGATGTGCGCGCACGGCGCCATGATCTCGCCGCGATCAACAAACTGCACGTGGTGGATCCTGACAGTAACTATTGCTTCGGTGAAGGTGGCGCGGGGACGTACAGCGACGGCAAATTGTATACCCGCAGCCACAAGCGCGGCGATGTGGTCGGCGTACTGGAGACCTTGGTACGCTTCGGAGCTTCGCCGGATATACTGGTGGATGCCCATCCGCATATCGGCACCAACAAGTTACCGGACATCATCACTTCGATCCGCGAGGCGATCATCGAGGCGGGCGGTGAGGTCCACTTCAACAGCCGAGTAACTGACCTACTGGTGGAGAACAACGTCCTACGTGGTGTATCCACGGCGGTGGGCAAGGAATTCCGGGCGGATGCCACTGTATTGGCCACCGGCCATTCCGCCCGCGACATCTTCGAATTGCTCCACCGAAAAGGCATCCGGATCGAACGCAAGGAATTCGCCATGGGCGTGCGCATCGAGCATCCGCAGTCCGTGATCGATGCGGCCATGTACCATTGCGCTGTCCGGGACCCCTACTTGCCACCAGCCAGCTACAGCGTGGTCCAACAGGTGGAGGGGACGGGCGTGTATTCGTTCTGTATGTGTCCGGGCGGCATCATCGCGCCATGCGCCACCGCGCAGGACGAAGTGGTGACCAACGGATGGAGCCCGAGCAAGCGCAACAACCCGTTCGCCAACTCCGGTATCGTGGTGGGCCTGCCGCTGGATGCCTTGGATACTTCCGGAAAGGGATCCGCACGATCCGGTGTGGACTACCAACGGTCGGTCGAACACGCGGCTTGGAAGGCCGGAGGGCAGCGCCAATCCGCCCCGGCCCAACGCATGGAGGACCTGATCCAAGGCCGGGCATCCTTGGACCTACCAGCCTGTAGCTATCCACCCGGGATCGTACCGGCGTCACTCCAAGAGGTCCTTCCGGCATTCGTTTTCGACCGGATCCGAGAAGGGCTGAAGGCCTTTGGCAAGAAGATCCGGGGATACCGCACGAACGAAGCCGTCGTAGTGGCGGTGGAGTCGCGCACGAGTTCGCCTGTGCGGATCCCTCGCGATCCGGTCTCACTGGAGCATGTTCAGGTGCGCGGTCTGTATCCCTGTGGCGAAGGTGGCGGCCATGCTGGAGGGATCGTGAGCGCCGCGATGGATGGCCAGCGCGTGGCCGATCGGATCCACGTGCGCTATGCCGAGCGCTGACGCGTGAATTCCATACACAAAGCGGAGGCGGCCATCGCTACGTTCAATGACTCCGCCCCGCCGCCAGGAATGCTGATCAGTTGGTGGGGCACAGCCATCACGGCCTCTGATAACCCATGCGATTCGCTACCCAGCACCAGGATCGCCTTCCGCTCCAAACGTGCGGCAAAGACCGAGCGCCCTTCCATGCTTGCCAGATAGACCGCAGCGCCGTGTTCCTGCTGCTGATGCAAGGTCTGCGGCAAGTCCAGGTGATCCGTACGCACGTGGAATAGTGCACCCATGCTGGCTTGGACACATTTCGGGTTGTATACCTCGACGCTACCGGCACTGCACCAGACCCGTTGTATCCCGAACCAGGCCGCCACCCGGATCACGGTACCCAGATTGCCGGGATCGGAAATGCCGTCCAGGGCAAGTACCAACTCATCCGCTCCCAGATCCAGGACCGGAGAAGCTTCCGGTTTCCGCACGATGGCGATCACTTCATTGCCACTTTCCAATGTACCGATCCGCGCCAGCTCGTGGGCCGGAACCGACCGATGATCATGCAGACCCATGAACTCGGCCATGCTATCCGTGGCGAGCAACTCCACTATCTCCAGCCGCGCACACAACGCTTCGCCTACCACCTTGGGGCCTTGAACAAGGAACTGGCCATGCTGATCGCGGAACTTCTTCTGTTGCAAGGACCGCGCATGCTTCAAGAGTTCCTTCATGCTGGCTGGGCAGGTATATTTGGCGCTGCCCTTCCTGCACCAGGTTCGACAGGAGCGCAAAATAGGAAGCACAACGCTCCAATTGCGGTTCTCCAAGAAGCATATCACTCCCCTGTTCGCGCTGTTCATCCTAGCCAGCTGCGACTCCACTAGGCGCCTTCCGCCCGGGACCTATCTGCTGAACCACGATCAGGTCACCATCACCGAACCGAGTGCAGATGCTGCTGAATTGGAGGCCATCATCAAACAGAAGCCTAACAAACGGATCCTCGGAATACCCTTCTACCTGGCGCTGTACAACTTGCGTGATCCCGCTGCAGTGATGGAGAAACGTGCCCGCAAGGATAGCCTCTGCGCGACGCGGAACGAGGTGCGCCTGCAAGCCGGAAAACGAGAACGCCGCTGCGACCGGACCACCCGTGGGCGCAACGGTGAATCACCGGTGGTGTTCGATCCGGCCCTCATGCAACGCTCTTCGGATCAGATCCGATCGTACATGTACCGCGAGGGCTGGTTCAAAGCCGAGGTCTCGGACACCGTGCATCACACCCGATACAATACGATCTTCAGGCGACGGGGCCGACCCTATGTTCGCGCCAAGGTGGATGTGGAATACATCGTTGTCCCTGGCCCGAAGTACACGCTTCGAAACATCCGCTACACGGTGGACGACCCGGCGATCAGTGGTTACGTGAGCACCTATTGGGATGCAAGCCTCCTAAAGTCCGGCGCACGCTTCGATGCCGACGTACTGGATAAGGAAAGAGAACGGATCGCGAGTTCGTTGAAGGAGTTGGGCTACTTGTTCTTTTCCAAGGACCTGATCGTGTATACCGCAGACACGGCCGTGGGTGAACATCAAGTGGATGTGACCTTGCGCTTGGAACGCACCTATGCCAAGAACGACCGACGGTTAGCAGGATCCGTGGAGGGCCGTGTCTTCACCATCGAAGAGGTCACCATACACACCTCGCGCAACAGGGAGCCCAAGGATACGACCATCTACCAAGGGTACAGGATCCTGCACGACGGCCCGTTGAAGTACCGACCACCGGCCCTGACCAGCGCTATCTTCCTTTTGCCGGGTCAGCGCTTCCGGCAAAGCGACGGCGACTACACCTACCGACGGTTGTCCGGCCTTCACGTTTTCGACCGTGTGGAACTCACTTACGATACAGCAGGAACAAGCAAGCTCGGTCTAGCCCGTGCACGGATCGGACTGATCCCGAGCAAGCCACAAAGCGTGACCCTGGAAGCCTACTTCACCAACCGAGGCGGATTCCCAGGCACCACCGTTGGACTAGGTTATCGCCACAAGAACCTGTTCCGGTCACTGGGCTATATCAAGGCGCAGATGAACTTCGGCTTCGAAGCACAGCAGAGCTTCAGCCGTTCACCGGATGGCGTGCAAGGCAACCAAGGTCTGCTCAACAACACCTTCTTCAATACCCTGAGCTTCGGCCCGGAGGTCACGATCGGTTTCCCACGCCCTTTCACCCGGTTCTTCAGCAAATCGAGCGGTTCTCGGATGCTGCTCAATGGGGTGTTCAACTACCAGCAACGTCCAGATTTCACGCGCACACTTGCACGGGGTTCCATCGGTTTGGAATGGAACGAAACGCCCACCAAAATGTGGGGCCTTTACCTCACGGACCTCAGCGTTATCAAGATCCCTTCGAAAAGTGCCGGGTTCGAGGAATTCCTGGTCCAGACCAATGACCCGGTCTTCACCAACAGCTACACGGACCACTTGATCATCAGCATTCCACGGGTGAATTTCACGTGGAACACCCAAGCCGAAAAGAAACGACGCACGAACTATTACTTGCGCAGTACCGGCGAGTTGGCGGGATCCGCCATGCGTGCGTTCACGGATGCGAATACGCTGACCGATTCGCTCACAGGTCGCGAATACCGCACCTTGTTCGGGATCCGGTATGCCGAGTTCGTCAAGTTCGATAATGACTTCCGCGTGAATCGCGTGATCCACGATGGCAGCAGCGTGGCGTTCCGCTTCGCCGCAGGCATCGGCGTTCCATTCGGGAACTTGGAAGTACTCCCGTTCGAGTCCAGCTTCTTTGGTGGTGGCGCCAACGGCATGCGGGCATGGCGAGCACGCTCCTTGGGACCCGGCTCCTATTCGGAACCATTGATCTCGTACGACCGGATCGGTGAGATACGCATCGAAGCGAACCTCGAATATCGCTTCAAGCTGATCAGTTATTTGGAAGGCGCTCTTTTCACGGATATCGGTAACATCTGGAACCGTCGTCGCGATGAACGCCGGCCCGGTGCGGATCTCGAGGTCGAGGATTTCATCAGTGAACTTGCGGTGGGCACGGGTATAGGTGCTCGCCTGAACTTCGACTTCTTCATCGTTCGTTTCGATCTGGGCATGCAGACCAAGGACCCTGGACTGCCCGAGGGCGAACGTTGGCTCTTTCAACCCAAGGACATCTACGAAGCGCGCCTCACGGAACTCACCGGAAGTCCCTTCAACTACCGCACCCAGTTCAACTTCAACTTGGGTATCGGCTATCCGTTCTAGGGGCGATCGCCCCCACTCCAACGTCCTGAACGGCTTGCCCCCTCCACCCGCCCTTGCGTACCTTCGCGGCCGCAAAAGCGACCCATTCCATGCAGACCTTGAAGACCGGAAAGATCGACGAGGCTCCTCGGCCAAGATGCCGTTAGCCTGCTCGAACACCAGTGCAAGACCATCGACAAGTCCATGATCCACTTGCCCGGATCGGATTTCGTGGATCGCAGCTTCGCGCACAGCAATCGCAGTCCGCAAGTGATGCGCAGCCTGCAAGCGCTTTATGGTCATGGCCGCTTGGCGAACACCGGGTACATGAGCATCCTACCTGTGGACCAAGGGATCGAGCACAGCGGCGCCGCCAGTTTCGCACCCAACCCGATCTACTTCGACGGGGAGAACATCGTGAAGCTCGCTTTGGAGGGAGGATGCAACGCCGTGGCCAGCACCTACGGTGTGTTGGGTAGTGTGGCGCGTAAATACGCCCACAAGATCCCCTTCATCGTGAAGATCAATCACAACGAACTGATGACCCTGCCGAACAAGTTCGATCAGGTCCTTTTCGGCAATGTGCAGGATGCATGGGACATGGGTGCGGTCGCTGTGGGTGCCACTATTTACTTCGGGAGTGACGAGAGCACACGCCAGATCTCGGAGATCGCCGATGCCTTCCAGCATGCACACGAGTTGGGCATGGCGACCATCCTCTGGTGCTACATCCGCAACAACGGCTTCAAAGTAGATGGCAAGGACTACCACACTTCCACCGACCTTACCGGCCAGGCCAACCACCTAGGCGTTACGATCCAAGCAGACATCATCAAGCAGAAGTTGCCGGAGACCAACGGTGGCTACAACGCCATCAAGGGTTATGGCAAAACGCACCCCAAGGTGTACAGCGAACTCACCACCGACCACCCGATCGACCTGTGCCGGTGGCAAGTGGCCAACTGCTACATGGGCCGCATCGGCTTGATCAACAGTGGTGGGGCAAGCAGCGGTGCCAGTGATATGGCAGAAGCAGTACGCACGGCCGTGATCAACAAGCGTGCCGGTGGCCAAGGCTTGATCAGCGGTCGCAAGGCTTTCCAACGCCCTGTGCATGAAGGCATCGCTTTGTTGAACGCGATCCAGGACGTATACCTCGACCCGAAGATCACGGTAGCGTGAGCGAAGGGTTGATGGTTGCAACTATCATCCATCAACGCCGACAATTGTAGATTTGGTTCCGCTGGAGCGCAGAACGATCCATCAGTGACGGTTCCGTCGATCATCAACCCTCAACTATCAACTAGGTCCATGGGCTGGTTCACACGCGTCAAGGAAGGCATCACCACCAGTACGGAGGAGAAGAAGGAAACTCCCGAAGGTCTTTGGTACAAGTGCCCCGAGTGCGACGAGATCATGACCTCCGAGGATCATGAGAACAACCTCTGGGTGTGTGTGAAGTGCGACCACCACGAGAAGATCGGTAGCGAGGAATACTTCGCCCTGTTGTTCGACGATCACAAGTACACCGAGATCGGTGCCGACCTCATAGCAGGTGACCCCCTGAAGTTCGAGGACACCAAGAAATACACGGACCGACTTGCCAAGACCCGCAAGGATACCGGATTGAACGATGCTTTGCGCAGCGCCGAGGGAAAGATCGACAAGCATTATGTGGTGATAGCCTGCATGGATTTCCGTTTCATCGGCGGTAGTATGGGTAGTGTGGTGGGTGAGAAGATCGCCATGGCCGCTGACCAAGCCATGAAACGCAAGTGCCCTTTGGTGATCATTAGCAAGAGCGGCGGTGCCCGTATGATGGAGGCCGGATTCAGCCTGATGCAGATGGCCAAGACCAGTGCCAAGCTCGCACTGCTGGCCAAGAAGAAGCTGCCCTACATCAGCGTAGTGACCGACCCTACCACAGGCGGTGTGACGGCCAGCTTCGCCATGCTGGGAGACTTGAATATCGCTGAACCTAGAGCACTTGTAGCCTTCGCTGGCCCCCGCGTGGTGCGCGAGACCATCGGTCGCGACCTTCCCGAAGGTTTCCAGACCAGCGAATTCGTGCTGGAACACGGCTTCCTGGACAAGATCGTGCATCGGAAGGAGCTGAAGAGCTTCCTCTCCCGCGCCTTCCTGATGCTCAGGAGCTAACCGGTTCGTGAGGGGAATCGGCGGGGATCGGGAAAATACCTATCTTTGCGCCCTGTTATCACGACCATGTACCTGACAACCGAGGCCAAGAAGGCCATTTTCAAAGAGCACGGCACCACCGAGAAGAACACCGGCGGCGCAGAAAGCCAGATCGCCCTCTTCACCGAGCGCATCAACCACCTTACAGGCCACCTCAAGGTGAACAAGAAGGACCACGGCACGGAAAAGTCGCTGATGACCATGGTGGGCAAGCGCAAGCAACTGCTCAACTACCTGAAGATGTATGATATCGAGCGCTACCGCACGATCATCGGCAAACTCGGCCTGCGTAAATAATTATGGCTTGGGCCGTATTTCCGGCCACAGCGGCAGGGACATTTTGATCGAATTGAGGGGGCGATCGTGGTTACGATCGCCCCCTTTCTCATAAAGGCCATTTGGCCGACCAAGGCGGACGGGTTCCCGGACCGATCGCCCGAATGACAACCCTGGGAAGATGTAAAGAGGTAAAGAAGATGAAACCACAAGCAATTACCAAGACCATCGATATCGATGGAAAAGTCATCACCATTGAGACCGGTGTACTGGCCAAACAAGCCGATGGCGCCGTTACCGTGCGTATTGGCGATACCATCCTGTTGGCTACCGTGGTGGCCACCAAGGAAGCCCGCGAGGGCATCGACTTCCTGCCGTTGCAGGTCGAGTACCGCGAGAAATTCAGCGCCGCCGGTCGTTTTCCCGGTGGCTTCTTCAAGCGCGAAGCACGCCCCAGTGACCATGAAGTATTGACCAGCCGTTTGGTGGACCGCGCATTGCGCCCACTCTTCCCCGATGATTTCCACGGCGATACCCAAGTCGTGATCTCACTGATGAGCGCCGACAAGGAGAACCCTGCCGATGCCATCGCCTGCTTGGCCGCATCTGCGGCATTGGCCGTGAGCGACATCCCATTCGGTGGACCCGTGAGCGAAATTCGCGTAGCGCGAGTGAACGGCAAAATGATCCTGAACCCGACGCACACTGAGGTAGAAGGTGCGGACCTTGACCTGATCGTAGCCGGTACCAAGAGCGATATCCTCATGGTGGAGGGTGAGATGAAGGAAGTGCAGGAAGCCGACATGATCGAGGCCATCAAGGTGGCACACGACGCGATCAAGAAGCATTGCATCGCGATGGAGGAATTGAGCGCCATGGTGCCCAAGAGCCAGACCAAACGCACGTACAACCACGAGAACAATGACGAAGCCATCGGCAAGAAGATCATGGACTTCTGCTACCAGAAGTACTACGACTATGCCATGGAACCCAGCGCCAAGGAAGCGCGCATGGATAAATTCGCTTCCATCAAGGAGGAATGCCTTGCCACATTGACCGACGAGGAGAAGGCCGACAAGGCCATGCTCGGTCGCTTTTTCAAGAAGACCCAGAAGAAGGCTGTCCGCAACGTGTGTCTGGATCATGGTAAGCGCCTCGATGGTCGCAAGACCGATCAGATCCGCCCGATCTGGAGCGAAGTGGACGTACTGCCCGGAACGCACGGCAGCGCCATCTTCACGCGTGGTGAGACCCAAGCGATCAACCTGCTCACCTTGGGCAGCTCGATGGACGAACAGACCATCGACCGCGCTACCAAAAAGACCAGCGAGAGCTTCATGCTCCACTACAACTTCCCGAGCTTCAGCACCGGCGAAGTGAAGCCGATCCGCGGCCCCGGTCGTCGCGAAGTGGGCCACGGTAACTTGGCCTTGCGCGCCTTGAAGCCGGTTATCCCACCAGCTCCCGGCAACCCATACACCATCCGTCTGAACTGCGATATCCTCGAAAGCAACGGATCCAGCTCCATGGCCACCGTGTGCAGCGGAACGTTGGCACTGATGGATGCCGGTGTTAAGATCACTGCGCCTGTGAGCGGTATCGCCATGGGCATGATCAGCGACGGCAAGCGCCACGCGATCCTCAGCGATATCCTCGGGGACGAGGACTTCCTGGGCGACATGGACTTCAAGATCTGCGGAACTGCGAAAGGCATCACCGCAACCCAGATGGACATGAAGGTGGACGGCCTTCCGTATGAAGTGCTCGCCCAAGCCTTGGAGCAAGCGCGTCAAGGTCGTCTGCATATCCTCGGCGAAATGCTGAAGACCCTCGATGCACCGCGTGCCGACTACAAGGACCACGCACCGCGCATCATCACCATCGAGATCCCGAAAGAGAGCATCGGAGCCGTGATCGGACCCGGTGGCCGTGTGATCCAAGAGATCCAAGCGGAGACCGGTGCGCACATCAGCATCGACGAAGTGGACGGTCGTGGTGTGGTTGAGATCATGAGCGAGAACAAGGCCAGCATCGACGCTGCCCTGGCCCGTGTGAACGCCATCGCTAACCCGCCACAAGCCGAAGTAGGCGCGACCTACAAAGGCAAGGTGAAGACCATCATGCCATACGGTGCTTTCGTAGAAGTGATGCCCGGCGTAGATGGCCTGCTCCACGTGAGCGAGTTGGAGTGGCGCCGCATCGACCGCGTGGAGGACGTGCTGAAGGAAGGCGACATGGTCGAATTCCAAGTGACGGGAAAGGATCCGCGCAGCGGCAAGCTGAAGTTGAGCCGCCGTGCGTTGCTACCGAAGCCCGAAGGCTATGTGGAGCGCGAACCTGCGATGGCTGGTGATCGTCCACGCCGCGACGATCGCCCACGACGGGATGATCGTCCACGCCGCGATGATCGCCCACGCGATAACTAGACCGAACATCAACCGATGGAAAGCCGCCCCGCAACGGGCGGCTTTCTTGTTCCCGTCCATAGATCCGGGCAATGCACGACCCGCGTACCTCTGTCAAGGAAGTTCACATGTGCCGGTAACCTTCATGGCCTATGCAGCGTTGAACGAGCCACTCTTCGCAACACACAGCGCACATATGGCAAGGATGAGGCAGTTGAAGATCACCAAACAGGTGACGAATAGGGATACTCCATCTCTGGACAAATATCTTCAGGAGATCGGAAAAGTGAAGTTGATCACCGCCCAAGAGGAGGTAGAACTGGCGCGCCGGATCAAGCAAGGAGATACACTCGCATTGGAACAACTCGCGAAGGCAAACCTCCGCTTCGTGGTTTCCGTGGCCAAGCAATACCAAGGTCAAGGCTTGAGCCTTCCGGACCTGATCAGTGAGGGGAACCTCGGTTTGATCAAAGCCGCCGGTCGCTTCGATGAGACCCGTGGATTCAAGTTCATCAGCTACGCCGTATGGTGGATCCGACAGCAGATCCTCCAGAGTTTGGCCGAGCAAGCGCGCATCGTGCGCTTGCCGCTGAACAAGATCGGATCCATCAACAAGATCAACAAGGCCTTCGCTCGGTTGGAGCAAGAGCATGAGCGCCCGCCCACCGCCGCCGAGTTGGCCGAAGTGTTGGAGATGACCTTGGAGGAAGTGAAGACCAGCTTGAACAACACCGGTCGACACGTGAGCATGGATGCACCACTGCGCGACGATGGCGACAGCGGTACCATGATGGACGTGATGCGCAACGACGACACGCCGAGTCCGTTGGATACGTTGATGACGGACAGCCTCCGTGCCGAGATCGAACGATCCTTGAGTGTTTTGGCAGGTCGCGAAAGTGATGTGATCCGCCTGTACTTCGGGCTGAACGGCAACCAGCCGCACACCTTGGAGGAGATCGGCCAGAAGTTCGACCTCACCCGGGAGCGTGTGCGCCAGATCAAGGAAAAGGCGATCCGGCGGATGAAGCATACCAGCCGCAGCGTGGTGCTGAGGGCCTATTTGGGTTGATGAATAGAGGGTTGAGCCTATCAACGGCACTACTCCAATATCACCGATGAAGTGCGGGACAACTACCTTCGCCTTCGATGCCGCACATCGTTGCCCCCTCTCTCCTTTCCGCCGATTTCGCCGACCTGAATAGTGCCGTGCGCTTGGTGGATGAAAGTCCGGCACCATGGCTGCACATCGATGTGATGGACGGGGTCTTCGTGCCCAACATCAGTTTCGGATTTCCGGTGATCAAGGCGATCCGGCCTTTGACGAAGAAGGTCTTCGATGTGCATTTGATGATCGTTCGACCGGATCCATACATCAATCCATTTCGTGATGTCGGAGCGGACAACCTCACGGTACACTTGGAGGCCTGCACCCATTTGCACCGCACGGTGCAAGCGATCCATTCCGCAGGTATGAAGGCAGGCGTAGCCATCAATCCACATACCCGTGTGGAAGCACTTGAGGATGTGCTTGCCGACATCGATCTGGTGTGCCTGATGAGCGTGAACCCCGGTTTTGGTGGGCAGCGCTTCATTGAACACACCTTCAACAAGATCGAGCGCTTGGTCGCTTTGCGAAAGACCACTGGATCCTCGGCGTTGATCGAGATCGATGGCGGCGTTTCCGACGCGAACGCGAAGACGTTGGTAGCAGTCGGTGCCGATGTGCTCGTAGCTGGGAATAGCGTCTTCGGTGCGAAGGACCCGAAGGTCGCGATCGCCTCACTTTCCACTCTGGCCGGATAGGTAGCCCTAGCTTTGGGTACCTCTTGGTACGCCACAAATGGCCTCACCGCTTGCACCGGATCCCTCCGCCTACGATCGCGAATTCACTTTCAGCAGGATCGGTATGGTGCAACGCCGTATGGTCTGGGGTTATATGGACCATATGCTTCAGATGCCAGGCATGCGTGTGCTGGAACTGAACTGTGGCACCGGAACCGATGCGGTCCATCTGGCACGCAACGGACACCGCGTGATCGCTACCGACTTGAGTGAAGAGATGTTGAAAGTGGCACGAGAGAAAGCCCGACAATTCGGTGTGGAAGACCGGATCCAACATCAACGGTTGGGATTCGACGAGATCCAGGTGCTGAGCATTCCACCTGTGGATCTGGTACTCAGCAACTTCGGCGGACTCAACTTCATCGATGCGGATCACCATGCCCGGCTCGTAGACCCCATTGCAGATGCGTTGAAACCGGGTGGTCGATTCATCGCCGTGTTGATGCCGGACCGGTGCATGGCCGAAACCGTTTACCACCTCCTACGGGGTCGTTGGTCAGAGGCATTCCGTCGTGGCCGACATGATCCGGTCTGGGCCGGCTTGAGCGGCTCTGGAGCGGTGACCTGGTACCATGCACCCGAACGCCTGATCCAAACGTTCAGTTCGCGGTTCCGGCTGGTACACATTCGTCCCATCGGACTCTTCGTACCCCCCACTTACTTGGAGCACCGTTTCGGCCACCGAACTGCCCTTTTAGAACGGCTGGCTCGTTTGGATACACGATTCGCGCGTTGGCGCTGGACGGCTCGCTATGCCGATCATTTCCTCGTGGATCTGGAACGGATCCGTTGAAAACACGTGTGGTCCCATCCCTCCCGCGTCCAGCGTGAAGGATTATTTTCGCGCCCATGTTGCGAACATTACTTCTTCCTTTGGGACTCGCGGTCGCCCTCGGCTCGACCGCACAAGGCCCAGATCCCATCCACCGGACCTGTGGTACCCACGAAGTCACCAAGCGTTATCTCCAACAACAGGGGCTTTCCGAAGACCTGTTGCAGCAATTGCCCGTTTCCGATGGAGTCCTTCGGGGTGGCACCTACACCGTTCCCGTTGTGGTCCACGTGGTGTACAACAACACGGCGGAGAACATCGCCACGGGGACGATCAATGCGTTGATCAATGAATTGAATCAGGACTATTCCGCCACGAATTCGGACATCAACGGCGTACGTTCCGGTTTCACCAACAGCATCGGTAACGTTGGTTTCCAGTTCTGCCTAGCCCAAGTGGACCCGAACGGGGCTGCGACCACGGGGATCACACGGACCGCGACCACCGATACTTGGTTCGATCCGGATACGCAAACGAATGATATGAAGTCCGCTCCGTTGGGAAAAGCTCCATGGGATCCGCAGCGCTACCTCAACATCTGGATCTGCGACATCACCAGCGGCGCTGGGGGTGGCACCATCACCGTTGGCTATGCCTACTTACCTACAGGAGGGGTCGTCGGTAGCAACATCGATGGCTTGGTGATCGATTACAACTACGGCACGGATCTCGGTGCTCGCACGGCGACACATGAGATCGGACACTACTTCGGTCTCTTGCACACCTTCGATGACGATGGTGCCTGTGTGAATGCCGATGGCTTCACGGATACACCGACCAGCAACAGTCCAACATTCTCTTGCACGAATACGAACTTGATGAAGTGCGGGAACCTCGTACAATACGAGAACTTCATGGACTACAGCAACTGCACCGCGATGTTCACCAACCAGCAAGCCGCCTACATGGCCAACATCCTTACCGGTGTGCGGCAAGACCTGATGCTGAACGCGGCCTGTTCCGGTCCGGTCGTTGGTCCCTGCATCCCCACTTCTACCAGTGGCACAACCGATGGGGACTTCATCGATGGCGTGCAATTGGGGACCATCAACAACCAGAATTCTGGTGCCGAAGGCGGGCCGAGCTATACGGATCACAGCGCTACATTCGGCACCACGCTGGATCGTGGCACCACGTATTCCATCGCGATCACCGGTGGCGACTACCAACCGGATCACTACGCCGCTTGGATCGATCACGATCAGGACGATGTCTTCGAAGCAACCGAGAAATTGGGCGAATTCACAACCTCAACGATCGGAGAAACACAGAGCATCTCCTTCACGGTGCCGATCGGTGCGACCTTGGGCAATACGACATTGCGCGTACGCGGGGTGTACCACGACACGGGAGAGCCAACACCCACGGACCCATGCTTCGCATACACCTATGGCGAAACCGAAGATTACCGCATCACCATTGCCAACGGTGGAGGTACGACACCTTGCGTTCCGTCCTCGGCCAACGGCACCGTTGATGGCGATTTCGTCAATTCCGTGATCCTCGAGACCATCGAGAACGTGAATTCCGGCGGAGACACTGAACCCACGTACACGGACTTCTCTTCCACATTCAGTACCTCCTTGGCCAGAGGGACGATCCATGGAGTACTCGTTCAGGCAGGAGCTTATACGGACAACAGCTATGCGGTATGGATCGACTACGATCAGGATGATGTGTTCGAGGCCTCAGAGAAACTCGGTGAATTCGCGACCACCGCGGCCGGTGAGGCGCAGAGCATCTCGTTCACGGTACCTGTGAACGCGGCCTTGGGCACAACCAAAATGCGCGTACGCGGGGTGTACATCGGAGGTAGTGAACCCGAACCGGTGGACCCCTGCTTCGATTATGCCTATGGTGAAACGGAAGACTACGGGATCGTGATCACCGCTGCACCCAATGGGTATTGCGTTCCTAGTTCGATCAACGGACCCACCGATGGGGACTTCATCGATGGCGTTCAACTGGGCACGATCAACAACACAGGCTCTGGTGCCGTGGATGGGCCGAGCTACTCCAATTTTGTCAGTGGTTTCAGTACGGACCTGATCCGGGGGGCGGAGCAAAGCTTGATCGTGACCGGCGGAGATTATGCCCCGGACCAATATGCCGCTTGGATCGACTACGACCATGATCTGGTATTCGAGGCCAATGAGTTGCTCGGAGAATTCGCCACCACCGTTGCTGGAGAAGCGGGCACCGTTCAATTCACTGTTCCCATGGGTGCGACACTTGGAGCTACACGAATGCGTGTGCGCGGGGTGTACCACAATCCAGGAGAACCTGTCCCCACCGACCCATGCTATCCATATGCGTTCGGTGAGACGGAGGACTATTCCGTGGTCATCGAAACGACCACAGGGCTATCGGACCCTGCTGCTTTCACCGTTGGTATCCGTCCGAACCCAGCAGCAGGCCGCGTAATGATCGACCTGCCGAGTTCGGAAGCGGCGACGATCGAATTGCTCGACCTACAAGGCCGGGTGATGCTCGCCTTACGGACAAATACCGACCGGGTAGCCTTGGACCTGGCGAACGTTGCTGCTGGCTCCTATCTGGTGCGCATCACCACGATCACCCACTTGGTGATCGAGCGACTCGAAGTTGTTCGAAGCGGTAACTGATCCATTCGTACTTCCTGTGAACGGCCACGACCAATAACGTCTTGGCCGTCCGCAATTTGACGTTCATCGACCCGTGATCGGGCACTCGTCGAATGGCAGGAGCTTCTGTGAAACTTCAGCCCGGTTGTACCGTACACGCACGCAACCAAGCTGATCAATCCATGCGTTCCAGATCGTTCGCGCTTCTTTCCAGCCTGGTCCTCGGTGTGGTCTCCCACGCGCAGTCGGCCGGCTTGGGGATCAAGGGTGGCCCCCTTGCGAGTTCCGTGAAAGCCATCAACCTACGGACCACCCCGATCGCAGGAGCCACGTTGGGTCTCTACGTCCCGTGGGGGATCGGCCCGCGGATGGAGCTTCAGCCAGAGATACTCGTGTCTACAATGGGCGCTAGGTATACCGAACCGGATGCCGACCAATTCACGGTCCGTTCCATTTACCTCCAAGTTCCCTTGTGTTTGAAGTTGTACGTGGGGAACGGATTCAACTTCTCTGGTGGTTATCAATTCGGAAAGCCCTTGGCGGCCCAACGCACCGATGATGCTGGCACTACCGATGTACTGGACCGTTACGAAACTCTCGACATGGGCTTTGTGGTCGGCGCTGGCATCGACTTTCAAAACGGCTTGGACCTTTCGCTTCGCGGATACAGTGCAATGACCCCCTCCTTACGGAACGACGATGCCCTCTTCCCAAAGAATAAGGCACTGCAATTCACGTTCGGTTATCGCTTCACGCAGTTCAAAAGCACACGAACCGGCCGCAGGCGTGGCTGACGCCTCAGCATCCATCAGGCTATCTTTGCGGCCACATGGAAGGCCCGCGCACGATCGCCCTCTTGGGAGGAGGCCAGTTGGGCCGGATGTTCATTGAGAATGCACTTCGCTATGATGTCCGGGTATATGTGCTCGATCCCGATCCCGCTGCACCGTGTGCGCATTTGGCTCACCGATTCGAAGTCGGCGACTTGAACGATGTGGACACTGTGGTGCGCTTCGCAGCGGATGCCGATGTGGTAGGGATAGAGATCGAACACGTCTCCACCACAGCACTGGACCGTTTGAAGGCCCTTGGGAAACAGGTGATCCCCGACCCCGAAGTGTTACGGACCATCAAGGACAAAGGCCTCCAAAAGGAGTTCTACCGGGACCATGGCATCACAACAGCGGACTTCGCGTTGATCGAACAGCCAACCGAGATCGCAGCACACGCCAACCTTCTACCAGCTTTTCTGAAGTTGCGTACCGGCGGTTACGATGGCAAAGGGGTGATGATGGTGGATACGTCCCATCCAGTTGGTGTGTTCGAAGGACCTTGTGTCCTGGAAGAACGAGTTGATATTCAGATGGAACTTGCGGTCATCGTGGTGCGCGATCGGGACGGCAACACGGTGGTCTACGATCCGGTGGAAATGGTATTCGACCAGCGGTTCAATCTGGTCGATCATTTGCGCGCACCGGCGCGGATCAGCCTTTCAAACGCCGAAGAAGCCAGAACCTTGGCGCGTACCGTGGTAGATGGATTCGGTGCTCCGGGGTTGTATGCGGTCGAACTCTTCCTGACCGTGGATGGCCGGATGCTGGTGAACGAGACCGCACCGAGGGCGCATAACAGTGGGCACCATACCATCGAGGCCTGCGCGAGTTCGCAGTTCGATCAACTCTTGCGTGTGTACTTGGGTCTGCCCTTGGGTGATCCGACGTTGCACAGCACTGCGGCCATGATCAATTTGGTGGGTGAAGGGGGCGAAGGCGAACCGATCTTGCTCGGATCGAAGGAGATCCTCGCCATCCCTCGGGCCTTCCCCCACCTGTATGGCAAGGCGCGAACACGTACGGGTAGGAAGATGGGGCATGTGACCCTTCTTGCGGAAGGGCAAGATGCCTTGGACCATGGCATCGCGCTGATCAAGACCCATGGCAAGGTGGTGCCCGAAGTGCGATCGGCCACCATTCGGAACTGACCAACATTCAATCGACGGAAAATGGTAAGCATCATCATGGGAAGCCGTAGCGATCTGGAAACGATGCGCGAAGCGGTGGATACGATGACCGAATTCGGTATTCCGTATGAACTCACGGTGGTGAGCGCACACCGCACACCGGACCGGATGTTCGCGTACGCGAAGGAAGCGATGGACCGCGGCGTGAAGGTGATCATCGCTGGAGCTGGCGGGGCCGCGCACTTACCCGGCATGGTGGCTTCGTTGACCATACTTCCTGTGATCGGCGTTCCGATCAAGTCGCGCAATTCCATCGATGGCTGGGATTCACTCCTCTCCATCGTACAAATGCCGTCCGGTGTTCCCGTGGCCACCGTGGCCGTTAACGGTGCGCGCAACGCTGGTCTTC
Organism: Flavobacteriales bacterium; assembly: GCA_016710015.1. Classification (GTDB taxonomy): domain Bacteria; phylum Bacteroidota; class Bacteroidia; order Flavobacteriales_F; family PHOS-HE28; genus PHOS-HE28. The sequence goes on from JADJLR010000005.1 coordinate 122,468, forward strand.
TCGCGGCGCAGATCCTGGCCCTAAGCGATGCCAAGCTTTCTGAACGCATGCTGGCCTTCAAAGGTGAGCAAGAAGAGAAGGTGCGCGATGGGATCGCTGCATTGAAGCAGCACTTCCCGAACAAGTTCGACACCTGATCGGGAGACGAATTCGAAGTTGGCATACCAAGATCGGATGGAAAGGATCCGACATGGCATGCGCGATCGCGCAAAACGCAAGGTGACCTATTGCACGGTGATGGGAATGGTTGCCACCAGATCCGTTTCGCCACCGGCGTTGGTGATATCGCCCGTGGCGACATCCGTCCCGTTCTTATCCGGCATATGCCGCAGGATCACGGTCAAGGTCCCGGTACCAGATGCGGTGGTGAAGCCGATGTTCGTCAATCCGATCGGGCGGCCGTTGCTGTCGGTATCCGCGTAGGAGATCACCGGGTAAGCGCCCACGCCTTGGAAAAAGAATTGGTGCTCCGCTCCTTCTGCGGAGATCTCTCCGGTCAGGTCGATCGCGGGACTCGCACTTTCGTTCAGCACCTGCAATGCAACGTGGAAGGCCCGGTTGTTCGGCAGGGCATCTCCAGTGGCGACAGGCGGATCCCCGCCAACACCATCCACGTCCGCATAGCGCAACTCGAATACCTCCGAAGAGTTCTCCTGGTCCGTGAAGGTGATCACCAAGGTGGTGATGACTTCTTCTTCGTTCACTGCCGGTGGCGTGGGTGCGACCGGATCATCCTTCTTCTTGCATCCTGCCAGCAGGGTGGTGACAAGGAGAACTAGACACGTAAGGGTGATCGGGGTCTTCATGGTTCGTTGTTCTATTCGTTCAAAGGTCGATGGTCTCCTTCGGTTCTTCCGAAACTGTAGCGGAGCCAGAGCATGGCATCCATTCCGCGCGCATCGGCGTAATAACGGAAGCGGTCCATGTAGTCGCGGTACGCACGGTCGAGGAGATTCGATAGTTGTACGCCCATGCGAAGTTCGTGCTTGCCTGCGGATCGGGTAGCGCTGGCTTGCAGGCCGAAAAGATCGTAGGCCGCAGGTGGATCCGTGTAGTCCACGCCGTTCGGTACCCGGCTCTGGCGGAACACATACTGCCCGGTAAGGCTGATCTGGATCGCACGCCATTTGCCGTGTGTGGTGGTGGAGAACACCAGTGCATGCTCCATGCGATCGGCCGGCATTTGAAAGAGCCACTCATTCAGGACCTGATCCCGACCGCGCACCAAACTGGCCCTGGACCGCCACTTGAACCGATCCGTGGATCGCCATTCCACGGTGAGGTCGCTCCCGTAGAGGAAAGCATCCGTAGCGATGTAGTCGAATACGGGAAATGCCCCTCGAATGGTCAATTGCGCACCGTTAGGTCGCAAATAGATGTAGCCGTCGATGCGATCGGTGTACAACGTGATGTTGGTACGCAACCGTCCACCGAACCAAGCGCCATCAAGATCCACCGTTGCCTTGACCGAACGCTCACTACCCAAGCGATCGTCGCCCATTTCCAAAGCCGCTGCGCCGTGATGCAGGCCTTCGCTGTACAATTCGCTTACATGAGGCGGTCGAAATGCGGATCCGATGTTGAAGCGTATGCGCGAGCTGTCCGTAACGGACCAATTCGCCCCCAGACTGAAGGCATGATTCGTGAACCGATGCACGGGACGGACGAGCGAGTCCTGTGCGTTATAAAGAGCAACATCGATCCGTGCCGCTTCCGACCGAACGCCTGCCTCCAACTCCAACTCGTCGTTGATGGGCAGATGCTCCAATACGAATAGGGCACCGGTGCGTTTCCGGAAATTGGGGATCAACGGACGAATACCGGTTCCAGGCACGTTGAGATTCTCCTGCTCCATGCCATTCGCACCGATCTTGCCATGCAGGTGCGGGCCGATCCAATGCTTGTACACCAGATCGCCACTTTGGGTGATGAGCGAAAGGTCCGTTGCAGGGATCGCACTTCGACCTGCACGGCGAATATCGAATTCCTGGCGATCATCCGCTTGTCGCGCATAGGTGAGCACCAAACAATCCCGATCGCCAACGGCATAGCCGACTTCCGCTTTCAGCAGATGGTGTGCTGAATTTTGCCGTGGTGCATCGATCGCATAGGTGAACTCACCAACATACCACGGCTGAGCGTTGGTGATCGCGGTTTGAAGGTCTGTAAGATTGCCGATGTGCGAGGCTCGAAGGATGCCCAATTCCCGCCCGAAATAACTGTAGAATATAGTGGTGTTCCACCGGTGGTCCCGGTAGCCGATCGCAGCCGAGGTCGCAGCTTCGTTCATGCCCGTATTGCTCAGAACGTACCCTGGAGCGCTTGCATCACCCAGCTTTCGAGCGCTGCCTTGAAGCCGCCATCCGAATCCACGCAACCCGTGCACCCCTCCTTCCAGTTGGACATTCCCACCGCCGCCTTTCCCATTCGCTACCCCAAGCCCACGAACCTCACCCCGCACGCCCTCGCTGCGCGGAAGTTCCACCGGTTCAATGATCACCACTCCACCCATCGCATCGCTCCCATACTGGACGCTGGACGCTCCCTTCACCACGGTAAGGCGATCGCTACTGAAGGGATCCAGACCGGGTGCATGCTCGGTACCCCATTGCTGGTCCTCTTGCCGAATTCCCTGATTCAAGATCAAGACCCGATTGCCACTGAGACCATGGATCACTGGTTTGCCAATGGTGGGTCCGCTTTGCAGAACCGTTACTCCATTGATCGTTGAAAGCATTTCAACAAGGGATCGGCCTGATGCTTCCATGGCCTCCTTGTTCACCCCCTCGTTCGGTAGCCCCACATGCTCATCCGGTCTGGATCGAGCCACTTCGAATTCGGCCAGCTCCTGCGCGTGATGCTCCAACTCCAAGCGCAGATCCACATCGGAATCCAATTGCACTATCCGTTCCACGGTCTCGCACCCCAAGTGTGCGATACGCAGTAGATAACGGCCCGCACAAAGGCCAGAAAGTACGAAACGTCCTTGCTGATCGGCCACAGCGCCCTTGTTCAATGCGGGTATGTACACTTCTGCGAATGACAATGGACCTTGATCGTGCTCATCCACAACGCGACCCCGGATCACCAAGGTACACGTGGTATCCTGTGCTACACCCATGATCGGCATCAGGAACAACGAACAGAAAAAGAGCACACGCAGTATGGACATGGAGTCGAAGTACGGCTGGCGTACGGGGCATTCACGGAAAACGATCACCTCGGCCCTTACTTCCCGGATCGGGAACGGGCGGTTCACTCCACCCCAGCGGGCGGACCACGGCTCTTGACGGACCGAATGACCTTTGCTTCGGTTCCAACTTCGTGTACCGAAATGTTCGGTACACGCGTATCCTGAAGAACAGGTGCGCAAGTGATAGCAGCAGTATGGAAGGTCGGCAAGACGATGTCGCACAAGGCGCAGGTTTCGTTCAATTCTATACGAGCTGCCGCGCCGTGAGCCTCATGATCTCCAACATGGGCCATGGCGTGCAGCACCTCGCGTGGCAGGAGCAATGCCACGAAGAGCAACCCAAGCCCAAAGGCCATTCGTCGGGCATTGATCGGACGCTGCATCGTGCTAAGGTACGTACCCGATGAAGGTTCCGACGCAGCCGTGTGCGCCTCCAACTTTCCACCCAAGGCCGAGCACCCTACTTTTGCAGGAAATCAACGAAATGATGATGTATCGCTACGCATGGTTCGCATTGTTGGGGCTTTTACATGTCGCCGCACTGGCGAATTGGACTCCGAGCAACCTGACGAGTACCGGGCACAAGAGTATGACGACACATAATGGTGCGCTCTACTTGGCCACGTTCAACACCGGCGTTCAGAAAAGTGTGGACAACGGAGTAAGTTGGACCTTGGTGAATTCAGGGCTTCCGCTTACCGAGGGCACTATCAAAGTACAATCCGTTGGTAGCAATGGGACCACTCTGTTCTGTGGCACCGAGAGCGGCATCTACCGATCGACGAACCATGGAGCAAGTTGGTCCATCGCCAACGGCACCCTAACAGCCAATGCGTCGACCTATGTGAATAAGATCTACAACTTCAACGGGGTGCTCTTCGTGGTCTTTTCCGGAATGAGCTCCAATAGTAACGGCGGTGTGTTCCGGACCGTTGACAATGGAACCACCTGGCTTTCTGCGTACAATGGGCTGAGCACCAACATGACGATCTACAACATCGACATGATGGACGGTGTCCTCTACGCATCAACGAACACAGCGTTGATGAAGTCTGCGGACCTCGGCCAATCCTGGTCCCAGGTCGGCACCACCAATTATGCCGTGTATGCCGTGCAGGGGATCGGCGGGCGGATCGTGGCGCTGACCACTTTCGGCGCACGGTATTCTATCGACAATGGCGTTACGTGGGTGAACAGCACGAACTACCCAGTGGCAAGCCCGCCGGCCGGGTCGGAATTGCTGGCCTACGATTCGAAGTTCTATGCGATCACCAGATCGGGTCCCATAGGTTGTTACCGTTCCTCGGATGGTGGCGAAACGTGGGAAGTATTCAACACCGGTCTCTCGGCTCCCAATACATTCGTTCAAGAGGAATTCCATTCCAGCGGATCCACTCTCTTCATCATTTGCGCGTTGGATGTGTATTCCACTCCGGGTTCCACGGTCGGACTCCCAGAGCAGGAAGTGGCGGTAACACCTAAACCCTATCCAACGGTATTCACCGAAGGATTCAAGATCGACCTCAGCAATTCGGAACCCGGCAGCACCGTGATCCTAGTGGATGCTACAGGTCGTGAGGTGATGCGTTTCGGCAACCTTGCGCTCGGAGTAGTTCCTTTCGAACGGAATGGACTTGCAGCCGGAACCTACCAGTGTTTCTTGGCCGATCATCGTGGCGACCGACTTCACCTTGGGCAAGTGGTTGCACAATGAGCAATGTGCCGGCGGTCCGGCACATCGGGGTATTCACCTCCGGTGGCGATAGCCCTGGCATGAATGCGGCCATCCGAGCGGTGGTTCGCACCGCTTCCGCAACAGGCATCCGCGTATCCGGCATCCTCGGCGGATATGATGGACTCGTTCATGGCCAGCTCATGGAACTTGGTGCACGGGATGTGAGCAACATCATCCAACGCGGAGGCACGATGCTGCGCTCGGCCCGCAGCGAGGCCTTCCGTACGAACGAAGGTCGAGAGAAAGCTGCAGGAACGCTTAAGGTCAGAGGCATCGACGGCCTTATCGCGATCGGTGGTGATGGCACCTTCACCGGTGCGAATATCTTCTTTCAAGAACACGGTACATCCATCCTAGGTCTGCCGGGGACCATCGACAATGACCTCTTCGGTACGGACCGGACCATTGGTTTCGATACGGCCGTGAATACCGCTGTGGAGGCGATCGATAAGATCCGCGATACCGCATCCTCCCATGACCGCCTCTTCTTCGTGGAGGTGATGGGGCGCGACACAGGCTTCATCGCTTTGGCTTGTGCCATTGCAGCGGGTGCGGAATATGTCATGTTGCCGGAAGTTCCCCAGCGCATCGATCAGTTGATCACGGCCTTGACCGAGGCGAAACAAAGCAAGTCCAGTAGCATTGTGGTGGTGGCGGAAGGAGATGAGGAAGGCGGTGCGTTCGAGATCGCTCGCAAGGTGAAGGAATGCCATGCCCACTTCGACATCCGGGTCACGGTGCTCGGTCATTTGCAGCGCGGCGGTAGCCCTTCCGTACAGGACCGGGTGTTGGCAAGTAAGCTCGGCGTGGCTGCGGTGGAGGAATTGTGCAAAGGGGCACACGATGCCATGGTGGGCGAGATGAACGGTCGCATCGTTCTCACTCCTTTCCAAGATGCCATCGGAAAACGCCGGAGGTTGGATCCCGACCTGCTCCGGATCCTGCCGATCCTCTCGGTGTGATCGCCGATTTGGTGTTGATCGACGAGAACGCCTATTTTGGTAGTCTCCCATTCGCGCCGAACGTTCCATGCAGCCTCGTCTTCGATGGTCCCTTCTCCCCTTGACGTTCGCTTCGCTCTGCGCGTTCGGTCAACCCTGTTTGGTGAGCAACACCTTTACAGCATCCACGCCACCCGTGAATGGCACGTATGGGTGTGGGGAAACGGTGACCTTCTGTTTCACTGTGACCAATTGGAACAGCACCAACGCCAATTGGTTCCATGGAGTTGCGGCCAACTTCGGTCCGGGTTGGGATATGAGCACCTTGACCCCCGGGCCTCCACCGGCTTCCTGTTCGGGCTCCGGTAGTTGGGCGTGGTACCCTTCTGTCCAAGGCACGGCAGGGACCAACATCGGTACGCAAGGGCCCGGTTTCTTCTACGACTACAACCCCGGTGATGGCAACCCTGGGAACAACTTCGGGGATTTCTGCACTGGCGCAGTGAACTGGACCTTTTGCTGGACCATCTCCGTTCTCGATGGCCCGGCTTGCGTGAATGGACTGAGTCTGGATGTCTCCGTGAACTCCTTTGGGGACAGTGAAACAGGGAGTTGGGGCAGTACCGGATGCACAGGGGATCCTATCGCGGTGAACCCACCAACGGTGATCCAGAGTTGTACAGCGGATGCCGGATCGGATGCGGCCCTCACGACCTGTTCTTCCGGTGGCGTATCGGATCTGTTCAATACGCTCGGAGGTACGCCCGATGCGGGAGGCGTGTGGACCGCCCCGGATGGCTCCGTGGTGTCCGGTATTCTAAACCCGACAACGGATGATGCAGGCGCGTACACCTATACCGTGACCAGCCTTGCCCCACCTTGCTCTGCCCAAGCCCAAGTGATCGTCACGATCTCCGATCAACCCAATGCTGGTGGTCCGGGCAACTTGACCCTCTGTAGTTCCAACCCACCTGCCAACCTGTTCTCGGTGATCGAAGGATCCCCTGACCCAGGTGGGGTCTGGACCGCGCCGGATGGAAGCGCCCATACCGGGATCTTTGACCCCGCTACCGATGTGCCGGGAATTTATTCATACACCGTCGTCGCTGTAGCCCCATGCATACCAGCCGTAGTTGCTGTGACCGTATCGGTGGTCCAAAGCCCCAACGCAGGGATCAATGCAAGTATGCAAACCTGTACCTCCGCCTCCTCGTTCAGTTTATTCACCCAATTGAATGGAGTCCCGAATGTCGGTGGTGTATGGACCGGACCGAACGGCGCCCCGATCAGCGGAATTTACAACCCGGCCATGGACCCTGCAGGGGTATACACCTACACCGTGAACGGAGTGGCCCCTTGCCCGAACAGCAGTGCGACGGTGACCGTGCAGAACGCACCACAACCAAATGCGGGTACCGATGGCCCTTTGACCACGCTGTGCAGTGCAGCCCCGCCGGTCGATCTTTATTTCCTTCTTGGCGGCACACCGGACCTTGGTGGTTCATGGACTGCGCCTGATGGAGGGCCGACCTCTGGTGTGCTGAACCCATCAACCGCACAACCGGGCACCTATTCCTACTTGCTATTGGCTGCCGCGCCATGCGTCAGTGATCAAGCCACGGTGCAGATCGCGATCGTGGACCAACCCGATGTGGGTGTAGATGGAGCCATCACCTTGTGTACTGCGTCCGACCCGTTGGATCTCTTCGATGCCTTGGGTGGTTCTCCGGATGCAGGCGGTGCTTGGACCGACCCAGCAGGTTCCGCTTCTCTTGGGATCTTGGACCCAGCGGTGGATATGGGCGGTACATTCACATATACCATCGCCGCAATGGCTCCTTGTATGACTTCCAGTTCAGCGGTTGAAGTGGATGTCGTGGAACAACCCAACGCGGGGAACGATGGTGCCATCAACGCGTGCTCATCCGAAGCGACAGTGGATCTGTTCCCATTTCTTGGCGATAACGCTCAGACCGGTGGGATCTGGACCGATCCGAACGGGAACCCCACAGGTGCGAACGTGCTCCCATTGCAGGCTGTGGTCGGCACATACACATACACGGTTGCAGCACCTGCGCCTTGTACCAACTCCTCCGCTCAGGTCGTGCTCAGTGTCTTACAAGCCATCGATCCCGGAGTGGATGCAGTGTTGACGGCCTGCTCCACCGATGGACCCATCGATTTGTTCCCCCTGCTTGGGGGCACAGCTGCATCTGGCGGTACATGGGTAGAACCCACCGGCGGGCCTAGCAATGGCATCATCGACCCATCCGATGTCTTCGATGGTTACTACGGATACGTCTTCGGAGCGGACGGCCCGTGTCCCTCTGTGAGTTCCGGTGTGGATGTCTTCATTCAGGATGCGCTGAGTGCGGGGATCGATGGAGCGGTTCCCTTGTGCAGCGAGGGTAGCGACCTCTTTCCACTGATCTCTGCCATTACTGGCGCGCCTGCTTCCGGTGGTACATGGACCGGCCCGGACGGCCAGAACCAAACAGGGACCTTCAATGCGGGTAGCGATGCGGCCGGGACATACACCTATACGATCGCTGCAGTGGGTGTGTGCCCTGCGATCACCAGTTCCGTTGCGATGAGTATCATCCCAGCTGCACAAGCCGGGCTAGGTGGCCTGATCGATATCTGTGCAGGAAGTGATCCTATCGATCCTTCCGAATGGTTGTCCGGTTCTTGGGATCCAAATGGCACGTGGACCGGGCCCAACGGTGCCATCGTCGATCCAGTGGATCCTTCGAATGCCGCTTCAGGCGCCTACCAATACACGGTGCAAGGCACTGCGCCATGTCCGAATGCCCAAGCGATGATCGATCTGGTCATCGATCCAATGCCCAACCCCGGCTCGATCAGTGCGCTCGGCCTCTGTGCGAATGCGGAACCTATTGCACTCTTCCCTTTGCTCGGTGGAAGTCCGGATAGTGGTGGATCATGGTCCGGGCCTTCCCAATTCCAAGGACCCTTCGACCCCACCTACCACCTTCCTGGCATCTATGTCTATTCCGTTGATGGAGTCGGGGCTTGCACAGACATGCAGGCGCAAGCCACAGTAGAACTCACCGTTCACCCACTACCACAGCCTTCATTGACAACCAACGTGGATCAGGGTTGCGCACCATTGACCGTTCAACTATCCGCCGGCACGTTCAATGAACCGGCCACGGTGCAATGGAGCTTTGGCGATGGTGGATCCGGGTTCGCTGGCACCACGACGAACCACCTGTACACGCTTGGTGGAACCTTCACGGTCACTGCACTGGTCACGGACGCGGAAGGATGCACTGCGAGCGCAACGTTCGGGCAAGCCATCACGGTTTCGAACGGCCCGGTGGTCGATTTCGGCGTGTCACCGATACGAGTGAGCATCGATGATCCGGTGATCGGGCTGGTTCACCAACCCCTCGCGGATGTGGATCACGATTGGACAATGGATGGAGAGTCATGGGATGTCATGGCTGGACGAGGCATCACGCTACCAAATGCAACGGTCGGCACCCATACCATCTGTCTTGTCGGGACCGATTCCTTGGGCTGTGAACAAGCGACTTGCCGTGAGATCATCGTGGACGATGTCCTGACCGTTTTCGTTCCCAATGCGTTCACACCGGACGGCAATGCGATCAACGAGACCTTCTTCCAGTCCGTGATCGGTCTGGATGAGGATGCTTATCTCTTCACGATCCACGATCGTTGGGGCAATGAGGTCTTCCTTTCCACCACCCCGAAAGAGGGATGGAACGGATCCATGCGAAACAGCGGAGAGATCCTACCGCAGGACGTATACGTTTGGCGCCTTTGGGTGAAGGAAGGCTTCTCTACGGAACGGCGCGAGCATTTTGGAACGGTGACCTTGCTGAAATGAGAAGGGCCCCTTGTTACCAAGGAGCCCTTTCAACCAACTTCGACCCGTTGTTATTGACGAACGAGTCTCGATTGTGCCAGCGGTCTGCCTTCCGCATCTAGCACAAGCACCATGTAAACGCCCATGGAAAGGCGTTCCAGATCCAATTGTCGGTACAACGGCGCTTCGAACACCAGCGCACCAAGCGCATTGTGGAATCGCAGCCACTTAGCTCCGGGCACCGTGCATATCACAGAAACCTGACCGTTCGTCGGGTTCGGGTACATACTGAATGTGGTACTTGCGGAATACTCCATCAAGCCCGTGAGCATATCGCATGCATCACCCACACCGTTGCCGTCGATATCCGGCTGTGCGGGGTTGTAAACCCACACGCAATTGTCGCATGCGTCACCTACCCCGTCGCCATCGTAATCCGCTTGATTCGGGTTGAATGCCACCGAGCAGTTGTCCTCGCAGGCCAACAAGCCATCCAGATCCATATCCGCGTTGGGTACGATGCCCGTGTTTCCACCTGAGCAAACACCGCAATCATCCATGGAGGCTCCTCCGCCGGGAACACCAGCACAATCTACCAACTGCAAGGCACCCACACAAGAACAGTTCGAGTTCCATGAATCGTTGATCGTCAAGGGGTCGCCATCATCACAAGAGGTACCAGGAAGCGCATCGCCACCAGCCACGCCTTCGCAATCGATCAATTGGCCAGCGCAATTACAATCCGACATCCATTGATCGTCCCCAGTGGTCGGGTCATTGTCGTTACACGGTGTGCCGGGGGTGGCCGTTCCATTCGCTACACCGAGGCAGTCGTACACCACAACCGTGCCCACACAATTGCAGTTCGCATTCCACGTGTCATCGACCGTGTTCGCGTTGTTGTCGTTGCAGGAAGTGCCCGGCAATGCGGATCCGTTCGCTACGCCCAAGCAATCGAAGACCACCGGGGTGCCTACACAGTTGCAGTTCGCACTCCATGTATCGTCGATCGTGTTCGCGTTGTTGTCGTTGCAGGAAGTGCCCGGTAATGCAGGTCCGCCCAGCACACCGTTGCAATCTGCGGGAATGGGCTCTCCCTCGCAAGCGCAGTTCACCGACCAAACATCATTCTCGGTGTGATCATCGCCATCGTTGCACGGCGTTCCAGGAAGGTTCGGACCGTTCGGTACGCCGAGACAATCCAACGGCACCTGCGTTCCTACACAGTTGCAATTCGCACTCCACGTGTCGTCGATCGTGTTCGCATTGTTGTCGTTGCAGGAAGTGCCCGGCAATGCGGATCCATTCGCTACGCCCAAGCAATCGAAGACCACCGGGGTGCCTACACAGTTGCAATTCGCACTCCACGTGTCGTCGATCGTGTTCGCGTTGTTGTCGTTGCACGAGGTGCCCGGCAATGCGGACCCATTCGCTACGCCCAAGCAATCGAAGACCACCGGGGTGCCTACACAGTTGCAATTCGCACTCCATGTATCGTCGATCGTGTTCGCGTTGTTGTCGGTGCACGAGGTGCCCGGCAATGCGGATCCATTCGCTACGCCCAAGCAATCGAAGATCACCGGGGTGCCTACACAGTTGCAGTTCGCACTCCATGTATCGTCGATCGTGTTCGCGTTGTTGTCGTTGCACGAGGTACCCGGCAATGCGGATCCATTCGCTACGCCCAAGCAATCGAAGACCACCGGGGTGCCTACACAGTTGCAGTTCGCACTCCATGTATCGTCGATCGTGTTCGCATTGTTGTCGTTGCACAAGGTACCCGGCAATGCGGATCCATTCGCTACGCCCAGGCAATCGAAGACCACCGGGGTGCCTACACAGTTGCAATTCGCACTCCATGTATCGTCGATCGTGTTCGCATTGTTGTCGTTGCACAAGGTACCCGGCAATGCGGATCCATTCGCTACGCCCAGGCAATCGAAGACCACCGGAGTGCCTACACAGTTGCAATTTGCACTCCACGTGTCGTCGATCGTGTTCGCGTTGTTGTCGTTGCACGAGGTACCCGGCAATGCGGGTCCGCCCAGCACACCGTTGCAGTCCAAGGGAATTGGGTCACCTTCACAGGCGCAATTCACCGACCATACATCATTCTCGGTGTGGTCATCGCCATCGTTGCACGGCGTTCCGGGAAGGTTCGGACCGTTCGGTACACCGAGGCAATCCAACACGACCAAAGTTCCAACGCAGTTGCAATTCGCATTCAACACGTCATCGATGGTCGCATTGTTTCCGTCGTCGCAGGATGATCCGATCTGGCCCGGGGTGTTCGGGCAGTCGTCGAGGGCATTGCAGATCCCGTCGCCATCGCTATCTCCGCTTGGAGTTCCTGCACATTGGCAGTTCGCGTTGATCACATCGTTGATAGTGCACGGATCACCGTCCACGCAAGGGGATCCGATCTGACCTGGAACGTTCGGGCAATTGTCCTGGCTGTTGCAAATACCATCTCCATCCGTATCCGGAGAAGGCGTTCCAACGCACTGACAGTTCGCATTCAGCACATCGTTCGTTGTACACGGATCATTGTCATTGCACGCCGAACCGATCTGGCCCGGAGTGTTCGGGCAGTTGTCCTGCGCATTGCAGATACCGTCACCATCTGTATCCGGCGAAGGGGTACCCACGCATTGGCAGTTCGAGTTCCGCACATCGTTGGTCGTACACGGATCGCCGTCATCACAAGGCGAACCGACCTGACCAGCCACCCATGGGCAGCTATCCTGCGTATCGCATACACCGTCTCCATCCGTATCCGGTGAAAGTGTTCCAACACATTGGCAATTCGAATTCAACACATCGTTCGTTGTACACGGATCGTTGTCGTTGCAAGAAGAACCGATCTGGCCCGGGGTGTTCGGACAGTTGTCCTGTGCATTGCAGATGCCATCACCATCGGAATCCGGAGAGGGCGTACCAGCACATTGGCAGTTCGAGTTCCGCACATCGTTGGTCGTACACGGATCACCGTCATCACAAGGCGAACCGACCTGACCAGCCACCCATGGGCAGCTATCCTGTGCATCGCATACACCGTCTCCATCCGTATCCGGTGAAGGTGTTCCAACACATTGGCAATTCGAATTCAACACATCGTTCGTTGTACACGGATCGTTGTCGTTGCAAGAAGAACCGATCTGGCCCGGGGTGTTCGGACAGTTGTCCTGCGCATTGCAGATCCCATCACCATCGGCATCCGGCGAAGGGGTACCTACGCATTGGCAGTTCGAGTTCCGCACATCGTTGGTCGTACACGGATCACCGTCATCACAAGGCGAACCGATCTGACCAGCTACCCATGGGCAGCTATCCTGTGCATCGCATACACCATCTCCATCGGTATCGGCCGCAGGGGTTCCCGCGCACTGGCAATTCGCATTCAACACGTCGTTACTCGTGCAGGGATCGTTGTCGTTGCACGCAGTACCGATCTGGCCAGCAACGAACGGACAGTTATCCTGGCTGTTGCAAACACCGTCGCCATCCGTATCCGGCGATGGAGTGCCGACACACTGGCAATTCGCGTTGATCACATCACCGGTGGTGCAAGCGTTCCCATCGTTACAGGCGGAACCGATCTGACCAGCGATGTTGGGGCAGTTATCCTGGCTGTTGCAAATACCGTCTCCATCCGAATCAGGCGATGGGGTACCCGCACATTGGCAATTCGCGGTGATCACATCATTCGTCGTGCAGGGGTCGTTATCGTTGCACGCAGAACCGATCTGACCAGCGATGTTCGGGCAATTGTCCTGTGCATTGCAGATACCATCGCCATCGCTATCCGGCGAAGGAGTACCGGCACACTGGCAATTCGAGCCGTACACATCATTGGTCGTACATGGGTTGTTGTCGTTGCAACTGGATCCGACGGTCGCCGACCCCCCCACCACACCGAGGCAATCCGGTGCTGCCGACCCCGCACTGGTACCGATCGCACCCAAGGAGAGGTTGTGGTAATTACCACTGAAGTTCGTCTCGGACTTGACCGCACGCACCATGTAATCACGACCGGCGATGAACGGAATTGCAGGGTTCAAGTAACTGGTGCCCGTAACAGGGTTCGTGGTCAACCGGCTGATCGCCCCCGAAGTCTCGAATTGGTAGACGTGATAGCCCAACCCGGCATCCGCTGATGCCGTCCAAGAAAAGGCCGCATTTCCCCCTGAATTCGTGATCACCAAATTCGACGGTGGGGATACCATCTGCATCCTGATCGTCGGATCCCCCATCAAATTCAAGTGGGTCCTGCCGATGGAAGACTGCCAACCTTCGGTGATCGGCGTGTACATACCCGTGTTGTTCATGGTCTGCAACACGCTGTATCCGATGTTGTCCCCCATCCCCATGTGATGGAAGTACCAAGCCGGAATACCGGCCCAACAATTCGCTAGACCTTCGCCACTGGCGATCACTGCACGCAGGAAATTGTTCCTGTTATCCCAGTCGTAGTAGAAACTTCCGAGGGACATGTTGAACACACCGCCCATATTGGTCGAGGAGGCGTATTGCTGAGTGGTTGCGCCGCCACTTGTTCCATTGTAGGTGATGACTCCATTGTCCACTGCTTGCAGACCACCACCGCAATGATAGGTCCACAGATAGCTTTGGCCGTTCACATACTGGTCGTACGATAGGACCGGAGCAGATGGTGTAAGATTCGAGTTGCCCGCGAGCGGCTGCATCCGAAAGCCGCTTGCTGCGATCGGGTTACCCACCCATTGGAGGTTATCGATCACCAAGCCCCGCATCGTTGGGGTCCACCCTTTCACCTTGAAGGAATGCGCTTTGTTCAAGTAGTTCCGCACCAATTGGACCTCCGAGGCCGAGAATGCCGGCATATCATAGAGATCCACACGACCCACCTGCAATTCGATCGCTGAAGGGAAATCGCTTTGGTCGAACTTACCATCCCCAGGTGTATTCCAGGACTGGCTATGGGTACCGAGTGCCACGTTGACGGAGTTGTCCGTCCAAGTGCCGTTGATATCAGCGTAATAGCCATCGGTCGGACGTGCACCCCGACCATCGTCGTGTCCATCCGGAGTGATATTCCCAGAGTACGGCACCGGAACGTGACCGACCAAGTACAAGGCCTTCACATTGGCAGGGTCGCTGTTGTAATGTCCTTGAACAATGCTACGGATACTGGTCACGGATGCCGTGCGCGATACATCGGTACGCAGAACAGCCCACCCATCGGCACGCATATCGAGAACCAATTGGTTCAACTCCGGCACCAACTGGGAAGCCAGTGTGTTGTCAACTAACAGGATCACCTTTCCCCGGTAATCCGGTGCTGTCACGTTGATCCCTGTGCTGATGTATCCGGTACCGGTGGTTCCACTCGATACCCGTACGACCTTGTACTCGTAGTTCACCCCGACACTGACCGAATTATCCACCCACTGGGTGGCCGAGGATGATGGGTTGGCAACGGCGCTCCCCCAAGAGTTCCCGGTCTTCAATTTCCTGTAAACGGCGAATGAGCTTGTTCCACTCATTGCAGGCCAATTCAAGGTGATGCTCGGGGCCGAGGCATTCACCGTTCCGGTCAGCCGGACGGCCGCCCGCTCAGAAACGGTTTGGCCGAATGCGCCTAAAAGCCCAAAAGCGGTTAGGAGGGTTAGCAGATATCGAAGCATGGAATACACTGAAGTTGGTTGAACTTCCGACCCTCCACCTGCGGATCCTTTGGCTTGTTCCCGAGCAAGGCAGTGCTCTGAAGAACAGACCCACACATGTGGTCGGCAGTCCCTTGTATCGTGATCTTCCCCCCTGAGGTTTCGATCCGATCACCTTTTCTCCGGATCATGACACTTCCAAGATCCGATCGAGCATCTACAGGATAAGCACACATTGAATGACGAGAATTGCACCTAATTGCCTGGCCTTCGATCACCTCTATGAGCATTGTACCATCCATTGGCCACGCCGAAACTGCCCCGCTTTCCCGCGTACTGACCAGGATCGAAATAGGCATCTCCCTACCGTGCTGTAAACTTCTACTTGTCAACAACTTGGACCGATCGTTCTTGGAAATATCGATCTAACGGTCGCGAAAATAGATGTTATCAACAGGCGATTCCAGCATTGTTGATAACCTTAATTCCACGCAACAGCCCGTGATCATTAAAGATTCCCGCCGAATGACCCATTCGGAACGACCAATTGATCAACAGTTTCCCGCCCCGACTTTTGGACGGATCACCTTTCAGGTCGACAGATCGGCATGATCTCCCGGTGGATCGCGAGCATTGTCCGTTGGATCTACCGTTGTCCTAGAATTCCTTCGGACCTTTGCCAGAAGCAACCTTTTGTAGGTCAAATGCGTTCCAATTGACCTTGAAAAGCCAGTTTTCAACAATGCCTCGAGCCTCAACGGATGGCCCGGAGCTTTGTCGGCCAGATCGCATGACCATTTAGTACGGTACGCTATACCATGAACTCCAGCACCCCTTTTCAGAACGTTCATCAATTCTTCGAAGCTTCCAAGACCGATCGACCCAATGCTCCGGCCCTGGTGGATGGCCCCGTGCAGCTCAGCTACGCGTCGCTAGGGCAACGGTCCGACCGTATGGCCCAGCACCTTGCCATACACGGTGTTGCGCCCGGCCATACCGTTGGCCTTTGTTTGGAACGTTCCTCGGAACTTGTGATCAGTGTCCTCGGGATCCTGCATGCGGGGGCGGCCTACGTACCCATTGACCCCACTTACCCTACGGACCGTATCGCCTTCATGATGGAGGATGCACGACCACCGGTGGTGATCACAGACAAAGCGCACCAACATTTGTTCGTCGGCTCCAAGGCCAATATCCTCCTGATCGAGCAGATCGATCTGGAGAACGGCCCGCTTTTCGAAGGGCCGTGCCCTACCGGACCAGAGGGCCCTTGCTACGTACTATTCACCAGCGGAAGCACCGGTCGTCCCAAGGGCGTGACCATGCACCACGGTCCGCTGATGAACTTGATCCAATGGCAACTGCGGACCTCCGTTCTGAAGGAAGGCGACCGCACGCTGCAGTTCGCACCGATCAGTTTCGACGTGAGCTTTCAGGAGCTTTTCGCAACGTTCGCACAAGGCGGCACTTTAGTGTTGATCACCGATGAAGACCGATTGAACAGCACACAGTTGCTGCGGAAGATCATCACCGAAAGGATCAACCGGGTGATCGTGCCTTTCGTTGCGTTGCAATATCTGGCGGAAGCCGTGGAGCGCACGGGTGAAGTACCATCATCATTGAAGGAGGTTTTCACCAGTGGCGAGCAATTGAAGATCACGCCGGCCGTCGCGAATTTGTTCAAGCAACTGCCCGGCTGCCGTTTCTGCAACCAGTACGGACCGACAGAAGGTCACGTGGTGAGCGAGCTTGAGTTGAAGGGCGATCCGTCTTCTTGGCCAGCGCTGCCGAACATCGGCAAGGCTATCGACAACGTAAAGCTGCTGATCCTGGATGAGCAGATGAAGCCCGTGCAGAAGGGAGAGGAAGGCGAGTTGTACCTCGGCGGCGCCTGCGTGGCCACGGGCTACATCAACCGACCCGACCTCACGGCGGAACGCTTCATCAATGATCCTTTCGAGAAAGGTGGTCGCTTGTACAAGACCGGTGATCAAGCTGTTGAACTACCCGACGGCAACATCGATTACAAAGGCCGCATCGATGGTCAGGTGAAAGTGCGTGGCTATCGCATCGAACTTGGCGAAGTGGAGGTGGCTTTGGAAAAGCACAATTCCATTGAACAAGCCGTCGCTACCGTGCGCGAAGACCGTCCCGGATTGAAGCGACTTATCGGGTACTACCTAGCGAAAAAGGAGATCAGCACGAACGATCTGCGCAAGCACCTTGGCGCTCTCATTCCAGATTACATGGTGCCTTCCGCTTTCGTGGCAGTGAAGGAAATACCTCGTACTCCGAGCGGCAAGATCGATCGCAAGGCACTGCCCGCACCCGATGTGAAACGCCCCGATCTGGATGTGGCATACGCGGCACCGAAGTCGACCGTGGAAAAGACACTCGCCACAGTTTGGGCCGATCAGCTCGCTGTGGACAAAGTGGGTATCGATGACAATTTCTTCGACCTCGGCGGCAATTCGTTGCTGAGTATCCAGTGCGTCGCGCAACTGGAAGGCCATGGCCTGAAGCTGCCCATCGTGAAGCTGTACCAGCACCCGACGATCAAAGCGTGTGCGGCATTTCTGGAAGGATCAGGTACGACCCAAAGTCCCGCCGAGATGGCGAAAGCGCGCGTAGGGTCGATGCATGCATCGACCGCAAAGCGCGACATCGCCATCATCGGCATGAGCGGACGATTCCCGGGTGCTGCTGATGTGGAACAACTGTGGAAGAACCTCCTCGCCAACAAGAACAGCATCAGTCGCTGGAGCAAGGAGGAGTTGGATCCGAGCATTCCCGAAGCGGTGAAGAACGATCCGGACTATGTGCCAGCACGCGGCGTGATCAACGATGCCGACAAGTTCGATGCGGGCTTCTTCGGCGTGAATCCACGCGTGGCCGCGCTGATGGACCCGCAGCAGCGCGTGTTCCTCGAAACGGCATGGGGCGCATTGGAAGATGCCGCGTACGATCCCGCACAGTTCGACGGCCTCATCGGCGTGTATGCCGGCATGGGCAACAACACCTATTTCACGCGCAACGTCATCGGTCATCCGGAACTCATCGAACAGGTGGGCGATTTCCAAGTGATGACGGGCAACGAGAAGGATTACATCGCAACGCGCCTTGCCTTCGAATTCGACCTGCGTGGTCCGGCATTGAGCATCCACACGGCGTGCAGCACATCGCTGGTGGCGATCGCACAAGCGTTCAAAGCGTTGCGCGATGGCGAATGCGACATGGCTCTCGCCGGTGGTATCGCACTCACGGTTCCGTTCAACAGCGGCATCGTGTACAACGATGGCGGGATGTACAGCCCCGACGGCAGCACGCGCACCTTCGACGCGAACGGCAAAGGCACCAGTTTCAGCGATGGTGTCGGCATCATCGTGTTGAAACGTCTCGACGACGCGGTCCGCGACAAGGACCACATCTACGCGACGATCAAGGGTGCCGCATTGAACAACGACGGCAGCGACAAGGCCAGTTTCACCGCACCCAGCGTTCGCGGGCAGTCAGAGGTGATCGCGATGGCCCATGCCGATGCAGGCGTGACGCCGGACCAGATCACGTACGTGGAAACGCATGGAACGGCAACGCCATTGGGCGATCCGATCGAGGTGGAGGCGTTGACGTTGGCATTCGCCAGCACCAACGCCGTAGGGGCGAACCATGGCTCGCCTGCTGACACACCGCAGCAGCATTGCGCGATCGGATCGATCAAATCGAACATCGGCCATTTGACCGCAGCGGCCGGCGCGGCAGGTGTGATGAAGACCGCATTGGCATTGCGCGACGGGACCATTCCCGCGAGCATCGGTTTCGAAACACCGAACCCGTCCATCGATTTCGCGAACAGCCCGTTCACCGTTGCGAAGGAGAACATCTTTTGGCCACGAACGGACGTGCCACGCATTGCAGGCGTTTCATCGTTCGGCGTGGGTGGTACGAACGCGCACGTGATCCTCGCCGAGCCCCCGGTGGAAGTCCCTTCGAGCGCATCGCGCAGCAAGCAATTGTTCCTGCTCAGCGCAAAGAGCAAGACCTCCCTCGATGCCATGACGGACAACCTCCATGCTTGGCTCGGATCGCATCCGGAAGCATCGCTTGCTGATGCGGCTTACACGCTTCAGCTGGGTCGCCGACACTTCAAGCATCGCCGCCTGATCGTGGGTGGTTCGCATGCCGAAGTGATGGAAGCGATCGCGAACAAGGACACCAACCTGCTCGGTACGCGCGAGTTGCACGAAGCCGCACCGGGCGTGGTCTTCATGTTCCCCGGACAGGGATCGCAATACGTGAACATGGGCCGCGACCTGTACGCCAGCGAGCCGGTCTTCGCCCAACATTTCGATCAGTGCTGTACGCTCTTCAGCAAGGAATTGAACGTTGATCTCAAGGCCATCATCTTCCCGAAAGCCGGAGAAGAAGAGAAGGCCGGGGAACAACTGAAGCAGACGATCTACACGCAAGCATCGCTCTTCACCATGCACTATAGCCTGGCGAAATTGTGGATGCACTGGGGCATCGTACCCGATGCGATGATGGGCCACAGCATCGGCGAATTCGCGGCGGCTTGTCTGGCGGGTGTGTTCTCCCTGGAAGATGCGGTGACGCTCGTTGCCAACCGCGGCCGCATGATGCAAGAACTGCCCGGTGGCAGCATGCTCAGTGTGCGCGCAGCGGAAGAGGATGTCGCGAAGCGCCTGCCGGAAGGATGCAGCCTCGCAGCGAACAACGGTCCGCAATTGTGCGTGGCCAGTGGACCGAAGGAAGCGATCGAAAAGTTGCAGGTCGATCTGGAAAAGGACGGCATCACCTGCAAGCTCCTCTTCACCAGTCACGCTTTCCACAGCCCGATGATGGACGCCATGGTGGCGCCGTACAAGAAGGTGGTGGATGGTGTGCAATTGAACGCTCCGCGCATCCCGATCATCAGCACCGTGACCGCTGAATGGTTGAAGGACGAGGAAGCGACCTCTTCGAAATACTGGAGCGATCACTTGCGCGCCACGGTGCGCTTTGCGCAGGCCGTGAAGTTCGCCTGGGCTGACGCCGACCGTGTGATGCTCGAGGTCGGTCCGCGGATCACCGCAACGACACTCGCCCGCCAGCAGAGCAGCGACAACAAGAAGCAGGTCGCCGTGCCTTCACTGGGTGATAGCGCCGGCAACGGAAATGAACTCACGCAACTACTGAAGGCCGTCGGAGGCCTTTGGCAGAGCGGTGTGCTTATCGACTGGAAGAAATTCTACGAGAAGGAGGAACGTCGACGGATATCCATGCCCACGTATGCTTTTGAACGCGTAAGGCACTGGGTCGATCCAGTAGCGGCGCAGGCCGCTTCAGGTGGACATGGTGGACACAGTGTGGCCACCATGTCCACCCCGTCCACCGAAGCGTTGGACGCAAGCCTAAGTCTCAAAGACCAACTCATCCAGCAGATCAAGACCTTGTTGGAGGAAAGCTCCGGATTGGAATTGGCTGAAGCGAGTGATGAGGAGACCTTCCTCGAGATGGGTCTTGATTCCCTCTTCCTCACGCAGGTAGCGACCTCATTGAGCAAGAAGTTCAGGGTGAAGGTGACCTTCCGACAGCTGAACGAAGAACTGCCGAACCTGGACAAGCTGGCAGATCACATCCTGCCGCATTGGAACGCGGGTGGTGTGATCGCTCCTGTCGCTGCATCTCGCGATTCCGGCTCGGAGGCCGGAATGACGAATGCAGTAAACGCTCTGGAAGACGCTCCAGAATTGAAGAAAGTCTTCGGTGCACAGGCACGCATCGTGAAGGAGAAGGTGGACGACATGTCGCCCGAACAGCGGGCATGGTTCGATGCCTTTGTGGTTCGTTACACCAAGAAGACCGCCAAGAGCAAGGCCTTCACGCAGGCGAACCGCGAGAAGATGGCCGACCCGCGCGTGGTGACCGGCTTCAAGCCGCAGACCAAGGAGTTGACCTACCAAGTGGTGGTGGACAAGAGCCGTGGCTGCCACCTCACCGACATCGACGGCAACAACTACGTCGACATCCTCAGCGGATTCGGTTCCTCGATGTTCGGCTACATGCCGGATTTCATTCGCGAAGCGTGTCACTTGCAGTTGGATGCAAGCGTGGACATCGGCCCAATGCATCCGCTCGCGGCGGATGTGTCGAACCTCTTGTGCGAACTCACTGGTGGTGAGCGTGCGGCGGTTTGCAACACCGGATCGGAAGCGGTGCTCGGCGCGATGCGCATGGCACGTACCGTCACGGGTCGCAGTTTGATCATCGCCTTCGCCGGTAGCTACCACGGCATAAACGACGAAGTGATCATCCGCGGCAGCAAAAGCAAGAAGAGCTATCCCGGCGCGCCCGGCATCATGCCGCAAGCCGTGGAGAACATGCTGATCCTGGATTACGGCACGCCCGAAAGCCTTCAGATCATCAAGGAACGTTGCCATGAGGCGGCGGCCGTTCTGGTAGAACCGGTGCAGAGCCGTCGCATGGAATTCCGCCCCGTGGATTTCTTGCGCGAGGTTCGCGAGATCACCAAGCAACACGGCGCAGCACTGATCTTCGATGAGGTGATCACGGGCTTCCGTATGCACCCGAACGGTGCACAAGGCTTGTTCGGCATCCAGGCGGACATCGGCACCTACGGCAAGGTGATCGGCGGTGGCATGCCCATCGGCGCCATGATCGGCAAGCACGAATGGATGGATGCGCTGGACGGTGGCTTTTGGCAGTTCGGTGATGACAGCGTACCGCCTTCGGGGGTCACCTACTTCGCAGGCACATTCGTTCGGCACCCATTGACCATGGCCGCCGCGAAAGCCGCGCTGATGCACATGAAGGAGGTAGGACCTGCGCTGCAGGAGCGCCTCAACGACATGACCGAAAACATGGTCGACCGTGTCAATGGCCTGTTCGATAAATACCAACTGCCTTACCGCTGGGTCACCTTCGGCAGCGCCTTCAAGACGAAGTACGACGAGAGCGTGAACTACACCGAACTCTTCTTCATGTTGATGCGCTATCACGGCGTACACGTGTTGGATTTCCCGCATTTCCTGACCACAGCGCATACAAAAGCCGACGTGAATAAGATCATCGAAACGGTAGAAAAGACGTGCATCGAACTCCGTGAAAGCGGATTCATGCCAGAGCGGACCTATCCGATCGAACGCGTGAACCGGGTGTTGAACGGACACGCTCGCAAATTGCGTGAACGGGTGATCAAAGCAAGTGAGCCGCCGGTCCCACATGCACGTTTAGGGCGTACGAGAAAGGGTGACCCAGCATGGTTCGTTCCTGACCCTGATCGCCGTGGCAAGTACCTGATGTTAATGAACGAGGACGAAGATTGAAACCCGCCGCGATACGTTCAGAGACCCGTTCAAGACTTAAGAAACATGGAGAAATTCATTCCAGAGATCCACTATGTTCCGGTCGATTTCGACCCGTTCGAAGGAACCCCGATCGATCGTACTGTACCGAGTACGGAAGCTCAACGCGAAGTATTCATTGCTTCACAAATGGGCCCAGAAGCATCCTGTGCTTACAACGAATCCGTTTCCCTGGAATTGAGCGGAACGCTGGATGTGACCGGCATAGAGACCAGCATCGAGCAACTGGTGCAGCGTCACGAGGCCTTGCGCGGTTGTATGAGTGCGGATGGCATGCGCGTGGTCATTCAAGCCCATACGGACATCCCGTTGAAGCGGATCGACCTATCCGATCGCAGCGAGCAGCAGCAGTTGGATGAACTTGATCGTATCGCGGATGCGGACATGACCACCACCTTCGATCTGGTGCATGGGCCGCTCTTCCGGGCCACCTTGATCCAACGATCGGCCACTTCGCATTTGCTGCGGTTGACCGGACACCATGTGCTGGTGGACGGCTGGAGCTTGGGTATCATGATGGCCGACATCAGCAAATTGTATGGTCATTCGGCACTGCCTGAACCGGTACAGTTCAGCGAATTCGCGTTGGCTGTGATCGACCATGCGCACAGCGAAGAACACACCATCACCGAACGCTTTTGGCTGGACCAATTCAAAAGCTCCACACCCCGCCTCGACCTGCCTACGGACCTGCCACGTCCGCTGATGAAGACGTACAATGCGAACAGGATCGACATTGAATTGGACCCGGAATTGACGCGCAAATTGAAGGAACTAGCAACTCGCAGCGGTGCCAGTTTGGTGACCACCCTACTCACCTGTTTCGAAATGCTCCTTCACCATATCACGGGCCAAACGGACCTCGTGGTGGGCTTGCCAGCAGCAGGCCAGAACGACTTCGACATGAAGCAACTGGTTGGCCATTGCGTGAACTTGTTGGCCTTGCGCAGCGGCATCGATGAGGACCGGCCCTTCGTGGAACACCTCAAGGAACGACGGACGGCCTTGCTGGACGCAAGTGATAACCAGAAGTATACCTTCGGTACACTCGTTCGGAAATTGAACGTACGGCGTGAAGCAGGGCGGATACCACTGGTACCTGCGGTCTTCAACGTCGATATGAATATGGATGACGGAGTGTCCTTCGAGGGTCTCACACACCGATTCATCAGCAACCCCAGGAAGTACGAGAATTTCGAGTTGTTCTTGAACGCTACGGGGAATGAGAAACACCTCACTCTGGAGTGGAGCTACAACACGGATCTATTCCTTGAAGAGACCGTACGTGGCTGGATGAAGGACCTACAAGGGATCATCGAACGCGCACATGCTGCGCCGACCCAACGGATCGGCACCCTCATCTCTCCACCGCACGTGGATGTCGACGCACCGCTTCCTCCGAAAGTTTGGAACGGTGGACTTTCCACTTACCCGCATGATGCCGTGGATGCCTTGTTCGACCGGATGTGCGATCGTTATCCGGATCATGTGGCTATTGAGTTGGGGAGCCAGCGGGTCACCTATGCCGAATTACGAAAGTTGGTGGATCCACTCGCTGCGGAACTGGTGCGTTGCGGACTCGAACACGGTGAACCTGTCGGTCTCTGTTTCGACAAGGCCATTGCCTCGCAAACCGCCATGTTGGCCATCCTGAAAGCGGGTGGTTGTTACGTCCCCTTCGACCTCAGCTATCCAGAGGAGCGGATCCGCTATATGCTGGACGATGCGAAGCCGAGATTCATGCTCACGCACGAGCACCTGCTCCCCCAGTTACCGGGTTGTGAAGACCGGGCCATCCTGTTGGATCCGTTGGGCGCAGCAGCTTCGGGCTCCTTCACCGGATCGGCTGCTCCAGTCCGCAAACACGACACCAACAGCCCTGCCTACATCCTTTACACCAGTGGAAGTACAGGCAACCCGAAAGGCGTGGTGGTGCCGCATCGTGGTGTGGTACGGTTGGTTCGGGATCAGAACTACATGCAATTCTCATCGGACCTCGTATTCCTTCAAATGGGGAACCTCTGTTTCGATGCCAGCACCTTCGAGATCTGGGGTGCGCTGCTGAATGGTGCACGCTTGGTGATCCAACCACAGCAAAAACCAACGTTAAGTGAGATCGCCACTGTGCTTCGCAACCATAAAGTGACCAGTGTGCTCTTTCCCACGGGCTTGTTCAACATGCTGGTAGACGAGCAACTCGATGCACTCAGCGGTCTGAAGCATCTGGTGACCGGAGGTGATGTCATGAGCCCGATCCACGCACGCAAAGCATTGAAGGCCCTGGGCACCGGCGTGATCGTGAATGCATACGGACCCACGGAGAATAGCGTGATCGTGACCTGCCATGCCGTTGATGACGAATCGCAGTTGAGTTCAACGGTCCCGATCGGAAAGCCGATCTCGAACACCGAGGCCTACATCCTGGACGAGGCGATGCGCCCGGTGCCGATCGGCGCAACGGGTGAATTGTACGCCGGGGGCGATGGTGTTGCGCTGGGCTATTGGCAGCGACCGGAAATGACGAACGAGAAGTTCATTCCTGATCCGTTCAGTGGCCGACCGAACGCCAAACTCTATCGCACCGGTGATCTGGCCCGCTGGCGATCCGATGGCACCATCGAGTTCATCGGTCGTGCGGACACACAGGTGAAATTGCGCGGCTTCCGGATCGAATTGGGCGAGATCGAAACAGCCATGGATGGTATCCGATCCGTTAAGGATCGGATCGTGTTGTGCCGGGAGGATCGACCCGGAGACAAACAACTGGTGACCTATTTGGTAGCCAGCGACCCTAGAAAGCCCCAAGAGGAATTCATTGAGGAGATCCGTGCGCATCTGCAACGCACATTGCCCCCACACATGGTACCTGCAGCATACGTCGTGCTACCGGAATTCCCCTTGAACCAGAGTGGGAAGGTGGATCGAAAGGCCTTGCCTGCACCCAACGTGGCCACACCTTCATTGCGGGCCCAACACGTGGCACCTCGGGATGCGACCGAAAAGGAACTCGCTGTGATCTGGAGCGCAGTTCTCGGCGTGGAGGACATCGGGGTACACGATAACTTCTTCGATCTGGGCGGTCATTCTCTTACAGGCATCCAATTGCTCACCAAGGTGGAACAACGATTCGGGCTCGCGATCGAGTTCAAGCAACTCTTCGTGGCACCTACCGTTGCCCAAATGGCGCAGCTCCTCGCCCCTTCTGAACGTCCGGTCGCTTTCGAGCAGTTGTTATCGTTGCGAACGACGGGTTCAAGGGTCCCACTGATCTGTATCCACGGCGATGAAGCCAACGTCTTCTTGCCGAAGTATCTGAGCAAAGATCAACCGTTCTATGCGATCAGCCACCAAGGTGAAGCCGGGAAACCCATCGCGCATACGGAAGTGGAAACCATCGCGGCCTACTACATCTCCGAACTGAAGAAGGTGTTGCCCCGTGGCCCATACGACCTCTGTGGCTATTCGTTCGGTGGTCTCGTCGCATTTGAAATGGCGAGGCAATTGACCGCATCAGGCGATCAGGTACCTGCCGTGATCCTGCTGGATGCGTACGCACCAGGTCCCTACTTGGAGGTGATGCGCGAAGAACAAAAGTTCCATGAACCCGCTAAGAAGGTCGTGCTACGCGCTGTGATCGCCATGTACCGCGCCATGGATCGTCCGATCCCGGCGCGGATCCGCAACTTCCACATCATCGACACCTATGATCGAGCAGTTGCGAGGTACCGGATGACAACGTACAGCGGCAACGTGATCCTGATCAAGGCGAATGGTTCGCCAGGCTCGGACGACATGGGTTGGGCGCCGCTCGTTTCCGGAAAACTGAGTCTGCGCAATACGGTCGGTGATCACTATTCCATGATCAAGGAGCCGTTGGTGGCCCAACTGGCAGAGGAAATGGAGGCCGCCATGGCACAAGGATCCACAATGCCTGCTGCCGTGGTATGAACGAGGGCACCGGTCGTTCATTGATCGTTCACTGCGATGGTCCGCTCGAAGCACGATTCGAGCCCAACGTGTCGATAGAGCAGACCGGGATCACCATTCATTTCGCGACACTCGAAGCGCTGCGACCGTATGCAGACCAGTATGCCACCTTGTTGGACCAAGGAGAGAACGAACGACTGGAGCGCTTTCGATTCCCGGCGGATAGGGAACGCTTCCTACTCGGGCACGGTGCGTTGCGCGTGGTGCTTTCTCAACGATCGCATTCGGATGCTGCGGCTCTTCGATTCGATCGAGGCACATACGGCAAACCGGTCGTGGCCGGATCACGGATCCATTTCAATTTGAGCGACACCAAGGATGCCATTGCCATTGCCGTTGGTGGAACGCACGAACTCGGTGTGGATCTGGAGACCACGGATCGCAAGGTGGACCACGTGGCCGTCGGTGAGCACTACTTCACCATCGAAGAACGTGCATCCATTTCAGACTCGAACGATGGCAAGCGCCGATTCCTCGAGTTCTGGACGCGCAAAGAAGCCGTCCTCAAAGCCAGCGGTGTCGGGATAATGGATGACCTCCGGGTATTGCGGGTGGACCTGCCAGCGAACCGAATGACGATCACCCATGATGCATTCAAGAGCATGGCGGCGGAAACCTATCACGTGAAGACCTGGACGATCGGTGATCCGCACATCGTGAGCCTGGCTACCGTGCTGGATCCTGGTCCCGTTAGGTTCGAACGGATCCGTCACTGATCACTGTCGGTCTCACCCCAGAATCGCGGGTGGAAATTCAACAAATAGAGCCGACGGCCCGCACGGGTGATGGCCGTATAAAGCCACCGGATGTACTCACGATCCAGCATGTCCTCGGTCACGTAGCCTTGGTCAACGAACACCGTGTTCCACTGACCGCCTTGTGCCTTGTGCGCAGTGACGGCATACGCATACTTCACCTGCAAGGCCCGCGCATACGGATCCTCGCGCATCTGTCGGTATCGTTGCGCTTTCGTCGGCGCGGTGTAGCTGTTGAAGAGGGTCTCTCGGAGCGCTCGAAAGCGTGCATCTGGGAGCGCAGGTGCTTCGATCGCCAAGACATCCAGCATCACCTTCACCTCCAACTCCCTATCCTCCGCGCCGTTCCACCAGCTCACCGTGAGGTCCGCGAAACGTGCCCCGTAGCACGCTTCGACCCCGTGTACCCGTTGCACCACTAGTGGTTCGCCGTTCGCGATCAGTTCAGCCCGTCCGTTCTTTCCAGCCCAGAAGTAGTCGTTCTTCACCACCATGATCCGATCCCCGGAGCAGATCTCCTCTTCATACCCATGGATCCGTGCGCGCACTTGTTGGCTGTATTGGTAGGCGCGCTTGTTGCTCCGACAGATCACACACACCTCATCATCCCCATCCTGACCGTATGCGGTTTCCAAGGCATCCTGCAAGTCATGGCCTTCCACCCGAATGACATCCGGATATCCCTGGCGGAACTGCGGCAGTGGTGACTCTTCCGCAAGCAGCGCTCGTAGATCCGTGGCAACGGCCAAGATCCCGGAAGCGGCTGCTTGCCGGACGACATCGGTCATTTCCAAAGCACCCGCCACCAGACCGAACGCGTGCAATTCCTTAGGGTCCAAGGCCGGGCTGTGGTCACTACCCACGGGCGGCAACTGGGCCGGATCACCGATCAGGAGGACCCGCGTTCCGGGCGCTGAATAGATGTGCTGGAACAGATCCTCGAGGAGATCTCCGCCACCAAAGGCTCGATCACCAGTGGAACTACGCCCGATCATGGATGCCTCATCGATGATGAACAAGGCCCCGGCATCCTTATTCGGGGCGATCTGCAACCGGCCACCTCCTTCTTCTTCCATCCCGCGATAGATCCGCCGATGGATCGTGGATGCAGGCCGACCAGCATAGCCCCCAAGGACCTTTGCTGCACGACCGGTGGGTGCCAATAGCACCACGGCCCGTCGTTCTGAGGATAACACCTTCACCAAGGCTCCCACCAAGGTGGTCTTTCCCGTGCCTGCGTAGCCCTTCAGCACCAAGGCCGCCCGTTCCTTGGGGGTGGCCAAAAGGCGCTCCAAAGCCATGGCCGCCTGCCGTTGGCCCGCCGTGGGCGGATGCCCCAATGCCTCTAGGAGGCGCTGACCAAGATCGGGGAGCGGCATGGGCGAACTGGTGAGATGATCGGAGGAACGGTGGTCGGACCTTTCGCAACGCGATCAGGTCGGGGGTGAATTTATTTTACTTTTGGACGCTTCCGAACCCTGCAAGCACTTGTGATGAAGAACATAGCCAATTACATCTTTCCGCTGCTCCTGATCTTCGTTGGTGGCGCGCTGCTCATTATTGGCGGTAGGCAAGGCCAGAACTCCTGGGTGATGCTCGGTGCTGGATTGGCACTGCTGGCCGGTGTGGTCTCCTTGCTCCTTCAAATGGGCATCATCAACCGAACGATGGGAACGGTACTTGGCGTGGTCTTCGCCGTGGTCGCCATCGGTTTGGCCTACCGCAACTACCGTTCGGTGGTGGAGGTGCTCGAATTCAACGAGAGCAAGGCGGCGAACGACCGGTTGGTGGTGCAAGGACTGAAGGATATCCGAACCGCACAACTCGGTTTCAAGGAAGCCACTGGCGCGTATACCGGAAGCCTTGAGTCCTTACGCCAGTTCGTTAAGACCGGGTTCATTCCGATGATCAAAGCGATCGGCCAAGTGCCCGATACACTGACAGAAACACAAGCCTTGGAATTGAAGTTGATCGTGCGTGACACCATCATGGCCCCTGCCCTCGATTCCCTGTTCCTTTCTCCTCGCTTGCAGGCTGACCGCGTCTATCCCTTCGATCCGGACAACTTCGTCAATTCGCCGACGAGGGACAAGAAGCCCTATCTACTGCGAGCCGGGGTGATCAATTCCAGTGGACGCAGTGTTCCTGTCTTCTTGGCGCGTGATCCGCAGCCCATGGTAGCGGGCGACACCCTCTTGGTAGGGAATATGGAAAAGGCGAGCACCGCTGGTAACTGGACCGGCGAATAGGACCATGGAAGGCGGTAGTCGCCGCGTGACCAGCTACGATCCCACCAGCGATCGCGGGCATCACTTGGCCATTCTTGTCGGACAGGGCGTTGTCGCTTGGGTAGCGCATGATCTGCGTACCTCGGCACCCGGAGCATTGGCGTGGGGAGCGGATATGGCGATCCTCGAACACGCTACGTTACCCAAGCATCCCCGTTCGGTCAGTTTCGTATCGCTACCCGAATGGAGCACCTTGGTTCCCGACGGGGCATTGTACCCCGGTGATGAGGAACAACATTTGGCCTTGATCCACGGGGAGCTGCCCGCAGGACAAGTGCGGGACGAGCCTGTGCGCACCTTGGGTGCCAGTTGCATTTACGTGCATGAGGAGCTCGCGGAACGCCAGGTGCTGGAACGCTTCCCAAATGCACGTGCGCTGCCCTTGCAAGCCGTGCTCGTGCAAAGCGCTCAGCAACGATCGAACGGTCGCCCACTGGTGTTGGTGCATCGCGGTGCCGATCGGGTGGATATCGCGGTCGCGCACGACCAGGAACTCTTGCTGAGCAACTCCTACCCCGCACGTACCCCGGAAGACCTGCTCTATTTCTGCCTGTTGGCCATGGAGCGCTGCGGCTGTTCGCCGGAGGACACACTGCTGCATTGTGGTGGAACACACCTTACCGGGATCGAACGGGATCTACTGCAGCGCTATTTGCCGCACATGGCATCCGCCAACCCATTCCGTTGGCCAGGGGCCGCGCTGCACGAGCATGCGGACCGATGGCTGGCGGCGATGGATCAATTGGCATGCGTATCATAGGCGGCAAATACCGCAACCGTCGGCTGCATCCACCGGCCGGAATGGAGGCCCGCCCCACCACGGATTTCGCCAAAGAGGGCCTGTTCAATGTGCTTCATCACAGCATGGATCTGGAGGGGATCCGGGTATTGGACCTCTTCGCCGGGACCGGCAACATCTCCTTGGAATTCCTTTCACGGGGTGCGCGGGAAGTGATCTCTGTGGATCAGGATCGCGCCCTGTTCAACTTCATGCAACGCACCGCGAGCGACCTTGGCGAGACCGGCTGGCGTATGGTGAAAAGCGATGTCTTCACATTTCTCAACAGCCATCGCGGTCAGTACGACATCGTGTTCGCCGACCCCCCCTTCCGCACCGAGCAACTGGAACGCATTCCTGCCTTGGTGCGGCAAACCGGAATACTCGGCCAAGAAGGTCTCTTGATCGTGGAGCACCACGATAAGGTGGACCTCAGCAAACAACCGGGCTACCTTCGTACACGCACCTACGGACTGATCCGTTTCAGTTTCTTCGGGCCTTGACCTGTGCGAAGGCACTGGACTGAAGTGGGTGTAGGGGATCTGGTGACATGAAAAGAACAGGACACTCAGCTGTGAATAGCCCTGCATTGGAGCTGACCGGATCAGTGCGCTGTCGTCCGTACCGGTTCCTTTCGTTCCAGGGCTATCGCCTCTTATTTTCTGCGACCCCGCTGGGGTCGTTCTCCCATCGAGGGGCATTTGCTGATCTCTGTGTCCCCTCTGGGATCAGAACGCAGCACTGGTCATTCCCCTTGTGGGTTGACCCCAGAGGGGTCACAGAGAATAGAATTCGAGTCGGACGAACGTGTTCGACCCCAGCGGGGTCGCAGAAACAACAGACCTGGTGCGGAATGTTTTTAGTGGCGATAGCCCTGCCTACGTTCCCGTTCACCACACCCTCTAGTTACCTTTCCCTGCATTGCGTTCGCCCCGCACAAGTGCCGATCCCATGAGCCGACCCATCGCCGTTTTCCCAGGGACCTTCGATCCCATCACCATAGGCCATGTGAGCATCGTATTGCGATCCCTTCCACTCTTCGAACGGATCGTTATCGGCATGGGCGTGAACAACACCAAGAAGACGATGTTCGCGCAAGAAGAACGCATGGCATGGATCGCCGAAGCATTCAAGGATCATCCACAGGTGGAAGCCATGGCATTCGAAGGACTGACCGTGGAACTATGCAAACGGGTCGGTGCAGGCTTCATCATTCGCGGACTGCGCAACAGCACCGACCACGGCTACGAACGGAGCATCGCCTTGACCAATCGCCAACTCGCTGGCGTAGAGACCATCTTCCTGCCCGCAGCTCCGGAGCATGCGCACATCAGCAGCACCATCGTTCGCGAACTGCTCGCCAATAAGGCGGATGTATCCGCGTTGGTGCCTATGGTACTGCCTCGTCGATCATGACCCGCGCACTCTTCTTTGCATTCGCTCAATTCGGTGCGACGCATGCCCATGCGAACACCTTTTCCATCACCGTTACTGCGGTCGGATTGAAGGAGGACGTTGTTCAGATCCACCGGTATGCGGACCTGTTCACCATGCGCACATTGCCGCTTGCGCAGGAACTTTTCAACGCTGAACGCCAGGCTACCCTTACCGCTTCGGTGGAAGGCGCGATGCGTATCCAACTGAGGATCGGCGAACGGGGTTGTGATCTGTATGTGCGACCGGGCAGCAATTACCACATCAAGGCGTATGATCTGGGAAAGGCCCGCAGCCTTAGTGGGACCACGCCTTTGGGGATCACGTTCCTGGATCTGGATCCGCTGGATATCAATGCACTCACCACGGATGTGAACGAACGCATCGATGCCTTCATTGCAGAGGACCTTGCTACGGATGAGGTCGCCGGCATGCAGGCTGTGGATATCCAACGCAAGGAAGGCTCACAGCGACCCGATAGCTCTCAGCGCCCACCTACCTTGTTCGTAACACCCGTGCTCTCCAAAGCCCGTTCGGACACGTTCGCGTTCAAGTTGCGTCGATTCTATGATGCGGTCGATGATGAATGGTTCGGGCACTACCTCGAGTACAGCATCGCGGGGATCCAACAGGGGCCTCAAGTGAACGAGCGCAAACAGTTCGAGACCCAGCTCCAAGGGAAACCTATTCTGTACGACGACCCGGAATACGTGCGCTTCATCCGCAACTTCTACAGCGAATCCCTCGAACGCATTTACCGCTACAGCGCAGACAGCCTTCAGATCGCCGCTACAAGCAAGAGCAAGGATGCGCTGCGCCGACTGTTCCAGCACAACGACCTCTTGAGGGAGAGCGACCGACTTGCGGAATTGGTGATGATCGATCAACTGTATCTGAACCATGCGCGGAAAATGGTCCGGCAAGTTCACGCCGAAGCGATCCTCGCGGATGTGATGGAGCACTCCACCTTCATTGAACATCGGACCATCGCAGAAAACATGTTGTGGGACTTGACCACCATGCGCGTCGGCACCATGCTACCAGCAATGCGACTAGAGGACCCGAGTGGAAAAGCCGTTCAACTGGAAGACTTCACCAAAGGCCCCACGTGCATTGCCATCACGGCAGGTTGGTGTACCTATTGCGCCACCGAATTGGCTGGTCTTGTGCAACTCGGCAGTACGTATCCGAATGCGGTGGATGTGATCGTGATCGGCCTGGACGAGGACCTCGATGCCTTCAACCGGATGCGGAAAGGTTCGCCTCAGAACGAATTCACTTGGTTGCATGCACCCGCCGGGTCGGAGTTGCGCGAGTCGCTTCGGTTACGGAGTCTTCCGGCCTTCTTCCTGCTCAACGATGGTGTGCTGGCACGATCGCCCGCGCCGCCTCCGAGCAACGGCTTGGGAGAATTGTTCTTCAAGGCGAAAGTGGAAGCCGAGAAGGGTCAGCGCCTCAAGGTGTGGGACGACTGAAGACTACTGCTGCGAACAGCAATCGGTCGTCATGCGGTCCGAGCACGCCAGGCGTGGAGAACCGGGAGAAGCGACGGATACGTATCCCGTTCCATCATTTGCACGCCCGACGCATCGAGCCAGCGGACTTCTTCGATATCCTCCTCTGACTGCGCCACCAACCGCTCCTTGGATGAGGAACGCATGAGGAACCAATCCGTCCGCTTCAAGTACGCCTTGCCCTTTCGCTCGTATGTATGCCAAGTGCTCGTCACGAGTTCGACCAGTTCCACCTCTTTCAATCCGCACTCCTCTTGCACCTCGCGGACGGCGCCTTCGTCAATGGCTTCCCCTTTCTCCACCTTGCCTTTCGGAAGATCCCACTTCCCCAGTCTACGGATCGCAAGCAATCTCCCCTTTTCATCGATCACCAACCCTCCTGCGGCTTGCACGAAGACGTGAACATCCGCAAAAGCGGACCACACATCGAACTGCGGAGGCGCTTCCACCACGGCACCTCGCGGATACGTACCGGCATGCATCCCACGGATCAATTCGCCCAAGGCATCACGGTCCTCCACTTGCACTAGCGGCGTATCCGACCCTTTCATGTCCTTCGCGCTGTGCCCGAAATACAATGGCATGCCCCCGATGTAAACCACGTACTTTTGCTTCATGTCGTCACCGCTCGATCCAGCGCTCAAGGTTGCGGAGTTCCTGCTCCAGATCAAGGCCGTCAAACTTAGTCCCAATAAGCCGTTCACGTGGGCGAGTGGTTGGAAGAGTCCGATCTATTGCGACAATCGGAAGACCCTCTCCTACCCCGCTGTGCGCACCTTCATCCGCCAACAGTTCGTCCACATCATCAACAGTGAATTCGGTTCTCCTGACATGATCGCGGGTGTGGCCACAGGCGGTATCGCACACGGCGCATTGGTAGCGCACGACCTCGGCCTGCCCTTCATTTACGTCCGCAGTGGCAGCAAGGATCACGGACTGAAGAACCAAGTGGAAGGCGATCATTCAGTTGGCCGCAGCGTAGTGGTGGTGGAAGATCTCGTGAGTACCGGGGGCAGCAGCCTCAATGCCGTACAGGCGCTGCGCGATGAAGGGATCGAAGTGAAAGGCATGGTCTCCATCTTCACTTACGGATTCGATCAAGCACGCGATGCTTTCGCCGAGGCCAAGGTGAACCTGCACGCGCTCACGAACTACAGCGTGTTGCTCGATCAGGCCTTGCGCAGCGATTACATTACCGAGAAGGACGTGGTTTCGTTGAACGAGTGGCGAAAAGATCCCGCGAATTGGGATGTGGTGAAAGCCTGAGACCTCACCGCAGAAGGACGATCAGAAAGTAGAGGAAAGCAAGAAGCAAAGACCAACCCATGACGACCATCGAGAGCAAGCACGTGGTGATCGGAAAGGCCGCACAGGACCTCTACACCTTCCTGCAAGACATGAACAACTTCCAACAGTTGCTGCCGCAGGACCGCATCAGCGAGTGGAAGAGCGACGGCTCTTCCTGCTCCTTCAAGGTGCAAGGGGCCGCCACCATTGGGCTCCAATTGGACGGTGGCACTGAACCGAATCTTGTGAAAATGAAGGCCACCGAGCGCAGTCCTTTCCCATTCACTTTGGATGTCCACTTGAACGAGCAGGATGGCACCACCGAAGCTTGGCAGGTGTTCAATGGCGACATCAATCCTTTCATCAAGATGATGGTGGAGAAGCCACTGAAGAATTTGTTCGACCACATCGCGGATAAGATGAAGGCGGTGCATGGGTGAAAGCATGTGGACATTGGGACATGTGAGCATGTGCCCATGAAAGTGCGAAGTACGACCCATGGCCTCACGCCGCAACGCCAAAGCTTTCGAAGACGCACCACGCGCCAAATTGGACAAGGCCACCTTGCGCAAGGCGATGCGGGTGTTCCGATACCTCAAGCCTTATCGTGCTTGGTTCATTCTTGGCTTGGTCCTCCTGACCATCACCACAGGACTTTCGCTGCTTTTCCCTTTGCTGCTCGGCCAATTGGTTGATGCGGCACGTGGCGATGTGGGCGCGCAAGGTGATCTACTCGAACGCATCGACCAAGTCGCTCTGACCTTGCTCACCGTCTTTGCGGCGCAAGCCTTCTTCGGCTTCTTCCGGATCTACCTCTTCAGCTGGATCACCGAGAATATGCTCGCGAACATGCGGCGCGACACGTACGATCATCTGCTGAAACTACCGATGACCTTCTTCGCGCAGCGGCGGGTGGGCGAATTGAACAGCCGTATCAGCGCGGACATCGCCATGCTGCAAGATGCGTTGACCACCAATCTGGCGGAATTGATCCGGCAGGTGCTGATCGTGGTGGCCGGTATCGTGATGTTGACGACCGTGAGCACGGAATTGACGCTGACCATGTTGGCCATCATTCCGGTGGTGGCACTCGTCGCTGTTTTCTTCGGGCGTTTCGTCACCAAGTTGAGCAAGCAGGTACAGGACCGCATTGCCGACACCAATGTGATCGTGGATGAAACACTGCAAGGCATCCAGAACGTGAAAGCCTTCGCGAACGAGCGCTGGGAATCGCTGCGTTACGGGACCAGTGTCCTCGACGCACGTCGCTTGGCTTTGAAAGGAGCACGCTGGCAAGGCGCATTCGTTTCGTTCATCATCCTGTGCATGTTCGGTGCCATCGTGCTGGTGATCTGGCGCGGCGTGCGCATGCTGCCCACCGGCGAGATCCAGATGGGTGAACTCTTCTCCTTCATCCTCTATTCCATGTTCATCGGTGCCAGTATCGGAGGGCTACCGGAATTGGTGAACCGCATGTTGAAAGCGATCGGCGCGAGTGAACGCTTGATGGACCTTCAGGATGAACCGAACGAAGCGATCTCGTTGGAAGAACATCGAGCAACCATCCAACTGCAAGGATCCATCTCCTTCGAACACGTTGCCTTTCATTATGCCACGCGTCCCGATGTTCCGGTGCTCCGCGATGTGAGCTTCACGGCTGCTCCGGGGGAACGCATCGCACTGGTCGGATCCAGCGGCGCAGGCAAGAGTACGATCGCTTCGTTGGTCCTACGGTTCTATGACCCGGTTTCCGGCAACGTAAAGATCGACGGTAAGGCCGCCAGTGAGTTCGACTTGAGCGCGCTGCGCGATCGCATGAGTCTAGTACCTCAAGAGGTGCTACTCTTCGGTGGTAGCATCCGCGAGAACATCGCCTACGGCAAGCCTAATGCGACCTCTGCCGAGATCGAAGCCGCTGCGCGAAAGGCAAATGCGCACGACTTCATCAACAGTTTTCCTGAGGGATACTCGACGGTGGTCGGTGAGCGTGGTATCCAATTGAGTGGTGGACAACGGCAGCGCATCGCCATTGCCCGTGCGGTGTTGAAGGACCCTGCGATCTTGATCCTCGACGAGGCCACCAGTGCATTGGACAGTGAGAGTGAACGCGTGGTGCAAGAAGCTTTGGATAAGCTGATGGTAGGCCGGACGAGCATCGTGATCGCGCATCGCTTAAGCACGATCCGCAGCGCCGATAAGATCCTCGTATTGGACAAGGGCCGCGTGATCGAGAGTGGTACGCACGATGAGTTGATCGCTTCGGAGGACGGGCTTTACCGAAGTTTGAGTCGGCTGCAGAGCGACACTTCTAGAGCGTGACCTCCACCACCTTCTTCGTCTCGAAGAACGCCTCGGCGAACACCTCTTTCAACTCGTATACGCGCACAGCATTCCGGACCGGCAGGATCTCATCCGCTAGTTCACCGCCCTTCAAGTAATACATCCGCCCCCGTCCTTTCGCGACGAGGTGCTTCGTGTCTCGAATGAATTCCGGTAATGTGGTCACGGCGCGACTGACGATCACGTCGTAGCGTGGCTTATGGTCCATGCTGCGCACCTGTTCTGCGGTGCAGTTCGTGATGCCCAAGCCTTCGATCACACCTTTTACTGCCGTGATCTTCTTACCAATGCCATCGATGCCGTGAAAGGAACAATGCGGGAACAGGATCGCCAAAGGAACCAAGGGAAACCCACCACCAGTTCCGACATCCACGATGCGCGTTCCCTTCTTGAACTGTACCACTTTCGCGATACCAAGGGAATGCAGGATGTGCCGCTCGTAGAGGTGCTCGAAGTCCTTGCGCGAGATCAGGTTGACGCGCTCGTTCCACACGGCATACATTTCACCGAGCCGGGCGAACTGATTCCGCTGGGTGGCGCTCAGCTCCGGAAAGTAGTGGACGAGGAGGTCCAAGCCTTGGGAATTCATGAGGTCATGTGGTCATGAGAACATGAATACCTCCTAAGTGTCGAGAGAGCCTTCAGCTTAACAATTCGGAGCAACCGCAGAGCGAGGAGCAGAGCGCTGTTATGTATTTCCATGTCTCCATGACCGCATGGTCACATGATGCGGCCTAAATGTGGTCCTTGCTGTCCTGCATCAGGTTCAGTAGGAATTCGCGTGCGCGGAACAGTTGTGCTTTCACCGTGCCGAGCGGAAGGTCCAATTCCTGGGCGATCTCCTCGTAGCTGTACTCCTTGTAGTAGCGCAGTTCCACGAGGGTGCGGTAGCGGGGCTTCAACTTCTCCACTACTTCGCGCATGATCAGGTTCTTCTGCTCCTTGATCGCGATCTCCGATGGATCCAAGCCGTGACCCTTCAACTCAATGGTCATCTCATCGCCATCATCGGTGCCGATGGGGTTGTCGATGGAGAAGGTCTTCTTCTTCTTCTGTTTACGGATCCAGTCGATGCAGTTGTTCGAAGCGATCTTGAACAACCACGTACTGAAGGCGTAGTTCGGCGTGTATTGTTTCAGCCGGTGGAAAGCCTTGCCGAAGGCTTCGATCGTCAGGTCCTCCGCATCGTCCTTGTTGTTGATCATCTTCAACAACATGAAGTAGATGGAGTCCCTGTAACGGCCCATCAGTTCGGCGTATGCCTTCTGATCGCCTTTCTGTACGGCGCGTTGCACCAGGATATAATCGTACCGCGCTTTCTCGCTGAGGTTCTCGTTCACTTCCATCGCTTGGGCTTGACCAATAGTGTGCTGGTGTACAGCAGAGGATCCAAAAGTAGGAACAACCATTCCAAGGGTATTGCGAGCCAGACCAGCGCACCGGCATGCAGCTTGCGCATGGCCAGAACGGTGATCGGCAAGAGTATGCCGAACTCAACACCAAGGCCTACGAATACCTCCCGCCATTGTGCCCGTAAGGCGAACCACAACAACATGGCCCAGAATACGGTACGTGCCAGCGGGAGCAGCATCAACAGGATCTGATGCCCGAACCGGTAGTGTACCGCCGTGGTGTAATGCCTGCGTTTGCGACGTAACCAAGTGCCCAGGTCCGGTGTTGGCCGGGTGGTCATGAAAGCGCGCGGATCGGCTACTACACCGGTGTTCTTCGCACGCGCCACTTGATTGATGAAAAGGTCATCGTCCCCGCTCATCAAGTGGTTGTGCCTTCCGGGACCTTTGGCGTTGAAGAACAGTTCGCCCGTGTAGCCCAAGTTGCGGCCAACACCCATGTACGGGAACCCAGCTTGGGCGAAGGACATGTACTGCATGGCCTTCATCGTGCCGTCGTACCGCTCCAAGAGGTTGGTGAGGCCGGACTCGTAGGCATACGGACTATGGCCGATCACGATCTGCTTGCCCTTGGCGAAACCTGCCGCCATGGTACTGATCCAATCCGTTCCCGCCGGCAGGCAATCGGCATCGGTGAGCAACACATGCGGGTGCTTCGCGGCCCGGATGCCTACACCGAGGGCCAGCTTCTTGCCGTAATTGAATTTCTCATCGGCCTGGATGTTCACCGGACGCAGACGCGGGTAGTTCGGTTTCATCCATTGCAGCACCTCCCAGGTATCGTCCTCGCTCCGGTCGTTGACCACGACCACCTCAAACTCTTTGTGATCCTGCTGCATCAGCAACGGAATGATCTCTTCCAAGGTGCGCGCCTCACTGCGGGCGCAGATCACCACGCTGATCGGTAGGTCCCGGTCCGGCTCCACCAACGGCTTGCGGAAGGCCAACCGGGCGAACATCACCAGATGGTAGAACAGCAGCACGACGAGCGCACCGGCCATGACGAAGAACGCGACGGACCACATGTTGCAAGCCCGAAGCGCAATGTTCCGGGTCGAGGGCGAAGCTACCCGGCACCCATGCGCGGGTAGGGAAGTTCTGGATCCAGTTATGAACAGCGCCGATGGGGAACGCTGGAGGATCCGCTGATGACGGAGGAAGGCCATCCGCAGATCTCGCAGATGTTACTGCCCACAGGCAGATGAGAGTCAAATTCAATGCGTCCACAGATGAGGAAGATGAGCCGCCTAACGGCTGCTGAATTCGGCGGATAGAGAAACCAAGTCCCGAGTGAGCCGGTAGGCGAACCCATCTGCGAGATCTGCGGATAAGATCTGTCGGGACGGCCTTTCGACAGCCATCCTCCCCATCCGTGGATGAGCTCCTCTCCGCCCCTCTACCTTTGCCGCCCTATGCACTTCGACCTTCTCTTCAACGACCCTGGATCCAACGCCCGGGCGGGTGTGCTCCACACGGACCACGGTGACATCCCGACCCCGGTGTTCATGCCAGTGGGTACACTTGGGGCCGTGAAAGCCGTGCATCCGCGCGAGTTGCGGAACGACCTCGACGCGCCGATCATGCTCAGCAACACGTACCACCTGTACTTGCGTCCGGGCATGGAGGTGCTGGAACATGCCGGCGGGTTGCACAAATTCAACGGCTGGGATCGACCGATCCTCACGGATAGCGGAGGGTTCCAAGTGCATTCATTGAGCGATATCCGCAAGATCACGGAAGAAGGCGTGCGCTTCAGCAGCCACATCGACGGCAGCAAACACTTGTTCACCCCGGAAAGCGTGATGGATACGCAGCGCATCATCGGAGCGGACATCTGTATGGCCTTCGACGAGTGTACACCTTGGCCTTGCGAGCAGGCATACGCTGAAAAGAGCTTGCACCTCACCCACCGCTGGCTGGACCGCTGCTTGGAACGGTTCAACACCACAGAACCGAAATACGGTCACGAGCAGGCCTTGTTCCCGATCGTGCAAGGCAGCACATTTCCCGAGCTGCGCAAGCGATCCGCAGAGTATGTCGCGCAGAAGGGAACGGTCGGAAATGCGATCGGGGGACTCAGCGTGGGCGAACCGGAAGAGGAGATGTACGCCATGGCCGAGCTGTGCTGCGACATCCTACCCAAGGATCGACCGCGCTACTTGATGGGGGTAGGCACACCTTGGAACCTGCTGGAGAACATGGCTCGTGGTGTGGACATGTTCGATTGTGTAATGCCCACGCGTAATGGTCGGAACGGGATGCTCTTCACACGTGAAGGCGTGGTGAACATCAAGAACAAGCAATGGAGCGATGACCACTCCCCGCTCGATCCGAATGCCCATTGCTGGGTGGATACGGCCTACACCCGCGCCTTCGTGCGCCACCTGTTCCAGAGCAACGAGATGCTGGGTCAGCAGATCGCGAGTTTGCACAACCTCGGGTTCTATTTGGCGTTGATGAAGGACGCTCGGGATCGGATCCTCGATGGTTCCTTTGCCACGTGGAAGAAGGGGCTCTTGCCGAAGTTGAAGACGCGTTTATGAAGAATGTGATGTTGTCCGATGTCCTACGTCCCAGGCGAAATGCCTGCGAACGGTCATTTCGCATAGGACATAGGACAGTCTTGCAACGGACAATTACCTCCGCATGCTGAAGACCCTCGACCGCTATATCATCCGCCAGTTCCTCGGGACCTTCTTCTTCATCTTGGTGGTGATCATGCTCATCGCGGTGGTGTTCGACCTCAGCGAGAAAACGCGGGAGTTCGCGACCATGAAGGCCAGCGCACGGGAGATCGTCTTCGACTTCTATGTCAACTTCATCATTTACTACAGCAACTTGTTCAGCGGCTTGCTGATCTTCATCGCCGTATTGCTCTTCACAAGTAGACTTGCCCATCGCACGGAGATCATTGCCATGCTGAGCAGTGGCGTGAGTTTCCCACGGATCATGTGGCCCTATTTCCTAGCGGCGACCTTACTCACTGGCCTTTCCCTCTTCGTGAACCATCAAATACTTCCCGCTGCGAACAAAGTGCGCCTGGCCTTCGAGGAGGAACACATTCGGGCGACCTATTTCGTGGATGCCAAGCACCTGCACAGGGAGATCACTCCAGGCACAATCTCCTATTTCGAATCGTGGAAAGCAAAGGAGCAGATGGGCTTCCGCTTCAGCCTGGAACATTGGGACAATGGCATACTGACCAAGAAATTGAATGCCGACAGGGCGGAATACGACAGCCTTTCCGGCGCTTGGCGCGTCAGTGACTATGTGATCCGGACCATGGATGGTATGACCGGATCCATCCAACGTGGATACCTATTGGACACGATCATCGACTTGAAACCTTCAGATATGGGGCAACGGTGGGAAACATCCATGGCCATGAGCAGCAAGGAACTGGATGCGTACATCACATCCAAGATCGCACAAGGGGATGATGATCTCACCCCCTACTTGGTGGAAAAGTACCAGCGCACTTCCTACCCCTTCGCCACCTATGTATTCACCTTGATCGGCGTAAGCATCGCCAGCCGAAAGGTGCGCGGTGGTACTGGCCTTCACCTTGCGCTCGGTGTGTTCCTGAGCCTGTTGTACATCTTCGCCATGAAGTTGACCACCGTAGCTGCATCCAATGCTGGTCTCGCACCCGTGCTTGCGGTCTGGCTGCCCAATGTCCTGTTCGCGATCGTTGGTGTACTCCTCTATCGGCAGGCACCGAAATAAGGGTCCCTCGAACCACTCCGGAGACCATCAGCTCTGTGAACAAGTCCCGCTCCCGAACAGCAGAGCGCATTAGCTTGCACACATGCTCGCCGATCGCCTATTGCAGCACGTGTTGTCCTTTTCGTTGAGCGATGTTCGCTTGCCCAAAGGGGTCGGGGTACTGGATCCGTTCAACGGCACCAATGCCGAAGAGATCCACCGGATCGTTACCCGCTTCCATCGGACCTACTACAACGACGACCGACCGCGCACGCTCATGCTCGGCATCAATCCGGGAAGGCTCGGTGCGGGCAGTACGGGCCTTTCATTCACGGACACCAAACGTTGCGAAAGCGACCTCGGCATTCCGGTGAATGGCATACGCACGCACGAACCCAGCAGCGATTTCTTCTACCGGATGATCCGCGCTGCAGGGGGTGCCGAGGACTTCTACCGCAACGTGTACGTGCATTCCATTTGTCCGCTCGGCTTCGTGAAGGAGCAGCCCGGAAAGGGAGCCATCAACCTGAACTACTACGACGACAAAGCACTGGAGAACGCCGTGACACCCTTCGTGGAGAATTGGCTGCGCACATTGGTGGGTTGCGGCATGCGCACCGATGTGGCCCTCTGCATCGGCACGGGAAAGAACGCAGCCTATTTCACCGAATTGAATGACCGGCTCGGTCTCTTCCAACGCATCATCGCCTTGGAACATCCGCGATACGTGATGCAGTACAAAGCCAAGCAGCTCGAAGCATATATCGACAAATACCTCGCCGCACTTGAAGCGTTGTAGGGCATCGTTCGGCCGTACGATCGCTTCACAACATCGTGAACAGAGCTCTTCCGGGACGCGACGACCGGAGAAGAAGACGTACCTCGGCCTTCTCCATGCACTTCGGCAAGATCACAGCGGCTTCCGGAACAGGTAGCGTGTAATGAAGATGCCGCCGCCCTTCTCACCACTTTGGACGCCCGTGGTCACGGTATGGAGCTCCCATCCGTCGCTGGTGAATTCGTTGATCTGATCCACGATCAGCCGGTCGTTGCTGGCGATGTTCTTGAAATTGATCCCGACCATGCTGTAGAAATTCAACAGATCCTTTTCCACCTCCTGATCATTCTGATCGCTGATAATGACGCGGGAACGTCCCAAACCGCCCGGCACCACACTTTCGATGGTACTGAACTGGCGGTACGTGTACGCATCGCTGACCGGGGTGGGACGGAAGCTGTAGCCCAAGAAAAGAGCGACCGGTAGAGCGGCACCAAGTAAAAGAGAACGGAACTTGTTCATGGCTTTGTAAGTTTGATCCTGCCGCCGATCATCGACGGCACAGTGATCGTTGGAACTTTGCAAAACAAACACTATTCCATGTTCCGCACCCTCCTCCTCGCCACGTTGGGCATCTTCGCCATCAACCTACAGGCCCAAACCATCTTCCGCATCTCCAATGTCACCATCACCGAAAAGGACCAAGTGACCCAAGGCACTGACGTAACGGCCAATATCCGTGGGGCAGAAGGCAGCGACCGGGTGGTGATCCATGCCAACCAAGAATACACCGTGACCGCCTGGGTGAAGGTGAGCACCCATAACGTGAAACGCAGCAGCGTGAAGAACAGCGCCGTGAACGCCATCTTCGAATTGGACCTGAAAGCCGCTGGAAAGAAGGACGGCCGTCGTGTGGAAAAGATCTTCTACGGAGACCAGGAGCGGAAAACACACATCAAGGAAGTCTTCACGATCAAGCACGGCATTCATGTAAGGACGATCACCGTGGAGTACGACGGAAGCTTGGAGTGATCCAATTCCGTTTCAGAATACGTAATGGTCCGATCTCGCCTTCGGCGCATCGAACCGAACGTCTCTGCTCACGTGCATTCACCACTTCTTCGCCCCGCTCAACTTTGCATCGATCCGAGCTAGGAATTGGTATAACTTGGCGCGATGCAGGTAACACGGTTATTCGACATCGC
Organism: Flavobacteriales bacterium; assembly: GCA_016710015.1. Taxonomy (GTDB): domain Bacteria; phylum Bacteroidota; class Bacteroidia; order Flavobacteriales_F; family PHOS-HE28; genus PHOS-HE28. Next base: position 166,700 of record JADJLR010000005.1, read on the forward strand.
CGATCTTCAGCTTGCCGAATTCCCCTTGGAGGTGTGCGTGGAGTCCTTGGAAGAGGGCACCATGCGGGGATATAGTACAGCAGAATTCATCCAGACGGCAGAGGCGCTGGCCCTTGGACTGATGGAACTCGGCGTTGCGCCCGGAGACAAGGTGGCACTGGCCAGTGGGAACCGCTCGGAATGGGCCTTGGTGGATCAAGCCATCCTCCGGATCGGTGCGGTAAGCATCCCGATCTATCCCACTACGAGTGCCGATGACTATGCCTACATCTTGGAACACTCCACGAGCAAGGTCTTCTTCGTGAACAATACCGATGTGCTGGCCAAGGCGATGGAAGCCAAGGCCAAGGTGCCCGGTCTCCAACACCTGTTCTCCTTCGACCGTATCGCTGGTACACGACATTGGAAAGAACTCCTCGGTACGGGCGAAGACAAGCGCACCCGATTGGATGCCTACAAAAGCGCAGTGAAGGCGGACGACCTCGCCACCATCGTGTACACCAGCGGCACCACCGGCCGACCCAAAGGCGTGATGTTGAGCCACCACAACATCCTGAGCAATGTGGAGGGCAGTGCTCCGCGATTGCCGGTGCAGCGCGGTTCACGGGCCATCAGCTTCTTGCCCTTGTGCCACATCTACGAACGCATGCTCATGTACCTGTACCAGCGGGCGGGCATGCGGGTGCGCTTCAACGAGACCCTCGAAGAACTCGGTGCGCGGATCAAAGAAGCCAAGCCCCAGGTGTTCACCGCCGTGCCTCGTTTGTTGGAGAAGATCTACGATGCCATCCTCGCCAAGGGAGAAGCACTCACCGGCATCAAACGCAAACTCTTCTTCTGGGCGCTGGACCTGGGCGAACGCTACGAGGTAAGTGGTACAAGCTGGTGGTACGACGTGCAACTGAGCATCGCCCGGAAACTCGTCTTCAGCAAATGGCGCGAAGCTTTGGGAGGAGAAGTACGTTGCATCGCCAGCGGTAGTGCTGCCCTACAACCCCGCTTGGCCCGCATCTTCAATGCGGCTGGCATCCCACTGATGGAAGGCTACGGACTCACCGAAACGAGTCCCGTGGTGAGTGTGAACGATGCACGCAACGACGGGCTGCGCTTCGGATCCGTCGGCAGACCGATCAAGGACGTTCAGGTCCGGATCGCGGAGGATGGCGAGATCCTGATCAAAGGACCCAACGTGATGATGGGCTATTACAAACAACCGGACATCACACGCGAAGTCCTCACCGAGGATGGCTGGTTCCACACCGGCGATATCGGCGAGATCACCTCCGAAGGCTTCCTCCGCATCACCGACCGCAAGAAAGAAATGTTCAAGACCAGCGGCGGCAAGTACGTTGCTCCGCAAGTCATCGAGAACCAACTCAAGGCCTCGCGCTTCATCGAACAACTCATGGTGATCGGTGAGAACCGCAAATTCCCAGCTGCGCTGATCGTGCCCAGCTTCAAATTCCTCAAGGACTATTGCGTGCTGAAGGGCATCCCCTACGAAAGCCCCGAACAGATCATCCTGGACAAACGCATCAACGACCGCATCTTCGCCGAAGTCCAAAAGGTGAATGTCGGACTGGGGCATTGGGAGCAGGTGAAACGCATCGCATTGCTGCCCGCCGAATGGACCATCGAAGGTGGCGAACTCACCCCTTCGATGAAGCTGCGTCGCAAACCCATTCTGGCGAAGTACAATGAGCAGGTGGAATGGATCTACGCGTGACACGGATGCTGTCTACGGTTGAACGGTGACCGGACAGTGGTCATCCCTTCGTTCAGGTAGCTACTTTCCATGCAAGGACATCACCGGTTGGCTTCCGGACCATCTCCTACTTTTACCCACACTTAACCTGAGCTAATGAAATACGTCGCGTGTACCGTTGGGCTTCTACTCCTTCTGGGGTGCAGTAAGGAGCCCGGCGAAGGAGGCAAGGCAGAGATCCGTGGTCGGGTGATGGAGCAGGACCACAACGCGAACGGCGTGCCCAACGGCGACCCGTATCTGTTGATGGATAAGACCGTGTTCATCATCTATGGGGATGCCAGCGACGGTGCTTTCCCAGATGATAACGTGGATACCGGCCCCTATGGCGAGTTCCGATTCAAGTGGTTGCGCAAAGGCAGTTACACGGTCTATGTCGTGTCGGATTGCGACGATTGCGACGGTGGCAAGAAGACCGTCTTCGCCTCGGTGGAGGTCGGCGACCGCAAGGAGGTCGTGGATGCCGGCACCCTACTTGTGGAGAAACACTGATGCCTTTTCTGCGGTCACTCCTTTGCGCGCTGTTCTTGGTGCCGTTCATCATCCTTGCTCAGGAACGCGAACGCCCGGAACTCCGGCAGGAACTATGGATGAGCGTTGGTGTAAGCGGCAAGCCCTCCTTCCTCAAAGGAATGCTCGGCAAAAGCACCGTGAAACGGATCAAGACCTACGGTGAATTCGGCTATCGCTCGGCAGACAGCTTCTTCGCAGGCAAACAGGTCTACCTCGACCTTGGTGCGAAATACGACCTGAGCGATCACTTCACCGTGGGCGGCGAAGCGCGCTATGCCTACCGCAGTGAAGCGGACGATCGCCAGCGCGCCTGCGCCCTGCTGCAATACCAGACCGAATGGGAGCGCTTCGACTTCGGTTACAGATTCGATTACCAGCACAACTTCCGCCCGATCGGCCAAGAGCGCGAGATCTTCCGGAATAAGTTCATCGCCGGGTACAACATTCGGAAGTTCAAGCTCGACCCGCAGTTCAGTGTGGAGTTCTTCCAATGGGCCGGTTACCAAGGTCTCATGTACTTCGGCACGCGTTACAAACTCGGCACCGAGTGGTCACCATCCAAGGGACATACCTTCGGCCTCGGCATCATGCACGACCGCGAACGCGCCGTGTATGCACCCGCCTACCGCTTCATGCTCGCCGTGGACTACACCCTGAACCTGCGTAAGGTCTGATGGCAAAGAACGGATCCAATGCATTCGGCTTACGCCTCATCCTCTTCGTTGGCATCGTGCTCGTCGCCACCGTGATCGGCTACTTCATCATCCGCCCGTCGGACAAGTTGCCCATCTACCACCCCGCCCAACTGGATCAGCGCTTGGTCGACCCCTCGCTGAAAGGTGCGAAAGGCGAACATCGCATCAACGACTTCCACCTCACCGACCAATTCGGAGGCAACTTCACCCTCAACGATGTCGGCCACCGCATCATCGTCGCCGACTTCTTCTTCACCACCTGTGCCACCATCTGCCCCAAGATGACCACCCAGATGGAACGCGTGCAAGAAGCCTACAAGGACGATCCACGCCTCCTACTCCTCTCCCACTCCGTCACCCCCGAAATGGATTCGGTTCCCGTGCTTGCGGCCTACGCCGAATTGCACAACGCCGATCCCGACCGATGGCGCTTCCTCACCGGCGATCGCAAACAGATCTACGCCCTCGCTCGCAAGAGCTACTTCGCTGCGATGGACGAGGGCGACGGCGGCCCCGACGATTTCGTACACACTGAGAACTTCGTCCTCGTCGATCCACAACGCCGCATCCGTGGATTCTACGACGGCACCAATGCCACCGATGTGGAACGATTGATCGGGGATATTGGGAAGCTGCTTGAAGAGAAGGTGGAGCCCGAGTAGGCAGTTTCCAGGATGCGGTAGGCAGTAAAATACCGCCATCCGCACTGCCCACTGCCTACTACAAACTGCCCACTGCAAACTGCCCACTACAACCTCCCACCTACCTTAGCCGAACACTCCCACGCCCACCATGCGTAAGTTCCTTGATCGCTACTACGGCACCCTGCGGAAGATCAAGGCGAACTACGTGCTGCTCAACGTCTTCAACCTCAAGAAGCTGGCCCACGCGCGACGCATGTACAAGAAGTACGGCATCCAGCGCAGCGTCCTCCTGCCCATCAGCAGCATGGACCTGCCTGCTTCACCGGCCACCGAACTACCTTGGTTGGATACCCCTGAAGGCGTCGCCAAGCTGCCCACGCATCCGGGTCTGCAACGCTTCGATGCAGCAACACGCGAAGCGATCCTCACTTGGCCGACCAACGGCTACCTCGTCCTGCGCGGCCTCTTCGAACCTAACGAAGTGGCCGAGATCAACAGCGAGATCGACCGCCTGATCCGCGACAAGGTCGTCGACTTCAACTTCACCGGGCGTAAGATCATGTTCGCCTTCCACCACAGCGAACTCCTCCGCAAATACGTCCACGACCGCCGCATCCTCGATGTCATGGACTTCGTCCTCGGCAAGCAGATGCAGGTCTTCCAAAGCATCAACTTCCTCACCGGCAGCGAGCAGGCCGCGCACAGCGACAGCATCCACATGACCACGCACCCGCTGGGCTACATGACCGCCGCGTGGATCGCACTCGAGGAGATCACCCCGGACAACGGACCGCTCGTCTACCACCCCGGCAGCCACAAACTGCCCTACCTCCTCAACGGCCAATACGACCACGGCGGCAACCAATTCGTCATCGGCGAAGACGCCTACCTCCGCTACGAACAAGCCGTCGACCGCTCCATTGCCGATGGCCGGTTCGAACACAAAGAACTCCTCGCCCAACCCGGCGACGTCCTCTTCTGGCACGCCAACCTTCTACACGGCGGCAAGAAGATGACCACCCCCAACGCCAGTCGAAAGAGCATGGTCATCCACTGCTTTGCGGATGATGTGCTGTGTTACCATGAGCTTACACAGCGGGCGGCGATGATGGAAGAGCATTGATCCCCTCACTCCGCCCCTAGCCGGTGATGCGGGGCGCCATCATCGAGCCACCACCCTTCCCTAGCCGTCCATTCACCGTCCGTTCATATCCATTGCCGTCTGCGGCATCTGTGATCTATGATACCGAGAAGCGCAGCTTGTTACCCGGGGCACTCATGGGTTTAGTTCAAGTTCCAGTCGCCACCTACCCCACCCCCCCGTTCACAACAACAGGTTCCCGTCCGCATAAAAGGGCACCGCATCCCGTTAGCTTGATAGTGCTTTCCCATGCCCATTCCGCTGCACCTTCTGGAGTTGAAGTTGAAGGAAGCGCGTCTCAACTACCCCGCCGTGGAACGCAACATGGCATTGCGCGGGGTGCTCCTAGGCTATACGCTGGCCAAAGGCCGGGTTCCAACACCGCAGGAGCAGGACTACATGTACCGCCAAAAGAAAACGCGATGGCGCTGCCGGGTGCGGGTAACCCCACAAGGTGTCCAGAAGCGTGCTTTACTCTGGTGGTGGCATGGCCCCAAGCACTACCACAACGAAGCGCTGGATGCCCTACTGCTGCGCGGCCATCGGTTGCCGCTGCATTTCGATACCCACTTCTGGAGCCGTTGGGGTTTGCGCAGCGAGGTCATGGGTGCCAAACTCACCAACCTCATGAGCTTCTTCCGGCAATACCCTGATCTGCCCATGTACCAAGGCGAACGCTTCTATAATGCACAGCCCGAGTTCGCAGCAGCTATCGACCAAGGCTTGGTCTTGGCCCGTCCGAACGGCACCCGGATCATTTCCTGCGATACCTTCAAGCACCTCGCCTTCTTGAGCACCGATGAACGCGAACTGTGGGAACGCCTGCGTAGAAAGGATGCCGGGCGGCGGGCCGCTTGAACACGCATCCCGGATCCGAAATACGGAGTCGGTGAAGAAGACCCGGTCTCGCTTACCCTTGGATCCATGGGTGAAAGAGTACGAAAGTGTGAGGGTCCAAGCGATCCAGCCCTCGCACGCTTGTACACTCGCACCAAAGATCCTCCGGTTCTTTCCTGCCGCTTGAGTAATTATCGCTAGGTTCATCGCCGACGATCGCCCAAAGTGGGTACGTCATCCGACAAGACCAAAGAACCGAAACCCAAACACCAACACCATGAAGAAGAATATTCTAATGACGAGTCTACTCTGCCTTGCCGTAACCATGACCAGTATCGCACAGAAACTGCCCAAGTTCGGTGCGGACATGGGAATGAAGTCCGCGATGGGCAAAGAGGTCAGGGTTCCGTACACCGACCTCGCGAGCTATTACGGCTACGTGAAAGCAGGCGCTACACCGGATGAGGAACGGGACGGCAAGAAGTTCTACTACCTCTACCTCTGGGTACCGGTTGCGGCCCCTGAACTCGGCATCCGGATGATCTCTCCCATTCCAAGCGGCATGGAAGCAGGAGAAGGAGACTTCACCGGAGCCGATTACGAAGCCAACAAGGCCGATGACAAGAACTACTTCGACACGTGGATCACCCTCGAGAAAGCTGCCGGTGTGAGCAGCGTGGATGGAATTGCCGTGAGCGCGAGTGCTGAATGGAACACCTTCGGGAAGAATGATGATTCCAGCGAATTGCCCGAACAACCCTCCGGCAGCAAATACAACTCGCAGATGCGCATCACCAGTGACGTGAGCGATCCCCTCAAAGCCTTGACCATGGGCCTGTACCGCATCGGTTTCACCACCTACAAGAAGGGTGAAGTGCAAGGCAGTTTCCTGGCACAGGTCGGCGCACCGCTGAAGCTTCCGGGGTCCGCCATCTCCGCAACGATCGAAGGACTACTGGAGCAGGTGAAGAAGTAGACCCATCCAATACCCACATGGCAAAGGCCATGGCGCATGCTGCTTGGACCAGGCACCCCGACGAACGGGAGCCGAGGAAGCAAGGACCAGCGAGCGCCATGGCCTTTGTGTCTACCGGAACCTTCGCACTGCGCGTTGCCACGGCTCCGTGCAACACGAAACGTAGCGCAATAGGCTGGGCCTCCGGGGCCATCGCCTCTTATCCACCGCGACTGCCGGTTGGTCTCATCCACAGATGTCGCAGGACCAGTCTCGCCTTGGCGGGATGGACAGAGTTACTCCGTCTTATGGCGGAATGAAGACCGGAGATGGTTTCTTACGGAATTCCTACATTCGATGGTGCGATTGACAGTTCAAGCAGAAGACCCAACAACCAATGGATCGATGAAACCAATTGGCGTGAAGATTGCGGTGAAGTATGCCATCTTGGTTGCGCTCTTCCAACTGGCAACTACCGCATTCTTCAATTCCACGTTATCAGTGGAAGAAATGGTCGATCCAACACCAGGGCTCTCCTTCCCACAACTACTCAACCTCCTGGCCCAACTGTGCCCATTGATCCTTATTCCGATGGCACATTATGAATACAATAGGAAGAACGACCATTATATATCGTACGTGGATTCAATACTCATGGGCCTGATCATCATTGGAATCGCATTTGCAGTATCCGCAATGCAGCTCGTGGTCAGCTTCAACATGGGCATGAAGGAGAAATACGAGATCATATCTGGGGCTCTCAGCGAGCGGCACGGAATGAGAGTTGATCCGGATGACTTTTCACTCAGCACACTATTGACCGTTCAACTTTGGACCTTGATCGCATGGATCGTGGTGCTCTTCGGTATCATTACGTACGAGGCACGCTGGAAGATCTTCACGAAAGCGGGCAAAGAGGGCTGGGAATCGTTGATCCCGATCTATGCGGAAGTCGTCCAGCAGGACATCATCAAGGAGCCACGTGTTCGTGTATTGCTGTTGCTGATACCGATCATGAATATCATATATGTATGGACGGTGTTGGACAAGATCGGTCGCCGATTTGGAAAAGGGGAGGGATATGTATGGGGCCTGTTATTTCTGCCTTTTATCTTTTATCCGCTGCTGGGCATGAGCAAGGCCGTGTACCTGCATGAACTGCCCGTCGACTTGAAGGCGTGAAGGATTGGTGTTCGCCTGTTCTCCGTATGGACGGATAACGAAGCCATACGATACGGCTTCATTCTTGTCCTGTGAGTGCTAACCCATACAAGTAAAATAGGTATCGATCTGTTGCGGGTCATGTGGATAACCACCATCTGTTCTCCTGAGGGACCCGCGTACTTTGCGGCAAGGAACATGTAAGGCATAACCAGATTACTTCTCATTATCTCTGTTCACTCCTTCCTTTCCCGACCTTCGCGCCCGAATGAACGTCCTCTCGGTCGAAAAGGTCGCCAAGCGCTACGGCCCGCGCCAGCTCTTCACCAACATCTCCTTCGGCTTGGAGAAGGGCCAGAAGACGGCCATCGTGGCCCGTAACGGCACCGGGAAGAGCACCCTACTCAAGTGCATCGCTGGGCTGGAAACACCGGATGAGGGCATCATCACTTTCAACAAGGGCCTGCGCGTAGGCTACCTGGACCAGAGCGTCCACATGACCGCGACGCACAGCTTGGTAGACGAGATGCTGGACCAGGACGACCCCGTGACCAACGCGGTGCGTGCCTACGAACATGCCGTGGCCCGCCACGCAGAGGGCAAAGTGATGCAAGATGCCATCGACCGGATGACCGAGCTCAGCGCATGGGACTTCGAAGCGCATGTACAAGTGCTCCTGCACCGCTTCGGTCTCCGCGACATGGAGCAACCTGTGAACACCTTGAGCGGTGGCCAGCAGAAGCGGCTTGCGATGGCCAAGGTGCTGATCCACGCCCCCGATGTGCTGATCCTCGACGAGCCGACCAACCACTTGGACGTACACATGATCGAGCAGTTGGAAGATGAGTTGAGCGTCCCCGGCCTCACCCTATTGCTCGTTACGCACGACCGCTACTTCCTCGACAACGTCTGCGACGAGATCATCGAAATGGAGTTCGGTGAGTTCACCCGTTTCAAAGGGAATTACAGCTACTACGTGGAGAAGAAGGCCGGTTTGGATGAAGTGCGCGATGCCACCCAACAGCACTTGCGCGGGCTGATGAAGAGCGAACTGGAGTGGGTGCGCAAAATGCCCCGAGCACGCGGCACAAAGAGCAAGAGCCGCCTCGATGCCTTCGACCGGATCAAAGCCGATGCCACCCGCGACTTCTCCCGCGACGAAGTGAAGATCGATGTGAAGACCGAACGTCTCGGAGGCAAGGTGATCGAAGCACGCAACCTCACCAAAGGATTCGGAGCCGCAGATACGGAGGCGTACAAGCCCATTGTGAAGGGCTTCAGCTATTCGCTCAAACGCGGTGACCGCATCGGCATCGTAGGGCCCAACGGCATCGGCAAGAGCACCTTCCTCGATCTGCTCGTGGCCAAGCTGCCACCCGATGCTGGCACCGTGAGCATCGGTGACACCGTCATCCTCGGCACCTTCGATCAACGTGGTCTGCAACTCACCGAGGACAAACGCATCATCGATGTGGTGCGCGATATCGCGGAACTGATCCCCTTGAACAAGGGCAAGACTTTGACCGCATCCGGTCTCCTGGAACGTTTCCTCTTCGACAAGGAACAACAGTGGCAATATGTAAGCACACTCAGCGGTGGTGAGAAACGCCGTCTGTACCTGTGTACGGTGCTGATGAAGAATCCGAACGTGCTGATCCTCGACGAGCCCACGAACGACCTCGACATCCCAACACTGAATGCACTGGAAGACTTCCTCGTGGACCTGGACATCTGCCTGCTGATCGTAAGTCACGACCGCTATTTCATGGACAAGCTTTGCACCAAGCTGCTGGTCTTCGAAGGCGAAGGCAAGATCAAGGAATGGGTAGGCAGCTATTCCGAATTACGCGACCGCGAACGTTATGAAGCAAGCAGGCCCAAGGAGGTGAAGGAAGTGAAAGTGAAGGAGCAGAAGAAGCCGGCAGCCACCGCAAAGAAAATGAGCTACGCCGAACGGCTGGAGCTACAGAAGATCGACAAGGAAATACCCAAGCTCGAAGCGAAGAAAGCCGAGATCCTCGAAGCCATGGGCAAAGGCGGTGTGGACCACCACAAGATCATGGAGCTATCCGTTGAACTGGAAAAGACGGGCAAGCGACTGGATGAGATCACGGATCGCTGGTTGGTGCTGAGTGAGAAAGAGTGAAACACAATTCATCCACAGATGAGGAGGATGACCCGCCTAACGGCGGCTCTTTAGCTGGTAAAGCCTAACATTGTGTATGGCGATCCGGGATCCTGAAACGTTCGCGATCATCGGTGCGGCGATGGAGGTGCATTCCCATCTGGGCCATGGCTTCCTCGAGAACGTCTACCAAGAAGCATTTGCTCGTGAATTGACCTTTCAAGGCATTCCGTTCGAGCGTGAATGCGAATTGCCGGTCCATTATAAGAATGAACGTTTGCCTTGTCACTACCGAGCTGACTTCGTCTGCTTCGCGAGCGTAGTCGTGGAGTTAAAGGCCCTGAGCAAGATGTCAGGAATCGAACAAAAGCAAATACTCAACTACCTGAAAGCATCCGGCTACCAGCGTGGCCTTGTCTTGAATTTCGGTACAGAACGACTTCAGTACGATCGTTACGCGTTATAGTCGGAAGAAGCTAAGGCATTCAAGCTTGCCGGTAGGCAAGCCATCCTCCTCATCTGTGGACGCATTCGATTCTAGAATTTCGCGCAGGGTACGATGCGTCGCTTGCTCGCTGCTCTCTTCTTCTGGCGTGATGCGATCTCGTAGCCGATGGTCAACTCATGCGCGCCTGCGGATTGTCCGGCCAAGCGCGATACGGTGATGTCGTAGCTATACCCGATGCGCAGGTCTTCGATGATGGTTCCGACTAGAACGGCCAAGGCATCGTTGTTGCCATAGCCGGGCGCATAGTGCTTCATCAGTGGTAAGCCGCGGTACCATAGCCCCATGAAGAAAGGTTCGCGTTCGAAGTAGACGCCCAGATCCAGCTGGTCGTATTTCTGCTGCGATTTATAGTTGAAGGCGAAGACGAAGCTTTGTGGATTCTTTTGAATGACCGGCGTGCGCACATGAATGCGATACCCCCCTTGCATGCTGAACTTCATAGGGACCATTGCTTCGTTCTGCAACAGCGATTGGTTCGGTCGATTGAGGTGGTGCAACGCAGCGCCCAGCCACATCTTCGGCGTGAAGAAGAGCAGGCCGGTTCCCATGTCGGCATACCCGACGCTGGTGCCCTCCATGTTCTCATGGGTGCCTACGGTCCCACCTCGCGCCAATTGATCCCCGAAGACCAAACGCGAATAATCGACCGCGTGCTGTACCCAACCCACCTGCAGTGCAGGACGGAGGAACACTTTTCGCTTCAATTGGATCTCGTACGCATACTGGCCGGTCACGCTCGAATACCGCAAGGCACCCGAACCAGCGCGATCATGGTGTACCATCAACCCCAGCCCGCTGCTCAAGTTGCTCAGGTTATGGTCGATCGCGAAGTTGGCCGTGACGAAAGCACCGGGTATCGCGGGCCACTGATCACGCGCCACCAGTCCGAAACGTGTCTGCGATCCAGTACCCGAAAAGGCTGGGTTCAAGTACGTAGGTGTCGCATAGAACTGCGTTAGCTGGGCATCTTGTGCGACGATGCGCGAAAGACCGACCCAGCAACACAAGATCAACGATGCGTTCCTACTTTTCATTCCGGGTTAGGCCATCGCGCGCATGGATCGACTCCAGCATGATGTCCAAGGCCATCTCACGGCCTTCGCCCTCCACATTAGCAACGAGAACGCTGGTCCGGGTCACGAAACCTGGTGCCTCCACGGTCATGGAATACTCCGCTTCCGGAGTAAGTACCATCAGGAACCGCCCCGTCTTCTCATTGGTGTTGTACACGCCGACGATCTCCTCACCAGTGGCATCCGTCAGCAGGATGCGCGCTTTCACGGGCTCATCCATCAGATCGGCCACCACACCATGGACGATGACGTTGTCCAACTGACTGTTCGGGAACACGACCTGGTAGATGTCCTGCATGCCCATTCCCTCCGCGCGCTCGCTGGAGAAATAGCCGGTGCGCCCATCTTCGCTCAAACAGAAGTAGATGTCGTCGTTCACCGTATTCAGCGGGTAGCCCATGTTCTGCGGAGCGTCCCAGCCATTCATGTCCGCGTTGAGCAAGGTGGTCTTGAAGATATCGTAACCACCCATGGTGCTGTGTCCCTTGGAGCAGAAAAAGAGGGTGACACCGTCACTGTGCATGAAGGGCGCATCCTCGTCCTCGGCGGTGTTCACCTGTGCCCCAAGATTCAGCGGAAGGCTCCATTCGCCATTCGGTAGGCGCCGGATCCGATAGATATCGCGACCGCCAAAACCGCCCGGACGATCACTGGTGAAGTAGATCTCCTGCGCACCAGGCGCGATGCTGGCACTGGGCTCGTGATATTCGGAGTTGATGCGCGGTGTCATCAATTCGGGCTGCTGCCATTTTCGGGCGTGCATCCGCGCTTCGTACAGATCGCCGCTCACCAGATTCTGTTGGGTGCGGTAGATGATCATCGAATTGCCATCCGGACTCAGGCCGACCGTGGCATCATGTACCAAGGTGTTCAACGGCGTACCCTCGCGTATGGCATTGGTCCAGATATCGTCGATCCGCTTCGCAGTGTATATATCCTCGAACCACTGGCCCATGGGGTCTCGCAGGTTTCCTGTGGTCCCCTCGCGGCGCGAGGTGAAGTACATGGTATTGCCATCGCCGGTCACCAACGGACAGTAGTCGTGCGCGGGAGAGTTGATCATAGGCCCCATATTGCGGATCCTCAATTCAACAGGAGCTTGCGTCAAGACCTTCGCCGTGTTCGCCATGGCTCGGTTCCGTTCCACCTCGACATCTTTCACTGCACGACCATTCTTCATCTGGTACTCCGCAAAGAGGGCCAATGCATCATCGAAACGTTGTTGGCAGTGACGCGCAAGGGCCAGTTGATAGTAGGATTCGATATACCCTTCCTCTACCCCGCGTTCGAAATACTGCGCCGCCTGTTCCTTCTTCCCAGGGGTATTCACCAAGCAAACGCCCATGTCATGCTGGACCTCCGCGAAGAGCGGATCCACCGGCAACAGCCGCTTGTAGACCTTGGCAGCCTCAACGTATTCCTCATTCGCCAAGAGGGACTTCGCCTGATCGAGCATTTGGAAGTGCAACTTCTTGTATCCGTGCTGCGCCATGATCGGCGTGCAGAGTAGAAGTAGAGAGAGGGTATGGATACGTAGCATGGTTCAACGGAGTAAGGTGACATCTCCTTTCAGGATGGATTCATGTCCATCACTGAATTTGGCATAGGCTTTCCAGACGTAAACGTCCTGTTTGGCGGGCTGGCCACGGTAGTAGCCATCCCACCCGATACGGATATCATCGGTGGCGAAGAGCAGTTCACCCCAACGGTTGTAGATCTCCAATTTGTAATCTTCCACGCCTTCGAACAGCGGAAAGAAGTGGTCGTTATTGAAACTGCGCGGGTCGTACACCCCATCGGTGGGTCCAGTAGAACTTGGTGTGAACGCATTCGGGAATCGGATCTCGCCGGAGGCGGTCGCCACCACCGGATCCTCCAATAGGAAGGTGTCCGGGCAATTCCATTGATTGTTGGCGATCAGTTGCACGTTGAATTCTCCTATTTGTTGGTAGTAATGCACCGGGTTGAACTCACTGGATGAGTTCCCATCGCCAAAGTCCCACTGATACATCGTTGCGTTGCTGGACAGGTTGTATGTGAAAACGGGTTCACTGGGTATCACGACCTCGTTCGGTTGAAGGACGAAGAAGGCTGTGGCACGTGGGCGTACGACCACGGAATCCACCTTGGTCATGGTATTCGTTCCTCCGTTGATGCCGGTCGCTGTCAAAGTCACGGTATAGACCCCTGGTACGTTGAAGATGTACGTGGGGTTATCCGCCGTGCTGGTTCCGCCATCCCCGAAGTTCCATTGATAGGTCGATCCTTGTAGGCTGGTATTGGTGAACGAGACGACCAGCGGCGCACATCCACTACCCTGCCCGATGAAGCTCGCGCTAGGCAGCGGTGGTGTGATGGTGATCACTTGCGCGGCCGTATCGGCGCAATAGGTACCGCTCACCACCAACCGAATGGTGAATACGCCCCACGTACCGTACGCATGTGTGCCGGGCGAAGCTTGTGTAGAGGTGGCCCCATCTCCTAAGTCCCATGCGTGGGTCCAAGGCCCAGGCGAACTGTTGTTCAATACCAACACATTCGCATTGGGGAACTGTTGCGTGTTCGGTGTGGCTTGGAAGGCCGCAGCAGGCACCGGATACACATGGATCAAATGATCCATCGTTGCTGTACAACCGTACGCTGAAGTGGCCGTGAGTGTGATGGTATGCACCTGGTCCAAGGCGGTGTTGTTCACATAGCTGTAGGTCGGTTCGAAACCAAGCAGGATCGTGCCATCACCCATGCTCCACTGATAGCTCGCGGCACCCGAACTGTTGTTCACCAGATCCACAGCGGCCGGCGAGCATAGGGCGGTATCCACGTCGAAGTCGGCGATCACTGTGGGGTATATCTGGATCTGGCTTGTAGCCGTGTCCGTACATCCATGGATCGTGGTCGCAACGAGCCTCGGATCGAAGAAGACCGGATCGGTTCCGGAGTTGATGTACGTGTGGGAGGTCGCGCCAGGGCCGCCGGATGTGGTGGTGCCATCACCAAACGACCACTCCAAACCAACCGCACCGATGCTGAGGTCTTGGAAGTTGACAGGCAAAGGCTGACAACCCGCTTGCGTATTCGGAATGAACTGGGCGATCGGTTGCGGGTGTATGAGGATCGTCGCTGTAGCCGTATCGCTGCAACCGAAGCTGGATGTCGCAGTGAGTTGGATGTCAAAGAGTATATCATTCAACCCTTGGCCCGTATACACATGCGTAGGAGCCGCTGCATCCGATGTTTGTCCATCGCCGAAGGACCAGGAGTAGGTACTCGCCCCGGCGCTGACGTTTGCGAATTGCACGGGCAACGGAGCGCAACCCACGCTATCCGCGACGAATACGGCATTGACTGCCGGAAAGACCTGTACCTGTGAAGAGGCGATGCTCGAACAGCCTTGCGCGTTCGTAGCAGTAAGGGCGATCGGATAGGTGATCGCATTCGTCCCGGCGTAGTTGTACCACGTGTGCGTGTGTGCAGAGACCAAGGTGTCCGAGTCACTTCCATCGCCATAACTCCAATCGTACGCTGTGGCACCCGTACTCAAGTTGGTTATGGTCGCCGTGAACGGATGGCAACCCGAAAGCGGTGCCACGAGCAATTGTGCATCCGGCACCGGATAGACCGTTACCTCATCATAGGTGGTGTCCGTACATCCGAATGCATTGCTCGCAACCAAGGTGATCGGGAAGATCAGATCCGCTGCTGTGTTGTTGAAATAGATGTGTGAGGGCGATGGTCCCGAACCCGATGTGCCATCGCCGAAATCCCACGCGTAACTCACGGCGCCGACCACGGAAGGCAAGGTCACCGTATGTGGACTACAGCCGCTATCCGGTTGTGCTACAAAGGTGAAATCCGGTGTCGGGTACACAAGGATCTGCTGGCTGAGCGTATCGGAACAACCCGCATCCGAATAGGCGATCAATCGCACGGTCCTCGATTGCAGAAAGAGCGTGGTGTTGACATAGGTGTGCGAAGGTGAGAGCGCAACGCTGGTACTGCCGTCGCCGAAATCCCAGAGATAATTGTCAGCCCCGGTACTGCTATTCGTGAAGTCGACCGCGAGTGGCGCGCAACCCGGAACCGCATTGTGGCTGAAGATCGCATTCACCCCAGAGGCTACGGTGATCGGTGCAGAAGCTGTATCCGCGCACCCAGATGGCGTACTCATGATCAACTGTACCACGTAGATGCTGTCCTGCGTCCCCAAGTTGATGTACGTGTGGTTCGGCGAGAACGCGTTCGACGCACCCCCATCACCGAATGTCCAGATCGCATCGACACCGCCCACGCTGGTGTTCAAGAAGTCCACCGGGAAAGGGGAACAACCCAGATCGCTGCTTGGAACGAAGGAGGCCACCGGCTTGGCTTCCACCACGACATCCATGGTTCCAGTGCCACTGCAATACGGAGTTGTACCGGTGAGCATTACCGTGTAGCCACCCGAAGCGGCATAGAGGTGGTTCGGCGATTGTACCGTATCTGTTGTGCCATCTCCGAGATCCCACGCCCATTGGATGATCGGATTGCCCGGTTGCGTGACGGTGAGGTCAGCGAATTCGGCGATCACCCCCTGACATACGTTCTGCGCACCGATCACCACTTGAGGTGGGTCGTACACGTTGATCTCATGCGTGGCGACATCCTCACACCCTTGTGAATTGGCAACTGTGAGTGTTACCGGGTAGTTGCCCGCTGTTCCGTACAAGTGGGGTGGCGGATCCTGAAGCGGACTGGTCGTTCCATCACCGAAGTCCCAGAAGTAAGTGATCCCGCTAACGGATGTATTGGTGAATGCCACGGTAAGCTGATCACAGGCCGCATCATTGTCTACCGAGAATTGTGCAGTAGGGCTCGGCAGCACATCCACTACGACCGAAGCGGTGTCCGCACATCCGGCGGTAGCGCCTTGGATGCTCGCTGCATAGCGCACGGTGTAGTTGCCGGGCGTATTGAAGGTGTGGGTCTGATCCCCCGCCCCGGTCCAATTGAACCCGCCACCGGTACCCCAGTCCCATTCGTAGTAATTCGCACCGCCCGTGGTGGTCTCGTTGAAGGACACCTCGCTACCGGCACACACCGGGTTCGGCGTAGCGGTGAGTGAGACCGTCGGCGGCGGAACGATGTTGATCGTCACGTATGCCGTATCGATCCCGCAATAGTTGCTGTCGAGCAACATCACTTCGTAGCTCCCGATCGCAGGGTATTGGATCGTGCGCGGAAAGGTCGGTGGCCAAGGTGTCCAATCGATGATGCTATCCTGGCCTGCTCCCCAGTAGTCGCCGAAATTCCAGTACTCGTAGCGTTGGAAGATGTTGCCTTGATTGAAGCAGTTGCGATCCGTGGTATTGGCGAAGGTGACCGTTCGATCCGGCCAGCACAGCAAAGTGGCGCTCGGTGCGATGGTGGCATCATCGATATCCCAGATCCGTATCGGGTTGAACGTTGCGAAGCTGGAACCGCCTTGAAGGGTGTTGCATGTGTTCTGCGCGGTAAGGCGCACCGTGGTTTCACAATCCACCGTGCCTTGCTGGTAGGTGTGCGGTATGGTCTGTCCCCAGTTGGTATGATCGAATGTGAGGATGGGTGAGCCGTCGCCGAAATCCCACGTGAATACCGTGTTCGGCGAAACGTTCGTGCTGCTGTTGATGAATTCCACCACTTCCGGTGCGCACACCTGTGTAAGACCTCCCACGGGGATCTGGATGGAGGCGCTGCTGCTCTGCTCCATCACCAAGGTTCCGGTGACCACGCATCCGGTGGCCAACTCGGTGAAGACCACCGTGAACTCGTTCACTGCATTCGCATACACGTGACTCACGGTCTGAGGGGCCACCAGCGAAGCGCCTGCATACAAGTTGCTGCCATCTCCCCAGTCGATGGTGAATGCACCGACCGCGCCCGGTGTCGCGATCAACAAAGCGAAGCTGCCACTGGAGCAACTGTACCACATCGGTGATGCGGATGGTTGGCCGTAGTAATCGTAAAGCTGTGGACATTGACCCATGGCCGCAACACCCACCAATGAGGTGATCCAAGCCAAGATCGGCCGTCGGATACGCAGGATGCCACGGTTCTTCACGGGTGTTCGTACGTGCAACCCACGCAAATGGATACAGCCGCTCTTGTTCTGCGTTGGAACCCTTCCGATCACGTTCCCGTATGAAGGCCAACCACGACCGCGAGTTCCTTCCACACCGAACCGGGATCCTCGTTACTCACTATGGAACAATTCGACCTTTGCGTCATTGGCGGCGGCCCGGCCGGATACGCCGCTGCAATGCGCGCCATCGATCTGGGAAAACGCACCCTCCTTGTGGAACGCGATCGCATCGGCGGTACCGGGATCTTCAACGGAGCACTTGCTTCAAAGACCTTGTGGGAGATCGCACACCGGGTCTCCAGCACCAACGAATTGATGCGTACCAGGGGTAGAGAACCCTTCCGACTGAGCTGGGAAGAGGTGAGCCGAACCATGCACGAAGCGGTCTTCGAACGCAAGTATCTCTACGCTTGCCACATGCAACTCCTTGTGAACGACAAGGAGGGTCCCGCACTCTTCAAACATGAACGCGGTAGTGGACGTTTGATGGATGCACACACGGTACGGATCGAACGGACAGGGTACGTAGTAGACATACATGCCGATCAGATCATCATCGCTACTGGAAGTCGGCCACGTATGGTCCCCGATATCGCTGTGGATGAAGAACATATTTTCACCAGTGACGGGATCTTCGAGATCACCGCACTTCCTAAAAGCATCGTGATCATCGGTGCCGGGGTCATCGGTTGCGAGTTCGCCACCATTTTCTGCAACCTCGGTGCAACTCGGGTCCACCTCATCGATAGAGCGGACCGGATCCTCCCGTTCGAGGATGCCGATGTATCCGAACTCGTCGCGCGCAACTTGGAACGCAAAGGCGTGATCATCCATCGATCCGCCAAACTGGAACGGATCGCGGTGGATGGTGATGAAGTCGAATACGTCCTTTCCTATGCCGATGGCCACACCGAGACCGTGCGCGTGGAAAAGGCCTTGCTATCCGTCGGTCGCTTGCCGAACACCGAAGGCTTGGGATTGGATGTCGCCGGTGTACGGATGGATCCGGACAAAGGACACATTCAGATCACCGATACGCGCACCTCGCAGCCGCATATCCATGTGGTGGGCGATGCGACTGCGACCAACATGCTCGTCAACCTCGGCGAAATGGAAGGCCGACATGCCGTGGAACGCATCTGGGCGGGTAAGGAGGTACCGCTTTCCTACGACAATGTCAGTAACATCATGTTCCTTGATCCCGAAGTGGCCGGCGTAGGACTCAACGAACAGGAGTGTCGCAAACGTGGCATCGCCTACCGCATGGCACGTATCGATTACTCCTGCCTCGCCAGAGCGATCGCTATGCGAAGCACGAAAGGCTTCTTCAAGGTATTGGTGACGAACGACCCCGACATGCGTGTGCTCGGTATGCGTGCAGTGGGCGAACATGCCTCCAGCGCGATCGAAGCCGTCGCCTTGATGATGCGCTTGGGTACTCCGATCCGTGAACTGGCCGAACTGATCCATCCACATCCAAGCATTACCGAAGGCGTTCAAGAATGTGCGCGCATGCTGCTCGGGACAAGCATCTTCAAACCGGGTGTGTTCGATGATCGCATGCAGTGCTATACATGGGAACCACAGGTCTCCACGATGGTGGCTGCCTAGTGTAGTAACCACTAAGTGGAAGGTTCCTTCCCTCCTACATTCCAACGCGTATTTGCACTCAAGGTGTCCCTGGATCCTGGAAAGCAGGGTTGTTCACGAAATCCATATCCGTGAGCATGTGCAGGAAGGCAAGCAATTGCTGCTTCTTTTCCGGAGTCAATTGAAGTCCCCCCTGTGTGTATTTCATGAACGGGTCGACCGTTGACGATGGATGCCCGCCGGAGTTGTAATGATCGATCACTTCTTCCAAGGTCTGGAAGCGGCCGTCATGCATATACGGTGCGGTAAGTGCCACGTTGCGCAGCGTTGGGGTCTTGAATCGACCGATGTCCTGCGGCAGGCCTGTAACCCCTCCGGCACCGAGATCCGTGAACTCGCTATCCAGACCGTTGTTGTGCAGCAATCCATCCGTCATTCGTCCGCCACCGTGTGGATGGCAATGGAAACAATCCGCTCCCCATTGACCGCCTAGTCCGAGTGCCGGATTCCCACCCTCTTGCTGGGTCAAGGCGATCCCCAATTGCTCATCAATGGTCGGCAGATAAGGCTCTCCACGTTGGACCTTGTCGAAATTGGAATTCCCACTGATCATGGTACGGATGAACTGCGCGATCGCACGTGCCACCAGGACCGAATCGATCGTTGTGGTTCCGAAGGCACCCTCGAATAAGGGCGGGTACGCCGGATCGGCCTGCAACTTCGCCACGGCGTTGGGCCAAGTCTCGTGCATCTCGATCGGATTCATCACGGGATCCAGGATCTGCTCCTCCAAGGTGGCACGACGGCCATCCCAGAAGTAACGCGTGTCCCATGCCAGATTGACCAAGGCCATCGCATTGCGACTCCCTTCGAGACCGTCGATACCCGTACTGAACCGCGTGCCATTATCCGTGAATGCAAGTTGCGGAGCGTGACATGATGCACATGCTTGTGTGTTATTCCCCGACAGTCGCTCATCGTAGAACAGAAAGCGGCCCAACGCCACGCCTTCCACCGTGAACGGATTGTTCGGTGGAATGGGCATGGCCGGGAAATTCGAAGGAATGGGCACCGTGAGTGGGGTGCCTCGTGGCCCCGGCGGAGGATCCACCTCATGCCGACAACCTTGAGCGAACACGAATGCGCCCAACAATACGATAAGGAGTTTCGATCCACTGTTCATGGCACTTGATCCAATGATCGTTCGTCCGTAAGCGCATGAAGGAAAGCGATCAGGTCCGCCTTCTCCGCTGCACTCAACACAAAGGTCGTCAAAAGTGGACTTCTGTTCGGATGCGCCAACCCGCCGCTGGCAAAATGGTCGATCACTTCGGGAAGCGTGGTCATGGTGCCATCGTGCATATATGGCCCCGTTAGCGCGATGTTGCGCAACGTTGGAACCTTGAATTTACCGTTATCCGTGGGTTGCAAGGTGATCCGTTCTCTTCCGGGATCCGTGTACTCTAAGTATTGTCCGATGTTCTGGAACGAGTGGTCACTCAGGTCGAAACCGTTGTGGCAAGCGGTACAATTCAAGTTCGCACTCCGGAACAAGGCCCAGCCGTTGATCTCCGATGCTGACATGGCGGAGGCCTCTCCTTGATAGAAGTACCGATCGAACCGCGACCATCCACTGATCAACGTGCGCTCATAACTGGCGATCGCTCGCGTGATCACGAAGGGATCCACCGCTCGACCGTATGCCAATGCGCTCCACTTCTCGTACTGCGCGTCGCCAGCCACCGCTGTGGCTGCATGTTCAAGGCTATGATCCATTTCCATTTCGTCCTGGATCGGCGCGATGACTTGCCGCTCCAAGGTGGGGACGCCACCATCACGAAAGAAACTGGAATGATAAGCCACATTGCCTAAGGTGGACGCATTGCGCATGCCCAACCTTCCTTCAATGCCTGCACTCAGCGGTGTTGTATCGCTGAATGCTCGATCCGGGTGGTGACACGTAGCACAACTGATGGTACCGTCGCGGGAAAGCCGCGTGTCGAAGAAGAGCGCCTTGCCCAATTGCACGGAAGCCATGGTAAGTGGGTTCTCGGGCGGGATCAAAGGATATGGCGCCCCTATGGGCAATTGAAGCGCAAAGGGTGCATCCAATACGTCAACGTCCAAAGCGGGGTCCTTGCGGCATCCGACCAAAAGGATAGCGGACAGCATAAGGCTATGCACAATATGCTTCACTCCGCACTGAAACTATGTACCGCGTTGTTCGTGAGTTCCAAGGCCAAAGGCACATTCTCGCCGTGCGTTTGGTTCTCGGTGGTCAGGTCCAACGTATCCGTATCCGAATAGAAGAACTTGGACACATCCATCCGCAGGGTCAAGGTCTTGGTCTGGCCAGCAGGAATGGTGAAGGGCCCGCCTAGGTCGAGATCGAACTCGGTGTAGCAAGCATCCATACCGGTATGCATGGAGAAGAGTTCTTCCACTGGCCCTGTACCTGATCCATCCAGATCATACCGTCCATCAAATTGAAGGAAACGGTACCCCGCGCTCCAAGACCACCAGGTACCCGTCGATAGGGAAAGGGGATGGTTGGTGGGATACGTGATCGGATCCGCCGCATTCATCGCGGCTGGTACGCCCAAACCGGCACGCAGGCTGGTCCAAGTCCCAGCCGGAACGGACCATTCCACACTCGCCGTTCCACTTTCGAGGTTGAAAAAGTCGATATCCTTCACCACGGTCTCCGAACCGTCAACGACCAAGCGCACATCAGCCAAGTACAATTTGATCGCCTGCACTTTGACGCGGTAGTCGTTCACATTCACGTACACATCATTCATATTGAATGGAGTGCCGTTCCAATGCGGCACCACCATGACGCGCAAGGTCGTGGGCGGAGATACTGGAGGGTCAGGCACGACCTCCTCATCCGGCCGACAACCTACAAAGAAGAGAAGCATGAAGGTCAGTAGCGTCCCAATTGATCGCATGTGCATCATCGATAAGGCTTTTCGACCCCTTCCTTCCCTCTATTGGAAAGCACGGTCACTTGGTACAAAAGTACGGCGACAACACAGGGTGTGTCGAGGTTCAATGCTCCTGATGTGACACCTTTCGTGCAAGCCTATCTTGCCGATCGATGTTCGTGGTCCTCCATAGCTCTGCTGGTGCGGGCAAGACCCATGCCTTGGTGAAGAACTACTTGGGCCATTGTTTGCGCAGTAGTGATCCCAGCGCCTATGGACATGTCTTGGCTTTGACCTTCACGAACAAGGCCGCTGCGGAAATGAAGGAGCGCGTGATCGGCTACTTGGAGTTGCTGGCCCACGGTGAGGTGTCCGATGCACGGATGGTGGACGTTCTGGAGCACCTGCAACGCGAAGCGAATGTGGATCCTACGGTCGTGAAGGAACGTGCAAGTGCCGTGCTCCGACATATGCTGCACAACTGGAGCGATGTCGCCATCAGCACGATCGATGCGTTCACCCAGCGCGTGGTGCGGCCCTTTTCCCGAGACTTGCGTTTGGAGTACGATCTGCGGATGACGACCGAACAGACCTACTACCGGGAGCAAGCCGTGGAACGGTTGATCGGTGCCACGGGTAGCGATGACCGGATCACCGCGTTGTTGTCGCAGACCTGCTTGCAACTGCTTCACGAAGAACGTTCGTGGAACCCGACCAAACCGCTCTTGGACCTCAGCTATGAGCTTCTGAAGGAAAGTTCCATTGAACCGTTGCAACGGTTGCGCGCATATTCCGTCGATGAGCTCACTTCGTTGACCCAGCGGCTGAACCAGTCGAATGCGAAATTCCGTCACCGTGTGAATGAGCTGGGTGCGCAAGCCCTCGAGTTGTTCGCGATGAACGGCTTGGCCGAAGGTGACGTGGCCCACGGGAAAAGTGGGATCCTCGGTTACTTCCGCAGACTCGCGCAGTTCGATTCCATATGGGACCCGCCAGGTGTTCAAGCATTGAAACCATTGGAGTCTGGGAAGTGGCATTCGGGCAAGGCCACGCCATCGGCCATCGCTGCGCTGGACTCCATCGCTGATCGACTCACGGACCTTTTCCATCAAGCCGAACAACTGCGCACCACCGACCTACGCGATCATTTGATCCGGAAGTCGGTGGTCCGTGAACTACTACCGGCCTTCGCGTTGCACGAGTTGGATGCGAAGTTGGAAGCGTTGAAGCAGGAAGATGGGGTCGCCTTCTTCAGTGACCTCACCCGCCGTGTTGCTGAGGTGGTGAAGGACGAACCCGTGCCCTTCATTTACGAACGCATGGGTGTGCGGTACAGGCATTTTCTGATCGACGAGTTCCAGGACACGTCCTTGATGCAATGGAAAGCCTTGTTGCCCTTGATCGATAATGCGTTGGCCACCGGCGGAGGTGCCTTACTGGTCGGCGATGCCAAACAGGCGATCTACCGCTGGCGCAATGGTGAAGTGCGGCTCTTCGTCGAACTTCCCATGATCTTCGGAAGATCACCCAACGACCTCGTAGAAAAGAGCCGAGAGGATACCCTGAAGCGCAACCACGTGAAGGGCGAGCGGTTGGCGCACAACCGGCGATCCGCGAAGCATATCATCGCCTTCAACAATGCGCTCTTCGCAGACCTCGCCAAGGTCCTTCCGGAAAGTTTGCGCAAGGTCTACGACCAACACGATCAACGTACTTCACACAGTGAAGAAGGACTGGTGTCCGTGGTGCAGGCCGAGCCAGGTCTTCGTGGTGCCGCCTTCCAAGAAGCCGCGTTGGCACATGCACTCGGATCCCTACAAGCCGCTCTGGATGCAGGATTCGAGCCCAACGATGTGGCGGTGCTGGTACGCTCAAAACGATTCGGGCGCGCCGTGGCAGCCCATTTCCTTGCGCACGGCCACGCGGTGGTCTCCCCCGATGGTCTACAGTTGGCGGCCGATCCCGTGATCCAATTGCTCATTGAACTTCTTCGCTTCCTGCGGGATGGTGAAGGGATCACCGCCGCGCGCGTGATCCAATTGCAGTCCATTGTGGCCGATCTGCACGGAGCACCCACCGGGGAAACGACAACGCCATTCACGCCCAGCGATACGTTACCACACCCCACGCATTTGTTGCGGACCTGGTTCAAGGAACATGGCGACCCGAAGTTGCGCACCACCATCACCAGCTTGGTTTCCGAATTGGCACGCGCACATGCCATCGAACCCGCCGCGGATGCCGCAGTGCTCACGCTCTTGGACGAGATCCATTCTTGGTCCACCGATCACGGCCCGGACATCGGTGGCTTCTTGGAACACTGGGAGCGATCGGGTGGTGAACGCAGCACCGCAGCGCCCGACCATGCCCGTGCCGTACACGTCATGACCGTACACAAATCCAAAGGCTTGCAATTCCCCGTGGTGATCGTTCCGCAGGCTTCCATGTCCGGTGGACCCAGCCACGGTGAGTTGTTCTGGATCGACCCGCGATCAGCGATCCCCGAATTGGACGTGGCCTTGATCCGCGAAAGCAAGGTGGCACGTGCTGCGGAACTCCCCGAACTGGTGGAAGAGGAAGGGCTTCGAACACTGGATGCGTTGAACCTGTTGTACGTGGCATTCACCCGAGCAGAGCGTCGACTGTACGCTCTTGTGCCGGATGAGAAGGATGTGGTCACGAAGGCACTCGCGGCATTCGTTGCAAGCCATGAAGCACTCGCTGTGACTCCGGATAACGAAGAACCACCTCCACAACGAAGATCACAAGATGCACCGATCGCTTTGCGCGGTGTCGCCGGTCCGGGTGCCTCCCCTGCGACGATCCGTCTGGAGGCCGAACAGGATTGGGACCCCATGGACCCGAATACCCACCGCGCATTCGGCACCACCATTCACACGGCCCTGGAAGAAACACGCGTTCCTGCTGATCTGGAAGTTGCACTACTCCGCGCCGTCCAGCGGGGCGAACTCGCCTCCTCGCAAGTCGCCCCCTTGCTCGCCCGGTTATTTCCGATGCTCCATTCCGACGCACTCGCCCCTTGGTTCGCCCCGCACTTGGATGTTCGGGCCGAATCCACATTGATCGATAAGGACGGACACAGTTTACGGCCCGACCGCTTGGTGTTCGATGGCGAGTGCGTGCGCGTGTTGGAATTCAAAACAGGAAAGCATGCTTCCGCTCACGAGGATCAAGTTCGGAGGTACCTGCATTTGCTTCGCGAACTAGGCCACTCGAACGTAGAGGGCGCCGTGTGGTATTTGTTCGATGATCGGCTTCACCCTGTATCCCCATGAAATTGAGTTGGACGATCAAACCCTTCGCGGAGATCAGCGTGCAGGAATGGCATGATCTACTTCGGTTGCGCGTCGACGTTTTCGTAGTGGAACAGAACTGCCCCTATGCCGAGTTGGATGGCCTGGACCCAACGGCCATGCACGTGTTCGCAACGGACGAGAAGGGCGATATCGTGGCATACGCACGCGTGCTTCCACCCGATGCGCATGGTCTGCCGCACATCGGCCGAGTGGTGGTGCGCAAGGATCTCAGGGGCCTTGGCATCGCAACTGAGGCCATGCAGCACGCACTTGAAGTCGTCAAGCGTTTGTTTGGTTCATACCGTTCAGCTCTTGCGGCACAAACGCACTTGGAAGTGTTCTATGCCAAGTTCGGGTTTCTCCGGACCGGGGAGGACTACATGTGGGACGGGATCCCGCATGTGGACATGATGCGCGAAGCGGAGTGAATGATCAGCGCAACAACGTGACCGTTCCACGGTACTCCTTGCTGTACGCGCCGTATTCCGCCACTTGGGCTTGGAAACTGTACACGCCTTGCGGTAGACCATCGCCGGACCATTGCGCCTTGGTGTCGTTGGTTCGGAATCGCTCCACACCCCACCGATCGAAGACGACCAACTCGTACAAGCGCGCACCTTGCACCGAAGGAGCCCATGTATCATTCAGTCCATCGCCATCCGGTGTGAAGGCCGTGGGTGCATAGAACAGATGGTCGGTAACATATACCGTGCGTGATATGGAATGCGTGCAATTCTCTCCGCTGATCACCGTCTGCGTGATCTCGAATGTCCCGGCATCATCGAACTCATAGATGAAATTCGGATCGTGGATGATGATCCCATCGATCGCATACTCCCATGCCTGTGCAAGGTGTGCGAAGTCCTGCACTTCGATGCGCGGATCCAACAGACTCACCTCATCCGGCTCCACTGTGAAGGCAGCTTCCGGGATCGGGAAAACCTCCACCCAGTTGTTCAACACCAAATTGCTTTGGTCAATGCAGCCCGAATCGGTGGCGGCCGTGACCACGATGTCATAGACCCCCGGAAGCTCAAAGACATGGCTGACCATTTCCTCTGAAGCCGTGGTCCCATCACCAAAGTTCCACGCGTAACGCACGGCTGTCCATGCAATGCCCTCGGCCTCGAATGCGAAGAGCACACCTGCACATCCCGCGCGATCGGTGACCACAGTCAATTGCGGACGTGGGTATACCACGACCGAGTCGGTATAGCTCTGTTCACAACCGAAATCAACGACCGAGACCGTGATCGGATGAGCACCCGTTTCGGCGAATTCCGTACTCACTATGTGCCCCAACGCACTTACCGGCGAAGCACCATCGCCGAAGTCCCAGGACACTGCGGCCGTATTCGTGAATATGCCTTGTACCACGAGTTCGGCCATCTCGTTCGTACACCGTATCGGAGGGCGCTCGAAGTACGGATCCAAGGGTGGATGGACCTCAAAGACAGAAGTGCTCGTATCCGCGCACGGCCATCCAGGGTTCGCGATCAACGTGATGACATACGACCCGGTGTCCGCATAGGTCCATGTTGGTGCGGTGAGATCGGAGGTATCATTCAACTGGGAATTCACTCCGAAATCCCAATGCCAGAATTGGCCATTGATGCTCTGGTTCTCCATTTCCACGGTGTAACCGGTGCAGAATTGCTGCTGCTCCTGAATGGAAGAGATCACCGTGACATTGCAGGGAACAACGTCGAAACGCAGATCTCGGATGGATTCGCTCAACTGCACCCCATTCCTGAACTCGCGGACACGCACTCCAACTGCGAACGAGCCCAATAAGGTCGGATGTACGGTGAGCTCACCGGTCGCCGGATCGATGGCCAAACCAGGTACCCCATCCATCGGCGAGGTACCCGCGTACCCCGATGCCCAAAGGATACCCGCGTATGGTGGTGGTGAAGCGAGCGGAGCAGGATCGAATTCATCACCGCCTGCAAAAGGGGTGTACAGATCATAAACGAGCACATCCCCGTCCGGGTCCGTTGCGGAATGATCAAAGGCCATATCCTGATCCAAACAAAGTACGATCGGCGGATACTCATTGAACCGTGGACTGCTGTTCGTTCCATTCGCAGCCGGCGGGACCTGTACCGTACAGGTGAGTCCTTGCAAAAGTCCGGTGGGAAGATTGATGATCGTTGGTGTTCGACAACACCGCTGGTAACTGATCACATAACCACTCGTGTTGGCCGGTAAGGTCAGGATCGCTTCGTACTCGGCCCACGATGCACAGATACCATCCGGTGCGGCCAGGCACGGGTTGTTCAATTCCACTGGAACACTTTCCTCTCCCGGAAAATTCGCTGTTTCCGTGAATTGCAGGATCCCATTGCCATCGTAAATGGCCAATTGAGCGCCCGTATCGAAACCTGTTCCATTCACATTGCCCGGTCCGCAATCGCGGTACAACTTCAAGGTGATGCGGTACTGATCCCCGGTCAAATGATCGTAATACATCTCGCCGCCCAATACATGCGTGGCCAAGGACCACGTCGAACTCAACAAAGCGAATATGGCAGCGATGTGTCGGATCATTGGTTGCCGTTGAAGCGATCCAGAGAGAGCGGTCCGTTGTTCATCACGGTTTTACCTCAGGAGTGTAAGGTGGCCGGTATAGGCACGGCCATCCGACAAGAGCAATTCGTAGTAGTATGTACCGTCAGGCACGTCTGCGGCCTTCCAGTTATTCCTGTAGTTGCTTGTTTCATAGACCACCATGCCCCAGCGGTTGAAGATCCGCAGCTCGTTCTTGTGTTGTTCGATGTTGCGGATCGAGAATTGCTCATTGAGACCATCACCGTTCGGCGTGAAGACGTTCGGTATGTCAATGGGCACTTCAATGATCTCATAAGGCAGCGCATAGGTAGCGGTGCAACCATCCGCACTCGATACGAGCAACATCAACTCGTACGTTCCGGGTAACGGCATCTCCCATTCAACCTCTTCACCGTTGCCGATCGCGGATCCGTTAGCGAACCAGCTCCATTGCACGATGGTGCCACCATTTCCGTTGGAGGCATTCTGAAGTCCCACGTCCGTACCAAAGGACTGCGGGGACGTTGGAGCAACCGTGAAAAAGGCAGTCGGCGGCGGGAAGGCTGCAACTTCTCCGGAAAAGGAACCTGTGCAGCCATGGTCCATCACCGTCAACGATACGTTCGTTGCCCCGAGCGTGGCGAATTGCGCGTTCACCGAGGGGGTGGTCGCCGTTGGGGGCAAGGTGTTCGCGCCGAGATCCCAGAAGTAGGTGGCATCCGGACCGAAGTTGCCTTCCGCTATCAGATCCGTGACCAATTCACTACACACCGGCCCAGGCACGGTGAAAGTGGGCCTTGGTCGAAGGTACACATCGAAGTTCGCTTCGGTCGTATCCGCACAAGACAGACCCGGATTGGCCGCCAAGGTGATCGTGTATGTCCCGGGAGCGCTGTAGGTCCAAGAGGGCGAATGGAGGCTGGAAGTATCCATGGTCGTGGACGGATCCCCGAAGTCCCAAGCCCACTGTTGACCCGATGGACTCGTGTTGCTGAATTCCACCGTCAGATCCTCGCAGAAAACCGTTTGCGGGGCGATGACCGCTGTAACAGCGCTTTCACATGGAACCACATCGAACCGGAAGTCCCTTCGCGTTTCCGACAGCAGTACGCCTCCACGGAATTCCTTCACACGGATCGCCACCGTATAGCTGGCCACCAGCGTGGGACGCAAGGTGAGTAGACCTGTGTTCGGATCGATGGCGATCGCCGGATCGCTGTCCATCGGGTATCCTTCAGAATAGCCAGGCCCCCATGGGATCTCCGTATAGGGTGGAGCACTTGGTGTTGGTATCGGGACAAGCGCGGTACCTCCGTTGAACGGAGTACACAGCTCATAGACCATTTCATCGCCATCCGGGTCCGTCGCCGAGTGATCGAAGGTGAGTGGTTCGTTCAAGCACAATGCGATGGGCGGGTACACCTCGAAGCGTGCCGCACTATTCGCTCTGTTGTCCGAACCCGGAACCCTTATCGTGCAGGTGAGGCCAAGATCACCAGCATTTGGAATATTGATGATGGTGGGTGTCCGGCAACAGCGTTGATAGGCCAGGTGATATCCATCGATCCGTGCTGGCAAAGTGAATACGCCCGTATAGACTGCCAATTGAACGCAGATCGATGGTGGCGCTGTAAGACACGCGTTGTCCAGAACTACCGGAACGGCATTCGCCCCTGGGAAGATCAAGTCTTGCACGAACAAATTGGTCCCGTCCCCTCCAAAAACCCCTATAGTGGCCGTGGCATCGTATTGGGTGTTATTCACGTTCCCAGGTCCGCAATCGCGATAGAGTTTCAGGTAGACCTGATACTGATCACCGCCTAAATAGTCGTAGTACAACTCGCCCCCGATGATATGCGTGGCATGCGAGGAGGTCGCTACCGTAAAGAGCCAGATGAGAGGGAGTAGACGGCGCATACGATCAGGACATCGGATCAGGGAACAACGTTGCCCGGTGAAAGCATGTGAAGATAAGCGACCGAGCCGACCCACACCAAAAAGTGGATCCTACAGGTTAGCCTGATCGCTGAGCTGGGCATGGGCGGCATCCCATTCCGAGATCGCTATCGGCAGGAATCGCCCATCCGCCCCCTCGATCATCTCCATGATCCGCACCTTCTCCGGATACGCAAGTGCATGGACCTCATGCCTTACCCAGCGACTCCCGATCCGTTGCAGTTCAACGAACCGATCCAAGGCATCGATCCGGTACAGATGATCCGCTCCGCTAAGTCGGCGGTAAGTAGGAAATCGATCCTTCATCCGTGGGCCATGTGTTGGCTATCTTCCCGCACTGCCATGCGTCCATTCCTGCAACGACTCGCCGAACTGATCCTTCAGCACCACCGGAACGAGATGGACCGGATCGCTGTGGTGCTCCCGAGCAAGCGGGCGGGCCTGCACCTGCGAAAGTACTTGGCGCAGGCCAACGGAGGGCCACTTTGGAGTCCGGAGATCCTGGATATCGGGGCCTTCATGCAACGCACCACCGGACTGAAGCAAGGATCTTCCTTGGAATTGTTGTTCCTCTTGTACGAAACCCATGTGCAGCAACTCGGTGTACGCGCAGACCCGTTCGCTGAATTCATGGAATGGGCACCGATCACCCTACGTGATATGAGCGAGGTGGATGCCCATTTGATCGACCTCGACCTCTTCTACCGGGACCTGCGAAGCTTCCATGAACTGGAGGACTGGAGTTTTCGGTTGGGCGAACTCAGCCCTGGGCAAGAGCGACTCAACGCGAATTGGCGAACGACCGGAGAACTGCATCGTGCCTTCATTCAACGCATGTCGACCACGGGTGTCGGCACTTCCGGGTTCGTGGCCCGACAATGTGCTTCACACCTCAGCAGCGAACAGTTCCAATTGCCGTGGACGATGGTCTGGTTCGCAGGGTTGAATGCGCTGGACCCGGCATCGACCGCGGTCATAGATGCTCTTCAAAAAGTGGATCATGCACGGATCGCTTGGGATGCCGATCAACACTATCTTCAGGACCCTGAACAAGAAGCCGGTCGATTCTTACGCCGATCCATCGCTGCCCTTGGTGCTGGCTTACTCCCTCCCGAAGCAGCCATCGACGAGCGCGAGCGCTTGGTCCGCAAAGTGGCCGCACCGCATGCCTTGGCCCAAGCCACCTATGCCGCTCAGCGACTGGCAGAACTGACCGAAGAAGATCGCGCACACTCCGTTGTGGTATTGGCAGATGAAAACCTCCTCCTGCCCTTCTTGGATCAACTTCCCCCGGATATCGGGCCGATGAACGTGACCATGGGCATGGCGTTGAACGCCCTTCCGGTCCATAGCCTTACCGAGGCGTTCCTGGAATTGATCGAACCTGTGGATGATCGGGGTTCCCTATCTCTGGACCTCTTCGAGCGATTCATTACTCATCCTTTCTTGAACAAGGCTACAGCCACGTTAAAGCTGATCGCGGCGTTGCGTCAGTTGCAGCGGACACGGATCAGCATTGACCTTCTCGAGGAGAAGGCATCGGTAGTAGAATTTCCGAACTCGGCGGAATTGGTCGATTGTCTCACTCCGAGAAGTGCGGGTGCGACCGGTATCGCCGCCCAACTTCAACGGTTGTTCGTCCTAGCGAAAGCTCGCGCCCCAGCGGACGTTTCCGTTCAAGAGCAACTCTTTCAAATGGCCCGATTCCAACAAAGTCTGGACCGTGTACTGGAGCATGTGGATATCGGTTCGATCGACACGCGCACCTACCGCACCATTCGCGAACGCCTGCTGCGCGAAGAACGCATCGCCTTCCGGGGAGAACCCTTGCAGGGCCTGCAAGTGATGGGCTTATTGGAGACCAGGACCTTGGACCATGATCGCCTACTGCTGCTCTCCATGAACGAAGGAGCCTTGCCACGCAGCGCGTCCCTTCAGAGTTGGATCCCGTTCGAACTTCGCAGGCATCATCAACTGCCTTTGCCGGCGGATGCTGAGGCCATTTCCGCTTACCACTTCAACCGGGCCATGCAACATGCCGGGCAGGTGGAATGGATCCATATTGCGAACGGCGAAGGCAACAACGGTGAGCCTTCACGCTTCATCGCACAATGGGAACAAGAGGTGCTTGGCCGAACGCGCACTACCGGATCGGCGATCTCCGTCGCCCCTACAACAACAGCGCGGAACGGGCGACCGATCCTGGTGGAGAAGGATGCGGCGATCATGCACCGGTTGCAAGCACTGTGTGAACGCGGCCTTTCTCCCTCGGCCATTGGAACATGGCTTCGCTGCCCGTTGGATTTCTACTTCCGGTACGTGCTTGGGATCCGGGACACCGAGGCGGTGGATGGGGATCTGGGCAGCGATGTGCTCGGCGAATCCGTGCATCACGTACTACAGTCCTTGTTCACCCCGACCATCGGCATTCCGTTGACGACCGAACAGGTTGCCACCATGGTCCCATTGGCGAGCGACGCGTTGACCGCACACTTGGCCCGAACCTTTCCACGCGATCTGCTCGATTTCGGGAACCACCGACTGCGTAGGGAGATGGCAAGTCGCGCCTTGGAGGATCACTTGCGTGCTGAGAGCGAACGTGTTGCATTGGTGACCACAACGGTATTGGCCTTGGAATTGGAGATGCAGGCCGAACTGCCCAACGGGGTGCTGTTGCGTGGGCGCGCCGATCGCATCGATGAGCGCGATGGCCTTTTGACCTTGCTGGATGTGAAGACCGGTTCGGTGCGCCCCGAGGACCTCAAACTACGCGATTTGAGCCGGGAGGCCATCACCCCGGATCGGCGTTACGCGTTGCAGCTACTGATCTATGCATGGATCCACATGGCGCAACATCCGGTGGAGCGGATCAGCGGCGGTGTGATCCCATTACAACGTCCCAAACACCCTGCGGATCCCTTATGGATCGAAGGATCCACCGTGCTTCAACGTGCACAGTTCACAGGCATTGGATCCTTGCTGAACACCTTGGTGAATGAGCTCCTGGATCCTTCAACGCCGTTCACGCATGATCCGGAAAGTCCATACTGCCGCTGCTGTGTGGCATGAAAAAGAGAAAGGAGACCGAAGCCTCCTTTCTCTAAGTCCTATTGAATCGGTTATCAGCGGTAGACCACTTTGTGTGTGCTGGTATTTCCACCACGCTTGATCTTCACGTAGTATGCACCTGCGCTTTGGGTGGTGAGGTCCAATTCATTCTTGTACGTGCCTTCCAATTCACGCACGGTCTCGTTGTAGACGGACTGCCCGATGCTATTCACGATCTCTACGGTGACGTCACCCTTCACTTCGTTGGAGAAACTCAGCATGAATCGACCGTTGTTCGGGTTCGGTTGGATCAGCACGCTGCCATCTTCGGCGCTGGCTGCCAAACCTTTGTAGATGACCCCGGTGCGATCGGCACCGCCGCAGGACACATAGAAGTTCGCATTGTTGTTGCGATCCGCAGTGTAGGCATCGTTCACCAATTCAAACTCCCCTTGACCGGTCACTGGAATGGTGGCGATCGTGTACTCCTCGCCTGCAAGCCAATTCACTCCTTGAGCGCTCATCGGGCTCATGCCAAAGCCGGCATACACCATGTAGCGGAAAGCACCGGCCTCGCGCACATTACCGGATTTCGCCACGCCCATATAAGCTGCCGTGCCTTCCTCTTGACCGATCGGCCCTAGACTTCCTCCGGAATTCGCATCCCAACGGATGGTGAATACCAACGAGGAGAAGATCCCCGAGAAGTCCGCTTCTGGTCTCACTTTGACCTCTAGCACACCATTGTTCTGAAACAGGCCAATGTCCACATTGGATTGCGCCATCGCTGCACCGGATAGGGTCAGCAGTGCGGTCGCGAGTAAGGAAGTGCGGAATGTACGTTTCATGGAAAGCGCGTTGATTTGAGGCTATTCGGTTCGTGCTTGACTATTCCTTGTGTCGATCCAATACGGATCAAGAGGCCGCAATATAACCCTCGGGACAACCTTTGGCAAGGTCGATCCTTCCGGAACTGCTTTGCTACAATGGCCATGGACCCAAAACCGAACAGGGGCCCTTTCGGACCCCTGCGCGGTAAACCTGCAAGGAATTATGGAACCAGAATAGGTCAGGAAGATAGACCTACCTGAAGTGAAGACGTGGGTGTTTTGAATTGGTTGCCAGCGCGATGAAAATTTCATGCGGTGAACTTGTACCCGACCCCCCGTACCGAGTGGAAGTGCCTAGGTTCCCGGGGGTCGAACTCAAAATACTTCCGAAATCCGACGATGAAGTTATCCACCGTTCGGGTGGTCGGGAACACGTTATAGCCCCATACCTTTTGAAGAATTTCTTCACGCGAAACCACTTCGCCCT
The DNA here is from genome assembly GCA_016710015.1 of Flavobacteriales bacterium. Lineage (GTDB taxonomy): Bacteria > Bacteroidota > Bacteroidia > Flavobacteriales_F > PHOS-HE28 > PHOS-HE28. The sequence continues at coordinate 200,922 of JADJLR010000005.1, forward strand.
CCCGCTCTACCAACAAACGCAGCAGCATCATTTCACGCTGACTCAAGGTGCGCACCTCCCCATTGTGGCCGCGTATCTCATACTTCTGGAAATCCACATGATTCGCCCCGAACGAATAGGAGGCCAGCACTGTGGAAGAAGGCAGTTTCCGAGACCGGTCCACCAACTTCGAAACGCGCAACAATAGTTCCTCAAGTTCGAAGGGCTTCGCCAAGTGGTCATCCCCGGCTTTCAGGCCACGGATCCGATCATCTGGTGCGGCCCTAGCGGTCAAGAACAGGACCGGGGTGCCGTTCCCCTCCAACCGAATGGTCTCCACCACCGTAAATCCATCCATTCCTGGAAGCATCACATCCATCACCACCGCATCGAATCGCGCACCGCGCAACTTCTCCAATCCATCCGGGCCGGTACTCACGGCTGTCACCTCGTACCCCTCCAACTCGAAGTTCAGGCGAAGGGCCGAACGCAGGGCCTCCTCGTCCTCTACGAGCAGTACGCGGGGCTTCTGCTGGTCCACTTCCATTCATGCAAAGATGGTCCAAGGCTAACTTTGGCCACCATGCAATTCACAAAGGACCAAGTAGAATTTGCTAATTCCATGCGCCCCAACACCTTGGTCGACCATCTCGACATCAGCTTTGGCCTGTCCCAACAAGGGCAATTGACCGCCTCCATGCCAGTGGACCATCGGACCCACCAATCCATGGGATTGCTTCATGGGGGAGCCACGGCGGCACTCGCTGAGACCCTCGGCAGCATGGGTTCAGCCCTATTGCTCGATCTGGAACGATGGGCCATTGTCGGCATGGAAGTGTCCGCCAACCACCTGCGAGGTGTTCGGGAAGGACGGGTGACGGCCACCGGAGAATTGGTGCATCAAGGCCGAACCACCCATGTGTGGGATATTCGAGTTCGCAATGAAGCTACCGAATTGTGCGCCATCTGCCGGATGACCAACTTGATCATCGAGAAACGAAAATGAGCAGCGAAAACGCCTTGCTGGAGGCCTTGCGGTACAGCATCGAACACCGGTTGACCTTCGCGGCCTTCCGCAACCCGGGCGGACAGGCTACCATGTGGGCGCAACAAACACCGGAGTTGGATCGGGTGGAGAATGGACTTTGGTGGGAATTGAACGACGTCTTCCTGCTGGCCCCGTACGACCTCCCTGAGCGCCTACCCTTGGTGCGATCGGATGTGGAGTTGACCTTCGGTGATGCCGAACCAGCATGGCATCGACTGATGGAATGCTGTGGAACAAGCCTAGACCAGGAGGCGCTCCCTACACCAGCGATGACGCGTCCGGCCTTCGAGGCCGCCGTACGCGATGCCCAGGAACGCTGCCTAAGCGGTGAATTGGAAAAGGCCGTGTTATCTCGAAGCATCGATCTGGATGTCAACGCATCGGACGCACCACACCTATTCCTTGAGGCTTTGCATCGCCGTCCTGAGGCCCTGGTTTGCCTCGTATCCACCCCGGAACACGGACTCTGGCTCGGCGCCTCGCCGGAACGCTTGATCCTTGCCGAGAACGATATCGTTCATGTGGATGCGTTGGCCGGCACCTTGCCGAGCAACTCTGCCCCTAGTGAACCTGCGGAATGGGGCGAAAAGGAGCGCCACGAGCAGAACGTGGTGACCCGAATGATCGCGGGAACCTTCATCGATCTGGGTACGCCATCCATCTTATTGGAAGGGCCCGAAGTGATGCACACGGGTAACGTCGCACACTTGAGGACCCGGATCACAGCAACCGTTGGTGGGCGATCCGTAGGGGAAGTCGTTCTTGCGTTACACCCCACTCCGGCCGTGTGCGGGGTCCCATTGGCGAACGCTAGACAGGTGATCCACGATCTTGAGGCCAGGGAGCGGGAACTGTATGCCGGTTTCTGGGGGCCATGGAGCGCCGACGGACGTATGGAACTATTCGTGAACATCCGCTGCATGCGTCTCTTCAGCGACAAAGCCCAACTCCACGTGGGTGCGGGGATCACTGCTGGGTCCGTCGCGGAACAGGAGTGGGAAGAAACGGAACACAAGGCGGATAGTTGGAGAAGCATGATCGATGCGCTGACCATGGCCCGGATATCTTAGGCACCCCGATGCCCACGAGTGACCAATTTGCTGCGGCTGAACTCGCGCGCTTATGCGCTGCCAAAGGCATCCGCCACGCGGTGATAAGCCCAGGGAGCCGGAGCGCGCCATTGGTCATCGCCTTCAGCAAACAGGAGGGCATCGAATGCCTTCAGGTGATCGACGAGCGCAGTGCCGCATTCTTCGCCTTGGGCATGGCCCAACAACTGCACGCACCCGTGGCCTTGATCTGCACCAGTGGAAGTGCAGTGCTCAACTATGGCCCAGCTATCGCAGAAGCGTTCTATCAACGCATTCCGATGTTGGTGATCACGGCGGACCGACCTGAGGAATGGGTGGATCAAGGAGAGGGACAGGCGATCCGGCAACAGAACGTTCTGGCCTTGCACATGAAGCGAAGTGTGCAATTGCCACGCTTGCTCGGCGATGATCTTGCGCAATGGCATTGTGGCCGACTGATCAACGAAGCCATCGATGCCACTTTGCTCCCCGTTCCCGGTCCGGTGCATGTGAACGTGCCATTCGCGGAGCCGCTCTATGGCATTACGGAAGAAACCGCGACCTCACGCTTCATCGCGCCGATCATGACGGAATCCTTCATCCTACCGGAACATGCACGGTGGTTGATCGGACAGTTGTCGGCTTGTAAGAAAGTGATGGTGCTCGCTGGCCAAGGTGTGTGGAGCGAAGGCTTGCGTGAGCAAATGCTTCACTTGGCCACCATGCCACAGGTGACGGTCCATACCGAAGCGACCAGCAATTTGGACGAACCGGCTTTCATCACTTGCATCGACCGGGTGATCGAAGCGGTCAACAACAAGAACGAGAAGGACCTTCGGCCGGACCTCTTGATCACATTCGGCGGTGCGGTGGTGAGCAAGCGCATCAAAGGTCTGCTACGGAAATGGAAACCAGCACAGCATTGGAACATCGATCTGGGCCAGCGGCATTACGATACGTACCAGAGCCTGACCCACGACATCGCAGTAAGTCCAGAGATCTTCTTCGCGCAGATCGCACCACAGGTGCAGCCCAACGAAAGCATCTACGGTGAAGTGTGGAAGATGATGGATGTGAGTACACGTGGCATGCACACCCGCTCGGTGGCCGATGCTCCATTCTGCGATCTCACTGTATTCAACACCTTACTGGACCGCATCCCTGGGGATAGCGCTGTTCATCTCGCGAACAGTACTCCAGCGCGTTATGTGCAACTCTTCGACCGGGTGCGTGGACATCGCTGGTTCAGCAACCGTGGCACGAGCGGCATTGATGGTTGTACGAGCACGGCCGTTGGCGCGGCTTTCGCGACGCAGCAACTCACCACCTTGATCACCGGTGATACGGCCTTCTGTTACGACAGCAATGCGTTCTGGAACAAACAGCTTTCACCATTGCTGAAGGTGATCGTGATCGACAACGACGGCGGGAACATCTTCCGCGTGATCGAAGGGCCGGATAAGGATCCCGAATTGTTGCCATGGTTCGATGCACCGCATGGACGCAATATCGAGCAACTCGTGCGATCGTTCAACCTATCCTACTATCACGCCAACGACCAGCACAGCTTGGAAGCCGGCATCGACAAGCTCTACACGCAGCATGAAGCACCGGCTGTTCTGCACATCAGCACCGATAGGTTCACCTCGCCGAAAGTGTTGCGGGAATACTTCAAACGGCTATCACAGTAAGGGCGAGAGGTTCCGGGTCAAGCCCGGAATGACAAAATGACCATGAGCAAAAGAAACTGGAAGACCATCAAGGCATACTCGGACATTCGTTTCGAGTTCTTCGAAGGGATCGCTAAGATCACGATCAACCGTCCGGAGGTGTACAACGCATTTCGCCCGGATACGAACACGCAAATGATCGAGGCCATGGACATGGCACGTGAGGACCCGGCCATCGGTGTGGTGGTCTTCACCGGCGAAGGTGACAAGGCCTTCTGCAGCGGCGGCGACCAGAACGTGAAAGGCCGTGGAGGCTACATCGGTACGGATGGTATCCCGCGCCTCAACGTGCTCGACCTGCACAAGCGGATCCGCGAAATACCCAAGCCAGTAGTAGCGATGGTGAACGGTTATGCCATCGGCGGTGGTCATGTACTGCACGTGGTATGCGACCTTACCATCGCTGCGGACCACGCACGCTTCGGGCAGACCGGCCCCAAGGTGGGCAGCTTCGATGCAGGATTCGGCAGCAACTACCTCGCTCGTCATGTGGGGCAGAAGAAGGCCCGCGAGATCTGGTTCCTGTGCAATCAATACAGCGCAAAGGAGGCCGAGGACATGGGCATGGTGAACAAGGTGGTCCCTCTTGCCGAGCTGGAGGACACGACCGTGGAGTGGTGTAAGACCATGATGCAGCGCAGCCCGCTCGCTCTACGGATGATCAAGCGCGGATTGAACGCTGAACTGGATGGGCAACGCGGCTTAATGGAGTTCGCTGGTGATGCCACCTTGATGTATTACCTAATGGACGAAGCGCAGGAAGGGCGCAATGCGTTCTTGGAGAAGCGCGCACCGGATTTCCAGAAGTTCCCGAAGTTCCCTTGAGCCGGTTCAACGCAGAGGCACAGAGGACGCAGAGTTTCGCAGAGTTCGATCCATGAAGCATTGGCTATCCGCCTTACGATTGCGCACTTTGCCTCTGGCGGTGAGCAGCATCATCGTCGGTAGTGCGTTGGCCCACATCGTGATCCGCCCATCCCTTGAGCGAGGATTCCGGTGGCCTGTGTTCGCACTGACACTAATTACCGCTGTACTTCTTCAAGTCCTTAGCAATCTCGCCAATGATCTCGGTGATCATCAGCACGGTACGGACAACCTAGACCGCGTGGGTCCGCAGCGTTCGGTTCAGAGCGGTACGATCTCACCTGCGCAAATGGAACGCGCGATGATCATTTGTGGTTTACTCGCATTCCTCAGCGGCTGCACCTTGATCGTATTCGCGCTCGGCTTCACGACGCAGACGTTGATCTTCCTGATCATCGGCCTAGTTGCGATCGGCGCTGCTGTGAAGTACACCTTCGGAAAGAACCCGTACGGCTATGCGGGACTGGGTGATATAAGTGTATTCCTGTTCTTCGGGATCGTGGGTGTATGCGGAACCTTCTATCTGCATACGCGCGCCTTCGCATGGCCTGTCCTGTTTCCTGCAATTTCCATGGGGTTGCTTAGTGCCGGTGTACTCAATGTGAACAACATGCGCGACATCGTGAACGATATGGCCAGTGGTAAACGAACGCTGGTCGTGCGCATGGGTAGCGCGAATGCTCGTGCGTACCACACTTTACTTATTACGGGCGGTGTACTTGGCTTTGTCGGCTTTGGTTTGCTGGCCGACCTCGGCTGGAGCATGTGGTTGTACTTGGTCCTAGTACCGGCTTTCATCTTCCATTTGCAGCGTGTTTGGTCTGCACCTGAGCCACGTGCACTGGACCCACAACTGAAAGTGCTCGCTCTCGGCACGTTAGTAATGTCGCTACTCTTCGCGTTGGGCGTTATCCTTGCGCTATGATCAACGCACGTTGGATCGAACATGTGCTTGAACCCCGGTTTGAACTTGGCACCTCGAAGGGCCCGATCAACGCGCGTACCGTGTGGTACTTGATCGCGTGGCAGGAGAATAAACCAGAGATCCAAGGCATCGGCGAGGCTGCGCTCTTCCCCGGTCACAGCAAGGAATTCCCGGCCGATGTGCGTACCAAATTGGTGGAGCTCTGCGCAAACACCGCTGATTGGCAGCAACGCTTGACGACCGACCTTGTTGATGTGCCCAGTGTGCGCTTCGCTGTGGAGCAATGCCTGCGCGATCTGAAAGTGAGCGGCACCAAGCAGCTCTTCCCTTCGCCCTTCACCTTGGGCAAGCAGACCATTCCGATCAATGGGTTGGTGTGGATGGGCGACAAGGCCACGATGAAGACCCGGATCCGTGAGCAGATCGACAAGGGTTTCACGACGGTGAAGATGAAGATCGGCGCGATCGGGATCGACGATGAACTGGAACTGCTCCGTTCGGTGCGAGCGGAATTCAGCGCTGCGGATATCACCCTGCGCGTGGATGCGAACGGTGCCTTCACTTCTCAGAACGCGATGAATGTGCTGGAGCGCTTGGCCGAGCTTTCGATCCACAGCATTGAACAACCTGTCGCTCCAGGGCTGTATGAGGTGATGGCTGAACTCTGTGAGCGTTCACCCCTACCGATCGGCTTGGACGAGGACCTGATCGGCCTCAACAACCATGACCTGAAAGTGGACCTGCTGAAGAACGTGAAGCCACCGTACATCGTGATCAAACCGAGCTTGGTGGGCGGTTGGGCGGCCACCAAGGAGTGGATCGACCTGGCCGAAGAGCGTGGTATCGGTTGGTGGATCACCAGCGCTTTGGAAAGCAGCATCGGGTTGAATGCCATCGCGCAATTCACTGCAACACTGAACGTGGAAATGCCGCAAGGGCTAGGCACCGGAAATGTGTACGCCAACAACATCCCATCGCCGCTGATCGCCGAAAACGGCGCACTGCGGTACAGACCCGAAAAGGCATGGGACCTTTCCTCGATCCGCTGATATGGCCAAGCGCAAGACCTATGCGACGACCATGGAGACCGCATTCAAGCAGTTGACCTTGGACGGTGTGACGATGGATGCGTTCCATGCATTCAAGGCAGTGGATCGGTTCACCAAGCGGCGTTTCGCAAAGAAGCATGCGTGGCAGCAGTCCTTGTACGATACGGTCTTCAACCTCTGGATCTCCGGGCAAAAAGGAATGAATGCCCGCACGAGTGGCACGACCGGTCCGCCCAAGCACATCCGAATTCCACGTCGCGACCTTGTGAACAGCGCACGCCTCACCGCTGATACCTTCCATTTGGAAGCCGGTGATCGTGTGTTGCACTGCTTGCCAAGCGATTTCATTGCCGGTAAAATGATGATCGTGCGCGCCTTCGCCTTGGGTCTTGACCTGCACATCCAAGACCCGCGTGGTAGTGTGTTGGACAATTTGAGAACGACCGATCGGTTCAAGTTCACACCTATGGTACCCGTGCAATTGCATCGCGCCATACAGGAAGATCGAACGCGGGTGGAACGCCAGTTCGAGACCATCCTACTCGGCGGTGGCCCAGTGAGTGAAGCCCTGATCGAAGACCTGCAAGGGTTATCTACGCACGTGTTCCAGAGCTATGGCAGCACAGAGACCGTGACCCATGTAGCGATGCGTCTGCTCAACGGCTTGGAAGCTCCGGATGAATTCCGAGCGCTGGGCAATGTCCATTTCGCGCGGGATCCACGCGGCTGCTTGGTGATCCACACACCGCACCTCAGCGTGAAACAGCACGTGACGAATGATCTGGTGGATCTCTTGGATGACGTTTCGTTCCGATGGCTGGGCCGCTGGGACTGCGTGATCCTGAGCGGTGGTAAGAAGATCTTCCCGGAACAATTGGAGGCCAAGACCGCGGGGCATGTGGCCTACCCGCACTACTTCAGCAGTGTACCCGATCCGGTGCTGGGCCAAGCTGTTATGCTCACCTTGGAAACGGACAAACCGGAAGCTGACGTACTTCCGGAAGTGATGGAGGTCATCATGGAAATGCTTCACCCCCACGAATGGCCACGCCGCGTGATCGCGTTGCGGAAGATCGAACGGACCAGCAGTGGGAAGGTGGTGCGGAGTGGTTGAGGTGAACTCAGCGCATTGTCGCCGGATCGAGATCCCGGGTCAGGCCCGGAATGACATCGCATCGGTCAAGTCGGGAATGACCGATCAGCAGGAAAGCCCGGAAAGCACTCACTTCATGTTGTTCACCGCCTCCTTGTCCAGGGGGGTATCATTGTCATCTTCATGCGCTGGTTTCCACGCGGTGTAGTGGCGCCATTTGTCCAGCACCGTTTGCATATCCTGTGGTAGTGGACTTTCGAAATGCATGCGCTCGCCAGTGATCGGGTGTGTGATGTCCAAGGTGCGAGCGTGCAAGGCTTGGCGCGGGATCATCTTGAAGCAATTCTCGACGAACTGCCTGTACTTCGTGAATGTCGTTCCCTTCAACACACGGTTGCCGCCATAGTTCGCATCGTTGAATAGCGGGTGTCCTTTCCACTGCATGTGGACGCGGATCTGGTGCGTACGGCCCGTCTCCAATTTGCATTCCACCATGGTGATGTAACGGAAGCGCTCGATCACCTTCCATCTCGTCAATGCGTGCTTGCCTTGGTCACCATTTGGAAAGACCGCTTGCACGGTGCGATCCTTCACCGATCGGCCGATGTGGCCTTCGATCTCGCCTTCATCCTCATCGAAATCACCCCAGACCAAGGCATTGTATCTGCGGTCGCTGGTGCGCTCGAAGAACTGACGGGCCAAGTGCGTGAGTGCCTCCTCCGTCTTGCCGATCACCATCACGCCCGTGGTGTCCTTGTCCAAGCGATGCACCAGACCAGGACGAGGTATCTCTGCACCCGGCGTGCTTGGCAGCTTGCCAAAATGGAATAGCAGTGCATTCACCAACGTACCGTACCAGTTGCCGTGACCCGGATGCACGACAAGACCAGCTTGCTTATCGATCACCAGGATATGATCGTCCTCGTAGAGCACGCTCAATGGAATGTCCTCCGGCTGGATCTCCGTATCGCGCTGCGGATAGGGCAGCACGATGCTGATGGCATCACCGGGTTTCACCTTCTGGCTCGGCTTCGCAGTCTTCTCGTTCACCAAGACATTGCCTGCCTTGGCCGCGACCTGTATACGGTTCCGTGAAGTATTCGCCAGCCGATCGAACAGGAATTTATCCAACCGGATCAACGATTGGTTGGGGTCGCAAACAATGCGATGATGTTCGAAGAGTTCTTGTTCCTCTCCTGCAACGTCGAGTTCGTTATCCATCAGTGTTGGACGATGAGCCGCCCTTGTGCCAAGGTGAAGCCGGTGGCATCTGATATCCTCACCACGTAGGGTCCGGGGGCCAAGTTACCCGTAGAAAGAGCAACACCTTCCGAAACCGGACTGCGAAGGATCGTTCGTCCTGTAACATCCACACATTCAAGCGTGGCCCTAGCTGGTATTCCATCCGGTAGCCGAACACGGAAATCTTCGGAAGCGGGATTTGGAAAGATGAGCAGTTGGGACCGCAGCGCCTGCTCTTCCACACTGGACCAAGGATCGGCTCCGGCCAGCATCACCGGCCGCATCATCAATGAACCGTTGAAGCTCGTGTTGTTGAAACTGTTCCCCGTCTTGTAGAAGATCTTGGTCTTGTTGTTCCGGTTCCGATCGAAGCCGATATTCATGGCCGCCGCATTGGTCTGCGTCCATCCCACATAGATGGTCCCTTCCACCCGGATGACCGAATCAAGCTCGTACTCCACGAACTTGTCGATCCCATCCAAACGATATTCGGGCGACGAGAACGAGTAATCCTGATGCTGGATCACCTCGGGGTTCAAACTCGTCCACACCGTGAGTAGGAACGAACCTTCATCCGGAGGCAAGGTCGGTGGCTGGTTCGCCATGGGGTTGAAGTACATGCGGATGGCACGCAAGGAATCCGGCCCGATGAGGTCGTAGCGGCAGGCCAATTTGGCTCCGGCAGCATTGAGCCTGTAACCGGCTTCTGCGCTGCCATCATCGTACGCATAGTAGTTGCTCAATTCTTGGCGCAGATGGATCGTGTCGTTGTAGCGGTTGATGTCCGGGGTGGCATTCGCCCAGAACTTCACATCCCAGAATGCGGCATCCGTGCTCGGCGAATTATCATACACGAAGCTGTTCGGCGCGCTGTTGATCGGGTGATCCACCGAGAGGATCGACGCGGCGTTCCCACTTGAATTCACGCCATTGGTGAAATTGTCGAGTGGCCCTCCGTCCTCATTCACCGCCGACATGCCGTAGGTGATGAAGCGATCGTTGATGTCGAGATTGCGCAATTTCTCCTGCACATTGAGCGCCATGGAACTTGCCGAAGCCTCGTTGAATCTCCGGAACGGCACCGAGGTATAGGTCTGGAGGATGCTCGCCTCCGGATAGATGTACGCCACATCCACCAACCGAACGTCATTGAAGGTGCGTTGCGCGGCGAGGCGCAAGTAGTCCAAATGCCAATGATCGAAGGAACCACTGAGTGTGGCGTAGTTCGCGAACCGGAACTGGAAACCCTCTTTGAGGAAACGCTCCTGCTTCACCGGGATCAGGATCTGTTGGAATGCCGCTTGATCCACGTACGGGATCCCCCAAACACGGTACCAGGATTGTTCCAGCGGTGCATAGAATTCCAGTAAAAGACTGTCTCCCAACTGCGGAATGGAATCACCACTGAGACCTTTCGCTTGGTAGAAGAAGCTGAGGTAGATGGAATCACTGGCTGGATACTCCAGGTCGATCGGCACCGAGGTCAGATGATCCGCTCGGCCATAGGCTGAATAGTTCTCGAAGTCGTACGGATAGCCCGTGCGAGAGAGCCCATCGAACGTGGCCACTCCGATGGTCGGTGGCTCCACCGGATACGTACCGTTGATGTAGACATCATCATCCTGCCACAGGATCAACGGCGTGGACACATCATTCATCATATACGTACCGCCAGCAGGGGCCACCACGTACACCAACAAGGAATCCTGTATCAGCGCTGGACTTGTTAAGAAGGTGGTGTCCGGCGGCGGTGCGATCAATGAATCCAAGATGTTGTACGCTGGCCATGCCTCGATCACTTGCGAAGTCACCGGGTACGTACTGAGGTCCCGCACCGTGACGAACACACTGGGCAACGGCGTACGGGTGGTCACTGGTGGTTCGGCACCATCCACTGTCCGCCTGAAGGTGGTATCCGTGGAATAGGCCATTTCTGGTGTGGAAACACCGGCCACCTCCAAGCGGTAAGCGATATGGTCCAGAGTGACATCCGTATCCGATGCTCGCGCATTTCGTTTACGTGTGCGGTCGATGGAGAAATCATCCATCAACGGAATGTCCTGCATGACGTACTCATAGACGAACACCCGGTCCACGCCATCCTTCTGGCGCACTTGTTCTCCGTTCGGGCGCGTGGATAAGGCACGCAACTCTTCGCCCTGACCCCATGCCACGGATGCGATGCAGAGCAAGGCGAGTATAAGTATGCTTCTACTGTTGATCATCCAAGCTGTCCGTTCCATGGTATTGCTTCGGGTCGTTCCAGTCCGTTCTGGGCTTCAATCCTGCCGTATCCGCCGTCAACCAGATATCGATGGTGCTACCCAAAGCGATCCGGTCCTTGCTATTCCCCGGAGGTGATTGCCGACGTACCCTCGCCAACGTGGAATCCGCTGCTGTATTGCAGCCTTGGCACTCCACCAGTACACCGAGGTTCAACGAAGCCATGTTCAGTACCATGGTCAATTCCGCATTGGTCAATCCAACAAGATCCGGAATAGGGACGCGTTCACCCTTGTCTCCGCTGCCTAGCACCAACGTGATGGCCTCACCTCGGCGTATGCGCTCGTCCGCAGCAATGGGTCTGCCCTCGTAGAGCTGCGCGATCACACAATCCACACACGGGTCGGGCTTGTACTGCAGTTCCTTCACCTTTAGCCCGATGATGTCCAGCACCGATATCGCTTGGCGCTTGGAGAGGTCCACCAGCTTCGGCATATCGATCATCTTCGGATGGTTGGCATTCAACACCACGTAGATCTTACGACCCGGTTTCACCTCTTGCCCCGCATCCGGGTCCTGATCCACCACACTGCCCTTGGGTTGGTCGTCCGTGTACACCGAATCGATCACCAAGGCGCTGAGTTGCCGCGACCCGAGCGCTGCTTGGGCCTCGTTCAGGCTCATGCCAGTGAGATCCGGAACCCGCATAGCGACCCCGTGCTTGGTGTAGGTCCGCAACCAGAACCAGCCACCGAACAGGAGGACCGCCGCCACCAAAAGGGGTAACAGGATGGAGATGAAGCGCTTCTTGAACATGCAACCTGCCTTGGAACGGGCGGCGCCAAAGATAGAGGCCGAGTGGCGGGACGGTTCCACACCGTCCGGTTCACACTTTGCTCAGGTCTTGGAACGTTGTTCCAACGAGTGCTTCGAGCTTTGCGCCTCAACCCATTTGTATGCAACGTCCGTTGATCGCCGTGATACGCGGTGGCTATACCGGTGAATCGGTGATCAGTCACCAAAGTGCGCAGTGCATCATCGAGGCGCTGGACGTCGTACGCTTCAACGCGTTCTACGTGACCATTACACGGGACGGCTGGAGCGGCGAACGGCCGGATGGGAGTCCGGTCCTATTCGATCGTGCGTTGTTCACCGTGGATCTTGGGCCTGGCCCGCAGCGCTTCGATGCCGCGTTGATCGCCATCCATGGCCCACCCGGTGAGGATGGAAAACTGCAAGGCTATCTGGATATGCTGAAGGTCCCGTACCAGACCGGCGATGTCCTGAACATGGCCCTCTCCTTCAGCAAATTTGCGACTTCGTCCTTCTTGCGCCAATGGGGCTTTCCGGTCTCGCCATCGGTGCTTTTGCGCAAGGGTATTCCCCTGCCAGAAGAGGAGATCACGGCTCTTGGACTTCCCGTTTTCGTGAAGCCCGACCAAAGCGGAAGCAGCTTGGGCGTTACCAAGGTGAAATCGCCCGATGCATTGGAAGCCGCATTGGAAGCGGCTTTCGCAGAAAGTGACACCGTGATGGCAGAGGCCGGAGTGAGCGGACGCGAGTTGACCTGTGGCGTTCTGCGGATCGGCGATGCCGTTCAGGCCTTGCCGATCTGTGAGATCCGCACCTCGCGCGAATTCTTCGACTACGAAGCGAAATACCATGCAGCCGACACGGAAGAGATCGTGCCCGCACCCCTTCCCGACGAGGTGACCGCCTTGGTGCAGCAACGCTCCGAAGCCATCTTCCGTGCGCTCAATTGCCGGGGCATGGTGCGCGTGGATCATTTCTGGACCGGCCAAGAGTTGATCACCATCGAGGTGAATACCACACCCGGATTCAGCCGTGCGAGCATCTATCCGAAGATGTTGAAGGCAGCAGGGATCGGTGTGGAAAAGGTGGTGAATGCGCTGGCCGAACACCTGGTTCAAGCCTCCAAATAAGCGAGGAATGTGCGCATGGCACGGCCTCGGTGACTGATGCTGTTCTTCTCTGCAGGCTTCATCTGGGCGAAGGTCAGCTCGCTCCCTTCGGGACGGAAGACCGGATCATACCCAAAGCCACCAGTGCCGATCGGAACCAGTGTGATCTCCCCATGCACCTCACCTTCGAAGGTGGTTTCACCACCGGCATCCACCAAGGCCAGGACCGTCCGAAAGCAAGCCTCGCGGTGGCCGCGACCTTCCAATTCCATCAATAATCTGGTCATGTTCGCGTGGGCATCCTTGGCCGGGCCGGCATAGCGCGCACTGAGCACGCCCGGAGCACCGCCAAGCGCCGCGACCTCCAGACCGGAATCATCCGCCAAACTCGGGATCCCCGTTGCACCAAATGCCACTCGGGCCTTTTGCAGGGCGTTCTCCGCGAATGTTTCCCCAGTTTCCGGTAGGTCAGTCGGCAATCCCACATCCGCCAGCGAAAGCAGCTCCACGCCTTTGGGTAGCAAGGCCCTCAATTCGACGACCTTGCCTTCGTTGCCGGTACAAAGCACAAGCCTTTCCATGCCGCAAGATGGGACATCCTCTTCAAGGCAACGAGGGGCTTCTGTGGATCGATCCCAGAACGATGGCGCATCCATTTCGCATTCCATACGTCATCGTGAGGTGGTGCCCGCTCGATCCGCCCGTACACATTGGCCTTGCGCCCACAGAGCTGCCGCGCGGATCGAGGGCTATCGCCTCTTATTTTCTGCGACCCCGCTGGGGTCGTTCTCCCATCGGAGGGCATTTTCTAATTTCTGTGACCCCTCTGGGGTCAGAACGCAGCACTGGTCATTCTCCTTGTGGGTTGACCCCAGAGGGGTCACAGAGCATAGAATTCGAGTCGGACGAACGTGTTCGACCCCAGCGGGGTCGCAGAAACAACAGACCTGGTGCGGAATGTATTTAGAGGCGATAGCCCTGCGCGCGGATCGGGGCACATCGACGAGTACGATTACATTTGACCGCCTTCAGAACGACCACGATCGAATGGGACCCACGCTGCTTGTGACCGGTGGAGCCGGTTTCGTCGGATCCAGCTTCGCCATCCATTGGAAGAAGCGTCATCCGCGATCCACGGTCATCGCACTCGACAACCTGAAACGCCGAGGAAGCGAATTGAACCTGCCTCGGTTGAAGCAGGTCGGCGTGCAGTTCGTGCATGGTGATGTACGTCAGGCAAGTGATCTGCTCGGCCTTCCCCACATCGATGCTTTGGTCGAATGCTCTGCTGAACCGTCCGTGTTGGCCGGATATGGCGCGGGTAGCAAGTACGTGGTGGATACCAACCTCGGTGGTACCGTACACTGCCTCGATCTCGTGGCACGCGACAAAGCGGATCTGGTATTCCTGAGCACAAGCCGGGTATATCCGATCGCGGCCATCAATGGCATCTGCCAACCGAGCGAAGATGGATTCCGGATCGATCCGAACGTATCCCTGAGTGGTGCATCTCAAGCGGGCATCGCGGAGGACTTCCCTTTGGACGGAGTACGGTCCTTGTACGGTGCAACGAAACTCGCGAGCGAATTGTTGATCACCGAATACGCGGACATGCATGGGATCCGAGCTGTGATCGATCGGTGCGGCGTCATTGCCGGTCCTTGGCAAATGGGGAAGACCGACCAAGGTTTCGTTCTGCTCTGGCTTGCCCGTCATCATTGGGACCTGCCGTTGCAGTACACCGGCTTCGGCGGTACGGGATCGCAGGTCCGCGATGTGCTCCACGTCGATGACCTCTGCGATCTGGTGACCCACCAATTGGAACACATGGACGAGGTGCACGGCCGCACCTTCAATGCGGGCGGCGGACGGGCCAACAGCACCACACTTCGCGGATTCACTGAACTGGCCGAAAAGACCACCGGTCACAGCATACCGATCAGCGCAAGCTCCGAGGATCGGCAAGGCGACCTGAAACTCTATATCACCAACAACGCACGTATTCAACAAGCCACGGGCTGGGCACCGAAGCGTGATCTGAACACGGTCTTCAGCGACTCCTACACCTGGTTGAAGGAGCATGAGGAACTTTTGCGCCCCATTCTTACTTGAGGTCATGAGCACTGCCATCATCACCGGTTCCGGAGGACTTATCGGAGGAGCCGCTACCAACTATTTCGCCACCCACTTCGATCGGGTCATCGGCATCGATAACGATATGCGCAGTGTGTTCTTCGGAAAAGAGGCCAGCACCCGTTGGCACTTCGAGCAACTGCGCGAACGCATCCCCAACTACGTGCATCACGACATCGACATACGCGATCGGGTTGCGGTGGAGAAGCTCTTCAAAGAAAACGGAGCGGACATCGAGCTGGTCATCCATGCAGCCGCACAACCCAGCCATGACAAGGCCGCAGACATTCCGCATTTGGACTTCGAGGTGAATGCGAACGGTACATTGAACATGCTGGAGGCCACCCGCCAGTCCTGCCCCGAAGCGGTATTCATATTCACCAGCACCAACAAGGTGTATGGCGATACCCCGAACGACCTCCCACTTCTGGAGTTGGAAACGCGGTGGGAGATCGCCGCGGACCATGCCTACTTCGCCCAAGGGATCGATGAGCACATGAGCATCGACCAGACCAAGCACAGCTTGTTCGGTGCCTCCAAGGTGGCTGCCGATGTGATGGTGCAAGAGTATGGTCGCTACTTCGGCATGCGCACCGGGATCTTCCGTGGTGGATGCTTGACAGGCCCCAAGCACAGCGGCACCCAGTTGCACGGCTTCCTCTCGTACTTGATGAAATGCGCGATCAACCGGACACCCTATACCATCTTCGGGTACAAGGGCAAACAGGTGCGCGACAACATCCACAGCGATGACCTGGTGGCGATGTTCGATGCGTTCCGCCAAGCACCGCGTGTTGCTGAGGTGTACAATGCGGGTGGTGGACGCTTCGCCAACTGCTCCATGCTGGAGGCCATCGCATTGTGCGAGCGGATCACGGGCAACAAGATGAATTACTCCCTTTCCGACCAGAACCGGATCGGAGATCATATCTGGTACGTGAGCGACCTGTCCAAATTCAAGGCCCACTATCCGGGTTGGGCACCGCGCTTCGGGATCGAAGAAACCCTGTCGCAGATCTTCGACGAATTCAATACCCGGAACACATGATGGACCTCGACCGTATCTACGAATACCGTTTCCGCGATGTGGACCATGTGAAGCGTCGCATGGTGTGGGACGAGCTTGCCCGTTTCATGCACAAGAAACTGAAGAGTCCCAACATCCTTTTGGACCCTGCGGCTGGCATGTGCGAATTCATCAACGCCTCACCGGCCAAGGAAAAATGGGCGGTGGACCTGAATGAACCGTTCATTCGTGCCCATGCCGACAAGGACCTCCACATCGTGATCGGCGACACGCTTTCCGTGGACCTGCCCAAAGACCATTTCGAAGGCGTGTTCGTAAGCAACTTCCTAGAGCATTTGCACAGCCAAGAGGAAGTCGCCGCCTTCCTGCGCAAATTGTACGGGCACTTGAAGCCCGGTGGTCGCATCGCCATCATGGGCCCGAATTTCAAGTACGTGTACAAAGAGTATTTCGATTTCGCCGACCATACCGTGATCCTCTCGGAGCTCGGGGTTGCCGAACATCTGTACGGTGCGGGCTTCGAGGTGGAAGCCATTCATCCGCGTTTCCTTCCCCTTTCGTTCCGCGGGGGTCTGCCGGTGAACAAGTTCTTGGTGCGGACCTTCCTGTCCATGCCTTTCGCTTGGCGCTTCTTTGGTAAACAGTTCCTGTTGATCGGTAGGAAGTGAAGCTCAGCATCGTCATACCCGCGCACAACGAGGAGGGCAGTATCGAACCCACCTTGCGAAGCCTACAGGCCGTTCTGGAACGCGAGCAGATACCGCACGAGACTCTTGTGGTGAACGACCATTCCAGCGATTCAACGATCACCATTCTGGATCGACTGAAGACCGAATACCCGACGCTCCGCGTTGTGGAGAATGAAGGTGCCGGAGGATTCGGTTTCGCTGTTCGCAAAGGACTTGAGCATTTTCAAGGCGATTGCGTGGCGATCATGATGGCCGACCTGAGTGACAGCCCCGAGGACCTCGCCTTGTTCTACCGCAAAATGCAGGAAGGGTACGATTGTGTATTCGGTTCGCGCTGGTCCAAAGGCGGCACCGTGGTGGATTACCCGTGGGTGAAGAAGGTGATCAACCGTATCGCCAACAATGTGGTGCGGTTGGTGTTCGGCTTTCGCTACAACGATTGCACGAACGCCTTCAAACTCTACCGACGGTCCACCATCCAAGGGCTACAACCCTTGCTATCTCCGCATTTCAATCTGACCTTGGAGTTGCCACTGAAGGCGATCGTGCGCGGATACCGGTACGCTGTGATCCCCAATTCCTGGCACAACCGCAAGAGCGGCGTTTCCAAGTTGAAGATCAAGGAAATGGGGAGCCGTTACTTCTTCATCCTGCTGTACTGCCTCATCGAGAAGCACTTCTCACAAGGTGATTTCAACAAGCGAACCTGATGGAATTCTCCACGACCACCGACCGATCGGTCCGACCTTCCGAATGGACCATCCTGGCCTTCTTCATCGGCATAGCGTTCATCTTCTGGAAGACCGATTTCAATTTCTTCTGGAGGGATGACTGGAATTTCCTGGATCGCATGCGCCATTTCGATCTGGCCTACCTGTTCGAGAACCACGTGGGCCACATCACGCCCTTGTTCAAGCTGACGTACTACACACAACTCCAGATCTTCGGGACCAATTCGATCTTCTATTCCTACACCAACCTCGTGTTCTTCGGGCTGTGCAACTACGCGATATTCCGGCTCGCGCGGTCCATCATGTCCAACACCTCGGCATGGGTCGTCGCGATCGCACTGACCATCCATCCGCTCATGTTCAACCACCTGAGTTGGACCTTCGAGCAGTGCGTCACGCTCCACTTCCTGTTCCAAGTATTGGCCGTGGGCAGCTTCATGCGTTGGACCGCAACCGGTACGCAACGAGACCTTGGACTGACCTTCCTCTTCACGATCGTGCAGCACTTCTACTTCGGCAACGGCTTGTTCATCCCGCTGTTGTTCGCGGCTGGAACGGTCCTGTTCCGGAACGAAAGGTTGCACCGTGGGGCGTTCTTCGGATTCCTCGTAATGTTCCTGGGCTTCGCGATCCTGCAACTGTTGGTCGGCGGTACGCGAGGCACCAGTGCCGTGACCATCCAGGCTGTCCCGGACATGATCTATTACGGATTCCACTTCCTCGGACTGAGCACCTCACGGATCTTCATCCTTCGCGAGTGGGCCTTAGGATCCATCACACCGTGGTTGACCGGTGGAGCGTTCATCGCGCTTTGCTTGATGGCCGTATTGCGCAAGGACAGGGACCGGCGGTTGGCTTGGTTCCACGTGATCTGGTTCATCCTGACCTTCTGCTCCATCCCCATCGTCAAGCAAGAGGCACTGGCCAAGAACCCCTTACCACACTACTATTCGGCGCTGGCCTTGATCCCCTTGGTGTTCGTGATCGAACATGCTTTGGGTCGCCGCTCCTTCTGGTCCCTG
Source organism: Flavobacteriales bacterium (assembly GCA_016710015.1). Lineage (GTDB taxonomy): Bacteria > Bacteroidota > Bacteroidia > Flavobacteriales_F > PHOS-HE28 > PHOS-HE28. The sequence goes on from JADJLR010000005.1 coordinate 219,669, forward strand.
GTCCCCAAACGGGTGATGGCCGTGGCCCTGATCCTGGTGGTCTCCGTGGTGTTCCTGATCGACCAACAACTGAAGGACACGGTCTCCTTCCGCAATTTCCGGAACAAGCAACAAATGGCGAAGGCCATGCTTGGCGGCACCCCGTACATCGGCTTCGATGAACCTTTCTTCACCGAGGACAATTACGCCGATCAGGACCCGGAGTACGATGTGACCGACCCCGTTGCCATTTACACGTATTGGCAGGCTCGTGATCGGTTCCACCTGTCCATGGGCTATGCGTATGATCTGAAGAATTGGGTGGAGAATGCGCTGGGGTCCAAGAAGAAGGACGCAGTGGACCAGACCGACAGCGAGCCATGATGCTGGGTTGGCGACTGGCCGATCACGATGAATGCTGGGCTCCGAAGTACCGTGGTCTTGACACTCTGGTGCTGAAGACGGTTGGACAAGTGAAGCACGAACGGCATTCATGCGACTGACCGGAAAGCACATCATCATCACAAGCAACGAAGCCTGGGGCGACGTCTGGTACTCCAAGCACAACTATGCGTACGAACTCTCCAAGCAGAACGAGGTCCTCTTCATTGATCCACCTGAAAGATGGACACCGCGCAACTTGGGTCGACCAGAGATAGGGATCCGCAACATCAGCGAAAGCCTGCGTGTACTCTCCTACACCAATTCCCTACCGGGCGCATTCGATCAGAGCTTTCGATGCAACAACACCATCGTATCCAACGCCATTCGAAAGCGACTGAAGGCCGAGGGTTGGCCGGTGGATCTCTTCCTCAGTTTCGATCCGGCACGGTTGTACGACCCGGCGCTCTTCGAGGCGGGCACCTCCCTTTTTATCGCGGTGGATGATTACGACCTGACCATGCGTGGCGAGCGACTACTGTTCAGCAAGGTGGACCACATCATCACCATCAGCGAACGGTTCAACGCCGTGTTCAAACCCTTCAAGGAACCGATCCTTACCATCGGACACGCCATATCCTCTGAGGAATTCGACGCTCCCGATCCGGATATCAACGTGACTGATTATGGTCTCTATGTCGGCACGATCGATACACGTGTGGAACTGGCAACGATCGAGCGTATGGTGCAGGACAACCCGACGGTACCCTTCGTTTTCATTGGTCGCTTCGCCCTCCAGGGAGTGGCCTTGGCCGAAGCGTTGTTCCTGCATGGGAAGTATGCGAACCTGCACTACTTGGGCATCAAGCCGTTCAAGGAATTGAAGTCCTACATCAAGGGTTCCCGGTTCTGCTTGGCACCGATGGATGTGCTGCGACCGGGCAACGCCATCTCCCACCACAAGGTGTTCCAATACCTCGCCTTTGGCAAACCGGTATTCTCCACCGTCTTCCACGAGTACCGGTCCATCGCACACCTGCTTTACATGCACAATGATCGGGAAGAACTCCTGCGCTTCTTAGCGGACTTTCTGGCCAACGGAGAATCGACCAGCCTGCGCGATGAGCGGATCGCCTTCGCACGCACTTGTACCTATGGATCCCTATTCGAGCGTATTGGACAAGCCATTCCATCATCCTGATCGGCTCGACCGGTCAAGCAGCTTGGTGACCGCAGTTGCCTTGGATGGACGGATCTCGCCTTGGAAAACATGAAGAAGCAGCGCATCCACGTCCTGCACACCTTCGCGAACAACGACGGGATCCCGTACATGACCTGGTTCATGGAACGCGCACGGCAGGAAGGTGATCTGCATTTCACCATCGTGCTGCTCTATCCCACGCGACCAGCCATGCTGGAAGAGATCAAGGCCTTCGGTTTCGATGGGATCTGGATCCCGTTCGATGACCGCGCACGGAAGCTGGGGATGCTGAAAGCCCTCCCGCGTCTGTGGTGGATCATGATGCGCCTGCGCCCAAGGGTCGTGCATTGCCACTTGTTCGACGACACGCTTCCCGGCGTTATTGCAGCCTTTCTTGCCGGCATCAAGACCCGCTTGGTATCTCGACAGGATACCGGGTTCCATTTGAATTACGCACCGAAGTGGGTGATCATGGATCGCTTCATCGCACGCTTGGCAACACGAGTGGCCACCATTTCACACAGTGCGCGCCAATTGATCATCGAGCGAGAAGGTACACCTGCCGAAAAGGTGCAGATGATCCACAACGGCATCCCACCGGATCGGTACTTGCAGGTGGACCTCGAAGTACAGGAGCGGCTGCGCACAAGGTTCCAATTGCACGATGCCTATCCGATCATCGGAACCGTGGCTCGCTTCATCGAATGGAAAGGGTATCGGCACATCGTGGATGCGGCAGCGCTGATCGTGAAGAACCACCCCAAGGCCCGGTTCCTCTTTTGTGGCAGCGGCCCACAATTGGAGGAAGTGCGCGGATGGGTGGAGCAGGCGGGTCTGAACGAGCACGTGATCATCACCGGTTGGGTGGCGCGGGATGAAATGCCTTCGCTTTACCGTCTGCTGAACATCTACCTCCATGCGGCGGACCACGAACCTTTCGGCTTGGTCTATCCGGAGGCCATGATGTCCGGTGTCCCCGTGGTGAGTACCGCAACAGGTGCCGTGCTGGATGCCATTCAAGACCCGAGCGAGGGTATTCTGGTGCCCGAACGCAGCGGGAGAGCGTTGGCCGACGGTGTGGAACAAGCCCTCCGTGCCGGACCGGAGCGCATCGGCGAAAGGGGTCGTGAAGTGGCCTTGCGGATGTTCACCTTCGACCACATGTGGGCAGGATACTCCGGGATCTACCGCCAAGCAGCACCATCCAACGGATAGGGAACTCGCAGATGCCAACTCGACACGCTCCATTCGCGAAGTACATGCGCGCCTCTTCATGGCAGAAAGAACATCGGATCCTGTTCCTTTGCCCATTCCGGAAAATGAACGCTTTCCACACTGCGTTTGGATCGACCACGGATATGCATGACCGTTCCCGCCTGTTCTCCTTCGCCACATTGAACGTATCGCTTTCGTGATTTGAGTTTCAAGCGCAGCATATTCTTCACGTTCCTGACGCAGGCCCCCACCCTGCTGCTTTACTTCGTGTCCAGCACCCTCCTCACCCGCTTGCTGGGCGATGTGGGTCGCGGGGAGTACGCGCTGCTCACGAACCAAGTGGCCTTGCTGGCCATGTTGGTCAGTTTCAACGTCGGGTTCGGTGTTACCTATTTCACTTCCCGAGCGGGGACCGCGGCGAAGAACGTCGTGGGCACAGCATCCACCATGCTGTGCATCAACATGGTGGCGGTTCCGATCATCCTACTTGGGTTCGCTACCACACCGAGGCTCACGGACCTTTTCATGCCCTCGACGCGAACAGACCTGTTCTACTGGGGCTTTGTCTACTTGAGCATCGTACTGAGTTTGCTGAATACCACCATCGCTGCGGTGCTGCTGGGCCTCAAACGTTTCAAGATCCTCAATTGGATGGGGATCCTGAACGCGGGCCTCAGTGCGGTGGCCTTCCTCGTGCTCTTCGTTATTCGGGACTCTTTGGGCACTGCGGATATCCTGCCGACGGTACTCGTGGTATCGGCCATTGCCATGTCGTTGAATACCGCAGCCTGGATCGCCTTGTACGTCGTCGAAGTGCGCATCCCACCGATCCCGATCTGGACCTGGTCCCTGTTGCGACCCATACTGGCCTTTTCCCTGATCGGCCACCTGAGCAACCTGATCAACCTGATCAACTACCGGTTCGACATCTGGGTGATCGGCGATATCCTAGGCGAATCGCAATTGGGTATCTACACCGTCGCCGTGGGTGTGGCCCAATTGCTCTTCTACATCCCCGATCCCTTCTCGCGTGTGGTGCAACCCTACTTGTTCGGTCAACTCAAGGATGAGATGCTGGACAAGTTCAAGACCGTTGCACGCGTGAACTTCACCGCTGTACTCGGCCTAGCGGTGCTCTTGGCCATTACGGCACACTGGTTACTCCCGCTGCTCTTCGGCGCTGTCTTCAGCGCCTCGGTGATGCCACTCTATCTGTTGCTGCCGGGGATCGTGTTGAGCAGTGCGACCAAGTTGCTGGTGCCTTTGGTTGTCCACGGCGGATACCAGCGTGTGAATCTCTATTCGATCTCGGCAGCAGCCGTGCTCACCATTGTACTGGACCTGCTGCTGATCCCTGAACTGGGGATCGAAGGGGCGGCGATCGCCACGTCCATTGCCTACTTGGTGATCATGCTCGCGCTGTTGTGGACCATCCGCTACAGGATGGGCGTATCGATCCATGACATGTTCTTCGTTCGGCCATCGGATATTCGGAACCTCAGCCTCCTGATCGCCGGTCCCGGTTCTGCCAAGCGCATGGTCCGGACCACCATCATACCAGGACGTAAGAAGCGGGTGCTCTGCGTGGTCGGGTGGTGGCCCACTGGAGCCGATGTCACCGGCGTGTTCATCAAGGAACACATTCAAGCCATTGCACGGGAGCACGCTGTCGAGGTGTTGTACGTAAAGGTGGTCAAAGGGCGGGTGGCTTGGCCTTCTACTACACTGACCACTGACATGGAGGACGGCTTACTGGTCCACCGTGCCACCATACTGACCCCGTTGCGTCGCTTCGAATTGGCAGAGAGGCTTGTTCGCTCCTATTACAAACGGGTGATCCCCGCTTGGCACAAAGAGGATCCCTTCGACCTGATCCATGTGCATGTACGCACCGAAGTGACCGAGCACGTGCTCGCCACTGCGAAGACCCTGGATCTTCCTGTGGTGGTAACGGAGCATAATTCCTTCTACCACTTGGGGATCCGGCAACTGCCCCCGGCGATGGAACAGCAGCAACGCATCGCGATCCGGCAGTGGTTCAAGCACCCCAACATCCGGATGGTGATGCCTGTGTCCAAGGACCTTGCACGCGTGTTGCACGATGACTTCGAGGTACCGCAAGAGAAATTGTCCGTGATCCACAATGTGGCCGCCGATGCATTCAAACCCACCACGCCACCTGCGGATGAACCGTTCCGGATGATGCTAGCGGCCGTTTGGCGCCCACCGAAGGACCACGATGTATTCATCAAGGCGATCGCCCTGTTGCCCACCGAGTTGGCCCGGCGCTGCGTGATCGAATGGGTCGGCTATGGGCCGGATTACGCCCTGATCATGGACCGCTGCCAAAAGGAACTGGCACATGTGGATGTCCGTTTCCCAGGCTATCAGGACAAACAGGAGATGGCCCACCTGATGCAACAAAGTCACCTCTTCGTGCTTCCTACGCATGCGGACAACCTTCCGTGCGTGGTGATCGAAAGCTTGTGTTGTGGAACGCCAGTGGTCTCCATGAACGTGAACGGTGTACCCGAGCTGATCGATGCCACCAACGGCATTCTCGTGCCAGCCAGTGATCCGCAGGCACTCGCCGATGCATTGATGGAGTGTATGCGCTCCGGTGATCGTTTCGACCGCCATGCCATCGCGGAAGCGGCCGCACCGAAGTTCTCGGCCGCAGCGATCAGCGAGAAGATCACGGGCATCTATGCCCAAGTCACTACGGTTTGAACCGGTTCTAGCCACATGAACAGCCCACTGATCTCCATCGTCATTCCCGCTTACAACGCGGAGCGGTGGATCATTCAGGCCATCCACTCCGTTCAGGCACAGACCGAGCAGGACTGGGAATTGATCGTGGTGAACGACGGATCCAAGGACGAGACCTCGACCGTGGTACGCAGCGCGGAGGATCCGCGCATCACCGTGATCGACAAGGCCAACGCCGGAGTCAGTGCTGCGCGGAACACCGGTATCGAACTTGCGAAGGGAACGTACATCGCCTTTCTGGATGCGGACGATGCCATGCTCGCCCCGAAAAGCCTGCACACCAAACTGGAGGTGATGCGCACGGCACAGGTGGATTGGGTATTCAGCGATATGTGGCAGTGTGATGCGGAAATGCATCCTGTGTTGCACGAGCAAGGCACGGATGGCGATGTGGTGCGGACCATCCTTTCCGGAAGGGGGATCGGCATCCCGGGGATCAGCAGCAACATCATGGCCCATCGCCGTTGTTTCGATGCCGGCGTTCGTTTCGACGTACACCTTTCGAACGCCGCGGACCAGGACATCGCACTGAGCTTGGCCAGTGCATTCACGTACCGTCGTGTGCCGGAGCCATTGAATGGATACCGTGTTCTGGCAGGCAGTATGAGTCGGAACATCGCGCTCTATGAAAAGGACCACTTGTACCTGTTCGCCAAAGCGGAACGGAACGGAATGCTGACCGACCGCGCGTTTCGCCGCTACGCACTTGCGAATGCTTTCTGGGCTATTGGCGGTAGCTGGTGGAAGAAGGCCCGGAAACCGATGAAGGCCATTCCGTGGTTCATGCGCGCTTTGATCAGACGGCCGGCCCTGTTGCTCCGCCCTTTCCTTCGCACGATCTGATCGTTCACTGCCCCTCTTGGGCGAGTTGCTGTTCCCACTTCCATGCCGAGGCCATCATCTCGTGCAGGTCGCGTTGCGCTTTCCAACCGAGCACATCACGTGAGCGCTTCGTATCCGAATAGATCGCCCCAACGTCTCCCTCGCGCCGTGGACCAACGGTATAGTTCAGACGTACCCCACTCGCGGACTCGAAAGCGGCAATGGCCTCCAGTACACTCACTCCTTCTCCCGTACCCAAGTTGAAGACGGCATGCGATCCGGTCATTCCCTGCTTCGCGTGGTCCAATGCGCGCACATGGGCCGAAGCGATGTCCGACACGTGCACGTAATCCCGAATGCAAGATCCATCGCGTGTGGCGTAGTCGCTGCCATGCACCACCATACCGGAGCGTTTTCCGATCGCGGTACGTGTGATGACGGGGACCAAACTGCTGGGCGGATTCAAAGGGGCTTCTCCGTTCAAGCCCGAGGCGTGGGCACCCACAGGATTGAAATAACGCAAGGCAATGAACCGCATGGCCGGATGATTGCGCGCATAGTCCTCGATGATGCGTTCACCGATCTGTTTGGTGTACCCATAAGGCGATTCAGCCTTGCCCAATGCGCTGTCCTCTCCAACGGGCAGTTGATCGATATTCCCGTAGACCGAACACGAGGAGGAGAAGATGAACCGCCCGATGCCGTGGGCGATACAACCCTCCAACAAGGCGAGCAACGAAGCGATGTTGTTGTGGTAGTACTTGTGCGGATCAGCCACGGATTCGGGGACGGACTTGAAGGCGGCGAAGTGGATCACACCGGTGATCCCCGGCTCCTTTTCCAGCATCCGTAGGACCGCATCCGGGTCGCAGAGATCAAGCTCGTGGTTGCGCACTTGGCGGCCCGTGATCTTGGCGACGCGATCGAAGGCCGAGCGATCCGCGTTGGAGAAATTGTCCACGGAGACCACTTCGGCATCGGTATGCTCCAAGAGCTCGATGATGGTGTGCGAACCGATATAGCCCGCGCCACCGGTCACCAAGACCTTATTCCGTTCTTCCATAGATGCTTGAATATGCTGTTTCGGCAATGCGAAAGTGGCGATACTTTTCCGCAACAGGTCGGATGCGTTCGTACAACGCCTGCCGGGTGTTCTGCGCCAACAAGGCATCGATCTCCCGAATAGCACGCTCGTACGCTTGCTGTGTGTTCCCAACGAGCACACTACCGATCCCCAGGCGCTGGATCAGTTCCGAATCGTCCGAGATCCCCGGGGTGATGACCACCGGTAGACCAAGCGCCCAGTATTCACCATCCTTGATCGGGGTGCAGTACCTCTTGGTGGGCACCGGGCGAACAGGCGTCAATGCCACATCGCCCAAACCCATGTGATCCGGGACCTCGGCATGCGGCACGCGTTGGATCGTGAACAGCTCCCGTGGCAATCCGGCACGCTCCATGAAGGGCATCAGCTCCTTTTCGGAATGTCCGGTGAGCAGGAGTACATGCAACTGCTCCCCCCACTGATCATGTGCTACGCGAATGAAGTCGAACACTTCTTGGTCCCAATAGATGCCGCCGAACTTCCCCGCATAAACGAGCACTCGTTTCCCATGCAGGCCGAACCGTTCCACGAGGTCCGTACGCTTCACATTCGCCGAGCCGAACTTCTCCAGATCGACACAAGCGGGCTTCACGTGGAATTCCTTCGGGACGTGGCCATACACCCGGAGCGCATAGTCGCGCATGCCCGATGCCGCTGCTAGCACCGCTCGTGCCCGGCGCGTTTGTAGGCGCTCGAATAGGAAGAGCGTTCGGAAGGCGATCCCTCGGCGGGTCCACGTACCGTTCTCCACCATGGCCTCCGCGTGGGGTTCGTAACTGTCGATCACCAAGGGCCGTCCGGTGAGTACCGAAACGAGGTAGCCGATCATGCCTGCCGGGGTACACCAGCAATGCACTGTATCCACCTTGTAGGCCCTTGCCAGCGCGATCGAACGCCACACCAAGATCGCGATCATCCGCATGCCGCGCACACCGAATGGTTCGTACCGAAAAGCATGACCCACAATGCCCGGCTCCCGGACTTGCGCACCTGCGGTGAATGCGCCTTTCTCCAAGGTGACCACATGAATGGTACTGCCCGCTGGCAACACCTTCAACATGATGCGCAAATAGGGAAGCGTGTAGGCTTGGATCAAGGCATCGTCCCAGCTCCAATACGTGAGTACAAGGATCCGCCTAGGCTGCGGAGCTTGAAGGGGTGTTTCATTTCCTGTTCCCTCTTCCATTCCGTTGCCGTTGCTTCTCTGGACCGGTGCCGGACTTCTCCTCCTCCAGCAAGAACGCAGTGCCCATCCGGTATCCTTTTAAGTCGAACCGTAGCCCCTGATTCAACCGCTTGCGTTTCAATTTGGCGAGGTAGATGATGATGAACAGCGAACTGATGTAGAACGGTACCATGGGGATCTTGAACCGGACCAGCGCCCCGAAGTTCGGTGTGGTAACACCCACCATGAATGCGAAGAACAGGGCGAAGGAGATCGACATCATCAGGATCGGAATGCCCAAACTGGCACGGATGAAGAACCGGGGTCCGGCAACGTAGAGGGTGTAGAGGCTCAAGCCCAACACCCACAAATTCTCCAAACCGCTCAACGCCATCACGAAGTTGTTGGACTCCCAGATGTAGGGCCTGAACAATGCCGCATTGGTGGCCACGGGGAACTTGGACAGCACGGAGGTCCACGAACCATCGATCTGCCCCACATCAAAAGAGTTGGTCCCGTACCGTGTCGCGTTGACCATGTCCCCTTGCGTGACCTGAATGGTCTCCAAGGCTCCGTCCAGTGCGAATTTGTCCAGTGAGGACCCCAAGCGCATCAACACGAAGAAGGATATGGAGATCACCAGTACCGCCGCGAGCGGCACGATCACGAATTTCACCAGAGCGTTCCGCAACCGCACCACGCGGAAGTACATCAGCCATAGAATGGTCATGGGGAACATGATCATGAAGATGTACGGTTTCATGGCGATCATGACCAGGGTACTGACGATCACGGCGAACCACATGCTCACCGCACCTCGTCGTTTGAAGAAGAGCTCATCGATGGAATGGACCCACCAACACACTGCGCTGAAGGTGAAGGTGTCCTTCAGGATCGCTGAACCCCAGAAGATCGATGACGGCATGTACAGGAATCCAATGGCCAGCTTCCCAGCCAACTGGGGGAAGTAGCTCACGTAGGTCCGGTAACACGCCCAGATCCCGAAGTACGACAAGCTGGCGATCATCAGGTTGCTGATCAAGAAGCTGTTGAAGGTCAGCAGTGCCAGCACGCTCGATGCCCGGATGACCGCGAAGGTGCGATCATCGAAGAAGACGTACTTGAATGGTTTGGCCGTTTCATAGGTATAGGCGGACCAGCTTTGGAAGGAGTTGTCCCCGAGCATCTGCCGGAGGTATTCGATCGGATCGATCAACGCCAAGTTCCGCATCGCCACACCCCCGAGGAAGAAGGTGAGCGCATCGCCGCCTTGGTAGTAGTAGAAGTAGACCAAGCTGAAGGCCAAACCGCCCAGCATCTTGGCCATCAGACCCAAGATGTAGTACCTGTACTCCGGCGCTTCTTTCAAGCGCATGTTCTTGTGGCGGGTGAAGTACAAGTAGAAATACAGCAAGTACAACAGGGAAAGCATGTACTCCCAATACTTGATCCCTACATCGCCGTGATACTGAACGTAGAAGAGCGGGATCATGAGGGGGCCGACCAAATGCTGTGTCCGTTGCTGCTCCGAGGTGGAGAAGGGACAAAGGTCAGGTTTCGAAAAGTTCCTTCCGCCTTTGGGCTTTGGGTCCACTCCGGTTGCTCAAGCTGGCTCCTTCGTTCCATCGCTTTCTTCCGACCTCGTCCCTCGACCGGTCCACAGTCCATGAATGGCCACTGCCAAGAGGATCAACAGAACGAACCGTACCGAAGTGGTGTACCGGGCTTGGATGGTGAATGGCACATGCAGCACACCAAAGTACAGCAGGTACGCCACAAGCGGCCACGAGGTGCGCAAGGTCAACACGCCTTTTCTGTAGGCCCATGGCAATAGCACGATGCCGAGTAGGAATACCGCGGCCGTGCTCGCCGTGGCATAGATCATTTGTAGCCTCCCCATGAGGGAAGCCCGCTTGAAGTCTTCCCGCTGAATGCCGATGACCCACAGGCGGACCGCCGAATAACTCTTGTAGGCCAGCACATACAACGGATCCTTCCTGTAGTGTTCCATGGTACTTTGGAAAAGCAGCCGTTCGCGCGCCAACGTATATGCCGTGCTGTAGGTCCCTTCTACGGGATGTGGCATGTTCGGTCGTGCAGCCAGCATGGCACTGTCCTTGGCGGTGAACAGCGGATCCAACTGCGCCTTGAACTCCCCCCACTCCCGTTCGTATTCCCTGATATGTGACGGTATCGAATCCTCCGGTGTGAAGCGCACGACCTCATCGCCCATGAAGTTCTGTAGGTAGAACCGATCGGTATATCCCGGGATCTTCCCGGCCCAATAGCCGATGTGCATGTAGCTGCCTGCACCTTCCAACGGGGTGGCCTTGAACACGCCGTGGTTGCTCCAGTTCCACAGGGCATAGGGCAGCACCGTTGCGCCAAAGACGGCGAGCATGATCCCATTCGCACGAAGTTCCTTGCGCGAGCGATCGAACCAGAAGGAAAGCACCACATAGCCCACCGGGAACAGCAGGAAGATCGGTTTGCACTGGTAGATGAAGCCGAACAGCAAGCCCAAGACCAGCGGATCATACCACTTCCGCAGGCCGGGCCGTGTGATGATCAGCAACGTGCAGGCGATCGCGGCCAACACCGGGATCTCCGTGTAGAGTTGACCGATGTAGTACGGCACATTGATCATCGGGATCAGCAGCAACAGAACGAGGTTGCCCGCGACCCGGCCGGGGTCGAACCGCTTCACCACTTCCAACGTCAAGTACAGGGCGATCCAATAGAGCAGGAATTGCACAACCAAAGTGGACTTCCACGAGCCGAAGAGGGTGATGCACACCGCAATGAACAACGGGTAGCCCGGCGTTCGGAACGTGTCCGGGTAGTCCATATCCAAGGGCCACCACATGCTGAACTCCCCGTGCAGGATCCCCTCCGCGAGACCCAGGTACGACCACGTATCCGACAGAACCGTGTGGCGTGATGCCCATATGATCGCACAGGAAACCAACACATTCACGCCCACGAGAACAAAGGTGGTTCTGCGGTGGTCCAGGATCCGGTGGAGGCGCTCAGAGACGGTCGACATGGGGAGATGGATCGGTTGCGACGAGGACCTCAACCGGTTCAAGTCATCGCGAAAATGCGGATAATCCGCTTGTACCTCACCCCATGGTCGTCCCATATCCGGATTTCGCTGGTTAGTCCTTCCTCCACGGACGACTATCTTGGGCCTCCATTCCGACCCGTGAGCACTACCCGACCTTCTCCGCGCACGTTCAAGGTATGCATCGTGCTCCCCTGTTACAACGAAGAAGGGGTGATCGGGCATACCGTCCGTGTGCTGCTTGGCGAGTTGGACCAAATGGCACAGAACGGCTTGGTGTCCACGGATAGCTACCTGTGCTGTGTGGACGATGGTAGCCGCGATGGTACGTGGGAGGAGATCCTGCACTCGGCGCAGGCGGACCAACGGGTACGGGGCATCAAGTTCAGCGCCAACTTCGGCCATCCGAATGCCCTGATGGCCGGACTGCTGAATAACCACCACGAGGCCGAGATCCTGGTGACCATCGATGCGGACCTGCAGGACGATGTCTCGGTGATCGCCGAGATGATCCGGCAGCACCAACTAGGAAAGCGTGTGGTCTACGGTGTGCGGTTGGAGCGGCATGTCGACGTACTCCCCAAGCGCATCGCCGCACATTTGTTCTACAAGGCAATGCGCGCCATGAATGGACGCACCATTCGGGGCCATGCCGATTTCCGCAGTGCCGATGCACGAGTGATCGCCGATCTGGAAAGATTCCATGAGGTGAACGTCTACCTCCGGGGTCTGTTCCCGTTGATCGGTTATGCAAGCTCCGAGGTCCACTTTACCCGATTGGAACGCCACGCGGGCACCTCGAAATACTCGTACGGAAAGCTCATGAGCCTGGCTTGGGAAGGGATCACTTCCTTCACCACCACCCCGCTGCGCTTGGTATTCTACACCGGCCTGATCATGTTCGTTGTGGCCAGCGGCGTCGGTGTGTGGATCATTTGGGCAGCGTGGTGGGACAATCCCATCCAAGGTTGGGCCAGCATGGCGCTGATGCTGACCACCTTCTCGGCCATCAACATGATCAGCTTAGGAGTGATCGGCGAGTACATCGGGAAGATCTACAAGGAGGTGAAGCACCGCCCGAGGTATATCATCGAGACGACCACCGGACATGGCGAGTAAGCCGGAAACCGCCTTCGACCACGAACAATTCGACACCATCTATCCGGAAGGTGTGGAACGGCATTACTGGAATCGCTGCCGGAACCAGGTCATCGCCGAACACTTGCGCAGGATCAGGGCTGAAGGCCCGCTTCTGGAAGTGGGTTGCGGAAAAGGCCTGGTGGTGCATGCCCTGCGCAACGCAGGTTTCGCGATCACTGGGGTCGAGCTCGCGGCCGTTCGACCGATACTTGAGGCCGCTCCATACGTTCGCACGGCCACGGATGCACGGCAGTTGGAAGTGGCGCAGAGGAACGAGGTGCGCACCATCCTGCTGTTGGATGTGATCGAGCATTTGGAGGATCCGGTAGCCTTCCTCGCTGAATTGCGCAGCCACTTCCCCGCGTTGCGGCACTTGCTCTTAACCGTTCCTGCGCGGCAGGAGTTGTTCAGCAACTACGACGAATTCAATGGGCACTTCAGGCGATACGACCCGGCGCTCCTGCGCGAACACACGACCCTGCCCGGTGATCGGTATTTAGGCAGTACGTACTTCTTCCACGCACTCTATCCAGCGGCACGTCTCCAATTGAAATTCCGTGGAGCGCGCACGGTCGGTTTCTCGGTACCGACACTTGGCCCTGCGACATGGCTGCATGCCTTGCTTGGTCGTGTCTTCTTTTGGGAACATCGGCTTCTTCCCGCTTCGTGGAAAGGCACTTCCTTGATCGGCGCGGTCCACGTTGGGGGCGATGCTCCGTAGTACCTTGAACCACGCTATGGACCCACATGGCCCTGAGAGCATACCCCACTTGGCGCTGATCGCCCCTTGCTTCAATGAAGGGGATGTTGCCGTGCGATTCGTACACGAATTGAACGATACGCTGGCCGGTCTGGCTGCAACATGGACCTTCGTTCTGGTGGATGACGGAAGTACGGATGACACGCTGGAGCGCCTTCGTTCCTTGGCCCCGATCGCCCCCAACATCCAATTGGAATTGCTTGCGCTGCCTTTCAACATGGGCCACCAACGAGCCATTCTACAGGGCCTGTTGCACGCCTCTTCTTCCAAGGCCGAACGTTTCGTGGTGATGGATGCCGATGGAGAGGACGACCCACACGCATTGCACGAATTGATCGACGGTACCCAACCGCCGATCGTGCTGGTGGCCCGGGGAGCACGGTCGGGTTCCTTCCTCTTCAAACTGGGCTATCGCTTCTATCGCATTCTCTTCGCGACCGTTACAGGCAAACGCATGATCTTCGGGAATTACTCCATGATCGACCGAACGGTCCTTCACGCCGTGCTGAGCAAAGGATTCGTCCACTATGCGGCCTGCCTTTCCAAACTGCAGAACCCCACACGGATCATCACCTATGATCGTCGCCCACGATTCGATGGGGATTCGAAGATGGACCTGCGCAGCCTCTCGCTGCATGCCTTCCGCTCCCTGATCGAGTACAGCGAGGAGGTGCTGGCGTTCTTCTTGAAAGCCTTCTTGATCCTGACGCTGATCTTCAGTGCTTCCATGGTCACCATCGTGTGCATCAAACTCTTCACCGAAAACGCCATTCCGGGTTGGGCCAGCACCTTGTGCCTCTCGTTGTTCAACTCCATGCTCGTGTGTCTCGGTTTCTTCGCCGTAGGCCTGCTGCTGGTGAATTCGTCCTTGCGCCGGGGCGATCAAAGCCAGCGGCTGTACCGCGTGGTCCGGTGATCGCCATTTGAAGGATGCAGTACGTGGGAAAGGAGCTCGAACTCTTCGCACAGGCCACGAACTGGAAGCGCTATTGGGCTTCGAAGTTGCGGCCCTATGTGCGCGGCAGGGTCTTGGACGTGGGTTGCGGCATGGGCACGAATGCGCAGTACTTGGACCATGCGGGGGTCAGCGCGTACACCTTCCTTGAACCCGATGCCGATCTGCTGGAGCAGATCCCCAAGCATATTCCTATGCAGTTACTTCCGCGAAGTGAACGGATCCAAGGAACCACGATCGACCTTTCCGGACGTCAGTTCGACACGATCCTCTACCTGGATGTGATCGAACACATCGCCGACAGCTCGGTGGAGTTGGCCCGTGCGTTCGCCTTGCTCGCTCCGGGCGGGCACCTCCTGATCCTGGCCCCGGCCCATACGTTCCTCTGGAGTCCGTTGGACGATGCCGTGGGCCATTACCGGCGCTATACGAAAGCCGTTCTTCGCAGTGAATTGCCCGCTGGCGCCCAAGAAGTGCGCCTTTTCCACTTGGATGCGTTGGGCATGGCCCTTTCCCTGGGCAACCGCTTCGTAACGGCCCGCTCCTTGCCTACGGAGGGCCAGATCAGGTTCTGGGATCGGTGGGTGGTCCGTCCTTCGCAGGTATTGGATCCGCTGGTCGGCTACCGATTCGGTCGGTCGTTGGTCGGCATTGTGCGCCGCCCTGCTCAATGATGGTACGGACTGCCTTGCAGGATGGTAGCTGCGCGGTACAACTGCTCCGCGAAAAGGACCCGCACGAGTTGATGTGGGAAGATCATGGCGGAGAGGGCGAGGACCAGATCCGCACGGTCGCGCACAGCATCCGTCATGCCATACGCCCCTCCGATCACGAAGGCCACCTGCCGAACGCCCTGATCTCGCCACGTACCCAACTGCTGCGCGAACGCTGGGCTGGTGAGGGCTTTTCCCCGTTCATCCAGGACCACCACCCGCTCACCGGGTTTCAGGGCAGCCAGGATCCGCTCGCTTTCCACGCGTTGTTGATAACTGGCCTGACCTTTGCCCGCTTCCGGCAATACCACCAGCTCCACGGGGAACATCCGTCCGAGTCGACCCACGTAATGCTCCAACCCCTCGGTGACCCACCCGCGCTCGCTTCGTCCTACCAGCAACAAACGCACCTTCATCCGCGTAAACTTGTTCGTAACTCCATAGGCATCAGGGCCTCAACTTGGCCCGGTATTTGCCAAATTTCGGAACAAATGAAGCACGTGATCAACCGAATGTTCCTCGCCTTGGTGGTAATGGCCTGCTCGCTGGGTGTTTCCGCGCAAGACGACGTGAAAGAAAAGGTGGTGCAAGCCATGCGTACGGGTAACTCCAAGGACTTGGCGGTGCATTTCATCCCGAACATCGACCTCACCGTCAAGGAAACGGCCGAAGTCTATAGCCGGGCACAAGCCGAACAGATCATCCGCAAGTTCTTCAACGACAACCCGCCGGTGGATCTGGTGATCGAACACTCCGGGGTAAGTAAATTGGGTGATAAGTACTTCATCGGGATCCTACGGACCAGCACCGGATACTTCCGGGTCACCTTCTTCCTGAAGAAGACGGAAACCGTCTACCAGGTGAAGCAGTTGCGCATCGAAAACAGCAAGAACGACTTCTGACCGTGCTTCCACCAGGCAGTGAAGAGCTTATCGCACGGGCCTTCAGCGAGGATATCGGCGATGGAGACCACACCTCCCTGAGCACCATTCCCGCTGATGCCAAAGGTGCCGCACGTCTGCTTGTGAAGGCGGATGGTGTACTGGCTGGTGTGGAAATGGCCCAAGCCGTCACCGCCTATTTCGACCCCGCGATCACCTTGCGGATCTATTTGGAAGATGGTGCCGCCGTGAAGGAAGGAGACATTGCCTTCAACCTCATGGGGCCCACTCGAAGCATCCTTCAGGTGGAGCGCATCCTGTTGAATTTCATGCAGCGCATGAGTGGGATCGCCACGCTCACCCACCGTTTCGTGGATGCTGTGGAGGGCACGGGTTGCCGCGTGTTGGATACCCGAAAGACCACTCCGGGACTCCGTGCGATCGAGAAGTGGGCCGTTCGCCTCGGAGGTGGCCACAACCACCGCATGGGCTTGTATGACATGATCATGATCAAGGACAACCACCACGATTTCGCTGGTGGTATTCCGAAGGCCATCCAAGCCGCACGCGCCTATCTGGCCAGCACAGGCAAGGACCTGCCGATCGAAGTGGAGACACGAGATCTGGACGAGGTGGAACAGGTGTTGGCCACGGGTGGCGTTCAACGGATCATGTTGGACAATTTCACACCGAAGCTAATGCGTCAAGCGGTGGAGCGGATCGATCGCCGGTACGAGACCGAAGCCTCCGGGGGCATCACGCTGGCAACCGCACGTTCATTCGCTGAGACCGGCGTAGATTTCATTTCCGTCGGGGCCTTGACCCATTCCGTGCCAAGCCTGGACCTCAGCCTGAAGGCCTTGTGACCCATGATCGAGCGGCTGAAACGCAAGTTGCTGTACGCGAGTGGAACTCGTCGCCTGATCAAATGGGCAAGACGGATCGTGCTGCCTGGATTCGAGCGCTTCAACGTGTATGAGATCTCGCGGTTCTTCGTCAAGGCCCTTACCCAAGGGAACTTGGTCACGCGGGCATCGGCCATCTCCTTCAAGGTGTTCATCGCTTTCTTCCCGGCCGTGATCGTGCTGCTAACGATGATCCCGTACATCCCGATCAACGACTTCCAGACCAAATTGCTTCTGGCCTTCCACGACATGCTCCCGTTGGAAGTGTACAAGTTCGTGGAATCCACCTTGCATGACCTGTTGGTGAAGAAACACGGAACCTTGCTGTCCGTGAGTTTTCTGGTGGGTGTGTTCCTCGCTAGCAACAGCATCGATGCCATCCTGGCGGGCTTCAGCGGAAGCACCAACCACGCCAGTTGGCATTCCCCTTTGAAGCAACGCCTATTGAGTATCGGGCTATTGATCGCCCTTACCATCCTGACCTTGATCGCGATCCCGATGCTTACCCTCAGTGGCATCGTCATCTACAAGCTGGATTCCATCAGTTTCTTCTCCAGCTACTTCCAAGTGGCCGCGCTCTTCCTAATGAAATGGGTGGTCACCGTGTTTGTGGTATTCATGTTCGTTTCGTTGTTGTACTACGCAGGCGACCCATCGGCGACCCGATTCCATTTGTTCACCCCCGGTTCCATCCTCGCGGTCTTCTTGGTGCTGCTGGTGTCCCAGGGCCTGGCCTTCGTCTTTTCCAATATCACGGATTACAATGCCCTGTACGGATCCATTGGTGCCATCCTTGCGGTTCAGCTCTGGATCTACATGAACATGATCGTGCTGCTGGTGGGTTATGAGTTGAACACCAGCATCATGCGCGCCCGCCGTTTGCGGATCGAGCACTTGAAGGCTCCCGCCGCGAAGCACAGATGAGCGGATCCGAATAACTTGGTGCCGCGTCCCATGCGGAATATCCTCATCCTCTGTTCGGTCTGTGCCTGGATCGGTGCTATGGCCCAGCCTTTCGATGCCAAGCATCCACCGAACACCTATCGGAATGCCGACAATCCATACTACTGGAAGAACCGGCCACCGCGCCCCGGCTACTGGCAACAGGATGTACACTACGTGATCAAGGCGCGATTGGATGATACCACCGACCAATTGCATGCGAACCTGGCGCTCACCTACGTGAACAATTCACCGGATACGCTGGAATACGTTTTCTTCCATTTACCCCAAGAGGCGTTCGTACAAGGATCCTATTTGGATGCCAAGGAAGGCGGACTGCGGAAGACCAAGAACGGCGCTATCGCTTACGCTGGTACCCGGATAGATGCGCTTACGGAAGAGGATATCCCGCTGAGGCTGGAGCAGGACAATACCGTGCTGAAAGTGTGGCTGAAACAACCGCTGCCACCGAACGAACGGACCAACTTGCGCATCGACTTCACCACCCACTGGACCATGGATGTGTACCGCCGGATGAAGCTCTTTCAAGCATGGGGTGGCAAGCATTACGATGGGGTACACTGGTATCCGCGCATGGCGGTGTACGACGAACGTTTCGGCTGGGACACGCAGCAACATCTTGGTAGCGAATTCTACGGTGACTTCGGCACCTTCGATGTGGATCTCGACTTTCCGCACCACTACATCCTGGACGCTACCGGGTGGTTGCAGAACGAGAACGAAATGCTCCCACCGGAACTAAAGGCCAAATTGGCGATCAGCAATTTCAAGGACAAACCGTGGAACGAGGCACCATCGGTGATCATCGCTCCAGAACCCGGAAAGCGCAAGGTGTGGCGATTCCATGCGGAGAACGTACACGACTTCGCCTTCACGGCCGATCCGAATTACCGCATCGGCGAAGTGGTAGTGACCGATGGCCCAGCGAAAGGGGTCAAGTGCGTGGCACTGGTCCAAGAACCGCATGCCAGCGGCTGGCAGAATGCTGCTGAATACACGGCCAAGATCATCGCTTGCTTCAGCCGCGACTTCGGCGTGTACGCTTACCCGAAGATGATCGTGGCCGACGCGCGCGATGGGATGGAGTACCCCATGCTCACCTTGGACAGTGGCAACGAGCCGAACTACCGTGGCTTGTTCGTACACGAAATAGGACACAACTGGTTCTTCGGCATGGTCGGCAACAACGAGACCTATCGTGCTTTCTTGGATGAAGGCTTCACGCAATTCCTGACCGCATGGGGACTGGAACACATCGATGGCGACACCGCTGTGGTGGAACCACCAACTACCCGCTACGAGGCGCGATTCACCAGTCCGGTACGACCGCGAGAGGATGACGTGTACTACGGTTACCAACGCGATGCGGTGCGCGACCGACTCCCTCCCATCAATACGCACAGCGACGAGTTCGGTCTTCTGAAAGGCCAAACCGGAGGATACCGACACGTGTATTCCAAGACCGCCACTATGCTATACAATTTGCAATACGTGCTTGGCGACTCGCTCTTCCTAGCGGCGATGCAACAGTACGTGGTGCAGTGGCGGATGTGCCATCCTTACCCGGAGGACATGCGCGCCAGTTTCATCCGATCCACCAAAGTGGACTTGAACTGGTTCTTCGACCAATGGATCGATACGGACAAGCGCATCGATTATGCTGTGAAAGGGGTTTCCAAAAGGCATCTGGATGCCGGACAGACCATCCACCTGCGCCGCAAGGACGACATGCACATGCCGATCGACCTACGCATCGAGGCACGCGATGGAACGATCCACGACTTCTACATCCCGAACACCTGGTTCGAGAAGAGGACCGATGCCACCGTATTACCGCGCTGGATCGGCTACGATGAATTGCAACGTGACCATATCGCACACGTGGACATTCCGACGGGGATCGCGCAGGTCACCATCGACCCCACGGACCGTTTGGCGGATTCGTACAAGATCAACGACCATCTGGTGATGCCGATCGAGGTGGGTTTCGATCACCACGTACGCCAGCGTCCGGATCGTCGGGCCTACCAAGCCTTCGTGCGCCCGGACCTGTGGTGGAATGGCTTTGATGGCACCAAGGTGGGCGTACACTTGAACAGCTCGTATATGAAGTACAAGCACCGCATCCACTTCACCGGATGGCTGAATACCGGAATGGGCCAATACCTGCCACCGAACAACCCGAGTACGCAGAACGATTCCATTCCAGGGAACAAGGACACCAGTTATGATCCCTTCTCCTTCAACTTCCGGTACGAGAACGGCACAGAGAAGATCCTGAAGGGTTCTTCGGTTTTCGTGCATGCCCGGATGCTGGATGGACTACAACGATACGGCGGCGGTTGGCATTGGGACCTGCCCAACAACAAGACGGAAGCCGAGGTGGAACTCCACTATTTCTTGCGCCGAGATAGTGCGGACCTCACCTATTTGCTCTACCCGAACGAGTGGGAGCTGGATCGTTTGAATGGAGCGATGGACCTTCGCGTGCGACACAAGTACTCCTATGGCCGTAGTCGTGGCGATGTGAGGATCGAATTGCGTTCCAGCGCTGTAGGCTCCGCTTCGCACTATGCGCAACTCCGGATCACGGCCGTGAACACCAACGAGTTGGGGAAGCTTCAACTCCGTACGCGTGCCTTCGGGCAATACGGAACGGGGAGCACACCGCGTGAAAGTGCGCTCTTCCTTGCAGGTGCATCACCGGAGGAAATGATGGAGGACAAATATGTGCGCAGTGTTGGCTTCGTACCCTATGACTGGTTGGGGTACGGCGCAGGCGTTCAGCCATTCCAACAAGGAGGTGGACTCGGACTGCGTGGCTACGCGGGCTATCTCGCTCCGGATCTGGATGCGGACGGCGCTTTGATCGTCAACTACCGCAGCAATACCGGGATCTCCGCCTCGGGCGAATTGGATCTGGATGGTCTGGTGCGCTTCAAACCAGGCAAGTTCGGAGACTACGTTCACCTCGATGTCTACCTCTTCGGTGATGTCGGCATGATGGGCTATCGTACGATCTCCGCTACCGGCGAACAGCTGCACTTCGCTGAACCACGCGCGGATGCCGGCTTCGGAAGTGCCGTCACCATCAAGAAATGGGGGCCGTTAGTGGATCTGAAGCCCCTCACGATCCGTTTCGATATGCCGCTGCTTCTCTCTGCGCTTCCCGCAACGGAGCAGGACAACTTGGCGTTCCGTTACGTCGTGGGCATCGGACGCACTTTCTGATCGATGCGAGCGTCCATTCTGTTATTCTCCCTGTGCTTCGCTTTTGGTTCCGTTGCGCAGGACATCACCGGCCGATGGATCACAGTGAACGATGAGACCGGCGCCCAACGATCCGTGGTAGAGATCACGGTGAAGAATGGAGTGGCTTCTGCACACGTCAAAGAACTGTTCCGTACACCGGATCAGGAGCAGGATCCCGTATGCACCAAGTGTACCGATCATCGCAAAGGCCAGAAGATCATTGGCATGCAGATCATGCGCAACATGAAGCAGGATGAGGATGAATGGAGCGGCGGCACCATCATGGATCCCGAGAACGGCAGGAGTTACGACTGCAAGATCTGGGTGGAGGACGGCGAACTCAAGGTCCGCGGTTACATCGCGTTCTTCTATCGCACCCAGACCTGGGTCCGCGAGAAGCGTTGATCAACGCAGGAGCGTAACGTGCCCGCGCTCACTCACGAGTGTACCATTCGCCGTACACTGATCCTGGTAGTGTACCGTGTAGACATACACACCTGGAGGGGCAGGCTGCCCACCTACTGTACCATCCCAGCCTTTGAATGGATCCAATGAGCTGTGGATCTGAAGGCCCCATCGATCATGAATGACGAGTTCGAAATCGCCCCTCTCCGGCCCCATGACCAGGAAGTGATCATTGAAGCCATCGCCATTCGGTGTGAAGCTGTTCGGGATGAAGACCAAGCCATCGGCCTCTGACAGGATACGGACCTCCACAAGATCCGCGTGCTCACATCCGTAAATGTCCGTAGCCTCGTATCCGTATGCACCTTCACCGACGGTAATGGTGGGCACGGTGTCTCCAGTGGTCCAGCGGGTCTCGATCAACTCGCCTTGTGGGTCCAATTCCACTTTGGCTCCGGGACAGAGTTCGATATCCGCGATCGGTACGACGGGAATGGCGAACGAAATGCGCACGCTATCTGTCGTGTTGCCACAATAGCGCATGACCGAAGCAACGTACCATCCCGTCCGTGTTGCATCGTATGTGGCACCCACGGAGTTGTCCTGCCAATGCGCATCCGCGAAGCCCGCATCCAAGGTGATCACCGGTGCGTTGCAGATCGCGGTATCCGGCCCAAGATCCACCACGACCAATTGATCATAGCCCACTACCAAGGTGTCCGAGGTCGTGCAGCCATTCTGTAGGCCGTCCACGAATATGCTTCCGGGCGCTGTCACCAAGAAGGTGTTCGCGGTGCTTCCATCGGACCACGTGAGCGCGGCACCCGATCCCGAAAGGTCGAGCAGCAAACTATCCGTTCCACACAACACCGTATCCGGTCCCAAGCTGATGGCCAACGGATCCATAAGCGTGATCGAGATCGAATCGGTGGTGCTTCCGCAAGCATTGGTCACTGTCAAGGAAAACATCCCGCTCTCCGCGACAACCAACTGGTCCGCCGTGGAGCCATCCGACCAAAGGAGCGCATCCACGTTGATCAATACAGGATCCAATGTGATGCCTGTGCCATCGCAGACCACCGTATCCGGACCGAGATCGAGCATGGGCGGTTCCAAGCCATCCACCAGCAGGGTATCGGTGAGGATGCATCCGTCCAGTCCGGCATCCAGCCAGTAGATGCCCGGAGTCGTGATCGTGAAGGTCTGGCCTTGTGATCCATCGGACCACGCCCATTCCCAATCCTCGACCTCTGCGGTCAGTACCAATTCTTCTCCCCCACACAGGATGGTGTCCGGCCCGAGGTCAACAATGATCGGTTCCACGATGGTTATCTGAATGTCATCCATCACATTGCCGCATTCGTTGCTTCCGGTGACCGTGATGGACGCGCTGGAATCGACCTGCAAGGTGAGCCCCGTGGATCCATCACTCCACAACAGTTCCTCGATGTCCGAACCGCTGGGGTTCAACAGGATGCCTCCACCATCGCATGTGACCGTGTCATTCCCCAAGGAGATGGTCGGGAAAGACAGCGCATCCACGACGATGCTATCCCGTGCCGTGCATGGGCCATCGGTGGCTTCCACCCAATAGATCCCGGCATCGTACACGATGTGTTCCGCATCGTCGGTTCCGTCCTCCCACGTAAAGGTCCACGAACCAAGCGGCGGTTGGAGCACAAGCTGTTCACCTGCGCAAAGCGTGGTATCCGGCCCGAGGTCGATGTTCGCCAATGCGCCAAGGTCCACCACAATGGTGTCCGAACCGATGCAACAACCCACCGAGACCAGTACCCAATACGTGCCCGAGGCCGTGACCTCCAAGGTTTGATCGGTGCTTCCATCGGACCACTCGTACGTGGCATTCACCACACCAGCATCCAGCGTGAGTTGGCCACAAAGCGTGGTATCAGCACCCAACTGCACGACCACTTCACAATCGTTCAATACACCGGCATCGCCAACGACAGGCTGATCCGGATCCTGCATCACGACAATGGGTTCCAGGCCAACCACGGAAACGAAGGATTGCGTCGGAAGCACGGTGGTAATGGCTGATCGATCGTTCACTGCATCGCAGAAGAGAAGGCCATCTTCATCGGTGCGGATCAACAGAATGTCGCGATCACCGGTCTGGTTGGTATAGCCGGTGAGCAGGTAACCGTTGCCCATATCGGCCACATTGAACGCATACGGTTCAGCCAGTGTTTGCTCCTGCAATGCGGGACCGTAGGACTTGTACCAAATGCCGGATCCCGCATTGGAAATGGACATGAGGAAGAGCTTGTTCGGGGCTGTGGTGGTGGTATGCCCGGCCAACACGTATCCCGTGGCGGTCGCGAGCAGTCTCGTACTCTGTTCCTGACCGCTGCCTGCCAAATTGAAGTCGCGCGCCCAAGCGATGTTCCCCATGGTGTCGCATCGGATCAACCCCACGGTCCAATTTCCGGAGGACCCGTTGATATCGCCGTAATAGGCAATGGTCAACGAATCGTCCTTCGCCACGATGTCCGTTGGATAGATCCGCCGATCGACGTTGTTCGGATAGACCAAGTAATGCGTTTCCACATGCTGTCCGAAGGCATCGAACTTGGAAAGTGCGGCCCGACGACCAGAAAGCGCGAGTTGAGCCGTGGCGATCGATGATACGCCGTAATGCTGGGTCCCGATCGTTGCCACACCCCGGATCTCATCGAAGTAGGACAACGTGTTGTACAGGTCCATCCGGTCCGTGGTCCCGATCAGATCGCCGGTACCTGCATCCACCAACGCATTGACCAAGTCACTGAACGTTGGCACCGTTGCATCGGAAACACCGCCAAAAACGATGTACGCGCCCGGGTCGGAAACCACGATGCGTCGGGCAAAGATCGTCGGGTCCTCCCAAGATCGGACCCACAAGAAATTCCCAGCGGCATCGAATCGGAAATAGAATCCCTCTGCCAACTCCTGCGTTCCGGTGATCCCCGATCCGCAGCCGATCAACGTGCCATCTGGTGCATCCGCGAGGTGCAGTACCATCTTCGGGAACTGACCGGTCGTACGGAATGCACGCGACCACAACACGCTTCCGTCGTCGTCCATGCGCATCACCACCGCACTGTCCCCAACGCTTCCTCCCAAATAGGTATCACCCGCCGCCGAGCGATGCAACACATGGCCAGCCTCATTGCGGAAAGGCGTACCGATCACATTCAGAAAGGTCTGTGACCAGAGCTCACCACCGATCAGGAATGCGATGAGTACGACGAGGTATCGGAGAATATTCATCCTGCAAAGGTCCGATTCCGATCGAAGATGTCCCGACCATCGAAACACTGCAGCTTCGCATCAAGGATGGTATGGATGATGAACAAGTGCAGGATCTCCACAAGGCCATAGCTCTCACTGGCCACATGGAAGTTGAGATCGCCCTTGGAACGAAGTGGATTATCGGAAGTGAATCCGCTGAAGGTGATCAGTCGACAACCGGCACGGCGAGCCATATCGGCCGCATTCAGGATGTTCTTCGAGGAGCCGCTGCTGCTGATCGCGAAGACGATGTCCTCCGGATCCGCGAAGCGTTCAAGGGGTGCGCTGAACACCTCCTCGAAGCTGAGGTCGTTGCTGATGCACGTGAGCAAACTGGCATCGTTGAAGGCGATCGCTCGCACACCACCGTTCTTCCAATAGTCCACGGCTTGATGGCTGGCGATGCCGGCGCTACCCCCGTTACCCACCATGATCACCTTGCGGTTGGCGGCTTGTGCAACACGCACCAATTCGACCGCATGCTCAATGGCCTGTACGTATGCCAATGGTCCATTCGCATTGCTGGCGGTGACACCGTCGATCAGGGCATGCATTGATCCGGTGTAGCGGTCGATGAATTCGGGGATGGAAGGAGTGCTCATTTCAACAGGTGCTTCACGAACTTCAAGAGGTCCTTCTTGTACACGGGGTGTTCGTTTCCGATGATCTCGACGGCCAAGGCTCCGGTGCAGTTGCCCACGAATCCGATCACTGCTGGATCAAGCCCGGCCTTGGCGCAAAGCGCGGTCACGCTCAACACCGCGTCGCCCGCGCCCACACTGTCTTTGATACGGGTCGCGAAGGCTGGCGTTAGTGACTGGTCACGGCCTTTTCGGTAGATGCTGCCCTTCTGCCCCAAGGTGATCTGCACCTCGTTCGCGTGGCTGATCGCCTGCAACCGGTCGATCAACCCATCCAAAGGTTCGCGCTTGGCACCAAAGGGCAAACGCAGCTCCGCTTCGTCGATGCTGATGTAGTCGGCACGGGTGTATTTCGTGATGTAGTTGTATCCGTAGTTGTTGCTGTTCGTCTGCGCATTCACCACGAGGTACTTGCCGCTCTTCTGTAGTAGGTCGATGATCGCCGGACTCATCATCCCGTGCCCGAAATCGGCAACGACGACGAGATCACAGGCAGGAAGTTTCATCTTAAGTGTTTCGATGATCGACGTTTCCAACGCACCGCCCACCGGCTCGTCGTTCATGAAGGTGACCTCGAAGAGTTTGATGCTGAGGTAGTGATCCAAGTAGCGGCGTTTGATCGGAGTAGGTCCATCAGGCCGAACGAAATACGTGCGTTCCACGCTGGAACTCAACTTCTCCTCGATCATCTCGCGGCGTTCGTCCTTCGCACCCAAGCAAGTGAGAAGGTCCACACTTCCGGCGAATTGCTCCAAGTGATTGGCGATGGCGAGCACACCACCGGCATAGGCTTCTTCGCGTAGGAGAATGCTGCTGATCGTGGGTGACTTGCTACTCTTTCCCAACGGGCGGCAATAGTGGTACTCGTCGATGATGGTATCGCCGATCACGAGCACTTTCAATTCCTTTAGCGCTTCCAGATCAGCGATGATCGCATCGGCATCGAAGCGTTTTCGAAAATCGGCCAGGAAACCTTGAACGCTATCGTCCAACGGACTGAAGTGCGCATTGATCAAGGAGCTGCTGCTGAACTGGATCTCTTCGGTGAAGTGCAATTTCCCTCCCACAGCGATCGCGGCGGCTTCTTCCTTCGCGATCATGCCGGTCACGTCCTTCGTACGGTCCTTGTAGTCCTGTCCCTTCACATAGAGATCGGGCTTCAAGAGCTTGATCGTTTCGATGGCCGTTTCCCACTTATTGAGACCCACATGATCCACAGCTCCCAAGGCAGCGATGGCTTCCATGCGTAAGGCCTCGGTGAAGACTGGGCGGCCTGGGCCTTTGTTCACGAAACGATCGGGAGTAACGGTTACGACCAAGACATCGGCATCAGCTTTCGCTGCTTCGAAATGCTTCATGTGACCCAAGTGCAACAAGTCAAAGCAGCCATGGCACAGGGCAACGCGCTTGCCGTCCGCCTTGTGCTTCGCGATCACGGAAGCGAGGTCGTCGAGAGGAAGGATCTTGCTCATGTGGAATGGAACGCGGGATGGAACGCAGATGACACGGATACTGCAGATGAACGCTGATAACCCGTGGAATGCAGGAATGCGAGAGGGAACGCGGATGACGCAGCCGGGCGCAGATGAATAAATGATAATGCCATGCGGTTCACCATCCTCCTTCCTTCTGATCTGCGTTCATCATAACCATCCGCGTCATCAGCGTGCCGATCTTCATCCGAGGTATTTGAACCAATCCTTCGTTGCTTCTGCGATGGTGCCGGGTTCCCAGATCGGAGCTTCGCGCCAGTAATCGATGTTCGCGAGCATGGTCTTCACGCCGTCTTCGAACTTCACTTTCGGTTTCCAGCCCAATACGCGTTGGATCTTCGCGGTATCGGCAAAGGTCTGGTCGGGTTCGCCGGGGCGCTTCGGGATGTACACCTTCTCTCCACCAAGCAGATCGCAGAGCAGGTTCACGCTGTACGTGCTTCCGCTGCCCACATTGAAGATCTCGCCGGTCACATCATCGCGTTCACTTGCCGTTACACAAGCATCGGCCACATCGCTTACGAAGGTGAAGTCGCGTGTTTGTTCGCCATCTCCCACGACCGTGAATGGTTTGCCCGCGAGCTTCTGCGCAAGGAACACACCGAACACTGCTCCGTACGTGCCACTTGTACGCGAGCGTGGACCATACACGTTGAAGAAGCGCATGCTCGTGATGTTCATCTTGTAGACACTCGCCCAATACATCGCGTACTCTTCTCCCAAGTACTTCGTGACCGCATAGGGATACTGGCAACGGATCGGCGCGGTCTCTGGCGTCGGGTACACATCCGGGATCCCATAGCAACTTGACGAGGCTGCATAGATCACACGCTTCACGCCGTGCTTGCGACAGGCCTCCAGGACACTTACCGTTCCGTTGACGTTCGAGTGATGGTACTTCAACGGTTGTTCGATGCTCGGCACGATGTCCGCCAAAGCCGCTAGGTGAAAGACCTTCCCTACACCAGCGAACAAGGGTTCGATCTTCTGGTGATCCGCGATATCAGCGATGTGGACATGCAACTGCTTGTTCCCTTTCAAATGGTCGAGGTTCCTCGCATGGCCGCTGCTGAGGTTGTCTATCACGTGTACTTCATGTCCATCGTTCAACAGCCGTTCCACCAACCAGGATCCAATGAATCCACAACCTCCTGTCACCAATGTTCTCATGCCTTCCCTTTCAATTTGCGCAAGGTCCGTTTGAATCCGCCGCCGGTCAAGGTATCCACATCCACCACGGCTTGGTCCACCCGTTGTTTCCAGGTACGTGTCCGTGATGCGATGACCTCCGGATGTGCCTTTCGCCAGATGCGTGGGATGCCGTGGATCTCCACATCGTTGATGACGTGCGCCCGGTACTCGAGGTCGAAGCCATTCGCTATGAGGTGCGACTCCACATCGAAATTGTCCGTGGGCTTCCAAGTGTACGCGTGGTCGCGGATGTAGAAGGCACCACCCGGTTTCAACACACGTTTGAATTCGCCGATCATGTGGCGCACCAACCGACTGTTCAATTCAGGCAGCACTTGCACACACATCACCAGATAGACGGATGCATCCGGAATGAGATCGCTGCGCCAAGTGGGCACGTGTTGAATTCCTGACCTGATCGGATCAAGCTTGAAAGGCTCCGGTATGTCGATATAGTCCGTGAACGGCACACCGAGCCCCTTGTAATACAGGTGTTGCAAGCAGTACGAATTCACGATGGCGTCCATGCCGATGTAGCAAAGGTCCGCATCCTGACCGGTCCAGAGATTCGCTTGCCGCCCGTAACCAGCACCGAAGTCCAGCACGGTTCGGATCCGAGCACGTTCCGGCACGGGATAGGCCTGTGCAAGTACGTGGTCGTGCGCGTTGTTCAAGCCCACGCGCTTGTCGTAGACCGCTGCATCCAACTGTAGGCCCATGGATCGCACCACGCGTTCATCGTTCGCTTTGCTCGCTTCAACCAAAGCGGTGATCCGAGCATCATTGATGTAATCCGGATAGTCGTTCCGGAACCAACTCATCCACTTCAATAGATCCTCTGCACCGCCGAAACGGAAGAAATCGCTGACCACGCCATCCTCGTATGTGCGCTTCCGCTTCTTCAACCCTTCTTGGTAGTCCCAACGTGTCATCCACTCCGGCGCACGTTGGTGATCACGTGCCAAAGCATCGTGGAAGCGTTGTTCGAGAGCGGTTTCCTCAGGACGCATCAGGCAGGATCCGTAGTGATGCGGACGGTGAATGTCTTCGTGGGCCAACCGACCTCCGGATAGCTCGACTTCACTGCCTCTGGCAGATAGATCGCGCACAGAGTGTTGCTCACGTGGAAGATCCGCTTGCGGTGTTCATCACTCGGCGCACCATCGAGGATCCCGCGGAATACTTGCCAGTTGGGTTTCTCATAGCCGAGGCCATAGTCGTGCCAAACGATGATCGACTTCTCATCCTTCAGTAAGGTGAAGGCGTTCCGCGTGTCGATGGTCACACCGGGGTATTGGTGATCGGCATCCACGAAGATGAGGTCGCAAGTGCCTTTGAACTGGCTGAAATCGTAGGTCTGCGTGTTGTGTTCGATGATGCGGATGTTGGGCAACGCCTTGCTGTACATGTGTGCAGCGCGCACCGCTGGTTCCGGAGCACCTATCTTCTTCATGTCCGCTTGCCCGAAGCTCATGGCGATGATCTCCTTCATCAGCGGTGCCACATTCGCCAAGCTCTCCCCTCTCCAACTTCCGAATTCGATATAACGCCCTTGCGGATAGCGTTTCGCCAAAGCACGCAACAACGCAAAGTCGGTGACGCGACTAGTGCCATCCAAGTACGTGTAGTGCGTGATGGTGTCGTCCAAATTCGGTGCGATGTCGCGAATGTCGATCGTCGGCAAACCCTTGGACAGACCATAGGTATCGACCACATGCTTGCGACAAGCCTCTTCCATCGTGAAATGGAACAACCCTTTCAACACACGCTTCGGTCGTGTGATGCACAACTTCAAGAACGGTCCTGCCAAATGCCAATTGCCCATCAGTTGGTTCGGTAGAATTCAGTGATGGATGCAATGACATGCTTCACTTGCTCGTCGCTCAGTTCCGCGAAGACCGGTAGGCTGAGGATGGTCTCACACTGCTTTTCGGTAACCGGAAAGTCGCCGCGCTTGTACCCGAGATAAGCAGCGGCTTCCTGCAAGTGGATAGGCACCGGGTAGTGGATCTTGGTGTCGATGCCGAGACCTTCGAGGAATGACTTCAACGCGTCGCGCTTGGCGGTCTGGATGATGAAGGTGTGGTACACCGCACGCTCGCCGTTCGCATCGTTCGGGACCAAGAGATCGCCTACTCCGGACAAACCTCTTTGATACATCGCGGCGATGACCCGGCGTCGTTCCGTCCAACGCGAGAGTTCGCGCAGCTTCACGTTCAACACCGCTGCCTGTAGGTTGTCCAAGCGTGAGTTGTAACTGAAGAAGGCACTGTGGTCGCGGTCGCGCATGCCGTGGTTGCGCGCCTTCATCAGGTGTGCATGGACCGCTGCATCGTTCGTGGTGATCACGCCGCCATCGCCCGCTGCGGCAAGGTTCTTCAACGGGTGTAGGCTGAAGCAACCTGTCGTTCCGAAGGACCCAACATGCTGACCGTTCAACGTAGCGCCGATGGCCTGGGCGCAATCTTCAACCACCTTCAGGCCGTGTTCCTGAGCGACGGCCAGTAGCTCGTCCATCCGCGCCGGACGACCAGTAAGATGCACAGCGATGATCGCTTTCGTCTTCGGCGTGATCGACTTGCGCACCGCTTCCGGATCCAGGTTCATATCATCCAGGACATCAGCGAAAACAGGAGTGGCACCAGCTAGCGCGATGCTGGATCCGCTGGCGAGGTAGCTATTCGGCGCGGTGATGACCTCGTCGTCCTTGCCGATGCCGAGCGCCATCAAGCTCAAGAACAACGCATCCGTTCCGTTCGCGACACCGATGGCGTATTTCGTACCGCACAGTTCTGCGAACGACTTCTCGAAGGTGGCCAACTCTTCGCCCATGATGAAGGCACCGCTGTCCAACAAGGCACCGATGCGATCGAGCACTTCTTGTTTGATGCCTGTGTACTGCGCACCGAGATCGACGTAGGGCACTCGCAAGTGCGTCGTGGTCGCCATCAATTCAAATGGATGCGCTGCATCCGCTTCACGTTGAAGTACAGATCGTTGGTAAGGCTGTCGGGAATGGCACCTGCGTCGAAGGCCTTCTTCAGGTCGCGCACCGCATCTTCCAAGCTGTGTGTCGCCACGAAGCCGATGTCGTTCTTGATCTTCTCGCTGCTCACGTGGTAGCTCCGCAGATCATCGGTGGGCGTGGTGACGATCTTCACATGTTCGCCGATCACGTTGCGTACCATGCCTGCGATCTCGGCGATGGTGAAGTTGTCGTAGCCCGCATTCCAGATCTTCCCGGCGATGCGCTCCTTGGGCAGTTCCAGCAACTGCACGTACAGGTCCGTCATGTCCTCGATGTGGATGTTCGGGCGCTTCTGCGTGCCACCGAACACCGTGATCTCGCCTTTGTTCACAGCGAGGTTCGTGAGGATGTTGACGCTGAGATCCAACCGCAATCGCTTGCCGTAGCCGCATACCGTAGCCGGACGGATGGTGACCGTGGTGAAGTCATCGCTCTGGAATCGATCGAGGATCTCTTCGCATTGCGCCTTGAACTTGGAGTAGTCCGTGAGCGGCTCCAGCACCATGTCCTCCGTCACGTTCGGTTCTTCCTTGATGCCGTACACGCTACTGCTACTCGCATAGATGAAGCGTGCAACACCGTTCTCCTTGCTGATACGCACCAGCGGTTCGAAGGCATCGAGGTTGATGCTCTTGCCCAGATCCGGGTTCAGCTCGAAGCTTGGGTCGTTGCTGATGCACGCCAAATGGATCACCGCATCGTGCCCGGGAAGCAACTTCTTCAACAAGGCCTGATCGCGGATATCGCCCTTCACCGCGTTGAGCCGCTCGTGCTTGGGCAGCACCTCCTCGCCGTAGATCATGAGATCGAGCACGGTCACGCTGTAGCCTTTGTCCAAGAGCTTCGGCACGAGCACCGAGCCAACGTATCCGGCACCGCCGGTGATGAAGATGTTCTTTGAGGTCATGGTAATGACTGGGTTCCAAGCGCAATTTTACGGCTAATAGACGGTTCTGTCGGTAGTTTGTACAACCCGGAAACTTCAGTTCAGGTAAGCATGAAACTGTAGTTTTGTTACAGGTGACTTGTTGTCATCCATAGATGTGCACAATCCCTTCCATCTGTTGGTACCATGCAACCGTCGGACTACTTGTCCTTCAGGCTCAAGAGTCTTCGGCGCAAACGTTCTTCAAGACGATCGGCCTACCTGGAACGGACGAGACCGCTCAATGCCTTCAGGCTACAAATGACGGCAATTTCGTGATTGGAGGATCGAAAGGGGACAGTGCTTTGGTCACGATGGTCGACGGAAATGGGACCGTCCTCTGGTCGCGTGCCTTTCAAGCCATCACTGGGTACCAGAATGTTGTCTATCAGATCGCGACTACTCCTGAAGGAGATCTAGTAGGGACGGGGAATTGCTATTCATCCAACCCCTACCCCCACTTCACATTTCTTTTCAAATGCGACCTCTTAGGCAACCTTCTCTGGCATACCATTTCCGATGACGATCGGCCTATCTGGACAAATCGGATCATCCCGAACTCGGCGGCTGAATACATGGTCCTGCCGTGCATTTACAACTTGAACAGCCCAACTCTATCCGACCTCTGCGCGGGAAAGGTTGATGCGAATACAGGAGCGATGCTTTCAATGGGTCCGAGAACTGACTTCACCCCGGTGAACCCAGGTCTGGACGAACATTTTTCGGCAGCGATCGCTCCGGACCAATCCGTCTATGCGTGCGGTCGAGTCTTCCTTGGTGGAAATGCGATCGGCTCCATGCGCCCACATGTCTCTCACTACACCCCTTCCGGCCAACTCCTATGGGCCAGGAGCTTCGTGTTCCCAGTGATCGAGACCGCACGGATCTACGCTATCGACATGATCTACAACGATGACTCTCTTACGGTATGCTACTTCGGCAATATCGACGGAGCAGCATCGACGTACAATGTCGGCCTCATTCGTATGGACACGGCGGGAAATGTTGCCTGGACAAAGGATTATGACCTAACGGCATACACCTCTGACCTTTCGTACAAAGTGCTTCGGATGCCGTACGGATATGCGATCAGTGGTTATGGTGTAGCTCCGGACCGTGATCTCTTCATCCTCGCAGTAGATCTTGATGGTGAAGTTCTATGGGCAAATTCCTATGGAACTCCTGGAGCAGCAGAATTCCTAACAAGAACTGTGACACCGAACGCGGTGGCCATAGGGAGTCACATACTCTTCACGGGGACCCAAGAGATCACGGGTGACCAGAATATCATTGTTGCGCGCGTTGATGCGACCGGCAGCATGGATTGCGATGTTGTATCGCCGATCGATGTCGTCGTGACATCTATCGCTCCGTTCTCCATGTCTTTGGCACCAATGGAATACCCGGATGACGTACCATTCATCGCCGGACCGATAGAGACCAACACAGTGCTTCTCGTGGACGCTTGTATGAGTTTAGCACCGAACCTAGGTCCCGATACAATGACATGTGAACCTTATACACTCAGCGCCTTTCTGCAGGGTGCCACATACCTGTGGTCCACCGGAGCGAGTGGGTCGGATATCATCGTCACTGAGCCGGATACGATCTGGGTGAGGTTGACAATGGGATGCTGTACGGGAGCGGACACGGTGATCATCAGCGGCGGAATGATGCCAGAGGCGATCATTTCTGCGACCGTCCCTTCGTGCGGTGATCTCGTCCAATTGGCTTCACTTTCGACCGGGGCGACAGAGTTGATCTGGGAACTGGGTGATGGTACATTCCAAACGGAACTGGAATTCGACCATTTATATCCCGGACCTGGATCATACTCGATCTATTTGATGGCATCGAACTCATGTGGTTCTGACACGACGCTTCAGGTCATCTCGTTCCCCGAAAGACCATTCTTCACGATAACTGGTCCCAGTGTGATCTGTGATGAAGCGCCTGTCACACTTTCAATGTCGTACGGTGGAATCGACGAACTGCATACCCTCTGGTCCACTGGTGACACAACAAGCTCGATCACAATAGCACCCGTTGATGGAACACTGATCGAATTGAACGGATCAGATGATCAAGGATGCGAATTCCACGCCGAATACCTCATCACCCTTGCCACGAATGATGTGATTGCTGCGGCAAATGTGCCTAACGTATTCACACCAAATCGTGATGGGAGTAATGATTTCTTCGGACCGATGATCACTTCTGGTTTTAAGGAAATGGTCATATACAACCGCTGGGGACAGGTCGTATACGAAACCATTGAACCGAACAAACCGTGGCAGGGTGACTGTGAGGGAACACCTTCTCCAGACGGGACATATTTCTACATCATCCGTTGGGAAAACGAATGTGGAGGCATTCCCGGTGAACACTTCGGACACGTTACGCTACTGCGCTAATCTGCCAAGCCTTTCAACACTTTCGCCGGCACCCCGACCGCAGTCACTCTGGACGGTACGTCCTTATGGACCATCGCCCCAGGCTCCGATCTTTGAATACGCGCCGATCGTCTTCTTTTCGAGGACCGTGGCATTGGTCCCGATCAAGACACCCTCTTCCAATGTTACATCCCCCGATATGTTCGCTCCTGGATTGATGGTGCTGTATGCGCCGATCTTCGAATAGTGCCCGATCGTGCATGCGAGATTCACGATGACATGCGCTCCGATCTGCACATTCGTCGTGATGATGTTCCCCGCCGTAACAACTGTTCCCTCGGCAATAATGGACGTGTCGGAGATGATCACAGAAGGATGGATACCTGTGGCAAAACGAGCACCCTTTGCTTTCATCTTCGGTACAACAACGCTCCTTGCTTTTGGACTACCTATGACACAGACGAACCAGTAGTCGCCCACATGCTGTTGGTCCAACCACTCTATGGCGCCTAGAACAGGGACGCCGTTCCGCACCTGCCCATGCAATGAATCATCATCGTCCAAAAGCCTACAACATCCCATTCGGCATTCCCCTTTGCCATGTCGATGTCACGAAATAGCTGAACGATCTCGTCACCGAAGTTGGACGCTCCGAATAGGATGAGTTTCTTCTTTCCCATTGCTACTTGCCCGAGTGGACTGCTTCATAGAACGCGATCAGCCGACGCGTGTTCTCTTTCAAAGATAGCCTTACCCTAGCTCGTTCGACGTTCCACGGATCCGATGCGTTGTTCAGCACTCTTAAGCGTTCAGCGAGAAGAGCAATATCCTCCCGTTCAATTGCAATTCCAGCGTGATGTCGCGTGATCATCCAGGCTTGAAAATCGAGATTCACCGATGAGATCACCTGAATTCCAGCTTCCAAAAAGTTGAACAACTTCAGGGTCGTGCAGAGCCGATACTTCGCCGTGGATTGTTGGTGGTCCCCATCGTTGACAAAGCCCAAATGGAAACCAAAATGATACCGCCCCAACTCCTCTGCCAACTTCTCCTGCCCCACCGGTTCGTGGTAGTGGAAGCGCAGGTTGGTCTTGGCTAGGGCTTCGTACTCGGTGCGGTCCGCGGCGAGTGTTGTTGGACTGGGATAGATGTGCAGATGCAGATCTTGCTTGGTGAGCGTTTCGATCAAGCCGAAGAACTGGATGTTGCCGAAGTAGCGCGGATCTCGGTGCGAGCCTGCTACACCACCGGCGTACACAAGATGCGTTTCGGTGGCCGAGATCTTGGGCATCGTGACGAAGCGATCATCATCGCAATAGAGTGGGAAGAAGAGGGTGCGCGGTCGGGTGCGGTGAGGTATGCCGTAGCGACGGAATCCTTCGGCGGGCTCTAGACTGTGCGCGATCACGCCGTCGGCTTCGGCCATGCAGGCACGTTCGTGCGGGAGCTCGGCACGGAGCCAACGCTTGGTGGGTGTGGTGCCGTAGTAGACTACCAGAGTGTCCTGCAGGTCGTGGATATAGGGCACGTTCGGCAATGCGCGTCGCGCGACATCCGGATAGTGGCTCTTGGGGGCGAAGCCATGCACGATCCACGGGGTTGGCATGGTGCGTAACAACCGGCGCAAGTGCCAAGCATTGCGGTAGAGCAGCACCGCCGCGAATCCTTCACCGGCGAACTCTGGGATGTAGCCTTCGCGGTGGCAGAAGAGCACCACCTTTCTTCCACTCTGCCGGGTGACCCACTTCGCCATGCGACCGGCACGCGCCATGAGCAACTCGGCGACATAGAAGAGCGCATCATCGACCTTGGCCGTTGCAGGAATGCTAGGCGGAACGTGCAGCGCATACAACACCGCATCGATCACTGCACTGCCGCGAACCCGCAACTCGCGCGCGATCTTCACTTTCCATGTGCGCCAGACCAATGCGTTCATGACTTGTTCCGAATGCGACCCAACACCATGTGTACCTGATCGCTGAGGTCGGGCGCCAAACGCAGGTAATAGACCGCAGGCCAGAACACCAGCGTGACAACACTTGCGCGGATGATGAAGTCCAGCCAGATCCCGCCAAATTGCGGTAGCATCAAAAGCACGATCGCGAGTGCGAGACCGAGTACCATGGTGATCACGGTGCGTGCATCGAAGGGCCAGAGTCCGTGCTTACGCTTCAAGAAAACGATGCGCCAAGCAAGTATCGACGTGAAGGCCACCAACGACGACCACGCGGCACCTACCATCCCGAAGGCCTTGATGAAGGCGAAGTCCAACACCACGTTCAGGATCACCAGCACGGCACCACTGAGTGCATCGAACCAGTACGAGCGCGATGTCGCGACGATGCCTCCACTCAAGCCACCCGCCAAGTTGATGACGTTGACGAAGCCGAGTATGAGCATGGCATTCTTCGCGATGGAATAGCCCGGTTTCATCAGGGAGAAGAGGACATCGGCGCCGGCCCACAAACAGAGGAAGAGGTAGGCCCCGATGACCAATTGGATCGCGGCCGAGCGCCGGTAGATCATATCGATCTTCGCATGCTCGCGCTTCTTCCACGCTTCGGCAAGGATGGGCATGCTCGGCAGCACCAAGGCCCGCGCAGGGATCAATATCACCGATGCGATGTAGAAGGCCACGGCGTAATACGCCACGTTGTCCAAGCCGTCCTTCAGCATTACACCGACCATGAGTTGATCGACGTTGCCCAATGCGATGGTGGCCATCCCGCTGCCGAACGTGAACAGGCCGTAGCGCATCATGCTCCGCCCAAGCCTTCGCGGTAGTCGCAGTTTGGCGATACCGAAGGTCAGGTTGCCGCTGCGCCAGAGGTCGAATACCAAGCCCGCCGTGCTGATGAGGAAGGTGCCGACATACAGCAGCATGAAGACGCGCAGGTCGAAGTGCCACCAGGCCTGCGCCAGGATCAGCGCCATTTGCAATACGCGCAACAGGAATTCCCGCGTGAAGGTGGGTGCGATGCTGCGGTGGATGGATCGGCTGTATGCGCGGAACAGAAAGAAGTACACCTCCGACAAGACCAGTGGCAATACCACCAAGCCGTACTCGGCATACAAGCCATCGGCCGCGCCGAACCACAGTGCGAATTGACCGTGAAAGAGCCACAGCACCAACATGGCGAGCAAGCCGCCAACGGTGCCAATGCTAAGCACCAAGGCGAGCAGGCCGTTGTGCTTGCGCGTGGCATCACGGAAATAGGGGAAGTAGCGGATCACGGTATTATCCAAACCCAGCTGCGCCATTTGCGCGGCGATGGCGGCAATGGACACCAATACCCGGGTAAGGCCGAATTCATCGGCAGGGAGGATGCGTGGATACAGCAGCACCACATTCACGAAACCCAAGGCCAGCCCCACGTAGGCCAACGCCGCATTCCAGCCAGCTTGGCGAGCTAGGATGCCCATGGCTTGGGTACAGAGTGATGTGGGAGGACGCGCACGGCGCGAAAGTAGCGGCACTGCACGTGGACGAAGCTCGAATTCTCTGCGTTTGGTTCAACGACCCATCGTTCTTAGCGGGGGCGCAACGTGGAACAGAACAGAGTTCCAACTGGAATGACCGCCAACCCAATTGTGAACATTGCCGCCGTCCGTGGTGCAGAACGATTAGATTCAACATCCCCAACCTGTCCCATGTCCCTCGGCACCAACGACCCATGCAGCCCTATGAACCGCGTGTTCGGCCGGTACATCGCCTTTATGGTCACTCTGACATTGGGTATATCGTTGGCCGCCCAACCCGCCATCGACTGGCAGCACGTCTATGGGGGCAGTGGATTCGATCGTGCGTATAGCATCGACCGAACAAGCGACGGTGGTTTCATCGTGGTTGGGGAAACCTCATCCACCGATGGTGATGTTACGGGGATCCATGGACCATCCAACCAAGATGCCTGGGTGATCCGGTTGGATGCTGAGGGCGCCTTGCTTTGGCAAAGAGCTTTGGGTGGCTCGGGATGGGAAGTAGGTCGCGATGTGCGGCAGACCATGGATGGCGGATTCATCATGACCGGCCTGACCAATTCTAATGACGGTGACGTAGCTGAACTCGTAGGTGGTCAGGATATCTGGGTAGTAAAGCTCGACGCAGATGGCACCATTCTCTGGGAACATACCTACGGTGGATCATCCGGTGAATCTCCTTGGGCGCTCGAGGAATTGGCCAATGGGGACCTCTTAGTGGCTGGCGAAACCACCTCGACCGACGTGAATATGCAGGGCTGTAGTGAAAGTTCAGACTTTTGGTTGTCGAGACTCTCCGCAACCGGTGAACTTCTTTGGTCCAACTGTTTCGGCGGTTCTCAATTCGATGCGGTACGTGACATGGCCGTATTGCCCGATGGGTCGTTCGTGCTCGTAGGTTGGACGCGCTCCAACGATGGCGATGTAAGTGGGTTACACGGATCAGGCTTCCCTCCACAACCCGACGCATGGGTGATCAAAACAACCATAGATGGCGAAATGGAATGGCAAACCTGTTTGGGTGGATCCGACAATGATGCAGGATGGGCGATCGAAGCGACACCGAATGGTAAGATCTATGTGGCGTCGACAGCGATCTCCAGTGATGGCGATGTTAGCACACAGTTGGGTGGAGGTGACTACTGGGTCGCACGTTTAGCTGACGATGGCACCTTGGAAATGGAACATTCCTTCGGAGGCACAAGTGGCGATGCACCTTGGGGAATGTTCTGTACTTCAGCAAGCGAGATCCTCGTTGTCGGCAGTTCGGTATCCACGGATGGTGATGTGTCTTCCTCCCATGGAAGCACAGAAGCCTGGGTGATCAAATTGGACGAGAACCTCGAACTGCTGTGGGAACGTTCCTTTGGCGGTTCATTGAGCGATAGTGGTCGTGATATTCACTGGTCCGAAGATGGTGTGATCGCGTTGACCGGCTCTTCCAATTCCACAGATGGAGACCTTACCACGAACTATGGCGATAACGACTTCTGGGTCGTAAAGCTCAGGCCAGAACCCGTTGGGATCAATGAAACAGTACTGCGGCACTTCACCCTCTCCCCCAACCCCGCCACATCCGAACTCCGCATTGCACTCAATGGCATTGCTGCTCGGCGCATGGAGGTGGTTGATATCACTGGCCGCGTTGTGATGACCAAGTCCATTACGCGCGGCGCACCGAGCGTGGATCTTTCCATTGCGCAGTTGGCACAAGGCACGTACAGTCTTCGGGTGTTGGGCGATGCCAGCTATACGCAACGCTTCGTCAAATACTAAGGCCCACTCAGTGTCTCACGGTGCGATCCAACAACTCCGCGAGCTGCCCCGTCAAGTACTTCCGGTCGAAATGCCCCACATCCATGGCCGCATCGGTGGTGGTGAAGAGGGCATCCACGGCGGCTTGGGTGGAGGCTTGGTCGCCGCGTGACACTGTTGCGTGGACATCGCCGAGCACCCGCACGATGTCGGCACCTTCTGGTGCGATGGCGAGGATGGGCCGTTGCACCGAGAGGTATTCGAAGACCTTGGCCGGGAGGAATCCGCTGGCATTCGGGGTGTCGTTCACCGGCAGCAACAAGGCGCGGGCACGTTGCATGTGGCGCAGGGCTTCGGTGTGGTCCACGTGCGGTATGCGCTCCAGGTGTTCGGCAAGTCCGGCGGCTTCGATGCTGTGCAGTACCGTATGGTCCACACCACCGACCAGGCGCAGGCGGAAGCGTTGCTTGAATTCCGGATCGCGGGATATGCGTTGCGCCAAGGCCTCCCACAGTTCAGGGACATTGCGGGTGGCGCTGATGGAACCGACGTGCACCAAGGACCATGCTTCATCCACCGGCGCGGCAGGCACGGGCAGGTCGTCGGTGTCGAAGCCATTGGTGATCACGTCCACGTGCTTGGCACCAAGGTCCCGCAGTTCTTCGGCCCATGCCCAACTGACGGTGAGTACTTGGTCCGCTTCGGTGAGTACCAGCCGTTCCAAGCGGTGTTGTTCGGCATCGGCGAGGCGCGTCAAACGGAGTTGACCGTAGTAGTCGATGTTCGTCCACGGGTCCCGGAAGTCGGCGACCCATGGTAGGCCTGTGCGCTTCTTCAGTTCGCGACCGATCAAATGCAGGCTGTGTGGCGAACCGGTGGTGACGATGACATCGACCGGGTTGGCTTTCAGGTAGGCTTCCAGCCGTTTCACGGAGGGCTTCACCCACCAGATCCGTGCATCGGGGATGAAGAAGTTGCTGCGCACCCAGTTCGCCATGTCCTCCAACCAACTGCTGCCACCTTCTTCACGGAGGAATGCGGTTTGCAGGCGCTCGTTCTTCTTCTTGCCGGTGAGCTTCTTGTACCAACCATACGGCTCGGTGATGGGCGCTTTGATCACCTCGGCTTCGGGCGGGATGTCCTTCAGCAAACCTTCATCCACGGCCATCAGCTCCGGGTTGTCCGGCGTGTACACCACCGGTCGCCAACCGAACTGCGGCAGGTATTTGGTGAACTTCAGCCACCGGTATACCCCCACCCCTGCATTGGGCGGCCAGTAGTAGGCGATGATGAGGACGCGTTTCACTGTGGGTAGTTGTTCGTTGTCAGTTGTTAGTTGGCAGTGGGGAACAACGCACCAACAGCTACTTGCTCAACCTGCGTTCAACTCGTCTTCGGACTTCCGGCTACGCCATTCCCAGAACAACGCACCCATCGTCAACAGGAGTACCAGGGCACTGCTCGCCAAGGCAACGGGGCGTGAGGTATTGAACGGCTTGCTGGCGATCTTGAAGACCACCGTGTGTTCGCCGCCGGGGACGGCCATGGCACGGAGGACGTAGTCCGCGCGGACGTGTTCGGTGGGGACGTTGTCGACGGTGGCATGCCAATCCGGGCCGTACCAGATCTCGCTGAAGACCACCACGCCGCCTTGCTGACTGCGCACGGTGTAGGTGAGTTCGTTGGTGGCGTAGGTGGTGAGTTCCACGCTGGCGGATGGGTCCGCAGCGATGGTAGCCGACCCGATGGTGGCCCGGTAGCGCTCGTCGATCAACGCGGTGCGCGATGGGTCGATGGAGCCGAGTTGGATGATCTCCTCATCGGCGTTCTTCGCCCATTGCACCTCGTCCACGAACCAGGCCGGACCGTAGGCGTTGGTGTTGCGGATCGGCGGACGTTCCGGGTTGTAGATCAGGTAGCGGGTGTTCAACATGTTCAGCACACCCTCGTT
The DNA here is from genome assembly GCA_016710015.1 of Flavobacteriales bacterium. GTDB lineage: Bacteria > Bacteroidota > Bacteroidia > Flavobacteriales_F > PHOS-HE28 > PHOS-HE28. The sequence continues at coordinate 261,492 of JADJLR010000005.1, forward strand.
GGCCAGCAGGCTGTCCATCACCGGCAGCGAGGTGCCGCTTTGCAGCATGCTACCGATGCGCTGCATGGCCGGGCTGATCTGGAATTCGATGAGCTCTTGGTAGCGCTTCAACTTGGCGCCGTGGTAGCCGCCCAAGCTGCGGTGGAAGTAACTGATCCGCGTATCGTTGAAGGGGTTGTTCAAGCCCAACACGCGGTAGCCACCGTGCCGGCGCAAACTGGCGAAGCGTGCCGTGATCTCTTCTTCTGGTTTGATGATCTTGTTCAGCCCATCCTCCTTCTGCCGTTCCTCTTTCATGCGGGCCATGTTCACCTCGTGGTCGGCTTGCGCGGCGGGGGTCCATTCGGCTTCCAGGATGGCCTTGTCCGCGGCGTTGGCGGTGTAGGGGTTCTGCTGTAGGGCATCATCCACCCAATGCACATAGCGGCCACGTTCGCGCTCGTTGTTCATGTAGCGCTTGTCCACGGTCCATTGGTCCAGCAGGATCAGCGCACCGATGCCGCCAAGCAATACGGCCTTGCCGATCTTCTTTCGGCCGAAGAGGAAGACCAGAACACCGGCACCTAGGACGAAGGCGAAGCTGCGCATCACATCCGCACGGAACATGCCGATGCGCACACTCTTCAATTCCTCCACGAAGGACATCACCATGGCTTCGCTCTGCGGATCCTCTGCTTGTTGGGTGAGCATCTCCCGTTCCTGATCGCTCACGAAACTGAGGATGCTATCCGGCATGGCGGCCATTACGAAAAGCACACCCAGCACGGCACCCATGCCGATGAGCGAACGGCTTTCGACCAACTTGTTCCAGCCACCTTCTTTGATCAACCGGTCCAAGTAAAGGATGCCCAGCACGGGTGCCGCTAATTCCAGCACCACCAAGATGATGGTGACCGCCCGGAATTTGTTGTAGCCCGGCACATATTCCAAGAAGAAGTCCGTGAGCGGCATCAGGTTGCGTCCCCACGAGAGCAGTAACGTAATGAGCACCGCACTGAAGAGCGCATACACCAGACCATCGCGCAGCAGCACCAGCCCCACCGCGAGGTAGGCGATCAGCACCGCTCCCGCCAACAGCGAGGCCTTCATGCCGCCGATATAGCCCACGCCATCGTCGCTGTACGGCGCGGCGTTGGAGATCATGATCTGCAACAGGATCAGCGCGAACGACGCCAACAGCCACCACCGGCCTTTGCCTTCGGCCTGCATCAGCATCAGGATCATCAGCAGCGCCACGATCACCCCGGCGTATTGCGGACCGGCCGTACTGAGTTGGTCGCCCCAGTAGCGGTTCATCTGCGCGAGGTTCTGCCGGAAGCGGGGGTCGGCACCTTCCAACTCCGGACCGTTGCCCAATGCGCTGGTGTAGCCACCCTTGGCATCGGGCACCAAGAAGGTGAACGATTCCTGCTTGCCGTAGCTGTACTGCGTCACGTACTCGCGGTTCAAGCCTCCCGTATGTTGGCCCTCGGCCGAAGTGCCGTCCGCTTGCACTGTGAGTTCGCTGGCCCCACGCGTGCTGTACTTACCGTATTCCAAGGTACTCCACAACACACCGAGGTTGCAGAGCACGGCCAAGGCGACCGCCACCGCGCCCAAGCCGGACCGTTTCGCGAAATCGACCACGGTCCTTTCCCGCACGGCATGGATGCCTTCCGCCAATGCGAACAACACCAACAGGATGGCGAGGTAGTACGTCACCTGCACGTGGTTCATCATCACTTCCAACCCTAGGAAGAGGGCCAACATGGCGGCACCCAGCAGCATGCGCCCCCGGTACAGCAGGTACACGCCGCCCAGCACCATGGGCATGTAGCCGATGGCGTTGGCCTTGCTGGTATGCCCGGCCGGCAGGATCACGAAGAAGTAGCTGCTGAAGGCGAAGGCGATGGCACCCACGAGCGAGAGCCACGGATCCACTTTCAATATCCGCAGCAGCACGAACATGCCCATTAGATAGAGGAAGAGGAAGTTGGCCGGACGCGGCAGGAAGCCGTGGAAGAGCTTGTCGGCGTAGCGGAGCAGATTGCTCGTCCACACGACCGAGATCTGGTAGGCCGGCATGCCGCTGAACATGCTGCCGGTCCACAGTGCTTCCTCGCCCGTGGCGGCGCGGTGCTCGTCCACTTCCTTGGCCATCCCCTGCCATTGGCGGATGTCGTGCTGGTCCAAGCTCTTGCCTTCCAGCATGGGGCTGAAATACACGAGGCTGAGCGCATAGAACAGGGCGAGTGCCGCGAATACGGGCACAAGGCGCTTCCAAGGAATGGCGTTCATGGTCGGCTACTTGATCTCCTCGAAATCGGCGTCGGTAACGTTGCCGCGCGGTTCGCCGGAGGATGTTGGTGGTACGTTCTCTATGCGCACATCGCCCGGTGGGCGTTGGTCGTTGGTGCGGGTGGTGGTCGGCTTGCGCGCCTGCTGCAGGCGCAGTATCCAGCGCAGCACCAACCAAATGAGCACCAGCATGCCGATGGTCCGCAAAGTGCCGCTGAAACTCGCTTCGATCACGCTCATGGGAAGCGGCCAAAGATAGGGGCGCAGCCCCTCCTAGCCGCGATCACCGTACCTTCGCGGCTTATTGCGCCAGGCAAGCGCTTCGCCTTTTCCCTTTTCCTCCTTGAAGATGTCCTCTTTTGAAGCGCTCGGACTACGCGCCGAGACCCTCCGTTCCCTCGAAACCATCGGGTTCACTACCCCGACACCCGTTCAGGAACAAGCCATTCCGCTGTTGTTGAAAAGCGAGAAGGACGTGGTGGCCTTGGCCCAGACCGGCACCGGCAAGACCGCCGCTTTCGGACTGCCGATGCTAGAGTTCCTGGATCCGCAGGACCGAACGATCCAAGCGCTGGTGCTGGCACCTACCCGCGAACTCTGTGTGCAGATCAGCAAGGATCTGGAGCGTTATGCGGCCAATTTGAAAGGCACCCGCATCGTGGCGGTGTATGGCGGTGCCAGCATCCGCGATCAGATCCGCGACATCCAACGCGGTGCGCAGATCATCGTGGCCACGCCCGGCCGCTTGCTCGACCTGATCGGCCGTTCCGTGCTGGACCTTACCACCGTGGACGTGGTGGTGCTGGACGAAGCGGACGAGATGCTGAACATGGGTTTCCAGGAGGACCTCACCGAGATCCTGTCCAGTACCCCGGCCGAGAAACGCACGTGGCTCTTCAGCGCTACGATGAGCAGCGAGGTGCGGCGCATCGCGAAGCGCTACATGCGCGAGTTCGACGAATTGGTGATCGGCGCTGCGAATGCAGCGCCCAGTGCGATCCAGCACCAGTATTGTGTGGTCCATTCCAAGGACCGTTACCCGGCGTTGAAGCGCTTTGTGGATGCGGACCCCGATCTGTTCGGCATCGTCTTCTGCCGCACCAAGCACGAAACACAGAACCTCGCCACGGCTTTTGTTCGTGATGGCTACAACGCCGATGCCATCCACGGAGACCTGAGCCAGGCCCAACGCGACCATGTGATGGGGCGTTACCGGGCACGGAACATCCGCTTGTTGATCGCTACCGACGTCGCTGCGCGCGGCATCGATGTGAAGGACGTGACCCACGTGTTCCACTTCGACCTACCCGGCGAGGCGGAGAACTACACCCACCGCAGCGGCCGTACGGGCCGTGCCGGTCAGGCGGGGATCTCGCTGAGCATCATCGGCACCCGCGATGTGAACAAGATCCGCCAGTTGGAGCGGGCACTGAAGGCCCACTTCACCTACGTGCGCGTGCCCGGCGGTGCCGAGATCGGCAAGCAGCAGGTGATGGCCTACATGAAGCGCCTGAAAGAAGTGGAGGTGGATGAGGAGGGCCTGTCCGAATTGCTTTCCGAAGCGCGCGCCGAATTGGATACCTTCAGCAAGGAAGAGCTGATCGACCGGTTCATGAGTATGGCCTTCAACCGCATCATCGAGCAGCACCGCACTTCGTTCGACCTGAACGTGGACATGAGCCGCAAGGACCACAGTGCCCGCGCAGAGCGCCCCAGTTCGTTGGAACGTTTCAGCACGGGTCGTCAGCTATTCATCAACCTCGGCACCGCCGATGGGTTCGATAAGGGCAAGATGCTCGGCTACGTATGCGGCATCAGTGGCGTTAGTGGCGAACTGATCGGCCGCATGCTGATCAAGGACGTGTACTCGTTCATCGACATCGAGCCGGACCACTTCGAGCAAGTGAAGAACTCCTTCAACAACGCCAACTACAAAGGCCGCACGGTGCGTGTGGATGAAGCTGCCGGTGGTGGCAAGGGCTCCAGAAGCGACTCACCACGACCCAGCAGTTACAAAGGCGGTGGTGGTACTGGAGAAGGTGGCTATAAGGGTGGCGGCGGTGGCTACAAAGGTGGCGGCGGTGGTGGATACAAGGGCGGTGGAGGCGGTGGCTACAAAGGCGGTGATCGTGGCAGCCGACCCCCGAGCAGTGGCGACCGGCCCCAAAGCGGCGGCTATCGCGGAAATAGCGAGCGCAGCGGTTACCCGAAAAAGGAAGGGTTCTACGAGCCCAAGCCGAAATTCCCGAAGCGCGAGCGGAAGAGTTAACGAGGACGCGTACGCCGGCTTCAGAAGCCTTCCTTGAATGGAGATGGACTATCGTTCTGCGTTGCTGAAGGACCGCTCCAAGGCGAACATCCAGCGACTGGCGGAACACATCGGCGAGGATCCCGATCGGCTGGCGGATGTCATGCGGATCGTTCCGGAGGACGGCTCCAGGGCCTCCATTCTGGCATCGTGGGTGATGACCACCGTGATCGAAGCGCATCCGGAATTGGGAAGACCTTGGGTGGCCGACCTGATCCAGTGGACGCAGGATGGCACACACCCGACACTGGAACGCCATGCGCTGCGGAGCCTGCAATTCTGTGTCCTGCCGACCGAATTCCACGGCCGCATCACCGATCTCTCATTCGGCATACTCGCAGATGCAGGGCGCCCCATCGCTTCGCGTGCCTTCGCGATCACCGTCGCCATGCGCATGGTGCAGAGCTATCCCGACCTGACGTACGAGCTGGTGCAACTGCTACAGGATGTCCTGCGAGTGGACCCCGGACCCGCCATTCGGTCCCGTGGATCAAAAGCGTTGTGCCGCTTGCGGAAAAGCATGGATCGCCCACGAAGGTCCGGTCAGATCGTCCGATCCACTTCGTAGTTCTCCACATTCATCCCTAGCGAGGCAACCACAGTGGACAACCCATAGTCATCGTAGCGATACCGTTGATCGTGAACACGTTGGCCGTTCCCACCCGCAATTCGCCCGTTCCTTCCGTTGGATCACCCGTTCCATCGGAACAGGGGTTCGTAGTTTCACACCACCGGGCCATCTTCATTTGACCATGAACGCACTTCGACACCTCCTCCTCTTTGCCTTCCTCCTCTCCCAAAGCCTGCTTTTCGCGCAGCAGATCAGCATCACCAGCGGGTCTGCTACCAGCTGTTCAGGCGTGATCGAAGACTCCGGCGGGCCGGATGGTGAATACGGCGACAACGAGAACTTCACCTTCACCATTTGCCCTGATGTGCCGGGGAATGTGATCTACCTGAACTGGTTGGTCTTCAACCTGAGCACCGCAGGCCAGAACGACGATAACATCACCATTTATGATGGCGATAACACCAGCGCCATCACCTTGGGTTCGTATTCCGGCACTTCACTGCAAGGTCTTGTGGTGAGCGGTACGGTGTTCAACACCTCCGGTTGCCTCACCTTGGTCTTCCAATCCAACGGAACAGGCACAGGGAATTTCGCGGCGGGCTTCAACTGCACCATACCCTGCCTCAACCCAACCTCGGCAGCTACCATGCCCGAGGCCATCCCCGCGTTGATCTGCCAAGGCGAAGAGGTCACCTTCAACGGTTCCGGTTCCAGCGCACAACCGGGTTACACGATCGCGCAATACCTGTGGGATTGGGACGATGGATCGGTGGATAGCACCAGTGGCCCGATCGCCAGCCACGTTTTCGACGACGATGGGGAGCACGTGGTCCAGCTTTATGTGACGGATGACAACGATTGCAGCAACCTGAACTTGGTGGATCTGCAGATCCTGGTAAGCACCACACCATCCTTCGTGAACACGGATCCAAGCATCGAAACCTGCTTCGGAGAAACCGTACAACTCTATGGCCAAGGAGACCCCGTAACGTGGACCGGAATTCCCGATGCGAACTTCGGGGATGGCATCTTCCTGCCCGATGATGTCGGCCTGCCTTTCACGTCTTCCTTGACCTTCGAGCAATTCAACTCCGGACAAACATTGACCGATGTGTCCAACATCATTTCCATCTGTGTGGAAATGGAGCACACCTTCATGGGCGACCTCGTCCTGCAGGTGCTCTGCCCCAATGGCCAGAGCATGATCTTCCACCAACAAGGCGGTGGCGGCACCTACATCGGTTCACCGAACGACACGGACAGCAACGAGGACCCCGTGATCGGCGAATGTTGGGAATACTGCTGGAGCCCCACCGCCACGAACGGAACGTGGATCGAAAATGTGGCCGCGGGAGGCAATACCACCCTGGCCGGTATCCCGGCGAATCAATCCATCAACCCAGGCACCTACGAGCCGGTGGAACCCTTCAGCAATTTGGTCGGTTGTCCGTTGAATGGTGATTGGACCTACCAGAGCACCGACCTCTGGGGTGCGGACAATGGATTCATCTGTTCCTGGTCCATCAATTTCGACCCGAACATCATCCCGGATGTGACCACCTTCACACCCACTTTCGGACCCGATATCGACTCTACGTTGTGGAGCGGAGGTACCGTTCCTGATGTGATCTCCGCGAATGGCGATACCATCACCTTCACCGCCACGGCACCGGGCGTGTACCCCTTCAACTATCAAGTGACCGACAATTTCGGCTGCACGTACGACACCACCATTACCGTGACCATCGACGAGCCCTTCGAAGTGGAAGCTGGGCCGGACATGGTGATCTGCGGCGACTCCTTGCAGTTGCAAGCATCCGTGATCGGTAGCGCTGCGAACTGCGTCTGGGAATTGGAGATGAACGATGATGCCTTCGATGGCTGGAACGGCGCGAGCCTCACGATCACGGTGGATGGAGTAGCGAACAACTACACGATTCCTTTCGGCGGGCAATCCATCGCGAATATCCCGGTGAATGCAGGAGACGTGATCACCCTGAACTATGCGCCCGGGAATTGGGAGAGCGAGGTCTCCTACATCTTGTATGATGACCAAGGCAACGTGATCTTCGAAGATGGACCAAATCCGGATGTAGGTATGGTTTGGACCGGCAACGCGACCTGCGGCGGTTCCGGTGGCATGGTCTGGTCCTGGACCCCGGTGGAAGGGCTTTCCGATCCGAACATTCCGAACCCCATGGTGTATGTGACCAGCCAGACCTTATTCACGGCGACGGCATATGTTGCTGGGCATCCGATATGTGTTGCCATGGACAGCGTCACCGTGACCTTGGACCCCGGACTGGATCCCGGACTCGACTCCGTGGTCGTGGTCTGTGCAACGCCGCCATCGTTCCAGATGATCGATATGCTTGGTGGAACCCCATCGGCCGGCGGCGAATGGACCGATGCGAACGGTCTGCTTGTTCCAGGGGTCTTCGATCCGGTCGTTGATGCTGCGGGTATCTATACCTACACCGTGACCACACCGCTCGGTTGTGTGGGAACAGCGGACCTGGACATCACCATCCTCCCGGCCTCCGACCCCACGTGCTGCGGTATCGTGGATGCTGGCCCGGACTCGACGATCTGCACCCTCACTTACGGCCTCAATGCGTCCATAGGTAACACGGGCGTGGGTGGTTGGAGCGGGCCTGCGGGTTATGTCTTCGCGGATGCATCCGATCCGGCTACGGAGGTCTCGGCTCCAGCAACTGGTCCTGCGATGTTCCGCTGGATCGAGTACGATGGCGTGCTCTGCTACTTGGAGGATAGCGTGACCATCACCTTCACACAACCGATCACCAGTGTCATGAGTACCACCGATGCCATCTGCTTCCAAGCGTGTGATGGTACTGCGGATGTGACGGTAAGCGGCGGACTTGAGCCATTCGTCTATGCGTGGACGGATAATGTCGCAGCGGATACAACGAGTGCCATCGATCTGTGTGCAGGAGACTACGAGGTCACCATCACGGATGTGAATAGCTGCGTTGGAAGCGCCCTCTTCACGATCGGGCAACCGGTCTTGTTGGAGATCGATTCCATCAGCTTCGTTGAACCGTGGTGCTTCGGTTCCTGTGATGGTTCTGTCACCATCACCGATGCGGAAGCCGTGGAGTACAGCTTCGATAACGGTGCCTCTTGGTCTGCTGCTTCCACGTTGATGGATGCATGCATGGGTGATCATGGACTGATGATCCGCAACAGCGATGGCTGCGAAGGTGCCCTCCCGATGTTCTTACCGGAACCACCCCCGATCATCGCGGAATTCGCGCACGGACCGATCCCCGCCAATGTGAACGCACCAACGATCTTCTTCTACGACCAGTCGCAACAAGCGCAGACCTGGGCGTGGGATATCGCGGGTCTTGCTTTTCCAACGGATCAGGATCCCGCGTTCACATTCAGCAATAAGGAACCCGGTAGCTATGAGGTGTGCTTGGTAGCCGCCGACGACCACGCCTGCCCGGATACCATTTGCCATACAGTGATCATCGATGACGTGCTCTTCGCGTACGTTCCCAACGCCTTCACCCCGGACGGCGATGGTGAGAACGAAGAATGGGGCATGCACATCAACATCCCGGATATCGCCACCTTCGACCTCACGGTCTATGATCGTTGGGGGCAGGTGGTATTTGCCGCTACCGACCCCTTCATTCCATGGAACGGCACCTACCAGAACGGAGGTGGAGAATTGATGAAACAGGATGTGTACGCGTACAGGATCATCTACCAGATCAAGAGCACGGGTGGCGTGCGCGAACACTTGGGGCACGTGACCTTGCTGAAATAAGGACCGTCGGCTTTGCGAAGAAGGGCCTCATGCAATGGCATGGGGCCCTTCTTCATTCCGACCTATTGCGCCTCCTCATTCAACGCGCTGAACAGGTCCGCACGATCAGCACCGATGCCTGCTTCCAGCCGCAAGAGGGAACGCTTCGTTGGTATTCCGCCCGCATAGCCCATCAGTTCCCCGCTGCTACCGATCACCCGGTGGCAGGGCACGATGATGGAGATCGCATTGGCCCCATTCGCAGAGGCCACCGCTCGGATCGCGGTGCGCTCGGCAACACGCTCCGTCAAGGCTGCGTAGCTCAACGTGGACCCATACGGGAGCGCGACCAATGCATCCCATACCCGCAACTGGAATTCGGTACCGACCATCCGCACGGGAATGTCGAAGTCCTTCCGAGCACCTGTGAAGTACGCCTCCAATTGCTCCATCGCCGTTTCGATCACAGGTGAAGTGCCCTCCACGAAAGAGGTTCCCAAACCGCGCTGTATGCGCCCATCGATCGTGGTCCGCATTCGGCGATAGCGCCAATCGCACAAACAAAGTGCCTGTTCGTAGGACCCCACGAGCAATTCCCCGAATGGTGTGCTGAACGGACGGATGATGATCCTCCTCATGGTGGATGAAGGTAGCTACGCCTCTCCAAGCCGGTATTGACCCGGACATGTGCGGAAGGCCACCGGATCGGGGCACTGACCGCTCAGTTGAATTCGAGAAACGACTTGGTTCGACCGAATGACTTCTACTTGGGTGGAATTACCGAGCTTCGCGCCCCAATGCGCTATCTGGTACTCGTCCTCGCTCTATTCGTTCGTCTTCTTGGCCATGCCCAGGATGAGTGTCCTGTGCAATTGAACGCCACCGCACCCACCTGCCCCGGCGATGCCGATGGGTCCCTCACCGTTGTCGGTGTAGGAGGTCCATACACCTATGCGTGGGCACACGACCCGACCATCACGGTGGCCACGGCAGGAGGACTCGCTGTGGGCGATTATGTCGTTTTCGTGAACGGCGATGATGGTTGCGGGTCGGTCCTTTTCGGAGTAGTGGATGAACCCATCGTGACCCCACTAGGCACCATGACCACGACCGACATCAGTTGCCCCGGTGCTGCGGATGGTACGGTGAGCTTTACCGTTTCCCCGGGACCGTACACGTGGGAATGGTTGGATGCTCCCCTGTTGACCGCCACCACACGCATTGACCTCGGACCAGCCAATTTCACCGTGTTGGTTTCCGGCGGCACCTGCCCCTCTTTCATCAGTGCCTCGCTCGGCGACCCCTACATCGACATCGGCGGAGCGGCGGTGTATTGCCCTTCGAGCCCGCCCGTACTCACCGCGTTTCCGCAATGGGGTTTCCAACCGGACCTCTACCTATGGAGCACGGGCGAGATCACTACCACGATCACTATCGTCCCAGGCACCGAGGGCGTGATCGATGTGATCGGTGTGGATACCGTGCTGGGATGTTCCGCGATGGGCGATATCACTTTGACAGAATTACCCTACCCCACCGTCGCATTCGCTGCACCGGACACGGTCTGCATCCGTGTGAATGCCATCGCCATCACCACCGCAACTACAGCGGATTCCTTGGTCTGGCGCTGGGGTGCGAATGGATACAGCAACGAGGAGAACCCGACCGTGAATTTCACGCGACCCTTTTGGCAACCCATTTCGCTACAAGGCTTCGACCTTTTCGGTTGCGGCGGTCCACCGGTAAGGGACAGTGTGTACGTGCGCCCCCGGCTGCCTGCCAACTTCACCTTGGAACAGGTGCCCTGCACGCCCATGGTGGACATCGTCTTCTCCAGTCCGTCGGATTCCTGCGCATTCTTCGTCGGCGATAGCCTGATCATGGACCTTTGCAGCGGATACGTACGCAGGGATATGCGACGGTACCAAGAGTACGACTTCACCTTCTACTCCACCCAGCCGAACCGGTGCGATGATACGAGTGCGGTACACATCGACGTGCGGACCGAACCCACCCTCTTCCTGCCCAATGCCTTCACTCCGGATGGCGACGGCATCAATGACACCTGGCCCGGACCGGTCGACATTCCTGAGGATGGCTTCGAGGTCCAACTCTTCGACCGCTGGGGGGTGAGCCAATGGGCCAGCATCGATACCCAAGCCAAATGGGATGGCTCTCTCCTGCCCGTGGGTGTGTACGTGTACACCATGCGGCACCGCGACCCCTGTGAGCCCACCCAGGAAGTGGCGCGTAACGGAACGGTGACCTTGATACGCTAACGATCCGATCGATACCACTTGGGCGAGGATGCAGTATCTTGTGGTCTAGTCCATATTCCCATGAGCGCTGGTGCAATGCACGAGAACGACGAGATCCTGTTCCACGAGCCTTTCCTTATGGTGAGCTACTGCGCCGAGCAGAACATGATCATGCTCCGTTGGAATGGCTACGCTTCGCCAGAGAACTACAAGCGCGGCATGACCTTCGTCGCGGATCAAGTGATCGCCAAGAAGATCACGTACTGGCTGAACGACCTCCGGAACATGACCGCCATATTGCAACCCGAAGAAACGTGGACCAACGAGGTCTGGTTCCCGCGTTTACTGGCCGGATGCGTGGTGAAGAAGATGGCCTTCCTACCAGCCGCCGATTTCTTCAACCAGATGAGCGTGGACCGCATCATGGACCGCACCATCGGAGCCCGCAGCTTCCAAGTGGGGTACTTCCCTTCGGAAAAGGAGGCCCTGCATTGGCTGATGAACGAGGTACACCAGCACCGTGTGTAGAGGATACCCGGGTACTTCCTGACTGCCCATTGGGGCCGATGCGCCTCACAAGCCATGTTTTGTGCGACACCGTTAGGCTTTGTACCGAAGTCCATTGGAACGATGTCAGGCGTCGTATTAGCACCAAAGATCGCGCGTGGGGAGTGAAGGCCCTTTCCCGGACCTAGAGCATGCCCTCGCCCCATTTTGAACCTGCTATTTCCTGCCGGGCGGTCTCCACTTCTGGTGCAGGCATCTTCCTTTTCGTGTTCACATTACCGAGGGGTTCTCGATAAGAGGGTGAAAGCACATTCCTTACCTTCGGAAAGTGCACCGACCGTATCACCGATACCATACGACAATGACACGCTACAGCGCACTCTTGGCCCTCGCATCGTTCATCCTATTGTCATCCTGTGCCAACGCCCCAGACGAAAGCACGATGGCCGATGGCAGCAATATGGATGAATTGGCCATGGCCGTAGCGCAGCGCACCGGTGGTGTGTACGTGCCACAGGACATGCAACAGGGCATGCAACAGCACATGCCGCAGGATAACATGCCGGGAGGCGTACCTACAAACATGCAACAGCCTACAGGAAGCGGCAAGGTGGTGATGCACCCGATCATGGACTCGAAGACGGGTATGTTAGCCTCCCAAATGCCCCTGCCCGATACCTGGCGGATCACCAATTCGAAGAACCCCGAGGACCCGGCCATTGTGGGGCCAAGCGGAATCAAGATCTTCTACCGTAAAGGCGGTTCACACTTCTACAGCAACGACCGCATGATGCAGGAGAGTTACCGGATGGCCGGACAGCCGATGCGGCCGCCCGTCCCGATCGAGCAGTTGTTGCAACAGGAAATTGCACCGAACCTGCAGCGCCAAGGCATGCAGTTCGTGCGGAACTATCAGCTGCCCGAGGTGGCACGCCGCAGCCAGCAATACGGCAGCAAAATGTACAAAGCGACAGCCTCGAACGACAGCTTCAACGCAATGGGCTCCGAGTGGAACGATAAGGAAGGGAAGCCGGTGATGATGATCGTGAACCTATTCGTGAGCCAAGGACAGCAGGATGTGTTCTGGTACTATCACCTACAGGTGCTGACTGCGGAAAAGCCTGCCTTCGAAGAGGCGAAAAAGGCGTTCATATACGGCCTCGCGAACACCCAGGACAACCCACAGCAGATCGCAGCCAACAACGCTGCCGCGCAGCAGAGCTGGGCACAACACAACGCCAATGAACAGCAGAAGGCCAACCAGAGCTGGGCACAGCACAACGCTAGGATGCAGCAGAACCAAGCCGCCTTCGATCAGCAACAGGCCACGCACCGCAGCACCGTGGATGCCGTGAACAACTCCATGATGAGCACCTACAATTCACAGAACGCATCCGGTGATCACATGCAACGCGATTTCATCAACACGATGCGTGGCGAGGAGACCGTGAACAACCCGGCCGATGGCCAGCAGTACCAAGTGGAGTCGGGAGCGAACCAGTATTGGATGAACAACAACAACGAGTACATCCCCAGCAACAACACGATGTTCGACCCCAACGCCGACCCGAACCTGTGGAACCAACAGTGGCAGGAGGTGACCCCGGAGTGATCACTTCAACTTGCGTGTAGCTTCCCGTTCGCTGAGCGGACTCAACTTCCGCGATCGCACGAAAGCAAGCACCGCGCTCGGATCCGTTCCACCAAGGCTCCTCAATGCCCAGCCGATGGCCTTGCGAATGAAGAAGTCCGGGTGTGTTGCGTGCCGTTCGATGTTCGCGAAAAGTAGTCCTTGGTCCGTTTCTATCTTCCATTGCAGTTGGAAGATGATCGCCGTACGGTTCAACCACATGTTCCCGCTTTCGATCCATCGCCTGTTCCATTTCGTGATCTCCTTCGGGTTGCGCTTCAGGATCGCCCCGGCCACATGCACTGCGAGTGTATCCACGCTGTCCCACCAACTCTTCGTGGTGATGACCTCTTCCACGAAAGGCAGGTGATCCGGACCGAGGATCTTTGCGAACTTGATCAATAGGTCCACTCCCACTTGGTGCATTTCACGCTCTGGATAGGCGAACGCTTTGCGCACAATAGCAGGTAGGTCATTCAGCGCTGGGACACCATAGATGCCCATGTGCTCTTTCATCAATGCACGGCGTTCTGGGGTCTTGATCCCGAAGTAGGGGAAATGCCCCTTCATATAGGCGGCCATCGCTGTTGCATTCATCGGATCTGCGTGTTGCTTGAAGGAGCGATGCAAAGGAGTAAGCCAAGGGTCCATGCCACAAAGTTGCTCCATCGGATCCGGTATCCATAGACCTTGACCACCTGTGAGTTCCTCTCAATGAGTGATGCATCGACCAACGTGGAGGACCTCCTGTTCATGGGAACAGACCTTCTTTACGCACACCCCAAGTCGGCACTCCACCATCAATGACGTGCGGGTGTTGATCGTCCCTTGGGTCGCGAAACGTGATGGTCGTTCGCCGAAAGAACACTCGGAAGGTGGAGTCCGTGTGTGTGCCATGGATACGATCCGTTGGGACAGCACCAAGGCTGAGCTTTGGCCATCGAAGTAGGCAATCTTCGCCGCGTTCGATCGGTGGGCATGCGCTATGACTTCAGTCATGCAGGTGGTCATGCTTTTCTTGTTCCTTTGACGAATACTGACCGCTGTTCCCCGAACGAGCGTTCATGGATAGCGTTCGATCGAAATCGGCAACATCGTCTCTGATCACATGGCACAACGGACCTACAATGCTTGGGATCTCCGATTCGGGATCTGGGGCATCCGCAACTACTACACGACCCTTGAGGAAAGGGCCATTGCAGGCGCGGTCATCTCACCCGGGTACATCGCGATGACCATGGCGGCGGCGGGTCTCGCCACGGCGGGTCTATTGCTCAATAGCCCAGCGGCGATCATCGGTTCGATGTGTGTGGCACCTTTCATGGCACCCTCTCGCGCCGTCTGTATCGGTACCATCTACCGCATGCCCCAAGTGGCTGGTCGCGGACTGGTGAAGCAGATCGGAGGTCTACTCCTTATGGGCAGCGGGATCGCCTATGCGCTGACGATGCTCCTGCAACACGTGATCGGTGGTTACGAGATCACGCCGGAGATCGCTTTGCGTGCCATACCCACTTCCCAAGACTTCGCCTTGAATCTGATCATTGCAACTTCCGCTGGCGCAGCTGCCGCATTGGCACTGACCGCCGAGCCGCACCGCGTTGAATCACCCTGGGGACAGGTGCTGGATGCGGTGATCGGTGTGGAGATCGCGGTCTCCTTGCTACCGCCCGCTGCCGTTGTTGGCATCGGACTGGCATTCGGAGAACCAAAGATCGCCGAACGCGCTTTGCTGCTCATGCTCCTGAATATCATAGGCTTGAACATCCTAGGAAGCGGACTCATATTGTTCATTCGCGGTATCCGGAGGCCCATACTCGATCTGGAGAAGTCCATCCGCTCCGTGACCGCCGAGACCATGGTACGCGTTCCAGGCTTCATCGACGAGGGAAGCACGATCGATATCACCTTGCTCAGTAAAAAGGAGGCGCTGATCAACGTGGTTCTGCGCCGCCATTTCGGTGGTGAGGTTCCCAAGACCCTCGCAGAAACGATCGCGAACGATGTGCGATCAAGGACCGGTTGCATAACCGATATCACCGTGGATGTGATCCCACTCCTGGTACATCAAGGGATCGACACCATTCCGGCGGAAGCTGCTCACTGAAAGAGTTCAGGGTACTTCGAGGCACCCTTATGGGTACCTCGAAGTACCTCGAACGGATGGCACAAGCGCTTATCGTTCTGGGCAGACAAGGCGCGACGAAAGGAAGTTACCCACAGGTAACTGACTGAGGAGAAGCAACTGCTTCATCCCGCGCTATGCGGGAGCCGGATGACCAAACGAGAAGTGCTTGCCCGCAGGGGTGGCCGAAAGGCCGATGCCGCCGGAGTGAGGTTCTTCGAGGTACCCTTATGTCCAGGTCATTGGTTTTTGAACCCTAGAAGTCGTTTTCCTCAGGGATCCGATCAGCAAGCGGCCTTGCTCTTCGAGTGCCTTTCGAGATCTGGTGTCCGATAGGGTTTCCAAAGTTCCCTGCTTGAGTTGATCATGGCTATGGGTCCTATGACTGTAATAACACGATCGCAGCACGGAGTGATCAAGGACGATCACCTCCGGATCAACACTTGTCCAAGAGCTCTTGACGCTTTGCCTCCGGCATACCATACGTCGGATCCTGCCAACCGAGCACATCATAGTACGCTATCGTTCCATCCAAGCTCCTTTTCAGATCGCACGGTTCAAACGCCAACTCATCCTTGATCCGATCCGTTCAATGGGCTTCGATCTCCCAATATCGGCTTGACCCCTGGAAACAGATCACCACCGGTACGCCCCCGGTTGAACAGGGTGATATCGAATTCATCCGTACCCTCTGAACGCTCCACCAGATTTCGTCCGATGAACCGAGTACCGCCAAGGATGGGGACCTTCTTCATGGTTGCTAAGGTCAGGTTTCGCGCGGCCCTGATAAAGCCGTATTAGGCGCAAGGCATCGCTACATCCTCCACCCCGGCAACTTCGCCGCCTGCTTGACCCAACCGGTCACGAGCTTCTCGTCGATCCTGTCGCCCTCGTGAATGTGGTAATAGCGCACATTCTTCTGCTTCGACCCGACCGGTGGCATAGGTTCAAGAGAGCTTCCGTAGTAAAAGGCCACCTTCACGTACTCCGTGATACAATGAAACCCGAGGAACCAGCCTTGGTCCTGGAAACCGTACATGGGCGTGTTCCACTTCACGGCCTTGTGCGCCTTCGGTACGGTACGCATGATCAACGCATCGAGTTTGCGCCCGACATCCTTCTTCCACCCCGGCATGGCAGCGATATAGGCCTGCACCGGAGCGTCGCCATCACCCTTCGCGATCTGCGGGTTGCCGCCTGAAAGGAGCCTCACCTCGTCAGTCGCTGCACGCACTGTTCGTACCGAGCTTGAGGTCTTGTACGCATCGTCCATACCCTTACCGGCAAGGATCTTCGGCGTGCATTTCTCGATCCGCGATTCCCGGGTCTTCGACTGTTTGGCCGATGAGAAGTGCAAGAGGTAGCCGCGCTGCCTGCCCGGCGTCAATGCCAGGAACGCTTTCTTCAAGGAAGGGTCCTGTTTCAATGCATGCTGGAATTCCTCGGGCATGTCGAATTCCTTCGTCTTCTTCATCTCCACCTTCAGACCGGCCTGCTCCACCTCCATCGCTTCGTGGATGTACGCCTTGATCGTGCGCTCCAGCTTGATTACCTCTTTTAACCCGGTGAACCGGATCTGCCGCGCGGCCTGCACATTCTCGGTTTGTTGAACGAGGATCCCATGATCATCCTTCAGTAAAGCACCCTTCATGAAGAGCAAGGCGCAATAGTCCTTGAAGGCGTGGATCAATACGATGTTGTTCTTCTGGATCGTGTAGCATGGGTGTCCCCATTTCAACTCCTCGCGAAGCCCACAATCCAGCACGATCGTTCGCAGCTTCTCTTGTTCTTCCTGCCACTTCGTGGCTTTCGCAAAATACCAGTCGACGTTAGGGTTGATCGCGCTTGTTGGCATGATATGCGGTAATACAGTTGGTGTTCTTCCAAAATTCGAGGTGAAACTAGTGGATCGGACCAACGGATCGGACATAGACATGCTCGTGATGAGAAGTTGGATAGCGCGCCAACGAAGCCCGAATATCCTTGATCGTATGGCAGTGGATCGGTGCCGATGTACCCTTCGAGCCAATGGATGACCGAAGGTGGAAGAAGGGCTCGCCAAGACCAAGACATCCCGCTCTCTGAGTTCTATCCTACTTTGGTCTTCGCGAATGTCCGAACCTTGATCAGCTAAACCACGGTCCATGCAGAACCATTACACCTTGCCGGTTGCCTGCTTCCTCCTTGCCGTCTCCACGGCCCATGCCCAGAACCCATTGGCCATCCCACCGGCCCTGGACATGGACACCTTCAACCTGGTCCTGGACGAGAGCACCCATGAATTCTATCCCGGTGTGGTCACGGACACATACGGGATCAGTGCTCCGTTCCTTGGTGCCACGTTGATCCTGCACAAAGGCGATACCGCCCGCTTCCGGGTGACCAACCAGCTGTCCGAGATCGCGGGCATGCACTGGAACGGCATGGACGTGCCGCCGGAGTTCGATGGCAGCCCGCCCCGCGTGCTTCAACCCGGCGAAGTATGGAACGTGAAATACAAGGTGATCGACAACGCCAGCGTTTACGTGTACCACCCGCACACCATGGGCCTCATCGGCCAGCAGGTGAACAAGGGCGCGGCGGGCCTGATCATCGTACGCGACGACGAGGAGGCCCAGCTGCCTTTGCCGCGCACCTATGGCGTGGACGATTTCCCCGTGGCCGTGCAGGACAAGAAATTCTCGCCCACCGGACAGTTCATATTTGCGCCCTACGGCGATTCGATCCTGGTGAACGGCACCCCGCACCCCTATTTGCAATGCCCGGCACAGGTGGTGCGCCTGCGGATAGCGAACGCATCCACCGCACGCTACTATCCGTTCGGCTTCGAGGGCGACATTCCGTTCCATGTGATCGCCAGTGAGGGAGGCCTGCTCTCCGCCCCGGCGACCATGACGCGGCTCATACTTTCCAGCGGAGAGCGCGCCGAGATCCTCGTGGACCTCACCGGTCTGGAGGGCGACAGCCTGATGCTGATGAGCTATGGCAGTGAGCTGCCCATGACCGACCCCGGCTCCAACAACATGCTTTGGGAGAGCAGTCCGCTGAACGGTATCGACTTCCCGATCCTGCGCATCCGCGTGGGGCCGCATACGAGCGATCCGATCACATCGATACCCACCACCCTCGTGGATGTACAGCCCTATCCCGAAGCATCAGCGGCACGCACACGCGTCAAGGAGATCACGGGCACGGGCATGGTGGGCGGCACGCTCAATTTCCGACTGAACGGTGAAGCGTGGGACATGAACGTGATCAATGACACCATCATGCTCGGCGACACCGAGATCTGGACCTACATCAACCACTCGAACATGGCCCATCCGATGACCATGCACGCCGGATCTTTCTATGTGCTGGACCGGAACGGCCAACCGCCACCCGAATGGGAACGCGGACCCAAATCCGTGGTGAACGTGGATGTGGACGACACCGTGCGCGTGATCATGCGCTTCGCTTCTTACCCCACCGATGGATGGCCTCTGATGTACCACTGCCACAATCTGATGCACATCATGCAGATGATGTGGCAGTTCATCATCGTGGACCCCACGGCCTCCACGGCGGAAACGGTGAAGGAGGATCGACCTCTTGTGTATCCGGTGCCCTCCACCTCAGCGGTCAACTACCGTGCGGCGTTCCCCGTGATGCGGGTGCGGGTACTGGACCTGGCCGGTCGCGAAGTGATGCTGGCCAGCGGACCGCAGGGCACGGACGGCACGATCGATATCTCCCGGCTTGCACCGGGCCACTACATCGCCCGGTTCGAGGGCTTGGGGAAACATGCCCAGGCGATGATCGTGCGGGAGTAGAGATTGGTTGCGGCCGACTGAGTTGGTTCGCTCATTTCGGTTCAAGACCGGGACTTCGGGTAGACGTGCGGTGGTTCGGCATGCTCCAGCACAGGTCACTGTGATCGGCCAAGTTGACGATCATCAGGCACGGAAGATCCTTCCTGCCTTTCCTTGCATTGCTCCAAACTTCCGATCCATGTGCCAGTTCCTACGCCAACTCCTTCTCGCAGTGCTCACGATGGCCGTTCTACAAGCCACCGCACAAGAACCGGCCAATGACGATTGCGCGAACGCACTACCCGTGGCCTGCGGAACGAGCGTTTCCGGTTCCACGATGAGCGCAAATCTTGATGACGCCCCTACCTGCGTCACCACCGTAAGCGCACCGGGGATCTGGTACACGGTGCTGGGGGTAAGCGGCTCCATCACCGTTTCCACCTGCGCACAGAACGATTTCGATACCAAGATCAACGTGTACCAAGGCAGTTGCGACGGCCTACAGTGCATAGGCGGGAACGACGATGGCGGAGGTTGCGGCCTAGGATCGCAGCTGACCTTCCCCACTTGGGCTGGTGGCGAATACCTGGTGCTGGTGCAGGGGTACAATGGCGCCACCGGGACCTTTACGCTTTCGGTCGATTGTCAGCAGATCATGAACGACGAGTGTACCGGAGCACTTCCCATCAGCTGCGGAGAGACCTTGGACGGCTCCACGGCGGGTGCGACACCGCACGATGGCATCCCTTGCCAGACATCGCTGACCTCGCCTGCCGTATGGTATGTGGCCACTGACCTGGTGGGCAATGTGGTGGCCACCACCTGCCCGGATCCAGCGTACGATACCCAGTTGAGCGTGTACCGTGGGACCTGCGGCACGCTCCCTTGCGTGGTGGGCAACAACGATACACCGGGCGTGGGCACCTGCTCCACGGTGCAATTCGATGCCCAGCCCGGCGAGACCTATTTCTTTCTGGTCCATGGCGTGGGATCGGCCAGCGGATCGTTCAGCTTGGGTGTGCATTGCACCACTTGCCCGGCACCGACCGATCTGGACATCACCACCACCGGGACACAGGCGGTGGTGCAATGGACCACCGCAAACCCGACCGCCCAATTCATCATCGAGTACGGACCTTCCGGTTTCACACCAGGAACGGGCACCACCATCACCGGACAGAATGGGGTGGATGGCCCGCCGGTAACGATCAGCGGACTCACCGAGGAAACGGACTACGCGCTGTACCTCTACGAGCAATGCGCCACCGATAGCAGTTACGTTTCGGGGCCCACTGCCTTCACCACCTTGGGACCCATGCCACCGAACGCCATCTGTGCCGGGGCGCTGCCGATCACGTGCGGGAACACCATCACGGCGAGCACGGCCACAGGGTTGTTCACGTCCGGCCCCGCCTGCGGCCCGGCGAACAT
The DNA here is from genome assembly GCA_016710015.1 of Flavobacteriales bacterium. Lineage (GTDB taxonomy): Bacteria > Bacteroidota > Bacteroidia > Flavobacteriales_F > PHOS-HE28 > PHOS-HE28. Next base: position 282,168 of record JADJLR010000005.1, read on the forward strand.
CACCAGCAAAGGCCTGTGGTACACCTTCACCGGTACCGGCGAGGAGGTGACCTTGAGTACCTGCGATGGGACGGCTTATGATTCGAAGATCAGCGTGTTCACCGGATCGTGCAGTGCCCCTGTTTGTGTGGCAGGCAATGACGACGCCCCCGGCTGCGGCACCCGATCACGCGTGGTGTTCCCCACTTTGATCAGCACGGACTACCTGGTACTTGTGCATGGCTACAACGTGGCGGAAGGTGAATTCACCCTGTCCATGTCCTGTGCTCCGGCCTGCAGCCCCTTGGCCGAGGGCGACCAATGCGCGGATGCTGTGTTGCTGACCCTCCAACCGCTCGGCACCTGCACCCCCACCACGGCAACGAATGTTTGCGCATTCGTGCAACCGCTGGCCAATCCGAGCTGCAACCCCTTCGCGCCTATCGTTGATGTCTGGTTCAGGTTCAACAGCGGGCAGGCCGTAGGCCATCAGGTATTGCTCGCCGCAACGGCTGGACAACCACTGAACATGGCGCTATACACAGCCTGTGCGGGCACGGAGATCAGCTGCACCATGGATGTCGCGGGAGCGCTCACACTGCCGGGTCTCGCCCTGGGCACCGATCACCTCCTTCGTGTGTGGAACGCCGGTGGAGCAGATGCCGGCGAGTTCACCATCTGTGTGGAGGCCGACTTGACCACCGGCCTCGTGGATGCGCCAACGCACCAGCCCGTCGTGCTATGGCCCGTGCCTACCAACGGACTCGTATACTTGGATCTGGACGGCACCGGGCAACACGTGGTGGTGCGTGATGCCTTGGGCCGCGTGGTGCTGTCCACCGTATTGCGAGGCACCGCACCGCACGTGATCGATGCAGGCCCTTTGGTGCCGGGAAGCTACTGGCTGCAGGACACCGGTTCGGGAGCAGTGATCGGTAGGATGGTACGGGAATGATCCCGGCTCACCCACGGTCCGGCCCTGTTCGCTTCTCTTCAATGATCTACACTTGACAAGGAAGAAAATCCTTATCGACGGGACAAGCCTAGACCGTTGCGAAGGTTTGGCAGGACTCACAGCGGTGGTTTAGTATGAGCTTTGGATCAGCAATGGAGCGAAGAGAAACGAAGATGAGGGCGTGGTCATTGGGGGACTAGGCATACTTGCTGCTGAGATCGACGAAGACGACCGCAGCCACATTGGATACCCCGCTACGGAATACGCAAACTGTAGCTTGCACTGCTGCCGCAGTATCCGCATAGGGCGCAACGACGCGGACGAACTTGTCGCCAAGTTCAAGAGGCACTGTGACCAACCCGGGATGGATATTGGGCTTTGGGATCTGCCCACGCTAAGACCCTCCCCTAGAGCAACGAGATAATTATTGGCAAAGGGCCTGTGTACAGGTCGATATCCCAGCTCCGAGACGCAGGGTCGCCGAAGCGGCAGACCGCTGCGGTGGTTGGGAGGACACCTATTCTATGTCATTTGCAAGCATTACGATGAGTTTATTTTAGGCATGAGGAACTCCAGGCATGTGCCAAGGGCGACGTGCCCCCGACACATGTTCATGCCCGTCGTTCATCGCGCCTATCCCTGGCAGGTTGCTCTCCAGCAGAGCCTACTTCCGTTTGGGCGCGATGCACAAAGTTGCAACTAGTGGTTCAGGTCGTTGTTATCGGTCGCCGTTCGTAGGGCCTGTTGTTCCGGATGCAGCGCACACGCGATGCACGAGCTTGTTGCGCACTGCATTGACCACCAGGATCGGCTTCTTGCCTTCAGCACGCTTGCGCTCGAAGTACTGGCGCAGTTCACCGGGTTCGCGCACACTTACCAGCGCGGACATGTGCAGCAAGGTCTTGAGCGACTTATCAGCTTGATGCGACACTTGGGTGCGGCCACGCACGCTGCTGCCTGAGCTGCGCTCGAAGGGTGCGACACCGGCATGGCACGAGAGCTGGCGCGGCGTGTTGAAGCGTGCAAAGCCATCGGTGCAGGCCACCAGGTATGCGGCAGGTGCGGGCCAACGCCGGGTATGGTGCGCAACAGATCGTACTGCCGTTCGGTCTGTGGATCGGTCCTGATCTCGGCAAGGATCAAGGCATCCACATGGGCCACGAGTTGGTCCTCGAGCTTGATCTGTCGCTTGTCGATGCGATCGAACTCGGTCCTTAGCTGGCGGTCCATATAGCGGTTCAGGTCCGTGATGTGTGTCCTATGCCTGGCCCGGCTACGCACTAGGTGGTTCCTACGTGTGATCAAATGCTTGAGCCGGTCCAGCTTCAGGTTCTGTGCTGTGAACAATCTGGCTTTCTCATGGAAGGTGCGTGCATACTGCGCGATGCGCAGGGCATCCACCTTGTCGTTCTTCACGCGCTTGATACCCATGCTCTGCTGGATGTCGTTGGGGTGCGCCAACCAAGCATGCCACTGCTGCCCAACGATCAGGTTCAGCATCATCAGTGTGTAGTGCCCGGTTGCTTCCAAGGCATCAAACTCTTGCCCACCTCCACACCGTGACGCTTACTCCACTGACCCATCAACTTCATCACCGCCTTGCGGTCGTTCTCTATTTGCACGCTCTCAAGGTGCGTGCCTTTTCCATCCAGCAAGGCGAAGTCCAGTGTCGCGCTGCTCACGTCAATGCCTATCCAATGTTCCATCAACAGTTACATTTGGGTTGTACAAACGATCGCTGGAGAGGCTGAGCGACAGGTCCGATGCTCCATGACTCTAATAGGCCCTTACGCCTGCAATTCTATCCGAGCCTAAGACCTGAGATGACCATGGGTACCGATAGGTCTCATAGGGCTGTTCCCTATCTGCGGAGTTGGTTCACCCACGGCCAGGCTCAGTTCTCTTCAGTGATCTATCACTCGACAAGGAAGCAACTCCTTATCGACCGTGCAAGACTAGAGCCTGCGGTGGTCTAAAGGTTGATCGGATGGACAACCTGTGGTGATCTAGAAAGCGCAAGCTCCGCTTCCCTCACACCTGCCAAAGAACGGATCCGCTCCCGCGCACTGTCAGCATTCAGCCCGGCCAATTACCTTGGTCCAATGGCCGAGCGCCCTCCCAATAGCGACATCTATCCGAAGAACGGTGGCTTCGAAAAACTGGTCAGCCATCAAATGGCGGAGCTTTTGGAAGATGTCACCAAGCGATTTGTAGAGCGCTATGTCGACCCCAAGAGCCGCACCTGCGACCAGATGATCCAAGCCTCACGGAGTGGAGCAAGGAACATCGCCGAGGGCAGCATGTTCAGCGCGACCTCCAAGAAGATCGAGATGAACTTGACCAATGTGGCCCGTTCAAGCATTACGGAGTTGAAAAGGACTACGCGGCATTCCTGCGGCAGAACAAGCTGCCTCTTTGGCCCATGAACGATCCGTTCCGCCAAGAGCTGATCGACGGCCGCTTCAAGCTGGTGGATGAAGTGGCACGCTGGGGTGCGACCGTACACAAACGTGAACCATCAAGAAGCTTTGCTGAGATCTCGGCAAACATCGGCCATGTGTATTGTATGGTTGCAGGCGGGCTTTTGGACCGGC
>JADJLR010000006.1 GCA_016710015.1 Flavobacteriales bacterium
GGGGATAGAAGATCCATGCCTTCAACCCCAACTCTTGCTTCCGAACGCGGTAGAATAGAGGACCAACCACTGGTTCAAGTGCTGGAAGCAGCATCGATATCGTTGCTTGTCTCGAAAGCGCGAACCCGAGCTTTCTCGTCCTCTGTAACTAGTGTGTTTGGGCCAGAGGAACTCAAACAGATTGTACAGATCGGAATAGCTCTTTGGAATCGGTGTTCCGGTTAGGATGCAGCGGTACGTAGCATGCGGCGCGGTCGAGAGGACAGCAGATGCCCAACTACCTCCCATCTGCTTTATGTAATGAGCCTCATCGATGCAAAGGAACCCACGAATCTCCGGCCTCGTAGCATGGCTTTCACCTCATGACTATCACGAAGCAGGGTTTGGAAGGTTGTTAGATACAATTCCTTTGTGCCTATGCATATCATAGTATAGCTGCTTACGGCTGTTTGCATCGCCTCCGGCAAGAATCAGCGTCGAAGGGCTCCTGCCGAGCACATCAGCAAACTCTCGTTGCCAGGGACCGAAGCAAGAAGGTGGCCCCACGACAAAAAAGCAGGTTGACCACACCTTCAATGCGCTTCTTCTCATACGCACTGAGAACAACTGTAGTCTTTCCACTACCTGGAACCGAGAAGTTCGCTCCGTTCCCAACTTTGGATAGATGGTAGAACGCCTTCTTCTGGTGGTCCCGAAGGTTCCGCTTTATCTGAGTCCGGAGGAATCCGACGTGCGTTTGATAGTCTTCGTTGTCGAGTTCTGCGTTCTTGTAGTCGCGGGCAGTTCTCACAAACGCTTGAAAGCGTGCTCTCTGTTCAAGTATATCCGAGTACTTGGTCTGGCACTCATCCGAAAGGTGGTACGGGACCGCTTCAGCTTCAAGAAATGCTGCCAAGGTTCCTCTAGCCTGTCAGCGTCTCCGACTAGAGTAGCGGATTGATTAGGCGAACGGAAGCCATATGCGATTTTGAGTTGAAGCACCTGATGCCGGAGTCAGGCCCCCGGTGTTCCCTTTTATGGTAAGGAGTTGTCAGCGGAGGATCTCAACCACGGCCATCACTCCTTGCCTGACTTCTTCTTCTGCAGGCTGCTTTATTGCGTAGCGCAGCTTGTCGAGATTGACCAAAGATGCTCTCCGCCTCGCCTTGAATATTCTGAACGATCTCCATCGCCTTCTCGATCTCAAAGGGGCTAATGTTGCCCAAGTCTAGGTCTTTGTGTCTTAGCTTGCTGAGGGCAGCTTCCAGAATATCAATCGGCTTTTCGAGAACACCTTGGGCGTTAATTATCGCTTTGGCTTTCGCCATCTGCCGCATAATCGTGCTAGCAAATTTGCCACCCCATATCTTATCCTGTTCGCGTTCATCTACGACCCTGCCCTCTCGGGTTATCTCTGCTGTGGTGAGGCTCCATCTCGACATCTGCAAGCTTGAGAAGCTCCTTCTTCGCCGTTGGTTCTTAAGAATACGTGGTAGCGACCGAACAATGTCATTGAGTCTGCCATCCCCAAAGTTCTCGCTTTCTGATGAGTTTGAAAGCGACATCCGTAACTCTTCCAATCTCGTTTGTTTTTTCAATGTTGAGGGCCAACCGCTCAGACGCGTTCGACAACTTTGAGAACACGCCCTTGTTAAGGGACAAGAAAGCCTCCCCACCGACCTTCCTTGTCACCAGGGCCTGAGGCCACCGAACTATGGACCCTTTCCGGTCGAAGTGTTCGGAGATAGGCATCAATGCCCGGAGAGTGCCTAGGTATTCGCTGCGAATGGCCTCAATCCTCTTCCTCCTATGTTGCGCCGGGAGATTGGCATACTCAGATCATCATTGGCTGCTCCTCTAATGTCATGCCGCTCGCTTCCCTTTCTTCGGATTGAAAGTGCCTTATCAAAGTGGTGTATTCCTCCTTCCCGTCAGTATGATACTGATAGCGGTTCTCAACCTCCTCGATTTCCTTCGGCGTCGCATCTCTTGGAAGGATTACAACCTTCATTCTCCTGAACTTCTCGTCGTTGGTTTCTCATAGAGCTTTTCCAACGCAAGCTTCCTGGTTCCCATTTACAAGAAAGCCGTCGCAGGTGATTCGCTGGCTCCTTTTGCCCCGAATGGCTCAATAAATCCATCAAGGTCTGTGTTATCCGGTCGGACTCTTGTTTAGCAGAAACTCTCCAGCTTCTCTTTGAGCTTCCTCGGAAGATTCTTCTAGGGGCGCCTCAAGCTTTTCATGGCTATCCACGTCGGATGCTATACGACCGTTGTCCTTTCGAAAGCGCAGAAAGACGTGCGAATCTTGTCACACTGGCTCCCTCGCGATTAGAAATCTGCCAGTCACGGAAGTTCAGGACAAACTTGGTCGGAGTGGCCCCATCTTCTTCGCGTCTTGAATGAGACGAACGAAGTCTTCAATCGGTTCTCCGCGATGCGTCCTTCGTCAATTGGTCTTTGGGGGGCATAGCTGGGGGCTATTATTGGTGCAAGCAAATATGGGCACAAATCATCTGAAGTCAGCCCGCATTTCGCGTGACGGATTGGAGCGGGCTCCGCATACTCCGGTAATCCAGCCGAGGACTTGCAGCGGAAAGCGACCCGGAGGCTTTGCGGAGGGCACGCCCCACAACCACCGCACTGGCCTTGCCGGGAAACCCTCGCCGGTGGGAAGCTGGCCCAACTCTTCGTTGGCATAGTCCGTCTCGGTGAACCAGTCCTGGTTCCACATGGGTTTAGCCACCACGCGGTCGTTGGTCTTTACGCCTTTGGTATGTGTTTCCTCGTTCATCGCCATCGTGCTGCTTCAGTCCCCCCAAGATATCCGAACCCACGCTGCGCCGCTGGCTACAGGGCCAAATCGTCTCAAGTGGTTAGTACGCTGGTGGTGCGGTGTGGTCATGCCTAGGAAGAAGGGGTCCTGTTTCATCTCTAATCCGGAAGGGGGTTTCTTACACGCCCCCCGGGGCTTTTTACACATAGTGGGGGGCGATCGCTTGCAGGCCAAACAGCCAAGAGGCCCAATTGCCAATGCAGCCAAAAGCCAAGGCCACGGGCCAACTAGGTGCGGGACAAGAGCCAACCCGCGAAACACAAGACCGCAATACTCCGAGCAGGGCAGGCCAAGTCAAAGGCGATCGGGCGTGTTGGTATAGCTTGGATCAGCGTGCCGCGCTAACTTGCGCCCATGATCAAGAAGGTCCATATCAAGAATTTCAAAACGCTGAAGGACCTGGCGTTCCCGTGTACGCGGATGAACCTCTTCATCGGGGATACAAGCACGGAAAATCCAACGTGCTCTGGGCCTTAACGCTTATATCCAGAGGCGCTCCGACGAATAGCAAATTCGATCAGCGCCTTATCCGGCTATGACGATATTGAGGATCTGTTCCCCTTGCGTGATCTCAAGCGAGCCGATGGTGATCGACATTGGTGCGATCCCAGGCCACCATGCACTTCGAACATGGTCAGTTCAAGTTGCAGGTCCAGGAAAGGACGGCCGCGTCTGGCAAGTTGAGCGAGGGTGTGACAGCGCAGATCAATACGCAAGGGATCATTAGTGGTAATTTCTTTCAGTACACCACGCATCTCCGTCGTTACGCATATGATCCTGATGTGACCTTCGGGCGCAATATGATGAAGGAGTTGGAGGCGCCGTTCGGAGCCAACTCCCACTGGGCTTGTTGCTGCCAACAAGCAACTGCGATCGCGCATCCGCAAGGTTCTTGAAGGAACAGGCCTGCGCTGGGAAGTGGACCTGAAGGAAAACGCTTTGCGCCTAAGCAAATTGAGCGACGAGAACGTGGTGGTAACGCTGCCCTATCGCAACCTGAGCGATACGATCAAGCGCTACCTCTTCATGTATTCGATCTTGGAAACGGTGAAAGGATTCACCTTGCTCTTTGACGAGCCGGAGCAGAACACCTTTCCGTTCTACACCAAGCACATGGCCGAAATGATGGCGCTGGACAAGGGTAACCAGTACCTGATCACCACCCACAACGAGTACCTGTTCCGTTCGGGGGTGGAAAAGACAGCGACCAAGGACCTTTCGGTCTTCATTAGCTATTTGGATGCGGATGGTTTCACGCAACTCAAGCGGCTTAGCACCAAGGAACTTGCCGTGCTGCTGGACGGCGACCGCGCGCACCTTGCACAAAGCAGTTAGCGCCAAAGGCGACCGCGCATGGCCAAGATCGTGGAGTTCCGAAAAAAAAAGCCACACCCTGCCCAACTGCACGGTCCATTCCGCCCGGGCGCGGGGTGGGGGGCGGGGGGGGGGGGTTCTTGTGTAATTTTTTATTATGCCCCGCCCGTACGGCAGGGCCAGCCCGGCCCCGCCGGGGGCGGGCGCCCCCCCCCCCCTCCCGCCGGCGGCTGCCCCCTCCCCCCCCCGTCGCCGGCCCCACCCACCCCTCCCCCTGCTCACGGGGGCGCCCGCCCAGCCCCCGGTTCCGGCGGCCCCGCCCCCCCCCCCCCCCACGCGCAGAACCGCACCGTAACCCGCACCCCGCAGCCGCACGCGGTTTCCTCCAGCACCTGGCTGTAGTTGGGCCATAGGCTGGCGAGGGTGTAGCGGCGGTGGGTCTTCCACAGCAGTTGGTGGGTAAGGGGGTGCAGCACCGGGTCGCTGCACAGCAGGTGGAAGATGGGGGCATAGGGCAGCGGGTCGTGCAGATGGACCCAGAGCACCAGTTGCAGGTGGTGCAGGCTGGAACAGGGGAGCAGCAGGCCGGTGTGCGGCAGCTTCACGCGGTAGAAGTGGAAGGGCCAACGCGAGTACGGTCCGAGGTGGAAGCGCAGGGGGTGGTGTTTGCCTTGGCCGCGCTTGTGCGGGGCGAGCATGCGGCGGAGTTCGGGCAGCAGCCGGGGCAGGGGCGTGGGCAGTGCGGCGCGTTGCGGTTCGGCCTTGAGGCAAAAGGCTTCGGGGTGGTGCAGGTGCAGGCGGAGTTGGGGCCGAGAACCGGACATGTGCGGCAGTTCCAAGCCAACGGCTTTTAGGCACAGGGGTGTGCAAGCAGGCGTACCCATGGTGGTGGGGTGGTTGGGTAGGGTGATGCGCGCTGGGCGCCTACGGGGCCTACGAACCCGCCGCCCACCGGTGGGCACGGCCGAGAACGGATCCGGTGTTGCGCTTTGAACGCCCCCTCACCTTCGCTATCCTTCTATACACGGTGCGCAATGCCCTTTCCGCCTTGGCCCTCCAGTGCCCGCCGGTGGGTGTCGCTCTTGGACCCCGTTTGCACCTCTCTGCGGTAGTTTGAAATTGAGCCAGCGCCGGTGCATTTGGGCCGGTGGCCGGCTTCGACTTTTGAACCAGTGGCCGGTGAATACGCACGGGATAGGACCGACCGGGGCCGCTTGTTGGGCATGCCATGGCCATTTTCTTCTACAACATGGCCGCTGGTATGTAGTACACGGCGGCGATGTCGTAGTAGGTCGCGGCAAGTAGGTAGTACAACCTGGCTGTTCAGTAGTAAGTACCGGCAAGTAGGTAGTAGGTCGCGGCGATGTTGTAGTAAGTAGCGGCAAGTAGGTAGTATGCCGTGGCGATGTTGTAGTAACCCGTGGTGGTGTTGTAGTAGGTCGCGGCAAGTAGGTAGTAACCCGTGGTGGTGTTGTAGTAGGTCGCGGCAAGTAAGTAGTAACTCGTGGCGATGTTGTAGTAGGTCGCGGCAAGTATGTAGTAACCCGTGGCGATGGTGTAGTAGGTCGCGGCAAGTATGTAGCAAGTGGCGACGATGTTGTAGTGAGTAGCGGCTACCTCCTACAAGAAAATGCTTCGCAACTTGTTAAAATGGTGGTGTAGGTCTGTCGGAGCGCCGAAGAAATAGACCCGAACGCTTCGTCCCTTGGTGTTAAAATTCGGATAACGACCAGCTGTGGGCCGCTGGGGACGCGGCTTATGTTTTCAACATCAAATACGGGTGCAACGTTGCAAGGGGCTGTTTGCGCTTACCGGCTTGGTCAGCAAATAGGCACAGGATGGCGATCCGCTCCTGTACCTGCCGAGACCAAAGTCGAGCAAAGGACTTGAAACCCGAGAAATACCTTAAACGAGCAATCCGATGAGAATCATCAAAGCAGGACTGAGCGGCCTTCGGGTCGCCGACTTAGTGGGCAAGACGAAGCACGTGATAAGCAAGATGACGGGTAACGTCAGCTTCGCTTCTCCTTCGCCGAGTCTGGCCGAAGTGAGCGCGACGCTTGCGATCCTTGAGGCGGCCATTCCGGCAGCCCAGGACCGTTCGAGCAGTGCGATCGCCACCAAGAACTCCACTGCGAAGAAACTCCACGGTCAGTTGGTGCAGCTGGCGCGCTATGTGAATAGCGTGGCCGGTGGCGACATCGACATGGCCGTGCGCAGTGGCTTCGAGTTGGCGAAAGTTCCTGATCCGATCGATAAGTTGGAGGCGCCGTCGAATTTCAACGGGCATACCGGGACCATTGCAGGGGAAGTACTCCTGCGTTGGAAAGGGGTGCGTGGTGGACGCTTGTACTACACGTACAAGTGCGACGGCGACCCGACGAATCCCGAGAGCACGTGGACCCTTATTGGCACGACCAGTAAGGCCCGTATCACGGTGAAAGGTCTGATCACGGACAAGCAGTATTCGTTCCGGGTCTCCGCGGTAGGCGCGGTAGGCGAAGGACCCATGAGCGAAAAGGTAACGGCGAAAGCCGCTTAAGCACGGAACACAGGCAGGTACTGGGAACGTACACCCTACTAAGCAACAGCCCCCGCGGATCGTCGGGGGCTGTTGCGTTGGGGGTGTTGGCCGAAGGGGCAGCGCCGCTGTTAGGGGGAGCGCTAGCGTCCGCTAGCGGATAACCTGCCCCCCGTTCCTTCCGTTATAGGGTCAATTGTCAAGGCCATGATCCTACCAGACATGAGAGCCGTCGATGTGCTGCGCCATGCGCAGCGTGACCTGCCCGCCGTGGAGCGCAAGTTCCAACGGGCCAAGGAACTCTTGGTGCGCCGCCAGCTGAAGGGCGACCGCAAGGCCGTAGTGATCGAGATACACCCCTACAAGGCCCCCAGCCACAACAACTGGCTGGTGGTGTTGCGTTGTTGCAAGGCCGGTATGCAAGCCTTCCACTATTGCTGGTACCGGGGCGCGGACCGCCGCATGCGCGCCATTTACGTGCGGCCCGATGGGGGCACCGCCTTCCACTACAGCAAGCACGTGTTCGATCAGTACAGCGACCGCTTCAGCCCGGACGTAACGGCCGAGGAACGCTTGCGGCAGTTCTTTCTGGAGAACCACCTATGGGCCGCCCACACCGTGGACCTGATGGCCGACCAGATCGAGGACATCGTTAGCGTGAACCAAGGCTGGCTCTTCGGCGTGCGCGATCAGGAGGAGAACCTCACCCTACTGACCACCTTCGTGGACCAAGGCAAGTTCTTCCCGGACCAGCATGCGCTGGAGGAACGCCTCGAATTCGAACGCCTCCTTGCAGGCATGGGCGAAGGCAAACGCAACCTCATTCGCAAGTTGCGCGAGGCTAGCGAAGGCGAGCAACGGAAGGTGGCTTGAGGGCGTGCGTTACACGTTCCGTGGCAGGCCATCACCAGCGCAGGCATCAGCCAAATGAGCAAAGAGCGGAGCAACATCGCCGCCCAAGCGCTTAGCCAATACGCTTCGGCCCCGCACGGTCTTCCGCGACGGTTCTTCCTGTAACAAGCAGCAATACCCTTACGCTTTCGCCACCCGCTTCGCCTTCGGATCCACCGGCATGGTGCCGAAGATGTGGTCCCAGAGCGGGGAGCTGACGCCGAAAGCACCTTCATCGCCTACGTAGTGGTGCAGGTTGTGGTGCTTCCACAGTATGCCGAAGAGGTTCTTGGGCGGGTTCATGGTATGCACCGCGTAATGGATCATGAGGTAGCAGGCATAGCCCGTCATGAAACCGCCACCGAAGGCGATGCCGCTGGGGCCGAGTACCAAACGGAACAGGCCCATGAAGGCCGAAGCGAGCACGATGGAGACCAGTGGGGGCAGTGCCAAGCGCTTCTTGTCGCGCGGGTGGTCGTGGTGTACGCCGTGCATCAGGTACTGCATGCGCACCTTGCGCGCACTGCCTGCCGTGCCCATGTGGTAGAGCTTGCGGTGGGCGATGTATTCGATGAAGGTGAAGAACAGCACGCCGGCACCATACAAGGAGAGGGTGGCGACCACGCTGAATTCCAGTTGATGGACGGAGACGTAACACGCGGCGATGCCCAAACCGAAGAACAGGGTCAACGGTACGGCGATATGCGTTTTGGTGAATGCTTCCAGTATGGGGTTCTGGAAGATGCGTCCGCTTGAAGAGTTCGTTGAGGCCATGACGATACGATGGCGCGAAATTAACCTTACTTGATCGGAACGCCTTGGTGAGGATCAGGATCCCCTTAGCAGAGCGACTGTACAAGCCGCTGTGAGAACCAACCTTGGATCCGTGAATTCGACCGGGAGGTGTTCCCCGTATCGCTCGGAAGGCTACTTTTGCCGCCGTTCTTGTAAGGGCAATTAGCTCAGCTGGTTTAGAGCACTACCTCGACAAGGTAGGGGTCGCTGGTTCGAATCCGGCATTGCCCACCACATATCGCCGCGACCCGCATCTTCCCGGTGGGTCCGGCTTCCTTCCAGCAACGGGCGTCAGGGCCCGCTGTTCCGATCAAGGTGGATGTGCGATGAATACGACGAACCGGGAAAGATCCATGCCGCATTCCGTTCTCCCGCACCATTCCTGCTGCATTCCCATGGCCGTGCAGGCTGGTCCGGAAGTGACCATTTCGATGCTCCTCGTCCAATAGCCGGTTTCCAGCTCTCCCAACGTGCTATTCAAGAAGAAGACCAAGCCGGACAGTCAGCTCAGTGACGAAGAACTCGTTACCGAGCTTCAGCGCCAAATGGACGCTGACCGGTTCGGTGTGCTCTATGACCGGTATACCGCCAAGGTGTACCAGAAGTGTATGGGGATGACGCGAGATCAAGAATTGGCCAAGGACCTTACCCACGACATCTTCCTGAAGGCGTTCGTGAATCTGTCCAAATTCGACCATCGCAGTAAATTCAGCACGTGGCTGTACAGCGTCACTTACAATTACTGCCTGGACCATCTGCGCAAGAAACAGCGCTACCGAACCACGGAATTGAAGGAGGAAACGGCCATAGCGGATGGGGCGGAGGACCGCTCGGAGATCGAACTGCTTTCCTTGCGTTCCGATCGGTTGGAGCCTGTACTGGCCGCATTGGAAGCCGGTGATCGGGCCATCCTGCTGATGCGCTACCAGGACGAACTCTCGGTGAAGGAAATGGCAGAGATCCTCGCGCTTTCGGAAAGTGCCGTGAAAATGCGGTCGCTACGGGCACGGGAACGCGCGTTGGGCATGTATCAACAACTCTATCACGAAGAAGCATGATGGAGAATCCGTTCCAGATCATCCGTTCCACGGACCAGCCACCGGAGCACTTGCGCAAGGAGGTGATGACGAGCGTGAAGTTGGTCATGCTCGTAATGCGCTTCCTCCAGCTCTTCGTCGCGGACTTCTCCATGTCCGCCTTCGACAAGGTGCGCCGCGTAGACCCCACTACTCCCGCCAAGGGCAAAGGACCAACCACTGAAACCACCCCGTGATCATGGATATCGATCTCCTACAAGCCAGTTTGTCCAAAGCCTTCGAACAGTATGTCGTCGGCATCATCAATGGGTTGCCGAGCGTGTTCAGCGGCCTCATCATCCTGCTCCTGGGTTGGCTCATCGCCAAAGGAATTCGCGCGGTGGTGAAGAACATGGTGCGCCGCACCGGATTGGATGCGGCGGCAGAACGGAGCGGCGTGCTCGACGTATTGGGCAAAGTGGGGGTGAAGAGCTTGGGCGGTTTCCTCGGAATGCTCGTGTATGCCTTGGTGTTGCTCATCTTCCTGGTGGCCGCTGCCGATGCCATGCACCTAGCGGGCGTTACCCGTGCCATCGATGGTTTCTTTGGCTACCTGCCCACTTTGTTGACCGCCCTAGTGATCTTCCTGGTCGGCCTCTGGGGTGCGGAAAAGGCCAAGGTCATGATGGCGACCACCATGGAAAGCATGGGCCTGGGTGGTGGCAAGGTGCTGGCCTCGGTGCTCTTCGGGGTCATCGTGCTCCTCAGTTCCATTACCGCGTTGAACATGGCGGGCATCGATACCACGTTGATCACCTCCAACCTGGTGATCGTGGTGGCGGGTGTGCTGCTCGCATTCGCCATCGCCTACGGATTCGCGGCGCGCGATGTGCTCACCAACATCCTGGGCAGCTACTACGGCAAGGATCGGTTCAGCGTCGGCATGCGTGTGCGCATCGGGAACGACGAAGGGGTGATCGAGAAGATCGATAGCGTGAGCATCGCGATCCGGACAGCGGACCGGTTGGTGCTGATCCCAACCCGACAATTGGTTACCGAACGCATCGAGGTGCTGGATGACGGAACCCAAGACCAATGATACATCAGTGCTAACGTGGATCCCCGATCACCATAAACCCATCACACCACCATGGACCAACCTGTAGAACAACTCGGAAACTGGACCGAACGCGGAGTGCAACTCCTTCTTGAGCACGGCCCCAAAGTGCTAATGGCACTTGTGGTGCTCTGGATCGGGTCCATGCTCGTGCGCATGATCGGTCGGATGTTGGACAAGGTGATGGAAAAGCGCGGCGTGGAAGCGACGTTGAAACGTTTCTTGCACAGCTTGGTCACCATCGCCCTGCGGATCCTCGTCTTCATCACCGCCATCCAGATGTTGGGTGTGGCCACCACCAGTTTCGTGGCCATCATCGGTGCCGCAGGCTTGGCCGTGGGTCTGGCCCTTCAAGGGACGCTGGCGAACTTCGCGGGCGGTACATTGATACTCTTGTTCAAACCCTACAAGGTGGGCGACCTCATTGAAGCACAAGGCGTATTGGGTGTCGTGAAGGAGATCCAGATCTTCACCACCGTGATGCTCACTCCGGAGAACAAGACGGCCATCATTCCGAACGGGGCCATGGCGAACGGCAACATCATCAACTACAGCCACGACGGCAAGATGCGTGTGGACCTCACCTTCGGGATCTCTTACGGCGAGCCTTTGGACAAAGCGAGGAAGGTGTTGGAGGAAGTGATGGCCAATGACCCGCTCGTACTCATCGAACCAGCACCAAGCGTAACGGTGAGCAAGCTGAACTTGGAAGGGATGGAACTGGCCGTTCGCCCGTGGTGCGATCCCAAGGATTATTGGACCGTTTACTTTGGTACTTTGGAGCAAGGCATCATGGCCATCCAGGCTGCCGGTATCAAAGGCCCACGACCAAGCATGACCATTACCAACCAAACCAATTGAGAAAAGGCATATGACACGATACGTACTCTCTATTCTCGCCAGCGCGGCACTCCTGCCACTCGCGGCACAGAATGATGTGGATACCGAGGACCGCGATGCATCCGCAGCGGCCATGCAAGCAGCACTTCCGCCGGATACCATTCCGAACGGTTGGCAGCGCAGCGGCATCTTCAACATCAACATGACCCAGGTGAACCTCACCAATTGGGCCGCCGGTGGTTTCAGCTCGGTGAGCGGCATCGCCATGTTCAACGGTACCGCCGACTGGAAGAAGGACCGCAAGGCATGGGACAATAGCTTGATCCTTGCGTTCGGTGGCCAGCACATCCACAACGGTTCAGGTCCGCAAAAGACCGATGACCGCATTGAACTGAACAGCAAGTACGGCTACGAACTGAAGAAGAGCCTCTACCTCGCCGGTGTGTTCCAGTTCCGCTCCCAGTTCACAGAGGGCTTCAATGCCGATGGGGATCGCATTTCCAATTTCCTCGCTCCGGGTTACGCGCTTCTCGGCGTTGGTCTGGACTACCGCCCCAGCGAGAATTTCACGGTGTTCTTCTCGCCGCTTACGGCACGTATGATCATCATGAACGACAAGACCCTCTTCGGCGGAAGCACGGATCCCGACTTGCGGGTCTATGGCGTAAAGAACGGCAGCACCACCGAACTGGAAGTGGGCGGTTACGTCCGGATGCAATACAAGCGCGAACTGGCCAAGAACATCACCTTCCTCACCCGTGGGGATCTGTTCAGCAACTACCTACGCAACCCACAGAACATCGATGTGACCTGGGAGACCTTGTGGACCTTCAAGGTGAACGAGTGGTTCGCCGCAACGTTGAACACGGTGTTGATCTACGACCACGATACCAACCTGCCGAAGGTGAACCCCGAAGGGCTGCCTTACACTGGGCCCGCCACGCAGTTCAAACAGACCTTGGGTATCGGCCTCAGCTTCAAACTCTGACCGAACCGCCGGAACGTTGAAAGGGCTGCTTCGGCGGCCCTTTCTGATTCAATGACCTTTGTGTACGGGTTCGAACAGTGCGTTGCCGTTCCAATTTCCCGAACGTCGATACAGGCGAAGGCGCTTCACGCGCAGGGGCCCGAGACTGCCATTCATCAAATAGGCTGTTACCCGATCCGGTCGTACACCGGGCATGGCCCATCCCGGCGATGCCGAGGCACAGAGTAGAACACGTTCCGATCCAGTGAACGTGTCCAAATGTCCACCGCGCGTGAAGAGCGTTGGATCGCCTTTGTTGAATCCAACTACGACGGAAACACTGGTCCTCCCTGGGGGCTGTTCCAATTCGAGCACCGCGTCGAATTCATCCTGAACGTGGAATCCCGGCGCAAAAGGGATCTGGACCGCAACGCCGAATTCACGGCCGCTGAGTTCCCAATAGGTGGATCGCTTTGTTGCATCGTGCCGCACCGGTAGGTCATCGTGGATGTCCCAAACACCTCCCCAATGCCGCGCTGGAGTGGCTTCTGCGATCAGTGTTCGATCGTGGACACGTGCTTCAGTGGAGTCGTCCGTCAATACGTAGACCTGACCCTCCAAATGGTCCTGCCGTTCCACCACATACGGGAAGTGGACCTGCACGCGCGCAAGGTCTTCTGGCTCTGCGCCATTGGATATGCCCAAGACCACCTTGCCACTCTTCGTCAAACGCAAGAGGCTGTCCAAGGCACCCGGTGTAACGTTTCCACGAAGTTGTACGAATTGCAGGTCCAACCCTTCTTGTCCGGACCGGTCCAAGTAGAACTGCACTTGTGGTGCGGCCGCGTCGAAGAGCACCAAGGTCCTGTCCGCACCGGACTCCTTCACCGTGCGGATCGCGGTCTGTACCATGGCCTCATACCGCGAGCCTTGGAACATTTGGTAGTGTTCGCGCTCCACGAGCAAGGAGTACGTACTCGCGCCGACCAACCCGGCGCAGATCACCAGCGTCCATCGTCGATCCAAATTGCGCAGACCGGCGAAGAGTGCCATCAGAACGAAAGGGAAACTGAAGATCAGCATGGAATACTGGAGCACCGGGGAACGCCAAATACTATAACCATAGCCGATCACCAGGGGTGCAAGGCCCCACAGGGGAAGGATCCATTGCGCTGGGGAAGGTGACGCACCATTCTTGATCCGCATTACCAAGGCCAGCAACAGCACGAAGCCGACCGTTCCCCCGAGGATCCAGGAGAAATGAAGGATCCAAGCGCCGTACTCCAGCAACCAATCAGGATCCGGTGGCTGCAACCAACCATCCAGACCGCCCATGCTGAGTTGCTTCCAAAAGATCGGGATATTCGGCAGGTAGAGCAGGGCCGCGACCGCGCACATCCGGATGTAGCCGCGCCGTTGTTCCTTCCGAAGTAGGAAGAACCCACTGAGCACCATGATCCCTGCAAGCAACAGGGTGAAGTGATGCGTGTACGCACACAGCACAATGGCTACACCGGTACCGACCCAATTGCGGCGTGTTCCGAACGCCAGATAGCGCGTCAATTGATCCGCCAACAAGGCGGTGGTGAAGAAGCCGAAGGCATAGGGCCTTGCGATCTGCGCGTAGAGCACCGTGTATTGAAGCGTGGCCAGCAAGGCCGTGACCACCAGCGCAGTGGGCGCAGAGGTGCATGCCAATGCGAACCGGTACAGCAGGAAGAGCGCGGCCAATGCGAGCACGATGAAGGGGAGTTTGACCACTCCTTCTCCCATCCCGAAGACCTTGGTCCAAGCCCACTCGAAGACCTGCACGCCCGGCGGATGCGTATCCAGTTCGATCACTCCACGTTGGATCGTTTCGCCCAAGGTGGGGTAGATGCGTACCAAGGCACTGAGCTCATCGTGGGTATACGATAGATCCTGGATCCCCCAGAACCGCAGCAGAGCGGCCAGTGCGAACAACGCAAGAAAGGTGGTGCGTACCCATGGCTCACCGGGGAACCACTGCTTTCCATACCGTGCGATATGCTCGCGCCAATGCATCTTCAGCCTTCACGGTCCATGTCGCGCTGCACGTCCTTCGCCTTCAGGCTCTCCCGTTTATCGAATAGCTTCTTGCCTTTGGCGAGGGCGATCTCCAATTTGGCATAGCCGTTCTTGGCAATGAACAGGCGCGTAGGAATGATCGTGATACCGGAGTCCTTCAGCTTCTTCTTCAACTTGTCCAACTCGCGTTGGTGCAGCAGTAGCCTGCGGTCCCGTTTCGGTTCGTGTACATAGTTCGGGTTGGACCCGTACGGGTTGATCTGCATGGCGCGAACCACCAGTTCACTGCCCACGAACGCGCAGAACGCCTCGTTCAGACTCGCACCACCAGCGCGGATGCTCTTGATCTCGGAGCCCGTCAACACCATACCGCATTCGAAGGTATCGAGCAGGTGGTACTCGAAACCAGCTCGGCGGTTCTTCACATCGATGGTCGGGGAGGCCATGGGCCGCGAAACTACGGCGAGTGCGGGTGGGTTGTACGGCCACTTTGGACTTCGACACTACCCCAATGCCACATCCAACACCATCATCACGATGAAGCCGCCGATGAAGCCCAACGTGGCAATGTCCGTATTCTCGTCCTGCTGGGTCTCTGGGATCACTTCCTCCACCACCACGTAGATCATGGCGCCGGCAGCAAATGCGAGGGCATAGGGGAGGATGGGTTGCATCCAAAGCACCGCCACTGCACCGATCACTCCGGCGATGGGTTCTACGATCGCGCTCAGTTGTCCATAGAAGAAGCTGCGACGACGACTAACGCCCAAGCGACGCAAGGGCATGCTGACGGCCATGCCTTCCGGGAAGTTCTGCAGTCCGATGCCGATGGCCAGCGCCACGGCCGCTCCGATCGTGGCCTCCGGGATCCCCGCAGCCACACCACCGAAGAGGACACCCACAGCAAGGCCTTCCGGAATGTTGTGCAGCGTGATGGCCAGGATCAGCAACGTGCTACGGCGCCACTGCGTCTTCGGGCCTTCGCTCTTGCTCGGGTCGAAGTTGATGTGCAGGTGCGGAACATACTTGTCCAGTACGAAAATGAAGAGCGCACCCATGGCGAAACCGACCGCTGGGGGAAGCCACTTGATCATCCCCATGCGCTCGCTCATTTCGATGCTGGGTGCCAACAGGCTCCAATAGCTCGCCGCGATCATCACCCCACCGGTGAAGCCGAGCATGCCATCCAGCCACTTGCGGCTCAGGTTCTTGAAGAAGAAGACCACCGAGGCCCCCGCAGCCGTGACGAACCAGGTGAACATGGTCGCGATAAAAGCGCCAAGGACCGGGTCCGTGCCCTCGAAGAAGCTGAGGATCTCCTTCATCATGCGTCGTTCTCCACCAACAACTGATCGGCCACTTGTGCCGATAGCGTGTGCATGGGGCCTTGTTTACTGCGCAACTCCACGCTGCCATCGAATTCCAACTTGGTCACCACGGTGAAGACCATGCCGATGCCCATGCCCTTCTGATCGAGCAGATGAAGCAGGCTATCACTCGGGTCATTCACGCGGGCTATGCGTATCCGTTCACCCAAGGCACATTCGGTCAAAGGCTTGATGTCGCGCAATTGCACCTTGCCGTTCCGGTCGGGGATCGGATCGCCGTGAGGGTCGAAGGCCGGATTGCCGAGGTGATCGTCCAGGCCGTTCGTGAGTTTATCGCTGCTCACGTGCTCCAACTGCTCGGCCACTTCATGGACTTCGTCCCAGCCGAATCCGAGCCGTTCCACGAGGAAGGTCTCCCAAAGCCGGTGCTTGCGGATCAACTTCAGCGCAGCGGTCCGACCCTTGGTGGTGAGCTGCACACCGTGATAGGGTTGGTGCTTCACCAGTCCCTTCTCCGCCAGCTTCTTCAACATCACCGTCACGCTGCTGGCCTTGGTGCCGACACGTTCGGCAATGTCCGTGGTGCTAGCACTCATGCCGCTCTGTAATAGGGCATGCACCGCTTTGATGTGGTCCTCTTCGCTGCGCGTGAGCATGATCTGGTTGGGTCAAAGGTAGAAGAATAGCAGGTTCTCGAAAATAAATTAGATGTCTCTAAAGATCGACTAGGTTTGTCCCATGTACCGGGCCGTTCTCATCGTTCTGCTGGTCTTCCATTGCTGTGCTGCACATGCACAAGGCGGTCGTGTCCATGGCCGGTTGATGTCGACAGGGACGATAGTACCCTACGCGAACATTCTGGTGAAAGAGACCCGTATTGGGACGAGTTCGGATCCGACAGGACGGTTCACCATCACGGGCGTAACTGCTGGTCAACACGTGTTGCTGATCCGCGCGGTCGGGTTCGAGGAGAAGGGGATCCCTTTCGAATGGTTGAACGGGAAGGACGTGGAACTGGGCACCATCGAACTCGAACCAAGTGCAGTGGACCTTGGGGAAGTGGTCGTTACTGGAACCATGCGCGAAGTATCACGGAGCGATAGTCCGGTCCCTGTGGAAGTGATCACCCCGGCGCTCTTTCGGAAGAATCCGAGCCCGGCCCTGTTCGATGCGGTGGGCATGGTGAATGGTGTAAGGCCGCAGATCAATTGCAGTGTGTGCAATACGGGCGACATCCACATCAACGGAATGGAAGGTCCATACACCATGGTGTTGATCGACGGCATGCCGATCGTGAGTGGATTGAGTACGGTGTACGGACTGAGCGGGATCCCGACCAGCTTGGTGGAGCGCGTGGAAGTCGTGAAAGGCCCTGGATCTTCGCTCTATGGAAGCGAGGCCATGGGAGGGTTGGTGAATGTGATCACGAAGGATCCGGCCTTGGCTCCAAAGGCAGCGGTGGATCTGATGGCCACTTCGTGGCAGGAGTACAATGCGGATATCGGTCTGCGTTTCGGGCAGAAGAAGGTGAACGACCTCCTTGGAGTGACCGTATTCCGTTACCATGATCCGCGAGACAACAACGGAGATGGCTTCACGGACGTCACGTTGCAGAACCGGGTTTCCATATTCAATAAGCTTTCCTTCCGACGCCCGGACCGCAAGGTGGCGAGCATCGCAGCACGTTACGTACACGAGGATCGTTGGGGAGGGCAAATGGATTGGACCCCGGCCTTCGCTGGTGGTGATAGCCTGTACGGCGAGTCCATATCCACGCGGCGCTGGGAAGTGATCGGTCAGTATCAACTCCCTGTTCCGGGAAAGATCATCGCGCAGTTCAGTGCGAACGGACACCAGCAACGATCCTGGTACGGGATCACGCCGTACGATGCGGATCAGCGGGTGCTCTTCGCACAACTCTTTGGTACACGGCGACTCGGAGCCCGGCACGAAACGACCTGTGGACTTGCGTACCGACACACGTGGTACGATGACAATACGAGCGCAACGACCACGATCCGGAATGGCGATGTGACGAATGCCCCGAATGTGATGCCGCTCCCGGGTTTCTTCTTGCAGGATGAATGGAGCATGACCGAAATGCACAAACTGTTGATCGGTTATCGCTTGGACCATGATGTCAACCACGGTGTGGTGCGATCCCCACGGTTGGCCTATAAATGGGCACCGAACGGTCGATGGGCCGTGCGCGCCAACTTCGGCACTGGTTACCGGGTCGTGAACCTCTTTACCGAGGAACACGCAGCGCTCACCGGAGCCAGACAAGTGCGGATCGAAGGCGACCTCTTGCCCGAACGTTCGCTCAACGCAACCTTGAACGTCGTGCGCAAATGGCCAGGCGAGAAACGCTACTTCGGTTTGGATGGGTCGTTGTTCTACACGTATTTCAGCAACCGCATCCTGCCGGACTATACCACTGATCAGGACCTGATCATCTATCGGAACCTCGATGGTTACGGTGTTTCACGGGGTGCAAGCCTGAACGTTGAGACCAGAGTAGGGAAGCCCTTGCGCATTCTCGCTGGTGCTACATGGATGCAGGTGTTCACCACCCAGCAAGGCGTTGCATCCGATCTGTTCTTCGCACCGAAATGGTCGGGGACCTTCACTGCGAGCTATCAACTAACACCCAAGTGGAGTACGGACCTCACCGGCCAATGGTACGGCCCCATGCGCTTGCCAGTTCAACCGAATGACTTCCGACCGGAGCGTTCACCGACCTACGCGTTGCTGAATCTGCAGGCAACGCACAAATTGAATGCACAATTCGAGCTCTACGGTGGCGTGAAGAATGTGCTCGATTTCGTGCCGCAGGATCCGCTGATGCGCCCCTTTGATCCGTTCGACAAGAGATCAATGGATCCGGTCGCGGATCCGAATGGCTACACGTTCGACACGAGTTACATGTACGCCCCCTTGCAAGGTGTACGCGGATTCCTTGGCCTGAGGTGGGTACTGTGAGCCGCTACCTTTGCGGGCCGATGTACAAGCTCCTCCGTCCGCTCCTTTTCAGCCTTTCCCCGGAGAGCGCGCATCATCTTACATTCTCCATGCTCGAGGTCGCAAAGCTCCTGCCTGGGGCGTTGGCCTTGGTCGGAGGGAAGCGCCCCGGAAAGAGCGCGGCAGTGGAGGTGATGGGCCTGACGTTCCCGGGGCCGGTGGGTCTTGCCGCCGGGATGGATAAGGATGCGAGGCATGTGGATGCCCTATCCCGTATCGGTTTCGGCTTCATCGAGATCGGGACGCTTACCCCTGTTGCGCAACCCGGAAATGAGCGACCACGACTCTTTCGCCTTCCCGCAGACCGCGCGTTGATCAATCGCATGGGTTTCAACAATGGCGGCGTGGCAGCGGCGGTTGAACGGTTGAAGAAGCGGGCACCGGGCATCATCGTTGGGGGCAACATCGGGAAGAACAAGAACACACCGAACGAACAGGCCATCGACGATCATGTGAAATGCTTTGATGCACTCCATCCCGTGGTGGACTACTTCGTTGTGAACGTAAGCAGTCCGAATACCCCTGGTCTGCGTGCCTTGCAGGAGAAGGAACCGTTGTTGAAGATCCTTGTAGGGTTGATGGAGTTCGGGAACAAGTTGGCAACCCACCACTCGCAGCTACCGAAACCTATCCTTCTGAAGATCGCACCGGACCTCACGAATGAGCAATTGGATGACATCGTTTCGGTGGTCAAGGAGAGTGGCATCGCTGGTTTGATCGCTACGAATACGACGATCTCCCGCGAGGACCTACGAACACCCAAGACCGAAGTGGAAGCCATGGGATCCGGTGGTCTCAGCGGCACTCCGGTGAGACAACGTAGCACCGAGGTGGTCCGCTACCTGCGCGACCGACTTCCCAAGCCGTTCGTGATCATCGGTGTCGGCGGGATCGATAGTGCCGAGGCAGCCATGGAAAAGATCGAGGCTGGAGCGGATCTGGTGCAGGTCTACACCGGATTGATCTATGAAGGACCCGCGCTGCTGAAGCGCATCAATAGAGCATTCGTGAAATGGAGATCCCTGTAGTGAAACTCGTAGAGTGTCCGCGTGATGCCATGCAAGGCATCGAGACCTTCATTCCCACCGATGTGAAAGTGAAGTACTTGAATGGACTCCTCAAGGTCGGTTTCGATACGATCGACATCGGCAGTTTCGTCAGCCCTAAAGCCATTCCGCAGTTGGCGGATACGGCTGAGGTGCTGGACCGGATCGACATGGATGGTTCGAAGAGCAAACTCCTTGTGATCGTTGCCAACGAGCGGGGTGCAGAAGCTGCCGCACGGCAGGTGCGGGTGAGCTACTTGGGCTATCCATTCAGCATCAGCGAGACCTTCCAACAGCGGAACACGAATACCAGTATCGAGGGCTCGTGGGTTCGTACAGCGAACATCGCTGAATTGGCTCAGAAAGCAGGCAAGGAGCTGGTGGTCTATATCAGCATGGCTTTCGGCAATCCATACGGTGATCCTTGGAACGCAGACATCGCCTTACAATGGACCGATCGGTTGGTGAATGAACTCGGCGTGCGCATCATTGCGTTGAGTGATACGGTGGGCGTGGCGGAACCCGAGGACATCAAAAGCATGTTCGGAGCGCTTATCCCAGAATTGCCGCAGATCGAGTTCGGGGCACATCTGCATTGCAGCCCAACCAATTGGAAGACGAAAACCCAAGCGGCCTGGGATGCAGGTTGTCGTCGTTTCGATGGTGCGATCAAGGGCTATGGCGGTTGTCCGATGGCGGAGGATGAACTGGTCGGGAATCTACAGACCGAACTCTTCGTGCGTGATCTCGAAGAGCGCGGGATCAACACAGGCGTTGATCTGGAATTGCTGGATCGATCGGTGATCGAGGCGGGGAGCGTGTTCCCCGCTTGATCGAGATCACGTCCGTTGCAACTCCAGCACCGTGATCTCCGGTGGCATTCCCACTCGCCCCGGGAAACCGATGAAGCCGAAGCCACGGTTCACGTAGAGTTGCTGCTGGCCTTGGTTATAAAGTCCAGCCCATTGCTTGTATACCCATTGGGCAGGACTATATGTGGTCGATCCGATCTTCACACCAAGTTGCGCGCCATGCGTGTGACCGCTCAGCGTTAGGTCGATCCCGGTCGCTACCACCTGCTCTTCCCAGTGTGTCGGATCATGGCTCATGAGGATGCGGTACGGGAGTTCTTCCGTGCCACGCACCGTCTTTGCCAGATCACCATACTGCTGGAAGCGTTTGCCCCAATTCTGCACACCCAAGAGTCCGATCTTCCCGCCGTTCTGCTCCAAGGTCAAATGCTCATCAAGCATCAGCCGGAAGCCCATGGCCTTGTGGATGGATTTCAGTTTCTCCAGATTCGCCGCCTTGCCAGCAGGGTCCTCCCAGCGCACGTAATCGCTGTAGTCGTGGTTGCCGAGGATGCTGAATTTCCCTAAGCGAGCCTTCAACTCAGCAAGCGCGGGAATGAAGCGTTCGGCCTCGTCCGCATAATCGTTCACCAGATCACCGGTGAAGAGGATCAGATCCGGTGCTTCCGCATTGATCAGGTCCACACCGTTCTGTACGATCGATAGGTCTTCCCCATAGCTGCCCAAGTGCATATCGCTGATCTGCACGATCCGCAAACCATGGAAGGCCGCAGGTAGGTTGGACGACCCAACAGGAATATGCGACACATTGAAACTGCGCCGCCCCTTCGTGACCCCGTACAACACACCCACAAAGGGCACCGAAGCGACGATCAGCCCCAATTGACTCAGGAAATTCGCTCGGTCCAAGGCTTCACCCGACCCTTCGGCAGGCCCGGGCAGCAGTTTGCTCCAGATCCAACGTCCTACATGCAGAAGGTCATCCAGACCATGGAAGATCACGATCACTAATTTGGGCAGGAAGAACAGGAGGAACAAGGCGACCAAGGAGAACACGTAGCTATTGTCCCGGCGGACCTGACTTCCTTGCATGCTCACGACCGAATAGATCATCAGCCCTAGAATACCGATGGAAACGATCCAATACAGGAACCGAACGAGCCGACGTAGCGTGAGCGAATGGTTGGCCAGTGCCGCATTCACACCTTTGTACGCATACAGGTCGATCAGAACCAGAATGAACACGAAGATGGCGAAGTTGCGAAGCGCGGTAGGGGACATGGGGACGAAGGTAGGTGGCATGTATACGGATCTCGCGGCCTTGCTGGTGGTTATAGGTCTTCTGATGCCTGTTCAAGTTGAGGCTCAACCTACTTGGAAAAGGGTGATCGGTGGTATCGAGCGGGATGTAGCGCACAGCATCGAAGCGTTGCCGGATGGTGGTGCGGTGATCTGCGGATCCACGGGTAGTTTCGGAACTCTGACCGGAGACATCTACTTGGTTCGTTTGTCGATCGATGGAGCACGCGTATGGTCCATGACCATGGGAGGTGAAGGGGCGCAAGAAGGGAAGGCAGTGGTTGCTCTACCCGAAGGTGGTTTCTTGGTGATCGGATCCACGAATGCAGGAGAACACGGAGGCTACGATGGGTATCTGGCGCGTGTGACCGATGATGGCGAACTGCTCTGGGAACGGACCTACGGAACTCCTGACTGGGATTTCTTCGAGAGTGCGGTCATTGACCAGAACACCATCGTAGCGGCAGGTTATAGCTACGGGATGAACGATCCGGCCGGGGATCTCTTTCTGGTGAAAGTGGATCTGGATGGTGAAGTCCTTTGGATGAACGACTATGGACTGGTGGGTGAAGAGACCGGTGGGTATGTCGGTCGGCGTAGCGATGGCATGTTCGTGCTTTCAGGCAGTACAGGATCCATGGGCGATGTGGATGCGATCGCATTTCTGATTGATCAGGACGGTGCGGAAGTATGGTCCGTACGGGTGGAAGGGCCAAGTTCAGAGCGCATCTTGGGAATGGACCTAACGAGCACGGACCATGCCCTACTGACCGGTTTTCAGGAGATGGAGGATGGCCGAAGGGTCATGTACTTGGCGAATATTTCACCGGATGGGATCGTGGAATGGTCGCAGCCGGTGTCCAGTGCAGGTAATGATTGGGAGGCGCGTGATGTCCTCAGCTTGGCGGATGGTCGTATCGCTGTGTCCGGTTATACGGCCGAATACGGAGCTGGAGACCGCGACGTTTCCTTGCTTTTCTTGAACGCCTCAGGGAATTTCCTCAGCGGTCCAACGTACGGGGGAGGAGGTCGTGATGAGGTATGGTCATTGGACCTGGCAGATGATGGTGCGTTCTATCTCGCTGGGTCGACCACCTCGTACGGCCCCGGTATGGAATCCATGTTCATTATTCGCAGCGACGGTGATACACTGAATGGTTCGGTAACGTCTTACAATGACCCTGTGGGGCTAAAGCCGATCCACGAACGGGATGAACTCACCCTTGGGCCGGTACCTGTGAGATCCGGAGGTGCGTTATACATCCTCGGGGATGGGAACACCGTGCGCTTTGCGCATATTTTGGATGCCACCGGTCGGATAGTGGCAAAGGTCCCTGTCCGGTCAGGACGACTGGAACTGCCTCAACTTACACCAGGCATCTTCGTTGTACATCTCTTCGATGGATCAGGAGGTGTGGTCAACCGTCGAGTCCTTATCGAGTGAGCCTCCACAGGCTCCAGTCCTTCCCGTGTTCGATCAAAGTGGTGCCGGTGAGGTGAGGCACTTCTTGACGGATCGCGAGCAAATGCGTAGCGCCACGTTCCATAAGCGCTTGCACCGTAGGGGCTTGGGCAACAGGATAACCCGGATAGGTCCATCCCATCCGACCGATCGAAGTGAGTGCCCCGTTCGCGCTGCTATCGCCGAGTACGATGATCTTCGATCGTAACGGCAAGTCCAGAGGTCGAATGGCTTCTCGGATATCGGCCAAGTAAGGTGCAACACGAGCGTGATCTCGTGGCATAGCAGTAGTACGACGCATCACCTCCGTGCGAGCGAGTATTAAGGAGGCCAAGGCGACCATACCGATCACGCATTTGGCACCTAACCGGACCCACTTGTGCATTGCATGATCGATCAATGATCGCCAAGCAGTCACGGCGATGAGGATCATCGTTGGCAACACGGTGATGAAGTAGTAGTCGTGGTCGGCGAACTTCCGGAAGAAGAGTAGGATGAATCCAGCGGATCCGGCCATGGACAACCCCAACAGAAGCTTCATCGACCAAACGACCTTCCCCCAACGGATCAGAAGGATGAACATCAACGCGATGAATAGATGCCATGCACTCGGATGCAGGTACTTGGTCCACCAATAGTTCCAGATCAGGTCCAGCACCTGTCCTCGTTCAACGGTGCTCATGGTCCAGATCGGCTCGGCCCATGTCATGAAATAATTAGAACCATGTGCTGCGTTGTACCAGCGTGCGTACATGTGCCAAGCGGTGATGAGCGAGGCGCCAAGCACTATTCCGCCTACCTGTAGTGCAGTTGGCCTTCCACGCTTTAGGATCCGGGAAACCAGTAGAATGACCGACCACGCGATAAGATGTATCGCTGTGGGAGCTTTGATCGCGGCTGCCAAGACGAATAGGATCAAGCTCGCCCAACTGAATGTTGGGCGACCTTTCAGCATGTCGGGTAACGCCAAGGACCAACCCGATACCACCATGCCATACACGGCGGCATCCGGGAGGAAGTTGAAACCATAGAACGCTAGGATGGACGATCCGCTGAACAGTGTGATGAGCCCGTACGCCGATACGCGATCGTTCCATGTGGCCGATAGCGTGCGGATCAGTGAAGCGTGGGCTATGATCACCGATCCGCCGCTCAGCCAGCGCATCGCATTCGGCATGGGCCCAAGTAGGCGCTCCACCCAAGCTATGAACCAATAGAAGATCGGGAATTCGCCAGCGCTCGCCCCAGAGTCTGGCGCGATCTTCAGGTCAAGGACCCCAGGCGAGAGAAGGCCAGCAGTGAACTCCCGGAAGTGGACCACGAACGCGAGCGAATCCGTTTGACGGATGAAATGGGTGCCGATCGGTGCGCCGAACATCGAAGGCATGCCGACGCAGAAGAACAACAGGGCACTGGACCAAAGTATTGGAATGATCCAGGTGGCCGCAGTGTAGGCCGAACGTTTTAGTGCCACCATCCGGGTGCAAGATCGTCAAGCCGTGTGAGAGGTGGTCTTCGAGCGCCACCTACCTTCAAACCATG
The DNA here is from genome assembly GCA_016710015.1 of Flavobacteriales bacterium. GTDB lineage: Bacteria > Bacteroidota > Bacteroidia > Flavobacteriales_F > PHOS-HE28 > PHOS-HE28. The sequence goes on from JADJLR010000006.1 coordinate 24,833, forward strand.
CACCGTATTTTGCGTGACGAATGGAAGAATTGGTCATTCAAGGGTTACGCATACTACACATCATCTCCGGCTTCACCGCCCTGGTCGTCGGGCCGTTGGCCATGATCGCCAAAAAGGGTGGGGATGGTCACCGCAGATGGGGAAAGGTCTTCTTCTATGCCATGGTCGTAGTGGCGACAACGGCGATCATCATCGGTATCCTTCGTCCGAATGTGCTTCTTGCCTTGGTGGCCGTCATGAGCTTCCACATGGTCGCTTCCGGTTATCGGGCGCTCTATCACAAACGGGTCCACGAAGGGCAACGAGCGGGTAGGTGGGACCTGATCCTACAGGGGGGCGCAGGTGCGGTGAACGGAGGTCTATTCATCTGGGGTTTCACCAAGTTGGTATTGGGGCATCGGGATAACGGGTCGATCCTCTTCCTCGTTTTCGGCCTTATCGGTAGCCTCTTCGTTTGGCGCAACATGCAACGTTTCTACAAACGCAGTCACGATAAGCACGAATGGCTATTTGCCCACATGACGGGCTTCCTTGGGGGATACATCGCCACGATTTCGGCCTTCAGTGCCGTGAACATGGGCTTCATCAAACCGGTGTGGTTGCAATGGCTCTGGCCCACCATCATGGGTGCCCCACTGATCTTCATCTGGGTTCGGTACTACAAGAAGAAATTCACCCGCGGTCGGCGTGCACGCGATGTCATGGAAGTACGGATCAAGTAGAAAGTCAGGTTGGTTGTAGCCGAGTAGGTCGATCTTGGTATTACAGCACTTCTACCGTGGATCAGGTACTGCTACCGCGTGTTGGCTGCGAGCAGGGCCACGCGTTCCGGTACATTTGGCCCCGCAAGAATGGATCAGGGAACAACAAGATCGCGCAGGACCGTGCTGGTGATGTACACCGAATTGGCACCGTACGTGCTCGCGTGCTTGAACGCTTTCGTGGAGCAAGCCAAGGTGGATATCCATTTGGTACGCTGGCCGGTGAATGCAGAGGCACCCTTCGATCTGGATTTCCATCCGGCGATCACCGTGTACGATCGAAGCACCTTGAATGATGGACAATTGCTCGCGCTTGCATCGAGGATCTCGCCCGCACTGGTCATCACGAGCGGCTGGGTGGATAAGGGCTACTTGCGTGTGTGTCGATCGCTGCGCTCGCAAGGCGTTCCAACCGTGATGATCCTCGACACGGCGTGGCGCGGAACGCCAAAGCAGTGGTTGTCTGCCGCATTGGGTAGGCTTTGGATCCCGCGCACGTTCAGCCATACCTGGGCGACCGGGCAGCTACAAGCACACTATGCTAGCCGACTAGGATTTCCGGAACAGCGTGTTCTTACAGGCTTCTACGCTGCAGATACCGAGACCTACACCCGAGCATTCCCTGGAGCGCGACAAGAACGTGCAGCGAAGTATCCGCATCATTTCATCTGCGTGGCCCGCTACATTCCAACGAAAGGCCAGCAAGTGCTGTGTGATGCGTTCGCGCAGTTGTGCGATGCCGACCAGGCTGGCGATTGGGAACTCCAACTGGTCGGTGTGGGCGAACAATTCGACCGCGTGCGGCAAAGTGCATCGGGCCGTCACCCACGGATCAAGCACCTTGGTTTCGTTCAGGCCGGGGAAATGCCCGCGCACTTGGAGCAAGCCGGGGTTGCCGTGCGACCGAGTCTCTATGAGCCTTGGGGTGTTGTGGTGCAGGAACACGCTTGCATCGGACTTCCACTTTTGTTGAGTGATGCCGTTGGTTCGGCCGAACGCTTCCTGGTGGACAATGGGGATCGACATCGCGCTGGTGATGTCGCCGACCTGAAGCGATCCTTGCGAACGATGATCGATCGATCCGACGAGGAATTGTTGCTTCTTGGTGATCGCTCGGCTGCATTGGGTGCGGCTTGGACACCTCAGCACTGGGCGTTGCAAGCTTCGGAATTACTTGAAGCAACGGCATGAGCAAGCCACAGGTCCTGGTCTTCATCGATTGGTACAAGCCCTATTTCAAGGCGGGTGGGCCGGTGCGCAGTATGGTGAACCTCGTTGACCATCTGGCCGATCGCATCGATTTCCACATCGTGACCGGTGATCGGGACTACATGGCAACCACGAACGAAGCCGATGTGCCGGTGGATCAATGGGTGAACGGGGAGTCCGGTGAACGAGTGATGTATGTTCCGCCGAGCAAGCGATCCACCGCGACGTGGAGGCAGTTGCTGAAGGAGAAGAAGATTGATGTGGTGTACATCAATGGCCTGTATTCCCGCTGGTCCACCATCGTGCCGCTCTGGCTCCTGCGCGGTTCGAAACAACGGCGCATCGTTGCGGTGCGTGGCATGTTGGCTGCTGGCCCGATGAAGCAGAGCGCACTCAAGAAGCGACTCTTCCTCTTTGCTATGAAGGCGACGGGTTGCTTCAAGGGTGTGGAGTTCCAGGCAACGAATGATGAGGAAGCTCAGGACATCAAGCGATGGATCGGTCCTCGTGTGAAGGTGCATCTGGTGCAGAACCTCGCACGTCGAACGGATCATGTTGCTGTGGATCCATTGTCGAAGATCCCAGGTGAATTGCGCTTGGTGAGCTTGGCGCGGATCGCCGAGGAGAAGAACACGCTCTACGCCATCGAACGCTTGGACGGGGTGAAAGGGCAAGTGCGTTTCGATCTCTACGGAACGGTGTACGACGAAGCCTATTTCGAACGATGCAAAGCAGCCATTGCTCGACTGCCAGCGAGCGTGGATGTGCAATGGCATGGACAACTGCCCCAAGAAGAAGGAGCCGGTGTCCTCTCAAAGTCCCATGCGCTCTTCATGCCCAGCGTCGGGGAGAACTTCGGACACACCATGTTGGAAGCCCTCAGTGTTGGAAGACCCTTGTTGATCAGTGACCGCACTCCATGGCGTGATCTCCAAGCTTCACAGGCCGGATGGGATCTGCCATTGGAAGCACCGGAACGATTCACTGCGGCCATTCAACAGCTCGTGGACATGGAGCAGGATCCCTACACTGGACTCGTGAACGGCGCATTGGCGATCGGTTCCCGATATTTGAACGATCCCGCGCCGATCGAGCGCAGTTATGCGATGTTCATAGGTTAAGATGCGCAAACAAGTCGACCTCAGTCGCTTCGATAATTCCACTAGTTTCCATCCCGGTGCGGGTGTGGTGAAACGCATGCTGTGGTACTTCATGAACGCGCTCTTCTTCATCAATCCAGCCTTTCCTTTCCGTTCACCCAAACCATTCCTGTTGCGCTTGTTCGGCGCGAAAGTGGGAAAGGGTGTGGTGATCCATCCCGGTGTCAACATCAAGTTCCCATGGCGCCTTTCCATCGGCGACCACAGCTGGATCGGCCAACGCGTTTGGCTGGACAACTTGGATCAACTCACGATCGGCAACAACGTAGTGATCAGTCAAGGTGCCCTGATCATCCAAGGCAGTCACGATTACAAACGGATCGATTACCCGACCTACAGCAAACCCGTGGTGCTGGAAGATGGATCATGGATCGGGGCCGGTGCTATCGTGACACTGGGCATAACGGTCCGCTCGCATGCTGTGCTGGCTGTGGGCAGCGTGGCTACGAAGGATCTGGAGGCCTACACCATTTACCAAGGCAATCCTGCTCTACCGGTGCGGGAGCGGGTCGTGCTGTGATGAAGGTTTCCCTGATCACGGTCTGTTACAACGCAGGGCCGGTCCTTGCCGAAACACTCAACAGTGTGTTGGAGCAGACGCATCCCGACATCGAGGTGATCGTGGTGGACGGCGCGAGCTCCGATGGTACGACCGATATCCTGGAACGCTATCTACCGCGATTGGATCATTGCATCAGCGAACCCGATAAGGGGATCTACGATGCCATGAACAAGGGCCTGAAGGTCGCTACCGGCGATGTGATCGGCTTCGTCAACGCCGGTGATCTGTTGATGACACCCGAGGTCATCGCGCAGGTGGTAGCTGCATTCGAACGTGATCGGGTCGATGCGGTCTACGGCGACATCATCATGGTGGACGAGAACGACATCACCCAAGTGAAACGCACATGGCGCAGCGGAGGCTACGACAGGGAACGCTTCCGTCAAGGCTGGATGCCACCGCACATTGCTACGTTCATCCGGAGATCGGCCTATGACAAGTTCGGCCACTTCAATACGGACCTGCGTATCGCTGCCGATTACGAGATCCTCTTCCGCTTTTTGTACAAACACAGTTTACCGACGGTCCACCTACCGGAGATCCTCGTACGCTTCCGGCTCGGAGGCATGAGCAATGGGAGCGTGAAGCACGTGCTCAAAGCGAATACCGAAGTGCGCCGATCTTGGGGCCTCAACGGCTTTCAGGCGCCTCCCTTGCTGGTCACGCGCAAGTTGTGGAGCAAGGTGATGCAGTTCTTCCATTGAGCGTCAGCGTTGCGCATGGGTGTGTGCCACGCGCAAGGCACGCTCGAACGCCTTCAGTGACAGCTTGCTGAATTCCGCAATGGTGGCACCCTTCGCCCCCCACTTGGTCGGATGTGGCCGGAAGGCTTCGGAATTCGACGCGATGACCTCGGTCTGGAGATCCACGTCCAGCATCAATACCGCATGGCCTTCATCCAACCACAAGGTCATTAGGGTTCGGCCCGGTTTGCCACCGGCATGCTTCGGAGCCAGACGGTACGCAGGTTTTCCGAAGTGGTCGTACTCTTCCACATTCGCCATGGACAAGGCGAGTTGACGTGCGTCTTCCACGTGCATGTACGAAAGCTATTCAGTCGGCCCGGATCTCATAGTCGCCGAAGTGTTGGACATCAAGTTGGCTCGTTTGCTTCCAAGATACCGTTGGCAAATTGTTGCCACTACTTCTTCGGTGCCGCCTTCTTGGCCCCTTTCTTCTTTGGGGCTGCCTTAGGCAATGCTGCCTTTTTCGCGGCTGCCACTGCACGGACGCCTGCTGCGATCTTCTTCGCCTTGGCCACTTTGCGTTTCGCACGCGTATCACTGCTCTTTGCTACCGTGATCTTCGTGGTATTCTTTCCGCTGCGACGTGCTGCTCTCTTGGTGGTCATCTTCGTTCGTTTGGGCACAAGCTAGGTCTCTTTCCGGTGAGGTCAACATTCCTGCATTGGATTGCGGTGTCAAGAGCTCATCCGTCAGGTCCCACTATTCGATGCGACCACATGACCACAGCAACACTTTGGAACACCGTGAACATGACCGATCGCACCACCTCACATTCGAACCGACACCGCATCATTCGCTTGGTGTTGCTTGCTGTTCTGGCCATCGCCTTCATTGGCGGCGGCTATGCGTATTACCTGTTCAACATGCCACATCGGGATGTGCAGCGAACGGCGACCGACGCAAGGATCGATGCTGCCACCTTGGTGAAGGAGTTCCTGGATGATGCCGCAGCCTCCAATTCGAAATACCTCGGGGCCGAAGGTGAAGGCAAAGTGTTGGAGGTGACCGGCACCATAGAACAAGTGGACAAAGACCTCAATGAACGAGCTGTCGTGGTACTTCGGAATGGTGACATGCAGGCCGCTATTCGATGCACCTTCAGCGAAAGCACGAATGCCGAGGCCCTTGAACTTCTGGTCGGCACGAACGTCGCGATAAAAGGCGTGATCCGTGCCGGTGCCTCCTTCGACCCGGACCTCGAACTGTATGAGGATATTGTCCTAGAGCAATGCGCCATGGTCGAGCCTCAATGAACACCAACATCACGAACCTGATCCATAACATATCCATGAAAACCACGAAACTTCTTTTCCTCGCCGCGCTTCCGATCGCTCTAGCATTCACTACCCTAACAGGCAAGTACGTGAGTCGTGCAGTACATACCGAGTTCTTCTCTAGCACACCTGCGGAGGACATCCGTGCGAACAACTACGCAGGCACGGGTACCATCGATCCAGCTACAGGCAGCGTGGCCTTCAGCATACCTATGCAGAGCTTCGAGTTCGAAAAGGCACTGATGCAGAAACACTTCAACTCGGCGGATTTCCTGGATACGCAGGCTTTCCCGAAGGCCAAATTCAAAGGGACCATCTCCAACATCAAAACGATGGATCTGAATACCAATGGTTCCTATCCGGCGCAAGTGGAAGGCGAGATGACGATCAAGGACAAGACGAACCCGGTGTCAGCCAAAGGGACGATCACCGTGAAGGATGGTAAACTGTCCATCGAGAGCAAGTTCCCGATCACGCTGGCAGAATATGGTGTCGCCTTCCAGAAAGGGAAGCCTTCTACCAATGTGGCCAAGACGGTGGAGGTCACTGTGAACGGAGATTTCGCAGTAGAATGATCGGTCACGTGTAGATACTTGGATCGCACTGAACAAGGTCGAGTCGCAAGGTCCAAAGGACGCTTGTGGCTCGACCTTGTTGCTTTTCTCCCAAAGAATCACAAAAGCATACAGTCGCTTGTTCAACTTCGTTCCTGATCTTGGCCCTAGCACCAAACCGGGTTCCACCAATGACCACCATTCCACCCACACCGCCTTATGATCCGACCATACCTTCCGTTCCACCTCCTTCGCGCATGGGGTGGATGCGGCGTTCGCTCACTTTCCGCGCCATTGTGGTCGGGATACTCATCCTCTTGCTCCTGATCCCGTTGGGCATGGTGCGCGACCTGATCCGCGAACGAGCCGATCGAAAGCAGGAAGCCGAGGCGGGCATCAGTGCCGATTGGGGAGGAGCACAGACCATAACTGGACCGGTGATCGATGTGCCATACGAGGTCATGGTACGTGTGCCCAATGGGAACGGAGGGTTCGAGAACCGGATGGAAACACGGTATGCGCACTTCCTCCCGGAAAAGCTCATCGCCGATGCCACGTTGGAGCCTTATAAGAAGCATCGTGGCATCTACGAGGTCGCTGTCTATGGCAGCCAGACCCACCTCTCCGGAAGCTTTGCGCCTCTGCATGATCAGCGATCGAGCAGCGAACATGCGTTGCAATGGGAGAAGGCATCGCTCGTTCTCGGGATCAGTGATCTGCGGAGCATCAAGGAACAGGTGACCATGCGCATCGGCGATCGCACGGTGCAATTCGAGCCTGGCATGTCGAATACGGATATCGCATCCAATGGCTTAAGCGCGCCGTTCCAGCTGGACAGCACTCAACTGGGGCTAGCCATGGACTTCGATGCACAGCTGACCATCAACGGCAGTGGGAGTTACAACCTCGTACCCGTGGGGAAGGTCACGCGTGCGACGTGCAAGAGCTCGTGGAAGGATCCCAGCTACCAAGGTGCCTTCTTGCCCGATCCACCGGATAGTACCGCTGATCCCAAGAACGGACTGGATGCGCACTGGACCGTCCTTCACCTCAACCGTCCCTATCCGCAGGAATTCACAGGCAACATGAATGGAGCCATCGAGGGCACGGCCTTCGGTGTACGCTTGATGCAGCCCGTGGATGAGTACCACAAGAACGAACGCGCCAGCAAGTACGGGCTGATGCTCATCGTGCTGATCTTCCTGGTGTTCTTCTTTGTGGAAGTGTTGCAGGAATTGCGGATCCATCCGATCCAATACCTACTGGTCGGTTTTGCCCTGTGCATCTTCTACACCTTGCTCATCGCCATCAGCGAACACTTGGGTTTTGCGAAGGCCTACATCATTTCTGCGGTAGCAGTGATCAGCTTGGTGGTGCTCTATGCAAACAGCGTGTTCCAGGTCAAGCGTGCCTCGCAGCTCTTGGGCCTGATCATGTTGTTGGTCTTCGGCTTCATGTTCGCCCTGATCCACCAACAGGACTACGCCCTGCTCTTCGGTAGCATCGGTCTATTCATCACTCTGGCACTGGTGATGTGGGTGAGCCGACGCATCGATTGGAACGGAACGAAGGAGTAGGGGAGCCGATCGATCAACGGACCGGGCCACTTCTTTCGAGGTGGCCCTTGTTCTTGATGGACCGGTCAACCTTTGCGGGCATTCTTCCGTACCAAGGTGCCGTGCGTGCTCTCCTTTTCACATGCGTGGCCGTAGTGGCCTTTTCTGCCAGCGCTCAAGAACGCTACGGTATCGCCCACAGCAACTTTGGGGGTACCGATATCGCCTACCTCAATCCTGCCCGTACCGCTGGCCAATGGCCCTACGCCGATATCCGCATCGCGGGTGCCGATGCCTTTGCTTGGAACAGCCTCGTGGCTTGGTCCGATCGGGATCAGAGCCTAGTTGGTGAATTGCGTGATCGATCCACATCGACCACTCCTGGCCGAGTCGTACTGCGCAGCAGTGATCTCGCTCGAACGCACCGGGCCACTGTACAGGCGGCGGTGCTCGGGCCGGCCGTGTCTCTTGCTTTGGGGCGCGGAACCATCGGACTCGGGATCCGATCGCGTGCGCATGTGAGCGCTTCTGGTGTTTCGGAAGAACTGGGCAATTTCATCTATCAAGGGTTCAACTACGCGCCACAAGTTGGTGTGCGCTATCGCGATCAAGGAGTGAGGGTACTTGGTGCGGCGTGGACGGAGTTCAGTGCGAACTATGCCCACATCATCCGTGCAGAAGGCTTCAGTTTCATCAGCGTTGGGGTCGGTATGCGATACAACCTCGGGCATTCCGCTGGTGCATTCCAATTCACGGATCTGGATTATACGGTAGTGGACACGGCGCAACTCATCATCCACGAGGCAACTGCGCGCTATGGAGTAGCACAACCTGCTGTCCGCGCTGGTTCAGGCTGGGGGGCTGATCTGGGCATGGTCTACGAGCGCACCTTGGATGAGGCGGATGGCTATTTCCCCCATCAAGGGGCATCTGGCTGCACACCCATACGCTATCGTTACCGCATCGGTGTTTCACTGATCGATCTGGGCGGCATCCGATTCCGCAATGCCGAAGCCGGTACTATTTCTGCAGGGTCCTTGACGATACCTGATCACGAACACATTCCGGTGCAGGGTGTGAGCGATCTGGATAGTTTGCTTTCCACGACCACGCAATGGTCACGATCAACGGAGTTCGCCATTGGTCTACCCACCGCGATCTCACTTCAATACGACCAGCGTATCGTGGATCATGCCTATATCGCTTTCGCCGCCGTGCAGAATCTGGCTGGTCGCAGCTCCTTGCGCTTGCGACGTGCCAACAGCCTTGCCATCACACCCCGGTTCGAAACGCGCTATTTCGAAGCCGCTCTTCCCGTGGTTCTGCACGAGTACGCCATCACACGACCGTCCATTGGTTTCATGCTTCGGCTCAACGGTCTGGTCATCGGGTCCGATCATATCCTGCCCTTCGTGAGCAAGGCCGATGTGTATGCCCTCGATGTGTATGCCCGCCTGCGCATCATGCTCTTCCGCAGCCCGGCTTGCAAGGGGAAGCGCTCGTCGAAGAAGCACCGTAGCGGCAGCAAGGACATGGTACCTTGTGTATTCCCCAAGTAATGCCAATTCGCACTAAGGCTTAGGCCGATCTGCTCGCGCTTTCTCCGCATGGCTTCTCCGTCGAGATCGTTCCATAACTCTGGGTATGCAACGACCTCGCCGTATTGCCATGCGCAAAGATCACTTCCCATCTCTACCCTATGCCTTAGTGCGAAATGGTATAAGGTGCCGTTCGTGGTCGTTGGATGATCCGAACGACTGCTGGCGCAAATGATCCGTTGGATCCGATCGGGTAAGACATCCTTCTGGTGTGTCCGATCGGGGTCTTTCGCTCACGTATCCGATCCGGGTTCGTAGCGCCCTAGTCGTTCGCCCAGTTCGCGTAGCTCTCGTTGCAGACCTTCCACCCGCTCCAGCATGTGGCTCAACGCTTCGATGCCCTCCAAGTTGATATCCAGATCGTAATGCATCCGTGCCAACTGCTCCAGTCGTGGCAGTTGTTCCAATTCCACGAAGTAGCGCATCTGCATCTGGGTGATCGTTACAAGGCCTCGTTCGTGCAAGGCGAGTACGAAACTCGTTTCTACCTCCTGCTGGGCACAGAACACATCGATCGCGATCAGGTTTTCGGTGTTCATGGGGTGCTCGTTTTGGGTTGATCGGCCAATTGGCGGAAGAGTACACGCTGCTCTTCCGTTAGTCCGGTGGGCAGTTTCACTCTGAAGGTCACGAGCAGATCGCCGTGTTGGCCTTCGTGTTTGTAGATCGGATATCCTTTGCCCTTCAGCTTCACCACGGCACCGTTCGCCGTCTCTGGCTTCACGGTCAATTTCACGGTTCCGTCCAAGGTGTCCAACATCAGTTCACCACCCAGTATCGCCGTATAGAGGTCCAGGTCCACGGTCGCATGCAGGTCGTTCTTCACCCGGCTGAAATTTGGATCCGGCGCAATGCGGAAGGTCAAGTACAGATCTCCGTTAGGGCCACCGTTCGCGCCCGGTCCACCGTGGCCTTGTATGCGGATGGTCTGTCCGTTCGCAACACCAGCAGGCACCGTGATGCGGATCGCTTTGCCATTCACCGTCAGCGTTTGCTTGTGCGTTTTGGCTGCGGCTCTCAGATCCAAATGCAGTTCTGCCGATAGGTCCTGGCCCCGGAACTTCGGAGCACGACCTCCACGGCCACCGAATAGATCGCCGAAGAGATCGGCATAGTCCGCTGCACCCTGACCGCCGAAGTCACCATACGATCCACCAGCGCGGGACCGCTGTTGCGCTTGTTGTGCTTTCTCGTACTCCTCGCCGCGCTGCCATTGCTCGCCATACTTGTCGTACTTCTTTCGGCTTTCCGGATCGCTTAGCACTTCATTGGCCGTGTTGATCTCCTGAAAGCGCTCCTTCGCTTTCGGATCGTTCGGGTTCAGATCCGGATGGAGCTTACGCGCCAATTTCCGGTACGCCGCCTTGATCGCTTCTGGTTTCGCATCGCGTGCAACACCCAATATCTTGTAATAGTCCACGGCCATGGGTGGTGAAGTTAATCGTCGCGTACCTGATCAGAAATGCGAGTGGTCTGTAGAACGGTGCGATAGCTGGGACAGACCCGAATTCTACGGTCGCGTTCCGGTGTCTAGCTCCGCCAATTCCTTGGTGAACGGCGCGATCCTCGTTCAGCTTCCAGATGACGTCGGTGGCCAGTTCCTCGTATATGGTGGAATGCGTGACGGGTTGGCCGTCGTATGCACGCAGACCACCGAAAGACGGTGCAATGAGCTACTCCCTTCAGGTGCGTGTCATTCCAGCATGATCCGTTGTGCTCGGGAGCCGTGCGGTGTTTGCAAGCGGAGGAAATAGCAGCCCGGGGCGACCTCGTCCTCCATCGAAATGGGATACGTTGCATCCGAGTGCCATTGTGGCTCCCATGTTCGCAAGACCTTGCCTTGGATGTCCAATAGGTCGATGTTCCGGATCTGTTCTGGCGTGGAACATTGTACCGTGAAGCGACCGCTCGAAGGATTCGGATGGACCGACCATTCCAGTTGATCCGATTCGGTGATACCAACCTCTGCGCACTGGCCTTCATAGGTCACTTGCAGGTCGAACCCGGCCATAGATCCATTTGCATCCGATCGGAACCGTGCCGAGATGGGCTGGCCGGGTTGCCCTAGAAAATCAATGAAGCCCGCATTGGTGTAAGTGGCCAGGACCGTTCCTGTACCGGTGGTACCAGCGTACAAGGTGAGCATATCGAAGAAATTCTCGATCGCATGGGTTCCTCCGATCCGTATGGATCCTGAACCCGAGACATGTAGGACCGTGTATCCATTGGCATTGTTCGGGTAGTAGTCGTTCCCGCCAGGGTCCTGTAAACGAACATTCGTGCCACAAGCCACTTCATTGCTTCCCACGTACGGAATACGGATCTCCGGTAGTTCCGGACAACTTGCACAGCGCCACAGCACGGTGCAATCGGTCGTGTCGCTCGAGCAAGGAACCTTGTTCAAGCCCACGTACACGGAGCCATAGATCGGGGCGGTCCATCCGATGAAGGCCCCATTGCCATCCGGATCGTTCCCATAGCAGGCGGGGTTCGTGTCCGGCGAATGGAATAACGTCAGCTCCGTATCGAACGGCGAGACACCGCCATCGGCCTCGCGGTTGCTCCATTCGTAGGTTTCCCCGGAAAGGACCAAGAAGAACGCACGCGCACCCGGCGACCGGATCATATCGATCGGAACGAATTCAGGGGAAGCGGTCACCTGCACTACACCGTACCCCGCCAGCGTGGAGAACCCGCAGCCAGCATCCGGCTCACAATCCTGCGCAGAGGATGAGTATACGGACAGCACACCGAAGAAAGGAAGGATCCATTTGCATCCGCCGGATCCGCGCGGCGGAATGTGCAGACCAGACCTCGACTTGGAACTAGGGCTGAATGAGGACATCTTGTGGTGTTTTCCGAAGTCTACATGCACCAATGATCCATAGCATCAAGCCATCCGGCCATCGGCATTGGGGGCTTCAGGACCGGTATGGTATGGACTTGCTGTCTGGGGTCGCTATGGTGCGAAGTGGTGTTGGTCACGGGTCAGTTCAGCTGAGGTCGGTTTGTGATACGATCCACCACAGCACCGAATTACCCTGATCGGGTTATTGTGGCCCATCGTTGGGTGCTCTTGCTTCGCACCGTGCTAGAACGCGATGGGATGAAGGGAAGAACAAGGATCCAACGCGGTGCCGGGTTGTTGGCATTCGTGATCTGTTTGCTGTTGATGCCTGTGGGGCACGCGCTCATGGTCCTCAACGAACACGTGGTACACGGCGGGAAATTCATCGGTGCGGTCGTGCTCGGTGTGCTGGGAATGGGCCTGCTGATCCTCGGCGCTGTGGGGCGGTCCAAAGCGGCGGTCGCCACGTTGCTCGGTTTGCTCGGTGGCATTTTGGTTTGGACCGGTTGGGTGGAGTTCTCCTTTGTGTGGGTTGCCGAAAAGCTTTCCGTCGCTCCCCACATGCAGAACGGAGAGGTGGCCACCAAACCCGAATACCTGGTCATGCTGTCCTCCTTGGGCCTGCTCGGTTCCATTTTGCTCATGCTGGTCCTTGGACCTACACGTTGCCAGTTCTTCGTCTGGTTCCAGCGTCGACTCGGCATGCGGTCCGTCCTGAAACGTGCAGCGTCCCAACCGCCCACACGTCCGATCGCGGTCACCGCCTTCATGGAGACCGTCGTGATCATTTGGACCTTCTACATCGTCCTGCTACTGGCCTATGATCCGGACATCGCGGGGGACCATCATCCGGTCACCTACTTCATCGCGTTCGGCTCCCTAGCGTGGTCCGCATACTTGTTCGCAAAACTCTTGCGGATCAAGAGCTTCGATCAGGCCATCCGCTACGCCATTCCTACGGTCGTCATCTTCTGGAACTTCGTGGAGATCGCGGGCCGCTGGAATTTGTTCAAGGAGATCTGGGTGCATCCCGTGGACCATTGGTTGGAGAATACCGCTATCCTCGGCATCCTTGCGGTGGCCGTGGCGCTCTACGTGCTGGATGGAAGGCGCGATCGCAAGTCGCAGACGCTCGTCCCGGTATAAGGCCGATCGATCGCCCCGTCACCGCGCATCCAATGGTTCCTCGTCCGTTGCCATGATCCGCGAGACCAAGTAGTAGATCCCAACATAGATCCCCCAACCCACACTGAGGTGTTTCGTGAAGCACACCCCATCGCTGTTGCCGAGCACACCCCCAGAAGCCGACCAAGAGGCTTCATCAGGAAGGGCTCCCGGGCCACCAGCACGGGGGGGGTCGACCTCCAGCCAAAAAAAAGGGAAATAAGGGCGCCACCGGCCCATTAAACTCCGGGCGCGGGTGGTCACGTCAGCTACCTGAGGATCGCTGCGTTAGTCGTCGCTGCGCACGGTCTCCTTGGGTGCCATTGGAAGCAAATGGTCCACGGGGATGGCATTCACCGGAGGGAGGACCACCGATGCGATGGGAGTTTTCGCCGAGGCAGTGGTTGCGGTGCGTTTCACTGCGGATGGAATGCCATCCCCGCGCACGGGAAGGGCATCACGTGTGATCGAGACTTCTTGCACCCCACTTCCACTTCCTGAAGGCCCAGATACAGCGGACCGTTCCACATTGCGGTAGGGCAACATGGCTATGCTGTCCTGGAATGGGATCGCATCGCTCGTGAACGACAATTCCGCAGGAGTCGTTCGCAACTGGCTATGCATGGACGGCGTCTGCGCGGCGAGCGTAGAACTCATGACCATCCCCATCAGGAACACCATACCATGTATCCCACGGCGTCTCATCGGGCGGTGGAGATGATGAAGTCCATGTTCAGATAGCTCGTGAAGAAATCGTAATTCAGAACCCGGAAGCGGACCTGTCCCGTTCGTGACTCAACCGATTCTATGACCACATTGGGAGGTACGGCCCAGTCTCCGCCTAAGCACACCGTTGCACTTGCGTTCCATACATGGCCCGGGATCGTGGCCGTAAGTGTATACCGGGTATTGGCCGCAATGGTCAAAGGGGGGTAGTACCAGAGACCGATCGTGACATCCACGAAACGTCTCCATCTCGCACCATCCCAATAGTAATAGCCGGGGTACACATTATTGGGGGCAATTCCCGCAGTTGCCGTGTTGAACACGAACATGCCTTGCGCGATCCCTGCCGCTCCGATGGGTGCATTCGAGATGATGTTGAGCAGTGCCACGCGGGGTAGTAGTGCTCCCTTGTTCGTTGCCTGAAGATCCAGGATCGCCCCAACACCCGGCACACCGCCGATACCTACGTTGCCGATATTGGAGATCCGCATACGCTCCACGCCGACCGTGGAAAACCCCATTGTATTCACGCCTTGGCGGAAAACACCCATGTTCGTGTTGGTCGTCCAACTGTAGGCTGGCAATGCGGCCGTTCCGTCGCCGAAGGACGCCAACTGACCAGCGGTGTTGACCTCGAACCGCTGCACATTGTTGGTCCTGATCTGTAGCCCGATATTATCCCTCGTGCCCAAGAAGTTCGTAGCGGCGACCGTCCCACTATTCCCCAACGTGGCCCATGCATCGTTGCCAGTGAACATCCGCAGCCATTCCGTCCCGCTCCAGGTGTAGAAGCCCGGGGTCACATTGTTCGGCACGAGTCCGGCAGTGGCCGTATTGTACACCACCAACGAAGCGGCCGGGGCCACCACCGGGGCCGCGATAAGGCGCGAGGTCAGCGCGATGCGTGGCATAAGCAGTCCGCGCTTGTTGTTCGCCGGAAGGGCCGCCGCATCGATATCCAACAAGGCCGATGCATCCGGGGCCGCCCCGTCCGCATTGATACCGATGTTCTGGGCTTGCACCGAAGCGCCGCTGGCAACCGTCAAGAGCAAAAGGATCAAAGAGATGTAGTGTTGCAACATGATGGATCGGTTGGGTACATGCATTGGATGCAAGAAAGATATCGTGGGATCTCCGCATTTCAAAATGCTGCGGGAACTGGTTGGTTCCATCGCTGAGCGTTGCGTGCGGTCAGGCTCCGCAATATGGGCTCCCAGTGGCTTGCCGCAACCATTCTGATCGGATCTGGATAGGATCTACTTGGAAAGCCCTTAAACCCGCAGCAGGCTCCAGCGTCTCCGGCGCTCCTGCGCCTCCGTTCAATACTCCAAGCTGGTCATCAGAAATTCCCGCATTGACACAACCTGGTTATGGTGCGGTGCTTCATTGAACCGTCGCAGGGCCTTCCGTCTTCGGGGACCCTGCGCATTTGATCAATGGAGTAAGGAGGCGAAATTCTCATGTGGGTAGAACCATTGCATCAGCAAGCCTTCACCCATGCCGCTCCCAATACCGCCTCCCATACCCACAGAACAACTCCTCCGCCGCCTTGATGTTCCGCTTGGCCTGGATGCAGACCGCGTCGTTGTCATCCAGCACGATCCGCGCATTGTTCTTGAAGCGAGATGCCGAATGCCCTTGCGCATCGTTGGCATACTTGGCGAAGCACGCCACGTACATCGAGTCCAAGGTGCTGCCATCCGGTAGGCTGATGAAATAGCGGTCGTTCCCTTTCGCCGCCCGCAGCGTGGCCTCTGCACCCGAAAGCACATCCCCGGCGAATACCGCGATCGTTTCACCCGTGTACAAGGCAATGGCCGTGAACAGCCCTTGGCCGGCACCCGGCAGTTGCGAAAGGCCGGTGTACAAATAGTCGGCCTCCAGCGCGTCGATCGAGGCACCTGTTTGTGGTGAAGTCTTCAAGGGAACGGGATCAGGAGTTCAGGCGTTTTGCCCGGAAAGCCTGCAAAGTAGAGCACCGCTGTAGATCCACTAGCTGAAGCATGCTGCTTCACCTGTCAAACGGGACATGGGTCTGAGCTATCGCCCAGGTCGAGTAGGGGAGTCCTCAGAAATTCCCGCCCCCAGCATCCACAGGACGCAACAGCGCCTCCAGCGCGGTCTCATTCGCCACCATCACACGGCGCGCCTTGCTGCCCTCGAAACCACCGAGAATGCCAGCAGCTTCCAGTTGGTCCACAATGCGGCCTGCGCGGTTGTAGCCCAGTTTCAACTTGCGTTGGATCAAACTGGTGCTGCCTTGTTGGGTCATCACCACCAAGCGCGCAGCATCTTCGAACATGCTGTCGCGATCACTGCTGTCCATGTCGCCACCGCCGTCGCCGTCATCCGTTGGGACTTCGGGCAGGATCAGGGCCTCAGGATAGCCGCGTTGGTTGCCGATGAAGTCACAGATCTTGTCCACCTCCGGCGTATCCACGAAGGCGCATTGGATCCGGATCAGGTCATTGCCGGTGCTCAGGAGCATGTCGCCACGTCCGATCAACTGGTCCGCTCCGCCGCTGTCCAGGATGGTGCGGCTGTCGATCTTGCTCGTCACACGGAAGGCGATACGGGCTGGGAAATTGGCCTTGATGGTACCCGTGATGATGTTCACGCTCGGACGCTGTGTCGCGATGATCAAGTGGATGCCGATGGCACGGGCAAGCTGCGCCAAACGCGCGATCGGCGTTTCCACCTCGCGGCCCGCGGTCATGATCAGGTCGGCGAACTCGTCCACCACCAGAACAATGTAAGGGAGGAAGCGGTGCCCATTCTCCGGGTTCAACCGCCGCTTGATGAACTTCGTGTTGTACTCCTTGATGTTCCGCACCTGCGCATCCTTCAGCAACTCGTAGCGCTCGTCCATCTCGATGCACAAGCTGTTCAGCGTTGCCACCACCTTCTTGGTATCGGTGATGATGGCATCGCTATCGCCCGGCAACTTCGCCAAGAAGTGCCGCTCGATCTTGTTGAAGAGCGTGAGTTCCACCTTCTTCGGATCCACCAGAACGAACTTGATCT
The DNA here is from genome assembly GCA_016710015.1 of Flavobacteriales bacterium. Classification (GTDB taxonomy): domain Bacteria; phylum Bacteroidota; class Bacteroidia; order Flavobacteriales_F; family PHOS-HE28; genus PHOS-HE28. Next base: position 42,015 of record JADJLR010000006.1, read on the forward strand.
GGCTCGGGTGCTTCTTGTACAGCAGCGAAACAAGGATTGCGTTCAACCCAACGGATTTGCCCTGTCCCGTTGCACCCGCCATCAGCAAGTGCGGCATCTTGGTCAGGTCCGTCACGAAGGTCTCGTTGCTGATGGTCTTGCCCAGCACCAAGGGCAACTCCATATTGCTGTTCTGGAATTTCTCACTGGCGATCACCCCGCGCATGCCCACGATCTGCGGCTTGCTGTTCGGTACTTCGATGCCGATGGTGCCCTTCCCTGGGATCGGTGCGATGATGCGGATGCCCAACGCGGCCAAGCTCAGCGCGATGTCGTCCTCCAGGTTCTTGATCTTGCTGATCCGTACACCCGCCTTCGGAATGATCTCGTACAGCGTGACCGTGGGTCCGATGGTCGCTTTGATCTTGTCGATCCCGATGTTGTAGTGTCCCAAGGTCTCCACGATGCGGTCCTTGTTCTGCTCCAATTCCTCTTTGGTCACGGTCAGTTCGCCGGTGCCGTGGTCGATCAGCAGGTCGATCGGGGGGAGCTCGTAGTTGCTCAGGTCCAACTTTGGATCGTATTCCCCGAATTCCTTCAGCTTGTCCTCGATCTGGTCTTCGCTCAGCACCACTTCTTCGGTTCCGGCGCTTACATCCATGCCGTTCAAGTTGCCGGTCAAACCGTCCAAACTGCTCACTACAGGACTACCAACGGGTTCCATCACCTCCATCGGCGCGGTCTCCAACTCCAAGGCCATCGGTTCTTCAACTTCGTCCGCCACAGCTTCAGCAGCGGCGGACTCTTCGTCGATCTCCTCAACCTCCGGGTCTTCATCTTGGCCTTGAGCCGGGACGATCTCCTCTTCCGCGAACACCTCCTTCACCTTGTTGCGCATCCGCAGGTCGGCCGCCGAAAGTGCGATCTCTTCGTCCGCTTCATCCGCCAACACCTTTTCCGTCTTCGCGGTCAGACGCGCCATCAAGTCGGTCACCCAACTGAAGTTCGGGTTGAATGTGAAGGTGACGAATGCTCCGAGCCCGAACACGATCAGGGCACCGGTCCCGAAATTGCCGAGCAAGGCGGTGAGGTGCTTGGTGATCGCAAAACCGATCCCGCCTCCTAGGAACATGTATTCGCCCCGAAAAGCGAATCCCAATACGGTCGGCAACCAGATCATGGCCATCGCGGTCCAACCCAACGTGCGGCGGGGTGGGAGCAACCAGTTGCCGAGCAGAATGCGCACGCCACCGAGAAAGCTCCACAGCACCATGCCGAATGCCGAGAGGCCGAACCACGTGTACATGAACCGATTTGCGGTGAGTGCCCCCACCTTGCCCAACCAGTTCTCCGCATGCACCTCCGGACTGAAGATCTCGCTCCATGTCCGTCCGATCAGATCTTGATCGATGCGCCACGTGAAAAGGAAGGAGGTGAAGGCCACCAGCAAATAGGCGGAACCCAACACCAAGAAGAGGCCGACCACCTTGTGTACACGTTCGTCGCCGAAAAAGGCTTTGAACCGCGCTAGGCGTCCTTCCCCCGTCGATGTGTCCTTCCGTTTGCGCTTGGTGGGCGCGCTGTCCTCGCGGACGCTGTTCCGTTTCGTGTTCGCCAAAGCTTAAAAGGGCTTATTCCACGCGACTTTGCGATGTGTTCAAAAGTATCCCCGTGCCTAAGGGTAACGGGCAAATGGCACCTTGCATTATCAACACCCGGGTGGTGATCGCTGCTTCTGCACGCACCAGAGGTCTCCAAGAAGCACGGATCTCAGCCATCCGATCGGTGGAACTTTCGCCGCTTTCCTCACACACCACCCCCGATCGTCCGCAACTTCGCAGCTGTGCTCATGGTCCGTTGCTCGATCATCGTATTCGCTCTACTCGCGGGCCAGATCCGTGCCCAGAACGTGATCAATGGCGATCTGGAGGGTGTGGTCAGCGTCCCAACGGCATTGCCTCCGGGTTGGCAGGCGGTCCCGCTCGGTGATCCGGCGTGTTTCGCTACGCAGTCGTACGGTGCAACCCCGGACCTTACCGGCCCGAACGGACCCTTGGCCAGTGTTGGGTTGATGGGGAACCCCTTTTCGGGCAACAGTTTCGTGTCCGGCCTATGGTACGGCGAGTTCCACGAAGGCATAGAACAGCACGTGTCAGGGTTCACAGTGGGCTGTGCCTATACGGTGGGATTCCGCCAAGCAGTCGTGAAACAGAACGATGCCTTGGATCGATCCGGGGGATGGTCGGTGTACCTGGACGACCTGCTGATCGGGACCACCGCGCCATCCAGCAGCTCGGAACCACCCATCAGCCTCAACATGCCTTGGGATCTCCGCTCTGTCACTTTCACGCCCACGGCCCCTTCGCACGAACTGAAATTCCTACCCGCCGATGATGATCCGGATCAGGTCTTCGACGGCCTACGGATGGGGATCGACAGCATTCACGTACGTCTTGCCGCTCCGGTGGTGTTCCAACCCATGCTCGGGAATGATACCGTCCTATGCCCTGGGAACGTTCTGCTCCTTACGCCGAACGTCGCAGATCCGCTACACTGGCAGGATGGGTCCACGGCCTCGTCCTTCCTTGTGAACTCGTCGGGTACGTTCTGGGTGGAGGCAACACAAGGCTGCCAGCTCTTCGGGGATTCCATTACCGTCACGATCGTGGACCTGCCACCGGCGAATTTGGGACCCGACCGCACCCATTGTGATGAGGAACCCTTGATCCTCTTCTCCAACTCCGTCGGTGATCACCTGTGGTCCGACGGTTCCAATGGCGATCACCTTGTAGCGGAAGCCTCAGGCCAGTATTGGGTGCAGGTAGTGGAGGGACCCTGTCTCACTTCGGATACCGTGCAGGTGGTGATCGAGGACTGCGGCATCGTGTTGGACCTCCCCAATGTGTTCACACCGAATGGAAGCGGACTCAATGAGTTGTGGAAACCGATCAAGCGGGCCGGGATCCGGCGCATGCAAACCACCATCTACGGCCGATGGGGAGACCTGATGATCGCTTCATCCAGTTTGGAATTCGGATGGAACGGGATCACAGATGGCGAACAAGCGGCAGAAGGCACTTACTTCTACGTGATCGAATACATGGATGAACGCGGTACTCCCGGTACCCGGACAGGCACATTCCAGCTGCTGCGATAAGAATAGCTTGAAGCCTACATGGAGAAGGTGCCCAGCACCTCGGCCAATTCGTGGTGCAGCACCTCGGGCGGAACCTGCTCGAAATCAGCCTTGACCTCGAACTTGGTAGGGTCCACGTCGCCAGGGGTGACCTGTATGGCATTTAACCGCATGCGCATGCCGTATTGGACAATGTCATACCGCATCAGTACGCCAGGGATCTCTGCAAATGGGCCGAACCAATTGGGTTCACTCAACTCGATGTCGTTCGTGTACCACAGTTCGATCTCCGGCATTTCCATGCGGGCAAAGATGGCGATGGCCCGCTTGCACGCATAGCCTGCAATGGTGTCCATGTCCTGAGTGAACAGGATCGTCGGGTCGCCACTTTCGTCGTTGAACATGGTCAGCTCGCGAGATTTCATATGGGCCACCATCTTCTTGCTCATCATGCTCAAATGATAGTCCATCGCTTTGGCTTCGCCATCTGCGACCATGGTGGTTCGGAAAATGCCCATTCCGGCGCTGAGTTCCGCCACCTGCTTGTTATCCGCGAAGGTCACGGTGGTCCTTTCCGGTAACATGCCAGCCATGATCCCGTTCGGATCGTAATCGGGGAAAGTCAACGCATATTCGATCACCCCTTCACCCACACGATCCCGAAGGAGGTGGGTGCCGCATCCCGTCAAGCAGAGAACGGCTAAGGTGGGCAGAAGCAGGAAGGTAACAGGTCGTTTGTTCATGGTCTGGTCTTGAAGGTGGCCTTGGTACGTGGAAACCGGGTCTCGCGTTTCGATCGTCCATAGTGGCTTTAACGCGTGCTGTACCTTCGTGCGTCCGTTTTGGGCATATTATCATGGAATTGCGATTGATCGAAGCCGCATCTGAGCTGGGTGCGGGAACCCGAGGGACCAGCATGGGAATGGCCGCCTTACGTGTGGCCGCATGGAAGTTGGGAAGTGAGTTGTTCGGCCATGCCGAGGAGAGCATCCTCGGAGATGAGAACGACGTGCTGTACGAGGACGATACCAGCCCCAATGCCCATCACATCGATGGCCTCATCCGTTTCCAAAGCGACTTGGCCTACGAAGTTTATAAGTATGTCAGGAACAACGTATTCCCTATCGTGGTCGGAGGTGATCATTCAATAGCGATCGGTTCTGTTTCGGGCACCAAGATGGCTTTCCCGAACGAGCGGCTTGGGGTGATCTGGATCGATGCGCACGCCGACCTCCATTCCCCTTGGACCACCCCCAGTGGAAATGTGCATGGCATGCCCCTCGCGTTACTCATGAATATAGAGAAGCGTGGCCGGAACAACCCATTCGCCTTCACCATGGACACGTGGGACCGGTTGCGGAAGATCGGGGTGAACGGTCCCAAATTGCTACCCAGTGATCTGGTATTCATCGGGTTACGGGATTACGAACCGGAAGAAGAGGAGATCTTGAAGGAGTACGGGGTCAAGATCATCACCGTGGCCGAATTGCGGAAGAAAGGCGCAGAAGCCGTGGTGGCGGAAACCTTGGCGCACCTTTCGACCTGTGATCGCATCCACGTCAGCTTCGATGTCGACAGCTTGGATCCCTCGGTTTCCATTGGCACCGGTACTCCGGTCCCGGATGGGTTGTTCCCTGAGGAGGCTTCCGTTCTGCTCCAAGGCTTCTGCAAAGAACCCAAGACCGTGACCCTGGATGTGGTAGAGATCAACCCGGCGTTGGACGACAAGAACGCAATGGCTGAAGCCACCTTGGGCATCTTGGAACCTTTGTTCCCCATCCTACGGGCGCGCTGAGGACCATGCAGGTGGCCGATTCCGTGATCCTGGTCCGTCCAACGGGCTTTGGTTTCGATCCGGAAACAGCAGAAAGCAACACCTTCCAGCAGCAAGGCTTCATTCCAGAGGTCCGCACTAAGGCCGCTGAGGAGTTCGATGGCCTGTTGCACGTGCTGCGGGAGGTTGGCATAGGCATTACCATCCTGGACCCGAAGGATCGGCTTGCGCCCAATGCCGTGTTCCCGAACAATTGGTTCAGCACGGATGCAGAAGGCCGGGTCGTGCTCTATCCCATGCGCAACGGATCCCGCCGTGTAGAGCGGGATGCGGACATGGCACTGACCCTACGCAGGGAAGGCTTGGATGCCAAGGACACCGTGGACCTCAGCGGTTGGGAACACCGGGGTATGTACCTGGAAGGCACCGGAAGTTTGGTCTTGGACCGGATCCATAAGAAGGCCTTCGCCTGCCTCAGTGAACGAACCACAGAGGATGCATTGAACAACTGGTGCGAGCGCTTCGCATATACCCCGATCGCCTTCACCGCCACCGTGGATGGCCGGATCCCGGATGGTAGCACACGCGGCGTTCCCGTCTACCATACCAACGTCGTCATGAGCATCGGAGAAGGATTCGCGGTGGTTTGTTTGGATGCTATGCCCTTTCCGGCCGAACGCCAAGAAGTCATGGAAGAGTTGAAGAAAAGCGGCAAGGAGGTGATTCCCATTGGGATCGAGCAAATGCAGCACTTCTTGGGGAATATGCTTCAACTGCATGGTCGCAAGTACAAGGAACCCGAACCGTACATCCTGCTTTCGGAAACGGCCTTTCTTCAATTGCGCCCAGAACAGCGGATCGCGCTGCAAGCCCAAGGGCAGTTGCTCCCGGTCGCTATTCCGACGATCGAATTGGTCGGGGGGGGGAGTGTCCGGTGCATGCTGGCCGAGAATTTCCTTTCCCGACGCTGAGCGTCATGCCGGAAACGCGATAGCGGTATCCGGCATCTCACCAATGAACGGCTTGCATTCGTGGGATGCCGGATAGCCCGCAGCGGATCTTCCGGCGTGACCACACAAGAGAAGATCGTTCCGCGCTTTCGTGCCAACTTTGCAACCCATGTTCCAAGATCGTCTTCAGTCCCTTCTCATTCCAGCGCTCCAACAGGCCTTCAAGGCATTGTTCGGCCATGACCTCGACCCCAAGGCCTTCGCATTTCAATCCACTCGACCGGAGTTCGAGGGCGATGTGACCATCAACGTCTTTCCGTTCTTGAAGGTGAGCGGCAAAGGCCCAGAACCCACCGCGCAGGCTGTTGGGGAATACCTGCAAGCGCATCTGGAGGTGGTGGAGTGCTTCAACGTGGTGAAGGGCTTCCTCAATATCCGCATCGCTGACAGCTACTGGCTGGATTTCCTTCGTGAAGCCGGTCAACAGGACCTGCTCCAGTTTCCCACAACTGGGAAGAAGGTGATGGTGGAATACGCCAGTCCCAACACCAACAAGCCCCTGCACTTGGGGCATATGCGCAATATCTTCTTGGGCCACAGTGTAAGCCGGATCCTGGAGAGTGCGGGTAACGAGGTGGTGCGCGTGCAAGTGATCAACGATCGCGGCATCCACATCTGCAAGAGCATGGTCGCGTGGCAACACTTCGGTGCAGGAGCCACACCGGAAAGCAGTGGTCTGAAAGGGGATAAGCTCGTTGGAAAGTACTACGTGGAATTCGATCGAGTTTACAAGAAGGAGATCGAAGCACTGATCGCAAGCGGTAAGTCGAAAGATGATGCGGAGAAGGAAGCGCCGATCCTGCTCGAAGCGCAGGCCATGTTGTTGAAATGGGAAGCCAATGATCCAGATGTCCGTGCACTCTGGTCAAAGATGAACGGCTGGTGCTTCGATGGTTTCAACGCCACGTACGACCGCATGGGTGTGGCTTTCGATAAGCTCTACTACGAAAGTCAGACCTACGTGCTCGGTAAGAACGACGTGTTGGAAGGGCTGAAGAAAGGCGTGTTCTACGAGAAAGATGGTGCGGTCTGGGTGGACAATTCCAAGGAAGGTCTCGATGAGAAAGTGTTGCTGCGTAGCGATGGCACCAGTGTGTACATGACGCAGGACATTGGCACGGCCATCAAACGCTTCGAGGAATACCCCGGCCTTTCGCAATTGATCTATACCGTTGGCAACGAGCAGGACTATCATTTCAAGGTGCTCTTCATCATCCTCAAGAAACTGGGCTTCTCCTGGGCCGATGAATTGCATCACCTCAGCTACGGCATGGTGGACCTACCGAGTGGCAAGATGAAGAGCCGCGAAGGCACCGTGGTGGATGCGGACGACCTGATGGAGGAAGTGGTGCAAGAAGCTCGCGCTTCCGGGGAACAACTGAGCAAGCTCGATGACTTCAGTGAACCCGAGAAGTCAGCACTTTTCGAGATGATCGGCCTCGCCGCAGTGAAGTACTACCTGCTGAAGGTGGATCCGAAGAAACGCATGCTCTTCGATCCTGCTGCTAGTATCGATCTGCAAGGCCATACCGGTCCTTTCATTCAGTACACCTACGCGCGGATCAAAAGTCTGCTGCGCAAGGTGGAAGGCATGGGTACGTGGTCTCCGGAACATGTACCCCAATGGGCTCTGCTTCCCGAAGAACGTGCTGTGTTGAAGCATTTGCACCAATTCCCACATGTGCTGCACGAATCCGCTTCCAAACTGGATCCCGCTCTGATGGCGAATCACACCTACGAATTGGTGAAGGCGTACAATGGATTCTACCAGAGCGTACCGGTGATGAAGGAAGAGGATGGGTCAAAGAAGAATTTCCGGCTCGCCTTGAGCATGGCGGTCGGTCAGATGACCAAAAAGGCCATGTGGTGCTTGGGCATCGAGGTCCCCGAGCGCATGTGACCCTATCGCTCTGGATCAGCGCAGGTCATCATGATCTGTGTTATCTGCGTTCCTTAGAACTTCGGACACGGCACCACTTTATGTCGGCGCGCCTTGGCCCGTCGTGGCCATTCGTAGATCATGCTGATCTCGTGCGCCCCAGCGCTCTTGAGCGTGAGCTTGCTGATCGTGATATCGTAACTATAGACGAAGCGCAATTGCTTCTCGGTCTCGAAGCCGACCATGAGGATCACGGATTCGCTGTTGCTATATCCCTGCTGGTATGCTTTGAATAGAGGCAGACCGCGATACCACAAGCCCCCACTGATGCGGTTGTGCTCGATGTAACCGCCAAGGTCCAATTGGTCCCATTTGCCTTGTGCCTTGTAATGCCCGGCAATGGTCATCTTGGTCTCGCTGCGGGTCAGTTTGTGTCCATCCAATGCGAACCGATAACCCGTGTGGAAGGTCATCCGCATCTGCAACGGTGCATCCCCATCCACCATCAACGTTTGATTCGGTCGATTGATGTGGTTGAAGGAGAATCCTGCCCAGAACTGCTCGCTGTAGTACAATGCGCCGGTCGCTAGGTCCAGATAACCGGTATGGGGCACCATGTTGGCTTCGATGCTCGTGGGTGCATTGTCGCGAATGATCTGATCCGCGAAGAGGTATCCATCCGGTGCCACATTGCGAATGGTGTAGCCGGTACGAAAGCCGAATCGGAGCGCTCGTCGACGGTCCAATCGAGCCTCGTAGCTGTAGCTCATGGCGATGGTGGTGAAACTGAGGCCATAGCTTCCGGCCCGGTCGCGGACCACCAATCCTCCCAATCCGCTGTGTGCGCGGGCGAAGTTGTGGTCATACGCGAAGGCATAGGTCTCAAACCCCGGTTGAACTCCGGGCCATTGCAAGCGGTAGTTCAATGCGATCCGGTCTTGGAAGGTGTTGCCCGTTAGTGCCGGATTCAAGTACTGCGAAGAGGCATAGAACTGTGAGAACTGCGGATCCTGTGCATGCACGAGTGCAGGTCCGATCAAGAGCAATATGACAAGGAGTCGGAGTGCCTTCATCGAAAGAGGGTCAAGTCACTCAGCTTCTCCACTTGCTTTCCGTCCACGAAGCGGAACCAGGTCTGCACCACGTACACATCCTGCGGACTCAACGCCCCACGGTAAAAGCCGTCCCAGCCGATGCTGAGGTCCGTGCTCTCGAAGATCAATTCACCCCAGCGGTTGAAGACGCGCATACGGAAATCCTCCACGAAGCGAACGAAGGGGTAGAAGACATCGTTGCTGAGGTCGCCTGTAACGTAGTTGCCACCACCGCCGTTCGATCCTCCGCTCCCATTGGGGTTGGGTGTGAAGGCGGTCCGGGATCACCACATCATAGACCGGTTCGATGGTGATGGGCACTGTTGCATGTCCCGTACATCCATGGTCATCGGTCACGAACAGTTCCGCGTCGAAAGTCCCGATCTCGTTGTATTCATACGTCGGTTCCATGATGGAACTGGTGCCACCATCCCCGAACACCCACCCGAATGAAACGATCGTTCCTGTGGTCGAACTGGTGAAGTCGATCGTGGCTTCATCGATGTTGGTGACCAACGGAGACGCATTCACGGAAACCACCGGTGATGCATACGCTAGGATCTGGCCACCACCGTTGCTGCTGGAAGTGCAACCCAAGGGCGTGGTCACGGTGAGAGAAGCGGTATAGCTGCCTTGTGGGTAGATCAGCTGCGGAGCCGAGACATTGCTCGTGGTCCCATTCCCCAAATTCCATGTGTAGGTCACATTACCGAGGTTCAAATTCGGGAATTGTACATGCAGTGGGGCGCATCCGGATGCGATCACCGGTGGCAATGCAATGGTCGGAGCAGCATCCACACGAAGCCCGATGATGCGTTCCACGGTCGTGCCGCAGCCATCGGTAACGGTCACCACATGGTTCTGGTCCGCGATGACAGGGACCGTGTAAGGTCCGCTTCCGGTATATCCCAATGGGGACCAAGCAATGTTCGTGGTTCCTGGATATCCGGAGAAGGAAAGGCCTACGGTCGCTAGGCCCCCAGTACATACCGTGGTGTCACCATAGGTCGTGAATGATGCAGTATTCAGATCAAGTACGGTCACCGGAACAGGAGTGATCGGGCCTGTGCAGCCTGCTTGATCGACCACCGTGAGTTGGATCGTCGTGGAGGTCTGGAATGCGAGTTGCACGCTCGGGTTGAATCCCATACCACCCCAATTGAAGAGGTATCCCCCAGCGCCTCCCGTGGCGGTAGCAACGAAGGTTCCCGGCGTGTTCACGCACATGGTATCCGGTGCTTGACCGCTTACGAAAATGGGCTCTGGCTGTTCGATGTCGGCCACGGACTGTGCGGTGCAACCATGCGAGTCCGTCACTTCCACAGAATAGCTCCCGGCTTGCAGGTTGGTGATGTTGTTGCTCGTGGCACCGTTGCTCCAAGCGATCGCATACGTTGGAGTTCCACCTTGTAGTGTAAGGGCCGCCGCACCGTTGGTGCCACTAGCACAGGACACGTTCGTTGTATTGATCTGGGCAATGGTCAGGGCCTGGGGTTCATCTACCGTCGCACTAAGCGTGGTATCACAGCCAACGGCATCGGTCACCGTAACGCTGTATGTGCCAGCGGCCAATCCAGTCGCTGTTGGTGAAGTTTGTGCCAATGGATCGCTCCAGAGGTAGCTGAAGCCAGGTGTTGCCGGGGTGAAGGCGATGGTTCCATCGGATGATGCGTTGCAAAGGGCAGCGGTAGTGCTCAACGCGGCAGTGAGCAGCGCAGTGGAAAAGTTGAGATGCACCGTGTCCGAGACGGGTGGACAAGTCGGATTGCCCGAGCTGGTGAGCACCAGATCGACACCGCCGGACATGATCTCTGCATTGGTCGGTTGGTATTGAGCGCTCAGTCCGTTGGTCAAGAACGTACCGCTTCCGCCGCTCCATTGGCCACCCGTGGCATTCACCACCGACCCCTGAAGGATCACCGGGTAGTCGTTCAAGCATACGATGATATCAGGTCCAGCGTCAACGATACTCGGCTGTCCAGTGGCAAGGATGGTGCCAGTGGCAGTGACCGGAGTGCATCCATTGGCGTCGGTCACTGAAACATCATAGGTACCCGCACCCGTGATCAGTGTAGCGCCATTTACACCTGTATTCCATGTGTAGGTGTAGGGTGCCGTACCGCCGCTCGCTGAGGCGACGAGTTGTCCGTTCGCTTCACCGGCGCAACTCTCGTCCGTACTCACCAGATCGGCCAACGAGAGCGCATCCGGCTCGCCGATCTCGGTGGTCAAGGTCATTTGGCAGTTGTAGTTGTCCGTGATCGTTACCGTTCGGGTGCCTGTCCCGAGGTCCGCTATCGTTGCAGTGGTCTGACCATCCGGAAGCCACAGGTAGCTGAAGTTCACGTTGTCCGGCACCACTGCGGCCGTTCCGGTGTTGGTGCCGTTGCAAAGCGCATCGGTGTGTACTATGGTGACGTTCGCGAAGCTGTTCGGAAGGAACAACTCCATGGTGTCCGAATCCGGTGGGCAACCCGCATTTCCCGTTGTGGTGAGTGTTAGGATCACGGAACCGGCAGCAAAATCTGCCGCACCGGGCGAATAGTCGATATCTGGAAAGGTGCCGTTGTAGGTGCCTGTACCACCGCTCCATACCCCGCCGGTCGCATTGGTCACGCTTTCATTCAAGTAGATGGGGAAGGTGCCGATGCAACCGATCACATCCGGGCCGGCGTTCGCCTCGTTGGGAAGAGCCGCTGATCCGATGGTGGCTGGCGTTAGGTCAGCTTCGCATCCGTTGTCGTCCGTTACCGTTACCGTATATATGCCAGCCCCAGCGATGATCGAACTCTCCGTGCTGCCCGTGCTCCATGCATAGGTGTATGGTTCCGTTCCAGCGGTCACGTTCACTGTTGCGGAACCGTTCCCACTACCCAAGCACGTTTCATCTACTGTTTGTACGGTGCCAGAAAGTCCGGTAAGGACCTCCACGGAATAGACATAGGTCTGGAAGGCGGGGATCGGGCAAGCGCCGTCGTTCACATTCACCATGACCGGGTAGAACCCTGCCGCTCCGGCTTGTGCCGTCCAACAAAGTGTCGCGGTGATCGGGTTGGTTCCCGTGAAGGCGAAGGTGGCACCAGGCAGACTCTGTGCGGCGTTGCTGAAGGCATCTAGGACATTGTCAGTGTTCACGTCGTTGATCACCATATCGAAGCAGAAATCGCCGGACTCGCACACCTGAACGGCTCGTGGGCCTGTCTGGGTGGCCGAACCAGAAAGGTTGGACACCAGACCGGTCGCCGCATCGGGTGGAACGTTGGCGCATGGATAGGCCACGAATTGCATGTCGCGCATGATCGATCCGATCACATTCCCATTGGCATCGTATTCGGTCACTTGCACCACCACCACCCAATTGCCCGCTAGGAATAGGGTGAAATTCAAAAGCCCCGTTGCCGGATCGATGGTGAGGCCGGTAATGGGCGCTTGCGGATCATAGGGGATGGTGTACGGTATCGGATCGCCGTTGTCCATGCGGGCACCGATCAAGGTGTATGAAAGGGAATCGCTCTCACCATCCACCGCGCCATAGCTGTAGGAGATCGGGTATCCCAAGCAGACGTAAGGGATCGCTGCATTGGTGAAGATCGGCGAATCGTTGCATGGTGCATCGGCGCTGTTCAGGATCGCCTCGATGTACATCTCCCGCGTTCCCGGTGCGGTCAGGTTCACGATCGCATTGTTCCGATAGATGTTGGTCCAAGAGATCTGCCACGAATCGCAGGGTGGAAGAGTGATGGTCCCTGTGTAGATGTATTGCTCGATGCCTGGAAGAGTCCCGCCGTTGCAAGTGCTGTTGGGCAATTCCAGATCACACAATTGGGAGAGTTCCGTTCCCCCATTGCTGGTCACGGTCAGGTTCCGATCACCGCATGGACTGGTGAGTTCCAGGTTGTATGTGGGGTCCACATTGATCCCTGCACAATCCCTGTAGACCAACAATCTGATCCGGTATTGGTTGTTCCCGATGCATTCCCAATAGATCTCGCCACCGCTCATGTGGGTGGCATTCGCGGTCACTGCCATCAGCAGAATACCGAGGATGAGTAGGGGTTTGCGGAACATGGTAGGCAGCGTTGAGGGGGGAACGCCCGTCTGTTCCTACGAAGTCCGACCATGAAGGTTACCCGGATCACCCTACCCGCAAAGGCGCATAGTGCACTTCATCCGAACGGATCCACAGCAATGCAGAGCGCTTCTGCCGACCTGTGGAATTGGGGCATTGGCACTTTGCGATCAGCCCCAACGCTACCGATCCAAGATGGTGTTAGAAGTGTGGGCCCGGTCAGGCCAGCGCCAATTGTTCCTTGATCCGTTCTTGGATCATCGCGGCAAAGGCTACTGTACTCATGCTGCCCAGATCACCTTGACCATGCTCGCGTACAGCAACGGTGTTGTCTGCGGCTTCCTTTTCGCCGACCACCAACATGAACGGGCTCTTGGCCAATTCGGCATCGCGGATCTTACGGCCCACTTTCTCGTTCCGCTCATCCACGGAAGTCCGGATCTTCAACGCCTTGAGTTGCTTCGCGAGGCCTTGTGCGACTTCAACGAATTTGTCGCTCACCGGAAGGATCACCGCTTGTTCGGGTGCCAACCAAAGTGGGAATCTTCCGGCGGAGTGTTCTATGATCACCGCGATGAACCGCTCCAAACTGCCGAATGGCGCACGGTGGATCATGACCGGGCGGTGCTTTGCATTGTCACTACCCACGTATTCCAACTCGAATCGCTCGGGTAGGTTGTAGTCCACCTGGATCGTGCCCAATTGCCAACGTCGGCCCAAGGCATCCTTCACCATGAAGTCCAGTTTGGGACCGTAGAATGCCGCTTCACCGTATTCCACGACGGTCTTCATTCCGCATTCCGCAGCCGCGTCGATGATCGCCTGTTCGGCCTTTTCCCAATTCTCATCGCTGCCGATGTACTTACTGCGATCCTCTTTGTCCCGCAAACTCACTTGGGCCTCGAAATGCTCGAAATTCAAGGCTTTCAGCACGAGCAATACGAGGTCGATCACCTTGAGGAATTCCTCCTTCACTTGATCCGGACGGCAGAAGAGGTGTGCATCGTCCTGGGTGAATCCGCGGACCCGCGCCAAGCCATGCAACTCGCCACTTTGTTCGTAACGGTAAACGGTACCGAATTCGGCCAGGCGCAAGGGGAGGTCCTTGTAACTCCGTGGGCGACTTGCGAAGATCTCACAATGGTGCGGGCAGTTCATCGGTTTCAGCATGAACTGCTCGCCTTCTTGCGGCGTATTGATCGGTTGGAAACTGTCCTTCCCGTATTTCTCCCAGTGGCCGCTGGTCACATACAGTTGCTTACTTCCGATATGGGGTGTTGCGACCTGCACGTAACCGGCCTCTTCCTGAGCGGTCTTCATGAAGTCGATCAAGCGCTCTCGTAAAGCTGCTCCTTTCGGCAGCCAAAGAGGTAGTCCCGCTCCAACACGTTCGCTGAAGGTGAACAGGTCCATCTCCTTACCCAGCTTTCGGTGGTCGCGTTTCTTGGCTTCCTCCAGCAGCACCAGATACTCGTCGAGTTCCTTCTGTTTTGGGAAGGCGATCGCGTATAAGCGAGTGAGTTGCTTGCGCTTCTCGTCCCCACGCCAGTACGCACCGGCAACGCTCATGACCTTCACCGCCTTAATGGAACCGGTGTCCGGAATGTGTGGGCCACGGCACAGGTCGGTGAAGTTCCCTTGTGTGTAGAAGGTGATCTCCCCATCCTGCAGACCCTCCAACAATTCGAGCTTGTATTCGTCTCCTTTATCGGTGAAATAGGCGATCGCTTCGGCCTTTGGAACCGCGCGGCGCTCGAAGACCAGCTTCTTGGATGCCAGTTCCTTCATCTTCGCCTCGATCGCAGCGAAATCGCCATCGCCGATCGTACGTTCACCCAGGTCGATGTCGTAGTAGAATCCTTGCTCAATGGGTGGTCCTATTCCGAACTTGGTGCCTGGGTACAGTGCTTCAACTGCTTCGGCCAAGAGGTGCGCACTGCTGTGCCACATGGTCGACTTTCCTTCCGCATCGTTCCACGTGAGCAGTGCCAAGCTGCAATTGCGGGGCAGTGGCCGGTTCGCGTCGCGTACTTCCCCATTCACTTTGGCAGCGAGCACGTTGCGCGCAAGACCTTCGCTGATGCTCTTGGCCACATCCATGGCGGTTGCACCTTCATCGTACGAACGGACGGTACCGTCCGGCAGGGTCACATCGATCTTCATGTTGCTTTTCCCATGCCCTACGAATGGCAGAGGGGTCGCAAAAGTAGCGCTCCATGCAGCATGTGCCTAAGAAAGCAGCAGGGCTTCCCAAGTAGGAAGCCCTGCCACCACCCGAGGGGTCATTCGGGCTACGGCAAAACCGGATGCTATCGGTCGCAGTGGATCAACATCAGTTCATCCACGGAATGATCACCGAGATCGAGTGCTTGTTGAAGGGCATGGCAGCCTTCCTGCCTGCGCCCTTGCCTGAACAGGACGATGGCGAGGTTGGCGTAGGCTTGATCCAAAGTGGGGTCCATCTCAACGGCCTTTTCCAGGTCTGCGATCGCGCGGTCATCGTCCCCGAGGGCTTGCAGGACGATGCCTCTGTCGCACCACGCCATGGCATTGTAACTGGCGATCCCCACCAACCGGTCGTAGTGTCCCAACGCGGTGGGCAGATCGTTCTCTTCCATGGCCATGCGGCCCAATTCGAATAGTGCGTGTTCGGTGGCCGGACCGTTGGCATGCATCCCGATCACTTTATACAGATCGCTTTTCGCACCGTTCGTATCGCCGGTGCTGGCGTTCACCTCGGCCCGGCGCAACAGTGCGTGGACATCGGTAGGCTCAAGTATCAGCAAGTGGTCCAGATCATCCATGGCACCTGTATGGTCGCCTTGTACCATGCGCGATACCGCCCTATAGTACCAGGCCTTGGCATTGCCCGGTTCGCTGGATACCACCTTATCGAAAGCGGACTCTGCCTCGGTAGGGTTGGCTTTCTTCAGGGCCGTGAGGCCAGCGATCATATCGCTATCCGCAGGTTGAGCGGTCGCCGAAAGGGTCATCAACGAGATCAGTGCCGGGTATATGAACTTCATGTGGACATTGGAACGGACCCCACACCGGAAAGTTCCCATTCACCGGTTGAAAATTCCCCGATGAGGACGGTGTGGATACGTCACAGACCCCGATACTTTCGTGCCATGCTGCTGAATAGCGACCCCGTCAACGAGGACATCGGATACTTGTTCCTGCGCATCGGTGCGGGCGGCACCATGTTCTGGCAGCACGGTTGGCCCAAGCTGATGGAATTCTCCAAACACGTGGACAGCTTCGCTGATCCCTTTGGTCTGGGGTCCACCGTTTCACTGATCCTGATCCTGTTCGCGGAGGTGCTGTGTGCAGCGTGCGTCACATTGGGAATATGGACGCGTGCGGCATGCATACCACTGATCATCGGTATGGCCGTGGTGGTCTTCATGGTGAAGGGCGATGCATCATTTCCTGAAAAGGAGTTGGCCACGGTATACATGGTCATGTTCGCCACGCTGCTGTTCACGGGCAGCGGTCGGTTCGCGATCAACCGGATCTCCTTCAGCTGATCAGGAAAGGGCCCCTAGGTCGGTAAGCCACGCTTCCAGCAACGGGCGTTCGGCCTCCCCGACCAGCCCCATTGCGATGAACTCCGCGTAGCATGCGCGCATGTTGTCCCCGATGTGCTCCACGCCGGGTTTCAACGACAACGCTTGCAATTTCTCGCAGATGGCTTTGTTGTTCTGATAGCCGATCAATTCGTCGGCGAAGTCCTTCATCAAGTTGTGTGCGTTACGCTCCTGCCAAACCGTGGCATTGTGAAAGAGCACATCCCAGCCGTTCTCCCAGCAGATCCGCACCGCCACATAGCTGCGCCAAATGTCCGTCATCCGGAAACTACAGTAGGAGGGCAGGTACAGCAGGGCGAAGGCTTCACTGAAGAACGTGGTGTTCTGCGAATTGAATGGGCACCAAGCGCCTTTCCCGAGTGATACCGGTACTTCACGCTGGTCGAAGTCCAATGGCAATTTGCCCGTCAGGCGGTAGATGGCATCAACATCCGGGTTCGCGTCCGCCAATCCTTGTTGGATCGGCACATCCACGCTGATGGCAGTGGGTACATCCGGAACGACATGCTGTAAGTTCTCCAAAGGGAAACCTCGTGGCCAGATCGGTTCCGTACTGAAGGCCCGGTACAGGTTCACCCAACCCGTGTCAACAAAGCTGGAGGCCTGCTGCTTGCGGTTCCGTGGACCCCAGAACTCCTCGCGCGGAAAGTTGTCGTCATCCGACTCTACGATCACTTCAGCACCACGGCGAATGGCCTCCAAGTAGCCGAGGTTCTTGCGGCCGTAGTGGCGCTCCGGCAACAGGGCGGCCAACTGGAAAGGCATGGTCTTCTGGCGATCGAGGCCCCAGAAGTCACAACCACCGAGGCTGAAGTCCTTGGGCGAAGGACGATCGCCGATCAAAATGAAATCGATGCCGTGCGCGGTGCATCCCTCAGCGAAGGATCGCAGTACCGCATTGGGCGCGGAAATGGACGTAATGACCAAGGCGGTCCGTGTGGAGCTCATAAACGTTCGGGTCGGAAGATCAAGCGTTGCTTGAAGTAGTAAAGTAGGACATCGATCGAGTTGCGGATCGCCTTTTCGGATACACGCGGGCTTGGTGCCTTGTAGTGGATCGGGATCTCTGCGTAGCGTGTGAAGCGCAGTAAGTACCGCAGCTCGGTCTGGTAGAAATGCGCTTTGGAGCGCAATTGGAATGCGAGGAATCGGCCCACGATGTTTCGATGGAAGCCTTGGTAACCGGAGGTCATATCGTACATCCGGGTCCCCAACAAGAGGTTGCTGAGCACTGTGCCCACCTTCGACAGCACCAAGCGCTTGAAACTGGATTCCGTGATGGAACCGCCATTGATGAAGCGACTTCCAAAGGCGCATTCGTTGCCCTCGTTCAATACGCGTAAGAACATCGGTAGTGCTCGTGGGTCGTGGGATAGGCCTGCATCCATCTCGATGATCAGCTCGTGTCCGTTGTCGAATGCTTCCCGGTAACCGCGGAGGTAGGCATCCACTACATTCCTGTTCTCCGGTGCCCACACCGTTCTGAAGCGCGGGTCACGGGCTTCGAGCGCTGTGCACAATTCAAGCGTTCGATCTTTGGAAACACCGTCTACGATCAGATAGACCTTTCCCGATTCCAAGCGGTCCAAGACGTTGGTGAGTGCGCCGGTGAAGAGTTCGAATTCCTCTTCCTCGTTCGCCAGCGGGATGATCAGGGCCCAATCGTTATCGTAATACATCGCGGCGGAACGAGATCAGTTCGTAGTGGTCATGTTGCTCCTTGGCCTGCTGTCCGAATCCGGCTTCAGACATACGGGTAAGGAACGGTTCGATGGATGGGCGGCCTTCTACATCCAAGTGGAGGAAGGAGACCGCATTGTAGGTCGCCACTTCGGGATCTTCTTTGCTCATGATCACCAAGGGCAGCGTGGCCGGTAGATGTCGTATGATCCGAGGCAGCCCGGAACGTTTGCGATCATCCATGATGACCATTTCACTTTCGGCCATTCGGGCATACCACGATCCGGGTAGAACGTTCTGTACATACTCAGAGTGCGCGATCGCGTTGGGAAGTGAAATGCCGAGTTGAGCCATATGTGCAGCCAACACCCAACCTTGAACTCGAGCAGGGATCACCCGGTTCGCCACGCGGACGGTCATGATGGCCAGAAGCGGCCAAAAGTAGGCCAAATACTGCTCTCCGACCGCATGTGGAGGGCTCACGCCAATGAGGTAGAGCGCGAACGTGAACAAGCCGGTCCACAA
Organism: Flavobacteriales bacterium; assembly: GCA_016710015.1. Classification (GTDB taxonomy): domain Bacteria; phylum Bacteroidota; class Bacteroidia; order Flavobacteriales_F; family PHOS-HE28; genus PHOS-HE28. Next base: position 60,751 of record JADJLR010000006.1, read on the forward strand.
CATCAGGAGCCCATAGTAGACCGTCGGGTGCTCGGTCGTCCACAAGCGCCGATCGATCCTCCACAGGGACCGTATCCCTAAGCCTGTGAAGGCGACCAAGAGGATCAGATACCCGTAGCGCAGCACATGGACTTCAGCAAAGAAGGCGAGCGCCGCGTAGAGGAAGGTGCGCAATCGGTTGAACAGACCCACCGCATCGGCCGGGTCCTTGACGCGATCCACGTACAGCGGGATGAAATCGAACACTTCCGGGAACAACAGGAAGAAGAGGCCCAGAGAAGCAAGTCCGGCCCCCATGAAGCGCAGGGTAGGGGACTTCAACCCGTAACGGTGCAGCATCAACACTGCGCCCGGCAGTAGCAGGAAGGCGAAGTAGTAATGCGTTAGCAACCCCAATGCATTCACCGCAATGAATAGAGCCCACTGCAGGCGTGAAGATCGTCCTGCCAGGATCCGTTCTTGCAGCAGGAATGAAGCCAAGGCAAAGAGCGCTAGGAATTGATAGTGGCGTGCTTCCAGATCGATCTGTACCACGGCAGAAGAGAGGTACCAGATCGCTACGGCAGCCCATGCAACAACGGAATGCCCGAGCACCCTGCCTGCGATCAACAGCATCAGTAGGGCAACACCGAATTCAGCGATCAGATTCAACAGTGTGCCACCGATGATCCCTGCACCAAATAGCACATGCACCGCATGCAAAGCCCAGAAATAGAGCGGTGGATGGATGTCGTAATGGGCCAGATCATACGCAACTACGCCTAGTTGAAGTGTGGCGGGTCGGGTATAGTAGGCTTGTATATCGCCCACGACCAAGGTCGAATCCACCATTCCGTCGATCCGTTCCTGATAGGCCCCCTCTGTTGCCGCAGCGCAGAGGTAGGAGACGCTTTCATCATGGGACAGCCCGTCTTTCAGAACTAGGATGCCATGTACCCGCAAGGCGAAGCCGATAACGAGCGCTGCGATCAGCAGGACCCATTGGTAAGTTCGGTAGCCGTGTTTCATGGGTCTTGCGCGGTCGGCAAGTTTAACCCACATCCTGCTGAAAACGAGGAACCCGCTCTGTTCCGTTCCTTTGGGGCACAAGTCTTCGAAATGACAGCAGCGACATTTGGATCGGTGATGAAGGATGGATACAGCTTCAAAGGAGCGAGTATCCGCGTTGGTGGTCCCATGCAGAACGGTTTGGTTCCGGAGGGGACTTCGGTGGCGATCCCCTTGCGCACCATGAACCGCCATGGCCTGATCTGTGGTGCCACAGGTAGTGGAAAGACCAAAACGCTGCAAGTGATCGCCGAGCAGCTTTCACTTTCCGGTGTTCCGGTGTTGCTCATGGATGTGAAAGGAGACTTGAGTGGTCTGGCCGCTCCTGGTGCCGTGAATGAGAAGATCCTGGCACGGCATGAGAAACTCGGGATCCCGTACGAACCGCAAGCTATCCCGGTGGAATTGCTCACGTTGAGCAACGAGCCTGGTGCTCGCCTTCGCGCTACGGTCAGTGAGTTCGGACCGGTGCTCTTGGGGCGGATCCTGGATCTGAACGAGACCCAACATAGTGTGCTCGCCTTGGTCTTCAAGTACTGCGACGACAACGGATTGGCCTTGATCGATCTGAAGGATCTGCGGCGCGTGTTGCAGTTCACGATGGACGAGGGCAAGGAAGCGATCCGTAAAGAATATGGGCAGGTCAGTTCTTCCACAGTGAATATCATCCTGCGTAAACTCATTGAGATCGAACAACAAGGGGCTGGATCCTTCTTTGGTGAACGTTCCTTCGACGTGAACGACCTCCTTGCCGAACGAGAAGACAAAGGTGTGATACATATCGTGCGGCTCACGGACATCCAGGACCGGCCCAAACTCTTCAGCACCTTCATGCTGTGCTTATTGGCAGAGATCTATCAGAAATTTCCGGAGGTCGGGGACCCGGAGAAGCCCAAATTGGTGCTCTTTATCGACGAAGCCCATTTGATCTTCAACAACGCTTCGAAAGCCTTGTTGGAGCAGATCGAGACCATCATCAAGCTGATCCGCTCCAAGGGTGTGGGCATCTACTTCTGTACGCAGGATCCGAGCGATGTTCCGGAAAGTGTGCTGGGGCAGTTGGGTTTGAAAGTGCAGCATGCCCTGCGCGCATTTACCGCCAAGGACAGGACCACGATAAAGAAGACGGCGCAGAACTATCCACTCACGGAATTTTACGATACGGAGGCTTTGATCACCTCATTGGGGATCGGGGAAGCGCTAATAACAGCCTTGAATGAAAAGGGGGCACCCACGCCTTTAGCACACACGTTGTTGCGTGCACCCGTTTCACGAATGGATGTGTTGAGTGAGTTGGAGATCGGGGGACTTGTTGCGCAAAGCCGGATCGCGGCACGCTACAACGAAGTGATCGACGCGGAGAGTGCATTCGAAATGTTGGAGAAGCGGATGAAGGACCAAGTGGAGAAGGCCGTTGAAACGCCCTCGAAGCCCGCGAAAGCTGCGAAAAAGGAAACTTCCGTGATCGCGGACATCAGTAAGAATACCATGGTCCGACAGGTTGGTCGTACCGTTTTTCGGGAATTGACCCGGGGCTTGCTGGGAGTGCTCGGTGTAAAGGGGCGACGCTGATGTGGAGTACGAACATCTCGCCGAGCATGATCCTGGGCCTGGCCTTTATGGCGTGCAGTGCTTCAGGACCGGGATCGCAACCCGGTACGTTGCGAACGGATCCATCCGAGACTCCGGTACAAGCATTCCCGTTGGAGCACGCACACGTGGTCTTTTACAATGTGGAGAATCTCTTCGATACCGAGAATGACCCAAGTACGAACGATGATGAATTTACCCCCACGTCAAAACAGGAGTGGACTGAAGATCGGCTGGTCAAGAAGTTGAAGTACCTGTCTGAGTCCATCGATATGGCCGATGAAGGATCGCCCGTGCTGATCGGGTTGGCCGAGGTGGAGAACCGCGCCGTGGTGGACCGCCTGATGGAGGAGCCGCTTCTGCGTAAGGGCGAATACAAGGTGATCCACTTCGAATCACCCGATGAGCGGGGCATCGATGTAGCGCTCGCATATCGACCCGACCTTGAGCTCATCCATGCCGAACCACTGGAAGTAAAGTTGAAGGACGACCGTACCAGGGATATCCTGCATGTGGAATTGCAAGCCGAGGGTCATGTTTTCCATGTGTTCGTGGATCACTGGCCCAGTCGGTACGGAGGCGTGGAAAAGAGCGAACCCAAACGCATGGCCGCCGCCGCTGTCCTGAAGCGGGCTGTGCGGAAGATCCGAACTTCCGGGACGGTCCATGTCCTCATCATGGGAGATTTCAATGATTCGCCCATGGACCGAAGTATCCAAGAAGGTCTAGGTGCTTCCTGCGATCCTAAGGCGGGTGGCCTGATCGATCTGATGTGCCCTACTGGAAAGGAATACGAGGGCAGTTACAATTACCAAGGCCACTGGGACTACTTGGACCAATTCATCGTTGATCCCGAACTCTTGGAACATGTGGAAAGCGCAAAGGCCGTGACCGATGATCGTCTGCTCTTCACGCACCCGAAGTATGGGCCTTCACCCGATAGGACCTACAGTCGTGGGTATTACAAGGGGGGGTACAGCGATCATTTGCCGATCGTGCTGAAATTCAAGTGAGGAAAAAGAACGCCCGGACCATCGGCCCGGGCGTAAACAGGTCAAAACGGGAGGCTCATTCCCCGATCACAGCGTCCGACTTACGGATCTCCTCATCCAGGATCTCCTCGATCTTCTTGCGTGTGATATCATCGATCTTATCGTCCGTTCGGGCCTGCTTCTTCATGAACCGGAACATCGCATTCTTCTTGATCTCGTAAGCCACGTACATCGTGTAGTCCTTGGTTGCCGCATTGTAGCGCAGTTCTTCGTCGATCTTGCGCATATCGGCCATTTCCGTGTTCATCACCTCGCGCACCAGCGTTTGGAATTTGTCCGCGATATCCGCCGCGTTGCCATTCTCCGTTTGGCCCAAGTACTGATCGGTCACGGCGCGGATATTGGTCTTCACCTGAGCGGCCAATTGGTTCTTGGCATCCAGGTCCGCCTTGCTACGGGCGATGTTCTGGGCCTGACTCGCCCCCATGCCCGTGCCGCGGAACCACGCCGCGTTGCTCTCGTACTTGTTGCCGCTGAACGGCTGCTTCACCTTTTCCCCAGCGGGATTGTTCTTGCTGTTGCATGCGCTGAGGCCACCGATCAAGGCGATGGCGATGGCCGTGGGCAGAAGGATGGTCCGGATCGGGTTCATGGTCGTGGGTTCGATGTGTTCCACAAAGAAAAGACCGTGCCAGCTACTCCGAACCACACGGCACGGAATTCTAGAGCGCATCTCAAAATTATCCTTCGGGCTGCGCGGGAGCCTCGTGCGCCCATATTTCGTTGCAAAAGGCCTCACGTAGCTCATGCTATGCTCGGTTTTTGCGCCTCATCTGGTCGCATGATCCAACCCGCTCGCTTCCAAAAACAATTTCGAGATGCGCTCTAGCAAATTCGACTCTTGTGTTGCATCTTTCGGACAAATCCACCGCATCATGAGAATACTCAAGACCATATTGATCATTCTGGGCGCGATCATTGCGATCGTGCTCGCGATTGCTTTGATGGCCCCAAAAGAGTACCGCTACGAACGATCCGTGGTGATCGAAGCCTCGGCGGCAGAGGTCTACCCCCACATTTCAACGCTCGCGGCCATGGACAAATGGTCACCATGGAATTCCTATGATCCTGATATGAAGAAATCCATTGATGGTACGGATGGGACCGTTGGGGCGAGATCCACTTGGGAAGGAAACGACGACGTGGGGAAAGGCGAACAGACCTTGACCGCACTGAAACCCGACGAAGGAGTTGAGTTGGACCTGAAGTTCATCGAGCCGTGGCAGTCGGAAAGCAGAGTAGCTGTGGATCTCGTGCCAGAAGGAGAAGGGACCAAGGCGACCTGGTCCATGAATGGTGAGAACGATCTGATGGGTCGGATCATGAGCGTATTCATGGATATGGATGCCATGGTCGGCAAGGACTTCGACCGTGGATTGGCCATGTTGAAGACCGATGTGGAAACGGAGGTGGCCGCTGAAAGGGCAGCCATGGCCGACCGCACTGTAGATGGCTTTGTGATCCACGAACAGGAGTGGCCTGAAACGGTATATGTTGGTAAGCGGAACAAGAAAGTGAAGTGGGCGGAGATCGGCAGCTTCTATGAGAAGAATTTCCAAGCCGCTGGGGTGGCCTGTGGTGCGGCTCAAGTGGTGCCTAGTGGTGCTCCAAGCGGTATTTACTGGGAGTGGAACGAAAAGGACATGACCGCAGATATGATGGCTGGGTTCCCGGTGAAAGGAGATGCCTCAGTGAAGGTGCCAGGCATGGAAACCTACTTGGTTCCAGCCGGTAAGGTGTTGAAGATCGCCTACATGGGTGAATATGAAAAGACCGGAACAGCGCATGAGGCGTTGAACAAATACATCGGGTCCAAAGGGTTGACCCACTATGGGAATGTGATCGAGGAATACATCACCGATCCCATGAGCGAACCGGATACAGCGAAGTGGCTCACGAACATCTACTACTTGGTGAAATAGGCGGTCGTCCGATCGCACTCGAATGGCCCCGGCATGAACGTGTCGGGGCTTTTTCGTGCCCGATCGTTCGCAGAAATCGTGGTGGATCACTTTCAACAACGAACTGCCGTACCACCTTCGCACGGATGGAATTGGCTTTGGCGCGGTATCGGTTGCGGTTCAAACATCCTTTCGGGACCGCGCATGGTCTACGGGATGGTACAGACAGCGTTTTCGTTCGGCTCTCCAGAAATGGGAGCCATGGATATGGAGAAGCGACTTTGCCACCGTACTTGGCAGAAACGCAACGGTCTGTCTTGGAAGAACTTGCTGGCCTCGATCCGGGGTGCGTTCAGGACTGTTTTATGTCCGGTGGGCAGGTCGTCCTTTCTGCACCGGCAAGAGCCGCATTACACACTGCATACATTGGATTGATAACCAGAGAGAAAGAGTGCTCCATATCAAGCTATTTCGGGGTATTGGATAGAGTTGCTGACCCAGCGGTGAGTTTGATGACTCTGGGCCACACGGAACCGGAGGATATTCCGCTGATCCTGAATGATCTACCGCGAACTGGCGGATTGAAGGTCAAACTGGGTTCGCCGAATGACGAGGCTACCTTGCGCGTGGTCATGGATCTGGGCTACCGGAGGTTATTCTTGGATACGAATCAAGGTTGGTCCCAGGTGGATCAAGCACTGCGGATCATTGATCTGGTCGGTGCCGAGAATGTACTTGGGATCGAGCAGCCGTTCCCGAAAGACCGGTGGGACCTGCACGAGCAGCTCAAGGATCGAACGGACGTACCGGTATTTGCGGACGAAAGTGTACAAGGCATGGCCGATCTGGAGCGTGCGCCAACAGCATTCGACGGTGTGAACTTGAAGCTGATGAAGTGCGGAGGGTTGGATCGCGCGTTGGAAATGTCCGTGCGTGCCCGTGAACTTGGCTTGCAGGTGATGCTGGGTTCCATGAGTGAGAGTTCACTGGGCTGTGGAGCAATGGCCGCGCTGGCTGGGATCGCGCACATTTTGGATCTGGATGGCCCGTGGTTGATCGCGAATGACCCGTTCGTTGGAATGGGAGTGCAGCATGGTCGGATCTTCGTGGAAGGAACCCTGGGTTCAGGGATCGAACTTAGACTGCCGGATGAACTTGACTTCCGGCCTATTGGCGTATAATTTATATTATGTAAAGTCGCATTGAATTGGATCTGAGGCACATCCGCAATGGATAGCCCGAATACGAGCAGGCCGGATCATTTTGATCCGGCCTGCCCTATTCCATATGGATCGGGGTCAATTCCCAAGCAGTGCTTTCATCGCTGCGTACTTGTCCTGGTCGCCCGTCTTCGCGTACAGCTTCATCAATTGCTGTACAGTTTGCACGTCGTCGGCCTTCAGTTCGTGGGCTTTCTCAAAGAACGGAACGGCCATCACGTAGATCTCGTCTGCACCCTTCTTGCACTTGGTGTACTCGGTATCGCTCTTGATCTTGTTGCACTTCTCATACTCGTAAGCCGCCCGGTTGTTATAGAGCACGCCGATGTTGAAGTAGCTGTCGAAGAATTTTGGGTCCAGTTCGATGCTTTTCTTGTACGCTTCCTCTGCCTTTTGGTACCACTTCGTCATTTCCGCTTCCTCAGTGGCATCGGTCGCCTTCTTGTCGTTCAAGCTGGCCAGTACGGACCAAAGGACCGCGTTGTTCGGGTCCTTTTGGATGCCGAGCTTCACGCTTTCCTCCGCTTCCGCAGAACGGTCGGCGGCGAGCAAATAGCTCATTTCATCCATGATCAGGTCCTTCTGCTCCGGAAAGCGAGCGCGTCCTTCCTTGATTGTTGTGATGGCTCCGTCCAGGTCGTCGTTCTTGCGCTCTAAACTGGCGATGTAGCGGTAGATCTCCGGCTTGGTGTACCCGAGCGCCAACGCCTCACGATACTTCTGGATCGCCATGGGTGCATCGCCTTTGGATTCATAGGCAAGTGCGGAATTGAACACGGCGTTCGTATCTGCGTGTCCAAAGGCTTTGGCGATCCGTTCGGCACGATCATAGTTCAGAATGGCCGTATCATAAGCTTTGGCCGTGAATGCTTCGTTACCTGCATTCAAAGACATGCTCTGCAGCGCTCCCAATGCCTGAATGTTCTCCACTCTGTAGTTGTCCTTCGTATCCAATTCACTTGCCTTCAGGTAGCTGGCCACGGCCTTGTCGATCGCATCAGGGAACTGTGCTTTCAAAGCATCGTCTGTCCCCATGGCGATCTGCCGGTAGATATCGCCACGGTAACGCCACGTCTTTTCAGCGGCACCGGTCTTGGCGTCCAAGGTGGCTGGTTCGATGAATTCGGTGGCTTTGGCCAAGTCGCCATCCTTCATGTAATTGAATGCGCTCACGACATTGGAGTTCTGGGCTTGCAGCCCCAGACTAAGAGCGATGGTTCCTAGCAGTACGGCGGTCTTCATGTTTTCGTTTTACGTCTTGCCTTATTCGTTATCAACTACGGTGCCATTGTCATCGGAAGCATCTTCGCCATTGGTGTCAGCATCGCCTTCACCTTCGGTGGGTTCGTCCTCTTGGAGTTCACTATCGATCTTGGCGACCGCAGCGATCTGGTCGTTCTTGCGCAGTTCGATCAACCGTACGCCTTGTGTGGCGCGACCAAGGACACGCATGGCGCTCAGGTCCATCCGAATGGTCATACCACTGCGGTTGATGATCATCAGTTGGTCTTCGTCCTTCACGGATTTGATGGCGACAAGTTCACCGGTCTTGTCCGTGAGTTGCATGGTCTTGACGCCCTTCCCGCCGCGATTCACCATGCGGTACACGTAGTCACCGTCCTCATCCAGCATCGCGGTGCGCTTGCCGTAGCCTTTTGAACTGACCACCAGCACTTGCAACGTGTTCAACTCGTCCTTGTCCATGGTGATCATGCCGATCACTTCATTCTCCTTGGTCCCTCCGGTCAGGTTCATACCGCGCACCCCGCTCGCATTGCGGCCCATCGGACGGACATCCCCTTCTTCGAAGTGGACGGCACGACCATCCTTGCTGGCCAAGATGACGTGGTGCTTTCCGTTGGTGAGGCGCGCTTCAAGGAGCTCGTCCCCTTCGCGGATACCCACGGCGATGATCCCGTTGGACCGCGGACGACTGTACGCTTCCAAGGTGGTCTTCTTGATCACTCCCTTCTTGGTACAGAGCACCACGAAATGGCTGTTCAGGTACTCCTCACTCTTCAGGTCGGTGACATTCAAGTAGGCCACCACCTTGTCATCCCCTTCCAATTGTACGAGGTTCTGGATCGCCCTGCCCTTGCTTTGCCGCGTTCCTTCCGGAATATCGAACACACGCATCCAATATACCCGCCCTTTCTGGGTGAAGATGAGCAGATAGTTGTGGTTGGTGGCCACAAAGAGGTGTTCCAAGAAATCCTCGTCACGGGTGGTGGATCCGCGGCTGCCGATGCCACCGCGGCCTTGGGTGCGGAATTCGGTGAGGGCCGTCCGCTTGATGTAGCCCAGGTGACTGATGGTGACCACTACCGCTTCGTCAGCGATCAGGTCCTCCATGCTCATGTCACCACTGGCCGCGATGATCTGGGTGCGGCGCTTGTCCCCGTATTTCTCCTTGATCTCTGCGGTTTCGTCCTTCACGATCTGTAAACGAACCCCTTCATCGGCCAAAATGGCCTTCAGGCGATCGATGAGCGTCATCAGCTCCGCATATTCCTCCTTGATCTTGTCGCGTTCAAGCCCGGTCAACCGCTGTAGGCGCATATCCAGAATGGCACGCGCCTGTATCTCTGAAAGGCTGAATTCCGACATCAATCCTTCGCGGGCGATGTCCGGTGTGGCACTGGCGCGGATCAGCTTGATCACAGCTTCCAAATGGTCCAAGGCGATGAGCAAACCTTCCAATATGTGGGCCCGCTCTTCCGCTTTTCGCAGGTCGTACTTACTGCGCCGCACGATCACATCCAGACGGTGTGTCACGAAATGTTGGATCATGGCCTTCAGCCCCAACATCATGGGCCTTCCGCCGACCAACGCGATGCTGTTCACGCTGAAGCTGGTCTGCAACGAACTGTACTTGTACAATTGGTTGAGCACCACGCTTCCCATGGCCTCGCGTTTTACATCATACACCACGCGAATTCCCGTACGGTCGCTGTAATCGTTGACATCGCTGATGCCTTCGATCCGCTTGTCGTTCACCAGGTCGGCGACCCCCTTCACCAGTTGCACCGCCTTGTTGGTCTGGAACGGGATCTCCGTGCAGACGATCGCTTCGCGGCTGGTCTTCGGATCCTCCTCGATGTGGCATTTGGCACGCAAAACCACCTTCCCGCGACCGGTCTCGTATGCTTCGCGGATGCCATCGATCCCGTAGATCACCCCACCGGTAGGGAAGTCGGGACCCTTGATGTGCTCCATCAGGCCCGCCACGTCGATATCCTTATTATCGATGTACGCAGCGATGCCATCGCACACCTCGCTCAAATTGTGTGGTGGCATGTTGGTTGCCATACCGACGGCAATGCCGGATGCCCCGTTCACCAGCAGGTTCGGGACCTTGGTTGGCATTACGGTGGGCTCCTGCAACGATTCGTCGAAGTTCGGTCGCATGTCCACGGTCTCCTTGTCCAGGTCCGCGAGCACCTCTTCTGCGATCTTTTTGAAACGTGCCTCGGTGTAGCGCATCGCCGCAGGGCTATCCCCGTCGATGCTGCCGAAGTTGCCTTGACCATCCACCAGCGGATAGCGCAGGCTCCAGTCTTGGGCCATGCGCACCATGGCATCGTACACGCTGCTGTCACCGTGCGGGTGGTACTTACCCAGCACCTCCCCGACAATACGGGCGCTCTTCTTGTGGGCGCGGTTGCTTAAAACACCCAGATCCTGCATGCCATAAAGCACGCGGCGGTGTACGGGTTTCAAGCCATCACGCACATCGGGCAGGGCCCGGCTTACGATCACCGACATCGAATAATCGATGTAGGCGGTGCGCATTTCGTTCTCAATGTTGATCTGAATGATCTTCTCTCCTTCTGCCATAGCTGTCAGTTCGTCACGCTGGCCCGGTCCTTGTGAACGGGGTCCCCGAAATGGGAGCCCGAAAGTAGCCCGATCCGATGGGATATTCCCCCGGAATTATCCACAAACCGACACCTTCATGTGGATAAAAGCGTTTCCTTGGAACATGCCCATCGTTGCTCCGTTGAATAGCTTGCCCCCAGTGGTGCCACGTTAACTTCGTACCATCCCGATCAGAGGAACGGTCGGCCACGAACGAGCCCAGCAGAAACCAATACACATGGACGCAAAATTCTCACCCCGGGTCCGCGATGTCATCACCTTCAGTCGTGAAGAGGCATTGCGCTTGGGTCACAACTACATAGGCATCGAACATATCCTACTCGGTCTGATCCGGGAAGGGGAAGGCAATGCCATCCGCATCCTGCAGCGCTTGGAGGTGGATATCGACGAGTTGCGCAAGGTGGTGGAAAGCTCCATGGAGCCGGCCAGTGCCATGCGACCGCCGGACAAGGACAAGATCACGCTGATCAAGCAGGCAGAGAAGATGTTGAAGATCACCTTCTTGGAGGCCAAACTTTTCAAGAGCCCGCATATCGATACGGAGCACTTGTTACTGAGCATGCTGAAGGATGAGGATAACCTCGCCACCCGGACCTTGCACAAATTCCACGTGGATTACGAAAGTGTGAAACACGAGGTGGATGTGATCCTCGCGGATGGAGGTGCAGCGCGGGATACCTTCACCAGCAAGCCCAAGGCGCAAGGACCGCAGAGTGCCGATGACGATGATGATGATAGCGGGAGTTTTAGCGGTGGTGGCGGCGGCGGACAGCGTAAACAAGGAGACAGCAAGAGCAAGACACCCGTGCTTGATAATTTCGGTCGCGACCTTACCAAAATGGCCGAAGACGGCAAACTCGATCCCATCGTTGGGCGGGAAAAGGAGATCGAGCGGGTAAGTCAGATCCTGTCGCGTCGCAAGAAGAACAACCCGGTACTGATCGGGGAACCCGGAGTTGGAAAGAGCGCAATAGCAGAAGGCTTGGCCTTGCGCATCATCCAGCGCAAGGTGAGCCGTGTGCTCTTCAACAAGCGCATCGTCGCTTTGGACATTGCTTCCTTGGTCGCAGGTACCAAATATCGCGGTCAGTTCGAAGAACGCATGAAGGCCGTGATGAACGAGTTGGAGAATAGCCCGGATGTGATCCTCTTCATCGACGAGATCCATACCATCGTTGGTGCCGGTGGTGCCAGTGGCTCCTTGGATGCCAGCAATATGTTCAAACCGGCTTTGGCCCGGGGCGAGATCCAATGCATCGGTGCGACCACCTTGGATGAATATAGACAGTACATCGAAAAGGATGGCGCATTGGAGCGTCGTTTCCAAAAGGTTCTGGTGGAGCCGACCACGGTGGATGAGACCATCCAGATCCTCAATAACATCAAGGAGAAGTACGAGGATCACCACAACGTGAACTTTACCGAAGAGGCCATCGAGGCCTGTGTGAAACTCACCAATCGGTACATCACCGATCGGCACCTTCCGGATAAGGCCATCGATGCCATGGACGAATCGGGTAGCCGGGTCCACATCAGCAACATCGTGGTGCCCAAGGCCATTCTCGATGTGGAGCAGAAGATCGAGGACATCAAGGAGGAAAAGAACAAGGTGGTGCGCAGCCAGCGTTACGAAGAGGCGGCCAAATTGCGTGACCGGGAGCGCCAGCTATTGGAAGAACTCGACCGAGCCAAGAAAGCGTGGGAGGATGAGAGCAAGAGCAACCGAACCACGGTGACGGAAGACAACGTCGCTGAGGTGGTGGCCATGATGAGTGGCATTCCCGTAACTCGGATCGCCGAGAAGGAGAGCGGCAAACTGCGCCGGATGAAGGAGGAAATGCAGGGTCAGGTGATCGGTCAGGATGAAGCCGTTGTGAAGGTGGTGAAAGCCATTCAACGTAACCGTGCCGGACTGAAGGACCCGAACCGCCCGATCGGATCCTTCATCTTCCTCGGTCCTACCGGAGTTGGAAAGACCCAGTTGGCGAAAGAGTTGGCGCGCTACCTCTTCGATACCGACGATGCCTTGATCCGGATCGACATGAGCGAGTACATGGAGAAATTCTCCGTGAGCCGCTTGATCGGTGCGCCTCCCGGTTACGTGGGATATGAAGAAGGTGGACAACTCACCGAGAAGGTGCGCCGCCGCCCCTACTCCATTATTCTGTTGGACGAGATCGAGAAGGCCCACCCGGATGTGTTCAATCTTCTACTGCAGGCCTTGGACGATGGAAAGATGACCGATAGCCTCGGGCGTCACATCGACTTCAAGAACGCCATCATCATCATGACCTCCAACATCGGAGCGCGTGACCTCAGTGACTTCGGTAAGGGTGTCGGCTTCGGCACACAAGCAAAAGCCGAATCCCAAGAGGATAGCAACCGTGGTGTGATCGAGAAAGCCCTGAAGAAGGCGTTCGCACCGGAATTCTTGAATCGCATTGACGACATCATCATCTTCAACAGCCTGAAACGAGAGGACATCCACAAGATCATCGACATCGAACTCGGCCACTTGTACAAGCGGATCTCCGAGTTGGGCTACGAGTTGAAGCTGACCGATGAGGCGAAGGATTTCTTGGCTGAGAAAGGCTACGATGAAAAGTTCGGTGCTCGACCGCTCAAGCGTGCCATTCAGAAATTCATCGAGGACCCGATGGCTGAAGAGATCATCAATCACGCCGTGGAAGAGGGCGACAAGATCACGGTGGGATTGAACAAGGACAAGAGCGAGTTGGCGTTCAAGGTGACCAAAGGAAAGAAGAAGGTGGGCAAGGGCGAAGAGCCGAAGGAACTTCCACCTGCTGAAGGCGCTTGATCGTTCACATCATGGACGAGTGCGGGCCGGTGTGATCATTCGCCCGCTCTCATTCATTCACGTGCAGGGCCTACCAACCTCGGCCGTTGTCCGGCGCTTTCCTCAGCCGTGTACTGAACCCCATGCCAATTATCAGGTACTGGATCCGCCGCGTTTCGTAATGATCCGGTCGGCCGGGGAATCCCTCCAAACCCAGATCCGGTGCTCCGAAGGTCATGCCGTCCGTCTCGTAACCCAGTGTTAGCCCGAAAGCGAGGTTATCCGTTGCATGAACATAATAACCGGTGCCGATGCCCCAGTGCAGTACTGGGTCCTTGCCACCGTCCGGACACGTGGAACAATCGAAGTTGTACATCGCCACACCCATGCGCAAATTCAACTCGTAGAACGTGCGTTCACCGGTGTACTGCTCCAAATCCAGTTTGCCGTAGAAGGCTGCCCGGCGGATCTCACCGGAGGTGACCACAGGTGCCAACGCCCGCTCATTGATCGTGAACCAGGTCATCTTCCCCCCAAAGCCCAAACCGAAGCCCTTCGCGATCGGGAATTGCAATGCGGCATCAAGTTGTCCAACGCTTTCCGTAACACTTTCAAAAAGCGGATTACCCAAAGGAACAGGCAGGATCAGGTTGCCCTTCAAGGTGGAGGAAACGTCCGGGAGTCCTGCTTTCTTCTGGGCTTGCACAGCGCTGGAGGATCCAACAACAAGGAGCGCGAGTGCAATGCGGGAGTAGCTCATGCCTGCTGAAGACGGAATTGACGCACGGTCCGTTGTGTAGCCGAGGTCAATTCCAAATAATAGACACCATCCGATAGCTCCGGTAGTTCTTGTTCCAGAGCATGGTTGCCAGCCACGAGGTGGAATGTGGGCCATTGCTTCACTTCTGCGTGGTGTTCATTCAGGATCCGCATCTGTACCGAAACAGCGACCGGTGCATGGAGTTCAACGACCGAACGCGTTGGATGGTATGCTTGATAATGACCTCGCAATTCCACGTGCAATGTGGCGGGCATATCGTTCGCGACGACATGGCGTTTGAGCCGTCGCCAGATCACCAATACCAACAAGATGCTGAGGGTGATCAGCAACGCAGTGCGAACGTTGAGCAGATCGCTATTACCGATCATAGGGTGATGACCCCGGTGATCTCCGAAGCTTTGTCATATCGAGCCACCACATCCTCTGCGTTCATCATCACCTCCTTCACCGTGATGCTCAAGTACTTCCCGCCTGCACTGTACTTGCGTAGGATCTCACTTTCCGCTGGAAAGAGGCTCAAAACGGCATCGATCCGCTCCTGATCGGGTTCGAAGATGAACTTGTACATGTAGACAGATGGCCATTCATGGACCTTGTCCAAGTTCGATCGCAACCGTTCCTTCGCTTCTTCGCTCAACATGGATCTACTTTGCAAAGGTAATTCGGTCCGATCGAACGTTTCGGTCATTGCCGTGTACAGCGTTCAGAATACGTTCGATCCATGACCCATCGTTGGATATCCCTCCTCAGCATCCTCGTCGCAGCGCATGCCTTGGGCCAAACGGAAGCCCCCCGCACTGCGCCCATGCAGCAAGGGACTACGGTGCGTGATGGGTTCCAAGGGGGATGGTCCGTAGCAACGGGCCAACTCGCCAAAGCCGAGGAGAAGGAATTGGACGATGCTGAACTGGAAGTAGCATTCGGGTTGGATGTGATCCGATCGGAACGAAATGCCTCGTTGGCCCGAAACCAAGGCGTGATCCCTCAAAGCGATCAAGGACGCATCCAAGCCTTGTCCGATGAATTGAATAGGAGGCAGCCGGACAGCTTTGATGCGCACATGGCCAACTATTACACCGCATTCCCTACTCCCACCGCCTTTCAAGAGTTGGACTTGGCCATCGCACGGGATCGGGATCGTGCGGAACTGGTTGCCCCGCGCTTGGTGAACGCCGTTCGCACGGACAACACTACAGAACTCACCCTTCGCGCCAAGGATATGCGGGATCGGGGAGGTATCGCACCACCGCTCTACCTTGTCGCTAACGATATCCTCGCTTCCACGGAGCCGGGTGCCATCTTCTTCGCAGCGGGTGACATGGACCTTTTCCCGCTCTTGGTGGAGCAGTTCGTTCGTGGAAAACGTAAAGATCTTTTAGTGGTGGATCTTCGGCTGCTGGGTGACCCCTCCTACCGCTTGCGGATATGGGAGCGGACGAAAGCCAGTGGAAAGGTTGCACCAGCGGATCAGTTCGTTCAGGATCTGGCGAGCGCCACCGTACGACCCGTTTATGTCTCCTTGGCTTTGGGCCAAAAGGAATTGGCCCCGCTCAAAGAGAAGTTGTACACCACGGGATTGGCCATGCGTTACAGCACTATTCCGATAGACAACATCCCGCTCTTGGAGTCGCGTTGGGCTGCATTCCGGAAGCCGATGGATGCGGGTCCACTTTCGCAGAACTACTTACTCCCAGGTTCGGTGCTGCTACTCCACTACCGTGCGATCGGAGATGAACCACGCGCATCCCGTCTGGAATATGAACTCCGTGACCTAGCACAACGTGTGGGTGCCACTAACGCTTTGTTCCGGTCGGGAGTACTGGCCCATTGAATCATGGCGCTATTCGGAACGGAATACGGCAAGCAGAGCGATGAGCGCCTCATGGAGCTCGTGGTCCGAGGCGATGAAAAGGCCTTTGCCGCACTCTATGACCGCTACAGCCGGAGGTTGTTGAACTACTTCTACCGAATGCTGTGGAGTGATCGGGAGAAGGCGCAGGATTTCCTGCAGGATCTGTTCACGAAGTTGGCTACCCGGCCACAGAGCTACGATGCGGCCCGCCCTTTCCAGACCTGGCTGTTCAGCGTGGCGAACAACATGTGCAAGAACGCGTACCGGCATGAAGCCGTGGTTCGTGAAGCGGCAATTCACCTGCGCAACGGGGTGGATCGTGTGGAAGCAACGGGTGGTATCGAATTGGATCGCGAACGGTTTCGGGATCGATTGGACGAGGAATTGGATAAACTGGATCCGGATCACAAAGCCACCTTCGTGATGCGGTTCAACGAGGACATGGCCATCAAGGAGATCGCAGCCGTGTTCAACTGTAGCGAAGGCACGGTGAAGTCAAGGATCTTCTATACACTCAAGAAACTGGCCGAACGCATGAAAGAATTCGACCCCAAACTGATCGATCATGGATCTGCGTGAACGATACGATCCGGAAGACATCGAGAGCCTGTTGAGCGAACGGGCCTACGATGAACTGTTGGCCGAGGAACGTGCCTTCGTGCTGCGCCACCTCAGCGGAAAGGAGGAATACGATCGGATGCGAGCCATGCTTCACCATGTGCGGCCCGATGAACGTTCACGAATTCGCATCGAGGAGGACGATGCGGTCCGGAGGAATGTACTGGAGGTGTTCCGGGATCAACAACGACCGAGCTGGCGGATCTGGTTGAATACCCTAGCTGCTTGGTTCGCACCACGTGATGTTGACTTCAACTGGCGTCCTGTCTTGGCATTCGCCACCTTGGCGGTGTTGATCGTGGTCGGGGTCTTCACCGTCCGCGAATTCGGATCCAACTCATCCGAACCGGGTCTTGCCGAGGTGAAGTCCGTTCCGACCCACGATCAAGTTGCACCGGTGACTTCCACGGAACGACCGGTACAGCAGGAGTCCACGGATCTGGGGAGTATCAGGCAGACGGTGCAGCCTGGTGTTGAGCGATCCGAGGCCAGCACCCTTTCCGAAAATGAACAGGTGCGGATACCCATGGAAGTGGAGAAAACGGATGGGTTGGCCGGAAGTCGGGAGGATAAGTTGTCCGGGGGGCTGATCATCGCTGAGGAAGAACAGTTCGCCGCAGTGAAGGATGCGGAGGTGGCGATGGACGAAGCCCAGACTGGATCAGCGACGAGCCATGTGGTCACCGTGGAAGAATTGGCAACCAATATGACCTTGGCGAATGAAGCAGGCAAGGTGCGTCCTGCATCAGATGGAAAGCGCAGCGCAGCACCCGATGTGGCGACGCGTGAAGTGAATAGCGCAAGTCGCAGTTTGGCACAAGACCCCGCACTGCTCAACTTGTTGGCAGCGGGTTGGTAGTTCTTCTTACTGGATGGTGAATGCGCGGGTAATGACGAAATCCTTCGCCTCTACCGTAACGGTGGCCGCACCTTTTGGGAAGACTCCTTTATCCAACCGCCGTACCAGTTCTTCGGTCATGGCCTTTCCCTCCTCGATGTACAAGGTGCGCCCTCGTGCATCCTTCACGACCAATGACACGTTCCCGATGCGACGGTGGTTCTGAATGCTGATCCGGATCATCCCGGAATTGGGTTCACAATTCACCGTTACATCCGCTTTCTCAGCTTCCTTCCGTGCAGTGGATGCGGCCATACTCAGGCTCATCACACCACATAACGCAAGCGTTGCCAAGACTCTGGTGAAATTGGTTCGCTCTAGCATGCTACACAAATATAGGCCATAATGAGTTCTTGATAAGGTGATCGGATGTGAGGCCATTGGGACAGGTACTCGCCCGGATGACTATTCCCACGTCCGGTCCGATCCCGGCTCGATCAACTTGTCCAAGGTCGTGGTCTTCAGTGCATAGTTGAATCCATTGTAAACACTCCATCCACCGTATGCACCATCCTTCCGCAGTGCGAGGAAGCCGACTTGCATGCCCTTGTTCTCTGGAACCTGACGAAGGATCCGGCGCACCGCTTCCTTGCACGCTTCCGTTGGGTCCATTCCTGCGCGCATGAGTTCCACCACGGTATGGCTGCCTGCTGTCCGGATCACCAACTCCCCAACGCCGGTGGAGCAGGCTGCACCCGACTCGCCGTCCACGAATAGACCTGCACCAATGATCGGGCTATCGCCTACCCGACCGTGGATCTTGTACGCCATACCGCTGGTGGTGCAGGATCCAGCCAGTTGACCGTTCCTATCCATGGCGATCATTCCGATGGTGTCGTGGTTCTCGATGTTGGCGATCGGCTTGTACTCGCTCTTCTTCAACCAATCCAGCCATTCGGTGCGGACCTCAGGGATCTCCATTTCCTTTGGGGTGAAGCCATTCTCCGTTGCCCAACGCTCGGCACCGATACCGGCAAGCATAACGTGTGGAGTACGCTCCATCACGGCCCGTGCAATACTGATCGGATGTTCGAAATGCTGCATGAATGCAACCGCCCCAGCCCTTCCATTGTGGTCCTGGATGCACGCATCGAGCGTGACCTTGCCGTCGCGATCGGGTCTTCCGCCCAGGCCTACGCTGCGGTTGGTGAAGTCGCTTTCCACAACGGCAACGCCTTGTTCCACAGCATCCAAAACGCTGCCCCCACCTTGCATGACCTCCCATGCCTTCGCATTGGCCGACAAGCCGTGTTCCCATGTGCTCAGGATGATCGGACCATCGGATCGCAATGAGGTCGATCCCGATCCTGGAGTGGCATCTGAAGTGTCCGTTGCGCAACCGGTCACCAATGCCGCACCGCCCGCCAAACCCACTTTGATGAACTTACGCCGTCCCTGTTGCATCGGCTGACAAAGTAAGGCGCATCTTTGGCCCGACCCGAACCATGCAACACGAGCGCGGATCCTGGGGCCCTGTGGCCGTGGTTACGTCCCTATTCTTCATGTGGGGCTTCATCACCGTGCTTGTGGATTCCTTGATCCCGAGGCTTCGGGAAGTGTTCGAGTTGAGCTACTTCGAGGCAGGGTTGGTGCAATTCGCCTTCTTCATCGCCTACGGTTTGGTTTCCATTCCTGCGGGTTGGTTGCTCACGAGGATCGGCTATAAGAACGGTATGCTGGTGGGCCTAGCGACCATGGGTGTAGGCTGCTTATTGTTCTGGCCGGCGGCGGGGCTTCGTCTGTTCCCCTTGTTCATGCTAGGTTACTTCGTTTTGGCTGCGGGCATGACCGTTCTGCAAGTTGCGGCGAATCCTTATGTGGCGGTGTTGGGTGAGGAATCCCGGGCCAGCAGTCGCCTGAATCTGGCTCAGGCCTTCAATAGTGTGGGTACAACGATCGCTCCCATCATCGGTGCTCAATTCATCCTCAGTGATAGGATCCGATCCTCGGTGGATATAGATTCCTTGGGTGCTGCGGAACGTCTCGCGTACTTGAGCGATGAGGCTGCTGCAGTGCAAGGACCGTTCATCGTGTTGGCCGGAGCCTTGTTGGTGCTGGCCTTGATCGTTGGCCTGATCCATTTACCGCGCATCCTTGAGCCACACCGAAGCGGAACGTATGCCGAAGCGCTTCGCAAGCCCGGCCTTTTGGGAGGTGCGCTCGGCATTTTCCTGTACGTAGGTGCAGAGGTGGCGATCGGGTCCTATCTCGTGAACTATTTCCTTTCCATGGGTCTCGACGATGTGATCCGACACGATACGAAACTGGCAGGGATCGCTGGTACATTGCTCGGCAAGGACCTCGGTGGCGTGGATGCGAAAGGTGTGGTGGGTGCATTTGTCGCCCTGTACTGGGGCGGTGCCATGATCGGGCGTTTTGCAGGGTCCTACCTCACCCGCGTGTTCAAACCGGAATTGGTGTTGACCGTGTTCGGCCTTTCGGCGATCACCTTGGTGCTGATCTCCATGCGGTCCACCGGTACTGTGGCGATGTGGAGTATGTTGTCGGTGGGGCTCTTTAATTCCATCATGTTCCCGACCATTTTCACCCAATCCATTGCTGGTTTGGGCCAACTGAAGCCACAGGGGTCCGGCATTCTATGTACAGCGATCTGCGGAGGTGCCATCATTCCTCCCCTGCTCGGCGCATTGGCCGATGTCGTTGGCTTCAAGGTCGGATTCCTCTTGGTGGTCGGTTGCTACGCGTACATCGCTTTCTTCGCATGGAAGCTGAATCGGCGGCTCACATGATCCTCGGCATCGATATTGGCGGCACCACTACCAAATTGGGTTTGGTGAAGGATGGCGTGGTGTTGGATCGGGTGCGCATCGCTACGATCGGCCATACGGACGAGCACCGATTCGCCGATGCCATCGCAGAGGCTGCCAGAGTGCTGATCGCGAAGCAGGTTGGATCACGCCTGGATTCGGTCGGTATCGGCGCTCCCAACGCGAACCAATTGACGGGCATCATCGAAATGGCACCTAATCTGCCGTGGAAACACGACGTGCCTTTGGCGACCATGCTTACGGAACGCTTAGGGACACGGGGCGTATTGGGGAACGACGCGAATGCTGCGGCCTTGGGCGAATGGCGGTATGGTGCCGGTATCGGGTTCACGGATCTGCTGGTGGTCACCCTCGGCACCGGGGTGGGTAGCGGCTTTATCGTACACGACCGGTTGGTGCTGGGAAGCGCTGGAAATGCGGGCGAGTTGGGGCATACCACCTTGGTGATGGACGGCCGACCGTGTACTTGTGGACGTGCCGGATGTCTGGAGGCCTATGTGAGCATTCGCGGAATGCGCCAGACCTATGCGGATCTCGGAGGCGATGCCGAGGTATTGAAAGTGGATGGTGTGAAGCCGATCGCGGAAGCTGCTATGAAAGGTGATCAGGAAGCTCACTTCACATTTCAATGGACGGCTCAATGGCTCGCTGTGGGATTGGCGAATGCCGTAGCCATCACTGGACCTGGGCGCATCGTACTCTTCGGTGGGATCACCCAAAGCGGTGAGTTATTGATGGCACCGTTGCAAACGGCTTTCCGAAAGGCCCTGCTGAACATCTACCAAGGGCGCGTGGACCTGGTGTTCTCCGCATTACCTGATGATGATGCGGCGTTGTTGGGTGCGGCTGCGTTGACCACGCTGTGAGATGGATACTTTGCACACGGAAGGAGGGAATTCATTTTCACGCAGAGGCGCAGAGGGCGCAGAGAAATGCGAAATCCATACGGATCAATATGGTAACGGGGGATCATCTGGAACTAGGCCATCCGGGTGCATTGGAAGTTGAGACAGCGACGGAGTACATACACGCAAAGGGGCAGAGGGCGCAGAGAAATGCGAAATCCATGCGGATCAACATGGTAACGGGGGATCATCTGGAACTAGGCCATCTGGGTGCATTGGAAGTTGAGACATCGACGTAGTACATTCACGCAGAGGCGTAGAGGAATACGAAAGCCATGCGGATCAATGAGGTAACTGGGATCATCCTGAACGAAGCCATCCGGGTGCATCGGGAGTTGGGACCTGGCCTGTTGGAATCCGTGTACGAAGCGGTATTGGCGAAACGGCTTCAACAGCGCGGGCTTTCCGTGGACCGTCAAAAGCCGATCACGATCACCATTGATGGGGAGGTCTATGGTGAGGCTTTTCGAATCGACTTATTAGTGGATGGTATCGTTATCGTAGAACTCAAATCCGTGGAGACGTTGCATCCGGTCCATTTCAAGCAGGTCAAGACCTACCTCCGACCAACAAACCTCCAACTCGGCCTTCTGATCAACTTCGGAGAAGAAACCTTGAAGCAAGGATACCATCGCATTGTGAACAACCTCCGTGAATGAAATGAGCATTGCCATCTCAACCTCTGTGCCCTCTGCCCGCCTGCGTGAGTCCGTATTTACATTCCTTCTTCTGCTTTCACTTCTCACGACTGCCCAAGCTCCAAACCCCGCCCGAGACCTCGTCAACCCATTCATAGGTACCGGTGGCCATGGCCACACCTTCCCGGGGGCCTGCGTGCCGAATGGTATGGTCCAGATCAGTCCAGATACCCGACCGGATGGCGTTATGGATTGGGACGGTTGTAGCGGATACCACTACAGCGATAGCGTGATCTACGGCTTCAGTCACACACACCTTAGTGGCACTGGGGTGGCTGATCTGTGCGATGTCTTACTGATGCCGATGAGCGGTACACCATCGATGGATCCGTTGGTCTATCGGTCCCACTTCGACCATAGCTCCGAAAAGGTGCATGCAGGCTATTACCGGGCTTGGCTGCAAGATGAGCGCACGCTGGCCGAATTGACCGCTACGGCTCGCTGCGGCGTACACCGATACACCATGCCACCGGGTGAGGACCATCATGTTGTGATCGATCTGATGCATCGCGACGAACTCTTGGCCAGCAGTATCCGGTTGGATGGCCAGGAGCTGGTGGGTGAACGGCGCAGCAGCTCATGGGCGCGTGATCAGCGGCTGTATTTCTGCATTCGCTTTGGTGCTCCGCAGGGGAAGGTGGAGATCGCCATGGGAGCGGCCAGGGATAGTACGAAGGCGATCATCAACGTGAAGAGCGAAGGCACCTCGGCCTTCATTGTCAAGGTCGGGATCAGTGCGGTGAGCATCGATGGAGCGCGAAAGAACCTCGACACCGAAGTGCCGGACTGGGATTTCAATGCCGTGCGTAAGCAAGCAGAGGATGCATGGAATTCGAAACTGAACAGGATCGAGGTGCAAGGCGGAACGAAGGAGTCGCAACGGATCTTCTACACCGCGCTCTATCACACCTATGTTGCGCCATACCTCTTCAATGATGTGG
Source organism: Flavobacteriales bacterium (assembly GCA_016710015.1). Taxonomy (GTDB): domain Bacteria; phylum Bacteroidota; class Bacteroidia; order Flavobacteriales_F; family PHOS-HE28; genus PHOS-HE28. The sequence goes on from JADJLR010000006.1 coordinate 83,719, forward strand.
ACGGGAAGTACAGAGGTATGGATGGTGAAGTGCATCATGCGGATCACAACGTGTATACCGTCTTCAGCCTGTGGGACACATACCGCGCCCTGCATCCGTTGATGACGATCCTGGAACCGGAGATGACCAGTGACTGGATCAAGACCTTTCTGCTACACTACCAACAGAGCGGTCGCCTGCCGGTATGGGAGCTGTGGGGTAACGAGACCGATTGCATGATCGGATACCACAGTGCGAGCGTGATCGCGGATGCGTATGTAAAAGGGATCCGCGGTTTCGATGCGGACCTTGCTTTGGAAGCCATGTTGGCGAGCGCCATGCGTGATGAACCGGGATTGAACGCCTATCGAACGAAGGGATACATCAGCAGCGAAGACCAAAGCGAGAGCGTGAGCAAAACGCTGGAATATGCATACGACGATCGGTGCATCGCACAGATGGCCTTCGCCATGCCACGGGAGTACGGCGTGGATCCCGAACGAGCGACCTATTTGGATAGCATCGCTCATGCCTTCACGGTCCGATCCTACAACTACCAGAATTTGTTCGATCCACGATCCGGTTTCTTCCAAGCGCGGCTGAACGGCGGTTTCAAGGAGCCCTTCGATCCTTTCGAAGTGAATTTCAACTTCACCGAGGCGAATGCTTGGCAATATTCTCTGGCGGTACAGCAAGGCAAGCAATACCTCATCGACCTGTTCTCCAATGACGGGCGAACCACCTTGGGTGATCACTTGGATGCCTTGTTCACTGCGGAAAGTGCTACGACCGGACGGGAGCAATCGGACATCACCGGCTTGATCGGGCAGTACGCGCATGGCAACGAGCCCAGCCACCACATGGCCTATTTGTACAATGCCGTTGGGCGACCGGAGAAGACCGCTGAGTTGGTGCATCGTATCACTTCGGAACTCTACCACGATGCACCCGATGGGCTCAGTGGTAACGAGGATTGCGGCCAAATGAGCGCATGGTACGTGCTGAGCGCTATGGGCTTCTACCCGGTTTCGCCCGGGATCCCTTGGTACGAAGTGGGAATGACCCTATTCGATACGGTCCGGATCGATCTCGGCGGTGGCAAAGCCTTCACTGTGCAGGGGCGGGCCTCCAACGTGCGCACCGGCCAAGGGCGGATGCTGGATCACGCGAAGATCACGAACGGCGGAACATTGGATCTCGCCTCCAGAAACCCTGATACGAATGTTGCAGATACCACAGTATCCGTTCTGGTGAGCCCGAATTATCGGCCTTCGGCAGTTCCGTTCATCCAAGCGTCCTCCCGTGCCTTCAAGGATTCGTTGCGCGTCACCATCGACTGCCTGAATGGGCGCAGCTTCAATTACCGGTTGAACAAAGGCGCGGAAGTGGCCGTTCCACGTGGCCCGGTTTCATTCACGATCCATGGAAGTGCTACGATCATGGCATCGAACAGCGCGTCTCCAGTGGTTGCACAGTTCACGAAAATGGAAGGCGACCGCACGATCACACTGGAGAGTGCCTATGCCAACCAATATGCAGCTGGCGGTTCGGTCGCGTTGATCGATGGATTGCGGGGAGGCCCCGATTTCCGGACCGGTGAATGGCAGGGTTTTGAGGGGCAGGATGTCGTGGCCATGATCGACCTTGGCAAGGAGGTGGAGCTGAAGCGCGTGGGTCTTGGAGCATTGCAGGACCAGAAGAGTTGGATCTGGTTGCCCAGTGAGGTCACGATCGCGACCAGCACCAACCAACGGCAGTGGAGCACCAGTGCGATCATGAACCCTGTCGACCCGAAGGTCAACGGATCGCTGATCCACGAGTTTTGGAGTAGACCAATTGATAGGAAGGTGCGTTATATCGCTGTCCACGCGTCAAGTGCGGGGCCCTGCCCGGATTGGCATCCCGGGAAAGGTGGGAAGGCCTGGATCTTCGTGGATGAGGTCCTTCTGGAAACCCGATGAACCAAATGAGAACAACGAACCCGGCATGAGCCGGGTTCGTTGTTCAAAAGAGAATTTGTGATCAACGCGCCAACTGCACGCGTTGGGTCTTCACCCATTGCGAAGTCGTGAGTTGCACCATGTAATTGCCACTCTGAAGGCCACGCATATCCACAGAATTGCGTGTGCCGCCGTTCATCAACAATGGCTGGTTCAGCACGGTGCGACCACTCATGTCCAAGACCCGCAGTTGGACTGGGCCGGTCACCTTGGATCCCAGTTCGATCTGCAGTACACCTTGGGTCGGATTCGGGTAGACCTTGAATTCACTCTTCGCAAGTTCTTCCACACTGATCGCACCGCATGACACGTTCCACGCCAGTGGTGTCGTTACTTGCCCATCCTCGCAAGATCCGGAAGAGTTGGACTTGATGCGCAGCGTGATGTAGCGGCCAGCGTTGGACGAATTCAACGAGAACCCTGTAAGATCACCACCATTGTTCCCTTGGAAGAGCAAAGGGGCGTTCTCATTTCGCCCATTGTAGATCTTGATGCTGTCGCCGGGTAGCATTTGACCTTGTAGGAAAGCGATCGTGATCGGCACATCTTCGGCCGCTTGGAACGTGTACCAGCGGTCCTCGTCGTTCTCGTAGCAGTAGCTGTAGTTATCGAAACCACAGGTCACTGAGATGCAATCCTCGGAGGCATAGGTCAGTGTATCACTCTCCGCGCGGCATTGCTCATAGGCACTGTTGTGTACTTGGAAGAGAGCGATGCTATCCACCGGGTATGGCCCGAAGTTGAAAACGCCAACCTCATTCGCTGTTTGTTCTTCTCCGGTCAACGTGTTGGTGATGGTAAGTCCATCCGTCCCTCCTACTTCCGTTACGATCACTTCGGCACCGAAGGAACGGTGCAGGCAGTCCGGCACAACGTTGAAGAGTACCGTCGGGTTGGTGCAATCCAAGCAGTAGACCTCCCATTCCCATGGGTCGTAGGTCGTGGAGCCGCACTGGACCGACCCATCAGAGGTCATCTCCATGTACAAATTGTTGCCTGTGGCAGCTACATCAATGCCGTAGTATATGCCGCCCGTGCTAAGCACCGCACTACCTGTTGGGCCAAGTTCGTACGGAAAGAACTCAATACCTGTATGCTCGAAGAGCAAAGGCGAGGTGTTGTCCGGGCCATCGTAGATGCGCAGCTTATCGTAGGCGCTTCGCTCGATGGTGCCGCGCACGAAGGTCAGCCTTAAAGTGGTGGTGGATGACGCACTCACCAACTCGTACGCCCAGGCGTGGGTGTCACTCGCGCTATAACAATAGGTCTCCATGAGCGTCGGTCCAGGGCAATCGTAGAACACAGGGCACAAGGGGTTCACCATATTGCCGCTGTATACGTTGCATAGGGAGTTCGCATCGTTCACGACAGTGACAGCCAACTCAGTTCCGGTCGGGAATGGGCCGATCTGGTAGGTGCCGGTCTCCGTGACCGCCAACGTATCGGTATTGAAGGTGTTGGCGATCTGTGCCTCCGGGTCACTACCCAACTCCGTGATGTCCACGGCGATGAAGTATTGCTCATTCTCGCAGTCCTGCACGATCGTGAAGGTTGCGGTCACCGGAACGCAATCCAAGCAAGAGATACGCCATGCGAGTGCCTCCGGTTCGAAGCCATCGACACACGACGTGAACTCGTTGCTCTTCACGCGGATCGTCAGCAGATGTTCCGGGTTCGTCGTATTCACAAAGAGGTCCGTTACATTCAGGTTGGTACCGGCATACAACTGGGGAGCATTGATGTTGCCACCATCGTAGATGATCAGCGAATCCCCGAAGAAGAGTAGCCCTGCATCGAAGAACAAGCCAAGGGGGAATGTCCCGGTGCCTTGGTAGTAGTACCGAAGGTCCACGCTGTTGTTGTAGCATACTCCATCGGTGACTTCCGTTCCGCAATCGATGAGCAGCGGGCATTCACCCGTATCCGTGATGTTCCCAAGTTGAATGTTGCAAAGGCTGCTGCTCTCATGCTCGACCACCACATTCACCGTATCATTCAGGGCGAATGGACCGAGTTCGGCCATGCCAACGGCAACGTCGATCACCGTTTGTGGATCGCCCCCATTCACGATGTATACGATGTTCACAATGGATCCATCACCGGTCGAGGTCACTTCGATAGGGATGCTGAATTGTTCGTTGGCACAATCGTCCACCACGGTATAACTCGCTTGTGGGAGGTCACAGTCCAAACAGACCACTTCCCATTCCCATCTATCGTAGGTCGCACTTGGGAATTCACCACCGCACTGCACCGATCCATCCGAACCCATATCCATGTAGATGCTGTTGCCAGTGGCGAAGATGTCGATGGTATAATACCGAGGGAAGGTGTTGTTGATCGCGCTTCCGGCAGGCCCTAAGTTGTAGTTGATCAGTGTGTCATGGACGAATACGAGCGGTGCCGTGTCGTCCACTCCATCATAGATGCGAAGGCTGTCGTAGTTGTTGCTTTCGATCGTGCCTCGGAGGAACCGAAGACGCAATGTTCCGGTGCCGACCGAGGTGAACAACCAACTCCTGGAATCGCTCGGCTCGTAACAGTATTCGAACTGCTCGGGCTGCGCACCGCAGACGATCAAGTTCGGGCACAACCCGGGATCCACGAAACTGCCGAGATCCACGCTACAGAAGTCGTTGTCCGCATTCTGTAGCACCACATGCACCGAGTCTCCATTCGGGAATGGACCCAACTCGGCGACTCCAACACCCAAGTCGACTACGGTCTGTGGGGCGCCATTGGCCACGGTGTACACGATCACGGCAGTTGCCGCATCGCCCAAGCCGGTAACGTCCACATTGATCGTATAGGTCTCCGAAGGACAATCCACCTCCACAGAAGCGGAACCAGTGGGAAGCTCGCACGAACCGCAGGATACTTCCCATACCAATATGTCCACCTCGAATCCGCCATCGTCACAACTCGTGAACGCATTGGAAGTGAGTTCCATGAAAAGACTTCCGCTGGCGGCGAAGAATACCATTCCGCTGAGGTCCTCCGTGTCGTTGACATCGTGCGTGAATAGCACGGATCCCGTATTGTCAGGCCCGTCATAGATCACGAATGGGTCATCATAGGCCACCGCACCTTGGTAGAATTGGATCCGTAAAGTCCCTGCGGAACTGGACTGGTACAACCAGGAAACAGCCTCATCATTCGCGTAGCAATATTCCCCTTGGATCGCCGTGCCGGATGCGCAATCAACGATGTATGGGCATGCGCTGAATGGATACAGTGCACCGAGGACCACGTTGCAGAGAGGGTCCGTGTCGTGTGCTACAGTGAATTCAGGCTGAAGGCCGTTGGTGAACGGCCCGAATTCGTGGATCCCGATGTCCAGACCTTCTGCGATCTCGATCTGACCGTCGAGATCCTGGATCACGTTCACGGTTGCGGCATCACCCAGTGAGATTACGTCCAATAGCACAGAGAATGTACCAAGGTCACAATCTTCGGTGTAGCTCACGCTGACCGTTGGTGGTGTGCAGTTCAAGAGCAACTGCACCGTGGTCGTTACTCCGATGGTCGCTGTTCCGCACGATTCGTCCGTGTTCCAGTGTGCGAACAGATCCTCGGTACCGGTCGTGGTCACTTGCACAGGACTCGAGCCTTGGCCGAGCACGGGACCGTCATATGTTCCGACGCGTACTGTGATGTATCCACCGGAGCTGAGTGTGAACTCATAATTCGCTCCGGACAGGATGTTCGTGATCTGGGAGTGCTCCGTCTCGTAGCTGAAATCGTTGATCAACGTCACTTCGCCGAGGGAACTCGGTACCACAGGATCGGGCGGATAGATGTCCACATTCAAACAATCGCCCTGCGCCATGACACCGCCAAGTGGCAGCAACAAGGTCGTAAGTAGGGCAAGCCCAAGTTCGCGTCCAATTCGATTCATACGTGTAAGGTTGTGAGTTGGCTGTTCGGTTCGTTCGCGAAGGTAAGGTTCACCCAATGAGTATGATCACTGCTAAAGATGCGAGAGGGACGATGTGCCAGAAGGTTCACCTTCGATAGGGTGAACCGCTGGTCTTCAGGGTGTTGTGCGATACAGGTTCTTCACCACTTGGTAGGCTGGTTTAGGTCGCCCCTCGTAGTCGATGATGCTCCAACTCGGCCCCGGCCAGCAGTCGTTCAATTGCCAGAGCAAGGTGCCCATGCAGTGGGGTTGAGCAGCCAAGTGGGCTTCAATGGCCATGCCGTAGGCTTTCGCTTGGGCGCGCTGGCTTGCTTCGATGAAACCTCCTAACGTGGTGGGCTTCTCATCTCCTAGTTCCCGTTCAATGGCCTCCCAGATCGGCTTGTCGGTCTTGTAACTGCGCTGAAGGCGCTTGATGGTCGGGCTGCCGAGGTTGAGTTCCTTCGGGTCGATGTAGTGCGAGAGCAGCGCACTGTCGGGATAGCTCTGGAAGCCGTATTCGCTCACAAAACGGCCAATGTTGTTCTTGAACGAAGAGAAAGTGCTGTCGCCGTGCCACACGCCCCAGTAGTGAAGATCGCCTTTTGTGAGGCCTTCTGCATTGCCCCAGTTGCTGAGGGGAGAGGTCGGGGTGTATGGAAAATGTTGAGCATGTGGTCCAATGGAGAGGGTGCGATCCATTTCTCTGTACGCATCGAAAACGCGAGCAGAGTCTGGACCGTGCAATCCATAACGTTCCTGCCAGCCCCAGTTCTTCCATGCAACTTCCAGTTCGTTATTGCCGCAGAAGAGCGCAAGACAAGGGTGATGTCCAATTCGATCGAGCAACTCTGTTGTTTCATCAACCAGGTTCTCCTTGAATTCAACATTTCCAGGGACCATGTTCGCGACCATGAAATCCTGCCAGACCAAGATGCCTGCTGTATCACAGGCCGTGTAGAATGCTTCTGGTGGATAAACCCCGCCGGACCACACACGAACCATGTTCATGCCGGCTTCTCGCATGGAGCGGACAAGGCTTACCCATGCCCCATCGCCCGCAGCCGCAAGCAGAAGACTGGGAGGGATGAGGTTACAGCCCTTCATGAACACATCGGTTCCGTTCACACGGAACGAGAACGAGATTCCTTTCGAGTTCTGCTCTTGAACCAACTCGATCGTTCGATATCCCGTCCGTTTTTGGATCCGATCGATCACTTTGCCTTCACTGTCCACCAATTCGGCTACAATGGTGTGAAGTGGTTGTTCCCCTTCACCCAAGGGCCACCAAAGCCTTGCTGAAGGGATGAGGCCTTCAAAGCCGGAGGAACCTGTTCCATCGACGACCCCGATCGGTACTTGGGCGATCACATGGCGATCAACAGCGTATCGCACGGAGCCATCGAAAGGCGCATTCAGGTAGGATCTCAGCTGGAGGGCGACTGAGTCCTGGATCGGAACAGCAGACACCTGGAACGACAAGAAACGCGCTCCACTCCATACCCTCAAATCCACTGCCTGCCAGATCCCGCTCGTGACCAATCTTGGGCAGAAATCCCAACCGAACTGGTACGCTGCTTTGCGGATGTACGGGCTCACACCACTGGGGTCGTTGTCGTGCGGCAGTTGGATGCCGTATGCATCGCGCAGCTTCGCCCCTTCCTTGATCGGGCTGCGGAAGATCACTTTCAGTTCATTGGTGCCAAGCCGAAGACGCTCTTTGATCGGCCATTCCCAAGTGCGGAACATGTTGTCCGCCTTGCCCATGAGTGAATCGTTAAGGTAGACCTCCGCGAAGGTGTCCAGCCCTTTGAAGACCAGATCCAAGTGGTCGTGGTTCAGCAAGGTGTCCGCAACGAAAAGGGTGCGCTGGTAGATCCAGTCCTCGTTCTCGATCCATTGAACACTGTCCACATTGCTGCCGAAGTAGGGGTCCGGGATCAGTCCGTTGCGGAGCAGATCGGTCTGCACCACACCGGGTACTTCAGCGGTGTACCATTGCTCCATCCCCACCTGCTGGAACTGCCATCCATCGTGCAGAGGAATGTGGAACTCCTGCGCGATGACAGCAAATCGCAACAACAGCGAACATCCAACCCCCAACATTTTCCAACACCCGACCACCAACGAGACCCTCATCGCAGACCCGCTTTCACCAACGCGTTCATCACCCCTTCGATCTTCGCTCTATCGGGTATCACGTCGAATTGGACATTGCCTCCGGCAGAACTCAACGCGGGGCCTTTCATCTGTCCCGGTACTCGCCTTTGAGCAGCGAAATGGACCTCCCGTGCACCGGTCTGCTCCACGATCCGAAGCACGTTCTCCGGATCTATCCCGCCGGCCACTGCGATCTCGATCCGGTCGCCCGCGCATTCGATGATGCGGATCAACGTTGGAATGCCATCAACAGCCAACCCAGCCCCACCTGATGTGAGGATCCGGTCGATACCCAGTTCCACACAACTCTCCACCACCCGCAACGGGTCGGCTGAGTGATCGATAGCCCGGTGGAAGGTGATCTCGCTTTCAGGTGCCAACCGCTTCACCGCTTCAAGAATGCGCTGCTCTACCTCCCCTTGCCCGTCGATCGCGCCCGTCACCAAGCCCAGTGCCCCACCACCGAAGATCTCAGCATCCGTCAACAAGGCGTTCGTTTCTGCGGGTGAATACGTGAATCTTCCCGGCCCAGGACGTACAAGGACGCGGACAGGGATCCGGACGGCACCTCGCACCGTATCGACAAGCCCTGAGCTTGGCGTAACGCCGCCACAGTCCAGCCACGTACAGACCTCAACACTCGTGGCACCGCACTCTTCGGCAGTAATGGCTTCCTCTACTGAGGTGATACAAACCTCCACGTTCACTTGCATCGATCAAACATAACCCACCACGTTGCAACCGGCGGCGTTATCCTGCGTACAACGCGCCTGATGAACTCTCACCGATCCATCTTCCTGATCGCTTGGTTCGCTTGTAGCACCTTCGCCCAAGCGAATGCGGTCGTGGACAGCACCGATCCAACAAGCAAAACCACCGTCTCTGCGGATCAGCGCGCTCGAGCCTTGATCGCACGATCGTTGATGGTCATGGATACGGATCCGATCCGTTCGCATGAGCATGCTACCAATGCATTGAAGTTAGCCGAGTTGGCAGGCGATGCGACCTTGGAGCACCGGACGTTGCGCTGTTTGGGCCAAGCCGAAGAGCGTATGGGGGCCTATGCGGATCTTTTGCGTACCGCCTTGCGCACATTGAAGTTGGCGCAGGACCTCGGGAATGCCTCATTCATCGCCACCGACCTCCGCGACCTTTCCATGGCCTATGCGTTGAACGAAATGCCTGAAAAGGCCGTGGACGAAGCGCGAAACGCATTGGCCATGGTGCTCCCAATGCAGGATGCCACCACCATTGTGGAGTCCCAGCTCTTTTTGGTACGTACGCTCTTGGTTACGGGCCGATATGATGAAGCACTACGGACGGCGGAGAAATTCCGGCAGAGCGCTTCCATGTCGAATTCCACGGAAGACCCTCGGTTGGCCCACTTGATAGCTAGGATTTTGCTAGCCACGCATAAGTACGCGGATGCGTTCACGTACTTGGCCCGTTTGGAACGCACATTGGACGGTTCCGATGCCGAACGTTTCCAACTCACCACGGACATCGCCGAAGCGTATATCGGATTAGGTAGGGTTCAAGATGCCACTGACGCTATCGCTTCAGCGCAGACCCTGTTGCTCCGAACCGATTCGTGGAACAACCGGAACCGGATCGTCGAATTGGATTACGAAATGGCCGTGATGCAGGGACATTGGGAGTTGGCCCTCTCCACGTTCAAGCACATGACGGAGCAGGCCGATAGTGTGAACAATGCCCGCACACGGATGCAATTGGCCCGCATGCAGGTGACCTACGACCTCGAGCGGAAGGAACAGGACAACACCGAACTCCGTGCAGAGAACGCCATGAATGCGCAGCTTATCCAAGGGACCCAGTGGAATAACCGGTTCCTATTGATCTTCTTATTGGTGCTTTTCGGCTGCGTTGTTGGCCTGTTCTTCACCAGCCGCCATGGTCTGCGCATGGCACGTCGATTGAAGTTGAAGAACATGGTGATCAAAAAGCAGCACGATGAGATCCATGCCAAGAACTTGGAAATGCAGCGCCAACATCTGCGTTTGGCGGAGACTCTGGTAAGCGACGAGGAAAAGGAGATGGTGATCAAGGAGATCCACCACCGTGTGAAGAACAACCTCCAAGTGGTGGATAGCCTACTGACCATTCAAGGCATGGAGAACGAGGATCCCAACGTGGATCGTGTTCTTCGGGCGGCCCAAGGCCGGATCCGTTCCATGGCCATGGTACACGAGCACATCTACCGCTCCGCTTCTCAGCCGGATCTGGACCTTCGTACGCATTTGCACCAACTCGTCCGGAGCATCTTGGTCGCGCACGGCGTGCATGACCGGGTCTCGGTTTCCGTGGAAGCCAATGTGCCACCGTTGCCCGTTGAAACCTTGATGCCACTGACCTTGGTGGTGAACGAATTGTTCACGAATTCATTGAAGTATGCGTTCTGCGATGGCTCCATGGGCCGCATCACCGTGGTCGTTCGTCCGTCCGGTGTGGGTTACGAATTGCTCTTTAGCGATAACGGCTCTGGGATGGGAACGGACGAACCCGGAGCGAAGGATAAGTCCTTCGGTCTGGAATTGGTGCGCACACTCGCCCGGCAGTTGAATGGCGAAGTGCATTTCTTGAAAGGACGTGGAACGACCATTTCGATGACCTTCGCTCCGGATCGAATGGCACTTCAGGCCGCATCCTGAAGCGGGGCCTATCTTCGCGCTTTGAATGACCGACGTGTCCCAACCTACCGAACCCGCAGCTACGATCACGGATTTCCAAAGCCTCGGCATCGGTGACGACCTGCTGCAAGGGTTGGATTCCATGAACATCCGGGTGCCTACCCCGATCCAACAGCAGGCCATACCAAAAGTGTTGGATGGCCGGGATCTGATCGCCTGCGCACAGACCGGCACCGGCAAAACAGCGGCGTTCTTGCTCCCCTTGATCGACGTGATCACTAGTTATCGGCCCAAGGTCGATGGCTCCATTCGGGCTCTTATCATCGTTCCTACCCGCGAATTGGCACTGCAGATCGATCAGCAAATGCAGGCCATTGCCTACTTCACTCCCATCACCTCCATTCCGTTGTACGGGGGAAGCGATGGCAACACCTTCGATGCGCAGAAACAAGCGCTTACCAGTGGTGTGGAAGTCGTGATCGCGACGCCTGGCAAGCTCTTGAGTCACCTCAACCTCGGTTACGTTCCGTTGAATGGACTGGAATTCCTGATCCTGGACGAAGCCGACCGGATGATGGACATGGGCTTCGTGGATGATATCCGCAAGATCATCACCTTCCTGCCCAAGGAGCGACAATCGCTGATGTTCAGCGCCACCATGCCGTCTGCGATCCGGGAACTCACCAAGCAGATCCTGCACGATCCATTCGAGATCTCCATTGCGTTGAGCAAGCCTGCCGCAGGTGTGGACCAACAGGCCTACGTGATCTTCGATATGCAGAAGGGCAATATCTTGGAACACATCCTCAACACCAATGAAGCCTCGAGCATAGTGATCTTCGCAGGAAGGAAGATCGAAGTGAAGAATCTTGCCCGGCACCTTCAGAAGCGAGGTTTCAATGCGGCCGGCATGCATAGCGATCTGGAACAGACCGAACGCGAATCGGTCATGCTCGATTTCCGCAACCGCAAGCTGCGTGTACTCGTGGCCACCGATGTGGTCAGCCGGGGCATCGATATCGACGACATTGATCTGGTGATCAACTACGATGTACCACGCGATCCGGAGGATTATGTCCACCGAGTGGGAAGAACGGCGCGTGCGGCCAAGAAAGGCGCTGCTGTGACCTTCGTGAACGAGAAGCAGATGCGCGAATTCGGGCGTATTGAGGAACTGATCGGGTACGAGGTGAAAAAGATGGACCTACCACAGGGTATTCCTGCCGGACCACGCTACGACCCGAAGGCTCGTGTAGCAGGTGGCAAACAGAACGGCCACCGCCGGAGCGGTGGCCGTGGTCGTAGCGGCGGCGGTCAGCGTTGACCTACTTCGCGCGGAACTTGTCCTTGTTGTCGGCCAGCACTTTCATGGCATCCCATGCTTTGGCTGCTTTCCCGACCCGTTCAATGGTGACCTGTTCCATTTTGTCGCCCATCACGATGGCATTCACCACATCCTGCCCTTCGGTCACATAACCGAACACGGCGTGCTTCCCATCCAACCAAGGGGTTTCCTTGTGGGTGATGAAGAATTGGCTGCCGTTCGTTGCTGGTCCTGCGTTGGCCATGCTCATCGTACCTGGGCGGGTGTGCTTCAGGTCCGGGTGGATCTCATCGGCGAAGGCATAGCCCGGTCCACCGCTTCCCGTGGCCGTAGGGTCGCCCCCTTGGATCATGAAGTCGGGGATCACCCGGTGGAACACGATGCCATCGAAATACGGCAGCCCCTCGGCCTTGGCGGTGTTCTTCACTTTTCCTTCCGCTAGGCCCACGAAGTTGGCTACGGTCATCGGTGCTTTTTCATACTCGAGCTTGATCGTGATCATGCCCTTGTTCGTCTTGATCTTGGCATAGATGCCATCGTTTGAGTTCTCCACTGTTTTCTGAGCTTTTGGTTGTTCGGTAGGTCCGGTCGCAGCCACGATGCCGCTGCCTTCTGGTGTAGAAGTACAAGCAGCAAGCGATAGGCTGAGCAATGCAGGTAACGTGATCGAGAATAGCATGGTCATGGTCTGTATTTCTTGGGTGGCGAAGTTAGTTCGTGAAAATGAGTGCGCTCATTCCAACATGATCGCCTCTATGGCTTCCAGTTTCTCATCGGTGAAGGCCCCATCCTCGCGGTGGACGATCCGACCTTGAGCATCCAGTACGAAGAAGTACGGAATGTCCTTCTTCTTCAGGTCCAGCGCATTCTGAAGAGGCTCTAAGTCATCCTTGGAGAAGACCACATGATCCACTATGGCCGGTTCTGCACTCTTCCGGAATTTCTTCATGCTCGGCTCGTAGGCGGCTTTGTTCACACCTACGAAGAGCGGAACGAAATACACCTCTGCCTCATAGGCCGATGCGAATAGTCCATGCTTGGCTACGAAACGGAGGTACGCTGGTTCGTACCACGCCTCCAACAAAGGTGTGGCCTTTTGGCTGTATGCAAGTCCTACCACGGTCCATGGTCCATCACCGGTGCGCGGTATGGTAACTGACGTGCCGTTGGCCGTTTCGCCTTGAATGGTTGGGAAACGATCTTGGGCGTACAGTAGCGCGGGAAGGATGGAACAGACGAGGAGCAGGGTGCGCATGGCGGTGCGGTTCGCAAGGATCGTACCACTATCGTAGTCCGTCTTCCGGATTCTTGCCTTTGTGCGGGCGGAACCAGTCCTTCATCCGCACGATGTCCGCTTCAGGGTCGTCGGTCAATGGGAAGGGCGCGGAAAGGATGGCCAGTTTCTCTGGATAGTCGAAGGTGCAGAGGACGATCGGGACCTTGGCCCCGGTCGCGATCCGGTGGAATCCGGTCTTCCAATCGGGCTGGTACTTGCGGGTGCCTTCCGGGGTGATCCCGATCTTGGTGATCTCGCCTCGATCGAACATGGCGATCACGGCATCCACGAGATTCGTGTGCTTGCTTCGATCCACCGGATAGCCCCCCACGGCGCGGAAGATCCATCCGAACGGCGGTTTGAACAGCGAGTTCTTCGCCAAGAACTTCACATTGCCCATGCGGGCCAAGTTGCGTACGGCGAGGCCCACGAAGAAGTCCCAATTGCTGGTGTGCGGGGCGACCACCACGATGTACCGGTCCAAGCCCTGAGGCCGATCATCCTGAATGCGCCAACCGGCCAGGGTATGAAAGAAGAAACCATAGATGATGCGCATGGGTACCAATTGAGGATCCGTGGTGCATCTTTACAGCGGATCGACCACCATGCACGGTTCACGGAACGCTGGCAATATAGTAGCCCCATTGCGCACTTGGGCGAATGGAACCTCGACGCCGCCTCTTGCGTATCACGGCGGCATGGATCAGGCGAAATTCGCGGTGTTGGATGTGGAGACCACCAGTGGGGATCCTACCTCTGGAAGGGTCATGGAGGTGGCCATACTTGCCTTGGATGGAAACGCGGTGCGACTGCGTTGGGACACGTTGGTGGATCCACGTCGACCTGTGCCACACTTCATACGCAAGCTCACCGGGATCAATGATGCCATGGTGAAGGCTGCACCCTTCTTCGTGGATGTGGTGCGCACCATTCAAACGCTTACCGAAGGCCGCATCATCGTAGCCCACAACGCACGTTTCGATATGACCGCTCTGGAGCACGAGTTCGCCCGTACAGGGCTGATCTTCGACCGCCCCACCCTGTGTACCGAACGGCTCACGCGCCAGTTGGTTCCGCATTTGGACCATTACAACCTCGGTAGTATTTGCCGGTATTTTGGTATCTCGTTCACTTCCGCACACCGTGCTATGAACGATGCGGAGGCAACGGCATCATTGTTCGGTAAACTGCTCGCTGAACATGGCGAAGAGCGGATCCTCGCTACCGTATCGAGTTGGCCTAGGGCGATCCGAGCCTAGAAAAGCATATTGCTCGCCCATAGGAACCACATCACCAGGGAGCAGAATGCCCCGGCGATGGCCATCCGGAAGCCAAGCTTCATTCGTGCGATGCCGAAAGCTTTATAGTGACCCTGTTGACGCATGCTCTTGCGCATCCCCCAGAAACCGAAGATCAGCGCGAGAATGGCGAGCACCAAGGCCAAGGAGACCAGGTGCCGGGCAAATGCCAAGGGAATACTGAGCGCACCGAAGATCAGGGTCACCGTGCTGAGCGGCAGGTTCTTTTCGGTCTGCTTCATGCGGAGAGCACTTCGTGGAGCGCAAGGACCTGTGGGATCACAAGCTCCGTATCGTCGTTGCGGATCACGTGGTCGGCCAATGCGAGGAGTGCTTCTTCAGAGATCTGGTTCGCCATGCGCGCACGGACCGCGGCCTCCTCTACTCCATCGCGCCGGTGTACCCGCTCGATGCGCAACTCCTCTGGAGCGTTCACCACCACCACGTGATCGAAGCGCGCCCTATCCGTTAGGATCGCCGCCTCCATCACCACATAGGGCGCACGCTGCCGTTCCACCCAACGCTGGAATTCGCGTTGCACCATCGGATGCACGATGGCGTTCAGGTCCGTGAGTGCTCCTTTATCGTGGAACACCACCTGGGCCAACTCCTTTCGGTCGATGCTTCCGTCCTTCAGCATACGCTCACCGAAACGGTCAATGATGGATCGCTGTACTTCTGGAGAGGAAAGGATCTCTCGCCCGGCACGGTCAGCCTCGAAAACGGGCACGTTCAGCACGCGCAGGATCTGAGCCACGGTGCTCTTTCCGCTCCCAATTCCGCCGGTAAGGAGAACCTTTAGCATGTGGACATGGGATCATGCGGTCATGTGAGCATGTGAGCATGTGGTCGTGCTTTGTATACAAGTCCGCATGGTCACACGTTCACATGACATTACCCTTTGGCTGTCACCTCGTTCAGCTGCTGCGAATTGTCCATGGCGATGGCGCTTTTCTCGAAGCGCAACTTCACGTTGGAATCTACTTCGAGCAGGATCGTGGTATCCGTCACTTCGATCACTTTCCCGTGTAGGCCGCCGATGGTGACCACTTTGGTGCCCTTGCTCAAGGCTTCCCGGAACTTCTTCGCATCCTTTGATTTCTTCTGTTGTGGACGGATCATGAAGAAGTAGAAGACCACCATGAGGAGGCCCATCATGATGTAGAAACTCGGGTCGCTGCCTTGCGCTTGTAGGAAGATGTTCAGGGTCATTACGATGTCTGGTCTATGGAGCTGTGGTGGGGCCGATCACTTCGGCGGAAAGGGTGAGTACGTTGCTGGGTGGTGAAGTATTCGCGACCACCGTGACGGTCTTGTCCTGTCGGCCATTGCGGCCTTCACTATCAAAACTGATGGAAATGGTGGCGCGCTCGTTGGGCTTTACCGGATGCTTGGGCCAATCCTTACCGACGGTGCAACCACAGGAACCGCGCACATCGGTGATCACCAAGGGACCTCCACCAGTGTTCACGAAGGTGTACACGCTATCCACACGGGTGCCTTGTGCGATCCGACCTAGATCCAGATGGGTGAATTCGAAGTCCATCTTCGGCAGGTCCTTGGGGTCCACATTCTCGTAGCCCGATGCGGGAAAGTCGAGGGCATCCGAACTCACCACTTCCGGTTCTCTTTCGCTGTGGTCCGTGATGCGGCACGATGGAAGCCCGAGCGCAATTGCGAATAGCAGCAGGAGATGACCGAGGTATACCCCAGCATTCAATGTGCGATCCAGACCCTTCTTCATGTTCAACTTTCGAGTAGTCCACGGCCCACCTTCTGGATCCTGCCGTCGGCGCGCATCTCGATGAAGATCTTGTCCAACACACCGTTGATGAAGTTCTTGCTCTTCGGGGTGCTGTATGCCTTGGCCACTTCGATGTATTCGTTCATGGTCACCTTCACAGGGATCTGGTCGAAGATGAGCACCTCGGTCAGCGCCATCTTCATCAGGATCATATCGCTGAGAGCGATGCGATCACTTTCCCAATTGCTGGACTTCGCCGCAATGGCCTTTTCGTGCTCTTCGCCCAATTCAATGGTCTTGCGGAAGAGTTTGGAAACGAAGTCGTGATCTTCTCTGGGGTCGCGCACCATTTCGCCCAATGCCTGATCGGCCGTAACGTTGGCGCGCATCTGATCCAACGTGCGTTTGACCAAGGCTGCCGCTAGGTCCAGATCTTCCAACCAAGCGATGTTCCGCGCTTCGAATACCTCTTGCAAGGCTTCGTTATTGGCGATCAGTTCCGTGAACAAATGAATGGCAAAGGCCTGGTCCCGTTTGAAACCGCCCTGTGCTTCCTTCAAGTAGGCCATGACCTCCTCGTTGGATTCGAGTTCGCGGTACATGCCTGTGAATACCTCGTGGTTGCCCACCCAACTGATCTTTTGTTTCTCGCACTCGACCCGGAGGCGTTCACTTTCGGCGATGCCACGGACGACGGCATTGTCAATGAAGCGGCGGTTGGGCTCCAGATCTTCGGCGGTAGGCAAGCGCTTCTTCTTGCGCTCTTCGATCCGCAGTTCCGCGATGTGGCGCAGCTCCCCGAAAACGAGCAATAACGACAGGTATAGATCGTACGTGCGTTCCACTCCACCCAGGAGTTCCTTCTCGATGCGGGCAGCACTGCCACTGTCGCTTTGCCAATAGGCATATAGCGATTGGAAGGTCTTGATGCGGAGATATCGGCGGTTCAACATGTTCAGAATCGCATGCCCGCGGCTCGCATGCTCGTGATGCGGTCCTCGGCAGCTTGGTTGGCGGCGAGATAGGTGGGTATTCCGAGGTCTGCGCTGGCCTTGAAGATGCGTAAGGCGGTCTGGTGGATATCCTCCGTTTGGCGCAATGCCGCTTTCCGGTTGTAGCCCTTTCGTTCCCACGCACAATTGATGATCCCCCCAGCGTTGATGAGGAAATCCGGTGCATACAAAATGCCCCTGTCCATGACCGCTTTGCCGTGGATGGTCTCATCGGCCAATTGGTTGTTCGCAGCGCCTGCGATCACACTGCACTTCAAGCGTTTCAATGTGTCGTCGTTCACCGTAGCCCCTAAAGCGCAAGGTGAATAGATGTCCACATCCAGATCGTAAACCTCATCCGGCTTGACCAAGGTGATGGCACCGAAATCGGCCTTTATCGCCGCGAGTTTATCCTCGTGGATGTCCGTGAGGTAGACCTTGGCTCCCTCCTTCACCAACCACTCGACCAGACCACGGCCCACGTTACCGCCTCCTTGAACGGACACCTTTCTCCCACCGAGATCATCGGAGCCGTACGCCGTCTTTGCCGCCGCCTTCATGCCGCAATACACACCATATGCGGTCACGGGGCTGGGGTCTCCGCTCCCGCCCATTTCTTCAGGAAGTCCAGCAACGTTCTTGGTCTCTTTTTGGATGTTCACCATTTCCGTGGTGCTCATGCCCACATCCTCTGCCGTGATGTACCGACCATTCAGGCTGTCCACGAATTGGCCGAAGCGCCGGAACATGGCTTCGGTCTTCTGTGTACGCGCATCGCCGATGATCACGGCCTTGCCACCGCCCAGGTCCAGCCCGGCCAATGAACTCTTGTAGGTCATCCCGCGACTCAGGCGCAACACATCGTTCAGCGCTTCGCTTTCTGTGGCATATGGCCACATCCTAGTTCCGCCCAAGGCGGGCCCTAATGTGGTATCGTGTATGGCAATAATGGCCTTGAGTCCGGTCGCACGGTCATGGCAGAAGAGGACCTCCTCGTGGTCGTGGGCTTCCATACGCGCCAGAACAATATCGGTGCCTGCGGCTTTTGATGTCGTTTGGATCATCGTTGATCGGTTCTATGTGTTCGGTGCGTATGACACAGCACCATCTTTGTCTTCCGGTTTCTGGTACACTTCACCCACCTCCATAGCGGTTACCTTTGTCCCGCTGTTGATGGGAGTTTTCCCGATGAGCGGCGCAAAAGTAGCACGTTCCGGTCCCCGCATGCGACCGCTCCTCAAGCTGAACCCCTACCTAGCGAAGTACCGTTGGCATTTGATGCTGGGAACGGTGTTCATCGTGCTTAGTAATCTATTCGCTGTGTACGCCCCTCAGGTGGTCCGCGAGGCGATCGATCTGATCGCCCAGGGCATTGGGCAAATGGGACTCCCCGCGAATGAACGCGTGTTACCGGTGCCGCATACCTTGCAACTGTGGGTCGGTTGGACCGGCATCGATCTGGCCCACAAGTTGAAGGCTCTGCATGACGCGGATGCCATGAAGGCCACGGTGGTCTGGTGTGCCGGCCTGCTCGGTGTGGTGTACTTGGTCTTCGCTTTGTTGAAGGGACTCTTCTTGTTCCTGATGCGACAAACGATCATCGTGGTGAGCCGACTGATCGAATTCGACCTGAAGAACCGGATCTATACGCACTACCAGCAGTTGGATCGCGGTTTCTACAAGCGGAACAGTACCGGCGATCTGATGAACCGGATCAGTGAGGATGTAGGGAAAGTGCGCATGTATCTGGGTCCAGCGGTGATGTACACGATCAATCTGATGGTGTTGTTCGTGATGTGTATCGGTTTCATGCTGAACGTGAACGTGGAACTCACCCTTTGGACCTTGGCACCCTTGCCGATCATGAGCCTCATCATCTACCGGGTCAGCGATGTGATGAACAGGCGGAGCATGGCCGTACAGAAACAACAAAGCCGACTCAGTACGTTGGCACAGGAGAGTTTCAGTGGCATACGGGTGCTGAAGTCCTACGCGAAGGAGCCCATGGCCGTTGAGCGTTTCGCTGAAGCAGCGGCCGATTACCGCAAGCGCAGCATGGATCAAGCGAAGGTGGACGCGCTCTTCATGCCCTCTATCATGCTGTTGATCGGCCTGAGCACGGTGGTCACTATTTTCGTTGGCGGTAAGAAATTGTTGGATGGCGATCCTTCAGTGACCGTAGGCAACATCGCCGAATTCGTGATCTACGTGAACATGCTCACTTGGCCTTTCGCATCGGTGGGTTGGGTCACCTCGCTGGTTCAGCAAGCCAGTGCAAGTATGGAGCGCATCAACGAATTCTTGGATGCTCGACCGGCGGTCACCGATGCCGATGTTCCCCCGTCATCGCCCGAAGATCCAGCACCGATCCGCGGTGGCATCACCTTCCGGAATGTTTCCTACGTCTACCCCGATACTGGGATCCGCGCATTGGATCGTATTTCCTTCCAAATTCCAGCGGGCGGCACCTTGGCCGTAGTAGGGCATACGGGTTGCGGAAAGAGTACACTGGCCGAATTGATCGGTCGCGTTCACGATGTGACGGAAGGCGAGGTCCTGATCGATGATGTCCCGATCCGGAAGATCCCGCTTGAGCATCTTCGCTCCCATTTGGGCTTCGTTCCACAGGAGGTGCTTCTTTTCAGTGATACCATCCGGAACAACATTGCTTTTCGGCTGGATCCTGGCGAGGATCTGGATGAACGGGTACGGGAGGCCGCACAGAAGGCGCAGATCCATGCCGATATCGAAGGCTTTCCGAAAGGATACGATACCCTGGTCGGCGAACGCGGAATAACATTGAGCGGTGGCCAGAAGCAGCGCGTTAGCATCGCACGGGCCATCATCGCGT
The DNA here is from genome assembly GCA_016710015.1 of Flavobacteriales bacterium. Lineage (GTDB taxonomy): Bacteria > Bacteroidota > Bacteroidia > Flavobacteriales_F > PHOS-HE28 > PHOS-HE28. The sequence continues at coordinate 103,889 of JADJLR010000006.1, forward strand.
TACCGAGTATCCTTGTGTTCGACGATGCCTTGAGCGCTGTGGATACCGTGACCGAAGAAGCCATCCTGCGTGCCCTTCGATCCGTGATGACAGGCCGGACAACGGTGCTTATCAGTCACCGTATCAGCACCGTACGCGATGCGGACCTCATCTTGGTGTTGGCCAACGGACGCGTGGTGGAAGAAGGCACCCATGATCGGTTGATCGGGCAAGAAGGCGAGTATGCGCGGATGCACCAAGAGCAGTTGTTGGAGGAGGCCCGGAAAGGCATCGACCTGTAGAACCCTCGACCCGCTGGTCGGCCCAACCGACCCCTCCCATACCCCATAGAATTTGTATTCTTGGTTGACGCGGTTACATTTGGTTGGGACTGCGGCTAATGGGCAGTCCACCAAGCGCCATGCAGGATGATCGTGAGGACGTATTCTCCAAAGCCGTAAGAGCTGGGAAACGAACGTATTTCTTCGATGTGAAGAGCACTCGGGGACGTGATCTGTACTTGACCATTACCGAGAGCAAGAAGCACACGCACGAGGATGGTTCGGCGCATTATGACAAGCACAAGATCTTCTTGTACAAAGAGGATTTCGAGAAGTTCCGCGATGGCTTGACCGAAGCTTTCGGCGAGATCGACCGGTTGAAAGGAACCGGTGAATACGTGCAGGACGAGCCACCGCGCTCCACCGATGACGACGCTCCACCTTACACCGATCTGAATTTCGAAGACCTGGACCGGAAGGATATCTGATCCGCGGTTGATGTTCGGCTTTGGAGTCCTCGCTTATCGTAGGTGATCAGGTTCAATTGACGTGTTGGTCCGTCGAGTTGAGCCATACCTACAGATAACCCGGACGATATTCTGCCCTATACATGGATCCTGGCACACTTCCCTGTTCAAAACTCTATGAGTTACGAACACGGAATTAGGTGGAACGCACCTGTTCTTTGTGGCCGTCAACCGTTGACCCAACGCTTAACGTCGGGTCATCCAACGAATCCAAAACCACAATGAGCATGGCCAAGATCATCTCTATTGTCAACCAGAAAGGCGGTGTGGGTAAAACCACCACCGCGATCAACCTAGCAGCTAGTTTGGGCGTGCTGGAGCGACGTACGCTCTTGGTGGATGCCGATCCACAAGCGAACGCCACGAGCGGTGTTGGCTACGACCCGAGGAACGTGAAGGCCAGCATCTACGAGTGCATCATCAACAATGTCTCGCCAAGTGACGTGATCCTAGGCACGGACAATCCGAACATGGACCTCCTGCCCGGCCATATCGATCTGGTGGGTGCCGAGATCGAGATGATCGACATGCGCGACCGCGAGCAGCAGCTCAAGAACGTGCTCGATCAATTGCGCGATCAGTACGATTTCATCATCGTGGATTGCTCCCCTTCCCTCGGCCTGGTCACCGTGAACAGCTTGACGGCCAGTGACAGCGTCATCGTGCCCGTGCAATGCGAATATTTCGCCTTGGAAGGCTTGGGCAAGTTGCTGAACACCATCAAGATCGTGCAACAGCGACTCAACCCGGAACTGATGATAGAAGGCATGCTGTTGACCATGTACGACAGCCGCCTGCGCTTGGCCAATCAAGTGGTGGAAGAAGTGAAGACGCACTTCCAACAATTCGTTTTCGACACGGTGATCCACCGGAACGTGGCTTTGGGTGAAGCGCCTAGCCATGGGCAGACCATCATCATGCACGATGCGACGAGCAAGGGTGCGGTGAATTACCTGAACCTGGCCCGTGAGATCCTACAGAAGAATAGCCTGACGCGGATCCCCGATCATGAGCGTACTGTTGAAGTAGCTACCGAAGAATGACCAAGAAGAAAGGCCTGGGTCGCGGCTTGAGCGCCCTGTTGGACGATCCCTCTTCAGATATCGCCACTGCTACGCGACCCGTATACGACCCGAGCGCGAACCCAATGCGGAGTACCAACCCGATCGGTACGGTGCGCGTGGCCCATATCGAGCCGAATCCTTTCCAGCCGCGCAAGCACTTCAGTGAAGAGGCGCTGGCGGAATTGGCACAAAGCATCCGCGAGTTGGGCGTGATCCAACCCGTGACCCTGCGTAAAGTGGGCCTTGATCGCTACCAACTCATCAGCGGGGAACGGCGTTTCCGCGCCTCGCAGTTGGCCGGCTTGACGGAGCTTCCCGCTTACATCCGGGTGGCCAACGATGAAGCCATGTTGGAAATGGCCTTGGTGGAGAACATCCAACGCGAAGAACTGGATGCCATCGAAGTGGCGATCAGCTTCCAACGCCTAGTGGATGAGGTGAAGTTGACCCAGGAGCAATTGAGCGAGAAGGTCGGCAAGGACCGCACGACCGTCACCAACTACCTCCGTCTTTTGCGGTTGCCTCCGGAGATCCAACTCGGATTGCGTCAACGGGTGATCGGTATGGGCCATGCCCGTGCGTTGATCGCGGTGGGTGATGCGGCCAAACAGGTGGAACTCTATCAACGCATCATCAGCAGCCAGTTGAGTGTTCGTCAAGTGGAGGAATTGACCCGGACCTCCTCTCCGAAAGGCACCAGGACCAGCGCTCGCCCTATGAAGGACCTGAGCAAGTTGCTGTCACAGCACATCGGCAGCCGTGTTCAAGTGAGGCAGAGCGTGGAAGGCAAAGGGAAGATCGAGATCAGCTTCAAGAACGAGGATGAATTGCGCCGGGTCTTGGCCGTGATCCAGGGTTGAGGTGCGCCGTTGTTGCGACCTTTGGGGCATCATGCGTGGCGTGTTTCTCCTCTTAGCCGTTGTGCTTGCGTACAGTGGCCAGGCCCAGTCCGAACTGGATCTCTTCCGTCCAGTGGTGGATACCGTCGCTGCCAATGCACCTTTGCGGGTGGTCGATGTGGATTCCGTCGGTCCTCTCCGAACCGATACGCTGAACTGGCGTCAACGGCATTCTCCCAGAATGGCGACTTTGTTCTCGGCAGTTCTACCGGGTGCCGGCCAGATCTACAACCGCAAGTATTGGAAGGCTCCTTTGGTTTGGGGTGGGCTTGGCGTGAGTTTCTGGTTCATTCAACGGAATACCAAGGAATACCAGCGCTACAAGACCGCGTATCTCGCCGTGGCAGATGGGGATCCCAGCACGATCGATGAGTTCGAAGGGCGCATCAGTGCCTCCCAATTGCTCGATGCCACAGATACCTACCGCAAGTGGCGAGATATCAGTTACATCGCGATCAGTGCGGTCTACATCCTGAATATCGTGGATGCCAGTGTGGATGCCCACTTCGTGCGGTTCGATGTGGGGAGGGACTTGAGCATGCGACTAGGCCCTTCATTGGAATTTGCGGCCATGGGTAGCCCCGGCATCTCCATCGGGTTTGCCCTTCGTTGATCCTCGCCTTCTACATTCGCGGTATGCGGATCGCACTCTACGGGTATGGGAAAATGGGCAAGGCCATCGAGGAATTCGCGGTGGCTCGTGGACACGAAGTGGTGCTTCGCGTGAACGCTTCCAACGCCGGAACGGCACCAGTGGGCGCTGATGTGGCCATTGAGTTCAGCCAACCGGAACATGCTCTGGCCAACATGCGAATTTGTTTGGAACATGGTGTTCCTGTGGTGGCTGGAACAACCGGATGGTACGATCACTTGAACGACGTGAAGAACTTGGTGGCGACCACAAAAGGATCTTTGCTCTGGGCCAGTAATTTCAGCATCGGTGTCAACCTCTTCTTTCGTGTGAACCGGTTGCTGGCGGGCTTGATGGATCAACGACCGGATTATCGTGTTCACATCGATGAGATCCACCACATCCACAAACTGGATGCACCAAGCGGAACGGCCATCACTTTGGCACGCGATATCGATCTGAAGTCCGCACGGTATTCGGGGTTTGAATTACAGGAGCAGTCGGCAGTGGGTAGTGCGCAGTTGGCAGTGGGCAGGGTGCATCCTACTGCCTCCATACCGGTTCCCATCAACAGCGAACGTACCGGTGAAGTGCCGGGTAAGCACGCGGTGAGTTGGACGAGTTCGAATGACCGGATCGTGATCTCGCACGAAGCATTCGACCGGACGGGATTCGCGCAGGGGGCTGTGGTGGCAGCAGAATGGCTCCGTGGCCGAACCGGGTTGTTCACCATGGATGATGTACTCGATGCATCCTGACCCTGGACCGTTCATCCTGCTCCAATGGCCGTTGGAACCTGTATTCACAGCATTTCACGATCACGATACTGGCCGCTAGTGACGTACTTCGCACCTTCGTTGTGCGCAAGGCCTGAACCGACCACATGATCCCCTACATCTTCCTCTTTGCCTATTTCGCTGTGCTGTTCGCCAGCCTTTGGAAATTGTTCCAGAAAGCAGGAAAGCCTGCATGGGCTGGTTTCGTACCCGGTTACAACCTCCTTGTGTGGCTGCAGATCAGTGGCAAGCCTTGGTGGTGGATCTTCCTTTTCCTCGTTCCAGGTGTGAATCTGCTCTTGTTCATCATCATGAATGTGAACATCAGCATCGTGCTCGGCGAACGGTCGTTCAAGGACCATGTGATCATGACCTTGGTGCCGTGGGTGAAGATCCCGCAGGTGGTGTTCGCGGACAATTCCTACGTCGGCCCGATCCCGGTAGCGGAACGAAAGCGCGGTTTGCTCGGCCAATGGGGTGATGCCATTCTGTTCGCTGTGATCGTGGCCACCGTGTTCCGCACCTTCACCTTCGAAGCCTTCACCATTCCTACGCCTTCCATGGAGAAGAGCCTGCTGGTGGGCGATTACCTCTTCGTGAGCAAACTGAGCTACGGTCCACGGCTGCCCATGACGCCGATCACCTTCCCTTTCACCCATCACACCTTGCCTTTCACCTCTAGTACCCCTTCGTTCGTTAACTGGTTCAGCCAGCCCTACCGGCGCTTGCCTGGATTCGGAGATCCGGAACGGGGCGATGCCGTAGTCTTCAATTTCCCGGAAGGCGATACCGTGGTGGCCAATTTCCAGAACCAGAGTTATTACCAACTCGTGCGGAACTACGGTCGCAAGAAGATCCACGACCCCAACTTCCGGATGTTGAACATGGTGGATGGTCAGGTGAGGCAAGTGGCTACAGGAGGGCTCTTGGTGCGGCCGCTGGATAAGAAGGAGAACTACATCAAGCGGTGTGTAGCCATTGCAGGTGATTCCCTTCAGGTTCGAGACGGAGTGGTCCATGTGAACGGTGAAGCACAACCGCTGCCACCAGCAGGACAGATGGCCTATGAATTCGTGTTGCGTTCCCAATTCAATGAGAAGCGCTTGAAGGAACTCTTCGACGTTAGTCCGGACGATATCGGCCCAGGAGAACACGGTGGTGTTTCCGTGCCACTGACCAACGATGCTGCGGAAAAGTTGAAAGGGTTCGACAACGTGGTGAGCATGACCCGGCAGCTCCATCCGCAGGGATATAGCACGGACTACCAGAAGCTGCCCTATTTCCCCAATAGTCCGGAGTACGATTGGAGTGAGGACAACTTCGGCCCCATCTACATCCCCAAGCAAGGCGCTACCGTGAAGCTGGATCTGCATGTACTTCCGCTATATGAGCGTGTGATCCGCGTGTATGAGCACAACGACTTGGAGGTTCGCGATGGAAGGATCCTGATCAACGGGAAGGAAACCGACAGCTACACCTTTCAGCAGAACTATTACTGGTTGATGGGAGACAACCGCCACCGGTCACAGGATGCCCGATTCTGGGGCTTTGTTCCGCACGATCACGTGGTCGGTAAGGCCGTGTTGGTGTGGTTCACCAAGGATCCGTACACGGGGATCCGATGGAAGCGCTTGTTCACTCTCGTGAAGTAATTGGGCCTTCTGTGCTCAATATCTGTTGGTGCGTTGCAGGCTGGAGCGATGGTCGATCGGTTCAAACGTTCATGGGCCTTCACCAATGAATGGGTGCGCGCCTTCCTGCTGGCCTTGGTCCTGCTGATCGTTCTACACAGTTTCGTTCTGCGCTGGGTGATCGTGGAGAGTACGAGCATGTTCGCCACGCTTCATCCGGGCGATCTGGTCCTGGTGCAACGTTGGCCTTTGTGGACAGGACTTTCCCGCGGTGATGTGGTGGTGTTCCGTGATCCGTTGAAGGATGATCGCGCGATGATGCGCCGTCCGTTGTTGGTGAAACGCATCGTAGGCATGCCGGGTGATCTAGTGGAATTGAGGCGCGGACGCTTGATGGTGAATGACAAGGGTGAGGCGGATCCGAACACCGGAACGATCGCCTATGTGGTGCGTTTGCGCGATCCGAGAATGGCGGATAGCCTACTCACCATGCTTGGGCTTCCCTCCTATTTGATGCAAAGCGGTCGCAACACGGTCGAACTGCCGTTGAACGAAGCCTTGGCCGATCGCCTTTCCGAACTCCCCTACGTGATCAACGCAGAACCTTTGCGCCTAGCCCATGGAGCGCCTAGGCACATCTTCCCCTTCAGCCCTCGTTATCCGTGGAACGGGGACGACTACGGTCCCATCCATGTGCCCGCAAAGGGTGATACGTTGCACATCACGGTGGACAATTTACCGCTGTATGACCGGCTCATTGCGGTCTATGAAGGACACAAGATCGGCGCGGAGAAGAACGCTTTACTCATTGATGGTAGGCCGTTGAAAGAATACGTGGTGGAGCAGGACTATTACTTCGTGCTAGGTGATAGCCGCCACCACAGTGCCGATTCGCGCTATTGGGGATTCGTGCCAGCGGATCACATCACCGGAAGAGCGGGCTTTGTGCTTTGGGGGAAAGGAGTATCTGGGTCACGCAGCGGTAGGGATATGACACCGTTGTAGCCGGTACCTTTGGGTCCATGTGGAAATGGTGTGTGGCCGTTCTCTTCTTGTCCGGATGTAGTGGACCGGAACATGGCAATTTGTGCGAACGGACCTTCGAACCGTATCCGGACCTGAACAGTGGCCGTATGCGAACGAACCTCAATGGTGCCTATGTAGATGCCATGGCACTCTACAACAAAGGCGACTTCGCTGGTGCTCGCGATGGTCTAGTGCCTTATCTGAAAGCACAACGTGCTGATCTGACCCCGTACATCTATCTGGCTTGTTCGTATCTCGCACTGGGTGAGCCATTCGAGGCAGAGTTGCAGTTGGACCATTTGGAACACAGCAACATCCTGCAGTACGACGATCAAATAGAATGGTACACCGTGGTCTGTTGGGTCTGTAGTGGCCAGTTGGAGCGTGCTCGAAAAGGTGCGCAATTGATCGTGTCCTCCCCTGCACACACGTACAAGAAAGAGGCGGCACGGTTGCTGAACGAGTTGTCGTCGGCGATCCCATGAATACGCTGATCCATCGGTTGCGGGAACGGCTTGTTCTGCCATTGCCCGGACATGATGCATTCATGGAGATCTCCGGGTACAATCGACCGGACACGGATCACGCGCGCGCCCAAGAACCTCCTCCTCGCGAAAGTGCCGTTCTCGTTCTGCTCTATCCGATCGCCGGGATATTGCACACCGTGTTGATGCTTCGGCCGACCTATGCAGGGGTACACAGTGCGCAAGTCTCGTTCCCCGGGGGGAAGCATGAACCGCAAGACCCTTCGCTGGAGTCCACAGCATTGCGTGAATTCATTGAAGAAACAGGAGCACGGGTGGATCGAGTGGATATACTTGGTACACTCAGCCCGGTATACATCCCACCCAGCCGAATGTTGGTGACACCATACGTGGCCTTTGCCGAGCATATCGGTCCGTGGGTGCCGGATCCTGTGGAGGTGGCCCGATTGATCGAAGTTCCACTGTCCGAACTCGTGCGTGAGGATATCCTGAAACGCAAGGAGCAATTCGTCCACACCATGGGATGCCACGTGGAGATCCCCTACTTCGATCTGGCCGGGGAAGTGGTCTGGGGCGCTACTGCGCTGATGATCGCCGAATTACGCGTGTTGCTCGGCACCGCTATGGATCCCGAGTTGGGCCATTAAGGTGGCATTGGCTACTGTGCCATTCGCATCATCGCTGAATGCAGGCTTGATCCGCCGCACAAAGTACATGTCGATCCGACCTTTGTTCTTCGCATCGATCGCACCACGGTGCTCACATTCGAACCAGTCCTTCACGAGTTCATAGGTTACCCCGCTGATGTTCACTTCTCCGGGTGTACCGCTGCTTTCCATTCGGCTCGCCGTATTCACGGCATCGCCCCAAATGTCGTAGGCGAACTTGCGCTTGCCTACCACACCGGCCACCACGGGGCCACTGTGCAAGCCGATGCGCAATGCCCATGACCGTTCGCCCTTTGCTGTGCGTTCGTTGTGCAATCGTTCCATCAGCCCCCTGACCTCCAAAGCAGCGAGGACCAGGCGCACTGCATGGTATGGGTCCGGAGTCGGTATCCCGGATGCACACATGTAACTGTCGCCAATGGTCTTGATCTTCTCGATCCCGTAGCGTCCGATGATAGAGTCGAATTGAATGAAGCATTCATCCAATTCGTTCACGAGTTGTTCGGGTGTCATCTTCTCAGCGATCTTCGTGAAGCCTTTCATATCCGTGAACATCACGGTGACCGCTTCGTGGCGGCGAGCCGTGGCTTTGCCCTTCATTTTCAACTCCTCGCTGATCTCCTTGGGCAGGATGTTCAGAAGTAGACCCTCGATCCGTCCTTTCTGGCCTTCGATCTCCTTGCTCTGCGCCACCACTTCGGCAGTGCGTTCTTCCACCTTTCGCTCCAACACTTGGTTGCGCAGTTTGAGTTGCCTTTCGCGCACCTTGATGTAGCTGAAGAGAATGATGGCCAATGCCATGGCTAGGGCAGTGTAGAACCACCACGAGCGGTACCAAGGGGGCAACATGGTGAAGCGGAACTCGGCGGGTGGGTCGGTCCATTCGCCGGTGCGATCCATGGCTCTTACCTGGAAAACGTAATTACCGGCGGGCAGTGCCGGGTAGTTCGCCTCGGTGCTGGTGGTCACGGGTTGCCAGATCTCCTCAAGACCTTCCAGTCTGTACTGGTACCGAACCGCGCCTGGATCGCTCAAGGCCACGGTCCCATACACGATGCGAACATTCCGTTCGGTATGGTCCAGGGACATGTCCATCACCAACGGACGATCCTCCAGATTCACTTTCCAAGCACGAATGGTGACCAAGGGTGGGATGTTCTTTTCGCTTTCCTTCTCATTGCCGACCCGCGTGGCTCCGTTCGTTGTGCCAAAGAGAATGCCTCCGGAGGCGAGGGCGCATACCGCATTCGGCTTCACCTCGATCCCCGTGAAGCCAGCCCGTTCCGTGAAGGCGATGAACCCTTGCTTCTTGTGACGCCATTTGTTCAGCCCCTTGTTCGTGCCGATCCATACATGACCGGAACCGTCTCGTCCAAGTGCTTTGATGGTGTTGCTCAAGAGCCCTTCCTCTGTCGTGAAGCGTTGCACTTCCTTGCCGTCCATCAAAACGATGATGCCCTGCCCTTCGGTTCCTACCCATATCCGACCATCGACATCCTGCGTGAAACAACTGGCCGCGAAGGACCGACCGAGATCGATCCGTGTGGCGACCCCATTGTCGATCCTGGAAATGCCACCTACAGTACTGCCCACCCAAATACGGCCTCCTCTGTCGCGGAAGATGGCCGTGGTATTGTTGCCTGCTAGGCCTTCCGATCCGGTGTAGACCGTAGGCACTGTGCCTGAACCGGGTACATAGCGCCGAACCCCATTGATCCCTCCTACCCAGATCTCTCCGGGCTGGCCGATCTCCAGTGCTGTGACCTTGTTCTCGGCAAGACTTCCCGACACCTCGATCTCCACGAACGCCTTCCCACTTCGGCTGTCGTAGCGCAACAGGCCGGCGTTCTCCGTACCTATCCAAACTTGCCCTTTGTCATCTTCTTTCAAGCTGCGAATGAAGTTGGTGGGTAACTGTCCTTGTTGCACGGTGATCCGCTGCTCCTCGCCCTTTCCGAGAATAACGATGCCTGCATTGGTCCCGAACCAGGTCCTACCACGCTGGTCCTCCATGACGGCGAAAACCTTCGGATCGGATAATCCGTCGGCCTCACCATAGCTCACGAAACGGTCACCTTTGAAGATATCCAGCCCGCTTTCGTTGGTGGCGATGAGCATGTTGCCTTCGCGATCCCGCACCAAGGAGCGAATGAAACGGGCATGTAGGCCATTGTCCAAGTCGTAGTTGCGCACACCGGACACACCAACACATGCCGCCCCTCCATCGAGCGTACCGATCCAGACTTGCCCGATCCCATCGGCGCCGAAACAGATCACGGTGTTGCTGTGCAGGCCGTTCGTGATGTCATACCGCACCGGTGATGCATCCGACCGGGGACGGTAGAATGCACCTCCCCCCTGTGTGCCGATCCACAAGCCTCCTTTCTCATCCCAGAAGATGGAGGTCGGTCTGAACACCCCATTCTGGCCGGGCACCACGATCTCGGTTCGCTTTCCGTTCTTCAAACCGAATACGCTCCCCCCGTCTTCTACGATACTGATCGATCCGTCCGGCGAAAGAGCCATGGCCAGCACACGATCCAGTGGTGGACCGTCCGTATTCAATCGTTGCGCTGGGATCTCGTTCCCCTCCGGCGAGGGTGTACCCAACACCCAAAGACCTTCTCCAATGGTACCGACAAGGACGTTCCCCTCCCGGTCAAGTAACAACCCTGTAATGGCCGTCTTCAAACCCGCACCGATCTTGAGGGTACGGAACTTGCGTCCGTTGAAGTGCGTGATACTGCCATCCATATGGCCTGCCCAGATCATTCCTTCATCGTCCACGAGCAATGAACGCACTCCGCTTGCTGCTACGCCATCTGCAATTCCATAGTTGGTCACTGAGATACCGTCGTAGCTGGAAATACCAGCCTCTGTTCCGAGCCAGATCAACCCATCGATGCCTTGTACCGTGCAGTACACCTTGGAAGCGAGTCCCTGTTGAGCGGATAAGTTCTCGAAAAAGTACCGCTGTGCGGTCGCGGTGATCGAACACAGGGCTAAGAGCAACGTGAAGATGCCGATGCGGACCGCGATCATGACAGGAGTTGTACGCATCGCTCGATCACCTCGTGAGTTCATAGAATGAATCATCATTGCCGGCCGCATCGGAGACCACCACGGTCTTATCCACGCTTTCGCTGTAGTTCTGTAACTGCGCTTTCAACGAACCGTAGTTGAAGTAGCTGTACACATCGTCCTTTCTTCCATCAACAGGGATCCAATAGGCCTTACCACCAACAGATCGCCCGTGACCAGAGTACCAGACCAAAATGTTACCCACCTTGTTGGTTCGCACCAGGTCGCGGAGTTCGATGTTGAAGAAGCGCTCCATCTGTTCCTTGGAAAGGTTCTTCTTGCTGATGGTCTTGGCAATGGTATAATTGGCGAAGGCCTTCTGCATCTTGCTCGCATCACCGCTATTGCTTTGAATGGCCGGGAAATTCCGGTAGTTTCCATTTTCGATGTGTACCACCCAAGTGCTTCCTGCGCGCATTGCCGTCGTTGGTGTTGGCGTACTTCCTGTCACCTTTTCCGGTACGGGGTCTGCTTTCTTGGATGCCACGGGTTCGACTTTCCGCACCACGGAATACCGTTCGTCGGAACTGTTCCCGAATTGATCCTCCACATGCACCAGGAGTCGATCGGTGTCGGTAAGATCGACCTTGATGCTGAATTCCGGATCCAACTGGTCCGGCGCATAGCTTGCATTCACCCCGTTCACAGCGATGAGGCGGATGAGGGAGGCATCAGTCACCTTTCCCTCCACGAATACACTTTCCTTGCCTGCTGCCACTTCGAGGCTGTTGCTTGTGGAAACGAAAGGTGAGGTAATGCGCACCAAAGGTGAAACGCCTTCCGTGCGTTCCACGCGCAGTACCGCAGAAGTGGTATTCTCGTAGATATCCGTGGCCTGCACGATGATCTCCGTATCGGTCGGACCCCAAGGAATGGATGTGAAGAACTGCGGGTCCTTCTCGTCCTTATCATATTCTGCCGCCGTTCCGTTAACGGTGATCGACTTGATCGAACTCTTGTCCAGGATATGGCCGGATACCTTGAGGTGCGATAGGGATGCAGAGACTTTGGCCACACTGTCCTTGCTGTAGGGCTCTAGAACAGTGAGCCGTGGTGGGGCACTTTCCCGATTCATTTCGAAGACCTGCTGTGCGATCCGCGCCCTGGTGATTTCGATGCGTTCGCGGTCTTGTGCTCCGTAGGCCGCATTCCCCTCCATGGCCTTTTGGGCACGTTCCAGATCCTTCAGCGCGGCTTCCATGTTCAGGTTGGCCTCCAAACATTGCGAACGCAACAGGAGGTTTTCCACATCGTTCGGATCGTCCAGCAGGATCCTGTTCAGGTCGTTCACCGCATTTTGATACTGACCGAAACCGCTGTAATACAGGGCCCGTTGGTGGTACACAGCCTTGTCCGTCCGCTCCAAAGCCAAACACCGGCTGATGTCATCTATCGCCTTTGCAAATTCCTTCTGCTGTGCATAGGCCTTACTGCGCCAGAATAACGCATCGGTGCTTTGCGGATTCAGTTGAAGAGCCGTGCTGCATTTATCAATGGCTTTCTCCAAAGCCCGCATTTGCATCGTCGGTCCGCTGTATCGCTCGTAGAGATGGAGTTGTACCTCTGCCTGTGCTACGTAGGCTGGTTCGTACATGTGGTTCCAATCCAACACGCGGTCCAGATCCGATTCGGCAGTGGTGTAGTCGCGTAGTGCGGTCCGTACAAGGCCGTGCAGGAAGTAGGTGTCCGTGGTGCCTTTCAAGGCTACGGCATCGTCTGATGAGGTCGCTGCGCAATCCAAGTCCTGCAAGACAAGGCAGGCTCGCACACGCGTCTGCAGGGCTTCCATGTTCTTGCGGTCGATGGCTAGTGCTCGATCGCAGAGCATGCGCGCTACTGCAGGGCTGTCCACTTCGAGGTAGGATCTGGCGGCGTTGGCGGCGTGGACAGCATCGGCCGGCTCCAATGCTGCGATCCGCTTTCGATCCTGAGCCACTTCCAACTTTCGACCCAACAGTTCGTTCACCTCGGACCGAGCGGCAAAGGCCTTCACGGATCGGGGATCCACCGAGATCGCCAAGTCGTATTTCTCCAAAGCCTTTTCCAACTGCCCAGCTTTCCGGTACGCATCCCCCTCCTTCAAGAACGCTTTCCCTCCTTGGGCCTGCACATCCGCAGAGAAAAGAAGAATGCAAAGAACCGCTAGAATGGCGAGGTGATCGGTGCGCATGGTGAAGTGAGAAGGCTAAAATAGGGCCGAATTCGATGATCGGGTCAGAACCCTGATCCAGTAAGGGTATGGTGGCCGCAAGGGCCAGATAGCGAACATCGCTGGTCAAGGTCCCGATCCCCTACCCCTTCGACCCTTCACCTCGTCCTCTATGGACACTCGTCCAATGGTCGCCCGATCGCGTGCTACGCCCGCCACTCGTAGCACAGGTAGTACCGCACGCTTGAAGGATCTGGGAACGATGGGTTCGGATCAACCAAAGGCCTACTCCTTCTTTATGAAGTGCGCCACTACCTCCGGCGTGACACCGGTGGTACTGAACCCCCCGTCATGGAACAGGTTCTGCATGGTGACGTATTTGGTAAGGTCGCTGAACAGGGTCAGGCAGTACTTGGCACAATCCTCGGCGGGTGCGTTGCCCAACGGACTCATCTCCTGTGCGAATCCGTAGAAGCCACCAAAGCCCTTGATGCCCGAACCGGCGGTGGTCTTCGTGGGCGATTGGCTGATGGTGTTCACACGGACCTTCTTCTCCAGACCGAGGTAATACCCCCATGATCTTCCAATGCTCTCCAACAAGGCCTTCGCGTCGGCCATATCGCCATATCCGGGGAACACCCGCTGCGCGGCGATGTAGCTCAACGCCACAACACTGCCTCCCTCGGCCAGGGCATCCATGCGCTGCGCACTCTGCAGCATCCGGTGGAAGCTCAAGGCACTGATGTCCAAGGTTTGCTTGTACCAATCGTAATTGAGGTCACCGTAGGCCTTGCCCTTGCGCACATTCGGACTCATGCCGATGCTATGCAGCACGAAATCCACCTTGCCTCCTAGGTGTTGTACGCTTTGCCTAAAGAGATCATCCATGTCCTGATCACTGGTCGCATCTGCACCGATGATGGGGGAGTTGACCGCTTCGGCCAATTTGTGGATCTCGCCCATACGCATGGCGACCGGGGCGTTGCTTAGCACGAATTTGGCTCCTTCAGCATGTGCCAACTCGGCGACCTTCCATGCGATGCTTTGATCGTTGAGGGCACCGGTGATGATGCCGCGTTTTCCCTTCAATAGTCCGTAAGCCATGGTGTTCGTATTCTGGCGGTGAAGATAGCGGCGCTCTTCGGATGGAAGGCTGCCTTTCCGTTACTTCCATTTGTTATGGCTCGGATCGCCGCTATGTCATATCGGTCCATTACATTGCACAGTATAACCTGCTCCACCACGAACATGAAGGCCATTGCCGCTACTCTTCTCGCCGTATTTGTTACTGGAACCATGCATGCACAATGTGTCAGTTCCTATCCATCCAGCGAACCCTTCACCTCTTTCACTGTGGGTACGGATGGGACCTTGGCCAACAACTGGACCAACGAGACCGGCGATGATCTCCAATGGTGGGTGGACAAGGACGGGACCCCGACCGCGAACACCGGACCAACGGGCGACCACACCACGGGAAATACGGAGGGCGTGTACTTGTACACCAGTGCAGCAGGCAGCAATTCGCCGAACAAGACTGCGATCGTGCAATCGCCGTGCTACAGCATCGGGTCCCTCTCTTCGCCGGTCGTGACGTTCTGGTACCATATGCGCGGAAGCCAACAGGGATCACTGTTCTTGGACCTGAATGTGAATGGGAGCATCATCCAGAACGTGTGGAGCGCTACGGGTGATAAAGGCTATTATTGGAAACAAGGCTGGCTGAACCTGACCCCCTATGTCGGCCAAGGGAATGTACGGCTGCGATTCCGTGCGGTAACAGGGAGTGGCGCCTTGAGTGATCTTGCTCTGGACGATGTGTTCGTGGGCAATTTGAACGCCAATTTGGGTTGTACTGATCCTTCCGCAGCCAACTATTCTGCGTTGGCCAACATCAACAACGGCTCTTGCATCTATAGCTGCCCGGCGGAACAAAGCAGGGTGCGGATCGACTTGGTTGCCGATCGGTACCCTTCTGAGATCTCCTGGACCCTGAAGAACGGTTCCACCGGGGCTACCTTGGCCAATGGGACCACTCAAGGGACATCCTTATGCGTCCCGTCGAACGCGTGCTTGGTCTTCCGGATCAACGACAGTTATGGCGATGGGATCTGCTGTGGATACGGTAATGGCCTCTACCGCGTCTTCCTGAATGACGTGCTGGTCCGTGAAGGTGGTGCCTACGGCAGTTATGAAGAAACAGCGTTCAACTGCCCACCGGGCTTCAGTTGCAGCACTCCCCTCCCCCTTACCTTAGCACCGATCGGGACGACTTTTCCGGTGACTCTGGCCACGGTTACGACCACTTCCATCGAATCGTGGTACGACTTCACACCTCCACAGACCGGAGCCTATACCATTACCACTTGCGGCACCAACAGTTGCGATACGCGGTTGTGGCTATATGATATGCAGTGCGGACAATTGAACCTGAGCAATGGTATCGAAGGGGCCACGTTCGGGGATGACAACGACGGTGGATGTGGTCTGCAAGCTGTGGTGAACGCGAACATGTCGGCGGGTGTGGTCCATCATCTTCGCGTTGGTGACAATGCTGGGGCCTGCAATGGAGTGGTCACCGTTTCGATCATCTACAATGGCCCCGTTGTGGGGTGTATGAATACGCTCTCCTGCAACTTCGAACCATTGGCCACGGTGGCGTGTGCCGATTGTTGCATCGCCATTGGTGACCCGGAATGCCCAACGGGACCGGACCTGATCATGAGCTCTTCTGCGCTATCGAGCAGCCTTGCATTGGCGAACATGACCATCACGGATGCTTGTGCGCCGGTAGAAGGATGTACGCGCGGTTTGGGATCCAGGGAGGTGATCCGTTTCACAACACGGATCGAGAACATCGGGATCACGGATTACTACATCGGCAGTCCGAGTTCGCAACCGCAAATGTTCAGCAACCAGAATTGCCACGGACACAACCACTACCAAGGCTATGCGGATTACATCCTGTTCGACCAGAATGGGGTGGCCTTACCGGTCGGCTTCAAGAATGGTTTCTGCGTGATCGATGTCGGGTGCTACCCCGGCAATACGGCCCAATATGGCTGTAGTAACATGGGGATCTCGAAAGGCTGTTATGACATCTACAGTTCGGGTACCACTTGCAATTGGATCGATATCACCGATGTGGAGCCAGGGGTCTACACGTTGGTGCTTCGTACCAACTGGCAACGACGCCCGGATGCATTGGGCCGACATGAACAGGATTATACCAACAACTTCGCCCAGGTCTGTCTTGATATCACAAGGAATGCGCAAGGGGTAGCCTCATTCTCCGTGGTCACCGAGTGCGAAGCCTATGTGGATTGCCTCGGCCAATCGTATGGTGATGCGCGATACGACTGTACCGGGGTCTGCAATGGTCCGGTGAAGCGTGGTGATCTATCCGGTGACTTCATACAGAATCCGCCCGATGCCATGACCTATGTCTCGTCCATCATCGGTGAGGACATCAGTCCAACACCATGTAACGATCTGAATGAGGATGGTGAGATCACGGTTACGGATGCGGCGTTGATGGTGAACTGTTATACCCAGCGCGATATACATAACCAGCAAGGCGTTGGCGTGGACTACCACCCTTGGTGCGAGTTCCCACGTGGCTACCTGAGCACACCGGACACGGTGACCTTGAGTTTGGCCAATCTGGATCCGGTGAACAAGACCGTGGATGTGATGATCACGAACCCCTCCTGCCTCGTTCTTGGCTACGAGTTCGATCTAGGTGGACTGACCATTCAGTCGGCCCAGAACTTGGCACCAAGCCTTGTGAACTTCATCTCCGTGAGCACCGCGCTCGGAGGCGCAAAAGTGATCGGCCTTTCCCTAGTGGATAGCTCGTTGGTACGAAACACCGCTCCGACCCCTTTGGTGCGTATCAATTACCTGAACATCACCGGCCCCAACATCTGCATCGCCTCGATCACGGACATCGTGAACAAGGATGCCAACGACGTGATCACCCGGATCAGTAGTGGATGCTTGGCTGTTCCGAATACACTGGCCGTGAGCCCGAAGGTGTGGTTGGATGGCGCGTATGATGATGTGGCCGGGACCATGCGCGATGACCTTCGAGCCACCTCCCGTATCCCGAATTCAGAGCCATATACGGCACTCGGCTTCACGCAAGCCGCTGGTGGCGGCGGCGAGACCGTGAGCAACGCCGTGTTGAACATCACCGGTAGCAATGCCGTGGTGGATTGGGTATTGGTCGAATTGCGCGATGCCGCTTCACCGCATGCTATCTTGGCCACACGTTGCGCCTTGCTCCAGCGTGATGGCGATATCGTGGATGCGGATGGATCCAGTCCCGTGCTCTTCCCGCTGTCACCCGGAAATTATCGTGTGGCTGTGCGTCATCGGAATCACTTCGGCATCATGTCCAACGCAACGGTGGCTCTGGGTTCCACTACCACCGTGGTGGACTTCCGTACGAACGCAACATCTACATGGGGAACCAATGCACGCAAGTCGATCAATGGGGCCATGGCCATGTGGGCGGGCAACACACATGTGGATCGGTCCCTGTTGTACACCGGTGAGGATAACGACCGCGACCCGATCCTTGTCGTGATCGGTGGAGTGGTGCCAACAGGTGTCGTCTCGGGATACTACCTGGAGGATGTGAATCTCTCTGGCGATGTGAAATACACGGGCATCGCAAATGATCGGGACTTGATCCTACTGAATATCGGTGGCGTAGTACCGACCAACTCCTTGACTGAGCAGCTACCCCAGTGATATGTTTGCACCGCAGTAGATGGATCCGTCCTTATTTCGGACCGGTCAACTAGCGTGCGTGTCCTCCTTCTCCATGGAAAAGTATCTCTTGAATTCCTTGCGTCTCAGTGTGCTTGTTTGCGCCATTGGTAACCTCGTTCCAGTTTGCGCCCAGATCAGTCAAGGTGGTTCCCCGGCCAGCATCGGAAGATCTCTTTCTGCGCATCAAGGCGTTCGCACCCCTGACATCGATCTGGTAGAATTGGCTGCCGTTGATGCTGTGAACGACCAGGACAAATCCATTCCGTGGCGATTCGGGAAGAACCATGCCGTGAACCTTGATCTGGCGAACTCCGGTTCTTGGAATACACTGGAGGATGGTACACGCCTTTGGCGCCTAGGGATCGAATGTCCGGGAGCATTGAGCGTGAATTTTGAGTTCCATGATTTCCGGCCTGCTCCTGGAGCCCGCGTCTTTGTGGTGGATCAATGGGGTGGCCACATCGGTTCCTTCACCTCGGCGAATGATCACGGCGATCATGTGCTCGGTGTTCAATCCGTGAAAGGGTCACGGATCACAGTGGAATACGAGGTGCCTGCCACAGGACCGATCGGGAATTTGCGTGTCGGGCAGATCACCCATGGCTATCGCGATGTCTTCGGCTTTGCGCGTGCACTCGGCTCATCCGGATCGTGCAATAACAATGTCATCTGCCCTGAAGGCGATGCATGGCGGGATCAGATCCGTTCCGTGGCCATGATCACCGTGAACGGTAGCGGGATCTGCACAGGTACCTTGATCAATAACTGCAATGACGACGGAACGCCTTACTTCCTTACTGCCAACCATTGTGTTGGCTCTGGCGTTAGCACGTGGGTCTTTCGGTTCAACTGGGAGAGTTCCTCTTGCACCCAGAACTTGAACGGGCCAACGAACCAGACCATCAGTGGTGCATCTCTCCTACTGAATAGTTCGCCAAGTGATGTCGCTTTACTGCAATTGAACAGCACCCCTCCTTCTTCCTATGACGTCTTCTATAGTGGCTGGGATAAGGGAACGGACGTTCCAACCTCAGCTGTCGGTATCCACCATCCTTCTGGAGATATCAAGAAGATATCCTTTGAGAACGACCCGCTTACGAGTGCGGATTATTTGGGAAATGCAGGCTCAGGCACCAGTCATTGGCGCGTAGAAGATTGGGATGATGGAACCACTGAAGGTGGTAGCTCGGGCAGCGCTCTGTATAACTCAGCTGGCCGGATCGTGGGTCAGTTGCACGGTGGGTGGGCGAGTTGTTCCAGTCAAACTGCGGATTACTACGGGCGGTTCAATGTCAGTTATCCTTTACTTCAGTCCTGGCTTGGATCCTGTGGTGATGCTGTGAACGGGTATGACCCCAATGCTCCTTCCGTAGCTCTGGATGCAAGGGCCGTTGGGTTCATCGGTGCGCCGGCGAATGTGTGTACGGCGTCGATCAGCCCATCGGTTACGGTGTTGAATGGGGGAACATCCACACTCAACAGTTTCACCATCGCATGGTCCGTAGCTGGTGGGGCATCCGGTTCTGTTCCTTGGAACGGGGTTCTAGCTACCGGTGCCAGTGTGAATGTCCCTTTGGGTTCTATCTCATTGGTCAGCGGTTCCAACGTGTTATCCGCTACGGTGAATAGCCCCAATGGTGGTGCAGATCAGCTCCCGGCCAATAACACGGCAACTGCAACAGTGGTCAGTGGAACGAATACGGTCACACTCAACCTCATTTTGGATCGTTATGGGAATGAATCCAGCTGGATGATCCGAAGTGGTGCGACCACGTACGCCAGCGGAGGTCCGTACAGCCAACAAGGTTCGACGGGCGAGTACCCGTTGGCTCCCATCGTCGTCTGTCTGCCTGACGGTTGTTACGAATTCGTGATGAACGATTCGTACGGCGATGGATTGTGTTGCGCGTACGGGAATGGAAGCTTCTCACTGGCTGGAGCGGCCGGTACCTTGGCGACAGGCGGCACATTCACCAGCACATCCGTACATGCATTCTGCGTTCAATCCTCCATTCTCTTGAGTGCCCAAGTGATGCTGGGCGGTCCGTATGGCGCAGGTCCTCTAATGAGCGATGCCCTGCGCACCGGTGGCTGGATACCTACAGCCGAACCGTACACAGCCATGGGCTTCACGCATGTTGGAGGAGGTGGAGAAGTACTGGGTGCGAACGTGCTTACGACGACTGATGAAAATGCCATCGTAGATTGGGTTTTCGTTGAATTGCGGTCTAGCGCTTCCGCCAATACCGTGGTTGCCACACGTTCCGCACTGCTGCAACGCGATGGTGATATCGTTGACACCGATGGGTTGTCACCGGTCTCCTTCGGTGTTGGTTCTGGTGCGTACCATGTCGCAGTGCTTCACAGGAACCATTTGGGTGTGATGACCAACGCGACGGTGGCATTGTCCAGTGCCCCTGCGACAGTCGATTTCAAAAGCGTTGCCACCGTCGCCTACGGTACAGAAGCTCAACTCAATGTTGGCGGTGTGCAAATGCTATGGGCCGGTGATTGCACGTACAATGGAGCCCTGCACTATACTGGAGAGTTGAATGACCGTGATGCCATTCTGAACCTTATTGGAGGTACGGTCCCAACGAATTCAGTGACCGGCTACTTGAACGAGGACGTGAACATGGATGGTGTCGCTCGCTACACCGGAGTGTCCAACGATCGCGATATCATTCTCCAAAATATCGGAGGAGTTGTGCCGACCAACAGCCGATCTGCACAGTTGCCTTGATCACGTGCTCTTGGAACGCGAGGGACGCTTGGTCCCCATCAAGGCCCGCGCATTCTCCAGCGCGGCCTTGGTGAGTGTCCGTCCGCTCAGCATATGGGCGAGTGCTTCGACCCGTTCCTCTGCCGTTACTGTCCGGATGCTTGTCATGGAGTGATCATCGACCTCGTCCTTGGCAACGAGTAAGTGCGTTTCGGCCTTACTGGCGATCTGCGGCAAATGGGTGATGGCCAATACCTGTCGATCCTTCCCCATTCGCGCCATCAAGGTGCCGACACGATCAGCCACCTCCCCACTCACGCCAGTATCGATCTCGTCGAAGATCACGGTGGGTAGGTCCTGCGAATCTGCGACCAACGAGATCATGGCGAGCATCACACGACTGAGTTCACCGCCGGAAGCGACCTTGTCCAATGGAGCGGCCGCTCGATCCTTGTTCGCCGTGAACAAAGCACGCATGGTGTCGATACCGTGTGGTGTTGGTTCGCCGATGCGGTGATCGAATAAGAATTTGGCATGTGGCATGCCCAGATCATGCAATGTGCCCTCGATCCGTTCGGCAAGATCCAGAGCAGCGATCGCTCGCTTTTCGGATAGTTCGCGGGCTTGGTCCATGAGCGTGGCACCGGCCGTGGTGTACGCTTGATCCAACTGGCGGATCCGATCCGTCAGGGAACCGATCCCGGATACCTTGAGGCGCAGCCCCTCCATCAAATCGATCAGATCATCCGAACCGGCTACGCGGTGTTTCTGCTCCAGTCGCGTCAAAGCGTCGGATCGTTCGCGGAGTTGCTGTGCGCGGGCTGGATCCACGGTCATGGCTCCTGCCAATCGCTCCGCCTCATCGCTGATATCCTTCAATTCGATCCAAGCACTGGACAGTCGTTCCAGCAACGCAGCGACCTCTTGATCGTACCGAGCCGGTTTGGCCAATGCTTGCTTGGCGCGTTGTAGCATTGGGCCGATCCCAGAACCGTCGGTCATGCACGTTTCAACGGTGGAAAGCCCTTGGAGCAACTCCTCGGCATGCTCGACACGTGCCAACTCTTGCTCGATCGCAGCGTGTTCTCCTTCTTGGATCCGCATCGCATCCAGTTCATCCAATTGGAAGGTCAAGTAGTCCAGCTCGGCGCGGGAACGCTCCTCCTCTACCCGCATGGCCTCCAGTTCATGTGCCAAAGCCCGCCACGAACGGTACTCCCCGGAATAGGTATTCGCCAACTCCAAGCTGCCGGCCAACTGATCCACCATGCGCAACTGGAATCCAGGGTCATTGAGCAATTGTGTGTGGTGCTGGCTGTGGATATGGACCAGTCGGGCGCCCAATTCACGCAATTGATCCAAATTCACCGGAGTGTCGTTCACGAAAGCGCGGGATCGCCCACCAGGATCCAACTGCCTGCGAAGAATGCTGCGTCGCTCATGCGGGATCTCCGCTGCTGTGAACCAGTAGTGGAGATCCATGCCTTGGAGATCCACTTCCAATTCGATGATGCACCGTTTCGTTGCATCACGCTGTACGGCAGCCCCAGCACGTTCTCCGATCGCCAGTGCGAGCGCGCCGATCACGATGCTTTTGCCACTCCCCGTTTCACCGGTGATGATGGTGAGCCCTTTCTGCAGATCGAGCTCCAATGCATCGATCAACAGGTAGTTCGAAATGGATAGCCGCTTGAGCATGGCACGGTCGCTAACAACGCAGCGAAGGAACGAAGAATGAGGACTGGTCCTGCGACCAATTACGACCCACGCATCATGTTCTGATACTGACTGATGTGCCCCGGGTCGATGATCTGTAGCGTGTTGAACATCTTGGTCTTTTCCGCAGCATCCGCCTGTTTGAAGATCTCTACCAGCTCGTTGTATTTCGCATTGAAGAATACCTGCAGGTTGTAACTGGCCGGCTTTGCTTGGTGTACGGTCTTCAATTTCTCGATGCTTGCCGCGATGGTCCGTCGAGAGTCTGCCGCATCCTCGATCATGGTATCCATGCCGATGCGGTGGTAGTTGTAAAGCAGTTCGCGGAACGGACGGAAGACGGCCTGCACCTGATTGTCGAGCAACCAATAGCGATTGCGTTGATCCTCAAAGGCTTTCCAACCGGATTCATTGGTGCTCTGCGCTAGGTTCACCACCTGTTGTGCCAAGGTGTAGAATTGCGCCCCTCCCATCGGGCTGAAGGTGTCCGCATCAACGCCCAGAATGAAGTAGGCATAGTACCCAAGTATGGAAGACAAGTTGTTGAGGAACCGGTCCGGTGTGAATTCCACCTGCGTGTTCTCCAAGAAGTTGAATTGCACGTTCTGATCCACCAGATCGATGATGGGCGAGTTGTAATCCGTGCCGTAAATGGGCCGGGCATAAATGACCTGCAAGGACCCCTCGAACCGATCCGAGGCTGGTTGGCTGTTGATGGTCAGCAACAGGTTGATGTCGATCCGTTCCGACGGTGCATAATTGAGGTTGGAGAATCGCCGATTCTGGTAGAATTCCTTGATGGCCAACTCCAGTGATTGGAACACACGTGGTTGGGCCGTAGCCACCTGGGGAGCGATCACACTCACTTGGCAGTTGAATTCCTGGGCACGCGACAAGCTCAGGCTCAAGATGGCGATTGAAAATGCCAGCGGACGCCACCAGCGCATATTTCGTATTCCGTTCATAAGCATTCCTCGATCCGGTCCAAGATAGCACGGGCCGTTTCCTTCTTGCTCATCAACGGCAATTGCTGGGGTTTGGTACCCCGATCCAACAAGGTCACTTTATTGGTGTCGTGGCCGAAGCCGGCACCGGCATCCTCCAAACTATTCAGGACGATCAGGTCCAGGTTCTTTCGCTCCAATTTGCCCTGTGCATGAGCCAGACCATCGCTGGTCTCCAATGCGAAACCGACCACGAGTTGGCCCTCGGTCTTATTCTTCCCGATCCATGCGAGAATGTCTTCGGTAGCCTCCAAACGCAATTCCAGGTCGCCGTCCTTCTTCTTGATCTTGCCTTCCGCTGGTGCCGCTGGGCGATGATCCGCGACCGCAGCACTCATGATCACCACCGCACTGGTCGCCGCTTCTGCTTTGCAGGCTTCGGCCATCTGGGCCGCAGTCACCACATCCGTTCGCTGTATCCCAGGGACGGTAGTGTGTTGCGCTGTCGGACCTGTGACCAATTGCACCAGTGCACCGCGCCCCGCAGCTTCTTCGGCCAAGGCGAAGCCCATCTTACCACTGGATCGATTGCTGATGTACCGAACCGGGTCGATGGGTTCCTGTGTGGGTCCTGCCGAGATCAGGATGCGTTTGCCATTCAATTTGCTCTGGCCGACCAATTCCTGATGCAATTGCCGCACGATGTCCTCGGGTTCGGTCATCCGCCCTTCGCCAATTAGGCCACTGGCGAGCTCACCGCTTTCCGGCCCAATGGTGCGGACATTCCGCCCACGCAGGAGGTCCAAATTGGCATGGGTGCTGGCATCGCGGTACATCTCGAGATCCATGGCCGGCGCTACGAATACCGGGCAAGTCGCACTGAGGTAACAAGCAAGTAGCAGGTTATCGCACTGTCCATGCCCCATCTTGCTCAGGGTATTGGCGCTCAATGGGGCGATCAGGAACACATCGGCCCATCGGGCCAAATGGACATGGTCGTTCCAAGTTGATCCACCGGAAACGAGTTCTGTCAGAACCGGCCTCCCGCTCAAGGTGGCCAGCGTCAATGGAGTAACGAAATCGTGTGCGGCACGCGTCATCACCACCTGAACCTCTGCGCCGGCTTGGACCAGTGCCCGCACCAAGGGAGCTGCCTTATATGCTGCAATGCTACCCGAAACACCGAGTAGCACTTTGCGATGCAGGAAGCGTTCCACCATTCCGGGGATCGTTCCGAAGTACGGGGTCAAGCTTGTTCCGGGGCCTTGGGAGCAGCTTCCGGACGCCGGTAGTACAACTTGCCGTCCATCAATTCCTGGATAGCCAAGGCGCCGGGCTTCGGCATGCGCTCGTAGTGCTTGCTCACCTCGATCTGCTCTCGATTCTCGTACACCTCCTCCAGATTCTCGCCGATCACGGCGAACTCCTCCAGTTTGGCACTGAGTTCCTCCTTGATGGCAACGCTGATCTGGTTGGCGCGCTTGCCCAACAGGGCGACCGTTTCGTAAACGTTGCCGATCTCCTGATCCAATTTGGCCACATCACGGGTCACAGTGGTCTTTGCGGCATTCGAAGGTTTGGTGCTCATGGTATGGTCTTTCGGGTCTCCAGATCGAGTGCAGCCTCGATGTTCTTGTTCAATTTCAAGGCATCCGGTAGCAGGACACTTTGCGGAAATGCGTCCGCGAAGTTATGGTACGACTTGATCGCTTCGTTCAATCGCTCCAACTTCTTGGATTCCACGCTGTTCAGTGCTAACTCGTGATCGCTCTTCAAGATGAAGAATAGTGCGTCTTCCCGGTACTTGGAGTTCGGCCATTCCCGGTTGAAGTTCTTGAAGGCCACACTGGAAGCCTGGTAATTCCGCATCTTATGGTACTGCTGGGCACCATGGAAGGCCTTCGCTTCCAACTTGGTGCGCATCCCATCAATGAGCGTGTTGCAGCTATCCTTCAGTGAACTATTCGGGTACCGCACCAGAAAGAGTTGCATCTGCTCCATCGCATTGCGCGTGTCCGATTGGTCCAATTCGTAACCGGGTGAATTCTGGTACTGGCAATAAGCGCTCAGGAAAGCACACTCTTCCGCATATTGGCTTTTGGGGAAGGTGCGCACGAAGTTGGCCAAGTAATAAGCTGCCAACGTGTAGTCCTTCATCAGATACGTGCAGTGGGCGTGCAGGTAATTCACCTTCTCGCTCCGCTCGGATCCACGGGTCAATACGATCAGCTCCTCCAGCAGTGGAATGGCCCGGTCGTAGCTTTCCTTGGCAATGTACTTTTCGGCCACCTGCATCTTGTAATCCAGGTCCGTGCTCTTTAGCGCCTTGTTGAATTCGCTGCACCCGGGCAACAATGCGGCGAAGAGGAACAGGATCAAAAGCTTTTGCATGGGCCGAAAGGGCGGCAAAGATAGTTCGTTGTGAAGGATAGGGATGCCGAGCTACCAACGACGGGGTGTTCATTTCTGGTATTTGCCGACGGTTACCTTTGGCGGGCCGAAAAAGCGGCGAACATTGAATCCTCCGTTCCGATGAACGACATCTTCGACAAGATCCGCAAGGACATGGGGCCTATCGGTCGCCACGCCAAACAAAGTCATGGTTACTTCAGCTTTCCCAAGTTGGAAGGCGAGTTGGGTGCCCACATGACCTTCCGCGGGAAGGAAGTGCTGGTGTGGAGCCTCAATAACTACTTGGGCTTGGCGAACCACCCGGAGATCCGCGCAGTCGATGCTGAAGCTGCAGCTCAGTGGGGTATGGCCTATCCAATGGGTGCGCGTATGATGAGCGGGCAGACCAAGTACCATGAACAACTCGAGGATGCCCTGAGCGATTTCATGGGCAAGGAGGATAGTTTCCTGCTGAACTTCGGGTATCAAGGGTGCATGAGCGCCATCGAGGCACTCCTTTCGCGCCACGATGTGTTGGTATACGATAGTGAGAGCCACGCCTGCATGATCGATGGTGCCCGGCTACACCACGGCAAGCGTTTCGTGTTCAAGCACAACGACATGGAGAGCTTCGAGAAGCAACTCGAACATGCGCGTCGCATTACCGAAACCACTGGTGGCGGCATCATGGTGATGACCGAAGGGGTCTTCGGCATGGCCGGTGACCAAGGAAAGCTCAAGGAGATCTGCGAGTACAAGGAGAAGTACAATTTCCGCCTCTTCGTGGATGATGCACACGGTTTCGGTATGTTGGGCAATCAAGGCCGTGGTACCGCCGATCTACAAGGTGTGCAGGATAAGGTGGACGTTTACTTCGGCACTTTCGCCAAGGCCATGGCCAGTATTGGTGCCTTCATCAGTGGTCCTGAGGACATCATGTTGTACATGCGCTACAACATGCGCAGCCAGACCTTCGCGAAGAGCCTTCCCATGCCGATCGTGATCGGTGCGCTGAAGCGTTTGGACATGATCCGCACTAGGCCAGAACTGAGTGAGAAGCTTTGGTTGATCACCAACACGCTGCAAAAGGGCCTGCGTGATGCCGGAATGGATCTCGGCGAGACCAACAGTTGTGTAACCCCGGTCTACATGAAAGGTGGTGTTCCCGAGGCGACCAATGTGATCATGGACCTTCGGGAGAACAACGGCATCTTCTGCAGCATTGTGGTCTATCCGGTGATCCCGAAGGATACCATCTTGTTGCGTCTGATACCGACTGCGGCTCACTCCCTGGAGGATGTGGAATACACGGTGAAGAATTTCGAGAAGGTGAAGGAGAAGCTCAATGCTGGCGCGTACAATTCGGAGACGGTAGCGAGCTTTTAGATCCGAAGTACCTTTTTGTAGTTGGTCCTAAGCTATCGATGGGGCGCGCCCCATTCATAGGTTGGCCGATCTCAGCGTGAAGCCTTGAGCGTGTTGAGAAGAAGGCTCGTGATCGTCATGGGCCCAACCCCTCCGGGTACGGGTGTAATTGCTTTGCATTTGGTCGCCACTTCATTGAATGCAACGTCACCCACCAACCGGAATCCACTTTTTCGTGTAGTGTCCTGGACACGATGGATCCCGACGTCCACCACAACGACTCCTTCCTTCACCATATCGGCCTTGAGGAATTGCGGCTTTCCGATGGCCACGATCACGATATCCGCTTCGCGAGTAATGGAGGCGAGGTCCTTGGTACGGCTGTGCGCTAAGGTCACCGTGCAATTACCTGGATATGCGTTGCGACTCATCAGGATACTCATGGGCGTTCCAACGATGTTGCTGCGACCGAGCACCACACAGCGTTTACCGTCCGTTTCGATGTGGTAGAACCGCAAGAGCTCGCAGATCCCACTCGGTGTGGCCGGCAGGAATCCGGGTAGACCCAACACCATGTTACCCACATTCACGGGGTGGAATCCGTCCACATCCTTGCGCGGATCGATCGCTTGTACCACCCGATCGGCGTTCAAATGTGTTGGTAATGGAAGCTGCACGATGAAGCCATCCAACTCCGCATCGGCGTTCAAGGCCTCTACCCTGCTCAGTAGTTCCTCTTCCGTGATCGTTTCGGGCAGACGGATCAAGGAACTGCGGAAGCCTACTTGCTCGCATGCTTTCACCTTGGCCTCCACGTAGGTCTTGCTCGCTCCATCGTTCCCAACAAGGATCGCTGCCAAGTGTGGGGGCCTACCCCGTTTTGACTTCACAGCAGCGGCACCCTCTGCAATGGATTGCTTCAGCGCTTCGCTGCAACGTTTCCCATCGAGCAGTTGATAAGTGGTCTCGGTATCCATCCGGGGATGAAAGTAGCGATCAATTGTCGACTTGCTGGATCAGGTCCGATGGGAGGGGTGGTACTCTTGCACCGAGTTCAGCGCGTCGGCCAGACCATGTGCGCTGTGGCGGTTCCGATCACTTGGACCCCAAGAATATACAGGCCAAGAGCATCGCGCCAGGATCGAGGATGAGCCGACCCGTGGTCAACTCCTGAGCGGAAAGCTGGACGGCCTGTCCCGTGGCATCGATCGGATCGACACCCATTTCCGGAGAAAAGCGTGGCGGTCCATTCACCGACCCACTACGTAGCGAAACAGGAATTCTTGGGCATCCAGCACTTCCAACGTGCTGAAATGGAAGTCGCGCTTGTCGTAGGATACGATCACTTCGCACTTAGCATCCATCGCGGAGTAATACTGGAAACCATCCTCGAGGTCCAAGATCTTCCTGTTCGCCAAGGCGGATCTCACGGCCTCCCCACCGATCTTGGTGATCTTCAACCTTTCTGCCAGTAGTTCGATCTTCTTTCTGGCCAGTTTCTTTCCTCCTGCTTTGTTTCGCAACTTCTTTTCAGCAAAGTATGCGCCAATTGCAAGGCATAGCGGCGAGGTGTGGACCGTGAAGCGTTCGTCATCGGCAAGGCTCAGAACGCGGGCGCACGCACCGAAGCGCGGGTACTCATTGCAGAGGACCGTTACGAGGATGTTGGCGTCGAGGAAGATGCGTTTGGGAGACATGGTTCAGTACAAACCGCAAAGGCGCAGAGACGCAAAGCAATGCTCAAGTGAATTACTTAGCGTCCCTTGGGCCTTTGCGGTTGCGTTCAGGTTCGCTTCCTGCTTTTGAGGTAATCCTTCTTCACGTTGCGCTCCGCCGAGTTCTTCCGTACGTAGGTCACTTCGCCTTCGGCCACTTGGTTCACCCAATCACTCACGGGCAGTTCATCCAAGCTGCGGTAGCGCTTATCCACCACCTTGCTCAACATGAACTCCACGAGCCTGGACAAGCTGATGTTGTTGGCCTCGGCGAATGCCTTGGCGCGGTCGGCCACGCCTGCATCGAAGCTTAAGGTGAGTTTGGAATCCATGGTTCGGAGTGTTTGTACGTCAAATGTACACATCATGTACGTACAAATGTAAAAGAGTGAAAAGAGTGAGAGGGATTCAACCTCTGTCACCCTTTCACTCTGTCACCCACGACACGCTGCACTTCCTCCTCATTCCTTGCAATTGGGATCTTCGCCTATCGTCGTCTACCCCCATCATCCGCGATCTTCCGCGTCTCTCCGAACGGTTCTCAGCTTGTTCGCTACTTCGAACGTCGGGCGGTCAATGCCCCCGTTGCGTCGAATGGCTCGTCGCGATGCTTAACCCAACTCGAACGACGATCAGCGCGATAAAGAGATAGAAGGTCGTGCGAGCCGCATTTCGATGAAAATCGATGTTACCAAGGATCCTCTTGTCGTTCTCGTTCCAAGTTCCCGATGACAGCTTCTCCTGATAGTCCGAACCTTGGACTTCGTACTTGTAGCTGATCTGGTTGTTCACGACACCTCAGCCAAAGTACAAGCCCACTGGAATGCATACGATGATCAACGCGTTCAGCGCCTGCTTCACCCAGACCATCGGATGTATCCCACCCATTCGCTAATCCGCTAATTGATCCAATAGCTGATCGCGCTCACCTCCTCCCCCCTTGTGCCTGCATCTGCTTCATCATATTCTGCATCTTGTTCTTGTCGCCCATCATCTTCATCATCTTGCGGGTCTCGTCGAACTGCTTCATCAGCTTGTTCACCGCTTCGATGTTGTTGCCGCTGCCCTTGGCGATGCGAAGCCGACGGCTGCCGTTGATCAGCGCTGGGTTCTTGCGTTCGTCCGGTGTCATGCTCTTGATGATGGCTTCAATGCCCTTGAAGGCATCGTCCGGGATGTCGATATTCTTGAGGGCCTTGCCGATGCCAGGATCATGCCCATGAGGTCTTTCATGTTCCCCATCTTCTTGATCTGCGCGATCTGGTCCAAGAAATCATCGAAACCGAACTGGTCCTTCGCGATCTTCTTGTTCAACTCCCGTGCGGCCTTCTCGTCGAACTGCTCCTGCGCGCGTTCCACCAAAGAGACCACGTCGCCCATACCGAGGATCCGACCGGCCATTCGGTCCGGGTGGAACTCGTCCAAAGCCTCCATCTTCTCGCCGGTCCCAATGAACTTGATCGGTTTGTCCACCACACTTCGGATGGAAAGGGCCGCACCACCGCGTGCATCGCCGTCCAGCTTGGTCAGCACCACACCGTCAATATTCAAGCGGTCATTGAAGACCTTGGCGGTATTCACCGCGTCCTGACCGGTCATAGCATCCACCACGAAGAGCGTTTCCTGTGGGTCGATGGCCTTCTTGATCCGAGTGATCTCATCCATCATCGCCTCGTCAACCGCCAAACGACCAGCGGTATCGATGATCACGGCCGTGAAGCCGTGCTGCTTTGCATAGGCTATGGCATTCTGTGCGATCTTGACCGGGTCCTTGTTCTCCCGTTCGCTATGTACTGCGATATCGAGCTGCTTTCCGAGCGTTTCTAGCTGGTCGATGGCCGCTGGCCGGTACACGTCGGCCGCTGTGAGCAGGACCTTACGGCCTTTCTTACGCAGGTGGTTGGCCAGTTTTCCGCTGAAGGTGGTCTTACCCGAACCCTGGAGGCCGCTCATAAGCACGACCGTTGGGTTTCCACTCATGTTGATGCCGGCGGCCTGCCCGCCCATCAACTCAGCCAACTCGTCGTGCGTGATCTTGGTGAGCAACTGTCCAGGGCTCACCGAACTCAATACGTTCTGGCCCAAGGCCTTGGTCCTGACCCGATCGGTGAAGTCCTTGGCGGTCTTGAAGTTCACGTCCGCATCCAGCAGTGCACGGCGGATCTCCTTGGTGGTCTCAGCAACGTTGATCTCCGTGATCTGTCCATGGCCTTTCAAGACCTTGAACGCACGCTCCAGTTTGTCACTTAAGTTCTCGAACATCGAAATGGGAATGGGTTTCGCCTCCGGTTTGGCTTGGGCGATCGAAGTGCGAAGGTAGAACCCTGAATAGCTTTGAAAGGTTCGGTCCGTCTTCTACTTGGCACCTTTGCGACGAACGCATTGAAACATGGCCAGTGAGATTTGACAATGGATAGCGGACAGGACCTCGGAGATGGAGCGACCGTGGTGATCACACATCGGATTCGGTCCGGTGGAACGGACGCGTATGAAGCATGGCTCAAGGACATCGGGCCGGTGTGTCGTCGGTTCACAGGACACTTGGATTGGCAGATCATTCGGCCGATACCAGATCTGAGCGGTACCTACACGGTGGTGATCCGATTCGACACGCAAGCGCATTTGGAGGCATGGATGTTCTCCGAGGAACGCAAACGCTTCGTCCAGAAGGTCCTACCATTGCTTGAGGACGACGATCGGTTCCATATCCGCACCGGGCTGGATATCTGGTTCGCACCGAACGGGCAGGTCAGCGCACCAATGCGTTGGAAACAGGCATTGGTGACCTGGTCCGCGATCTTTCCGTTGGTCTTGGGCGTTGGCTTGATGGCGTCCGCCGTGCTCGAGGTATCCGGGATCCGGTTGAATAGTTCCCTACGCCTCCTATTGGAAACCGGGGTCGTTGTGGTTTTGATGGCCTATGTGGTGATGCCTCCATACACCAAATGGCTGCGCCGCTGGTTGTTCGCATGAAAAGCGCGAGCCGATGCGTAGATCCCCCCAAGACCGTCCTTGAGCATGAATGGGCGGTCTGCGATCATCATGTACCACGTTCGGGTCACAAAATGGCCGTTGGGTAACACCCGTCAACGGCCCAATTGCGGTTCGTACCGAAAAGTTCCCGATATTCGCGCCCTCGTAGCCGGAAAGCATCGGCTTCACCAACAACCAATAAGTGGCAGGAGCACCCTTTCGTCCTAGTGGCCCCCGACCTGGGGGAAGGCGCCCGTATCGTGGTCGTGTGATCAAGGAAGATCCGCATCGGATCAACAACCGCATCGTCGGTGTGAACGAGGTACGTCTGGTCGGCGAAGGTGTCGAATCAGGTGTCTACCCATTCACCGAAGCTCTACGCATCGCGGAGGATATGGGCATGGACCTGGTGGAGATCAGTGCTTCGGCAGTGCCTCCCGTTTGCCGTGTCACGGAGTACAAGAAATTCTTGTACGACCTGAAGAAGAAGCAGAAGGAGATCAAGGCCAAGGCAGCCACTGTGGAAATGAAGGAGATCCGGTTCGGTCCCAATACGGACGAACATGATATCAACTTCAAATTGAAGCACGCTCGGAAGTTCTTGGAGGAGGGCCATAAGGTGAAAGCTTTCGTGTTCTTTCGCGGTCGTAGCATCGTCTTCAAGGAGCGTGGAGAGATCCTGCTTTTGAAGTTCGCTCAGGACTTGGAGGATATCGGCCTGGTGGAGAGTATGCCGAAGCTGGAAGGGAAACGGATGATCATGTTCTTGATCGCTAAGAAGAAGAAATAACGAAGTCGGCGCACCCGCGCCAACCAATACGACAGGCCATGCCAAAGATGAAGACCAAGTCCGGCGCAAAGAAGCGGTTCAAACTGACCGGCACCGGCGAGATCAAACGTAAAAGCGCGTTCAAGAATCACATCTTGACCAAGAAGGAGACCAAGCGAAAGCGCGCATTGACCAAGCGCACCTTGGTGCATAAGCACGATAAGAAGGCCATCTTGGACCTCCTCAAAGGATAGCATCGAACCATCCCAACCGCACCGGGAACAATAGGTAGCGTTAACCAGGACGTGCAGCCCCAAAGATCCGCCGAAAGGCGTACGCTCACGCCCAAAAACCCAAGTGGACCATGCCACGCAGTAAGAACAAAGTAGCCAGCCGCGCCAAACGTAAAAAGGTGCTGGATATGGCCAAAGGCAACTTCGGTCGCCGGAAGAACGTGTACACCGTTGCGAAGAATACGGTCGAAAAAGGACTTCAGCACGCATATACTGGTCGTAAACTCAAGAAGCGGGAGTTCCGCGGGCTGTGGATCCAACGGATCAATGCTGCAGCACGACTCAACGGTGTCAGCTACAGCGTACTGATGAGTAGGCTGAAGAAGGCGAATGTCGATCTGGACCGCAAGGCCTTGGCCGAGATCGCATTTTCGGATCCGGCCGCCTTCACGGCCATCGTGGATCAGGTGAAGTGAACTGGCATTGTATTCTGCGAAGGGGGCTCCGGCCCCCTTTTGCTTTTATGGCCGGTGCCTTGAGGGTACCTTTGCGACATGCGGTACACCATCGTTCTTGCGCTCTTATTACCGACGCTTGTCTTCGGGCAGCCACCAGCTGGTTACTATGACTCGGCTGCTGGCCTTACTGGTGATGCGATGAGGGCGGCTTTGAAGGACATCATCGATGGCCATTCGGTGGTGGGTAATGGAACCTTATGGGGGGCATTCAGCCAAACGGACCGAAAAGCCAACAGCAAGGTCTGGGATATCTACTCCGATGTGCCGGATGGCACCCCGCCATACGAGTTCACTTTCGTTACCGATCAATGTGGACAGTACAATGGCGAAGGCGATTGCTTCAATCGGGAGCACACCTTTCCAGAGAGTTGGTTCAATGGGGCACCACCTATGAGCACGGATCTTTTCCACCTGTACCCGACCGATGGCTGGGTCAACCAGCAGCGGGGTAATCTGGCCTATGGGGAAGTGGGTAGCCCAACATGGACCAGCCAGAACGGAAGTCGGATCGGGCCATGCGATTTCCCGGGGTGTACTGGAACGGTGTTCGAACCGATCGATGCCTACAAGGGTGACTTGGCCCGTGGTTATTTCTACTTGCTCACAAGGTACTATGGCACGACTTCAGGCTGGTCCAGCCCCATGCTTCAGAGCGGCGAGTTCCTGCCATGGAGCGAAGCCCTGTTGTTGGCCTGGAATGAAGCCGATCCGGTCAGTGAGAAAGAGGAGGCACGGAACAACAAGATCTTCTTGTCCCTTCAGGGGAACCGAAACCCGTATATCGATCATCCGGAATGGGTGCAGCGCATCTGGGGTTCAACCGCCTCAGTGAACGAGCTTCTAACATCAAGGATCATTATTCGATCGGTGGCGAATGGCATGGAGGTCATTCGTCCTTCAACCGGGATGGCAGAGGTTCGCTTGTTCGACACCCACGGAGCATTGGTCGCTTCAAGATCCTTCAGTGGCACCACCGCCATCTTGGAACTCACGGTTCCAACTGGACTATATGTGGTGGTGTTGGATGCGCCAGAAGGTCGCCACGTACAGCGGTTGGTGCGCTGAGACTCCTACCCTTCCAGCCGACCCGCGATATGACCCGTGGTCCAAGCCGCTTGGAAATTGAATCCTCCGGTGACACCGTCGATGTCCAAGATCTCGCCTGCGAAGTATAGGCCCCTGTGTAACCGGCTTTGCATGGTGCGTGGATCCACTTCCTCCAATGCGATGCCGCCAGCGGTCACGAATTCCTCCTTGTAGGTGGTCTTTCCTTCCATTTCGAAACGGTCGTTGATCAACCGATCGATCAGGCGGTTCCGATCCCTCTTACCGACCTCGCCCCAAGGCTTTTCCAGAGCGATGCCCGCCTTCTGTAATTGATGGCACCAGAGCCGATCCGGCAGGTCGAAGGGATCCGCATTCTGAGCATGTTTGCGGTCCATATCATGTTCCGTGAAAGCCGCACGTGCCTCTTCCTCGCCCCGCTCGCCTAACCAGTTCACATGTACCGTACACCGGTACCCGACTTCTTGGAGCTGTCGCGCCTCCCATGCACTCAGTCGAAGCACTGCTGGGCCGCTTAGTCCCCAGTGGGTGATCAGTACGGGTCCCAACATACCCGCATTCGTCCCGATCCGGACCTTGGCCGGAACCGCGACCCCCATGAGTTCACGGATCGGGTCGTTCGGGAGGTTGAAGGTGAAGAGCGAGGGTGCAGGAGGAACTACGGTATGCCCCAGTTCGGCCAACCATGAATAACCGCTCGCCTTGGGGTGACCACCGGTGGTGACGATCACACGATCCACGACCGAACGTTGCGGACCGTGGTGGATCACGTAGCCGCCATGAGGAAGATCCCTTTCAATGCGCGAAACCGACGAATGAAGTGCAATGCGGACCCCGGCTTTCTCGGCTGCGCCCAGAAGTGCTGTGGTGATGGTCTTGGAATCATCTGTCGTGGGGAACATGCGACCGTCCGGTTCCACTTTCAATGCAACACCCTGGGTCTCGAACCATGCGATGGTGTCCTTCACCGCGAATCGTTCAAAGGCTTTTCGGAGGAACCGCTCGCCTCGTGGATAGTGCTTGGCCAGCTTCCGGTTCTCCAACTGATGATGGGTGACGTTGCACCGCCCTCCACCACTGATCCGAACTTTTCTCAGAAGTTTGTCGGTCTTCTCGTGGATCGTAATGGTCGCATGTGGATGGTGATGCGCCGCACTGATGGCAGCGAAGAAGCCCGCAGCTCCACCTCCGATCACGGCGACTTCCATGAATATACTGTGCCCTGTGCCCGATCACTCCACCACGATGCACCGCATAGCCTGGTGCGCACCCACACGGACGAGGTAGATACCGGCACCTAGTGATGTGAGATCGATATTCGAACTGACCGCATCCACCCGTGCATGGAGCAAGGTTCGACCCGCTAGATCAGTGACGACCACTCCTTCTGGCTGGTCGACCACGATGGTCAAAGGTCCAGTTGTGGGGTTCGGGAAGATCGTCGTTGAATTGTCCGAAGCATCAGCGACTGCATTGATCAATTCGCAGGTGTTCACCTGACCACAGACCAGATTCGCACAAAAGTTGAGCACGAATTCCACGGAAGCGACCGGGTCCGAACTCAGATATCCGACATGTCCGGTTCCTGGATAGGTCAGAAGACAATTCTCCAACCCCAAATGATCCATACGCTGGTGGATATCGTGGCTTCCACTGGCCATAAGACCTGTTGGAATGCCGAAGACCTCCACTTCCTGCGTGTAGTACGGGACCACCTCATCCCCCACTTCATGAACGCTGCACAGCGGCAGGTCATCCGTCCCGATCCACAACGAGTCGCCCAATGCACCACTGAAGCTGAAGATCCCATTGATGGCACTGGAATACCCCGGATTGCCACTATTGCCTTCTATACCACCCAACGATGCCATCTGGGAGGTGAGTGCACTTGGCCACTCCCCTGGTTGATCCAAATAGCCGGCATGCAATGCACTGATCGCCCCAGCGGAGATGCCGCCTGCTAAGATCCGCGTGGTATCGATGCCATAGGGGTTCTCCAATTCCGCTACCGATCGGCGCAGGTAGCGGACACACGCTTTCATGTCGTGCGCTCCGCGCAAGACGGCCTCCGAAGTGGTCGTTTGGTTGGGGAAGAAGAACCCAATGCGGTAATCCGGTGCGATGGCCACATACCCCCGCCGGGCGAAAGCTTCGCATAGATCGGCCACGTCTCCTCGGGTCCCGGCAACGAAAGAGCCACCGAAGGCCACAAGTACGACCGGTCGAAGTTCCAAAAGATCGCTTTCTGGCTGGTACACGTCCATGCGCAAGGTCTGCGCACCACCATTCACCCCGGTGTTGCTGCCGAACGGAACGGCCAAAGTGCTGTTGACCGTGGTGAATAGGTCGTTCGCGTAGCGCCCATCGGCACAATCCTGTGCCGTACTGGACAAGGTCAGCAAGGAAAAGCAGAGTGCGTTGAGTTCGGATCGCATTGGTGGTGCAAATGAGGTTCGGTCAAGAATACCATTCTCGGCGCGATCGCTTCACGAAATTCGACCATTGGGCCGTGGGGTGCGACGGGAACCCTTGATCCATCGGGGGAAACGGATCTTGGCACGGCTTTGGAAATAGGGTGGTCCTAGTTCTTGAACCATGAAAAAGACCATCCTTCTTCTGAGCCTTGTGAGCGCGATGGGCGCTCAGGCGCAATTCCAATTCAACCCGCAGGCCGGACTCACCTTCCAGAGTTTGACCGCCGCTCCGAATGGCACGAATTACAAGGCCGCTTTGGGCTGGCAGTTGGGTGCTGATGCTCGCATCGGCGACCGGCTGTTCCTGCAACCCGGCGTGTTCTTGGGTCGCAGCGTAACGGCGATCACCACCAGTGCTCCGATCGAGAATGGTGCCGCAGGTATCGTCCAAGTGGAGGATAATTTGGTGCGTACCAACTTGAAGTTGCGCGCCCAATTGGGCTACCGGATCATCGATAGCTATCAATTCGACATGCGTTTCATGCTGGGCCCCAGCTACGATGTGGTGATGAGCATCGATCAGCGCGATGGCGACCTCTCATGGAACGAAGGCGATTTCAACAAAGGCTCTTTCAACATCGACGCTGGTGTAGGATTCGATATGGGTCTGTTCACCCTGTCGCCCACCGCAAGTTTCGGATTGAGTCGGGTGTTGCGCGACGATCCAACCTTATCGGGCATCAACTCGAAGTACATCAGCTACGGAGTCACCCTCGGATTCAACATCGGGAACGACGACCTGTAGTCGCATCGAATAGCCGGACGAACGAGAAGCGCCCCTGCGATCAAAGTCGCAGGGGCGCTGTCATTTCTGGTTGGTTCAGTCCTTTACGACCGGCAAATCGGCCTTTTTCCAACCGCCGATCCCATCCAACAACTGGATGACGGTATAGCCTTTCTCCTCCAAATATTCCTTGGCCTGATCGCTACGCCCACCCATGGCACAATACACCAGAACCGGGCGATCCTTGCTCAGGGAGGCGAAGTCGGCCTCGTAGTTCTTGCCGGTCCAGTCCAAATTGATCGCTCCAGCAAGATGGCCACTGGCGTATTCGGCCGGTGTTCGGACATCCACCAGCACTCCGTTGTCCGATGCGATCCGATCGTTGAACGCGACGGCTTCAAGATCGGTCTTAACCGGATCCTGAGAGTCCTTCTTTTGCCCTTGAGCAGATTGGCTACACGAGAGCGTTAGTGCAGCTACGAGTGGGAAAAGGATGGTCTTCATGCTACAAAGATGGTTACGGCGGTGCGGAAACATGTGATAGTGGTCACAGTTGACAAATCATACCGGTGGATCGAACGGAACCTGCACGTCCAGATCCCGTACAACGGTCCATGCGGATCTTGCTTTGCGCTGGTGTGTTTGTTCTTGGTTCGGTCCTTAGCCTGTCCGGCCTTGCCCAAGCTGATGGTCTTGTGGCCTATGTTCCGGAAAAGCCGCTGGAGCGTACGGCGGATAGTGAACGGATAGGATTCGTGAATAGTCCGGTGGCAGGTAAGGTGGAAGCCCTGATCCCCATGGAAGCGGATCGAGTGGACATCCTGAATGCCCGAGGGAATGTAAAGCGATCTTACGAGGCCAAGGAGTTGGAGTCTTTCTCCATCGGCGATCTCCGACCAGGCACATGGACGTTGCGCGTTCACGCAGCCGACAAGATGATGGTCCGGCGCTTCGTTGTGATGCACCGTGGGTCCATCGTTTGGTCTCCATCTGGTCCGGTTCGGAGACGCTGAGATTCAGCGTACACGGAGTCCACGGGCCTGTAATCGCCCCAACCCATCGGCTGCAAGATCCATATCCGGCTGC
The DNA here is from genome assembly GCA_016710015.1 of Flavobacteriales bacterium. Taxonomy (GTDB): domain Bacteria; phylum Bacteroidota; class Bacteroidia; order Flavobacteriales_F; family PHOS-HE28; genus PHOS-HE28. The sequence goes on from JADJLR010000006.1 coordinate 142,560, forward strand.
AAAGCCAAGGCTTTCTTGTAATCGACCAAGGCACTGTCCAAGTTGTTCTCCAACTCGTAGGTGAGGCCTCTGTTGTAATAGGCTGCTGCATACGTTGGAAGTACCTCGATCGCTTGACTGAATTCCGCCCTTGCCTCTGGGATCCGGTCCAAGTGCTCCAAGAGGACATAGCCCGAATTGTACCACGAAGTCGGGTTCTTCGGATCGATGGCCTTGATCCGGTCATAGCAGGCCAAGGCGATACTGTCCTTCCCTGTTTCTTGGGCGAAGATCCCTCGAGCGTACCACGCTTCAACACTTGCTGGCCGTAGTTCGGTGGCAGCATGGTAATAGGCCATGGCCAATGGATCCCGCTTGGCTGCGTGCAGGAGTCCGAGAGCGACATACGCATCATACATATTCGGATCTCGCTCCACAGCGGTGCGGTAACTGCTTATTGCCAGAGCGGTATCGCCAGCTTGTCGGTGGATCCACCCTTTGAGGAAATAGGCCCTTGCATTCTGATCGTCGATCCGCAACGCATCGTTGGTCAGTTCCATGGCTTCCGTGAATTCCGCTTTGAGCAACCGCAGTTCCGCGAGCTTTAGCCGTGCCACATTGCTATCCGGCGCCACACGCATCGCTTGGATGAACTGGATCTCGGCATTCGAAAGGTCTACTTTGCGATAGTACAGATCACCCAGCGCGATCCGCCATTTCGTTGTGGTACTATCCAAGAGTATCGCTCGGTTCCAGTCTTTCACGGCAGCACCTAGGCTGTCGTTGGCCTCGTGGATCCGGGCGCGAAGCCCGTAGTTCACGGGATTCCTTGGGTCTTCAACGATCAAGGCGTTCACCTCGGCGATGGTGGTGGGAACCTTGACCGGGTCGGTCGAAGGGGTGTCCGTGCCACACCCGAAGAACAGGGAAGCGATAAGGAGCGGTGCAGTCTTGATCAGTGATCGATGGACCATGTTCTTGAAAAAGCGAAGACCCTGACGTTCGTAGGCGACAGGGTCTTCAAATGTACTCGCACGTCGGGCACCGAACCCGGCCCATTTCGTCATGGCTTGAGCAGCGGTGCTGATCGACGTGCGGAGGATCGAGGTCAGGCAGTGACCGGTTGCTCGGTCTTTGTCAAGGCCGCTTTGATCTTTTGCTCCAACTCATCACAGAGCTCGAGGTTATCCTCCAAAAGCTGCCGAACCATGTCTCGGCCTTGCCCCAACTTGTTATCCTCGTAACTGAACCAGGATCCGCTCTTCTTGATAATGCCCAGTTCAACACCAAGGTCGATGATCTCGCCGGTCTTGCTGATCCCTTTTCCGTACATGATGTCGAACTCCGTCTTCTGGAAAGGTGGTGCCATTTTGTTCTTCACCACTTTCACCCGGGTACGGTTTCCCACAACATTCTCACCATCCTTGATCTGGGTGGCACGGCGGATGTCCAAGCGTATGCTTGCATAGAACTTCAGGGCGTTGCCACCGGTGGTCGTCTCGGGGTTACCGAACATCACCCCGATCTTCTCGCGAAGTTGGTTGATGAAGACGCAGCAGCATCCTGTCTTGCTGATCGTACCCGTGAGCTTCCGCAGGGCTTTGCTCATCAAACGCGCCTGCATGCCGACCGCGCTATCCCCCATTTCACCTTCGATCTCCGCACGTGGAGTAAGGGCAGCGACACTGTCGATCACGATGATATCGATCGCCCCGGAACGGATCAGGTTGTCCGCGATCTCCAAGGCTTGCTCACCGTTATCGGGTTGGCTGATCAGCAGGTTCTGCGTATCCACACCGAGGCTTTCGGCATAGGACCTATCAAAGGCATGTTCGGCATCCACCATGGCAGCGATACCACCTCGCTTTTGTGCTTCTGCGATGGCATGCAAGGCCAAAGTGGTCTTACCGGATGATTCCGGACCGTAGATCTCCACGACCCGACCCTTCGGGTAGCCTCCAATGCCTAACGCGATATCCAACCCAATGGAACCTGATGGGATCACCTCCACTTGCTCGATCACGTCATCACCCAGCTTCATCACAGCGCCCTTTCCGAAGGTCTTCTCCATCTTATCCATGGTGAGCTGAAGGGCCTTCAGTTTCTCCTTGTTGATCTCAGTGGCCATTGAATGGTGGTGTTGGTTGTTGGTTTATTCCACAGGTGAACATCGCGGTATTTCAAATGACCGTTGACGTATTTCCTGTCATTGTTGTGACGCACAATTAAACACTGTTGTTCGGGATCGCCAAATATCTCGTCGAATAAAGTTTTGAACAGGTGCCTTCCCCCTACACATGAAATCTCCGTTCAAATGGCCTCGGGCATCGGTAAACCATCCTATTTCTACGTCGAAGACTTGACAGCCGCATCCATACGACCATACGTTTGCCGAACTCTTTTTCGACGGATCGCTCTTCAGACGCATTGACCTTAGGACTTGCTCGGACCACTCGCCGAACAAGAACATGCGATCCAATAAGATTGAAAGGCCCGCTTCGATAGCGGCACATCAGACCAAATCCACCATGTGGATGGATCTGGAAACGATCGGCCTTAGCCTGATCCTTTCACTCATGATCTGTGGTCACACGCTGTTGCAATGAACCTATCAACCAACCATCCACTCAATAACCAAGACATGAGATCGATCCAACACCGCAGGTTCGTGCAGTTGTTCTGCACCCTCCTGCTAGCGCTTTACAGTTGGGCACCTGCCCAAGCGCAGCTCGCTGACCGAGAGGGTAAAGCCTCATCACCTGCTGTACATGACCATGACCACGATGGGATCGATGCCCTACTGCGTGAGCATGATCAGGTGATCGAATTCACCGAGAACAAGGGCCAATTCTCCGAAGGGGTGCTCTTCAAGGCCGATTTCCCTATGGGACAGGCTTTGGTCACGGCCAAGGGCATGTTGGTGAAGGCCTACGACCCGCTCTCCGTTTCGGCTCGTGCCAGTGAAGGCATGCAGTTGGAAGTGGACCACCAAGCCGGGCGTCCGATCAAGGGGATCACCACGCCTCTGAAAGGCCATGGTTGGTTGATGGAGTTCCAGAACGCTTCGCCCGATGTGAATATCGAGGCGCGCAGCCAACATGGCGAGGTGCGCAACTACTTCATTGGCGACAAGTCGCAGCACGCAACAGGGGCTCGCAGCTTCCAAGAAGTGTGGTACACGAACATGTACCGGGGTATCGACGTGCGCTACTACCCGGCCGAAGATGGTTCGTTAGAGTATGACATCATTTGCAAGCCCGGTGCAGACCCAAAACAGATCGCTCTGCACTTTGAAGGTATCAGGGGCACGCATCTGGGGGCCGATGGCACTCTGCGTTTGCCAACAAGTATCGGAGAGTTGAGCTTCCCTGCCCCGGTGGTCTACCAGGTGATCAATGGCAAGGAACGCTCCATCAAGTCTCGCTATGTGCTTTCAAAAGAGACGCTGGGCTTCGAACTTGAGGACTATGACCGCACTCAGCCCTTGGTGATCGACCCGATCGCCTTGCGTTGGGCCACATGGGTGAACACCAACTCGGCGAACGACAACCACGGACACTGCATTTGGGTGGACCCTTCCGACGGTGCCATATACGTGGTTGCCCGTGTTACCGGCTCCACGGACCAGATCACCACAGGAGCGTTCAATACCTCCAACAATGGCGATCTCGATATGATCGTGGGCAAGTATTTGGAACCAACCACGGTTGGCGGTAGCGGAACGCGTGTATGGCAGACCTACCTAGGTGGCAATGGCACGGACAACCCCTATGCCATGGAGCAAGGCCCGGATGGAAATCTGTACATCACCGGGTATACATCCAGTTCCAACTTCCCTTTGTTGGGTGGCCCCGCGTTCTCTGGTTCTAGTCTCGACCAACGGAGCCAGGCCACGGACAATATCTACGTGACCAAGATCAACACCGCAGGGAACAGCATCAAGAGTGCTGTTGTGGGCGGTAACAACGATGATGATTCCTTCGACCTACGCACCACGCCGAACGGGGATGTGGTGGTTTGCGGAAAGACGAGCAGCACGAACTGGGCAACACTGTACCCCGGAAGCGGAGCCAGCAACACGAACAATGGTGGTACGGATGTCCTGGTATTCAAAGTGAACCAGGATCTCTCGGCCATGCAGTGGATGCGCAACTACGGTGGAAGTGGTACCGACTACGCCATGATCATGCTGCGCAACAGCACCACCGGTGACCTCTTCATCGGCGGTTATACCACATCAACGAACTTCCCAACGGTTTCTCCTCGTCAGTCCACCCTCGGTGGCTCGCAGGCTGGATTCCTACAGCGTCTAACTTCCACCGGAAGCACTACGTGGTCTTCTTATTACCAGACGGCCTCCAGCAAGAGCGCAATGATCCTGTGCATGGAATTCAACAATTCCGAAACAGAGATCTACTTCGGCGGGACAACCAGTGGGTTGGCCACCAGCAACGTCTCCTCGGGTTCGTTCGACACGAGTTACAACGGCGGCACGAATGACCTTTTCGTCGGGCGTATGGCTGTTAATCAAACGTTCGTTGCGGGCACCTATGTGGGTGGCTCGAACAACGAAGTGAACATGATGGGACTGAACGTGGACCAGAACAATGACGTGTACATCTTCGGATACACCAACAGCACGGACTTTCCTGTCAGCGCAACGCCGAATGTCCCCTTGCAACCCAGCAATGCGGGCAACAACGACAAGGTCTTCTTCAAGCTGGAGAGCGATCTCAGCGCTTTGGAGTTCAGTACGTATTACGGCGGTGCCGCAGATGACTACGACCCCGTTGGCGAGCGTGGCATCAAGTTCAGCAACTGCCGCATCTATACCATCGTTACCGCGCAGTCGAACAACCTTCCGCTGACCCAAGGGGCACTGAACACTACCAAGAACAGCTCCACCTCACGGTACGAGCCCGGTCTGGTGGTCTGGGCGAATCCCCCCGATCTGCTGGGCAACAGTATCACCTACACCGGAACCGCGATCTGTGCTGGAAGTGTTCCTGGTGATATCACTGGCTCGGTACCCTCATACGTGTTACCTACCATCCTACGTAACAACAGCAGTTCCGCTTATCCGAGTTTCGGCAGTGCGGCCACCTATCAGTGGCAGATCAGCCCAGACAGTTTGACCTGGACGGATATCGCTGGGCAGACAAGTCAAAACCTGAGCGGCAGTGCCATCGGGGTATTGACGGAAACGCGCTATATCCGCAGGATCATCGGTGGTGATGCATGCATCTTGGCCGGAGCTGCCGATCAGGTGGTGACCGTTCGGATCATGAGTGTGCGTGCGACGGTGACCAACGTTACCTGCCACGGCCTCTCCAACGGATCCATCACCGCGATAGCGGATGGTCTTGCTCCCTTTCAGTACGCGTGGAGCAACGGCCAAAGCAGCGAAACGGCTACCGGACTTGCTGCTGGACATTACACCGTGACGGTGACCGACGCGAACGGATGTGCAGCAGATGGCACATTCACTATTTCCGAGCCAAGTACACTCGGTGGCCAACCTACCGTGACACCGGCTACGTGTGCGAATGCCAACGGTGGTGCCAGCGTTGCCGCATCAGGTGGCACCAGCCCGTACTCGTACCTCTGGAGCACAAGCCAGACAGGCACTTCGATCAATGGTGTGCAAGGCGGAAGCTATAGCGTCACTATCACCGATGCGAAAGGTTGCCAGGTGACCATCCCCGTGGTGATCCCAAGCACCGGTGTGCCTACCGTGAACGCCGGAAGCAATGCCGTGATCACATGTGCGACCGGTGGCCAGATCAACCTGAATGGAAGCGCCACTGCCGGGTTGAACTACAATTGGGTGGCAACGAACGGAGGCCATATCGTGAGCGGAGGTAGCACCCTCAACCCTACGGTGGATGCAGCCGGAACGTACACATTGACGGTGACCGACCCACAATCGAACTGCTCCGCTAGTGATGCTGTTACCGTGACGATGAATACCACTGCCCCGAATGCATCCGTGACCGGGGGAGGAACGTTGAATTGCACGATCAGCAGCCTTCAACTGGACGGCGGTAGCACCACGTCAGGCGCAACATTCAGCTGGACCGGTCCGAACGGATTCACCAGCACGAATGAGGACATTTCGGTGAACGCTGCCGGAAGCTATATGCTGACCGTAACGGATCCAACCAACGGCTGCACCAGCAGCACCAGCGCAACGGTGATCCTCGACGACCAACTGCCCGGTGCTTCTGCAACAGGCGGTACGTTGACCTGTAGCGTGACCAGCATCCAGTTGATGGGCTCCGGCAACGGCAGCTTCGCATGGACCGGCCCGAACGGCTTCACAAGCACGGAACAGAATCCGACGGTGAATGCAGCAGGTACCTACAACCTGACCGTCACCGGAACCAACGGCTGCACCAGCAGCACCAGCGCAACGGTGATCCTCGACGACCAACTGCCCGGTGCTTCTGCAACAGGCGGTACGTTGACCTGTAGCGTGACGAGCATCCAGTTGATGGGCACCGGCAACGGCAGCTTCGCATGGACCGGCCCGAACGGCTTCACAAGCACGGAACAGAACCCGACGGTGAATGCAGCAGGTACCTACAACCTGACCGTTACCGGAACCAACGGTTGCACCAGCAGCACCAGCGTAACGGTGATCCTCGACGACCAACTGCCCAGCGCTTCTGCAACTGGTGGCACGTTGACCTGTAGCGTGACCAGCATCCAGTTGATGGGCACCGGCAACGGCAGCTTCGCATGGAGCGGCCCGAACGGCTTCACAAGCACGGAACAGAACCCGACGGTGAATGCAGCAGGTACCTACAACCTGACCGTTACCGGAACCAACGGCTGCACCAGCAGCACCAGCGCAACGGGTGATCCTCGACGACCAACTGCCCGGCGCTTCTGCAACGGGTGGTACGTTGACCTGTAGCGTGACCAGCATCCAGTTGATGGGCACCGGCAACGGCAGCTTCGCATGGAGCGGCCCGAACGGCTTCACCAGCACGGAACAGAACCCGACGGTGAATGCAGCAGGTACCTACAACCTGACCGTCACCGGAACCAACGGCTGCACCAGCAGCACCAGCGCAACGGTGATCCTGGATGACCAACTGCCCGGCGCTTCTGCAACGGGTGGCACGTTGACTTGCTCGGTGACAAGCATCCAGTTGATGGGCTCCGGCAACGGCAGCTTCGCATGGAGTGGCCCGAACGGCTTCACAAGCACGGAACAGAACCCGACGGTGAATGCAGCAGGTACCTACAACCTGACCGTTACCGGAACCAACGGCTGCACCAGCAGCACCAGCGCAACGGTGATCCTCGACGACCAACTGCCCGGCGCTTCTGCAACGGGTGGTACGTTGACCTGTAGCGTGACCAGCATCCAGTTGATGGGCACCGGCAACGGCAGCTTCGCATGGAGCGGCCCGAACGGCTTCACCAGCACGGAACAGAACCCGACGGTGAATGCAGCAGGTACCTACAACCTGACCGTCACCGGAACCAACGGTTGCACCAGCAGCACCAGCGTAACGGTGATCCTCGACGACCAACTGCCCAGCGCTTCTGCAACTGGTGGCACGTTGACTTGCTCGGTGACGAGCATCCAGTTGATGGGCACCGGCAACGGCAGCTTCGCATGGAGCGGCCCGAACGGCTTCACCAGCACGGAACAGAACCCGACGGTGAATGCAGCAGGTACCTACAACCTGACCGTCACCGGAACCAACGGCTGCACCAGCAGCACCAGCGCAACGGTGATCCTCGACGACCAACTGCCCGGTGCTTCTGCAACAGGCGGTACGTTGACCTGTAGCGTGACCAGCATCCAGTTGATGGGCTCCGGCAACGGCAGCTTCGCATGGAGCGGCCCGAACGGCTTCACAAGCACGGAACAGAATCCGACGGTGAATGCAGCAGGTACCTACAACCTGACCGTCACAGGAATCAACGGCTGCACCAGCAGCACCAGCGCAACGGTGATCCTCGACGACCAACTGCCCGGCGCTTCTGCAACAGGTGGTACGTTGACCTGCTCGGTGACCAGCATCCAACTGAACGGCTCCGGCAACGGCAGCTTCGCATGGAGCGGCCCGAACGGCTTCACCAGCACGGAACAGAACCCGACGGTGAATGCAGCAGGTACGTACAACCTGACCGTCACCGGAACCAACGGCTGCACCAGCAGCACCAGCGCAACGGTGAACCTTGACGACCAACTGCCCGGCGCTTCTGCAACGGGTGGTACGTTGACCTGTAGCGTGACCAGCATCCAGTTGATGGGCTCCGGCAACGGCAGCTTCGCATGGAGCGGCCCGAACGGCTTCACCAGCACGGCACAGAACCCAACGGTCGGCATGGCAGGCACCTACAACCTGACCGTTACCGGCACGAACGGTTGCACCAGCACAGCCTCTGCTGTGGTCGAGCAGGACGATGAAGTTCCTGGTGCCTCCGCACAAGGTGGAACGCTCAACTGCACGATCAGTGAGATCATGTTGGTGGGCACCGGCAACGGCAGCTTCGCATGGAGCGGCCCGAACGGCTTCACCAGCACGGCGCAGAACCCAACGGTCGGCATGGCAGGTACCTACAACCTGACCGTTACCGGCGCGAACGGTTGCACCAGCACAGCCTCTGCTATGGTGGAGCAGGACGATGAAGTTCCTGGTGCCTCCGCACAAGGTGGAACGCTCAACTGCACGATCAGTGAGATCATGTTGGTGGGCACCGGCAACGGCAGCTTCGCATGGAGCGGCCCGAACGGCTTCACCAGCACAGCGCAGAACCCAACGGTCGGCATGGCAGGTACCTACAACCTGACCGTTACCGGCACGAACGGTTGCACCAGCACAGCCTCTGCTGTGGTCGAGCAGGACGATGAAGTTCCTGGTGCCTCCGCACAAGGTGGAACGCTCAACTGCACGATCAGTGAGATCATGTTGGTGGGCACCGGCAACGGCAGCTTCGCATGGACCGGCCCGAACGGCTTCACCAGCTCGGCGCAGAACCCAACGGTCGGCATGGCAGGTACCTACAACCTGACCGTTACCGGCACGAACGGTTGCACCAGCACAGCCTCTGCTATGGTCGAGCAGGACGATGAAGTTCCTGGTGCCTCCGCACAAGGTGGAACGCTCAACTGCACGATCAGCGAGATCATGTTGGTGGGCACCGGCAACGGCAGCTTCGCATGGAGCGGTCCGAACGGCTTCACCAGCACAGCGCAGAACCCAACGGTCGGCATGGCAGGTACCTACAACCTGATCGTTACCGGCGCGAACGGTTGCACCAGCACAGCCTCTGCTGTGGTCGAGCAGGACGATGAAGTTCCTGGTGCCTCCGCACAAGGTGGAACGCTCAACTGCACGATCAGTGAGATCATGTTGGTGGGCACCGGCAACGGCAGCTTCGCTTGGACCGGCCCGAACGGCTTCACCAGCACGGCACAGAACCCAACGGTCGGCATGGCAGGTACCTACAACCTGACCGTTACCGGCGCGAACGGTTGCACCAGCACGGCTTCTGCTGTGATCGAGCAGGACGATGAAGTTCCTGGTGCCTCCGCACAAGGTGGAACGCTCAACTGCACGATCAGTGAGATCATGTTGGTGGGCACCGGCAACGGCAGCTTCGCTTGGACCGGCCCGAACGGCTTCACCAGCACGGAACAGAACCCGACGGTGAATGCAGCAGGTACCTACAACCTGACCGTTACCGGCACGAACGGTTGCACCAGCACGGCTTCTGCTGTGATCGAGCAGGACGATGAAGTTCCTGGTGCCTCCGCACAAGGTGGAACGCTCAACTGCATGATCAGTGAGATCATGTTGGTGGGCACCGGCAACGGCAGCTTCGCATGGAGCGGCCCGAACGGCTTCACCAGCACGGCACAGAACCCAACGGTCGGCATGGCAGGTACCTACAACCTGACCGTTACCGGCGCGAACGGTTGCACCAGCACAGCCTCTGCTGTGGTGGAGCAGGACGATGAAGTTCCTGGTGCCTCCGCACAAGGTGGAACGCTCAACTGCACGATCAGTGAGATCATGTTGGTGGGCACCGGCAACGGCAGCTTCGCATGGAGCGGCCCGAACGGCTTCACCAGCACGGCACAGAACCCAACGGTCGGCATGGCAGGTACCTACAACCTGACCGTTACCGGCGCGAACGGTTGCACCAGCACAGCCTCTGCTATGGTGGAGCAGGACGATGAAGTTCCTGGTGCCTCCGCACAAGGTGGAACGCTCAACTGCACGATCAGTGAGATCATGTTGGTGGGCACCGGCAACGGCAGCTTCGCATGGAGCGGCCCGAACGGCTTCACCAGCACGGCACAGAACCCAACGGTCGGCATGGCAGGTACCTACAACCTGACCGTTACCGGCGCGAACGGTTGCACCAGCACGGCTTCTGCTGTGGTGGATGCAGACATTACCGTTCCATACGTAAGTGCGAGCGGTGGTGCGATCACCTGTACCAACCAGACTGTGATCCTCAATGCCAACGGTAACGGCGATTTCCTCTGGACGGGTCCGAACGGTTTCACCAGTACCTCACAGTTCCCGATGGTCAGCGTGGCTGGTACCTACACGGTCACGATCACAGCGGCCAATGGATGCACCAACTCGGCAACGACCACCGTGTCCAACGAGGCCAACGCTCCGGAGTTCGTGGCCGATGGTGGCGATCTTCCGTGCGAAGGAGGTTTCGTTGTGATGACCCTGTTCACGGACGCATCGAACCCGACCTTCAGTTGGAGTGGCCCGGATGGTTTCACCAGCACCGAACAGGAGCCGGTCGTGACCGCACCTGGCATCTATAATGTTGTGGTCACCACAGCCAATGGATGCAGCAGCACGGCCAACGTGTGGGTGTACAGGAATGACTGTGGGGACAAGTGCCCACCCATGATCTCGGAATGCCCTGCGGATATCACTGTGGAGTGTTCGGCGGACTATTCTCCAGAAGCTCTGGGTGGCATGCCGACCTTCCGTGAGGATGACGGAAGCGGCTATTACGACGATAAGGGCAAGAAGTGTCCCGAGATCATCAATACGGGATGGACGGACGCGTACATCAGTTACTGCCCGTTCGTGATCCAACGCACCTTCTATGCTGTGGATGAAGTCGGCACCACCGAAACATGCGTACAACTCATCACCATACATGATGAAGTGGGACCTGTATTCGAGAACACTCCTGCTGACCGTACCATCTCGTGTGATTTCGATATGGACAACTTCCAACTCCCTGCAGTATGGGCGTTCGATGAGTGTACCAAATCCGTGACCGAGACCTTCCACAGCCAAGTGGTGATACCGGGGGATTGCGCGAACGAGTACGTGCGGGTACACACCTGGACATCCACGGACTACTGTAGCAACACGAGCACCTTCGTTTGGAATGTGAATGTGGTGGATGATGAGGCACCGGCCTTCCAATGCCACCCACAGGACATGACCGTGTACGAGGTTGATATTCCGGAACCACCGACGTGCAACGTGATCGACAACTGCGATCCGGAGGTGATGATCGCCTACACCGAGACCGTTGAGGCCGTCGACGATAAGGAGTACATCATCGTGCGCCATTGGACAGCCACCGATGCCTGCGGGAATTGGTCGGAGCAAGACCAGTCCATCACGGTGATCAGTAAGAAGGGGGATGGCGGCCAGATCGATCCGAAGATGTTGGTCACCGTAGCTCCTAATCCATTCCGCGATCAGTGCTTCATCACCTTCGAGGCGAAGGAAGAAGGCAAAGCCGTGGTGCTGATCACCGATCCGCAAGGTCGCGTGGTGAGTGAGGCCTTCAACGGTGTGGTATCGAAAGGTCAGCCGACACGCGTAGCATTCACACCGGTGGAGAACGGAAGTGGCTTCTACCTCTATCGGATCCAGATGAATGGTAAAGAGGTCCATGGCCGGATGATCTACCAGCCGTGATCGACCCGAACTGAACGTTCGAAGCCCCTGCCCTCACGGCGGGGGCTTCGTCCTTTCGGGAGGTGCTACTTTTCGCCCGTGGAAACGGAACAACCGCTCGCCGAACGACAACGGCCTCGAAGTCTGGATCAAGTGGTCGGCCAAGAACACCTGGTCGGTGCCCAAGGCGTATTGGCGAAGGCCTTGGACGGTGGTATCCTACCAAGCATGGTCCTTTGGGGTCCGCCCGGCGTGGGTAAAACAACACTGGCACGGTTGATCGTACAAGGTCTTGGTCGCGACTTCCACGCACTCAGTGCGATCAATAGCGGGGTGAAGGATGTGCGTGAGGTGATCGAAAAGGCCAGTGGCGGCGGACTATTCACGCGAAGTGCCGTACTCTTCATCGACGAGATCCACCGGTTCAGTAAGGCCCAACAGGACAGTCTGCTCGGGGCCGTGGAAAAGGGTATTATCACGTTGATCGGTGCCACCACTGAGAATCCCAGCTTCGAGGTGATCCCGGCGCTCCTCTCCCGCTGTCAAGTGTATGTGCTTCAGCCTTTGGGAGAAGAACATCTCCTGGAATTGCTCCAGCGTGCCATGGCCAATGATGCCACACTTCAGACGTTGAAGATCGAGATCCGCGAGACCGATGCATTGATGCGTGCGAGTGGTGGCGATGCGCGGCGTTTGCTGAACACCTTCGAATTGTGTGTGCTTTCCGCCCAACGGAACGCTACGGACGGGTCGGTGGTGATCGATGACGCTTTGGTGAAGCATGTCGTACAGAACAACGCGGCGCGATACGATAAGCAGGGTGAGCAGCATTACGATATCGTCAGTGCGTTCATCAAAAGCATCCGTGGCAGCGATCCAAATGCCGCTGTGTATTGGCTGGCGCGTATGGTGGAAGGCGGTGAGGATGCGCTCTTCATCGCACGGCGCATGGTGATCCTGGCCAGTGAGGATATCGGGAACGCAAACCCGAATGCCTTGCTCATGGCAACCACCAGCATGCAAGCTGCTCAAATGATCGGTTGGCCAGAGAGTCGTATCATCCTAAGCCAATGTGCGATCTACTTGGCCTGTTCCCCGAAGAGCAATGCCAGTTATCTGGCCATTGTGAATGCCCAGGCCGCCGTGCAACGGACCGGGGACCTATCGGTACCACTGGCATTGCGGAATGCACCCACCAAGTTGATGAAGGAATTGGGGCATGGCAAGGAGTACTTGTACAGCCATGACGGTGAAGGCCACTTCGTGGAACAAGAATTCATGCCCGATGTGCTCCGTGGCACGGCCTTTTATCGACCAGCAGCCAACCCCAAAGAACAGGAATTCGCAGCGCGTTTAGAGCAACTCTGGAAAGGAAAGTACAGCAAAGAATAAGCGACGGTCAATGGCTGCGCTCAGTCTCCAAGTAGCGCTTATGCATGTCGTAGATGATCCCGAGACTAACGCAAAGACCACCGACCGCTTGTTCGAACATTTGCCAAAGCACGTCCGCTACCACGTGTACCATTCCCCCTTTCGCGAAGGACATCCCCAGCACGAAAATGACGAGGTAGACCACGAAACCGACGATGGATCCGACCAGGCCAGAAGCAAGCGGGAAGCCGTGTTTCAACGAGATCCATTCGTGTTGAAGCGCTGTATGTACCGCGAAGGTCAGTGCGAATCCGAGGAGCATGTACACCACGCCAGCAAGGGTGAAATACAAAGTCATGGGAACGGAGAGTTCATCCAGATCGTGCAGGGCCAATCCGTGCCAAAGCCAAGAGATCAGGTACATGACCGCACCCGAAAGCAGCGCCGGCAGAAGAATATGTCGTCTAAGTAGCATGCACTCGTTCCGCAGGTCCAAATTTACAGTTTCCACATTGGGCAACACCCAAAGGGAATGGTGACTAGCACGTACTTTGCCCCTTGAATGGAAAACGCGCCCACCTCGCATCGGGTTGCCTTGCTCGGGCTTCTATTTCTTTCAACATTGACCGGTTGTCGCAAGGATGTAGGACCCGCCCAGTGGGACATCGACGTGCTGGGCCCCTTGTTCACAACGCGATTGACCATTGCGAACCTGATCCCCGATTCGTTGCAGCAGATCGGGAGCAATGGAGCGATCACCCTGGTGTATTCCGAGGAGCTCTTCACCTTGGAACTCGACACCCTACTGTCGATCCCGGACACCTTGTTCCGTTACCCGTACGCCTTTCCACTTCCACCGGGTGATACGTTCGACCTGCCAGCCGGATTCCCCGTCATCAGCGAAAACAACTTGATCCGGTTCAACCTAGCCGATCTTCAACTCCGTGACCTCCACATTCGCGAAGGGACCTTGGAATTGCACATGCGGAACAAGATCGGTAGTCGGGTGAATGGCTCGTTCGGCCTGCCTGGTGCACAGTTCAGTGACGGATCGAATACACTGGTCACCTCCGTGGATGCCGGTTCGCCGAGTTCACCTTCCTTCTCCACATTGGTCCGTGACCTTTCGGGTGCGCGATTCGATCTGCGCGGGCCGACATTCTCCGATGTGAACACGCTAGCCAGTTCGGTATCTGCGGAATTGGACCCCACGGGTTCAGGGGCGGTGGTCACGAATCAGGACAGTGTGGTCATCGAAGCCAGCTACCGAAGCATCGTTCCCAGTTATGCGCGGGGCTATTTCGGGAATCGGTCCGTGGAGAGTGGAGAGGTACGCACGCCTTTCAGTCTCTTCGAGGATTTCGTTTCAGGCACGTTGGATCTGGACCAAGTGCAATTGCGACTGCACGTAAAGAACGGTGTTGGTATGGACATCCGCATTCGATTGAACGAGTTCCAAGCCGTGAACACGAGGACCGGTGCAACGGTGGACCTGATGGGTTCCATCATGCAGGGACCGATCAACCTGAACCGTGCGTTGGATCACGGAGGTGGCCCCACTCCTACCCTGTACGAACGTACACTGGACAATACCAACAGCAATGTGGATGCGTTCGTCGAAACGTTACCGAACGAATTGCTCTACAACGTGGATGTGGAATTGAATCCACTCGGGAACATCAGCAATGGCAACGATTTCGTGTATTACGAAAGCGCTGTCTCGGCCGAATTGGATCTGGAGGTACCCTTGTCCCTCATCGCCACCGATCTGGTATTGGAGAACATCGTGAAACCGGATCTGCCGGGTACGGCAGAGCATCCCTTGCTTCAAAACGGTACCATGCATTTGTTCGCCACCAACGGATTTCCTTTCGCAGCGAACGTGATCCTGGACATCGTGGACCTCGATCGCAATGTGCTGAGCAGCGCGCCGGTTTCAGGAGGCATCACAGCCGGTGTGTTGGGTGCAGGCCAGACCGTAACGGCCACCACCAATTCCGAGATGCATGTGGACCTGACCGAAGAACAGATCGACATGCTGTACGGCGATGGAAGATTCCGCATCCGTGTCGTTTTCAACACAGCGGACCAGACCGAACATGTCCAACTGTTGGAGCGGTATGCCATGGATCTTCAATTCACCGTTGGAGCGCGGTATATGGTGAATGGTGGCGAGTAGATCCTTCCTATTTGTTCTTGCCGCTTCAGCTGCGCTATTCGGTGCATCGCAGCCCTTCGTATTGCCCCAAGAACCAGGTGTGGACCTGAACGCGGGTTGGGACCATACACTTACGGTTTCGGGGATCTTCGACTACAACGCGAACACGATCCGTAACGAATTGCCAATGGCCATCTATCGCGGTGGCTACTTGGAGCGCGAGTTGCGACAACGGTCCCTGGATGCCCTTTCCTCCAAGCACAATGCGGCAGGTTATGCTTTGGGTGGTCGCCTTACATGGACCGGTCCAGCGTGTTGGGAACGTTTGCCGGGATGGCGTCCACGGATCGATATTGCGCACCACGAACAAGGTGGCTTGCGGTTCACGGCGGATCAGTATGAACTCACCTTCTTCGGGAACGCACCTTTCGAGAACGAGCAAGCGATCCTCTCTCCTTCGGCGTTCACGCAAGTGAGATACCAGACCGTTGGCTTCGGCACGCAGCACACGCGTTCGGGATCCTTCTTGCGGTTGGATGTCGTCCGCGGCCAGTCCTACCAAGCCGTGGATGTACGGTGGGCAAGCCTGTTCACCGGTGAGGATGGCCGCGTTCTACGATCGGCGCTACTGGGCGACTACTACGCAAGCGATACCGCAGGCAGTGGGTTGGACCGTACCAACGGGGTGGGAATGGCCATCGCAGGTAGATGGAATACGGACCTGCGCGTTGGGAAGCGAAGTGTTGCGTTCAGTGCATGGTTGGAAGACTTTGGCTTCGTCGGTTGGAATGGGAATTCGGTGCGCATCCATAAGGACACGCTGATCCGCTTCACTGGATTCGACGTGGAGAATGTGTTCGAACTGGACCATGTGCTTCTCGGCGAGGATGAGCTGTTGGACACCTTCGGATCACGCTATCGAACGGGGGCATTCACAAAGCTTCTTCCCTTTCAAGTTGGCATCCAGGCCGTGCTTCCGCTCGGGGAACGTTGGAAGGTGGGGCTCGCTGTGGACCATCGTCATTTGCCGGGCTATGTTCCACAAGCCATGCTCCTAGCAAGTCGGCGAGTCGGTATGCGAACACAACTCGGCACTACACTGAGCTACGGTGGTTTCGGAGGGATCCGCTGGGGATTCGGCGTGAAACATCGATTCGGGCAGCATGTGCTGCTGAGTGCATCCACGCCCCAAATTCCGGCTTTCGTTCTGGGGTCCGTCGGAGGTCTGGGGCTCTGGCTCGGTGTTTCCGTTGCATTCTGATCCTTCACTGACTCGTAGGGCGACCTTCCGTTGTCGGACTTGATGAACAACGACCTACCCTACTTTTAGCAGATGAGTTGGTTCATTTTGGTGATCGCTGGCCTTTTCGAAGTGGGCTTTGCCACGTGTTTGGGAAAGGCCAAGGAAGCATCGGGAACGGCTGCCACCTGGTGGATGGTCGGCTTCTTCGTGTGCCTCGCGGTCAGCATGTACCTCTTGTACAAAGCCACGCAAACCTTGCCGATCGGTACAGCATACGCTGTGTGGACCGGCATTGGCGCGGTGGGCACGGTCATCGTCGGCATCGTTGCATTCAAGGAGCCAACGGACCTGTGGCGCATCGTTTTCCTCTGCACGTTGATCGCAAGCGTGGTCGGACTGAAACTCGTTACGCACTAGCGGTCGTTCGTGAACAGTAGTGTGGGACCGGCGAAGTACACCCTGCGGTGTGCAACTTCGCATTCATGAAGATCGCCATTGTCGGATGCGGAAACATGGGGCATGCTTATGCACGCAGTTTCCGGAAGTACGGATTGCTCGGTGCGGATGAATTGGAGCTGGTCATTCGCAGCGAAGACCGTCGTGCGCAATTGGAAGGCTTGGGTCGGATCTCCACTTCCGTTGGTACAACGGTGGGCGCCTGCGACCTGGTGATCCTCGCTGTGAAACCGCAGGACCTACAAACCGTTGCCAAGGACCTTGCAGCTGTATTGCGCGATGATCAAGTGCTGCTTTCGATCATGGCCGGGATCACCATCCCTCGGTTGCAGGAGGTGTTGAAGCACCGCACCGTGGTGCGCGCCATGCCCAATGCGCCTGCGCAGATCGGCATGGGCATCACGGCCTATGCAACGGGTGCGGAACTCAGCATGCTGCAAACCGTGATGGTGGAGCAACTGTTGAACAGCACGGGACGGGCTGTACACTTGGAGGATGAATCGCACTTGGATGCGGTGACCGCTTTGAGTGGCAGTGGACCTGCCTACTTCTTCAAGATCGTGCAGAGCATGATCGATGCAGGAATGGAGCTCGGTCTGGCTCCTCACGTGGCGAATGCCTTGGTGAAACAAACCATGCTCGGTAGTTATCACTTGATGGAACACGCCGATCGATCACCGGAGGAACTGATCAAAGCGGTCATGAGCAAAGGCGGGACCACCGAAGCGGCCTTCAAGGTCTTGGCGAACGAGGATCTCGGCGGGGTCCTTCAGCGTGCCATCGGCGCTGCGTGCGCCCGATCCACGGAATTGTCCACTTCCTGATCACAATACCTTCACCTCCGTGCGCCGGTTCTGGGCCTTCCCGGCCTCGGTGTCGTTGGTCGCGATCGGCATGGTCTCGCCGTAGCCTTTCGCCGTGATCCGCTCGGCATCGATGCCCTTCGATACCACGAATTCGCGCACTGCCTTTGCACGCTGATCGCTCAATGTGAGGTTGGCGGAATCCGCACCGACGTTGTCCGTATGGCCTCCCAATTCGATCCGAAGACTTGGGTTGTTCTGCAACAGCTTCACCAACTTCTCCAGCTCGGTATTCGAAGCGGGCAAGAGTTCCGCACTCGCCGTATTGAAGAAGATGTTCCTCAATGCGATGGAAGATCCCGCTGTAAGCGCACTCAAAGGCACATCCAGGGTGATCGGATCATTGGGTGTGCCCGCCGCTACGTCGTAGTTCTGTGAGAAGAACAGATATCCGGATGCACTTGCATTGAGTGCATAGGATCGGCCGCTGGGCAAGCAGACG
Source organism: Flavobacteriales bacterium (assembly GCA_016710015.1). Lineage (GTDB taxonomy): Bacteria > Bacteroidota > Bacteroidia > Flavobacteriales_F > PHOS-HE28 > PHOS-HE28. Next base: position 160,990 of record JADJLR010000006.1, read on the forward strand.
AGGAACTCTCCGGTCTTTGGGTCGCTGTAGGTTCCTGTTGCCAACTCACCGGTGGCGAGGTCGAAGAGTTGTACATCGGCTTCCACGGAAGCGTCCGTCAACTTATCGTACACACGGCCTCGGATGTATGTGATCGGCAACGGACGTGCTTCGGGGTAGAGTGCAAAGCTGTACAGATCCAGATCGCCCAACCCACCGGGTCGGTCGCTCGCGAAATAGGCGATGTCGCCTTGTGCGTTCACCAGAAGACTGTTCTCATCCGAACCGGTGTTGATCGGATATCCGAGGTTCAACGCAGGCCCCCATGAACCATCGGCCTGTTTCCGGCTCATGTAGATGTCCAGACCTCCGAAGCCCGGGTGCCCGTTGCTGCTGAAGTACAACGTTCGTCCATCGGGATGGATCTGCACGCTTTCCTCTTGCATGGGCGTGTTGATGTTCGGCCCCAACTTCTCCGGCTTGCTCCAGGTCCCATCATCGCCCATCGTGGTGGTCCAGATGTCCATGCTCTTGATGCCGTCCCTGGCCACCGAGCCACGGATGTAATAGATGGTGCGCCCGTCGCTCGCCATGCTGGGTTGCGTTTCCCAATGACTGGAGTTCACCGGTGTTCCCAAGTTCTGCGGTACGCTCCACCGATCACCGATGCGACGGCTGATGAAGAGGTCGCAGCTGCCTTCGCCTTGCAAGGAACCACCGTAGGACCCATCCGCCAACGCGCATTTGGTGAAGATCAAGAATCGCCCATCGGGACTGAGTGTCCCGGCACCTTCGTTGAATGCTCGGGTGTTCACCACGGGCAAGGGGATCGAGCTCTTCCAATTGCCGTCGATATCACGGCGGCTCACGTAGAAATCCTCCTGCATACCCCATGGCTGGATCTCCGGTGCTTTCACTCTTCGGGTGTAGATCAAGGTGCCGTCATCCGCAGTGATGCACGGATAGTACTCGGGGTCCTCGCTATTCACGTTCGGCCCGAGGTTCACGGGTTCGAAGGGCACTGGCTGCTGAATGGCACGTGCTGCGAACGCACAATTCTCCAGCCCAAGCTTCGCCCTTGCCTTGCGAAGCGGCTCCTCTTCCTGGGCGATGTAGGCCTTGTAGTTCTTCTCCGCTTGGTCGTAGTCGCCACGTTTGAATTCGAGGTCGGCCAAGTGAAGTCGCCCTACCGGAAAGAAATTCGGTGCAGCCGCGATCACCTCCCGGTAGCGTTGGATCGCCACGTCATCCTTGCCTTGTTGTTCGGCGATCTCGGCCAGCATGATCCGCGGCTCGACGAAATTCGGGTCGGCATCCGCAGCTTTGGTGAACTCACTTTCGGCGCACTCCCACTTTCGTGCTCGCATGCAATCAGAGCCGCTTTCGTATCGTTTGATCGCCGTCTTGTCCGTGGTGGAATATCCTCCGGGTTGGGCGAAAGCAGGTTGCAGGAGGCAAAGGCAGGTGGCAAGAAGAGCCAACTTCGCCGAAAAAGATCGGATCGCCCTAACAACTAACAACTGACAACGAACAACTGCATTCAGTCCAAAACTCATCACGGGATATTCAAGTACTTGTGGGTCTGCAGGGAAATGCGCCACCGGGGATGCGCTTTCACGTGCTCCACGATCAACGGCATCATCTCGTCGCGTTTGCTCCATTCTGGTTGAAGGAAAAGTGCGCAGTTTGGATCCAACCGGTGAACATGTTCTTCGGCCCAAATAAGGTCGTGCTTGTTGTACACGATCACCTTCAATTCATGCGCGACCGGGAATACTTCCTGTAATGGCGTCTTGAATTTCTTCGGACTGAAGCAGATATGGTGCCAATCTCCGGTGACCGGATGTGTACCGCTGGTCTCGATGTGTGTGCGGAATCCGACTTCACGTAACGCGCTCGTCAATGGGGCGAGATCGTGCATCAGTGGTTCACCGCCGGTGATCACAGCGATCCGGGCTGGGTTCTTTGCAGCTTCCTCGACGATCGCTTCGACGGAGAACTTCGGATGTGCATCGGCATCCCAACTTTCCTTTACATCGCACCACGTGCAGCCGACGTCGCAGCCTCCCAATCGAATGAAATGCGCAGCCTGACCTGTGAAGAGCCCTTCGCCTTGAACGGTGTAGAACGCCTCCATGACAGGGAATAACGTGGACATGGCCGCAAAGGAACGGAAAGGAGTGGCGAGTGATGAGTAGCTTGTACGGAGTGGCGAGTATGGAGTGGCGAGTGGCTAGTGGCCAGTGCTGACCGAAGGAGCACTCACCACTCGCTATCAAAAAAGAAAAGCCCACACAGGGCCACGTTCAAGGAACCCATGGTATCACATGGGCGGGATCGCGATGATGGCTTCCGTAATCCTCTTGTCTCCGAAGAGAGCACCCGAAGGTGGCTGAGGCCCGCCGTACACCACCGAGGGTGCGATCCCTGATGGAAATTGTTGGTTCCGATGAACAGATGGCCTGTATGGGCTTCGCGTTGACACCCTTGCGGGTGATGGATGCTTATTCAGGTCCGATGGAAAGAACGCTGCTGGTACGAATGTAATGGCCAGAGCCAGCGAATGCAAGGAATGGTGGAAAACTCTTCCGCACCGTGCCGTATCATTGCCAGCTTGTAAACAACGCCACATGCCGACCACCTTTTCCTATTTGTCCAGTGCTCTTCTCGTCTGCACGATCGTGCCATTCGCGGCTGCACAATTGCCGGATCACCGGTACGAGTTCATTCCGTTGGAAGAAACCACGGAGTACAAAACGCTACACCTGGAGTGGAGCGAGGACGCAGCCAATGATCGGTACATGGTGCACATGGAGAAACCAGTGACAGGAAAGGGCTCCGACCAATTTCACCTGTATCTGTATTCGCGGGAAACAGGGACCATGGTCTCCAAACTGAACTTCGGAGAGGACTGGGCCAAAGGGCGTGGGTTCGACGATATCCTCTTTCTGAACGACCGACTGTACGTGACCTCGGAAGATGTGAACTACAAGACCGGAAAGGTGGATTTCGTCGCACAGGAGTTCGCACTTCCCGAGCTCGCTCTGAAGGGCGAACCCATCACCTTTGCGACGATCAACTTCAACCCCAAGGGGCTGACCTGGGATCGGCGCCGTTCCGAGACCTTTCTGGAAAGCCCGGATGGTGAGCACATCGTCTTCTACTACGACCGGATCAAGACCCAGGAGAATGAACAGTTGGTCTTGCTCTTCATGATGGATGGCAACATGCAGCCGGTATCACAGAATGCCTATCGCATTCCGTACGAGTCGGATAAGATCGTGACCGCGGGTGTAGAGGTGAACAACAACGGAATCGTGTATGCCTTGATGACCTCCAAGTTCAAGAACCGGCCGATCACCAACAAGGAGATCAACTACAGTTATGAGTTGGTGGGTATGTCCGGCGAGACCATGGTGAGCAAGCCGATCGAATTTCCGGAAGGATACACCGCATTGAAGGCGAACCTCGTGTTGAACGGGGATGCGCCCCGTGTGGGTGGATTCTTCGTGGAACCCGACCAATCCATCAAGGAAACGGCCGGGCATTTCATCCTGGATCTCGATGAGCAGTTGGCAGGCGTCGGCGAACTCGTCACCCATCGGTACCCGTCACCATTGGACTATCAGTTGATGCGAACGGACCTGCTTCAGCGCGCCGATGGTGGATGTTATCTGATCGGTGGTTCTTGGGAAGTTTCCGCAACGGCCATCCAAGAAAAGCTCCTTGTCGTGAATTCCATCAGTGCTGATGGGACCAACGAATGGACCACGCGGATCCCACGGCGATTGAAGACGAACGACATCTACGAGGACCATGGATACATGACCATGCTTACGAAGGACAAGCTCATGGTATTGATGCCGGATGATGAGGACAACCTGCCCCGATACCGTTCGGGCGAGGAGCCGAAACTGATGACAGCGACGAAGCGTGTGCTCATCACCGTTGGCTTCTCAGATACCGGAAAAGCGGAATTCGCTTCGTTCGAGGACAAGGGACCTTTCAAAGCATATTCGGGCAATTTCTTGACCACCGCCAATGTGAACAGGGATAGCCAGGTGTGCTTGGCCAGAAAGACGGATGGCAAGAAATCCGAACTCTGGGGATTCCTGTACTTGAATTTCAAGGACTAGGTCGGAGCATATTCGAAGCGGATCAGGAATTGGCCTCCGCTCTTATCCGTCCCCCTTCTGCCCCACGAAGTGGTCTTCCTTGTCCTCGAATAGGATGTTGAAGGTGGTGAGGCTGCCGTAGCAACGCGTGATGTATTGCTGCAACTCCACCTTGTCCTGTTCGCTCAGGGCGCTGTGCGCGTTGATCTTCTGCTCCAACACACGGAACCGATCCCGGATCATCACGATCTTGTGGAAGAAGTCGTCGATGGGCAGTTCCTTGCTCTTGAGCGACGCATCCTTCGGGCGTAGGTCAAGAATTCCGCCTTCATAGCGGCGTGCCATTTCGACCGGGCGCTGGGGGGACTGCATCTCCTCCAGCACCTCGCGCAAGCAGTCCTGCACGTGTTCCAGATCCAATGGGACCTTCTCCACTTCCGCTCCCGGAGCGATGACCTCCAAGCCTTCGAAACTCCGACTGATGGGTTGCTCGCCGTGTTCCTGGAAGAAGACGTGGATGGTGCGCGGGTCCAGGTCGTAGATCACACCAATGCCCATGGACGGATGTTTCACGCGAGCGCCGATGCTGATGTCGTAGTATTCCATAGTTGTGGGATGGATCACAAAGAAAGCCGATCACAGGGAGCAGTGATCACTTCGTAATGCGCACCACCGGATAGCGTCGGTAGTTCGGTTCGAAATACGGCGACCGCTGGTAGACGAAGTAGAGCTGCGCCCAGTCGTCCTTGGCAAAGGCGGGGTCGGCGTTTCGCTTGGCTTCGAACGCGGCCTTCAACGCCGCGTCCTTGACCAAGAGGTCCGCTGCGATGTCCTCGAAGACGTAATCGCTGAACCATTCCTTCTGTTGCAGCATGGTGTCGAAGAAGCCCCACGCGAAGTAGCTGTCCGCGCATCGTGGCTCCAGGATCTCCATCACCAATTGGTCGGTTGGGTGGCCCATAGGAACCAGAACATCGCCAGGCCGACCAGTGACCTCTTCGCGCTCCACGGTGGTCGAGACCCCGTGATGGAGGTAATGCCCTTCGTATGGACCCGATGTCGTTTCGAAGTCTTTGATCCGCTGTACTTCCGCATCGAACGTGCGCGACCTCACGAGTCGTTCCATGGGCACCTTGTCCAAGGCCAACCGCTCGATCACTTCGTGCCATGCTTGCGGAATGAGGTAGGCTTTCGGCTTCTCGATCTGCAACGTGGAGACCCCCTGATCGAACCAAGGCACGTTCACCTTGGTGGGGCGGTCCTGATCGTAGTACAACCGATCCAGGCCTGTCACAGCGCTCTTCGTGCACTTCGCCTCGTACCCGAGCCATTCCACGGGTTTTGAAGCCGCCGTGTCCAGTTTCCAATTCGTTGCGTAGCGTTGTTCAGTGGCCGCATTGGAGCGTGCTTTCGCAATGGCATCGCGCAATTCCTGCGGGTGTTCGTTCATCGCGGCCAAGGTGCCCAACATCAACTGGAAGGTGGCATTCACGCGATCCGCATACGGCTTCAACATGTGCGCTTCACTGATCAGTGCCACACGACCGCGTAGTGCATTGTATCCCGTGCTGTAGCGCGGACCATCCATGAAGCCGGTCAGTCCCTCTTCGGGGCTGTGCTTCACCGTTTCGAAGTAGGGTCCCATCGGGATCTTGCGTGCCTTCATCCACGCGTGGAGCCGGGGAGTCAGTACGTTCCGCATGTAGGTGCTCATCGCGTCATCCACCTTGTCCGGGTGGGTCATGAGCAATTCCATCACGTACTGATGGTCGGCGCCGTTGGTCACGTGTGTTTCGAAGTACACATCCGGATCCCACGCCGTTAGTGCGCGCAACAGCGTGCGCGTGTTGCTGGCATCGGCCTTGATGAAGTCGCGGTTCAGGTCCAAATTGCGGGCGTTGGCCCGGAAGCCATATTCCGCAGGACCGTTCTGGTTGGCCCTGCTATTGCTGCTGCGTTGCCGTGCTCCGCTCACGTTGTACATGGGCACGATGCAAACGGCCGTTCGCGCCAACAGACCCATGTACTGGTCGCTGTCCAAGAGGGCTTGGGTCAGCAGCAGGCTGGCATCCACCCCATCGGGTTCGCCGGCATGGATCGCGTTGGTGATCCACAGGATGTTCTTGCCCGCTGCGCGGATGCTGTCCGGTGTGAAGCCACTGCCATCGGAGAGCACGAAGAGGTGGATGGGTGATCCATCGTCATCGGTCCCGATCTCCATCAAGTGCACACCCGAGCGCGTGGTGGCGAATTCCTGGAAGCGCTCCATGGTCTGCTCCCAGGTCGGCGTGGTGTTGCCCTCAAAGCGCCATTGGGCGCTTGCACCCAGTGCGAAGGCGAAGAGAAGTGGGAGACCGATGCTGCGTACCATCCTACAAAAATGGAGAACCGCCGACATCCCGATGGAAGTCGGCGGTCCTCTCTTCAGAGATCCTATCGGAAGGTGACGGTCCCGTACTGGTGGTCCTTGCGCCAATTCGCGTAGATGAACAAGCGGTCGTCGCCGATCTGCACACCGGCTTTCGGGCGGGTCATGGCTTCGCGCTTCTCCATGGCAAGCAAGGCTTCGCGGCTCACCTTGCCGTCGCCGTTGATCGTGGCCAGGGTGATCAGCATGTCCTTGCCGTAGCGGAAGGGTTCCACCTTGTCTCCCGGCGTCAGGAAGAGGTTCTTTCCGCTGTCGTTGAAGAGCAGGTAGATGTTGTCCTCCTTCACCACCATGGCGTAGGACGAATACCGGCCACCGTCGTTGGTGCTGTGCTGCCGCTTGGGCACTTTCGCCGCCCATTCGATCTCGCCGGATGGATCCACGTTCACCACGATGATGTCGTTGTAGATGTAGTGGTAGGTGGTCGTGGTGGTGGTGCCTCCGTTCGGGCTGCTCGTGGTGGTGGTGGTCACGTAGAACCGATACTGCTCGCCCACCATCACGGCACCGCCGTCCGTGCGGCGCACGATGTCGCGCAATTCGTAGTTGTACAGTTCGATCTCCTCCCCCTTCTTGTCGGCCCGTTTGGAGGCTTTCGCCTCTTCCTTCTCGGTCATGTACTGGGTGATGAAGTCCGCATCGAACTCCTTGAAGCTGGAATGGGTGACCTGCTTGGTGTTCTGGTCCAGCTTCAAAAAGAAGGTGCCGCTCACCGCGAACGATCCTTTCTTTCCGTAGAAACCACCGCAGAGGATATCCCCTTCGTCGCCGATGTTCAGCGTTAGGTCCTGCAGGAATTTGTCCGCGATCTCGATGGGGTTGTCCTCGGGTTCGCTGCCGTCGTTCTGGTAGGTGAGCACGTGGTAGGTGTAGGTGGCCTTGCCGTCCTTGCGCAATTCCTTGGCAGCGCGCTTTTCCGCGTACTTGTTGCCGATCATGATCACGGCCCCATCGTTCGTCACGCGGGTCTCCACCACGGCGAATTCACTGTCCAGGTAAGGCAGATCCACGGAACGCTCCCACATCGGCGTGAGGTCCCGGTCGAATACGCTGAGCTTGAATCGCTCGCGTCCTTCCTTTTCGTAGGGCAATTGTTGGTCCACCAGGATCATCCGCTCATCCGGCGAGATCCGGACCGAGAAGGATCCCGCACGCCGCCCTTCCGCAGCCATCACCGCCACCCGCTGCATCCGACCCATCGGTGCGAAGCCCGCCTCGCTGAACGAGCGCACGAACAAGGTGTTGATGTCGGCCTTCTTGTCGAAGTAGCTGGAGAAGACCAGGATCCGATCGTCCAATACCTGCACCGTTTCCAGTGCATGATCGTCCTTGTCGATCTCCATGGGCAGCAACTTCTGGTAAACGATGCGGTGGGATGCATCCATCTTCCGCAGGAAGCGTTCCTTCTTCTGCCACACCAGCATGTAGACGAAGTCGTCGGTGTAGCCCACGACCATGTCGAAGGCGCCGTCCTTGCTGTCGTTCATCTCCGGCCCCCACTCCACCGTGGCGCGTTCCGTTTTCGTTTGCGCCTGGAGCGGCAGGTTCAAGAGGACCAAAAAGGCCCAGAACAGGTGGCGTTGGATCATTCGTGTGGCAGGTGTTGGAGGTCGGTGGGATCGGTCCATGGCCCATCCATCAGGGGACGGTATCGGGGCATGGCCCAGTGCGGCTGCAATTCTGGGGCCGCGAATATAGCTGCCCCGGCCATGTATGATCCCCCACGAACAGGGCCATCGCCTCTTATCCGCCGCGAAGCCGTAAGGACCCATCCACAGAACACACGGATGGACACGGATGTTCCGCCTAGCGGCGGAAGGAAGACCGATACCTTGAACTCTCATCCGCTTCATCCGGGATCCGCCTGCACATCACATCCACAGCGCCTTCTCCTCCGGCATCAGCTGTATCCATCCGCGTCATCCCGCCAAGTCGGGACCGGTCCTGCAGAAGGGATCAAGACCCAAGAGCCCTGCCCCATAAAAGGCGACCCCGGTACCTAGGCGGAAGCACCGGGGTCTTCGGAACACAGGACCGAGGTCCTGGTCAGTAACGTTCAGGCCATGGGAAAGGCGATGGAATTCTCATCGCCATTCTCTACGTTCGGTTGCGCCAATTGTTCCACGCGGGCAGGCTCCTGTACCGGAGGAAGGCTCTGTGCGAACAATTGTTCTTCGTCGGTAAGGCAGAGCAAGAGGGTAAGCGTTTGGACTGGCCACATGGTCGTTCAGGTGTTTTGAGGTGTGCCGGTCATCTTGAAGGTGCTGCAAGTTGAGGGATCCGGGTAGGCCCTGTCAAGACCAACGTGTGATTTTCTTCGACGAATGGGGGTCTGCGTTTGATGGAGAGCCTTTCCGATGGACTAGAGGGATGGGCGTTAGGGAGCTGAAAGCTTGGTGTGTGCAAGCATGGACCAGCAAATGGGTGAACCAGACCGAGTGGCCGATACAGCCGAAAGAAGGAGGCCCACCACAATGACCCGCGCGATGGGAACCTACCCCCTATTTTCACGGCCCATGACCGCCAAACAACGCCTCGAAGCCACCCTCTGGGACATCGCCAATGCCCTGCGCGGCAAGATGAGCGCGGACGACTTCCGCGACTACATCCTCGGCTTCATCTTCTTCAAGTACCTCAGCGAGAAGATGGAATTGTATGCCGACGAGATCCTGCACCCGGACGGCATCACCTACGACCAGATCACCGCAAAGACCAAGGACCGCGAAGCGTACCTGAAGGCCGTGAGTGACTTGAGCGTAGAACAACTCGGCTATTTTCTGGAGCCCGAAGAACTCTTCAAGAGTATTGTGCCTGCGGGCGAAGACGAGGACGGGGTGGATGCGCCCTTCATTCTGGATAAGCTCACCGACGTATTGCGACATATAAGTGAGAGCACACAAGGACATGAGAGCGAGGAGGACTTTGCAAACTTGTTCGAAGACCTAGATCTCACCAGTAGTAAATTGGGCAAAAGCGAGACGGATAAGAACAACCTTGTCGTGAAAGTTCTTCGCAAGCTGGCGACGGTTGATTTTGAACTCGGCGCAGATAGTAGCGATGTGCTCGGTGACGCTTATGAGTTCCTGATCGAGAAATTCGCGAGTGGCGCTGGTAAGAAAGCCGGCGAATTCTACACACCTAAGGAGGTGAGTATGGTACTGGCCAAGATCGTCACTACGGGCAAGAAGCGACTCAAGAACGCCTATGACCCTGCTTGTGGAAGTGGATCATTATTGCTCCGTATCCGTCACGAAGTGTTGGATATCGGACAGTTGGTGGGACAAGAAATGAATCCCACGACCTACAATTTGTGTCGCATGAACATGATCATGCACGACATGCATTATAGGCGATTCGACATACACAACGAAGATTCATTGGAACGCCCGCAGCATATGGGCGAGCAATTTGAGGCGGTTGTGGCCAACCCGCCCTTCAGCGCGCACTGGAAGGCCGGACCCACCAAGAGCTCGGACGACCGTTTCAGCGCGCCCGGCAAACTGGCGCCCAAGACCAAGGCGGACTTTGCTTTTCTGCTGCACATGCTGCACCACTTGGATGATGGTGGAACACTGGCCTGCGTACTGCCACATGGCGTGCTGTTTCGTGGAGCGGCCGAGGCGCACATCCGCGAATACTTGATACGCGACCTCAACGTGCTCGATGCCGTGATCGGTTTGCCCGGGCAGATCTTTTACGGCACCGGCATCCCCACCAGCATCGTGGTGCTGAAGAAGGGCCGCAAGGACCGCGACAACATCCTGTTCATCGATGCCAGTGCCGAAGGGAACTACGAGAAGGTGAAGACGCAGAACAAGTTGCGGCCGGAAGATGTGGACCGCATCGTAAGCACCTACCGCGAACGCAGCGAGCAGGAGAAGTACAGCCACGTGGCCACGCTGGCCGAGGTAAAGGCCAACGGCTACAACCTGAACATACCGCGCTACGTGGACACCTTTGAGGCCGAGGATGCCGTAGACCTGAAAGCCGTGGCGAAGGAGCTGCAGGCATTAGAGAAGGGGATGAAAGAGACCGATGCCGAGTTGGCGAAGTATTGCAAGGAGTTGGGAATTGAAATGCCGTTCGCGTGATGGAGGTCGCGGAGAAGATTAAGAGCGGAGCCAGAACGAAGCCACGACTGCGCTTTTCGAAATTCAATGAAGTATGGTCCCACAGGAGTGTTCAATCACTTGTGGCCAGTATCGATTCTGGTTGGAGCCCGCAGTGTGAAGCAACACCAGCACCATTAGATCAGTGGGGCGTGCTAAAGACGACTGCCGTCGATTGGGAGGGTTTCTTTCAGGACGCGAACAAAGCACTTCCTGTAGACCTCGAACCGCGAGAAGAATTGGAGGTAGTGATTGATGATATACTCATTACCCGTGCTGGTCCGGCTGAACGTGTAGGCGTAATTGCTCATGTCGGGGCCTGTCGTGGAAGGCTCATGTTATCTGATAAGTTGATACGATTGCGGGTGAAGGAAGATGTGAACTCACTGTTCTTGTCGTTGGTCTTGGGCGGCCATAAAGCTCAAAGCCAAATCGTCACGAAGTCATCTGGACTGGCTATGTCTCAGATGAACATCACACAGCAAACTCTGCTTGGAACACAGGTGCACCTACCCACCCTCCCCGAACAGCAGAAGATCGCGGCCTTCCTGGGCGCGGTGGACCGCAAGATCCAGCAGCTGAAGCGCAAGCAGGAATTGCTGGAGCAGTACAAGAAGGGCGTGGTGCAACAGCTCTTCAGCCAGCAGCTGCGCTTCAAGCGGAAGGATGGCGGGGAGTTCCCGGAGTGGGAGGAGAAGCCTTTAGGTTCCTTAGGTGAGTTCAGAACTAGCAGCGTTGACAAACTCACTGAAGAAGGTCAGAAGCTCGTTCGGCTGGTGAACTACATGAACGTCTATCGTCACGAGGAGATCAATGTGCACTCCTTGAACGATTATGTGGTCGTGTCTGCAACGCCAATCCAAATAAAGACCAGTGACCTACGCCGCGGTGATATTCTCTTCACTCCATCTTCTGAAACACCTGATGACATCGGCCATTCGGTTGTGATCTTCGAGGATCTACCTGATGCCGTATTCAGTTATCATCTGCTCAGGTTCAGACCGACTACCAAACTTGACATCAACTACTCACACTACTTCTGCAACACAGACACTGTGCTCAAGCAGATCAGCAGGTTGGCCACCGGTAGTACTCGATTCACCGTTTCTTCAGGCTCTTTTGCAAAGGTTCGCGTTCAGGTTCCCTCCCTCGAAGAGCAGTCCCGTATCGCGGGCTTCCTAATGGCCTTGGATGCGAAGGTGGCGGGGGTGGCGCAGGCGGTGGCGGCGGCGCAGCAATGGAAGAAGGGGTTGTTGCAGCAGATGTTCGTGTAAGGGTCTTGAACTATGATTCGTCTGATTCACATGAATACTATGATGAATGCGAAAAGGATGGCTGTTGAAATCACAGTCCATCACATCATCATTGAAATCATAGTTCAAGACAATGGTTGACGAGCAATACAAGCATTCCGAGTTGACCGGCCGCATCATCGGTGCGGCCATGGAGGTGCACGGAACCTTGGGCAACGGTTTCCAAGAAGTGGTGTATCAACGGGCCTTCTCCATCGAGATGAACATGCGCAACATCGACCATGTGCGCGAAATGGAAATGCCGCTGAGCTACAAAGGCCACGATATCGGTACGCGTCGCGTGGATTTCTTCGTGGAAGGCAAGGTGATGGTGGAGATCAAGGCATTGATCCAGTTGGAGGACGTGCACTTGGCACAGGCTATCAACTATTTGGAAGCTTACGGTATGGAGATCGGACTATTGATCAACTTCGGCAGCCGAAGCTTGCAGTTCAAGCGGGTGATGAAGCCCAAATCTTGAACTATGATTTCAATGATTGAATGAAGACTATGATGAATACCAAGGTTGCGATGGGCGGAATCACAGTCCATCATGGTCATCAGACGCATCATAGTTCGAGACAGGTGGCGGCGGCGGAGCAATGGAAGAAGGGGTTGTTGCAGCAGATGTTTGTGTGAGAGAAAAGGAATTCCGATTAGAACGAAACAAAGGCAATATGGAACCACAGATCAACCGGATTTGGAAACCAATCGAGTTTCAGGAAGCTTGGCTCAAGTGTGACACCTCTGTTCTGGACGGGGTCACAGATGCGTGGTATGCGCGCCGCGAAGAGCTACAATCAAGCTCCAATGCATTCTCGGATTTCATGAATCAATTGAAGCGTGAACACGCCATTGAGACCGGTGTGATCGAACGACTCTATGATTTGGATAGAGGCGTTACAGAGACGTTGATACGCAAGGGCTTCATTGATACCCAGGTTACTCATTTGCAAACCGACGTGGCGGTACCGAAGCTCTTTGGGCATCTAAAAGACCACATGGATGCGATCGACTTCGTCTTTGACATGGTGAATGAGAATCGTCCACTTTCAATTGGATTCATTCATGAACTGCATCAACTCGTTACACGGAACCAGACTACCACCGAGGCTCGGGACCAGTTTGGCAATAAGACAGAGGTTGAACTTTTGAAGGGAAGGTTCAAGACCACGGAGAACAACCCTACGCGCCCAGATGGATCAAAGGTGTATTACTGTCCCCCCATCAACGTTCAGGATGAAGTCGAAAATCTTGTGACCCTGTACAACGAGGCCACAGAGAACAAGGTGCATCCTGTCGTGATCGCGGCATGGTTCCATCATGCATTCTCGACGATACATCCATATCAAGATGGGAACGGAAGAGTGGACAGATTGCTTTCCAGTTTGATACTCATCAAACACGGCCTTTTCCCCTTTACGGTTCGACGAGAGGAGGCTAAGGATCTATATATCGATGCGTTGGAGAAAGCGGACTCGGGTAACCCTCAGCCACTTGTATCCTATTTCTGCGAAACACAGCGAGAGCACATCGAGAAAGCACTCAACCTGAGGGAAGCAACCACCGCCTCTTCCCTTGATGAGGTTGCGCGTCTATTCAGCGGTAAGTTGGAAGAGTGGCAATCGAAGACACGCAAGGAACATGAAGCCAAGGTCGCATTGATCCGAAATGAAGTGTTCGAGCTTTGCTTGACAGAGGTGAACAGTGCTGTGGAAAGCTTGCGGGAGAAGATCAATGGAGGGGCCGAACTGGAAGTGAAATCCTGTTCTCCAAAGGATGGGTTAGAGCAACATTTCTACTACGGTCAGATCATCAAATACGCGAAGAGGCACGGCTATTACTTCAACCGACACCTGCCGAAGGGGTGGATCATGGTCACGATTTCACTCAACCATGTGAAATGGTATCGCTTAGGTATGACTGTACATCACCAAGGGTCGGATGATGGAACATTGGTTTTAGGAGCCTTCTTGGAGGATACAACTACTAAGGTGGATCACAACGAACGGATAGACGCAACTCTTCCATTGGAAATACGACCAGTGTTGATCTCTACAATCGGCGAGGCTTCTTCGAAAGGTTCTATAATCAGCAAGTTCGTCGAGCATGCTCTGACCTTGACACTTGGGCATATAGCGAGCGAACTGTAAACGCCGATGACCACCCAACCCGAAGCCCTCCTCGAAGCCCAGCTGGTAGCCCAGCTGCGCGGCATGGGCTATGGGCCGGTGGTCATTCAGGATGACGCCAGCTTGCTGGCCAATTTGCAAGCGCAACTGGAGGCCTTCAACGGCACCACCTTCACGCAGCGGGACATGACCCGCTTGCTGAACCACTTGCAGAAGGGCACGCTCTACGAACGCAGCAAGATCCTGCGCGACCGTTATGCGCTGGAGCGCGAGGATGGCACGGTGACCTATGTGCGCTTCTTCGATGGCGGAGACCCCGCGGCGAACCAATGGCAGGTCACACAGCAGGTGACCAACGTGGGCAGCTACACCAACCGCTACGATGTCACCATCCTGTGCAACGGCCTGCCCGTGGTGCAGGTGGAGTTGAAGCGCAGCGGGCTGGAAGTGAAGGAGGCCTTCAACCAGATCATCCGCTACAAGCGCCACAGCTTCTGGGCCAACGGCGGGCTGTTCCAGTACATCCAGCTCTTCGCCATCAGCAACGGGGTGAACACGAAGTACTACGTGAACAACCCCATCGAGGCGCTCACCTTCACGCAGACCTTCTATTGGACGGATGAGGACAGCCGCCGCAAAGCCGAACTGAAGGACTTCACCGCCGACCTGCTGAGCATCCCACGGCTGTGCCGCATGATCAGCCACTACACCGTGCTGAACGACCGTGACAAGCGGCTGATGGTGCTGCGCCCCTACCAGGTGTTCGCCGTGGAAGCCATCGTGGACAAGGTGCGCAACTACGATCCCGCTGCCGCTGACCGCACCGACAACTACGGCTACATCTGGCACACCACCGGCAGTGGTAAAACGCTTACCAGCTTCAAGGCCAGCCAGGTGATCATGGGCCTGCCCGATGTGGCCAAGGTGGTCTTCGTCGTGGACCGCAAGGACCTCGACTACAAGACCATGGAGGACTTCAACGACTACAAAGAAGGTAGCGTGGACGCCACCGAGAACACCAAGGGCTTAGTGGAGCAGTTGGGGGATCCGAACACCAAGCTCATCGTCACCACCATCCAGAAGCTGCACATCGCCATCAGCAAGGTGCGACACGAGAAGAAGGTTGAAGCGCTGAAGGACGCGCGCATGGTCTTCATCTTCGACGAGTGCCACCGCAGCCAGTTCGGCAAAACGCACGGCGCCATCACCAGCTACTTCACCAACGCGCAGCTCTTCGGTTTCACGGGTACGCCCATCTTCGCCGAGAACGCCAGCAAGAACGACCTGGGCAAGCGCACCACCAAGCAGCTCTTTGGCGCGTGCCTGCACAAGTACGTGATCACCGATGCCATCCGCGATGAGAACGTGCTGCGCTTCAGCGTGGAGTACGTGGGCCGCTACAAGAAGAAGGAAGACGGCATCGAGATGGACATCGATGTGGAGGATATCGACCGCGCCGAGGTCTTTGATGATGAGAAGCGCTTGGGCAAGGTGGTGGACAACATCATCAGCATCCACTACCGCAAGACGCACAATCGTGAATACAGCGCACTCTTCGCCGTCAGCAGCATTCCCCTGCTGATGAAGTACTACGAACTGTTCCGCCAACGCAAGGAGGCCGGTGCGCACGACCTACGCATCGCGGCCATATACAGCTACGGCACCAACGAGGAGGATGAGGAAGCCGTGGGCGCACTGCCCGAGGACACCAACCTCGCGAGCGAACCACCCGCGACCTATGGCAGCGGACACAGCCGCGATGCCATGGACCGAATCATCGGCGACTACAACGCGCAGTTCGGCACCGCCTTCAGCACCAAGGACCAAAAGGGCCTGGAGAACTACTTCAAGGACATCACCAAGAAGTTGCGCGAACGCGAGAAGACGACGGCCAAGGACAGCGACCGCATCGACCTGGTGCTGGTGGTGAACATGATGCTCACCGGCTTCGACGCCAAGAAGGTGAACACCCTGTACGTTGACAAGCGCCTGCGCTACCACGGCCTGATCCAAGCTTACAGCCGCACCAACCGCATCCTGAATGAGAAGAAGAGCCAGGGCAACATCGTGGCCTACCGCAACCTGAAGAAGGCCACGGACGATGCGCTCGCCCTGTTCAGCAACAAGGACGCGAAGGAGATCATCTTCCTGCCGCCTTACCAGAAGCTGGTGGCGCAGTTCATCGCCGCCTACAAGAAGCTTTTGGAGGTGGCGCCCACCGTACGCGCCGTGGATGCGCTCGTGGACGAGGAACAGCAACTGGCCTTCGTATCCGCCTTCCGCGAACTCATCCGCTTGCTGAACGTCCTGAAGACCTACGCCGAATTCGATTGGCGCGACCTGCCCATCACCGAACAGGTCTTCGCCGGCTACACCAGCAAATACCTGGACCTGCGCGACAGCGTGCAACGCCAACGCGCAAAGGACAAACACAGCATCCTGGAGGACATCGATTTCGAAGTGGTGCTCGTGCACCGCGACGAGATCAATGTGGCCTATATCCTGAAGCTGCTCGCGCGTTTGAAAGGCGAAGAGCACACCGCGAAAGGCGAGGCCATGCGCAAGCAGATCATGTCCCTGCTCAGCAGCGACGTGGAGCTGCGCAGCAAACGCGAACTCATCGAAAAGTTCATCGCAGAGCACCTCCCCAAGATCACAGACCCGGACCGCATCCAGGACGAGTTCGAGAAGTATTGGGAGGATCAACGGGTGATGGCCCTCCACACCCTCTGCGAAGAAGAACACCTCGACCAGAAGCAATTCAACAACCTCATCGAGACCTACATCTTCACCGGCCAGGAACCGCTGAAGGACGATGTGATCAAGTGCCTCGAAGCGCGACCCAGTGTGTTGAAGGCGCGGGAGGTCGGCGAGCGCATCGTGGAACGGATGAAGGAGTATGTGGAGGTGTTTGTTCGGGGGATGGTGGCGTAGGGATAACCAATCTTCTTAATAGATGAATAGGCAGGACTCGATTCAACGAATCATAAAACGCGCAAAGCTTATTTCAGCCAAGGGGTATGCTACCTATGCAGAAATGCAAGAGTTATCTGTTCCGAAAGGAAGCATTTACAATGACTCTCGTTACAAATATGGCACACCGCTGGTTACCTCCGAATCGCCCATTTGCGGTTCAATCAGACTCGTTGAGTGGATAGGTGGTATCGAAGAGGATCACCTCGATGATTCAGGACAAGTCATCAAAGAGTCTCGATATTGGGTTGCCTATCTCGTTGAGATAAGAGTACAGGGGAATGTTGAGTATTCCATTCCCTTTCCAGCCCTAGGAGTTGTCGGTGATTCACATGACCGGGAGATGTGGAAGTTCAGTCAGGAAAGATTGGAAAAGTGCAACGACATTCAGTTGGGCCTTATTGGAGCAGCCCTAAACGCGTGACAAACACAGCCTAAGCCCCCTCAGGTTCTCACGAAGTGCCCCTGCGCTTTCGGCTACGAACGCCACGGTCCGCTTCGAGCGCCCCTGTCGCGAGTTGAGGTCGAAGGACGAGTCACTAGTTTAGGACCATACATTTCTCACTTTCCAATGAACATGCGCGGTGATCTGACCTGTTTGGCCTTTCTTTTCCTCACCCTGCAAGCAAATGCACAAGCCGGTGGGATCGATATCAGCTTCAACACTGCCGATCTCGGTTTCGGGTACGGCGATGGGGCATTCGGTCTGGTGCGCTCCACCACCTTGCAGTCCGATGGCAAGATCATCATCGGGGGGGCCTTCACTTCGTACAACGGGACCGGTCAGAACTGCATCGCCCGCCTGAACGCCGATGGGTCCTTGGACGACTCCTTCGATACCGGTACGGCCACGAACAATGTCGTATACGCCACTGTCTTGCAGGCCGATGGGAGGACCATCATCGCAGGCGCCTTCTCCAGCTATAACGGCACCGCGCGTAGTCGCATCGCTCGCCTGAACACCGATGGCAGCTTGGACGCCTCCTTCGATCCCGGCGTAGGCCCGAACAACGCCGTGCTCTGTACCGCTATACAGAACGATGGAAAGTTCTTCATCGGGGGCAATTTCACCGCCATCAACGGAACGGCCCGGAACCGCCTTGCCCGCCTGAACATGGATGGCAGTTTGGATACCTCGTTCGATCCCGGCACAGGGGCAGGCAACAGTGTCCTGGCGACCGCCATTCAAGCCGATGGGAAGGTCATCATCGGTGGGAATTTCACCAGTATCAACGGCACGACCTGTGGCCGCATCGCTCGGTTGAACTCGGATGGCAGTTTGGATGCATCGTTCAATACCGGCCAGGGGGCGACCAATTCGGTCACCAGTATCACACTGCAGGCCGACGGGAGGATCATCATAGGCGGATCTTTCACGAATTACAACGGCACAGGCCGGAACAACCTGGTACGCTTGAACGCTGATGGCAGCGTGGACACCTCCTTCGATACCGGCACCACGACCTATTTCGATGTACGCACCGCCTTGGTGCGAGCCGATGGGAAGATCATCATCGGTGGGAATTTCAGTCTGACCCGCCTCAATGCGGATGGAAGCCTGGACGCATCCTTCTCCACCGGCACTGCACAGAGCACATTTGTCTGGTCCATCGCTGAGCAGAATGACGGTAGGATCATCATCGGAGGGAACTTCGCGAACGCCGGTGACTTGGGGCGCAACAGAGTTGCCCGCCTTCATGCCGACGGCGAGCTTGACGTCTCCTTCAACCCCGGCACCGGGTCGAACTGGTATGTCCTTGCCTCTGCCGTGCAGGCTGATGGGAAGATCCTCGCTGGAGGGATGTTCACCAGCTTCAATGGCACGGGGCGCAACTTCATTGCACGCCTGAACGCCGATGGCACCTTGGACCCCACTTTCGACATCGGGTCGGGAGCAAGCTGGGCGGTCCTCTCCTTCGCGCTGCAGGCCGATAGCAAGATCATTGTCGGAGGCGCCTTCTCCGGCTATAACGGCACCGCGCATAGTCGCATCGTTCGCCTCAACCCCGATGGTAGCCTTGATGCCTCGTTCAACCCCGCTTTTGAGGCGAGCAGCTCCGTCAAATGCATCACACTGCAATCCGATGGGAAGATCATCATCGGGGGCTTGTTCACCTATAGCAGCGGGCCGGAATGGAGCAACATTGCCCGGCTGAACATGGATGGCAGTGTCGATGCCACCTTCGATCCCGGCACAGGGGCCAACAACGATGTCGAGGCTACCGCCCTTCAAGCAGATGGCAAGATCATTGTCGGCGGAGATTTTACCAGCATCAACGGCACGGCATGCGGGCACGTGGCTCGGCTGAACGCCGATGGCAGTTTGGATGCATCGTTCAACCCTGGAGCCGGGGCTGACGGCTACGTCAAAGCGATCGCGTTGCAGGCCGATGGGAAGATCATTATCGGTGGTGACTTCAACAACTATGATGGCATGGGTCACAACCGCATCGTACGGCTGAACGCTGATGGCAGTGTGGATGCATCATTCCTCTCTGGTGCCGGGGTGGACGGCTACGTCAGAGCGATCGCGTTGCGGGCCGATGGGAAGATCATTGTTGGAGGGGAATTCACCAGCTATGATGGTGCGGGCCGTAACAACCTGGCCCGCTTGAATGCCGATGGTAGCTTGGACACCTCATTCGATCCGGGATCAGGGGCCAACGACGTGGTCTTTACCACCGCGCTGCAAACCGATGGTGGGATCATCATCGGTGGAGGATTCACCAGCTATGATGGTACGGGGCGCAACCGCATGGCCCGGGTGTTCGGGTCCGCCAGCACAAGCATTGAGGCACCTAACGAGGAAATGGACATCGTCCTGTGGCCGAACCCAGCTAACGAATTGATCAACATTCGAACTTCGGACAACAAGTGGCGGACCACGCGGATCATGAACGCGCTAGGACAACAGGTATTTCACAGTTCCAGGACCGACGTCCTGCCGCTCCATGGGTTCGCTGCCGGGATATACTCGTTACAGACCTTGGATGCCGAAGGCCGGGTGCTTGAGCAGGTTCGGCTGGTGAAACACTAGATCCTTGGACCTGCGCATGGTCTCCTGAGGCACGATGGGCCCCAGCGCTTTCGGCTTCGAAAGACAGGGTCATCGTCGTACGACCCTAAGGCCGTTTGGTGCGGGGAAAGCACCGCGCAACTGCCCCCCCCCCGCAACCCAAGCCCCGCACCTTCCGTAAACGCACCCGACCGCATGTCGCACACCCATGATCCGCAGTTCCATGAGCCCGGCCCAAGTGGCAGCCATCGCCCGAAAGGACGTGGGGCAGGTGCTGCGCCATGCGAAAGCGAAGCATGCCGCGCTGGTGGAGCTATGCCCCGGGCCGAGCAGTAAGGAGGTGCTCGTGCGCAGCGGCGAATTCACCAGCAGCAAGCGGCTGCAATGGATCTACGTGATCACGGCCACCCAGGGCAGCGTGTCCATCTATATCCCTTGGTCTGGTCCCCGACCACCTTGGGGGTGCGTGCCATGCAGCTGGATGACAAAGGACCGGCCAGCTTCTACCAAGTGCATGTGATGGACCGTTACTTGGAACGCTACCTGAAGCATGGGAACCTGAACTACGCCTTGCGCGAGTTCCACCTGAAGAACCACCTGAAGACCTACCTGCCGGCCGACTACAAGAACGACCCGCACGCCTACGTGGCCGCCAGCGATGACGGCTATGTGGCCGGCGAGCTACTGCGCGATGATGCGGTGGTGTACCTGCGCACCTTCTACGATGAGCGGGCCGGAAGGGACCGCTTCGGCGAATGCCGGGCCGCGCTGAACTGGCAAGTGGTATGGCACAGCGTGAGCCTCGCGCGCACCCCCCGCCGCGATACACCGCACATCGCCTGGGGTAGAGGCTACGACCTTCGGATAGCGGCCTGAAGTGACCCGCCTGCGGCCACTGCGTTCTCCTTGTTGTGCTTGAGCTTGCCTTTCCTAGGCCGTTGGTCCGCACAAACCCATTTCAGGACGAGTCAATGAGAACCGATCGCATTCCACGAACCACCGCTAGACAGTCCGCTGCATGGGAGCGAAAGAGGTGCGCCTACATTCCGGTCAGCGCACATCGCCGGATCACACCAATACGATACATTGCATCATAACCCATACCGATGAGACGCCCCACCGCGCAATTCATACTGATCCTCTTACTCACCCTACCATCAGCAGGAGGGGCACAGGCCCAAGAATACAGCGACCCCATGCTGAAGAAGGCACTATCCGAGCCGATGGTCCTGCTCCTTTCCTGCCGGGATAATGAGATCGTGTACGGCCAATACCGGAACGTGGAGTACGGGCAGGTGAACGCAGCGGAATTGATGGACGCCTTGGGAGGGAGTGAAACGAGGAAGGACAGTGCGATGTGCGTGAGCTACAACGTGCGGAATGCTCCAGAGGACGTGCAGCGAGCGTTCGACCTGGCCTACGAACTGGGTTATGGCCATGTGCTCGTGGTCCTGGAGAACCCACCGGACCACGTGATCGGCAAGCATGCCGCCTATGTTGCGGTGCTGTACAAGGCCGGGAAGGGCAAGAAGTTCACTAGGCAGAAGCCCCAGATGGAACTGAAGACCGTGAAATTCAATGGGCTCTGTAAGAAACTCGCATCCAAACTGGAATGACCATGTTGAAGAAGATACTCGCATGCACCCTGCTCGCCCTCCTCGGGCTTTCACTCACATCCGCCGGGGGTGGCCCCGAACCGTTGCCGCAGGAGCTTCGGACCGAGACCTTGCTCGTCCTGCTTTTCGACAGGGCCCCGGATAACCTACGGGGTGCGAAGAAGCACAACGAGCTGATCGATGAACTGAACCGGAAGACGCTGGAGGAGCTGAAGAAATACCCTTACCCTTCCGCAACGATGGCCCGCAGCAAGTACGAGAAGAACGAAGATGTGCCGGAACACCGGTACATGCTGAACGGCATCATCGCGAAGAAGTTCAACGATGGCGAGATCGTGACCACCTCGGATCGCGCCTATGTTTCTGACGTGGTCCTGGAGGACCATCGAACAGAGACGACCTACATCATCTTCAAAGACAAACCGAGTACCCAGCACATCTTCACGAAATACGCGCTCAACGAGATCGTGAAGCGGGTAGAAAAGGGCAAGTAGTTGTAGTCAACAGGTCATGGTCCAGTCCGATCGATGAGGACTTGATCCCCTGATAAACCCGAGCATGGTCTCCTGAGGCTCGAAGGGCCCCTGCGCTTTCGGCTACGAACGCCAGGGTCCACATCGAGCGACCCTGTCGAGGTTTGAAAGCCCGGAACGCATGACCATCAGCGATTAACTTGGACCCTTCAAGCCACCCACATGCGACACAGCTTTGTTCTATTGGCCATCATACCCGTATCCGTGCTTGCCCAATTCGGCCCGGCAACACCCATTTCAACCAGCGCACACTATGCGTCACAGATCGTGGTGGCGGACCTGAACGGAGATGGATCCAATGACCTGTTGGTGTCCGCCTTTGAAGGTGCACAAGTGAGCTGGTATCCGGGGACAGGGTCCGGGACCTTCGGCGACCGTATGGTGATCGACGCGACGTTGATCGGCGCCGATGCGTGTGCCGCTGCGGATCTGGATGGGGATGGGGACCTGGATGTTCTTGCGACAAGCTACTACTCCGATAATGTGGTCTGGTTCCGCAATGATGGCGCTGGCAACTTCGGCCAACTACGCCTGATCGGTCTGGTTTATGAACCCTACTATGTGCAGGCGACCGATATGAATGCGGATGGCCTGATCGATGTTATTGCTTCTGTGTACGGGGATGATGAAGTGTCGATCTTCTGGAATCAGGGAAATGGGCAATTCGGTACAGAGGATGTGATCACCGGTTCGGCATTCGATGTGCGAATGACCGCAACGGGGGACCTTGATAGCGATGGCGATATCGACCTTCTCTCCGCCGATCAAAGCGGGTTGGCCAAATATGCGAACAACGGGGACGGCACATTCGGCGCACGGGAGATCCTTAATTCCAATATGTATTTCAAGGTCCATACCGCCGACATCGACGATGATGGCGACCTGGACGTTCTTGCAGGGAGTTTCGGTGATGATAGGATCGAGTGGTTCCAGAACGACGGTTCCGGAGCGCTGACGGTACAGCCACTGATCGGAGTGACCCCTTCGTATATGTCGAACATCTATCCATGCGACCTGGATGGCGATGGGGATCTGGATGTGCTTGCCGCGTGTTGGAGCAACTTTTCGTGGTATGCCAACAACGGTTCGGGTGTGTTCGGGCCAGCGCAGGTGATCGAGTTTTCGAGCGATAGACCATTTGCCATCGTTGCTGGGGATATGGATACCGACGGCGACCAGGATGTGCTGGTGTCCACCATCTATACGGATGAGTTGAACCTCTACGCCAACAACGGGAACGGCCAATTCGGCAGTGCATATCTGGTGGCAGGCATCGGGGCGACCAACCCTGTACAGTCCTTCATGGCGGACATCAATGGGGATGGGATGCGCGATGTCGTCGTTGTTTCCAGTGGGGACAACAAAGTGTCCTGGTTCGCGAAAGCAGCGGACGGCACCACGGGTCCGCGCCAAGTGGTGACTACCGTGACCGGAATGCGTTCCGCCCATGCTGCGGATGCCGATGGTGATGGCGACACCGACCTCTTCTCCATCTACAGCAGCGGTCTCGGGCTTTCCCTGAACAATGGCACAGGCACCTTCGGACCGCGACAGACCTTGGGCAACATGTCCGCGCTCCATGACATCGCCAGCGGCGATATCGATGGCGATGGGGACGTGGACCTGCTCTACGGCATGGTTGATGTGAACGGTTTGAAGATCGCTCTGAACAATGGGAATGGCACATTCGTGATACCTGCTGTGGACAACCCCACCGCCTCACAGCGCTTCGGTAGCATGCTGGTGGATGTGGACGCGGACGGGGACTTGGACATGGTACATGGCGACCCTTCAGAAGACCGCTACGAATGGTATGCGAACGACGGAACCGGGGGGTTCGGACCGGTGCAAACGATCGGGACCGTGACCGCATCAACGATCAACGCGATCCTTTGGAAGGACCTGAATGGGGATGGCCTGAAAGACCTTGTTGCTGCCACCGATGACGATGCCCGTATCGTATGGTTCCCGAACCTGGGTTCTGGGTCATTCGGTCCGGAGCAATCCGGTATCACCTTGAATGGTGCGCGTGGTGTGGATGTGGCCGACATGGATGGTGATGGTGACCTGGACATTGCTGCCACCTCATTCTCCGGCGGTGGCGTGTACTATGCGCTGAACAACGGCAGTGGCGTCTTCGGGACACCGGTCTTGATCACCGGGGCATCGAACGGGCCGATCCACTTGATCGCCGATGACATGGATGGTGATGGCGACCCGGACCTGATCGTAACTGCGAACCTGGGGGACCAGGTGGATTGGTACGAGAACTACTTCGGCTCCGCTTATCGGTTGGAAGGCACTCTTTACCATGACCTGAATGCCGATGGCGCGTATGATGCGAATGAGCCCGGGGCGGTGTGGTACACGGTGCAGAGTACTCCTTTTACCAGCACTCCGCTGACCGGACCGGATGGTGGGTTCGAGTTCCTCGTCGATCCAGGGTCCTACAGCATCACCGCCCTCACGGGGAATCCACTTTGGCAGATCAGTTCCGTGCCAAGCACTTATGAAGTTGACCTGACCGCTACTGACCCGGTGGCCACGGGCCTTGATCTGGGTATCACCGCAGTGGTGGATACTTCGGTGATCAACCCCTCCTTCACTTCCGCAGCCGGGGTTTGTTCGGAACCAGTGAACCAGTGGATCAGCTACGCCAACCGCGGCACACGCATTGAGCACGGTCGCGTGGAACTGGACCTTGACCCGCTGCTCACCTTCAACAGTGCCACCCCTGCACCCGATCTGGTGGTCGGTTCCCACTTGGAATGGAATTTTGAGGACCTCACCTATGAGGAGGTGCGGGCCATTACGCTCAACGTCACCCGCCCCAGCGCAAATTTCATCGGAGATACGCTCAACGCCCTGCTCTCCGTGCTGCGGATGGACGCCATGGACAACGTCACCGACACCTTCACGAACGCCTGGTCCGAGGTGATCCTCTGCTCGTACGACCCGAACGACAAACTGGTAACGCCCAGGGGTGAGGGCAACACGGGGATCGTGGACATCGGAACCCCCTACCTCGACTACACCATCCGCTTCCAGAACACCGGCGCGGCACCTGCACAGGATATCATCCTGCGCGACCACTTGGACCCTTCCATCGATCCCAACCGCATGGAGGTCCTCGGCTATTCGCATCAACCCACCCGGATCGTGATCGAGGTCGGCCAGGAGCTGGTGGTCCACTTCGATGGCATCAACCTACCGGACAGCAGCGCGGACCTTGTGGCCAGCCAAGGCTTCATCACCTTCCGTACACCGCTGCGTGCGGGCCTCCCGGATGCCACTTGCGTGGAGAACCAGGCCCTGATCTTCTTCGACCTGAACGAACCCGTGATCACGAACACCGTGGTGAACACCTTGGTGGATTGCTCGCTGTTCACCGCGGAAGTGAGCTATCTGGGCGAAGGGCAACTTACCGCATCGGCCGGAACCAGCTACCAATGGTACCTCAATGGTGTCGCTATTCCAGGTGCCACGGAAGACAACTACGACGCCACAACAACGGGTCAATACGCGGTGGTCACCACGAGCAATTACATCTGCGTGGCCGAGAGCGACCCCGTGTTCGTGAGCATCAACGGCATCGAAGAGCAAGGGACCAACGCGCTGCGCATCACCCCGAACCCGGCACGGGACCAAGCCGTTCTGCAGAGCGAGGATGTGCTCCATCCGAACAGCTGGATCGGTGCTGGACCCGCAAGGCCGCGTCGTGACTTCCATGCGCGGCACCGGCAGTCACACCATGGTGCTGGATGTTTCCAAGCTTTCTACCGGTCTGTATGTGCTTCGGTTCATTGATGCGGATGGCGTGAGCAAAGCACAACGCCTCGTGGTGGAGTGATGCAGGCCGTACTTTGAAGAGGCATGTCGATCTCTAAAGCCCACGCAGTGTCACCTGAGCCACGATGGGACCCTGCGCCTCGCGCTACGAATGTCAGGGTCCTCTTCGAGAGACCCTGCCGAGGTTTGAGAGGAAGTAGGGTCAACTCCCCAATTTCTATCACGCCGTTCGGCACGCCTTTCTTGTTCACCATAGGCGGTGGTCTTGTACTGCACGTAGGATCTGCTCATGCTGATGTTCCGGGCAAGCGCGGTGGTGGAATGGCGTGGTCAAGTTCCCCAGGATGCAGGAAACCATGGATCCGATACATTTGGTTGATGCGACCCACCCTTCTCCCCTCCCTGTTCGCCCTAGCAGGCCTGCTGCCCTTTTCGTTGAACGCGCAATCCACGGTGCGGACGATCAACGATGGATTCGAGACCGCTTTTGGCTCGGAAGGCGAAATGACCCTCCTGACCGATGGCGATGTGCTGGTGCAGGACGGGCATACGGTCATGCGCTTGCATCCCGATGGAACGGTCGCATGGATGCGCAATTACCGCTTTGGAGAGGAAGCTGCGATCATTGGAGATATCGGGGAGGAATTGGCCGGTGACCTGATCATGCGGATCGCGGTGTACGATCCTTCCCTGAATACCTACCTGGGTTGGATGCGCACCAACAGCATGGGTGTGCCAGTAGAATGCAAGGTCCGGACGGACGTAGCGAACTTTGCTGTTACTGCTCAGTTGGCCGTACACAGCAACGGCGACCGGAGTATGTACTACTTCGACCTAGTGAACGCTACGGAAACATTGTGTCGGCTTGCCCCGAATGGAACGTTGCTATGGGCCAAGCAGCCCAACGAGGGGGCCGGTATACTGGCCTCCATGGACATTGAAGCGTGGGGCACGGACCTCTACATGGCTTCTATTGCGCGAATTCACAAATTCGATGCGAACGGCAACGAATTGTGGGCACAGGTGTATCACTTGGGCTTGGAGATCGAGAAATTGCGGCCCAGGTTGGAAGGTGTGTATTTCGCAGGCAAATACATGGGCGAACCAGCCTACGGCCTGTTCGACCACGACGGTGCGTTGCTATGGGCGCGTTCCATCGTGTGTTCCGACCCGATCTTCCTAGAAGACCCGAACGTGAGCGAGGTGGACGTGGTGCATGGCCCTGCGGGAGATCTGGTTTATGTGAAACTGGGTGCCGAGGATCTAGCTTCCTGTTCCACATAGGCATAGGCCCGGTGCATGAAGCGTTGGGCGGCGCACGCATCCCCATGTCCCACGCCCCCGACCGCATTGCACCTACCGCACTTGGCGGTGCGGCGCTGACCTATTCATCATCGCCCGGTTCCATCAGCCTAGTGCACACCGTGGATCCCACCTTGGATCCCACCGGTTGCGCGGATGCTGTCGCGTTCACCACGGAACCCATTACGCCGAATGCCATGGATTGGCCCGCGATCGATTACCATACGGTGACCCCGCAGTGGGAAGTGCGCACGATCATCACTGAGAACGTGAACGGCAGCACCACCACCCTGTGCAACGGGGTTGGCCTGCCGGAGTTGGAGGTAACCCGCCCTCACGTGTATCCGCAACCGGCCACGGACCGGGTACAGATCATGGAGCTTCCTGCAGGGCCGATCCAGTATTCGGTATTCGATGCCACAGGCCGCGCAGTGCAACACGGCACAGGCAGTGGACCAATGCTCTCCCTTTCTTTAGGTGAATTGGAACCCGGGGTCGCCGTTGTGCACGTTCACACGGCAGTTGGTTCATGGAAGTTCCCTGTGCTGATGCAATAGCACTCATAGCACTCATGGATAGGTGAGGTGTGCTTGTTGCTCGTTGCCTATCACGCTATACGCCAACCGCCCGTTCCCGCGAGCGGGGAACAGGAACCGACAAATGCGAAAGCCCCGGCGATGTGCTGGGGCTTTTTGCATTTCAGTTATCCAAGCAGGCTCACATCCCCAGCTTCGTCATTACGCCGTTCGGCACGCCTTTCTTGTTCACCATGAAGGCGGTGGTCTTGTACTGGACAAAAGGGTTGCTCATTGAAGTAGCCCTTGTAGTCGTTGGAGTCGCCCCAACTGTTCTTCACCACGTACCATTCGGTGCCATTCTGTTCGTAGGCCATTTGATCAATACGTTGTGTTTTCTGAGAGTTTTACCTTGCACTAAGAACCCACACAAGATGAAGCATTATTGCACACTCTTGGCGGCCGTGTTCCTGAGCTGCCAATGGTCGTACGCTCAACCTCCAAGGGTAGATTGGGGCTTTCCGATCGATAGTGATCAATTCGATTATGGCGGTCATGTACAAAGCGACGCGGAAGGGAACATATACGTAGCCGGTGAATTCTCTGGGGCAGTGGACATGGACTCGTGGGAGGATGAGCAGTGGATGCTTGATCCTGGTCCCGGGGGTATGTCTTCTTTCGTTGCCAAGTATGCTGGTTCAGGGGAGCTGGTTTGGGCAATGGCATTGGAGTCGAACACCTCCGGTGAGGTGGCGAATACCATTCAGGACCTGGTCGTTTCTTCGGACGGCACGATCCATATTGTAATGGAGGTGAATAGCGGCCTGGACCTGAACCCATTGGGGTCCGAAGTCCCGATCCAAGCCATGACACCGACCGCTCAAGGCTTTTTTCACGATATCGTACTCGTACAATATGCCACGGACGGTTCCTATTCATGGCACAAGCAGATCATCGGGTCGTCCAGTGCGGATAGGATGGGGGCTGCCGGCCTCGACCTTACGGCCAACGGGTCGATCATTCTAACTGGAGCGTACTTCGGGGACATTGATCTGGACCAGTCCAATTCATCCACCTCGGATTCATTGCATTCCGTAGTTCCGTCCGGAAATCAAGCCTTCATTGCCACTTATGGAGCGAATGGTGAATTCGTCGCTGCGATCGACTTTGATCAAGAGTCTGATGTAAAAGCCTCGGCTGTGCCGAATAGTGACTTTCTAGGCTTTGTCGTTTTCTTGAGCACGAGTGAAGCCTCTTTCGATTTCGACCCCGGGAGCGAGGAGTGGTCTTTTCCAACGAATCCTGGTGT
The DNA here is from genome assembly GCA_016710015.1 of Flavobacteriales bacterium. Lineage (GTDB taxonomy): Bacteria > Bacteroidota > Bacteroidia > Flavobacteriales_F > PHOS-HE28 > PHOS-HE28. Next base: position 190,098 of record JADJLR010000006.1, read on the forward strand.
GGACAATGTTGTTGCCTTCGACAGCGACATGGAATTCATATTCGGAACTCCAGCAGCCACTGTCCAAGGAGGTGAAAGCGGGTATAGCGTCTTCGAAGCATTACCGTTGAGCAATGGGCAGGTCATAGTGCGTTCAAGCGTTTACGGAACTGTTCAAATAGGTGACAGTGCATTCGTGCTAGGCTCAGGATCACCAAGCCAAGCGCTGAGCGTGTTATCCTTCACTGGCGAACCCTTCTGGGCTAGGCTCATTTCGGAAAGTAGCGCGCTAGGGCGATTGTTGGGGCGCTTGGTAAATGACGACGTTGTTCTGGGCTTTGCGTTCAATAGCCCCGTGGATCTCGATGGGGCAGGTGGCAACCCAGAGGCGATCCTGATACCGGAGAGCAGCACGGATTTCGGATTTGTCCGGTACTCGACAGAAGGGACATTCGTAGAGGCATTTCAAATCGTCACAGGTAGTGAACTCACTACCTATGGTCTGGATGTAACAGATGGTGACAATTTGGTCATAACAGGTGAGATGTTCGGAACGATCGACTTTGACCCTACCGAGTTTGATTACTCGGTCAATATTCCGTTCACACCAGACGAGTACGATGGTGCGTTCTTGGTCAAGTATTTGAATTTTACAACTGGAATAACAGAGCGGCGTAGGTTGGGATCAATAAGGCTTAGTCCGAATCCTTCTAGTTCATCCGTGCGCATCGGACCCGTTCCGGACGGCTCACCCATTGAAGCAGTGACCGTTTTCGATCCAAGCGGTCGCTCTATTTCGCTGGCGAGCACAAGGTCGGGCTCAGAAGTAACATTGGACCTTGAAGGCATAGCATCAGGACTGTATGTGATCCATGTGCTAGCCGGTGACCAACGCTACGTTTCCACTTTGGTGAAGAAGTGACAGCGAAGTCAGTTCACGACTTGGGTCCACACTCTCGGCTTTCGAGGTTCCGACTATGGCGTGAATAGGTTTTGGAGGGGGCGCTGTTTTTTAGGGACAGAACGAGCCTCACATCCCCAGCTTCTTCATTACGCCATTCGGCACGCCTTTCTTGTTCACCAGGAAGGCGGTGGTCTTGTACTGGACAAAAGGTTTGCTCATGTAGAGGTAGCCCTTGTAGTCGTTGGAGTCGCCCCAACTGTTCTTTACCACGTACCATTCAGTACCGTTCTGGTCCTGCGCGATACCGGTGAGTTGCATGCCGTGATCGTCCGTCGTTCCGTAGTTGTCAAATGCATTCTGGCGCATCTCGGCGGTGATCACCGGTTCGGGTTGCGGGCTCTTGAAGAGCTCCTGGCGTTCGGCCTTGGTGAGCTTCTCGGCATCGGCCATGGTGGTAAAGGCCACGCCGTTCTTCCAGCTGAAGGTGGGTTCGCTGACATCGCCGCCCCAGGCCACGGTGTAGCCTGCGCGCAAGGCGTTGTCGATGATGGCGGTGAGGTCCTCCACCGGCACGTTGTATGCCGGTTGCAGGGCCCAGTTGTCCGGCACCATCAAGGTGGTGCGGGTGTAGTACGGTGCATCGGTGCCGGAAATGAACTCGACGTAATCGTCGGCCTTCAACTTCACGACATTATCAGCGAAGCTCTTCGGGGTGTAGGTCTTTCCGTTGTAGGTGAATTCTTCTGGGACCTCGCCGAGATAAGCATCCAGCACGCCGTTGAAGGCATTGCGCCAAACGGGAGTGAGCTTGCCATCGTTCGGTGCTTTCACCAGAGCATCGAGCATGCCTTTCAACACGGCCTGCATCTCGGCGAATTCGTTCTCGTCGTTCCCGAAGTTCAAGCCGGTGTACGCCTCTTCCGGCATCGCACCGTACTTGCCGTACATGTTCACGGCATCGTGGCCCAGGCCACCATCACCGTAGTTCAGTGATCCGTGCATGCGCAGGTAGTTCACCGCCTTCTCCTCGTACACCTTGCGTGCGGCGTAGATCTTCGAGAGGTGGATGGATGGCCCACCGTGTTTGATCATCTCCGATTCCAGGAAGGAGCCGGTGGAATAGCTCCAGCACGTGCCGGAGGAACCTTGGTCCTGTACAGGGGTGGTCTCGGCACTCACCACGGTGGTGAAGCGGAAGCCGACGGTATCGCTCTTGTTGGCGCTGATCTTCTTGATCAGGTCGTCCTGGGCGTGCAGGCTCGTGGTGATCGCGAACGCGGAAAGGAGGAAGGAACGGATCTTCATGGTGCAGAGGGATCGCTGCAAAGAAAGGGGATGCGGATGGAACCGGTCGGATCCAGCGGTGACCAAGTGTTGGAGATGTGCGGTATCGGCGGAGGTTCCCCCCTATCCACAGGCCGTAGCGTGTTATCCGCAGCGATTACCGCAGCGTGTTATCCACAGATGTCGCACTAAATACAAATGCTGTTCAAACGAAAGGCCCATTCTGCCAAGCGTATTATCTGTGACCATCTGCGACATCTGTGGAAATAACCCGCCATCCCGCCCGGCGTATTCATCTGTGTCCATCAGTGACATCCCGCGAATACGGGACAGGTCCTGCGGAAAGAATTAGGGCCCGATCCCCCGAGGTAGCGACGGTCAACGCACCATCTCTATGTAGGATTGGAGAACTTAGGCCCCTCAACCGTAACCGACAGTCAACGCCATTCATGCTACACATCGCACTTATCTCCGCCAGCGTCCGCACCGATCGCAAGAGCCACCACGTCGCCCTTCACCTGAAGCGCAGCATCGAAGCCACGGACCATACCGTGGACCTCTTGGACCTGAAGGAATTCGATTTCCCGTTGTTCGAGGAACGGTTGAAGTTCATGAAGGAGCCTACCGCCAAGATCCTCGATTTCGCGGAACGCTTGCGGAAAGCGGATGGTGTGATCATCGTAACACCCGAGTACAACGGCAGCTTCCCGGCCAGCTTGAAGAACGTGATCGACTTACTCACCGAGGACTGGAAGGGCAAGCCGGTTTCGCTGTGTACGGTTTCCGGCGGCATGTTCGCGGGCACACAGGTGATGGTGGAACTGCTGTTCCCGCTTTGGAAGATCAAGGCGTGGGTGCTGCCGTCCTCCATGCAAGTACCCAAGGTGCAGGACGCCTTCGGAGAAGATGGTTCCGTGTTGGCGGACGAAGAAGGTTGGAAGCGCCGTACGGATGTGTTCCTGAAGGATCTGGGCTGGGCGATCGAGGCCCGGAAGCGGATGGAGGGGGTTAGTTGATAGTTGCCAGTTGTTGGTTGTTAGGCTTGCCGCGATGGCGGGGGTAGTTGATAGTTGGTAGTTGTCAGTTGCTAGGCTCGGCCGCGATGGCGGGGGGTAGTTGATAGTGGGTAGTTGTCAGGCTTGGCCGCGATGGCGGGGCGGAAACACTTGGCAATTGCTAGTTGATCGTAAGTTGTTAGAACGTCACGTACCTGAAGAACCTAGCTCATATCATCCTGATCGTCTTCCTAACGATCCTTACGCAAATCGGTGGATCGGTGTATCTCATAAGTCTGTTGTTCTTTAGGAAGTCCGAACACGGAAGAAGACTCAAGCGAGCAGGAGTATTTGTTGGGCTGTACCTTTTCACGACTCTCCTATTGGTACCGAACATTGCGCCGATCTTCGGTCGGGAGAAAGTGAGCAACAGTGAGTTGGTCAAGCCTCACAGCATGTTGTACGTTCTTGCCAATCGCAATTATGTTCGACCTGAACTCAATGTTGCTCTTGGTTCAATTGCCAGCAGCCTGAATAAGCGGAGTAAAGGAATTCACGTGGTCTATCTGGACGCGAACTTCCCTTTCATTGATGGTTTCCCATTGCTGCCTCACCTGAGTCACAATGATGGTAAGAAACTGGACTTGACGTTCATCTATCAAGACGACAATGGCTCCCCTACAAATCTCAAACGCTCAAGAAGCGGATACGGAGTCTATGAAGAACCAAGAGGTGATGAATTCGATCAGACCAATGCTTGCAATGAAGCTGGGTACTGGCAATACGGCTTTCCTGAGTACCTCTCTTTGGGCGAAGTGAACAAAGGGATCGAACTGGATAAGGATCTGACAACCTTTCTAGCACAGGCCATCGTTCACGAAGCAAGTGTGGGTAAGCTTTTCATTGAACCGCATCTAAAGAACAGACTAGGCGTAGAGAATAGCAAGGTGAGGTTCCATGGATGTCAAGCGGTTAGACACGATGATCACATCCACTTTCAACTAAAGTGAACGTTGCTTGCCACAATGTGTGAAGCATATGGCCGCCTACATCCAACGCACGACGTCTCGATCAATGACCTGCCATATCAGGCTTAAGACAGAGCAGGTAGTCCGATATAAGTATGACCCTATTCATCCCAAGGTGTCCTCGCCCAAAGCGACGCACCACCAAGCTGCCTAACAACTGACAACTACCAACTGACAACTACCCCCTACCCCAAAGGAACCAACTGGAACACCCGCTTCAACACGTCGATCACCTGCTCAACTTCTTCGGCGGTGCTGTATCGGCTGAACGAGAATCGGATGTTGGCCCCGGGTCGCTCCGGATACAAAGCGGCAAGCACATGGCTGCCCGTGTTGCTGCCGCTGCTACAGGCACTTCCACCGCTGCAAGCGATGCCTTCGATGTCCATGTTGTAGATCAGTACCTCCCCTTTTCCGTCGTCGGGAAAGCACACACTGAGTACGGTATAGAGGCTATCCACGGAGACATCGCCATTGAACCCTACGCCGGGGATCTCCGCTTCCAACCGTAGCTTCATCAAGTTCTTCAAGCCTTGCACATGGGCTTGGTGTTCCTCCAGATCGGCATACGCCAACTCCATGGCCTTGGCCAAACCCACGATGCCATAGATATTCTCCGTGCCGGCACGCATGTTCCGTTCCTGTGATCCACCCAGGATCAAGGGCTTCAAGCCAGCGCCGGTGCGCATGTACAAGAAGCCGATGCCTTTGGGACCGTGGAATTTATGCGCAGCGCAGGTGATGAAGTCCACGGGTAGCGTTTCGAGATCGAATCGATAGTGGCCCATGGTCTGCACCGTATCGCTGTGGAACAGCCCGCCGTACTTGCGGCAAAGGGTACCAAAGCTCTGGAGGTCGATGCGCGTTCCGATCTCGTTGTTGGCATGCATCAAGGAGACCAGGACCCCTTCGCCTTCCGTGGCCTTGAGCAATTGTTCTAAATGCGTTCGGTCGGGTTTGCCATCGGCTTCCAAACGCACCCAATGGATCTTCGCCTTACCGGTACTGCCCAGTTCCACGGCGGTGGATTCCACGGCGTGGTGTTCGATCGGGCTGGTGATGATGTGCTTTACACCCAGATCACGCACTGCGGAATTGAGCACCATGTTGTCCGCCTCGGTGCCCCCGCTGGTGAAGATGATCTCGCCGGGTGCGCAATGGAGCAGGTGTGCAATGGATCGACGCGCCTTTTCCACGGCCGCTCGCGTGGTTCGCCCGAATGCATGTATCGCGGAGGGATTTCCGAAATGGTCGCGCATGTATGGGAGCATGGCATCCACCACCTCAGGAGCCATCGGAGTGGTGGCCGCATTGTCGAAGTAGATCCTGGTCATCGCGGCGAATTTACCGCTATGCCGTGGCCAAACCCGCCACTTGCGCCAGCTCGCTCAGGATCCTGTGGGCCAATTGGTCCGCTTGGTCCATGGTCGGTGCTTCGGCATAGACCCGGATGATGGGTTCCGTATTGCTCTTGCGCAGGTGTACCCACGTATTGTCGAATTCGATGCGCAGACCATCCACCGTGCTGTGCGGCTGGGCTTTGTACTTCCCCTGCATCTCGTCCACGATGGCTTGCACATCCATACCCGCCTTCAGTTCGATCTTGTTCTTGCTGATGAAGTAGTCCGGGTAGCTCTTGCGCAACTCCAAGCACGATTTGCCGCTCTTGGCGAGCAGGGTGAGGAAGATGGCGATGCCCACCAAGGCATCGCGGCCGTAGTGCAGTTCACTCAGGATCACACCGCCGTTGCCTTCGCCACCGATGGGGGCATTCACCTCCTTCATCAAATTTACCACGTTCACTTCGCCCACTGCACTGGCGTGGCGCTTGCGGCCATGGCGCTCGGCGATGTCGTTGAGGGCACGGGTGCTGCTCAAATTGCTCACCGTATCGCCCGGGCGGTGGGCAAGCACGTGATCGGCACAGGCCACCAAGGTGTATTCTTCGCCGAAGAAAGTGCCGTCCTCGTTCACCAAGGCCAAGCGGTCCACATCGGGATCCACAGCAATGCCCACGTGTGCTTTGTGCCTGACCACGGCAGCGCTTAGATCGGCCAAGTGTTCAGGAAGCGGCTCCGGGTTGTGTGGGAATTCGCCGTTCGGGGTGCAATGGATCTCCACCACTTCCCCGACGCCAAGTGCCGTGAGCAAGGCCGGAATCACCTTGCCACCAACCGAATTCACGGCATCGACCACCACGCGGAAGCGGGCATTCTTGATCGCGACAGGATCGACTAGGTCCAAGGCCAAGATGGCATCGATGTGCTTCCGCGTCCAACCGCTCACCTCCTTTACACTTCTCAGGTCGTCCACAAGAGCGAATTCGAAGCGATCAGCTTCTGCAGTGGCCAACACTTCTGCACCATCCTCGGCCGAAATGAACTCCCCGCTCTCGTTCAGCAATTTCAGGGCGTTCCATTGCTTGGGGTTGTGGCTCGCCGTGAGGATGATACCTCCATCGGCCCGTTCACCCGGAACCGCCAACTCCACTGTTGGCGTGGTCGCGAGCCCCAGATCGATCACTTCGAAGCCTGAACCGAGCAAAGTTCCCACCACTAGATCGCGCACCATGGGACCGCTGATCCGTGCATCGCGTCCCAACACCACTCGCGGAGCGCTCTTGCCTGACCTCTTTTTCAATAAGACACCGAAGGCGGCCACATAGCGGACGGTATCCAAGGGGGTGAGTCCTTCGCCGGGCACACCACCGATGGTGCCGCGGATGCCTGAGATGGAGCGGATCAGGGTCATGGGGTTGAAGCATGCACAGGTTTCGTTCGCTGTGCCGGGCAAAACTACCCCATGGGCGTAGGCGGATCGATCGCTTGGCGGATGCACGTTCACCTTGGCCTGTTCATAACGGAACTTGACCTGCCCCACGCCGGATCCCGGTTCCCTATTTTTGTGCGACTTCGGCGTATGTACCGCCCCCCGATCATCCGGGAAACCCCTATGAACGAAGGACCACTCCCCCAACCCGAGCGCAACGAGTTCCACGACTGCGTGGGACGCTACGAAGCGATGCGCGACCAGAATACCACGCTCTTCTTCGACGTGGAGGAATTCGAGATCATCATCGAACACTATCTGGAACAGAGCGATACCCGCGCTGCCCAGGAGGTGCTGGCCCATGCCCAGCAGCAGCATCCGGGTTCCATGGACCTGATGTTCTGCGAAGCCCATGTCCTGATGAACTTGGGCAAGTTGAACCGTGCGCTCGCCGTGCTGGATGCCATTGGTAAAGTGGAACCCTTCAATGAAGATGTCCAATTGCACAAGGCCAGCATCTATAGCCAGCTACGCAACTACCGCCGTGCCGTGGAACATTACAAGCGTGCGCTGGAACTGGCTGAGGAGGGCTTGGACGACATCCACCTGGATCTGGCCTTCGAATACGAGAACTTGGAGGCCTTCGATCTGGCCATCGACAGCTTGAAGCGGGCCTTGGAGATCAACCCGGAGAACGAGGCCGTGCTGTACGAATTGGCCTATTGCTTCGACCTGGCCGATGCGCATCAGGCGGCCATTTCCTACTTCCGCCAATTCACCAACGAACACCCGTATGCCTTCGTGGCGTGGTACAACTTGGGCAATGCATTGTCCCATATGGAGCGGTTGGATGACAGCATCGAAGCGCTGGACTATTGTTTGGCGATCGAAGAACGGTTCACTTCCGCCTACTTCAGCAAAGCGCGTAACCTCTTGGTGCAGGGCAAATTCCAAGAGGCCATCGATTGTTACCAAGAGACCATCGCTTTCGACGGTGCCCAAGCGATCACCTTCAGCTACGTGGGTGAGTGCTACGAGAAGATGGAGCGCTACGAACAAGCGTTGATCCATTATGACCAAGCCTTGGCGCTGGACCCCAACTGGGTGGATGCGTGGATCGGTCGTGGCGTGGTAAAGGATGTTCAAGGTCGATTACCGGAAGCCATCAAGGATCTGGAACAGGCTGTGAAGTTGAGTCCAGAGCATGGCGACGGTTGGTTCTACTTGGGGAATTCCTTGGCGCGCAACGGTCGGTACGAAGAGGCTTTCGGTGCCTATGCCAAGCTGAACGTGTTGGAACCCGAGAACATCGATGGCTGGTTGGATCATGCCGATCTGTTGCTACAGATGAAAGGCCCGGATGCCGCTGCACGGAAGTTGCGCGAAGGCGACCAGGTACACCGTTTGACCAGTCGATACCGTTACCGCATGGTGAGCTACCTGCTACAGATGGGCGAACTGCAGCAAGCCCTGATCCAGTTGGAGGATGCCCTGATGGCCGACCACGCCGCGCACCCACAATTGCTTGAACATTACCCCGCAGCAGCGCAGTTGCCGCAAGTGGTCCACCTGTTGGAACTTTATCGCCGTTCATGAACTATTCGTTGTCCCACATTCCTTCACGCACCACCAAGCCGCGTGAGGACGGAGTCACCATGGTCATGGACAAAGGTCTGTCCATACGGCAGGCCGAAGACCTGATCGGTTCCGCCGGTCAATTGATCGATATCCTGAAGCTCGGTTTCGGAACTTCCTTCCTTACACCCAACCTGAAGGAGAAAATAGCACTGTACCAAAAGGCAGGCATGAAAGTCTACCTCGGTGGTACGCTCTTCGAAGCTTTCGTGGCGCGAGGGAAGTTCAAGGACTACCGCAAATTGGTGGATTCGCTCGGGTTGGATACCGTGGAGGTGAGCGATGGTTCCATCAACATTCCGACGAAGGAGAAGTGCAAGTACATTTCTGATCTGGCCAAGCATTTTACCGTGATGAGTGAAGTGGGATCCAAGGAATCGGGGATCCTGATCAGTCCGGCCAAATGGGTAAGCATGATGCGCACCGAACTGGACGCGGGAAGTTGGAAGGTGATCGCCGAAGCCCGTGAAAGTGGCACCGTTGGCATTTACCGACCCAGTGGGCATGCCCATACCGCCTTGGTGAACAAGATCCTCGCGAAGATCCCGGCAGAGCAGATCCTGTGGGAGGCCCCGCAGAAATCACAACAGGTCTGGTTCATCAAACAAGTCGGTGCCAATGTGAATTTGGGGAACATCGCACCCGATGAAGTGATCCCTTTGGAGACCCTCCGACTTGGACTTCGTGGGGATACCTTCTTCCAATACCTTCCCGACGCACTAGCCGAGAAACTTCGGCAAGTGAAGGCCGAGTGAGTTCGTTCCAGACCTTCGCCTTCCTACTGCATTCCCGACCTTCGCCGACCCGATGAACGAGATCACGCCTAAAGAACTGGACCAGTGGAAGCGGTCCGGCAAGGAATTCCAATTGATCGACGTACGTGAGCCGTACGAAGCCGAAGCCTGCAACCTTGGAGGCCTCTTGATCCCCATGGGCGAGATCCTGGAGCGGCTGGCGGAGATCCGAAAGGACGTTACCGTAGTGATCCATTGCCGGAGTGGCGGGCGCTCCGGAGCGGTGATCAACGCACTCTCCAGACGGTATGGTTACGAGAACCTGGTGAATCTCAGTGGCGGCATACTCGCGTACGGACGCGACGTGGATCCTACAATTGTCTGCGAATGATGGACGTGCGGAAGCGTACTGTGCTCTTCCTGAAGGGCATGGCCATGGGCGCTGCGGATGTGGTGCCGGGTGTATCGGGAGGTACCATCGCGTTCATCACGGGGATCTATGAAGAGCTGCTCCGCTCCATCAAGTCCGTGGGTCCACAAACGTTGGTGACCCTGAGGAAAGAAGGTCTGGCAGCAACGTGGAAGCAGGTGAACGGAGATTTCCTCGCCACCTTGCTGGCCGGGATCGTTACAAGTGTGCTGCTCCTTGTACGCCCCATCACGTGGGCCTTGGATCACCATCCGATCCTGATCTGGAGCTTCTTCTTCGGCTTGGTGGCCGCTAGTGTATGGCTTTGTGGGAAGTTGGTGAAGCGTTGGGGAATAGGTCCGCTGATCGGTCTGCTGGCTGGTACGGCCATCGCCGTGGCCATCGGGATGATGAATGCCGGGTCGGGTTCCACCAGTTTGATCTTCTTCTTCTTCGCCGGTGCCTTGGCGATCTGCGCCATGATCCTGCCCGGCATCAGCGGTTCGTTCATCCTGCTGCTGCTTGGTGCCTATCTGCCTGTGGTGACCGCATTGAAGACCCTGGACCTGCCGATCATCGCGGTGTTCGCTGTGGGCTGTGTCTTCGGACTGATGGCCTTTTCGCGTTTGCTCAATTGGATGTTCACCCGGCACCATGATCTTACCGTGGCCAGTTTGACCGGGTTCCTGCTGGGTTCGCTTACCATCCTGTGGCCGTGGAAAGAGGTCTTGAGCGTACGTACCGTGCATGCGGGAAAGCCCGATGAGCACCTGGAAGCTTTTCTGCAACGCAATATCCTACCCTTCGATCACGCTACCATCACCGAAATGGATCGCCTGTTGGGCATCACCACCAAAGACCCGCAAATGATCGGGGCGGTGGTCTGTGCCCTCATCGGAGCAGCCTTGTTGCTTCTCTTGGAGCGATACGCACCAGAACGGGAATGAAGCGCTTCGGACTGATCGGCACTTCCCTCTCCCATTCCTTCAGCCAACGCTGGTTCGCCGAGAAGTTCGCACGAGAAGGCCTCGCCGATCACCGGTACGATCTGTTCGAACTCCCTACGCTGGATGCCTTTCCCGCCTTGGTCAAGGAAACGCCGGGACTTTGTGGATTGAATGTGACCATCCCGTTCAAACGATCCGTGATGCCGCTGCTGCACCTGTTGGCCCCCGATGCGGCCGCTGTGGGTGCGGTCAATACCGTCTCCTTCTCCAACGGACGCAGCACCGGGCACAATACCGACGTGATCGGCTTCCGAACGATGCTGTTGCCCCTGTTGAATGGTACGCGACCCCGTGCCCTCGTGCTGGGCTCTGGAGGTGCCAGCTTGGCCGTTGCATTCGTACTTCGGGAACTGGGTATCAAATTTCGCGTCGTAAGTCGAAGTCGGGAGCGTGGAGACCTCACGTGGGACCTGTTGGATCCGGCCATCGTCGGGGTCTGCACCTTGATCGTGAATACCACACCGGTGGGCATGTTCCCGGATGTTGAGGCGGCACCGCCATTACCCTTTGAAGCCATCGGACCACGTCATGTGGTGATCGACCTGATCTACAATCCGGAGCACACGCTTCTGCTTCAAAAGGCGAAGGAGCGCGGTGCACAGGTGGCCAACGGCATCGCCATGCTGGAGGCCCAAGCCGAAGCGAGTTGGGCGATCTGGAATGGCCAGTTGGATCAAGGGACGTAGAGCCCGATCCGTTGTTCACCGATTGCAGGCGCGCACCACCATCACGACCAAGCAGAAGAGGAACACGAAGACGGTGATCCGATTGATGCCGTGCATGAAGCGCAGGTTCAAGTTCGGGTCCGATTTCCGGAACAAGGTCCGGGGATCCAGGTAATAGAGCAACCGCTGCAGGAACATGACCGCCAAGTTAGCTCACGCTCCCGATGCGTTCGTTGGTCCCTACTATTCCGCTGCGGGTTCGATCTTTTCGATCCGGAAGAGTTCCCATTCCTCAGGTTTCACGCGATCGCCGACCAGTATACCCTTCTGCGCACCTTCTTTACTGAGGTCCGCCGAGACATAGTAGCCATCCCATGCTTTGATGGCGACATGGTCGCTACCCTGATCCTCCAGGGTGAATAGCTCCCATTCTCCGACCTCGCCCCTGTTGGCCACCAGGACCTTGCCATTCTCGAAGTCGCTGCTAACGAACAAGCCGTTCGCTGCTTTCAGCGCCACCTTTCCGCCTTTCATGTGGTAGAGTTGAAAGCGTTCCCACTCGCCCGCATCCGGACGGTTACAAAAGAGCGACGCATGATCCTTCCCTTCTCGCCCCAATTCGCAAGAGACCAAGTTCCCGCCAACTCCGCGCAACAGCACCAATTCGGGATCTCCGACCATGTCATTTGAAGTGTCTGGTTCTGCGGACCCTGTCTCCATGTTCGGTGTTGCACAACCGATCCATAGACAGGTGAAGGCGATCGTTGAAAGGGATACTAGGCGCATGTGTTCGGTTATTATGGCGCGAAGGTGCGAAACAAGTCGCGATCAGAACCGGTAAATTCCAAGGCTACGCCTCTTGTTTCTGCGACCCCGCTGGGGTCGTTCTCCCATCGGGGGGCATTTTCTAATTTCTGTGACCCATGTGGGGTCAGAACGCAGCACTTGGTCATTCTCCTTGTGGGTTGACCCCGGAGGGGTCACAGAAATTCGAATTTGAGTCGGACGAACGTGTTCGACCCCAGCGGGGTCGCAGAAACAACAGACCTGGTGTGGAATGTAATTAGAGGCGATAGCCCTGCCGTAAATTCGTGCCGTACACAGACCAAAGCCGGTGCCATTCCAACTCATTTCCGAATTTACGCCAACGGGTGATCAGCCCGAGGCGATCCACCAGTTGGTAGAAGGACTGAACGAGGGGGTACCTGCCCAGACCTTGCTCGGTGTCACCGGATCCGGGAAGACCTTCACCGTAGCGAATGTGATCGCTCAAGTGGACCGGCCCACGTTGATCCTGAGCCACAACAAGACCTTGGCCGCCCAGTTGTACGGCGAATTCAAGCACTTCTTCCCGAACGACAAGGTGGAGTACTTCGTGAGCTACTACGATTACTACCAGCCCGAAGCATACCTACCTACGTCGAACACCTACATCGAGAAGGATCTTTCCGTGAACGAGGAGATCGAGAAATTGCGGTTGAGTACCACCGGTGCTTTGTTGAGCGGCCGGCGGAATGTGATCGTGGTGGCCAGTGTAAGCTGCATATACGGCATCGGCAATCCGGCCGAATTCCATAAGACCATCGTCCACTTGGACAAAGGCCAGAAAGTGAGCCGCAACAAGCTGCTCCTGCTCTTGGTGGAAGCGCTGTACAGCAGGAAGGACGGGGAACCCGGCCACGGCAACTTTCGGGTCCGTGGGGACGTGGTGGAGGTGTACCTGGCGAATGCGGACGAAGGGGTGCGCATCCATTTCTGGGGCGATGTGATCGAACGGTTGGAACGGTTCGATGCCCTGAACGGACGAACCGTTGAAACCCCGGATCGATTGACGATCTACCCCGCGAACATCTTCGTGACGAGTCGGGATACCATGAATGCGGCCATCCTGTCCATCCAAACGGACATGGTGAAACAAGTCGACTTCTTCAAGGAGATCGGCAAACACCTTGAAGCCAAACGCCTGGAGGAACGGGTGCTGTATGATCTGGAAATGATGCGTGAATTGGGCTATTGCTCCGGCATCGAGAACTACAGCCGTTACTTCGATCAACGGCAAACGGGACAGCGCCCCTTCTGTCTGCTGGATTACTTCCCGGAGGATTTCCTGATGGTGATCGATGAGAGCCACGTGACGGTGAGCCAAGTGCGGGCCATGTATGGTGGCGATCGAAGCCGAAAGAAGAACTTGGTGGAATACGGTTTCCGGTTGCCCAGCGCGATGGACAATCGTCCGCTCAAATTCGAGGAGTTCGAGGGCCTTATGGGCCAGACCCTATTCGTGAGTGCCACCCCTGCGGATTATGAATTGCAGCGAAGCGAAGGGGTGATCGTGGAACAGGTGGTACGGCCCACCGGATTGTTGGATCCGCCGATCCATGTGCGCTCTAGCAAGGATCAGATAGACGATCTGCTGTACGAGATCCGCGAGCGAGCGGCCAAGGAGGAACGCGTTCTGGTGACCACCCTTACCAAACGCATGGCCGAGGAGTTGAACGAATTCCTAGGTCGTAACGGCGTGCGCTGCAAATACATCCACAGCGATGTGGAGACACTGGAACGGATCGAGATCCTGCGCCAATTGCGACTGGGCATGTTCGATGTGTTGGTGGGTGTGAACCTGCTGCGCGAAGGATTGGACCTTCCCGAAGTAAGCTTGGTGGCCGTGCTGGATGCGGACAAGGAAGGTTTCCTGCGGAGCAATCGGTCGTTGACGCAAACGGCCGGACGAGCGGCAAGGAACATCAACGGCATGGTGATCTTCTATGCCGATAAGATCACCGACAGCATGCAACGTACCATCGATGAAACGGACCGGCGGCGTGCCAAACAGGAAGCCTACAACACGGCGAACAACATCACACCGACCCAGATCAAGCGGGATCGCAGCGACGTGTTGCGCCAAACCGCAGTGATCGACCTGCACGGAAATGAGCGAGGCAAGGCGTACGTGGAACCTGAAACGCTGAGTATCGCTGCGGATCCGGTGATGCAGTACATGACCGTGGACCAACTCGAGCGGAACGCCGATACGCTGGAGACCCAAATGCGCAGATCAGCCAAGGAATTGGATTTCATCGCGGCGGCCCAGCTCCGTGACGAGCTCTTCGCCATGCGGAAGTTGATCGAGGAGCGCGAAAAGGCTTCCAAGGAAGTGTAAGCATCGGTCGAACGCTTGCTCGGTGTTGTCCGGTACCTTCGACGTTCACGAGCGGTTATCGGTCGATCCTGCAGGTTCTATGGACTTCACCTCCGACGGTGGCCCGTAAATTCGCTCTCGGAAATACTTAGGTCAAGCATTGATGAGCATACGCGCTGTTGCATTCCTTGCCACTTTTCTGTTATTGAGCGCTTCCGCGCACGCACAGCTTTCCTTCGGTGGTCATCCACTGGGGATGGACCGCTCCTTGGCACTGCCGGAGGCCCCTGTTGCCGTGATGCCGCCTATCGATCAAGCGGCCATCGATGCCCGCGATGCCGCAACTCGCGCATCCGGAGCCAAGGGACCGTTCTGGTACGGGTACAACCATACCACGGACCTGAGCCTGGAGAACAGTGGTGTGTGGCATACCATGAGCAACGGGGACCGGGTATGGCGCTTGGCGATCGAATGCCCAGGAGCGTACAGCATCAACCTTCAGTTCCTCGATTACATCATTCCGGATGGGGCACAGGTATTCGTATACAACAACGAAGATGTACTGGGCGGATTCGAAGCGAATAGCAATCCGGGCCATACCGAATTGGGCGTGGATCTGCTGGCCGGAGACCGAGTGACGGTGGAATATGTGGAACCGGCCCGTGTGGCTGGCCAAGGCCGTTTGCAAATCGGGCAAGTAACGCACGGCTACAAGGATGTGCTGGGCACCACCCGCGGGCTCGGAGACAGTGGCTCCTGCAACAACAATGTGATCTGCCCCATCGGTGACCCGTGGCGCGACCAGATCCGCTCAGTCGCCATCGTCCTTACGCAAGGAGGTCTATGTACAGGACAACTCTTGAACAATTGCAACAACGACGGTACTCCCTACTTCCTGACAGCCAACCATTGCTTGGACAACAGTACCAACTGGGTGTTCCGGTTCAATTGGAACAGTCCGAGTTGCCCGAACAACCTCAACGCACCTTACCAGAGCCTTTCCGGCTACACCTTGTTGGAGAACAGCGGGGGAAGCGATGTGGCCTTGCTGGAATTGAATACCACCCCACCGGTGAATTACAACGTGTTCTACAGCGGTTGGGACCGCAGTACTTCACCCGCAAGCAGCGCGACCGGGATCCACCACCCCAGTGGGGATGTCAAAAAGATCAGTTTGGAAGAGCAGGCAGTCGTTTCCAGCACGTATGGATCGGCTCAGACATGGCGCGTTCCTGGGTGGGATGATGGTACCACCGAAGCGGGGTCGTCCGGCAGCGGCCTCTGGAACCAGGATGGATCGCTCGTTGGGCAACTCTATGGAGGTGATGCGAGTTGCGAGTACAACTTCAACGATCACTACGGGAAGTTCTCCGTGAGTTTCCCCTTGTTGAGTGAATGGCTGGGGTCCTGTGGAACACAGCTGCAGGGCTATCCGGCTTCCGGTGTGGGCATCCAAGATGAGGTGGTTGCGGACCGTGTGCAGATCCTTCCGAACCCGACCGCTGGGCTGGTCACCATTCTTCTTCCACAGGGTCTTGTTCAGTCCGACCTTCGCGTGATCGATGCCGTCGGTCGCACGGTTGTTCAACACACCATCGGCCAGGGTACCGAACGCCTCAGCTTGGACCTGACCGGCCAGGGTGCCGGAGCCTATGCGGTGGAAGTGACGACGAATGGGTCGCGCATAGTGGAGCGTTTGGTAATTACACGCTGATCAACTCGTATTCAACACTAGAACGGTTCGACCCCGAAGATCATGAAGGACCTCAAGACCAAGTTCTGGATCTCGTGTTCACTTATCCTGCTTTGTAGTTCAGGGCAGGCACAGATCGGATACGGAGGAAGGCCCATCGGGCTGTCCCGCGGAGCAAGTTTGCTGACCCCAACGCATGCGGTGACCCTGCCTACGGTGGACCATGCGTCCCTTATTCAAGCTGATGAGGCCGCCATGGCCACCGGTGTGAAAGGTCCGTATCGTTTTGGATACAACCATGCCACGGACCTTGGAATGCGGACCCACGGCACATGGACCACGCTACGGAATGGGGATCGCGTTTGGCAGTTGAGCATTCATTGTCCGGGAGCCTTGAGCATCAATTTCGTATTCGATCGGTTCGTGATCCCCGAGGGTGCCAAGGTCTACGTGTACACCCCGGAACAAGTCCAACTGGGAGCATTCGACCAGAGTAGCAACGGAGGGCGATCTTCCATGGGCGTGACCCAGTTGCCCGGCGAGCGGATCACCATCGAATACCAAGAACCGGCCGCAGTTGCAGGACAAGGCGAGCTACACATCGACCAGGTGACGCATGGCTACCGCGACATCTTCGCCATGGCCCGCGATCTGGGCGAAAGTGGCGCGTGCAACATCAATGTGATCTGCCCCGAGGGTGATGACTGGCGCGACCAGATCCGTTCCGTAGCGATCCTCACCACCGGAGGAAGTGGCTTCTGCACCGGATCACTGGTGAACAATTGCGCCGAGGACGGTACCCCCTACTTCCTCACGGCCAACCATTGCTTGGATGAGGATGTGGAGAATTGGGTCTTTCGCTTCAATTGGGACAGTCCCGTCTGCGACCCGACCGAGAATGGCCCCATGGACCAGACCGTATCCGGTTGCACCTTATTGGCCAATAGCGGCGGTACGGATGTCGCGCTGTTGGAATTGAATACCGTACCTCCGGAAGAATACGATGTGTACTACAGCGGTTGGGACCACTCCACCACCCCGGCCCAGAACATGACCGGGATCCACCATCCGCGTGGCGATATCAAGAAGATCTCCCACTCCGATGGGTCTGCGGTCCTAGGGACCTTCCTTGGTGCCGATTGTTGGCGCGTATCCGTTTGGAACGATGGGACCACGGAGCCGGGTTCTTCCGGCAGTGGCCTGTGGAACCAGAACAAGCAATTGGTCGGTCAACTCTACGGCGGTGCTGCGAATTGCGCGAACAGTGTGGACGATTATTACGGTCGTCTGGATGTGAGCTGGCCGTTGATCGAGCAATGGCTGGGAAATACCTGCGGAGATACGCTGGGTGGATGGGAACCGAATGAAGTGGTGCCCATCGTCTTCGATGCCGCCGTTACTTCGATCACCCAGATCGCCGAACTCCAGTGCGGTGAGGATACGATCACTCCCGTCTTCACGTTGAAGAACAATGGAACGGTACCACTGACCGATGCGACGATCACCTATGGCATGGTCGGAGGGGATCCTTACGTGTTCGAGTGGAGCGGCAACTTGCTGCCCGGACAGACCGGCACGGTGGGGCTTCCCGCTATTCCGCTGCTTTCTGGCGAGAATATCCTTACCGTGAATTGCTCGGCACCGAATGGTGGTGCGGATCAAGTGCCTTTGAACGATACATGGTCCTTCACGTTCACGGCAAGTACACCCGCCGCGCTGGTGAGCTTGATCCTGACGTTGGATAATTACGGCTCCGATGTCACTTGGGACCTACAGACCGAAACCGGGGTTGAGCTTTATTCCGGCGGTCCCTATTCCGATATGGAGAACGGCGTGGTGGACAGTGTCGCGTTCTGCCTTTCGAACGGTTGCTACACCTTCACCATCAACGATGTCTATGGCGATGGGATCTGCTGTACCGAAGGGGATGGCGAGTTGGTGATCCGCGATGAATTCGGCTTCGTGTTCGTGGAAAGCGATGGGCAGTATGGGGATGGCTTCAGTACCGACCTCTGCTTGGTGGACGTGGCGGTGAACGAACTCGATCCCACGACTGCGATCCGGATCCAACCCAATCCTTCCGGTGGTCTTTTCACACTGGACCTATCCCCGTTCACTGGGCGAGTGCAGGTAACGGTTCTGGATGCGGTGGGTCGTTCGGTGCGTCGTTTCGTGGTTCCCGGTGGAATGGCGAATACCAAGCTGGATCTGCAAAGTGGATCGGCAGGCACGTACCTGGTCCTCCTCGATCACGCAGGAGGTCGTGCCATGCAGCGGATCGTTGTGGAGCACTAGTGTAGTAACCACTAGGTTCATGAACTATCTCCACCGCCTTTTCTTCTTCCTGCCGCGTTGGAACACTTCGTCGTAGCGCCTGCTACGCCGTGCGTATTCCGCCCCCGTCGAGCCGGGGCGAAGACGCTTGCATGAAGAAGAAATGACGGTAGTTCTTTGGTTCACCAACTTCGTGGCTACTACACTAGTACCGAAGGAAATAGTACAGGGTCTTCACGTATTCGTTGTTCACCATGAGCAGTCCTTGCTCGCTGGTCCACCACACTTGTGCATCGTATTCCGTACTCGGTGCGGCATGGACCAACACGGTGACCCCACTGCCCTTGGCGCGCATCCGGAACACCTTCGCAACCCGGCGGGTATGGAAATCCGTGGAGACCACGAGGATGGTATCCATTCCCAAGCTACGCGCGTGGTGGATGATACCGCTGGCCTCCTCGAAGGTACTGGTGCCATACCGCAACGGCAGTATCGCGCTCGGTGAAGCGCCTTTCCGGATCGCGGCGGTGCGGGTAAGATCCGCCTCTGTAAGGTCCCGCCCTTCTGCCTTGTTGGCAGCCATCACACTGGATCCCGTGCAATAGGCAATGGGCACACAGCCTTGCTCCAACACCTTGCTGGCCTCCGTACCGCGATCGAAGGGTGATCCGCCGAGTACATACATCGCATCCGCTTTGCAAGTGGCATCCGCATCGATCAAGAACCCGCCGATGGCCCGAAGGATGGCGAAGCGGGCGAACCAAGCGACCATGAGGATCGCCGCGAACCAAAGCAGTCTCCGCATCCAGCGTGCCATGACGTGGCGATAACGGGGGGTCGGGGTGCCCATGGCTTCAGTACGATCCATTCCTGCGCCGCACCACCCATTCCACGGTGAGTAGGCCAAGGATCAGGAAGAACAACCAACGTAGACCGATGAGGTCACTGAAACTCGGATGCGCGTACGATCGGGCGATCAGGTCCTTTCGAGCTTCCATGGCCTTCACGATCGCGGCCGTGCCACCGGGCCGCACCGTTTCCCCTTGGGTCCTTGCCGCCAGATCGGCCCAAAGCCCGTGGTCCGCAACAGTGGTCCGTTGTTCGGCCATCAGCGCTTGGATGTGGATCTCTCCAGCCGCGTTGTAGCGCTTACCATCCATGGCGGTGTGCGCGGTCCAAGTGTACGTGCCTTCCGGCAGTCGGCCGGCATCCAACCGATAACCGGTTCCGGATGGACTGAAGACGTACGGGAAATCCCGCCCCTCTTCATCCTTCAGCACGATGCTCACCTCCGCTTCGTTCACCGGTTCGAAGGAGGCGTTGTACAACTCTGCACTGAATAGCACCGGTTCGTTCTCTGCGAAGTGAGGTGCATGCGTTACACGGAATCGCTCCTTGCTCGCTTTCAATGCCAGGAACTGCACCAGCTTATGCACCAAACGATCGAACCGCGAATGATCACCGTTCTGCGCAAGGTCGGCCAGTCGCCAACGCCACAGCCCTTCGCCGGCCACAACGCCTACGCGTCGCTCCTGTTGTTGGGTGAATGCGATGAGTGGATAATTCGTGTTCACCACACCGATGCGTTGGAAACAAAGTGCAGTTGCGGAACGGCCCAATTCGAACTGACCGAAGGGCACTTGGAGTGGCGGGAATCGCTCGATCGCGCGTTGCTGGTCCACATCCAGTGTGAAGAAGGTGAAGTCCTTGTTGATCACCGCTTGCGCATCCGTGATGGATCCCCGTGCCGTAGTGACCCGCACCCCGGCACTTTGCGCATTGAAGGCGTTGAGGTCCACCCCACTTCCCAGAATGAAACAGAGCGGAACGCCCGCTGTGGATGCTTCTTGGAGAATCGGTTGAATGGGTCGCTTCGCTGTTGGAAGACCGTGGAGGATCACGAGGTCGAAGGCACTCAGCTTGCCCGTGAAGTCCGCAGCATAGGCCAACTCGGTGCCGTACCCTTCCAACCCTCCCAAGGCTGCACGCAATGCACCGAGATCCGGATGTGGTGCGGCGGCCAACAACAACACCTTCTGCCGATCGTCCAAGACCTCGATCAGGATGTCCGCACGGTTGTTCACCACGCTCGCCTCTCCTTCCACCGGCCGCACCACGGCGGTGAAGCGCTGCATCCCGGCGCGTTCTGCTTTCACCGTGAAGGGGATCTCCACGAAACTCGGATGGCCAGCGATCACGATGTCCTTGCCCACCACTTCCTTTCCCGCGTGCAGTACGGAGACCCGCGTACGCGTACCACCCATGTGCTTCGCTTCGACACGAACCAGCAATGGCAATTCGTTGCCCAAGTAACCGATGCGGTTGTGCTCCACGCCACGCAGTACCAGGTCCGAACGCACAGTGGTATCGCCCAACGCGATGGCGAATACCGGAACACCCAATCGATCAGCGCTGGAACGTGGATCGCGGCCTCGCGTATAGATGCCGTCACCATCGATGATGACCGCACCCAGGTCCGGACCGCTGAACCGATCGTAGACCTCGCGCAATGCTTGGTCAATGTCCGTGAGCCCTTCGGTTTGTGTGAATGAAAGTCCATCCGTAACACCTTCCCCGTACGTGAAGGAGCGTACCTCGAAACGATCATCCAAGGTGGCGACCAAGTCGTTGATCTCTTCAGGGTATGTGGATCGGATAGCGGCGGTATCGCCGACGGCCAACAACGAAGACGATCCGTCGTGCGCGATGACCACGATGGGCTTCCGCACTTCGCGAACGAGTATCCGGACCATCGGTTCCAACAGGAAGAAGGCGATCAACGCAACGACCATCGCCCGCAGTACGGCCAACAGCACCGACACATTGCGCGAGAATCCATCCTTTCCGCCCGTTCTGCGATACAACACCCATGCTAGTGCAAGACCGAGCAATAAGCAAAGCGGTGCCAGCCAAAGGCTATGGGCGGTGGTCAGGGACATGGGGTGCAAAGGTCGGGGCTAGGGCAAGCATGTGGGCATGAGAGCATGTGGGCATGTGGGTATGGCCAATGCGAACGATGCCGTTGGTTCACGCTTAGGCCAACATACCCCCGCAAACGCTCAATGTCTGTCCGGTGATGTAGCTGCTGAGGTCGCTGCCGAGAAAGACACACGCGTTGGCCACGTCGGTCGGGGTGCCACCACGCTTCAACGGGATGCCTTCGCGCCAGCCTTCCACTACTTTCTGATCGAGGGCAGCGGTCATTTCGGTTTCGATGAAACCCGGTGCGATGGCATTGCTGCGTATGTTGCGGCTGCCCAATTCCTTGGCCACGCTTTTGGTGAAGCCGAGGATCGCAGCTTTGCTAGCGGCATAGTTTGCTTGGCCCGCATTGCCTTGAACGCCCACCACGCTGCTCATGTTGATGATGCTGCCACTGCGTTGCTTGAGCATGGTGCGTAGAACGGCCTTCGTCATGTTGAACACGCTCTTCATGTTGGTGTTCATCACCGCATCGAAGTCGGCTTCGCTCATGCGCATGAGCAATTGGTCCTTGGTGATCCCGGCGTTATTCACCAGAATATCCAGCCTTTCCCATGCAGCGACGACCTGATCAACTGCAGCTTGCGCGGCATTGAAGTCACCGGCATCGCTTTGGATCGCCAACACCTTGCGGCCACTTTTCGTTGCAAGTTCCTCCGCGAGCGCGTTCGCCTTCTCCGGGCTGCTCACGTAGGTGAAGGCCACGTGTGCCCCTTCTTCCAAGAAGCGTTCAACAATGCCTTTGCCGATACCGCGTGATCCGCCCGTGATGAGGGCGACCTTGTCCTGTAATAGTGCCATTGGGCGAAGATAGCCCGACTGAACAATGACCGATCGACGCTACTCCCGGAGGAATGGTGCTGAACGCATAACCTTGCCCTGCTCCACCATGGCCAAACGATAGACCCCTGGGGTAAGCCCAGAGACATCGATGAAAGTGCCGGAGATCCGACCGATCAGGATAGTTCTTCCAGTAACATCGGTAACGGTATATGCCCCACTTTGCTCCTGGAAGTCATTGGTCCAATTCAACACGTCTTTCGTGGGCACGGGATACAAGCGTCCTTGGACCGGCGATGGAAGATCGGACCCGATACCCACAGTACCCCAACTCAGGATCGCAGCGCCATTGACCAATCCGGTAACGTACACAAGGTCGTCGTGCGCAAAAGCGCTGAAGGTCTGGCCGTTCGCAGAATTATCGAAGCTACCCAACAGGGCTGCCGAATTCGGTCCAAGCGTGTAAATGCGAACCCCGAACTGCTCCGAGGTCACCAACAGCCGATCGTCGTGGAGTTGTACGCGGTATGCCGGACCGTCGCTCTCGGGCACGCCGTAGAGGATCTGTGGCGATGCAGGATCGGCCAGACTGAAAAGGAGCGCACCGCCCCCGTTCTGCCCCACGGCCAAGGTGGTGCCATCGCTTTCCATGGACACTGAAACGAAATTGCTTCCCGTGCTTGAGATCACTTGCATGTCCTCTGGGTCACTGATGTCAACGACCTTCAATCCATTGCCATCCGCAACGTAGGCGTAGTTGCCATTCACCGCTACGCCCCGTGCTTGCTGACCACCCGGGATTGCGAATGCTTGCAATATGAAAGGCACCTGCGGATCGGTCACATCGATGCTCACCAGACCGCCTTGTGCGTTGGCCGCGTACAACACGTTCCCTTGGATGGCGAGATCGAAGACGCCGGCAGATGCTGGGAGCGGAACACTACCTAATGTGAGCGGTGCGCTGGGTACTGTTAGGTCCACGACCTTCACTACGGGTTGCATGCCGGTCCCGAAGTAGGCCCGATCGCCGGCTACCATCACAGCGGTTCCGAATCCTATGCTCGCGTTGCCGGTAAGCTGTGGCATCGCAGGATCCGTGATGTCGACCATATGGCCCGCACCGGTGATCATGTATTGCTCATACCCAGAACAGGCGAACAACCCATTGAATGGGAAGTAACCGACTTCCAGCAAGGACTGCGCCGGTGCGAAGGTCGTAGTCGCGATCAAAGCCACCACTACGGATATGGGCTTGTTCATGAACCCGAAAGTAATCCACCACGACCGATCGATGAACTCGGATCCTGTCCGGGGTATCTACCCAGCACATCCTTCAGCTTGATACTTAGGCTGGCTGGGTCGTCCATCGCACGGTTACCGATTTCACGCATCACGTCCTTTTTTGAGGCAGCGCTTTCATCGGCAACGGATACAGTGGCACCACCATGTCCACTTCGCGCACTGGGCGGAGCTGGAAAGCCTACTGTAGGATCACACGCACGGACGTGATGCTGGCTCCGCGCTTCATGGTGACCACATAGATCCCTGCACCGGCCAGGATCGACAGTGAATTTCCGCTCACCAGATACGGGATGCTCCGACCCTGTTGATCGGTCACGCGCACATTGGTGATCGCGTCCTGGAACTGGATCGGTACACCAACAAGGGCTGGATTCGGGCCGATCAAGAACGGATGATCTCCGACGTGGTCAATGGCCACTACTGGCGATCTTGTTTCGGTGCCATCGTGATCCACCTGCATCAAGGTGTAGTAGTTGATCCCTGCCAAGGGCGTTCGATCCACCGCATGGTAGTCCTGAACCGTTTGGCTATACCCGGCACCCAGGATCCGGGCGATCTCCTCCCATTCGATCAGGTCTGCCGAACGCAGGACTAGGAAATGGTCGTTGTCCCGCTCCGATCCCGTGCTCCAGTCCAAGTGGCTTTCCCCCTTGATGGCTTCCCCGGTGAAGGAGATCAACTCGATGGGTAATGTGCTTTCCAATACTTCTATCTGATCGGTCAGGACCACGGTGCTGCTGATGGAAATATCATCGACACCGAAATCATTCCCTATGCCGTGTCCAGAGGTGATCTCGATGCAGAAGCTGGCTTGTGTGCTATTCGCTGGGGCGGTCCATAGTGTGGTGAAGGATTGCCAGCTGCCCTGTGTTTGTGAGGTCTGGTGGTTCACCCAAGTGGGTTCGCCGTCCACATACCATTGCAAGGTGGGAGCTCCTTGGGTGGCGAGGCTTGTCGCCCGGAAGGACAGCGCATACGTCTGTCCGGGGCATACCGTGTGCGTTTGGCACCAAACCTCGTAGCCAGCATGCATCCATCCTGCATTCCCCATCAGGAATGCCCCGTTGCCCGTACCGAAGAACTGAGGGTGGTGCGATGCGGCATTGGTGCCGATCCAGTAGTTGCCTTCCGTGGTAAGCGCGGTGTTGTAGTTGAACTCGCTGCTGAACCCCGTGTTGCCTCCGCTGAAATCACCGTTCGTGACAAGGTTGCCTGTGGTGTACGAGACCTGGCACCAGTACGTCCCCGGGGTGCTGGTGGTGATGCTTGCCGAATTGCTGCCCGTGCTCCACTGGTAGTTGCTGAACCCTGCAGGACCGTTGATCTGTACTGGATCCGTACCCAAGGTGATGTCCGGCCCCAGATCGATGGAACAGATCGGCTGCGACCACCCGGATAAGCCAACGGCCCCCATGATCAACAGCAGCGCGGAACGTTGTGCAAGAAGTACAGGTTCGATCCTTTCGTTCATCGATGCTTATCAAAGATCGCATCGCCAAAGCTGGCATCCAACCCATTCGTCGAAAGACCAGATGCTACTCCATAGCCCGATAGGAGGCTATTTCGACATCGAACCAGCTTCTGGTCCTCTTCCTTGCGCGACCCCTGAGGTCCAAGATCATTTCGGTGCGGAATGAGCGTGAAGCGCTTCGCAACGGATCCATCAGGCTCGATCGCGATCAGGCCGATGTCGCCTTCGATCCGTGTGTCAGCGTGACCAACCTTCGTTGGCCAAGCCGTTCAACTGAGGACCAGGGATCATCAACTCCTCAGCCCAGCACCTCTTTCACTTTCGCGCCGATCGTGGCAGGGCTATCCACCACGTGGATACCGCATTCGCGCATCACCTTCTTCTTGGCTTCAGCGCTTTCGTCGGCACCGCTGACAATGGCACCGGCATGGCCCATTGTACGACCAACAGGAGCCGTAACCCCGGCGATGAAGCCGATGACGGGTTTCTTGCAGTTGGCCTTGATCCACTTGGCGGCTTGGATCTCGAGGTCGCCCCCGATCTCGCCGATCATCACGATGGCTTTGGTCTCCGGGTCGTTGGAGAAGAGCTGCACGGCTTCTAGGGTCGTGGTGCCAATGATGGGGTCGCCACCGATCCCGATGGCGGTGGTGATGCCTAATCCAGCCTTTACGACCTGATCCGCTGCTTCGTAAGTGAGGGTGCCGGACTTGGAGACGATACCGACCGTTCCCTTCTTGAACACGAATCCGGGCATGATGCCGACCTTACATTCATCTGCCGTGATGACTCCGGGGCAGTTGGGGCCAATGAGGGTGCAATCCTTTCCCCGGAGGTACTCTCGCGCAGCGACCATATCCTTTACGGGGATCCCTTCGGTGATGCAGACGATCACCTTGATGCCCGCTTCTGCGGCCTCCATGATCGCATCCGCAGCGAATGCAGGCGGAACGAAGATGATGCTGACATCGGCACCGGTGTTCTTCACCGCATCGCTCATGGTCTCGAACACGGGCTTGTCCAAGTGCTTTTGACCACCCTTGCCTGGCGTTACTCCGCCGACGACGTTGGTGCCGTATTCGATCATTTGCGTGGCATGGAAGGTGCCTTCGCTACCGGTGAATCCTTGCACGATGACCTTGCTGTTCTTATTGACGAGTACGCTCATGGTTCGATGTGGTCCTTGGGGAACGGCGGCGAAATTAGCCGAACTGCGGGAACGTAGGTTTGAACGCACACGGCTATCGCCTCTTATTTTCTGCGACCCCGCTGGGGTCGTTCTCCCATCGGGGGGCATTTTCTAATTTCTGTGACCGCTCTGGGGTCAGAACGCAGCACTGGTCATTCTCCTTATGGGTTGACCCCAGAGGGGTCACAGAGCATAGAATTCAAGTCGGACGAACGTGTTCGAGCCAGCGGGGTCGCAGAAACAACAGACCCTGGTGCGGAAGGTATTTAGAGGCGATAGCCCTGTTTGAATACGCGGTATTGCGTTGTTACTGCACAACGCGGCCTCTACCTGCACGTTGATAGGCCAGCACGAAAAGCAATGCTCCGACCATGAGCAACGCTCCGGCGATGTACGGTCCGGTGAAGTGCAGTCCGTACAGGAATCCACCGGCGGTCGGACCCGCGATACGTGCCAAGGAACCGAAGCTCTGGTTCATTCCCAAGACCTGCCCTTGTTCCTTGTTGGTGGCGTTGCGGCTGAGCAATGAGGAGATGCTCGGCATCATGCAACCGTTGGCAAAGGCCAACAGCAGCATGGGTATGAAAGCCAGTGGAACGAAGTAGGCATAAGGCACGAAGGGGGTCAGCAACAAACCCGTTCCGCAGAGTACCGATCCGATCACCATCAATTTGGGTTCGCCGAAAGTGCGCGAAAGCCAACCCACCAGCCCGCCTTGCACGATCGCTGAAGAGAGGCCGATGAACGCGAACATGTACCCGATGTGCGCCTCGTTCAAGCCATAGTGCTGCTCCCACAGCAGCGCTACGGTGATCTGCATCATGCTGAACGCCATGATGTATATGAAGGTGGTGATGAAGAGATCACGGAAGCGGTCGTTCCTCAACGCCTTGATCGCGCTGGTGACCGGTTTGAGTTCCAATTTGTTGTTCGGATCCTTCTCCTTCAACGATTCGGGCAACAGGATCAGAATGAGCATCAAGTTGATCAAGCTCAGGCTCATGGCGGTGTACCCGACAGCGTCCATGCCGTATTGTTCCTTGATGAAACCACCAACGGGTGGGCCGAAGATGAAGCCCAGACCGAACGCGGCACCGATCATTCCCAAGGCCTTGGCTCGCCCTTCTG
Source organism: Flavobacteriales bacterium (assembly GCA_016710015.1). Taxonomy (GTDB): domain Bacteria; phylum Bacteroidota; class Bacteroidia; order Flavobacteriales_F; family PHOS-HE28; genus PHOS-HE28. Next base: position 217,465 of record JADJLR010000006.1, read on the forward strand.
GTGGGGTGACATCGGTGATGTAGGCCTGCGATGCCGCGATGTTGGCCGAGCCGATACCAGCGAGCATGCGTGCTGCGAAAAGCAAGGCCAAGCTGTGGGCATTCGCCAAAAGCAAGAAGCCCAATGCGGTGATGAGCACGGTGAAAGCGATCACCGGACGCCTGCCGAGGCGATCGCTCATGGTGCCCCAGAACGGCGAGAACACGAAGTTCATCAGCGCATAAACGGCCATCACCAATCCCACTTCGAAGGAACTAGCACCCAATTGCGTGGCATACGTGGGCAAAATGGGGATCACCAAGCCGAAGCCCAGCAAGTCCATGAAGACCGTAAGAAAGAGGATCGAAAGGCGTGAACGCACGATGCAAGAGGCTGTGGTGGCGCGAATGTAACCGCTACCTACCGAGGAGGATGGAGCACGGGAACGGCATCACTCTTGTGCGGCGAACGGCCTTGATACCAACGTATTCCGCCGGATGTATGGGCGAATGATGAGGCGGATCGTATTCTTCCAACTCAAGTATTTCCACCCCCAATTGAAGAGGACCATCATGCGATTGCGGAAGCTCACGAGTTGGATCACATGGACGAACATCCACAGCAGCCATGCGAACGTGCCGCCAAAGCTGTATTTCCCGATATCCACCACGGCTTTCCGCCGACCGATCACCGCCATGCTGCCCTTATCCCGGTAGGTGAAGGACTCCATGGGTCGACCACTCGCCTTGGCGACGAAGTTCTTCACCAACAACTGTCCTTGTTGGATGGCGACGGTCGCCACTTGCGGATGTCCGCGCGGCCACTCCTCCACATCGGTCATCAACGCGCAATCGCCAAGCACGAAGATCTCCGGATGGTGCTTCAATGCATTGGTCCGGTCCACTTCATAGCGGCTCGCCTGTTCATTGTGGTCCGCTTCGAGTCCCGGTATGATCGCACCCTTCACGCCCGCAGCCCAGATCACGGTGTTGGTCTCCAGCATTCCGCCATCACTCAGCTGGATCCGCTCGTCATCTCCACCTACGACACGATCACCCAAGCGCACGTCCACGCCCAAATCCTCCAAGTAGTGTTGCGCATTGGTGCTGGACTTCTCGCTGAAATTCTTCAACACCCGGTCGTTGCTGTCGATCAGGACGATCTGCATCATATCGCTTTCCATTTCGCGGTACTCGCGTGCTACAACGGTGCGCCGGATCTCTGCCAAGGCACCCGCCAGTTCCACTCCCGTTGGTCCGGCACCCACGATCACGAAATTGAGGGCCCGCAGTCGTTCGTCCCTCGTGGACGCGGAAATGGCGGCTTCGAGATCCTGCAACACATCACTGCGGATATCCAGCGCTTGACTGATGCTCTTGAGTTGCATCGCCGTGCGTTCCATTTGTCGGTTCCCGAAGAAGTTCGTGGTGCTGCCGAGTGCGAGGATCAAATAGTCATAGGAGAGATCGCCGATGTTGGTTTCTACCACCTTCCGTTCTGGATCCACACGTTGCACATCGGCCATTCGATAGGCCACGTTGTGCATGGGTCCGATGGTGCGGCGAAAGGGATGGGCGATGCTATCCGCACTCAAACTGGCCGTGGCCACTTGGTACAACAGCGGTTGGAAGCAGTGGTGGTTCTGTCGATCCAATAACACCACCTTGTACGGCTGACCCGCCAATCCACGCACGACCTCCAGTCCTGCGAATCCACCACCGACCACGATCACGGTCGGATAGGGCAACTCATCGTACGCGATCTTCGCTCTGCTCTTCATGTGTCGACAATTCGGGAACAAAGGTCGGATCTTGGATCAGCTTTGCGACCTTCGCCCCAATAAGCCATGGCCCACTACGAACCGGATACCATCGCGGCCATCTCCACCCCGGCCGGTGCAGGTGCCATTGCCGTGCTGCGCCTCAGTGGCCCCAAGGCGTTCGGTGTCGCCGAACGCATCGCCCCGGAATTGCCGTTGGAACCCCTTCCCCGCCGTGCCTACTACGTTGCGGTGATGGACGAGGATGGCCTAGTGGACAAGGCCGTGGTGACCTACTTCCAAGGGCCTGCTTCCTATACGGGAGAGGACATCGTGGAGATCTCCGTACACGGATCCATGTACATCCAACAACGGCTCTTGCAAGCCATGCTGAATGCCGGTGCCCGATCCGCTCTCCCAGGGGAATTCACCCAACGGGCCTTCCTGAATAAGAAGATGGACCTGAGCCAAGCCGAGGCCGTTGCCGACCTGATCGCCAGCCAGAGCGCTGCGCAACATCGATTGGCCATGGACCAATTGCGCGGTGGATTCGGATCACGGATCGAGGAGCTTCGGCAGGAGTTGATCGACTTCGCCGCGTTGATCGAATTGGAATTGGATTTCGGTGAAGAGGATGTGGAATTCGCAAAACGCGTCGAGTTGCTTGCCTTGTTGGATCGGTTGGTGGATCTGTGTACGGAACTGATCGATAGCTTCCGCTATGGCAACGCGATCCGGCAAGGTGTGCCGATCGCCATACTGGGTGCGCCGAATAGCGGTAAGAGCACGCTTTTGAATGCACTATTGATGGAGGATCGCGCCATCGTGAGCGATGTTCCCGGTACTACGCGCGATACTGTGGAGGAGACCATCACTATCGAGGGGATCCTGTTCCGCTTCATTGATACGGCCGGTCTTCGATCCACTACGGACACGGTGGAGCAACTCGGCATTGACCGTAGCTATAAGAAGGCAGCCGAAGCAAGTTTGGTCATCCTTCTCGGCGATGCGAGCACCATGGCCGAAGGAGCCTTGCTCACCGCCGCACGTTCCTTACGCGAACGAATCGGGAATGCCACCACCGTTCTTCCCGTCCTCAACAAGGTCGATGTTCCGGGTGTGGTGCTCCGCGAGGGCAGCATGGGCATTTCGGCACGGGATGGGCAAGGAATTGAGATGTTGAAACAGGCTCTGGTCGACCACGTTGGTTCATTCCAAGAAGGAATTGGCGATATTGTAGTGACCAACGCACGCCATGTGGATGCACTGACGAAAGCACGTACCGCACTCCTAGATGCCAAGCATGCGATCGATACGGGAATAAGTGGCGAGTTGCTTGCCATCGACCTACGAAGGGCGCAACACCATTTGGGAGAGATCACCGGAAGGATCACGACAGATGATCTGCTGGGAAGCATCTTCGGGCGTTTCTGTATCGGGAAGTGATGCTGGCAAAGCTCTTTTCTCGATTCAACCGAATACCGATCCATGTGCAGGTCTTCACGTATCGTATGGTGGTGATGCACCTCGATACAGGCGCGTGAGGAGGCATTGGCCGTCTTGATGGAGGTAGGTTCGATCGTTGAGTCCTTTGACCAAATACGGCATTCACCGTAGTGGAACACGGGAAACAACTCTTGGTCGTAGCACGTAACAGGGGCACGAAAAAGTCTACGCATCGTGCCGCGTCTCTCCTTACAACCACGTATTGACCGTCTTCCCACGGTCGCATTGCTCACCACAGCGATCGCTTGTCTGTTGACCTTGGCCACTGTGGCACAGGACGATGGTCAAGTGTACCACACGATCCGCGTAGGCGGCCAGCAAACCCTTTCCGGTCACCTGATCTCCTGGCTGGATGTTGCTCCCGATGGTAGCGCGGTCTCGGCCTCCTCTACCCAAGGTTTCCCCCTGCGCTTCTTCCCCATGGACCGCCCGGAGGAGGTTACCGGGATCGATGTGGGCAATTGGTATGCCGGTAGCCGCGCACGGTACAGTGCCTCCGGGAAGTACATGCTCCTGCAGCAGTTGTTCTACTTGGACTTCGCGCCGAACAAGGACAAACCTATCAAATACGAGGTGATCGATATCGCCGCTGGGAAGGCCGTTCGATCCTTCGAGGACCTCTTCGCAGCCGACCTGACGCCCGATGAAACCACAGTACTCACTCTGGATAAGGAGGGTGTTCATTTCGTTGATCTCGCTACCGGAAAACGGAACGATGCAAAGCGCATCGAGCGTACGGGCAATGCCATTTCGGTGAGCCGTGATGGCCAGCGCTTCGCCGTTGCACATCGACCCACGAAGAGCGAAGTGGAGGCGCTACCAACCGTTCGCAACGACAAGGACGCGATCAAGAACGGAGTGAAATACGGACAGATCGTGGTGGTCTACGACATGGCCACATCGAAGCCCGTTCATACTCTACCGGAGCTCTTCGATAAGGTGTTCCGATTGGAGTACAGCGCAGATGGTACGGACCTGTGGATCCACGCGAAGCCGCACAGTCGCAAAGGGGGCAATCCGAATCCGGGCCAGAGTTATGTGGAGGTGGCCGATGCCCGAAGTGGAGAAATGAAGCGCACCTCCTTCCCTTCCCTCGCTACGTTCGAACCCGACTTCCGAACAAGCCCGGACGGTTCACTCTTCGCCATTGGTAGCACCGGTGGAAAGTTCCAAGAAATACATTTGTACGATCGCAATTCCGGACGCATGGTGGATCGATTCGTGGTGAGTTGGCGGCTGTGGGAGAACCTGGACAAGGGCGAATTCGCCAGTGGTGACGGTCGCTTGAGCTTCACCTTCTTGCCGGACAACAAGCGTATGTTGCTCACCAGTGGAAACCGGTTGATCGAATGGACCTACGGAAAATGAAATACGCGCTGCTCCTGCTCCTCGCCTCCATTTCCTCCTTCTCATTCGCGCAGAAGAAGGAGTTGATCCAGGACAAGGAGGCCATTCTGGCGCGGGCTGCGGAAGTCTTCGATGCTTCACTACGACCGGGTTCCGAGGTGTACGAAGCAGTGATCGCCGAGAACTTGATCGGCCGGTACGTATTGCAAGTGAGCTTTCGGGACAAGGGCGATATCAGCAGCGTGTTCGTGGTGGATGCCACGGATCACGATATCCGCTCCCAAAACCGATTCAAGGATCTGGTACATCAATGCCGGATGCCCTTCAAAATGCCCAAAGGCCGACAATATCGATCGGAACACACCTTCGACTTGAACTCCATTTCTCGCTAAGAACCAACCATCCTCAAACATGAAACGATTACTTGTCCCTGCTTGCGTCCTATTGGCCATCGGCCTTCACGCACAGGATGATATGCCCGTGATCTTCGAGACCAAGCTGGACCACAGGATCGACCATACCGGAACCGGTACCGAAGGTCGAGGGTACAGTTACGCAGCCAGCGAAAAGGAGATCACCGTATTCAACAACAAGACCGGTGCCGTGCAATGGACCGGGAGATTCAAGGACCTCACACCAAAGTTGAACAAGGTGGATGAGTTGACCCCGTTCTGGGAAAGCAACGTACTCTTCTTATTCGATCGCAAGACCGGAAAGGACCAGATCGCTTGCTTGGACCTCAGTGACGGCCATTTGCTATGGAGCACGGACAAATACCAGAACGTGACCGATGAGAACATCGTCTACATCCCCGAGTTGGAAGGCTTCGCGATCTCGCTGAAGGATCGTTTGATCTGGGTGCTCGCCCGCACCGGTGAGGAGCGCTGGGCCACGGATAAATTCAAAGGCGTGGTCGGCCAATACGTGGTCACCAAGAACAGCGAGTTGGTGATGGTGAATTTCATGCCGACCAACCTTGGTGCGCTTTTCACCGGTTACAAGAACCAGATCGTGAAGATCGACCTCGCCAACGGGAACATCCTGTGGGAGAATACCTACGTGGGCCGTGCCGAACGAAAGGTCATCACCAAGGAGTTCCTCTACGATCTTGATGTGAAGGATGATAAGGTCTTCCTGCGCATGAACGGCATGCAGGTGTACGACCTGAATACCGGTGCGAACGTGTATTCTGCGGCCTTCGACTTCACTCCGGACAAGATGGTCGGCGCACCTTCCGGGGCCAAGAAATTCGGCGTGTATCATGCTGTTGCCGACCCTGTGATCGTAGGCGATGACCTCTATGTGCTGGACATGACCAGCAAGAAGAGCCAGTACATCAAGAAGTACGATCGCAACAGTGGCAAGTTGCTGTGGAGCAGCGCGGAGATCAAGGAGGCACGCGCCATTCCGAACATGTACGTAGAGGGCGACAAGGTGCTGCTCCAGATCGGAGGCAACGTGGAGGCACAGGCCTACATCTACAAACGTGAATCGGATGGCCAAGGCGGTTGGAACATCACCGAGGAATGGCGTGTCTGGCACCCCAACGTGAAACCCAATGGCATACAAGCCTTCAACACCAGCGACGGTAGCATGGCGTGGGACAGCGAACGCTTCCGCAAAGGCATCACCAATGCCGTGGTGGTAGATGACAAGTTCATCGTGTGCAGCGGAAAGGAATTGTACAGCATGGACATCGCGACCGGTGCTGAGAAATACGTGGTCCCTGTGGCCAAAGGCGGTGTAGGAAATGCGGACCAGATCATGACCTACAAGGACATGGTGGTGGTGATCGGCGATAAGGGCGTGAGCACGTTCAACTCCACGACCGGTGAACCAGTCGCCATGGGCAAGTACAAGAAGAGCGACATGGAGGACTTCGAAGGTGATCGGATGATCTTGAAAACGGCCGGTGCGGATATCGCCTGTTTCGATCTGAACACCTGCAAATACAAGGAATTCAAAGCGCGCAAGGGTGCCGTTACTAGCTTAAGCACGGACGGCGATTTCGTCTATGTGTATGAGAAGAAGAACGTCACCAAGGTGGGTACCCGGTAGTTCACTCTCCCTGCTTCCGGAACAATGCGGGCCGCATCGAAAGGTGCGGCCCGTTCATTTTGGGCAGGTCACCGTGTCGCTCACCACACGGTGAATGAAGAGGTACTCGTCCACGCCGTCGCCCTCCATGGCAGGCCCCATGGCCATGGAGCACTCAACGCTGATGGTCCATGGTTCGCCCCCTTGCTTCACGCTGCGCGCATAGTGCCGCTCCAATTCCAAGGTGTTCAGGCTGCCGCCTTTCTCACCTTCATCGGTCCATTGCTCTCCGCCAGCACAGGGCCAATTGATGGATGTGCCGCATGGCTGGAAGCTCATGGCATCGGCCAGGTAGGTGAAAGTGCCCGTAAGGCGCATGCGCGGGATCTCATCGTGCAACTCGCCGGCGTGTTTCTCCAATATGTTGTTGAGCGAGGTCTTGGATGCTTCGCCCATCTCATCCACCTCCTCGATGCCGTTGCCGGTATACTTCCAGAAGTCCGACTTGTCGGTTCCGGTGTCGATCGTCATCAGCCCGTTCACCACATGCCATTTGCCGATCGTACCGAAGGCCATGCTGTCCATATCGTTGTAGCGTTGGCGAAGGACGAAGGTGCTATCGTTGCGCACCCAGAGCTGCATGGCGATATCGGGGCGGCCGATAGAGGGCAACGTGCCATCGTAATAACCGGACCATTCCGCCTGTATCGCTGGTGAGGTTGTACTGTCCGTCGTTGGAACATCAGCACTTTCGACCGAAGGCGTGTCACTGCCGCACGATGCCAGCAAAGCACCGCAAAGTAGAAGAGGGAGTGTTCTTGTTCGCATGATCCAGGTATCGAATGTAGCATGCGACCTTTGCCCTGTATGACCCCGGTCCTCTCCGCTTTCTTCTTCGGCAGTGTCGAACACTACCGCTTGTTCGCTCAACATCCGAAGGTGATCATCGATATCGGCGAGCATTACGAGCGGCAGAGCTACCGTACGCGCACCAGCATCGTCGGTCCCAACGGCAAGCAGGATCTGGTGGTGCAGATCGCACGGCGCTCTGACGTTTTCGCAGGGCTACAGCGGCCCAAGGGTGTGAAGATGCCGATGCATACCGTTGGCCTCAGTTACGTGGAGACCTGGCCGCAACAACACGTGCATGCCATTCGTAGTGCCTACGGGAACACGCCGTGGTACATCCACTACATCGACGAGATCGAAGCGGTGGTGCTGAAGCGGTACGAAAGGCTGGTGGATCTGGATCTGGCAACGATGCGGCTGGGGATGAAATGGCTCGGGTTGAAGACGGAGTTGGTGGTTGCTGAGGAGTACGTTGTCCAAGGCGCGTTGTCCGATGCCCTATGCGCCCCAAGCACCGACGCGGGCCGCATAGGACATCAGACATCGGACAACAAGCAGATCTTGGATCTCCGCACCACCCTCCACCCGAAGAAGCCACTTCCGCCTGCACTGACCGCAGCGCCCCCTTACCCACAGATCTTCGAAGACCGCCATGGCTTTGTGCCAAGACTCAGCGTGATCGACCTGGTGATGAATGCCGGCCCGGAGGCGCTTGCGATGATCCGAGCGTAGTTGCTCAGGTGCGCATGATGCGCTGTTTCGATACCTCCTCTCCTTCTGCATCCGCAGATCATGAATGCCGCGAGGTAGAGGCTTGCGGTCGATAATAGCGTTCACTAGGACATAGCGTGTTGCGCACACCACCTGTCCGTGTGCATCCACGATCATGGCAATGCCATTGGTCCAGGCACCATTCTGTTGGGGGAATACGTGTACGCCCCTCTACGCGTGTCGTCCTTGAAAAATTGACCCGGGTGTATATTGCGAATTCATACATCCACCATGACAGTTGAACCTCGCGAGATCCGAACCAGTGTAGCTGTACTCAAACGGTTGCGTCCCGATCACGTCGAAGTGACCTATGATCCGGGTTGTGTGTTGAGTACAGGAGCTTTGAAGGAGGTGCAACAGGCGCGCCGCGACTTGATGGGGAACGCACCATACTGCATGCTCAGCATCATACCTGAGGACGTGGACTATGAATTGTCCGCGATGAATGTCGATCACTTGGCTGTGGACCGCAAGGAAGGTGCATTGTTGGCCATCGCTGTGGTGGTCCATGCGAACATGATGGAGATGGTGCTGAAACTCTACTTCTCCTACTATCCGCAACTCAGTCGTATCAAAGTGACACCGGACGAAGCCGAAGCGCGTGGATGGCTGAGTGCCCAGATGAAGGAATTGTCACGGACGGGTTAGTGGCTATTCTTTGACCCGATCTTCACGGTTCAGTTACCTCGCTTACAAGTAGCTCAACCACCACCACTGGCGGTTATTGCTCTTCCGCTTGTTGAACCACACGCACGCCGGATAGAGCACCAACACCACACCGATCCAGACCAGGTACACGACAGGTAAGGAGAAACCGTAGCCTTTGAGCGACTCTGCGAACCACACCGGTTCATCCAGCACCATGCTGTGCCAGCCAAAGCCCGTTCGTTCGGCAGCTCCCATCGCCAAGAGGTGGATCAGGTAAATATGCAGGATGTAGAAGAAGAACGGCACCCGACCGATCACGACCAACGCCGAAACGAACCAACCGTTCAACTTCTCCGCCCAGGCCAAGAATAGTATGGCCGGTCCGAGCGTCATTAGCAAGTAGAGCATGCTCGGTGGATATTTCTCAACGTTGAGGAACGAGAGCACCGAAAAGGCATCCGTTGTTTGCGCAGACCACGGGTTGGGATCGCCGTACTCGTTGGTCAGGCGAAAGATGAAGAAGAGCATGATCGCAGCCAAGCCCAGACGCGTGAGTATCCGACGACGCACTTCCATCGTGTAGCCCTTGGCGTAGAACTGCCCGAAGGCGTAACCCAAGGCCATGGTGCCGATCCAGGGGATCAAGGGATAGGCGAAGAAGATCGTGTGGTCACCGACCTCCAGCGCTCCATGCGCATGCAACACACTCCACCACCAAGCACCGTCGAACGTCAAGCCATCCAACGCATTGTGGCCGAAGACCAGGATCGCACCGATCAGTGTGATCCACCGCAACGGCAAATGCACCAAAGCCGCCAACACCACCATGCCGATGCCGATCGACCAGATCACTTGCAGGCCGAAAATGGGATACGTGGGGTTGAACATCCAGCCGAAGCTGACGATGAAGAATTCCACCGCGATCAGCCACAATCCGCGTTTCAGCAGGAACATGGAGGCCTCCTTCGTACCCTTTCGCTGGTGGATCATCCACGCTGAGGTGCCCGCCAAGAACACGAAGACCGGCGCGCAATAATGCGTGATCCACCGCGTGAAGAACAGCGGAACATTCGTTGCGCTCAAGTCGATCGGACTGAAGAGGAACGCATCCGCGTGGAAGTAGTCGCGCACATGATCCAGCGCCATGATCACCATCACGATACCGCGCAGTAGATCAATGGATATGAAGCGCGGTGCGGTGAGGGACTTGGCCATTCGGCCTACAACCTACGTCGTTCTCCGCATCCGTTCACGAGATGGTCGTCCTCCCTCCTGTTCTCGGACCCAACTCACTGGTCGGCGCATCGAAAGTCTATCCAGCTCTACTGTAGCGGGCATTCCTCGGATCGGCACGACTCTTGACGAACAGAGTCCTTCATCCGTGACCATACATTGTAGGGTCTCACGGTCCGATCGAGACACCTCGTTCTACCTTGAAAACGAATTCTTGCATCATGCTCCGACCCTACACCATCGCTATTTCTTTCTTGTCCATTGTCTTGTCCGCTGTGGCATCCATCACGATCGCACAGACCGCTCCTGTCTGGGAAACGAGTCCGGGAGGCGGCATCTCATGGATGCGGACCACCAGTACGGGCAATTTGTTGGTATGTACGTCCGAAGGCTTGAAGGGATTGGACCCGGAGAGCGGCGCGATCTCCTGGACCGTAAAGGAATTGGCCAACGCTCCGGAGGCCGGCTACCAAGAGATCAACGGTACGCCCTTCATCAGCCTTGCCCCAACAGGTGCACCGGAAGATCTGGTGATCATGGAACCGTTCTCGGGCAATGTCGTCTTCAACAGTAAGGAAGCCGGCATTTCCAAGATCGTCAATAGGTACTTCTTGTACCCGAACAACGCGATCGTGGTCGTCGGGCAAAAGGCCGACAAGTCCGCCGCCATGGCATGTGTGGACATGGGAACGGGTAAGGTCCGCTGGACCAAGGATGACAAGTTCAGTCGCCTGCTGGCCTGTAACAGCGTTGGGCCGGACGAGCTGGTGCTGAGCACGCTGTTCTTCGCCTACAAGATCAATACGACAACGGGTGATGAGGTCTGGAAGAAATGCCCCGACCCCGGTTTTGAAAAGGCATCCGGTCTGATGGCCTTGCTGGACAAGGGCGGTGCCAACCTCGGCGGCTTGGCCGAAGGGATCGGTGGTGTGTTCGTCACCACGCCTTTTGCGCCCGGACTCTGTTTCATGGGCATGCAATCCAGCCAGAAGAGCGAAAAGACGGACAGCCAGGGGAAGAAGACGGTGACGGTGACCTACAAGACCTTCATCAATGCGTTCCACATCAGCGATGGATCCTATGCCTGGGCAACCCCTTTGGAGATGCAACAGCAACTCGGTGCCATCGTACCGATGGAACGCGGGCTGTTGATCGGCGCAGGGGACAAGCGGTCCGTGGACCTGCTGGACTACAAGACCGGCGATGGCATCTGGGGCAAGAAGGGAAAAGGGATCAATGTGAAAGGGATCCTCAGTGGCGCGGTGGCCGTAGGCGATCGAATGCTATTGACCAGCGGCGGCAGCGATGGTGTGGTGATGCTGATCGATGCCATGGGCATGGAAGTATGGAAGAAGCCCGTGAAACTGGATGGCGTGGTGAAGAGCGTGACCCTGCTGAGTGGCGATGTATTGCTCGCGAGCGAACAGGAAGTGGAGGTCGTGGACATGACGACCGGTTCGAGCCGTTTGGACAAGACCATACAAGGCGGTGCCGGTCTGGTCGCCACGGGTGGAGGACTCACCTACATCTTCAACACGAAGGATGGACTTCTGCATGCCGTCTCGAAGGACGGTGGAGCGGCCAAGGCCGTCAGTTCAGTCCCCTTGAAATTCGAGGGCAAGGAGGATCCCACCACCATGGAATACACCGAGAACGGATTGGTGATCACATCCGACCAGAACATGGCATTGATCGGCACCGATGGTGGTTTGAAGTACCAGAAGTATTTCCCCGCGCCTCGTGAAAGTGGCTTGGTGCGTGCGCTCAAGTACGCGAGTGCGATCCGCGCGGCATACTACGCGGCAGCGTTCGGATACACCAGCGCGGCCTTCGGTGCCGCCAGCCAGAGCATCCAGGTGCAGGATGCCAACAGCGCCATGGCACGTGACATCACCGGTGCGGTGAGCGATATGTATGGCGAGGGTTCCAAGTCGGCCATGGCCGCAACGGATAAGTTCATGCAAGAGGCGAACGCCCGCTTCAAGGCGACCACCAGCACCAACGCGATCCACTTCATGCTCAGCGAAGTCGGCAAAGGGACCTACGCGCTACAAGGCATGAACAAGGCCGACGGCTCCACCGCGAAGACCATTCCGCTCGGTTCCGACAAAACACCGATCTACGAAGTGGACGGATTCGACAATGCCGTATACCTCGCGAACGGATCCAAGGTGATGGGATTTCGGTAGCCAAGGCCAGCACCCCGATAGCACAATACGCCACTAGAGTAGCCATTGTGTGCCCATGATGCGTTCACTCACCCGGGCAACATTGGCTATGCCTTGATCGGTGGGAACCTCGCTCCTGCTCACCCTCCTCTACTTCATCGATGAAGGATGCGATTCGTTGGAAGGCCTGTTGATCGCCGGCAAAGCGCTCGTCATGAGCATCTACCTCGTTGGGATACTGCTCGGTATGATCACCATGGCTAGGCTATTTGCAACGCGATGTCCGGGAGTAGGTCGAACCGTGTCCGTGATCGGTTCAGGCTCACTGCTCGGTTTACGTATCGGCTTGTTGCTGATCGTTGGACCGGGGGCCGCGTGACAGATCGGCTAGGCGTAGTGCCGACCGCTATCGGGGCTGCTTTCCACTCCACATGCACCAGAGCGTAGTTATGGCAAATTCGCGTGTCCCTCCTTGGTGAACCTCCCCTGCTTTCCCTTCATCGCCAGCACACAAAGCACCGTGATCGCCTACCTGAGCAAATGCCGATCCAATAAGGCAAGCATCGATGCCATGGTGAATGTCGGCGCTTCCTAGTATTTCTTCAGTTTCAGCAATACCCCTTTGCTCGAGATCACACCGCCTTTGCCGGGTCGCACTTCGTCGATCACATCCACCAAGGAGATCCGTCTTCCACCTTCATAGACGTTGAAGGCACAACCCAGCTGGCCGCACCAGAATCCGCACGAGTACGTGACGATGGTGCCCAGCTGGCCATCGCCGTTCAAGTCGCACCTTGCCAAGCGGACATTGCATGGCATGTTCGCTGCCTGTTCGGCCTGATCGTACACGGTCATCTTCTTATTCGCCTTGATCTTCTTCAGACCGTTCTTCCAATCGTCCGGCGCATCTTCCCAGACCTTCCAATCGAACGCTCCGGTGCTTTCCTCGGCTGGTGGCTCCGGATCCGTATCACCTTGCATCACTTCATTGTCACGTACCCATTCGCGCACGTCCTCGGGCAATGCGTCGATGGAGCCCTCACCTTCCCGGAACACCTCCACTTTGTACTTGATGCGCATCAACGCCATCAACTCGTCCTTCGCAAGGTCCACGTAGAAGGCGCTGCCGTATTCATCGCAGAAATGCGAAACACAGCCCTCGGCGAAGAGTGTTTGCTCCTTCGGAGTCAACGGTCCTTCCGCATCCCAGTTCGTCATATAGGTCTCATAACGCCCACCCAATACCGCTTGCAGCCGTTGTTGCAGCGGTTGGCTGGCCAGTATGCTATCTCGCTTGGGATACTTCCCTTGTTCGCCCCATAGGTAGGCGAGTTCACTTCTCTTGGTCTCGTTGCAACCTCCGCATCCGATCAACATCGTCAGCGCAATGAACAGGGCGACTCGTTCCATCATTCAATAGTTCGTACGACCAAAATAGGCATACCCCGGACCGAAGGACAAATGGATGGTCGATCTCTCCATACCCGATCATGGTCGGGTCGGAACCTGAGCGCACATGGTCCAGTTCTCGTCCTACTACTCCTTGATGAAATGCACTGATCGCTCAGCCGCTGCGCTGGACCGCACGACGTATTGCCCCGGAGGAAGGTGAGCTACGCGCAGCTCCACTCCTCCTTGTTCCTGTCGTTGTTTCGCCGTCATGCGCTGCCCAAGGGCATTCAGGACTTGCACACTGCCGGGGTCATTGGTACGCACGTGGAGTAGTGAGGTGGTCGGGTTGGGCCAAATGGAAAGTGCCGTTCCATACAGACCCAAGTGGATGGCTTGGACCGCCGTGATCTCCGCGCTACCGTCCTCATCGATCTGCTGCAATCGGTAGTAGGAAGACCCTTGGATCGGTCGGTCGTCCACGGCTTGGTAGTTGATCGTGTGCTGGCTGTTCCCGGCACCTTGGACGAAAGCGATCTGCTCCCATTGATCGAGGTCCGTGCTGCGCTCCACCGAGAATCCGGCGTTGTTCTGCTCGGAGCCCGTCGCCCAATCCAACCGTACGTGATCGTCCTCGGTACGGGCATCGAAATGCAGCATCTGTACCGGCAATGGGCTGGCTACGGAAATGTCGAAATCATCGAACAGCATACCCAAGGATACGGTGAAGTTGGGCGTGATGCTTAGTGTATGGGACGTGGACTGGGCCGTGAATGTCAACTGTTCGCGCACCATGTTCCATCCACCGGTACGAGTGACCTCGGTGTACAAGACATCGTCGACCTGCACAGTGACTGATACCGAAGCGGGTGTGCCGCCAGATTGTCGACGTGTGGCATCGAATTCCAACAGATAGATGGCCCCTACCGTGAATCCGGTCAGGGTCTGGCACAGCATGCGGTCATCGGCCGTGGAGGCCGCGTTGATATGACCATCCACCTCAGCCACCTGATTGGAGCCCGTGCCGCCATAGACGCTTGCGGAGTTGATCTCCAGCGGGCAACCGCTCCAGCCGGTGGAACCGCTCTCGAACCCGGGGTTCACGAAGGACTGTCCCACACACATCCCACTGATGGATACGGCCGCCAACAAGAGGCTGAGGCCGAGCGATCCTTTCAAAGTCTGATCCATTCGCGCTTCTACGGTTCTTGGACCAGAAAGGATGCCATACCGCTGGGCACACGTTGGCCCTGCTCCACAGAAAAGGAGACCATCCGCAGATGTTATCGATGAAAGCCGAATACGGCAGAAGAACTATCCGCCTACGTCACCGATGAGATCCAACTGCCGCAGAAGGACTATCCACAGATGTCACAGATGACGCAGATGAAATACAAACGCCGCTGAAAAATTATCCACCGACGTCACCGATGAGATCCAACTGCCGCAGAAGGACTATCCACAGATGTCACAGACGACGCAGATGAAATACAAACGCCGCTGAAAAATTATCCACCGACGTCACCGATGAGTCCAACTGCCGCAGAAGGACTATCCACAGATGTCACAGACGACGCAGATGAAATACAAACGCCGCTGAAAATTATCCGCCTACGTCACCGATGAGATCCAACTGCCGCAGAAGGACTATCCACAGATGTCACAGATGACGCAGATGAAATACAAACGCCGCTGAAAAATTATCCACCGACGTCACCGATGATCCAACTGCCGCAGAAGGACTATCCACAGATGTCACAGACGACGCAGATGAAATACAAACGCCGCTGAAAAATTATCCACCGACGTCACCGATGAGTCCAACTGCCGCAGAAGGACTATCCACAGATGTCACAGACGACGCAGATGAAATACAAACGCCGCTGAAAATTATCCGCCGACGTCACCGATGAGATCCAACTGCCGCAGAAGGACTATCCACAGATGTCACAGATGACGCAGATGAAATACAAACGCCGCTGAAAAATTATCCGCCTACGTCACCGATGAGATCCAACTGCCGCAGAAGGACTATCCACAGATGACGCAGATGATGCAGATGAAATACAAACGCCGCTGAAAAATTATCCACCGACGTCACCGATGAGATCCAACTGCCGCAGAAGGACTATCCACAGATGACGCAGATGAAGTACAAATGCCGCTCCTTGGACTATCCGTGAGACCGGCGACAACTAAGTCCTCCCCTCGATCCCAGCCCGTCCATCTTCCGCATTCATCCCGCTAAGACGGGACAGGTCCTGTGTCATCTGCGGCCCCTCCATCTCAGCCCGCCCATCATCCGCATTCATCGGTGTCATCTGCGGAAATAACCCTTGCGAGTCGCATTCACCAGTGGACAGCCCCTACCGCGGAGTGAATACCATCCGCTTCACCGCCAAACGCGGACTGCCGAAGTTGAGCAGCAATCCCCGCTGGATCCCTGTCGCCTTCAAATAGTTCAGGAGCTGTGATTCTTCCACGCCGCTCAAAGTCTTCAGCGCTTTCAGCTCGACGATCACATCCGCGTAGCAGATGAAGTCCGCACGAAAGAAGGTCGTGAGCCGCTCGCCCTTGTAGTGGATAGGTAGCTCCACCTCCATAGCGAAAGGAATCCCACGCTTCTTGAATTCGCAGGCCAAGGCATCCTGGTAGACACTCTCCAAGAACCCGGCGCCAAGCTCCGTGTGTACCTCCATCGCAGCACCAATAATGGCATGCGTATGCTGGTCCCGGTCTTCCATTGAGCAAGTATATCCACAGAAAGGGAAGAACTATCCACAGATGACACAGATTTCGCAGATGAATGCCAATGCTGCAGGAGAATGATCCGCAGATGTCACCGATGAAATACAAATGCCGCTCAGTGCATTATCTGCATTTATCTGCGTCATCTGTGTCATCTGCGGAAAAAGTTCCTTTGCGAGCCTGCCTCCGGCAGACAGGCCTGCGAGCCACTATCCACAGAGGAAAAGAAGTAGGATCCACCGATGTCGCAGATGTCACCGATAAAATACAAATGCCGCTCAGTGCATTATCTGCATTTATCTGCGTCATCTGTGTCATCTGCGGAAAAAGTCTTCGGCTGCCTCCGGCAGACAGGCCTGCGAGCCACTATCCACAGAGGAAAAGAAGTAGGATCCACCGATGTCGCAGAGGTCACCGATGAAATACAAATGCCGCTCAGTGCATTATCTGCATTTATCTGCGAAATCTGTGTCATCTGCGGAAAAAGTTCCTTTGCGAGCCTGCCTCCGGCAGACAGGCCTGCGAGCCACTATCCACAGAGGAAAAGAAGTAAGATCCACCGATGTCGCAGATGTCACCGATAAAATACAAATGCCGCTCAGTGCATTATCTGCATTTATCTGCGTCATCTGTGTCATCTGCGGAAAAAGTTCCTTTGCGAGCCTGCCTCCGGCAGACAGGCCTGCGAGCCACTATCCACAGAGGAAAAGAAGTAGGATCCACCGATGTCGCAGATGTCACCGATAAAATACAAATGCCGCTCAGTGCATTATCTGCGTAATCTGCGGAAAAACTCTTTAAGCCGAGCCAGCGAGCCGCATCGATGATCAGTGGATAACCCTCTGCGGTCTACTTTCGCAGCATGGCGCAGAAGATCGACATCGAAGTCTCCAAGAACGAAGCGGGAGAAAGGCTCAATTAACAAGATACAAGGGGTCAAGAGATCAAGGTGGGGTTTCGGTGACATACGGATCTTACACAGTTGCCCGCTACTTTCGCAGCATGGCTGAGAAGATCGATCTGGAAGCGTCGAAGAACGAGGATTTCAACAAGCTCGCGGTAAGCGAGCTGAACCGGCGTCTTCACAAGATCCACCAAGGCGGCGGCGAGAAACGCATCGCCAAGCAGCACGCTCAAGGCAAGATGACCGCCCGTGAGCGCATCGATGCCTTGCTCGACCCCAAGAGCCCGCGTATCGAGATCGGTGCCTTCGCTGCGGACGGCATGTACAAGGAGCACGGAGGTGCGCCCTGCGCCGGTACGGTGGTGGTGATCGGCTACGTGAGCAAGCGCCAGTGCATCGTGGTGGCCAACGACGCTACCGTGAAGGCCGGGGCCTGGTTTCCTATGACGGGCAAGAAGAATTTGCGCGCACAGGAGATCGCGATGGAGAACCGCCTGCCCATCATCTACCTCGTGGACAGCGCCGGTGTTTACCTGCCAATGCAGGACGAGATCTTTCCCGACAAGGAGCACTTCGGCCGGATCTTCCGCAACAACGCCGTCATGAGCAGCATGGGCATCTCGCAGATCAGCGCCGTTATGGGCAGCTGCGTGGCGGGCGGCGCCTACCTGCCCATCATGAGCGATGAGGCCTTGATCGTGGAAGGCACCGGCAGCATCTTCCTCGCGGGCAGCTATTTGGTAAAGGCCGCCATCGGTGAGGACATCGACAACGAGACCCTCGGCGGTGCCACCACGCACAGCCAGATCAGCGGCGTAACGGACTACCAGTGCAAGGACGATGCGGAATGCCTCAAGACCATCCGCAGCCTGATGGACAAGCTCGGCAAGCCCAAGGACGCGGGCTTTAGTCGCGAGAAAGCCGCCAAGCCGAAGGCCGACCCGAAGGAGATCTACGGCATACTGCCCAGCAGCCGCGCCAAGCCCTACGACATGCGCGACATCATCGCGCGCCTGGTGGACGACAGCGAGTTCACCGAATACAAGGAAGGCTACGGCCAGAGCATCATCACCGCCTACGCCCGCATCGACGGCTGGGCCGTAGGCATCGTGGCCAACCAGCGCAAGGTGGTGAAGAGCAAGAAGGGCGAGATGCAGTTCGGCGGCGTCATTTACAGCGACAGCGCCGACAAGGCCACGCGCTTCATCGCCAACTGCAACCAGAAGAACATCCCGCTGGTCTTCCTGCAGGACGTCACCGGTTTCATGGTGGGCAGCCGCAGCGAGCAGGGCGGCATCATCAAGGACGGCGCGAAACTGGTGAACGCCGTAAGCAACAGCGTGGTGCCCAAGTTCACCATCATCATCGGCAACAGCTACGGCGCCGGCAACTACGCCATGTGCGGCAAGGCCTACGACCCGCGCCTCATCGTGGGCTGGCCCAGCGCCCAAGTGGCCGTGATGGGTGGCGAACAGGCCAGCAAGGTGATGCTGCAGATCGAGGTGAGCGCGCTGAAAGGCAAGGGCGAAGTGATCACCCCCGAGAAGGAGAAGGAACTGCTCGAACGCATCCAGAAGAAGTACGAGGACACTATCAGCCCCTATTACGCGGCAAGCCGCCTTTGGCTGGATGCGGTGATCGATCCGCTGGAGACGCGGACTTGGGTGAGTTTGGGGATCGAGGCGGCGGCGCAGAGTCCGGCGACGAAGGTGTTTAATATGGGGGTACTTCAAACCTGATCATCAATTCTAATGCGCGGCCCTATCCTTCTCTCATTCCTGTTGAACTACGGGGCTATCGCGCAAACGACCTCGTGCCCGTGCGCATTCGAGGTGGAACTGCTGGGTGTAGATACAACACTGGCCATGCGCACGCTGGGCTACAAGTATTACGGCAATGGCGTGAAGCCACGGCGGATGGAACCACTTTGGTACCCCAATGCGCTTCAAGGGGAGACACCCATGGAGCCCACAGCCCAGTGGTTCGCTGAGCACTCAGCTTGCGGTAACGACTTGTATTGCGTGGATAAGGTGACCTACGAGAAGCTAGTCCTCGATACGGATCCGCCTGGAACGACGTACCAACATGTCCATGTACGAGTGAAGCTGCGCAGGCGCTGATAACATGGTCTCTTCAATATTTCCGATCGAAGCGGCAGCGCAGAGCCCGGCGACGAAGGCGTTTAATATGGGTGTGTTACAGACATGACCATGCGTACCCAAGCTATCGTCCCAGTGCTTAGTGGATTGATGCTCTGTGCATCTTGCACCTCTCCAATGCCTGCTGGATATTGGAAAGGATTCAAACCAGACCTCATCGCGAAGGACCTAGGTGATCAAGGTGGACATGCAGGCTATCGCGCCATCCTTTGGACGAGCACCTCTCCGGGAACCTTCACGGCTTCCACGGTGATCCCGTTCGCCGAAGCGAACGATTGGCCTTTCATCGATTCTACCCGCTACGCACCGGAGGACATGCGGTCATGGTTCTTCCGTGGCTCGGCAGTCTTCCCTCTTGGGTTTGATGGCCTTCATTCTGACACTGAAGAAGTGGATACCCATGGTTGTTTCCCGCGTTGGTTCGATAGCACTGTCGTTGTGTACAAATTCAAGACGCCATGGATGACCGTGGAGGATGAGATTTGGAATGATGCCTACGGATACGTGATGATCTCAGCTGACGGCCAGAGTATGGCTCTCTATCACCTATGGGGCGATAGGGCAAATTTGGTTCTGCCGATCTAGTGGTTTTGGCGTTCCGACTCGAAGACTCGCCGTCGAGCCATTCGTTGCAAGTTCTCGCCGAAGACGGCTCCGGGCTTTTCACTGCTATCCCTAACGCGAAATGCAGAGGCTTCGGTCGCTTACATTCGTTTCACCATGAAAGGAATGCTCCTTGGGCTCTTAGCGATTCTGGTGTCCTGTAGCGACATCACAGCGCAGGCCTACATCCCACTCTTCGGCGATACAACGCGCATGTGGACTTCGAGCATTACCGGCTCTGCCGAGGGCGATTGCCTTGATACTTGGGTGACAACACATTGGATTGGTGGCGACACCATTATCGACGGTACCGGATACAGGGTGATCCGATCGCGTGAAAGACACTACGTTGAGCCGCTTATCGAATGGTGCCAATCCATGACCGAATACCCCGGCCAGGACACCTATGTAAGAGAGGTGGACCATGCGGTATTCGCACGCTCGAACTGGTCGACGGAATCGCTCATCTATGACTTTGACGCCGTGGTCGGCGATACCATACCCTACCCGATCAATGCTTACGAAAATGGATTCGGATGGCATGCGATCATCGTGCAAGTGGATTCGATCCTCGTCAATGGCACCTACCGCATTCGACAGACCGTGAGCGATGGCCCCAACGAGGGTGACACCATCCGGGTGATCGAAGGCATTGGCGCAACATCTGCCCCATTCGGGATGCTTTCGCAACAACTTGGACTATCTCACTTTGGTCAGCTCGACTGCGTCAGGGAGTCTGGTCAGGTGATCTTCGGAGATTCATGGTGTGAATTGATCACGGGGTTCCATCATCGTACATCCGCCCACTTGAACCGCCACATCCGAACCCTGCCACGGACAATGTGATCCTCGACGATAGGATATCGAAGCTCGATGTTCTTGACACCTATGGCAGGACCGTACTTCACGGGATAGGCCACAAGGCGGATGTTCGTGGATTAAGTACAGGTGCATATTTGGTCCGTGGTTGGGATAGGCAGGGGATCGTTGTCGGATCGTGGACGATCGTGGTTCAACCCTGACGTTCGCGGGGTCACCGGTTGAACCGGTCCCCTTTCCAATTGGCGGGGTTGTCCCTGATGTAATCGGCAATGCGTTGGTATTCGCCGTCATCGCGGATCACACGGTCCCAATAATTGCGTTGCCATACAGGCGTGCCGTGGGGCAACAACCCATCGCGGTACGCCATGCGCGTAACCGCGGACCTGCCCGGCAGGCAGGTTTGTACGCCCGCACGATGCGCCCCAACGAACCAACGGGTACGATGGGCATGGTGCGTTTCGGTGGTGCGCGCCGGGGTCGGCGGGTGGGCGTAGAGGCCGATCATGATCGGCCCGCATTTGTGCGGCGGGGGCGTCGGCCAAATCACCGCCATTCGTTTCGTTGTCCATTGCGGTGCCATGGTCCGGCGATGCATCGGGCGGGACGGTCCCATCGTTCGCCATCGTATCGGGTCGTGTTGGTGGATCGGGCCGATCATGATCGGCCCCTACGTCGTTCCCACCCGACACGCCGTCCATCGAACGGCCACGCGCGTCCACCAACCGTTCCCGTATCACCACGATCCCATGCACATGGTTCGGCATCACCACGAATTCCCCGACATCCACATGCGGCATGTGTTCCGGTATCGCATCCCAACACCGTTGCGCCAATTCGCCGATCGGTGAACGGTGCATCACACCATCCACAATGTGTCCGAACCAATGACGGCGGTCATCGGTGCAAATGGTCAGGTAATACGCGCCAACATTGGCGTAATCGTATCCCTGCCATCGATGCGTGTCGCGTTTCGGCAGATCGGCCATATCATCACGAATATCGGGATCACGGATCGATCATCTCATGAACCTCCACCCCCGCCCCGTGTACCGCAGGTACATGCACAACACGCGCCCCGCCCTCCACCTCCTCTTCCTCCTGCCATTCTTCGCTCAAGCGCAGGACCCTGTAGCGCCACCCCAGACCGATCACTGGTTCCACGGCCCGGCCTACTTCGAGAACGCCCAGGACAGCGCGGCCTTCATGCAGTTCCGTTACGGGCTCGCGGCCGATGCCACCTTGCCCACTGACACCACGACCCAATACCGCATGCTATGGCGCGAGAACCAGCACGGCGGCATGACGCTATTGAGCCGTGGCGATAGCAGCTTGATAAAGGCACCCGTGCACCGAGGCTTCAGCGTGTACAGCGAAACGAGTATTCCCTTCCGCACGGCGGATGGCAGGCGGGTTTTGGTCCTTACACATGAGGTGCCTTGCGGGCTGATCTGCCGCACGACGTGGTATTACGTGGAGGAATGAGGGTGACGTAAACGCCGATCACTCCACCCCGCTGGCCAGGATCTTCTTCAACTGCTCTAACAATGGCGGTAGATAGTCGGACACTACACGCCAGATGATGTCGTCGCGGATCTGGTCATAGTCGTGTACGATGCGGTGCCGCGTGCAGATGATCTTGCCCCACTCGACCTCGGTGTTCGCTTGAACCGTGCGCTCGCTGATATGTGAGGCAGCTCGCCGAGGATCTGGATGTTGTAGATCACCGCATCACGCGTCTGCTGGTTCGCTTTGAACGCGGCTTCGTCCATGCCTTCGGTGTATCGCAACACTTTCTCTGTCGACTGGAGCATGTCGATGAGCAATGGCTTGTCGAAGCGCTTAGACATACTTCAGGTCCGGCGTGATGTAGGGCATGTAGTGCGGCTTGATACCGCCAACGGTGGCCAGATCCACCTTGCGCTGCAGGATGGCTTCCAATTCATCCGCCAGATCCATGAACTCCATTCCGATGGGCCGTTCGAAATCCACCAGAAGGTCCACATCGCTATCCGGCCGGAAATCATCGCGCGTGGCCGATCCGAACACGGCCATGCTCTTCAGCCCGTACTTGGCGAAGAGTCGCGCGCGTTCGCCGCGAAGGACTGAGAGGATGTCTGCGAGCGTTCCCACCTTCGGTCGTCGAAGCCATCTTTGGCGAAGGCTACGGCTCTACAAATATCGGTGCTATACGCCAACCAATTTGGGCGTAGTGCAAGTTCATCTTCCGTGCAATACGAGGACGCTTACGCATGGGGTATAAGGATCGTAGGACAACGATGCGAGCTTTTGCGCTGCCAACTTCATGAAAGGGCCACGATCTTCTGTCCCCTCATCGCATCAACAAACCCACCATCTGATCGATCACCGCTTTCTGCGTGGCACGGTGGCCGCGTTCCAGCACGGCGATGCTCACTGTCGTGTTCAGATCCGGCAGGTACAACGCCTTGGTGCCCCAGAAACCGCCGTGCCCGACGGCCGATAGACCGCGGACGGTTTCCGTTGAGATGCCCAAATGATAATCGCTCGGCAGGCTGTCCTGCGTGACCACTGTGGTATGGATGGCTGCAAGCGTCGTGCTGTCCTTGACCACCTTCCCTGTGAAAAGGTCCTGGTTGAAGCGGGCCAGGTCGCTGGCCGTGCAGGCGATGCCTCCGCCGCCATACAGGTCCACGGATATGTCTATCCCGTAGCTGTCCCAACCGCGGTCATCCCAGTAGTGGTGTACCAGCGGCAACGTTCCGGCAGGCATGGGTTCCAAGGTGGGCATCCAAGTGTGGCTGTAGCCCATGGCATCGTAGCACAGCAGTTCGCGCATCGCCTGGGTGAAGGGCTTGCCGGTGCGACCCTCGATCACTTCGGTGAGCAATAGGTAGTTCGCATCGGTATAGGCGTAGTGCGCGCCGGGTTCGGCCAGTTTGGTGCCTACCGCTACGGTTCGCTCGAGTTGTTCATCGCGGGTCCAGCGGTGCAAGGGGTGCGCTGCGATGCTATCGATGTAGCCGTAGCCCGTGTAGCTGTCCATGCCGCTGGTGTGCGAGAGCAAGTGCGTAAGGGTGATGGCCTGCAGGTCATAGCCATCGCTGGTGAACAAGGCGCGTGACTTTTCGGTGATCAGTGGACCGACGGGATCGTTCAGGTTCAGGTGGTGCTCCTCCACCAAGCGCAGGATCGTGGCTGAGACATAGGTCTTGATGTTGCTCGCGATCAGGAACGGTGCCTTCGGCTGCAATGCCGCACCGCCTTTCTCGGATCGTCCGCTGACACCGGTCCAGGAGATGCTGCGGTCCGGCGCTTCCAAATGCACGAGCAGACCGACCATCGTGGTATCCGTGAGATAGATGGAATCCAGCACCGCTTGCGCCCGTTGCTTGAACGATTGGGCACTGGTGCTTGCGGCCATGCACGTGATGACCAAGGGCAGTGCGGAACGAAGGAGCCGAATGTGCGTCATGGCGGATCGAGGTGTCTTGGACATGTTCGATGTGGGCAATGTGGGCAATGTACAGCACCGCTTGATGTCGATGCCAGTAGTACCGTGACCTCCATCAAGTCGATCCTTCGCGTTCCAACCATCGCGTCGAAGCGCACATCCGAACGCGGGCGACCTCTAGGCAAGGGAGGCCACCAGCGAAGCATGATGGTACTGCGACCCATGTTCACCCCGAATATGAACATTCGATCTTGCTAACTTTCCGATCCCGGTGGAACCAATACATAGGACCATGCTGATCCGACATTCCCTTCCGATCATTTCCATTCTACTCATCTTGGCCTGTGGTTACGGGCATGCGGACCCGGATGGAATTACCCTGGCCGATGACAACGATTTCGGCGCGGACGCGGGTAATGCGACCGGTACCGGACAAGATGCTGGATCGGCACAAACCGTTGTCAAGGATCCGTACACACGTGCCTCAGAGCAAGCAGTTCGGCTTACCCATGGCCCAGATCGACCTTCCAGCGGAATGGCGATTCGCACAGGACCCGAACTCAGGGGTCTCAAAGGCGACCGGACTCGGTGTGAAGGTGGAGAGCTCGGGCAATGTGATGTTCACCTGTAGGACCCTGCGTACATCCAGATGGCCCTGAACAACGGTCAGAAATTGCGGCCATTGGTCGGCGCGGAACAGGTCGTGCAGCAGGACCTCGTTCCGTTCATGCGCAATGAGGGTTTCAGTTCGGTCCGCCAAGCGAACGTCCCTGCCATGGCGACCGGGGACCAAGGCGGCATACACCCGCTATGGTCCTTTGCACCGACCCGCAAGGGGTGCTTCGCGAACGCGTCCGAATGGAAGAAGCAGAATGGCACCAAGGTGCTTGCGGTCCCCTACCGGTTCGCATTTTCGAGCGACGGTGTGCTCAACTTGGGTTACTTCATCAGCTGTTCAGTGACCGGTACGGCGAACTACACTCCGGCGAAGGCCGACCTGCTGCAAGGCTTGGTCGGCATCCGCTGCAACCCGAAGGACTTCTCCGCCTACAGCGCGAACAAGCAGCAGCGGATACGACAGCGTTGGGCGGAGCACAATACCCGCATGCGTAACCACCAAGCGAACTCCCGGGCGAATGCCGATGCCACCAACAAAGCCATCATAGGCGCGTGCCGATCCCTGAACGCCGCTAACGACCGAAGCCTGGATCAGATCTTGAACTACATTCGGGGTGACCAGAACGCGGTAGACCCTCACACCGGCCAACTGATCATGATCGAAATCGGAGCCTCGCAATACTGGATGGATCAGAACGGCGAATACTACGGTACCGACTTCTGGGATATCGCCACAGGTACCGATGTGGTGGGTTCCTTCGGTGACTTCTACTTCACCGCCTTCGAACAGACCGGCGGATCGTTCGCATTCAACCCGGGTGATCCCTGCTCCGTGCGCTTCGCGCCGAATTCCACGGATGCCTTCATCGTGAAATACGGTTCGGTGGAGAATATTTCCCCACCCTACAACCCCTTGGGATGCGATGGGACGGTGCAGATCGTGGAGGAGAATTCACTTGCGGCCGAGATGATGCTTGCACCCAACCCCGTCGATCGCTTCTTCACCATCACCCGCAACGTGCCTTTCGATGCACGCACACGCGTGGTGGTGCACGATGCGCTAGGCCGCGAAGTGATCGCGCCCTTCAGCGTGACACAGAACAGCATCGAAGTGGATGCCGCTGCGCTTACGCCCGGTGCATATACGATCACGCTCTACACTTCCGCAGAAACAGTCCCACGTCGATTCGTGAAACATTAAGATCCGTTCAGTATGAGACCAGTATCCACATGCGTGCTCGGGCTGCCGATGGTCACATCCGCCTACCGTGGCGGATCACTACCGACCCAGTGGCCCACAGTGTTGAGGGAACTACACCGCACGGGTGCGGTGTTCCGGACCAGTCCACAATGTGCGGCCTCCTGCCCACCGCTCAGCCCCTTTGGCACGGCGGTGAATGGCGCGAACCTGCCCGGAAGAGACCCACACCAGACCGCGCCCACGGCCCCCGCAACTGGTGTATGCGACCACCCACCAACCACTTGAACTGGCGCTGCGCACCCTACGGCCACCTGTGCAATCCTGGGCCTAGACGGTCCGCCTCAACACCATGGCAGTTTGACCCGGCTTGCCAGGCGCATCAACCTCTACCGGCGAATCGCAGGCCCATGGCTCCCGGGCGCCCGACATCGGGAGACCACCAACCAGGCCTCCCTGC
Source organism: Flavobacteriales bacterium (assembly GCA_016710015.1). Lineage (GTDB taxonomy): Bacteria > Bacteroidota > Bacteroidia > Flavobacteriales_F > PHOS-HE28 > PHOS-HE28. The sequence goes on from JADJLR010000006.1 coordinate 244,093, forward strand.
AGCACCCCCGTCTAGCCCCTGCGGGATCCCTTGGAGTGGCACGAGGGTTTGCGCGCGGTCATGGCTGTTGACAACAACTTTGCTACCATGGCTCATTGGCCTTGCCTACCACCCCCGCTCCGCCTTGATGGAACGGCAGGACGGTCGCTTGGTCACCGTAGGATGGGGCGCCAACACGGTGATCGATGCGGAGGATATCTGGCTGGTGCAGTACACCAGCGTGCCGGTGGGGATCGAAGAGGGCGCGACCCGAGGCGCGTTCAGCATTGCACCCAACCCCGTCGATCGCTTCTTCACCATCACCCGCAACGTGCCTTTCGATGCACGCACACGCGTGGTGGTGCACGATGCGCTTGGCCGCGAAGTGATCGCGCCCTTCAGCGTGACACAGAATAGCATCGACGTGGATGCCGCTTCACTCACGCCGGGAGCCTATATCCTCACGCTGCATACTTCCACAGGAACATCTACTCAACGGCTCGTCAAACACTAGCACCATGAAACGATCCTATACGATCGCAACGGCCCTTCTCGCCACTTCCACCCTCTTCGCGCAGAGCGCCTTTCAGCGTGTATTGCCCGGTGAAGGTTGGGGGTGGTCCGTGGTGAGCAATTCCACGGGTGATGTGTTCGTGGGCGTGAAGGCCACCGATGGCGCAGGCACGCCCGTCAATCAAGTGGTGAAGTACGATGTGGCGGGAGCGTTGCAGTGGAGCACCAAGCTCCTCGTGCCGTCGGCGATCCTGAACAATGCGTACCTCCTCGATCTGGCGACCACAACGGCAGGCGGTGTGGTGGTGACGGGCAACTCGTCCATCTCCTTCGGCGATAGCGTCTATGTGGCGAAGCTGGATGCCGACGGCGCCGTGCTGTGGGCCCTGCGGCTCGTTCCTTCCGCTGCGGGCGTGTTCCATCAATTGCCGGTGAAGGTGGCCGAAGCGACCAATGGCGACGTGGTGCTGTGCGGCGTGCTGCAGGTGCTTGACGGTGCTGGTGGCTTCCATGACGATTCGTTCATCGCGCGCTTTTCTTCCAGCGGTACGCACCTCAGGACCAAGCGGGTCACCACGGCGGCGCCCGGCCAGTTCAATCGGATCAGCGCCATGCTTCTTCCGGCCACAGGCGGCATCGTGCTGGCGGGATCCACTGCCAACAACGCCGGTTCGTGGCTGATGCGCCTGGACGATGCGGGCGGCTTCGTATGGGCCAAGCGCTATGGCATCAGCGCGGGCTTCCCCACTTGGCCGAGCATCGGCGTGATCCCTGCGGCCTCGGGCTTCTCAGTGTACTTCCAGCCCACCTACTTCGGCGGCGACACCTCCGCCGTTTACCGCGTGAATGTCGATCCGCTGGGATCCGTAGTGTCCGCGAAGAGCTACCGCACCTTCGACCCCACCTTCCGGCGCTTCGCGCGGGCCACCGCCAGCGCCAACGGACACCTGCTCGCCGGAAGGGTGCAATGGCCAAGCGGGACGGGGCTGGGCAGGCAGGCCATGATGCTGAGCATCGCCGCCAGTGGTGCTGCGCAATGGGCCATGCACTACGGCAGCTCGGGTATTGAAGAGGGCCTGTCCGCGACCGCCACGGCCGATGGTGGACACCTCCTGGTCGGTTTCGGTGAGCTGGACAGCCTGGTGCGCGGCGGCAACACGGTTTCGCCCTATTTGGTGAAGACGAACGCGACCGGTGAGGGTACCGGATGCGAAGGGCCGGTGCCTTTCACCGATGCCGACCTGCTCATGACCGACGAGCCATACGCGGTGACGCTTACCGACATCACCGGCTGGCAGACATTCACCCTGCCAACCAGCGCCACCTACGAAGAAGTGGAGGTGTGCGGGATCAATGGCCTTGGCGAAGAACAATCGTCAGGCAACTTGCAGTTCTTCCCCAACCCCGTCGATCGTTTCTTCACGCTCACCAGCACCGTGCCTTTCGATGCACGCACCCGCGTGGTGGTGCACGATGCGCTTGGCCAAAATGTGAACGTGCCCTTCCACGTGGAGCAGAACAGCATCGAAGTGGATGCCGCTGCCCTCACACCGGGTGCATATTCGATCACGCTCTACACTTCCGGCAATTCGATCACTCGACGATTCGTGAAACACTGAACCAACCATTCGCATGAGAACGTTCCAACTATTCAGCGCATTGCTTTTCCCCGTTGCAGCTGCTGTGGCGCAAGCCGGTACGCTCGATCCCACATTCGGCACCGGCGGTAAGGCCGTGGCCAACGTGCCAGGCACCTACTGTAGCGGACAAGCCCTGGCCCAACAAGCCGATGGCAAGATCCTCGTATGCGGCCAGACACCCGGTCTCACCCTGCTCGTGCGCTTCAACGCCGATGGCACGCTCGACACGGGCTTCGGCACCAACGGACTGGTGACCACCGATGTGGACGCGAGCAACGACTACATCGGTAGCATCGCCGTGCAGCCCGATAACAAGATCGTTGTGGCCGGCAACAAGTTCGATGCGCTCGCGAATGGCACCTTGATCGTCATGCGGTACTCGGCGGATGGCGACCTGGACAACAGCTTCAGTTCCGACGGCATCGCGGAACTGGTATTCCCCAACTCCGACAGCTACGCAACGGGCTTGGCCCTACAACCGGATGGCAAGATCGTGGTGTGCGGTGAGCGCTATGCGGGTTCGGCCTGGGAATCGTTCGTTACACGCTTCAATCCCGATGGGAACTGGGACGGTGGATTCGGTACAGTACAGTTGGACATGGGCCCGAACAGCAGCGACAACCTGAAGGACATCGCCTTGCAGCCCGATGGCAGGATCGTGGTGTGCGGTGTTTCGTTGGATGCGTTCGACCAGCGCATTGCGGTTGCACGGTACAACACCGATGGCACGCTCGATGCGGGCTTCGGTACCGGTGGCAAACTGCTACTTGCGCCGGGCGGCTTCGGTGACGACCGTGCGAACAGTGTCCGTATCAAACCAGATGGGAAGATCATTGTTGCAGGTATCTCGGACAACGATTCGGGATATGATGTCGTGGCGATCCAGCTCAACGTCGACGGCAGCTTCGACGGTACGTTCGGAACGACCGGTGTTGCTGTCATCCCCTTTGGAGGAAGCGATTGGACACAGCCTTCCTTGGCACTGCAACCGGATGGCAAGATCGTGATCGGTGTGGACAACACCGATGCCACCACCCCCCGGGTAAAGGTGATCCGCTTGAACGCGGATGGGAGTTTGGACAACAGCTTCGGCACCGCTGGCATTGGAACGTCCAACGCCACACCCGGCAACGACGACGAAAGTGCGGTGCGCACACTCTTCCTCGCTGATGGTGGTATCGCGGTGGCCGGCTACGCCGAGGCGAGCAGCCCACCGATCCAACTGGCCGTGTGGAAATTCCTGAGCGGCGTGAACGTCGGCGTCGCCGACATACGCGACCATGATCAACCCTTCGTTCCTACTCCCAACCCCGTGGATCGCTTCTTCACGCTCACGACGGATGTGAACCTGCCCACCGGATCCGCGATCACCATCCGAGACATCCACGGGAGGGTGGTACTGCTGCCGTACGTGCGCAACGCTGGCTCCATCGTCGTCGATGCGTCATCCTTACCGCCGGGTGCATACGCCGTCTCCATCCAACACGTGCGCGGAGAGCGTACCGTTAGGTTCATCAAGGAGTGACCGGCGGATCACGCGAAGGAGCGGGAGCGGTGACCGGATCCTGGGTATAGAACTCCCTCAGGGCTTGGTGATATCATGTTGGCGAAATATCTGCGTTGACGCTGTCGTGCTCCGGGAAAGCGGTCGCATAGTTGGTGTTCGCGGATCAACCGCAGGTGCCTATCCCCTCCATAGGTACTTTGAACAGAGCAACTTGGTCAACTCGTGGACGATCGTGGTCCATCGTCGTCACCGGTTGAACCGGTCCCCATTCCAATTGGCAGGGTTGTTTCATGAACAGTCCGCTAGGGAATGCGTCGTCCATCTGAATCGCAACGAAGAAAGTGGAACGTTCGAAAACGCTACGCTAGCTTTGCCCCGCATCCGCCGATCGGTATTTCATGCCGTTCTGTCGTAAGCAGAATACGAATCCGTCGCCATTGATCCACGTGAAAGAAGGTATGGTCCCCACCCCTGCTCCATTCCCACATCGGTCCCTTCGCACCCTGATGCGAAGCAAAGCCGGTGAACGGACCGGAATGCTGCTCCTGACGGTACTTTACTGCTTTGCGATAAGCCACGTCGCCAGCACCAATACGGATGCCCAGTTCCAAGGTGAACAACGCCCATCACTGGGCATTTCCTTTTCCGATGCTTCCGACTTCTCTCTCTGCCCCACTTCCGCTTCGGAGAGTCTGGTCAATTCCCTGAACGCTCCTTTTTCTTCGGCGTCCAAGGACTTGACCAAAGGGTTCGCAGCATCCATCCGGTTGAACGATCGCTCGCTTCGAACGACGTTCACCCAACATGTGGATGCATCACGGGCCGTTATCCTGACTTTTTGGCGAGCAGCCATCCTTTTCCCCTTCCACGTCTTCTGGTGATCCGGGTCTGACCGGTCATTGCCGTAACCGGCATCAGGATCTGGTCTTCAGGGTCGCGCTATGATGCGCCGCCTTTTGAGGTACCGTGATGTACCCATTGGTCTTTCACACTTTCTGGAAAACGTATTGAAAATGGAAATGAATTGGGGAACCGCCATTATCGGCATCTTCGCATTAGCGCTTTGCGCATTGCCCTTCATCCTGGATCGCTTCAGCCGGTCACGAAAGGAGAAACAGTTGCTGGGGATGCTGCAGGGAGCGGCCCATCAGCACGATTGCAAAGTGGACATCCACGGAACTTGTGGCCGCATAGCGTTGGGATTGGACGAAGGGAAGAAAGCCCTCTTCTGCTACGCACAGCGTGCGGATCGGGACATTGCAGAGTACGTTGACCTGACCCAGATGCGCTCCTGCCGAACCGTCAAGGTGGGGCGCTCCGGGCATGGCCAGCACAGTGATGCGAGCATCGAACAACTGGCCTTGTGCTTCGCACCGAAGGACACGAACGCGAAGGAAAAGCGGTTCGAACTGTACTACGCCGGCACGGGCACCTACCTGACAGATGAATTGGAGTTCGCCGACAAGTGGACGAAGCTGATCAATGAGCGGCTGTAGATCAAAGCGTATTGGCGAAAGAGCCCTGTGGATGGTCCACCGGGCTCTTTCAACGCTTCTTCCAACACCTGCCCTGTGGTACTACCTTACGCCTTGGAATGAGTTTTACGCGAAATAGCGGTGTATGGGGTGCGCTGCGATGCTATCGATGTAGCCGTAGCCCGTGTAGCTGTCCAAGCCGCTGGTGTGCGAGAGCAAGTGCCTAAGGGTGATGGCCTGCAGGTCATAGCCATCGCTGGTGAACAAGGCGCGTGACTTTTCGGTGATCAGTGGACCGACGGGATCGTTCAGGTTCAGTTGGTGCTCCTCCACCAAGCGCAGGATCGTGGCCGAGACATAGGTCTTGATGTTGCTGGCGATCAGGAACGGTGCCTCCGGCTGCAATGCCGCACCGCCTTTCTCGGATCGTCCGCTGACCCCGGTCCAGGAGATGCTACGGTCCGGCGCTTCCACATGCACGAGCAGACCGACCATCGTGGTGTCGGCATAGTAGGTGGAATCCATGTAGACCTGTGCGCGTTGCTCGAAAGATTGGGCGTTGGCGTTCGTAACGAGGCCAATGCTCAGGAACAGGACGGAACGGAGGGATGCGGATCGGGTCATGGCGGGAGTTGATACGGCGTGGTGGTCCGTGTGGGGCAATGTACGATCCTGCGCCTGCGGGTATGTGCCCAGCGCAATAGTTGCCAGGTCCTGCTCGGGCACTCTTTAAACCTCCGCAAGTACTGTGTTAACATGCAAGTGTTCCGTCTATTTGTTTTCGGTTACCTTTAGACTTCCAAAGGAAGTTGCTCTAGGGCACTATCCTGTGTAGCCTGGGCTTCGGTCCGGGCTATTCTTTTTTGGTGGTGGTCCTTCTCGTATTCCGAGTCACTCTTCCCGAGGGTGTACATCAAGATCAGCAGCTTACGCTGGATAGCCACCTGTGCTTTCATAGGGATCTTCGTTCTGTCCTTGATGCGCTCTTTCAGTGCTTTGAACTCGGGGACGTATATGGATGCGCTCATGGCCGGCAGGTACTCCGTCTTCGAGACCCTGCGCTCTTGACGGTGCAGGGTCCCTTCGTTCCTCAGGAGACCCCGGCGCAGGTTTAAAGCGATCAACTGTTGAACAAGCCACCATCCCAATTGGTCTGGCCGTCCCGAAGGCTCCGAACGGAGATCGTTGCATCATACATTTATCCCATGTTCACACCGACCCGCCTGCGCATCCTGCTCATTGTCTTCATCGCAGCGATCATGATCTGTTGCACAGCATCAGCGATCCTTGGGATACGTGGGGACCATATCATACGAGCGGCATCTACCTTCTTCGCCGGTCTGACCTCATCGGCAATGATCTGGTTGCTGATGCCGAAGAAGACGGGTTGAATCCGGCCTGTTCTGTTCAGGGTGGTTGGATCTCTGGACTCCTATCCATTACTTCATGAGGTCGCGCTTCAAGGCCACCTCTCCGAAGCTTTCGATCCGATCGCTCCTCTGCCCAGCAACTCACCCTTCCGGAACCGCCAACAAAGCGACCGAAGCCCTTCTGAGCACCTGCTCGGTCCTACTTCCACGCAACATATCCAAGAATCCGTCATGTCCCTTGGTGGTCATGGCGATCAGATCGACATCAAGATCCTGCGCCCGTTCGATGATCCGCTCCACCACATCTCCCTGAAATGATTCCTTGTTCACTTTCCAACCATGTTCAGCGGGAACATCGTAGGCTGACCGATCTTGCTCTTCACCCACGTGAAGCAGGGTGCATTCCAACCCATGTGCCCCAAGTGATCCTGCTATTGCTTGCACAGTGGCAACCGCTGCGGAGGGGTGCGGAACTTTCGCAACGGGAATCAGGACCTTCTGCAATTGCGCTTTCCCTGTTCTAACGTCGACCATGCCACGGGCATTGGAAGGAATGAACAGCGCAGCCGTTCGGGAGGCCCGTGCGATGGGTTCAGCAACCTCCTCCCTCGCCCAGCGTTGCCATCCGGTGTTCTGGTGCGTTCCTAGAACGATCAGATCCATGGGATGTCCCTCGAGGTATTCAATGGTACACTTCGCCGGGCTAGATCCTTTCGTAATGACCTTCCGCACACCTAATCCAAGTGCTTCCAAGCCTCTCATGTCATCAGCACCATTGATCATTCCCCACTTGGCCAACATCGTGCGCACTCCCGGCATTTCGTTCCAATGCATCTCCTCATCGCCGTCAACATGAAGCACGGTGAACCTCCCCTTCGCCTTCGTGGCCAACAACAACCCGTGCGCAAAGGCAGGTAGGCTGATCGAGGAAAGATCGGTAGGATGAAGGACGCTGTATGAACGGTTCTGTGGCATTCGAGGTAGGGTCAGTAAGCAAATGTAGCCCGCATCCATACGCGTTTCCTGACCATCGTCACCACACTGTGTTGGAGGGATCATGCCCCGGATATGCGGGATGTGCGATCCCAACACTTCTACTGCCAACACCGTGATCGCTTCGGGTTGGTGAATGGACCTTTGGGCGCGCCTTTCACGGCCAGGTCCTTTACCATCAACACGGAGGATGCGTTCTCCGCTGCGACCTCTTCCGGGTTCCGTTCGGGGCCGCACTCGGCGTACATCAGGGACGTGCCCGTAGGATAGGTCATCTCAGAACGGCCTTGTGGACATGGTCAGGGCTATCGGGTCTTAATTCCTTCCGCAGATGACGCAGATGAATACAGCTGATGCCGGAACAGAAGGCTCAGTTGGTGTGAGGTGCAGGCGGATCCCGAGTCATGCTGATGAGACTTCAAGGTATTGGTCTTCATTCCGCCTTTAATCGGAATATCTGTGTTATCTGTGGAAGGGATCCTACGGCTTCGCGGTGGATAAAGGCGATGGCCCTGTGGACATGGTGGCGTTCCGGTCATGGTGGTTCAGCATTGGCAGGCTACGCTACCCGATCCAGGTCGTGCGATCGGATCGTTCACTTTTCCTGACCGTTCTCGATAACTTAGTGAACCAACACCACGAGCCATGCGACCCCTCCCTTCCATCACGATCCTCTCCTCTTTGCTGATATTGGCATGCAGCAACGGTCAAGCCAACAACGAAGGGCGTACCATGGCCGATGGCTTCGACGAGGCGGTGGCCTATACCGACCAAGGCACACCCAACGAACAGGGCGCCGTGCAGCCCCAAGGGCAAGGGGGTACACGCACGCATGTCCTCCGCAGCATCCAATTCAATTTGCCGATGGCGCAAATGGACCTTCCGGCTGATTGGCAACTGGACCAGGATCCAAAGAATGGGAACTGGAGCGTCCAGGGTCCCGGGGTGAAAGTGGAGAACTCGGGCAATGTGATGTTCGTATATAGCCAGGATCCGAACTACGCCCAGATGGCCCAGACCAACGGCCAGCGGATCCGACCCATGGTGCCTGCGGAACAGATCGTCCAACAGGACCTGCTCCCGATCATGCGCAAGGAAGGCTTCACTTTGGTGGGCCAAGAGAACGCCCCCGAAGTCGCCAGCGCGGATCAGCGGGGTATGGATCCGATGTGGTCGGTGGCACCCACCCGGAAGACCTGTGTCGCCAGCGCATCGGAATGGAACAAGAATGATGGGACAAAGACGTTGGTGGTCATGCACATCTACTCCTTCGAAGGCCAAGGAATGGTGAATTGGGGTTACCAACTGACCGTCTTGGATACCCGTGCGGACAATTTCGCAAGCGCAAGAACGGGTCTGTTGAATGCGTTGGCCAGTATGCGTTACAACCCCCAATACTTCGCCGCATACAACGCCAACGAACAACAACGTTCGCAACAGAGCTGGTCCGAGCACAATTCCCGCATGCGCAACAACCAGGTGGCCTTCGACAAGAGCCAGCAGATCTATCGTGAGAATTCCAATGCCACCAACGAAGCCATCATGGGCGTGTACCGCAACCAGCGCGATGCCAGCGACCGGAACCAGGACGGCTTCATCGACTACGTACGAGGCGAACAGAACGCAGTGGATCCCTACACCGGGCAGCCGATCAAGATCGAGAGCGGTTCCAACCAGTATTGGATGAACCAGAACGGGGAGTACTACGGTACAGACGATGTGCTGACGAACCCGAATATCGGCAATACCACGAACGATGTGTGGGAACAGGTGCCCACAGAGCCTTGATCGGACACTGACACCCTTGCCTACCCCGCCTTCATGGAGCGAAGCGGGGTGGTGGACCGGATCAATGCACCACCACCCGTGACACCGAACGTGACCCAGCGGTGTTCACCACCACATGGTACAGGCCTGCTGCCATGGCGCTCAGATCAACGTTGCTGCCTTGTTGTTGCAGCACCATTTGACCCGTGCTGTTCCATACTTCAACTGCCAATACTGTTGCGCTGATACGGATCGTCAAAGGTCCATCGGTCGGGTTCGGTACCAGCTCGAACGTGGGCAACTCAGCAATCCGGAACCCCGTGCTGATCTCGTATTCGACCGCATTAGAAGGGCTCGAACCGCAGCCATCCACGCTGGCCACCACGGTGTATATGCCAGGAAGTGTTACCACGATACTGCCCGCGTCCCCGTTCGGAACCAGGCCTCCACCCAAATACCACTGGTAGGTGGCGTTCGGAACAGGACTCGCGGAAAGCACATTCCCGGAAATACTGGCGACTGGCACTTGGACCGTCCGGACGGTTATGGCGATGCTGTTGCTTTCCACGGTGGTAGCTGTGGCGCATGGCGCATTGCTCTGTAGCGTGCAGATGACGACCGAATTGGATTGCAGGTCCGTTGCATTGAACGCACCTGAATTTCCCCCGACAACTGCGCCGTTCACGGTCCATGTATAGGAAGGTGCCGTTCCTGCGGAAGCCGTGTTACTCGTGAACTGCACATCATCACCCGCACAAATGACAAGTTCGGTCGCGGCAATGGCGATCTCCGGCGTACAGACGCCAACGCAGGGCGCATCGTGGCTACCGAGGTGGCTATAATCGTCCGCATCGTAAGCGATCCACTCCACATCGGGCAGGAACGCATCGGTGCCATCCGCATCGCCGTGATCGACAGTTGGTTTGCGCACGAGCACGGTATAGAACGTGCCTACGCCATTGGAGAACCAGTAGTCACCATCGTCGAAGGACTCGCCTACTTTCCCGATGATGTCGATGGGTGTGTTGCCATGGACCAGCACGATAGCGTCGGACCCATCGAACCAGATGTTGGTGAGCTGATCAGCGTACGCATCGATATCCGTGGCGAAGTTCGGTGCGACCACCACATGTGTACCGCCCGGGGCGATGGTGCCCGTGAGCAAACTGGAAGCGTAATGTGTGGCATCGCCATTCGGGTAGAACCGTAGGGCGTAACCGGAAAGATCCACAGGCACGGAACGCGGGTTGAAGATCTCCAAGGCCAGGGCTACATCACCGGGTTCATGCACCAGTTCGCTGATGAACAGATCGTGGCAGCTCGTAGGTACAGGGCCGACCACCGGTTCCACTGGAATACGCCGGTACAGATGGACCGCTTCGGTTCCGGCGCAACTCGCAAAGATCTCCGGTGTACCGTCCGCGTCGATGTCGCCTATCCCGATGAACTGTGGATTGGACACGTTGTGTGCTAGTTCGTGCCGCGTGAATACCTCGTTCCCATTGTTCTCGAACCAATCGGCGGAGCGATCCTCCAAGGCCGTTGCGGCCACGTCGATGTCACCATCCCCGTCCAGATCGGCGGCCACCGCGTAGGTGGCGAAACCAACTCCCGAGGCCAGGACGCGCTCGGTGAAGGAAGGGTTCGCCCCGCCGGTGCTCTCATACCAATTCACACGATCGCTATCGGCCATGGTGGAAAGGATGTCCAGATCGCCATCGCTGTCCAGATCGACCCAGAACACCGAAGTCGTGTTGGGCGCAGAAGCATCGATCACCACCGACTGGAAGTTTCCACCGCCCGTGTTGCGGAACAAGACCACCTTCCCGATGACGTCCAAGCTGGAGTAGCACGCGGCGAGCACGTCCATATCGCCATCGTTGTCGTAGTCCACCGGGCGAACTTCGTACGGTGTTCGGTACGTGGTGTTCACCGTGTGTTGGGTGAATACCTCATCACCATCATTCTCGAACCAGTACACGAACCCGCCATTGAGGTCGGATGCGACCACGTCCATGTCCCCATCACCATCGAAATCCACAGGGTCACACCCGTACGCATCGTTCAAGAAATGGAGGGGGCGTTCTGCGAAGTCGCCACCGCCGAGGTTCTCGATCCAGCCCAAATTATCGTCACTGCGTTCACTGAACACGGCGTCGTCATCACCATCTCCATCCATGTCCGCTGTGGCAAGATAGATGCCTCCGTTCACTTGAATGCGTGAGGGCCCTTGGCGAACGATCTTCGCTTCGAAGTGGCCCGTGCCATCATTTTCGTACCAGTCCATATAGAAGCCACCAATGGCCATGATGTCCACATCGCCGTCATTGTCGAAGTCGCCATGGCAAATGCCGCGTGCGTCGCCCAGATACCGGTTCAGTGGTCGTGTGGTGAATGTTCCATCTGCATTGTTGATGTACGCACGGATATCGAAGCTCGATCCGCATACCGCGTCCAAGTGCCCATCATTGTTCAAGTCCGCTGCCATGATCAACGAGGCATAGTCCAGGTCGGTATCAAGGCCCGTGTATCCGGTGAAGCCACCTAGCCCATCAGCAGCAACAAAACCGACGTTGTCCTCATCATAATTGGCAAGCAACAGGTCTTTGTGACCATCCGCGTTCATATCCGCCGTACCGATGCCACGGTAAGCTGACGACGTGGAACGTATGACCCGTGTGAATACGCCTTGATCGTTCACCAGGAATCCGCTTCCCCCGGTGCCGGCATACAACACATCCATATCACCGTCCTGGTCCATGTCGTCCATGATGATCCTTCTTGGGGTTGAAATGCTGAACGACTGAACGCTGGTGAAGTTGGCACCGTTGTTCTTGAACAGTTGGATGCTGCCTGCGGTCTGCATGGCCACCATCAGGTCCACATCACCATCGTCATCGAAATCGTCGCCCACGATACGTGTTGCACCGGTGAGGCCTGTGGCGATGTTGATGGATGTGAACGAGAAACCACCATCGTTGCGCAGCCAGTACACCTTGTTCCCCGTGAACGCCGCACAGGCCACATCGAGATCTTCATCACCGTCCAGATCGGCTACCACGATACCTGCGGTCCCAGCGGATCCGGAATGCAGAAAGAGGCGATCGAAGGTGCGGTCGCCATTGTTGTGGTAATACAGTATGCGGTTGGCCGTGAGGTCCGCGACCACGAGGTCCATGTGCCCGTCCTGGTCCAGGTCGACCATGACGATATCCTGAACTTCCTGCGCATCCAAGGAGATCGTGCGGCTATTGAACGTACCGTCACCAAGGTTCTCGTTCCACACCAGGTTGTATTGCCCACCGCTGATGATGTCGACATCCCCATCGCCATCCAGATCACCGGTGATCATGGAGATCGTGGTGTGCGAAAGCAGCTGAACGGAATAGTCCTGGCCGTGGATAGCACCAGTTGCCAAATGAAGTAGGAACAAGGTGGTTACAAGAATCCGAAGGATACCCATGGGTCGGAATGTTTGCCGGGCAATGTAGAACTCCGGTCCGGATCCGATCACACTGGTCAGGAAAACTCCACTATGGAACGTGCTCGCGTTTCGTCCGATCCCATCCCTGCATCGCTGCGTTGATCAAAGCAGGAAATGAACTTCCCACGACCAAACTAGCGTGGCCGCATCTTGTTCCCCTCGCGTGCGTAACCTCTGCCATGGCAAGTGCTTCGATCAATGGAGGTAGGAACGCACCGAACCTTCCGCGAAGACCTTTCTTGAGACCGTACCATCCTTGCACTTCGCCCCCACGATTCCACGGTTCCCTTTGTTTAGGCTCTGGAACGGGTCAGGCCTTCTTCACGAACTCGCTCTTCAAGGCCATCGCGCCGAAGCCGTCGATCTTGCAATCGATGTTGTGGTCACCGTCCACGAGGCGGATGTTCTTCACTCTGGTACCGGCCTTCAGCGCTTTGGGCGCGCCTTTCACGGCGAGGTCCTTGGCCATCACCACATCGTCGCCGTCATGCAGGATGTTACCGTTGGCATCCTTCACCACCGGGCCTGCTTCCTCAGCAGCGATCTCTTCCGGGTTCCACTCATGGCCACATTCCCCGCACATCCAAGAAGTGCCTGTGGGGTAGGTGATGGAGGATCGGCACTCGGGGCAGGGTTTGGTATCGCTCATGGAATTCGGTCGAAGCGGTGAAGATATCCGATCCCTTGGACCGGATTCCAAGTGGCCTCCTGTCGTGCGATCCCGGGTATCTCCCATCCATGGACCATCATGCGCTTGTATGACCCTGTACACGATCATCAGACCTTCGCATCCGGATGGATCCAAGCGCTTTTCCATTGCCTTATCTTGTTCGCAGCGATCCACCACGCACCTGAGGTCCACGTGCGATCGATCCGTCGGGTATGGCATACACCTCGTACAACGCAATTGGAAAAGAGTACGACCACACCCGTACCGCGGATCCGTTCCTGTGCGAACGACTGTTCGATCTACTGAAGGTCGGATCCGGAGCGGAAGTACTGGATGTTGGCTGCGGCACCGGCAACTACTCCGTTGCGATGTCCGGGCATGGCCTTCGAATGACCGGTGTGGATCCTTCGGAAGCGATGCTTGGACAAGCAGGGCGGAAATCCGATCGGATCACGTGGGTTCCCGGTACGGCAGAAGCACTTCCGTTCCCGGATGCCACGTTCGATGGTGCCATGGCCACTCTTACCACCCACCATTGGGTCGATCTGGAGCAAGGTCTCCGGGAGGTGTATCGGGTTCTCCGCTCGGGAGCTCGAGTGGTCATCTTCACCTCCACACCAGAGCAGATGCAGCGCTATTGGCTGTGTCACTATTTCCCTCGAATGATGGCCCGATCTTGTGCGGTGATGCCCACCTTGGAAGCAACGACGAGTGCATTGTACAGCGCAGGCTTCAGGCATTCCGAACAAGAGCGCTATGACATTCGTCCCGACCTGAAGGACTGTTTCCTATACGCTGCCAAGAACCACCCGGCCCGCTACCTTGATCCTGACTTCCGCAAGGGCATCTCCTCTTTCTCCGCCCTTTCGAACCACGATGAATTGACCAACGGACTGAAGGAATTGGCCAGAGACATCGAAACAGGTACATGGCATTCGATCCGTGCGAAGGTTGACCTCACGGGAGGCGACTACCTCTTCGTGGTTGCCACGAAATAGCAACGCGTTGATGCAGAACGTAACCTTGTCCGAGGCAGGGCTATCGCCTCGAAATACATTCCGCACCAGATCTGTTGTTTCTGCGACCCCGCTGGATCGAACATGTTCGTCCGACTCAAATTCTACTTTCTGTGACCCTCTGGGGTCAACCCACAAGGAGAATGACCAGTGCTGAGTTCTGACCCCAGAGGGATCACAGAAATTAGAAAATGCCACCCCGATGGGAGAACGACCCCAGCGGGGTCGCAGAAAATATGAAGCGATAGCCCTGTTGTCCGAGGCTCCATCCCGCATCCACCCTGTACCTTTCGACCGCGATGATCAATACCGGCCGTATCCAAGATCTTACCGTACTACGCCGAACCAGCGAAGGACTTGTTCTCGGTGATGACGATGCCGTGGAACTTGTACTCCCGAATAGCGAATGTCCGAAGGGTGCGGTGGAGGGCAGCTTGGTGAACGTTTTCGTGTACCGTGATCGCGATGGCAAGCACATGGTCACCACCCGCAAGCCCAAGGCTCAGGTCGGTGAATTCGCCATGATGCGGATGCGTGCGACGCGAGGCGCAGGAGCGACCATGGAATGGGGCATGGAGCCCGATCTGCTTGTTCCACATGAGGAACAGAGGCGGGATATGGAAGAAGGCAGATGGTACGTGGTACGCGTCGCGCTCGATCCGGAGACCGACCGACCCTATGGCAGTACGCGGATCGAAACATTCCTGGACAACTCCTTGCTCACGGTGAAGAGTGGAGATGAAGTTGCGCTCATGGTATTCGGCCGCAGCGATCTTGGGCTTTCCGTGATCGTCAACGACATCCATCAAGGACTCGTACACAACAGCGAGGTCTTCAAACAGGTCTCCATCGGCGACCGGATCACGGGCTATGTGAAGACCGTGCGGGAGGACAACAAATTGGACATCGTCCTTCAGCCCATCGGATACCGACAATTCATCGACGTGAACGTCGCTCTGGTTGCCAAGAGGATCCAGAGTCAAGGCGGTTTTCTTCCGCTGACCGACAAGAGTTCAGCAGATGCGGTCTACGACGAATTCGGGATCAGCAAGAAGGCCTTCAAGAAAGCACTTGGTTTCCTGTACAAGGAACGCTTGATACGTTTGGAAGAAGCTGGCGTGGTCTGGGTCGGGTAGCTCCTGCCGGACCATCATCAGGCGCGTGCGCGCTCGTTGGCGGGCTTCACCAGAATGCTCGCACCTTCCAACCTCGCACCATCCAATTTACTGATGGCTATCTGGGCATCGTGCGCGTCCTTCATTTGAACGAATCCGAATTTGCGGAACTCCCCGGTCTCTCGGTCCTTGATGAGGTTGACCCGCTCCACTTCGCCGAAGTGGCCAAAGAGGAGTTCGAGATGAAGTGGAGTGATCGAATGATTGAGTCGGCCGACGAAAATATTCATGCAGTAGAGGTTAGTGAGTAAGAAAAGATGACGCGCTGACCGATATCGGCCGGACCAAGAGGCCCACATGAGCACGTAGAATGCTGTCTCACGTAATGTAGGGATTATTTCCCGAAGGACCAAGAACGAGTGGTTATCCCGTGGACCGTACAGTAGGATCCACATCTGAAGAATGAAGCGCGATGATCGACCATTCGCTTGCCCTACGACAGGTTTCTCACCTTCGTGACCGAACATGAAGAAGGAACCACCGATCCGCATCCAACGCAGCACGCTGAGCTTCCTATCCGATCTTGAGGCGAACAACGATCGGGAGTGGTTCGCAGCGAACAAGCAGCGCTATTTGGTTGCACAGGAGAACATGAAGCAGTTCGCTGATGCACTACTGGAACGCATGCAACGTCATGACAACATCGCTACGGAGTCCGGTGCGAAGAGCCTGATGCGCATCTACACGGATCAACGGTTCCACAAGGATCGACCTCCGTACGCGCCACGTTTCGGTGGACGGTTGGCACGCGTGAAACCCGCCTTGCGCGGAGGCTACTTCTTCCGCATCCAACCCGGTGGTCGGTCCACCATCACGTGTGGATCCATGGGGCCTAACGCAGCCGACCTCCGGCTCATCCGCATGGATGTACTCTATGATCTTCCCACGTGGAAGAAACTGCTACAAGCCAAACACGTCCGTGCGAATTTCAACACACTTCAAGGTAAGCAGTTGCGCACCGCTCCGCGTGGATTCCCAAAGGACCATCCAGGGATCGACCTATTGCGCCACACCCAATTCCTGTTGCGTCGACCGGTCCCGGACAAGCAAGTACTGGCGCCCGACTTCTTGGAGCAACTCGTATCCACGTTACGTAGTGCGCGACCATGGTTCGATCACATGAGCGCCGTGCTCACCACGGACGAGAACGGGCAGTGACCCTTGGACCTTGTATCCGGGATCCGATCATCAAATGACTTTCCGCAAGCCTTGTGTGATCAGTTCGGACGATCGTTCTGCGCGGGCTTCACCATCAAGCGCTCGCCTTCGAGCGGTGCACCGTTCAGTTTGGAAATGGCTTCGCGTGCTGCGCGATCATCTTCCATTTCAACGAATCCGAATTGACGGGACATTCCAGTGGCCTTATCACGCACCACCGTAACGCGTTCCACATTGCCGAAGTGCCCAAAGAGCAATTCGAGATGGAGTTCGGTAACAGCATGACTCAACCGGCTCACGAAAATATTCATGTGCAGAGGGTTTAAGGTTGACACGGATGCGCCGCTGACCAAGAATGGCCGGACCGAATGGCCCCAAGAGCAACACAATGAACGGAGCGCAAGTTAGTCATTCCCATTTGGCGTTCCGCGAACATCATGGTCCGCTTGTTGCGCATCGTCCTGTATGATCTTTGGACCACCATGCTGAGACACGGCCTCATTTCCATCTGCTTTGTTCTCGCCTTATCGGATCAAGCACAGGTTGATCCGACCATTCGCAATTACGAAACGGACGCGCAAGGTATCGTCGATGCTGCGGTGACCGCTAAGAAAGTGGTCGGCATCGCGGCCGGTTTCTCGTCGCACGGCATTACGTGGACGCATGGGATCGGCTTTGCGGATCGAAATGCGGACCTGCACTTCACTGCGGATACACGAACGCGTATCGCATCCATTGCCAAACCGATGACGGCCGTCGCCATCATGCAATTGGTTGAGCAAGGGAAGATCGATCTGGATGCACCGGTGCAAGATCACATCACGAACTTTCCGGTGAAACCAGAAGGCGTGGTCACGGTACGTCAATTGCTTCGCCACACTGCAGGCATTCGGGCCTATAAAAGCAACGCGGAACGCGAGAACACGACCCTCTATCCCACCCTTGCGGATGCCCTGGCGATCTTCCAGGACAGCGAATTGGTGAGCAAGCCGGGTGAACAATTCAATTACACCTCCTATGGATACGTGATACTGGGGCGCGTTATCGAGGTGGTCTCCGGCTCGAGCTATGCCACGTACATGCAAGAACACATCTGGGATCCCGCAGGCATGACGAACACTGGTGTGGAACGGACCGATGATACCGGATATGCCGCGCTGTACCACATCACCGAGAAAGGTCGGATCAGTGAACGCCAACGCAACAGCCTGAGCGATCGCGTACCCGGCGGAGGGATCTACAGCACGGTGAACGACCTGTTGAAGTTCGGCGAAGCGGTACTGAATGGCACTTTGGTGAACGCTGAAAGCCTCGTTGAAATGCAACTCGACCCAGGGCTGAAACAAGGAGGTAACGGGTACGG
Organism: Flavobacteriales bacterium; assembly: GCA_016710015.1. Taxonomy (GTDB): domain Bacteria; phylum Bacteroidota; class Bacteroidia; order Flavobacteriales_F; family PHOS-HE28; genus PHOS-HE28. The sequence continues at coordinate 262,203 of JADJLR010000006.1, forward strand.
CCTAGGATGGTATCTCTATGGGGAGAATTCAAAGTACGGACCAGTGATCGGCCACAATGGCTCGCAAACCGGAGCCTCCACCTTCTTGATGTTATTGCCTCAACAAGGCACCACGGTCGTCGTGCTATCCAATACCTCTGGTGCCATGCAGGAGATCAGCAACATCACCGTTGCGCTCTTCGATCCAGCGGCCGAGATGCAGAAAGCTCCGTGACCGTTCCTTCACGTCGACCTATCTTCGCGAGCGGATATCCGAATTACGGAAATCTTCCATCTGAACTGGCTTGTGGTCGGTTCACGTGCTGATCTCAGCACATCTCCTTTCGATCCAACCCGATGCACGTGCGGTTCCAGCGCGTGGCGTGTGGATCATTGATGAACACGGAACATGAACAACACCTCAATGGATAGTACAACTCGGATCGCGGAACAAGCATGGCATCTTCTCCTCACCTATGGACCGCGTGTCCTTTTGGCACTTGCCGTACTCCTGCTCGGGTTATGGGTGATCGGGCTCTTTGGTCGTGGCATGGGCCGCTTGATGAAGAAGCGCGAGGTGGATCCCTCCTTGATCCCATTCTTGCAAGGTCTGGTCACCGCGCTTTTGAAGGTGATGCTCGTATTGAGCGTGGTCGGGATGGTCGGCGTGGAAACCACTTCCTTCATCGCCGTACTTGGTGCCGCCGGCCTGGCAGTGGGCTTGGCATTGAGCGGTACCCTACAGAATTTCGCAGGCGGTGTGATGATCCTCCTGTTCAAACCATTCAAGGTGGGTGACTTCATCGAAGCGCAAGGCCATAGCGGCACGGTGCGCAGCATCCACATCTTCAACACCATCCTGAAGACGCCGGACAACAAGACGGTGGTCCTCCCGAACGCGCCGGTAAGTTCCGGGGCGATGGTGAACTATAGCACCGAGGCCAAACGTCGTGTGGACCTCACGTTCGGTATCGGTTATGGGGATGATATCGATAAGGCCCGTGGAGTCCTTGAAGCGATCATCGCTGCGGATAAGCGTGTGCTGAACGACCCCGCACCCTTCACCGCCGTCGGCGAGTTGGCGGACAGTTCCGTGAATTTCGTGGTGCGCTTGTGGGTGGAGAGCGGAGATTATTGGGGAGTGCATTTCAACACCATCGAACAAGTGAAGAAGCGCTTCGATGCGGAAGGCATCAGCATCCCATTCCCGCAAATGGATATTCACCGAACATGATCAGGATCGACGCCATGGTGCGGTGGTCTAGCCCTTCGATCGTGACGTGTTCTTGTGTTGCACATGACCCTCATTCGTAGGTGGAGGCAACGAACCGGGATCTCAACGCATCTTGGAACCATGGACCACGAAGCGATACCCACTCATTCCCTGGAGAACCGACCCGGTTTCCCCACGCGTGTGGAACACATCCTGCCTGCACCTGGCCCGGTCGTGAACGGTGTCCATCGGCATGATTTCCATGAGTTGTTCTTCTTCGCGGAAGGGTCGGGAGAACACATGATCGATCTGCAACAATGGAACATTGCAACACCGTGCATGCACCTCGTTGCACCAGGCCAGGTACACCGCTTGGATCGATCGGCCGATATGAAAGGTTCCGTTGTGATGTTCGCGCCGGATGCACAGCTTGGTCATGGCCACGCGGCCCGCAGAGCACTTTTCGCTCGGACGGATGGTGCATGTTCATTCCCGTTGAGCAATGTCCAGTTGGGCGAATGCACCGCTTTGGTGAAGTTGATGGAACAGGAATTGGAGCGTACGCAAGGCCCGATCACCGAAGTGGTGGAGGGGTTCTTGGGCGTGCTTCTGATCAAATGCGCACATTGGACCTCGGAGCTGGAGAGCGATGGCGTAATCGGTGGCACTGACCCATACAAGCGTTTCCTTGATCTATTGGAGACGGGCTACTTGGCAGAAAGGCAGGTGTCCCACTACGCGGATCTCTTGTCCATGAGCGCCGACCACTTGAACGAGCAGGTGAAGAGGCGATCAGGTCGCACGGCCAGCTCCGTGATTCAGGACAGGCTTTTGTTGGAAGCGAAGCGATTGCTCCTTCACGCCGAGTTGAGCATCAAGGAAGTGGGCTATGCCTTGAACATGAAGGACCCGGCCTATTTCACGCGTTGGTTCCACAAGGCAGCAGGTGTGACACCAGGTGCTTACCGCGAGGCGATACGGGATAAGTACAAGCATTGACCGGTTTCGTCCATTGGTTGGACACCCACCGGAGGAGAGCTTTGTGCCGAACAGATCCCCATGGCCATGAGACACTTCCTTCCTTCGATCGCAGCGCTCCTTTTCCTTACCGTTCCAGCAGCCCCCTTGCTGTCCCAAGCGGACTGCGGGAACGTGGTCATCGAAAGTGTGCAATACGACCCACTATTCGCAGGCAGTATTGATGTGAAGGCCTATTATGACGGGGCCGAATGCATTTCATATCCCTCCTTCATGCTCTTCGATCAGAACGGTGATACACTGGCGATCGAAACGACCAATTTCTTCTGCGTTGGTAACGGCTCGTCGCAAACCCATCCGATGACGATCCGGCCCGGCGTACAGATCCCGACCGGTGCCTTCGATGCCCGACTCGAACTGTACACGGATCCTGGGGATTCCTTGGCGTGTAGTTGGGATCTGACCGACGTGATGCTATGCCCATCGGCGGAATGCCAGCAGGTGGAGATCTACCTCACGAATACCGGAGATCTGGTGGCCTTTACTGCCTACTGGTGGGTATTGGACGAGAACGGCACGTGGGTGGACCAAGGCACCTTCGAAGTGGATGACATCAACCACACGCACTTCGAAACGACCTGCCTCGTTCCGGGCAACTACGAACTTGGGTTCAGTCCGTTCTCGCCGATCGACGATAGCTGGATCATTGGGGTCACGCCAAGTTATCAGCAGAGCACTGGCATCAATACCCATACGGATGAAGGCCAATCTCCTTGGGACCTTTCGTTCTCATGGTTCGCAGCATGCGTGGATCCAGGGAATTCTATCGACGAGCCGGTACACTCCGAAGTTGTGTTCCGTATGGATGGATCCGTCCTTCACGTGAACGATACCGAAGGCTTATCGCTAGGTAGTATCCAGATCTATTCTGCCGATGGTCGCTTGGCTCGAAGCTTGCAAGCACAGAGCGATCGCACCGAGATCAACACGAACGACCTTGCCTCCGGACTCCATGTGGTGCGCATCATTCAACCGAACGGCACGTTCTTTACGCGATCCATCATTCTACAATGAGCTCCATGAAAACCAAAGGAACATCCACCGCGAAGAGCGGCCAGCTGGACCGCCGCCGTTTCCTTCAAGCCGGATCCCTACTTGGATTAGGCTCCATGTTGTTGCCGAACAGGTTGTTCGCTGGTCGTGCTGCCGCCGATGTAGTTGGTGATTGCGCACCCACCACGGATGACATCCTTGGACCTTACTACTTGGCGGGTTCACCGAACACCTCAATGGTCGCGCAAACTGCGGAAGTCGGTACACGCCTATTCCTGAGTGGTACCGTGCTCAGCAACGATTGCTTGACCCCAGTGGTCGGAGCCAAGATCGAAGTGTGGCAGGCGAATGACGCAGCAGTCTACGACACCTCCCAGGACTTCAACCTGCGTGGCACCATGTACTCCGATGAGAATGGGCTCTATGCTTTCGAGTCCATTGTACCGGGTGCCTACTTGAACGGGAGCCAGTACCGTCCGAAGCACATCCATTACAAGGTGACCAAGCCCGGATTCCCGGATCTCGTTACACAACTTTACTTCGAAGGCGATCCGTTCATCCCAGCGGACCCATGGGCATCACAAGCGGATGCAGTGCTTCGCATCATACCACTCACAAGCATCGGCGAAGAAGCGGTGGAAGGACAGTTCGATATCGTCCTCGATGGCTTCACCTCGATCAAGCCCAATCGATATGGTCTGGATGGCGATGTCATGCCGATCCATCCGAATCCCATGCGCGACCTGGCCAGCATCCATTTCAATGTGTTCCGCGAAGCGCGCGTGGAGTTGGTGATCACCGATACCGACGGACGCGAGATCGTGACGTTGATCAATGCCACCAAACCGCAAGGCAGATACACCGTGCAGTGGGATGGCCGCAGCGGAGGTTATGGCGGTCCAGTGGCATCGGGCACCTATCTCGTTCACTTGCGCATGGATGGCCACATGATCAAGAGCCAACGGGTCGTGCGGGAATGACCAGTATCACTTCGCCCGCATCCGGTTGTTCCTCGGTTCGTGCGTGAGTTCCGCTAGGCCGAGAGCTTCCATCAACGGCGGCAGGTAAACGCCGAAGCGTCCGCGCAGTCCCTTCTTCAACCCGTACCATCCTTTCACAGGGTTCTTCTCGCTCCTGCCCCACGCTTCAACGGTGCCCGCTTTCACGGGTTTCTGTTCGTCGGCACCGCCCAGATCCATCCAATCGCCGTGCTTCTTCAACATGGCATGGAGGTCTGTGATGCATTGGATATCGTAGAGCAACACGGTTTTCCCAACGGTGCATACCAGTACTTCCGTTCCATCCTTTTCATCCACATGCATCGTGTACTCGGACGTGTTCGGTGGGGTCTTCAATTTCCAGGGTTTGTCCTTGGTGCGCTTTTCCATGAGGTCGGTGCTTTCGTGGATGAGTATGTCACGAAGTTGGTCAATTGCGCTGATCCGAAGTGGTTCTTTGCCCCGATTGGAATGGTTCGGCTTCATTGCAAGGTTACTAGAGCGCATCTCAAAATTGTTTTTGGAAGCGAGCGGGTTGGATCATGCGACCAGATGAGGCGCAAAAACCGAGCATAGCATGAGCTACGTGAGGCCTTTTGCAACGAAATATGGGCGCACGAGGCTCCCGCGCAGCCCGAAGGATAATTTTGAGATGCGCTCTACACTAGCTGAGGTCCTAGGCATCATCTGTGGTTTCGGCTTGTCGGAGCCTTCACCTTGGTGCAAGCCAGGGCTATCGCCGCATAATACCTTCCGCACCAGGTCTGCTATTTCTGCGACTCCGCTGACGTCGAGCCCGTCCGTCAGACTTGAATTCTATTCTCTGTGACCCCTCTGGGGTCAGCCGACAAGGATAACGATCGGTGCTGCATTCTGACCCCGGAAGGGTCACAGAGAATAGAGATCGCTCCCCTTTGGGAGAACGACCCCAGCGGGGTCGCAGAATCAAGAGGCGATAGCCCTCCATACGACCCATCCATTCGTGAGCAAGGCGATATATTGCGCTCCCATGCCACGTTCGCTGTTCTACCTGCTGGTCATCGCCGCCCTGCTTGCATCGTGTAGGAAGGAAGTGAAGGAGTACAAAGCCACACTTGAAGCAAGCTGCTACGATTGCATCGTGCAGTATGCGGCCGGCTCTGACCGCGGTCTTCGAGACACTCTTGCAGGCAGCGTGAATACGGTCACTGGCGATACGTTCGTTGAAGTCGGTCGGTATGATCTGGTGATGCACGAGGAGGAAGCGATCTTTTTCCGCGCCTGTCGCATCCGCCCGGACTCGGCCTACGGCGATATCACCTTGCATGCTTCAGGGGACATTTCGCCATTGTCCGCTACAGCGGATCGGAACACCGAATGCGCGGTGATCAATCAGCCGGTGCAATTCAAGTAGGTCTATTCGTGATCCCGACCAAAACCCTTGCGGCTTTCGTCGAACAATTCCTGCTCGGCTTTGAGCACTTGCTTCAAGCTATCGCTCACATCCTTGTCCTCGAATCGCTCCAGATCCGGTGACCCGGCATCCACCCAGGCGCTGTACCAGAACGAACCAAGGGTCATGATGGAGGCATTCATCCGCCGCTCCACCATGCCGCCCATGGCCACCTCGTATGCATTGGCGAATTCGCGGGAATAGGTACGCATGCCGTTGCGACCGCGATCCTCGAACACGTACTTCTGATCCTCGGGGAAGGTCATGCTCAACCGTTTCTCGATGGCGAGCACACTATCCAACTCCATGTGGCTGGCATGCACCGCCTCCCAAGCGACCTCCAGTGGACGGCCCATGTATTGCGCGCGACCGACCAAGTGATCGTAATTGTCGGCACTCAATTCCGGGATCCGACTTTCCCAGAACGCGTGGATCCCGTATTGGTTCGTCAATTGTCCGTTGTAATTCTCCGTGGTGTGCAATGGCACATGCGCATCGGCCACATAATGCCCAAGATCCGCGCTGTTCGTGAGGATGCGATCCACATCACCACGCGCGAACGCCTTCACCAACCGAGCGTACATCACTTGGATATGCCAGGGGACGATCCCGTACGCTTGAAGCGTATCCTCGGTGTATTTCGACACGGCATCGTCCCACTTGTGCGGCATCACGGCAAAGGGATCTTCTCCTCCTTTCGCGTAGTGATCGATATCGATGTAGTGCCGCTGAGCCTCTCCCTCCACGGCGTAGCGACGACGGTCCGGATCCACGGCATGGTCGCTGATGAAATCGACGTGTCGCTTGTAGAACCCGAACATCTCTGGCGGTAGTGTGAAGCAGGCCATCCGGTTGATGCGCTTGTGTCCATAGAAGCCCCAGGCATGCGCAGGCTCTACCACATGCACTGGAAGCAGGAGCAACAGACCGAAAAGGCATGCGAGAACGATGAGGGTGCGGCGGATCATGTACTGGTGTCCAGTAGGACCAATTCATCATTCCGCAAGACCGGGATGACTCGGCTTTGATCCGGGGTTAGACAATACTTCACATCGTGCAAGAGCTTTAGCTGCTCGATCCGCTTGCGTCGCGGTGCGGCCTTGAGGAGGCCCAGGTAATGATCGCGACCGCTCATGAACATGTACTTCGCTGCGATGCTGCTGTCCTCTTCCACACCGAACTTGCCGCTCGCCATCAAGCGTTCCATCACCGCGCCGGCGAACATGGAGTCCTCCAAATTGAATTTGTCCTTCCAACCGGAACAGAGCAACAGGATGTTGTCATTCTGCTTCACCAGCCAATCGCTCAACGCGGTGAAGTTCAGGAACGACCCGATCACGAGCATCCTTGCATCCTTTGCCAAATTGATGGCCCGTGTGCCGTTCGTGGTCGTCATCACGATGGTCTTTCCTTTCAGATCCTGACCCAAATACGCCAACGGAGAGTTGCCGTAGCTGAAGCCTTCCACCACCTCTCCATTGCGCTCTGCCGCAGCGATGTATCCTTCACGACCGATATATGGACGCGCTTCTTCCACCGTGGCCACGGGGATGATGCGATCGATCCCATGCTCGAAGGCAGCCACCATCGCACTGGTCGCACGCAGGATATCGATCACCACAACGATCTCCATATCCGGGGCATACAGGGGGTACTGCCCCGGCATGAAGCAGACCTCCACGCGGTACTTGTAATCCACACGTTCCGAAGGCTCCATCAGGCCTTGGTGAGGAAGGGCGTTTTCACGACGACACCCTTCAGCGCTTTGCCTCGGATATCGACCCACAGTTCACTGCCCGGTTTGGACATTTCCGTGGGCACGTAGGCCATGCCGATCGGTTTCTGAAGCGTCGGACTCATGGTACCGCTGGTGACCTTACCGACCACCTTGCCGGTTGCATCCAGCACCGGATGATCGTGACGTGCGATCCCGCGATCCAACAATTCGAACCCGACGAGCTTGCGTGCAACGCCTGCTTCCTTCTGGGCTTTCAGTACCGGCCCATCAATGAAGTCCTTGGTGAATTTCGTGATCCAACCTAGGCCTGCTTCGATCGGCGAGGTGGTATCGTCGATGTCATTGCCGTATAGGCAGAAGCCCATCTCCAAGCGCAAGGTATCCCGAGCTGCCAAACCCGCAGGCTTGATCCCGTAGGCGGCACCGGCCGCGAACACGCTGTTCCATGCAGCTACCGCGAACTTGTTCGGCACGTAGATCTCGTACCCACCGGCACCGGTGTATCCCGTAGCGGAGATCAGCACCAGTCCAACGCCCTTCATTTCTGCATACTGGGCCGAGTAGTACGGCATGGCACCGATATCCACCGTGAATAGTCCTTTGAGCGTATCGGTTGCCTTGGGCCCTTGTACAGCGAGCAGGCTCATGTGGTCGCTGATGTCCTCCAATTGCGCATCGAAGGTGTTCTTCTTCTGGATCCACGCCCAGTCCTTGGCCATGTTGCTGGCATTCACCACCAACACATAGTGCTTGTCTTCCCCATGCTCCATGCGGTACACGAGCAGGTCGTCCACGATACCGCCTTTCCCGTTGGGCATGCAACTGTATTGCACCTTGCCCGGCTCCAATTTGCTTGCATCGTTGCTTGCGATGTACTGGATCAACTCCAATGCCTGTGGACCGCGCACAATGAACTCGCCCATGTGGCTCACATCGAACACACCAACACCGTTCCGGACCGCATGGTGTTCATCGTTCACACCGGTGTATTGTACCGGCATGAGGTAGCCCGCGAAGGGTACCATTTTGGCTCCGAGTGCTTCATGCAAATGGCTGAGGGCGGTGCGTTTGAGGTCGGTAGTGGTCTCCATGTTCGGCTTAGTGATCGAGGTCAGTTGCGTTTTCGTGCGATCAAGGTATGGAAGAGGTCGAGGTAGCGGTCTCGCCAAGCATGCACGGAGTAGTGTTGTTCCACCGTGGTGCGTGCAGCCTTCCCTGATCGTTCGCGAAGGTCGGCATCGCCGATGAGTTGGCCCAGCTTCATGATCCATTCTTCCTGTCCATCGGCCAATAAACCGTTCACTCCATCCTGAACGATCGTTCTGTTCACCCCTACTCGGCTCAGGACCACGGCCTTGCCCAGGGCCATGCACTGTAGGCCCTTGAAGCCGCATTTGCCCCGGCTCCATTTGTCGTCCGGCATGGGCATGATGCCGATATCGATGGCCGCGAGGTCCTCTGCCTCGGTCGCGCTGTTCCACGGAATGTTCTCGATGTCGAGGCCCGGATCCACCAATTGCCGATCGCTGATGATCCGGAACCGGACCCGATCGCCCCATTGGGCCTGTACGGCCCGCAGCATGGGCAGTACCTGCACCAAATGCGTCATGCTGGTGTGTGATCCCGTCCAACCAATGATGATCGGTCCGGCCTTTTCGCTCTTCACCGGTACATACCGCTCGGTATCGATCACGGTGGGGATCACCTCCACCCACGTGTTGTACCGGCGTGCATGGTCCGCCAAGTATTCGTTCCCACCGATGATCAGATCGGCCATCGCGATGATCCGGGTCGTCTTAGCCGGATCCTTCAACCACCGCAAGCGCTTGTTGCCATCGCTCACATCCATGTTCCAGATGGCATCGTCGAAATCGAAGATGAATGGAACCCCGGATGCCTTCAACGCACGCTCGAAACGTGTACTCCCGGTCATGAACGCCTCGCGCTGCACGATGATCAGATCGAAGTCCTTGGCCATGCGCACGTGCTCCCTTCTTCGCCGCCAACTCTTCAGGAAGATCCGTGCCTTGGCCATGAGGTTGCCCGGTGAATAGAACTTCTTGTCGTCCTCCGCATCGATCAGCCAGGCGTAGTGGTGGGTGAAGCCGTGCTGCTCCCAATACGGCGCGAATTGCTCGAACCGGTACCGCTGGCTGGGAGACCGATCCGGCCGATGGGCTGCTACGAAAAGGATACGAGGCATGCGCTACAAAGAAAGGTGGCAGGGATCAACGACGCACAGGCGGCTATCTTTCGCACCTCGGATGAAGCAAACACAGCTATTCCCCCGCTGGGGGATCGTGGTGGTGGACCTGTTGCTTTCCTTGGTCGCTTTGGCCGGGGCCTACCAGCTACGCTTCAATTTCCAGATCCCACCGGTGGAGGTGGACCTGTTGCTACCCGTGCTCCCCTTGTACTTGGCCATTCGGGTCGGTTCATTCTTGATCGCTGGACTCCCGCGCATGATGGTGCGCCACACCAACACGGACGATGCCCGACGCATTTTCCTCACCGTGCTGGGCGGCACCTTGGCATTCGGACTCATCAGCGTGCTGCGCTACCTGCTCTTCGATGGGTACTACTTCCTACCCATTTCCGTGATCATCATCGACTTCATGGGAACGACCATGCTGTTGATCACCTCCCGCATCGCCTTCAAGCTGCTGCATCTTCGGTCCCGCGGTGCCGGCAAGGATACCGTCCGGGTGCTGATACATGGCGCTGGAGAGGCCGGACTGATCACCAAGCGAACTTTGGAGCGAGAGGGATCCGTGCGGTACAGTGTGGAAGGATTCATCGATGATGCGGTCGGCAAGACCGGAAAACGGCTGGAAGGATCGTTGGTACAACCCACAGCCAAATTGCCGGAATTGCTGAAGACCGGAGCGATCGACCAAGTGATCATCGCCATCCAACGCCCGGATCCCGAGAACCGACGCCGTGTAGTGGATGCCTGCATGGCAGCGAAGGTGCAGGTGCTCACGATCCCTCCTGTAAGCGACTGGATCAATGGCCAACTGAGTGCTGGGCAGATCAAGGACGTACGGATCGAAGACCTCCTTGGTCGCCCGGTGATCCAATTGGACGATGCCCAATTGCACAGCAGTTTCAGCGGACGTTGTGTTCTGGTGACGGGTGCCGCAGGATCCATTGGCAGTGAGTTGGCTCGGCAGTTGGCCCAGTTGGGCATAGCGCGTTTGGTGCTGGTGGATATCGCTGAATCCGGCCTTTACGACATCGAGACGGAATTGACCCGCATGCATGTACCACTCGTGACGCGGGTCGCCGACGTGCGGGATCGGAGTTCCATGGAAGCCGTGTTCGCCGCCTACCGGCCACAGGTAGTGTTCCATGCAGCAGCGTACAAGCACGTACCCTTGATGGAAGCGCAACCCGACGAAGCGATCCACACCAACATCGCGGGGACGCGCACGGTCGCCGAAGTAGCCTGTGCACATGGTGTGGAGCGGTTCATCCTCATCAGCACGGACAAAGCGGTGAATCCGACCAGCGTGATGGGTGCTTCCAAGCGCATCGCTGAAATGGTGGTGAACAGCCTTTCGCGCATCGCACCCGATCCTCCACAATTCATCACCACACGATTCGGGAACGTGCTCGGCTCCAGCGGATCCGTCATACCCCTGTTCCGCAAACAGATCGCCGCGGGTGGTCCAGTGACCGTGACCGACCCGGAGGTAACACGCTTCTTCATGACCATACCCGAGGCGTGCCGTTTGGTACTGGAAGCCGCCACCATGGGCAAGGGTGGAGAGATCTTCGTGTTCGATATGGGCGAGCCCGTGCGCATCGCCGACCTCGCGGAGAAGATGATCCGCTTGAGCGGACTGGAACCTGAAGTGGATATCGCCATTGTTTACACGGGCTTGCGGCCGGGTGAGAAATTGTACGAAGAACTCTTGGCCACGGCAGAGAATACGTTGGCTACACACCACCCGCGCATCCTCATCGGACAGGTCCGCAGCGATGATCCGGCGACGGTCCTTCGCGAAGTGACCGTGTTGACCGAAAGCAGCGATGTAGAAGAACAAGTGCGCCTTATGAAGCAGTTGGTACCGGAGTACCGCAGCCACAATTCGGTGTACAGTAATTTCGATGCCCCGTTGACGAAGATCGCCGCTCCGGTAATTGATAACGGTGGCCAAGGACCAAGGACATGACAAGGGATAAGAACCTGGAGATCGCTCGCTTGCAGAAGGAGGTCAGCGACTACATCGGCATGGGCGCTGATAGCCTCGTGTTCAATTACGAAGAGGTGCCGAACGGCGGCATCAAGCTCTTCGTGATCACGTTGAACGAGCGTCACAACCAGAGCTTCCTTTCCACCAGACCTCTGGGAGCGATAAGCTGGATGCACTGAACCACATGCTGGACTACGTGCGGACATACAAGGAGCGCACGAGCAGCTACACCATCCAATGGAGCGCGGGGTGATAGCGATCTGGAGACCTCCTACTTCCGCGCGAAGAACGTGATGGAAGCCTTGGACAAGTTGTTCTACGACCGCGACCCGAACAGCATCATCGTGTTCAGTGTGATGTTGAATCCGATCACTTGATCGACACGATCAATGACCACCATCAACGTCCCCATCCAGATCCGCTTTGCCGATGTGGACATGGCCGGCCATGTGCATAACGCTGTGCATCTGCATTGGTTCGAGACCGCACGCATGGCGCTGCAGGAACGATTCATACCAGCGGAGCACGACTGGCGTGAACAAGGGTCGATCCCTGCACGGAACGAAGTGGATTACCGCATGCCCATCCGTTTGAACGACCGCATCGAGGTCCACGCCCGTTGCGGAACGATCGGCAACAAAAGCTTCGACATCCTCTATTCCATCCATCGCATGGGCGGTGATGTGCCTGGCATCTGTGCCGAGGGCCGCAGCGTATTGGTATGCTTCAACTACATCCAGAACAGATCCGTCCCTTTGCCCGGTCCGTGGCGGCTGGCCTTGGAACAACTCATCAACGAATGAAGAACGTCGCACTCGCTTTGGTCCTCGCCACACTGTTCTCCTGCTCGCCACAAGAGATCCAGAGCGTACTCTGATCCTTGCCCTCCACCACCGCGCTGAGCAACGATGAAGTATCTCCGGATTGAAGGAGGCCTTGCGTCTGAGTGCCGAACGAAGCGTACAAACAGCCAGTGTTGCGGATGGCTTTTGGAATGATGCACGGATCAAGATCCCCTTCCCTGCTGAAGCCATCAAAGTGAAGAACACCTTGACCGACATCGGACTGAACAAGCCCGTGGAGGACTTCGAACACACCTTGAACAAGGCGGCAGAACAAGCGGCCAAGGAAGCCGTTCCGGTCTTCGTGGATGCCATTACCAGCATGACCATCCAAGATGGATTCGAGCTGCTGAAGGGTGGTGACAATGCCGCAACGAACTTCCTGCGGAACAAGACCAGCGAGGCCCTGCGCATGAAGTTCGCCCCGGTGGTGGAAAAGGCCACCGCCCAAGTGGCGCTCACCAGTTACTGGCAGCCCGTGGCCAACGCGTACAACACCGCCAGCATGCTGACCGGAGGCCGCGCCGTGGATCCCGACCTGAACGCGTATGTGACCACCAAAGCCATGGACGGGCTCTTCCTCTTGCTCGCAGACGAGGAGAAGAAGATCCGACAGGACCCTGCGGCACGCGCCACGGCCCTGCTTCAAAAGGTCTTTGCCCAACAATAACACCGACGAATGGGTCGGGAGCCAGGGACCAGAAGCCCGCACAGGTGGCCACATTCGCATTCTATCATTCCTTTGCAACCATGCACGCCATCACACTCACACCGCCCGGCACCATCATCGCACCCAGCGAGCTGATCCTGAATCCGGACGGTTCCGTGTACCACATCGCCTTGCGGCCTGAACAGTTGGGCGACCTCGTGTTGGTGGTGGGCGATCAGAACCGAGTTGAATCGATCAGCCGTCACTTCCAAGATCGAACACAAGGTGCAGAACCGGGGATTCGTCGCGCATACTGGTGAGTACAGCGGCACGCACATCACCGTTCTGAGCACCGGCATCGGTACGGACAACATCGACATCGTGGTGAACGAGTTGGATGCGTTGGTCAACATCGATCTGGAAGCACGCACGCCGAAAACCAAGTCCACCTCGTTGCGATCATCCGACTGGGAACCTGTGGCGCTTTGCAAGAGGACATCCCCGTGGATTCCCGTATCGTAAGTGCCTTTGGCGTTGGCTTGGACAACGTGTTGCACTACTACGCCTACGAGAACACCGATGCCGAGGATCGACTCTTGAATGAATTCCTGGCCCAGACCGAATGGCCGGACAACCTGCCCGTGCCGTACGTAGCGGCCGGTGATGCCGGTTTCGTCGCCCGATTGGGGCATGAGAACGTGGTGGGCATCACCCCTACTCCGGTGGCTTTATGCGCCGCAGGGTCGGCAATTGCGCGGAGTGCCTTCCGTGGACGGACTCAACGAACGCTTCACCGCCTTCGCACACGAAGGACTGCGCGCCACCAACTTCGAAATGGAGACCAGCGCGCTATTCGGCCTGGGTGGCATGCTCGGCCACCGCGTCTGCACCGTGTGTACCGTGGTCGCTAATCGCTTGCGCAAGGAATACAGCAAGGACCACCATGCGGCGATCGATCGTACGATCGAAGAAGTGCTGGAGCGGGCAACGGCGTAATACCCTGCGCAAGGTTTACACAGGGCGCTGTTCAAAGACAGCGACCGCGAACCATCAACCCGCTCCGGTTGAAACATGGTGTGCCCCACCCCGCGACCAGGGGTAGGCCTCGGATAGATTCGCCGAACCGCCGTGAAGAAGGATGGTAACGCCCATGAGTGAAACTGGAGATCCGTGCCCCGATCACCTCGACGACGACCCAGACGAAGGCGTGTATGCCGAAGTGCGCGGTCGCATCGTTGAATTGGGCGATCACGTTGTACCCGTATTGGAACGCGCGTGGAATTCGATGACCTCGGGGACCTTTCCGGGACCGCATCGAGGACATCCTGCATACCATCCACTTGGCCGCCGTGAACGATCGCCTCAAAGCGTGGAAAGCGACCGGTGGTGAGGACCTGCTGGAAGGTGCCCTCATCATCAGCAGGTACCGCTATCCGGATATGGATGAGCAGAAGGTGAAGGCCCGGCTCGCTTCCATCCGACAGGACATCTGGTTGGAATTGAACGACCACCTCACGGCCTTCGAGAAGGTGCGCGTGTTCAACCACATCTTCTTCCCATCCACGGTTTCAAGGGGAACAAGCGCAACTACCACGCGCCGCAGAACTCCTACATCAACGAAGTGCTGGATAGCCGCAAGGGGAATCCCCTATCGCTGGCCATCATCTACCAAGTGCTCGCCGAGGACCTCCACCTCCCCTTGCGCGGTGTCAATCTGCCCAACCATTTCGTGCTCGCGTACTTGGATGAGGACAGCATCGGCGGCGCGGACAGTGGACAGGAAGGCGAAGAGAATGTGCTCTTCTACGTGAACGCATTCAGCCAAGGCGACATCCTCGGTCGAAACGAGATCAACGAATTCCTGACAAGCTGAAGGTGGAGCACAAGCCCTCGTTCTACACCCCGTGTACCAACATGGACATCATTCGCCGCCAGTTGAACAACCTGGCCAACAGCTACAAGAAGCTGGACGATCCGGAGCGTTGCGCCGATCTGGAAAAGCTCCGCGATCTGCTGGGACCTTCGGATATGGAGGTGTGAACAGAATGTGAAAAGCCCCAGCACATGGCCGGGACTTTTGCTTCATTCCTTCGTTCACCCCTCACTCCAACACCACCTTCCCCGCGCGGAGCGGCGTACCCTGGCCATCCAGAGCGTGCAGGATGTACACCCCGGTGGACCATCCCGAAGTAGGGACCGTGCGGCTTGCGTTCAAAGCAGAACGTTGCACCAGTGCACCGTGAACGTCGTACACGGTCACCGCATACGCAGCTGGGTCGTTCAGGTGAATGGGGCTGCCTTGTGCCACGAATGAGTTCAGCACCATGGGTGTTCGTTCCGTGTTGTCGCGTTCTTCCATCCCGATGTTCACACCGAGGATCTCCGACGCGAAGGCGCAGATCCCGTCCATTGGCTCTGGATCCAGGTCGGTCATGGTCAACGTGCTCGGTGCAATGCTGTAATAGGCGGAAACGTCGATGGCGCCAGCATTCAGAAGGTCCTCCTGTGCGACGATCTCCGAGGGAATGGCGACGTGGGTCAGGACGGTATCGTTCATCAAGCATGCCGAGAGCTCATCCGTATCGATGGACGCGAGTGTTTCGTGCCGGGTGGTATAGGCCAGGTCCACATGTTCGTGGTTCAGCCGCCCACTCAACGCTAATCGGCCACCCGACACATCAAGACCTAGGGTCTCCACGAACACATTGTTCGGTAGGATCACTTGATCGGCCCGTTCAAGGTGCTGCGCAGGGTTGCCCAAGGTATCCGACACGATGACTCCCTCTCCACCGTTCCATCGCCGACCCTGCGCATCAACGCGAAAGAAGTCAGCATTCACGTATGTGGTCGGAGTACGGTAGAGATCACCACGGTCCAAGGTCCCGTCCTCCGCACTGCGCAACACGATCTGATAGTTCCCGACCGAGGTGGACATTACACCCAACGCATGCACCTTTCCACCGGCATCCACGGCGATATCACGGTATGCGATGTACGAAATGGTCCCGTCGTACACGTGATGCTTCGCCCAGAGCGCATCACCGTTCGCATCCAACGCGAAAAGTCTGAGGTGTTCCAACGGGCCATCACCAGCTTCCATGTAAAAGACCGTTCCAGAATTCGAAACTGCCAATCGCCCCCTACCCTGAACGTCGTGTACAAAGGCCGGACTCGGACCGGTCGGGTCGGCTGAGGCATGCCCAACACATCGGCTCCAAACCAACGGCCCCATTCGCATCGACCACCACATCGGTCCATTTGAAAATGCCACATCGTGCTGACAGGACCAATCCATCGTCGGGTGTTCGCTCCGCATCAATGCCATGCTGACTTTCACCTATTCGATCCCGCATCAGGAGGATTTCTTCAATCGTCGAGAACTCAGCACTTCCCGTCCCCATCCACATGAACGATGTGATAGGCACCGATCATGGTCGTACATCATGGGGTCTCCGGTGGGTGTATTCGTGGAATACGCGTGGCACGCGAAATAGAACCCTCCGCACCATCACTATCATCCTGAGGACCACCCATCTCCATAGCCCCAAGCGGTCTGCGGACCCGCCTCCAAGAACTTGGTCCACAAACA
>JADJLR010000007.1 GCA_016710015.1 Flavobacteriales bacterium
AAGGCTTCGTTCAACGGCAGTTTCGACCGTGTTGCGACCGCTTTGCATCAAATAGGAGGAAGCCCAAGCATGGTGAGTGAGCTATCCGCCATTCTCGGATCGCGCAAACGCACCACATGGGCAATCGTTCCGGTGTTCGGATCGCCTCACCCTTGTCATTCACCATCAAGCGTCCGCGCCTCAATTCCACTAGATGCGCCGGCATGCCTACGATGCGTTTCACCAACAACGGACGGCGCATCATCGCGCGTCGTCCTTCAACGGATGCGGAACACCACCACATCACCGCGGGAAAGTCCTGTCCACAAGGCCAACGTTGCACAGGACCAGATCGCCCGGATGAAGCGTGGCGAACATGCTCGTACTCTCCACGATGTCGCCCCAGCGCAGAACGAAACTGTGTAGAACGATCGGCGGGACCAAGGCCAGCAGGAAGGCGCGCACCCATTCATTGGTGAAGGCCATGAACGTTTGAACCGATCGATACATCGCTCCAGCCTGCAACACCCAACAGATATTGAGCACAGAAGGCCCAATTACTTCACGAGGTGAACAAGCGCTTCCATCGGATCCCGTGTACGGATGCGCGGTGAACCACACCAACACGGCCTTACCGACCCGTGATGGAAATTGCGGAACCAAAGCCCCAGAATCGGGCA
The DNA here is from genome assembly GCA_016710015.1 of Flavobacteriales bacterium. GTDB lineage: Bacteria > Bacteroidota > Bacteroidia > Flavobacteriales_F > PHOS-HE28 > PHOS-HE28. The sequence continues at coordinate 660 of JADJLR010000007.1, forward strand.
TCCTGTGACCGGTGGCGGTTGTCTCCCATCAACCAGTAATAGTTCTGCTGAAAGGTGTGGGCTGTCGGTTTCCTTCCCGTTGTTCGGATCCTTCCATCGCGAACCTCAAGTCGTTGTGCTCATACACGCGGATCGCCGCTCATATAGCGGAGAGTACATGCAGTCCAGCTTCACGGTAGCGCCTTGCTTAGGGATGTAGATGGGGCCGAGTTGTCCTCACTCAATCGTACTCCGGACTATTGGGGAAATGGGGCAGCTTCTGGTAGTCCGTGCTATATCCCTGCGGATGGTTGCCGGGTCATGCTCACCACGTTGTCGAACCCTTTCAGCTTTTTCCGCAGCATCGTTGGTCAGTGGCACCGGAAACACCACCGTGTTCTCCTGGGGCCGATATCGTCGGACTAACGTCGAGGAGTTCCTTCAAGCGCTTCTCATTGAATTGGGAACGCAACACAGATTCATAGGCCATCTGTCCTGCTGGTGGCAGCGGTTGTCTTCACCGTTCACATGGACCACTCCGTCTCGAACCTGAAGGGAATCACCTGCAATGGCTACACACCGCTTGATGTAGTTCTCCTTCTATCCAGCGGCCGCACCAAGAGCCCTCCTGCAGCCACTTGCCTCACCTGACCATCCACCATGTTCAACATCCGGAAGTTGGGGTCATGGATCTCCTTGCGACCGTAGTTCCGCACGAGTTGGTAATAACTCTGGTTCTGGAAATTGGCCACCACGGTATCGCCTTCCGGGAAATTGAAGACTACGGCATCGCCCCGTTCCGGATCTCCGAATCCAGGCAAGCGCCGGTAGGGCTGGCTGAACCAGTTAACGAACGAAGGGGTACTAGAGGTGAAAGGCAAGGTGTGATGGGTGAAAGGGAAGGTGATCGGCGTCATGGGCAGCCGTGGACCGTAGCTCAGTTTGCTCACGAAGAGGTAATCGCCCACCAGCAGGCTCTTCTCCATGGAAGGCGTAGGAATGGTGAAGGCTTCGAAGGTGAAGGTGCGGAACACGGTGGCCACGATCAAGCGAACAGAATGGCATCACCCCATTGGCCGAGCAAACCGCGCTTTCGTTCCGCTACCGGGATCGGGCCGACGTAGGAATTGTCCGCGAACACCACCTGCGGGATCTTCACCCACGGCACCAAGGTCGCGGTCACATGGTCCTTGCCAACGACCGTTCGCCGAGCACGATGCTGATGTTCACATTCATGATGATGAACAAGAGCAGATTCACACCTGGAACGAGGAAAAGGAAGATCCACCACCAAGGCTTGCCACTGATCTGCAGCCACACAAGGAGGTTGTAACCGGGTACGAAACCAGCCCATGCAGGCTTTCCTGCTTTCTGGAACAATTTCCAAAGGCTGGCGAACAGCACAGCGATGAAAAGGCAAAGAGGAAAGATGTAGGGATCATGGGGTCTGTTCAGGCCTTGCGCACAACGAAGGTGCGAAGTACGTCACTAGCGGCCAGTATCGTGATCGTGAAATGCTGTGAATACAGGTTCCAACGGCCATTGGAGCAGGATGAACGGTCCAGGGTCAGGATGCATCGAGTACATCATCCATGGTGAACAACCCGGTTCGGCCACTGGAGCCATTCTGCTGCCACCACAGCCCCTTGCGCGAATCCCGTCCGGTCGAATGCTTCGTGCGAGATCGCGTCCGGTCATTCGAACTCGTCCAACTCACCGCGTGCTTACCCGGCACTTCACCGGTACGTTCGCTGTTGATGGGAACCGGTATGGAGGCAGTAGGATGCACCCTGCCCCTGCCACCTGCGCACTACCCACTGCCGACTGCTCCTGTAATTCAAACCCCGAATACCGTGCGGACTTCAGATCGATATCGCGTCAGAAAGTGATGGCCGTTCCGCTTGGTGCATCCAGTTTGTGGATGTGGTGGATCTCATCGATGTGAACACGATAATCCGGTCGTTGATCCATCAAGCCCGCCAGCAACCGGTTCACACGAAAGAAGAGGTTGACACCGATGCTGAAATTACTGGCCCAGAGCAAAGATCCTTTGTGGTCGCCACCAAGTTCTTCACGTCGTTCAAGTGATCGTACCATCCGGTTGTTCCAGCCACCACAGGAACACCATGTTCCAAACAAATTCGCATGTTGGCCAGAGCATGTTCCGGTTGGCTGAACTCAATGGCCACATCCGCGCCCACTGGTGCCGTTCCGGCGTTGGAAGCGTTCACGCGGGAGATGCCGGGGCTACCCATGGCCGCAAATTCAATGAGGGCCTAGTCGCATGCTCAAGTCCCTCCCCACATCGAACCGCACGAAGTGGGCATCCACACTGGCATCCACGATATTCAGGATGTGACCGCACTGATCGCGATGTAACTGATATCTCGCCACTTGCGGTAGGTATCTGTGGCATCGAGCAATTGGGAGGCACTGATGCGCCCTTCGAACTCATCGATCGTGCTGGGATCCCCATCTGCCACGGCGAGATACGCGGTCTTGTAGCGCTGGTATTCCTTGGTATTCCGTTGAATGAACCAGAAACTCACGCCAAGCCCACCCCAAACCAAAGGAGCCTTCCAATACTTGCGGTTGTAGCCGCCGGCACCCGGTAGAACTGCCGAGAACAAAGTCGCCATTCTGGGAGAATGCCGTTGACGCCAGTTCAGCGTATCGGTTCGGAGAGGACCGACGGAATCCACATCGACCACCCGCAAAGGTGCATTGGCAGCGACGGTATCCACCACTGGACGGAAGGGATCAAGTTCCGGACTGGGCCTGGCCACTGTACGCAAGCACAACGGCTAAGAGGAGAAACACGCCACGCATGATGCCCCAAAGGTCGCAACAACGGCGCACCTCAACCCCTGGATCCTGGCCAAGACCCGGCGCAATTCATCCTCGTTCTTGAAGCTGATCTCCATCTTCCCTTTGCCTTCCACGCTCTGCTTCACTTGAACACGGCTGCCGATGTGCTGTGACAGCAACTTGCTCAGGTCCTTCAAGGGCGAGCGCTGGTCCTGGTGCCTTTCGGAGAGGAGGTCCGGGTCAATTCCTCCTTGACGAACACTCAACTGGCTGCTGATGATGCGTTGATAGAGTTCCACCTGTTTGGCCGCATCACCCACCGCGATCAACGCACGGGCATGGCCCATACCGATCACCCGTTGACGCAATCCGAGTTGGATCTCCGGGGCAACCGCAAAAGACGGAGGTAGTTGGTGACGGTCGTGCGGTCCTTGCCGACCTTCTCGCTCAATTGCTCCTGGGTCAACTTCACCTCATCCACTAGGCGTTGAAGCTGATCGCCACTTCGATGGCATCCAGTTCTTCGCGTTGGATGTTCTCCACCAAGGCCATTTCCAACATGGCTTCATCGTTGGCCACCCGGATGTAAGCGGGAAGCTCCGTCAAAGCCAACTGCGAGGCGCGGAAACGCCGTTCCCGCTGATGAGTTGGTAGCCATCAAGGCCCACTTTACGCAGGGTCACGGGTTGGATCACGCCCAACTCGCGGATGCTTTGTGCCAATTCCGCCAGCGCCTCTTCACTGAAGTGCTTGCGCGGCTGGAAAGGATTCGGCTCGATATGGGCCACGCGCACCGTACCGATCGGGTTGGCTCCCGCATTGGGTTCGCGCTCGGGTCGTATACGGGTCGCGTAGCAGTGGCGATATCTGAAGAGGATCGTCCAACAGGGCGCTCAAGCCGCGACCCAGGCCTTTCTTCTTGGTCATTCTTCGGTAGCTACTTCAACAGTACGCTCATGATCGGGGATCCGCGTCAGGCTATTCTTCTGTAGGATCTCACGGGCCAGGTTCAGGTAATTCACCGCACCCTTGCTCGTCGCATCGTGCATGATGATGGTCTGCCCATGGCTAGGCGCTTCACCCAAAGCCACATTCCGGTGGATCACCGTGTCGAAAACGAATTGTTGGAAGTGCGTCTTCACTTCCTCCACCACTTGGTTGGCCAAGCGCAGGCGGCTGTCGTACATGGTGAGCAACATGCCCTCGATCACGAGTTGTGGGTTCAGTCGCTGTTGCACGATCTTGATCGTGTTCAGCAATTTGCCCAAGCCCTCCAAGGCGAAATATTCGCACTGTACGGGCACGATCACGCTGTCACTGGCCGTCAAGCTGTTCACGGTGACCAGGCCGAGGAAGGGAGCAATCCACGATGATGAAATCGTACTGATCGCGCAATTGATCGAGCACGTTCTTGAGCTGCTGCTCGCGGTCGCGCATGTCGATCATCTCGATCTCGGCACCCACCAGATCGATATGGCCGGGCAGGAGGTCCATGTTCGGATTGTCCGTGCCTAGTATCACGTCACTTGGCGAGACATTGTTGATGATGCACTCGTAGATGCTGGCCTTCACGTTCCTCCGGGTCGTAGCCAACACCGCTCGTGGCGTTCGCTTGTGGATCGGCATCCACCAAGAGCGTACGTCGCTCCAGCACGCCCAAACTAGCTGCTAGGTTGATCGCGGTGGTGGTTTTACCCACACCGCCTTCTGGTTGACAATAGAGATGATCTTGGCCATGCTCATTGTGGTTTGGATTCGTTGGATGACCCGACGTTAAGCGTTGGATCAACGGTTGACGGCCACAAAGAACAGGTGCGTTCCACCTAATTCCGTGTTCGTAACTCATAGAGTTTTGAACAGGGAAGTGTGCCAGGATCCATGTATAGGGCAGAATATCGTCCGGGTTATCTGTAGGTATGGCTCAACTCGACGGACCAACACGTCAATTGAACCTGATCACCTACGATAAGCGAGGACTCCAAAGCCGTGTTCTAGCCCCCTAACTTACCGGACACGTTTATGGTCGCAAAACCATAAACCGTGTTACCATGAAAGAGCGCAAGAAGTACAGCAAAGAAGAGAAGTTGCGGATCGTACAAGAGGCCGCAGAGCAAGGGGTCAAGGTCACCTTGGATAAGTACGGGCTTTACCCGGCCACCTACTATGACTGGAAGCGGAAGCTTCAGGCCATGGGAGAGAAAGGCTTGGAGTGGGGCATGACCCCCGAGCACCTCAAGGAGATACGCAGGTTGGAGAAGCAGAACCAACAGCTCAAGCAGTTGTTGGCCGAACAGCAGCTGGAGAGCAAGCTCAAGGACGAGCTGCTAAAAAAGAAGTACCCCTGGGCGAGAGGAAAGAACTGATCGGGAAGTTCGTCGCGCAGGGGGTGCAGCGCAAAGCTGCTTTGACCATCACTGGTGTCACCCGCCACCAGTACTACTACAAACCCAAAGCAGGGCGAGGCGGCAGGCCACGGACCTGTTGCACGCAAAGGCTACAAGAAGGCGCTCTGGTGTGGGTGCCCGACAGTGAGGTCATCGCCCGGATACAGCAGATGAAAAGCGACCCCAACACCGACCATGGATACCAAAAGACCGCACGCCGACTGATGCTTGATGGCTACTACATCGGCCCGAAGAAAGCTCACCGGCTCATGCAGCAGCAGGACCTGCTGGCCCCACGACGCAAAGCGGCCAAACGCCCCTACGTGAAGTACAGGGTGGTCACCCCGGAACGCCCCTTGCATGTGCTGGAGATGGACATCAAGAGCAAATGGATAACCCGCGATCGGCGCAACGGCTACATCCTCACGATCCTGGACACTTTCACACGCCAAGTCCTGCACTGGCAGGCGGGACTGTGTATGACCCAGCACCAGATCACCTACGCATGGGACCAAGTGATCAAGCACCACCTGCAACCCGCCGATCTGTTGAGAAAGAACCTGCATGTGGAAGTGCGCAGCGACAACGGGCCACAGTTCATCGCTTCCCTGGTGCAGGGCTACTTGAAGGACAACCACTTGGATCATGTCTTCACACACCCGTACACGCCCCAAGAGAATGGGCACATCGAGAGCTTCCATGCCATCCTAGGTGCATGCCTTGACCGCCACACTATCTGGGAATTGGACCAGCTCCTAGAGGTGCTCTCGGAGTTCTACGCAGGCTATAACGGGAAGCGCATACATGGCTCCACCGCTTATCTCTGGCCCGACCTCTTTGAGCAGGCTTGGCACAGCGGACTTATCCAGCGCACGTTAGACAGCCGCCATCGCGTCAAGTTCAAGCTGCTAACACCCTATCAGGAACTGCTATCGGGGTGCACGAACCTGAAGGGAGTCTCCTGCTCGATCCTGAAAGGATCGCACCACACACAGCAAGTGTCCGGGCCCGGCTCACTTCAGACGCCATCGGTAACGCAGTCACCTTCGGTCGTCTCCTGCTGAGGCAAACCTATGCACCTAAACACATACTTTCACCCAGACCAAACAACGTTGTCCGAATAATAGGGGGCTAGACCAGCCGAACATCAACCGCGGATCAGATATCCTTCCGGTCCAGGTCTTCGAAATTCAGATCGGTGTAAGGTGGAGCGTCGTCATCGGTGGAGCGCGGTGGCTCGTCCTGCACGTATTCACCGGTTCCTTTCAACCGGTCGATCTCGCCGAAAGCTTCGGTCAAGCCATCGCGGAACTTCTCGAAATCCTCTTTGTACAAGAAGATCTTTGTGCTTGTCATAATGCGCCGAACCATCCTCGTGCGTGTGCTTCTTGCTCTCGGTAATGGTCAAGTACAGATCACGTCCCCGAGTGCTCTTACATCGAAGAAATACGTTCGTTTCCAGCTCTTACGGCTTTGGAGAATACGTCCTCACGATCATCCTGCATGGCGCTTGGTGGACTGCCCATTAGCCGCAGTCCCAACCAAATGTAACCGCGTCAACCAAGAATACAAATTCTATGGGGTATGGGAGGGGTCGGTTGGGCCGACCAGCGGGTCGAGGGTTCTACAGGTCGATGCCTTTCCGGGCCTCCTCCAACAACTGCTCTTGGTGCATCCGCGCATACTCGCCTTCTTGCCCGATCAACCGATCATGGGTGCCTTCTTCCACCACGCGTCCGTTGGCCAACACCAAGATGAGGTCCGCATCGCGTACGGTGCTGATACGGTGACTGATAAGCACCGTTGTCCGGCCTGTCATCACGGATCGAAGGGCACGCAGGATGGCTTCTTCGGTCACGGTATCCACAGCGCTCAAGGCATCGTCGAACACAAGGATACTCGGTAACGCGATGATGGCCCGTGCGATGCAACGCGCTGCTTCTGGCCACCGCTCAATGTTATTCCGCGTTCGCCGACCAGGGTATCGTATCCTTTCGGAAAGCCTTCGATATCGGCATGGATCTGCGCCTTCTGTGCGGCCTCCCGTACCCGTTCATCCAGGATCCTCGCCAGGATCCAGCCGAAAGCAATGTTGTTCCGGATGGTATCACTGAAAAGAAGCACCTCCTGTGGAACGAAGCCCAAATGGGAGCGAAGATGCTCAAGCAGGATCTTCCGGATCGGGACATCATCGATCAGGACCTCGCCTTCCGTCACATCGTGAACGCGACCGATCAATTCGGCCAGTGTACTCTTTCCGCAACCCGTATGCCCTACTACGGCCAAGGTGCCGCCCGCTGGAATTTGGAAGGAAATACGATCCAATGCGCGGATCCCAGTATCGGGGTAGACGTAGGAAACATTCCGGAAGGTGATGCCACCGCGGATCGGTGCTGGATCTTCGGGCGATGACGGGGAACATCGGCATCGGTGACCGCCGGTCGAGCATCCAAGAATTCGTTGATGCGCTCCATACTTGCACTGGCTTGCTGAACCAGCGAGGTGACCCAACCCACCGATGCGAAAGGCCAAGTGAGCATGTTCACGTAGATCACGAATTCGGCGATGTTGCCTACGGTCACTGAAGGATCGCCATCCAACAATTTCTTACCGCCAACGAAAATAGTGACCACCGTGCTCAGGCCGATCGACAGGCATGATAGAGGGCATGAAGAGCGCGTCCACCTTCGCTTGATCCATGCTGCGCTTGCGGTAATCGGCCGCTGCTTCAGCGAAACGCTCAACGGCCATGGGCTCCTTCGCGTAGGACTTCAGCACCCGTATGCCACTGAAACTCTCCTGTGCCAACGTACTGAGTCGGCTTTGTTGTTTCTGTACGGCCATGCTCCGCCTGTTCATCACATCGCTGACCCGGTAGATGATGAGGCTCATGATCGGCAAGGGTGCCAAGGTCCAAAGGGTGAGTTCCACGTTCACGTTCAGCATGAAACCGATACACATCACGAACAACACCATCAGATTGGACGTGTACATCACCGCTGGACCCAGATACATGCGCACTTTCCCTACATCCTCACTGATCCGGTTCATCAGATCGCCGGTACTGTTCCGCTTGTAGAAACCGCGATCCAACTGCTGGTAGTGCGTATAGATCCGGTTCTTCAGGTCGAATTCGATCAGTCGGCTCACCACGATGATCGTTTGTCGCATCAGGAACAAGAAGAGTCCCTTCAACAAAGCGAAGACCAAGTACACCACACCGAGCAGGCCGGCACACCAGACCACCGTGGCCTTCATGGCATCCGCGTCATGCAGAGCCTTCAACTTGTAGGCCGATCGATGCCGGTCCAACCGACCCACAGTTGCAAGGTATGCGGCACCGGTAACACGCGTTCATTCGCGGGGAGTCCCATTTGCCCAATGCCCTGGGCGATCAGATCGATCGCCTCGCGGACCACCTGAGGGGCGTACACAGCGAATAGATTACTAAGCACGATGAACACCGTTCCCAGCATCAAATGCCAACGGTACTTCGCTAGGTAGGGGTTCAGCTTGAGGAGCGGTCGCATGCGGGGGACCGGAACGTGCTACTTTTGCGCCGCTCATCGGGAAAACTCCCATCAACAGCGGGACAAAGGTAACCGCTATGGAGGTGGGTGAAGTGTACCAGAAACCGGAAGACAAAGATGGTGCTGTGTCATACGCACCGAACACATAGAACCGATCAACGATGATCCAAACGACATCAAAAGCCGCAGGCACCGATATTGTTCTGGCGCGTATGGAAGCCCACGACCACGAGGAGGTCCTCTTCTGCCATGACCGTGCGACCGGACTCAAGGCCATTATTGCCATACACGATACCACATTAGGGCCCGCCTTGGGCGGAACTAGGATGTGGCCATATGCCCAGAAAGCGAAGCGCTGAACGATGTGTTGCGCCTGAGTCGCGGGATGACCTACAAGAGTTCATTGGCCGGGCTGGACCTGGGCGGTGGCAAGGGCCGTGATCATCGGCGATGCGCGTACACAGAAGACCGAAGCCATGTTCCGGCGCTTCGGCCAATTCGTGGACAGCCTGAATGGTCGGTACATCACGGCAGAGGATGTGGGCATGAGCACCACGGAAATGGTGAACATCCAAAAAGAGACCAAGAACGTTGCTGGACTTCCTGAAGAAATGGGCGGGAGCGGAGACCCCAGCCCCGTGACCGCATATGGTGTGTATTGCGGCATGAAGGCGGCGGCAAAGACGGCGTACGGCTCCGATGATCTCGGTGGGAGAAAGGTGTCCGTTCAAGGAGGCGGTAACGTGGGCCGTGGTCTGGTCGAGTGGTTGGTGAAGGAGGGAGCCAAGGTCTACCTCACGGACATCCACGAGGATAAACTCGCGGCGATAAAGGCCGATTTCGGTGCCATCACCTTGGTCAAGCCGGATGAGGTTTACGATCCGGATGTGGACATCTATTCACCTTGCGCTTTAGGGCTACGGTGAACGACGACACATTGAAACGCTTGAAGTGCAGTGTGATCGCAGGCGCTGCGAACAACCAATTGGCCGATGAGACCATCCACGGCAAAGCGGTCATGGACAGGGGCATTTTGCATGCACCGGATTTCCTCATCAACGCTGGGGGATCATCAATTGTGCGTGGGAACGAAAGGGCTACAACCGCAAAGCGGCATTGCGCCAAACGGAGGATATCCACCAGACCGCCTTACGCATCTTCAAGGCCAGCGCAGACCTCGGAATACCCACCTATCTCGCCGCCAACCAAGCTGCCGAGGACCGCATCACGAGCATAGCGAGCCGCGGGCATGCGATTCTGAACATGTTGAACCGCCGATATCTCCGCATCAAGACCTTCCAATCGCTATATGCCTATTGGCAAAGCGACAGTGGCAGTGCTGCCCGCATCGAGAAGGAACTCCTGGGTGGAGTGGAACGCACGTACGATCTATACCTGTCGTTATTGCTCGTTTTCGGGGAGCCTGCGCACATCGCGGAACTGCGGATCGAAGAGCGCAAGAAGAAGCGCTTGCCTACCGCCGAAGATCTGGAGCCCAACCGCCGCTTCATTGACAATGCCGTCGTCCGTGGCATCGCCGAAAGTGAACGCCTCCGGGTCGAGTGCGAGAAACAAAAGATCAGCTGGGTGGGCAACCACGAGGTATTCACAGGCATGTACCGCGAACTCGAATCCAACGAGGAGGTCATGGCCTACTTGAAGGAAGCACAGGACGGTTTCAAACGGGACCAAGCCTTTGCCATTCATTTGTTCACGGAACCGACGCCAATAACGAAGCCTTGCAAGAGGTATTCGAAGCGCGGAACATCGCTTGGTTGGAAGATCTGGACCCTTAGCGGCAGCCTTGGTCAAACGCACGTTGGATCAGATGCGCGCCAACGTTACGGCCGATCAGGCATTGGGCGAAATGGTGCGCGACCCCAGAGAAGATCACGACTTCGTTTCCAAGCCTTCCGCAAGACCATTGAATTGGGCGAAGAGCACGAAAAGGCCATTGCGGCGAAGTCCAGCAACTGGGAAAGTGACCGCATCGCTCTCAGCGATATGATCCTGATGAAGATGGCGCTGACCGAGGTGCTCATCTTCGACCAGATCCCTGTGAAGGTGACCATGAACGAATACATCGAAGTGGCCAAAGGCATACAGCACCCCGAAGAGCAAGAACTTCATCAACGGTGTGTTGGACAAGATCTTCATCGAGATGCGCGCCGACGGCAGGATCCAGAAGGTGGGCCGTGGACTACCTGAAAGTTGAACATGAAGAAGGGTCTGATCGCACATTGAATGCTGGGTATACCTCGGTCATCTCCTGCTGCTATTCGCAATTGCGCTCGGGCTTCCATCATGCCGCATCACGGACCACAGCGAAAGAGAACCGGAAGTGGTGAGTTCGGATGCCCTCGACTTTCCCGCATCGGCTACGAGAATGGACCCCAAGGACCTGCCGAAGATGGACTTCGAATTCACCCATCTGGACCAGGTTTGACCGCACAAGGCACCTGTGTGGATAGCGTGTACACCTCGTGAACACCGGTGGAGGTCCCAGCGATCACCGATGCGCGGTTCCTGTGGTTGCACCGTCGGTAAGGATTGGCCCAAGCATCCGGTAAAGCCCAACGAGCGCGCCACCATTTCCATCAGTTTTGATAGTGAAGGCCGCAATGGCCGACAGGACAAGACCGCCACGGTGGCCGCGAATACTTCACCACCCAGCAACGTACTCACCCTTTCCGCCGAAGCCGATCGGCCCCACCACGCCCATAGGACCAGACATCGTAATGACCCCGAAACATCTTCCTGCAAGCGCAAGGCAGCGACCCGAGTTTCTACATCATGATGGGCCTCCTCATGGTGGTCTTCTACTTCTTCACGATCCGTCCACAAACAGAAGAAATCAAAGGATGCGAAGAAGTTCCGGGAAGCCTTGAGCAAGGGCACCAAAGTGGTCACCCGGCGGCCTACACGGGAAAGCCGATCGAGGTGACGGGATACCACGATCCTGCTCGAAGTAGATTCCAACGTGAAGTTGCGCTTCGAGAAAAGCGCCAACGCCATGGGATGAATTCGCAGCAAACCTGAACGAGGTGACAGCCAAAGGGTAATGTCACGGAACGTGACCATGCGGACTTGGACAAAGTACGACCGACATGCCTCACATGCTCACATGACCGCATTTATCCATGTCCACATGCTAAAGGTTCTCTTACCGGCGACATTGGGAGCGGAAAGAGCAATGCCGTGGCTCGTGATCCTGCGCGTGCTGAACGTGCC
>JADJLR010000008.1 GCA_016710015.1 Flavobacteriales bacterium
GCCCGCTCCGGTATTGCTCGGCAACTGCCCATCGGCGATCGCGAAACCGATGGCACGGAGTGATCGGCGATCACGCGCATGGCGATGTCGGCCTTCTCCTCCTTGCCGCATCTCCTTCCCGCACTGCTTCGCCAGTGCCTGGATCGATGGCTGGAAGACATCGGTGTCATGGTTGCTCTGCTTGCCCTGCAGCACCATGCACAAACGCTCGAAACCCATTCCGGTATCCACGTGCTGCGCTGGCAAGGTCACGAGTGAACCATCGGCCTTGCGTTCGAGTGTATGAACACGTTGTTCCGGATCTCGATGACCTGTACCGGTGATGCGTTGTTTGAGGTACTTCCCGCCTTCGCCGCTTTCTCTTCCTGCGTCGACGTCCACATGGATCTCGGTACATGGCCCACACGGTCCGGTCTCACCCATCTCCCAGAAGTTATCCTTCTTCCCGAACGGAAGGATACGATCGGTGGGCAGGTACTTCAACCACAGTTGGCGCGTCTCTTCATCGGGCTTCAACCCATCCTTCTCGTCGCCACCGAAATAGGTCACGTAGATGTTCGCGGTGTCGATCCGAATTCATCCACCAACAACTCCCAGGCCCACTGCACGGCCTCGGCGCCCAGAGTAGTCGCCGAAGCTCCAGTTGCCGAGCATCTCGAACATGGTGTGGTGGTACGTGTCGATCCCCACCTCCTCCAGATCGTTGTGCTTGCCGGAAACGCGCAGGCATTTCTGGGTATCCGCGATACGCTTTGTGTTTCGCCCGGACGGTTGCCGAGGAAGAGATCTTGAACTGGTTCATCCCGGCATTGGTGAACATCAAGGTGGGATCGTCCTTCGACCATCGGGGCGCTGGGCACAATGGCAAGACCGCGCTTGGCGAAGTGATCGAGAAAGGCTTGGCGGATCTGCTGGGAAGTGCGCATGGTGCTCTAAATGCGCGGCAAAGGTCGTACTCCGCACCGGATCGAGGAAAGCGTTCACACGAACGAAGACACGAACCACTTCAAGAAATAACGAAGGCCCACTCTGTGATGGCCTACCACCGGCACTTCTGGTTAAATTCGCGTTCCTCTTCTCCCGCCATGTCCGAGCAGAAATACCGATTCAACCCGCAGACGCTCAACTTGAGCGCATCCGGCTTCCGGTTGGCAGAAGGCCAGCGCGCGCGCTCTGGCGCTAACACCGGGGCTACTAGTGGGTGTGCTCGGTATCTTCTTGGTCTATCAGTTCATCGACTCGCCCAAGGAGGCCACGATGCGTCATGAGAATCAGCAATTGTTGCTGCGAGTATGAATTGCTGAACAAACAACTGGGTGAAGTGGACCACGTTCTGAATGATGTACGGCGACGTGATGACAGCATCTACCGCGTGATCTTCGGGAAGCGGACCCCTTACCGAAACGATGCGCCAAGCCGGTGCCGGTGGCGTGGACCGATACAAGGACCTCAGCGGCTTTGGCAGCAGCGACCTGGTGATCGACACCAAGAAACGTTTGGACAAGATGACCCGCCAACTGGTGGTGCAATCCCATCCCTGGACGAGGTGGCATCCTTGTCTTGCGGAAACAGGAAATGTTGGCCTCCATCCCCGCCGTTCAACCCATTCCGAACGAGGACCTGACGCAGACCGCAGGGGGATTCGGCATGCGGATCCCCGATCACAACAGACCGCAAGTTCCACGCAGGCATGGATTTCACCGCGAAACAGGGCACCCCGATTCATGCCACGGGTGATGGCCGGGTGACCTTCGCGGATTATTCCACCAACGGTTACGGCATGCACGTGGTAGTGGACCATGGATTCGACTATGAAACGCTCTACGCACACCTGAGTGAACTGAAGGTGCGCAATGGCCAAAGGTGAAGCGCGGTGATGTGCTCGGGCTGGTCGGCAACTCCGGTTTGAGCTCTGGACCACACTTGCATTACGAGGTCCACAAGGGTGGTACGGCGGTGGATCCAGTGAATTTCTATTTCAACGACCTCTCGCCCGCTGAATACGCCCGCATGATGGAGCTTTCGCGAAACGCCGGGCAATCGTTGGATTGATCCAATTGCAAGAGCTACACGCGGTAGGTACCTTCGCGATCCATGGCGTACAAGGAGAAGACCATCGAGAAGCTGTACTGGTCCATTGGCGAAGTGGCCGAACAATTGGGCGTGAATACGTCGCTGATCCGCTATTGGGAAAAGGAATTCGGCACCTTGCGACCGAAGCGTACCGGCAAGGGCGATCGGTCGTACACCAAGAAGGACATCGAGCAATTGCAGCGCATCCAGCACTTGGTGAAGGAGAAGGCTTCACATTGCAAGGTGCGCGTGAACAGTTGCGCAAGGTGGACGAAGTGGAGTCCACTGGCCCACTCGACATGGAAGGATTGCGCGATCGGTTGTTGGAGATCCGTACGCAATTGGTGACCCTGCGCGAAAACGTGCAGTGAGCGCTCAAACAACGAGCCCCACTCTCCAGGTAATTCTTCACGTAATCCGAAACGCCCTCTTCCAAGGTGGTGAACGGCCTATCGTATCCGATACCGATGAGTTTCTCCATCCGAGCCTCGGTGAAGTACTGGTACTTGTCCCGGATATCGGCCAGGTATCGATGAAGGTGATGTTCTCCGGCCTATCCATCGCCTTGAAGGTGGCCCGCACGAGGTCGAGGAAGGTGCGTGCCTTTCCGCTGCCCAGGTTGTAGAGGCCGCTGCTCTTTCGGTGCTGCATCAGGAACATGCACACTTGGCACGCATCCTTCACGTACACGAAATCACGCAGTTGCTCACCGTCCCTGTAATCGGCGCGGTGGCTGCGGAAGAGCTTCATGCCGCCCGAGGCGCTGATCAGTTGAAGGCGTGGAGCACCACGCTGGCCATACGGCCCTTGTGGTATTCGTTCGGACCATACACATTGAAGAACTTCAAACCAGCCCAGAAGAAAGGCTTCTGTTGTTGCTTCAGCGCCCAGATGTCGAACTCGTTCTTGCTCTCGCCGTACGGATTCAAGGGTTTCAAACGCGCCGGCAGGATGCTTCCGGATCACTGTACCCCAATGCACCATCACCATACGTGGCTGCTGAGGACGCATACACCAACGGGATCCCGAACTTGACACAAGCCTCCCACATCCGCTGGCTATACCGGACGTTGAGTTCGTCGAAGATGGCCTTGTCGAACAGGGTGGTATCTGTTCGTGCTCCCAGGTGGAAGATGAATTGAACTTGTTTCTCATTCTGGTCCAACCAGTTGAAGAACACGTTCCTTTCCACGCGTGCGGTCAGCTTCTTTCCTTCGAGGTTCGGCAACTTTTCCACCCGCGAGAAATCGTCCACGGCCACGATGTCCTGCCAACCCTCGCGCAGCAATTCCCGATCAGGGCGCTCCCGATAAAGCCTGCTGCGCCTGTTACGATGATCATGCAGCAAATGTAGGTCGGGTGAATAAAGGCCGGCCCCTGCACCCGTGCTTCGGGTTGCACCTTGCAACTGCCCTGCCACCTGCCCCGAAGCCACCTCCTACCTTTGCCCCAGCGTCTACCCGGCCCTGAACAATGCCTATCGTACACATCACCCGTCGCGAACGTTTCAGCGCCGCACACAAGCTGAGCAACCCGGATTGGAGTCCGAGAAGAACCTCGCGACCTTTGGAAAGTGCTCCAACCCCAATTGGCATGGCCACAATTATGAACTCTGGGTGACGGTGGTGGGTGAGCCCCGCGCGGAGACCGGATTCGTGATCGACCTTTCCCAGTTGGGAAGCATCATGAAGGATCGCGTCATCGACATCGTGGACCACAAGAACATCGACATGGATGTACCTTTCATGGAAGGACGATACAGCACCACAGAGAACCTCGCCATCGCTATCTGGGAACAACTGGAGGAGGCGGTGAGCGCGTTGGGTGGCCGCCTGCATTGCGTAAAACTGCGCGAGACCGAGAACAATCACGTGGAATACTATGGCCAATAGGAAGAGTACGACCAGCGCGGAAGGGATCGAGCGAAATCCGCAAGGCGAAGGCTACGAGCGGATCGACCAATACGATCGTGAATTGGTGCAGCGCATCGCCGGTCATTACTCGGACATTCTGGCCGCGATCGGGAGAACCCGAAGCGCGAGGGCCTACAACGCACTCCCGAGCGCGTGGCAAAGGCCCTTCAATACCTCACCCACGGATACGACCTCGACCCGACGAAGATCACTCAAGAGCGCAGTGTTCACAGAGGAGTACAGCCAAATGGTGGTCGTAAAGGACATCGAGGTCTACAGCATGTGCGAACACCATATGCTGCCCTTCTTCGGCAAGGCGCACGTGGCCTACATCCCGAATGGACGGATCGTTGGCCTGAGCAAGATCCCGCGCGTGGTGGATGCTTTTGCCCGCCGCTTGCAGGTACAAGAACGCTTAACGAACGAGATCCGCGATTGCATCCACGATGCACTGAAACCTCTAGGCGTTGCCGTGGTGATGGAATGCGACCATCTCTGCATGCGTATGCGTGGGGTGCAGAAACAGAACAGCGTGACCACCACAAGCGCATTCACAGGGATCTTCCTCGTGACCATCGTTCGCGCGAAGAGTTCATTAAGCTGATCTCTGCCCGACTGCATTGAGACGGACGTGTTCCACGCCCGTCGGCAGACCGAACGAATGCGCGATCTTTGTACTACGAAACGACCCTCATGGAACAGACCAACTTCCCCTCGCAACAGACCGGCCAAGTGATCACGGCCCGGATACCGCATCCAGCGTCCGCACCTTCTTGTCCAGCGTTTTCCAGCTACATGACCATGGCGCTGGTGATCAGCGGCGTGATGGCATGGTGGTTCGGCAACGACACGTCCAAGCTCCAGTACCTGATCAACTTCGAAACAGGCAGCAATACCATTCTGGGCTGGGTGGTGATGTTCGCACCACTAGGATTGGTGTTCGTGATGGCTGGAATGGTGAACAAGATGAGTTCGACCTTGCTACTTGCCACCTTCCTTGTCTTCTCAACGGTCATGGGGATCAGCCTCAGTTACATCTTCCTGATCTATTCGACGGCCTCCATCGCTAACGTGTTCTTCATCTCGGCCGCTGTGTTCGGTGTGATGGCCGTTGCAGGATATACCACCAAGACGGACCTCACCAAACTCGGTAGCATCTTGATGATCGGCCTCATCGGCATCATCATCGCTTCTGTGGTGAACATGTTCCTGAAGAGCGATACCATGGGCTACATCGTGAGCATCATCGGCGTGCTGATCTTCACCGGCCTCACCGCGTATGATGTGCAGAAATTGAAGCGCATGGGCGAGCAGGTGGCCGCTGGTACCGAAACCGCCCAGAAGATGGCGCTGATGGGGGCCCTCACCCTCTACCTGGATTTCATCAACCTGTTCCTGATGCTGTTGCGCCTGTTCGGCGGACGCAGGGATTAAGTTCATTGAATTTGGTGTTCTTTTAATGGTTGTGGTTGAACGTTGAAGGTTACGCCCAGCTCTCAACGACCCTCAATATCCAACACCCAACGACCCCATCACAATGACCGCATACGTTTTCCCCGGACAAGGCAGCCAATTCCCAGGTATGGGCAAGGACCTGTACGATGCCGATAACAACGCACGGATCTGGTTCGAGCACGCGAACGACCTGCTCGGTTTCAACCTGACCGATATCATGTTCAAGGGTTCTGAAGAGGACTTGAAGCAGACGAACGTGACGCAGCCTGCGATCTTCCTGCACAGCGTGGTGAAGGCCAAGGTGCTGGGGGATTCCTTTCGACCGGACATGGTGGCGGGCCATTCATTGGGTGAATTCAGCGCACTTGTTGCGGCGGGAGCAATGGAGTTCGCAGACGGGATGAAGCTCGTTGCTGCCCGCGCAAATGCCATGCAGAAAGCCTGTGAGCTTCAACCGAGCACCATGGCCGCGATCCTTGGCCTGGACGATGCCAAAGTGGAAGAAGTCTGCAAGACGATCCCCGGTATTGTGGTGCCCGCCAACTACAACTACCCCGGACAATTGGTGATCGACGGATCGCGGAAGCGGTGACCGCCGCGTGCGAAGCCATGAAAGCTGCTGGCGCGAAGCGTGCGCTCCTATTGTCCGTCGGAGGTGCGTTCCACAGTCCGCTCATGGAACCCGCACGCGTGGAATTGCAGACAGCGATCGCCTTCACACCCATCGTGGACCCGCGCTGCCCGATCTACCAGAACGTGGACGCCCGCCCACATACAGACCCCGCGCGCATCAAAGCGAACCTGATCCAGCAACTCACCGCCCCCGTGCGCTGGACACAGACCATGCAGAACATGCTGGCCGCTGGCGCGAACAAAGTGGTGGAAGTAGGTCCGGGTAATGTGTTGCAGGGGTTGTTCAAGAAAGTGAGTCGGGAGTTGGAGACGGTGGCGGGTTGAGATGAGTTTGCCAATCTGACAGAAGCCAAGCATGGCATAATTCTTCGGCAGTTCGTACCACAGGCTCCCGTACTGCTTGGCACTCAATGAAACAAATACGTTTACTCGAAGGTGTGTTGGATGAAATGACCATGAACACCAAAATGGAGAGTGGACCTGCTGCGAGTGGGAAACTCCTATACACCAATGATGGTGCTGTCGGCGGGATGCCTTCCTTGATGTTCAAGGTCTCGACAAGCGATCGCCTAATTCGCGTCGAACGAGATGGGGTTATCCCCTTCGTGAAACTCTTGGAAGTATGGACCCCGCACGAAATACGAAGTGCAATACTTGAAGGACTGGGACAGAACACTGAAGCTAAGGAGTGCGCTCTGCTACTAAACTTCGGCCTGTCTCTGAACAAGGTTGAAACTACTTTGTAACGAGTATCACCCTTTCATCTCCTTCGGATCACATCGTGAGTCGAAAATATCCGTGACGATGATCTGCTTGGAAACCACACGGCATATGATCTTGAACGGGCCAACGAGTATCCTTCAGTGCCCGAGCCCCATCTCTTCAAGCTCCGGCTCGAACTGCCCGCTCGTGGCGTTCTCCCTCAGCCACTCCAAGTTGGCTGCGACCTCGGACCGAAGTCCTCGGATATACTTATGGAATGCGTCTGAGCCAACAAGCGCAAAGACCTACGTTCGCTCTTTCTGGCCTGGGCAAGCACGATGAGCTTCACGCGCGACGCTCGGAATTGGCCTTCTTCGAATAGAGTCCTTCCATGAACTCGTCCATGTCTTTGTTGAACTCCTCCGGTGTCTGGAACCGTCCAGCCTTCAGATCTCCTTCCGCCTTCAGTGCGCGCTTGACCAGAGGGCTTTGGCGCACAGGACTCCCCAGCACCTTGGCAACCTGTCCAGCACGGCAGGATCCCTCACCGTATCGATCAACCTCTTCAGTCGAGCCATTCTCTGTGGAATGGTCATGTCACGACGCTTTTACCAATGGTAAGTCCTGTGCGGTAGACCGAATGAGGTTGTGGAGTGCGGGTCAACAGCAGCACTGAAAGATGTCAAACCGTAGCCTTAAGGTTTCTTGATCGCCCGCACATGGTTCGTTCTTCACCGATGGTTGATCACGATAGGGACCTGTAACCAATCTTCGATGACCGTGTCCAATTACCTCTGTTCTACTTGGATCACGAGTCTCGTTGCCTGAACTCAACGCGCACACGCCCCTTCTGGCTGATCCGGAATAATTCTCATTTCCCTGCAATTCTAAAGTTCCATTTTACATTTGCAGGGTATTTTCTTGAGGATGATCAAACGAAGTTTAGCACCCATTGCCCTGGAACGATTGCGGAAACGCCCGGCCGTGGCCATTCTCGGCGCAAGGCAAGTTGGCAAGACAACGCTTTCCATGCAGTTGGTGAAGGACCTGAAGTTGCCCCATTTGCGGTTGGACCTACAGGACCCGGACGATCTCGCTCTTCTGGTGGATGCGAAACCCTTCCTATCCGCACATGCCAACGAATTGGTCGTGATCGATGAAGTCCAACGCAAGCCCGAATTATTCCCCTTGCTACGATCACTGATCGACAAGGACCGTAGAACTGGACGCTTCCTGCTTTTGGGATCCAGTTCACCGGCCATTGTACAAGCGGCTTCGGAATCGTTGGCAGGAAGGATCACCTACTTGGACCTCTACCCGTTCTCGTTGCACGAGGTGGGTGCAAAGCACTTGGACCGTCTGTGGTTGCGTGGCGGCTATCCGGATGCATTCTTGGCCGATACCGATGCAGATGCCTTTTCCGTGCTCATGGATATCCTTCGCTCCTTCACGGAACGCGACCTGCCGGCATTGGGCCTACGAGCCGACCCGGCGAATACGACCCAATTGTTGCGCATGCTAACTGCCGTACACGGCAACGTGTTGAACATGGCCTTGTTGGGCAAATCAATGGGGCTGAGCGGACCGACGATCAAGACCTATCTGCGCTATTTCGAGCAAGCATACATGACCTTCACCTTGCCCAGTCACCACGTGAATGTGCGTAAACGTCTTACACGAGCACCCAAGATCTACATTACGGATAGTGGGATGCTGCATACGTTGTCCTCCATCCGCACGCACGATGACCTGTTCGCTTCCCCCGATCGCGGTCACTCATGGGAAGGGTTCGCGGTGCAACAGATCCGGGCATGGCTGGATCGCAGGGCGGAGCTTTCCTATTTCCGAACGCAGGATGGATCCGAACTCGACCTCGTGATCACTCAAGGGACGAAAGTGAAAGCCGGGATCGAGATCAAAACGACCAACGCTCCTACATTGAGTTTCGGGAACCAGCTGGCCTTTGAAGCTGTGAGAGCCCCGGTACGTCTGGTTCTGACACCAAGCGCCAAGGACCATTCCATGGGTCAAGGGATCCATGTTTGCTCCATGGCCTCCATTTGGAAGCACCTTGAAAACGCATTGGACTGATCCACTTCTACAACGAGGCGTTCCGCAACTTCCCACTCCCGATCAACTTGTGCAAATGCGGTCGTGTCAGGGTGTTCTTGATGGCCTGCACGTGATTCATGTTGTGGCAGTCGCTACCCAGCAGCTCGTAATGCCCTGCATCGACGAGGCGTTCGGCGATCTGCTTGGCTTGTGGTCCGTAGGCACCGGATAGCGCGATCATGTTCAACTGGAACAGGACTCCTCGTTCCTTCAAGCGTTCGTACTTGGTGAAGTCCGTGTACCAAAAGGCGTAGCGTTCCGGGTGGGCAAGCACGGGCCGATAACCGGCGGTCTGCATCTGGAAAATGATCTCCAGCAGCATGTTCGGCTCACTGATGAACGGCAGTTCGAAGAGCACCATTTCCTGTCCGAAGGTGAGTATCTTCCGATCGGCGACCTTCTTCTCCAATTCGTGATCGAGGTAATACTCAGCGGCCGCATCCACTTCTATCGCAATGCCACGCTGTCTCACCTCATCGCGCACACGCTCTAGTCCACCAAGGATGATCTCTGGGGTATTCTTGTACCCGTCCGCCATGTTGTGCGGCGTGGTGATCACCTTTCGATAGCCCAGTTCAGCCATGGCGGAAAGCAACTCCATGGACTGCTCCATGGTCTGCGCGCCATCGTCGATGCCCGGTATGAAGTGCGAATGGATATCCACGCCAAGAACACCGAGATCGACCGGACCCAAGGAGGATCCCTGTTTACCGAATAGGTTACCCAGCAATCCCATGATCAACGGGCGTATTGCGCTTCGTAGTAGCTGCGATAGGCACCACTGGTCACATGATCAAGCCACTCCGTATTTGCCAAGTACCACTCCACTGTGCGTTCCAAACCGACCTCGAAGGTGATGCTCGGCTTCCATCCCAGTTCACGTTCGATCTTGGTTGCATCGATCGCGTAACGCAGGTCATGGCCTGCACGATCGGTGACGTAGGTGATCAACTTCGCGCTCTCTCCTTCCATGCGACCCAACTTCTGATCCATGATCCGACAAAGCAGGTGCACAAGGTCGATGTTCTTCCACTCGTTGTGCCCACCGATGTTGTACGTCTCGCCGATCACACCTTTGTGGAATACGGTATCGATAGCACTGGCGTGATCCTCCACCCACAACCAATCGCGCACGTTCTCGCCCTTACCATAGACCGGCAGGGGTTTGTTGTGGCGGATGTTGTTGATCATGAGCGGGATCAACTTCTCCGGGAAGTGATGGCTACCGTAGTTGTTGCTGCAATTGCTGAGTACGAAAGGTAGCTTGTACGTATTGCCGTATGCGCGAACGAAGTGATCACTTGCCGCTTTGCTCGCGCTATACGGGCTTTGCGGATCGTAGGGCGTGGTCTCCAGGAATAGGCTGTCATCGTGCAACGACCCATAGACCTCATCCGTGCTCACGTGGTAGAAGCGCTTGCCTTCGAAAGCACCTTTCCATGCTTCCCGAGCTGCATTGAGCATGGTGACCGTGCCGATCACGTTCGTTTCAACGAAGGCCATGGGGTCGCTGATGCTGCGGTCCACGTGGCTTTCCGCAGCGAGATGGATCACGCCATCGATCGCGTGGTCCCTGAAGACCTTGCGCACGGCATCCATATCACGGATGTCGGCCTTCACGAAGGTGTAGTTCCGTGCCTTCTCCACGTCGCGCAGGTTCTCCAAGTTCCCGGCGTAGGTGAGTACATCGAGGTTGATGATGCGGTACTGCGGGTACTTCGTAACGAAGCGCCGCACCACGTGGCTACCGATGAATCCAGCACCGCCAGTGATCAATATGTTCCGCTGCACACTCACAGGCTCCAGTAGGTCAGGTCCTTGATCTTGGTGCGGAAAATGCCCTTGAGGTCCACGAGCACTCCTTTCGGCTTCAACATGCTCTTGAACCATGCTTCATCCTTGTCGACGTACTCGCTGTGGTTCACCGCTACGATGATCGCATCATACGGCCCCTTCATTTCCGGTGCCAGTTTGTAGCCGTACTCGTGCTCCACTTCCGCCGCATCGGCATGCGGATCGGTCACGTCCACACTGCAACTGAAACTCTTCAACTCGTTGATCACATCCGCGACCTTGCTGTTCCGGATGTCGGTAACATTCTCCTTGAAGGTCGCACCCATCACCAGCACGCGCGCATCCGCAGGATTGGTGCCTGATGCGATGATCTTCTTCACGGTCTGTTTGGCCGCGTAGCCACCCATACTGTCGTTTACGAAACGGCCCGCATCGATGATCTGTGCATGATAGCCCAACTCCTTCGCTTTGTACACGAGGTAGTAGGGATCGACACCGATGCAATGTCCACCGACCAGACCGGGTTGGAACTTGAGGAAATTCCATTTCGTGCCCGCTGCTTCCAACACGTCATAGGTATTGATGCCCATGCGGTTGAAGATGATGGAGAGCTCGTTGATCAAGGCGATATTCACATCCCTCTGCGTGTTCTCGATGATCTTGGCAGCCTCGGCCACTTTGATGCTGGCCGCGCGATGAACCCCGGCTTTCACCACCAACTCATACACCTTGGCGATGATCTCGGCACTCTCCGGATCGCAACCGCTGCTCACCTTGATGATGCTTTCCAAGGTGTGTTCCTTATCTCCTGGATTGATACGCTCCGGCGAATAACCGACCTTGAAGTCCTCAACGAATTTCAAGTTGCTCAGTCGCTCCAACAGAGGCACACAATCCTCCTCGGTACAACCGGGATACACGGTGCTTTCATACACCACGTAATCGTTCTTCTTCAACACCTGACCCACGGTGCGGGTGGCACCCAACAGGGGTGTAAGGTCCGGGATGTTCTGGCTGTCGATCGGCGTTGGCACCGCTACGATGAAGAACTCCACATCGCGCAGATCTTCCAGATCCGCCGTGAAGTGGATGTCGCGACCTTCGAACTCGCTTGCGTCCAATTCATTGCTGGGATCTTCACCATTGCGCATCATGTCCACGCGCTTCTGGTTGATGTCGAAGCCCACCACCTTGATCTTACGGGCGAAGGCCAATGCGATGGGTAATCCCACATAGCCCAGTCCGATCACGGCCAATTTCGCCTCCTTCTTCAGCAGGCGGTCATACAGATTGCTCATTCCTCTTCTTGTAAATGCGTTCGATGATCTCTACCACCTTCAAGCCTTCGAGGGCATTCGTGGTGAGGGTGTTGCGGCCGTTCAGGGTGTCCACCACGTTATCGATGATGAAACCGTGGTTGTTGGCGCTGCCCTTGTACGTACCGTAGTCGTTCGCCGGATTCGTAGGCGCGAGTACGGGCATCGTGTAGTCCTTGATGTGGCAGTATTCCACTTGATCCATGTACTGCCCACCGATCTTGACACTGCCGGTGGAACCGATGATGGTCATACTGCTTTCCAAATTCTTGTCCCATACCGCGGTACTGTAATTGAGGCAGCCCATGCCCCCGTTCAGGAAGCGAAAGTTCACCAAGCCGCTGTCCTCGAACTCGGTGAGGTCCTGGTGATTGAAGTCCGCGAACTTCCCTTGGATATCCGAAATGTCGCCGAACAGCCAATACAGGATATCGATAAAGTGACTGAATTGGGTGAAAAGTGTACCACCATCGAGGTCCTTGGTCCCTTTCCAACTGCCCTTCTTGTAGTACCGTTCATCCCGGTTCCAATAGCAGTTCACCTGCACGAGATGGATGTTGCCGAGCAGGCCTTGATCCACCACCCCCTTGATCCATTGGCTTGGTGGAGAGTAGCGGTTCTGCATCACCCCGAATACGGTGCGATGGACCTGTAGTGCCTTGTAGATGATGGCCTCGCAATTCGCTTTGCTCAAGGCCAGCGGTTTCTCGCACACCACGTGTTTGCGGCGCTCCAAGGCCAACAGGCTCAATTCCGCATGCAAACCATTCGGCGTACACACATTCACCACGTCGATGTCCTCGACCTGATCCAACATGGCACGGGCATCTTGGAAATAGGGCACGTCGAATGCGTTCGCGCCTACCTCGTCGCGACTCCGTGGATCGCAGATCGCCACGAGTTCTGACTCCGGGTGTCGCTGGATCATTTCCGCGTGCCGCTTCCCAATGTGGCCGCATCCAATGACGGCGAATTTGATCGGTGTATTCATGGTATGCGTTGCACTGATCCGTCCTTGAGTTGGTAACGATCCCCGCTTTCCGGGCAAGTGGCCATGCCTTCCGGATCGAACTGCAACCGATGGCCGAATTCACTCATCCACCCGATGCGCTTTGCAGGATTACCCACCACCAGCGCATGGTCCGGCACTTCCTTGGTGACCACTGCACCAGCGCCGATGAAGGCGTAGCGGCCGATGTCGTGCCCACAAACGATGGTGGCGTTCGCCCCGATGGATGCTCCTTTCTTCACTAACGTACGAAGGTATTGGTCACGCCTCGCGACCGCGCTACGCGGATTGATGACGTTGGTGAATACGCAGGACGGCCCTAAGAAGACATCATCCTCGCATTCCACACCGGTATATAGGCTCACGTTGTTCTGCACTTTGACGTTGCGCCCCAGTTTCACTTTTGGGCTCACCACGACGTTCTGCCCGATGTTGCAGTCTTCACCAATGACGCAATCCGGCATGATGTGCGTGAAGTGCCAAATGCGCGTCCCCTCACCGATGGTGCAACCTTCGTCAATGACTGCGGTGGGGTGTGCGATGTAGTGCATTTGGGCATGCGGGCATGAGAACATGGGGGCATGTGCGCATGGCCGTTAGGGCCGCGAAGGTACCTAAGGTGGGCCGGATGGGAAAGGTTCGATCAGGGCTTTTCCGGAGGAAACATGATGGCGGCGATGCGCTCGTCCAACCCTTCCAAGGTCCCAGTATCGCCGGAGGAGATGAGGCTTTCGGCCGCCTCCCGCAAGACACTAGCAGATAACTGCGCACCTGTGTTCCAGCGGGTGCCTTCGAACCATGTCTTGGCATCCTCCACGCTCAAGCCGTACCGATGGGCCACCATTTCCGGTGCGGTGCGCTTGGTCATCAATCCGCTCGCTTGGTCCCGGATCACGTTGAGCATGCGCTCCACTTCCGGCCTGTGCGCGTTCAGAATGGTATTCGTGGCAACGATCATGAAGGCCGGCCAGTTGGCGCGGAACTCGTCCACCAGCCTGAGCAGACCTTGATCTACGAGCGGTTTGGTGGTGTATTTCTCCCACATAAAGGCGACCGGATCCGCTTCCTTCAACCGCTCCACCGCACCTTTCAAGTCATGCACTAAGATGAAGTCGCTTTTCTGAGCGGACCAGCCTTGTGCGTGTGTATAGGCCAATGCAGCCAGATGCGAGCCTGAATTGAGGCGACTGATCGCGAAGCGACACCCTTTCATTCGTTCCGGGCCTGTGATCGGTGACCCTGCACCAACGTGTACACCCCAAATGAGCGGGGTATCCACATAGCTTGACAGGATGCGTACGGGTGCTCCATTCAGCGCATACCGCACCGCCCCTTCCGTGACCAGGAGTGCGACATCGACGGAACCGTCATCGAGCAGGCCACACATGGCCCCGGTTCCTTCCGGCACGGTGCGCCACTGGATGTCTAGACCGGCACGCACGAAGGCGCGACGCTCCAAAGCAAGCATCCAGGGCAGGTTGAAGTGTTCGGGAACACCCGCTACACGGATCCGGGTCAACGGTCGCTCCTCGTTCACTTCCGCGCGTACTTCTCGAAACTGAAGTGCTCCTTCTCGTTCAGCTCGGCCTTGCTCAAGCCTTTGAAGTATTCGAAGGTGCGGCGCATGCCTTCGGCACGGTCCACCTTCGGCTGCCACTTCAACAGCTTCTTCGCCAAGGTGATGTCCGGTTGCCGTTGTATCGGGTCATCGCTCGGCAATGGCTTGTAGATGAGCTTTTGCTTGGTGCCGGTGAGCTTCAAGATCTCCTGTGCGAATTGCTTGATGGTGATCTCCTTCGGATTGCCGACGTTGACCGGGCCTGCGTAGTCGCTCAATAGCAAGCGATAAATGCCTTCGACCAGGTCATCCACGTAGCAGAAACTGCGCGTTTGATCGCCCTTGCCGAAGATCGTGAGGTCCTCGCCGCGTAAGGCTTGTCCCATGAAAGCGGGTACCACCCGACCGTCATTCAATCGCATGCGTGGTCCGTAGGTGTTGAAGATGCGAACCATGCGGGTCTCGAGACCATGATAGTTGTGGTAGGCCATGGTCATCGCTTCTTGAAAGCGCTTGGCCTCGTCGTACATGCTGCGCTTTCCGACGGGATTCACATGACCCCAATAGGTCTCGTTCTGCGGATGCACTTTCGGATCGCCATACACCTCACTGGTGCTGGCCACTAGGATGCGCGCCTTCTTCACTCGTGCCAGACCCAACAGGTTGTGCGTTCCCAATGAGCCCACTTTCAGGGTCTGGATCGGGATCTTCTCGTAATCGATCGGAGAAGCTGGGGATGCGAAGTGAAGGATGTACTTCAGTTCACCCGGCACATGCACGAACTTGCTTACGTCGTGGTGATAGAATTCGAAGTGCTCCAGCTTGAAGAGGTGCTCGATGTTCTTCAGGCTTCCCGTGATCAGGTTGTCCATCCCGATCACGTGGTAACCTTCCTTGATGAACCGATCGCAGAGGTGCGAACCGAGGAAACCAGCGGCTCCGGTGATCAGGGACACGACCCTTGTTCGCTGGTTTACTCTTGACGACCCTCCGTGTCGAGTTTGCAGCTGGCTTCTTGGAAGTCTTCGCTTTGCTCTTCTTCGCCATTATGCCTTCGCTTTGACGGGTGCATTCACACCCTGACGGCCCACGCTCACGTAGTGGAAACCGAGTTGCTTCATCTCATCAAGGTCGTACAGATTACGTCCGTCGAAGATGATCCGTTCCTTCAGGCTCTCCGACACGCGCTTGAAATCAGGGGTGCGGAAGAGTGCCCATTCCGTGGCAATGATCAGCGCATCGGCATCCTTCAACGCTGCGTATTCATCCTCTGCGTAACCAATGGTATCGCCTTTCAATTTCTTCACGTTCGGCATGCCTTCGGGATCGAAGGTGGTGACCGTGGCTCCCGCCGCGATCAACGCATCGATCATGTACAAGGCAGGAGCCTCACGGATGTCGTCCGTGTCCGGTTTGAAGGCCAAGCCCCACATGGCGAAATGCTTGCCTTTGATGCCATTGCCGTAGTGCGCCTTGATCTTGTCGGTGAGCGTGGTCTTCTGCTTTTCGTTCACATCCATCACGCTCTTGATGATCTGGAAGTCGTAGCCCGCATCGCCACCACTCTTGGCCAATGCCTGAACATCCTTGGGGAAGCAGGATCCACCGTAACCGATCCCGGGGAATAGGAAGCGCTTGCCGATGCGGGTGTCCGTTCCCATGCCGATCCGCACCTTGTCCACGTCCGCGCCGACCTTCTCGCAGAAGTTCGCGATCTCGTTCATGAACGTGATCTTGGTCGCGAGGAAGGCATTGGCCGCATACTTGGTCAGTTCGGCACTGCGCTCATCCATGAAGATGATCGGGTTGCCTTGGCGCACGAAAGGCTTGTAGAGATCCTCCATCACCTTTTGCGCACGGGCGCTGCTGGTACCCACGACCACACGGTCCGGCTTCAGGAAATCGTCCACGGCGAACCCTTCGCGTAGGAATTCGGGGTTGCTCACCACATCGAACAGGTCTTCCTTGGCGTGTTTGGCCAAAGCCGCATGAACCTTTTCACTTGTTCCGACAGGGACCGTGCTCTTGTCCACGATCACTTTGTAATCGGTGATGATCTTTCCCAAGTCATCGGCCACGCCCAGAACATACTTCAAGTCGGCGCTACCATCCTCGCCCGGAGGTGTGGGCAGAGCCAAGAAGATGATCTGGGCATCCTTGATGGCGCTGGCCAGATCGGTGGTGAAGCTCAATCGGCCTTGACGGATGTTACGCTCGAATAGAACATCGAGGTGCGGTTCGTAGATGGGCACTTTGCCATCCTTCATCATTTGCACCTTGTTGGCATCAATGTCCACGCAAATGACGTGGTTGCCGGTTTCTGCGAAGCATGTGCCGGTCACCAGACCGACGTATCCTGTTCCTACTACTGCGATATTCATGGTGGTGGGTGGGGCGCGACCCCGGATGAAGCTCCGAGGCATGCGCCCTTACTGTTTACTGTTTGAAGAAGCCCTTCACCGTGTCGGTGATGTGCGTGAGTTGTTCGTTATCCAGTTCTGTGCTCATGGGTAAAGAGAGCACTTCGTGCGTGAGTTGTTCCGTTACCGGGAGGGAACCTTCCGGAAAGCGGGTGGACTTGTACGCAGCCTGCATGTGACAGGATACAGGGTAGTAGATCATCGCAGGAATACCGTGCGCTTCCAGGTGCTGCTTTAGACTGTCCCGATGCCCCCCAGTAACACGCATGGTGTATTGGTGAAAGACGTGGTCACTGTTACTGCTTCGGGCCGGTGTGGAGATGTGCGCCAGATCCGCAAAGGCCTTGTCGTACGTGCTTGCCACTGCATTCCGCGCCGCACTGTATGCATCCAACTTCCGCAGTTTGATCCGTAGGATGGCAGCCTGCATGGCATCCAAGCGGCTGTTCACCCCAACCACTTCATGGTAGTAGCGCACATCGCTGCCGTGGTTGCACACTTTGCGGATCCGTTTGGCCAGATCGTCATCATTGGTGAAAATGGCACCGCCGTCCCCATAGCAACCTAGATTCTTACTGGGGAAGAAACTGGTGGTACCGATGTGGCCGATCGTCCCGCTTTTCTTTTTGGTGCCATCGCTGAAGGTGTAGTCGCTGCCGATGGCTTGGCAGTTGTCCTCGATCACGAACAGATCGTGCTCCTTGGCGATGGCCATGATGGGATCCATGTCCGCCGTTTGACCGAACAGGTGTACTGGGACGATGGCCTTCGTCTTTGGGGTGATCTTGCGCATGATGTCGGCCGGATCGATGTTGAATGTACCGGGCAACACATCGGCGAAAACGGGTTCGATCCCCAACAGTGCTACGACCTCTACGGTGGCCACGAAGGTGAACGAAGGGGTGATCACCTCATCACCGGGCTTCAATCCCAAGGCCATCATGGCGATCTGGAGCGCATCGGTGCCATTTGCACAGGCAATGACCTCTTCTGCTTTCAGGTAGGCCGCCAATTCCTTCTCGAACTCCTTCACTTCCGGTCCATTGATGAAGGCCGCGCTGTCGATGACCCGCTGCAAGGCCGCATCCACCTCGGACTTGATCTTCTGGTATTGGCCGACGAGGTCGACCATTTGAATGGGTTTCATGCGCCTTGTTCCCATTGAAAACGGGAGCGCGAAGATAATGCCGCACATCGGCTTGCGGGGCCGCACCTCCAAAGCGCCTTCTGCGCAGCGCTACCTTCGCAGCCATGGCTCTCGCTCGGACCCTGCTCACCTTGATCAGTACGGCAACGTTGCTCACGGTATCCGCCCAGACCATTGGCGATACCACCATTGCCTTGGTGGTGGTGCAAGCGAATTATGCCCAACAATTCCCCGGTGGCGACCTTGTGGATCGATTCGGGACCAACAGCAATATCGGCTTGGGTGCTTTCCGCAAATTCAGCAACAATTACACCTTGGGTGGTGAAGGGAGCTTCATGTTCGGCAACAAGGTGGTGGAGCCGGGCATCTTGCGCAACGTGATCAACAGTGCCGGGCAGATCGTGGACAACACGGGGGAGCAGGCCGATGTCTTTCTCTATGAACGGGGCTGGTCAGCGTTCGCGACCGTGGGCCGCATATTCCCGCTCTTCGGTCCGAACCCGAATTCCGGTCTTCACCTGAAACTTGGTGGTGGTTACCTACGGCACAAGGTGCGTGTGCAAACGCAGAAGAATGTGGTTCCGCAGTTGGAGGATGAATATCTGGAAGGGTACGATCGGCTTTCCGCAGGGCCTGCCGCACTGGCCTACCTCGGCTATCAGCACCTCAGCAACAAGGGGCGCGTCAACTTCCATATCGGACTGGAGTTCATGGCAGGCTTCACCCAGGCGCTGCGGGCTTACAATTTCGATACCGAGCAATACAATACACCGAACCGCTTGGACCTACTCAGTGGGGTCCGTGCGGGGTGGAGCCTTCCGATCTACAAGAAGTTGGACACCGGTTTCCACTACTACTGATGGCCTTCCTCATTCGATCGGGCACCGCGTTGTACCATGCCGGGATCAAGCTGGCCGCACCATTCATGCCCAAGGCCAAGCGTTGGGTGGATGGGCGCAAGGGACTTTGGGGTCGGTTGGAAGTGAAAGCCAGTGCATTGCAAGGTTGCCTTTGGATCCATTGCGCCAGCGTCGGTGAATTCGAGCAGGCACGGCCCATTCTGGAAAGCGTTCAGCGCGAGCGAACGGGACTTCCGGTGCTGGTCACGTTCTTCAGTCCGAGCGGATATGAAGCTCGTATGGATTTCCCTGGGCTGACCCATGTGGAGTACCTGCCACCTGATACGGCCGTGAATGCGCAACGCTTGGTGGCGCTGATCCGACCGAAGGCCGCGATCTTCATCAAGTACGAATTCTGGTTCCATCATTTGTCCGCTTTGAAGAAGGCCCATGTTCCCACCTTCCTCGTCAGCGCCATCTTCCGGCCTTCGCAACCCTTCTTTCGTTGGTTCGGTGGTGGACACCGGGCCTTGTTACGTTGCTACACCCACCTCTTCGTGCAGGACGATCGCTCGCGGAAGTTGCTCGCCAGCATCGGCATCGGGCAGGTGAGTGTGAGTGGGGATACCCGCTTCGATCGGGTGAAGGCGGTGGTGGATACCAACAGTTCGTTGCCTATCGTGGCAGCATTCCAGACGGCCGCCTCCTACCCGGTCCTCGTTGCCGGTAGCACGTGGCCTGCGGACGATGTGTGCATTGCGAAGGCTTTGCGAACATTCGGACGGCCCATTCGGACATTGATCGCGCCGCATGAGGAGGATGTTGCGCAACGCGATGCGATCTCCAAGAACATGCCTGCTCCCGTTACCTTATGGTCCAAGGTGGAACAGGCGCTCGCTGCTTCCCAACCGCCAAGCACCGAACCGGGTGTGCCCCCGGAAGAAGACCTTCTGAGTGCCATGACCATGGTGATGGATCGCATGGGCTTTCTCTCTAGGGTGTACAAGTATGCCGACATAACATACGTGGGCGGTGGCTTCGGCCCAGGGATCCACAACACCTTGGAAGCCGCCGCTTGGGGCAAACCGGTGATCTTCGGACCAAACCACCAGCGCTTTGCCGAAGCACTGGGCTTGATCGAAGTAGGTGCCGGATTCCCAGTGCGCAATGCAGATGAATTCGGCGCTGTTCTACACCGTTTGCTCCACGACCAAGTGGCGTTGGACGCTGCTTCGATGGCTGCCTTCAACTACGTGGCACAACGCACCGGTGCCACCGAGAAGGTGATGCAGGGCATTCGAGGTTCGTTGTGAAGATCACTTCGAATCCGTGGAGAACTCGATCCGAACAGGCAGGAAACGACCGCTCACGAGCTTCTCCGTCCCCAACGCGATATACTCGGAATCGCCCGTGCGCACCAAGTTCCACCCGCTGATGAAGTCCACATCACGGCCTGACTTCAACACCGGCTTGATCTTGTACTCGCCTTTCTCATCGAAGGAAACGTAGGCCGAGTATGGATCCTTCATGTGGTTGGGTGTGATCTTCTCCCCGGCCTTCCGGCGCTCGGCCATCTCTTCGCTATCCAGCACGAAGAGGAATACCGAATCGTCGTATTCGGCAGCGAACACCCGCCCAAGGATGGGTGAGCTGCTCACCAACCAGCGGCGAAAGGTGCTGCTCCACAGTTCCGCTCCAGATGCCTTCATGTTGCGCACTTGGATCGGACCGTGCGCGTACCGCGTCACCGAACGCTTGGCGCTCATATCGTAGTACTCGTACGAATAGAACAACTCATTCACCAGAAAGAACCCACCGTCCTTCTTGGGAAGCAGGTCGATGAGGTCTGTACCGGCCGCCATGCGCTTCTTGTCCTTCTCCACGAATTTGGCTCCGGGCTCTTCTTCCGGCTCTCCCTCAGCATCCAACCCGCCCTCCTCGTGAAAGGGCAACATCATGGGCTCGGTGAACGCCATGGTCGAATCGAAGATGGTGATGAAGTTTCCCAGCGTGCTCAGTTTCTTGTCCGAAGCCTTGGCATAGACACCCGCAAAAGCGATGCGGTCATCCGCCAACCCTTGTAGGATGGCGCTGCTCGGGAATACATCGCGTCCCAGATCCACATTCGCCTCTACCGCGCCTTCGGCGGAAATGCGCACCAACTTGATCTCGAAATTCACCTCGTCTTCCACGACCTCCTTGTTGCTGAACTTGTTCTTCAGCACCATGTATGCGTTCCCATTGTCGTCCATGGCCACATCCAGGATGCTGGAGCGATCCGCTTTCTCCGCCACCGGCACCACGTGTTGCCACAGGACCTCCATGTCCTTGCCGACCATGGCGAACAGGTAAAAGGCCTGTCCGGATCCGCCGCGGATCTCCGGACTGCGGATGAGCATGTGCGAGGAATCACGCGACACATCCACCATGAAGGGGGCCCGGATGGCTTCTCCTGCGCTCACCACCAATGGTCGCTTCGTCTTCACATCCACAGGCCACGATACCAGGCGCTCGTATGGCGGAGGTAAGCGTGTAAGGTTGCGTTCCAGTACTTGGAAATAGATCGTGGTATGCTCTCCTTCCGAACGGGCGATCATCAATGGTCTTCCATCGAAGTAGACCATGTCCTCCAACAACAACTTGGTGCCGTTGGTCAGTTTGGTGACCGGTTCTTGCCCACGGATGTACGTGAGTTTTTCGCGGTCGTAGAGATCGAGCTGGCCTTTCAGCGATCCGAAGGCCCGCACATCGAATTCGCCATTCCGGAACATCATGATGGCGTTCGGGCTGCTGCGCACGATGCTGTATGGCCGCAAGCGTGCATCGGCCTCACGATCGCTGCTGATCTTCACACGGACACGCGTCTGGTCCGATTGAGCTTGGGAGAGGGTCAGTGTCGCAAGCGAAACGCAGGCAATGACGAGGCGAATTGGAAGGCACATGGGGCGGGGTAAGAGGGGTCGCAAAATAGGTGTCGGGATCCGAATGACAAGCCCCGTGCCACGGTACATCGCAAAGAGCTCAGGTCGGATCAGCCCAACTTGGGATTGGACCGGTGGCGACCCTCGTCTCGTTGGGTCCGCTTCTGCATGGCCGCGTGCCACGCACTTTCCAGGTCGGTACCGGTCTGGTTGGCAAGACAGAGCACCACGAAGAGCACATCGGCAAGCTCTTCGCCCAGGTCCTTGGTCCGGTCGCTCTCCTTCTCACTCTGCTCCCCATACCGCCGGGCCATGATGCGCGCCACCTCGCCCACCTCCTCGGTAAGCATGGCCAGATTGGTGAGTGGATCGAAATAACGCACTCCGGTCGTCTGGATCCATTGGTCCACTTCCGTCCTTAACGCTTCTATGGGTCCGTCGCTCATTCGCGTAGTTTGCTGTCGATCACGATCGTGACCGGTCCATCGTTGACCAAGTGAACTTGCATGTCGGCACCGAATTCCCCTGTGCGGACAGTGCGCCCCAGTAATTCCGTGAGCCGTTGTTTAGCCCGTAGGTAAAGGGGCATCGCTTCTTCTGGCCGCGCGGCGCGTATGTAACTGGGCCGGTTGCCCTTCGCGGTGCTCGCTTGCAAGGTGAACTGCGAGATCACCAGCAACTCGCCATGCGCTTCAATGATGTCGAGGTTCATCACCCGATCCATATCGGGGAAGATGCGCATGCGCACGATCTTGCAACAGAGCCACTCGAGGTCCGCTTCCGTATCGCCTACCTCGATGCCGAGCAGTACGAGCAAGCCCGCACCTATGGAAGCATACCGCTCCCTGTGGATATCCACTGCAGCTTCCCGGACCCGTTGCACCACCGCCCTCATCCTACTTGCCGTTCCGTTGGAACCATTCCTCCGTTCGCCGAAGCCTCTCCGCATCGCTCTCTTTGCCTTGAATGGCATCGCGGTATGTGCCATACATCGGATTGGGCAGTAGAATGAAATAGTTACTCAAGCTATCGGCCATGGCATCCACCACTCCCTTGCCGTAGTTCGCGGCGCGATCCTTGAAACGCTCATCGAAATCGCGGAGCTGATCGCCGACCATTAGCACGATGCGGTGCGTGGCCGACACGTTGGCGCGACGTTCGGTCTTGTCGCTCGCACCGTCCATCAACAATAGGTGTGCTTCGTCGGCAAAAGGGAATCCGAGGTCGTTGAGGTTCTTCAAGGTGCTTGCCCGTTCGCGGATATCGCGGTTGGTGATGTAGAAGACCTCGCAGCCAAGGCTCTTCGTGTGCAATAAGAAATCCAGTGCGCCCGGCGATGCGGCTGCCGATGCCTTGTCCGTCCACACCTTCCAGTCCGCTTGATCAAAGGTGCGGGCGTTGCGTATGGCACCGACTTGATACGGGCTATTGTCCAGAACGGTCTCGTCGATATCCACCACCACCGCAGCGGGCTTCGCACTTTCCGTGGCCAAGTTCTTCGCCAGTTTCTCCTTGGCATGCGCGTAGGCTTGTTGGTAGATCCAATAGACCTCGGCCGAGGTGCTTTGCCAAAGCACAGCATCCACTCCCATCTGGGACAGTTCGGCCTCCGGGTCCGGGATCACGGAAGGCGCGTAGGCCACAGGAGGTGCTACCACAACGGCTTTCGGCGGATTGCACGCTAAAAGTCCAATAACGAAGAACGGGAGAAGCGAACGGTTCATCATGGCATTCATCGGTCCAGGCGATAGGGACCGTCTTCGTCCACGCCCTTCAACATGTCAAGGTAACTGTTGTATCGACTCGCAGCGATCTCGCCTTCTTCCACACCCTTCAACACGGCACAACCCGGTTCATCCTTGTGCAGGCAATCGTTGAATCGGCAATCCCCTTTGCGCGCGAACATCTCGGGAAACTGATCGCCGATCTCCTCGACCCGCATATCCACCAAGCCGAACCCTTTGATCCCGGGGGTATCGATGATGAAGGTCGGTTTCTCGTGGTCGCCGTTGAGCTTCAGTTCATACATCTCCGCGTTCGTGGTGGTGTGCTGGCCCTTCTCACTGCTTTCACTGATCTCCTCCGTCCAAAGTTCAAGATCCGGATCGATGGCATTGATCAAGGTGCTCTTCCCTACCCCGCTATGCCCCGCCACCAGCGTGACCTTGCCAGCCAACAGCGCGATCACCTCTTGCACACCTTTGCCCTTGAGCGCCGCCGTCATCAGTACGCGGTAACCTGCCTCCTGGTACGTATCCACCAGGTCCAACAACTCCTCCTGTTCCTCCTCGTCCAGATCGTCGATCTTGTTCACCACGATCACGGCGGGCACTTGGTATGCTTCCGCCGTGACCAGCATGCGATCGATGAAGCCGAAGGAAGTTCGCGGCCGTGCGACGGTGACCATCAAGAGCATCTGATCCAGGTTGGCGGCGAGAACGTGCTTGTGGTGCGAGAGATTCACGCTTCGACGGACGACGTAGTTGGTGCGATCCTGTAACTCCAGGATCGCCCCGATGTGATCGTCGTCCACCTGCGGTTCATATTCCACGCGATCACCAACGGCCACCGGGTTGGTGCTCTTCCAACCCTTGATGCGCAGGCTTCCCTTCGCCACACAAACGTGGTGCTCGCCGCCCTCTCCGCGAACGAGGTAACGGCTTCCGGTGGAACGAAGGATGAGTCCGATAGGCATCTGGCGATCACTTGTTGAGGGCCGCTGACGGTGTACAAAGATGCGCCGGTTCTCGTTGCACCCTCGTGCGGGCATACGCCACACGCTACTTTCGCACCATCCGCGCAACATGGAAAGTGCGGATCCCAAGCATGTCGATCTCCGTTCGCCACATCACCAAGAACTACGGCAGCCAGAAAGCGTTGGACGACATCTCTTTTGAAGTGGGCGCTGGTGAAGTGGTCGGTTTCCTCGGTCCGAATGGCGCTGGCAAGAGCACGTTGATGAAGATCCTCACGTGCTTCCTTCCACCCACCAGCGGAAGCGCCAGCGTTGCTGGATCCGACATCTACTCGCAAAGCCTGAAGGTTCGCCGTAACGTGGGTTACCTGCCCGAGCACAACCCTTTGTACTTGGACCTGTACGTGAAGGAATACCTCGAACTGGTCAGTGGCCTTCACGGTTTGAAGGACCGAAGCGCGCGCGTGAAGCGTATGATCGAGCAAGTGGGCTTGGGGCCGGAGCAGCACAAGCTGATCGGTGCCTTGAGCAAGGGCTACCGCCAGCGCGTAGGGCTGGCGCAGGCCATGATCCACGACCCGCAGGTGCTGATCCTGGATGAACCCACGAGCGGCTTGGACCCGAATCAATTGGTGGAGGTACGCGCATTGATCAAACGCATCGGCGAAGAGAAGACGATACTGCTGAGCACCCACATCATGCAGGAAGTGGAAGCGATCTGCGACCGGGTGATCATCATCGACAAAGGCCGGTTGGTGGCGGACGATAAGGCCAAAGTGTTGCGCAGCGGCAAGTTGCAGCGCGAAGCACTGGAAATTGAATTCGGCCAAGACGTGCGCGCCGATCTGTTGTTGAACATTCCAGGTGTCTTGTTGGCCGAGAACAAGCAAGGCGACCAATGGATCTTGGCACACGATGCTTCCGTGGACATACGGCCCGCCGTGTTCCAGTTCGCGGTGGACCATCAACTCCAGGTCCTCGGCATGCAGAAGAGCGAACGGGCCTTGGAAGATGTCTTCAAGGAATTGACCCGACCGAAGTCCTGATCGATGGAGGGGCCCTACGCACGTTCGTTGCACCGAGCGATCCTAGCCATCTTGACCCTGAATGCGCTCTGGGTATTGACCGTTCCAAGCTTCCCGACGCTTGACGGTTGGAGCCACTTACACACGGCGCGGATGCTGCTGCACGGACCTCCAGAAGGGGTGTTCTGTTCGAATCCGGGGATCGTTCCCAACCGGATCGGGCACGGGATATTGGCAGCACTGCAGGTGATCCTCCCGGCCATGGCAGCGGAACGTGTACTGCTCGCACTGATCATTTTCGGGATCGGTGCAGGTGCCTACCAGTTGGCTCGTGCATTCGGCGGTCGTTCACCGGTGATCTTACTGATCCTGCCCTTCACAGTGAACTTCCTCTTGGTCCTAGGCTTCCACAACTTCTTGCTCGGACTGGCCTTCGCCATGTTCCTTTCCGCATGGTGGGTCGGTCTAACGCGGATCACGTGGCCTGTGCTGATCGGCTATGCGGCAACCACCTTTTTGCTGTTCTATACGCACACCACGGCGCTGGTGCTGTTCTTCCTGATCACGGGTGCGCATGAACTTGCTTGTCTCGCCGGACCCCACATGCGTACCGTCCTCCCCTTGGGGAATAAACGCTGGTCCGGCACGGTGTTGTTCGCTGCATTCAGCCTTCCCGCTGGGCTGCTCTTCCTGTACTTCAACGCCAGTCAAGCAACGGCTTGGGGAGCGGTGGACCCTGAAGTGAACCTCCGCGAGCTCTTCAACCTGCGCAGTATTCTGCTGTACAACCAAGAGGCCGAATCGAAATTCACGTACGCCGTGAAACTGATCCTGACGGGCACCTTCGTGCTGGGGATGATCCACCTGCTGAGCCGACCGGATCGCTTCCGACCCCACCATGCACATATACCGCTTTTGGTTGCCTTGGTGCTCTTCGCCTTGTACTTCATCCTCCCGGATTCCTCTGGCTATGCCAGCTACATCACCGTGCGTTTGCAGTTGATGGCCTTGATCATGGTGATCATTTGGCTCGCCACACGACCACTCCCCTTGTTGGCTGTGGGAGCTCCTGTCATCATGATCCTCCTGCTCCAGTTCGCGCGCAACAACCACATCGAACAGGCCATGGCTCCGATCGCAGAGCAACGCGATCAGGTCCTGGATGCGGCGCGGCACCTTCCCCCGGGTAGTGTGGTGCTCCCGATCTCCTCAGAAGAGAATTGGTTGCTGGACCACGTGGCCTCCCTGTTGGCCGTTGAGAATGATGTGATCCTGCTGGACAATTACGAGGCCATGCAGAGCTACTTCCCCTTGGTGCTCTGCCCGGACGTGCCCGGTCCAATACGCGATCACATGGCTCGGCACGACCGCTGTTTGGCTTGGCTCAATGACCACCTGGATCAACGTGCCGCACCAGCGATCGACCACATCGTTCTATTGGGCTATTCGACGGACAGTACCAGTTGCACGGCGACAGCGTTGCGCGGCATCCTGCAAGAACGAGCGAAGCTGAGCTACACCAACGCCTACGCCAAGATCTACGCACTGCATCCCTAAGCCACCTGCTCAAGAATGTGGCTTTCGAAACCATCACGTTCCCGTTGAGATCCATCAGAGAGAGATCTTGCCGATCCGAACGGAACTGCTTCCTTTGCAGCCCTTAGCACGAACACATGCCCTACCTCTTCACCTCCGAATCCGTTAGCGAAGGCCACCCGGACAAGGTCGCTGACCAGATCAGCGATGCCCTGATCGACCATTTCCTCGCCTTCGACCCCAGCAGCAAAGTGGCCTGCGAAACCCTCGTGACCACCGGGCAGGTGTTCCTGGCCGGCGAAGTGAAAAGCAAGGCCTACTTGGATGTCCAACAGATCGCACGCGAAGTGATCGAGCGCATCGGTTACACCAAGAGCGAGTACATGTTCGAAGCACATAGCTGCGGCGTACTCAGCGCGATCCATGAACAAAGCCCCGACATCAACCAAGGGGTGGAACGCAAGAAGCCGGAAGAGCAAGGTGCTGGCGACCAAGGCATGATGTTCGGGTATGCGACGAACGAGACGGACAACTACATGCCGCTCGCATTGGACCTGAGCCACATGCTGCTGCGCGAGCTCGCCGTGATCCGTCGCGAGCCGAATACGAAAATGCCCTACCTGCGCCCCGATGCCAAGAGCCAGGTGACGATCGAATACAACGACGACAATACCCCGAAGCGGATCGATGCCATCGTAGTGAGTACACAGCACGATGATTTCGTAAAGCCCTATGACGGCAGCAAAGGCGCCAAGCAAAAGGCGGATGACCTGATGTTGGCCCGGATCAAGAAGGACGTGATCAATATACTGATCCCCCGTGTGACCAAGAAATTGCCCAAGCGACTGCAAAAACTATTCGGCCGTGGCATCAAGTACCACATCAACCCCACCGGCACTTTCGTGATCGGCGGCCCGCACGGAGATACCGGACTCACCGGGCGCAAGATCATCGTG
Organism: Flavobacteriales bacterium; assembly: GCA_016710015.1. Lineage (GTDB taxonomy): Bacteria > Bacteroidota > Bacteroidia > Flavobacteriales_F > PHOS-HE28 > PHOS-HE28. The sequence continues at coordinate 28,105 of JADJLR010000008.1, forward strand.
GATACGTACGGTGGAAAAGGGGCACACGGCGGTGGTGCATTCAGCGGAAAGGACCCCAGCAAAGTGGATCGTAGTGCCGCATACGCCGCTCGGCACGTGGCCAAACACTTGGTGGCCGCTGGTGTTTGCGACGAGGTCCTGGTGCAAGTGGCCTACGCGATCGGTGTGGCCCAGCCCGTAGGGTTCTACGTGAACACCCACGGCACCAGCAAGGTGAAGATGAGCGATGGCAAGATCGCGGAAGTGATCAGCAGATTACCCGAGTTCGATATGCGACCGTACTTCATCGAGAAACGATTCGCCCTGCGTACCCCGATCTATAGCGAGACCGCGAGCTACGGCCACATGGGTCGTAAGTGCGTGACCGTGACCAAGAAATTCGCGAATGCAGGTCAGAAGGCCAGCATCAAGGTGAAGCTTTTCCCTTGGGAGGAACTGAATGCGATCGGTGTCGTGAAGAAGGCCTTCAAGCTGTAAGGATAGTGGCGAGTGACGAGTTTTGAGTGACGAGTACCACACCGCACTACTCGTCACTCGCCACTTAAAACTCGCCTCTCCGTTCTTGTGGTTCCAGCTCTTACCTTGGTGTTATGACCGCATCAAGAAAATGAGCATGAAGAACTTCGAGGATCCCTTAGCGTGGCAGCGCGGCATGGACCTGAACGTGGCCGTGGACATCGCGCTATCGGGTAGCCGGAATTTTGGATTCAAGGACCAGCTATTCAGAGCCGCTTTGTCCATTTGCAACAACATTGCAGAGGGCTATGAAATGCCAACTACGGCCAATCAGATCAAGTACCTCTGGATCGCGAAAGGCTCATGCAACGAGGTGCATTCCATGCTCATACTGGCCAAGCGCCGCGGTTACTTCAGCGAAGCGGCCGTAGATGAAATGATCGCCCTTCAAGACCAGATCGGCAAACTGCTCCGGACGTCCATCAAGCAGAAAGCAGGCAAGTGGTCCAAACTTCCCGGCAGTCTACTCATACTCAGCTTCTGGGTGAACCTGACCCTGCTCTACCCCTGAGCCATAGATAGCGACCCACCCCAGTCTCCCTACTCGCCACTCAACACTAGCCTCTCCCTACTCATCACTCGCCACTCCCTCCCCCACAACCCCAGCCCATTCCCCTTTTCACACCATCTCTTGTCAGTTCCGGACGATCCGCTACATTTGCAGCCCATTTCCCAGGACAGACCATGTACGCCATCGTTGACATCGCAGGCCAGCAGTTCAAAGTGACCAAGGCCCAGAAGCTGAAAGTACACCGCCTCGAAGCCGAGGAGGGCAAGCACGTGGAGTTGGACAATGTCCTGCTCGTGAGTGATGGCAAGACCGTGACCGTTGGAACCCCGAAGGTGGATGGCTTCCGCATCGCGGCCAAGGTCCTGAACCATGGCAAGGGAGACAAGGTGCTCGTCTTCAAGAAGAAGCGCCGTAAGGGCTACCAGAAGTTGAATGGCCACCGCCAATATCTTACCGAGTTGTGGATCGAAGCGATCTTGGGCAAGGGTGAGAAATTCGACGCCAGCAAGAGCACCGCTCCTGCACCAAAGGCCGTGAAGATCGTTGAGCCCAAGGCCAAGAAGACCGCCACCACAAAAGCTGCCCCTAAAAAGGTCGCAGCTAAGAAAGCGGCCCCTACCAAGAAAGCAGCTCCGAAGAAAGCAGCCAAGAAGGCCGCTCCTAAAAAAGACAAGTAAAAGAAGCATTCACGTGATCCCGGGGTAAGCCCGGAGTGACACCAACAAGCCATGGCACACAAGAAAGGAGCGGGTAGTACCGACAACGGCCGCGAGTCGCACAGCAAACGACTCGGCATCAAATTGTTCGGTGGTCAGGCCGCGATCGCTGGCAACATCATCGTTCGTCAGCGTGGAACCAAGCACCACCCCGGTAAGAACGTGGGCATCGGTGTGGACCACACCTTGTTCGCTACTGCGGACGGAGTAGTGACCTACCGTCGTAAACGCGGAGACCGCAGCGTGGTGAGCGTTTTGCCGATGACCGGACAGGAGAACGGCACCGCTACCGCTGTTAAAGTGGTCGCCAAAGCAGCTCCCGCCAAGGCGAAAGGCGACGACCTCCGAAAAGTGGAAGGTGTCGGACCCAAGATCGCTGAGTTGTTCAACGCAGCAGGCATCCACACCTTCGCTGACCTCGCCAAGGCTTCCGTGGATCAACTGAAGGACATCCTCACCGAAGCAGGCTCCGCATTCGCCAGCCACGACCCGGGCACATGGCCCAAGCAAGCCGAACTCGCTGCCGCTGGGAAGTGGGACGAACTGAAGGCTTGGCAGGATGAATTGAACGGCGGTAAGTAAGCGCCAACACGCATTCCAAAGCCCCTTCGCCAACACGGTGAGGGGGCTTTTTCGTACTTAGATGCCCGTTCCAACGGCCCTACCTTTGCACACCAACGAAATCCCGTCGTCCATGCTGGAGTCGATCTACCTGAGAGAGCACCGTGAAGAGGCCGAACAGCGCTTGACCAAACGCAACATCGATGCGAAAGCCTTGTTGGATACTGCGCGCGATCTGGACGACGTACGCCGGAACACCCAACAAGACCTGGATGCCCGGTTGGCCGAACTCAATTTGTTGAGCCGCACCATCGGCGACCTGATGAAAAGTGGCAAGAAGGACGAGGCCGAAAGCGCCCGTGCCACGACCATTGAACTGAAGGGGCGGACCGCCACCCTGAAGGATCAGTTGGACGCTGCCGAGAAGGCGCTACAGGACCACCTCTGCACCATTCCGAATGCGCCCCATTCCAAAGTACCCGCAGGGCGCACGCCGGAGGAGAATGTGACCGTGATGCAGGAAGGCGCGATACCCGAACTCGGCCCGGATGCCAAACCGCATTGGGAACTTGGCGAGGACTATGGCATCCTGCACATGGACCTCGGTGTAAAGGTGACCGGCGCGGGCTTTCCGGTCTATAGCGGACAAGGGGCGAAGCTGCAACGCGCCCTGATCGCGTTCTTCCTGGACAAGGCGATCGAAGCGGGCTACCGGGAGTACATCCCACCGCACATGGTGAACGCGGAAAGTGCCTTCGCCACGGGGCAGCTACCGGATAAGGAAGGCCAGATGTACCACGCTACCGTGGATGGGCTCTACTTGATCCCGACAGCGGAGGTGCCCATCACCAACCTCTACCGTAACGACCTATTGGAAGCATCCGCGTTGCCGATCAAGATGGTGGGCTACACACCGTGCTTCCGCCGTGAAGCCGGCAGCTATGGAGCGCATGTACGCGGCTTGAATCGGGTCCACCAATTCGACAAAGTGGAGATCGTCCGCATCGAAAAGCCGGAGAACAGCTATGCCGTCCTGGAAGAAATGGTGGAGCACGTGAAAGGCCTGTTGCGCACATTGGAACTGCCCTTCCGGCAGTTGTTGCTCTGCGGCGGCGACATGGGATTCAGCAGCGCCATGACCTACGACATGGAAGTTTGGTCCGCAGCACAACAACGCTGGTTGGAGGTGAGTTCCATCAGCAACTTCGAAACCTTCCAGAGCAACCGTTTGAAGCTGCGTGTGAAAGGTGACGACAAGAAGAATCGTTTGGCGCATACGCTCAATGGATCCGCATTGGCCTTGGCCCGGATCGTGGCGGCTTTGATGGAGAACAACCAGACCCCGGAAGGCATCCGCATTCCCAAAGCCCTGCAACCCTACACGGGGTTCGCCATGATCCAGAAATGAACCGTGGCATACGCTTGGCACTGCTGGGAGCGTTGGTGGTAGGCACCTCCTGCCGACGACCACCGGACCCACGTCAATTGGCCGAGTTGGACCACACCATCACCGTTGTGCAAGCCGCATCCCTCACCCTCAACGAACTCGGCCCCGACCAGTTCCTCGCGGCGGACTCCATACTCACCGCCACACGCCCCTTGTTCCTGCAACGTTTCAAGGACACCTTGGATAGGCCCACTGCGGAATTGTTGGGGGACCAATTCCTGAGTTTACGGCAAGCTTCGGAATTCCGCACAGAACAGGACCGCATCCGGAACGAAGTGGAACGGACCATGATCCGCCTGCAAGCTTTGCGCACTGATCTGGTGAAGGGAGCGATGCGAAAAGAGGACGGCCGTGCAGCTATCGACAACGAAGAACGCGCATTCGGTATCTTGAACACCCAAGTCGAACAGATGCTGGAGCACCACAAGGCCATCCGGCGTGTACTGCAACGGCAGGCCGAAGTGGACAGCCTGTTGGCTGCACCCGAACCGATCCACACCCGCCGATGACCCGACTCCTCTTCGCCCTCCTTCTCGCCTTGATGTCCGTGCCGATCGCATGCGCACAACCGGGTGCAGACGAGCAACTCGCCGCCCAGTATTTCCAGCAGGGCGACTTCGAGAAGGCAGCGATGTACTATGAACGTCTCCACCGTAAGCAGCCCAATGATTTCTACTACGAGCAGTTGTTGAAGAGTTATACGTCGATGACCGAGTACGGGCTGGCTGAAAAGCTTGTTAAGGAGCAGATGCGTCGTGCGAATGGTGAGCCGCGTTACATCATCGACCTCGGCGGATTGTACAAGACCATGGACGAGCCGGACAAAGCGGCCAAGGAATACGACAAGGCGATCCGCCAGATGCGGGCGGACCAGGGCAGCATTCGGCAGGTGGCCAATGCCTTCATCCAGGCCAACGAGACCGACCGTGCCCTAGAAGCCTACGAACGAGGCTCCAAGATGCTTCCCCAAGGCTCCAGCTTCGCGTACGAGATCGCAGGATTGTACGGTACCAAAGGCGATACGCCCCGGATGGTGAGCGCGTACATGGACCTACTCGCGGTGAACGAGGGATACATCCAAGCGGTGCAGAATGCCCTGTCCCGTTACATCGACTTCAGCATCGCCGATGAACGATCGGAGATCCTCCGTACCGAATTGTTGCGTCGCATCCAGAAGGACCCGCAGCGCAACATCTATCCGGACCTATTGATCTGGATGTACATCCAACAGAAGGACATGACCTCCGCCTTCGTCCAGAGCAAGGCCTTGGACAAACGCTACGATGAAGGGGGTGTCCGACTGATGGAACTGGCCCACATCGCCTTGGCGAACAAGGACCATGGCACGGCCTATAAATGTTACGAATACGTGTTGAGCCTTGGGCGCAACGATGCCAACTACGTGCAAGCCCGCATCGGTTCGGTGCGTACACGGTACGAGCAACTCACCGACCTGCCGGAACCCGCATCGGCTGATCTGCAAGAGCTGGACCGTAAGGCTTCCGAAACACTCACCGAACTCGGACTTGCACAGCCTACCATGGACCTGCTTCGTGACCAAGCCCACCTGAATGCGTACTACTTGAACGACCATGCACGTGCTAAGGAGTTGTTGGAGAAGGCGATCGCCCTGCCCACCATCGACCCCAAGACCCGCGCGTTTTTGAAGCTGGACCTCGGAGACGTGAACCTCCTTGCCGGGGACATTTGGGATGCTTCGTTACTCTACTCGCAAGTAGACCTCGATTTCAAGTACGACGTGCTCGGCCACGAAGCCCGTTTGCGCAATGCGAAGGTGTCCTTCTACGCGGGTGATTTCCTTTGGGCACAAGGCCAACTCGAAGTGCTGAAGGCCAGCACCAGCAAGTTGATCGCGAACGACGCCATGGAACTTTCCCTGCGCATCACGGACAACCTCGGCTTGGATAGCAACAGTGTTCCCCTGAGCTATTTCGCACGGGCGGAATTGTTACGCTATCAGCACCGCTATGATGAAGCGTTGATCGTGCTTGATTCCTTGGACGATGCCTATCCTGGGCACAGCTTGGGTGATGACATCCTCTACGAACGGTTCCGGATCGCTTATGCGCGACATCGATATGCCGATGCAGCAGTTCACTTGGATAAGGTGTTGGAAGTGTATCCCTTGGACATTCTGGTGGACAATGCCTTGCTCGATCTCGGAAAGCTGTATGAAGACCGATTGAACGATCCCGAGAAAGCCAAAACCTATTACGAGCGACTCCTCTTCGAACAGACCGGCAGCATCTTCGTTCCTGAAGCGCGCACCAGATTCCGGAGGCTGCGTGGCGATGCGCTGGAAGCACCTCCCGAACCGACCGCTCCTGTACCACAGCCATGATCATCTACAACGTCACCGTCAATGTGGATCTCGATGTCCATGACCAATGGCTGCAATGGATGAAGGCCACTCACCTTCCCGATGTGATGGCCACTGGCCTTTTCCTGGACCAACGGATGTGCCGGGTGCTGGCGGAGGATGAGGGCGGGCTCACCTATGCTGTGCAATACACCTGTGCGGATATGGCGGCCTACGAACGCTACCGCGCTGAACACGCGAAACGCTTGCAAGCAGAGACCGAAAAGCAATTCGGAGGCAAGTTCGTGGCCTTCCGCACACTTCTAGAAGTGATCCATACCAGTTGATGCAGGTGCGCGCAAAGAAGCACCTCGGTCAACATTTCCTTCGCGAAGACGGCACCGCAGAACGCATCGTTGAAAGCCTCACCGGCCACGGCGACTACCACCACGTGGTGGAAATAGGTCCAGGCACCGGTGCGCTAACGAAGCACTTGATCCACCGTCCTGACACCCACTTGGCGTGTTACGAAGTGGATACTGATTCGGTCCGCTACCTACACGCTCATTACCCCGACCTCGATGTGCGCGAAAGCGACTTCCTGCGCATGGACCCGGATTCCATCACACCGGGCCCCATCGCAGTGATCGGCAACTTCCCGTACAACATCAGCACGGAGATCGTCTTCAAAGTTCTGGCCCATCGTGATCGCTTTCCGGAACTCGTGGGCATGTTCCAAAAGGAAGTCGCTGACCGGTTCTGTAGCGGCCCCGGCAACAGAACGTACGGCATCACGAGTGTGATCGCCCAGGTCTGGTACGATATGGAAGTGCTCTTCATTGTGGAACCGCACCAATTCATTCCACCACCCAAGGTCCGGAGTGCCGTGATCCGCATGCGTCGGAACAGCACCACCTCCATACCGGTGGATGAGAAACTCCTTGTCCGCGTCGTGAAGGCGGCGTTCAACCAACGGCGCAAGACCTTGCACAATGCCTTGAAAGGCTTCCCAAACCTACCCAACGGGGTTCCTTCGGAGTTCGCCAAGAAGCGCGCGGAGCAACTGACCGTGGAGGATTTCATTGCATTGACCGCGGTATGTTCGGACTAGTGCAGCCTGACAGGTCTTCGTAGCTTCGCGCGGCCCAAGGCCCAGGCTCATGTCATTCACCATCACAAAGCCGCTCATCGACACGCTGCGTGCCGATGTGGAGTTGGGCCGCGACTCGGCCATTCAGGGTGTGCTCACTGATCTGCATCCGGCCGATATCGCCGCCGTGCTGGATCGCTTGCAGTTGGATGAAGCTGTGTACGTGTACCGCCTGCTCGAAAGCGAGGAAGCCGCCGACGTGCTCCTTGAATTGAACGAGGATCGGCGCGAAGATCTACTGAACTCCCTGACCAGCCGAGAGATCGCTGAGGATGTATTGGAACACATCGATTCGGATGATGCCGCCGACGTCATGGGCGACCTTTCCGAGGACAAGCAACGCGAGGTGATCGCTTTGCTCGAGGACCAAGAGCAGCGGGAAGACATCGAGGAGTTGCTTTCCTACAAGGAGGGTACGGCAGGAGCCCTCATGGCGAAGGAGTTGGTGAGCGTGCGCACCGATTGGTCCGTAGCACGTGCGATCGTTGAAATGCGGCGTCAAGCCCAAGAGGTGGATCACGTTTACACGGTCTATGTCGTGGACAAGGACGAACGCTTAGCGGGTATCCTTCCCTTGAAGGACCTGCTCTTTGGTGCAGAAAGCACCCGCACGTTGATCAAACACTTGATCGAACCCGAAGTCGTTTCCGTGAATACCGATACCGATGTGGAGGAAGTGGTGCAACGCATGAAGAAGTACGACGCTGTGGTACTTCCTGTGGTAGACACGAATGGTTTGCTCGTTGGCCGCATCACCTTCGATGATGTGATGGATGTGATGACCGAAGAGGCCGAAGAGGATTACCAGTTGGCCAGCGGTATCAGCGAAGATGTGGATGCCACGGACAGCCCGTTGGTTCAACTCCGTGCGCGTCTTCCTTGGCTGTTGATCGGCATGGTCGGAGGGATCGTTTCCTCGCGCATCATTGCCCAATACGAGGGACAATTGCGCATCGATCCCACCATGGCCTTCTTCATGCCACTGATCGCGGCGACGGCCGGGAACGTCGGTGTACAGTCCTCCGCGATCGTGGTGCAGGGACTCGCTTCCGGAAGCATGGGGAACTTGGCTCTGCTTCCGCGCATGTGGAAGGAATTGCGCGTTGCCGTGCTCTCCGCCACCGTCTGTGCGGCAGTGATCTTCGGGATCAACCTCGCGCTACAACAAAGCCAAGCGTTGACCTACACAGTGAGCATCGCCTTGTTCAGTGTGATCCTGACCGCCGCGATGTTCGGAACTGTGATCCCCTTGCTATTGAACCGCTTGAAAGTGGATCCCGCTCTGGCCACAGGTCCCTTCGTGACCACGTTGAACGACATCATCGGCCTGCTCACCTACTTCACCGTGGGCCACTTCATGTACGACCTCTTCCCCTGATCCCTGTATGGACGGGATGAAACACATGCGCATTGGCATCGCTGAGATCGTACATCCGGAATTGGCGGCGAAACTGACCCGTGCAGGTCATACGTGCATCCCATTGCATGCCATGAGCGCACATGACCGGATAGCACAACTGAGCAACTTGGAGGGGATCGTCGTGCGCAGCCGGATCGTGGATGCGGCGTTCATGGATCAGTGTTCGAACCTACGCTTCGTGGGTCGTGTGGGCGCTGGTATCGAGAATATCGACGCTGCCTATTGCAGAAAGAAAGGGATCCATGTGCTCAATTCACCGGAAGGCAACCGGGATGGCGTTGGTGAGAGCTGCGTGATGCTGTTGCTCGCCTTGATGAAGCTACTGGTCCCCGCAAACATGGCCGTGCGGGCCGGACTTTGGCCGCGTGAAGCACTGCGCGGAACGGACCTGCGCGGCAAGACCGTGGGCATCATCGGCTTCGGTCAGATGGGCAGTGCATTCGCCGAGAAGTTGCGCGGATTCGGCGTACGCGTGCTCGGACACGACAAGTACCGGAGCGGCTTCGCACGGGCGGGCCTGGAGGAATGCGAACTGGATGAAGTGCTTCGCGAAAGCGACGTGATCAGCTTCCATCTTCCATTGAACGGCGAGACGCGCTACTATGCCAATGCAGCGTTCTTTGCTAGGTTGAAGAAACCCGTCCGCGTGCTCAACACCTCTCGCGGAGCGGTCCTGAACACGCGCGATCTGCTCGATGCCATCGATACCGGTAAAGTGATCGCCGCCGCGTTGGATGTCCTGGAATTCGAACGTCCGGAACTCGATGGGTTGGACCCATCAATGGACCCCGCAACGTATGATCGCCTCATTCACCACGACCGCGTCTTGCTCACACCGCACATCGCCGGCGTAACACACGAAGGCAAATTCAAAATGGCCGACGTGCTCGCCGATAAGATCCTCCATCTCTTTCCCAATGGCACTACCTGAACGCTGCGTGATCGTTTGCGCCATCACCCTCTCCGCCTGCATGCCCCAGAAGAACCTGCACCCCGATATCCACGGACACCGCGGTTGCCGGGGGCTACTTCCGGAGAATAGCATTCCTGCGTTCCTGAAAGCCACGGAGATCGGTTGCGATTATTTGGAAATGGATGTGGTGGTGAGTCAGGATGGGCATCTGGTGATCTCACATGAGCCGTGGATGGATCATCGCATCTGCCTCACCCCGGACGATGAGCCCATCAGCAAAGCGAACGAACGCTCCCACAACCTCTACCGTATGTCGGCGTTCGACATTCGCAAGTATGACTGCGGATCACTCGAACATCCGGATTTTCCGAAGCAGAAGCAGCGTTCAACGTACAAGCCCTTGCTGGCCGATATGGTGGAGCAGGTGGATGAGCACGCCATGATGAGCAGTGTTGCAATTCCCTCGTTCAACATCGAGATCAAGAGCGATCCGGAACTCTATGGAACATTCCAACCGCAACCACTGGAGTTCGCGCACATCGTGATCAACACCTTGGACTCCATCGGCATCACCGATCGATGCATGCTGCAATCCTTCGATACGGCCATCCTCGAGGTGATCCACGCCGAACGACCTGAGATCCCACTGGCCTACCTCGTGGAAGGACATGGCACGTTGGAAGAGGATCTGGCGAAGCTCTCCTTCCAGCCAAGCATCTACAGCCCGCAATTCGCGATGGCAGATGATACACTTTTGCAAGCGATCCGCGCTAAAGGCATGGAGCTCGTGGTCTGGACGGTGAATGACCCAGCGGACATCAGGCGGATGTTGGAACTGGGCGTGGATGGCATCATCAGCGATTACCCGAACCGCGTGATCGCGATCCAGGACGGACTGGAGTGATCACCCCCGAAGCCGTGCTTCGATCGCTGCTTCCAACCGATCCAGGTCCGTATTCCATTTCAACTCCTCCGCATGCGCCGCTGGTCGGGTGATCGCAGCACACAACTCGGCAAGTGTTTCGTCCGTCGCGACCAATTGCGGCTTCAACGTGTGTACTACACGCACCACTTTCTCATGGTCACCGCGTCCGCGCGCTTCACGCAACGTGCTTAACCGCTCTGGGATCCGCTTCCGGAACATGGCCGTAACGGTCTCATCCACCGGGACCGTGGTTTCTGCAACAACGGGTGGCTCCTCCCATTTCGACTCCCGTTGGATCACTTGCTCCGGACTTCGCACTCGGTTCGCTGGCACGATCTTCGAAGCAGCGACCTCCGCACGTAACAAAGCCATTTCCGATCGTGCCTTCCGAACAAGACGGCCCGTTCGCAGCAACAACACTACCACCACTAGGACGGCAACCACCGCGACCAATAGCGCGATGACCATCCAGCGCTTCCTGAGATCCTGCTGACGAGTCGCCGCCTCCTCAACCTCCAGTTGCCGCAACATGTCTGCCCGAATGGTCGCCCTATGCGCTTCCTTGGCAGCAGCCAACAAACTATCCGTTCGTGCCGCCGAACGTTCTGCCTCTTTTAGGTAGCGCACATGGTCCAAAGCGATCACTTGCATCGCCTGTACATGTGCCTTGCGATGATCCTTCACCTTCGCATAGGCTTGGGACAAGTAGGTACGCGTGGCGATCTCGTCCATCAAGCGATCGGTGCTCTGCGCCAGTGCTGCACCTTCCTCCAGGATCCGGATGGCCTCCCGAGGCTTCACCAAGGTGGACAAATGCAATCGCACGGCGATCGCCATGGGCACGTCTTCCGCAGAGTCGGCCTTGTGCAAAAGCAGCCGTTGCTCGGCCGCAGCACGCTGCAAGCTGTCCGTTGCTTGTCGAGTGGATCGACCTATTGCTGCGAACGGGATCAGCAATACGCAAAGGACCGGAACGATCGAACGTAGGTGTATGCGCTGGAACATCGTGATGTGCGTTCAATGAACAACGAAACGTGCTGTGCTTCTGCTGCGCTGCTCCACAAGCACTTCCCTATTGGCGGTGAGCCGTACGAGCGTTGCTTCATCATAATGCCGAACCGTGATCAGTTCGCAGCTCTCGTTGTACCGCACTTCGTACGCCTGGCCCAGCGCGTCGATCAGCTCCCGACTGCGCGGCGAATCATCTACTACCACGCTGAAGGCCACGGCACTGTTCTGCATCAGATCGATACGAACGTTCCGCTTCGCGAAGAGCTTGAAGATGTCGCTCAGGTTTTCCTCGACGATGAAGCTGAGATCACGTGGAGTGATGCTGATGAGCAATTGTTTGGATTTGATGATGAACGACGGGATCAAGGAGTCGTTCTCGCTATGCGCATCGATCACGCTGCCCGGTGCCGCCATGTCCTTGAAGGACCGAACGTACAACGGGATCTGCTTCTTCTGTAGCGGTTGCAAGGTGCGTGGATGGATCACGCTGGCTCCGAAATAACTCAACTCGATCGCTTCGCGGTAGCTGATGTGGCCGAGCAACTTGGTGTCTGGAAAACGATTCGGGTCGGCGTTGAACATGCCGGGCACATCCTTCCAGATCGTAACGCTCTCGGCATCCAAGAGGTACGCGAAAATGGCCGCAGAGAAGTCCGAACCTTCGCGGCCAAGTGTCGTCGTTGTGCCCTCCGATGAAGCACCGATGAAGCCCTGCGTTACGATACGCTTCGGTGTGCCTTCCACTTCCGAAAGCAGCGTCGATGCACGGCGCTCGGAGGTGGACCAATCGACCCCTGCGCGGCGGTATTGTTCATCGGTACGAATGATGGTGCGGGCATCCACCCATGCATTCCCAATGCCCATCGCTTTCAGGTGAGCACTCACGATCAACGTGCTCCATACCTCGCCAAAGGCGACAATGCCGTCGTAGTCACGATCCACGTTGCCCACTGTTGGCTTCTCCAAGAGCGTGCGAAGGCTGTCGAAGTTCAATACCAGTTCCGCCGCCGCTGCGATATCCTCAGGTGCCACCTCTGCCAGTACCGCAAGGTGATCTCGACGCAGCGCTTCGAACATGGCCTTGGTGTCCCTGCCATCACAGTAGGACCACACGATGGCTTCCAAGGCATTGGTGGTCTTCCCCATCGCGCTTACGATGATCACCAGATCGTCCAAGGCGTAAGGCTTCACCACACGGGCGAGGTTGCGTACGCCTTCCGCATCCCGCACACTCGCACCACCGAACTTGAACACTTTCATTGCGTTGCGATCTTCTTCAGTTCTTCCAATTCGAGCGAACCATTCACCCATTGGGGATCCAATGCCGAACCAAACCGTTCATAGAAACGAATAGCATCCGTATTCCAATCCAACACTTGCCAGAGCATGCCTGCGTAGTCCTTCTCCACAGCGTATTCCGCACATGCCCGAAAAAGTTTCTCCCCGATCCGTTGACCGCGTGCATTCTCCGTGACCACGATGTCCTCGAGGTACAAGCGACGGCCCTTCCACGTGCTGTATCGCTCGTAGCAGATGGCCAAGCCGACGGTTTCCTTCTCGTTCTCCGCCACCCATCCCACCCAAACCGGATCAGGCCCGAAGCCTGCATCCTGCATGTGTTCCAACGTTACCGTGACAGCTTCAGGTTCTTTTTCGAAGACGGCCAATTCCCGCACCAACTCCAGCATTCGCGGCACATCAGCGGGTTCGGCCCTGCGTATCCTCACATTCATGGTGCCCAAAGATCGCTTACATCGGATATTTGCAACGAAGTAACTGACGGCAGGGTCATTTTCTGATCAACTGACGTCCCGTTCACTGATCCGAAATGGCCAACATCAAGACCCTCGCTGAGTTCATCACTGAACGTCAACACGAATTCACCTACGCTACCGGCGAATTGACACAGTTGCTCACCAGCTTCCGCTTGGCGGGCAAAATGGTGAACCGCGAAGTGAACAAAGCAGGGCTGGCTGAAGACATCCTTGGCGCGCAAGGCACCGAGAACGTACAGGGCGAACAGCAACAGAAATTGGACGTGTACGCCAACGACCTGTTCATTCGCCTATTACGGAGCCAAGGTGAAGTATGCGCGGTGGCGAGTGAAGAGAACGAGGAGATCGTCCATTTCGACAACGGTGGGAAATATGTGGTAACCATGGATCCGCTGGACGGCAGCAGCAACATCGATGTGAATGTGAGCATCGGGACGATCTTCAGCATCTACCGGCGGATCAGTGAAGGGCAGACGGCGACGATGGAGGATTTCATGCAGCCAGGCAACAAGCAAGTGGCAGCCGGCTATATCATCTACGGAAGTAGTACCATGCTTGTGTACACCACGGGCCACGGTGTGAATGGCTTCACATTGGACCCGAGCATCGGCACCTTTTGCTTGAGCCACCCGAACATGACCACGCCCGAAGAAGGCAGGATCTACTCAGTGAACGAGGGGAACTACTACGACTTCAGCGATGGCGTACGCAACTACATCGACGACTGCAAGAAGCAGAAGATGAGCGGTCGCTATATCGGCAGTCTCGTGGCGGACTTCCACCGCAATTTGTTGAAAGGCGGGATCTACATGTATCCTGCGACAAAGAAGGATCCGAAAGGAAAACTGCGACTGCTGTACGAGGCCAATACGCTTGCTATGATCGTGGAACAAGCAGGCGGCATAGCGACCGATGGTAAGACGCGCATTTTGGACCTGAAGCCAACGGAATTGCACCAACGTTGCCCGCTGTATATCGGCAGCAAGGGGATGGTGGAGAAGGCAATGAAGGGTTGAACAAGGGCCCTATGGCTTGATCGGCGAATGGGTATTGCCTCATACCCACCAACGATTCGTGGCATGTACACCACTGTTGCGCCATGTCATGATCGCAAGGTCTCTGGAATGCAGCACTGCATCGTTGTCGCTTTGGATCATCCTAGCCACGGAATATAACTTCGTTCCATACCGAATACCCATGCCACGGATCCCTATTCCAATTCCGGACATCCCGAAGACCAAGTCACACTTGGATCGTTGGTTCCGCAAACACGGCTTCATCGAGGCCCATTTCGAGCGAGGAACACTACGCGTTTCCACGGACCGGATGGGGGAGATCATCGTGTTCAAACTCAACATTCGCGCGGGATACGAAACACATTACAAGGTGACTACCGGAGGTGCACTCATCGTCTTCGAGACGCGTATCGATACCAGTGTTGTGGACTACGATGGATACTGTCCGCTGCTCTTGTTCGGGATCTGGAACAGGAAACTGGCTTTCAAGGAGAACGCAGGTGTGATGTTCAAGTATCGTGCAGAAGGGTACGATCTAGAGCGTGAATTCCTCGGCTTTGCGCAAGAACTTGGGCGCTGACCAACGACAAGTGTTGTTCTCGGCTGCTTCCGAGGGTCCGGGTGAACAAATGCACGCGTGTCGTGTACCGCTGACCAACGACCTTTGCTCCACATGAAATACTTCGCCGTACCAGCACTTCTGTGTGCCAGTCTGTTCACTCATGGTCAATGGGAATTGATGACCCCGATCAAGACGCGCAGCCAGTTCGATGCCCTAGCGATGGTGAGTGATGCACAGGGCTATGCAGTGGATAAACCAATGGGCGCGATCCTGCGCACCTTCGATGGCGGTGTGCGTTGGGAGCGTATGGCGAACAACTTGAGTAACAGCCCCACGGCGATCTTCATGTGGGATGCGGACCGCGGGGTTGTTGTGGGTGAGGGTGGCGCGGTCTATCGCACCAACGATGGCTTCAACACGATCACCGGACAATCCAACCCGACCTTCGGTGAACTCCGTTGTGTCCACTTTGTGAATGACACCTTGGGTTGGGCCGGATCGGTGACCGGCAAGATCATTCGCACCATCGATGGCGGTGTTACATGGACCTTGATGCAGAGCGGCCAGCCCACGAACAACTACATGACCGCGATCCAATTCGTGGATACGGAAACGGGCTACGCGAGCTGTGCCGGTAGTGAGATGTTGAAGAGCGTGGACGGCGGTCTGACCTGGCAAGGGGTTGGGCCTTTCGATCAATTGGTACTGATACGGGATCTCTATTTCTACGACACTGAAGTGGGCGTGGCCGTGGGCAGCGTAGGCGAAGTGATCCGTACGACGGATGGTGGCGCCACGTGGGATTCGATCCCATCCAACACCACGTATACCATGCTGGACATGGACGTGCAGGGCGATGTGATCGTGGCCTGTGGTGCTTGGGGCCGAACGATCCGCAGTACGGATGCTGGCCTCACATGGACCGAGATCCAGATCGGTAGTACGGATCATCAAAGCGTAGCTCTGTCCGCAAGTGGATCGGGGCTCCTGGGCACCAATGGACGTATCCATGGCACGAGCGACATGGGACAGACTTGGGCTCTTCGCCACGAGGGTACCTGGCACACGCGTCTGAACAAGGTGAGTTTCATGGATGCCGATACGGGAGTGGCCGTGGGCTGGCAAACGACCGGCGGCTTCGAGTCCGGACTATTGCGGACTACGGACGGTGGACGCAACTGGACAAAGGCCGGTGCCGGTGGCCTCGGCGTTCATCTGAATGCCGAAGGCGACGGTTGTCTTGGCGGCAGTAGCGGTGCCTTTGCGAAGACCATGGACGGTTTCCGAACGCGAACCAGCGTCAGTGGCCCCAGCGTAGCGATCCGTTGCACATGGACCATCGACGCTAGCACCATGATCGTAGCAGGTGGTGCGGTCTTGGGTGGGATCTATCGAACTGCGAACGGGGGCACCAACTGGACCCGTGTGCTCGATGTTGGCAATATCACCATCAATGACCTGTGGTTCGTAGATGATCTGCAGGGTTATGCCGTAGGTGAGTACGGCGACAACTACCGCACCGGTGATGGCGGACTGACCTGGGACCCCATGCCCCCGACCAGCGGCAGTCATACCGTGTTCTTTGCGGATCCACTGCACGGATGGACAAGGAATTTCCGCACTGTTGACGGCGGTGATTCGTGGACCTACATGGGCGGCACTGCACAGAATACGATGAGCATCTTCTTCACTGATCCGGATACAGGATATGCCGTGGCCTATTCCGGGCAAGTGGAGAAGAGTGTCGATGGCGGCATTACATGGGAGAACGTGCTACCGGAGATCCTCAATGCCAGCGTCGGCGACGCGACCATCGTGGATGGGCAGATCGTCATCGTTTGCAACAACGGCGACATCTTTCGTGCGCGCGTTGGCTGCTCCAGTACCCCGTGGATACCGGAAGTTTCGGTGGACGACCTCACGCTCTGCACTCCCATAGATGGCATGGTGCAGTGGTACAGGAATGGTGTGCCCGTGGATGGCGGCACATCGGCCTGCATCGAGGCGCTGCAAGGCGGGATCTATACCGTGATCGTGACGGATGAATTGGGATGCCCATCGGCCTCTTCGGAACCTGTACAAGTGCTGATCACGGGCGTTGGCGAAACAATGAAGGACGGATCGCTGAGGCTTTCACCCAATCCTGCGAACTCGCTTCTGTACATGGAACGCACAAGTGATCGACCGGCAACCGTTTCCTTCATCGATGTGCAGGGTCGTGTCGTGAAGCAACAGCGAATCGCAGGAAACCGTTCGACATTCGATGTTTCCGAATTGCACAGTGGCGTGTATCTGCTTCGTGTCATCGACCTCGAAGGCATTTCAACCGCACGCATCGTGAAGCAATGATCCATGGCTGAACTGACCACCTACCTCTTGCTCTTCCGTGGTGTGGGCGGTCCTGTACAACTGCCCGTTGCCCAGCTGCGTGAAGCGCTCACAAAGGCGGGATCCAAGAATGCCACCACCTACATCAACAGTGGCAATGCGTTGGTTCGTAGCTCACTCTCGCGTGAAGAAACGCTCGCCAAGGTGGTTGCGATCTGCCGGAAGAAATTCAACTACGACCGGCCAATCTTCGCACTCACTTCAGCGGAATGGGAAGCCGTGATCAAGAACGATCCGTTCCCGAACAAGGCAGAAGGAAAGCATGTGCATGCCGTGCTCCTGGCCGAAACGCCGACACCCGATGCCATCAAGAAGATCAGGGCTTTGGCCGTAGGCGGTGAAGACCTGAAGCTGGTGAAGGGCGTGTGCTACATCCACACACCGAACGGTTTTGGCACCAGCAAGATGGCGGAGAAGTTCGACAAGTGGATCGGTGTGGTGAACACCGCCCGGAACTGGAACACCGTGCTGAAGTTGCATGAGCTGGCGCAGGGGTTGGAGGGGAAGTAGCACGCATTGCAGATCTACCTTTGTGCCGTTCCCGAACCCGATGCCCGAAATCCCCGGCACCGGGTTTCGGGCATTTTGGGTTCCATGAGTTTGACATCCCTCCCCGACCTCCTCTCCATTTATTGCAACGATGCCCGCGTTGCACGCATCGCTGAAGGATTACTGCCTCCGAACGCACGCGTGCAAGTCTCTGGTACCGTCGGCTCCTCGCAAGCATTGATCGCGGCATCGGTCATCGACCGTACCAAAGGCGTGCACGTGTTCGTGCTCACCGACAAAGAAGAAGCGGCGTACTTCATCAATGACCTGGAAGCGCTGCGCGGCAAGGACAAGGACCTTCGCAATGCCAAGAAGGATGAAGATCTGCTCTTCTACCCGGCCCCTTCGCGTTCACCGTACGACCCGGATGGTCACCACGATGGTGAACGCGTGAGTCGCACCGAGATACTGGAGGTACTGATGAACCCCGCTTCAGGGAGCGGCACTTCCCCTTTGGTGATCGTCACCTACCCGGATGCATTGGTACCACTCGTTGTGGGCCAGGAGACGATGCAGAAGAATACGTTGACGATCAAGCGGAACGAGGAATTGCCTCTCGACACGTTGGAAGAGTGGTTGCATGAAATGGAGTTCACCCGCGCGGAGTTCGTGTACGAGCCCGGCCAATTCAGTATCCGAGGCGGGATCGTGGATGTGTTCAGCTACGGCAGTGATCAACCGTATCGCATCGAACTATACGGTGATTCCGTGGAGAGCGTCCGCCGCTTCGATCCGCAGGACCAACTGACCATCGAGCGATTGGCCGAGGCTGTGATCGTGCCTGATCTTCAAGACGAGGACAGCGCACGACAGCAGCTCTTCTTTCAGCAGCTACCGGAGAACACAACGATCTGGATGCGTGACATACAGGCGATCGGCGATGCCGCGAATAAGCAGTTGAAGTTGCTTTCCGAGGTATACGAAAGGTTGCCGGAGAAGGAGAAGCACGCCACACCGAGTGAATTGCTTGCGACGGACAGTGCGTTGATCAAATGGACGCTTGGGTTCCGGAAGGTCTTTTGGAAGAGTACCATCGTACCCGAGGCCGCGAAGCAGCACGCGGATGTCACTGTTGATTTCCAGCAACGCCCCCAACCGACGTTCGCGAAGGAATTCAAGGTCCTGAGCGGCGACCTGCACAACAAGCAGAATGCAGGTTATACCAATTTGATCGCGTGCAGCAACACCAAGCAGAGCGAACGACTCTACACGATCTTCAATGACATGGAGCATGAGGTGGCCTTCACGCCTCTGGTGCTTGATCTGCACGAAGGCTTCATTGATCCCGAGCAGAAGCTGGTGCTGTACACCGACCACCAGATCTTCGAACGGTACCATCGTTTCCGGCTGAAGGAAGGTTTCCGCAAGAACTCGCAGGCACTCACGCTGAAGGAACTGACGCAATTGAAACCGGGTGATCTCGTCGTCCACATCGACCACGGAGTAGGCGTGTTCAGTGGTCTGGAGAAGATCGATGCCGGTGGTTCCATCCAGGAAGCGATCCGTTTGATCTACCGCGACAACGACATCCTCTACGTGGGCATTCACAGCCTGCACCGCGTGAGCAAATTCAGTGGTGAGGAAAGTGGTACTGCACCGAAAGTGAGCAAGCTCGGCAGTCCGGCGTGGAAGAACCTGAAGGAGAAGACAAAGGCGAAGGTGAAGGCACTGGCCTTCGACTTGATCAAGCTCTACGCACAACGAAAGAGCAAGCCGGGCTTCGCGTTCCAACCGGACAACTACCTGCAGCACGAACTCGAAGCGAGCTTCATTTACGAGGACACCCCCGACCAGGAAAAGGCCACGATCGATGTGAAGCGTGATATGGAGAAGGCCACGCCGATGGATCGTCTCGTGTGTGGCGATGTCGGTTTCGGAAAGACGGAGATCGCGATCCGTGCGGCGTTCAAAGCGGTGTGCGATAGCAAACAAGTCGCCGTTCTCGTACCGACCACGATCCTAGCGCTGCAACATTGGAAAACCTTCTCCGCCCGAATGAAAGGACTGCCCGTTCGCGTGGATTACATCAATCGATTCCGCAGCAGCGCCGAACAAAAGCAGATCCTCATTGACCTGAAGGAAGGGAAGATCGACATCCTCATCGGCACGCACCGGCTGGTGAGCAAGGACGTGAAGTATAAGGACCTCGGCCTGCTGATCATCGATGAAGAGCAGAAGTTCGGAGTGAACGTGAAGGACAAGTTGAAGACCATTCGTGCCAGTATCGATACGCTTACGCTCACCGCCACACCGATCCCACGTACACTACAGTTCAGCCTGATGGGCGCACGCGATCTCAGCATCATCAGCACGCCACCGCCGAACCGCTACCCGGTTTCGACGATGCTGCAACCGTATGATGAAGTGACGATCCGTGGTGCGATCGAATACGAGCTTTCACGTGGTGGCCAAGTGTACTTCATCCATGACAAGGTGAAGAACATCTCCTTCATGGCAGACATGATCCGCAAGCTGGTACCGGGCGCTAGAGTTGGTGTTGGCCACGGGCAGTTGGAAGGACACAAGTTGGAGGAAGTGATGCTCGACTTCATCGAGGGCAACACCGATGTGCTCGTTTGTACCACCATCGTCGAGAACGGTCTGGACATCCCGAACGCGAACACGATCATCGTGAACGAGGCGCAGAACTTCGGTCTCAGTGATCTGCACCAACTGCGCGGTCGTGTGGGTCGAAGCAACAAGAAAGCGTACTGCTATTTGCTTGCACCAAGTCCGCACTTGCTGCCCGATCTTTCACGCAAACGCTTGCAAGCGATCGAACAATTCAGCGACCTCGGCAGCGGCATCCACATCGCCATGAAGGACCTCGACATCCGTGGCGCGGGTGATCTTTTGGGTGCGGAACAGAGCGGCTTCATCAACGACATCGGCTTCGAGACCTACCATAAGATCCTGGAAGAAGCCGTGCGCGAATTGAAGAACGAACACTTCAAGGAACTCTTCGAAGACCGGCAACTAGCACGTGGCGGCACCCGTGACCAGAGCGACGACTGCATCATCGAGACGGACCTTACCATGCTGATCCCCAACAGCTACGTGAGCGAAACCGCTGAACGCCTCGCGCTCTACCGCAAGCTCGACGACATCAAGGACGAAACGGAACTCGACAAGTTCACCACGGAAGTCACCGATCGTTTCGGCCCGATCCCCGAACAGGTGCTGGAACTCATGGAAGCGATCCGTTTGCGCTGGTTAGGCCAACAAATGGGGCTGGAGAAGATGGTACTGAAGAAAGGCGTGCTGATCGGCACCTTCATCGCGGACCAGAAGCATCCGTTCTTCGCGGGCGATACGTTCCACTCCGTGTTGCGCGCAGTACAAGCACAACCGCGCCGGTTCAAGGTATACGAGAAGGCCGGGACCTTGCGCATCACCGTACAGGACGTGAAGAATGTGCAGGTGGCGAAGGCGGCGCTAGAGAGTGTGGTCAGCGTTGAGGTTTGACCACTACTTCCAACCGCCCCCTAGCGCTTGGTACACATCGACCATTGCGTTCAGTTGCTGCTTGCGTGTTTCCACCAATTCGAAATTCGATTCCAGTGCATCGCGTTGTGTGAGCAGCACCTCCATGTAATCCGCACGTGCGGAGCGGAACAAGTTGGTCGATATCGTGATGGAACTGTTGAGCGCCGCGACCTGTTGCTCGCGCAGGTCAAAGCTGCTGCGCAGGTTGCGGAGGTTCGAGAGTTGGTTCACCACTTCCACGTAGGCGTTCAGCACGGTGCGCTCGTAGTCGTACACGGCTTGGATCTGGCGGGCGTTGGCATTGACATACATGGCCTTGATGGCGTTCCGATTGATCAACGGTGCGATCAAGTCTCCAGCAGCGTTGTAGATCAGCGAGGCTGGTGTTTCTAACAGGAGGGTTGCATCGAAAGCGTTAAGGCCCACCCCACCCCGGAGTCCGATGGACGGATAGAAGTTGGCCTTGGCAGCCTTCACATCGAGTTTCGCAGCCTCCAACTCCAGTTCCGCCCGGCGGATATCCGGACGATCGGTCAATAGCTGAGACGGTAGCCCGGCGTAGATGCTGTCCGGCACCAGTTTGGAAAAGCTTGGGGAGTTCCGGCTCACCGGTTGTGGATAGCGGCCAACAAGGAAGTTGATCCGGTTCTCCGTTTCGGTGATCTGCTGTAGGATGTTGTACTGTAGGCTGCGGTTCTTCAACACTTCTGCTTCGAATCGCCGCACCGCAAGTTCGGTGACTTTCGCGGCCTGCTTCTCCAACTTCACGATCTGCAAAGCGTCCTGCTGTATCGCGATGTTGTTCCGCAGGATCTCCAACTGATTGTCCAACGCCATCAACTCATAGTAGCTGTTGGCGATCTCCGCCACCAGATGGGTCACCATGAAATTCCTGCCCTCCACACTGCCCAAGTAGCGCAACACGGCGGCCTTCTTGGCATTCCGCAGCTTCTTCCAGATGTCCAATTCCCAGGACATGCGCGCACCGATCATGAAGTTGGGTAACGGCTCCGGGAAGGCCTCGCCTTCTTTCACGTGCAATTGCTCTTCCACGGCACCGTTGCGGGTGAACTCGCCCACCTTCTCCACATCGGCCGCTGCACCGAAGTCCACGAAGGGCAGGTATTCGCCTTTGCGAGCGCGTGCCTCGTTCTGGGCGATGGTGATCTCCTGGAGTAGAATGTTCAGTTCCTGATTGTTCGCCAAGGCGCTGTCGATCAAGGTGCGCAGATCCACATCGCTGTAGAACTGTCGCCACTGCTTGGTGGCCACATCAGAGGTGTCGGTGGATCCCGCAGCGTACGCGGCTGGTGTGTTCTTCTGGGCCTCGCGTACTTTCAGCGCGGGTACGCAGGACGACAGCATCAGCACGGCTAAAAGACCTGCAATGGCCAAGGGGTTGATCATTCGGCATATAGGGGTCGCGGTGTTCATTCGTCCTTCTTGCGTTTCAAAAGTTCTTTCATGCGCCCGGTCAGGAGACGAATGGTTTCCGTGTACCGCATTCCCTCCTCATCCCGTCTAACGAACTCCTCAGAAACCGGTTCATCCCGTTCATCCATGATCAGTTTGCGGCCCTTGGCCATGGTGGCGAATACGTAGTACAGGCCAGGGATCACCAACACGCCGATGAGCGTACCCACGAGCATGCCTCCCATGGCGGATGAACCGATGGTGCGGTTCCCGATCGCACCCGCGCCTGTAGCCACCACCAGCGGGATCAGGCCTGCTATGAAAGCGAAAGAGGTCATCAAGATCGGGCGGAATCGCGCCTTCGCTCCTTCAATGGCCGCTTCGAATACGGTCGCACCGGCACGTTGCTTCTGCACCGCGAACTCCACGATCAAAACGGCATTCTTTCCCAGCAGACCAATGAGCATGATGATCCCGATCTGTGCGTACACATCGTTCGCCAATCCCATGGCCTTCAACATCAGGAACGAACCGAGCACACCAACCGGCAACGAGAGGATGACCACCAACGGAAGCAGGAAGCTTTCGTACTGCGCGGCGAGCACGAGGTACACGAAAATGAGCACGACAAGGAAGATGTAGATGGCCTCGTTCCCGCGCCTGGCCTCATCGTATGACAATCCCTCCCAAGCGATATCGTATCCACGCGGCAGGTTCTCCTTGGCCACTTCCTTGATCGCGGTGATGGCATCCCCGCTCGTATATCCGTTGGCCGGTAGCCCGCGGATCGACGCTGAATTGTACATGTTGTAACGGGTGATCTCGTTCGGACCAAGGCTTTTCTCGAACCGCATGAAGGAGGAATACGGCACCATCTCCCCTTCCTCGTTCTTCACGAAGAGCGCCTCCAGATCGGAGGGATAGCGCCTGTACTCCGGTCCCGATTGCACATAGACCTTGAAGAATCGACCGAAACGGATGAAGCCCTGTTCGTAGGTACTGCCGATGAGGATGTTCAGATTCTCCATGGCCTTGCCGATGGAAACCCCCTTCTGCATGGCCGCCTGATTGTCGATGAGGATCTCGTACTGCGGATAGTTGGCGGCAAAGAAGGTGAACAGGCCGGTCAGTTCCTTACGCTCGCCCAATGCGGCCATGAACTCCTTGTTCACCCGATCGAACTCGTGATAGTCCGTCCCGTTCGTCTTGTCCAACATGCGCAGCGAAAACCCTCCCGATGAGCCGAAGCCCGGCACCGCCGGTGGCTCGAAGTACTCGATCTGCGCTCCGATGTCCTTGGTCTTTTCTTCCAGTTCCTCCATCACCTCGTTCACGTCCTTGTGGCGGTCGTGCCAAGGCTTCAGATCGATCAAGCACGTACCTGCATTGGAGCCACGACCTTCGGTCATGATCTCGTAGCCGGCCAAGGAGGAAACGGACTCCACCTCGGGGATCTCCTCACAGATCTGTTGCAGTTCATGCGCCACCTTGTTGGTGGTTTCCAGCGTGGATCCCGGCGGTGTCTGGATGATGGCGTAAATGGTTCCTTGGTCCTCACTCGGGATGAAGCCAGCAGGCAACACCCGGCCGGACAGGTAGATCCCGGCGCAGAACACGAGCAGCGCACCAAAGGTCAGTGTACGCCGAGCCACCACCCGGTCGAGGACCTTGACATAGCGACCGGTAATGCGCTCGAAGCCCTTGTTGAACCATGCGATGAAGCGATCCAGGAGATTCTGCTTCCCCACATGCTCTGCATCGTGCGGCTTCAACATCATGGCACACAATACCGGGGTAAGTGTGAGCGCGACCACAGCACTGATAATGATCCCTCCCGCCATGGTAATGGAGAACTGGCGATAGAACACACCAACCGGTCCGGTCATGAATGCGATCGGAATGAATACCGAGACCATCATGAGCGTGATCGCGATGATGGCACCGCCGATCTCGCCCATCACCACTTTCACAGCGTTATACGGTGCCAAGTGATCGGATACCATCTTGGCGTGAACGGCCTCCACCACCACGATGGCATTGTCCACCACGATACCGATCGACAGCACCAATGCGAAAAGCGTGATCAGGTTGATGGACAAACCGAAGAGCTGCATGATGAAGAAGGTGCCGATCATGGACACCGGCACGGCGATGATCGGAATGAGCGTGGAACGCCAATCGCCGAGGAAGATGAATACCACGAGGGCCACCAGGATGAAGGCATCGCGCAGGGTGTGGATCACTTGCTCGGTGGAAGCATCCAGAAAGGTCGATACGTCGTAACTCACCTTATAGTCGATGCTCGGTGGCATCACCTCGGCGAGTTCCTGGAGCTTCTCCTTCACCTGTCCGATCACATCACTAGCGTTGCTGCCGAGCGACTGCTTCAGCACGATGGAAGCCGATGGCTTACCATCCAGATTGGAGTAAATGTCGAAGAACTCGCTGCCAAGCTCCACATCCGCAATGTCACGCATCCGGATCTGCTCGCCCTCTTCATTCGAGCGTACGATGATGTTGCGGTACTGCTCCGGCTCGCTGAACTGGCCTTGGTATACAAGCACATACTCGAACGCCTGCGCGTCCACTCCGGAGCTTTGGCCCAAGCGTCCGGGTCGCGCAATAAGACTCTGCTCTGCCAAGGCCTCCATCACCTCCTCGGCGGAGATCTTGTAGGCCCGCATGCGATCCGGTTTCAACCACACACGCATCGCGTATTTGCGGCTACCGAGGATCTGCGCCTGCGCCACGCCGGGAATACGCTGGATCTCCGGGATCAACTGCGTGAACGCATAGTTGTATAGGAACAACTCATCCGCATCCTTCCCGTCGCCATACAGGTTCACGTACATGAGCATGCTCGGCTGCACGGGTGTGATGATCACCCCTTCGCGCTGAACCAGCAACGGCAGGTTGGGCATCACCTGATCCACACGCGTCTTCACGCGCACCACGGCCTCGTTCGGGTCGGTGCCCGGCTCGAAGATCACACGGATGGTGGCTTCCCCTGCGCTGGTGGCGTCCGAGGCGATGTAGCGCATGCCCTGCACGCCGTTGATCGCCGTTTCCAGCTGCACCAAAGTAGACCGCGTGAGCACGTCCGCGCTGGCACCGGGATAGGCGATGAAGATGTTCACCGTCGTCGGTGCGATCTCCGGGAACTGCGAGGTGGGGAGCTGCTTGATCGCCAGCATCCCCATGAACACGATGAGGATCGAGATCACGATGGCCAATACCGGCCGCTGAATGAAATTCCTGAACATGGCTGGGGTGATTAACGCACGATCACTCGGCGTAGAGGTCCAAGTGGGTCATGACCGAATCCGCAAAGACGAACTCGAAGTCCACTTTCTCCTTGTCCTTCACTTTCCGCAAGCCTTCCAGCAGGATGCGATCATCCTTCTTAAGTCCTTCCGTTACCACGAACAAGTGCTGTAGTTCCGGACCGATCCCGATACGTGTGGTATGCAACACACTGTCCTTGTCGATCACATAAACGTAGCGGTGGTCCAGCACCTCGAAGGTGGCCTTCTGCGGAATAAGCAGCACGTCCTTCAAGCGTGACTCCATCAGGATGTTCCCGGTCTGGCCATGGCGTAGCAGCCCTTTAGGATTGATGAAGGTGGCCCGGAATGCGATGTTGCCCGTGGTGTTGTTGAAGTCGGATTCGATAGCCGTGATCTCGCCGTCCTGATCGAAGACGTCATTATTCGCCATACGCAACTGGACTTTCATTCCTTCCTCGGCCTTCGAGTTCTGGCTATAGGCGAGATACTCGGCTTCGGGCACATTGAAATACACCCACATGCTGCTGTTGTCAGACAGTTCGGTGAGCAATTCTCCTTCATCGAGCAAACTGCCTTTCCGCACATGGAAGCGACCGATGATGCCGTTGAATGGCGCACGGATCTGCGCGAATCCCAAATGCGCTTGCGCCACACTGAGCTCCGCCTTGGCCTTGTCGTACTGTGCCTTGGACATCGCCAATTCATTGGGCGAAACCACGTTGCTATCCGCCAGCGCCTTGGTGTTCCTGTATTCGATCATGGCAAACTCCGCCTCGGCTTCTGCGCGCTCCACTTCGGCCTGATAAAGTGTAGGACGTATCTGAAAGAGCACTTGTCCCTCCTTTACCAGCTGACCTTCATCCACGTATATATCCTGCAGGTATCCCTTTTCCAAGGCGCGTAATTCGATGTGCTGTACCGAATGGATCTGGCACACGTAGTTACTGTGTACCACGGTATCCGCTTGCAACGCTGTGGTAGCCGCATAGCGCCCACCCTCGTGTCGTTCGTGTTCTTCACCCTGCCCCCCACAACTGGCGAGCAAGAACAAGAGGCCAAGAACGAACGTCGATAGCGACTTGAGAAGTAGCGCTCGTGTCTCACGCTGACCCGGAGATGCGCAGGTAGGTCCGTGCATTTCAAACACGCGATCGCCCTTGGTACGTACCATGTTGAACATGTCGATGGAATAGAAGATGAGGAACGTGGACGTACCGGTAAGACCGGGTCCAATTGAGAGGGAAACCTTTGGAATGACGCGCAATTAGCGCATCCTTGGTGGGCAATGGGCCACCGCGCCCGGAATCAACGCCGGGCTACAGAAATTCAGGGAGCTGACGGATGGAAACCCGTGACAGGGAGCAATTCGGACACGTCGGCATCCTCCGCTCCAAGTCGGTCCGCCGCGAGCACCTCCAACCACTCCGGCACCAAAATCAAGAGCGCTGGGATCGGGAGTAGATCGAAATCAACGTGTACCCCAGGTTTGTTCGAAGGATCCTTCGTACCGAGACTGACCACATCCACCTGCTGATTCGCACGTATGGATGCCTGAAGTGACAGCGGAAAGCTCAACTGGACACCGAGCACGATCGTGCAGGCCAATAAAAGCCGCCTCATCCATGGGTCCATCGTATGTTCCATCTTGCCTAAGCGCCTGCGAACGTAGCGCAATAGATCACCGTGAACGATGGTCTTAACAGAATTTTACCACATTGTATCGTCTTGTATCGTCTTGTTCCGATCATTCGAAAGCCCAAAACGAAATACCCCTGTTGATCATTCCATACACGATCGCAGTGATCGCCTTGCACATGATTGGATAGTTTCGCGCCGTGTCCATCATCAGATCCAACCCGAAGCACATCGACCTCGGTTTCCTCAGCGGCCCACGCTCGCGCTGGAAGGAGTTCAGGAGTGCGTTCGATATCGCCCGTGAGTTCATCTACGGCTTCCGGAAGCTGCATTTCGTTGGGCCTTGCGTTACCTTCTTCGGCAGCGCACGCTTCAAGGAAGACCATCCCTACTACGAAGTCGGTCGCGAATTGGCGCGGCGGGTCGGTCGGGTGGGTTTCACGATCATGACCGGTGGTGGGCCCGGGATCATGGAAGCTGCCAACCGAGGTGCAAGGGATGTGGGTGCGCGCAGTGTAGGATGCAACATCGTATTACCGCATGAACAATACGCGAATCCCTATTTGGATGTGAGCCTAACGTTCGAGCGCTTCTTCGTCCGCAAAGTGTTGCTGCTGAAGTACAGCATCTGTTTCGTGGTGATGCCCGGTGGTGCTGGAACCTTGGACGAGCTGTTCGAAACCGTAACGTTGATCCAGACCGGCAAGGTGAAGAACTTCCCGATCCTGCTCTACGGTAAGGACTATTGGGCACCGATGCTACAGCAGCTCGATCGCATGATCGCTGAAGGAACGATCGGCAAGAAGGAATTGGAATTCGTTTTCGTTGCGGATTCGGTGGAAGAAGCCACGACGCTCCTCCAAGACCGACTGGTGGTGATGTGGCAGGAAGCCCGTCGGCGCAAGGACAGTCCGAAGTGGTGGTTCTTGGAGGACCGTGTTAACGGTAAGTTAAGCCGGAAGTAGAGGGCATAACAGAGCCTTAACTCCTTCGCAAGGAAGGGGTAATGGACCGACCGGATCTTTGCAATGCGAAAGCACCCAAGCTTTCCGCATTCGCGATGTACCGAACCCTACTCGTTGTTCTTGTTTGCACATTCAGCCTCTTGGCCACGGCCCAAAGAGGCATCGTTGCGGGCACCATTTCCTCCAACGAAAATGGAAAGATCGAGCCCATGCCTTTCGTAAATGTGGCGTTGAAAGGAACCAATACCGGTGCCACCACGGACCTCGACGGTAAGTTCAGCTTCATCGCAGACCCCGGTAACTACGTGCTCTTGGTGAGCTTCGTGGGGTACGAAGGCGTGGAGGAACCGCTGACCGTGACCACGGACAAGACCACGTTGTTGGATCTCCAGTTGAAAGGCCAAGGCATCGATCTGGGCGAAGTGGAAGTGGTGCATACCGTGAACCGTGAGCGTGAAGCAGTCCTGCTGATGGAACGCAAGGAGTCCACCGATCTGGTGCAGAATATCGGCGCTCAGGAGTTGAAGAAGAAAGGTGCGAACGATGTGGCCGAGGGTGTGCAGAAAATGGTTGGTCTGAGCACCGTTGGTGGACGTTACATCGTTGTACGCGGACTCGGCGATCGCTACAACGCAGCCTACCTGAATGGCCTTCCTCTGCCTTCCCCGGACCCGGATGCTAAAGTGGCCCCGCTGGACATCTTCCCGACCAGTGTGGTGGGTAGCATCAACGTGACCAAAGGCTTCACACCGGAGTTCTACGGTGATTTCTCCGGCGGTGCTGTGGACATTCGTACCAAGCGTGCAACGGGAGAGAATGTTCTACAGGTGAGTGTGGGTGGTGGCATGAATTCACGGACCACCTTCAAGAACTTCACTTCCTACAACGGGGGAGGTCAGGACTTCTGGGGTCGCGAAGACGGCTCACGCGCGATCCCCGCTGGTGTGCTTGGCCAAGGTGCCACGATCGATGGCGAGCGTCTGAAATTCAATACCAACTTCAACCCTGTGGTGCGCACCGCATCGCCGGACTTGAACTTCGGTCTGTACGGAGGCACCTCTTTCACACTTGGCACCAACACGAAACTGAATTTCCTAGCCACCGCCAACTACCGCAACGAGAACCGTTACCGAAAAGGGACCGTGAAGGTGATCAACACGGAGAACATCGCACTGATCGACTACGACCAGGAAAGCTGGCAGTTCAACACACAGAGCTCCGCACTCGCGGCGCTTTCTCTGGATCTCGGTACCTCGCATACCATCGGCTTCACCAGTACTTGGGTCAACACCTCATCCGATGAAGTGCGCCAGAGCTACGGCGAGCACTTCGACTATCAGGATGATGTGTTCGCTCGCCGTTTCACCTTCCGCCAGAATACCATGTGGATCAACCAAGTGGTGGGTGAGCACCGTTTCGGGCGCAGGGATCGGTTGAAGATCGACTGGGCAGGATCCATGAGCACCGCCGATGCCAACGAACCCGATCGCCGTCAGTTGGTGTACCTCTACCCACCTGGATCGGCGAACGAGAACCATCAATTCAATGCCATAGACCGCCTGGAGAACCAGCGGTGGTACAGCGCCTTGAACGAGGAAGAGACCAGCGCCCGCGCTGGTATCACATACCGCATCTTGGAGAAGGAAACGGAGGACGGCGTACAGCCCATCCTTCTCGTTCGGACAGGTGTACAGACGAAGCGCAAGAAGCGGATCTTCGGATACGATGTCTTTTCATACGACCTGGGCGGTGTGAACGCGAACAACCCCTCAGGTGTAGATGTCGATCGGCCGGACACCTATATCAACGACAACACCTATCAGCAAAGCCAATTCAGTATCCAAAATGTCACTGGACCTGAAGCTGACCACAACATCAAGCAAGAGATCGACGCAGCCTACGTCTCTGCAGAATTCGATGTGGTGCCGAGCAAAGTGAAGTTGATGGGCGGTGTACGGATGGAGGACGCGAAGCAATTCATCGTCTACCGGAAGCAGAGCGACTCGTACCTCTCTCCTCGCCGTGTAGCTCGCATCAATTCGACCGACTTCCTGCCATTCGCCGGGGTGAAGATGGACCTGAACGAAAAGAACGTGCTGCGAGCGAACGCCAGCAAGACGATCTCCCGCCCCGGGTTCCGTGAAATGGCTCCGTTCGAGTACACCGAGTACTTCGCCGGGGTAAAGAACGTGGGCAACCCGAACCTACAGAACGGACAGATCTACAACGCGGACCTGCGCTTCGAACAATTTCCGAACGTGGGTGAACTCTTCGCCGTTGGCGTGTTCGGCAAACAACTGATCGACCCGATCGAGAAGATCGCACTCGCCACGGCAAGCGGCCAACTCCAATCATTCCGGAACACGGGTACCGCTCAGGTGGTCGGCATCGAATTGGAACTGGTGAAGAACCTCGGTGGCTTATTTGGAAAGGACAGCACGGTATGGAACGATCTGAGCGTAGGCGTGAATACCACCTTCCTGCATTCGGAACTCACCATAGACCGGCCGATCGCCGAATACGACGGACCCACCACGGTATTGACCAATGCCACGCGTCCGCTCCAAGGCGCCTCCCCCTATCTCGTGAATGCCGACCTGAGTTATGGCCTGAAGCTCGGTGATCACCTGAAGGGAACGTTGACCTTGGCGTACAACATCTTCGGACGTCGCATCTTCTCCGCTGGCGCGAACGGGCTTGGTGATCAATACGAACTCCCGGTGGGTATGCTGAATGTGATCGCACGCACCGAGATCGGCGACCGCTGGCAAGTGAACCTGAACCTTCGCAATGTGCTGGATACCCGCTCCCGCATCGAACAGGAAACACCGAACGGCAGCACACTCATCAACGACTACCGCTCCGGAACCAATGTTTCCATCGGCCTGACCTACTCCATTCTCTGATCGGCACTCCTTCCAACAGCGATGTGCGACCGCAGTCTTAACACTGCGGTCGCTATCGTTAATGGAATCATAAAGTTCGTGGAACGATGTGATAAGACCCCCTCGGGATCTTTGCGGCAGAAACCTGAAACAACCCTTGGATCGATGAAATTGCTTCGACACATCAATACCAACCTCGCGCTCGTCACCTTGATCGTGGCGATCGGTGCGGCACCTTTGACCTCCTGCAAGAAGAAGGAAGGCTGTACCGACCCCACGGCCATGAACTACGACCCTGACGCAGATAAGGACTGCTGCTGTGAGCACCTTACCCCCGAAAGCGAACCTACCCAAACCTTCAACGGGGAGACCTACTATGTCCTTTCAGGCAGTGTCGGCAGCAGTCGCACACTCGTTCAAAGTCGCAAATACCTCATCTCCGGTGGCCTCTTCGTGGCATCCGGAGCTACGCTCACCATTGAGCAAGGCACCCGCATCTATGCGGCCGATGATGGCACCACACCGTTCCTGAGTGTTCAACGCGGAGGCCGGATCAACGCTGTGGGTACAGCCAACGCACCCATCGTGTTCACCACCATCAAAACCGTTACCGGTGTACCAGGCCGTGGTGATTGGGGCGGTATCGTGATCAACGGGAAGGCACGCATCAACACTTGTCCGAGCAACGATTGCAGCGCCGAGGGAGAAGGGGGCACCGGCACTTATGGTGGATCCAACGACTACGACGACTCCGGTACGATGAAGTATGTGCGCGTGGAGTACGCCGGTAAGATCCTTGGAACGGACAATGAACTGAACGGATTCTCCTTGAACGGCGTGGGAAGCGGTACGGTGTTGGAGCACCTCCAAGCCTATAAGGGCAGCGACGATGGATTCGAATTCTTCGGAGGAACCGTGAACCTGAAATGGGCCGTATCCACCGGTAACAGCGATGACAGCTTCGACTGGACCCATGGATGGCGTGGGAAGGGCCAGTTCTGGGTGGTACATCAAGATGTCGCCACCTGCGACAATGGCTTCGAGGGGGATAACTGGGAAACCGACTACAACGCAACACCGGTAAGCAGCCCCATGATCAGCAATTTCATCTTGGTAGGAGCAGATGATGGATCCGCCAACAGCGGAGCACGCCTGCGACATGGAACCAAAGGCAAGCTCTGGAACGGATTGGTGACCGGCTTCTCCAAAGGGATCCGTGTAGGGACCGAGTGCGATGCCTTCGTCGCGGACGGAACCTTGTTCGTGAAGAACAGTGGAGTCTTCGGCAATGGTGCCGATTGGGACAACGCTGGCAGCATCGGATCGGATCCAACGAACACCACGTCCGGCCCTTCACTCTCCGGATACTTAGGAACGGATACCAACGGCGCCGTGGATCCCTCCATAGTAGACCCGTGGTTCAGCAGCGTCAACTACAAAGGTGCCGTGGATCCTACCAACGATTGGACCGCGAACTGGTCAGTTCGACTTTGATCGGACCGGAAAGGCCAAGCACGGTAAACCGCGATCCATACTCGGAATGGACGGAAGGCTCCTCCGGGAGACTTTCACCATTCATTGGACAGCGTGGAACCGACCACTCGATATCCAGCGCTCAATAACTCTGCTCATTCCTTGATCCAGGTGAAAGAGGAAACCCGGTTACCATCCTGGATCACGACCATGTACATACCCGGTGGTAGGGATCCGGTATCGATACGTGCAGGAAATGCAGTGATCCCACCGCTCCATACCTGCCGTCCCAAGGGGTCATGGATACGGACCAAAGTCCGGGGCGTATTCCCCGTGCATGAGATCCGCAACTCATCCAGACCCGGATTGGGGTGGATGGTCCATGCACACGCAATGGTCTCTTCGGCCCCCAACCACACCTCGTCATTGCACGTCACAGAGATCTCATAGTCGCCGTCCACTGAATTCAAGGGATCATAGAGCAAGGGTAAATAGTACACCCCCGGTGTGAGGACCGGAAAGGAATACCTCCCATTCCCATCCTCACAGGCATAGGACTCCACGGAGGCTACCAGCGCTGAATCACCAGGACAGTCCGTGGTCAGGATGTTCAAGGTATTCCCCCAGGCCGGCACGAGCCCACAATAGGCGACCGTGAATCCGTAGCAGGGTTCCTCCAACTCGAATGCATACCACATTACCGCTGATCCATAGTATGGGGAACTCTCAACGAAATCCCCAGCACTTGTTGCGCCTGTCAGGGACCCCGCGAGGTAGACGTTCCCTTGGCTGAATTGAATGGGTTGGACCGCACTGCACTCATCCGATGCGGAACCCAGATCCCGATACGCGAGCGTGTGGGTGCCGAAAGTGCCATCCAGCCCATACACCTTCAGGTACACCACCCCTGTCTCTAGCGCTAGGTAATTGATATCCGAACCGGGCCCGTTACAACCCCAAGAGCCATTCTGGATCGATGTGCATCCGGGATCAAGGAGCTGCAGCGTTGAGAAGTGGTCCGATGCGCCACCATTTCCACACCCTGTCTGAAAAGCATAGGTGTGTTCTTCGGTCACATTCACCTTGTACAGCCAACAGCCATCGTTCAAATACGCACCCGTCGCCGTTTGCCATACCAGTGTAGGGGTGATCTCCACATCATAGGATGGACAGTCCGTACAACTTCCGCTCTTTCTGTACGCAAGCGTATAGAACCCTTCGGCCGCTTCTATCCCGGAAACTTTCAGGTATAGAAAGCCCGTGGATGTTGCTATGTACTCGATCATGGACGATCCATTTTCACATCCGTCGTTGTCCATCGCCAATGTGCCACAGTCGGGATCGAACAACTCCAAGAACGTATCATGGTCCGCTGTAGCGCCGTTCCCGCAACCGGTCTTGAAGGTGTACATGAAACCCTCGGTAACCGAGACACGGTAGATCTGACAACCTTCCGATAGATAGCTCGAAGTGGAGGTTGACCAGTTGACACCAGGCGTGATCGAGAGGTCATGTTCCGTACAAGTGCCACATAAGCTGCCATTTCCACCGCTTCGCCGATAGGCCATACTGAAGGTTCCCGCTGATCCGCTTGAGGAAATGACCTTCACATAGATGATCCCACCGGTCCCCATCCAAGTGACCTGTGATCGGCCTGCTTCACACCCGTCCTCGTCCGAGGAGAGTGTGGCACAACCGACACCTTGCACCTCGATGAACGTGTCATGATCAGCGATAGCACCATCTCCACAGCCGGTCTTGAACGTGTATTCCATACCGACCGCAGAGAACACCCTGTACACCTTGCACCCTCCGGTTCCGTAGGCTCCGGCCTTGGACTGCCATTGACTGGAAGGCATCAATTGCTCATCGTAGGATGGACATTCGTTGCATTGGCCAGGCACACCTCCGATACTCCGATAGGCCATGGTGAACGAGCCACCTTGACCTTGAGCGCCGCGTACCCGGATCCAGAGGACCGTCTCGTCGAAGAAGGAGTTGAAGCTCAAGCTGGAGCGACCGTTCTCACAACCATCATCGTTGCTCAAGATCGTTGTACAGATCGGTGTCATCCATTCGATCACCGTATTGTGATCAGCGGTCGCACCATCACCGCAGCCGGTCTTGAACACGTAGTCCACTCCGAGGAAGAACTCCGCATCGAATATCATCCATCCATCCGCATCGTATTCGCCGGATACCGTCTGCCACGTGTCAAGCGGCTCAATGGAAGCCGTTGGAACACAATCCTCTTGCGCACGAACGGTGCCGATGACGAGCGCGGTCAGGATCAGAAGAAAAGTGCGCGTAGCCATGCTCAGTGATCGAAGCTAAAGTGAAATAACGTAACGCGACCATCGGAAGGGTCTCCGATCATTGGACAGGTGCAACGATGAAATCGCTGCCTTACCTCAACAGAAGTACGACCACTGCATAACGGAGCGCCTTTCCAATGAGCATGAGGACGGCCACCGGCCAGATGCGCGCCTTGGCAAGTCCCAGAGCGACAGCCAGCGGGTCGCCCACCACCGGAAGCCACGTCAGCAAGGCGGTCCAGATGCCGAAACGGTCCACCTTCGCCTGAAAACGCTGGGCCTTGGCCGGATCCAGACGCAACCACCGCGCAATGCGGTCGAGATCACCGAGGTGCCCCAAGAAGTACGAACTCATTCCGCCCAACCAATTTCCCGCACTGGCAGCACTCCAGAGCGCCCAGGATGACCAAGGCCCAAGCATCATGGTCGCCAAGACCGCCTCGGAACTGAAGGGCAGTATAGTGGCCGCTAGGAAAGAAGCTAGGAACAAGCCCAGCAAACCCCACTCCACCCACATCGGCCCGAACTCCATGTGGGCAAGATATCCGCCCCGGCATGGACTTTGTCAAGATCTTTGCACCATGCGTCGGATCAGCTTATTCCTCATCACGGTTTGTGCCACATTGATCGGCAAGGGCCAGACCAATACGAACTTCGCGTGGCAAGAACGTTCGTCCACCTTGAGCGGTGGCTTGGAGATCGGCATCCCGCTCGGTGAATACGACTTCACTTGGGGAGCCAATACATTCGGCCTGTCGGCCAACGTGGCGCTTCCTATGCGCGTTCTTCCGTTGGACATCGGCTACGATTTCGGTTGGAGCCGCATGGGCAGCGAGTACGGTGAACCGCTCAACCCTAGCGGCTTATTGTCCGCGAACACCGGTCGAGAAGTACGGGTGAAGAGCAATGTGTACAACCACCACCTCCTACTGCGCCTGAACCCCTTGCGTGGTCGCATCAGACCGTACGGCGACCTGATGATGGGGGCACGTCATTTCAGTACCCGGTCCATTGCATCGGCCGCCAATGGAGAAAGCGAGGAAGAACGTGACGGAGCATTTGCTGGAAGTGCGGGCTGGGCCGTTGGCACCATGGTCTCCCTAAGCCGGCAGATCTATGTGGAAGCACGGGTGGAACGCCTATTCAGTGGCAAGGTCTCCTATGTGGATCCGCGCACCATCACCATCGCCAACGACGGTTCGGTGACCTACGAAAAGCTGACCAGCCGCACCGACGTGGTCAACGTTCAGTTGGGTGTTGGCCTGCGTTTTTAGAGGCCGTTGCCCACCGGACCCTTGTTGGTAACCTTTGCGTAACGCGATCAATGAGCGCCCGTTAAGGTTGGCTTTTGGCCGTAAACTTGCCCCTTGAACGCAGGCCCCGAACGCCTGTAAAGCACATTGGACGGGCAAAAACGCATCCAGAGCGCACTCATTTCCGTTTTCCACAAGGACGGACTCGCGCCTATCATCCAGCAACTGGATCGGCTTGGCGTTCACCTATACTCCACCGGTGGCACCCAGGAATTCATTGAAAGCTTGGGGGTGAAAGCGACCCCTGTGGAAGAACTCACGACCTATCCGAGCATCCTTGGTGGCCGTGTGAAGACCCTGCACCCCAAGGTCTTCGGCGGTATTCTCGGTCGTCGGGATCTGGAAAGCGATGTGGCCCAGCTGGAGGAATACGCCATCCCACCGATCGATCTGGTGATCGTGGACCTGTACCCCTTCGAAGCCACGGTGGCCGCTGGTGGCGATGCTTCCGCGATCATCGAGAAGATCGACATCGGCGGCATCAGCCTGATCCGTGCGGCGGCTAAGAACCACTCCGATGTGGTGATCGTGTCGGCCCAGCAACAGTACGGTGAATTGCTTCGGATCCTCATGGAACAGAACGGTTCCACCTCGCTGGAACAGCGGAAGGGGCTCGCTGCATCGGCATTCGCTGTGAGCTCCCAATACGATGGTGCCATCCACAACTGGTTCACCCAAGGGCAAGGAGAATTGAGGCTTTCCGCCGGACCGACACACGTGTTGCGCTACGGAGAGAATCCACACCAAAAGGGTGCGTTCCATGGCGATCTCGCTGGACTGTTCGAGCAACTGAACGGCAAAGAACTCAGCTACAACAACCTGCTCGATCTCGATGCCGCCGTGGACCTGATCGACGACCTCGATACGATCGATGGTGTGCCGTTCGCGATCCTGAAACACAACAACGCCTGCGGTGCTGCCATTCGACCCACGGTGAAAGAAGCTTGGGAGGCCGCTTTGGCCGGCGATCCTGTTAGTGCTTTCGGCGGCGTTTTGATCACCACGGCTCGGATCGACAAGACCACCGCCGAGGCCATCGACCCCCTCTTCTTCGAGATCATCGCTGCACCTGCCTATGACGACGATGGGTTGGAGGTACTGAAGACGAAGAAGAACCGCATGATCCTTCAGCGCAAGCCTTCCACACGGCCCGTAGTGAAAGTGCGCACCGCCCTTAACGGCTACCTCACGGAAGATGCCGACACCGTCGTTGCCAACGCCACGAGCCTGCGCACTGCGACCACCAAGGCACCCACCACCGAGGAAACAACAGCGATGGTGTTCGCCAACATGCTGGTGAAGCATACCAAGAGCAACGCCATCGTCCTCGCCAAAGGCAACCAACTACTGGCCAGCGGAACCGGACAAACGAGCCGCGTGGATGCCTTGGAACAGGCCATCGCCAAGGCCGCGAAATTCAACTTCGATCTGCACGGGGCCGTCATGGCCAGCGATGCGTTCTTCCCGTTCCCTGATTGCGTGGAGATCGCTCACCACGCCGGTATCACCGCAGTGGTGCACCCCGGTGGCAGTATCCGCGATCAGGACAGTATCGACTTCTGCAACTCCCACGGAATGGCAATGGCCATCACCGGTACACGTCATTTCAAACACTGAGCCCGGTCCATGAGCTGGTTCAACTTCTTCACCCAAGAGATCGCGATCGACCTCGGTACCGCGAATACCCTGATCATCCACAACGACAAGGTCGTGGTGGACGAACCGAGCATTGTGGCCATCGACCGCACCACCGGGAAGGTCATCGCCGTTGGTAGGCAGGCCCAGCAAATGCATGGCAAGACCCACGAGAACATCAAGACCATTCGCCCGCTGCGCGATGGGGTGATCGCAGACTTCAAAGCGGCCGAAGAAATGATCAAGGGCATGATCAAGATGATCAAGCCGGGTCGTCAGCTCTTCACGCCCAATCTGCGCATGGTGATCTGCATCCCGAGCGGCATCACCGAAGTGGAAAAACGCGCGGTGAAGGACAGCAGTGAACACGCTGGTGCCAAGGAAGTGTACCTGATCCACGAACCCATGGCAGCGGCCATCGGTATCGGCATCGATGTGGAGGAGCCGATGGGCAACATGATCATCGACATCGGTGGTGGTACGAGTGAGATCGCCGTGATCGCCTTGGGCGGGATCGTGTGCGACAAGAACATCCGAGTTGCTGGTGACGAGTTCACCAACGACATCGAGGAGTACATGCGCCGCCAACACAACATCCTGGTGGGCGAGCGCACGGCCGAAACGATCAAGATAGAAGTGGGCGCGGCGATGACCGAGTTGGACAACCCACCTCCCGACTACGCGGTGCGTGGCCGGGACCTGATGACCGGCATTCCGAAGGAGATCACCGTGACCTATAGCGAGATCGCACAGGCCCTGGACAAGTCGATCAGCAAGATCGAAGAAGCGATCCTGAGCGCGTTGGAAGCCACACCGCCCGAGCTGAGCGCCGACATTTACAAGACCGGTATCTATCTCGCTGGTGGCGGTGCGCTGCTCCGTGGGTTGGACAAACGCATCAGCATCAAGACCAAGTTGCCCGTTCATGTGAGCGAGGATCCCTTGCGTGCGGTTGCGCGGGGCACAGGTATCGCACTGAAGAACATCGACCGCTTCCAGTTCTTGATGCGCGAATAGGGGCGCGAGATCTCGCGCCCATACTCGCGCATTCTTGCGTAGCAAGAACGAACGATGAGGGATCTATTCCGCTTTCTGCATCGCATCCGCAGTACGTTGATCTTCCTCACGCTGTTGGTGATCTCCCTCGTCCTGCTGTACAATGGCAACGCACATCACCGTGCTCAGGCCATCAGTTCCAGCAACTCCGTAGTGGGAACCATCTACACGTGGCGCAAGGAGATCACCGATTACACGGGCCTGAAGGAAGTGAACCGCAAGCTGGCCGAAGAGAACGCGATGTGGCGCAATCGCCATATCAGCATGTACTCCACAGTGGAAAGCCGCTTCGTGCGCATCCATGACACCATTCGCTTACAGGAGTACACGGTGATCCCTACCAAAGTGGTGAACAGCACCTGGCACAAACCGAAGAACTACCTCACCTTGGACAAGGGAAGTAAGGCGGGTCTGCATGGGGACATGGGCGTGATCGGCACCGAAGGCATCGTCGGCGTAGTAAGCGATGTGAACGACGGTTTCGCATCCGTGATCAGCGTGCTCAGTCCGGACATCAAGACCAGCGTTCAACTGCGTCGAACAGGTCATTTCGGATTGCTCTATTGGGACACCAACGATCCACGTACCGCCTCGGTGATCGATATTGCAAAGCATGCCCGCGTGGCCGTGGGCGATACCGTAGAGACACGCGGTGGCGATGGCATCTTCCCGGCAGGCATTCCCGTAGGACTCGTGGAAGAGGTGGTGGACGCACCGGGTAGCAATTACCACGGCATTACGATCCGATTGACGGAGGATATGACCCGCAGCGGATTCGTGTACGTTGTGGAGGACCTGCGACGTGCGGAACGTGACACGTTGCAAAAAGCGAACGAGCGACCATGATCGGTACCGTTTTCGCCAACATAGCGCGCTTCGTCCTACTGATCCTGATCCAAGTGCTGGTGCTGGATCACTTGGATGTCGCCAACGGCTACATGGTGCCGTATCTCTACGTGCTCTTCTTGTTGATGTTGCCCATCGAACTCCCGGCTTGGGCGCAACTCACCAGCGGAGCGATCGTGGGGCTGGTGATGGATGTCTTCAGCAATACACCCGGTATGCACATGAGCGCCTGTGTGGTGATGATGTATGCGCGCCTCAACCTGCTGCGTTTGTTGGCACCGCGTGAAGGCTATGAATTCGGTACACGCCCTACGGTTCCGCGCATGGGACTCGCTTGGTTCCTCACGTACGCTGGACTCTTGATCCTCATCCATCACTTGTGGTTGTTCTTCATCGAGATCCATCGCTTCGATCACTTCTTCGGTACGTTCTTTCGCGCCATCCTCAGCGGGATCTTCACGCTGGCCTTGTGCCTGCTGGCGCAATTCCTCACCTCTCGCCCAGAGCACGGTCGTCGATGAATACCGAGTCCCGCAAATACGTACTCATCGCGGCGGTGCTCTTCATCAGCAGCGTGTTCCTCATGCGCCTCTTCTGGATCCAGGTGGTGGATGGGAAATGGAAGGCCGAGGCCGCCAACATGGCGGAACGCAAGGTCACGATCTACCCATCGCGCGGCTTGATCTATGACCGAAAGGAGCGACTACTCGTTGCCAATACTCCGGTCTACGATCTGATGGTGGTGCCCAAGGAAGTGGAGGCCTTCGATACCTCAGCTCTCTGTCGGTTGATCAGCGTACCTGAAACCGAACTCCGTGCGCGGCTGGCAGCAGCAACAGCGTATTCGAAGTACAAGCCCAGTGTGATCGAGAAGCAGATCCCGGCCGATCAGTTCGCGGCGATCAGTGTTCACCTGCACAAGTACCCCGGCTTCTTCGGGCAATCACGTACGTTGCGCACCTACCCGCCGCACGTGGCAGCGCATCTGCTCGGCTACCTCAGCGAGGTGAATGCACGCAAGGTGGAACAAGACCCCTACTACAAGTCCGGCGACGTGATCGGCGTGGGAGGTCTGGAGTCGTACTACGAGAAGGAAATGCGCGGTCGACGCGGCGTGAGCTACGTGCTGGTGGATGTACACAACAATCAGAAAGGCTCCTTCAAGAACGGACAATATGATACGCTCGCTGTGGAAGGCAAGGATCTCTTTACCGGGATCGACCTCGACATGCAACGCTTGGGCGAGCAGTTGATGGTGAACAAGAAGGGGA
This sequence comes from Flavobacteriales bacterium, assembly GCA_016710015.1. Lineage (GTDB taxonomy): Bacteria > Bacteroidota > Bacteroidia > Flavobacteriales_F > PHOS-HE28 > PHOS-HE28. The sequence continues at coordinate 69,465 of JADJLR010000008.1, forward strand.
GTATCGTAGCGCTGGACCCTAGGACCGGCGAGGTGCTCTGCCTGGTCTCCAGCCCGAGTTACGACCCGGAATTGCTCGTGGGTCGTGTGCGGAATACGAACTACGGCGTGCTGCAGCGCGACCCCATCAAGCCGCTCTTCGATCGTGCTTTGCAAGCGCAGTATCCACCCGGTTCGATCTTCAAGGTGGTCCAATCCCTCATCGCGTTGGATGAAGGTGTGATCACCGTGAACACCGGATTCCCGTGCAACAAGAGCTTGGTCGGCTGCCACAACCACCCGAGCGCAGGGACCATCGAGCAGGCCATTCAGATGTCCTGCAACCCGTACTTCTACATGGTCTTCAAACGACTGATAGAGCAGGACAAGGACCCCAACCGATTCAAGGATGCAGCCATCGGTCTTGCGGAATGGCATACCTACATGCTCAGCTTCGGCCTTGGTCAACGCTTACCGATCGACCTACCATCGGCAAAGGGTGGTAACATCCCGGATGTGGCCTATTACGACCGCAAGTACGGTAAGCTAGGCTGGGCCTTCAGCACCATCTATAGCGTGAGCATCGGACAGGGGGAGGTGCTCGTTGCGCCCCTTCAAATGGCCAATCTCGCCGCGATCTTCGCCAACAAGGGCTGGTACTATGACCCGCATGTGGTGCGTGCCGTAGGACACCCGGACAGCGTGCAACAGAAGTACCTCACCAAGCACATCACCGATGTGGACCCGAAGTGGTACGATCATATCCAAGAAGGTATGCGGCGCGTGGTGAACGAAGCAGGTGGTACCGCACGAGGGGCGCGCATGAAGGAGATCACCATCTGTGGAAAGACCGGGACCGCTGAGAACCCGCATGGTCAGGACCATGCCGTTTTCATTTGCTTCGCGCCGATGGAGAACCCCAAGATCGCCATGGCCGTGTACGTGGAGAATTCCGGATTCGGCGGCACTTGGGCCGCACCCATCGCCAGCTTGTTGATCGAGCAATACCTCACCGATACCATCACCCGCCCAGAGGTCGTGAAGAGAATGGTGGAAGCCGACCTCATCGCCAAGGAAGCGACCTACGTGAAGAAAGTGAAACCGAAACGCAAACAGCGATGATCGGCCGCGAGAATGTCGCCGCAAATTTCGATCGGCCGATACTGATCATGTATCTGCTGCTCATGTTCATGGGCTGGGCCAACATTTACTCCGCAGCCTACGATCCAGAGCACGCCAACATCTTCGACCAAAGCAAGGAGTACGGCAAGCAAGCTGTGTGGATGGCTGTGAGCCTTACTCTCGGTGCAGGGATCCTGTTGATACGCGGAGAGCTGTTCCGTGAGATGGCTTTCGGTATCTACGGCTTCGTGATCCTGCTCCTCGTGGCCGTGCTTCTCTTCGGTAAAGAGGTGAATGGGGCAAAGGCCTGGTTCGCGATCGGCGGCTTCGGGATACAGCCCGCTGAATTCGCCAAGTTCGCGACGGCACTTGCACTGTCCAGATACCTGAGCGGCTTGAAGGCCTTGGTGGACACGCGATCCCGAGTCATCAGCACAGCGATCATCCTTTTCCCCGTAACACTGATCATGCTACAGCCCGATACGGGAACAGCGCTCGTCTCGGGGGCGTTCATCCTGGTACTCTACCGCGAAGGCCTTTCGGGTAACGTGCTCTTGCTCGGCATTCTCGCCGCTGTGCTCTCCATCCTTTCGCTGATCCTGAAGGAATCCTCCTTCGACCTCCCATTCACCGACAAGGTGCTAACGGGTCAGTATTTCCTGTTCGCCTTGATCACCGTGTTCACCGTTCTGGCGTGGTGGTTGGTGCGCAACCTCGTGGTGAAGCGTATGCGTAAGCGGTTGTACGGCCTCATCGTGGTGGGCTTCATCAGCTCTGCGGCCTTCATCGGCAGTGTGGACTACGCGTTCGAGAAAGTCTTGGCCACTCACCAACGCGATCGTATCCTGGTAATGCTCGGGCAAAAGGAGGATCCACAAGGCCTTGGCTACAATGTGAAACAGAGCCAGACCGCGATCGGTTCCGGCGGCTTCGCGGGAAAGGGTTATTTGGATGGAACGCTCACCAAATTCAAGTACGTGCCCATGCAAAGCACCGACTTCATCTTCTGTACCGTTGGTGAGGAATGGGGCTTCATCGGTTCCGCGTTCGTGGTGATCCTGCTTACTGCGTTGATCCTGCGCATCATCCAGATCAGCGATCGACAGCGATCACGGTTCACGCGGATCTATGCATATTGCGTGGCCAGCATCTTCTTCCTGCACCTGATGATCAACGTGGGCATGACCATCGGCCTCGCCCCCGTGATCGGCATTCCTCTGCCCTTCTTCAGCTACGGCGGCAGCAGCATGATCTCCTTTACCATCCTGCTCGGCATATTGCTGAGGTTGGATGCGGAGCGATTGAGCCAGTTGAGGTGAAGCACTGAACTTCGTGGCACGCCGTTCTGGGACCAATGATCCGGGCATCTTACGCATTGCTGGTCGTAACGCTTTCAACTGGTGCCAACGGTCAATGGGCAACTGGCCCGACGGGGCACTTTTCATTGGATGAACGCGCCCGTAACGCAGCATATGGTGTCGGGGGACGGATCACCTATACGACCGCGCGGCGTTGGTCCTACCTCGGCGATTTGGACATCGATGTTCCGCAATACACCAGTTGGGATCGCAGCTTTGGCGCTCGCGGAGCCTTGGCATTCGGTATCGCCCCATTCACGCGCCAACTAGGCCAGAACACCCGGTTCCAACTGGACATGAAGGTGGGTGCGTCCTGTCGTATCGGCCGTGAACGCCAACGCGCCTCTAAAGCGCATGGTTACTGGGGTGCTTTGGCCGACGTGATGCACCGGACCACTCGCTATCAGTGGGAAACGACCGACCTGATTACCGGTTCAGTTCGCAGCGATCAAGGGACCACACACGGAACATGGCTCGTGATAACGCCGATCCTAGGGGCCCTATCCGGTGAGGGTCGAGGGCGCTTCTTCGCGGAGGTCTCACCCCTGTTGCGCCGCCAGATCGATGAACGAGTCGCGACTTGGGAACTGCGTTACGTTCTGAGCGCGGGATATCTCTGGAGCTTAGGGGACTAAAAAGAGGAAGGCCGTGGTAAAACCCGGCCTTCCTCAATGCGTGATCAGGACTCAGTAATACTTGCTCCGCTCGTCCGTTACGCCAATGGCTTCCTTCATTGCGTTGAAGAGGCCGCCATCCACACGGGACTGTGCGCGTTGCACGAGGCTTGCTTTGTCGATGTTCAGGTCCTCCGGTTCCGGCGCAGCGGTCTTATTCGTCATACTGGCTACATAGACGGCCGTTTCGCCGGTCAGCGGCACGCTGGTCTGGCTGCTCTCCAAGCCGAAGATCTTGCCCACCACTTCGTATTCGCTGTATCCGCCTGGGATGCTGAAGCCGTTGTAGCTCATTTCTGTAGCACTCTGCACCGATCCCCCTAGCTCCGTGGCCAATGCGTTCAGGTCCGTCTTGCCCTGCATCTTGGCCACCCATGCCTCAGCCTTCTTCTGCTTCACCACTTCCTTTGTAAAGACTTCGCGCACATCTTCCAGTTGTGGCGCACCGGCTTCGCGGATCCCCGTAAGGATCGCCACAACGTAGCTATCGCCACTCTGGATGGGCTCGCTCACCTTTCCGACCTCCGCACGGTTGACCCAAGAGACGAGGCTGTTGGCATCCTGAAGACCAGGCACGAAGCGCGAATCGCTCCGCAGCTCATCCACGGGTGTCACTTGCAAGCCTAGCTCCTCACCGGACTTCTTGAACAGGTCCAGATCGGTATTGCGGAGGCTGAAATCGTTGGCCTTCTTGTACACCTCCTTGAATGTGGCAGGGGATGGCTTCATGGTCCGCTCGATGGATGCCACACGACGCTCCTGACGGCTACGTTGACCCAACACTTCCACGATATGGAAGCCGTAATCGGTCTTAGCGACCGTGATCGCACCTACCTTCTCATCGAAGCTCGCTGCGGTGAATTCCGGCACCATCTTTTGCTTATCGAACCAATCGTACACTCCACCTTTCTCTTTGGTGTTGGAACCGGGATCTTCGCTGAACTTCACCACGAGGTCCTCGAACTTACTGGGGTCGCGCTTCACAACGGCCAAGATGCTGTCGGCCTTCGCCTTCTGCTCTTCCTCGGTCTTCCCGTTCTGCGTGCTGAGCAAGATGTGGCGTACACGGGCTTCTGGCACATCGGCCAGTTCCTCCACTTTCACCAATTTCCATTGTTCGCCTTCTTGAAAAGGCCCAACGACCGTGCCCACAGCACCATTCGCGATCAGTGAATCGTTCTGTGCATCGGCCGTGCCTTCTAGATAAGGTGCCTTGTTGTACGTGCGCGATTCGCTATTTCCGGAGACGAAGAGGCTATCGTTCGAACTGTTCTCGAACGCCACGCGCAACTGGTCCAACTCATCCATGGTTGCCTGGCGATCGGCATCCGATGCGGTCACGGGGAGGGTCACGTACTCGAACTTACGCGAAGCCAGTTGCTTGTATTTCCGGTCGCCCTTGTGTTGGTCGTAGTAACGTCGCAAGCTTTGATCATCCACCGTGTAGAGGCTATCGGGTTCGCTGTCGTAACGCTTGGCTACGAAGTTGAAGGTGGCTTTGGTATTCTTCGCGAGGTAGTCATCCTTGGCCTGCGCGCTGTTCACGAATACGCTCTTCTTCACCAGATTCGTGTACTTCGCGTACAAACGGTTCTCGGTGATACGTCGCTTCTGGAGTTCGTGGTACACGGGAGCGTTCAACTGAACGCTGCTGAAGTATTGTTGCAACTTCTCCGTGCTCGGCTGCCCGTCCTCCCCTTGGAAGTTGGGTTGGTTCTTGAATTCAGGCAAGATATTCTGGCCGAAGCGGATATCATCGTACTCCCCCTTGGTGAGACTGAAGCCGGCTCCTTCCACCTGCGTAAGCATCACTTTCTCCTTCAGCACTTCCTGCCAAACACTGTTGCGCACTTGCTCGGTCATCTGAGCATTCACCTGTTGGCCGAAATCATTCCGATAGCTTTCGATCTCGTCGTTCACACGACGCTCGTACTCCATCGCACTGATCTCTTCGTCACCAACGGTGCCTAGGACCTGGTCCTGCCGACCACTACCGCGGCCGCTGAACAAGTCCGTTAGGATGAAAGCCGCCATGGCTCCACCGATGATCACCAACAACAAACCGCTTCGTTCGCGGATACTACCGATAATGGCCATTACCTTCTTGGAATAGGGCTGCAAATATAGGCGGATGGAAGGTACCGGGCGGATGCCTTCTACCCTTCTGAGTATGAATCGATTGAAAGCGACCCGAATGCAGTATCGGATCCTTTTGGACCCTGATCACTCCAAGAAGCCCAACTCCGGGTCGGTCACTTCCATGCGCACAAGGTCCATCCGGCCGTGTACCACTTGTGCAATGGTGAACCGGAACGGCGCTAGTTCCAGCACCTGTCCTTGGTCCGGGATGGTGCCGGTGGTGTGCATGATGTAACCGGCAAGCGTGTCGTACTCCTCGCTTTCCGGCAAATTCAATCGGTGTGCTTCGATCAGGTGGGCCACTTCCATGCGGGCACTGAAGAGGAATTCGTTCGGTCCGAGCCGCTCTTCCACTTCTTCCAAGGTATCGTGCTCATCCTCGATATCCCCTACGATGGTCTCCACCACATCCTCCATGGTGAGTATGCCTGCGGTACCGCCGAATTCGTCCACCACCACGGCCACGTGGGTGCGTTGCTTGATGAACATTTGCAACGCCTCATCCGCAGGCATGGTGCCCGGTATGAAGTTCACCGGACGCATGACCGCCCGGATGGTACGTGGATTCCGGAACAGTTCGTAACCGTGAACATAGCCCAATATATTGTCAAGATTGTCCTTGTGGATGAGCAGCTTACTCATGCCGCTATCGATGAAACGTTGCCGAAGGTCCTCGACCGGATCATCCACTTCCATCGCTTCGATCTCGGCGCGCGGCACCATCAATTCGCGCACTTTGGTGTTGCTCAGTTCCAAGGTGTTTCGGAAATACTCCACCTCGGCATCCATGGTGGTGGCATTGGTCTGGCCGTTGCCCACGTCCTTCAAGAAATCGTTCAGGTCGATCCGCCCGAAGGCCACTTGGCCGGGTTTGCTGGGTATCCCGAAGAGGCGTAGGATCACTTCGCTCATGCCGGTCATCACCATCATGGGCAACCACAGCACGAAGTACAGCACCTGGAGCGGTATGGCAAAGAAGCCCAGCGAACGACTGGGGTCGATGCGGAAGAGCACCTTGGGCAGGAATTCCGCGAAAATGAGGATGATCAGCGTGCTGATGGAGGTTTGCGCCACCAGCACGAACACATGCCCGAGCGCGAAGCCACGCAACCATGGTTCCAGCAATTGAGCCATCAGGATGCCATACAACACCAAGGCGATGTTGTTCCCTACCAACAACGCACCAATGACTCGTCCCGGACGTTTGAGCATGACCGAGACCAGCCGCGCCCAAATGGCACCCCGCTTCCGTTCCAACTCGATATAGAGCTTGTTGCTGCTGACAAAAGCGATCTCCAGGCCAGAGCACAAGGCGGAGACCACCACTGAGGCGACTACGAGAACAAGATCGATTCCGAGGATTGACAAAGTCTGGAGCGGTCAAAGCCGCAGGTGCGAAGATAGAAGGCTCAGGATCGGTCGTTCTCCCGATCCACCATCGCTTCCAGCCGACCGCGCATGAAACGCCGGAAGAAATACATGGCCAAGGCGATGCCCGGGAACCACAACCATTGCATGGCAGCATCGAAACCCTGCTGCACCATGACCCACACCGCTGCGGCCGCCGTGCCGATGGCCACCGCCAGCCAAAAGTGCTCCATGAACCTATTCACCTTGCGCATCGGTCGCTAAGGTATCATCCTGCATGTATAGCTGGCCGGTGATCCGGTGGATGACGTATTGGCTAAAATCCTCCGCCGCATCCAGCCCCATGCCATGGATCACATCGGGTCCCCGTTGGATCCGTACGGCCTTGTCCGTAGTTACCCGGGCACTGTCTTCGTGCCAGGTCAATTGTTCGGTCTCCAGCCGTTCGCCCTTGGCATTCACGAACACCACTTGCTCGAAGACCTCCATGCGTTTCTCCTTGGGCAAGATGAGTCCACGACGCGCCGTTAGGACGCTCTCCTTGCCGGGTTCGTCGCCATAGAAGACCAACTCCACCCCTTCGGTCATCTCGGTGCGCTTGGGATCGGCCCATTCAGAGATCCGCCCGGCGCGCAAGCGATTGCGCACAACACCAGAATCCGTGTACAGGTATTCCGCCTCGTACGTGATCCGTTCCGGCGAAGTACCGGCCACCTCCACCGCCGCCACGCGATCCAGATCATTCTTGCAGGAAATGAACATTCCCACCCCGATCAGGATGGGAATGCTCCACACGTTAACGTTTCGCTGCACCACTATGGCTTGCGGGTACGTACGGTGGTGGTCTCGTTGGATCCCCCGCAGGCCACCTGTACACTCTTCCCGTCGGTGAGTTGGTGGAAGAAGGCCTCCGCTTGCGTAGGGAAACGACCTGCCGCGCTAGCCATACGGTCGTTCGCCTTATCGGCTACGCTCGGGTCCAGGCTCTTGGCACGTTGGTAATAATCGTAGGCCAACCAGTATGCGCCCCAATTATCCGGTGCTTCACAACCAGCCGCCGTGGCCGCGATCGCATTCCCGATCAGGATCAAGGCCTCACCGTTCTTCGGCTCTGCTTGCAGCACTTGGTTCGCGAAACTGCGCGATTGGCTGTTGTTACCCGCAGCGCTGGCCACCTGACCAGCCTTCAGTAGGTACTTGGTACGATCCGGACAATTCGGGCAGAGTTCCGCAGCTTCCTTCATGTACTTCAGCGAGCCGCTCATATCGCCACTGCGCGCCAGCATCATGCCGAGGCTATAGGCACTTTCCGCGCTAGGGTTGGCACGGTGTACCTCTTCGGCCATCGGGCGGTAGATCGCCTCATCCGTGCAATCCTTCCCGTTCAGCACTTTCAACAGGCGTGTCTTCAGCTCGATGTCCGCAGGCTTGGCCGCGACCATGTCCTTGACGATGCGACCGATGTCGGCACACTCGGCCACACTGAAGAAGAGGCTGTTCACGGCATCGCGGGCAGTGATCCAATACCCCCTGTCGGTCTCCTTGAGGTCCTTGGCCAAATTGGCTTCGATATGACCGATGACGATCACGTACTCCGATAGCATTTGATCCTTCGTGGCTTCGCCCTTGGCGTACATGCAGTTCAGCGCTTGGTAATAGGAACTCAGGGTAATGTCCGAACTCTTCTCCCCACCCAATTCAACGGATTCCTTCAACACCTCGTGGGCCGCTTTGCAATCGTCCGCGCCATAGGAAAGCATGTCCTGTCCTTTGCGCCCCAGCACATAGGCCTTCTCCCCGAAATTGGCGATCCGCAGGTCGTGGGTCATGAAAAGTGAGTCCGTTAAGGCCTTCTTCCGGGCCTCGTCCTTTTCTTCGCTCAATAGGCTCTTCAGAATGGTAGCACCGTCCACGTACATCTTCTTGCTGGATGCGGGGCATGTGGCCACTACTTCCCTCCACGGGCCGTACGCATCTGCGTAGGCATCCAGTTTGAAGGCCTCTTGGTACAGCGAGAGGTTGCGCACACACTTCACGCTATCGTCCGGTGTGGCACCATACTTGGGTTGCGCGACCGTGGTTCCAACGAGCAAGATCGTTGCTCCTAGGCCTGCGATGCGATTCAACTGCTTCATTCTATCCGTCTTTTTTTGAACCAATTTTCTCGAATGTCCGGTGTGATGGTGAGTCCAATGAACCAAGCCGCGTATCGCTCTCGGAGTAGACCATCCGAGGTGGTACCTCGTTCGCCTAGTTCCGCACCCAAGTTCAACCTGGATCGCGTGATACTCCCCATCACGGGTAGCGATAAGCCAAAAGACATGCCGATCTCCTGGAGCTGGTGCCCATCCACCACCAAATAATCGTCATTGAATCGCGCACCGGCACGGTAAGTCGTTCGTTCCCAGAATGTTCCACCACGTTCACCAGCAGGTCTGAAGCTTGCGCCCAACATGTACGATGTGCTGGATGCCAACTGGCTGGGCAAGGTGTAATCCTCCACGCTTACCGTGAGTTTGCGCCAATCCCGCTGTTTCACTTCCGCAGAAACGGTCCAATGCAGGTTGAATACGGTGAGGCCGAGGCCTATTCCCAACGGTAATCCCACGGAACCTTTGCTGCCGATCGCGATGAACGAGGTATCGATAGGGAATTCCACACCGGAGCTGCTCTGTGCGAAGGTGTTGACGAGATCGGTGCGCTGGGCGCTCAAATTCGCTGGCAACTCGAATGCAGCTCCCACCAAGAAATGGGTCGCACGGTCGTCCGAGGTCCGGCGCTTCCGAAGATCGCCTTGGAATTGGATACCGAGGTTGGCCACCGGATCACGTACGACCAACGAGGAAAAGATGCTGGAGTTGTAGTAGCCCAGTCCAGATGGATAGTAGACCTTTCGTGACTCTTCGATCCGCCCGAAGACATAGCCCAAGTTCGCACCCACGGAAAGACGGTGTCCATTGTACAACGAATCCCGCTTCTCCAGGAGCGTTCGGCCCATTCCGAGGAAGGCCCTGTTCAATCCTCCATCGCCGGTGTACTGGTAGCGCACACCCGCGACATCACTGGGTTGGCTCGTGGTACTGATGTTATAGCCTACGGTGCTCATCGGAGCTAAACCAAGGGCCATACCCCATTTCCCGTTTCCGAAGGGGACCCCCAACGTCAACCCCAAAAGGCCTACCTGCCTGCCGTTGCTCTCCGTTCCGGAGGAACTGTACTTACTGGACCGCACTACGAGTCCTTGTTCGAAGGTGGTGCGCTGCAAAAAGGCATAGGATGCCGGGTTGGTGTAGGTCACGCTCACCGGATCGACCACCGCCACGCCTAGGCCACCCATCATGGCTTGGGAAACTTGGCCAGTGCCGGACAGTTCGCCCAAGCCATAGGCCGAATAGGGCGAACCACTACCCTGCTGGGCTTGTGCCAGAAGAGCCTGCGGTGCCAAAAGGCAGAACACCCCCAGTGAGCGCGCGGTGATGTTGAAGCAGGGCATGATATCCTTCAAGGGTCAAATACGGGAGCGCAAAGATGCCACTTTCCAGCCCTCTGACGAACCGAACAGCATCGCCGCCCGTGATGACAACGACCATACCCGGTCGTTCCTTGCCTAGGCGACGAATGAAACCTTCCATTTCTCCCAGGATCCCGAAGTGCATGCCGGCCGCGAGGGAATCCTCGGTGGTTTCGCCTAGGAATTCAGGGGATGGATCGGGGTCCACTTTCGGGAGTCGGGCGCTGTACGCATACATGGCTTTGGAACGCATGTGCATTCCCGGAGAGATCGCACCACCCCGATAAGTACCCTCCGCTTCGCACAGATCATAGGTGATGCACGTGCCAGCATCGATCACCAGAATGGGTCTCCCCGGAAATCGACCCACCGCTGCCACTGCATTCGCCAAACGGTCCGCACCCAAGGTATGCCGCGTACCATAGGCCACCTGTAAAGGGCTTAATGAATCGCCGGACAGTACCAACACCGGAGCGAGTTGCCGGAGTTGCGCGATCGTGGTGGGGTCCGGGTTAGCCGTGGAGCCTACAGCGATCGCATCCGGAACTGCCCCGCCCAAGAATTCTTCAATGGCCGCAGTGTCACCATTCTCTATCACTTGGTGCGAGAGTGCACGACCGCCTTGGTAGATGGCCAACTTCGTCCGGGTATTCCCGATGTCGAGGATCAGATCCAGCGTACCCATGAACCAGGATCAATGTCTTGTCTATCTTTGCCGCCCTGTTCGCCGACCGTCCAGCTCGGGGTGAACAAAGATCGGTGCCTTAGCTCAGCTGGTAGAGCAATGGATTGAAAATCCATGTGTCCCCAGTTCGATTCTGGGAGGCACCACACACGAAGAACCCTTCGCCCGCTCGAAGGGTTCTTTCGTTCCAGGATGTTGCCTGTTAACCCTTGCCTTCGAGCCACGCCTTCACTTCCCGCAGATGTTCCTGTTTCTTCGGTTCGCGCACGCGCTTGTTCGTGACCGTGAAATACTGGTGACGCTCCAGAAAACGCACTTGCAATTCGTTCCATTCCCGCTCCGTATTCAACACCCCATAGTGCTTCATTTCTTTGAAGAGTTCCGCACCGATCTGCCGGAAATCTCCACGGCCCAAGTAATCCAGGTCCGCATCACACAGTATTCGAGCCAGTTTATTCCGAGGTGATTGTGGGATCTTGGTGGCCAAGATCATGTTGCAAATGAGTTCGACCTGATCCGGAGTGAATCCGAATTTCGGTAGTTCTTCCTTGACGATCCTACAGCCCGCGACCTCGTGTTCCAGATCCTGCACGGTGAAGCCGGCATCGTGGTATAGAGCCGCGATCTTCAACAGGATAAGCCCGTCTCCCGTTACCCCTTCTTGCTCGGCAATGTCCACCACGCTTGCATAAACATCCAGGGTATGCTCCAAGGAATGATAGGTGCGCTCCTTGGGCAACTTCGTCCTCAATCTCGCTAGGATGTATGTACGTGCCGCCTGTGGGTCCATGGAGCTTGGCGAGCAAGATAAGAACCTACTCCGGTGCGGACCCCGCTACCTTTGCGCCATGCCGCAGAACCAGCGTCGGACCTATCTTCTTTTCGGCACATTGACGCTCTATATCCTGTTGCAATTCGCATGGTGGGCCATTCTGCTGTATCGCAAGGAGATCGAGTTGGCCCAGTTGGCGATGGATGTAACCGTCCTAGGTGGACAGACCGATCACCCCATGGATGTTTCCCCTGCTTTGCGCATGATCGTGGGGGAAGGTTCGGTATTCCTGGTGCTCCTGCTCGGTATGCTCTACCTCACGTTCCGAGGTGTCCGGCGCGATTTGCAGTTCGCACGAACACAGCGCAACTTCCTGATGGCGGTGACCCATGAGTTGCGCACGCCGATCGCCGCGATCAAATTGCAACTGCAAACGTTAGCGCGGGTGGAGCTCGCGAGCGAACAACGCGAAACCTTGCGCCAGCAAGCCTTGTTCGAAGCGGACCGTCTGAATGTGTTGGCAGAAAAGGTGCTGCTCGCTACCAGTGCGGAGGAAGGTGTGCTCGTACTGGACCTGAAGGAGCTCGATGTGATGGAACTGATGCGTGCGGTGATCGAACGTGCGAGAGTGCAGATCGCCTCGAAGCATGCGTTGGTGCTGAACGGCCCGGATCATTTCCTCGCCCACAGCGATGCCCAAGCCTTGCGCAGCATCGCCGACAACTTGATCGAGAATGCGGCCAAGTATGCCCCCGTAGGTACCCCGATCGCCATCGACGTTGTAAAAGGGCGCGAAGGGTGGCGTTTGCTGATCACCGATCAAGGACCCGGGATCAGTGCAGCGGATCGCGAACACATCTTCGAGAAATTCTACCGCGGTGGCAATGAGGAAACGCGCCAAGCGAAGGGAACCGGCTTGGGACTCTACATCGTGCAACGCCTGACGCAGCGTTTGGGTGGATCCATCCACGTGGAACAAGGCCAGCCACAGGGGTCTATCTTCGCCATCTCATTCCCGGATCGCTGATGAACCTCCACAAGGTCGTGCTGATCATCATGGATGGCTGGGGCCTTGGTGCCGGCGACCATACCGATGCAGTGGCCACCGCTCGCACGCCGTTCATCGACCTCTTGTATCGGACCGCGCCGCATGCTACCCTGCGGACCGACGGCGATCAGGTGGGCCTGCCGGTGGGGCAAATGGGGAACAGTGAAGTGGGCCATTTGAACATCGGTGCGGGGCGTGTGGTGTATCAGGATCTGATGCGCGTGAACAAGGCCGTAGAGGACGGCTCCTTGGAACGCAACCCCGTGTTAGGGGCCGCATTCGCTAAAGCCAAAGAGTCCGGACGAAAGTTGCACCTCATGGGCCTTCTTTCGGACGGAGGAGTGCATGCACTGCGAACACATGCCGAGGCACTTTGCCAAATGGCTTCACGTGCAGGGGTCCAGGAGATCTTTGTACACGCATTTTCCGATGGCCGGGACACCGATCCCATGCGGGGCTTGAAATACACGGAGGAATTCCTGAAAGGGATCAAAGGCACCCATGCGCGGATCGCGAGTGTTACGGGACGGTACTTTGCCATGGACCGGGACAAACGTTGGGAACGGGTGGCCAAGGCATATAACGCACTGGTTCACGGGACTGGCATCCCTGTCCATGATCCGCTGGATGCGTACCGTAAGAGCTACGAAAAGGGGGTGACCGATGAATTCATCGAACCACATGTGGTGGTGGATGACAACGGTGTTCCGCTCGCGACGATCTCGGCCAACGACGTGGTGATCTGCTTCAATTTCCGAACGGATCGCTGCCGAGAGATCACACAGGCACTGACCCAACGTGCCTTCCCAGAGCAAGGCATGGACCCCCTTCCGCTCCATTACGTGACCATGACCGAGTACGATGCCACGTACAAAGGCGTGGAGGTTCTCTTCAGGAAGGACGATCTGGTGATGACCTTGGGCGAAACGATCGCCAAGGCCGGAAAGAGGCAGATCCGTATAGCAGAAACGGAGAAGTATCCACACGTGACCTTCTTCTTCAGTGGTGGACGTGAGGCACCATTCCCCGGCGAGGAGCGTATCATGTTGCCGTCGCCGAAAGTGGCCACCTATGACCTTCAGCCCGAAATGAGTGCGCAGGGCATCGTCGATGCGATCGGTGCGGAATTGACAAAGGGAGCCGTCGACTTCGTGGCACTGAACTTTGCCAACCCCGATATGGTGGGGCATACGGGGGTGTTCGATGCGATCGTGAAAGCCGTGGAAACAACCGACCATTGCGTGCAACAAGTGGTGGAGGCCGGTCGCAAGGCAGGCTATTCCTTCGTGATCATCGCCGACCATGGCAATGCGGACAAGGCGCTGAACGTCGATGGTTCGCCCAATACAGCGCACAGCATGAACCCTGTGCCGATCATCGTGTTGGACGAGCGTATGTTCCGCCTGAAGGACGGCATTCTGGCCGATGTGGCACCGACCATTCTGGAACTGATGGACATGGAAAAGCCCGCCGAGATGACGGGCGCTTCCTTACTCGAAAAGACCTAGGTCCTTACCAACCGTTGCGCAGGATCGTTACATGGCCTGTGAATGGCTTGGGCTCACGCGGCACAAGTACTTCGTAGTAGTAGGTCCCATCCGGTAACCCATTGGCCGACCAATTGTTCCGGTAGTTGTTCGCTTCGAACACCACCTGACCCCAGCGGTTGAATACACGCACGGTATTATCGGTGCTCAGGATGCCATCGATGTCAAAGCGATCATTCACACCATCATTGTTAGGCGTGAACACGTTGGGAATGATGATCTCGCAATCCACGGTGACAACGGAACTGGCCGTTGCTGTGCGCCCGCATGCATCCGTAGCGGTCACCACGTACGTGCCACCGGTTTGGATCTGTACATAGCTGATCGCCCCTTCGTCGCCACCGCCCCATACCAGATCCAAGCCTCCGAAACCACCGGAAGCCACCACCGTCAAAGCCAACGAATCCGCACTGCATTCAACCGTGTGATCCGTGGTCTCTAAAAGGATCGGTGGTGCATCACGCACGGTGATGGTCACCGAGGTGCTCACGGTCCGTCCGCATGGATCGGTATAGCTCGCCGTGATGATCACCTCCTCATCATCATCCGAAACTCCATCCTCCAACGGTTGGAATGGGAATATCACGTTCAATAGATCCGAGGTGATCGTACGTGTAACGGGTTGATCGAAATCCGTCCCATTGGTGCCTTCACCTCCGTAGGTCATCACCACTTCCAGATCGCCTTGCACACCATTGGGCCGTATCAAGTTGATACTCGTGGAGGTACAAGCCTCCGTCACCTCACCCGATCCAAGGATACTCATATTGAGCGGTGGTGGCGGAGAAAGATCCACGGTGAACAATGCCTCGGTCGTGGTGCCACAATCGTCACTCACTACAAGCGTGTAGGTCGTTTGAGCCAAGGGCGATACTGTTAGTGCGGGTAGTGTTTCGCCTGCTGGCCAGAGGTAGGTATAGGGGGAATATCCGCCCGTGACCGTGGGTGTAAGGACCGTACTTCCGCCGCAAGCGATCGTTGGGGCAGCACCCAAGGCGAAGAGTGCCGGACCGGAGTTGATCGTGAAATTGAAGTTCAACTGGGAAAAGCCTCCGTTGCAGATGGACACATCGCCCAACGTGATGATCAAGGTCTCCAGTGCATCCGGATCCTGCGGTACGGTGACCGGTACCGAGACCGATGTCACACCCGCCGCGAAAATGATCTGATCCGGCACACCGACGATGTCCGTGCCTGCCGTTGCCGTTCCTCCAAAGGTCACAAAGGCCGTATCGGCGAACACGCTTCCACCGCTCCGCGTGAAGATCAAGTTGATCTCGTAACAGCTTTCCTGAACGGCCGTACCCTGGACGGTCGGTGCTGGTTCGAACGCAACCGTGAACGGATTCGGCGATGGGATCACCGTGACCGGAACACTGGTTGTGGCGGTCAACCCACAGTTGTCCGTTACCGTGAGTGGATAGACCGTATCGGACAACGGAGCGACAGTATAGACAGGGTCGGACACGCCATTACCCCAATCGAACACGTAGGCACCATAGCCTCCAGATACTAGTGCCGTAATGTCCACCGATGCCCCACAATCCACGGAGTAGGGTTCTCCTACTGCGAACAACTGTGGTGCTTCCGCGATGGTGAACTCGAAGACGTTCTCAATGGAATCGCCGGTGCAATCGGATATGCTTACCACTGTGATCACGATGGTCTCATCGATGTCGGCATCGATCGGTGCGTTGAAGGTGAACGGAATAGAGGTCTGTCCAGCGGCGAAGATCACTTCACTGGGCAGAGCTGGCACGATGTCCACGCCGTTGGTGAATTCACCCGAATACGTTACTTGGAAGGTAGCTGCCTCCGCCGCATCACCCAAACGGATGAACGAGAGTGACATGTCGAAACAGCTCTCGAACATCGTGGTGCCAACGATACCAGGCCCAGGGGTGAGTTGAGGAATGAAGGGGGAACTGGTGAAGGATCCCGCTTCTAGGAACACGCCGGAATCATACGCTTGATCGATCGCATCGCCGATGGCCAATTTGATATGATAGGTCTGCCCGCATTCCACGAATCGCTTGGCTTCCAACACCAAGGTGAATCCATCGTATGCAATGGATGTTCCACCGGTATTGTCCACATAGTAGGAAGGGTTCACCGGTGGACAGTCGGGGTCGTTCGGGTTGCCATTGTTGTTGTATCCGTTGTTCACGTTGTCGATCGTGACCGGAATGTTCCCCCCGGGTACCAATGCGATGTTCTCAGCGCCCAAGGCGAACGGACCACTGATGCCGGGTCCACTCAAGAAGAACCCGAATGCATCGTTGTAATTGCACACGAATTCCGGGTACTCTTCCGAGCCGAACACATAGCGGAACTTCACCGAATCACCATTCGGAATGAAGTCGAACTCCAAGACCGCTGCATTGTTGATGGTCAACCCGGAGATCGTTTCCAGGTCAGGATCCGATAGGTTGGGGACCAGTTGGTCGGACTGGAAATTGGTCTGCGGGCCAGGGATCCCTTGGGCGAATCCGGTGGTGAGGATGATCCCTGAGGGGATGTCCAAGTTCGTCCCCGTCGCCACGAAGGAACCGGTACCCGGCTGCGCAGTCGTTGGCTCCAAGATGCCATTGAACTCCACGTTACTCACGGTGATCCCCGAACCCAAGAGGACATCTTGGACCAATTGCGTGGGGGTAAGGTTCGTGCTTACCACCAACTGCGCTTGAGCACTCGTAGCCATTAGGGCCAAGCCGATCGCTCCAATGAAATGTTGCTTTTTCAAGTTCATGTGTATTAGTCCTGCGTACCCTTCAAGAGTGTAACATGGCCGTAGCCTTCGACCGCCGGAAAGTAATGTCCAACGGCTTTGTATTTGTAAACATAGACACCTGTGGTCGCTGCATCTCCTCCATTCAGATCGACTCTCCATGGCTTGTCGATGGCCATGGTGGAATAGACCACTTCACCCCAACGGTCGAATACGATCATCTCGAACTCATCGATCTCATGACCCACCGGACCGAACGTTTCGTTGATGCCGTCGCCATCCGGCGTGAAGGCATTCGGGAAGTAGAGGTGTGCCGGTGGGATCAAGAGCACCGAGTCACGCGCTACACAACCGTTCGTGGTGGTGATCCGGAGGTGGGCCCAGTGTTCTTCAAGGTCCAAATAGCTATGGGCCACCTCATCGCCGCGATAACGGGATCCATCTCCCATGTCCCACACATGCGTCAGCGCAATGGGGACCGTGGCGGCCTGCAAGTACCAATCGTCTTGCCCTTTGTTGGTCACGGTGATGTCGATGTAGATCGCCTCCACATCCACTGTGACCGCATCGCTGAGCACCTCACCGCATTGATCCGTGACAGTGACCTGATACGTGGTCTCTTGCGTGGGGATCACTTTCAGGATCGGGTCCGTCCAACTGCGGCCCACCCAATCGATGAAATAATACCCGGAACCACCACTCACTTCCACCTGTGCGATGGAACTATCGCCGAAGCAGATGATGTGATCCGCATTCGTATTCACTTGGAACTGCGCGTACTGCGGAATGAAGGTCCGCACTTCGGTGGATCCGATGGTGCCACACTGGTCCTCCACGGTAACGGTGTACACGGCATCCGCAGGCACACCCACTTCGACGTAGTCCGCAGCCGAGATGGTTTGTCCAGCGGCTGTCTCCCATGCGAAGGTGTACACACCGTTCCCGCCTTCGATCGCTTCCACACTCAACAGGGCGGAATCGCCGGAACAGATCACGGTGATGTCTCCGCTGGTGGTGATCGTGATGGGGTCCAGCGGTTCCATGGAAACCAACACACTGTCCTGGATGCTCGAACCGCAGCCTTCGGAGATGGTGACCACATACCACGTGGGGTCGCCGGACGGCACATTGATGGAGACCCCGTTGCCCAATGGCGTTCCTCCCTGAGACCATTGATAGGTGTAGGTGCCATCGCCGCCCGAAACGTCCGTCACGCTGATCGCATCGTTCCCCAAACACGGGATCTCCAGATCGTCCGTGACCGCGATGGCCAGCGGATCATAGACCGGTAACGTGACGGTGAAGGCTCCTTCGATGGGTTCCACCGCGCAGGTGTCCGTTACGGTCACGGTATAGGTCGTGGTCTCCATCGGACTCACGGATATGGTCGGAGTGGTCTCGCCCGTGCTCCAGAGGTAGCCGTAGTAGCCCACGCCACCGAAGATCTGCGGGTCCAAGACATTGACGTCGCCACAGACCGCATCCACATCGCCAGGAACACCATCCAAGGGTGGTGGACTGTCGATGATGAATTCGAAGACCGTTTCCACATTCGCATTGGCGCAGACGATCAACTGGGAAATGGTGACCACCAGATCCTCTGGACCATCGGCATCCACGGGTAGATCCAACAGAAAGGTGACGGTGCTGTCCTCGGCAGCGAAATCCAATTGGGTAGGCAAAGCGGGCGAATAATCCACACCTGGAGTGGCGGCTCCGCTGACCACGATATCCACGGTCTCCGCAGCGGAAAGATCACCTTGGCGTGTGAAGGTCAATTCCACCGGCACGCAGCCTTCACTCATGGCATTGCCGATCACACCAGGGCCAGCGGTGAGCGTGGGGATCACCTGACCCGTGCTGGTGAAACTGCCTGCCTCTAGGAAAACGGCAGAGTCGTACGCCGTGTCACTGTCGAAATCGTTGCCTGCATCGGCCACGGCCAATTTGATGTGGTACGTAGCACCGCACTGCACCAACGCGAACGCCGTGAGAACCGTGGTAAATCCCCCGAAGCAGACCGTGGGGCCACCTTCGTTGTTGACGTAATACTGTGGGTTCACTGCAGGACAGAGCGGATCGTTCGGGTCATTGCCCTGACCGCCGTTCACGTTGCTGATCGTTACCGGTGTTACCAGGTCCGGAAGCACCGCGATATTGATCGCGCCACCGGTATACGGCCCTACTATCCCCGGACCGCTCAGGAAGAAGCCGAAGGCATCGTTATAGCTGCATACGAAGGAAGGATACTCCTCTGAGGCGAACACGTACCGGAACTTCAGCGAATCTCCGGTGGGTATGAAATCGAACTCCAGCGTGGAGAAGTTCGTGATGGGGCCACCCACAATGGATTCGAGGTCCGGATCATTTCCGTTGTTCCCCACATCATCCGTAGAGAAATTGTCCTCTGGTCCAACCGCCGATGCAACATATCCGGTACTGAGGATCACACCGGACCCCAGCCCCAGATCCGCACCAGCGGAAAAGGCGCCACTTCCATCCTGCGCCGTTGCAGGAACGGGTACGCCATTGAATTCGATGTTGGCGACCGTTACACCGCCTCCGAGCAGCACGTTCTGCAGCAACTCGGTCGGGGTCATTGTATCATCTACCACCAACTGGGCCTCACAAAAGTTAAGGGAAAGTGCCGCTAGGATGAAGAAGCCCGCTCTTTTCTGCATGATGGATCCGAAAGGATGGTGAAAATACACTTTCAACGTGATCTGATGACCACTCTTGGCTGCCAATGGTTGCCCAATCAGCCCCGAATGCCCGGTTATCTTTGGCCACTTCACTAAATACCCTCCCGACTGTGCAAAACCTGGATGCTTACATCAAGACCCACGAGGAACGCTTCTTGAACGAACTCTTCGACCTGCTCCGGATCCCCAGCGTCAGCGCGGATCCGAAGTTCGACGCCGATGTACGGCGCTGCGCAGAGGAAGTGAAGAAGCGACTGGTTGAAGCCGGCTTGGACAAGGTGGAGATCTGCCCCACGGATGGCCACCCGATCGTTTACGGTGAAAAGATCACGGATCCTTCGAAGCCTACCGTGCTGGTCTATGGCCACTACGATGTACAACCCGCTGATCCCGTGGAACTTTGGCACAGCGGACCCTTTGAGCCGGTGATCAAGGATGGCATGATCTACGCCCGCGGCAGTGCGGACGACAAAGGCCAGTTCTACATGCATGTGAAGGCCGTTGAGGCCATGATGAAGAACGGCGGTCTGCCGTGCAATGTGAAGGTGATGATCGAGGGTGAAGAGGAAGTGGGAAGCAAGCACCTCGGGGTATTCGTGAAAGCCAACAAGGAGCGCCTGAAGGCCGATGTGGTGCTGATCAGCGATACGGCCATGATCGCCAACGACGTACCCAGCATCAACACCGGCTTGCGCGGACTGAGCTATGTGGAGGTGGAAGTGACCGGCCCGAACCGCGACCTGCACAGTGGTGTGTATGGTGGTGCGGTCTCCAACCCGATCAACGCGTTGTGTGAGATGATCGCCAGTTTGCATGACGCTGACCGCCGGATCACCCTCCCAGGTTTCTACGACACCGTTCAAGAACTGAGCGCTGCCGAGCGAAAGGCTTTGGCCGAGGCCCCCTTCGATGAAACGGCGTACATGAAGGATCTGGACATCGATGCGGTGCGTGGCGAGAAGGGCTACACCTCCGAGGAGCGCAGCAGCATCCGGCCCACTTTGGATGTGAATGGCATTTGGGGCGGTTACATTGGAGAAGGGGCCAAAACGGTACTTCCAAGCAAGGCTTTCGCCAAATTGAGCATGCGGTTGGTGCCGAACCAGAAGAGCGAGGCCATCACCAAACTGTTCCAGGACCACTTCGTGAAAATGGCGCCTCCGGGTGTTCGCGTTGTGGTTCGTCCCCACCACGGTGGCGAGGCAGCGGTGACCCCGATCGATTCCCAGGCATACTTGGCGGCCAGCAAGGCCATGGAAGAGACCTTTGGCAAGAAGCCGATCCCAACGCGGGGTGGCGGAAGCATCCCCATCGTGGCTTTGTTCGAAGCCGAATTGGGACTAAAGACGGTGCTCTTCGGCTTCGGCTTGGATAGCGACAACATCCACAGCCCGAACGAGAAGTACGGCGTATTCAACTACCTCCAAGGGATCCGCACCATTCCACGGTTCTTCCACCATTTTGCAGCTTCCGCAAAGTGAACTTCGTTGATCAGGCGGTAAGTGGCAGGTGGCGGTTCCTCCACCCGGATCCCCTTTCATTTTATGTGTGCCTCGTGCTATTGACATCCTGCCTCAGCTACAAAGAAGTCGTGCTGCGTGATATCACGAACGTGGCGGTGGAGCGCATGGATGCGAAGGGTATCGCTTTGCGGGTGGATGCCCTGTTGGACAATCCGAACGGCTACCGCATCCACGTGCTGGATCCCGATGTGGACCTCTACCTCAATGAGAAGTACATCGGCAAAGGCTTTCTGGACTCCATCGTGGTGCTACAGAGACGGACCGAAAAGGTGTATTCCGTGCCCATGCACGCCGAGCTGAAAGGAGGCTCGCTCTTGATGCTCTTGCTTTCGGGTTCCTTTAGCGGAAAGGACGTGACCCTTGGGGTAAAGGGTACCGTGGTGGGCAAGGCCGGATTCCTGCGGAAACGCTTTCCATTCGAACTGGAGGAGCAGATCCAGTTCTAATCCGACCAACCGTCCGGGCGCTCCCATGTGCTGACCACTTCGTAGCCGAACATTCCCTTCGCCGTGCCCAACAAGCGTTCTCCGTATTGAAGTCCACGCACCCGGTCGGGATCCGGGACCTCCTCGAAAGACGGTGGCAATTGGCCTCGTTCGCTCCAGTAGTTGCGCAATTCACGCACGGTGCCATCGTACCGTAGGATCCGCAGACGTTCCGGCCCATGAACCAACATGTTCAACCAAAGGAGACCGCTGAATAGGAAGGGTCCAACGGCCAACAAGTTGAACAGGAACCACTCCAAACGCTCCATCCCCAGCCCTAGGCCGATGCGCTTGTACGGCAAGAGGTTCCCGACGAAGCAGAACAAGGCCAACCACCGTGCTAGCACCGCAAACTCCTGCAAGGTGCGGATGCCGACCCACCAGAAACTGAACATCAGCACGAAGAGGCCGAAGACCATCCAGGTGCTCGGCCAGGTCTGCTCCTTGGCAGCCCCTTCCACGGCGCGGTGTTGATGCACTCCTCCCGGACCACGCCGCACGCGTTGTAGCAAGGTGTTCCTTTGGAGTGGCATGTCCGCGAACATACACCTGATGGTCGGTACACTGGCTGTGCTGACCGGATCCCACGGTTGTGCCCAAAGATCCGAACACGGGACCAACCCGCCCCAAGAAACCATGGCCGAACACACCAATCGCTTGGCGCAGGAAAGCAGCCCCTACCTCCTCCAGCATGCGCACAACCCTGTGGATTGGTACCCGTGGGGCGAGGAAGCGTTCGCCAAGGCCAAGGCGGAGAACAAGCTCCTGCTGATCAGCATCGGGTACAGCAGTTGCCATTGGTGCCACGTAATGGAACGCGAAAGTTTCGAGGACACCGCCGTGGCCCAAGTGATGAACGATCGCTTCGTATGCGTGAAGGTGGATCGTGAGGAACGCCCCGATGTGGACCAGGTATACATGAGCGCCGTGCAGTTGATGACCGGACAAGGAGGTTGGCCGTTGAACTGTTTCGCCTTACCCGACGGTCGGCCCGTTCACGGCGGCACCTATTTCCCCGCCAAGCAGTGGGTGGAGCTGCTCACCGAACTGGACAAGACCTGGCAGCAGGACCCGGATCGTGTGCGCGCATATGCCGAGCGATTGCACCAAGGCGTGAAGTCCCAAAACCTGGTGCAGACCACCGAGGAAGAGGCCGTGGTCGACCGTGGGGATCTCGATGCCTTGGTCGATGTTTGGCGCGACCGATTGGACAACATCAACGGTGGACCGGACAAGGTGCCGAAGTTCCCCATGCCCAACAACTACGAATTCCTTTTGCGCTACGCGTGGCTCACCGAAGACAATGCGTTGAAAAGGCACGTGGAGCTGACCTTGGACAAGATGGCCTTGGGCGGGATCCATGATCAAGTGGGCGGCGGCTTTGCACGGTACAGCACGGATGCCGTGTGGAAGGCTCCGCACTTCGAGAAAATGCTGTACGACAATGCGCAACTCGTATCGCTCTACAGCAGGGCCTATCAAGCGTTCGGAAAGCCGTTGTACAAGCAGACCGTGGAGCATGCGCTTGCCTTCATCCAACGGGAAATGACCGCTCCGAACGGCTTGTTCTACAGCGCCCTCGATGCGGATACCGAAGGCGAGGAGGGGCGCTTCTACGTGTGGGAAAAGGACGAATTGCAAACGCTGCTTGGTGCCGAATACGACCTGGCCGCCGCCTACTACAACGTGGGTCCGAAAGGGCTTTGGGAACATGGCCGATACATCCTCTTGCGCAGTGAGGACGACCCGGCCTTCGCTGACCAATTCGGGATCGCGCTGCCCGAACTGGAACAACGCATCACGGCCATCAACAACACGCTGCTCCACGCACGCGAAACCCGAGAACGACCCGGCCTGGATGACAAGTGCCTGACCTCGTGGAACGCGCTGATGGTCTCCGGGTATTGCGATGCCTACGAAGCGTTCGGGGATCCCACGTACTTGCAATGCGCCACTCGTGCCATGGATGTGTTGCTCTCCACTTGTCGTCGCACCAACGGAGCCCTGTGGCATTCCTACAAGGCCGAGACCAACGGACCGGGCAAGGCCACCATCAACGGCTATTTGGAGGACTATTGCTTCACGATCGAAGGCGCTGATCGACCTCTACCAGGTCACCTTCGAAGAACGCTGGCTCACCGAAGCACGCGCCTTGGCCGACCATGCCATCCGCCATTTCCTGGATGAAAGCACCGGCGTGTTCCACTTTACCAGCGATCTGGATCCGGCATTGATCGCACGCCCTTCCGAGTTACACGACAACGTGATCCCGGCATCGAACAGCAGCATGGCCAACGGGCTGTTCCTCCTCGGTCATCTATTCGACGACGAACACTACTTGGCCATCAGTGAACGGCTCCTTCGCACCATTCCGGTGAACATGGCATCGTATCCCACCGGCCATTCCAACTGGGCACAACTCGCCGTGCAGACCGCATTCCCTTTCTACGAGATCGCCATCACCGGCCCGCAAGCGCTTGCGATGCGCCAAGCTTTCGCATCCCATTATCTCCCCAACCGATCGTTCATGGGAAGTACCACCACCAGCTACCTGCCGTTATTGAATGGCAAGACCGGTGCCGGTAGCACGATCTTTGTGTGTGTGGAGAAGACCTGTCAACTTCCGGTCACCACTGTAGAAGCGGCTTTGAAGCAGATACCATGATCCGTTCCCTCCTCCTCCTGTTCACTTCCACACTCGCATGGGGTGCAACCGCGCAGGCCCTGCTGATCCTGCCAGAGACCGGGGATGTACACGACCTGCACTTCAATCCGAAATTCATCCAGCGCAACCACATCAGCGCCATCATCGGCCAACGCATGGTGAAACGCGAAGGCGAACCCATGCGCGAACGCAACGAGAAATACCTGTACCGCTTCAATACCATTGGGCTTCCGGTATACAGCAACAACTCGTTCGGTCAACCAGGGAGCGGGCGCGATACGGCGAGCACCACCTACACGTACGATACCGGAGGCCGTGTGATGCGCCGCCTGCGGAACGACCTCAGTGGCCACTTCGCCTACGAGAACGAATTGGATGCCAAAGGCCGCGTGGTACGCGAGACCTATACCCGCGTGGAGAACCTCGGCACGGACCGTTACAACCTGATCCCCGGAAAGGTGTCGGAGATCAGCGACGAACATTTCCGGTACGAGGCACTCAGTGATACCGTGCTGAAGAAGGTCCACATCAACAACTACGATCTGCCCTTCCGCGAGCAATTGTTCGTGACCGATCAACTCGGCTACCTGCGACGTATGGAAGACCGCTACCTGATCAGCAACCGCCGATCACGTGTATCATTCAGTTACGATGAGAAAGGACGGTTGGCCGAACGCATCGAACAGCCCGACTTGGATCAGCCACGGACCATGAAGCGGGTCTGGCGGTACGATGCAGCAGGCAACGTGATCGAAGGGGAACTCTGGCATGATGACCGCCAACAAGAGCGCGATGAATACCTCTACGATGCACACACCATGGAACTGAAGGCCCGCTTGACCAAGGACCTGATCTCCGGTGTGATCCACGTGGTGCGCTTCACCACCGAACGGAACTGATGCGTCCGTTCTTCCTTTTCGCATTGCTCTTGACCGGCACGTTCGCCAGTGCCCAACGTGCGATCATTCGCCACGCCTACGGCCCGTTCGGAACTGCCGGCGATGCGGCTTACATCGTGGAAGAGGGACGCATCTACCAAGCCTGCGGACCCTTCGGCGCGAAAGGTGCCTGCCTCTATGTGTATACTGAAGATGAGGTGTACCATAGCCGCGATGCGTTCGGCATCAAAGGCCAAGGGGCTTTCCGGATAGAAGGCGATACGTTCTACCGGTGCCACGGCACGTTCTGCGCTAAGAGCGCCTGTGCCTTGCTGCTGGAAAAGCAAAGGTCTTCCGCGCCGATGGTGCTTTTTGCAACAAAGGCGATGCTGCATTCTTGCTTGAAGGCAATACCATCTTCCTCGCCGAAGGTCCGTTCTGCAACAAGACCGACGCGATCCTGCAAGTGCAAGGCGAGGTGCCGATGATCGCCTTGTTGACGGTGTTGGCGGGGCTTTGAGAAAGGCAAATAGCTCGCGGAGTTGTTTCTACTGAATTGTTCGTTGCATCACCCTCCGGATCACCTTGTCGGCAGTTCAAGATAGATGAGTTGATCACTGCGAGCGCTTTCGCGGTTTCATCAAATTGGCCCCTTTGCCGTACTCCGGCACCAAGTAAGCGAGGTCATCAAAGGCACTTTGTGTGAAGCGGCGTTCGGCCTCGGCGCACATGGCACTTGCTGTTGGGCGTATACCGGGAATTACGTGAACTCTGGGTTCGCCTTCCCATACGATCGTGGCCTTGTCCGCGCCATCCCCGAACACGGCGCATGGGGCTTGCGCGGCCACCCATTCCGCATCCAACACCAAGGGACTTGATGGCCCCGTGGCGACACCTGCTGCATCGTGCGGTCGGGTGAATACCTCCATGCGTCGGGCATCCACCATGGGCCATTGCGGCAGTTCTTCCGGCACGCCGATCTCCTTGGCCCGTTCCACCAAAGTGCGCAGCGTGCTGATGCCGATGATCGGAATGTCAAGTGCGAAGCAAAGGCCCTTGGCCGCACTCAATCCGATGCGAAGACCAGTGTAGGAACCCGGTCCGATCCCCACGGCCACAGCATCCAATTCACTGAAAGTGGTCCCGGCTTTCGCCATCACCTCGGCCACGAAGACGTTCAGCTTCTCGGCATGCACGAGGGCATCGCTCTCCAATTCGCGTACAGCGACGACCACACCATCCCGCGACAAGGCAACGCTGCACAACTTGGTGGCGGTCTCGAGAGCTAGGATCAGTGGCACCGCGCGAAGGAACCGCTTGTGGATGGGATCGGCAAGCCGAAATGCAGCAGCACGGTCAAAGTGTGAGCGGAATGCCCTGAATGATCTCCAAGGATTTGAGCGCCATCAGGTAGCTGTAACGCGCCGTGATCATATCTGCATTGGAGCGGTTCAAGTTGGCCTTGGCGGTGCTCAACTCCAGTGCCGTTAAGGCACCTTGCTCAAAGCGCTCATTGGCGTAGCGGACGGATTCGTTGGAGGCTTCGTACGCATTGGTCGCGGCCAAGAACTGCCGGTAGGCCGCACGCTGGTCCGCGATGGCCTGCTGCACGGAAAGTTGCAATTGCTGTTCCTGGTCCGTTTGCTGCAACCGGGCTTGTTCATAGCGGATGCGTGCCTGTTGGCTCGCGGTACGTGTGTTCATGTTGTTGAACAATGGAATGCTCAAGGTCCACGACGCGGAATAATTGACGTTGTCCTTGAGCTGATCCCCGAAGGGTCTTGTGGCCGTGTTGTACGAGAGACTCGGGGTGAATACGTCCTCTCCGGATGCCGTGAAGCCCACAACGGAGGGTGACCCAATGATCGGTTCCCCGACGATGACCTCATCCCGTCCGGAATAACCGGAGGCCACGTTCGCACTGAAGCGCAACGATGGTATGCCTCCTGCACGTGCGATCTCTACTCCACGTTCCGCACTCTCCACATTCAATTGGCGCCGCTTGTACGCCGGGTGCGTTTCGAGCACGCGTTGCATCACCTGTTCCACGGTTGCAATTGGCGCTTCTGGCCGGAAGTCCTTCAGGGTGGGTGCCGTGATGCTGAACGATCCGCCTCCTGCGGTGTGAGTTGCAGCAATTGCGCCATGCGCAGGCTGGCTTGCTGGTAGTGATTCTCCGCCGTGATGATGTCGTACTCTTCTCGCGCCAATTGCGATCGGATGTCCAACAATTCCACACGCGCGGTGCGTCCGGCCTCCACCATGGCTTCGGTGAGGGTGATCTGTTCTCGCGTCCGATCCGCGTTCACGGTTGCGGCACGGATGCGCTCTTCACTGCTGAGCATTTCCATGAAGCGCGCCGATACCGCCGTAAGGACATCGATCCGCGCTGCGGCCAGCCCTTCTTCCGCAGAGAGGTTGTCCAACTTGGCCTGCTTGAACTGGTTCTGTTGGCTCAATCCGCCGAAGAGCATCCAGTCACTTCCGAGGTAGAAGTTGTTGGTACGCACCCGGTCGGTGGCGAAGGTGTTCGTGTACCGGTCGATGGTCTGCCCCCAGTTGTAACCATGGGTAGCCGCCGCATTCAGGTTCGGCAGGAAGCCCCATTGCGCACCTTGCTTTCCAACGGCTGCGAAGTCCCGATCGTAAGAGGCACTGCGGATCGCGAGGTTCTTCGCCTCGGCCCGTGAAACACATTGCTCCAAGGTCCATGGGCCTTGTGCGAAGGAACTGGAAACGAAGAAGAGGAGGACGATGGACGGGTAACGCATGGGAAATGAGCGCCGGATGGACTCTCGGACGCTCAAAACTACCCTCTACGGGTGTGCCTACTTATCACTTATGACGAACGGTGGATGTGCGGGGCAGGTGGTGGGCCTTGCAGGTCCTCGATCAAAGACCCATCACCTTTACCTCTACTCGGCGGTTGGCCTCGCTCTGCTCCCTGTTCCGCGGTTCCGGAAAGAGCATTTCCGAATTGCCCAACCCCTGGTACGTGATGCGCGCGGGGTCCAGATCGTTGATGAGCAGGAAGTCATAGACCGTGCGCGCCCGTGCCGTGCTGAGTTCGATGAATTCCTTCTTGTTCTTGAATGTGGGGCCGTTCACATGGCCTTGCACTTCGATCTTCACCTTGGGATTCTCCTGCATGAAACGGAGCAACAAGAGCAACGATGCTTCGGATTGGCGCATCACCTTGTCCTCGTTCCCTACGAAGCGGATGTCGTCCAACACCACCTTCTCCCCCGCACTGATCGGTACGAGTTTGATGTCGATGATGACTTCCGGATCCGTGCTGCCTTTTGCGCGTACCGTGGTGAACATGTATCCCTTGCGGGTACAGCCGACCTTCAAGTTCCGGTACACGTCCATGTCATATTCGTACTTGCTCTTTCCGCTGGCTTCGGTCACTTCATCGAACCGCATGCCATCGATGGTCAACGTTGCATCTATCGGTTTGCCGGACTTGGCATCCACGATGTTGATGACCAGGTGTTGCTGTGCTTTCTCCTTCTCCACGGGTGGTGGCGGAGGTGGTGGGTCGTAGTGGAAACGGATCTCGTATCCGCCGCGCGGGCGATCCTGCGCATCCACCACCAAGTAGAACAGTTGTCCTTGTTCCACCTCCATCGAACTACTGTAACTGGCACCGATACCGGAACGAACGAATTCGCTCGTGGCCTCCTTGCTCAAGCCGCACATCGAACCCACGGACGGATCGTTGCGCGAGATGTTCGAACGGACCGGGATCACCTGTTTGCTCGCGATCTTATCGCAAATACCCGGGATCGCTCCTTCGAAGATGATGAAGTCGAAATCGTCGTTCTTGTCGTTCGGGACGATATCGAAAGTGAGGTTACACTTCACCGGCACACGGAATTTGTACCAGATGGTGTGGTGTTCTCGCTCGAACCATTGGAGGTCCTCCGAGGGGTTCTCCTTGATCTCCAGCTTGTTGCCGAAACCACGCACCGCCTGATCGGTCCGGTAGATCGAATCGGTGATGAAGAGTGCCCCGGTGCAGTCGCCATTGTCCTGCGTAAATTGAACAGGATCCTGAGCCCAAAGCGGGATCAACAACAAGACCGTTATGAAGGAGAGCAGCGAACGGATCATTTCGGCCCGTGCATACGCAAGAAGCCGGGTCAGGGTTCGTAGGCCAGGTTGCTCCCAGCCAGCGCTCCATCCATACACTTTCCTGTCCCTTGCGTTCGGCGAGGCTCGCGATCTGGTCGGCGGACACTTTGCCCACCCCGAAGTACTTGCTCTTGGGATGCGCAAAATAGAAGCCGCTCACCGCAGCGGTAGGCCACATGGCCAAGCCCTCGGTGAGTTTGATACCGGTGTGCTTCTCTGCATCGAGCAGGTTGAATAGTTGCGGCTTCTCCGTGTGGTCCGGACACGCAGGATAGCCCGGCGCGGGACGGATGCCGGCGTAAGCCTCTTTGATCAAGCCCTCATTGTCGAAGGCTTCACCTTCGGCATAGCCCCCAGATCTCCTTGCGCACCGTTTCGTGCAATTTCTCTGCGAAGGCCTCCGCCAATCGGTCGGCAAGGGCCTTGAGCATGATCGCGCTGTAGTCGTCGTGCTGATCCTCGAACTTCTTTACGCGTTCATCCACCCCATGGCCTGTGGTGACGGCGAAACCGCCCAACATGTCCGGCGCCACCTCTTTGGGCGCCACGAAGTCGGCCAAGGCGATGTAGGGCACGCCAGGCGCCTTCTTCGATTGCTGTCGTAGTGTGTGCACCCGACCGACCACTTTGTTCCGCGATGCATCGCTGTAAAGCTCGATATCGTCGTGGCCGACAGTGTTCGCATGCCAGATGGCCGCCACGCCGTTCGCCTGCAACCACTTCTCCTTCACGATGCGGTCCAGCATTTTCACCGCATCGGCGTGCAGCTTGGTGGCCTGCTCACCCACCACCTCATCGCTGAGGATCTTCGGGAAACGTCCGGCCAGCTCCCACGCCATGAAGAAAGGCGTCCAATCGATGTAGGGCACCAGTTGTTCGATCGGGAAATTCCGGAAGGTGAACACCCCGGTGCTCTTGGCAGGCACCGGTGGTTCCGCCTTCCAGTCGATGACGAACTTCTTCTCGCGTGCCTCGGCCAAGGGGATGTACTCCTTGGCGCGTTGGCTGCCTTCGTACTGCACACGCACCTTTTCGTACTCGGCCTTGATCTCCGCTTCGAAACCGCTGCGCTCGTTGTCGCTCAGCAACTTGCTCACCGCAGGTACACTGCGACTGGCATCGATGACGTGAACCACGGGGCCCTTGTAATGCGGCTCGATGCGCACGGCGGTATGCACACGGCTCGTGGTGGCACCACCGATCAACAAGGGTACCGTAAAGCCTTCGCGCTCCATCTCCTTTGCCACGTGTACCATTTCATCCAATGAAGGCGTGATCAATCCGCTTAGGCCGATCACATCCACTTCCATCTCCCGCGCAATCTTCAGGATCGTCGCGCTCTGCACCATCACACCAAGATCGATCACCTGCCAGCCGTTGCACGCCAGGATAACCCCGACGATGTTCTTGCCGATGTCGTGTACATCGCCTTTCACGGTAGCAAGCAGGACCTTCTTCGCGCCTTCTTTTCGCGTCCCTAGGACGATGCCTTCCGGCTTCGGAGCGAGCGCATCCTTGTCCTTCTTGGCTTGCAGGAAAGGCTCGAGATAGGCTACGGCACGCTTCATCACACGCGCGCTTTTCACCACTTGCGGAAGGAACATCTTGCCGCTGCCAAAGAGATCGCCCACGACGTTCATGCCGGCCATTAGCGGGCCTTCGATCACCTTCACGGGATCCTCCAAGGCCAAGCGCGCCTCTTCGGTATCGGCATCGATGTATTCCGTAATGCCATGTACCAGCGCATGTTTCAAGCGTTCGGCCACATCGCCTTCGCGCCAAGCTGCCTGTTGCGCGATCACCTCGGCGGAGGGCGCACCCTTGAACTGCTCCGCGAAGGTGACCATGCGCTCAGTGGCATCCGGACGACGGGCGAGGAGCACGTCCTCCACGTGTTCCAGCAGGTCCTTCGGGATATCTTCATAGATACCGATCTGGCCCGCGTTCACGATGCCCATGTCCATGCCGGCCTTGATGGCGTGGAACAAGAACGCCGTGTGCATGGCCTCGCGCACGGGTTCGTTGCCACGGAAGCTAAAGCTGACATTGCTGACCCCACCGCTCACCAGCACACCCGGCAGGTTCTTCTTGATCCACTTCACCGCCTCGATGTAGTCGACGGCGTAGCGATCGTGCTCGCTCATCCCCGTGGCGACCGTGAGGATGTTCGGATCGATGATGATGTCGTGTGGCGGGAAACCCGCCTTGGTGGTGAGCAGATCATACACGCGTTGTGCGATCTGTACCCGGCGCTCGTAGTTGTCGGCCTGGCCTTGCTCATCGAAGCACATCACCACGACAGCTGCGCCCAAACGTCGGATGATCTTGGCCTGTCGCAGGAACTCCGCCTCCCCTTCCTTCAGGCTGATGCTGTTGGCGATGCCCTTGCCTTGGAGACATTTCAACCCGGCCTCGATCACGCTGAACTTGCTGCTGTCCACCATCACCGGCACGCGTGCGATGTCGGGTTCGGCAGCGATGAGGTTGAGCAACTTGGTCATGGCCTGCACGCCATCGATCAAGCCCTCGTCCATGTTCACGTCGATCACTTGCGCGCCGTTCTCCACTTGTTGGCGGGCCACGTTCACGGCCTCATCGTAGTTGCCGGCCTTGATCAGCTTACGGAAGGCCGCACTGCCCGTGACGTTGGTGCGCTCACCGATGTTGACGAAGTTGCTCTCCTTGAAAATGCGAAGTGGCTCTAGGCCGCTGTAGGCGGGAATACTCATTCAGATCCTGGTCGATTATTCCTGATTGCTGATCCCTGACAACTGCGGTAGGGATCAGCAATTAGGAATTGAGTTCAATTGGCGTTAGTACACGAGGTTGATGCTTCTTGGCTTCTTCAGCCAGCGCAGCGATATGCGCCGGCGTGGTACCGCAACAACCGCCCACCACGTTCAGCCAGCCCTGTGCCATGAACTCACCCACCAGCTTGGCGGTGACCTCCGGCGATTCGCGGTATTCGCCCATCTGATCGGGAAGTCCGGCGTTAGGATATACGCTCACCCGACAATTCGCTTGGTCGGCGATGGCCTCGAGGTAAGGGCGCATCTGTGCAGCACCCAATGCGCAGTTCAGGCCCATGCTGAAAAGCTTCACGTGCGCCATGCTGATCAGAAAGGCGTCGATGGTCTGGCCGCTCAAGGTGCGACCGCTGGCATCGGTGATGGTGACGCTGCACATGATCGGTACGCGCGTGTTGCGCTTCTCGAAGACCTCCTCGATAGCGTAGAACGCGGCCTTGGCATTGAGCGTATCGAAGATGGTTTCTACCAGCAAGATGTCCACACCGCCTTCGAGCAGTGCTTCCACCTGTTCCTTGTACGCCACCACCAACTGATCGAAGGTGACCGCGCGGTAGCCGGGGTCGTTCACGTCGGGACTGAGCGATGCGGTCTTGTTCATGGGTCCGATGGCACCGGCCACGAAGCGCGGCTTGCTCGGGTCCATGGCCGTGTACTTGGCACAGGCCTCGCGCGCCAGTTCAGCTGAACGCACGTTCATCTCCCGCACGAGGTCCTCGCACTGGTGCTCCGCTTGAGCGATGCGCGTGGCACTGAAGGTGTTGGTCTCTACGATGTCGGCACCGGCTTCGAGGTATTCCTCGTGGATCTTCCGGATCGCGTCGGGCATGGAGAGGGACAGGAGTTCGTTGTTGCCCTGTAGCAATATCGGATGCTCCTCCATGCCCGCCGGATGGAAGTCCTTTTCGGTGAGCCCCAGACGCTGGATCATGGTACCCATGGCACCGTCCAGGATGAGGATGCGCTCTTCTGCTGCTTGTTCGAGTGTCTTCATCTTCGTTCCATGTCCTTTCCCTTTACGCCATCACATGAAAAAGCCCCATCCGACAAGACCGGACGAGGCATGTTCCTGCCAAAGGCAAGAGGACCTGATCACGGCTCATCTTCTGTTGTTGTCGCACCTCGACTTCGCTCGGCGTGACTACAACAACTGGAATTGGCACCTTAACACACTTCCGTGCGATGGTTGCCAAGGCTTCATCGGGCCAAACCCCTCAGCCTTTCTGGATAAGCGTCCCGGTTCGGAGACCGGGAGTAAAGAACGCGGTGCGAAGATAGTGGAGTAACGTCGATCACGCCGGTTCGCCATGCGCGCTAACGCACCGCGCCTGTGTATTCATTCAACCATTCGAAAACGGTAGCGTGCCACTGCATGGAATTCTGTGGCTTCAGCACCCAATGGTTCTCATCCGGGAAGCGCAGGTATTTGGAGGCAATGCCCTTGGCTTGGCAGGCCGTGAATGATCCGATGCCCTGTTCCATCGGCACGCGATAGTCCTTGTCGCCATGCACCACCAGCATGGGAACTCGCCACTTGTCCGCATGAAGCATGGGATCGAAGGTGTCGTAGTTGTCCGGCTTGGTGAACACGCTGCCTCCATTTTCCCAGTCGGTGAACCAGAGTTCTTCTGTGGCATAGCCCATCATACGCGTGTCGAAGATGCCGCAATGCGACACCAAGGCTTTGAATGGTTCGTTCCATACACCGGCGATCCAGTTCACCATGTACCCACCGTAACTCGCACCCAAAGCCACGACACGATCCGCATCCAAATACGGGTATTGCTCCAGCGCATGGGCAAGGCCCTTCTGTAGATCCTCCAACGGTCGATCACCCCAGTGCTCGTTGATGGCATCCGTGAAGTCTTGACCATACCCTGTGCTTCCGTGGAAATCGATCATCACCACGGCATATCCCTCCCCCGCATAGGTTTGTGGATTCCATCGGTAACTCCAGCTTTCGCCAAAGCTTCCTTGCGGACCACCATGGATCAGAAATGCGACCGGGTATTTCTTTCCCTCGGTGAAACTCGCGGGCTTCAACACGTAACCGTATACCGTCTCGTTGTTCCAGCCCGGAAAGCTGAACTGCTCGAACGCACCGAAGACCTTGTTCTTGAGGCCCGCGTTCACCTGCGTGAGGGTGGTGGCACCTTGATCGATGCGCATGGCCTTGGGCGCGGCGACGTATAACTGAGCCGGGCTACTTAGCCCGCTCTTCTGGAATACGAATCCCTTGGGCGTTTCCACGAAGGCATCCATGTGGCCATTGGTACTCAAGGGCGTTACGGTTCCGGTCTTGCTATCGATACGGAAGAGGCGGTGCTTGCCGATGTCATCAGTGGTCACCAACACGCTTTTGCCATCGCGGCTCCACTGCAGTTGGCCGATGCTGCGATCCCATTCCTTGGCCACCACAGTGACCTTCCCGGTAGCTAGATCGAGCACGTGCAGCACGAAGCGGTCGGCCTCGTATCCTGGACGTTGCATGGCCACGTACGCGAGTGTACTGCCGTTCGGTGAGATACGCGGATTGGCATCCCAAGCGGTATTGTCCGCCGTGAGGTTCTTCGCGGGACCGCCGGTCACGGGTACGCTGTAGATGTCGAAGTTGGTGCTCCAGGGTTCGGTCTTGCCCGCTATGCGCACGCTGTAGTAAACGGTACGGCCATCAGGACCGATCACGAAATCGCTGTTGTCTCCCCAGGGCTTGCTTGGGACATCGCCGTCCAGCTCGGGGGTGAGTGCAATGGGCTTCGCGGTCGCATTCGGTAGGGGCAAATAGAAGAGGTGGTTTCGTGTGCCATCCGCCCAGGTGTCCCAGTGGCGCACAAAGAGTCCATCGTACAATTGGCCGGTGCTCTTCTCCTCCTTCTTCGCTTTGATGCGTTCGGCCGTGCATGTGATGGCATCGCCTGTGCAACCGGGAAACACCGCTAGCGATACCACTAGTCCGGATCCGTCCGGAGCGATCCGGTATGCCAGCACATCGAGTGCGAGGTTGGTGACCTGCGCCGCCATGCGACCCTCCGCGTCGGACCTCCATACTTGCGTGATGCCGTCATCCCCTCGGCCGGAGAGGAAGTAGAAAGCAGAACCATCCGCAGCCCACTGCATATCGCTCGCGCCACCTTCACCGGCAGGCACTTTCATTTCGGCTTTCGCCGGATCCGCAAGGTCCTTCATCCACAAGGTGCTAACGCCGCGGTTCTTCTCCATGTCCGTGGCACGCACATTGAAGAGGGCCTTGGTGCCCGCCGGGTCCACCGCCAAGCCACTGATGCGGTCCAGCAGGAGCATATCGCGGTACGTGAACGGCGAATTGGGCTGTGCGTCAGCCGCCAAGGAATTGAACATGACAAGGACGCTTGCAAGCAGCGTAGGGTAGGTGCGCATTCGGATCATCGCTCGAAAAGTAATACCGCTTCGGATCGATCAACGTCTACGCAGGGCTGCGGCGCGCATAGCATGTGCTTCGGACCACGGTCCATTGATCCTACCACCCTTCTGATCGAACGGGATGTGCAGGTGGGCTTCGATCGATCGTGTCCTATCGACCCAACCTGAAAACCAGGAACCGTTCCCGATGGATGTCAGCACCGGATCTTCAACGGCAAGTCCGTGAGGGGTGGATCACATCGCTGAACTGGCCTGCATGCTTCAACAGAAAAACAACCGCGTTACCGCCGTTCGATAATGAAAAGGGCGGTGGAATACGACTTCTACCCTTGCGCCCCAGCGAACTCCTTTACGAAGCCCACGATCTTCTTGCGGAAGAGCAGGAAGAGGAGCACATAGGGCACACCCATCAGGTAGAGGATGCCCATGTTGAGGCCCCTGCCGATGGATTGGTCCCCACCAAAGACGTTCCCACTGCTTTCACCGCTTTCCACCACGGCTTTGCACATGGAGCAGCCTTGGGCCCCTGCGAATTCCGGCAGTGCAAATGCGATCACGAGCAGTACGGCGATCAGTGCTTTTTGACGCATGGGAGAACGAAGATAGCTGGTGGCCTTGTTCTTACAACAGACCTCCCATGAACGCGCTGTTCCTCCCCGCTACTTCCAACTTCCGATCGACGGGGGCGAATTCAGTAGTACGGGCTGATGAATAGGTAGACCACCACACCGGTCACACTCACATAGAACCAAACGGGCCATACGCGCTTGGCCAATTTGCGGTGCGCTGGATACTGCGCTGAAAGTGCCCGATACGCCGTGATCAAGATGAAAGGCAGGGACCCTCCAGCGAGGACGATGTGGGTAATGAGGATGATGTAGTAGATCACTTTGACCGCACCCGTACCACCGAAGGGCGTATCGCCCGCGAAGAGGTGATGCAGGATGTACGAGACGAGGAAAAGCACCGAAAGCACCAGAGCACTCAACATGACCGTGCGGTGTGCTTGCCATCGCCGGGCCTTCGCGGTGAAGAGTCCGACCAGCAACAAGGCACTCACCAGCGTGTTGATCACGGCATTCACCTGGGCGAACACATGGATGTCCCAAGTCCCGTCGGTGGGTACCTGTACGCGGTTCAATACCACGACCGCGAAGAACACCAGACTCGATAGGATCCAGATCCAGCGTTTGGTCGGCTTTTCCGGCAGGTCGATCGCACGTTCGGGGTAGGCTCCCTGGGTGCTCATGGACTCAGCGCTTTCCCTTGGCCTTGATGCGCTCTTCTTTCAAGAGCATCTTCAGATCCGCCGCCAGAGCGTTCATACCGGTCGCGGTGGTGCCTTCATAGAAGCCGCGGATGTGGCGGTCCTTGTCCACCAGCACGAACCGGCTGTCATGCAGGAACTGCTCGGCGCTCGCACTGTCTTCCAGCGCACTGAGCAGATAGCCTGTATTGCCCATGCGGTAGATGTCCGGCGCATGGCCCGTGAGGAATTTCCAGCGGGCGGTATCGGCCTCCAACTTGCGCGCATAGGCATCCAGTACCTCGGGCGTGTCGTTCTCTGGATCCACGGTATGGCTCAAGAAAACCACGTCCTTGAAGGCATCATCGTTCAGCTTCAGCTGCAGTTGCTGCATCTGCACGCTCATCTTCGGGCAGATGGAGGTACACCGTGTGAAGAAGAAATCGGCGATGATGATCTTGCCCTCCACATCCGCATCGGTGAACGGTGCGCCGTAGCGATCGATGAACTCGAAGGAAGGGATCCGCCAATAATTGGTATCCACCACCATCTTGCCATCGCGCTCCACCAATTCAGTTTCCTTGGGACCGTAATAGGACAGGTAGGTGAATTTGTGTTTCACCAGACCCAGCATGGGCGAGAAGAATACGAACAGCGAGAGTATGAAGAGGCCGATACCTCCAAGGACCAAACGTTTGACCCGCTTACTGACCGGTACAGGGCTGTCGCTCACAGGTAATGCAGCCACCCTTGGTGAACGAAATTCGATTCGAAGATCGCGATGAAGACCAGATACAGGATGAACAGTGCGTATGGCAGCAGGATGATCGCGCGGATGTTCCGGCGCTCATCGCCCAAGTGCATAAAGGTCATAACGATGTACGTAGCCTTCACCAAGGTGAGTACCACGTAGGTCCACTTGATTGAATTCCATGCACTGGCATCGAACCACTCCTTCCAATAGGCACCCAAGGTGACCTCGATGGTGGTGATCACGGCCAAGAACAAGGTGACCAACCAGATCTTGCGGCGGATCTTGCGGCCTTCTTCTTCGCTGTGGTGGGCGTCCAAGCTGTATTCGATGATGTCGTCGCGCTCCATTTGAAACCGCCATAAGCCCGGCGAAGGCGTTTGGATCAGAGGAGATAGAAGAAGGTGAACACGAACACCCAGACCAGATCCACAAAGTGCCAATAAAGACCGGCCTTCTCCACCATTTCGTAGTGACCGCGGCGGTGGAACACACCATTGATCACCATGATCAGTACGATCAAGTTGATGATCACGCCACTGAAGACGTGGAAGCCGTGGAAGCCTGTGATGAAGAAGAAGAAGTTCGCGTACTGGATCGGCCCGTACTCATTCACGGTCATGTTCGCCCCGTCGACGTACGTGGCCCGGTCGTTCCACAACTTCAAGGAGGCCGCATGATCCAAATGAGGTGCACCTTCGGCAGGGATCAGGTAGTGCGCAGGATCCGCTAACACCAGGTGGAAGCTCTCATGGGCCGTAGGGTCGTGCGTATCGTGTTCATCGTTGTGAACCCAGTACTTCTCTCCGATGTTGGTGGTGATGTATCCTCCACTACCGTGGATGAAGTGGCTCCACTCCCACGCTTGGCTGCCCACGAAGAAGGCACCACCCAAGACCGTAAGGAACAACCATTTGATCACTCCTTTCTTGTCCATCCGGTGACCGGCCTCAACGGCGAGCACCATGGTCACGGAACTGAAGATCAGGATGGCCGTCATCAACGCCACATACACCAGCGGATAACTGCCCGTGAGGCCCGGTAACGCCCGGAACACCTCCTCGCCGATGGGCCACACCTCGGTGGTGCTGTGCCTGACGAAACCGTATGCGGTGAGCAACCCGCCGAACGTCAATGCGTCCGAGACCAGGAAGAACCACATCATCATCTTCCCGTAGCTGATGCTGAACGGGGAACGACCGCCGCCCCATAGGACGTCGTTGCTCAGAACTTTGCTTGCGTCTCCAGCCATGGTAGATATTCCGGTCGCAATGTTAGTGAACAAACACCAAGAACAAAAGGAGGTACAGCCAGAGGCCCCCTAAGAAGTGCCAATAGATCACTCCAGACCACAGACCTACATGGTCCTCAGGGCTATATCGGCCTTGTTTGGCCATGAAGATCATGACGATCAAACTCAGCAGCCCGAAGGCCAGATGGCCCAAATGAGCGCCGGTGAGGGCATAGAAGAATGAACTCGAGGTGTTCTTCTGCTCACCCAATTCGGCATTCAACGGGTGGCTATACTCCACGTCGTTCGGGTGGTAGAAGTACCCCTCCTGCAGGACCAAGGTCGCCCCTTGATATTGGATGGTGTAGTCCGTACCGTAGACACCCTTGTTGTCCAAGACCTTGCCCACCGGGAAATCCCCCTTCGCCACGAGTTCTTTCCACCCTTGGAATTGGGACCACATGAAGACCGCCCCAAGCAACAAGGTGCCCAGTAGAAGGGGCATTACCGCAGAGTTCCTGCCCTTCGCTGCGGACCACAACGCGAGTTGTGCCAGCACACTGCTGATCACGATCGCCACGGTGCTGATCCAGAACGCCTGTGGCATGGCGATATCCACCCAATACCCTCCACTCATGCTGACGACATAAGCGCTGGTGAGCCCGGCGAAGAACATCACGATCGCGAACAGGATCAAACTGGTGATCGCCTTCCGCGTTCGAATGAACCTTTCGTGCAGTTCCTCTGGTGTGAAAGTTCCGGTGGTCATGTGCGGAAGATCACGTATGCCAACTGCACCAAGGGCAAGTAAAGAAAGCTAGCGAACATCAATTGGCGGGCGTAGCGCACATCCTGAGTGAGGAAGAGCCGTAGTGCTGGAACCACCATCACCACGCCGCCCAAAGCGGCCACCGCCAAGGCCCAAGGCCCCACGAAACCGAATACCCAGGGCAGCATACCCGTCGGGATCAGGAACAAGGAATAGAGCAGGATGATGGCGGATGCTGGCCGATCCGGTGTGCGACCTCCCGGCATCAACCGGAACCCTGCCCGGTGGTAATCCTCATCCAAGACCCATGCGATGGCCCAGAAATGGGGGAACTGCCACATGAATTGCATGGCGAAGAGCAAACCCGCTCCAAGATCGAAATGGCCGGTGGCAGCCACATAGCCCAACATGGGTGGAAATGCACCCGGAAATGCGCCAACGAAGACCGCCCACGAACTGACCTTTTTCAGCGGCGTGTAAAGCGCCACATACATGAACATGGAAATGAACCCAAGAATGCCCGTGAGTGCCCCGAACTGCAACCAGAGCATCAATGTGGCGATACCGGCCGCAAGAAAAGCCGCAACTACGGCCTCGGTCCTCGATAACGTACCGCGAACGAGCGGTCGGTCGCCGGTCCGCTTCATCAGGCCATCTTCCCGCACCTCGAGCACTTGATTGAACGCATTGGAAGCCCCGGTAAGCAAGGTGCCTGCGAAACAAAGCCCCAAGAGACCGGCCCAGGAGAAGCCACCTTGTGGAATGCCGAAGAGGTAGCCGAATGCTGCGCTCACCACGACCAGTGAAGCCAAGCGAAGCTTGAAGAGGACGGCCACGCTACGGAACTTGACCGAGAACGGGACGCGGAGCAGGGTACGGGTCTGTGACAAAGCGCGGCAAAAGTACCGATCGGGATCCAATGCCGGACCAATTCAGCTCAAGCCAGCCGAATGGTCCATTCTTTTAGCGTAACCGATACCGCACCTCTTGTTCCGGATGTTGATCCAGGAAGTGGCAAACCAGTCCGACACGCACGAAGTGCAAGGTGGTGGGGTCCTCCTTCGGCGGATCCCGCATCCGGTAGGTATAGGAGGCCTCCAAGCGCATGGCCGATCGCGGGTCCAGGGTCCAACCCACGCGCGCTTCGGCTTGGAAGATGTACTTGCTCTGGAAGTCGCCCGTGCGGTACCCGAAATCATTCCGCGCCCCATTCGGTTTGAGTGGACGCTCACTCTCCGGTCGGAAGATGTTATTCCCGTAACTATCCACGCTGTCCGTACCCATGTGTGCAAAGCTGGACCGTACGCTGAAGACCCACCGATCGCGGACCAGATCCACATGTGCGAGGACCTCTTCCGTGTTGGAGCCGTATGGATGCGCAAGTGGTTGGCCCATGTGTGCATAGTTCTGGCGCGTATCCGAGTGCGTGTACATGAAGGGCCGAACAAGGTTCCATTCCGCCCGTAGCTGCAAGCCATGAACCCCGAAGGCCTCGTGCGCATTCACCCCGATCTGACCCGCTTGTTTGTTGGCATACCAGCCATTGCCATTGCGCACATTGGAGGCCAGGAACTCGTCCAGCATCACCTGGCCATAGAACAGCACGTGCTTCCCCACTTTTACATTCAATGCGAACCCCAAGAGTGCGTTGTCCGGCGAGCCGAGTCGGAATTCCGTGGGCCGATAGAAAAGGACCGGATTCAGGTAGTTGAATTCGAACCCGCGCGGGTATTCATCACTTCCCGGCGACCATACGATGGCCTCGAAAACGGCGACATTGACGCGGTCGATCACGTTGTACGAGAGGTAATGCATGCTGGTGAACTTGCGCTGGAAGTCAGCCACGTTCCCATCCGCACCTCGGATGTCGTTCATCACCGCGAAGAGATCCACATACTTGATCCGCCACACCGAAGTGGTCATCCGCAAATAGGGGTAGCTCGTGGCCTCATCCGAAAGGAACAGGGAGCGGTGCCCTTCTCCGAAGAAATTCTTGCCCCTACCGAGGGTAACGTTGATGTACTTGTGTGCATCCCAACTCACATGTGCATTCCAGCTGTAGTGGGCGAAGTCCGGTGCCGTGCCATAACCGTAGCCTTCGCCAGCGACCACCTGGGTAGCCCGGGCCACACTGTCCAAGTAGCTCGGAAGTCGTTCGTTCCACCCTTGACCATCCACATGGAAATTCAGTTTGCTGCCAGCGTCCAGATCGGCCCAAAGCCCAGCACCACTGCGGTAGCGCACTCCGGAGGCATTCCCCTCGTAACCCACGCTGGCATCCACCAAGGGTCCCCAGCGGAACTTGCGGCCGTTGTTGCGTCCTGCCCACTTGTCCAGCACACCGAAAGCGGCCTTGGGTAGTGCTGAATCCGGAATGGCCGCTACCCGCAAGGTGGCGGTCGAATACGGTCGGATGGACGTATGCACATCCGACTTGAAGGCTTGAAGGCGTGAGGCGAATGGCCGTTCGACTTCACGACTCACGGTGGACCAGCCGGTCTGTGCTTGCCCCAACGCAGCCGCCAGCAACAAAACGAACAGGACGAGTACCCGATTCATGCGTTCCGCTTGGGCCACACGAAGGGCAACATGGCCAACGCGAAGGCCGAGGTCCCCAAGACCATTAGACCGATGTTCGGGTGCCATTTCCGTGTGGCCAAACTCAACCCGATGATCGCGATGGAATAGAGGTAGATCAGGAAGGTGGTTTTGCGGTGACCCAGATCCAAGGCCATGAGCCGGTGGTGGATGTGGTTGCGGTCCGCAGCGAATGGTGATACCCCGCGTACCGTTCTGTACACGAAGATCCGGAGGGTATCCACCAACGGATAGGCGATCACGGCCATGGCGAAAATGGGTGTCGGGATCTGCTTCAGGTACACCGGAAGACGTGCGGTGTCATGGTCCACGACCTTCATGGCCAATACGGCAATGATGGCTCCGATGATGAGCGAACCGCTATCGCCCATGAAGATCCGGGCCGGATGCCAGTTGAACACGAGGAAGGCCACCAAGGATCCAGCAAGGACGAATGCCAGAAGCGAAAGTGCGATATCGCCCGCGAGATACAGCCAAGTGCCATACGCCATGGAAGCGATCAGGCCGACCCCTCCAGCAAGTCCGTCCACACCATCGATCAAGTTGAACGCATTCACCAACACCACATAAACAAAGAAGGACAAGGCGATGCTCACGTACTCCGGCAGTGCATACACTCCGAATAGTCCATGCATGTCCGTGATCCGGATCTCGGCCATCATCACCAGGATGTACCCCACCACCATGTGGCCCACCAGTTTCTTCACCGGAGAGAAGCCGATGATATCATCCTTCACCCCGATGAAGAATAGCAATACCATGGCCGAAAGCAGGAATTTGAAATCCTTGTACGCCGCGCCCATCGCGAAGTACATCG
The DNA here is from genome assembly GCA_016710015.1 of Flavobacteriales bacterium. GTDB lineage: Bacteria > Bacteroidota > Bacteroidia > Flavobacteriales_F > PHOS-HE28 > PHOS-HE28. Next base: position 112,403 of record JADJLR010000008.1, read on the forward strand.
TCTTGTAATACGGAAGGTCATCGGACACGAGCGAGGCGTTCGGGAACCAGAGCGAATAACTGAAGATGATGGCGGCGAAAAGGATGATGCCACCGATGGTAGGAACGCTGCGGTGATGCACCTTCCGCTGTTCCGAAGGTTCGTCCACGAGGTGTTTCATACGCGCCACCTTGATCAGTGACGGCATGGTGAAGAGCACCACAAAGAATGATGTGATGCCACCGAGCAGGAGGATGTAGCCGTGTTCCTTCAAACGAGCGATCAAATATCGTAATAGCGGTTGAAGAGCGCCGTTCGAATACCGAAGTATGCAAAGGTACTCTGCCCGTTATCCGTCGAGTTGGTCAAAGAGCGGCGTTGCACCCCTACATAGAGCCGCAAGTTGGTGTTTGCATTGAAGAGGTAGCTCACCGAGGCATCCAAGTACGTGAGTTGCCGCACGACCGGTCCATCCGGCCCTTGAACGGCGATATCGGAACGGTTCAGGCTACTGCCGTAGTTCTCCGTGGTATTGGGGTCCTTGTGGTAGGTGGCCAGGACCAATCGGGCTTGTCCCCAGATCCGCCCGAACCCGGCATCGACCAGCGCCACCGTTTCGTTGAAGTACGCCCCCATCGGATGTGCCAACGGTAGCCCGGCATGCTTGTAGGCCAGCTTGGCAGGGTTATTCTGATAGGTGAATGGCTGGGCGGCATTGTACTCCAGTTGCACGTGCAGGTCCTTCCGCAGCACATCGAACCAACGAACACCCGCTTGGTAAGCGTATCGTTGCTTGGACGGATCGTCCGTGGCGAATTGCCCGTAGATGTAGCCCTTCTCCGTGACCTTCACGCGCAGGTCCAGCCCTACCACACTCTTCTCGATCCCATCGAAACCCCGCACCAAAGCATTCACCCCGATCACCGGATTCAGTTCCAACGCATCGAAGTCCTGCACGCCCGCACTGTCGATGTCCTGGAAAATGGTGCTCTCGAACAACCCTAGCTGTACACGACCCAAGTTCACGCTAAGGTGGTTGAAGCGGCCGCGCATCCAATAGAACAAGGATTCGCTGGAACCGACCGAGGGTAAGCGATCACTGGTCTGCACCCCGCTCTGCAATTTGCTCAACCATGTGGTGTATTGGAAACGCTTGTTCAGGGAAAGCGCGCTCAGTTTGAAGTAGGGCGCACTCACCGCATGATCACTGAGCAGCACCGAACGGTAGCCGTGGCCCACGAAATGCCTGCCCTGCCCCAATTGGACATTCAACCATTCCGCAGCCTTGTACGACACGACACCTTGGGACCACCCGTAGTCCAGTATGCGCCCGCTCTGCAATTTCACTCGGCCTTGCCCAGAGATGACACCTTCGCTGGCCGACTGCAAGAAGATGTATTGGGGCAGGATGGCCTGGTGTTCCTGCACCATGGTGTAGAACGAGATCCGGGAACCCAGATCACCGGTGATGTACACGCCCCGTACGTTGCTGTAGTACCGGTTGGTATCCGTGTAGGCCGTACGATCGCCGAAGTCATTGCCATATTCGAATTGCACCAGCGGATCGGCGGTCAACTTGAAGTCTTCCCCCTTGATCTCCAACAGGTGGGTCTTGAACAGCTTCTCGGTGATCCAGTAGTAGTACTTGGTAGTATCCACGCGGTGGCCCATGACGTTGGTGAGGTCCGCACGGGATTCGATCACCGGCTTCAGGCCAGAATGGATCCGGGCATCCAGTTTGGCCGCATTGCGTTCCACATCGATGTAGCTGTCCCGGTGGAACGGAATGTCGTTCTGCTGTGCTACCGACCACGCCGCGAGCAGGATCGGAAGGAGTACAAGGGCCCGGAAGGGAGCGCACGACATGGCCGCCGAAGGTAGTGGGATGGCCGGTACCAAACGCTGACCGCCCGGATGGTCCGGACGTTCAAAGCGGTCGAAGTGGTCTCAGGCCTTCGCCACCCCGGATGCCAATTCGCTCTTCGCGAACTCGGCATAGACGCTGGTGATGCCTTCACGCAAGTCGATGCGGTGCTTCCAACCCATGTTGTGCAGGCGCGAAACATCCATCAGTTTGCGGGGCGTGCCATCAGGCTTCGAAGTGTTCCACTTCAGTTCACCACTGAAACCGACCACGTCCTTGATCAATTCGGCGAGCTCCTTGATGGTGAGGTCCTCTCCGGTCCCGATGTTCACGAAGAGCTCTTCATCGTAGTTCTGTAGCAGGTGGAAGCAGGCATCGGCGAGGTCGTCCACGTGTAGGAATTCGCGGCGCGGACTGCCACTGCCCCATACCTCTACGGTCGGTGCGTTGGAGATCTTCGCGGTGTGGAACTTCCGGATCAATGCGGGTAGCACGTGGCTGTTGTTCAGGTCATAGTTGTCGTTCGGGCCATAGAGATTGGTGGGCATGGCGCTGATGAAGTTGCTGCCATACTGCCGCCGGTAGCTCTCGGCCAATTTGATGCCCGCGATCTTGGCGATGGCATAGGGTTCGTTGGTCTGTTCCAACACACCGCTTAGCAAGCTCTCCTCCTTCAACGGTTGTGGCGCCATCTTCGGATAGATGCACGACGAACCGAGGAAGAGCAACTTCTTCACTCCATTCTCATGGCTGGAGTGGATCACGTTGCTTTCGATCATCAGGTTCTCGTACAGGAACTGCGCACGGTACACGTTGTTCGCGTGTATGCCGCCCACCTTCGCTGCGGCGAGCACCACCACATCGGGCTTCTCCTGTGCGAAGAAGTCGCGAACCGCCTGCTGCTCCTTCAGGTCCAGCTCCTTGCTCGTGCGCGTCAGGATGTTGGTAAAGCCTTCCGCTTGCAGCTTACGGATGATGGCACTGCCCACCATGCCGCGATGGCCTGCGATGTAGATCTTGTCGGTCTTGTTCATGGCTTTCGCATTGATGGGGGCGTTGTCATTCCGGGCTTGACCCGGAATCGCGTACGTGGTTCCTGAATTCACGGGCCGAAGATCTTCGGCCCCTAAGGAATGATCGCTACGCGATCATTCCTGCTCATGCAGGATCTTGTGTCCTCCTTTCTTCAGGTACACATCGCGCTTGAAGAGCTCGAGGTCGCTTTGCACCATTTCCTTCACCAAGGCTTTCAGGTCATAGGTGTGCTTCCAACCCAATACGCGTTTGGCCTTGCTGGGGTCGCCTTCCAAGTGGTCCACTTCCGCTGGGCGGTAGTAGCGCGGATCGATGGCGACCATCACCTTGCCGGTCTTTTTATCGATGCCCTTTTCCTTCACGCCCTTTCCCTTCCACTCCAACTTAACGCCTACCTCAGAGAAGGCGAGATCGATGAAATGGCGCACGGTGTAGGTCTTGCCGGTTGCGAGGACGAAATCATCGGGCTTCTTGGCTTGAAGCATCCGCCACATCCCTTCCACGTAGTCCTTGGCGTGGCCCCAATCACGCTTGGCATCGAGGTTGCCGAGGTAGAGCACATCCTGTAGACCCAGTTTGATCTTGGCCACGGCCCGTGTGATCTTGCGGGTAACGAAGGTCTCGCCACGCAGCGGGCTCTCGTGGTTGAAGAGGATGCCGTTGCACGCGAACATGTTGTAGCTCTCGCGGTAGTTCTTGGTGATCCAAAAGCCGTAGAGTTTTGCAACGCCATACGGACTCTTCGGGTAGAAGGGCGTCTCTTCGTTCTGCGCGCGCGGCAACACACCACCGTACAATTCGCTGGTGCTGGCCTGGTAGAACCTGGTCTTCTTCTCCATGCCTAGGATGCGGATCGCTTCGAGGAAACGGAGTGTTCCGATGCCATCGGCGTTGGCCGTGTACTCGGGCATTTCAAAGCTCACGGCCACATGGCTCATCGCCGCGAGGTTGTAGATCTCATCCGGTTGGATCTCCTTCACCAAACGCAAGCAGTTGACACTGTCGGTCAAGTCCCCGTAGTGCAGGTGGAAAGGGCGGCCCTTCTCGTGCATGTCGTGGTAGAGGTGGTCGATGCGGTCGGTATTAAACAACGAACTGCGCCGTTTGATGCCGTGAACTTCGTAGCCCTTGCTCAACAGAAGCTCGCTGAGGTAGGCACCATCCTGACCGGTGACCCCGGTGATCAACGCAACTTTCCGGCGGCCACCTTTGGCTCTGGCAGATGTGGGTTTCGCGGACTTGGCGGCCTTCACGGCCTTTGGCTTCTTGGCTGTAGCAACGGCGGGCTTCCGCGCTGTGGTCGTGCGTTTGGTTGTCATAAGTGGTTATTGGACAACGAACCAGTTGTTCACCAGTTCGTGTTTGTTGTAACGCATGGGTGCGTTGGTTGTCACGTCGATCAATTCTTTTCCCGCTTCGGCACAGATGATCTGCCCAGCGCCCGTATCCCACTCCATGGTCGGTGCGTAGCGCGGGTACACATTCGCGGCCCCTTCGGCCACGAGTCCGAACTTCAGCGCACTGCCCATGGAGGCGAATTCAACGGTGCCATGCTCCCGCTCCCGCTCCACAATGAAAGCCTCGGTCTCCGGACTCCGGTGCGATCGACTGGCCAGAATGGTATAGGCCGACGTTTCGGTATTTGGCAATCGAGCGGACATGGCGACGCGTTCATACGCTGAAACACCCGCTCGGGTTGCTGCTTGTACATTCAGAAAAGCACCGTGCCCTTGTGTGGCGAAATACAGCTTGTCCAGGACCGGAGCATAGATCACACCCAAGATGGGCCTTGCAGCACCCGTTGGGCCTGCCGGTTGCTGATCGCGCTGCATCAAGGCGATACAGACCGCGAACTCGTCATTCCGTTTCACGAATTCCTTGGTACCGTCCAGCGGATCCACCAACCAGTACTGTTCCCATGCCTGCCGTTCCGGAATGGGAAAGGAAGCGCCTTCTTCACTCAAGATGGGTATACCCGTGCCCGCGAGTACTTTGGAAATGGCCCGGTTGGAGCGTTCATCCGCTTCGGTCAGTGGGGATCGATCCTCTTTGTACGTCACTTGGATCGTGCCGGCATACACTTCCATGATCGCCGCGCCACCAGCGAGTGCCGCTTCGATCGCTGCGGTGAGCATGGGCATCAATGGGTCTTTGGTCATGGGCGGCAAAGGTAATCCGCTATGTTAGCGACCGATCCGCTGTGATCCAGCACCACAGGAAGACCTCCCATACCCGCGCCCTGAACGCGAACGGACCCGTTCCAACTGGACGGGTCCGTTCGCTCGAAGTGGTTATCGATCAGGCCTTGCCCATGATCTTGAACATGCCCGTACCGCACGTGGGGCAGGTCCCTTTCATCGCTTTTCGGCCGTTGGCCATCACGACTTCCTTCGGGTCCTTCATGTCGCGTTTCGCCTTACACTTCACACAATATGCTTCCACTGCCATGGTCGTAGGATTTGGGTCCACGGTGAGGTGGACAGGTTGAACGTGAAGCCAAGGTAGCCGCCTGAAGCTGGAATGATACCCCCAACACAGCATGGGTTATCAACACCATCCTACTCTCTTTCCGGAATACGGGCATCCCGACCCACCCCATTCGTTCGATCCGGGCCTACGTTTGTCCATCTCATAAGGATGTCATCGATCGCGAATCCCCGTACGGACCTCCAGTGGGTAGAGCACCAGTTCGACCGCGTGGCGTGGAGCTACCCGTTCTTCGAGCGGCTCTTTTTGGTGCCCCGGCGTGCGCGGGACCTTGCCGTTGAACGACTACAGGCCGGATCCGGACAATGCATCCTCAGCATCGGTTGCGGACGGGGCTCCATGCTGCCTGCTATTTCTGCCCAAGTTGGGGTCCATGGTGAAGTTCATGGTCTGGATCTTTCAGTACGCATGCTACAAGCAGCTGAACGTACCGCACGCCAGCATGACCTGAAGAACATCCGCCTGACCCGAACGGACCTACATCGATACTCCCCCGCCGAGCCATATCATTCCGTTCTCTTCGGCTTTTCACTTTCCTCCTTCGCTGATCCCGATATCGCGCTTCAGCATGCATGGAGCTTTCTTCGGCCCGGCGGTCGGTTGGTGGTGCTCGATGCGCGGATCCCACCCCCCATGGAACGGATCACGCGTCCCTTCTTGCCAGCCATCCGGTGGTTCATGGAACAAACCGTGTTGGGTGATCCGGACATGCGCCCCTTGGTTGCATTGGAACAGCTCGGGGCCCCTGTTGCTTTGAACACGATGCGCTGGGGTACCTACTTCGTTGCAACCGTGCAGAAACCGGAATAGCCGGATACGTTCAGCACGGCGTGATCGGCTTGGATCCTAGCTGCGATACAATGCCCACACGGTTTCTACCAGAAGTATGGGTCTATCTTCGAGTTTTGATACGATGCCCGATGAGAACATTCCTATTCCCAACGCTTCTGCTTTGTTCCTTCACTCATTTACATGGTCAAGTCTTGGTGGACAGTATCCCGTACCCCGGCATTTCCCAAGGCTTCTGGGGTATTGAAGTAAATGCGGATACCATCTTCCTAGGTGCCGACTTCTCAGGTGACATCTATTTCAGTGATCATGCCGGCACCATCATCGGGCAGCGATCCACCGGTTTCACATTCAACCACGGGTTGATCCGCAAGCCGTCATCGGTCCTCATTGCTCAGGACTACACCACGAACGGTGCACACTTGTACGAAGTGGCCTTGGACGGCACCTTGCTCAACACCTGGTCCTTCCCGGATGTGATCGGTGGGCATTCATCCGGTATCGGAGGGATCTATGCCGATGGTGATGCGATCTGGTACACCATGTACTACCCGGACTTCGATACGTACCCATTCGCATACGCCTACAAATGGATCCCGGGCGAGCCTACCCCGATCGATACCGTGCCCATGCTTGGCGGTCAACCCATGGGCATCGCGCTGAAAGGGGATACGCTGATCTATGCGATGGACAACAACGATGGCGACCCCGAACGCATCTATTTGTACGACCTGAACACCGATCAGGACATCGGCGCAGTGGATCTGCCGGACATGACAAGCGATGGTGATCAATCACCGAGAGGACTATTCTGGGATGGAGAATTCCTGTACCTGATCGCTACTCGGTCCGGCGGATCGGCCTTCGCGTTCCAGACCATCTTCAAGTATGCCTTCGATGTGGATATGGCCGTATTCACTGCACCAGCACAAGAACCATTTCTGATTTCACCCTCTCCGGCTGCGGACCACGTGGTGTTGAACGCATTCGGCAACATGGGTGCGTTCACCGTATTCGATCCAACCGGGCGCACAATTCACCAAGGCATGCTATCCGGGACTGCGGTGCGAATACCGGTGTCAGAATGGGCGGCTGGAACATACACGGTGCAGCTGAACAAGTCCGACGGAAACGTTCAGGTACGTCGGTTCCACGTTGCGCACTGAAGGATCAGACCAAGCGCGATCCGTTGGGCAATGGTCGCTCAACCGCAGTTAGAACAACATCGCCGTTCGCATCCGCGAAACCGGTGACCAAGCACTGACTCATGATGCTCCCGATCTGCTTCTCCGGGAAGTTGACCACCGCCACGACCTGCTTTCCGATCAGTTCCTCTTTGGTGTAGTGCCTAGTGATCCGTGCGCTGCTCCGTTTGATGCCGTGCGGGCCGAGATCGATGGTGAGCACATAGGCCGGCTCCCGTGCGTTGGGCAAGTCTTCAGCAGATAGTACAGTGCCGACGCACAGGTGCACTCTTTCGAAATCGTTCCACGTGATCGGTTCCATCGATCGCTTTTTGATGGTTCACACTTTTCCCAAGCGCTGCTCGTATGCGGCGTTGAGTATGCCGTGCTTGTCCCAGAAGGCCGGTGCCATGCGACCGTTCAAGTGATCCACAAGGATATCCAAGTGCGTGTGCCAGCCGCCGGAAACACTCAGCAGGTCCTTCTCATTCGGTAAGCGATGGTGTGTAAGCACAAGGAGCACATCACTGCCTTTCTCGCTGAGTTCAAAGACCACTTCGGACAAGGCATCCTCTCGCGCACCCCACGAATAGCCAAGCACATGTGGTGGTTCGCACCGCGTGATCTTCGCCGCCATCCGGTGGCCCTTCGCATACTTCTCCGGTGTCTCGCTGGGCGCTGCATCCAAGGTGCTGTGTAGCCAGAACAGATTCACATCGCCACCGACGCGCAGATCCATGTCGCCACTGGCGAGCCACTTGGCGCGTTTGTCCGATTCCGTGAGGTAGGCCCACACACGTTCGATGGGTCCAGGCAATAAGCGTTCGAATCGGATGGTGTTGGGCGCGACGAACTTTCCGTAAGTGTCCATGTCTGTTGTTGTTTGTTGGTCGATCATTTTCGGGCCGCGTCCTCTGCACGCAGCAGTTGTTCCAAGGTGTCCAATCGTGAAGCCCAGAAGTCGCGTGTCTCGTCGATCCACTTCGCTGCCGCGTCCAAGGGCTCCGCACGGTAACTGAGGAAGTGGTCGCGGCCCACTTTGCGGCGCTTCACCAGTTTGGCGCGCTCCAACACCAGAATGTGTTTTGAGATCGCGTTCAAGGACATGCTGAACGGACGCGCGACCTCCGTAACACGTGCTTCACCGGAAGAAAGGCGTTTCAATATCGCACGACGCGTGGGGTCGGCAAGTGCGGTGAGTGTGCGGTCAAGGGTCTGTGTTGCTGCCATCGGGTACAAATATATTCAACCTTTTGGTTGAATGTATTGGCGGACGAAAATTTCCCGTGCGCTAGAAAGAGGTACCAGGGATCTCGTTCGTGGAGTTGGGTGCGCAGTGCGGTGATCAGCCTAATGGCCTTGGACTTAGGGCAACGGATCACAGATCCGCGGCAGCGGGGGGAAACCTATCCGCCACACCAGCCGTCAAATGGTGGCCTTCTTCAATGACAGTTCCAACTCCATGAATCGAATGAGATTCCTGCTTTGAACACGGTATACCAACCCGGCAGGCAGCCAAAAGCACAAGCCGATCGCGAGGCCTACAAGTGGGACGACCACTCAAGGAGCGTCATGCCAGTGAAGTCATCGCGCAAGCCCCAATAGAAGCCGACGACAGCCACCAATGGCAACAACGCAAGCAACCTCAATATAGGACTTCGTCGTGGTCACATGATCAATCTCACCCGTGATCCATGCGGGCTCCAAACCCCGTGGATGTATGTGAATGCTGCTCCACTCCAGAACCATGAATTCTCCCACAACTTGAAGGAATTTGCCCCAACGCTTCCATAAAATGGTCTGGTGCCATCATCGGCTGCGTTAGACATGAATGGCGAAAGCACGAAGCGACTCATTGGTCGGTCGTTCTCCAAGAGCGTCAATCCACGTAGGCGGGAAATGAACGCTTCTTGATCCAACTCGCTGTGGTAGATCTCGTGCTGCACAGTTCAGAAGAATTAAAAGCACGCCATCAATACCCTCCACCTCCACCCTGCCCCCGTTCGATCGGGTGCCACGTGGTCTTCACCTCTTGTGTATCGAGGATGAAGTATGGTGACTGGCCTTCTTCCTTGCTCCAGTCGGAAACCTTTGGCACCACCAGCCGTTTCATGTTGGCGGCCGCCTCAATACCAAGCATGGTCTTCTCTTCTTGGGTGGGGTCCGCGACAACGATCGCGTTGATGTCCATGTGTGTCACCAAAGGCTTCAGTAGTTCCTTGCGGTAACCGGTGAGGAGGTTCACCACGCCACCGGGTAGATCACTCGTGGCCAAAACTTCCGTGAAGGTGACCGCTGGCAAAGGCTTGTTCTCACTTGCAACGACGATACAGGTATTGCCGCCTGTGATCACGGGGGCGATCATGCTTACCAGACCGAGAAGTCCTGATGCGTCCGGTGCCATCACACTTACCACACCGGTGGGTTCCTGCACACTGAAGTTGAAGTGCGAACTGTTGGTCGGATTCACGCTGCTGAATACTGCTTGGTACTTGTCACACCAACCCGCGTAGTACAACCATCGATCGATCGTGTTAGCTACTTCCTGTTCGGCCTGCTTCTGCGATGCACCGTGCAACTTCAATTCATGCACGAATTGCGCACTACGCCCTTCGAGCATCTCACCGATGCGGTAAAGGATCTGACCTCGGTTGAAGGCGCTGCGGTTGCTCCAATCGCCCATGGCCTTGCGCGCTGCGATCACCGAATTGCGCACATCCTTACGGCTGCTGCGGCACATATTGGCCAGCGGCTTGCCCTCAGCATCCTTGGGTTGGTAGTAGCGCCCACTCTCCGTGCGCGGGAACTTGCCGCCGATGAAGATCTTGTAGGTCTTCATCACGGGGAGTCGTTCTTTCTTCGAAGCGTGACCGTTGCTACCATTCGCACTGTTCGTATTGACAGTTGCCTTCTTCTCGATGGTCTTTTCGTTGGCCATAATGGATGCAAGTTAGTACGGCTTCCGCGTTCCGGCATGTCGACCTTTGGGCGAAGCTGCAGCAGCGACCCCTCCTTGCTCGCTTAACTTGGCACCACAGATCAACACACCATGACCCGACACGTCACCGGCATTGGCGGATTCTTCTTCCGCTCGGACGACCACAAGGCGCTTGCCAAGTGGTACCATCAGCACTTCGGCATCAACGACCAGGACAACGGTTGGATCTGGCAGCAGGATGCCGGACCCACGGTTTTCTCGCCGTTCAAGCGCGACAGCGACTACTTCGATGCCAAGCAACCCTTCATGCTGAACCTGCGCGTGCAGGACATCGACGGCTTGCTGAAGAAACTCGAGGCCGACGGTGTGCGAGTCGACCCCAAGCGCATGGATGAGGACTACGGCCGCTTTGCGTGGGTGTATGATCCAGAAGGGAACAAGATCGAACTGTGGGAGCCGAAGGGCTGACATACTTCCTTCCGGGCCCAAGGTCCACTTCATCTTATTGAACATGAACCGCGCGATCTTCCGATCGCCGTTGGTCCGTTGCAGCACAAAAAGCTCCCGGTTCTCTTCGGGAACAATCTCTCACGTGGCGTGGATCAATGGGGTACCGCGTAACGTGGTGCGGGAGCATCCTTTTGCACCCGACCATGGCCAGCGATCGGTCGTGATCTTCGGTGCATCAGGCTCCGAAGCCTAGTTCACCAACAACACTTCCGAACTCCAACTGCCTCCACGTTCGAAGCGCAGTAAGTACAAGCCAGGACCGAATCCGGAAAGGTCAATGTGTTCCCGGTCCGTATTGAGCCTTGAGCTTTTTACCAGCCTGCCGGTAGGGTCGAACAAATACACATGAGCTCTGTCCATACCCATGACAACGACCGATCCGTGAGCTGGATTCGGATGAATACCAACCGCGGGGCGTTCAATGTGCTCTTGCGAAAGGATCGAGCACTCAATGAACGGATCGGCCTCCAACTGGACACCTGTGCTTAGGTCATGCCCATTGAACCCAGGAAAATCTACAGGATACTTCTCCGCACGGAATACGAGATTCCCTTGGTAAGCACCGCCACCGTTCGATGGAATGGGTTCGGTCGAACTGAGCATACCAACATGCGTTTCCGGGTTGACATATTCCCAGACTTTCTCCCCTTCATGGGTCACCTCGAACAGACGCCCCTTCTCGCCCTCGCAGATCAGGGTATTGCCTGACGCGGACCGCCTTGCACCGGAAATGAAAAAGGAATAGAAGGTGACAGGATCCTCAGCACGATAGTTCCAAGCCTTTGTACTTGGCCCGAAGACCTCCCCTGTTGATGGTGTTCCATACGCGCCTGGGGTGCTCTGCGGCGGTTCGATGACATCGATCTCCGAAAATCCGATAGGCCTATCCAGTCCGTTATTGAAGATCATGATACCCCCACCATCCGGAAAGCCCGAAGGGATCCAGTGCGCATCATGCTGGCGCCATAGCATCTGATCGACCGTTGTGCCACGATCATACACCTGCGGGTTTCCATATCGGTAAAGAAGATCACCGCCCTTACCATAGGTGCCACCGCTATGTCCAGCGGCTTCTTCCGTCGTCGTGCTATGGTCCAAGATCCATATTTCGCTCATTATCTGCGAGCTCAGTACGATCTGATCCAATTCCGCATTGTAGTCGATGGCGTTCAAGTGGATCCAGTCCGCTTGCCCGGGAATAGCAACGGCCGGATTCAGCCAATTGATATTCAACAGTTCGGGATGATCCGCGACAACGCCGTAGTTGTCCTTGGTACTGTCCACTTCCTGAACAAGGTGATCCCATAGGTCCCACTGCCAGATGATATTTCCTGTTGTAGGACCTGTCGGTTCTATTTCAATTATCCGTTCATCAAATAGCCTGCCTTGGGGTAGATCCGCCGGTATCCTACCAGCTGCAATGCATGCCGATTGGTCCTTCAAGACCCACGCGATCGCCAGGATATTCCCATTCGGCATTGGTGCGATATCGTGATGCAATCGCTTTTCAGCATCATAGTAGACAAAGTCCCACGTCACATTCCCATTCCAATCCACCTTCTGTATGCGTTCCCCTCCACCACCTGCAATGATCAAGGAGCCGTTCGCTGTATCCGCTTTCGCACATCTCAGCAAGGTCCCATCCTCCAACAGATACATGGAATTTCCCAAGGACAATCCATCGCCAACCCATGTATGGACCACCTCTCCACAGGTATTCATCAAATACTGATCGTGACCGAACATGGCTCCCCACAGTATGTATCCATCATCCGTACCCGGATCGGATAGGAACAAACCCGTCGTTTGTTGCGCTTGGCCAAGTACAGGAAGCAGGACCACGGATAGAACAGAGAGAAATCTTGACATGGATCGTCATGTTGATCGACAATGTTAATGCACAGGCGAAATATGGTGGACTTGTACTGCCTGACGACCACAATTTCGACTGAAATCGGGAATTTCTGATGCAGATGATGATCAGTATGTCCAATACATTCTTTCGCTTACGCTCATAGGTCGGGGTCGTATCCCTTTGTACTTTAAGTATTCCATCTTCAGGACCGGGATCCACCCTGATCTTGACCACGAACGAAGTCGGTCGGCAGGGAACGCGTTCTTCATCAAGTGGAGGAATAGGATCACTCATGAACTCCAATACGTTCCAACACCTCGATCCGCACGAGTTCGTACAGCGTGCTCATGTACCTTGGCACCAACGATCACCATCCAATTACCCGACACATCACCGGCATCGACGGATCCTGCTTCCGCGCGGACGACCACAAGGCACTGGCCGCGTGGTACAACAATCACTTCGGCATCAACGATGAAGCGAACGGCTGGGTCTGGAATCAGGATGCCGGCCCCACTGTGTTCTCGCCCTTCAAGCGCGACAGCGACTACTTCGACGCCAAGCAAGCCTTCATGCTCAACCTGCGCGTGCAGGACATGGATGGCCTGCTGAAGAAGCTCGAGGCCGACGGTGTGCGCATAGACCCCAAGCGCATGGACGAATACTACGGCCGCTTTGCGTGGGTGTACGATCCAGAAAGGAACAAGATCGAGTTGTGGGAGCCGAAGTAGGGTTGAGCAGTCATGACCTCAGAGCCATACCATCTCGTAAAAACCATGCAGCTCCTTACAGATGGCAGTTGGACAGAGCCTGTTCTACACACGGACCCGACCCTACTTATCGGAAAGCAGTTAGTGATCGCGATACGCTATCCTAAGGACAACACGGAGGCGCTCGTTCACTTTTACGGTCCCATCACGCGCATCAACGAGGAAGACGGCATTGTGATCTGTCGTATTGATACTGGTGGCGAGTTCGCTATTCCGCCCCGAGCTTTTTTAGTGGAAGAGCACCAAAGAACCACACGCCCGACTTCATTAAACAAGACTATTCGCCCGGACTACTCCACACTTGTCAATCTTACCAGCGCGCCACGAGAATATGGCTGGAACCCAAGGATTGACCGACACAACAGGGAGTGAAAATCTCGGAACATCATGCGCCCCCTCCGCTTCTCCCTCAACGTCACTCTGGATGGCTGTTACGATCACACCGTCGGGATCGCCGACGAGGACCTGCACCGTAATGCAATGGAGTACATCGCCGGTTGCGATGCAGTATGAGTTGAAGCGGTAGCCAGCCCACACATAGGCCCAGTGTCGTAGCGGCCTTCAACTCCCGTATTTCACCAGCATCCCGATCTGCCCAGCATGGTAGGCCGTATGCGTGGTGATGCGCCCGAGCGCTTCGGCCTTCGTCTTCTTTCCGAACTCCTTCGTTTCGATCACGGTATCCCAGTCGGCATCGCTCTGCGCTTCGATGGCGCGTTGCAGCGTGTCGGCGCTCTCCTGCACGTAGGCCGTGAGTGCCGCCATGTCGGTCCACTCGCCGGTGTCGTAGCCTTTGGCCACCGTGCTGGCATGCACCTGCACGCCTTCCAGCCCGAACACATTCTTGGCGAACAGTAATTCCACGTCGCCGATGTGGCGCACGAGGAAGCCGATGCTGTTGGGTCCGGGTGCGAGCTTCTTCGGCAGATCCGCTTCGGTGAGCTTGCTCAACAGGTTGGTGAAGCGGGTGCGGCCTTCTTTCCAGAGGGCGAGGAGGGCGGAGGTGCGTGGGTCCATGGTAAGTGATCTACCAAAGTTTCATGAAGATGCCGATGTAATACAGACCGGTGAGCACGAACACCACACCCGCCACCGTGCGCATCACTTTCTCGATGCGCTGTACGGCGTTGAACACGCGACCCAACTGGTTCGCACTGTATGCCATTACGCCGGCGAAGAGCAGCACGGGCAGCCCTGTGCCCAGCGCGAAGATGATCGGCAGGTGAAGTCCGCCGCTGGGTGCCAACATCATCGGGATGAGCGAACCGAAGTAGAGCGCACCGCTGTACGGGCAGAAGGCCAATGCGAACAAGAGGCCGAGCATGAAAGCACCGAGGTAGCCCTTGTCCTTGAAGCGATCGGAGAGCTTTTCAAGAAACCCACCGCCGGTGCCCGATCCGATCTTGATCACGTTGAGCAGGACCAGGCCGATGAGGATGAGGATGGGGCCGAGGTAGAGTTCGCCCTTGCTCTGGAAGAAGCGTGCGACATGGAACTTGCTCGCACCCCAATACAGCACCATACCGATGACCGTATAACTGAAGGCGCGGCCAAGGGTGTAGAGCAACCCGCTCAGCAGCACCGCTCGCGGATGCTTCAGCTCGCGGGCAATGTAGGCCGTTGCGGTGATGTTGGTGGCCAAGGGACAAGGGCTCACGGCTGTGAGCAGGCCCAGCCCGAAGGCTGCGAGCGCGGGTGCTTCTCGCGCCATGGCGATGTCGCGCAACCAGTCCATCAGAGCGCTGCGCGTAGCTTTTTCGTCAACTCGGCCTTGAACTTCGCGGCATCGTTCGCCGACATGAAGGCCCATTCCGTCAGGTCGATCTTCTCGGCCTTGCCGTTCTTGTACACATGCAGGAATAGCGCGGATCCGTATGCCCCGAACTCTTCGGCCAGCTTGGCATTGGCCTCGTCGTCCACGTTCACGGTGCGGAAGGTGATGGTGCCGGCCTTCTTCTCTGATGCGAACGTGCTGTTGAGCACCTCTTCGGTGAGCGACTGTATCGTTAGGCAGGTCTTGCAACGGTGCTCGTTGTGGAAGTCGATCACATCGATGCGGGCCGAGCTGGCCGTGGTCGAAGCTTTGACCGGCTGTTGTGCATTGCTCGTGCAGGCCGAAACGAACAGCGCCAACGAGAGGAAGGAAAGATGGATGAGGTGTTTCATGGCGTTTTCAATGTGCGCAACGGGGCGCGTTCTTGTTGAGGATGTCGGTCTTGGTGTAAGTAACGAAGGCCGGTTCCGGCCATTGGAACGCGGTCAGTTCCTTCACATCGAAGGTGGACTTTGGATCTTGGGCGAGCAGGTCCGCACCGAAGCTTGCTTCGATGGCTTGCAATGAATCGAGCCCGCAGGGTGAAAGGGTGCGGGCCACGGCCAAGCGGCCCAAGCTGTCGATGAGGGCAGGCTTCACACCCGGCCGAAGTTTCACGATGTAGGTGCGCCCGTCACTGATGCGTTGCACGATGTAGAGGCCCGGAATGGTATCGCTCACTTGGAAGGTACCGAACTGTGCGCGGCCCCCGGTTAGCATGATCGCCACATCCGTGAGGCAGGGCGACGAACGGCTGATGACGCGCAGATCGGTACGGTCGATCGGTGCGCTCGGGTAGAATTCCTTCAGTGCTTCACCAAGCCCAAGCGCGCCCACCACAAGCCCATCGCACCAATGGCCGTGCAGTTTCTCCAGGTCGGTGAAGGTGACGGTCTGCTCGTTTCCGAGGCGACCCTTGCTGAAGTCAGTGTCCACCACGTGCCATTGAGGTTCAGGACTTTGTTCCTGGGAGCCGGAACAGGCCGCGAGCAGGAGCACGAAGGGCAACAGGCGCTTCATAGGATGATGTTGAACAGGTAGCCGCTGAGGATGATGAAGAAGGTGACCGTGCCGAAGAAGATCGCGATGAGCTTCCAGGTCATCACCTTCTTGAGCAGCGTGGCTTCGGGCAGCGAGAGTCCGATCACGGCCATCATGAAGGCGATCGCGGTGCCCAGCGGAACGCCTTTCTGCACCAGCACCTGGACCACGGGCAGCACACCGGCGGCATTGGCGTACATCGGTATGCCGAGGATCACGGCCAAGGGCACGGCCAATGGATTCTCCTTGCTGATGTGTTCCTCGAAGAAGCCCGTGGGAATGAAGCCGTGCATGAGCGCACCGATGCCGATGCCGATGAGCACATAGAGCAGTACGCTCTTCACGATGCCCAAGGCCTCTTGGGTGATCCCGGGCAGACGTTGCGCGAAGGTGCGTTTCTCCTCCTCGTAGCTGCCTTCCACTTCGGCCTGCTGGATCACACCCTGCACCCAGGGCGTGAGCAGGTGTTCCAGCTTGAGCTTCCCGAGCACATATCCACCGATCGTGCCCAAAAGGATCCCGCTTGTCGCATAGATCAAGGTGGTCTTCAAACCGAACATACCGATGAAAATGGCGATGGCCACTTCGTTCACCAAGGGCGAGGTGATGAGGAAGGCGAAGGTGACGCCCATGGGGATGCCACCTTTTACGAAGCCGATGAACAGCGGCACCGAACTGCACGAGCAGAACGGTGTGATCGCCCCGAAGGCGGAGGCCAGCAGGTATTCGCCACCGAAGAGTTTGTTGCGCGAGAGGAAGTTGCGGATGCGGTCGATCGGGAAGTAGGCGTTCACGATCCCCATGATGAAGGTGATCACGAACAGCAGGATCAGGATCTTGATGGAGTCGTAGAAGAAGAAGTGCAGCGCCTGCCCCCAGTGGGTGGTCGCATCGAGGCCGATGGTGTCGTACACCAGCCATGCAATGAGGGTATCGAGCCAGTCGAACATGCTCAGCGCAGCATCGCCGCGATCTCCTCCACGCTGGGCACTCGGCCTTTGATCATCACCACTTCATCCAGCACCAAGGCGGGCGTGGTGAGGATGTTGTACTTCATGATCTCCATGATGTCCTCCACCTTGATCACCTGCGCATCCGCACCGGTTGTGCGCACGGCTTCTTCCGCTGCGGCGATGGTGGACTTGCATTTGGCACAGCCGGTGCCGAGTACTTTGATGGTCTTCATGGGTTCGTTCTTCTGATCATTTCAACAGGCCCTTGAACAGGCTCTGCGCGTGTTTCCAGTTCTCCTTGTTGATGCAGTACTTGATCTTCGGCGGCAGGATCTCCCCTTGGATGAGACCTGCTTCCTTCAAGGCTTTCAGGTGCTGGCTGATGGTGCTTTGCGCCATGGGAATCTCCTCGGTGAGGTCGCCGTTGTAACAACAGGCGCGGTCGGCGAGCAGCTTCAGGATACGGATCCTCACCGGATGTCCTAGCGCTTTCGCATAGCGGGCCATTTCCTCCTCTTGCGTGGTGTAGTCGATTTCGATAGCGGTGCGCAGCATCAGTTCTTCTTTGGTTCCTGTGCGGATACCGGGATCCCGAGAGCCAAGGAATTCATGATCACGAGGACAGGAGTATGGGAACGCATAGCTGGTTGTTCATCGCAAATGAACGATGTATGTGCTGCCTGAGAAGTGACGATCGTCACCTCGCGGGATCAGTATTGCCTGCGCTTCGCGATCCGGACCAGATGCAACATGATCGGCACTTCGATCAACACGCCCACCACGGTGGCCAGCGCTGCTCCACTGTTCAGACCGAACAAGGCGATCGCGACCGCAACGGATAGTTCGAAGAAATTGCTGGCTCCGATCATGCTGGCCGGGGCGCAGGTACGGTAGGGGAGCTTCAGCAGACGACCTCCTTTCCAGGTGAGGAAGAAGATGAAATAGGTTTGCAACGCAAGGGGTATGGCGATGAGCAGGATGTGGAACGGGTTCGCGAGGATCTTCTGTCCTTGAAATGCGAACAGCAGCACCAGCGTCAGCAACAGCGCGGCGATCGAGACTGGTTTCAACGTTGGAAGGAACACGGTCTTGAACCAATCCTCACCACGCGTCCGGATCAGCCAGCGGTTGGTGAGGTAGCCGGCCACCAGCGGGATCACGACGAAGACGACCACCGAGGTGATCAGCACCTCCATGGGTATGGAAATGCCGGTGATACCCAGCAGCAGTTGCACAATGGGGACGAAGAGCAGCAGCAGAATGAGGTCGTTCACGCTCACCTGCACCAAGGTGTAGTTGGGGTCGCCGCCGCTGAGGTAGCTCCATACGAACACCATCGCGGTACACGGTGCAGCGCCGAGCAGGATGGCACCGGCGATATACTCCTGGGCGAGTTCGGGTTCGAGCCACGCGCTGTACAGATTGTCGAAGAAGAGCAACGCGAAGAAGGCCATGGTGAAGGGCTTGATGAGCCAGTTCACCACCACGGTCAGGCTCAAGCCTTTCACATCGCGCCCGATGCGGGTAATGGACCCGAAGTCGATCTGCACCATCATGGGATAGATCATCAGCCAAATGAGCACGGCCACGGGCAGGTTCACATGGTTGTACTCCAGGTCGGCGACCACCTGCATGCCGCTGCCTGCCAATTCGCCCAGCGCAATGCCGACGCCGATGCACAGCAGCACCCAAGCCGTGAGGTACTTCTCGAAGAAGCCGATGGAGGTGGTGGTATCGCTCATTTAAGCGCTGGAGTTTGAGCTGTAGGGAACGTGGATCCAGTGAATGTGATCAGGTCCTTGATGGTGACATCCGTGTCATCTGCGGCCGCAATTGTTCTACCCAATGACCAAGTCCATCAAGTGGTTCATCTCCCGAGCGATATCAAGGCTGCGTTCCTGATAGGTCCTGGCTTCATCCGCGGTGCCATCGCTCTCCTTCGGGTCCTCGTAGGGAAGGCTGAAACGCATGACCGCACCCGGTACGAAAGGGCAGTTCTCGTCGGCGTCGCTGCAGACCATGACGGCCGCAAAGTCCACGGCAGTGTCATCGCGATCGCTGATGGATTTGGAGAACAGAAGAACTGGAGGTTCCTCATCATCGTAGTTCACGAGGTACTGCGTTCGTACCGCATTGCCATGGATGTCCAGATCACCCGCACCATCCACGCGGAAGCCCTGCGCTCTCAAGGCATCGATCACCGGGCTGGCCACTGCTGTGCCTTCTGTACCGGCCGACGAGGTATGGATGTCCTTCAGCCCGGTCCGGTGCGCCGCCACCTTGGCCCACACTTGTGCGAACTGGCTGCGTCGGCTGTTGTTCGTGCAGATGAACGCCAAGTGTGCCGTGTTGCCCTTTGCGCACTGAGCCTTGATCCACGCAGCGATGGCCCCAAGCCGTTCTGCGCGTTCGGTCGAGATGGTCTTGCCTGAATTGGCGATCCCATCCACGGTAAGTTGCAGTTCGGGATACATCAGCAGCAGCTCCTGTCAACAGGCGCGTATTTGTTGAATAGTGCATTGAAAACGGCCTGCGCCTTGGCCCAGTTCTTCGGTTCGATGCAGTAGCACACGCTGGTGCCTTCCACCGTTCCGGTGATCAATCCGGCATCCTTCAATTCGCGCAAGTGTTGGCTGATCGTGGCCTGCGCCAAGCCCAGTTCATCCACCAAGCTGCCGCACACGCAGGTGTTGCGCTGCAGTATGTGCTGAAGTATCGCGATGCGCGCCGGATGGCCCAGTACCTTGGCCCATTGGGCAGTGCGGTTCTGGTCGCGGGTGAAGAGTTCGGCTTTGGTGATCCCCATCTTGATCGTTTGATCGCAATATTACGATGTATATCCTTTCGTCAAAAAGAATGTGATCATAGAAAGAGACGGACAGGGCACGACTTGAGGACCTTATACCCGATCCGCACAGCTATCAAGGTGTACGCATGTGAAGAATCGCCGAGTGCTGCGCTGGTGCTTCTCGGTCAAATGGCCAACTGCGCGGCGATCACTTCCGCAAGATCTTCTCCATGGCCTTGCCCTTGGCCAGTTCGTCCACCAGCTTGTCCAGATAGCGGATCTGCTGCATGAGCGGGTCTTCGATGTCCTCCACGCGGTAGCCGCAGATGACGCCGGTGATGAGGGTCACGTTCGGGTTCATTTTCGGCGCCTTCGCGAAGAAGGCTTCGAAGTCAACCTTCATTTCGAGCACTTTCTGCAGGCCTCTCTCCGTGTAGCCCGTAAGCCAGTGGATCACTGTGTGCAGTTCCTCCTTGGTGCGGCCCTTCTTCTCCACCTTGTTGACGTAGTGCGGGTACACGCTGGCGAACGTCATTCGGTAGACCCGTTCGTAATTCGCGCTTGGCTTCATTGCGGCTCCATAGGTTTAAGCTGAATCTCAGGCAGCACCGCCCTTGCCACTTCGTACCATCTCACGCACCTCCTCCCACGTGTAGCTCTTCCCCTCGCCCCGCTTGTACTCCTCGTAGCGCTCCTTCACGATGCTATAGTGCTCATCGGTGAGGCCATTCTCATCCTCGCTCTTCTCCGAACGGAATAGGTCGGCCACTTTCTTGAGCAGACCTTCATCGGTGGTGCGCAGCAGGCGCTCGATCAATTGAAGTTTTAGGGACTCGGTGGACATGGGGATCGGTCGTGCGACGAAGTTAGGACATGGACCGTGGCCTGCTCACATGCTCTTTCGCGTGATGCGATAGAATGTGGCCCGCTCGCCCATAACGCTTTTCTCGCATTTGTACCCGAGCTTGTTCAGGTCGATCCCGGCCAGCAGCGGCTCGCCCGCTCCGAGCAGCACGGGCGATACCGCCAAGTGCATCTCATCGATCAACTTGGCTTGCAGGTATTGGCGCACTGTTGCGGCGCCGCCGCCCACGCGCACATCACGCGCACCGGCTGCTTCGCGTGCGCGTTCCAGTGCCGCTTCGATCCCCTCGGTCACGAAGTGGAAGACGGTGCCGCCCTCCATTTCCAAGGAAGGCCGCGGATGGTGCGTGAGAACGAAAACGGGCACATGGTACACCGGGTTGCTGCCCCACCAACCTTTCCAATTCTCATCGGGCCAAGGACCGCGCACCGGCCCGAACATGTTGCGCCCCATGATCCACGCGCCGATGTTCTCCATCCCTTGGGCGGCTATGTCATTGTCCGTTCCGAGGTCGCCCTCATCCTTGCCGAAGTGTGTTCGTTGGAAGTACCGTGTGCGGAGCATCCAGGTGTGCAAATTCTCTGCACCGACGCCGAGCGGGGATTCCAGTGATTGGTTCAGACCGGCACCGAATCCGTCGAGTGAGATGGTGTAGCTGTGAACGATGAGGCGGGGCATGGTGGGGTTGTTTCGCTTCAAAGGTGAGCACTGCCTGCGAACCTCACTTGATCAAAATTTGAAAGGCGGGTCGGGCTTTTATAGTTCTGAGCCGAAAAATTGAAAAGTGGTCGCCGCTTTTCAATTCTCGATCAGATCCTGATCATGGATGAAGCCAGCAATTTGACCCATGCGAACATCCATTAGAGCAGCGCATGCAGATAATCAGCAGTGTTCTTCAGGCCGACCTTTCGGAACTGGTCCAGCACTTGGTAAGCATCGAGTTCAGGGGAACGTCGGTTCGCCACAAGCTCCTTGAAAGCCTCTAACGCGCGCGCTTGGTTCAGGTCGATGATGTCCGTCAGGAAGTCGTCGGCGCTCTTTGCTTCCAACCCATACTTCGCCAGTTCCTTCTCAGGGAAGTCTCGGAGGTTGTTCGTGACGATCAGGTTCGCATTGGCCTTGATGGCAGCTGCCAGCACATGGCGGTCGTCCTTGTCGGGCAATTCCAAGCCTTCGATCAGGCCGTCGTAATTCTCCACGAGCGCATCCGAGAACGCGTCGCTCATTCGTTGGATCCGTTTGAGGATCTCCGGTTCTTCAATGCCCTTATCGCGCATCACCTTGGCCCACTCGTCGCAAATGCCAATGCTCCACTTCACGGTGAAGAGGTCGTAATGCGCGAACCACAACAACAGATCCCGGATGTTCACCGGGAAGATGACGTTGGTGTCCAGAACACACGTGAAGCGGACGCTATGAATCATAGAGACCGGCCTCTTCGTCGTCCTTCATCATGTCCTTCAGGTTCCGCCTCTGCGCCTCCTTCATCGCCATGCGATATTTCATCACATGCTCGTACTTGATACGTCGATGCTTGCCGATCAAGGTGAAGGGGATCTTGCCCTGCTCCAGCAGCTTCACCACATGGGGACGGGAACAACCGAGCATCTCAGCGGCTGCCTGCGTGGTCATCTCCGCCGCGATGGGCATGATCTGTACGGGACGCCCTTCACCCAGATCCTTCAGGATCCGGGATAGAAGATGGAGCGCCATGGTTGGCACGACGATCTTTTGGGAGGTCTCTTCGATCTCGATCTCGGTCGTATCCTTTTTGGAGAGGCTCTTCAACGACTCTTCAAGTGCCGTGAACGACCTACGTGCGGCCTCTTGCTCCGACCGTGTCGGCTTGGCGGTATGGGTCTCAACAGCTGGCATGGCATCTGGGGTTGGTGATGCAAAGTTAAACGCAATAAACGAAACGGTGTTGCGCAGGGGCGTTGCCATCACCTCTTGGGCTTGTTTGATGGGAAGGGCCGGACAAGTCCAGACAACGAGCTAACCTCCTGATATACCGAGCGTTAGTTTCTTGATGGTTGCTTGATGGGCCATCCTATCCAGAAATTGAAAAGCGGGAACAGCTTTTACAGTTCTGGGGCGAAAATTTGAAAAGTCACCATTGAGCTAGCCTGCATGCTGCGCGAGATCACGGGTAATAAGTGGGGGCGGGTGTATCGATTCGATGAGTACTTCAAGGTGTTCGAGTAGCACGGCGGGATGACGCGAGGGAGATGATTGCTGTGGACGATGAGGCGGGGCATGGGCGAAGAATCGCAAGCTCTCCGAGAACCACTACCGAGCCACTGGCGGTTGCACGGCAATGTTCTTGATCCACATCTTGCTCTGCTCGCTGATGATTGCCTTTACGGCTGGGCTTTTCTCGAAGACGATGGTCATAAGGTGGTAGGCAGTCAACACAGCCTCCTGCAGATCCTGAGAACTCTCCAAATCTTCGATCAGCACACCTTGTGCCCGTGCTTCCTCGCGATCAATGCGCCTGCCATGGCTCTTCTTGTCCGATCCACGACTGAAATAGTTGGCGACCGAGTTGCCTTTAACCTCCGCATCCGATTGCCCGTTGAACATGTACTTCATCAACCATCCAGCGACGACCTTTTCGCTATAGTCGATCGCATTCTGCGCCTCCTGAAGAAGCGCGGGGCCCAACGAGGGTAGGATCGGCGCCCAGAGATGTGCCATGTTCCGATCAGCGGAGATCTCCTTCTTGGCCCGCTCGAACTGGTCAAGAATGGCAACAGCGGAAACTGTCCGCCCGCCCACTGGCATCTGCGGATCGATCGGACCAAGCTGACTTTGCCTGCCCATGATGATGCGGTCCGCACATAGGCTGATCATTGTTCCAGCCGACATCGCATACGTTGGAACGATCACCTCGATATCGTTCGGGAACTTGGACCTTAGGTATGCCACGATGGTCTCCGTGGAATTCGTGATCCCACCAGGCGTGTGCATGATAAGCGTCAGACCCTTGCTCCAATCCATCCCATGCATCGACGACATGAAACCGTTGATCTCCTCCTGCGTGATCTGCAGGAACATCGGGTGGGCTTGTGGCTTCTGAAGGAACGCGGATGCATAGAACAAAACGTTCCGGTCACCCCTCAGCTTCCCAACTTGTTGGAGAGCGCCGATCAGATTGCCGAACAGCCACTTGGTCTTTTCGGCATCCGTCTTCTGTGCTTCTAGAGCGTTGACAAGCTCATTCCACGACGGCATGCTCAGTGAATTGCCAAGCTCAGGGGGTGGCTCATGTCCCGTTGGATCGCTTGAAGCTGGGCCTTCTCGAATTCACTGTCATCCGGTTCCGCAAGCTTCACCAACTCCACGTACTCCTGATACTCCTTCTGAGCAGCGGCTAACGCCTCGAAGAACTCATTGGATGAGTTGCCTTCGGCAGGCTGCTTTGGAATCTGTTGGTTGGGGAACATGGCGCTAAGATGGTACATCAAAGTTAATACCCTTGTTAAGGCGGCATCAAGACCAGTTAGGCGGATCGGTCCGGACCGGCACCGAAGCCGTCGAGAGAGAGCGAGTAGCTGTGGACGATGAGGAGCATGGTGAATTGTTGCGCTTGAAGAATGCTGGCTTCAGTTGGAGTACATACACCTCGCATCAGGTGTGCAAGACTTCCCATCCATTCGTGTTGAAGGTAATGTCATCTACCTCCAAAGGTGATATGGCATCATTCACGGCGCGCCGAAAAGCAGTAAAAGCCCGCGGATTGTCTTCGATCCAATACCAGCTCCCCCATGGCGGTCTTTTGGCTGGGTCTGCCGATACGATCAGCCGACGCGACTTCCGGCCCGCGAAATCGATTGGCCGAGTGATTCGTGACAGTTCATCGCCTGCTATTGCGTTCCAGTCTCGTTTCAGATTGCTCATGGCCTCAACCAAGGCCTCCTTCGTTGGTGTTGGTTTCGGTGGATGAATTTGCTCACCCCATACTGGCCACCAACCTTTCCCATCGGCCGAAACACCAGCTATGCGCTCTGCAACATCCTCGTCCGGCGGTGCTGGCAGTTCAGCAATGAGCAGATCATGGAACCCATACTGTCGAGCCCATGTGAGAGTTTCGCGCCAACGGCCACGAATGGCATCTGCTGTCGAAAATGCAGCCCCAGCCAAAATCAATGGAACCGGCGGTTTGGGTATACCCGCATCACTTCGAGATTCCCAGGCCTTGACCAGGACTCCGTGAACTCTAGCCCAATCACTTGGGACAGGGACAAGAACTGTATTGGAATCTTCTTTAGACATAGCTGTGAGAGATCAGCCGAATGCAAAGGACGATAGCATCGCGTGAGGGGGCGCAGCGGCAGCCCTGCGCAGGCGTGGTCTTGCGGACGCGTGCAACAAGGAGGCTGCGACGAAGGAGCCCCCGGAGCGCCGCGACCGCTGGCCGCGACAAGTCAGGCTATAGCGGAGCACCCGACCCGCGCGGGGTTCGTGCGTGAGCGAGGGGCACGCCAACATCATCACTCAATTCAAATTCAAGTAAGCCCCCAACCCATGCAACCCGCCTTCCCGTCCGTAGCCGCTTTCCTTGTAGCCGCCGAAGGGTGAGGTGGGGTCGAACTTGTTGAAGGTGTTGGCCCAGATGACGCCCGCGCGCAATTTGCTGGTGAGGTTGAAGATCTTGGAGCCTTTGTCCGTCCACACGCCGGCGCTGAGGCCGTAGGGCGTGTTGTTGGCTTTCTGGATCACCTCGTCCACGGTGCGGAAGGTCTGCACGGCGAGCACGGGGCCGAAGATCTCCTCCTGCGCGATGCGCGCGCTTTGCGCCACGTTGAGGAAGAGCGTGGGGCGGCACCAGAAGCCTTTGCTGGGCAGCTCGCAGGCGGGCTGGTACATCTCCGCACCATCGGCTTGACCGATCTTGAGGTACTTGTTGATGGTGCCGAGCTGTTCCTTGCTGTTGATGGCGCCGATGTCGGTGTTCTTGTCGAGCGGATCGCCCACGACGAGCGAGCGCATGCGGTGCTTGAGCTTGCGGATCACTTCGTCGTACACGCCTTCCTCCACGAAGAGGCGGCTGCCGGCGCAGCACACGTGGCCCTGGTTGAAGTAGATGCCGTTGATGATGCCTTCGACGGCCTGGTCGATGGTGGCGTCGGCGAAGATGATGTTGGCCGCTTTGCCGCCGAGCTCGAGCGTGGCCTTCTTGCCGGTGCCGGCGATGCTCTTCTGGATGAGCTTGCCCACGCCGGTGCTGCCGGTGAAGGCGATCTTGTCGATGCCCGGATGGTTGACGAGCGCCGCGCCCGTGGCACCCGCACCGGTGATGATGTTGACGACGCCATCGGGCAGTTCGGCTTCCTGGATGAGCTCGGCGAGCAGCAAGGAGGTGAGCGGTGTGGTCTCGGCGGGTTTCAGCACCACGGTGTTGCCGCAGGCCAGCGCGGGCGCGATCTTCCACGCGGCCATGAGCAGCGGGAAGTTCCACGGGATGATCTGCCCGGCGACGCCCAGCGCGCTGGCTGTTTTTCCGGGGAAAGCGTAGCCGAGCTTGTCGGCCCAACCGGCGTAGTAGAAGAAGTGCGCGGCGGCGAGCGGCACGTCCACGTCGCGACTTTCACGGATGGCCTTGCCGCCGTCCATGCTTTCGACCACGGCGAACTGGCGGGCTTTCTCCTGCAGCAGGCGCGCGATGCGGTAGATGTACTTGGCGCGTTCGGCGGCGGGCATCTTGCTCCACACGTTGTCGTAGGCCTTGCGCGCGGCTTTCACGGCGGCGTCCACATCGGCCGCGTTGGCCTCGGCGATGCGCGCGATCTTCTGCTCGTTGGCGGGGTTGATGGTGTCGAAGTAGTTGCCGCTCTTGGGCTTCACCCATTTGCCGCCGATGAAGAGGTCGTACTGCTCCCCCGGGGGGGGGGGGCTTTTGGGGGGGGGGGGGGGGGGGGGCCCGGGGGGGGGTTTTTGGGCGGCCCCCGCCCCCCAGGAGAAAGGGGCCCCCCCCCCCCTCTTTTTTTTTGGGCCCCCGGGGGGGTCCCCCCGCGGGGGGGGGGAGGGGGGGATTCGAAATTGTTTTCCGGGGTGGCCGGCACTCAATTCAGTAAGCGCGGGCAGGTGCTCCATGGCGAACTCCAGCGAATGGGCCATTTCGATGAGCGTGGTCGCGAAGGTGCGCGGGTGTTTGCATTTCCGATCACAGGCCTTCAGTTCCGCCGAGAGGTGCGCACACAGGTCCTTGTACGGCTGAAAGAGTTTCAGTTTGTTATCCTCGTCCACGTTCCGGTGCAGGAAGGATTTGGAGCCTTCCACGATCACCAGCGCACGCAGGTCCACCGGGTCCAGTTGGGCCGCCATGGCATCCTTGGACCAGAGCCCGCACAATAAACGAATGTCCCCTGTAGGCGTTCCCAAGCATCCGGGAGCAAACGTCCTTCCTGCTGACAATGCGTATCCAACCACATCCAATACAACTGGAAGTAGTACTGAAGCAAGCGCTGTTTGTTCGGAAAGTACTTGTAGATCGTAGCTTCCGTGCATTCTGCGCGTTCAGCGAGCTTCTTGAAGGTGAAGACCTCCAGACCAAGCTCGTTCATGAGAGCAAGTCCTTCCGAGAGGATCCGTTCCCCCACGACGGAAGTGCCCGGATCACGCAAGTGAAGGGTCGGGTCAGGGATCAATTGGTAATGGGCCATGGGTGCCAAATATAGTATTACTTTAATTTGCGATTGCTTTACTACCTTTGCGCCCGATGACGAACCCCATCACCCCTTGGCAGCGCCTTGGACGTCTGTTGCGCGTGGACAAGCGCGAGATCGGCCACATTTACCTGTATGCGCTTGTGGGCGGTGCCATCAGCCTTAGCCTACCGCTTGGCGTACAAGCCATCATCAACCTGATCAGCGGCGGACAGATCGCCACGAGCTGGGGTGTGCTCATCGCTTTCGTCACCGTCGGAGTTGGTTTCAGCGGAGCCCTGCAGGTGATGCAGTTGGCCTTGGCCGAGAATATCCAACAGCGCCTGTTCGCGCGCAGTGCGCTGGAGTTCGCATACCGGATCCCGAGGGTAACGTATGACGCTGCCAGTGGCCGATACCTGCCTGAACTGGTGAACCGCTTCTTCGACACCATGACCGTGCAGAAGGGCTTGGCGAAGCTGCTCCTGGATATTCCATTAGCGATCCTTCAGATCGCGCTTTCCTTGATCCTTTTGGCGGTCTATCACCCTTTCTTCATCGCCTTCGGCCTATTCCTGGTCATTCTTCTCTTGCTCATATTCCGCTACACCGGCCAACGTGGATTGGCGACCAGCTTGGAGGAGAGTTCCTATAAGTACAAGGTGGCTTTCTGGCTGGAAGAACTCGGTCGGAACCAAGGCACTTTCAAAATGATCGGCCGGACCGATATGCCGCTGGAACGCACGGATGAACTGGTAGGGAAGTATGTCGACGCACGGAAAGCACATTTCAAGATACTCCTTGGCCAATACAGCGCCATGGTGGTCTTCAAGGTGGTGCTGACCCTTCTTCTGCTCGCTATCGGAGGAGCGTTGGTGATGAATGAACAGATGAACCTCGGTCAATTCGTCGCAGCGGAGATCGTGATACTCTTGCTGATCAACGCCGTGGAAAAGATCATCCTGAACATCGCGAGCGTGTATGATGTGGTCACCGCATTGGAAAAGATCGGTCAGGTCACGGACATCGAATTGGAGCGCACCGGTGGGCTGCAGATCCTGTCCACGTCCGTGGACCAAGGACTTGAAGTACGCGTGAAAGACCTCCGATACCGATCGGGTTGGAGTGAACGCAATGTGCTCGATGGCCTGGACCTTCATTTGGCTCCTGGGGAAAAGGTCTGCATCGGTGGAACGACCGGTGCCGGGAGATCGACCTTGCTGCGCATATTGGGCGGAGGCATTCCGGCTGCCGCAGGCTCCGTCACCTTGGACGGTCACTCGATGACCAGCTTGGACCTGGAGCATGTGCGCTCCATGATCGGCGATAGCTTGAGCGACGAGAACGTATTCTCCGGTTCGGTGATGGACAACATCACTGTTGGGCGGAAGTGGATCACGGAGGACCAATTGATCGAGGCCTGCAAAGTGACGGGCCTGTTCGACCAGCTCGCCATGTTGCCCCATGGCCTGCTCACACAATTGGACCCACAAGGGGCGCGATTGCCGAGGAGCCTGGTGAAGCGCATCGTACTCGCACGCGGTATCATCGGAAAGCCCCGTCTGTTGCTTTTGGAAGACAGCCTGAAGGACTGGGAGCCCGAACAGCGTGAGCAGTTGTTGGGCTGGATCACGGCTGCTGAACGCCCATGGACACTGTTGGTGGTCAGCAACGATAAGTGGGTACAGGAACGCTGCTCCCGGGTTTTGGAATTGAAGAACGGAAGGCTCGAATCACATTGATCCATGTTGGACCTAAGCCCACAGAACCCCGTACCCGTTCTCGATCGAAGTTCGTTCGCGTCGTTCCGAACGATCGGCATCGCCAAGGCCAATGAGCTCTTTGCGAAATGGCTGATCGCGATCTGTATCCTTGTGCTGCTCGGAATGTTCCTGCCCTGGACACAGAACATCCGGGCGCGCGGCACCCTCACGAGCCTCTCCCCTGATCAGCGCCCGCAAACGCTACACTCCATCATTCCTGGTCGCTTGGAAGAATGGTTCGTGCAGGAAGGCCAATTGGTAGAGAAGGGCGATACGATCCTGCGCTTGAGCGAAGTGAAGGCGGAATACTTCGATCCGTTGTTGTTGGATCGGACACAGCAGCAGATCACCGCCAAGGAAATGACGGCGCGCAGCTATGACGAGAAGGTGCGTTCGCTGGATGCCCAGATCGATGCGCTGAGTGGTGGACTCCGGATCAAACTGGAACAGGCTCAGAACAAGATCCTACAGGCCGGACTGAAGATCCAAAGTGACAGTATCCGTGTGGTGGCGGCACGCACAGAGATCAAAGTGGCCGACGACCAATACGCGCGGGGCGAGCAACAATTCAAGGAAGGACTTATCAGCAAGGTGGAATTGGAGAAACGCCAAGTGGCGCAGCAACGAGCAAATGCAACATTGATCGATGCGAAGAACAAGTTGCTGGAGGCCCGGAACGAATTGCTCAATGCTCAACTGGAAGTGAATGGTATCCGGAACGACTATCGCGACAAATTGAGCAAGGCCGAAAGTGAGAAGTTCGCCAGCATGAGCCAGTTCTTCACCACCGAAGGAGAAGTGAGCAAGATGCAAGTGGACCTGGCGAATTTTACCGTGCGTGCCGGCAACTACTATGTGACCGCACCGCAGCAAGGCTACATCACCAAAGCGGTAGTGACAGGTATCGGCGAAACAGTGAAAGAAGGTGATGATCTCGTGACCATAATGCCTGCACGTTTCGACCTCGCGGTTGAGCTCTACGTACGCCCTATGGACATGCCGTTGGTCAACGCAGGTCAAAAGGTGCGCTTCATCTTCGACGGGTGGCCAAGCATCGTCTTCAGCGGGTGGCCGAACACCAGCTACGGCACCTTCGGTGGAACGGTCGTGGCGATAGACAATTTCATCAGCCCGAACGGCAAGTACCGCATCCTTGTAGGTCCCGATCCGGATGATGACCAGTGGCCGAAAGCCTTGCGTGTAGGTGGCGGTGCCGTGGGATTCGCGCTGATGAGCGACGTGCCGATCTGGTATGAACTCTGGCGGCAGGTGAATGGATTCCCTCCGGACCTCTATACCGACGTGAAGGATGTGAGCACCAAAGAGGACAAGGAAAAATGAGAAGAATACTCCTGATAGGCCTGCTGATGAGCACTTGCGCTATGATGGCGCAGGTGCCCTCGAGCGGAACGCTTACCCGGGAGACCTTTGTCCGCTTGGTGCTGGAGAACCACCCCATGGCCCGCCAAGCAGCGCTGCGCAATGAGTTCGGCGAAGCCAGTGTGCGTGGAGCACGCGGCGGATTCGACCCCATGGCAGTGGCCAGCTATACCGAGAAGCGATACGACGGCACCGACTATTTCGACCTGCTGGATGTCGGTTTGAAAGTACCTACCTGGTTCGGCGTGGAGCTCATCGGTGGCTTCCAGGACAACAGTGGCGTATACCTCGACCCGCAGAACACCACCACCGGCGATGGACTGGTGAAGGCGGGCGCTGAGGTGTCCATCGGCCAAGGTCTATTCATCGACCAACGGCGCGCGACACTCCGCAAGGCCCAAGCCTACCAGCGTGGAACAGAGGCCGAGCGCCAAGAGATGTTGAACGCACTCTTGTTGGATGCTCTCAATGACCATACGGATTGGGTAGTGGCCTATGAACAACTGCGTATCAGCGACACCGCCGTGGTCCTCGCACAACGCCGTTTCGATCAGGTGCGCGGCAGTTTCCGGGGTGGCGACAGACCTGGTATCGATACGCTGGAGGCCTTCCTTCAAGTGCAAGATCGGCAAATGCGCCAACAACAGGCCCAGCTCAACTTCCGAAACTCCGCCCTGCGCTTGAGCAACCATCTTTGGGACGATGCACAACGACCACTTGAGCTGCAGCCGGGTGTGGTACCGGTCTTGACCGACCTCGCTTCTCCGATCGTTTTCGCGCTGGCGGATAGTGCGATCGACCGTGCGATCGAGACCCATCCGAAGTTGCTTCGGACACGAGCGAAACTGGACCAATTCGAGGTGGACACACGCTACCGCGCAGAGCTTCTAAAACCCCAACTGGACCTGCAGTACCTCTGGTTGGGGGGTGTAGGCGCAGTGAACAACGAAGCAGGAACAACACTCCTTGGCGAAGGACACCAACTCGGGGTCGGCTTCAAGATGCCATTGCTACTTCGCAAGGAGCGCGGGGAATTGAGCTTGGCAAAGCTCCGTTTGACCGATGCCGAACTTGGGCTGGAACGCGACCGGACAATGATCCGCAACAAGGTGCTGGAACGGTTGAATGACATTGCCACGTTCAGGCGACAGACCGACCTCGGCGCGGACATGGTCACCAACTATTCCCGGTTACTGAGCGGTGAATCGCAGCGCTTCAGTCTTGGGGAGAGTTCGCTTTTCCTTGTCAATGGTCGCGAAGTTCCGCTTATCGAATCGCGCTTGAAACAGGTGGAATACCTGGCCAAACTGCGCAAGGCCTATTTCTCGTTGGACCACGATGCAGGAACGCTCTGGCAGGCATGGTCCGTAAACACCCCGCAACCATGATCCATGTGACCTTCCAAACACGCACCATCGAGGCGGCTGAAAAGCTTGCAGGGCATCTCATGGAACAACACCTCTTGCTCTTTCCCACCATCGATACCGACCATGAGGAGCTGACCTGGGTGAATCGGGCCTTGGAACGGACAAGCCAACTGTTGCTACAGGGCATGAGCAAAGCATTGCTCTACCGCGACCTGGAGCGCGAAGCGTATGCCCTTTTAGGGGATGACCTTGTGCGCATGCACGCAGTACCCGTGGTGAACATGGACCCGCACGCCCAGCAGGTGCTGTTGGAACAGACCGCAAAAGTTTAGGCCCATGAGCATCCCGCACACCCTCCGATGCGTATTGCTCATGCTACTGAGCGTGTGTTCGATGGCCGCATCATACGGGCAATGGGGCAACCGCCTCGATGCCGTTCAGGAGATCCAACGGGGCGATAACCTGCTTCGGCAGGGTAACAGCGAACAAGCACTATTGGCATACACCAACGCCATCCAAAAGGATAACTCCTTCGCCGATGCGTACATGAAACGCGCCACATTGTACAGCCGACTTGGGCAGAACATGGCGGCCATAGCCGATATGGATAGGGCCCTGGAGCTGAACCCGTACAGCGAATACATCTACGACCGAAGGGCCAAAGTGAAGATCCTTGCCAACGACCTGAAAGGCGCTGAAGCGGACATCAACAAGGCCGTTGAACTGAAACCCTACGATGACCTTTTGCGCGAAAGCCGCGTGGACACCTGGCTGGCCATCGGAGAGGTGGACAAGGCGATCCTGGAGATCGACACGCTTCTTGAACGCAGCCCAGGCGACCTGATGCTGATGATGAAGAAGGGCGTTGCCTTGTTGCAAAATGACCAACACGTAACGGCCTTGGAGGTCCTGGATGAAGCTGCCGAAAATGCGCCACGCTCGGCACTCGTGCAAGACCTACGTGGTGTTGCATTGATCCGGTCCGAGCGCTGGTCCGAGGCCTTGAAAGCGTTCGATACGGCCGTGAACCTCGACAGTACCTTCGATCTGGCATGGTTCAATAGAGCGCTTGTACACCGAAAGCTCGGCAACGTTCCGGAGGCCGATCGCGATATGGACAAAGCGCTGACCTTGGGCCGCGACAAGGCCCACATGTTCTTCCAACGGGCCCTGACAAGAAAACGAACGGGCGATCTTACCGGTGCACGAGCCGACTACGACAAAGCTTTGGAACTCGCACCTGACTACTTGGAAGCGCAGTACAATCGCGCCTTCGTGCGAAAGCAATTGGGCGACCACGCAGGGGCTTTTGATGATGCGGAAGCCTCGTTGCGCTCAGCTCCTGATGATCCTGATGCGTGGGTCATGAAAGGCAACTTGCACATGCTTTATGGTGAATTCATTGAAGCCATCGAATGCTTCGATCGGGGCCTATCCTTGGATCAAGGACATCAAAACGCCCTTTACAACCGTGGATTGGCCTATCACATGCGCTACGATCCGCTTAGGGGCTGCGATGATCTGCGCAGAAGTGCCGACCTTGGATCGGAGCAGGCGCGTGATGCCATGCGGTATTTCTGTGCGTTCTGAACCGATCACCTGTGATCATGGACTTTCTCACCGCCCATCAGGAACAGTTCGTAGAGACCGCCGTCTGCGTATTCGCATTCTTGCTCTTGCGTCTCTTTGGGCACCGTATCGTGCGCAATGCCATCGTTCGTTCCTCCTTCAAGGCAAAAGAAGAAAAGGAGATCCTGCGCCTTTTGAATTTGTTCAACGCCGTTGTTTTCGCGATCGTGATCACCGCGATCTGGGGTGTGAAGCAGAGCGAGATCCTGATATTCGCCACCTCCGTGATCACTGTGCTCGGTGTGGCCTTCTTCGCGGAAATGTCCATTCTCTCGAACATCACGTCCTGCCTCGTGCTCTTCTTTCAGCATCCGATCAAGATAGGCGATACCCTTAAGGTGTATGACGAAGACGATGTCATCGAAGGCGAATTGATCGATATCACCTATTTCTTTGTTTTCATTCGCACCGTTGATCGGGGAACAGTGACCATACCCAACTCCGTATTGCTGAAATGTCCATTCTACGTGACGGAATCGACTGACAACCGGAAACAATGAGCCGTGCAAGGAACAAAGGTCCAGTGCTGGATGCCGCACAACCCAACCCGACAGATGGACCGCGCTATTCCAAGGTCCAGTGATGGAACCAGCACATCACAGGATCGGTGCGTACAAAGAGTGTTTTGAACGTATCCCTGGAAATTCGCACTTCGAATTCGAGGCCGGATCCATTGTGGTGGCGTATCGCAGAAAGGGTAGGCGCGGATCGACCGCCACGGCGCGAAAATGGACGACCGGGTGCTTCCAAGAACGTCGCCTTTCATTCCAAAGGCACTTGGAAGACATGGTCCCCAGTGAAATGCCAAGATCTCTCGGATCCGAGCCAAGTGGAATTCGCAACAATAGCTCGAAGCAGTTCATCTTAACGGGACCCTATGATGTCCCCGGTGTTACGGGTTGCGTCCGCCCAGGGAATGCGATCAAATCACCGCGCAGGACGCGGACCCGGTCACAGCATGGTCGTGAACAGTGAACGACTGCTGAACGGAGAAATGCAACGCTTCAATTCGGGCGAGAACTCGCTCTTTCATGTGAACAGGCGGGAGGTCCCGTTGATCGAAACACGTTTGGGCAAAGCGCTTTTCGCCTTGGACCTCGATCCTGGGACACTTTGGGTCGTTCGGCAGCGATAGGGTCCGGCCCCGGATCGTCGTTCACGTCTGCCCGACACCCGCTCGGATGCCCAGTAAAGTGTTGTCCACATGATCGGGCTGGCACTGTACGATCACTTGTGTTTGCGTAGTGGCAGGTTCGTGTTACACGGCTTCCTCGTGCGATCGTTCACCGCCTTGTTGCGAACTTCCCGCCCACAAGCCATGTTCGCCGCCCTGTCACCACAGGCCTACGTCTACCTCCGTTACCCGATGTTGTCCTCGGGTGAGACCATGCTGTACCGTACCGTGCAACATCTCTGTTTCACCGGTGCATTGAAGGTGCGTTATGATGATGTTCGGATCAGATCAGACCGGGACCGCACAGTAAGGCGACTGTATTTGCAGCGCGACCCAGCGATAGGCGCCGCCACACCCAGCGAAGAATTCGCACTCGGCTTTTTTCCGAAGGGCAAGAATCAGACACTCGCTGATGTGCGCCGTCGTTTCGAACGTGAGATCACCGATCACGAAGCCTTCAAATACGATCTACTTTTCCCGGAATTACGCGAGTCCGGCTTGCTATCCGCGAAGCATTGGCGCACCGCGGACGGACGGGCCGCGCTACAGCGCACACGCGACCTGGTGTTCACCGTGGAACAGGACATCGGCCGGCGATTGGTCGGCGGATGGGAACGGTCGTTGAGGCATGTGCAGGCGCTGGGTAGCAGTATCGTGCTACTGAACGAGGATACCCGCGAAGAGCTGAAGCTTGGATCGCCCCGCAAAAAAGATCTGGTCGCGGTCTTTTCCATCCTCACCTACTTCGAGACCACGAGCACCACCTCGGGGTCCGATGGCTTTTATGGCGGTATGGGCGGTGGAGGTGGTTTCGGGGGAAGTGGCGGCGGAGGCGGTTTCGGTGGCTTCGGCGGGGGCGGCTTCGGTGTCGCCCTGTTGGGCATGCACGCCTAAATGAACACAACGAATTGATGGGGTTGTAGGAAGTATCGGAGCAAAACGACCTCCCCCTGATCCGGGTCCGCTCACCAGCAATGGGGGCCGGGCCCGCTCGTTCTGGGCCTGATCCACAGAGAAGTGATCCGTACTCTGGTAGCGCCCGCTCTCCTCTTTCTGCAACGATCAGGATGTCGTTGGCCAAGCTGCTCGCTCCGAAGCGGAACCAATGGTTGCTCAACCACTCCTCACCAAGCTCTTCCTTCACCATCATCAGGTAGTGCAAGGTCTGCTTACTGGTATGGGTGCCACCGGCGGGTTTCATGGCGATCATCTGCCCGGTCTTGAGGAAGGAGCTCATGTTGGGGACGGGACCGTACGCCAATAAAAGCCTTTCAGTTCGAACGATGGCAAAGAAACGTTCTGCATAGATCACCTCGTGTTCCAGCTGCGAACATCACACGACCGAACGGGATCGCGACGGGAACCAGCGCTCTCGTAAGTGAAGGAAGGGTCGTTCGATGAGGATGGATGTCACGAAGCCGGCCGCAACGCTGAGCGCTACGAAGACGACGAATTCGATCTCTGATCCCTTGAACCCCAAGCGTTCTGAACCCAATTCAACGACCAGCAGGACGAAGAGGTGCCACAAGTACGTGGTGTAGGAGATCGCACCCACCCAAGCCACGGGCCGCACCCACCACTTTTGCAAGGCATGCGCTGCATTCAAGGGATCGGCAGTGACCGCCAGACCAAGGGCGATCGCACCAGCCAGATATATTCCGGTAAGTCCGAAGGTGTACATGATGAAGGAGCCGAACGGAGTCAGGATCGTTGGGAGCAGCAACAGCACGATCGCTCCGATGAGCACCCAGCGATGCTCGCGAAAGAAGCGCTGGAAGCCTTCTGGCCGATACCGATGGATGGCCGCGAGCAGCACACCGCCCAACAGCGAATCCATGCGCAGATGGGTCGCATAGAAATGGGTGCGGACCTCGAACGGTCGACCCAGCCACGTGGCCATGCGCAAACCGAGGAAGAATAGGAAGAGCACGATGCAGGTGACGATCATCGCGCGTAGATCGAAACGCACTTTTCGCAGGATCACCAACGATGCGACGATCACCAAGGTGAAATAGAAGTGCTCTTCCACACCCAAGGACCAGGTATGCACCCAGAGACCTTCGTGGTAATTCTGGAAGAAGAAGATCTCCGCCACGTAGTTCATGATCGGGTCCGTGCGACCCGTGAGCAGCATTGCTCCGGCCGAAACGAGGATGAGCGCGTAGAACGAGGGATAGATCTTGAATCCGCGCCGGATGAGGAAGTGCAAACCGCGGAATTCGCCGGTGCGCCTGTACTCGTCGAAGATCAAACCCGAAACGAGAAAGCCACTCAGCACGAAGAACAGGTCCACGCCCATCCATCCGAAGTCATGCAACGGACCACCTACATCGTGATGGCGAAAAAGGACAAGGAGGACGGCGATCCCGCGAAGCATGTCCACCAACTCCCAACGTCGACCCTTTGTGCCGGGCGTGGATGTTCCCGACGGCGGTGGGTTGGTCATCAATGGTCAGTCAATGCTGAAATGATCCGCACTCTGGTAGCGACCGTCGACTTCCTTCTGCAATTGCATGAGGATGTCGTTGGCCAAACTGCTTGCGCCAAAACGGAACCAGTGGTTGCTGAGCCATTCCGGGCCGAGTTCTTCCTTCACCATCATCAAGTAGTGCAGAGCCTGCTTGCTAGTGCGGATGCCACCAGCAGGCTTCATGGCGATCATCTCGCCGGTCTTCAGGTAGTGGTCGCGAATGGCGTGCAACATCACCAAGGTCACTTCCATGGTTGCGGCCGGGTTGATCTTACCGGTACTGGTCTTGATGAAATCGGCACCCGCTGCAATGGCGATGTCGCTGGCTAGACGCACCTTGTCGTAGGTGCCGAGTTCGCCTGTTTCGAGGATCACTTTGAGACGTGCGTCCCCGCATGCCTCTTTGATCGCGGCGATCTCGTCGAAAACAAAGTTGTAGTCGCCACTGTGGAATTGCCCGCGACTGATGACCATGTCGATCTCGTCCGCCCCTTCGTTCACGGCGTACTTGGTATCGGCGATCTTGACGGACTTCGGTGCTTGACCACTGGGGAAAGCCGTGGATACGGATGCGACCTTCACACCGCTATTGCCCAAGGCCTTCTTCGCCACCTTCACCATGGTGGGGTAGACGCAGATCGCGGCGACCGTTGGAAGACCCGGTAAGCTGTCGTGCAAGTGTATGCCCTTGTAGCACAATTGTTTCACTTTGCTAGGCGTATCGGCACCTTCCAAGGTGGTCAGGTCGATCATGCTCAGGGCCAGTTCCATGCCCTGCACTTTTGCTTCCTTCTTGATGCTGCGTGCCTGGATCCGTGCCACGCGCTCCTCGATACCCACTTGGTCGACGGTGGGTGTGGTTCGTGGATCGGGCAGGTGAGACACGGTGCTGGTCTTTGTCGCCATGTTCCAAAGATACCCGGACTTACCAAGGCACATGCAAAAGCCCCGTGTCGTCGATGCGACACGGGGCTTTCAACGCTTCCTGATCCCTAGCGGAGGGTGAAGCGGATCGGCAGGTTGTACTGCACGGTGACCGCCTTGCCACGCTGCTTACCGGGCTTCCAAGTCGGCATGGCGCGTACTACACGCATCGCTTCCTCATCGCATCCGCCACCTATGCCGCGGAGCACTTTGGCATCGCTGATCTTGCCATCCTTACCCACTACGAATGTGACGTAGACCACGCCTGAGATCCCGGCATCCTGTGCCATTTGCGGATACTTGATGGACTTACCGAGGTACTTGAAGAGTTCGGCTTCGCCACCTGGGAACGCCGGCATGTCCTCTACGATGGTGAAGATCTGCTCCTCCTCGATGACCTCTTCGCGTTGTTGCACCTCCACTTTGGTGTCCTCCTTCACTTCCTCGTCGATCACCACCTTGTCCTCCACCTTGACCTCATCCTCCACGATCTCCAACACGGTGGTCGGTGCAGGTGGTGGTGGCGGTGGTGGCGGCGGTGTCGCGCTCGGCGGGATCACCTCTTCTTCCAAGAAATCCAACTGCAACGCACCCATGTCCTCGATCTTGTCTTCGAACGCGGTCCACTCGAACGCAACGAGCGTTACGGCCAATGCGGTAAGTACGCCAACAAGCATGAAACTGCTTTTGCGCTTCTCGAGATCGGCTTCCGGTGATTTCTTGGCTTCCATGATGGATCGTTTTCTTTCTGTACACCTCTCAGGTGTCAAGGTTCAAAACTACGCAACCTCCCGATGTATTGTGTGCCGTTGCCTGTTCCAGCGCCGCCGGGTCCAGATCAGTCCCAGAACAGCGCCTACCGTGTTGGCCGTCAAGTCCACCCAATCCCCTTGCCGCCCAAGGTCCGGGATCTCCTGTAGTACCTCCATGAGTCCTCCGTACGCAACGGATCCGAGACAGGCGGTCCAAAGGATCCGGCTTTCGGTCCAAGCTGCTCGTTCGCGCAGCCCGAATGCCAACAGCACGGCAAATACGCCGAAGATCAGGGCGTGAATGGCTTTGTCCACACTGAGCAGATCGGCCCACTCCCATTCCGGCAAGGCCTTCCCGGGGGTCAAACAGAGAAATGCGATCAGCAACGCCCACGCGAGCGCTGCCAGCCGATAGTGGTGCATCCCTTAGCCCAACAGGGCTTTGTACTGATCGGCGGTGAGCAAGCCCTCCACCTGTGCGGGATCACTTACCTCCACCTTCACCATCCAGCCTTTTCCGTACGGATCGGAATTCACGGCCGCTGGGTCATCCGCCAAAGCAGGGTTCAGGCTGATGACCTTTCCACTGAGGGGCATGAAGAGATCGCTCACCGTTTTCACGGCTTCTACCGTTCCGAACACGGCTTCGCTGGCCAACTCTTGCCCTTCGGTACCAATGTCGATGAAGACGATATCGCCCAATTCGCCCTGTGCGAAATCAGTGATGCCGATGGTGGCTTCGTTGCCTTCGATCCGGATCCATTCGTGGTCCTTGGTGTAACGCAATTCTGCGGGGATGTTCATTTGTGGAGGTGTGAGGTGATGATGTGCAGGGCGGAGAGGTTCAAGAGTGCAAGTTGGAGCGGCGCAAGGTGCAAGTTGGAGTTGCGCAGGTGGGGAGGTGCGGGGTGCTTTGAATTGACGCAAGCCAATTGCGAGGCTGCTGGATCAGTTGCGAAAATAGCGTTGTGGTCGGAAGTGGTTCGATCGTCCAAGGGGTTACTGGGCCAAGGTGAATCGCAGGCTGATGCCTGCATTGGTGTTGGCAGAAGGGAATGAGGTGGAAATGACCGGGGTATTGACCACGCGCTCGTAGAACGCACGTACGTTGAGACGGTCGTTGATCACATAATCCGCAGAGGTCTTGATGGAGATGATGTTCTGCCCCGCCGTTGGTTGGTTCAATCGCTCTTGGATCTTCCGGATCACGGTCGCATTCTCACGTAAGCTCAGGTCCACGCGCAGGTTCAAGTCGCTCTTCGGTGTACTGCCGCCCACTGCGAAGGGGAATTTCACATCCTTGAAACGGTATCCCGTACCGATCACGAATTCCTTACCCCGCACTTCGGTGACCTGGTTGTTCGTGAGGCTCAAACTCAAACTGCGGTCGCGGTTGTATTCGAATTTGGCCAAGAGACTGTTCTTCAAGGTCGCATCGAAGCCGATGAATGGGCGCATCACTTCCTGAACGGTGATCACTGCGATCTGTTTCTCAGGGATGAAGTTCCCCGCCTGATCCATGACATTGCCACCCTCCACGTACAGCAAGTTCGTCTGGTAGCTCCCCACGTTGAATGTGGATCGGTAACTGTTCTTCATGGTGAGCGTGCGGAACATCTTCGCCACCACCGGCAGCTTGGTCAGACCATCGTAGGTGATGTCCCAGTTGGGTGCGGGGATCAACGTCAATGGGTTCAACTTCACATTTTCCGCGCTCTTGCCCGTATACGCCGCGAGGAAGGAGGCCACGACCACCTCCTGGTTGGTGGGTCCGAATCCGGTGTAATACCCGGTCTCGGCATCCAGTGTGGCATCCGTGCCCTCGGCCAAACGGGCGCTCACGGTCGGTCGGTTCGCCAAGAGTTGCTCGAACACCGAATTCACGAAATCCTCATTGTCATTCGCGAAGGTGGTACGCCAGTTCAGCATGCTTACACTGAACGAGCCTTGGTCCCTTGGACTATCGTTCACGTACCGATCCTCATCCCGGTTGTACCGGAAGAAGGAGGTGGCATTGTCCGCCTTGGTCCGGTTGGCCATCAATTCGATCCGCATCCCGCGGAAGGGTTCCAAACTCACCCGGGCATTGATGGTCTCGTTCCGTGTTTGCGTGTATGGATTGAAGATGGAAGGTGTTTGAACGAGCCATCCGTTACGTGCTGCCATGGTGGCGAAGTCGCGCACTTCCTCCCCCGCCAAGTTGTGGTTCTGCTGGCCGGTAATGAACCCGAAGCCCGGTGCACCGAAATTGTCCATACCAACGGCATTGGTGCGCGGCGCATAGCCCGGCAACAGTATACCCGAGGTCTGGCTGTAGGTGAAGGTTCCCGTACGCAAGGTCATGACCACCCGTGCGAATCCTTCAAGGATGTTGATGGGTTGGCCCTTGGTCGACTTGGCAGTGGTATCGGTCTTGGCCGGTTTCGCCCTGCTGGACGTGGCGCGTTGCGACCTGCCCTTGCTCTTGTCGTTGATCTTCTTGAGGTACTTCGATTTGTTGTAGAGCGAAACGAAGTTCAATTGGCCATTCACCGAGAGGTTCTGCGAGTTCTGCACCACCGCACCCAAGGTGTCCTGGGTCAAAGGGGCGCGGTCCCATTGGTAGCCTGCGGTGTAGCCCGTGTTCACGGTCACCCAATCCGTGATCGGCAATTTGTCCAAGGGCAAGGTGTAGGTGAGCCCGATGGTATGGTCGTACCGCGTGACCTCACCGAAGCTCTTGATGCTGCTCATCACACTGTCCTTCCACAGGGAATAATCGTCGCGGTCCTTCGCGTTCACACGACCCGGTGTTTCACCGATGAAGGCCAAGTTGTTGGCGTTGAAATCGAGTTTCAACGTTTTTGTAAGGTCGTAACGGAAGCCGTATTGGCTGTTCCAATTGAAGTTCTTGTTGTAGGTAGGGCGTGGAGGCAGTGTTTCAATGTCCGGATTGGGGCGCACGAGGCGTTCCAGATACATGCGGTCGATGGACGTGCGCATGCTGATCTGTTTGAAACCCATGTTCACGTTGAAATCCTTGAACAGCTTCAACCACTTGCTCTTGCTCACGAAACCGATGCCCGCGAAGGGCTCGATCGGTCGGGGCTTGGGACTGTGTACATAGGCAATGGCCCCGCGATAGGTGCGCGTGTTCTCGTAGGCCGTGTTCACATCGAAGTATTCCTGGTCGCTATAGGCATAGTTGAAGCTCAAGTTCTCCACATCGAAGAATTGCTCCTTGCTTCCCGGTTCTCGTTCCTTGCGCACGTTGGTCAAGTTGATGCTCCTTCTTCGGGTATAGGTGCGCGATCGTTTCAAGCGCTCCTTGCGCTCCTCACGCGTAAGCGTACGGGTAGCATCCTCGAAGGTGATGTCCGGGTTGAGCGGGTCGAACTGTGGATTGCTGATCTGCTCTGAATAGCCTAGGTACAAGGGCACCTTCACCTTTGCTGCTTCGGGCAGGAATTTG
Organism: Flavobacteriales bacterium; assembly: GCA_016710015.1. GTDB lineage: Bacteria > Bacteroidota > Bacteroidia > Flavobacteriales_F > PHOS-HE28 > PHOS-HE28. Next base: position 154,831 of record JADJLR010000008.1, read on the forward strand.
CCCATCTCCAGGTTCGCACTCACATCCACGCCGTATCGGGTATCGCGTTGCCGTTCACTCACCCGCTTATCGATGGACCCCCAGTACGGTGTGCTGTAATTCCCGGCTACACTCACGTTCCCGAGGTCGGCCAGTTGGGCGTTCACGCGACCCAAGGCCGCCCAGCCGCCGCTCTGGTCGAAATCGGTCAACCGCAATTCGTTCACCCAGACCTCCAAGCATTTCGAAAGTCCATCGTCGATGGCCCACGGGTTGGCCTCCTCGCCTTCACGCTTCGGGTTGCGGATACCGATCATGATCGTGCGCATCTGGCTCAGGTTCGGATTCCCCTTCACAAAGACCCGCCGATCGCCATCCGTTCCTGCAAAGCGCTGGTTGCGCGCTGTACCCGATCCATCGCGCTGCAACTTCAGGTCGTTCAGCTTTGCGAATTCGATGATCACGTTGTTCGCCTCAGGCCATACGTTGTACGGGTCGCGACTGTAGAAGGTCGAAGGCGTGACCGGCACTTCGTACTCGTAGTAGTTCTGGTCGAAGTCATTCCCCAAACGGATGAAGACCGAGGCATCGCCATACTCGAGCGCGTCATTCGGGTCGCTGCCCTCGGCGTGGATGTACATGCGCAACTTCTTGTAGCTGCGGATGTCGAATTGCACGTTCCGGAAACCGGCCCGCGCATCCCCATCGCGCAGGTTGCACACCTTGTATTGGAGCGATTGTTCGTTCAAATTCCGGAGGTTCGCACTGGCGACATCCACCTCCTTGTTGATGCCCGGTGGCAACACGTAATTGATGGGGGTGCGGTTCCCGTTCTCTTCGATGTTCACCGCCGCGATCTGAAAGGTGGTGGGGTCCGGGTCTCCGCCGAAACCTTCACCGGGGGTTTCGAGGCTCAGCAAGTATTTGCGCCATTCTCCCCGAATGAACTCCAAGCGCGCAAAGCGCAAGGTCGCTTCCTGCTGCCAGTTGTGCAAGTACAACCGGAAGAACCGGATGCTGCGGAAATCCTGGATCCCATTCACCTGCGCCGTGGGCTGGCGTACCGGGATCTTGAACTGGTACCAATACACTTGTTTGGGGCCTTCCGGGGTGTTGGCACTGGCGAGAATGCGGTCCGTTATGAAGCCTTGCCCCACCACCATGTCCTGCGGTCGCAAGCTCACCTTGTAATGGAAATAACTCTCGCTCTCCCCCAAGTTCTGGTCCTGGTTGATGTCCTCCGTGGTAGGCAAGGTGGTCTGCTGTGTGGGATAATTCTCCGGCGAATCCTCATCGGTCACCGAGTTCCCTTCCGGTGAATTGAACCGCTTGTAGCGTTGTAGGATATCCGCTCCGGCATTGTCGTACGCATCGCCGCGGAAGAATCGGTAGTCATCGTTGGAGGGGTCGTTCTGCCAGATGCTACGTGCACCGGGGTTCAAGGCATCGAGGTAATCCGAGAAGAAATCCGCTTCGTTGCGCCCTGGGATGTTCTTATCAGGGCTACCCAATCCATCCAAGCCCACATCCTGGAACCGGTTGCTGTTGGTTTCCGTGATCGCGAAAGCATTCACCACACTTTGCGTGGAAGGCACGATCCCCCATGTGGTCTCGTCGGTTTGCGCGGACAGGTCTGTATCGCTGTTGGGCAGTCCGTTCTCGAAGGATTTCCGGCCATCGCGCAATACATCCTCACTGATGTTCCCCAGATCGATGTACAGATCGCCACCCGTGCTATTCACGGAGTTGGAGTTGGTGGCGGGCTCCCCCACACTGTTGCTTGCATTGAAGAACGGATCCATGATCCAGAACTGGACCGTCTCGATGTTGCTGGCCTCGAAATCCGTGGTGGTGATGCGCCGGGTGATCCCTGCCCAATTGTTCTCCGGGTTCGCGAGGTTGCCTTGGTCCGTGAGGTTGGGGTTGTAGTTGTACGGACCGCGTTCTGCCGGATAGTAGGATAGATCCAATACCGGAATGTTGGTGGGCGTACCAGCGGCCAATTGGCGGTTGGGGAATACCTCTTGCTCCAATACCTCGCGCTGGCGGTTGTCACTGCGGATCTCCGTACTGTTGCTGATGTTGGCCGGTGTCAACGTGTTGTTCCGGAAGAAGAGCGGATCGATGACGTACCACGATAGCTGGGCCCGGCGGTACCCCGCGCCCAAGCTGCTCACCAGATCCCCTTCCGGGAACAGGCTGGGCAAGCCCTGCGGAACGGCGGAGTGGAACCAAAGGCTTTGGGTGCGTAGGTCGATCACGCTTACGCTGCCTTCGAAGTCGTCGATGTAACTGGTACCTACGTCGCCAATGGCGCGGCTGTGTCCGGGAATGAGGTAGGCTCCTTCCACACTCGCACTTAAATTGCTCTCCTGCTTGGTGGCGTAGAACGGCAATTTGTCCACCATGTCCGTAAGCCATTGCGACTTGGTCTGCCAGTTCGCGTCGAGGCCCACCACGGTGTTCCTGATGGGTTCATCCCCCACGTTCACCTTCTGCGTCAGCGGGCGCTCGTAGAGGTTCATGATGGTACCACCGAGCACCAGATCCTTGTTCACCTTGTAGTCGAAACGCGCACCGGCCAAGGTCTTGGTCTGGATGCTGAACAGGGAGTTGCTTTCCAGCGAGACGTTCACCGGTGTGCCGCTTTCCAGGATCCCCTGATTCAAGATCCGCACACGGCCCAAGTTGTAATCCACCGTGTAATCCTGGTTCTCCACAAGGCGCACACCACCGGCCGTTACACTCACCGAACCCTGCGGGATATTCACGGAGTTCAACGAGATCACATCGCTACTTGCCGAGCGGTAACTGCCCTTCATTTTGAACCGGTTCAACTCCGGGATGTTCTGCGCTGCGGTCTTGGTACTATCGTACAAAGGCTGGAAGACGATGGTCCGCTTGATCTCATCCGGCACACCAACGAGCCGACTGTCCAGGTAACTGCCGAAGGGTTCCACGGTGGTGAAATAGATCCGCCCGGATTGGGATTGGATGGTTCCTCCGTTGGTGGCAGCTCCATCGATGAAATCGAACCAACCATCCGGATTCGGCGCGTTGTTCGGATCCAAGCGGTCCATGCCCAAGGACTGGATCAACGGGATCTGGTCCAACGGTGCGCGGGGGATGTAGTTCACGTCCACCCCGGTCACCGGGTTGTTGTACACCAGGTCCAACCGGAAGTTCTCCCGATTCACTTGGAAGGCCCCCAAGGAATACACGTTCTTCATCATCAGGTCCCACAGCGGAATGCGTGGATTGGTGATGGTGGCCTTCAACAAACGCAACACCAAGGCCTCGGTACCCTGGGGTCCTACGTTGGTGCCCGGATCCACCGGCTGGGTGCCCGGATCGGTGGTCGGGTCGAACAAGCCGTCCTGAGCGAATTGACCCACTTGATAGGTCTGTCCATCCAAGGTGTACTGGTAGGCAACGGCCAACACCTCGTCGTTGTTCAGCGATTGGTTCAACGAGATGAAGCCCAACCGTTGGTTCACGGTGTATTCGCTGGCGGTCAATAAGCGTGCACTTTCCACCTTCTCGTAGTGCCGTGCCGCCAATAGGCCCAAGCCTTGAAGGGCTTCACTGGAATTGACGAAGCTGACGATACCCGAGTTGGTGGACACGATCTGGTACAAGGAGTTCGCACTGTTGTCCGCCACGTTCACGTTCAACTGGTCCTGTACCAACCCGGACGGCAGGTCGCTACTGTAATGACCCGCATCGATAGCCGCTGCACTTCCATCTTCACCCAGATCGGTGAAGGCCACGAAATTCCGCGTCTGCTGGAAGTCCTGTCGCGTGTTGGTGACCCAGACCTCGATCCGTTGGATCAGCACACCACTGTTCACCGTTGGCAATGTGCGCAGCGCAGCATCGTACCGGTCCCGGAAGAAATAGCTCAGGAAGTAGTGCTTGTTGGCTTCGTACTCGTCCGCCCGGATGTCGAAGTTGGTGGTTTGCGCGCCACCTTGGGTCTGCACATTCTTGCGTTGCCCTTTCTCCTGACTGAAGATCGCTGTGGCGGTCATCCGGCCGAAGCGCAATTCGGTCTTCAATCCGAACAGACTTTGACTGCCCTGGATCAAGGTGCCGCGCAAGGGCAAGCTCACGTTCCCGGCCTCGATCTTCTGGATGATCTCATCCTCGTACCCCGTGTAGTCCAGCTTCACCTGATTCTCGAAGTCGAAGGTGGCTTGGGTGTTGTAATTGGTGTTGATCTTGAGCTTGTCCCCGATGTTACCGACCAGGTTCAATTGGATCCGCTGATCGAAATTGAAGGTGGTGATGCGCCGCTGATTGATCGGGATCCGTGGATTCTCGGTCTTGCTGATGTTCACCCCGAAGATCACCTCTGCGGAACCTCGTGGTTTGATGTCGATCGTGTTCCCGCCGAAGATGCGGTCGAAGGCCTCGCCTTTCACCTTGATCGTCGGGATCAGGGACTTCTGCGCACTCTCGCTGTCCTGTTCCACACGATCCAGCCAGTAATTATCCATGCTACGCTCCATGTCGTAGTTCAAGTACTCCTCCAACGAGAGGCTCATGGGTGGGCGGTAATCGAAGGAACCACCCACAGTGCTTTGCAAGATGTACTGACCGGAGACGGGGTCATACACCACGTTGTTCTGGATGTTCTCCGGATCGTTCAGGTTGATGTTCCCGGTGGAGGTTGCGCCAGGGGTGAGTGGGTCGGTAAGTGGGTACTGTAGTTCCACTTCCGGCGAATCCACTTGCATGGCCAAGATGGAATACGCCAACGCCTTACCGTCGGCCGTATTGGCCGCAAAGACCAACCCCGAGCAGAAAAGCAAGCGGGTGAACAAAGCCCACGGGGTGCGTGTTATGGAATGCAAGGTCTTCACGGTCGCCGCACACTCAGAGGTCCTTCAGGGTCAACTTGATCAATTCCTCCACGGTGGGCATGTCCCCGGCACGCTCTTGAAGCACCCTATGGAGGGCCCGCTCGGCCTTCAGGCGATCCAACCCGAGTGAAGTCAACGCCGATAACGCCTCAGACCGTAGTGTATTGCCCCCCGGGATCGGTGCGCCACTTGTGGGCATTTGCACCCCCGATAGCTTCCCTTTCAATTCGGCAATGATCCGTTGCGCCAACTTCGGGCCGATGCCCTTCACACCTTTCAGCATGGATTCGTCGCCCACCAGGATCGCCGTGTGGATCTCGGCCGCTGAGCGAGCACCCATGATCATCATGCCAATGGTGGCACTCACGCCTTGCACGTCGATCAAACGACGGAAGAGCTGGCGGTCATCCCGATGGTGGAACCCATAAAGCCGATGGTCACTGGAACCGGATCGCACATCAACGGATACCGAATAGTGGACATGCAACCGGATCTTGCCTTGCTGCGGAAGTTGCGCCAGTACAGTGGCCGGCGCGTGGACCAAATAGCCCACACCGTGGCAATCGAGGACCACATGGTCCACGCCGATCTCCAATACATCTCCGTTCAGGCTATCGATCATCCTGTCCCCTTGCTAAGGTCCTACTGAATAAAAGGGGCGTACTGTGCTACTATGCGCGGGGGGTCAAGTCCAACAAGGAGGCGCGAAAATAACGGAATACCCCGTACCCTCGACCCTCCACAGTTCCAGCCTAAATTGGCCAACGCATCGGTTTGCGCCGGGCGATTCCGAGATGATGAAGGAAAGACTCGTTGTATTCTCTGGTGCCGGGGTCAGTGCTGAAAGTGGGCTACGCACTTTTCGGGATAGCGATGGGCTTTGGGAATCCTACCGAATAGAGGATGTCGCAACCCCGGAGGCGTGGGCCAAGGACCCCCAACACGTGCTCCGATTCTACGACCAGCGCAGGACACAGGTCCTCCAGGCCAAGCCCAATGCCGCACACCGGGCCATCGCAGCACTAGAGGAATTCTTCGAGGTGGACGTGATCACCCAGAACATCGACGACCTCCACGAACGGGCGGGAAGCACACGTGTGCTGCACCTGCACGGGGAGATCAGCCTGGCCAGGAGCAGCATGGACCCCACACTGATCGTTCCCGTGAACGGACCGTCACTTCGGTTCGGACAACAATGCCCGTTGGGATCCCAACTGCGTCCTCACATCGTTTGGTTCGGCGAGGAAGTGCCCATGTTGAGCACCGCCGCCGATATCATGGCCCAGGCTCATCGTTGTATCGTGGTCGGCACTTCCCTGCAAGTGTACCCTGCTGCGGGCTTGATCCATGCACTCCCACCGGACTGTCCCATCACGCTCATCGACCCTGCACCGAAGGCCTTATCCAGCGCACGGATCACACCGATCGCCTTGAAAGCGACCGAAGGGATGGAACTCCTCCTACAGGAATGGGGAATGGTTAGCGGGAACCGATCACCAACCGCCGGGTGATCAGGGCACGGCCCGCCACCTCCAAGTTCGCGAAGTAGACACCCGGTTGGAACTGATCACGCTGTAGCACCACCGTGTTGGAGGTGCCTCGAACAGGCTCCCGATGGACCTTGCTCCCCAAGGCGTTGTACACGACCAATTCCGCTCCGCGCACACTGGGGTCCAAGGTGACCCGGATGTTCATTGGAGCATCCAATGCCGGGTTTGGGAAGGTCTCAAAGCCGATGACACCTGCAGCGTTCTCGTCGATACCGACCTGTGAATCGAACAGGATGTCCACCCACGTGCTGTCGTTCATATTGTCCATATCGAACCAAACGAAGCGGAACAACGAACCGCCGGCAATGCCTTCCGGACGGTAGTACGCATGGAAGTTGTTCACCGGCACCCCGGGTGTCATGTATACGGGATGTGCACTCTCCCAAACGGGCGAAACGCCTGCCGCTCGGGAGGTGTAGCAGACTCCCCAGCAAAAGAAATTGCGCGTACCGGTCACCACATCCACTTCATAGCGACGCAGGTTCACTGTACGGTCCACACCACCGGTCAGCGTGGCGAACAAGCTTACTGTATCAACCGCCTCCCACGGCGCACTGTACACCGTGATCAGCGTCTCATTCACCTCCTCTCCTTCCTCATTGGTCAGAATGACCACAGGCTCCTGAGCCAAGAGTTGCACAGGTAACAAGGCGATCAGGGCGAAGTGTAGGAGTTTCTTCATGGGAATTCACGTGTCTTGATTTGCGTATGGTCCAAAGATAACGGACACTTGCATGCTCCAGCCCGAAAACGGCATGGCCATCTCTACCCTTCCGATCGTTTAGGATCCCAATCCTATTCGGAAGGGGATGGTGCAAGAGCTACGACCCTCCTGTACTTTCGGCTGCCGAGAATGGGGGTTCTACCCCTGTCCGTCGGTCAAGAACCCAGTCCCCAAACCAACCCTGCTTGAATATGAAGAAGACGTTACTCCTTTCCTCTGCTCTGGCGATCGCCACCAGCCTTTCTGCACAAATGCCCGACAATTCGATCTGCCCGGACTTCACCGGGGTGGATCTGAATGGGACTTCCCATAACTTATATGACTACCTGGACCAAGGGTATACCGTGGTGGTGGATGTGAGTGCAGCTTGGTGTGGACCTTGCTGGAACTATCACACCGCGCATACCTTGCGTACACTATACGATACGCACGGCCCTGGAACTGCTGACGACAAGGTGATCGTCCTGATGATCGAAGCCGAGGGTCAGAACACGACCGCCCAGCTTTATGGCCCACAGATGCTCAACGGCACTGTCGCAACCGTCACCTATGGCGACTGGGTAACTGGGATCACGTATCCGATCATCGATGATGCGAGTATCGGGAACCTATTGGAGATCGCCTACTTCCCGACCATCTACAAAATTTGCCCCAACAGGGTGATCACGGAGATCGGCCAAATTTCTGCTTCCGCGCTGTGGTCCTCTTGCCAACAATGCGATAAATACGAGGCGGATAGCCCTTCGGACGCATCGGTGCTCCCGAATATTTCCAACGCTATTACGTGCATTGGCAGCCCTTCCGACCTGAGCATCCGCTTACAGAACACGGGTACGACACCACTGACCAGCGCGACCATCGAAGCCAAGCGTGGAACGGTCGTATTGGGAACACAGGATTGGACGGGCAACTTGGATACGTATGAATTGGAGACCGTTTCCGTAGGCACCTTCGTCCCCACGGTTGCTTCCAATAGCATCGTGTACACGATCCTCAGCACGGACGACGAAGCAAGCAACAATACCGCGAACGGTACCATCACTGCGGCCAACACCGTCATGCCCGGTGTGGACGTGACATTGGAACTCATGACCGATCAATATCCCGGAGAGACCAGCTGGGTCTTGTACGACGGTGCCAACAATGTGGTGGATGAAAGCCCGAACTCACCTTACGCCGCCGAAACCCTGACCATAGTGAATTGGACCTTGAACGATGATGAGTGCTACCGGTTCGAGATCTTCGACGTGTACGGTGATGGCATTTGCTGCGATTACGGCAACGGCTTCTACAAGCTGAAGGTGAACGGCAACACCGTGATCACAGGCACTTCGTTCGGTGATGATGACATCAAACCTTTCAAGACCGCCCTCAGTTCCTCTGTTGAGGAGAACGTGCTCGAGCAAGGCTTGTCCGTGTTCCCGAACCCGACCGAAGGCCGCCTGAATGTGAGCCTGAAATTGCCTTCTTCTTCCAAGGTGGGACTCACCGTGACCAACGTGTTGGGTGCGGTCGTGCTTCAAGAAGTGAAGACCCTCACTGCAGGAGCTCAGACCACCGTGCTGGACCTTTCGAGCTTGGCACAGGGAACCTATACGTTGAACATCTTGGCTGATGGTATGACCGCGACCCGCAAGGTCAGCATCACCCACTAAGTCCAGCGTATATCAGACATTCGAAAGGTCAGCGATCCGGCACAACTGTTGCCCGTGATCGCTGACCTTTCCTTTGTCACACCTACCTTGAACCCCGAATGAAGATCACCCTTTCGCTCCTTTCCTTCCTCTGCTTCGGCCTTTTGGCTTCGTCCCAGAATGGTGCCCACTTGCCCAGCGTCATGGTCCAGACCATGGAAGGCCGGAAAGTGGATACCAAGACCATCAGCAATGATGGCAAGCCGATCATCATCAACTTCTGGGCGACGTGGTGCGCTCCGTGCAAACGCGAGTTGGCCACCATCGCGGAGTCATACGATACGTGGCAAGAGGAGACCGGGGTGAAACTGATCGCGGTTTCCATCGACGACGCACGCAGCATGGCCCGGGTGGCCCCGTACGTGAACGGCCAAGGCTGGGATTATGAAGTCCTCTTGGATCCGAACGGAGACCTGAAACGCGCCATGAACGTGAACAATGTGCCACACACCTTCCTACTGAATGGCAAGGGCGAGATCGTTTACCAGCACAACAACTACGAGCCGGGAGACGAGAAGGAACTGTACGCCAAAGTGAAAGCACTGTCCGGAAAGTAGTACGTGGTATGAGCCGAAGCTTCGCGATCCGCATTCTCCCCGTGTTCTGTTCTGCCCTTATCGGAACAGCGATTCAGGCCCAGAACGAGGGCCAACTGCACGGCAACTTCAGCACCGACGTGCAGTTGTACAACCAGGACTCTGCGATCGGCGCGGTACTGCCACCGGAGCGGTTAGGAGCCAATGCTTGGGCCAACCTGATCTACACCCAAGGGAATTTTGAGGCCGGAGGCCGAATGGAGAGCTACGAGCCCAGCTTGGCGGGCTATCCTGCGGGCCAGGCCTATAGTGGCACCGGCGTGGGCTACCGGTACATCAAGTTCAAGGTGAGCGACCTGGAGGTCACGGCCGGCAATTTCTACGAGCAGTTCGGTCAGGGTCTGATCTTCCGAAGCTATGAGGAACGCTACCTCGGCGTGGACAATGTCATGGATGGCTTCCGGCTGAAATACAAGCCGTATCGCGGAGTGTACCTCAAGACCGTGCTCGGGCGACAACGCTTCGGCTTCAACAACGGAGCGGTTAAAGGCGTTGGCCTGGTCCGCGGGGTGGATGCCGAGGTGAGCCTCGCTGAATTGTTGGATAGTGCATGGACCAGCGCCAATAACCTGATCATCGGTGGCAGTTTCGTTAGCAAGTTCCAAGAAGACCGAAACCCCTTTCTCGTGCTGCCTCAGAACGTTGCTGCAGGTGCGGTGCGTGCAAATTTCACCTCGGCAAGGTGGAATATCTACGGCGAGTATGCGTACAAGGTCAACGACCCCAACGGACGCAACGAATCCGTGTACAAGAACGGCCAAGCGCTGCACGTGAATGCCACCTACTCCGTGAAAGGACTGGGGGCGAGCCTCGGTGCGCACTCAATCGACAACATGTTCTACCAGAGCGACCGTTCGGCACCTACCCCGTTCGACCTGAACATCAACTTCTTACCGCCTCTGACCAAGCAGCATACCTACAATCTTCCCGCGACATTGTATCCATACGCGACCCAGCCGAACGGCGAAGTTTCCGCTCAAGGCGAGGTCTTCTACCGGTGGAAGAAAGGCTCCAAGCTGGGCGGAAAACGCGGAACCAAGATCGCAGTGAACTTCTCCACCGCTTATGCTTTGGATACGGTCCACCTCGGCCTCGCGGATGATACCACCCGGCGCCTCGGCTATTCCTCGAAATTCTTCACTCCTGGAAAACGACAGTACTTTCAGGACTTCAACATCGAATTGCGCAAGAAAGTGAGCGACAATTGGCAATTCGCACTGACCTATTTGAATCTGCTCTACGATATCGACATCATCCAAGGGAAGTCTGGCAAACCTCCGGTACATGCTGATATGTTCATCGTGGAAGGGTTGCACAACTTCACGGACAGGAATTCCGTTCGCTTCGAAGTGCAACATCTGAGCACGAAGGACGACCACGGCAACTGGGCCACCGCATTGGCGGAATTCACCTTCAGCCCCCACTGGTTCGTAGCCGCCATGGACCAATACAACTACGTGACCTTCGACGACACCTTCCTACAGGATGGCAAATTGGAAGTGAGCCCCAAGCGCTTCCACTACCCCATCGGTTCGGTGGGCTACATCCGTTCGGGCACCCGTTTCCAAATGAACTATGGTCGCCAACGTGCGGGGATCTTTTGTGTAGGGGGGGTTTGCCGTACCGTGCCTGCATCAAATGGCCTGTCCCTTTCGGTTACCACGACATTCTAAGATCATGAAGTACACCGTCCTTCTCATGCTGATCACGATCTTGATCATTCCAAGCTGTGACGTGGTCAAAGACCCGGTACCACCATCGTCAACTGGGCCAACGAACCCTATAGACACCTCCACGGTTGACACGTCTGACACGTCCGCCATGATCGTTCGGCGCAAAGTCCTCCTGGAGGATTTCACAGGACACCGGTGCAACAACTGCCCTGATGCGGCCCGCACTGCCACACAGTTGGTCTCCTTTTACGGTGAAGAACTCGTGGTCGTGGCCGTGCATTGCACCTTTGATTTCGCAGCACCGGCCTCCCCGCCCAACGCGAATGGTAGTTATTCCACGGACTTCAGAACACCAGCCGGAAATGCTTACGAGAACGCACTGGGCGTGAATTTCTTACCCAACGGTGCGATTAGCCGCCGCATGTTCAACAACAGCTTACTGCATGGCCAATCCGCATGGGGCAGTGCTGTCGCAGACATTTTCGGCCAAGAAGCCGACTTGGATATCTGGTTCGACCAATTGACCTACAACGCAAGCGCAAATACGGTCAGTGCCGAAGTGAAGGTTGCCGTTCTGAACCCGATCGTGGGCGACCAGAACCTCACCATTTACCTCACCGAGGACCACATCATCGACTGGCAACTGGACAATCAGGCATCGCCTAACGATGTGCCCGATTACGAGCACCGCCATGTGCTTCGCACCACATTGAATGGGACTTGGGGCGTACCGTTGGTAGTAGGAAGTGCCGAACCGGGAGATACCCTCACGTTCACCTATCCCAATTTCCAGTTGAACAGCGCTTGGGTAGGGAGCAATTGTGCCCTGGTCGCCTACGCGTACGAGACAGACTCCTACGAGGTGTCTCAGGTCAAGGAGAGGAAATTCCAGCCTTGAACAACTTTTTGACACCCTTTTGGGAAACGATCCCCGGTGTCTGTCGTTACTCTTGTCCACAGGTTGGTTCGATGGTTGAAAACCCTTCGACTCCGATCACCGCGAATCATGTTGATGTTGTATTACCTTCAACCTCGCAAAAGCCGAACCGTGATGATGGACCAAGGAAGAAAGATGATGGAGTTCAGCAAACAAGTGCTCCAAAAGGTCAGCTTCGACCAACGACTTTTCAAGAAGGAACTCCTCAAGGCCCGCCGCTGGGTCGGACAACATGATCAGCTTGTACTCAAAGCCTGGTGCTTGGCCACCTTCGGGCATATGTACAAGGATGTGATCATCGAGGTGTTCCAGACCACGATGCGGACCTGAGGGTCTACTGATCCGTCCGTAAGAAGCGCACGTTCCGCTTCAACCCTTCATATTTCGTTCGTTTCACCGGGCTTCCTTCGAACAACCGATCGAAGACGACCTCGGTCATTCCGTACCACTCATCTGCTGACAGCCCCATTAGCTCCGGCTTGGGGGTGAATTCCGGCTCGTTGTGCGGGGTGCTGAAGCGGTTCCAGGGGCACACTTGTTGGCAGATGTCACAGCCAAAGGCCCAGCCTTCCATCTTGCCTTCGAACTCCTGCGGGATCATGTCCTTCAATTCGATGGTGAGGTAACTGATGCACCGGCTTCCGTCCACACCGTACGGGGTGATCGCATCCGTTGGGCACGCATCGATGCAGCGCCGACACGTGCCGCAATGGTCCGTGGCTGGCGCATCGGGTTCCAATTCCAGATCCAGAATGATCTCGCAGAGGAAGAAGAATGATCCTGAGCCTTGACGGATCACATTGGTGTGCTTTCCTACCCAACCGATGCCACTGCGTTGCGCCCACGCCTTCTCCAAGACCGGTGCACTATCCACGAAGGTGCGGAACTCGATCTGGCCGAATTGCTCCTGTATGAATGCAACCAAAGGCTTTAGCCGCTGCTTCACCACCTTGTGGTAATCTCGACCGTACGCGTACGTACTCAGCTTCGGCGCTTCGGGATCGATCTGTTTCGACTCCGTGTAATAGTTGAACGCCAAGCTGATCACACTCTTCGCACCGGGCACCAACTTCCGGGGATCCAACCGCATGTCGAAATGGTTGGCCATGTAACCCATTTCCCCGTGTTTGCCTTCGCGTAACCAGCGCTCCAAGCGCGGGGCTTCTTCTACCAAGTATTCAGCGCGCGCTACACCACAGGCCAGAAAGCCCAACTCGTGGGCTTTGGACTTGATCAGGTCCGAGCGTTCTCGTCCCGTGCGCATGGGTGAAAGGTAGATGTGTCGCACTTCAAGCGACGAATGCGCTCAATAACTCACCGTCACCCCCACACCCAACCCCATATCACTATCGTAGTGCGTGGAGATCGCCAGCCACTTGGTGGTGATGTATCGCAGACGGCCCATGTACTCCAGATCGCTGTTGCCCATTATGGCTTCTTGTCCTCGGGGATGCCCTTGTAGTCGGGCTTATCGAAGACGCTCGGAACTTCCTGTGCGGGCGGATTCCCGTCCTCGGATCGGATGCTTACCGTATCGACCAGTATGTCCAGGCCTGGTTGAGGTAGCAGCGTGCGCTCGTACTGGCAGCAGCCGGGCAGTTTGTCGTAGGCCTGCTTCGGCGCCAGGTACAGTTCGTTGTCGTAGCCCGCATGCGCCACGCGTTGCATGATCGCGTCCAGATCCGTGCGCGTGCTGTCGAAGGTCACGCGCGCCATGTGCGTCTCCACCACCCAATCCACTTCGGCCTCGTTCTTCACAAAGACCACCTGCTCAATGCGTGTCTCGCACATCGGGCAATCGCCGTCGATCTTCACCGTAACGGTGCGCGCATTCTTGATCCCGCTCTTGGCCGGGTCCTGGGCGCTGCAACTGATCGCGACGGAGGCGATCAAGAATAGGAGGAGGAGATGGAAGGTTCTCATGGCTTCGGGGCTTGGGGTGAATCCGGTGCTTCGTTCAAAGCACACTGCAAAGCACGGCCCGGCATCGCGCATCCAGTTTACAAGATCAGGGGAGATGCTTGTATCGGGGGTTGTTTGGGCGTGCCTCCTTGTCCAAATGCGCCAAGGGGTCCGGCTTTCCGAGGGGGCACGCCCAAATGCACTACCCCTCCAACCGCACCCACTTCAACCGCAAACTATTGCTCACCACGCTCACGCTGCTAAACGCCATGGCCGCCCCGGCGATCATCGGGTTCAACAAGAATCCGTTGAAGGGGTACAGCAGCCCGGCGGCGATGGGGATACCGATAATGTTGTAGATGAAGGCCCAGAAGAGGTTCTGGCGGATGAGGCGGACGGTCTTGCGCGAGAGGGTGATGGCGCGCGGGATGGTGTTGAGGTCCGTGCTGATGAGGGTCATGCGCGCGACGTCCATGGCGATGTCGCTGCCCTTGCCCATGGCGATGCTGACATCGGCTTTGGCGAGCGCTTCGCTGTCGTTGATGCCATCGCCGACCATGGCGACGACGTGCCCTTGCTGCTGCAAACCGGTGACGAAGGCGGCCTTGTCCTTGGGCAGTACTTCGCTGCGCACATGATCGATGCCGACGGCCTTGGCGACGGCTTCCGCGGTGCGACGGGTGTCGCCGGTCTGCATGTAGACCTGGATGCCGGCCTTTTGCAGGCGCGCGATGGCTTCGGCGGCCGATGGCTTGATGGTATCGGCGATCGCGATGGCGGCGCGTACACTTCGATTCCGCTCAGTGCGCGCTTCGGCGAACCAGATGACGGTGTACGCGGCTTCCTGCCAGGCCTTTTCCTTTTCGCGGTATGATGCATCGATGCTGATGCCGTTCTCTTCTAGCAGGCGGCGGCTGCCGACGAACCACGTGGTGCCGTTGATGGTGGCTTTGACGCCTTTGCCGGTGAGGTCATGGAATGCGGAGACTTGGTAGTTGGTTGTCGGTTGATCGGTCGCACGGTCCACCGCGCGCGAGCTGCTCCCCTCTCCCCGGGAGAGGGGCTGGGGGTGAGGGCTCAGAAATCTCACCACCGCCTCCGCCAACGGATGCGTGGATCGTGATTCGATCGCCAGCAGGGCGCTGGCCACTTCGTGCTCGTCGAGGCCCATGGCTTCGATGACATCGGGTTTGCCTTCGGTGATGGTGCCGGTCTTGTCCAGGACGATGGCGGTGATGTTGCGCGCGCGCTCCAGGCTTTCGGCGTCCTTGATGAGGATGCCGTTCTCGGCGCCCTTGCCCATGCCGGCCATGATGGCGGTGGGTGTCGCGAGGCCCAACGCGCAGGGGCAGGCGATCACCAGCACGGTGACGAGCGCGAGCAGGCCTTGTGTGAAGGCGTGTTCGCCGCCGAAGGTCCACCACACGATGGCGCTGAGCACGGCGATACCGATGACGATGGGCACGAAGATGGCCGCGACCTTGTCCACCAGTTGTTGCACGGGGGCCTTGCTGCCCTGCGCTTCCTGCACGGTGCGCACGATCTGCGCGAGCAAGGTGGCCGCGCCGACCTTCTGTGCGGTCATCCGCAAACTACCTTTCTGGTTGATGGTGCCCGCGAGCAAGCCTTCACCTTTCGTCTTCAGCACGGGGATCGGTTCGCCGCTGATCATGCTCTCGTCCACGTAGCTCTCGCCATCGATCACCACGCCATCCACCGCGATGCTTTCACCGGGACGCACCACGAGGATGTCGTCCACGTTCACTTGGTCGATGGCGACCTGTTCGGTCTGTCCGTTCTTCGTTTCGCGCAGCACGGTGTTCGGTCGTAGGCCCATCAGTTTCTTGATGGCGCTGCTGGTGCCTGCCTTCGCGCGTTCCTCCAGGAATTTGCCGAGCAGGATGAAGGTGATGACCACGGCGGCCGCTTCGAAGTACACATGCGGCTCCAGTCCGCGAGCGGTCCAGAAGGCCGGGTACGCGGTGTTGAAGACGCTGAAGACGTAGGCCACGCCGGTGCTGAGCGCGACGAGCGTGTCCATGTTGGCACTGCGGTGCTTCGCCTGCTTCCATGCGTTGATGAAGAACTGGCGACCGAAGACCAGCACCACGGGCGTGGCGAGGATCCATTGCACCCACGGCGACCACGATGCATGCATGTACACCATGCCGACGATCACCAGCGGTACGCTCAATACTATGCTCGCGAAAAGCTTTTGCTTGAGGGCTTTCAAACGATCGGCTTGCAAAGCTTCCACGTCTTCAGTTGTCTTTCCGTCCTCGGGAATAAGTAGATCGTAACCGCTGGCTTGCACGGCTGCTTTCAGTTGGGCCTCGGTAAGGTCTTGTCCATGAAATGTGACCTGCGCCGTGTTCGTTGCCAAATTCACGGCCACGTCGTCAACGCCTTCGGTGGCGCGGATCGCCTTCTCCACATGGGCCACGCAACTTGCGCAGGTCATGCCGGTTACTGGGTAGCTGCGTTTCAGGAGTGTGGGTTCTGCGGACATGGGCTTCACGTTGATGGTGTAAAGGTCCGGTATCCCAGAGGTGCAGGCATTACATCATTGTGGGGAAGGCTTATATCGGCGGCTCAAGCGCAACTGCCAACCCGCGTGGTGCGATACGCCCTCTTACTTTCACCGCAGGATGGTGGTGGATCTCGATGCATACTACCTGGTTCAAGACGAGCCGAACAAAAGCTGTTTGCTCGTGCTGCGCAAGATCATTCTCGATCAGGATGCACTGGTGAACGAGACCCGGAAGTACGGCATGCCCTGCTTCTGTTACCGCAAGAAAATGTTCTGCTATTTGTGGACGGATAAGAAGACGGATGAACCGTACATGCTCTTCGTGGAAGGCAAGCACTTGGACCATCCCGCTTTGGAACAAGGTGACCGTGTACGGATGAAGATCCTGCGGATCGATCCGAATGCGGATCTTCCGATCGATATGATACGCACCATCCTGAAGGACGCGGTTGATCTTTATCGGAGTGGATGATCAACGCTTGTACATTCCTTGTCCGCGCCTATCGGCAAAAGGTTCGGATCCACTGATCCTGACCAGTTGAAGGAAGTCCTCCAAGTATTTGAGCCAAGTTCGTGGACAGATCTTGCGCCGTATCCACCGGCTTTCGCTTGCCCTTGGATGGTCGGCCACCGTCCATACGGATCAGTGGTTGTGTTCTCCGCTACCTTTTGTCAACTCACTCAATAGATAGTAGGCCCCTTTGATCACGATCCGTGCATCCGGCGTAACGGTGGTCAACGGTTTCACTTCGGTGTAGCCGAGTTCACTTGCCCCAGTGCGTACGGCCACTTGTTGGAACGTATTGGGTTCGCCCTCCACGAAGATGAAATGGTCGTCGCCGTTGTTCACCACGGCGTCACTGGGCAGACTCCAGGCTTGGGTGCTATCGGTCATGATCAGGGCTTCGATGTACATGCCGGGTAATAGCTCCTCGTCGTTATCGTCCAAGCGCGCATGCACAAGTACGGCTTGCTGATCGTTCTCAAAGGCCTTGTTCACCGCGAACACGGTCGCAGTGTGCTGGCCAACGGGTTCACCGGCGTGACCGAAGGCCACCTGCTGACCGATCCTTACCCGCGCGATATCCTGCTCGAATACGCTGAGGTCGATGCAAGCCGCGGTTGTCCACCACTTCGAAGAGCGGCTTGTTCGGCTCTGCGAACTGGCCGAGGTTCACGTTGATGCGTTTCAGGTTGCCGGCGATGGGTGCGCGCAGTGCGAAGGTTGAACTGATGGTCTCCGGTGAGAGTCGTGCGGGGTCCGTACCGAAGATCCGAAGTTTGGCGGCGAGTGTGGCTTGCCTTGCACGCGCACCGGACAGGTCGGCCTGTGCCCGCTCCAACGTCTTTGTTGCATTGATCCGATCGGTCTGGAGGTCCTGTTGGCGTTCGAGGTCAGCATCCAAAACGTGAAGGTTGGCGGCGGACTCCAGGTAATCCTGCTGCAGTTGCAGGAACTCCAAGTTCTCCAAGATGGCCAGGACCTCGCCTTTGGCCACATGCTGCCCTTCTTCCACTTGAACGGATCGGACGATACCTCCGATGAGCACACTCACTTGTGCGTTCTGTCCTGGCGGAAGTGCGAGACGTCCGTTCGCTTTCAAGGCGGTCTTCAGGCCGCGCTGCTCAAGCTTTCCGGTGACCAGTCCAATGACCTCCACTTGTTCTGCGGTGAGCACCACTTCGGGGCCGTGTTCAGCTCCTTGCTCGTGTGGATGATCTTCTTCAACGGCAGGAATGGTGGGTCCGCTACAGCTAATAAGCACTGCAATGGGAAGGAGGATGGACACGTTGCGCATGATCGTGCGCATGGAATTGCTTCTGTTTCTCATCGGGGAACTTATTGGCCTTGCAAGGCGCGGAGGTGAAGGATCGAGAGTGCGAGTTCATAACGAACGCGCAAGTGCTCAGAATCGATCCGGTAGGCCTGATCGATGCCTTGGATGAATTCGAGGTAACCGATGTTCCCGCCCAGATAGGCACGTTCAGCATCGCTGCGAAGGGTTCGGGCCAATTCGGCTCCTGTGGTTCCATAGTATGCGAGGTTCTCGCGCAATTGCTCCACACGAGTACGTGTTCGTGTAAGTTCCGTGACGCGCATGCGACGCAGGTCCTCCAGTTGTTGTTGCGCGATCTCGCTGCGCAAACGAGCCGCTTTCGTGCGTGCTCCTTGGCCACTACCCGGCAATGGGATCGACGCACCGATGAGGTAACCCGTGAACGGCGATGTGCCGTCAAGCGTTTGATAGAAACCACCGCCTTGTAAACTGGGTGCCCATAGGCTGCGCTCCAGTTTCCATTCTTCCTCGGCGAGCAAAGCGCGTTGTTGCTCCAGCGCGAGAACGGGATCGCCACCACCACCGGGATCCGGCGCGCGCGCGGTGGAGTTGAGTGCCGTGGTGTCCGGTCGTGCCCCGGCCAAGGCTCCGGTCCAGCGTTCCAGTTCGGCTAGGTACACGGCGATGTCCCCTTGAGCGCGACGCATTTGCACGCGCACTTGGTCGGCACTGCTTTGCGCGCTCACCATTTCCAAGCGACCGCTCTGGCCCACATCGAACTTGCGCTTCGCGTAAGCCGTCAACTTGGCGTACGAACTGTCGAGGCGTTGCAGCAGCGCGACTTGCTCCGCACCCATGGCCCATTGCAGGTAGGCACCACCTGCGCTTTCCTTCACCAAGGTGCGGACCGTCAATTCGTCCGCCTCGGCCAAGCGCATGCTCTCGCGCAGGAAGTCGGCACGCTGTGCGATCACCGTCGGGAACTGGATCCCGGTCATCGCTTGAACCGTGACATCGCCGCGATAGCCGCTGTTGATCTGTCCGCCTTGTACTTGCGCATTGAGCGGATCCAACTGGAAGGCTGTCTTGCGCAACGCATTCTGTTGTTGCACGTTCAGTTCTGCTGCGGTGATCGTGGGGTGTGTGCGCAAGGCCCGGCTCACAGCGCTGTCGAGAGATAGCGTTTGTGCGCTCGCGGTTCCACCAATAAGGAAGAGGAAGCCGGTCAGTGATGCGATGAGCGCTGTTGCTCCATTTTCCTTCTTCCGCCTTCGAGTGAAGACGAGATGATAGAGCACGGGTAGAACGACCAACGTGAGCAAGGTGGAACTGATCAATCCGCCAATGACCACTGTGGCCAAGGGACGTTGCACTTCACTGCCTTCGCTGTTACTGAGCGCCATTGGCAGAAAGCCGAGCGATGCAACAGCGGCCGTGGCCAATACTGGCCGCAAACGCGCCAGCGTACCGCGTACCACACGCTGTGTCACATCCTCCTCGCCCTCCTTCTTCAATTGGTTGAAGTAGCTGATGAGGACGATGCCATTCAACACCGCTACACCGAAGAGTGCGATGAAACCGACACCTGCGCTGATGCTGAAATCCAGTCCGCGCAGTGAAAGGGCGAACACTCCACCAACTGCTGCGAGCGGCACCGCACTGAAGATGATCAACGCTTCGGTGATGGAACGGAACGCGAAGAATAGGAGAACGAAGATCAATGCGAGTGCGAGTGGAACGGTGAGCATCAAGCGGGCACTTGCTTCTTCAAGGTTCTTGAAGGTACCGCCGTACTCGACGTAGTACCCGGTGGGCAACACCAGTTCCGCGTCGATCACCTTCTGGATGTCCTGTGCCACGCCTTGGATATCGCGACCCCGCACGTTGGTTTCCACTACGATCCGGCGCGCACCATTCTCGCGGCTCACCTGTGCTGGTGCGCTCTGGAAACCGATTTCGGCCAATTGCCCCAAGGGCATCTGCGTACCAGTAGGCAATGGAACGAGGATGTTCTTCACCTTGTCGGTATCTGCATCGCGCAAGTCCGCCATGCGCACCACAAGATCGTATCGTCGCTCCCCTTCGTACACCATGCCCGCCTTGCCACCTGCCAAAGCAGTGTTCAGCACACGGTTCAGATCAGCGATGTTGAGGCCGTATTGTGCGATGCGTTCGCGGTCGTATTTCACCACCAACTGTGGCATGCCCACCACTTGCTCTACCTTGATGTCGGTTGCACCGTTCACCTTGGCGATCAATGCAGCGACATCTTTTCCGCTCCTGAAGAGCAGTTCCAGATCATCGCCGTAGATCTTCACAGCGATATCGCTCTTCACACCAGCGATCAATTCATTGAAACGCATTTGGATGGGTTGTTCGAAACTCATGTTCATGCCGGGGATCACGTTCAACTTCTCGCTCATGAGCTCTGCCATGTGCTCGCGGTCCTTCGTGGTGGTCCATTCGCTCTTGTCCTTCATCACGATGATCAGGTCCTGGCTTTCGATGGGCATGGGGTCCGTGGGTATTTCGCTGGACCCGATCTTGCCGACCACTTCCTTCACTTCCGGGAAATCGCGCAGAAGAATGCGGGCCGCTTCGTTGCTTACTTGAATGCTTTGGCTCAGGTTGCTCCCTTGGCGAATGGTGATATTGGTGGCAAAGTCCCCTTCATCCAGTTCCGGAATGAACTCGCCGCCCAAGCGATCGAAAACAACGCCTGCCCCAACGAGCAACAACAGCGCACTGATGATCACCATTCGGTGACCCTTCAACAGCGCCTTCAGCTTCGGTGCATACCAACGTTCCAAGCGGTGGATCATTCGTTCACTCCAGCTCACCTTTGGGAACCTGCTTGTTCAGGAAAATAGAAGTGGCCCAAGGAACGTAGGTGAGGCTGAGCAGTAAAGCACCGATGATGGCGAAGCTCACGGTGAATGCCATCGGACGGAACATCTTGCCCTCGACCCCGACCAAGGCGAAGATGGGAATATAGACGATGAGGATGATCACCTGTCCGAACACGGCGCTCTTCATGATGCTTCCTGCACCACGAATGGTCTCCGTGTCAAGCTCTTCATCGGACAACCGTTTGCCTGCATAGCGTTGGTGCAGCGCGAACATCATGCCTTCCACCACGATCACCGCACCGTCCACGATGAGGCCGAAATCCAGCGCACCCATGCTCATCAAGTTCGCGCTCTGCCCGGCGATGACCATGGCCGAGATGGCGAACAGTAAAGCGAGCGGGATCACACTGGCGACGATCAACCCAGCGCGCCAATTGCCGAGCAGCAGGATCAATACACCGATCACGATCAACGCACCCATCAGCAGGTTGTGCTCCACGGTACCGATGGTCTTGTCCACCAACTTGGAGCGATCAACGAAAGCGTCGATGTACACACCTCGGGCAGACCATGTTGCACTTCCTGCATCTTCTCCTTCACCCCGGTCACCGTTGCCAAAGCATTCGCGCCTTTAGCATGAGCACCACTCCGCCCACGGCCTCCCTTCACCATTGCGCGTCATGGCACCGTAGCGCACGGCATGTCCGAAACGCACCTCGGCCACATCGCGGATACGGACCGGGCTTCCACCGCGCGCGCTGATCACGATGTTCTCCATGTCCTTCAGCGAGGTGATGATGCCTTCGCCCCGGATGAAGTAGATGTTCGGCCCCTTCTCGATGTAGCTGCCACCGGTGTTGCCGTTGTTGTTCTGCAAAGCGTTGAATACATCGATCAACGAGAGCCTTGCTCCGGCCAAGCGACGGGCATCCACACTTACTTCGTATTGCTTCAACAAACCGCCAAAACTGCTCACATCGATCACGCCCGGCACACCGAGCAATTGTTTGCGCACAACCCAATCTTGTAGGCTGCGTAATTCCAGCAGGTCGTACTCGGCCTTGTGGGCACTGTCCACCGCGAGCGTATACTGGTAGATCTCGCCGGTGCCTGTGGTAGGTGGTGCCAGCTCCGGTATTCCGTAACCAGCAGGGATCGCGGACTGTGCCTGGGTGATGCGTTCAGCCACTAGTTGGCGCGTGAGGTAGAGCGGTACGTGATCCTTGAAAACCACGGTGACCACGGAGAGGCCGCTGCGCGAAACGCTGCGCAATTCCACCACGTCGGGCAGG
The DNA here is from genome assembly GCA_016710015.1 of Flavobacteriales bacterium. Taxonomy (GTDB): domain Bacteria; phylum Bacteroidota; class Bacteroidia; order Flavobacteriales_F; family PHOS-HE28; genus PHOS-HE28. The sequence continues at coordinate 177,200 of JADJLR010000008.1, forward strand.
TTCTTGAAGGCCTGTTCCAACGGGAAGGTGATGAACTGCTCCACTTCTTGCGTGGCCAAATTGGGCGCAACAGTGTTCACCAGCACTTGGTTGTTGGTCACGTCGGGCAGCGCATCGATGGGCAACTGTGTAACGGAGTATGCGCCCCAACCAACGAGGGCCAGCAGCAGCAAGCCGGTGATGAGCTTATTGCGCACGCTGAACGAAATGATCCGATCGATCATGGGGAAAACGATGAGGACAATGGAAAAGGAAAGACTGGAAAACACAGAACCGCCCTTGGGCGAATTCTGGGGACCTGATCAGACCCGGAGGGCTAGGCCTTAGGCGGATTCCACACGGTGCCGGAGAAGGCACTCTCGGGAAATACTGATCGTGTGGTCCCAAGTGTTCCGGTCAGGGGTGCCACCGAAAGGCAGTACGCATATTTCCCCGGAAGCAAGGCAAGGGTGCCATTGCACGAGCAGAACTGATCATGGCCATCGTTGCTGAAGGGATCATGGTCGCCTTCATGCTCATCGTGCCCATTCACCTGCTTGTCGTGGTGTCCGAAGTCGCTGTGATGCTCCAACAAGTGCAGCACCACTTGCGGCACACGCACCCAACCCTGCAGGTCCATGGCGCTATAGCCATAGAGGACCAAGGTGAACATGAAGATCAGGGACCGCATTGCGTTTGCAAAGATAGCCCACAACACTGGCTGTGCGCGGCACGTCACACCAACCGATCAGGGCTGTCGGGTCAGATCCTCTGCGACCCCGCTGGGGTCGATGACACAGGGCCGCAGAATGGGATCAGGTGTGCGATGTGTAGGACGAAAGACCGCGATGACGCGTTCACTCGAACAAACTTCCGGGTTTCGCGCTTTGTACCCGTCCCAGGTGCTTGTACGCGCGCTCCGTGGCTTGTCTGCCTCGCGGAGTGCGTTGCAGATAGCCTTCCATGATCAGGAAGGGTTCGTAGACTTCTTCGATGGTCCCTGCTTCCTCTCCTACTGCCGTGGCCACGGTGGTCAGCCCTACCGGGCCACCGGCGAACTTGTCGATGATGGCTCCGAGAATGCGGTTGTCCATTTCATCCAACCCGTGTGCATCCACGTTGAGCGCCTTCAACGCGTGCTGCGCGATCTTGAGATCGATGGTGCCGTCGCCTTGGATCTGTGCGAAGTCCCGTACCCGACGGAGCAATGCGTTCGCGATCCTCGGTGTGCCTCTGCTACGCCGTGCGATCTCGGTGGCAGCCTCATCCACGATGGGCACATTCAGCAAACCAGCACTGCGCTCTACGATCCCTTTCAACGTCACGGCATCGTAGTAATCCAAGCGGCTGTTGATCCCGAAGCGGGCCCGTAGTGGCGCTGTCAACAATCCACTGCGTGTGGTAGCGCCGACCAATGTGAAGGGGTTCAATGCGATCTGTACGGTCCGTGCATTGGGTCCGGAATCGATCACGAGATCGATGCGATAGTCCTCCATCGCGCTATAGAGGTATTCTTCGATCACCGGAGTCAACCGATGGATCTCGTCGATGAAGAGCACATCGTGCGGTTCCAAGTTCGTGAGCAATCCGGCCAGATCCGCAGGCTTGTCGAGGACGGGTCCGCTGGTCACGCGAAAGCCGACGCCCATTTCCTGTGCGATGATATTGGCCAATGTGGTCTTACCGAGTCCTGGAGGGCCATGCAACAGGACATGGTCGAGGGCTTCCTCGCGCAGTTTCGCGGCCTTCACGAAGATCTTCAGATTGTCCGTTACCGCTTTCTGTCCTGCGAATTCACCGAACTGTTTCGGGCGCAATGTGACTTCCAATTCCTTATCGGAAGTGGACCGCTGTTCGTTTCGGACATCGAAGGCTTCTGCCATAGGGCGAAAGTACCACTGCGGTAAGGTTCGGTACCCGCATCTGGTTAGGTGACCCTCATTCCTGCAACTCCTTGTACAGATCCCCGAAGAAGATCCGCACGCCGAGGCTGTAGATCGGCGCGGTGAGCCGCTCACCGAGGTCATCGCCTGTGCGGATCACGAGCCGAAAACCCCAGCCTGCTCCAACGCCGAAGAACTTGAGAAAGCGGTACTGGACGGTCATCGATGGCTCGTACAGGATCAGCCCGGAGCGCAAGAGCTTGCGTGTGCGGCCCGTTGCATCCTCATAGACCACCGAGCCACTGCCGAAACCGAGTTGTACCGGAATATGCACCTCCCAAGGACCGCGTTGATAAAAGGCGTAATCGGTGTAGACATGGGCGTATCCCAAGCGCAATCGAGAGGAGCGCAGCCCTTCGCCTTCCACATTCCGATCCCGAACCACTGGCGAATACAAGAAGCTATATCCAAGGCCATACTGGAACCGTCGTGCATGCTCCAAGCCTAACTTCAATCCGATCAAGCGCACGTTGTGGTTGCTTACGAAGGAGCCCTTGAGGTCCAGCCGTACAATGGGCCGTGGTGGTTCCGTCAAGAACAGACCGATGCTATCGATCAACTGTGCCCGTGAGCCGAGCGCAGTGATCAAAGCCAGTATGAGAAGAAGCCGTCGCATAGAACGAATGTCCGCACCCAAAGATGCGGACATTCAATGCCTTCCAACAGAACCGAAGTGATCAGGTGACCCTACCGATCTCCGAACATCGACCTTTCGGTTCAATGCTCCTCTTCGCCTTCCTCCAGCGGTGTGATCTGGCTTACCCAGTCTTCCGCCTTACCTGGCTTGCTGTAATCGTATGGCCAACGGTAGACTACGGGCAGCGGTCCGGGCCAGTTGCCATGCATATGCTCAACCGGGGTAGTCCACTCCAACGTGTTGCTCTTCCATGGGTTCTGTACGGCTTTGGGTCCACGGAACACACTATAGAAGAAGTTGTAGGTGAAGATCAATTGGGCCGAGGCACCGATGATCGCGAAAATGGTCACCATGATATTCAGGTCCACCACCCCATCGAACATGGGGAATTCGCTGTAGCTGTAATAGCGCCGTGGAGCACCCGCCAATCCGATGAAGTGCATGGGGAAGAACACACCGAACGCACAAACGAAGGTGATCCAGAAGTGGGCGTAACCCAATTTGGTGTTCATCATCTTCCCGTACATCTTCGGGAACCAATGATAGACACCGGCGAACATGCCGAAGATGGCACTCATCCCCATAACGATGTGGAAGTGGGCGATCACGAAATAGGTGTCGTGGATCGTGATGTCCAAGGTGCTATCGGCGAGGATGATCCCGGTGAGACCGCCTGCGATAAAGGTGGCAACCAAGCCGATACTGAACAGCATGCCCGGCGTTAGGATGATGTTGCCCCGCCACAACGTGGTGATGTAGTTGAACACCTTCACCGACGAAGGGATCGCGATCAGCAGGGTCGTGAATACGAATACGCTACCTAGGAAGGGATTCATCCCCGTAACGAACATGTGGTGACCCCATACGAGGAAGCTGAGGAAACCGATGGCCATGATCGATCCGATCATCGCACGGTAACCGAAGATCGGCTTCCTTGCGTTGGTGGAAATGATCTCCGATGTGATCCCCAAGGCCGGCAGCAATACGATGTACACCTCCGGGTGACCCAAGAACCAGAACAGGTGCTGGAATAGGATCGGACTACCGCCGCTGTGCTCGAGTGCCTCGCCGGCGATGTAGATATCGCTGAGGTAGAAACTCGTGCCCAAGGAACGATCCATGAGCAACAACAAGGCAGCACTCAACAACACCGGGAAGGATAGGATACCGATCACCGCCGTAAGCAAGAGCGCCCAGATCGTCAGCGGCATCCGCGTCATCTTCATGCCCTTGGTCCGCAGATTCATGATGGTGACCACGTAGTTGAGGCCGCCCATGAGCGCACTGACGATGAACAGCGTCATGCTTACCAACCAAAGGGTCATCCCCATGCCGGAACCCGGCATCGCCTTGGGCAGTGAACTGAGTGGCGGATAGATCGTCCAACCCGCAGAAGCCGGGCCGCCCTCCACGAAGAGCGAAGCCAACATGATGATGCTGCTCACGAAGAAGAACCAATAGCTCAACATGTTGATGAAGCCAGAGGCCATGTCGCGCGCTCCGAGTTGCAAGGGGATCAGCAGGTTGGCGAACGTGCCGGACAACCCGCCTGTGAGCACGAAGAACACCATGATGGTGCCGTGGATGGTGACCAACGCCAAGTACATGTTGGGATCCAGAACCCCGCCTGGTGCCCACTTATCCCCTAAGAAGAAACTGGTGAAGGCGAATCCTTCACCCGGCCAAGCCAATTGCAGCCGAAAGATCAGCGACATGATCACCGCCACCCAAGCCATGAATATGGCGGTGACGAGGAACTGCTTGCTGATCATCTTGTGATCATGCGAGAAGATGTACTTCGATACGAAGCTCTCCTCATGGTGGTGCGCCTCGTGCGAATGGTCGGCGGCGTGAGCAATGGTCGTTGCACCCATATCAATTCGTATCAATTCAGTTCGACGATCCAGTCTGAGCAACCGCAGCAGGTTCGGCCCCTTCGGTAACGGCAGGTTCGGTGGCGGGCATCTCCGCAGGCACCACCGCTTGGAATGGTTTCTTCATGGCCTCATCCATCCATGCCTCGTATTCCGAGGCCGTAGTGATGACCAAGGGCATTTGCATATTGTAGTGCGAGGCACCACAGATCTTGTTGCACAGGAGGATGAAGTCGAACGCTTCGTTCTTCGTGATCGTCCGCATGCTGTCCGTGGTGATGGTGGGCACCATCTTGAAGCTAGTGGTCATACCGGGCACCGCATTCATCTGTACCCGCATGTGCGGCAGGAACATGCTGTGGATCACATCCTGACTACGGATCAGCATCTTCACTTCCTGGCGCACGGGCAGGTGGAATTCCTTGATGACGACATCATCCGCACCATGCATGTACGCACTTGCCTCACCTTTCTCCTTGATGTCCTGCTCCATGATGGTGCGCAGGTTGATGATCCGCGCCTTGTTCCGGCGCATGCGCCCGACCTGCTCGGTCAACTCATCCACTTTGCTGTCCGCTAGGATGGTGTGCGCCAAGACGCTGTCGGTCGCGTTGATCTCCTGATCCATTTCGGCCAGACGCGTGGCCACGCTTTCTTGGGTGACGATGCCCAGCGGATTGGTGCCATTGATCAAGCGGAAGTCGGTCGCACCAAGGCCACCGTCCGCACCTGGGTAGCGTGCGGTCCAATCGAATTGGCGGGCGTAGAGTTCCATTACCAAGGCATCCGGAGACGCTGGCGCGGTGATGGTGGTCCACGAGTTCAATCCATAGATGATGATCACCGCCAGGACCGAAGCGGGGGCTATGGTCCAAGCCAACTCCAATTTGTTGTTGTGCGGCTGCCAATAGGCTCGGCGATCCTTGCTGTAGATGTACTTGCCTGCGAACCAGAACAGCAACACGTTGGTGATGATGAAGGCCACCGCCAGGATCAACCAATTGAAGTTCAGGAGCCAGTCCACCTCCACACCATGCTCACTGGCGGCCACGGGCAGCATCTTGTCCTTGTACGCTAGGACCAGCCATAGGAAGAAGCCGAAATAAGCGATCGCGAACAACCACATCATACTACCGTTGAACCGGTTGTCGGCTGTAGAAATATCCTCCTCCCGCTTGCCGCGCAAGCGCGAGGTGAGTTCGTAGACACGGGCCAGTTGCGCTACCGCAAGGATTCCCAGCACCACGACGATCAGGATCAACAACTTCGTCATCGTTCGCTCAGTATATCAACCTTTCAAAGGTCGGTCTTGTTCAACGTTCCGGTTCCGCACTTCCACGTAGCGCAGCATGAGCCGACGCACTTGTACGAGCCGCATGATGATCCAACAACTCAGACCTACCAATACGAAGACAAGGAGGTTGGTCATGGTCATCAGATCTGGTGGTGGATGCTTTCCTCCAAGTACGGGTGGTTCACCACGGTGAGCGGTGCCTTGGTCAAGGTATGGAGGACCGTGAAGATGAACATGCCCAAGAAGGCGAGGAACATACCCACTTCCAAGAGACCTACTCCGTGGAACTCATGGCCCAAGGTTCCGGGCATCACCATCAAGATCACATCCAACCAATGTCCGATCAAGATGATGCTTCCCACGAAGATCAAGAACCGTGGATTGCGCTTGGCATCGCGGCTCATCAGCATCACCATGGGTATGGCGAAGTTGACGAAGAACACGGTCCACAACAGGATCGGGTGGTGATCGATTCGCGACATGAAGTAGGTCACCTCCTCCGGAATGTTGGTGTACCAGATCAGCATGAACTGGCTGAAGTACAGATAACTCCACAGGAAGCTGGTCGCGAACACCCACTTGCCCAGATCCTGGATGTGGCTATTGTTCACCTGCGGCAGGTAACCCTTGCGCTTGAGGTACAATACCAGGATCACAGCGGTGGTCATGGCGCTACAGAACATGCCCGAGAAGACATACCAGCCGAAGAGTGTGCTGAACCAGTGCGCGTCGATGCTCATGATCCAGTCCCAGGCCAATGTGCTGCTGAACACCGCGAAGAAGATCAAGAACAAGGCACCCCGGCGGTAGTTCAGGCGCATCCGTTGCACCAAGCTATCCCCGGTCTCTTTGTCCATTTGAAGACTCTGACTCCGGAACCAACGTGCGAAGAACAGGAATACGCCTAGGTACGCGAGTGTGCGGATCCAGAAGAACGGTTGGTTCAAGAAGGCCTTCTTGTTGGCGATGAGCAGATCATAGTTCGGGTTGGCCACGGCACCTTGCACGGCTTCGTCCACATATTGGGCCTCATGCCCTTCCCCGATCATGAACTCGTGGTAGAGGGTATGGTCCATCCAGTGGTAGATGTGGTGCATGTGCATGCTACCGGCCGCCAGCACCACCACCATGGTGAGGGCACCAATGGGAAGGTAGCTGTAGATGCCCTCGAACACGCGATTCAACAGCACGGTCCAAGCGGTCTCCGTTGCATTCTGTAGGGCATAGAAGAACAATGCACCCAGTCCGATGCCGAAGAAGAAGAACGCATTCACCAACAAATTCGCCCACGTGCGTTGGTGATGCGCGGTGTGATCGCCCATGATGCCGACCACCGCGGCCAATGCCCCAAGGATCATCAACCCGAAGGTGATGCTGCGTGCACGATTGCTGAGGGTGAAGTTCATCGCTTCTGTTCCGTTGTCGTCCAAATGTTCAATTCACTGCGGCGGTCGTGGCGGTCGCTTCTGCGGTCTCCCGCTGCATCTTCCCACCATTCTGCAAGTACTTCACGTAGTGTACCACCAACCAGCGCTCCTCCTTGTTCAATTGCGAAGCGTGGGGTCCCATCGCAACATTCTTCCCATAGACCATCGCGTGGAAGATCTTCCCTTCCGACAGGTCCTTCAATGCGGCGGTGTAGCTCGGTGGCGTTGGGTAATTCCCATTCTTCACCACGCCGCCGTCTCCCTCCCCTTTCTCGCCGTGGCAGTGCAGGCAGAACTTGGTGTAGATCACCTTGCCCTGTTCCACGGTGGCTTCCGTCATCGCGATCGGACTCTTCAGGTTGAGACCGGCCGCTTCGTAACCATCGTTGCTGTTCGGATAGGGATACGGCATGTTGAACTGCGCCTTGGACGCATCCAGCGCGAACGGAATGGTACCGGCAACGGGCAACCGCGCTCCTTGGCGGTTGCGTTGCACCTTGGCACTATCCTCCGTGATCATGTAGGGGTCCTGTCCGAAATCGACATAGGCCTCTATCGCCGGGCTGCGGTACATGTCGGGCATGTATTCCACGCCTGGGCTATTGGGATCGCCGCCGCAGGAACTCATGAGCAGCACTACGGCCAGCACAGTGCCCAAGGTGTAGGTGGATGTTGAGTTGCTCGTACGCATGGTCAATACTGGCGTTCGTTGATCTCGAACACCGGAGTGGTGCGCAGCAGGTCGCTGATTGCCTCGGCACTGTGGCCGTGGTTTTCCGCTGTGCGTACCTCGATGATGAACTTGTCGTCGGTGGTGCGTGGGTCCGGGTTGCGGGCCGGCATGCCGGGCAGGGTCTTGTTGCGGATCAGGTACGTGATCACCATACCATGTGCCGCGCACAACACCGTGAATTCGAAGATGACCGGAATGAAGGCCGGTAGGTTCTTGTACATGGCCTGGCTCGGTTTACCACCGATGTTCATGGGCCAATCGAAGATGTTGAAGTACCAGATCCCGATGACCGCTAGGCACATGCCGAAGAAACCGAACATGAACGACACGATACCCAGACGGGTACGTTTGATACCGATGATGGGGTCGATGCCGTGTACCGGGAACGGTGAGAACACGTCCTTCACACGAACACCGCTGGAGACGAGCTTGCGCGCGCCATCCTTCAGTTGTTCGGGATCCTCGTAAACGGCGTAGATGACCTTGTTCGCCATGGGTTAATGATGCTGGTGGTTAGCGGCTTCCTTCTTGTAGCTCTCGCCACTGACCTTCAGGATGGATTTCACCTCGTTCAGCGCCAACACCGGGAAGAACCGGGCGAAGAGCAGATAGAGGGTAAAGAAGATGCCGATGGTGCCCAGGAACACGCCCACATCCACCCAAGTGGGATGGAACATGGTCCAAGAGCTGGGCAGGTAATCGCGGTGCAAGCTGGTAACGATGATCACGAACCGCTCGAACCACATGCCAGTGTTCACGACGATGCTCATGAAGAAGGTGAACGCCAAGTTGGTGCGCAACTTCTTGCTCCAGAACAACTGCGGACTCACCACGTTGCACGTCATCATGGTCGCATAAGCCCACCAGTATGGTCCCGTAGCGCGGTTGATGAATGCATAGCTTTCGTACTCCACACCGCTGTACCAACTGATGAACAACTCGGTGATGTACGCTACACCAACGATGGAACCCGTGACGATGATCACGATGTTCATGTACTCCACGTGTTTCTTGGTGATGTACGCTTCCATGTGCATCACCTTGCGCAGCACCAGCAGCAAGGTCTGCACCATGGCGAATCCGCTGAACACCGCGCCACTCACGAAGTAGGGCGGGAAGATCGTGGTGTGCCAACCCGGAATGACCGAGGTGGCGAAGTCCATACTTACCACCGAGTGTACCGAGAACACCAGTGGTGTAGCGATACCGGCGAGCACCAAGCTCACTTCCTCGAAGCGTGTCCAAGCCTTGGCATTCCCGGTCCACCCGAAACTGAGGATGCCGTATACCTTCTTCATCCCTGGTCTGGTCACCTTATCGCGGATCGTGGCGAAGTCGGGGATCAATCCGATGTACCAGAACACGAGCGATACGCTGAAGTAGGTGCTGATCGCGAATACGTCCCAAAGCAGCGGACTGTTGAAGTTCACCCAAAGTGAACCGAACTGGTTGGGCAGGGGGAACACCCAGTAAGCCATCCAAATGCGGCCCATGTGGATCATGGGGAAGGTACCCGCCATGATCACGGCGAAAATGGTCATCGCCTCTGCGGAACGGTTGATGGCCATGCGCCATTTCTGGCGGAACAGCAACAACACGGCGCTGATGAGGGTACCGGCGTGACCGATACCGACCCACCATACGAAGTTCGTGATGTCCCAAGCCCAATCCACGGTCTTGTTCAAACCCCACGTTCCAATGCCCTTGCTGATCAGGTATAAGATGCAACCCACACCATACAAAGCGATGAGCGCTGAAATGGTGAACAGGATGTACCAACCCCGGGGAGCTTTGTTCTCAATGGGGCCGACGATATCATTGGTGATATCGTGGTAGGTCTTGTGGCCTAGGATGAGCGGTTCGCGGATCGCTGCTTCTGAATGCATTTGGTCCTCTTCGTTATCCTTAAGCGTGGTGTGCGGCCGCCTCTTCGGTGTTGCGCACTTTCACCAGGTAGTTCACGTTGGGCTTCACACCGATCTCCTCCAGCATGTGGTAACTGCGGTCGCTGGTCGCGAGTCCGAGCACCTTACTCTTCTTGTCGTTCAAGTCGCCAAAGACGATGGCTCCTGTTCCACATGCCGCACTACAAGCTGTTTCGATGGCACCATCCTGCACAGGGGTACCTGCCTGCTTGGCCTCCAGCTTGCCGGCCTGGATCTGCTGCACGCACATGCTGCACTTCTCGATCACACCGCGCGCACGGACCGTAACGTCCGGGTTCAGCACCATGCGGCCCAGGTCGTCCCACGCCGGATTCACCTCACTGAACTGCTCGCTCACGTAATTGAACCAGTTGAAACGACGCACCTTGTACGGGCAGTTGTTCGCACAATACCGCGTACCGATACAGCGGTTGTACGCCATTTGGTTGAGGCCCTCGTTGCTGTGCGTGGTCGCGGCAACCGGACATACCGTTTCGCACGGTGCATGGTTGCAATGCTGGCACATCACCGGCATGAATACCACCGTCGGGCTCTCTTCCGGCACCTCCATCTTGAGGTACATGTCGATCTTGCCCAGACCATCCTGTTTCGCGCTCTCTTTGGTGGTGGCGCTGCTGTAGTAACGGTCCAAACGCAGCCAGTGCATTTCGCGGCTACGGCGTACTTCGTCCTTACCGACCACCGAGATGTTGTTCTCACTGTTGCATGCCGTGATGCAGGCTCCGCAACCAATGCAGCCGTTCAGGTCGATGCTGAGGCCCCAACGGTGACCGACACCTTCTACCGGATGCTCTTCCCATAGGTCGAATTCCGCAACCGGCTTCTTGTCCAACGCGTTGATCACGCCGTCGCCGTTCACATCCTCATGCACGGCCAACTCGTGGGGATGGTTGTACGCCCTCTTATCACCACCGAGGAAGGTCGCCAAATTGGTCTCCTTCACCACACTGTGGCGATCCATGTCCGTAAGGTGCGTCTGCGTAATGGCCACCGGATAGGTCTCGCCCGTGGCGGTCACGCTCACATTCAATACATCATAGTTCACCGCACCATCTGCGGTGCCGGTAAGTGGATACGCATTCTGACCGACCGGATTGAATACGCCGTTGTGGTCGGTCACGCAAGCGGCCTTGCCCACCTTCTCTCCATTCGCACCGCGACCGTAGCCGAGCGCGATCGCGATGGTGCCCACGCGCTGTCCAGGTGTCGGTACCACGGGTAGGGTGATCTCGCGATCTCCTGCCTTCACGGTAACGACGCTCGCCGGAGCCTGTTCACCGAGGTACATGTTCAGACCCATGCGCTCGATGTCCGCTGGTGCCATGCACACGTAGTTGTCCCACGTGATCTTGGTGAGCGGGTCGGGCATTTCCTGCAACCACGGATTGTTGGCATGCTGGCCACTACCGATCGCTTCGGTGGTGTAGAGTGCGAGTTCGAATTCCCCTTCGCCAGCCTTTGCTGCCTTCGCCATGCCCATGGCCGCGTTCACATCGCCTGCGAACGTGACACCCGAAGCGGGAAAGGACATTCCAGCGGGTTCGTAAACACCATCATGAACGGCTTGGTTCCACGTGTCCGCGAACATCTCCGTGAGACCTCCATGCGCCGCCATGTTCCGCTGCCAGTTCTCTCGGATGAAACTGTAATAGGCGGTGTAGGATCCGGACCAGCGTAACAAGCTTTCCTGCCATTGGCGCGTACTGAAGAGCGGACTGATGACCGGCTGGGCCAAGGTGTAATGACCGGCCTTCGGCATGAAATCGTTCCAGCTTTCGAGGTAGTGGTGATCCGGACAGATCCAATTGCACAAGCTGGCGGTCTCATCGGCATAACCGCTGAAGCTGACGGTCAAAGGAACTTTTGCTAGACCGGCCTTGAACTGCTCCGCGTTCGGGAGACTGTACGCCGGATTCACACCGGCGATGAGCAGTGCTCCTACGGTACCCGCATCCATTTCCTTCACCAATTGCGCAATGGCTGCATCATCGCCTTGGCGCAAGTAGCTATGACCCTCCAGATCGATCGTGCTGCCGTAGTTGCCGAGCATGCTGTTGATGCTGTTCACCAACACCTGCACACCCTCGTTGTTGCTACCGGCGAGGACCACACTACGGCCCTTCGCGGCCATAAGTGCTTTTGCCGCGTGCTCCGTGGCCTTCATCACGGCGGCATCCGCACCGGAATCGCTACCGCTGATGTGCGCATGCAAAGCCAGAATGACCTGAGGCAGTTCGCTCACCTTCATCGGTACCCGCACATCGGCGTTGGCACCGCTCAAACTCATGCGGGCCTCGAACTGGAAATGGCGGTTCATGCCCTTTCCCGGTTGACGACGGCTAGCATATTGCCATGTGCTCTCCGTGGTATTTCCCCAGTTGCTGAGGAAGTCCGCATCCACACTCACGACCACATCGGCCTTGGTGAGGTCGTAGCTTGGGAACACGCGCTTACCGAAGCTCTTCAGGTTCGCATTGGTCACACCGTTGTAGCTGATCGTGTCCATTTGCACATGCTCCACGGTCGGGTGCTTGGTGCGCAACTGTTCGATGGCGGCCACGCTGCTTGAACTGGCCAACGTGTTGGTCAATATCACGATACGCTTTCCGGCGGCGGCGGCCAGCCCTTTACCAATAGCGATATCCGCATCGGACCACTTGGCGGCAGCCATGCCTTCGGTCCCCTTCATCATCGGCTCCTTCAGGCGTTCGTTGTCATACAACGAAAGCACCGAACTGTTGATGCGGGCATTGATGCTTCCCTTTGGAAGAGCTGGATTTCGGTTGAGGCCGAAGCGCGGGTTGCCCTTGATGTGGATGGGGCGTCCTTCGCGGGTCTTCACCAAGATGCTGGCGAGATCTTCGCCATCGTAGAAGGTGCTCGCATACCAGTTGGCCACCCCCGGGGTGATGTCCTCCGGCTTGTTGACGTAAGGGATGCTCTTGATCACCGGTGTTTCGCAAGCGGCCAAGGTGGCGGCTCCCAAGCCGAAGCCCAAGAACTTCAAGAAATCACGGCGGCCTGTGCTGGCTCCATTGAAGGAGGCATCGCCCAGGACCTGATCGATGGCCAAATCCTGTGGGAACTCGTTCTCACGGCCCTTGATCACTGCGGGCTGCTGATGCAGTTCCCCGAGGTCTTTCCAGTATCGCTTCGTGCTCGACATGCGGCGCGGTTCGGTCTTAGTAGTGGCACTTGGCGCATTCCCAGCCACCAAGCTCTTTCACACTGATCTTCTCGTCTTCCAAGTATTTCTTCAATTCGGCGTGGCCCAGGTCGGTCTCTTCCAAGCGGGCCATCACCTCGTCGTAGTAGCCGTTCCCGGCCATCTTCACATCCTTCGTATTGTGGCAATCGATGCACCAGCCCATGGTGAGGGGTGCCCACTGCTCGGCCACATCCATCTGTTGATCAATGGGGCCATGACACTCTTGGCACTCCAGCTTGCCCACGGCCACGTGTTGCGCATGGTTGAAGTAGGCGTGGTCCGGAAGGTTATGCACCTTCACCCATTTCACGGGTTCGGTCTTACCGGTGTATTTGAAATTCTCCGCATCCCACCCAACAGCGGCGTAGATCTTCGCGATCTCCACCGTTCCTGCAGATGTCCGGCCTTCGCTCACGGCCTGGTGGCAGTTCATGCACACATTGGAACTGGGGATCCCAGCGTGTCTGCTCTTCTCGGCACCGCTGTGGCAGTATTGGCAATTGATCGCCAAGTTGCCTGCTTCCACCTTACCTGCGTGCAAGGTGTGGTTGAAGAGGATGGGTTGTTCTGGTTTGTAGTGGGCCACTTCATCGCCGCCATACACCCCGATCACCCAGGCTGCATCCCAAAGTTTGACCGTGATGAAGACCGTGAAGAACAGTCCGATAATGCTGACGAAGGTCTTGTTCTCCCATGCCCACTCCCGGATCTTCTGCCCCGTGGTGCGGTCTGGCAGGGGCCCTTTGCCTTCCGCTTCGCGAACCGCATTGTCCATACTTGAGCGCACACCGCTCAATGAAATGCCAACGACGAGCAACAACAACGCGATGACCGCCAGCCAAGGCCAGTTGGAACCCATATCGCTATCACCAGCACCAGGCGTAGCTGCTGTTTCTCCACCGGGAGAAGGAGCAGGCGTCTTCGGGGCATAGTTATCAGCGTAGTACAGGATCGCGTCGATCTCTTCATTGCTCAAGGCCTGCGCGGTCATCAAGCTCTTGTTCCACTTCGCGAAGACCTCGTTGGCATACGGATTGCCTGTTTTCAAGTACGCGCTGCTGTTCTTGACCCAAGCGTAAATATCCCCCTTGCCATCCCAGCGTTCACGCGCACCTTTCATTGCAGGACCCGTAAGGTCCTTGTCCGGTTTGTGGCAAGCGCCGCAGTTCCCTTTGAAGAGCTTTTCACCGGTCGCGTACAGGTCCGCATCCTCGGGCTGCGCGTGTGCGATGCCCGAGAACAGGAAAAGTACGGCGGCGAGGGTTGCGTATAAGAGCCCGGTGGAACGTTCTGAAATCCTTGCTACAAGCGGCATTCCGAGCATTTTTGGGGGGAACAAGCGTCCGTTCATCCGGCGGCAAAAATACAAGGCGAAGCAATAGGGGGGCGGCCCATGGGTAAGGTTGCCACAGGGATGTCACTATTTAGAGTTATTCTAAATAAGGCAGAGCACTGAACGGCCCACCCCAGCGCTCTTCGCCCGAACGAACGGCATACTTTTAGCCCCGTGCCACACATGCAATATTCACTCACCGTCCTACTTGTAGTTCTCTCCAGCCTCTCTTGGGCACAAACGGACGGGCGTTCCATTTCTTGGAACCCACCCACCGATGGGGATACGTTGGTGGTTGCGGAAGAAGGTGATGTCACCATCCACACGCCAGCCAAGATCGAAGCGTTGTTGCGCGACCACGCCGAGCGCAAGAACCCACAACAAGGCTACCGGGTACAGATCTTCTTGGGCGACCGGACCACGGCCGAGAATACGAAGCGCGCATTCCTCTTGAAGAACCCGGACACCCCGGCCTACCTGAGCTGGTTGGCCCCGAACTTCCGGCTGCGTGTGGGCGATCTGCGCACCCGATTGGAAGCCGAACATCTGCTGCACGAATTGAAGGTGACCTATCCCGGCAGCTATATCGTTCCGGACGGGATCGAGATGCCGCGGGTGGAATGATCAACGTATGGGTTAACAACTTTCAGTCAAGCTTGGAGGACTGGTTAGAAGGTGAGTTCAACGAGATCAAGACCTGTAGCGTTCGAGCATCAACGCACGAAAGGCGCGCCTCGCACATAGCACGAAACCGCTCTTTATCGAAGCTTAGCGGTTGCCGATGCATAGTCCGATGTTGATCCATCGGCGGCACGCACCTGGACCATGTACTTATAGGTTACATCCGGTTTGGCCGTAGGGTCGGTCCATTGGCGTGCTTCAGCTGGTAACGAGCATAAGGACGCGAACTTGCCTTCCGGACCCGAGCGCATGACGATGAACCACGCATCGGAAGGTCCCTCATAGCTCCACGACAACTGTAGTTTCTTGCGCTGTGCATCCGCCTTCGCCTGCAAGTTCCGTACGGCGTCGGGTCGGTCCAGGCTCATCATGCGCAACCGGAAACCACGCTCGCGCTTGCTGAACAAGCCGGCATCGTCCTTGGCGATGATCGCATACTCGAAGATCTTGCCCTTTCCCTGGTCCGGATCAAGGTATTCGCGCTGCTTTGACCCAACGTCGAACACCTTCAACGTGTCCCACAACGCTCTGTTATTGGCGCGCCTCAACAAGAGGTGCGCGACCACGTCCTCGCTGCTGCTCGGTGCCCACTTCATCCAGATCCCCTGTTTGTCAACACGGTAATCGGTGAAGACCGGAGTATTCGGTGGCCGAACGTCCGGGCGCTGGAGGTCGATGAGTTCTCCCCGCGCTGACTGGTTCTCATTCATGTCTATTGCCACGACGCGATAGTAGATATGCTCGGTCAGCGTGTGCATGCTGATAGTGTCCGTGAACACGGTATCGCGCAGGGGTTGTCCGTTCACGCGTGCCTCGATGTGGTCCTTCTGGTTGCGGAAGTACACGTAATAGCCGTAGAGGTCGGGTTCCTTGCCCAAACGCCAGGTCAGCGTGACCACCCCATTGGTATCGATTCGCCCGGTGATCCCGGTTGGCACCGCAGGTGGGATACTGTCCAACACATCGCCCAACGCGCTCAGGCTCACACCCGGATTGCCGGCCGTATCCACCGCCACAACCATGTAGTAGTTGTGCTTGTGAACTTCCGGGGATCGATCCGTGAAACTGCGCGCCTTTGCGGGTAGCATTTCCTTGGTGAGCGCAATGTTCGGTGTGCTTACCGCGCCACCACGCACCACGTGGAATCCGCGCAAGTCCTTCACATCGGACGGATACTCCCAGCTCAAGGTGATCTCCCCGGCCTTCTTCTCGATGGCTTTCACATTCACCGGTGCCGGTGGTCCGGTCTTGTCACGCGCCATGCCTTTCACCACATCGCTCGGTGGCCCTTCGATCCCAAAGGGGGTATGACCAATGAGCCTGTACTGGTAACTCTTGTATTGCTGCGGCACACTATCGGTATAGGTGATCAGGTCCTTGCGTTGTGGTAGGTCGGGGTTGGTGAAATGGATGTAGGGTTGTTCGTTCAATTTATGGAACGACTTACCACCATCATCGCTCCGTTCGATGTCATAAGCGGTGAAGTAATGTTCGTGCGCGGTGCGCGGCCAATTGAGCACGATCACCTTGTCGCGCTCCTCCACTTCCGTGATGATGGGCTTGGGGATCTGCTGCGGCTTGGAAGTGCTAACCATCAGGTACGCCGTGTCCATGCGCACCACTTCGGGCTTCACATCGCTCCACACGCGATAGAGGTAACGATGGCCCGGCTGCACGGTTGCATCCTCCATGCCCAGCGCACTGCCCTTCGCCGCTGGCCAGCTCAGGTCGGCGCTCAACAGGGCGAAGCTCATGCGCTCCATAAAGGTGTTCGCCGCACCGAGCATGTCGCCGTTGGGCATGCCCATGTTTTCCGGTTGCAACGCTTCGTGGATCATCTCGCCCGCCACCATCACGTAGTTGTCGTTGGGCAATTGATCGTGGAGGGCGCGCCAGCCCGGTATGTCCAATGGCTTCATCGGTGCGGCGGTGATCGATATGCTTTCCCCGATGGCCCCCAACGTAGTGTCACTTTCGAGGCCAAGGTCCAGGCGGTCCAAGCGATAGCCACGCCCGTTCGCATTGATCCAACCCACCGGTGCACTGGGTGCCCAACGCAAGCGCATGACCGTGCCGTTGTAATGCGCCCGCAACGTGAGGTGCGCATCGTAACGGTCCACCGTGTCGATGACCAGGCCCTTTGGCAATGCCGGTGGCACGCCGCTTTGCGCGAATGCTCCGGTGCCGATCAGGCTAGTACATAGTGCCAAGTACCGTGTTGTTGTAGACATCGGGAAGTGCTTTGTTGTAGAGGGTGAAGGGTAAGCTGACGGAGGTGTTCTGAGACCCTGGGATCGGCGCGGTGTAGCCCAGCTTCACGTGGTACACAGCGCTCTCGGTGGTATTGAATTCTTGGGCAGGCTTGGGTTCGTTGTAGGTGATGTAGCGCAATGCCTCGTAGGGCATCGTTGACAACTGCGACAAGCAGACCTGTTCGCCCTGATCGAATTGTTCCAAGAGCGACTGCAGTGTTCGAGGTGTTGGGTTGCCGGGTGAGGATCTCCTCCACAAGGCGAGCGATGCCCTATCCTTGATATCTAGTAAATCCCTGCTCGCCAACCAGCGCCCGCCATACTTCAATTGCAGGTTCTGCACCAATGGAATGTTCACTCCAGAAGGTACGCCATTGGATGGCACGCTCGCGAACGGACCATTGGTCACGCCGCCAAGCCCGGTCACAATGAGTCCCAACCATGGGTTTGGTGCGCTGTTGGTTGTGCTGATAGACGCACCAGCAGGAGGTCCACTACTCAGGTCTGCTGCGGTCAGTTGTGTTTCCACCGTGCCGCAATAAGAAATCAGGGGATAGTCTGGATAATTGTGAGACCAAGATCCCGGGAACAAGTACTTGGAAGGAGGAGACACCGTTACGTGTTCACCGTTCGGGAAACTGTAGTACGTATCGTAACCGCAATTCAGAGTGAGATCATACATGCGCCCGTCCAGATAGCGGTAGTAGTCGTCCATGCCGATGCCGGAGACAAGCCCATCCATGCCCAACAGCGGCAGAAGCTTCCGTACGCCGTTCTTCCAAACGCCATGCAGATCGAACTCATCCAACCCTTCTTCAGTATGGCCGGTCACATCTGCATATGTTACGCCAAAGGTACATGGGGAAGGTGTTGTGCCCTTCAATTGTACGGCGGCCAACTTCTGTTGCAGCGTGTTGTACTTGCTCGTGCGGAAACTGAACTGGTACACCAAGTGCTCGTTGTCCGCGAGCGACTTCGCTTGCACCAAAGTGCCAGAAGCGCTCGTGACGTTCATGAAACTACTATCCAACGTATGCAGATGCGCAACGAGCGTTAGGTTGTTCTGTTGGGAGGCATTCACGGCAGCAGTGGTAGCGGAATCATCCGATGAGAATGTCTGTGCCGCGATCTCTTGGCCCGACAAGTTCCTCCGCCGGATGATCTGACAGATGTACACCTGCTCCGGCATCAGTGTTGGAATGGTCAGCGGTACGGTCTGCCCGGTCGTATAGGTAACAGGTGATTCCACAGTGGCCCCTCCGTTCACCGGGACGAAGCGGGCGCGATAGCTGCATGGCGAGGGCTTCTTGTGGTAGATCACCGTAGCAGGGAATGCATCGGAAACGGTCATGCGCACCTTGATCGCGCCCTTGTTGTTCGATTCACCCTGTAGGTGGAACCGCTGCTTGTTCACGGGATAGGTGTAGTCAACCACGCTTTCCGGGATCGTGTCCGGCGCAATACCCGTGGTAAAGTACACGGTGGTATCCTCGTGCCATACCACGTTGTCCTTGGCGTAATCCCGCCAGCTCGCACCCACCTCTTCCTGCACCCGTACGGTTATTTTGATCCTGTGCTTCTTCCTCCCGTTGAGCGGTACGGTGCGGTCGAGGTAAATGCACGCAAGCGAATCGCCGCTGTACCTGGGCGTGAAACCGGTTAGGTTCGTGTATGAAGTTCCGTTCATCTCGGCCACCTCGAAGGTCTTCAGGTAAGGCCGGAATGTGTAAGTGGTGATGTTGCCTTCGCCGTCATCGCTGCGCGGCACGGTGAACGTTGGACCAACTGTCGTGGATATGCTCATGCCACGCGTGAACGTGGCGGTGGGGAGATCGTAAATGCTACTAGGGTTGCTGTTCGGTTTCACCTCTTGGATGAAGCGCATGCCCGCAAGCGGATCGTTGTTCACCAGCACGCATCGTTCACCCGCTTCCACACGTAACCGCGCACGCCCTTCGCAACCCAGCACCTTGAAGTACAAGCCCGCTTCGCCCCGGAAACCGAAGGGGTTCGGCAGGTTGCCACTGAGCACCATGGCCGCGCCCATCTCCACGATCGGAACCCGGATGGTGGTGAAGATCAAGGGCAGTTGAATGCCTACTTCACCTTTTAGCCCAGCGTAGAATTGACCTTGGGCATACCAACCATTACTGCCCGGTGTGTAGTCGCCGTTCAAACTAGCGCATTGCATCGTTTGCTGCGTCAAGTTGAGGTCGAAGCCAATGGTCCCATCCAGTTTGGCGTAGAGTATGACCAGGTTCAACTCGGGGATATTCACGGCGATCTCCGCACCGAACGCGAAGCCCGCACCGGTACGCATGTCAGCGGCGCCTCTTCGTTCGCCGCTATCCACATCGGATGCATCCGCCGTTTCCTCCACGCGCCCATGATCGCCCGAATTGCTGGCACCAAGTATCTCAGTGATCAAGTCAGGCAACTCCGGCAGTTCTGTTGGGACGTCTTTGTTCCCGACCATGATATATGCGTGTGCGCTGATCTCCATTCCGAAGAGTCCGATGTACAACGCTGCTCGTTTGTCCTCTGTATCATGCGCATGCATTTTCGGTTCACCCATCTTGAAGAACCATCCGTCCGGACCAGTGTGGAAACTTGCTTCGCAGAGCAGGTTGTTGTTATGGGGATCCCCATGAACAATTCCCATATCGAGGAGTACAGTGACGTTGCCTGTCACCGTTTCGGCACCGGTACCGTCCTTCCGATACTCGATTCTCAAGCCTCCTTTGATCGGGGCATTGGCACGTTCGGCGAAGCCACGCAGACCCCACAGGTCACCTGTAAATTGCATACGGGTCAGTCCACCATGCGTTGAGATCTCCGCGATCACATTCGCATCCATGTTCACTGCGGATGGATCCGGACATGTGCCCAAGGTGAGACCTAAGTGTAACCCAAATAAGCTATTGAATTCCGCATGTGGGTTCATGCCATGGTAAACGCTTCCATCCCCGACCGAATTGGGTTCGGTACTGATGGCCACATTGTACCATGCCCCCCCCGCGAAGCCGTAGACACCGATAACACCGCCGAAAAGTGGAAAGCCCGGACTGGGAATGAACACACTCCCGTCCACGTACCAATACCCATAGTTCTCAGCACTGCTGTTATAGACCTTGCTCGTATCGGTATGCACGCTACCGAACATGGCCCGGAACTCACCATGGAAACCCATGGGCATGGTCACGCTCAAGCCGCCATCAATGCCGTCCCGACCCGGCTCATTGATGATGCTCAAATGACCATCCAGCGTCATGCCGGCGATCTGGGCATTCTCGATGATCACTTCCTGCAGGCTCACAGGCGGCGTTGCGAAACTAAACCGCTTGATGTCCCCTTCGGGCAAAACCGCATTGAAGGTGATCCCCGCCTTCGCGGAGAAATCAGTGGTGCCACCGCCCAAGCTGAATACCGGCCTCACGAATAACTTGGGCTGTGTAGCGTCAGAGAAATCAAGTCCTATGCTATCCACACTTATGGGAAGACCCGCTATGCTGTGCTTCGGACTTGCAAAGCTGAATGCCGTGCATTCGCCACATGACATGCCATTGTCCGAATCGAGCACTAAGTTCTCGAACTGCATAAGGTCAAGCGAGATCTCCGGAAGGTTTGGTAGGCCCACGATGTGCTGATTGGCCGTGTTGATGGTGAGCTTGCCGCTCAAGTCCGCCCGCAAGTACGTATCGTCCCCGATCTCCAATTCCACTTTTGAGTTCTCCTCCAGCCGAACTTCCGCGATCCACATGGGCACGGTGAGATCACGATCGGCTTCCACCTTCAGGTTGAACGTGAGCCCCGTTTGCGGCGTGGCACCCGTGTGGTCCGCAGGTTGGTCCGGTGGCGGCGGCTCGGTTTCCGGGATGTAAGCCACCACGGCACTGTAGGCAAGTGCATCTTGTTCCCGGAAGATGGGTATGCCCAGTTTCCCCTTCAGCCCCGCACTGCCGAAGCGGTCCTGCAACACATCGAGCCAGATGCTGTCCAAGGAGAAGGCCCAGCCGCTCAGGTTGCCATGTCCAATATCAACGAGGTGTACTGCCGAAGCATTGAGCGTGATGCCCGTGTTGTCGATGAAGACATTATCGACATACCATTGCAGCGGACCTCCGTCGTTGAGCGCCCGTGGCGCGGTCATGCTTACGCGCGGCATGTAGAACCCTTTCCAGGTCGGAAGCAATCCCGGTTCTGTAGCGCTCAATGCGGCATGATCATACCCGGTCGGAAAAGTGAGGCCGGTCGGGTTCTCCGCCGAGCTGAAGTCCCACCACATGCTGTCCACGGTCAGCACCCAATCCGCAGCGCCTGTAGGCTCGAAGGGATCCATGCTCACCTTGGCGAGGAAGTCCCAACCAGTGCACATCTTGACGCTGAAGTGCGCGAAGACCTGCTTGTTGTTGTCCGGCGAAGGAATGATGGAGGTGCGCGGGAAACCGATGCCACCCGCCATCTGCAGGCACTTGAAGCCGTGGCAGTCCCAGTCCATGTATGTGAGGTTGGCCAGCGACGTGCTCGCGCCCCCGTTCAGGCGGTAGGTCATGCCACCTACAGCCACATCCAAAGTGTCCGCCATGTATGCGCGCATTTCACCAGCGAAACCGCTAGGACCAATGCACACATCGCCAAGGCCCAGAAAGATGGATGTGTTCAATTCCGGGAGGTCCACACCGCCCACTATGTCGAGGAAGGCACGCGTGGGCGCGAATTCCATGTTGACGATACCGAGCACCACTTGGCGGCCAGCGACCTCCCGATCGATGCCGATGGGTAGCCCGATCTCCGCACTGGCGACCAAGCCACTGACCAGCCGATGGGTATCTTCAAACGCAGCGCTCAATTCCGTTTTCTCCGCCGCGCTGAGCCCGGGGATGTAACCTATACTGCTTTGTACCTTGGCAATGGTGCCGGTGAGGTGGTCGCGCTTCGCTTTCGCGGTGCCTTCATAAACCTGTAGTAAAGCGTTGGCCCTGATGCCCTCGAAGTCCACCTGCATCTTCAGATGGTTGAGAAAGGGGATCTCGATGGTACCTGTTCCCGTGTACGGCGCGGATATGCTCACGGTCTTTACGACCAGTTTGAATCTTCCCAAATCAAGTACATCGTTCACATGCACCCCGCCGGTGCCCGGACTCACATCGGTCGGCAGGTCCGCATTGCAATTGGCCACGCAGGCCTCTTCCGCGGTCGGTTCTTCGGTGGGGGTTCCTGTTGGGGGCGTGGGCGTACCCGACCCCACAATGAAACTGAATACCGCGCTCTCATTATAGGTTCCTGCTGTTGCGTCATTCGGATCCCTAAGCCATTTCAATCGCCAGTAATAGGTGCCGTCCTCGGTGGCGGTCACTTGTGCATTCAATTCGGGGTATATGGTGTTCTCAAAATCCACCGGATGCTCTATGGCGTAAACGATGTCATATACCGCGCTGCCGATCGCCCCATCCGTTTGGTAGAAGATGTCGGTAAACTCCGGAGAGCGGCTCACTTCCAATTTCCAATGCTCATCCACCCACCCATCGAATGCATCGAGTCGGGTGCTGCCATGGATTCCGTCCAATTGCACGATATCGCCGGGTGGCGCGAGCCTGTCCGGCAGATCAGCTGTCTTCCATCTCAGTTCCACCGGACCACGCGGTACCGTTGCTCCATTGGCAGGGGCTTCTGGAACGGACGGGCCCATGCCTATGTGGAAGGGCTCTTCGCCCGTATCGCCATGCACCCAAGTGCTGTTCGGAAGCCTGAGGTCGCCAGTCGTGTGCCATCGGTAGGACCCCCCGCGCTGGAAGGCCGCCCCAGCCGGCATGTTCACTTTGGCGAAGTAGATGGGCAGCAGAGATGCCCGGTGCTCAGCACCGTCCTGATCGCTCAAACCTTGGTCCACCACCGGTCCGTTGGGCCACAGGTCATAGTCTGCACGCTCCGGCAGGGATGGGGTTTCGTCCAAGGCATCCACCCATGTATGGAAGTTGAAGCGTGAATAGAGTGCTCCTTCGGGTTCGAACTTCGCGATGATGGGGATGAAATTGAACGGGATCCAGTCCCCGTCGTGCGGATAGATAGGGCGCAACGCACCGGTCGCCTCAAAATCATCCGGCGCGTAGGTGAATTCGCAGACGGCGCTGTACCCATCGTGGTCCACAGGTATGGGGCTATCGGGGTATGGGGCTTGTGCGCGAACACGTACGGCATATTTTCCACCGGGTAGACCGTATTGGACAAGATCCTCCGGCTGTAGGTTCAAGGTTAAGGCGGTGGTCGTTGCGCTGTAGAGCCAAGGACCCGCATTGTCGAATACAGCTTCGTTCGCGACGGTGAACTCCGGATCGAACTGCACGATGTTCACCACGTACTCGATCTCGCCAACATAGCCGAAAATGGGTCCGAAGGTCCACGAGATGGTGATCGGTCCGTTGGGTTGTGTATAGGTCTGCGAGCAGGTATTTTCGGTGATCACAGGTGGCTGTACCGCAGCCGTGACGAACGAAACGCAGGAGCCGTTGTCGTTCGGGATCGGCTCCGAAAGCGGTGTACCATCGTCGCAGGAGATCAATTGGATGCAGAACTGCCAAGTACCCGCAGGCAACATGCCAGCATCCTGGATTGAGCCGAACGAAACGTTCTCGCCGGTGATCTCGAACAAAGCGCTGTTGAAGGTGCCGTCCTGCGTGAACTGCGGAGCGAATTCGTTCAGGGTGTAGAAGTGGCTTCCTGAAAGCACCGATGAGCAGGGAATACCAGGGGCATCATCGATGGTGCGGATGCTGACGGGGTCTGCGCAATCCGCACAGGTGAGCGTGGCGCTCACCCGCACATCGGTCGTGGTGGTGGCGGCATTGTTCACTTGCAATTGGGAATTGCCCAGCAGATCGGGCAGGTCCGCGTAGGTGGTTGGCACAGGGACCAACGCCCCGGGATGCACCGTGATCGTGTACTGCGCGGTGGCGGTGGTACCACTTAGAAAGGCCAGTGCCAGGAGCAGATGAAGTGGATGGTTGCGCATGGTCATGGGGAACTCGGTTTTTCAGTTCGGGACTTAACAGGAGGCTTGAAGGTGAGGCTGTAGGTGATCTGACCGCGTACCTGGTAGAGCGATGGGTCCGATGCGCTCAGTTCCTGCCGGCTATTGTAGTTGAGCAACAAGCCCAGCGTATGCGCCTGACCGATCTTCCGGTCAACGCCCAAACTGGCCACGACGGACAGGGTGTTGCTGCCGCCTTCCGCGCTGTTCAAATAGCACGAGAGCCGCGGGCTCAATCCCAATCGATCGGCATCCAGACCTTTGCGTGCATTCATGGACGCACCGTACTTCGTCCGTCGGTTCCCTGCACCATCGAAGCGACTGCCCATACCGGTAACCCCAACGGTAAGGTGTCTCTGCTTGAGCTGCTGCCGATAGCCACAGGTCGCCGTCCACGAAGTGGTGCGTGACGCTTCCTGCGCTCCGTAACCGTCGTTGGAGAACGCCTGCCAGCTTACGCTCATGTCCATGGTGCGGGTGCTCCCTTTATCCGTGTTCCGGAAGCGGAAGCTATTATTCATGGAAATGCTCTGCGACACTTGTTTCACCTTCACCTCGTCCGTTTGCGCAGCCTGGAAAAGACTGGTCATGTCCGCCTGGAAATCCGAGTAGTTCAGCGTGCCGGTATAGACCTTGCCGCTGTTATAGGAAAGGTTCCCGGACATGATCGTGCGCACCGTACGCGCGTTCTGGATGTGCTCCAGGTCGTTGTGTTGGCGTCCGAGTTCCGCTTGGAAGCGCAGTCGTTGCTTGATCATACCGAAGGCCACCGTGCCCCGGTAGTTCTCCACATCACGCAGGAAGTAGTAATTGCCGAGCGTTCTGAACAGCGGGTCAATGCGATCGTACTTCGCACCTAGTATCACCCCTTTCAGGTTGTAGCTGATGCCGCCTTTGAGAGCCGTGCCACGGCGCGTGCGGGAATCCATGTTGAAGAGGAACGAATCGTAGTTGTTGCTCACGTCCGAGCCGATCCGTTCTTCGGGCACGGGTCCAACGTTGTTCAGGCTCACCGAGGCTGCAGCATGGATCTGCAGTCTTTTCATGGGCGACACCGCAATGTCCACGCCGACAACGGCGTTCTCTTCCGGTTGCTGTGTGCCGTAACGGCCGTTCGCAAGCGCGACCGGGTCAAAGCGGTCATTGGCCCGGAACACGATCAGGTCCACATGGCTCGCTTCCGTTCCCGCACCGATCTTCGCGGCCATGGCCCAACGTTCAAAGGCGGGTTCCACCTGCGCGGAGTTCGTCGTATCCTGATAGATCTCCTTGCGTAGGCGACCGTACATGGCTGCGAAACGGAAATGGCCTGGCGTTAATTCCACACCGGCCCCGAAGAAGCGCTGCCCGCTCATAGTGAGTTCGGAAAAGTTCATGCTTCGGTAGCCGAGATGTGCTTTGAACCATTTGTAGCGCGGGCTTAGGCCGTACTGGTTGAAAGGTTGTCGGAAGTCCCGTTGCTTCTCACTGAAGGTCATCGAGAACGGGATCTGCAGATCATAGATGCTGAGGTTCAACCGCGCGGAAAGTCCCCATGTCCACGGTGTCAGGCGCGGATCATTCAGGTCGGTACTGTAGAAACCGGTGTATGCCGAAAGGCCCCCTGAAACCGAGAAAGCATTCTTCTTGCCGATGCCTTCCAGGTCCTGTGCGTCCACGAACAACGAAGCGCACATGAGGCAACCTGTGATCGCGGGACCAATGAATTGGCGGTTGGCGAACTGGATCACCATGCACTGTGGAATTTGATGTCCCTGTGCTCGCGTTCCTGTGGGATCGAGGAAAAGGTCATACCGATCGGGGTGTTCGCATTGTACCATGGCTCTCCGGGGTTTGTGAAGGGCGGGATGCGGACCCGCCCTTCAGCAAGATCCCATTGCATTCAGTGCATGATCAATACGCGCTTGACTTCACGCCGGTCGTCCGTGGTCCGTTCCACCGTGTAG
The DNA here is from genome assembly GCA_016710015.1 of Flavobacteriales bacterium. GTDB lineage: Bacteria > Bacteroidota > Bacteroidia > Flavobacteriales_F > PHOS-HE28 > PHOS-HE28. Next base: position 203,480 of record JADJLR010000008.1, read on the forward strand.
ATCCCATTGGGCAGATCCTCCGTGGGCAGTGTGATCATACGTTGGGACATCGCTCGTATGCTTATCAAACGGCCGGTAGCATCGAGCAGACTGATCGTACACGGAGCCGCGCTCCCGGTCACGATGATGTGCGAACCCGCAGCTCCTGCGATCGCCGACCAGTTCGCATTGGCATTCTCCGCGATCGCGGTGTTCAGATCGATGTTCACGGTGTAATCCTCGGTCTCGCCATAACCGCCATCAGCGCAAGGATCGGGGCCGCTGTTCCAGATGCAACGCACGCGCATGCGCTTGTTGCCTGGGGTGGTCCCGACCGGGACCGTGAACGGAATGATGAGGTTCTGGTACGCTGCGTTGCTGTTCGCGCTGCCAAGGAATTCGTTCGCATCGGCGAAGTCATCGTCATCATTGTAATCGATCCATGCATGGTAGTCGTCCGAGCCATAAGCACCGGAGGTGACCAGCATGTTGTATACGTGGGTAACGATCAGATCCGCAGAGAGCGCTGTGTGGTCCGTGTAGGCTGGACCATACGGCGCCCCACTTCCCACATTGTTGATGTCCCCAAGCTGTACACCGTCGATGAAGTCGCCTTCGCTCGTCCAGTTCACGCTACCCGGAATGCAGGGGCCGTCGGGGTCGTCCACGATGAAGAGCACGTCCACCACTTGGCCCGCAACGGGGTCATAGCAACCATAGACGAATTCGAACCCCGGTCCATAGCTGGCAATGCGCAGCCAATGCGCACCGGGCACAGTGTTAAAGCGGATATTGACATTGAAGGCCATGGTCTCGTAGGCACTGGTGCCCTGCACATAAGGTCCGTTCTCATAGGGATCGTCGAAGTCCAGGTCGTTGTTCAGGTCCACGTAGGCATTTACCAGATTCGTGGCATTCATTGAATTCCCGAAGGCGATCACGTGCAGGGTGTCGCCGGGAAGCACGTGCACTACCGGGTCGGTGCCAAGTATCCAGTGGTTTGGTGGCCGATGGAAGAAATTCGCCGCGCTACCGTTCACCTTCAGGGAATCGATCCCGTAGCCGGTGGTGTTACCGGCATAGTTGTAAGTCAGGCAGGGCAACAGAGGGTTGTTGACCACGATCATATAGTCGCGGGTCTCGCCCCAGGTATGTTCAACACAAGGCAACAGCGGATCGACGTCCGCGCAACGCACCCGCAAGGTGAACCAGCCCCAAACGGTGTCCGGCACGTTCAATTGGATGGACTGTGCGGTGAACGCCGTGGTGGACACGAACGAACCGACCGTTTCAAAACCGTCGTTCCAGTCCCCGTCGTTGTTCCAATCCACCCATACCGTGTAGTTGTCCGTGGCGTATTCGCCGGAGGTGATCGAAAGATCATGGACCCCGGGAGCAAGGTGGAACGCAAGTTCAGGGGCCTTATATGGAAACTCACCCGCAGTATTGACCACGCCATCGGTTACACCATCGATCGCGAACGCGCTGATAAAATCCCCTTGGGTAGTGCCTTCGGTATGGATCGGCATACAGGGTGAAGCAGGGGCCAACAGTACAGCGTAGTCCTCGGCCTCACCAGAGGCGTAGCCGCCGCAAGGGTCAGGGACAGGCAAGTTTTCGGTGGTACACAGGATGCGTAGTCCCGTATAGCCTGTTGGTGCCGAGCTCGGGACGGTGAAGGAAATGGTGCCCTGCACACCGGATCCCGTTCCTTGGTAATGGCCCAACAGTTCGTTGTTCGCGAACGTGCCATCGCGGTTGAGATCGAGCCAGGCGTAGTAGTGGCTGTTCGGGGCGGTACCCGTGGTGATGGCCAGCACAAAGGAACCGCCTTTCTGCAGCGCGGTCACGGTGCCGAGGCCGTCGAAGAACCTGTCGTTCCAACCATTCACGTCGCTGGTGAATCCTGTGTTCGCGGTGGAGATGCCGCCAAGCACCACGCCATCGATGAAATCCGGGGCGCCGCCGTCATTGAAGAAGCTGGGATGGCAATAGGTGTTGCCGCTGACCGTGCCACCCCGAAGAACTTGCGGGCGTGGGTGCTGGGCCCGTACTGGGGAAATGGTACAGGCAAGTAGTGCAGGGACGAAAAGTGTTCGTGCGTAGTTTCGAGTACTCATGGGTGTGAGGTTGGATGCCCGAAGGTGACATCCTTGTTCTCCGCTCCGATACGCGATCGAGGGATCGGTCATACCGATCGAGCGGATCGCTAATGACCGCCATAACGGGCCGGACCAAGGTGCGTTTGCCCGGGGGCGCTACTTTAATTTACCCGTTGCCTTCGACTCCTCGAAGCGCACATCGAAGACCCCTGAGAGTTGACGTGCATCCTTCTCACCTTCCATTATTGTGGCCGTGCCATTGAAGGTGCCTTTATAATGGCCGCCATCAGCCACGGTCAATTCCAGCGTACCGTTTTGGGAAAGGAAGGTATGGTCCAAGGCGCTGGAGCCTTCCTTGTACACGAAGTCCACCGCGAAGCCCTGACCGAGAGGTAAGATGGTTCCGTTGGTGATGGTGTATGTTCCGGGAACTACCGCGCTGCGGTCGGTGGCGATGAAGCCCAAGGTGATCCAGCTTTTGCCGTCCTTGCCGATGATGGTAGGGAAACCCAACGAGGTAAAGGCGTATGCACCACAGGCTTTGAAGTCGGCCTGTCCTTGCACGGTGGCCGTGAGGTTGGCATCGCAAATGCCCGCTTCCGCTATGGTCGCCACCACTTGGTCGGGGCGACCGGTAGAACAGGAGCTGAGGAGGATGGCGGCAAAACCCAGCAAGGCGGTACAGTTCATGATCGGTCTCATGGGGTATCGGTTCGATCGCTGATCAAATACTACTCGGCACGAAGGGCCGATGTCGCAGGAGTAAGGTTCTTCTAAGTAGCCTTACTTCACCACTTGCACCGTAACCTTGCCCTTGGGCGAAGAAATAGCGAGGAGGTAGGTACCCGATGGCAGCGATTCGGGGAGATCAATGGACATGCGGTGCTCGCCTGCTGGTTGGACCTGACGCTCAATTAACGTCTGTACTGTTTTGCCCTGCATATCGAGGAGGTGAATGGAGATGGTCTCATCATTCTGCAACGTATACTCCAAGGTTGCGTGGGCGTCGATCGGGTTCGGATAGATGAGTGGCGCGTTGTTATTGAGCGAGAATTCGATCACGCCTACATTAAGATCGGAGAGGTATCGGGCTACCGCGAATTCAGTATACCCGCCGCTGTCAGAGGATCCGGCCACTACGATCTTCCCATCAGACTGGATGGCGACTGAATATCCACGGTCATTGCCCGTTCCGAAGGCAGTGGTCACTTTGCCGTTGACACCAAAGCTGTTGTCCAGGGTACCATCCGTGTTGTAACGGGCCACCGCGAAAGTGCCGTACGCATATCCAGCCACTACGATCTTCCCGTCCGGCTGGATGGCGACTGAATATCCGCGGTCATCACCCGTTCCGAAGTCGGTGGTCACTTTGCCTTCAACTCCAAAACTGTTATCAAGAGTACCATCCGTGTTGTAACGGGCCACCGCGAAAGTGCCGTACGCATATCCAGCCACTACGATCTTCCCGTCCGGCTGTATGGCAACTGACCATCCTTCGTCATAATCCGCATAAACCGCCCCGAAGTCGGTGGTCACTTTGCCTTCAACACCAAAGCTGTTGTCTAGTGTACCATCCGTGTTGTAACGGGCTAAAGCAAAATCACCGTTCGCTTTTCCGGACACTACGATCTTCGCGTCCGGCTGGATGGCGACTGAATATCCGTAGTCATCACCCGTTCCGAAGTCGGTGGTCACTATGCCGTCATCGCTGAAGCTGTTGTCCAGGGTACCATCCATGTTGTACCTGACCACCGCGAATTCGGAGTTAGTGCCGTAGCCCACGTATCCGGCCACTACGATCCTCCCGTCCGGCTGGATGGCGACCGACTGTCCGAATTCACCCGATCCGATGTCGGTGGTCACTTTGCCGTCATCACTGAAGCTGTTGTCGAGGGTACCATCCGTGTTGAACCGAGCTACAGCGAAATAGCTGTATCCCCCGGCCACTATGATCCGCCCGTCCGGCTGGATCGCGACCGAATATCCGAAGTCACTATACGGTCCGACGTCGGTGGTCACTTTGCCGTCACCACTGAAGGTGTTGTCGAGGGTTCCATCCGTGTTGTACCTGGCTAATGAGAGATCAGAATATAGGCCGTTGTTCGAGTATCCAGCCACTACGACCTTCCCGTCCGGCTGTATGGCGACTGACCGCCCATAGTCATCCGTTCCGAAGTCGGTGGTCATTTTGCCGTCACCACTGAAGCTGTTGTCCAGGGTACCATCCGTGTTGTAACGGGCCACTGCGAAATCACTATCCGTGCCGTTGTTAGCGCCTCCGGCCACTACGATACTCCCGTCCGGCTGGATGGCGATCGACTGTCCGATGTCATCACCCGTTCCGAAAGCAGTGGTCTCTTTACCGTTAACACCAAAGCTGTTGTCCAGGGACCCATCCGTGGTGTACCGGGCCAACGCGAAGTCATCATCTGTGCCGTTGTTCGATTCTCCGGCCACTACGATCTTCCCGTCCGGCTGGATGGTGACTGAAGTTCCCCGGTCATTACCCGTTCCAATGGCGGTGGTCACTTTGCCGTTAACACCAAAACTGTTGTCCAAGGACCCATCCGTGGTGTACCGGGCCAACGCGAAGTCAAGATCTGTGCCGTTGTTCGATTCTCCGGCCACTACGATCTTCCCGTCCGGCTGGATGGTGACTGAAGTTCCCCGGTCAGTACCCGTTCCAATGACGGTGGTCACTTTACCGTCCACACCAAAGCTGTTGTCCAAGGACCCATCCGTGGTATACCGGGCTAAAGCGAGATCATAAGTTGTGCCGATAACTGCGGAGCCGACCACTACGATCCTCCCGTCCGGCTGGATGGCAACTGACCATCCGGTATCATTACCGGCTCCGAAGTCGGTTGTCACTTTGCCATCAGTGCTGAAGGTATTGTCCAGAGTGCCATCCGTGGTGTACCGGGCTACAGCGAAATCGCCGCCCGAGGATCCGGCCACAAGGATATTCCCGTTCGGTTGGATGGCGACTGATAATCCGACGGCACTACCCGTTCCGAAGTTGGTGGTCACTCTGCCAACAAAGCCGAAGCTGCTATCGGGTGTGCCATCCGTGTTGTACCGGGCTAAAGCGAATTCAGAATATGTGCCGTAGTACACGTATCCGGCCACTACGATCTTTCCGTCCGACTGGATGGTAACCGACATTCCGATGTCACTATGTGCCGTTCCGAAGTCGGTGGTCACTTTGCCGTCAGTGCTGAAGCTATAGTCCAAGGTACCATCCGTGTTGTACCGGGCTAAAGCGAAATCACTCTGTGTGCCGATGGTCGTGTATCCGGCCACCACGATCTTCCCGTCCGGCTGGATGGCGACTGAATTTCCGCGGTCGCTAGGCGTTCCGAGGTCGGTGGTCACCTTGCCATCATTGCCGAAGGTGTCATCGAGGCTGCCGGGTTGTGCGGATGTTGTTGTTCCAAGAGCGAGAAACAGTGCGGTCAGGGTTGTTGCAATGTTCTTCATGGTGTGTTTATTGGTCGAGGAACTGGCGTTACGCGAACTTTTAATCCAGATTGAACGGTTGGGTGTAAAGTGCCCAGCAGCGATCTGGGCCGTCAGTATGCCAACAAGATCGAGCATGGCGAATGATGTTGGCATGGCATCGTTGGTCTTGGTCGAACCTACGCCGCACCATACCTCAACTCACATCCGATCGAGCCGTTCGCTAGCCCGATCGAGCAGATCGCTCAATGCGCCCCCAGCCGTTCCAACAACTCCTCCTTCTTGGCCCGGGACACGGGGCACTGTTCGCCGTTGGCAAGGACAACGGTACCGCCACTGCCGCGGATGTACCGCGTGATCGCCGACAAGGCCACCAGATGCGATGCATGGATGCGGATGAACAGTTCCTCGGGCAGGTCGGCTTCGATGTCCTTCAGCGTCCGTGAGATCATGTGGCGTTGGCCGCCGTGCAGGTGCAGTTCGCAATAGTTGCTGGAGGCCACCGCACAGAGGATCCGGTCCACGTTCACCATCTCGATGCCCCTGGAGTCAGGTATGGCGATGCGTTGGGGGCAGCTCTGGTCGCGCGATAGCGAAAGGCCCGAAAGAGCTGCGGGCAGCGGTGCGCCGTTGAGGAGTGCGTGCAGGACGGATCCCAGCATCCCTTCCCTGTGGAAGTTGCGCCTGTTCGTGGCCGCCAGGACCTGATCGCGGGCTGTGGTCCGAATAGCAATGGTTTTCGACATGTGGAACACGATCGGTCGGGAACGCGGAGATGCGGCCTGCACACAAATAGAAGGAGCACCATTGGATCGTGCAATACCCAATACTGGGTATTTTCCAGGATATTCCCAGATCCTGATATTATTCACAACACCCCTAACCGATCGAGCAGTTCGTCCTTTTTGGCGCGGGAAACAGGCAATTGTTCGCCACTTGGAAGCACCACATAACCGCCATTGCCACGCACATAGCGCACCACGAACGGCAATGCGACGAGGTGCGAGGCATGCACCCGCAGGAAGCGGTCGGCAGGCAGCTCGGCTTCGATGTCCTTCAGCGTGCGCGATACCACGATGCGGCGGCCCCCTTCCAAGTGCAGTTCCGTGTAGTTGTCATCCGCACGGGCGTGGATGATGTGCTCGATCTCCACCATCTCCAACCCTTCGCGTGTTGGGATGGCGATCCGTGCGGTGGGTGCCGGGTTCTTCAGTTGCACCAGCAAGGCACCCACTTTGGAGAGCAGGTCCAGATCACCGGGTTTTCGAGCTGCCTTGGCGATCGCAGCCTGCAGTTCGTCCTTGTCCACGGGTTTCAGCAGGTAGTCCAAGGCGTGGTGCTTGATGGCCTTGATGGCGAACTGGTCGTAGGCGGTGGTGAAGATCAACGCGAACCGATGCGCATCCAAGTTCGTGAGCAGGTCGAACCCATTTAGCGTCGGCATTTCGATATCCAGGAACAAGATGTCCGGAACATGTCCGCGCAAGTACTGCAATGCTTTCACCGGGTCATTGAACGTACCGATCACCTGCACATTGGGACAGTATTCGGCCAACATCCATGCGAGCATGTCCGTGCAGTGTTCCTCATCATCCACGAGCACGGCTGTCAATTCGGGTTCCATGGTTCCTGTTGTTTGATGGTCAAGGTCACGCGCGTTCCCAGCGGTCGTTGTGCGGTGTCCATGAGGTCGGTGTATTCCACCTGTACTTCCATTCCGTAAAGGCGCTCCAGCAGATCGAGCCGCTCCTGGGTTATGCGTGTGCCATAAGAAGGGCGTCGTATCGCGGACAGGCTTCGGAGCTGTGCGGCTTGCGCACGCCCGATGCCGTTGTCCTCCACCACAAAGCGCAATACGCCTTGCTGGTGCTGCACGTGCAGGATGAGGATCGCTTCGCCGTCCTTCTTGTGCATCAGCCCGTGCCAAATGGCGTTCTCCACGAAAGGTTGCAGGATCAGCGGCGGCACCATGATCAAGGCGGGGTCCCGGTCCACTTCCACCTGGGAACGCAGATCGAATTTGTTGGTGAAGCGCAGAGCTTCCAGGTCGATGTAAAGCGTGAGTGCTTCGAGTTCATCCTTCAACGGCACCAGCGTCTCTTTGCTATTGTTGAGCACGGACCGCATCAGCCGCGAGAACTTCGTAAGGTATTCCGAAGCTATGCGGGGTTCGTGCTTCACGATATAGCGGTTTATCGAATTCAGGCTGTTGAACAGGAAGTGCGGGTTCATCTGGGCGCGCAGGGCGCTCATCTCCACCTCGCCGATGCGGCGCTCAAAGTCGGAGCGTAGTCGTTCTTGGCGGCGAACGGTGTTCAGGCGCCACCGCAAAAAGACCGTAAACGCCGCGATCAGGCACAACGCGATCAGGGCCATGAACCACCATGTTTGCCAGAAGGCCGGATGGATGTGGATGGCGAGCCGCGTTTCCTGTGCACCGTTCGTTGTACCGACCGGTCGTACGCGAAAGGTGTATTCGCCCGGCGGCAGGTCCGTGAACGTGGCCACGCCTGTTGCTCCGGTGTGCGTCCAGCCCCGAGCAAGTCCATCCAGAAGGTATTCCAGGGCCACACGATGGCGCTGGGTAAGCGCGATCGCCGAGAAATGTACGTCAACGAAATTGCGGTCGTACGCCAGGTCCAGGAGCGGAGCGATGGCGTAGTTACTGTCACGGGCAACGGTTTCGCCACGCACCACCACACGATCGATCCATATCCTTGGCATCGGCTGTGCGGTTTCGATGCTGTCCGGATCGAACCAGATCAACTCATCCCCGTCCCCATACACCGTTACCAGACCGGAAGGGTGTTCACGGATCTCGGCATGATGGAAATTGCCGTTGGGCAGACCATCGTTCAACCCGAAGTGCCTTATGGACATGTTTTTCGGATCGATCCTGAACAAGCCCATCGGGCTGCCGCACCACACATCGCCGTTGCGCAACATTTTCACGGAAGAGATCAACGAGGCGAGCCCGTCCTTTGCGCCGAGGTACCGGGTACCCGCGCCTCCGAGGTCCGAGGCCGGGGTGATGATCAGGCCGTGGGCGAAGGTGCCGAGCCACAATCGGTCCTGCTCGTCGACCTCCACGTCCCAGACCGCAGGCGTTGTAAGCCAATGTTGCGTTGCCGGCGTGAGGATCTCCACCGGTGACCCGCTGGGCGGAATACGACCGATGCCCGTTTCGCTAATACTGAACCATGTGTTGCCGTGCCGGTCCTTCGCGATGCCTTGCGGCCAATACGCCCGGTTCACGCGAAAGCCGGGCGGTGCCTTGCGGTCGTAAGCCACACCTTCGTCCAACGCCGCATTGGTCTTGTACAGTCCGTAAGGGGCACCGGTCCAGACCCACCCATCTGCGTCGCACAAATGGCTCAGCCCATCCAAACGACCCAGCTTTTCGATGGTCTTTTGCAATACGCGCCTCAAGATGAGGGAATCGGGATCCATAATGAACGCCCCGTTTTGGGTTCGCAATTGGATGGGTCCATCGCCACACCGGAACAGGTCGAACGTATTCGGGACATCCATGTGCCGCCCTTGTTCATCACGGGTGTTCTTCACATGCGTGATCAACCGGCTCCGCTTGTTCAACCGCAAGAGTCCTTGGATGTCCGTGCCCAGGAGGTAGTCCTCTCCGACCTCGGCCACACCGCTCAATCGTGTCCATTGTTCGCCCACATAGAACGGTTTGCCCAATCGTACATGCGCGAACCGGTTCATTGTAGGGGAAAGACAGGACAGGCCGTTGCCGGTACATATCCACAGATCGCCAGAAGGAGCCAGCATCAAAGTGGTCACCATTCCTGACGGGAGGCTGTGCGCACTTTCGGGATTGTGCTTGATCGGTCCGCTGAACCCGGTACGCATATTGAACACCCGCAGACCGTCCTCGCAGCCGAGATAGAATTCCTCCGCCGATCGGCGTGCCATTCCTTGGATGATGTTCTTCGCACCGTTGATCGGGGGGATGGTATCGAAAAGGTAGGCTACGGCACGACCTTTCCCCGGATCATAGTGCATAACGCCATCACCCCAAGTGCCCAACCAAAGCGTTCCGTCATCGTCCTGATCGATCGCATGGATATGCACCACTTCATCGTTGTCAATGCTGTCCTGGAATTCGCTGGTCACCAGTTGGCCTGTACGCAGGTGGCAGCTCAGGAGCCTTCCGGATGCACCCATCCAGACCCGTTGCAGATCGAACCGGTCACGGACGATCACTCTGCAATAAAGCCGTTCTTCCAACGGGTTGGGTGCCATGACTTCCCAACGGTGTTGAGCGGGCAGAAAGAGCAACAGTCCATCGTCCTCCGCCACGGCCAGGATCGAATCATTGTTGAGCACCAGCAAACCGGGCGACAGCCGGAAAGGGAACGGCAGGCTATCACCGACCAGTTCCTGCCACTCCGTGTAATGTTCGGTCGCGGGATCGAAAACGCCCAAGCCCGTTGCTCCGGAAACCGTCCAGATGCGGCCATCCGGTGCAAGTGCCATGTTCTCGGCAATGTCACGCGGTGCTCCGCTTCGCAAGGGCCGGACCATGTCGAAGCGCCGGAAAGATCCGCCATCAAATCGCCACAGTCCTTCCTGGCTGGAAACCCACAGGAAGCCCTGATGATCCAACAATACATGGCGCACGTCCTCACTGAGCAGCCCTTGCTCGGCGGTGTAGTTCACAAAATACTGGGCCCGCACGCTGCCAGCGAGAAGGATGGCAAGACCCGTGATGAACGCGCTGCGCATGTGTTCCATCCGGACTAGAAGTGATGCAGGGTCGTTCTTTTTCGGCCGGAACGGTCCGGTTGTTCAAGCCGCACGCTAATGCCTAGTCCTACTCCTTAGTCACTACCAAGCTACGTCGGATACCATCCACTGTGATCACTACTTGGTATCGTCCGCTAGCGAGCCCCCCGAACGACAATGTTTCTTGCTGTGGTCCCGGTTTGCGTACACCACTATTGATGAAGGTGCGCACAATTCGCCCCGTTGGATCAATTGCTGTGATACTCACCTTTCCTGCACTTTCCAAATTGTAACGCAGCACGGCATCGTCGGTGACTAAGGACGGGAATATCTGTGCCGAAGCGATGGGCGTGTTGATCTCCGGTATGCCGATCCCCACATCGTTCAGGTAGCGTACCACCGCGAACGAGTTGGTGGTTGCCAACCGCGACCCGGCCATCAAGATCTTGCCATCGGTTTGCAGCGCGATCGCACGACCGTCGCCGGGATCGCCGAGGATCTCCGTGGAAAGCCAACCCCCACTGTTAAAGGCGGCATCCACGGAACCATTCCCGGTAAACCGGGCTAAACCGAACCCGCTGTTCGACCCATTGTCGAATGTGGCACCTCCAAGCAGGATCTTGCCATCGGCTTGTACGGCGACCGAGCGGCCTTGGGCACCATACGACCCTGGGGAAAGGCTGGCCTTGCCATCTCCGCTGAAGCTTGGATCCAGGGTCCCGTTGGAGAGATAACGCAACACCGAGAAGTCCAATGAACTGAACAAATTGGTCCCGGTTGATCCTCCGAGCAGGATCATCCCGTTGCCCGCAATGGCCAAGGCCCTGCCATCATCGAAGGAACCTGCATCGTGATCTGTGATCACTACACCGTTGACACCGAAGGTGGGGTCCAGTTCACCTGCACTGGTGTACCGCACGAGCAGATAATCGCAGGCGAGACCACTACAGGTCGAGCCGGCCACCAGGATCCTGCCGACCTGCCCCACGGCTATGGCATAGGCCGCATCGACATCTTGGATATCGGTGGACACGATCCCATCGAAGCTGAACGAATTATCGATCGACCCATCGGGGTAAAAGCGCATGAGCCCAATATCCGTTTCAGTACCGTTGAGGGTAGTTCCTGCCAAGAGGATCTTGCCATCAGGTTGCAAAGCCATCGCAAAGGCTTTATCGTCCGGAGGGTCCTGAGTATTGGAAAGGGCGCTTAGGGTAAGTCCGTTGAGTCCGAACCCAGTGTCCGGTGTGCCATTGGAATTAAACCTGGCCACCCCGAAAAGGTGGCCGCCACCTGTGGTATAGTACCCGCCCAGGAGGATCTTGCCATCCGGCTGCACCAACACGGTGTTGGCCACATCTTCCTCAGAGAGGCCAATGGTAGCGATGCCGTCCCCGCTGAAGGTTGCATCAAGGGTTCCATCCGGAAGATAGCGCGCCACGGCGAAGTCCTTGGAAGCGAGCGCGGCGGATCCCGCCACGAGGATCTTGCCATCGGCCTGCAACGCTATGGCTCTGGCATCACGCACATTGCCTGTGGAAGTGGTAACAATGCCGTCGGCGCTGAAGTTGAGGTCCAGCTCACCGGCTTGGGCCATTACGCGGGTGCAAAGCAAGATGCTTAGGAGTAGGGTCGTGGTTTTCATAACTCGAAGGAAAATGAAGGTGCTCTCTATTCCACACGGTACTGAGTGGATCGCTCGTGCGATCGAGTGATCGGTACGACAAAGACCTTGAACCCAACTACCAAACGGCAGCTTTTCGAATGCTCGCTAAAGTGGATCGATCCCGCAACCCAGCCCTGTTCCGTTGGTCGACTCCAATCGTTCCCACGATGAGGGATTCGCCGTACAGGTCATTCCGTCGTCAGCACCAATGGAAGATATTCAGCAGTGGCTCTGCGTGCCGTAACTGAAAAAGCCCCGATCGCTCGGGGCCTTTTTCATTCAGAATGTTCCGTTCTTCACCCTTCGAGCGTCCGTTTCACTTCGATCATCTCGAAGCTCTCGATGGTGTCACCGACCTTGATGTCGTTGAAGTTCTTGATACTCAGGCCGCACTCGTAACCGTGGGTGACTTCCTTGGCATCGTCCTTGAATCGCTTGAGATCGCTGAGGTCGCCGGTGTAGATCACGATGCCGTCTCGGATCAAGCGTACCTTCTGGTTGCGCTGGATCTTGCCATCGACCACGTAGCAGCCGGCAACGGTGCCCACTTTGCTGATACGGAAGGTTTCGCGCACTTCGGCGGTACCGAGCACCTTCTCCACTTCCTTCGGTGCCAACATACCTTCCATGGCCTGTTTGATCTCTTCGATCGCCGCGTAGATGATGGAGTACATGCGGATGTCGATCTCCTCGGCTTCTGCCAGCTTACGCGCACCGGGTGTCGGTCGTACTTGGAAGCCGACGATGATGGCGTTGGATGCCGTTGCCAACAACACATCGCTTTCGGCGATCGGTCCAACAGCGCGGTGGATCACATTCACCTTGATCTGCTCTGTGCTTAGTTTCAGCAATGAATCGGTGAGGGCTTCCACGGAACCGTCCACGTCGCCCTTGACGATGAGGTTGAGTTCCTTGAAGTCGCCGATCGCCAAACGACGTCCGATCTCGTCCAGCGTGATGTGCTTGTGTGTGCGGATGCCCTGCTCCCGCTGCAATTGTTGGCGGCGCGTGGCAATGGTACGCGCGTCTCGTTCATCCTCGAACACTTGGAAGGTATCGCCCGCGTTGGGTGCACCATCCAGACCAAGGATCGATATCGGTGTTGAAGGCGGGGCTTCGAGCACCTGCTGACCACGTTCGTTGAACATGTTCCGCACCCGACCGCTGTACTGGCCTGCGAGGATCACATCGCCCTTACGCAACGTTCCGGAATCCACGAGCAGGGTGGTGACGTAACCACGCCCTTGCTCCAAGGTGCTTTCGATGACCACTCCATGGGCGCGCTTTCCGGGGTCGGCCTTGAGGTCCAAGAGTTCGGCCTCCAACAACACTTTCTCCAGCAGTTGATCCACGCCGGTGCCCTTCTTGGCACTGATCTCCTGGGTCTGGAACTTACCGCCCCATTCTTCCACCAGGATGTTCATTTGCGAGAGTTCTTCCCGCAGCTTTTCTGCGTTGGCACCCTCCTTGTCCATCTTGTTGAAGGCGAACACCATGGGCACACCAGCGGCCTGCGCGTGGTTGATCGCTTCCCGCGTCTGGGGCATCACGCTGTCATCGGCAGCGATCACGATGATCGCGATGTCCGTGACCTGCGCACCACGCGCACGCATGGCCGTGAAGGCCTCGTGTCCCGGGGTATCCAGGAAGGCGATGCGCTTGCCATTGTCCAAGGTCACGCTGTAAGCACCGATGTGCTGGGTGATACCACCTGCTTCGCCAGCGATCACGTTCGCCTTACGCACATAGTCCAACAACGAGGTCTTTCCATGGTCGACGTGTCCCATGACAGTGACGATGGGTGCACGTGCTTCCACGCGACCGGGATCGTCGTCCTCTTCCTGCAGGGTCTCCTGCACATCTGCCCCAACGAACTCTACTTTGAAGCCGTATTCCTCAGCGATCACCGCGAGGGTTTCGGCATCGAGGCGTTGGTTGATGCTCACCATCATACCCAAGCTGAAGCAGGCCTTGATGATGTCCGTGACCGGCACACTCATCATGGAAGCCAATTCGCTGGCGGTCACGAATTCGGTGACCTTGAGGGTCATGCCCGCCAACTCGCGTGCTGCTTGTTCCTCTTCGTAGCGACGACCGCGTTGATCGCGCTTTTCACGGCGCATCTTGGCACCTTTGCTCTTCCCAGTGGTGAGGCGAGCGAGTGTTTCGCTCACCTTGCGTTTTACGGCATTTTCGTCCAGCTCTCCGGGACGACCCGGGGTGGCCGCATTCCGCTGTTCCTGTTGAACGGTGCGTTCCACGTTGACGGGGCCCGGCTTCACGATGCGCTTCCGACGACCGCGTTCGGTATCCCGATCAGATGGTTTGCGCTCTTTAGCGGCCGGTAGTTCGATCTTGCCCAAGGTCTTCAGGCCGGCCAGTTTCTGCACATTCACCCGAATGGTCTCGGGTTCGGCAGATTCGGCGGAGGCAGGTGCAGCTGGTGCCTCTGCTGGCACTTCTGCTGAAGGGGCAGGATCCTTGACCGATCCCTTCTTCGCCGTTTCGGCCGCCTTCTTGGCGCGCTCGCCAGCGGCCTTCTTCGGGGCATCCAGATCGATCTTGCCGACGGTCTTCGGGCCAGCGGTTTTCTCCGCACGGGCCTTGATGACCTCCGGTTCCGCTGGTGCGGTAGGTGTGGCCGGAGCGGCCGCCTCGGGAGCAGGAGCAGGGATCTCTTCCTCCTCTTTGCGCTTGACCTCCTTGGGCAGGGGCGGTGGCACCAACGAGATGGTTTCGCGCTCTTGGCGCTGCAGTACCACCTCTTGACTCTTTTCCTTGATCTCCTTGTCCTTCCCGAATTCCGCTTGCAGCAGTTCGTACAGGTCCGCAGGGATCTTGGTGTTGGGATTGGTCTCAACAGTATGGCCTTTCGTCTCCAAGAACTCCACCACGGTGTGCAATCCCTGGTTGAATTCCCTGGCCACTTTGCTCAAACGCATTCCCTTATCCGTCGTTTCACTCATTCACAACTGCTGTTGACCTCCTTATCCTGCCTGTACGATCCGGGGATCGCGTGTCTTTCTTCTTCGATGGATCGATGTGGGCACCGATCCTGAAATACCGGGTCGATGATCGACCCCCGAAATACCGGGTCGATGATCATCGACCCCAACCGGCGTAACGCGGTGCGTCACGCCTCCAATTCCTGCTTCAAAATACGATGCACCTCCACGATCGTCTCTTCTTCCAGATCCGTGCGCTTCACAAGGTCTTCCACAGAAAGGTCCAACACGCTACGTGCCGTATCCAGACCGATCTTCTTGAATTCGTCCACGATCCACTGGTCGATCTCGTCGTAGAACTCGATCAGGCTCACGTCGTCGGTCACTTCATCCGTTTCGCGGTACACATCGATGTCGAAACCGGTCAACTTTCCGGCCAGCTTGATGTTGTGTCCGCCTTTCCCGATGGCCAACGCCACCTGATCGGGCTTCATGTACACCTCGGCACGCTTGTTCTCCTGGTCCAATTTGATGTCACCCACCTTCGCGGGGCTCAACGCACGCTGGATGAGCAATTGATCGTTGGTGGTGAAGTTGATCACGTCGATGTTCTCGTTGCGCAATTCGCGCACGATGCCATGGATGCGTGATCCCTTCATGCCCACGCAAGCGCCCACCGGATCGATGCGGTCATCGTAGCTCTCCACAGCGACCTTTGCTCGCTCGCCCGGTTCGCGAACGATGCGCTTGATGGTGATGAGGCCATCGGCCACCTCGGGCACTTCTTGCTCGAACAACTTCTCTAGGAACTCCGGTGCGGTACGGCTCAGGATCACTACGGGGGTGTTGTTCCGCATTTCCACCTTCCACACCACGGCTCGTACACTATCTCCTTTCTTGAAGAAGTCGGTCTTGATCTGCTGATCCTTGGGCATGATCAACTCGCTGCCTTCATCATCCAGGATCAGCGTTTCGCGCTTCCAGATCTGGTACACTTCACCCGTAATGATCTCTCCGACACGCTCCGCGTACTTCTTGTAGAGATGGTCCTTTTCCAGCTCCATGATCCGGCTCTGGAGGTTCTGCTTCAAGGAAAGGATATTGCGCCGACCGAAATCCTCGATCTTCACTTCTTGGCTCACTTCTTCGCCCACTTCGAAATCGGGTTCGATCTTCCTTGCCTCGGACAGTTCGATGTCCAGGTTGTCATCCTCGCTGAACCCATCCTCCACGATGATGCGGTTGAGCCACACCTCGAGGTCCCCCTTATCGGGGTTGATGATGATGTCCACCTTGGCCTCTTCACCAAAGCGGCGCTTCACAACGCCACGGAAAACATCTTCCAAGATGCCCATCATGGTGACGCGGTCGATGTTCTTGTTGTCCTTGAATTCGCCGAAGGACTCGATCAGATTTACTGTACTCATGGCACGATCAATTGAACGTGATACTTGCTTTGGTTGACTTGATCTCTTTGAACGGGATGGTCGTGATATCCGCGTCCAGCTTGGGCAAACGCCCTTTCACTTTGCTGGGATGTTGAATGCGTAGGTCCACATTGGCACCGTCGAAACGCTCCAACTTGCCTTCCAAGGTGCGCCCATCCACCAGATCCACCTTGACCAACCGGCCGGTGTGCTTCTGGTATTGGCGATCCACCTTGAACGGGCGGCCCATACCGGGACTGCTGAACTGGAACTCATGTTCGTCCGCCTCGGTACCTAGGTCCTCTCGAACAGCCTTGTTGAGGTCGGCGAGTTCCTGCAAGGTGATGGCGCGGTCGTTATCGACCTCCACGATCACCTTACCACCCGGACGCATCTCTACAGCCACCACGAAATGGTCGGTGCCTTGTAGGTGCTTTTCCACGCTGTTGCTCACTTGTTCCAGGGTCATGTATCCCGCCTTTCCAACTATCGGAGAACAAAAAAGAGGGGTGGTCCCCTCTTCCTCTTCCACCGACTTTCGAGTGCAAATGTAGTAATTCGGGTTGATCTAATACATGTCTAATACAAGCACTCGATCTTCGGCTCATAGCGACACACGCTACGTGTTGACCACTTGTCACTCCAAACCGACCAGTTATAGGATCGTGCTCTTTGCACGGTGGCATGAAGGAAAGTAAAGCGTACATTCACCACAGAACATTTCTCTTATGCGACTTCTGGCCATCCTGTTCTTTCTCGCCACCGCTATGACCATTGCAACTGCACAGAATGCTCCCGCCATTGATTGGGAGCGATGTACAGGGGGAGCAGAAGGAGATGAAGGAAGGGCGATCACCACGGACGAAGTGGGCAATTTATACCTAGCAGGTAGCACAGAAAATGGTCCGAATGGATGGGATTATACGGTTACCAAACTCAGTCCACAGGGCACACTTATCTGGCAACACTTCTATGGTGGTAGTGGGTATGACAAACCTGAGGCCATCGTTAGAACAACAGCTGGAGAGTTATTCGTTCTTGGATATTCCACATCCACGGATGGTGATATTACAGGTAACCACGGCAACGACGACGCGTGGCTGTTGAAGTTGGACCAGAATGGCGAGTTGATCTGGGAGAAGTCTTTTGGAGGACCAGGCATCGACCTTGGCTGGAACATGGCGTTGGACAACGACAATAACCTGACCCTTGCTTGTTTAACAGATGAAGAAGGGGGCGATGTCGGAAACCAGATTGGCGGAGCCGACTATTGGATCGTGAAATGCGACCTCGATGGGAACGTGATCTGGGAAAGGACCTATGGCGGAACGGGAGACGACTTCGTAAGCAACGTAGAAGGAACAGACGATGGCGGATATATCGTGGGCGGTGGAACGCGCTCGGTCGATGGCGACATTTCACAGCCCGCTGAGCTGGGAGACGAAGGTGATATATGGATCATAAAGCTTGCCGGCGATGGCACACTTCAGTGGGAAACCTCGCTTGGGGGTTCGGGTTCGGAAGGGGGCAAAGTGATCCCGCGAAGCGACGGTGGGTACGTTGTTATTGGAAACACCAATTCAACGGATGGCGATGTGAGTATGGCACTTGGCGGCACTGATGTTTGGATCGCCCAACTTTCTAACTCCGGAGAACTCACAAGTGAAAGGTCGTACGGTGGTACTAGCGCCGACTCCGAAAGGGACTTGCATGAAATAGCGGGAGGTGGCTTCTTCATCAGTGCGAACACGTCTTCGTCGAATGGCGATGTTGCAGGCTATCATGGCGGGTTCTTTGATCTATGGGCGTTCCGGATCGACCCGGAAGGAGAGTTAATCTGGCAAAAGCCTCTTGGAGGAACTGCGGACGACCGATGTTCGGCAAGTACCCCTACGCCGGATGGCGGATACGCACTACTTGGCTTTTCAAATTCGACAAATGGCGATGTTACCAGTGCCTTTCCCGGGTACGACTCATGGGTGGTGAAACTGGAGCCAGAGATCGTATCCGTTAGCGAAGGATCGCAGTTAGGCGGCATCACGCTTTTCCCTAACCCAGCGACGGATATTATTCATTTTCGCTTTTCCGAACAACAGAATTCAATTGTGGGATTTGAACTTGTTGATGCTATGGGGAGAACTTTGAGGGTTACACCCGCTGCAACGACCACCTCGAATGAACTATCGTTCAATGTTTCTGAATTGGCATCTGGGATGTACACCTTGCATGTATTTGACACAGGACATTCCTATTCCTTGCCTCTTCTAAAGAGGTGACCCAGACCCGCTTCTTCACCAGGCCACCGTCAATATTCTGTGCGGAAGAGTAGATCCCTGAGCCTCATTAATCTTAGGAACAGTCCTCTTCAAGGCCTGGCCTTGGTATTACAAACGAAGCTTTCACACAAGCCTATGAATTGGAGTTCTGATGCATTCTATTCGGTCGCCAGTTGTGCTTGAGAATGACCACTTATATAGCGCATCGTACCAGTTGAAAAGCAGTCCTTGTGGTCTGCACTAAGTACGCTCAGATTCGCATGAGTTACGCTGGAAACAACTCCATCGTCGGAAACCAAAACCATTGTATCATGCGAAGGTCAATTACCGCCGCCGCCTTGCTCGCTTTTCTGGGAGTGAATGGCCAATCCAACTCTGAAAAGGTCTTTGTGACAGACCCTTATGAATCGAACGGTTATTTTATTCTCGATAAGGGAAAGATGGACGCTCTCGGTGCGGACCATATGCAGGTGAAGATCGTTGCGCGCAGCAACGGACCGAATGGAGTTTCAGAAACTACGCTCGAAACACTTCAGATTGATCTCGAAACGCCGTATGGACATGCTGACGCTTCATTAATCGAAGGACTACCGGAAGGAGATGTGGCCGTCTATTCAGTTACGGCATATGCAGGGGGTGATGTTGTATACGAACGGAATGAATGGAATCCAGGATCTGTCGGAACACCTCGCTGTCAACAAGTGTGCAGCGGCAACCGTTATGGTTGGAAAATGACACTGATCTCGGACGGATTCTGGACGGATATCGACTTTACGAATCCAGGATTGTACTTCTATGTTCCTGCAGGGGAATGGCAGGACTTCAAAGACAACAATCCACCCGGAACACTTGGATTAGGTGCGTGGTACATTTATGATAGCCCAAACCCACCACAGACCATTGACTGTTTCAAATTACAGGAGCGTCCGGAGAATGCATACGGCCCTAATGGTTATCCACTTCCTCCATTCGATGGGCCGGTATGGGCGATTCGGAAGGACAAAGGTATTTGGCGTGACATTTATCGCTCCTCGCATCACGTTGGACTCGGCGCCATGTGCGATGCGGATGGCTCAGTCTTGAACGAATTCTACAATCAGGATGCTGATGTCCAAGCCGATTATAACGCTGGACCGAATCCACCAGGCCCGGTATGGTGCCCAGGAGGCACAGTTTCGCCGGGGTTCGACCCACTTGGCGACGGACTTGAGGTGAATTGCTTGTGGGTAGAGTTTCTAACCTCTGTTGCGATTGAGAATGAAGAAGGTCAGGTCGAGATCTTGGAGGAAGTCATGTATGCCTTGCATTGCGAGGAAGGTGGTGATGGCACCCCATGGGGGTCTGACCATCCACTCGGTGAGGTGGGAGGAATACAAATCAATCAGTGGGACAATGGCCAGAGCTTCCCTATGGTGTCGATCAAGATCCCGAAACTTGCACCCGGAAAGCCCTTCGACCCGAAGTTGATCCAAGTGAAGAAGACCCATATCCCGGTTGGGTTATATGAGGTCTTGTTGATCGAGCACGATGGAACGATCAAGCGCCATTTCGAGGAGGTGAAAACACCGGTGACCATCGGAGCCAGCTATGCTTCCTACGTTTCAAATACGATCTATCCAGTTCCAGTGAAAGACAAGACGTTCGCGATCGACTTTGGACTCGCATTCCCCATGGACATCAATTTGACCATCGTGGATAACATGGGTGAAACACATCACACCAAAGCACTTTCCTTTGAGTACTCTGGTCGAAACAAGTATGTAGTGAATATGGACACAATTTGGGACGAAGGCCTTTACCACGCCATTTTCTATTACCCAGATGGCTCGTCCGAAACCACTTCGTTCATCGTCGACTACTGAACGAATACTAGGCAATTGAAAAGCGCCTTGGCCAGTTGGTCAGGGCGCTTTCTGTTTCAGCGGAACGATGTGTAGTGCACTCACGTACAGCCCCTTCACCGCAATGCTTTCATAGCCGCAACCAAAGCACTCCATTTCCTACGCGATACCTCGATCACATCTCCGGTGGTCAGTAGCACCCGATGGCCACCGTTCCTGAATATCTGTGAGACCTTCAGCAAATTGATCACGTGTGCATGATGGCAACGATGGAAGATCTCTGATGGCAAGGCCCGTTCCAACTCACCGAGCCCAATACATGTGAAGTATTGCTTGCTTTCCACAAAAACGTGCGTGTAGCAGCCGTCCGCCCTTAAGTGGAGCACCGACTCGAAGGGGAGATAGAGCATACCATCCGCGGTCGTAATGGGTAAGCGACCTCGGCCCGAATGATTCTGGTTATTTAGCGCTTCTATTCTGGGTTGCGGGTCTTGGATGATCCGCAAAGCAGCAAAGCTTGTTTGGTCTCCCGGACCTGAAGCTCTCTCCTCTAAGCCACCTACTTGATCATCGGTATCACTCATCTTGGTGGGGTTCGGAGAGTTTCTGATCCGAGGGCATTAGAACCAAGAAACACAGTGATAGCGCGGAGTGTTCCTGCCTGCGCAATGAGATAGTATGCGTTGAGAGGACTTCTTGATAGCGCCAAGAAAGAATGCGGCTCGAACTCTTGAGACTAGCGACCTTGGCCCAATTTCTTCGGCTCTTCGGCTCTTCGGCTCTTCGGCTCTTCGGCTCTTCGGCTCTTCGGCTCTTCGGCTCGGCGGCTCGGCGGCTCGGCGGCTCGGCGGCTCCACTTCGAGCCAACGGTCATTGTGTATCGCGGTGTAGGATCAGCCATCCACCAAAGGAAGCCTACTTGGTACGAAGGCACAAGGTGAAAAAGACGTTATCCGGACTGTGAATTCACCCCTACCTCACCGCCCCCCCGGCACTCCACCGCCCCTCGGCTTTTCACTCGGTGCTTGCGGCACTGCCTTCTTCACAAAACCATCCTCGTACTCGGTGGTCTTCACGGAATTGCCATCCTTGCCGAAAACAGTCATGGTGCCATGTAGACGGCCGTTGCGGTAGTTCATTTCTTGGATGATGCGGGCGCGGCTGTCGTAGACGGTGCATTTACCGTGCGGGTCGCCATTGAGGAAACCTTGGTCGCGCAGTTTCACGCCAGCATCATCGAAGTAGGTCCACTGGCCGTTGGGAGTGCCTTCTACATAATTGCCTTCAGCCACAGTGATCCCGTTGACGTTGTACGTGACCCAGCGGCCACTCTTCTTGCCTTCGAGGTAACTACCCTCTTCCTTCACCCGACCGCCAATGTCCTTCCCGGGCGGGCTTTCGGTGTAGAGTTTCCATGGGCCGTTCTTCAGGTCATTAGCGTACGTGCCTTCGAAATCCGGCTGTCCATCGGGGAAGAAGCCGCGCCAGATGCCATTCATCTTTCCTTCCTTGAACGTGCCGATGGTCTGCTGCTGGCCATCTTCGAACCAGCTGTGCCACTCCCCTTCTTCCAGACCATTCACATACGGACCTTCTTGCAATTTCTGTCCGCCCTCGAACCACGTGGTCCACACTCCGTTCTTCACACCATTGGTGTAGGTGCCCTTTTTCCAGAACTGGCCTCCGTCGTAGAAGTATACCCACTCCCCGGTCTCCTTATCCGCTGCGTAGGCTCCGGTGCTGCTTAGTTGCCCATTCGGGTACCAGTACTTCCAAACGCCTTCGCGCTGCCCAGCCTTGAACGAACCTTCTTGATCCTTCTTGCCGAGTGTGGTGTACCAAGTCCATACGCTATCCTTTTCACCAGTCTTGTGCCATCCTTCCACGTTCACTTGGCCACTTTTGAAATAGAGTTCGTAGCGCCCGTCCAGTAGACCGTTCTTGAACCCGTCCTTCTTTTCCAAGGTGCTGTTGGAGTACCAGTAGTTCCATTCGCCGTCCTTCTTCCCAGCGCTGAACCGGCCTTGCACTTTGAGGTTCCCCGCAGGATGGAACTCGGTATACGGCCCGTTCTTCACGCCCTTGGCGTACGTGCTTTCTTCCAGCGTTGCCCCACTGGCGAAATAGGTTCGCATGGCACCGTTCCCATCTACCACCGTGTGGGTTCCATCCTTGTCCCACGCATCCACAAGGTTCATGGTGCTATCCTTGTAGCGCTCCACCATCAGCGGCATACTGTCCGGGTAGAAATAGTGCCATGTACCGACCTTTTCGCCCATGGCATAGCTGCCACGTTCCATGATGTCGCCATCGGCATAGCGGCTCACACGCAGGCTGTCCACGGTACCGCGCTTGAACCAACCATCGTGTTGCACTGCACCATTCGAATAGAAGATGCGGACATGTCCATCGCGATCACCACTTTTGAAATCTGCTTGTTCCATGATGCGGCCCTGCGGATCGTAGAATTTCCACTCGCCCCATTCGCGCCCATTCACGAAAAGACCTTCGCTCTTCTTGATGGTCTTTTTCGCATCCCAATGGTCCACGAAGGGTTGTACTCCTTGGGCGGAGACGCTACCCACAACACTGGTAAAGAATAGCGCGATCACAACGGAGGCGAAGGATGAAGCCTTGGGCATGGTGCGAAAGTAACGGTGGCCTACCACCGTACCGTGTACGGGCGACCCACAAGATGAACAACGCATTGTCATCCGTGCTCCGTGTGCGACGCCGAGCGATGTGGGCGAGTCGTTCAGGGCTATCGCCTCTAAATACATTCCGCACAAGGTCTGTTGTTTCTGCGACCCCGCTGGGGTCGAACACGTTCGTCCGACTCGAATTCTATTCTCTGTGACCCCTCTGGGGTCAACACACAAGGAGAATGACCAGTGCTGAGTTCTGACCCCAGAGGGGTGACAAAAATTAGAAAATGCCCCCCGATGGGAGAACGACCCCAGCGGGGTCGCAGAAAATATGAGGTGATACCTGGCGAGTCGTTGCATTGCTCGGACCCGCTCAAACAGCCTCCCTAACTTTCGGCCTTCATGCGCGGACGAACGACCCTGATCCTGCTGGGCCTCTTGGGCCTTGTTGCCCTCTTTGCAGGCTGGAGCGAAACAAGCCGAACGGTGCTGGGGCCACATGACCGATCGGAGCTCGCCCGGTTGCGCAACTTCCGCGATACGCTACCCGTTGCAGGCGGCGACTTCTTCTTGACCAGTGGGCGCTGTGCCGGTTGTCACGGGCGCGACCTGCTCGGCCAAGCCAGCATCGACCCCGCAACAGGGCATGATGTGAACGTGGTGAATGACTGGCGCAGCAGCATCATGGCGAACAGCGCACGCGACCCGTTCTACTTGGCGAAGTTGGACCATGAGATGCTGGTGAACCCCGGTCATGCGGAAGCGATCGGTACCAAGTGCTTGAGCTGTCACGCACCGCTGGCCGTGTATGAAGAAGCACTCTCTGGGCACCCGCCGTTCACACGCGCCATGCTGGACACCAGCGTATTGGCTAGTGATGGTGTGAGTTGCTTGGCCTGCCACATGCAAAGTACCGAGTTCACTGGCAGCACGTTCAGTGGGGTGTTGCACTTCGATAGTGCGCATGTGTACGGCCCGTATTACGATGATCAGATCAACCCGAACATCATGCAATCCTTCGTGGGGTTCACGCCTGGATTCGGGGAGCACATCGTGAACAGTGAAGTGTGCGCGGGATGCCATACCCTGATCACCGAGACCCTGGATCTGGATGGCAATTTGACGGGTGATGAATTCGTGGAGCAGGCCACCTATCATGAATGGCAGAACAGCGTGTACAACGCCAACGGCACCCAATGCAACACCTGCCACATGCCGCGCATCGAAGGACCAATTATCCTCGCTGCCGAATACGCCTTCTTGAATGGGCAGACACCCTTCGGCTTGCACCACCTCGCTGGTGCGAACGTGCATATGTTGGAATTGATGAAAGCGAATCGGGAAGCATTGCGGATCCCAGCCACCGAAGCCCAATTCGATAGCACCATTGCACGTACACGCGCTTTGTTGACCCAACGTTCCTTGGATATCGACGTGGACATCGTGGAGCGCACAGCAGACACCGCCTACTTCGAGGTGCGCTTGGAGAACCGCGCCGGGCACCGCTTTCCGAGTGGCTATCCGTCGCGAAGAGCCTTCGTTGAATTCATTGTTCGCAACGCGGATGGCGATACGGTATTCGCCAGTGGCTTGATCGATGACACCTATGAAGTGGTCGGCCATGACGCAGCCTTTGAACCGCATTACGATGTGATCACGAGTGAAGACCAGGTGCAGATCTACGAATTGGTGATGGCCGATGTGAATGGTGACTTCACCACGGTACTTGAACGGGCCAAGGAACCGCTGAAGGACAACCGGCTGGTGCCGCTCGGATTCCTCACTTCGCATCCCGGTTACGATACCACGCGCATAGCAGGCACCGCGTTGCTCGATCCGAATTTCAACCGGAACACGCTGAATGAGGAAGGAAGTGGCACGGACCTGATCCACTACCGGATCCCCATGAATGGTTGGTCCGGTGCGCTCACCGCCACCACGCGGGTGTTCTACCAATCCATGCCGCCAGCTTGGAACGCAGAGATGTTCGCATACAACTCCGCGACCATTGATACGTTCCGAACGATGTTGGCCGCTTCGGATGGCACACCCACTTTGGTGGTGACCGGCGAGGTTGGCGTTGGACCCTTGGGCTTGAAGGAGCGCGCTGCGGAGCGGATCGCAGCATTCCCCGATCCAACAAGCGATGGATGGATGACGATCCTGCCCAAGAGCGATGCGCGCATTCGGATCACCGCACTGTACGATGCACGCGGCAGGGCCGTGCCTGTACACCAGGAACGCAAGGGCAGTGGCTGGCGGATCCAACTCCCTGCAACAGGCATCTACTTCCTGTACCTCACGGTGAATGATGAGCCTGTGCTTCAGCGCGTGATCCGCCAATGAGCCTTTCGGTCGCATCGCTGCACGTTTATCCGATCAAATCGTTGGGCGGTTTCACTGTGGATGCCGCGCGTTCAACGGACCGTGGATTCGAACACGACCGCCGGTGGATGTTGGTGGATCCGGAAGGGCGCTTCATCAGTCAACGGGAAGTAGCGACCATGGCGTGCCTGCATGCAGCTCCTGTGGACGGTGGCATACGTGTGGTCGATGTGCGCGACGGTGCAACCTTGCAGCTTCCGTGGATGATCGATGCAGGCGACACACGCTCCGCCACGGTATGGAACGATCACGTGGAGGTGATCACCGGACCGAATGCCGCTAGCGATTGGTTCACTGCGCAACTCGGTCGCCCGTGTACGCTGGTGTACATGCCCGATGCTACGTTACGACCCACGGACCGGACCTATGCCGAAGCGATCACTTCGTTGAGCGACGGCTTCCCATACCTGATCATCTCGCAGACCTCGCTGGATGATCTGAATGGCCGACTCGATGCGCCGATCGGGATGGAACGCTTTCGACCGAATATCGTGATCGCGGGCGGTGCCCCTTTCCAAGAGGACCAATGGTCCATGATCGGGATCGGGGATGTGCGCTTCTCCTTGGTGAAGCCCTGTGCCCGATGTGTGATCACCACCACCGACCAACGCACCGGCCAACGCAACAAGGAACCGCTAAGCACACTGGCCACATACCGCAAACGCATCGCCGAAAATGGTGCAGTGAAATTGGATCTCGGCATGAATGCGGTCGCCATTGGGAATGGATCGCTTGCAAAAGGCATGGTCGTCACGATCTTGGGGGCGCACTGACCACCCATGATCGCTCCTGCACTCACCTTCATCGCGGCATTGGCCGTATTGCTCGTGGCCGCACGGTACTTCACCTTCGCTGCAGAACGCGTTGGCAAGTGGATGGGACTTTCGCCGTTCGTGGTGGGCGTATTCATCGTCGGCATCGGCACTTCGCTTCCCGAATTGATCTCGGCGATCATGGCCGTGCGTTCCGGTGCTTCGGAGATCGTGGGCGGGAACGTGATCGGCTCGAACGTTTCAAACCTGTTCTTGATCACCGGCATCGCGGCCTTGATCTCGCGCCCGGTGATCCACCTCGGCAGCCGCTATATCCTCATCGACATGCACTACTTGTTGGGTGCCTTCTTCCTATTTGCAGTGATCACACACGATGGCGAGATCACGTGGATCGAAGGACTCTTCGGGGTGTTCACCTACCTGGTGTACAGCATCTACTTGATCAAGCAAGGCGGCGTGGAATTGAAAGAAGCCCTATCGCGTGGGAAGCGTAAGGTCGCGCCGTTCCGTGATCTGGGGATCCTGGTGTTGACCGCTGTGGCCATCTTCTTCGGTGCGGACCTCACCGTCTCGTCCATCACCGAACTCGCAACGGGCTTCGAGGTTCCGGCTTCCCTGATCGCCCTGACCGTACTTTCCCTAGGCACCACGCTTCCGGAGCTTGCCGTGAACATTGCCGCGATCCGACAAGGACGATCGGAAATGGCCGTGGGCAACGTGCTTGGTTCCTGTGTGTTCAATTCCCTGATGGTGCCGTCGGTGGCCTCCTTCTTCGGAACGCTGCACCTCCCGGATGAGCTACTGACCTTCTCGCTCCCTGTCATGCTCGGTGCCGGACTCTTCTTCTACCTGCTCACGAACGATAAACACGTTTCACAGTGGGAAGGATGGTTGTTCGTGATCCTGTATACGTTATTCGTTGTGCAACTCATTACCGGATGATCCATTCCATCCTCTCCGATAAAGGCACCCGCTTGTACCTGATACTCGGTGGATTCTTCGTCGCGAATGCCTTGATCGCGGAGATGATCGGTGTGAAGCTGTTCCAGTTGGAGACGTTGCTCGGTCTTCAGAAGGCCGACTTCACTTTGCTCGGCCAACAGCACCTCTCCTTCGTGCTCAGCGTTGGTGTGTTGCCTTGGCCGATCGTCTTCATCTTGACCGATGTGATCAACGATTACTACGGCGTGCGCGGTGTCCGCTTCCTGACCTTGCTCACCACTGCGTTGATCGCCTTCGCGTTCGTGGTGATGTACCTCGCGATCCACATGCCGCCGGATCAGGGTTGGTGGATCACGAGCAGTGCCACCCAAGGCGTACCGAACATGCAATCCGCATTCACCTCCATCTTCGGACAGGGCATGAACATCATCGTCGGCTCGCTTACGGCCTTTCTGATCGGCCAGCTCGTGGATGCCTTCGTATTCCGCAGCATCAAACGTGCAACCGGTGACAAGCGGATCTGGTTGCGTGCAACAGGCAGCACCTTGCTCAGCCAGCTCATCGACAGTGTGGTCGTCACCTACGTGGCCTTCTGGGTATTCAAAGGGATGAGCTTCCCGATGGCCACGGCTTTGGTGCTAACGGCATACAGCTACAAGCTCGTAGTGGCCATCCTCAGCACTCCGCTCATCTACCTTGTGCATGCCGGTGTGGAGCGCTACCTCGGCAAAGAGAAAGCCTTGGCCATGCGCGCCGCTGCGCTGCGAAGAGCGGACGAACAATGAACACCGTTGTACGCGAATAGATGGCGAAGAAGAAGCGCATCACCAAGAAGGACCTCGACGCGATCGAGCGTGCAGTGAAACGCGAAGCACAAAAGGCCGCCGGTGCCCTGGACGGCCGTTTTCGGGAGAAGGTGGTACCGAACAAGAAGAAGAAGGCCCAGCAGAAACGGGACAAGGACATTGATCCGGAAAACCAGTGATCATGCCGAATACGTACACGAGCCTCAATTTCACATCATCTTTTCCACGCACCAACGTGAACCTTGGCTGGGAAAGGAACTTCGCAATGAGTTATGGGCGTACATGGGCGGGACCATTCGCGCTTTGAAGGGAGTGGCCCTTGTGGTGAATGGATGGGAGGACCATGTTCATCTGTTGGTCGGCCTTCGCCCGGATCACCGTATCAGCGACGTGGTTCGTGAGTTGAAGAAGGCATCGACCGTCCATGTCCAAGAACTAGATCGAAAGTCGGGATTCCGTTGGCAGGAGGGATACTACGCCTTCACTGTAAGCAGCGATGATATTCCACGTGTGCGATCGTATATCGCAGGCCAAGAGGAACATCATGCCCACGGCAAAACACCTTCATTCTTGGATGAACTGAAGATCTTCCTACAAGAGAACCAGGTGGACTTCGATCCAAAGTATTTGGAATGAAGACCTGAACAAGTGATCTTCTGCGACCCCTCTGGGGTCGGATCCCGTGTGGACATTTGTTCCATGTTCTGTGACCCCGCTGGGGTCAAGACCCACAATCGCTTCACACGCTGCTCCAGGTATTCGGAGCTCCTTGTTCCGTGACCCGTAGGGGTCAAGGTCCACAGTCGCTTCACACGCTGCTCCATGTGATCGAGTTCCATGTTCCGTGACCCGTAGGGGTCAAGATCCACAGTCGCCTCACACGCAGCTTCCTTGTGTTCGGAGTTGAACATGCATGGAGAGACCCCAGAGGGGTCACAGAACATAGATCGTTATCCCCGATGGAATTCGACCCCAGAGGGGTCGCAGAACAACGCGAACGGGTGCACCTCCTGACGGTCGCTTCCGCGAGAAGGTGGTACCGAACAAGAAACACGCTGCAAAACGAAAACGCGATCAAGAGATCGGTCCGGAGGACCTATGACCGGTGGCCTACCTTTGTGTAACACCGTTCCGAATGCGTAATGGTCCGATCTCGCCTTCGACCCAACGGCCCGAACGTCTTCTCCCACGCGCATTTGCCACTTCTAAGCCCAGTTCAATTTCGAGCTGACCTGAGCTACGAATTGGTGCAAGACCCAAACGCCCATGAGCACTCCATTGAAGGACCTGTACGAGAACGGCAAGAAGGCCAGCCCCGGATTGCCGGAGGGCATGAAGAACTACTTGATCGACATCGATGGTACGATCTGCGAGGACATCCCGAACGAGGAACCCGAGCGTATGGCCGATGCCGCCATCTACCCCGATGCCATGGAGACCTGCAACCGCTGGTACGAGCAAGGACACATCATCACCTTCTTCACTTCGCGATTGGAAGCGCATCGAGAAGTGACCGAAGCGTGGCTGAACAAGCACGGCTTCAAATTCCATGGCATCGTATTCGGCAAACCGCGTGGTGGCAACTACCATTGGATCGACAACCACGATGTACGCTCGACACGCTATGTCGGCAACTTCACCGACATGGTGGAGAAGGATGTGAAGATCCAGGTGTTCCCAAGCAAGTAATCCTACGATCCCGGCGGCGTCCACTTCTCGATCACGCCGGGTGCTGCCGGAATGGTGCGCAAGTAATCGTAGATCGCGCCTAGGTCTTGCTCGGTCATGTTGGCGTACATCATCCATGGCATCACGGTCTGCATGTCGCCGCGCTCCCAGTCGATCGCCGGAACCACATAACCGCTATCGGTGTATTGCTTGAATCGCTGGATGAATTCCTCCTTGCTCCAGCCACCGATCCCACCATCCTCGCTCGGTGTGATATTCGATGATCGCAGCACTGCACCATTCGGGAATGCGAAGGCGAAACCTCCAGCGAATGGTTCGCCGATCTTCTTACCCTTTTCAGCGCGCGTATGGCATTCGACGCATGCGGCCGCGTTGGCCAAGTACTCCCCATACGTTGGATCACCCCATTCTGGGCGTTGGGTGGGATGTGCCGGTTGGGGAACGGTGTGCATGATGACGTTCACCGGGAAATCGATCTCGCTCTCCGGATATTCGGCGGTTTCCACCGAAGGCAAGGAACGCAGGTATGCGATGATGCTATACACATCCTCGGTCGCAAGTTTGTTGTAATTGAGGTAGGGCATCACCGGGAAGAACGGATGTCCATCCTTGCTCACGCCGCTGGTGATCGCTCGATAGACCTCCCCATCACTCCACTTGGCCAACGCGAACGGTGTGATGTTCTTCGCGTAGAACTCACCCGGGAACTCCATGGTGCGATCGAATTTGTCCCCGCCCCCTCCGGCCGTGCCCGGCTTGGGTGGCCCGGCGTAGGCGTTCCAATCACGCGCACTGTGGCAATCCATGCACACGCACACGCTGTTCGCCAAATACTCCCCGCGTGTCACGCGTTCCGGGGTGATCTCCACCTTCAGATCGGTGGGGGCCTCGATATTGGGAAGGGCTTGTGTGACGTAGGTGATGGCTCCGCCGATCACGACCAACACAAGCAGTACAAGAACGCCGAGTATCCTCAATAACTTTTTCATGGTGGTGGATTTGGTGAACGAAATATAGGAGCCTTTCTCAATAGCACAAACCCGAAGGGAGTTGCTCCACGCGATGCCGCTTCAATGTCATCCATCACATTGCCCAGCGCAATTCCACGGTTGCATCGTTCTCTTCCTACCTTGTCACAGCTCCCGAAATGGGGTACCGTACACGCATGTCCAAGAACATCACATCGCTCAGCGGCCGCGACGGCAAGGAACTCGACGATGCCCTGTGGGAGCGTCTGCAGCAAGCCGCGCAAGCCAACAACGGCTCACCCTCCACCGAAGCACTCACCGCTGTTGCGGATGAATTCCTCGTAGGTGAAGCCGTCACGTACGGCACCAGTTCCTTCTACGATTTCCTGAAGCGCGGCAACAAGGGCATCAAAGCCTATGTGTGCAATGGCAGCACCTGTTTGGTGGCCGGCACGCAGGACATAGTACACCACGAACTCAGCAAGCATTTCAAGGCGGAAGAGATCGGGCACATGTGCTGCCTCGGACGCTGCCACGAGAACAGTGCGTTCAACATCGGTGGCCTCAATTACAGCGGCGATGCGGTCGATCACATCGACGCGTTGGTGAATGGTGGCAAGGCCGAAGCGAACGGAAAGCACCACGTCGGCACCTCCATGGAGAAGCCGGTCCTGACCGCACCGATGCCATCGCTTGGCGACTTCTACGGCTTGTGGGAACGTGTGCTGAAGGCCGACCCGACCGACATCCTCAACGAGGTCAAGATCGCCACGATACGTGGTCGTGGTGGAGCCGGATTCCCGATGGGTTTCAAGTTGCAAGCGTGCAAGGACGCCGAGGATGTGACCGGCAACGGCACACCGCGCAAGTACATCGTATGCAACGCCGACGAAGGCGATCCCGCTGCGTTCAGCGATCGTTACTTGTTGGAGCAACGTCCGCACCTGGTGTTGCTCGGGATGATGATCGCCGGCTACTGCGCTGGTGCCGATACAGGTGTGTTGTACATCCGTGCCGAGTACCCAGAAGCGGTGGAGATCGTGAAGCATGCGGTGAAGGACCTCGAGGCGAAGGGCTTGATCGGTAAAGACATCAAGGGCAGCGGATTCAACTACCGCTTCAAGGTGATCACGGCCGCGGGCGCATACGTCTGCGGTGAGGAGACCGCGTTGCTCAACAGCATCGAAGGCAAGCGTGGAGAAGTGCGCACACGTCCGCCCTACCCTGCGCAACAAGGCTTGTTCAACCGACCCACGCTGGTCAACAATGTGGAGACCTTGGCCTGTGTGCCATGGATCGTGGCGAACGGGGGTGAAGCATTCGCGAAACTCGGGACAGAGAAAAGCAACGGCACCAAATTGGTGAGCCTCGATAGCGCCTTCAATCGCCCCGGCATGTACGAGGTGGAGTGCGGAACGCCACTGCGCAAAGTGATCGACGAACTCGGCCAAGGCTTCAAGAAGAAGGTGAAGGCGCTGCACATCGGCGGACCGCTTGGTGGCATCGTACCCATGAGCAAGATCGACGCGTTGAGCATCGATTTCGAAAGCTTCCAGCAGGAGGGTTTCCTCCTCGGCCACGCCAGTGTGCTCAGCATTCCGGAGGACTTCCCGATGGTGGAATACCTCGAGCACCTCTTCCAGTTCACCGCCGTGGAAAGTTGCGGCAAGTGCTTCCCCTGTCGCATCGGCAGCAAGCGCGGCGAGGAGTTACTGAACCGTGCGCGCATGAACGGCGACACCATCGACCGTGCGCTCTTCGACGACCTCTTGGAGACCTTGGAGATCGGCAGCCTCTGCGCCCTCGGTGGCGGATTGCCGCTCGGCATCAAGAACGCTTTGCAGTATTTCGATGCGGAGTTGAAGGGGTACTTCAAGGCGTAAGCTTGGTACATTGAGATACTGGAGATGAGTGTTTACTGTCCCTGTGGCCATCGCATTTCTGAGGTGTTAGCTCCGGATGGGAATCGTGCGGACTTCATCCGTGATCAGGACATAGATGCACTATCACCTCATTACGGCAAGCTCATCGATTCATTTGTTGATGCCTGTTTGAAGGGTAAAATGGATCGGCGCATTTGGCTCAACTCTCATTTCGGAAAGAAATATCCAGACGATATTCGAAATTCAGACATCATCTGGGACATTCGAAACAACACATGCTTTGAACACACGGGAAAGATGTACCTGTGCGGCCAATGCGGAGGATTATTGGTCGAGTACAAATCTGAGCACTATAAGTACTTCACTTCGTCAGATGATGCCGAGCTCAGTTTCGTAGGTCAATGAGCAGCCTTTCTATCCAAACTTTCCGCCAAAAAGAAAGCCCTCCGCCAACAGATGCTCGCCCTGCGCGATGCGATGGACCCTACAATGCACGCCACCCAAAGCGCTGCCATCCGCAACGAGCTACGCGCGCTGATCCGCGAACGAAAGGTGCGCGTGCTGCACAGCTTCCTGCCCATGAGTTCCGAGGTGGACCTCTATCCCTTGCTCGATGAACTCCTTGCGGAGGGCATCGCCATCTACGCCCCGAAGACCTTGAAGGGCCGCGTGTTGGAAAACTACCGTTACCACGGACAGGAACATTTAGTGCCGGGTGTCTTCGGCACACGACATCCAGCGGGCGACGAACCCTATACCGGCTCGTACGATATGATCCTTGTTCCCGGCCTCGCCTTCACCGCAAAGGGAGATCGTCTCGGATACGGTGCGGGGTACTACGATACCTTCCTGAAGCAACATCCTTCTGCATATGCCGTGGCGGTCTGTTTCCCGTTGCAAGTCGTGGCCGCACTTCCGGTCGAGGCACACGACCATCCCGTAGAGCTCGTGGTGACCGGCGAGGACTGAGTGGTTCTTTCCGCAGATGGCACAGATGACACAGATAATGCGTGTCGGCACTTCTTTCGACCAAGCGCGCGTTGGCTGAGCTATCTGCGACATCTGCGTGATCTGTTGACCAAACCCCTTCCTGATCCTACACGCCCTATCGTATTCGGCGGCCTTCGCCGTTCGCTATCTTCGTACATCATCATTCGCCCATGTCCACGAACGAACCCACCTCCCGATCGAAGTCCGCACATACCCAGAAGGTAGCGCCGACCGATACCAAGGTGGCCTACATCAATGGCAAAGCGACGCCCATCGTGGAGGGCGAGACCATCCTCGAACTGCTGCGCCGCAACATGGGCCCGGATCCTGTTCCTACCCTTTGCGATGCGCCCAACCTGGAGCCTTTCGGTAGTTGCCGCGTGTGCAGCGTGGAGGTCGCTTTGAAGGAGGACGGACCAACCAAAGTGATGGCCAGTTGCCACACACCTGTTGCGAACGGACAGTACATCACCACGCACAACGAGCGCATGAAGCGTTTGCGCAAGAACATCTTGGAGCTGGTGCTGACGAACTATCCGATCGAAAAACTGAAGACCGAGGACCACGGCGCCAACGAGCTGTACAACGTGGTGCAGCAAACCGGCTTCGACATGGACAGCGTGCGCTACCCGAAAGGAGCCCTGCCGCTGGATGCCGCTGGACCCGACAAGCAGTTCGCGTTGGACAACACGCACTCGTACATGGTCAGCGACCTCGAGAGCTGCATCAACTGCTACCGCTGTGTGCGCGCCTGCGATGAGGTGCAGGGCGAGATGGTGCTCACCATGGCCGGTCGCGGTTTCGATAGCTGGATCGCGAAGGGCACGGGCGAGAGCTTCAAGGACAGTGATTGCGTGAGCTGCGGTGCCTGTGCGCAGGCCTGCCCCACGAGCGCCATCACCGATGTGTTCAAGAGCAAGGAGACCGAGGCCGACCGCATCGTGCGCACCGTGTGTACGTACTGTGGTGTCGGTTGCAACTTGGATGTACGCGTGAAGGACGAGAAGGTCGTCGCCATCCGCGCGCCCTACGATGCCGAAGCGAACCAAGGACATACTTGCCTGAAAGGCCGCTACGCCTTCAGTTTCTACGACCACCCGGACCGCATTCGCACGCCGCTGATCAAGAAGGATGGTGAATTCGTGGAGGCCACATGGGATGAGGCCTACGACTTCATCGTGAAGAAATTCACGCAGTTGAAGAAGGACTTCGGTCCGGACAGCATCGCCGGCATCAGCAGTGCGCGCTGCCCGAACGAGGAGAACTACCTGATGCAGAAATTCATGCGGGCGGTGATCGGCACCAACAACATCGACTGCTGTGCGCGTGTATGCCACAGCCCCACCGCACTGGGCATGCAATACACCTTCGGCACAGGAGCGGCCACGAACAGCATCGACGACCTGAACGCGACCGAATGCATGATGGTGATCGGCGCGAACCCCACCGATGCGCACCCGGTCACCGGCGCCAAGATCAAGCAACAAGCGATGAAGGGAAAGACCTTGATCGTGATCGATCCGCGCCGCATACATCTCGCCAAGTACGCGCATCACTTCCTGCAGCTGAAGCCCGGCACCAACGTGGCACTGCTGAACATGATGATGCACTACATCATCGCAGAAGGGCTCGTCGATCAGAAGTTCATCGACAACCGCACCGAGGGCTACGAGGAGTTCCGTGATCAGTTGCTCGCGCTCGACATCGCGAAGCTGGAGGAGATCACCGGTGTGCCACGCGAGCAGGTGCGTGCCGCCGCGATCGCCTACGCGACATCACCCGCTGCCATGAGCTTCCACGGCCTGGGTGTCACCGAACATTCGCAGGGCACCTTCACCGTGATGCAGATCGCCGACCTCGCCATGATGACCGGCAACATCGGTCGTCGCGGTGTGGGCGTGAACCCGCTGCGCGGACAGAACAACGTGCAGGGCGCGGCCGACATGGGCGCACAACCGCACCAAGGCGCGGGCTACATGGACGTGACCAAGGAGGTCGCGAACAAGATGTACGAAGAGCACTACGGCGTGCCCGTTCCAAGCCACATCGGCTACAAGATCCCCGAGATGTTCAACGCCGCGATCGATGGCAAATTGAAAGCATTGTGGCTGATCGGTGAGGACGTGGTGCAAACGGACCCCAACACCAGCAAGGTGATGAAGGCCATGGACGCGCTGGAACTACTGGTGGTGCAAGAGCTCTTCATGACCGAGACCGCGAAGCATGCCGACGTGATCCTGCCCGGCGCCAGCTTTTTGGAGAAGAGCGGCACCTTCACCAACGGCGAGCGCCGCGTGCAACGCGTGAACGCCACCGTGGCACCGCTGGAAGGCACCAAGCCCGATGGCCAGATCATCGTGGACATCATGAACCGCATGGGCTACAAGCAGCCCGACTACCACCCGAGCTGGGTGCTGGAGGAGATCAGCCGCATCATCCCCTTCTTCAAGGGCATCCGTTGGGAGAACCTTGGCGAGAACGGCAAGCAATGGCCCGTGGCCGAAGATGGCACCGATACGCAGATCCTGCACGGCGAGACCTTCAAACGCGGCAAGGGCAAGTTCTTCATGCCCACCTGGGTGGAGAGTATGGAGGTCACCACGCACGGAAAGGACTACCCGTACATCATCACCACCAACCGCGAACTGGAGCACTACAACTGCGGCACCATGACGCGCCGCACGCGGAACAACGACATCCTTACCGAGGACGTGCTGATGATCCACCCCGCCGATGCCGCCAGGGAGAACCTGAAGGATGGCGACATGGTCTGCGTGGAAAGCCCGCGCGGCAAAGTGGACATCAAAGCGCGCATCACCGACGAGGTGAAGCCCGGCATCCTCAGCAGCACCTTCCACTTCCCGGAGATCATGCTGAACCTGATCACCAGCGACGTACACGACAGCGAGGCGATGTGCCCGGAGTACAAGGTGGTGAGCTGTCGGATCCGGAAGGCGAAGAAGGCGCACCTTAGGAAGGCGGGGGAGGTGGTGGAGAAGGCGTGAGCAAACCAATCCCGTGTTCAGCGTGACTGCATGTTACCGTTGACGTATAGAGCATTGTGAAGAAGAATGCGTGGATTGATGATCTGTTCGACTCTGTCGGTCCGTGTGGGTTGCTAGGAACCACTGGCGCCGCGCGCACCGGTTGAAAGCGTCCAAGTATTCTCCGATAGTGTAGAAGCTCCCCAGTATCTACAAGCAAGCGAGGTTGCCAAGTCGCGATCGACACTCGATTCGCTAATAAAAGATGTTGACAAGCAACGACTACTAGATGTATTCCAATTTTCAAACAGCGGAGGAAGCCGCAAGAGCTATTTGGCTGTCCCTGATACACCTGGGTTTCAATACAGCTACTTCGTCTTTTGGGGCAAGGAAGAACCTTTACGGGAGTATGTTGATGGTGTGATCGTGACGACATACAAATTCGGCAAGGTGGTAGGTCGCTATAACGAGAATGAGGTTTTGATTGAGATTAAGGCAAATCTTCAGGATGAGCGTTTAGGTGGATTGAACCTGGTGGGAAAGGACCTCGCGCTACTGCTACGGGGCAGCGAACCAGTATTCGAACAAGATGGAGTTGTTGTAATCCAGTCTGGACAACACACCTTGGTCCTTCATCACGATCAGGCCAAACGGATCGATTGGTTCAAGTATGCACTTGTCTTGACGCCATTATCTGATCTTGGACCGTCCGAGCTGCGACAGTTGACTAGCTATCATTAATGTCTGGCATCCTCCGCATCGAAGTCGGCATCCTCAGCAGCACCTTCCACTTCCCGGAGATCATGCTGAACCTGATCACGTTTTAGCACGTTTCGAAAGGCACATGACAACATCGGACCAACCTATAGTTCGCTTGTCGGTCGAATTCATGAACGAAGTCGGCTCGCCTCTGCGTCGACTACCGGAAGACGCTGTGCCGCCATTCGATTTCTGGGACTACGTGGAGCGGATCCCGGTCGAGGATTACGCGGGCTGTAACAGCCTCGGTACGGTACAGTACGTTTATGAAGACCCAGCTCAGCGCTATTTGTTAGTGAACCTTGATACGGACGATAAGAACGTGTTCATGGTGGTCGTGCTCGATATAAGATCGAACTGTGTCCACGGTCACCTTCTTTTGGACCTCAACAAGGAATACGGGTCGAAGTGAATGACGGGGTAAGGTCGATCCTCTGAACGCGCTTCGCCTCGGGACCCAGGACCAGCCAGATAGCCCTGATCTACTTCCGCCCCTTCTCATTGGCGGTCTTATACCCCACGACCGGTCGTGGTTTTCGGCGGATCTCGTCAAGCAACTCTGTTTCTCGCTGGCGCTGCTCCATTTGCTTCAGGTATCGGAAGATCACCGCGATCTTTGCTTGAGGTCACAATTTGTGACCTCAACTGCTCGAACTCATCGGCCGTCAGTTCGAACATGAAGTCCTCAGGAAAGCTGTCGATATTGCGCCTGACTTGCTGCTTCAGCACTTTGGTCCCAACACCGTAGAGTTCGGCCAAGTCCTGGTCCAGCATCACTTTCTGACCACGGATCACATGGATCCGGCTCATTACGAACTCATCTGAATACGCCCGCAACGCTGTAGACATTCGGCAAACCTAAAGCTCCAACGTAAGAGGTCACAAATTGTGACCTCTTAGACCCACTTGTCCCGGACCCTCGATGAACTGCGCCTCGGGAGACTTTTAGACCAGCGCTTAGCCCCCCCCGCTGGCGCAGATCTGTGATCCGTGCCCTTCTATCTCATTACCTTCCAGACCCATCGCATTGAATGGATATGTTCAAGCCCCGCTTTCCTTGCTTGTTGGTCTTGGCCATTGCTTGCACACCAGCAGCGCAAGAGTCATCCTTAAGAACGGGGAAGCGGGACAAGGTTCATGCGATATCAGTGACCAGTGACCCCACTGGCGATTGGATCCTCGTGGAATTCCATGACAGCATCCAGGTACACAAGCGCATAGGCGCGTACCGGCTGCCACCGCCGGTGTGGTCCGCCTTGCTCCTACGTGTCGGCCCGGATTCGGTGAGGCATTTTGGTACGCTGCTCCCGAACGAACGTGCTTCGCGCGCAAGCGCTGGTGACACCCTGCTCACATTGAACGACTACGCTTCGATGACCTTCGTTCATGATCCCCAAAGCGATCGGATCCTCGTGCATTGGACGGATGAGGAGCGGCCCGAGCGCCACGGTACGATGCACTACCGCCGCTTGCTGGGGATCGGGTCCATCTTGACGGAGAACCTCGAACAGCGCTTCGCCTTCCAGAAGAACTATCACGCGTATTTGTTGCGCACCTTGTTCGCTGGGGACTATGTGCCATTGGGTCCAGCCAAGGCCTTCTCCATCTCGGACAGTGGCGTGATCAGCGGTCATCCAACTTGGCAGGAGTTCGGCTTCCATGACTACTTCGGCACACTGCATCCCTATGCGAACGACATGGATGCGCTGCATTTCAGCACAGCGGATACGAGCTACGCGTTCAACTGGCGGTTCCGCAGCGATACGCTCATTCTGCGACCGCTGGGTTCTGATGGTGACCGGTATTGGTTGGTGAAGGGCGAGCTGCGGTATCTGAAGCGGTAAAGGCTCCTTGGCACGGCTTGGCCTCTTGGTCCCTTGGCTTGTTCGGCCAGTGCGGCAGGTAGGTGGCGGGGCTTGGTGGCCTTGGCCAAAGGTCTTTGTGGTCCGTTGCCGCTAGCACAAACGCAGCGCAGCGAGGGCCCCTCTCGGAATGGATAGGTTTACCAAGATGAAGAAGTAAAGCAAGTTGGTCATGGGCATGGCCATGGGGGTCGCTATC
Organism: Flavobacteriales bacterium; assembly: GCA_016710015.1. Taxonomy (GTDB): domain Bacteria; phylum Bacteroidota; class Bacteroidia; order Flavobacteriales_F; family PHOS-HE28; genus PHOS-HE28. The sequence continues at coordinate 242,806 of JADJLR010000008.1, forward strand.
GGCACGGCCGTTGGCGTAGGCACCGACAATTTGGGCTTGTGGATCAGCTTGGGCATTGCGATCGGTACCGCCGTTGGTTTTGCCATGATGAAGAAGGCAGGGAACGCTGACGGCGACGCATCGGCATAGCTGAGCACTCGCGGACAAGCATGCACTCCTCCCACTGGTATCTGGCGGTGGAAACGTAACGCTCGCACATGCGATCGCGCCAGTTGCGCAGGGTGCGGCTGTTGGACCAAAGGAGGCTACACGCCTGCGGAGCCATCCGCATCGCGACCGCGATCCGTTGTGCGAGGGCCTAAGGAGAAGGGCTACACGGACCGCTACACCGGCTCTGCTCCTTCCTTGGCGCGTGCTGTGTTCACCTGCTGGCGGAGCGTGTTCACCAAATGGTCGGGAAGTAGTGGTCGGCCATCCGCACGAACTCATCGCCGCGCACGAACATGTCCATGGCCACTTCGGTGAACTGCTGTCTGCCACAGGCGCTTAGTAGTTCAATGGCAGCGTGCAGCGTGTTGCGGTGGAAATGGTACACGCGCTCGGCCTTGTCCGTGACCACGAGGCCGCGTTGCAGCCCCTTGTCCTGTGTGGCCACGCCTGCGGGGCAATTGTTGGTGTTGCAGCGCAACGCCTGTATGCAGCCCAGCGCGAACATGAAGCCGCGGGCACTGTTGCACGTGTCAGCACCCAGTGCGAGCATCTTCAGAAGGTCCGCTGCCGAGGCCACCTTGCCACTGGCGATGATGCGGATATGCTGTTTCAACCCGTAGTGCTTCAGCGAATTGTTCACGAACATCAGGGCCGGGACAATGGGCATGCCCACCGAATCAGCGAACTCCAAGGGCGCCGCGCCCGTGCCGCCTTCGGCACCGTCCACCGTGATGAAGTCGGGCATCAGTCCGGTGGAGATCATCGTCTCGCAGATATCGGTGAACTCCTCGGCCTTGCCGATGCACAGCTTGAAACCCACGGGCTTGCCACCGGACAGGTCGCGCACTGGTCCACGAAACGCAGCAGGCCCTCGCTGTCGCTGAAGGCGGTGTGCCAGGGCGGTGAGTAGACGGTGGTGCCCGGCTCCACGTTACGGATGCGCGCGATCTCCGGGGTGTTCTTCCCGGCGGGTAAGATGCCGCCGTGGCCGGGTTGGCACCTTGACTCAACTTCAGTTCGATCATGCGCACCTGCGGCAACGCGGCGTTCTGCTTGAAGCATTCCGGGTCGAAGGCACCCTGTGCATCGCGACAACCGAAGTACCCGGTGCCGACCTGCCACACGAGATCACCGCCGGGCTCCAAGTGATGATGGCTGAGGCCGCCTTCGCCCGTGTTGTGGTAGAAGCCGCCCTTCTTCGCGCCGCCGTTCAAGGCCTTGATGGCGTTCTCGCTCAAGGAACCGAAGCTCATGGCCGAGATGTTCAGCAACGATGCCTCGTACGGCTGCGTGCATTTCGGGCCGCCGAAACGCACACGCGGGGGAGTGTCGAGCAAGGGCGCCGGGAAAATGGAATGACGCATGCCCTCGTACCCGCCATGGTACAGGTCGAGCTGTGTACCGAAGGGCACCGTGTCCATCACGTTCTTGGCGCGGCGGTATACCAATGCGCGTTGCTGACGGCTGAAGGGACGCCCATCCGTGGTACCCTCAATGAAGTACTGCTGCATCTCCGGGCTGATGAACTCGAAGAAATAGCGCGCATACCCCATCACAGGGAAATTGCGCATGATCGTGTGCCGTTCCTGGAGCACGTTCATGATCCCGATGATCACCAGTGGGACCAGCACCACGTACCACCACAACACGATGTGGTGCCCGTAGCCCACCAACCCGACAAGGGCGATCAAGAACAGGCTGATCGCATAGAAGAGTTTGCGCATGTTCAGTAGGGGTCTGAGGCAAACCTACGACGCGGCCAAGGGGCGGCTCCGCTCACCAGCGCCGCTCTTCGATCCAGTGGGAATGTGTGGCGTTCGCTTGACCGCATGGAAGCGATGGTCCGTGCCTCCAAGTTGGGTCCTGATGAGGTGGATCGTATCGGCTCCGCGCCCACGAGCCGCACCACCACGACATTGAAGAGCTGAACTTCGGTATCAAAGCACCCTTGCGCATTTCATCGACTTCCTCACGGAAACCATCGATGCCGCTTCGTGATCAAGGGAAAGGTACACGGCGTGCGGCCGTTGGAGCTTGAGGCGAAGACCCAAAGGATGTTATAGGGATCCGGGGTCATCTCGGCAAAGGCCAAGGGGGCGTAACGTGTGCCTCTTTTGTTTGAGGTCACGAATTGCAATTCCAGATGCTGTCGGTGATGAACACGCCGCTAGGTCCCCAAAGGAGTGCTCCCAATGCCCCTACTTATCAGGGTCGCTCGACCTCCGACGACACGTTTCTTGCTTTTGCATTCCCTATCCAACGCTGAGGTTCACTTCGCACCCAAGTAGCGGTCGGTCATATCACTGAGGAATCCGGCGAGTTGCTTACGGTCCTTCTTTACGCTCAGTTCGGTGAGCGCCGGGAGATGGAGCATGGCGAATTCCAGCGAATGCGCCATTTCCACCAAGGTGGTTGCGAAGGAGCGCGATGACCGGAGACGTGGCGAACAGGCCCTGAGTTCCGATGCCACATGCGCGCATAGATCCTTATACGGTTTGAAGAGTTTGAGCCTCGTTGTCGGCATCCACGTTCTTGTGCGTGAATGATTTGGAACCCTCGTTGATCATCAGCGTGCGCAGCACCGATGGATCGAGTTGTGCGGCTAGCGTAGTCTTCGGCCATACACCACAGAGCGCTTTGATGTCGTCGTGCAATCGGTCCTTCGCATCCTTCAGCGAACTACTATCCTGTTCGCAATGCGTACGCAACCACATCCAATAGAGCCTGGAAGTAGTATTGGAGCATGCGTTGCTTGTTCGCGAAGTAGTGGTACACGGTGACTTCCGTGATGCCCATGTGCTCGGCGAGCTTCTTGAACGTGAAGGCCTCCAAGCCAAGCTCGACCATCAGGTCCAGCCCCTCCGAAAGGATCCGCCTGCCCATGGGACTGCTGGTATCCCGCAAGGAGAGTGAAGGGTCCAGTTCGATGTGATAATGTGCCATTTGAGGCAAATATAGTATTACTATACTTCCAATTTGTATGACTACATTTGTCCCCGCCATGGACCCGATCGTCTTTTTTACACCGTCTTGTAGTCCCTCTCCTGCTCTGCTCGGGGATGGGCATCATGGTGTGCAGCACTCCCGCCATCAGTGATGGGTCGACCGCAGAGTGTATCGAGTGTCCGGTTCCGTCAGGGGAGCAGGAGGAGGTGAAGGATATTCAAACGTGCCCTCCGCTCAGCTTTTCTCACATGAGTATCGGTACCCCTCGGGTCGATCCGGAATGTTCCACCGACGAACGGTTGTTGCCTTCGCCATACGGCGAGGTGTTGGTGCGGCCTCCCAAAGGATCGCTGTAACGCGCTACCCGGCCGCTTCGGCACTGGAATGGCCATTGGGAATCTCTCCCCTTCCGACCGACCGCGGTCGCTTTCGATCCAACACACATTCGACCTTCTCGCTCATGAACCCGATCTCGTTCTTCAAACACTGGAAACAGGACCTACCCGCTTCGGTGGTGGTGTTCTTGGTGGCCGTACCCTTATGCTTGGGCATCTCTTTGGCCAGCGGCGCACCGCCGATCACAGGCCTTATCGCCGGCATCATTGGCGGTATCGTAGTAGGAGGTGCGAGCGGATCGCATTTAGGGGTCAGTGGCCCAGCCGCTGGACTGGCCATTATCGTTGCCGGAGCCATCGGCCTGCTCGGTCTTCCTTCATTCTTGGTAGCGCTGGTGCTCGCTGGGGCCATGCAACTTGTACTTGGCTTGTTCGGTGCTGGGATCATCGCGTACTACTTCCCCAATAGCGTGATCAAGGGCATGCTCAGTGGGATCGGGATCATCATCATCCTGAAGCAGATCCCGCACGCATTCGGATACGACAAGGACTTCGAAGGCGATCTGGGCTTCGTGCAACCCGACAACCAGACCACGTTCAGCGAGCTGTCCAATGCATTGGGTGCGATAACGCCCGGTGCTCTACTGGTCGCAGCAGTTTGCCTGGGCATCCTAGTGCTTTGGGAGACGAACTGGATCAAGGGCACCAAGGCACTCGCTCAGATCCCGGGTCCCTTGCTCGCCGTGATCGCTGGCATCGTACTCGGCAGCATGCAAAGCATCATGGGCCAGCATGGGTTGGAGGCAGAGCATTACGTGGACCTTCCGGACCTGAGTACAGGACTGGCTGCATTCCAATTTCCCGAATGGACAGCGATCAGTGATGTACGGGTATGGACCACAGCTTTGACGCTTGCCATCGTGGCCAGTTTGGAAACCCTATTGTGCGTAGAAGCCACGGACAAGTTGGACTCCCAGAAACGGATCACACCTACGAACCGCGAGTTGAAGGCACAGGGTCTCGGGAACATCTTCAGCGGGATGGTCGGTGGCCTGCCCATTACGCAAGTGATCGTGCGCAGTTCGGCCAATATCCAGAGCGGGGGCCGCACCAAGCTCAGCGCCATCCTGCACGGGGTATGGATCCTGTTAGCGCTGTTGTTGATCCCCCAATTGATGGAGATGATCCCGTTGGCCAGCCTTGCCGCCATTCTCTTGATGGTCGGTTACAAGCTGGCGAAGCCGGTCCTCTTCAAGCAGATGTGGAGCAAAGGATGGACACAGTTCACACCCTTCATCATCACCATACTCGGAGTTGTGTTCACCGATCTGCTCACCGGCGTGCTGCTGGGTATGGCCGTAGGCATCTTGATCGTGCTACGGAACAACTACTTAACGCCCTTCCACTTCGACGGTGATCTGGCCGATAGCAAGCATCCGATCCGAATTGAATTGAGCGAAGAGGTCACCTTCTTCAACAAGGCCAGTATCCAACGTACGCTGGCCGAGCTGCCCAACGGCACGCATGTGGTGATCGATGGACACCGCACGGTGAACCTGGACCCCGATGTGATGGAGATCATTGAAGAGTGCATGGTTCGAAGGAAGGAAGAGGGCGTGCGCATGGATCTCGTTGGTTTCGAGAAACGCACGGCGAAGCAAGGGAAGGAGCTGCCATCCGTTGTGGCGGATGCCGCACAACGAAAGCTCGACCGGAATTGACAGTGGCGATGGCCCGAGGCATCACCCAGAACATCAACATTGAACAACGATCTCACTAACAGTCGCGCAAGCGCGGATCAACATGAGGACCCAAACCAAAGAATCCCAGACCCAAATCACCCCCGCCACCGCGTTGGTGATCCTACAAGAAGGCAACAAACGCTTCGTGAACAATCTGAAGGCCAACAGAGACCTGCTCAAGCAAGTGAACGAGACCAGTACAGGTCAGCACCCCTTCGCGGTGATCCTGAGCTGCATCGATTCACGCACCAGTGCCGAGTTGATATTCGACCAAGGACTCGGAGATGTCTTCAGCGTGCGCATTGCAGGCAACTGCGTGAACGAGGACATCCTAGGTAGTATGGAATTCGCATGCAAGGTGGTGGGAGTGAAATTGATCGTGGTCCTTGGACATAGCAGTTGTGGTGCCGTGAAAGGTGCCTGTGATGATGTCCGCATGGGCAATCTCACTGCATTGCTCAACAAGATCCGCCCGGCCGTGGATGACGTGCGGGGTTCCGGCTCAGGCACCGGAGCCGATCCGGAATTCGTCGAGCGTGTTGCTGGCCGGAATGTGGAACTGGCCATGCAGCAGATCACGCAGCGTAGTCCCATCCTGAAAGAGATGGTCGATTCGAAGAGCATTGGTATCGTCGGCGGGATGTACGACGTGCAGACCGGTGTGGTGGCGTTCCTCGCTCTTTGATCCAACTACAGTGGACTTTGCTGAACTGAACGGTCGTGGTGCACAATGGCGGGGTCCAGTGTACCTGATGCGTTCGGCCCTACTGGCATCGGTCCTGGTATTCGGCGCCTTGGCGCATGGCCAAGCACACCGGGACATGGAGGTGAATAGCAACCTGTGGATCTCGCATTGGGGTGACCATCGGGTAAGCGATCATTGGGGCATCCATACCGAAGCACATTGGCGCCGTGCGGACATGGGGTTGCATTGGCAACAAATGCTCGTGCGCCCAGCAGTGAACTACCATTTGAGCGATCAGGTGATGTTCACCCTCGGATACAGCTACTACCGGAATTACCCGTACGGTACCTTCCCGACCGCCTTCCCCAGCTGGGAACACCAAGCGTACCAACAAGTACAATTGAACCAACCCATTGGCAGGCTCCGCATCTCGCACAGGTTCCGCATGGAAGAACGGTTCATCGCACAACTGAATGCCTCCGAGAATGATCCATTCGCAGGGGAACTGGATCGCTATGGGTATCAGAACCGCTTTCGCTATCGGGCCTGGTTCACTGTCCCTTTAAGCAAGCGTGATAGAACGGGAGCAGGTGTGTTCACCGCCAACCTGTATGACGAGCTCTTCTTGAACTTCGGCGACCCGCAGCGCTTGGACCTGATGAACCAGAACCGGATCTCCGCGTTGCTGGGTTATCAAGCGACCGCATCCATGCAAGTGATCGCGGGATATCTGCATCAGAACCTACAGCGTCCGGGTGCGGCGGCAGGTGCCGATCTGATGGAGGTGAACTCTACACTGCACATGGTGGTGGTGTGGAACTTGGATCTCCGAAAGAAGATGGTGCAGGCGCAACCTTGAACTCGCCAAAACGGATCCAGGAACGCAAGTTCCATCTCTCGGACCCGAAAAGCGTTCTGCGATGCGTGGACCGTTACTCTCACTATGTGACAGCCCCACTCTCACGCCCATGCACCCCCTTCCACGCTATGTACAGCTGTCATCAAGCGAGCGATACGGCGAGGTTCGGTCAGATGTACATGCGCCGCATGGATCATCGTTCGTGCGGTGCGCATCGAAGTGCTGCCCGACCTCCGTGCGGCGCATCCGCACGAGGTATTCCGTGGGGGAGAGTCCGGTGAAGGAGCGGAACGCGTTGATGAAGTGCGCCTGGTCGTAATAGCCCGCATCGAGCGCGATCGCCGGCCAATCGGGTGCTTCGCCATGCAGGTCCATCGCCTCGAAGGTGGATTGGAACCGGACCAGTTGCGTGAACAAACTGGGGTCCACGCCCATGGTATCCTGGAAGCGACGCAGGTATTGCCTGCGGCTCATGGAAAGAGCGTCGGCCAGTTCCTGCACACGCCTGCTTCCCTTGGCCTCCATGATGGTCGTTGCGCTGCGCACCATCTCCTCATCCAGCGCCGGGCGGCGCAGGTTGGCAAGCAGGAAGCGTTCGATGCACTGGATGCGGGCCTGCGGATCCGATGCGTCGCGCAGGTCGCGCTCGAAGGAGACCACGCCCCTGCACACGTCGGACAGTAGTACGTTGCGGTCGATGATCGCCCGCAGCGGTTTCTCGAAGAAGGGCTGCAAGCCCCACGGATGGAAACCCGCCATCACCACACCCAGGTGGCCCGGGTTGGAATACTCCATGGTGCGCGTGGTGTAGCCGGTCAGCGCGAAGTCCGGGCTGGGCTTCTGCTCGCCTCCCATCACGCGTTCGAACGAGGGGCCACCGAAGGAGAAGACCATTTGAGCGTGCGGAACAGGCAGCACGTTCACGCGGTGGGGTTCAGCGTCGGCGGGCGGCGCGCTCTCCAACTCGAACAAATAGGAGATGTACGGTGCGAGTAGTGCCGACGGGCGCGTGAAGACCGGCTGGAGAGGCATGGTGCAAGTTATGCCAGATCCTTAAGCCGAGATCAACCCAACGTTGAGCTGGGCATGGAAGAGGCGCACCTAACTGCGGAAGGGAAGGGCCCGAAAGGGAATACGTTCGGGCCGTTGGGCCGAAGGCGAGCTGGGAGCAGCACATAAGCCGAAACGGTATTGGTCGGTGCAGTGCAATGGCGGCACGGGTTGGAAGAATGGGACAATTCCATGGCGCAAGCTTCCAATACGGAGGCCGCCCGATCGCGCTGCTTTGCCCCATCATATCCAACACCCCATGAACGACACCACACCCCTTCGCCTTGCCGGATGGTGCGCCATCCTTGCCGCGCCCATCGCACTGATCAGTTTCTTCCTCGGCCCCATCGCCTTCCAATGGGACTTCGATGCGATGTTCGATCCGCAACTGGCCATCGCACACCCGAAGGTGGACGCAGGGCTGGTGCGCTGGGGTTGGGTGCTCGACATACTGGGCTACTACTGGCTGCTGCTGCCCGCCTCCGTGGTGCTCACCGACCTTGCCTCACGGAGCCGCCCATTGCAAGCGCAGATCGCCGCACGTGCGGGCTACGGGTACATGGTCGTGGGCTCCATCGGTGCAGCCATACTTGTTGGCACCACGCACCTTTTCGAGGCGTATGCCCTGGGGGATGCCGCCACGCGCACTGCGGTATCGGCAACATACGGCGCTGTGTTCGGCCTAGTGTATACAGGTCTGTGGAACACGCTGGCCATGACGTTGCTGGCCGTATGGCTTTGGATGACCGGCAATGCGCTGCGCACGACCCACAAGGCCCTGGGCATCTTCGCCATGGCGATCGGTGCCTGCTCCGCGCTGGATGTGTGCGGCTTGCTGTTCGGGGTGGAAGCCATCAGCCTGATCGGCCTCTTCGCTTACCTTTTCCTCTTCCCGGTCTGGAGCGCATGGCTCGGATCCTGGCTGCTCCGGGGGGATCTACAGTCCACGAATTAACCTTCATCAACCATGAAACGCTTCGCTCGCATTCTCGGTGTCCTGCTCCTGCTCCTGGTGCTCGTTGTGGTGGGAGCCGTCACCTACATCACCCAGGCATTACCCAACATCGACGCACCTTCGGACTTGAAGGTGGACGTGACCGCAGCGCGCATTGAGCGTGGTGCCTACCTGGCCAACAGCGTGTGCGCATGCATGGACTGCCACAGCACACGGGACTGGTCGAAGTTCAGCGGGCCCGTGGTGCCCGGCAGCTTGGGTGCCGGGGGCGAACGTTTCGACGAAAGCATCGGTTTCCCTGGAACGTTCATCAGCCCCAACATCACGCCGTTCGCGCTCTCGGACTGGAGCGATGGTGAATTGTACCGCGCCATCACCAGCGGCGTGGGCCACGATGGCCAACCGAATTTCCCGGTGATGCCCTACCTGAACTACGGCACCATGGACACCGAGGACATCCACAGCATCATCGCCTACCTGCGAAGTCTGCCCGCCGTGGAAAGCCTGCCTGCCACGAGCGCACCCGCCTTCCCCATGGGCATCATCATGCACACCATGCCCAAACCAGCGATGCCGGGCCTTCGCCCCGACGAAGCCGATGCAGTGGCCAATGGCCGCTACATCGCCAACGCGGCCGGCTGCATCGATTGCCACACGCGCAGCGAGAAAGGCGCGAAGGTGGGTCCCGACTACGCGGGCGGCTTCGAGTTCCGCTTCCCGAACGGAGCGCTAGTGCGCTCGCCGAACATCACACCAAGCACCGAAGGCGGCATCGGCGCATGGAGCCGTGAGCAGTTCATTGCGCGTTTCAGAGCGGCGGCGGACAGCACGTATGTGCCACCTACCGTGGACCAAGCGAGGGGCGATCTCCAGACCGTGATGCCCTGGATGATGTACGCCGGAATGAGCGAGCAGGACCTCGGCGCGTTGTACGACTACCTGCGCACCGTGCCCGCCGTGGACGGTGTGGTGGAACGCTGGACGCCGGCCACCGCTGCGGTCGGGCATTGATATTTCACAGGTTCCTCATTTCATCCGTGATCGAATTGCGATCGAGGATGAAATACCGATCCCGCGCTAGTAGTTGATAAGCTGGCGTTGTTCGGGCATGGCCGAAATTCGGAATAGGGCGCGGATCGCACTCTTTCGAATAGAGGTTCGGGAGTGATGTGGCGCTGTAACTTTATTCAATTCAACTCGTCACTTATACATCGGTCACATAGGCACCGGTTTGTCGTAAACCCAGAACCACGATCACATGAGAACCAACACCTGTATTTCGATGCTCGGCCTTGGTCTTCTGTCGATGTCCTTCATGCCACCGGGTGTTCCGGAAACGCCTGCGTTAAGCACTGGCATCTACAGCGTCTGTGGATGCGACCCCACTTCTTCCACCAGTCCGGTCATTTCACTGACGATCAATGTCGACAACTCCTTCCATTATATGAACGGAACCGACCCACAAAAGAAGGTGGACATCGCGGGACGTTGGGAGTTGAAGGGCAACACGGTATCGCTATTCACCGGAACAGGGTACGTTCTTTTGGAGAAGTGGACCTTGAACAAACGATGTTTGCGTTCGAAGAAGGGAATGACCTTCACACGGCTCTGCCATATGGAGGAATGCATGTAGAACGCACCTTTCGCCTTCATCGTTCTTCGGACGAAACTCCACGGAAGTTTTGAAGAAGGTCGATTTGGTTCGTCATCTCGGATCCATGCTGCAAGGCAAGTTGGATGCATTGAACATGGAGTTGTCGGCCACGCTCGAAGCGCGCAACAGCGATGGCAAGAGCAGCGCCGGCGACAAGCACGAAGTGGGTCGCGCCATGATGCAACAAGAGCTGGACAAGTTGGAGGAGCAACGCGCGAAGTTGATCGCATTGCAACAGGAACTTGATCGTGTACCGCAGGATCGCGTGTATGACCGAGGTGCTTTCGGTAGCTTGGTAACCACCACGAACGGTACATACTTCATCGCGGTGGGCTTGGGTGTGATCGAGGTGGACGGCGCAACGCTCTATGCGATCTCGCTGGCCTCACCGATCGGACAGTTGTTGGCAGGAAAGGCTGTCGGTGATGCGATCGTGTTCAATGGTCGTTCGGATGTGATCCGATCGATCGGATGATGTCGAGCGCTCTTCATCATCTAAGTATACCCGAACAATACTCCTTCAGATCGCCTCTATACGTTCGCTGATCCATGCGCTGATGGCTGCGGAACCGGTCCGACCTTCGGCCACGCCGATCGTGAGATCATAGAGTTCCATTTGAGTGGCCTTCGCCCGATAGCCTTCTTTCATCAGCAGGAACATCGCAAGTCCCAAGCCGGTGCGTTTGTTCCCGTCCACCCATGGATGGTTGATCACGATGCTTTCCATCAATGCAGCAGCCTCTGCCGCAGGCGTAGTGTACAGATCCTCTCCACCGAAAGTTTGAAATGGTCGTGCAAGCGCGGACTCCAATGCTCCTTGGTCCCGGATCCCTTTGGCACCGCCGAATTCCTCAATGGAACGGGTATGAAATTACGCCGCAGTTGCGAATGAGATCATTGAGCCAACCGTGATAACACCTCACGATTTTCGCGAATGATCTGTACGATCAACACATCGTCCTCTTCTGATGCATTCGCAGAAGCCTTAGGGTACCTCGAAGTACCTCACTCCGGCGGCATCGGCCTATGGGCCGACCCATCGGGCAAGCACTTCTCGTTTGGTCATCCGGCTCCCGCATAGCGCGGGATGAAGCAGTTGCTTCTCCTCAGTCAGTTACCTATGGGTAACTTCCTTTCGTCGCGCCTTGTCTGCCCAGGACGATAAGCACTTGTGCCATCCGTTCGAGGTACTCCGAGGTACCCCTTCTTCAAATCCTCCAGCATTTTTACAACACCAAGGAGTACCTAATCCGGCATTTGATCAATGGCCTTCACCGCTCTTTCGCGAAGTTCATTCGTGCTCATAGTATTTCAAAGATAATCCTGTATGCGGTTTACTCAAGCACCTTCCTTGTCAATTGCATACTTCTTCAGCAACGCCGCATAGCGCGGATCCTTCCGCACACCATCGTAGCGCACATCACCTTTCAGGAACTCCACGGTGAAGTAGCCCGGGTTGGAGAGGTTGAACTCCAATTGCTCGAAGGCCTTGTCCAGCTCGCCGACGAGTGTGTAGGTGACCGCAAGATCATAGAGCGGCATGACGCCATAGCCGACATCCTTCGCGTAGGGCAGTAGCTCGGTAGCTTTCACAGCCATCTGGATCGCGCGTTCCTTTTGGCCAGCCCCTGCGAGCGCAATGCCCAAGGCGCTGTGGTAGCGGGCATCCTCCAAGTGCTTCGGCAATTCCTTTTCCAGCAGGATCACGGCCTCCTGGTATTTCTTGCGCGCCACCTCCGTTTCGCCCAAGCGCTGGCGCAGGAAGGCTTCGGCCAAGGCTGCGGGGTACACTTCGATCTTGGTGATGTGCCACCCATCGGGAAGGGCGGCCACACGCTTCAGCACGGCATCGATCTTCCCGTCGGCCATCTCCAGGTTCAACATTCCCCAGGTGTACCACGGGTAATCATGTTCCACCGCGTCATAGGCCGCATAGGCTTCCGGGCAAGGACCTTTCCAACAGTAGTAGTTCATTCCCCTGTAGATGTACGGCCAGTTCTCGTCCGGTGTCAGAGCGATCGCTTTATCGGCCGCAGCAATGGCCTCCGGGAAACGGTGCGCCCACATGTACGCCCAGGACAGCTCATTGAAATAGTACGCCTCCTTCGGACTCAGCTCGACGGCTTTCTTGAGTTCCGTGATGCACTCCTCGATCCGCCCTTCGGTGAGCATGACCATGGCCCTCGCATGGATCAGCTCGGCATTGTTGTGCAGGTCCTTCTCCGCGATGGACCAATGCTCCATGGCCTTGACCTTGTCGCGGAAAGCCCAGTTGTAATAGTCGCCGATGGCGAGCTGCACGCCTGGCTGATCCGCTCCTAATGCGAGTGCTATATCTGCCGCGCGGGTGGCCATGGAGCGACGTGCATCGGTCTGGTCGGTGCGCAAATAATAGACGCGCGCATGGCAGCGCGCCAACTCGGCATAAGCCAATGCAAAGGTGCTGTCAAGCTGGACAGCCCGTTCCAAATTAACGATGGCCTGCAAGGCGGTTTCGCCAACGAAGTGATCCTTGTGAGAGAGGTGCCGCCCCTTGAGGTAGGCTTGGTAGGCTTCCACGTTCGTGGTAGGGACTTCGGCCAGATCGTTCACTTCTTTGGGCGACAGTTTCTGTTGAAGCATACCCGCGATGGCCATTGCGATCTCGCGCTGTATACTGAACAGATCGCTGATGGAGCGGTCGTAGCTCTCCGCCCAGAGGTGCGCATCGGTGGCCACATCGATGAGCTGCGCGGTGATGCGCAATTGATCACCCGCACGCTGCACACTGCCTTCGAGGATGGTACCCACGTTGAGCTGCGCACCGATCTGCTTGACGGTGAGCGTATCCCCTTTGTACTGCATGCAGGTGGTGCGCGAGATCACGTGCAGGTCCTTGATCTTGGCGAGTTGCGTGATGATGTCCTCCGTTAGCCCATCGCTGAAGAACTCTTGGTCGGGATCGCTGCTCATGTTCACGAATGGCAACACAGCCACGGCGAGCGAGCGCGTGTTCGCTGCATCGGCCATCAGGGGTGCTCCATCGGCCTTCCAATGCTTGAAGTAGAAGTACTGGCCCACGAGCAGCACGGCGAGCATGGCGATCACCACCGAGCCTGAGACCGATCGTTTGCCCGCAGGTGCGTGTTGGGCGCTTTCATCTTCAACCGGAACCGTGACCACCAACCCCTTCGGCCCGAGGTCATAGATCCAGGAAATGATCAGCGCGATCGGAAAACCGACGAATGCCAACACGATCACGGCGGTCACGCTCCACTTCGGGAACTCGAGGTAGGGGAATACCGCCACTGCGAATTGGATGACCAACCACGCGGTCATGGCATAGACCGTGGCCACTTGCACCACGTGTCTTCGCTTCAGTTCCTTCCAGAGTCCGTTCATTCCACAGTTGAAGTGCGCTGCCTCTTCGCGTTGATCCCAGCAATGGTGCAAGTTAAGCGGGTTGCTCCATCGCCGACCGCAGACCCAAAAGGGCATTCCACACCTTGTTGGGGAGCCGAGTCCATGTTAAGCCAATATGAAGTTTTGAACGAAGTAAGGACCGATCTACCGATTCCTGAATGGATATACCGAACTTCACGGTCCAAGCCAACGCGTCATGAACACTTCGGCACTTCCCAAGGATCCGATCTTGAAAGACGACGGCCTGCATGCCGCCAACAGCCTTGGTTCATCAGGTGAACTGGAGGTAATGCGGATCACGAAAGCGGTCCGGTCCAAGAACGGTGAGCTTCGCTATCACGGGCAACCTGCACGCGCCGGTAGCATGGCACGGTCCATATGGGTGAGTTTCACAACGGAGGGCTTGCCCCCTTCACCAGAGTTCGATGCCGAGACCGGCACGCTGCATCTGTACTATCCGAACAGGGACCATCCGGAGGTACAAGGTTTGCTGAACAGCAAGCGCAACCGCTTCTGCTATTACTGGCGCTCGGCCCAAGGAGACCGAACGCATGCATGGTTGTTGAGTTCCCGCTAGGTCACGGCAAGATCGTGCCGATGGCACCCCACCACGGGTGTACTTCGTACTTCAAACGACCCACCTTAACGAAGGGGTCCTGTCGCAAGTAGCCTTCTACCTCTTCCTTTGTGTCGCAGTCATACAGTAAGAGTCCGCGCCACCCCGCATCATTCTCGCCGTATGGACCAGCCATGACGATCAGACCACGTTCAGCCTGTCCACTTTGATGCGCCAAGTGCTTCGCCTGCAGATCCGCAGCAACAAGGCTATCCAGCGATTCAGCTTCTCCGGCGGTGTATAGCACGAACCAATATTGCTTCATGTGGTAGGTGCTGTCGGCGATGGTGACATCAAACGTGCGTTGCGCATGCACGGGATACAACCATAACAAGGCAACGAATAGTATCGAACCCTGTATCATTCCGATGGTCCTTTTCCGATTCATTTGCGGATCCGTTGGTGGCGAGCGTCCTGCAATACCCGGTCGATGAACTCCGACTTTCCGCGCGTATAGGCATCCCGATCCTTCGCGTACTTCTTGACCAATTGCGCCTTGAGTTCATCGTAGGCGGATGCTTCTTCCGGATAATGCCGCAGGTGATCCCGGAACACGATGCGATCCACACTCGCCTGATCAGGAGATACCACATGGATATGCTCCGTGCGTTCACCGGTCGCATTGCGTCGAATGAACCAAGCGTAATACGGATCCTTCTCGCCGATGGATCGACGCCAGATGAACTGGTAGCCCGCATCCACCATGATGGGCGCAACATCGTTGACCACCTCGTCCATGTCGCACACCTCCACCTGCACATCGATGATCGGCTTGGCGCTCAGCCCTGGCACCGCCGTACTTCCGATATGGGCGATCCGCTGAACCAACCTACGCGGTAGTATCCGCTTCAGTGCGTGTTCCAACTCTTCATAGTGCTCGGGCCAACTGGCATCATACGGCACTACAGTGATGGGTTCGCGCCTCAACTTCTCGAACTCTTTCTTGGTGGTCGCTTTCATGGGGTCATACGGCTAGGCGAATAGATGTTGAATCGATCTTTCCGGAGGAAACCCACCAGCGTGAGGTCGTTCTCCCGAGCAAGATCCACGGAGATGGACGACGGTGCACCCACGGCCGCAAGGAGCGGAATGCCCGCCATCACACACTTCTGTAACAGTTCGAATCCTGCACGGCCACTGACCAATAAGAGGCGGTCCTCCATGACCCATTGTGCGGCCAACGCCGCACCGATCACCTTGTCCACCGCATTATGGCGACCCACATCCTCACGAATCAGGAGCAGTTCGCCATTTCGATCGAAGAGCGCCGCAGCGTGGATGCCCCCGGTACGGTGGAAGACGGTCTGTGCTTTGCGCATGCGTTCCGGAAGTGTGCCGATGATGCGTGGGTCCACCTCGCCGAACGGTACGATGCGATGCCTGCGTTGGATGCGCACCGCCTCGAGGCTGCTCTTACCGCACACACCGCAGCTGCTCGTGGTGTAGAAGTTCCGTTGCCACTTGGCCGGATCCAACGCGATCGACGGATGCAATTCAGCGCGCATCACATTGCCGCGTTCCTCTTTCTTCACATTCGTGCATGATACGATGCGCACCAACTCCGATGGGTCGGCGATGATCGCTTCCGTGAAAAGAAATCCGCGCACCAGATCCTCATCCTGTCCCGGAGTACGCATCGTGACGCTCAACCGGACCTCGCTTCGATCATCCGTAGGTCCATGCCCTAGGCGGATCTCTAGTGGTTCTTCCGTCACAAGCAGATCGTCCTTCGCCAGCCGATGCTGGTCTTCCACGGTTTCGATCCGGACCGGAGTAACGGGTGCCTGCATGCCACCAAGTTAACATTCGCCGAAAGCCCTACGATCACCGCCTGCGCCAACAGGTCATCAAGTGGTCGTCCACCATTCCTACGGCTTGCATGAAAGCATACACGATGGTTGTACCCACGAAGCTGAATCCCGCCTTCTTCAGGTCCTTACTCACCGCATCGCTCAAGGGAGTGCTCGCCGGAACCTGGATCTTGTCGGTCCACGTATTCACGATGGGCGTATGGTCCACATGCTTCCACAGAAAGTGATCGAAGGAGCCCTTCCCTTTCTCCATGATCCGCATGTACGCTTGTGCATTCTTGATGGCACTGGCCACTTTGGCGCGGTTGCGGATGATACCCGGGTCGGCCATCAAACGTGCCACATCCTTCGCTCCATAACGTGCGATCTTTTCCGCGTTCCAATCATCGAATGCCTTGCGGTAGCTCTCCATGCGGATCAGGATGGTGTACCAACTGAGGCCCGCTTGCGCACCATCCAACACGAGTTTCGCGAAGAGCGCTTTGTCATCGTGTTCCTCCACACCCCAGATCGTATCATGGTAGTGTTTGTAGATATCGTCCTTCAAGCACCAAGGACAACGTGACCTTCCCTTCATATTGGTCGCCATGTACAGGGTCGGAAAAAGAAGACCGGGCGAAGATCGTTGTCCTGCCCGGTCATCTCCAAAACATTGTTCTGCTATCGAGCCACCACGAAGCGTTGATGCATGGTCTGTTCGCCACTGTTCACACGAAGCAGGTATTGGCCATCGGGCAGTGTGCTCGTGAAGGGAAGCGCACCGCGCCATTGTGGACCTTCAACTGCCAGTCGCTCCTGGTGCACCAGCTTTCCCATGGCATCAAAGACCACTACATCGACATGTTCAACCTCGCGCGTGATACCGTTGAGGTTGATCTCCATGCGATCTCCAGCTGAAGGGTTGGGCCAAACCGTCATGTCCAGATCTCCATTCTCCAAGGCCAAGCTCTGCGGCCCCTCCTCTGGCGCGACATTCGGTGCAATGGTAACTTGACAGGTTTCACCCCATGGGCACCACGAGAGGCCATTGTCCTTGCTTGCCCGAACACGTACCTGATAGGTGTGCCCCGGTACCAAAGCTGGACTGGCCCAATTCAAGAAGCAGTGATACGTGACGCGTTGAATGCTGTAGGAATAACCATCCGCCGTGTTCACGAATTCGAACTCGAACCGGTTGGCATTCGGTACCGTCTTCGCTGAGACGAACTGTGCTCGAGAACGGGTTACGCCACAGGAGAAGTACCGTTGGGAGGGGATGTCAACGAGTTTGGTTGGAGGGCACGCAGCGGTGATCGGATCCACCTTCATACGACAAGCTGGACCCCATTCGTTGTTCACCCCATTCACGCGTCCACGAATACGCACATTCAACAGCACACCTTCGGGTATCGGGTTCGTGTTCGGAGTCCAGCTCAACCGCTGGTAGCATGTGCGAAGTGCACCGCTGCCGTATCCACCTGGCAAGGCGTGGCTGCGGAACTTCCGCTGGGAGTAGGTTCCGTCCGGATCATAGAACCAGAACTCATATCCATCATCGGTCTGGTCCCCGATACCCCACTGCGCGCTTACGTCCGGAAGTGGAGATGCGATCATGAAGTCCGAATACACCCAATCCAATTTGTCGCATGCGGTCATGATGGGTCGATCGGCACTCATGGGCAAGCAGAACGAACCATTTGCCGCAATGCTGCTCTCCGAGCCGAAAATACCGTCGTTGGTGTTGTCGATGATGCGACGACCGGTGCCATCCTTCAGTACATACCCGCCGGAAGACATGCCATCGCCTGCGCTGTCCAATACCCGCAAGCGCAAGCATCCATGGGGCAAGCAACAGCCCACGTTCACTTCCGTATTGTTGGCGAATCCAGAACCGGAACAGAGCGGATAAGTGAAACCTGCACCGGTGATCTCCCAACTCGTTTGCGAACCGAAGGCATCGGTCCGTAAGGTCAATTGGATATTCTCATCGCACGTGGAATTCAATCGCAGGATCCGGTTGCGTGCAGTACCGTTATAGGAAGTGAAACCACCGCCCACGGTGATGCGTCCTTCTGGCTGCCAAGTGATCGCGTACACCCAGTTGCTGCATGTACTGCCCGTGCTGAAGCCGGTATCCAACACCCCATTGGTTTGCAGCCGGACCAAGCGATTGCGCGCGGTACCATTGTACATGGTGAAGTCACCTCCTGCGAGGATCTTGCCATCGCCCTGAAACGCAATGGTGTACACCCAGCTGTTGAATCCGGTGCCGATACTGAATGAGTTGTCGTAGCTTCCGTTACGTTCCAACCGGGCAATGCGCGAAGCGGGTGTGGAACCGTTGTAGCTTGTGAAGAGACCTCCTATCAGGATCTTGCCATCGCGCTGGTGAGCCACACAATACACGGCTGCATTCGGTCCTGCTCCGGGGTTGAAGGAGATGTCCAATTCACCGTCCGTGCGCAAGCGGGCGATACCTGGGCGCATGACACCGTTCATTGATGTGAATGCACCAACGACGACCAATTTGCCGCTATTGTCCAGTGCCGCACCGTAAATGTCCCCATTGGCGCCAAGTCCAGTCGTGTACCCGGTGTCAATGGAACCATCCGAGTTGAGTCGAACAATTCGACCAGTGGCCGTTCCGTTCACTTGATTAAAGGATCCAACGACCAGTATCCTACCATCCTTCTGCACCTGAATGGCGCTGACCGAACCGTTCGGGATCCCAGAGCCTGTGTTGAAACTCGGATCAATTGAACCATTCGCGTTGACACGGACCAGACGCATTGCGGCTGAACCATTATATGTGGTGAAGCTTCCTCCGATCAAGACCTTATCCGAAGCATCGATCGCCACCGCAGTGACTTGACCATTCACGCCGCTGCCGACAACGAAGCTGGCATCCAGCGTTCCGTTGCGGTTGATCCGTGCAATGCGGTTGCGAGCCACCCCATTGTACGTTGTGAATGCCCCACCGATCACCTGCTTCCCATCGGGCTGGGCCGCCATGGCGAACAAACGCCCGTTCACCCCAGTACCGACGGTAAAGGTGCCATCCAGACTACCCGATTGTGCATGCGCCGTTTGAACGGTGAGCATGGTTGCTAAGACAAGCTTCGTGGAGATGCGTAAGCCTGAACGCAATTGGTTCGTGATCCTCATGTTCCGAGTTATTACAGTTACAGCCGAGGTACCGTAGCGCAGGAGAGGAAAAGGTGGCGCACGTTTCGCCTTGGAACGCACTTCTGAGTATCAGGGTTACACTGATTGTCCCGCTCTTGCACAGGGTCGCTCCTCTGTTCGGGAATGTCCGTTCCATTACAAGACCGCATTCAACGGATCCACCGAAACCTCCGGATCAGCGTTGTGGACCGGTGCGACCTGCGCTGCACGTATTGTATGCCGGAGGATCAGCACTTCCTGTCACGCGAAGATCCGATGACGCGTGAAGCGATCACGACCATTGATGTGTGGTGAGGAGTTCGCCGCTGATCGAAGCGAACGTGCTAAGCGGGCTTCCTTCTTTCGAACCGGAGCGCCAAGAGGAGGTGCTGCACGGTCTGAGCGCTCGACCGATGGTGCGTATCGGAGGGTAGAACCAGCCTTCCCTCTCCAACACAGAACTGTTGTGGCTCAAAGATCACCCGGCGAGTTGAGGTTCCGGAACAGGTCGGCAGGCCAACCTTCTTCACCCGCGCAGATCTGCACATAGCTTGCTTGTACGCGATCCAGTGCATCGGTCACCTTCCATTTCCCCTCGGCCAAAGACGCTTCGAAAACCACCCGGCAACGTCGATGGTACATGGCTGCGAGTGGTTCTCGTTTCCCATCACATTGCGGAATGAAGGCATCACACTGCGCATCGCCTTGTTTCAATCGTTCGATCAGCGATCCGTTGATGCCCGGCATGTCACAGGCCAGTACGATCACCCGGTCATGGATAGCGTATCGCAACGCGGTAACGATGCCACCTAGGGGTCCCATCCCCGGCAAGTCATCCGCGATGACGAACGGGCCGACATGGCCATGACGTTCGGGATCGCCGATCACGAGCAGGTCGTTCACAAGCGGCTGAAGCGTATCCAACGCACGGTCCAACAAGGTCTTTCCATTTACTTCCAACATCGCCTTATCCTGCCCCATGCGCGAACTCTTACCACCGGTCAGCACCACACCGGTCCAGCCTTGTGCGCCGGTCCATAATGGGGAAGATCCGGGTCTGTTCATCGCGGCAAGTAATGTACTTCCACCTTCATCCCAACGCTCAAAGCTTGCGTACCTGCAGGGATATACGCGATGGCGTTCGCCTGCCGAAGCGACTTCAACATGTGCGAACCTTCATCCTTCAACAGGGTAACAAGGCCACCGCGCACCCGCACCGCTCGGAATTCCCCGCGCTCCCCTTTCACATTCAATGGACCTTCAAGCGGCAGTTGATCGAACGGTAGCCATGGTTCGGTGGCACCCTGCATAGCGCGCAGGAAAGGCCATACATACTCCCAGAAAAGCACCATCACAGCACGCGGATTCCCCGGCAAACCGAAGAAGACCTTCTGCCCGAATGTAGCGAACAACATAGGCTTTCCGGGCTTCTGCGCCACACCGTGGAAGTGGACCTTCCCGCCGTTCCGCTCCACAGCCTCGCGCACAAGGTCATGATCACCCACGGAAACTCCACCGGTGCTGATGATGACATCGCTCTTAAGGGCCTGCTGCATTGCTTCATCGAGCGCTTGGAGGTCGTCCCGTGCATACAGCGCATCGGCCTCGACACCCGAACCCTTCAGCGCGGCAACAAGCATGGATCCGTTACTGCTGTGGATCTTCCCTTCTTCTGCACGACCTTCTTCCAAGAATTCGTTTCCAGTGAGCAGCACGGTGACCTTGGGTGACCGACACACCTCGACCTGCTTGATCCCGACCGATGCGAGGAGTCCGATGGCTTCCGGATCCATTCGCGATCCGGCGGTCAACAACACATCGCCCATCCTCACTTGTTCACCTCTGCGACGCACATTGGCACCGGGCTTTAGGCGGATGTCGTTGTGCGTGATCTGCTGGTCTTCGCGGGAGACAAACTCCTGCATCACCACTGTATCAGCGCCAACAGGAAGCTTGGCTCCGGTGAAGATCCTTGCACATTCACCCGATCGCAACGGATGTTCCAATACACCGCCTGCTGGTACCTCGCCGACCACGTGCCACGGCCCATCATCCTTCAGCAGGAAAGCGTACCCATCCACCGCACTCATGTCGAACAACGGATGCTCCGTGGGTGAAGTGATCGTGGCCGTGGTAAACCTCCCTGCGGCGTTCTCCAAAGTGACCAATTCGGCGCTTGTGATCGGCACCTGCATCAACATTGAACGCTTGGCTTCCTCCACGCTGATCATGACAGGAAGCATTTTCCGGAAGCCGTTGGATGGATCACATCAATTGCCTGTCGCGATCGGGCTTCATTGAATTGCCGAGTACACGTACCTCCCCGAACAACGACAATGACATACGCCGGTGGCGCATCCGCAGTTTCCCAAGCCATGTGGCCAAGGTATAGTTTGGATGTGCAGCTACCATCGGCGGGAAGCCACTAAAAGGCAGATCTTAGTCCGAGGTCGAATAGGTCACATCCACGGAGGCAGTGATGCCCTTGGTCGCACCGTTCATCTCATTGCGGACCGTGACCGCCAGATCTGCTTTGATCCGGTGTGTGGTTTCGTCGTGGCCGGTGATGGTGATCGTTCCGGGGTGATCGGGCATGGAGGAGTACGGGCTGCCAACGGTCATGTACAAGACCGCATTCTCTGCCTCTGTGACCGGGAAGGTCCCTTCGGCGATCGAGTCGATCTGTAGGGATAACGTGTTCCCCAAGAGACCGATACCAGTGATCATAACGCTGACCCCATCGGAAACGGCGATGATCTGACCATCTGCGCAAAAGTCGTTGCCATTCACGGTGGCTTGGATGCGCGCACCATCGGACCCGCAGGAACTTGGAATGATGCCCAATTCTTCGGCGACCTCTTTGCCTGCTTTGGCGCAAGCGACCAAGGAAATGAGGGATACCAGTACTAGAAGGACGTTGATGTTACGCATGATGGCGGAGTGATGGATCGATGAGTGACCCTCACTTCTACGCAGCGCTGCTCGGAAGGGATACATGCAAGAAGCCCCTGCTCCTTTCGGAACAGGGGCTTCCTATATGTCCGTGCCTCTTAGTGGAGCACGATGTGGAAGGTGCTGACACCTGCATCGTGACGTACGACCATGGTATACTCACCCATTGCAAGGCCACTCAGATCCATGGCGAGGATACCGCCTTGTTGGCTGGATGCATCGGCATTGATCGCTTTCACCAACCGACCGGTCACATCCATCACATCAACGGAAACACGACCCTGCAATTCACTCACCGTGATGTTGATGGCACCGCTGGTCGGGTTCGGCCAAACGTTGACCGCACGAGCGCCTTGCTCGCTAATACCTGTAGGACCCACCGCGACCTCCACTTGGGTACGTGGGCCAGCGCACGTGGTGCTCGGGGACTTCACTTCGATGTCGTAGAAGAAATAGTAGTAGGCTGTGGCGTTAGTTCCACTCGCGGTGGAACTCGTCATGCTACCCAAGGTACCCAGCGCGTAGGGATAGGCCGGGTTGGAACCCATGCCATCTCGCCACAGTTGCGGATTTCCACCTACTGCACGCAAGCCGTATGGGCCGCCTGCGGGAACAAAGAAGCCTAGATCGACCCGGCTTTCCCCGTCGGGGATGTTGTACGTACCCGTGGCAATGGTACTTCCGTTGCCTTGATCCACCACCGCGATCGTACGTTCGCCAGCACCGTTGGCATACACCTTCACGCTCTCGATGAACATGTCCTGGTAGGCCGTGAAGAGTTGGTAGTTGTCCGTGTTGGTGTGATAGGCTCCACTGACCGAGTTGTCGATCCGACCCCCGAAGGCTACTTCGCCACCGTGGATCGTGGAAGCTTGAACCCAGTACGTGGCATCTTGGGTGAGGATCGGTGTATTGAACGTATTGCCCGTGCCCACGGCATCACTGCCCGTAGCTTGATCGAACCATTCGATGTTCTCGCCGAGGGCCTCCAACGTCGCACTTGTATTGAGCGGCACCGCAACATCGTCCGCGAGGGGTGCATCCGGTGCATCCAAAACCTCCACCGTGATCGCTTCACTGGTGAATGCTCCGCAAACCCCTTCAATGGTCACCTCATAGTCACCAGAGGTTTGCACCATGATGGACCGTGAGGTGGCACCGTTGCTCCAGAGATATTCCGTGGCTTCGGTGGAGGTCAGTTCCAACTCCCCTCCTTCACAAAAGGTGAGTTCTGCACTCGCCGAGACCATCGGTGTCTCATCCGGGCTTTGTTCAACGAAGATGCTGGTGGTACCCGTACATCCGGAGCCATCGTCGATGGTCACCGAATAGCTACCTGCCGTAGTAACAATGATGCTCTCCGTGGTGGCTCCCGTGCTCCAGAGATGGTCGAAACCGGCATTGGCGCTGAGTGTTAGCTGATCCCCATTCCCGCAGATGATCGGCGCAGTGGGCGTTGTGATCTCGGCCAATGGACTGATGCAGGTCGCTTCGATCACGTTGATGGTCTGGTCCACATCAAGATCCGTGAAGGTCTCCACCAAACCGCTCGGCCAATGGATGGTAAGGGTAGGGATCGTGGTGTACTCGCCCAAGCCGAACATGGCCGCGAATGTGGTGACCATGCCATAGCTCTCGCCGGCCTTCACTTCCCGCACCTGTGTGCCCCAAGGGCCGGTGATGGATACGCGCGCGCCGACAGCATCGCGGTTGCTGATGGTTCCTTGCAAACGCACAGTGAACCAATGGTTGGCGTTGCCGTTGTTGATCCACAGGCGGTCCGGGTTGTTGGAGTCGGGGTTGACGTAGCCTCCTCCGTAGTTGGCGAATACGTCCACGAAACCATCGTTGTTCAGATCTCCGGTAGCGAAACTGTGCATGGCCTTGCCGCTCGGGAACAGTCCGTTCATCTGGGTGAAGGTGCCGTCGCCGTTGCCCTTGAAGAAGAACTCGACACCGCCTGCGATCATCACATCAAGGAAGCCGTCGTTGTCCAGGTCCACGAATTTGCTCTGGAGAAAGAAGCCATTCTGCTCCATGCCACAGCCAGCAGTGATGTCCGTGTAATTCCCGGAACCGTCATTCTCAAAGAGCTGGATCGTGGCATCGTGGTTGGTGGCCACCATGTCCAGGTCGCCATCGTTGTCGATGTCACCGAAGTCCGCAGTCCAAGTCTGGTTCCGGATCTGCAACCCATGGACCACTGCGGATTCGGTGTAGTTGTTGTTCCCGTCGTTCACGAAAAGGCGATTCCACCGGCGCGGGTCGCTTGGGTCATTCACCCCTTGGCGGCACTTGGCGATGTACAGGTCCAAGTCTCCGTCGTTATCGAAGTCGGTGAAACAGGAACCGTAGTTCCCGCTCATATCACTGGTCGGGTTGCTGCTCCAGTCAATGTACCCGCTGTTCTCGATCGGCACCCCGCTGGCATCGGTGAACCAAAGTTTGTTCGGACCTACATCGTTGCATGCGAACACGTCCAGTCGTCCGTTGTTATCGATGTCCCCAATGCTCATGGCCTGGGTGAAGATGGTGGAACCGCCCAGTGTACTGAGCGCTCCGTTCCCAGGGCTGCTGATGCGCAGGTAATGGGTACCGTCCCCATTGCCGCCGCTCACCATGTCCTTGTGCCCGTTGTTGTCCAGATCGGCGATGGCCCAACCCCACTGCCCGCTGCCGCTCACATCGCCATAGTCCACCAAGGCGAAGGAGCCATCGGGATTTTGGTAGTCCACTTGGAAGGTCTTTGAATTGTGGAGCTTGGCGATGTCGTCCAATCCATCCCCATTCATATCCACCACACCCATGCAGCCCCCACTGGTGGTGACGTTGCTCATGGAGGAGGAGGCGTTGGTGAAACCCAACTGCCCGAAGGCCGAGGTTCCGCCGATCAAAACAGTAAGTCCGAGAGTTAAGTGTTTCAACATGAGTGTGGTGTATTCAAGTTGGTTCATGAATTTGCAGGTCGAGCCGCAAGGTAGGTGTATCGGCCATCAAGGGTCCAGACCATTCGCACGCGATCTTGGAGATCCTTCGACCCCTACGGCATCCGGATCTGCGGTCTGGCGGCGGATGCTTTCGCGATGAACGGCATCCATATAGTCGCGTACGAAGTCTTCGCTGAGGCCCAAATGACCGGCAAATCGCAACTGACGTTGCATGATCGCTTCCCAACGTTCGGGTTGTAGGATGGCCACATTGTTCTCCCGTTTATGTTCTCCGATGCGGCTAGCGATGTCCATGCGACTACTGAGCTTCTGGGCGATCTCCTCATCCAACTGATCGATCAGATCCCGCAACTTCTCCAAGCGGTCCTGCATGGTGGCCGTTGGTAAGGCTTGCCGAAAAAGCAGACTGTTCACCAATTTCGTATACGCCGCCGGGGTGATCTGTTGCTGGGCATCGCTCTGCGCTTGCGCCGGGTCCTGGTGTACTTCGATCATCAGCCCACTCAGCCCCAGATCCAAGGCTTGTTGCGCGAGTTCCGGGATCCCCTCCCGGCTACCGGCGATATGGCTGGGGTCGCACACGACCTCCAACTCGGGGTATGCGGCTTTCAGGCGAATAGGGAACTCCCACATCGGGCTGTTCCGGAAAGGGGTCCGTTCGAACCACGAAAAGCCACGGTGGATGGCAGCCAATCTTCGAAGTCCAGCCCGCTCCAATCGTTCGAACGCACCGATCCAGAGTTGAAGGTCCGGGTTGATGGGATTCTTCACGAATACCGGGATGTCCACTCCGCGCAAGGCATCCGCAAGCTCTTGCACACTGAACGGGTTGGGGGTGGTCCGCGCTCCGATCCACAGCAGGTCCACATCCGCTTTCAGGCAAGCTTCCACATGCTCAGCGGTGGCCACCTCGGTCATGGTGAGCAGGCCGGTCTCCGCCTTGGCCCGCTGTAGCCACGCCAGCCCTTCTTTCCCAGCACCCTCGAAGGATCCGGGACGGGTACGGGGTTTCCACAGTCCCGCGCGCAGGATCCGTGCCTGCCCGCCAGCGGCGATCGCACGCGCCGTGGAAACCACTTGCTCCTCACTTTCCGCACTGCACGGCCCGGCGATCAGCAACGGCCGTTCCAAACCCAAACCCCATTGGTCGAAGGGCCGGGGGTGAAACGTGATGGAACCCTTTGTGGACACGGTGTAAAAGTAGTTGGTCCCGTGGCTTCGATCGCGGTGATCGGCGGGCCTGTGTCAGGGCCGAATAGGCTATAGGGTACATCGAAGAACCTCACTCCGGCGGCATCGGCCTTTCGGCCACCCCTGCGGGCAAGCACTTCTCGTTTGGTCATCCGGCTCCCGCATAGCGCGGGATGAAGCAGTTGCTTCTCCTCAGTCGGTTACCTGTGGGTAACTTCCCTTCGTCGCGCCTTGTCTGCCCAGAACGATAAGCGCTTGTGCCATCCGTTCGAGGTTCTTCGAGGTACCCTATAGATGGCCACAACCCAACAGTCATCCCGATATTCGTATCATCAATTCCCTTCTGCTGTGAGAAAAGTCCTGCTCGTTCTGGTAGTTTGCTTCGTGACCTTCGCTTCCTGTACGAAGGAGAACTTGAAGGATGGCTTGGCCTTGCTCGACCCTTCCGAGGACCGATTGGAATTGGACGTACAGGACTTCCCCTTTCCATCCCTTGCGGATTATGGCTTCTTCAAAGGCCGCTTGGCCGAATTGCGCCCAGCAGCGGGCGTGCTGCCGTACGAACTGATCAATATCCTATTCACGGACTATGCGCACAAACTCCGCTTCGTGTGGATGCCGGAAGGGACCAGCGCCGTGTACAATGGGGACCATGACGTACTCGACTTTCCAGATGGCGCGGTGCTGATCAAGAACTTCTACTACGACCGTGTGCAGCCCTCGGATTCCCGGCGGATCATTGAAACCCGGATCATGTTCAAACGCAATGGGCTGTGGGAGTTCGCGGAGTATGTATGGAACGATGAACAGACCGTCGCGACCCTGGACATGGATGGCAGTTTCACTCCGGTGACCTGGTTGGACGACAACGGCGCCGAGCGCTCCATCACATTCCGCATCCCCAGCTCAGCGGAATGCCTCACCTGCCACAAGTTGTATGATGAGGCCATTCCGATCGGGCCGAAACCACAGAACTTGAATAGTTCATACGATTACCCGGGACGCACCCAACCTTCGGTCGTTGTCGAACCGATGAACCAGTTGATGAAGTGGGCCGAAGTGGGCTACCTGCAACGCGGCTTCCCCAAGAACATCGAGACCGTGCCCCACTGGGATGACCCGACCGTGGACATCAATACACGTGTTCGCGCCTATGTGGACATCCATTGTGCGCATTGTCATCAGGAAGGCAGTCATTGCGATTACCGACCCATGCGGTTCGCATTCCACGAAACGGCAGACCCGGTGAACTTGGGGGTTTGCGTTCCGCCGGACGACCCTCTTCTACCGCAACATACCTACATCGTGGCGAGCGGGAATACTGAACGGTCGCTGCTGCACTATCGGTTCGCCAGCACCAACGAAGACGAGCGCATGCCGTTGATGGGCCGCACCTTGGTACATGAAGAAGCACTGACCCTGATCAGCGATTGGATCAATGGTCTCCAGCCAGCATGCCAGTGATGCGCTCTAGTCGACCAACAAGACCTTCACTGCTTCTTCCAACTGCTGATCCCGACCAATGCGCACGGCACCCGGGTCCAATGGCTGAAGTACATCCGGATCCAACTGCTGGTTCTCCAAGTAGTTCCCGTTGTTGTCGATCATACCCACTTGCGGGATACCGAACCACATGCCGTTGTGTAAGCCTTCCCACCAGACCGCTGTGCCGGTACCCGCCACGGGCATACCCACGAGCTTTCCGATCCCCAAGGCGCGGTACGTAACGGGGAACATGTGCGCATCGCTGTAATTCCCTTCGCTCATCACCACCACGCTCGGCTTGGTCCATTTCGATAGGGGTTCGGCACCGAGCTTCTGCCCGCGTGGCTCTATACGCATGTACACTTCGCCGTTCAGGAAGGTGGCCAGATCATCATGCAACCAGCCCCCACCGTTGAACCGGGTATCCACCACCAAGCCTTTCCGGTCATGATAACGACCCAACGCCTCTTCGTACACCACCCGGAAACTCGCGTCGTCCATGCCACGCACATGAACATAGCCGAGTTGGCCACCGCTGAGGCTGTCCACCAAATGACGGCATCGCTCCACCCAACGCTTGTACAGGAGTTGACTCTCTTCCCTTCTGGTTATGGGCTTCACGGTCTCCACCCATCGGGACTTGGTCATCGGGTCATGTAGCCCTAGGAGCATCGGCTTTCCGGCCTTTCTGTTGAAATGACGTGCGGGGTCCTCGTCGGCTCGAATGGTGTCTCCATTGATGAGTTCGATGACCACGCCGGTCGCGATCTTGCTGTCCTTCTTGATAACCGGACTCTTGTCCAGAACTTCACTGATCCACAGGCCTGGACCTGGTCCATTCGAATAAAGCAGCCCCAAGAAGGCCGTTTCATCACTATTCGGCACCTCATCGCCTTGATAACCAGCACCGGTATGACTGGCATTGAGTTCGCCCAACAATTCGCTGCACAACTCGGCCATGTCGTGGTTGTTGTTGATGTACGGCAAGTACCGCGCATACTCCACTTTGTACGCGTCCCAATCCACGCCCTGTAGATCAACACGGTAGAATTTCTTCTTCACCTGGCGCCAGATATGCTCGTAGAGGTAGGCGCGCTCAGCCCCTTCATTCAACAGCATCTCCCCGTTGATCCCCACGCTCTTGTTCTCGTTCTTTTCCGTGTCGTAATAGTTGATCCCGCCCTCGTTCATGTAAAAGAGCTTGTCGCCTTCCTTGTTCAGCGTAAGACCACCAGCCCAACCATCGCCCATCTTGTGCAGGATCTTCACGTCACGCGTGCGCATCTCGTATTGCCACAGGTCGGTGCCCTTTTCGAATGCCGCGAGATACCACACTTTCTCTCCATCCTTGCTCAAGATCGCCCCACTCAGGTCGCTGGAGTTGGGCGTTAGTCGAACACGGCGGTCATTGATCCCGTCCAGATCGAATTCCAGTGGCTCGATCTTCTTGTCCTTCTCCTCGTCCTTCTTCTTGTCTTCTTTCTTCTTGCCTGCCTTCTCATCCTTCTCCTCCTCCTTCTTCTCCTTTTCCTCCTTGGCCAAGTCGGCCTCTTCCTTCGTCATTTTGAGATCGTCGTAGGCCGCCTTCGTTAGGAAGATGGCGTATGCATCCCCTTGGCCACCCCAACTGGCATGGTTCTTCATTCCGTCGCGGTCGCTCAGGTACACAATGGCCTTCCCGTCCATGGCCCAGTGCGGCGCACTACTTCCATAGCCGCTGCGGCTCAGGTCGATGATGGGTTCTGTCCCGGTCGCCTTCACCAAGCCCACTTGTTCGATCCATTGTTCGCTGTGCAGAAAGCTCACAACGAACCACTTGCTATCCGGACTCCATTCATACCACTGATCCCCATCGCTGTAACTGTAGTTCTTGTCGCCCGGCACCACGGTCCGGGTCTTCTTGGTAGCGAGGTCAATGACCTTCAATGTGGTGCGTTCCTCCAAGTACGCCACCTCCTTACCATCTGGAGCGTACGCGCATTGGAATTCTTCGGCGGGTGTGGAGAGCAGCGCTTCCTCCTTCAACACGGTGGCATTGAAGAAGTACTTTTCCTCCTTCCGCGTTAGGCTGGTGGTGTAAAGGTCCCAACTGCCATTGCGCTCGCTGGCGTACAGGATCGTACGTCCGTCTGGACTGAAGCTTGCATTGCGCTCCTGCTCCGGTGTGTTCGTAATGCGCCGGGTCGTGCCTTCGGCAACGGAGGAAACGAAGACCTCGCCACGGTGTACGAAGACCACCTCCTTCCCGTTGCTGCTCAATTCATACTCATCCGCATCATTCACACTGACCGTTCGGATCGGGTTGTAGCGCCCATCTGCGTGGATGCGAATGTTCACCTTCTTGGGCTCACCACCATCGGTCATGGTATACAACTCGCCACGGTAACTGAAGCACAATACGCCGGTATTGCTGATGCTCAAGTACCGCACCGGATGGTCCTTGAACGCACTCACTTGGATACTGGGACCGCCACCAACGGGCATCTTGTGGATGTTGAACGAGCCACTTTCCTCGCTCAGGTAGTACAGCGTGGATCCATCACTGTTGAAGACCGGATTGCGGTCCTCGCCATCGAACTTGGTGAGTTGCTTGAATGTCTTGGTTGCAGGCTCGTAGGTCCAGATATCGCGGGTAACGGAGCTGGTGTGGTGCTTGCGAAAGTCATCCTCATAGCCCTTGCGGTCGTGGCCAACGATCAAGGTGCCCGCAGGGTTGTAACGGGCATTCTGTAACGGAAGCGTGATCAGCTGCATGGGTCGGCCACCATCGCTCGGCACACTGTACACTTCACCTAGACCTCCCACCGGGAACAACTGGTTGCGCACATCATCCTGCCGGTTCCCGTAGAACAAAACGTGGGCATCATCCACCGAAAAATCCATGGGAACCTCGCTCGTACTGTGGTACGTGAGACGCACGGGTGTGCCACCGGAAGCGGGCATTACGAACACGTCGGAATTCCCGTAACGCGTGCTGGCGAATGCGAGGCGCTTGCCATCGTGACTCCAGACCGGACTGTGATCGTAGGCCTCATTGGTGGTCAACGGAATGGCCGTACCACCCGAAGTGGGCACGCGCCAGAGATCACCTTGATAACAGAACACGATGGTGCTCCCGTCCGGACCAATGGCCGAATTACGCAACCAGAGCGGACCTTCTTGGGCGTTGGCATGAAGAACGAAACAAGTTGCAAGGGAAAGAAGGAGTGCGTGTTTCACAGGTTCTGGTCTTTTGTAAGAGGGAGTAAAACTATCCGTCACGATCTTGACCTCATCCCGTGACGAACGGTTCGTTCGTACAACGTCCCCGGTCGCCCTGTTGCGGAGGCGAAGCCGGGGACGCGCACATTCGCCGCTTTCGCGGGAAGCCTCAGCGCGCAACGACCACCATCGTCGATCGCTGGACATCGCGGTCGCGCAAAGCGACATGATAGACTCCGTTGGGCATTTCTCCCAGATCC
This sequence comes from Flavobacteriales bacterium, assembly GCA_016710015.1. Classification (GTDB taxonomy): domain Bacteria; phylum Bacteroidota; class Bacteroidia; order Flavobacteriales_F; family PHOS-HE28; genus PHOS-HE28. The sequence goes on from JADJLR010000008.1 coordinate 274,192, forward strand.
AGTACGAACCTTTCGTTGGCCGCGATACGTTGGCTGCGCACCGACCGACCATCGCTCGAATACACCTCCAATTGGCCGCCTTCGATCGCAGGGAAACTCACTGTTCCCGTGGTCGGATTCGGAAAAGCTACCAAACGCTCCATCCGCAAAGGCTCAGCGATACCGACCAAAGAGTTCGGATCAACGAGCTGGCCGCTGCTCGTCGTGGATCCGTCCGAGTTGGTGATCCTGGCGATGTGGACGAGCGGGAACGGAATGCCTTCGGCGTACCACTCCTTGGTGGTGACGATGGTGGAATCGGTGGTTCCTTGCAACGCGATGGCTTGTCGCGTAATGACGAGCTGGACATCCGCGTATGATTCGAAGGGCAGCTCCAGGGTCCCCGATGCACTCAAGGTGATCTGCGTCGTACCGCAGTAGTTGACATCGGTCCCCACGCTCTGGGATACATAGCAGAACTCGTCCTGCTTGGATCCGTTCAACTCCAATGGATACGCGAAGGCCATGGTCCCAGGTCGGTAGAACGTATTGATGATCGGACCCATGGTGCCCAACACCAACGTGCGATCGGACTGGACATCGTAGAAGGTGTAGTATGGTTCCGGTGCGTTGTCCAAGACCCTGCGGACCACCCGGTCAGTGCCGGTGTACACGCTACTTCCTTGGACTTCCTGCGGTGCCATGATCATGTACGTGGCACCGAACAGGTCGTTGGCCACCAGATCACCGTACGACCAGACCAGCGGACCGATCGGCAGCTCATCCACCGGGACACTCTGTAGTGCGCGCATGTGCCAACTGGAGCCGACCTCAGGCAATACATCCGATTGAACGATGCTTTGACCGGAAAGGAGGAACACCTGGCCCAGTCCGAGCAGAGGAAGGAGAGAACGTAGATACGTGAATTTCGCTTGTGCCATGATGTGTTCGCCACGGGGGATAGGTGCGTGTTCCGTGGCTGGCACAAACCTACCGGCATCCCTAGGGGGACGGGCTCTCCATAGAACACAACGCGAACGCTTCGTGGCATGCAAGCACACGTTCCATCACGCCGGAAAAGGATGGATGGTTGTCACCTATTCCTCACCAGAGCGTCACCACCTTCCCAATGGTGACCCCCGAACCGAGTGCTTCCAACGCAGCTGGTAATTCCGCAACAGGGAAAGCTGCATGCACGTTCGCTTTCAGTTCCCCGCAGGCTTGGGACCGCACCATGTTCTGAAGGCATTCTGCAATGATGTCCGGGTGGTGCTCCGAGATGCGCAGCATGTTCACGCCATGGATGCTGCGGCTCTTCATCATCAGGAAGATCGGTATTACCAGCCCCATGCGCCACACGAACCGAAGCGTACCGAGGAAACCGATCGTGCCACGTTCCGCGCCGCCGAATAGCACGATACGACCACCACTACCGAGCAAACGCATGTCCATGTGGAAGGAAGAGCCACCAACTGCATTGAACGTTACATCCAACAGCGCTCCTTGCAAGGCAGTTCGCAATTGCACTTCAACATCACCGTTCCGATCGATCACGTGCTGCGCACCCAACGCCCTCAAGTACTCGGCTTTCTTCTTACCGCTCGCTATGGTATACACCTCGCACCCACTGCGCAAGGCCAATTGCACCAACAGATGACCCACACCGCCCGCAGCGCTGTGTACCAGCACACGTTGTCTTGCACGTAGTGGACAGAGGATCCTCGCCGCATACCACGCCGTACACCCTTGCGTGGCCATCGCCGCAGCCTCTCCTGCGGGAACATCATCCGCGATCTCGGCCAACGCACGATGATCGGTCACGGCATATTCCGCGTACCCACCGAACCGGGTCATGGCGACCACCCGTTTCCCGATCAACTCGCGTGGCACACCATCACCCACGGCTTCAATACGACCTACGACTTCATAACCCAATACGCTGGGCAGTGGTGGTGCCTCGCGGTACAGCCCTTTCACGGCCATCACATCAGCGAAATTCAGTCCGGAGGCCTCACAACGGATCCGCACTTCGTTGGATCTCGGTACCGGAACGGGGTGTTCACGCAGTTCAAAAGCCTTCCTAGGAACTCCGTGCGCAATGAGGGTCCACGCTTTCATGGTCGTCCTTTTGAACAAGGGATGTGGTGTGCGTCTGTATCTGCCGGAAGAAGGATCACCTAATGCTGGCCCATCAAGCCGGCTTCATGATCCACCACGCATTGGCGGATAGGATCCATCTCATCGTGTGTCCCGATGCAATTGAAGAGTGCCTCCATTTTCGGATATTCCGTTCGGAACCGTCCACTCACCGAACGCGTGTCACCGTCCTTGAATATGGCCGGAACGATGGCCCCTTTGATGTCCTTGCTCAAATACGACGCATGGCCGATGTCGAAGGTGGCGATCTCCGTACTATCGCGTTGCATGATCAAATGCGCCATACCATTCTCGTAGTAGCACAGCGATCCTTCCACCATCAGACGGACCGGGATCGGGCCTTCGTCGTTGATCCGGAAGAGTACTCCCTTGTACGTGAAGCCCCAGATGTCCTTACACCGCACCTTGCGTTCCTTTCCGTCCTTTATGAATAGCAAGGTCCACTGGCCCAAGCTCGGATACAGGTCCACGAAGTCACCAACGGGTTCTCCGATGGGCTTGAAAGGGTCCGGGGTCCGTTCCTTCAAATAGGCATCTGCATCCACATGGAGGTAGGCCTGTGCCCCCGCCATCAGTGCCAACGCGAGCGAAAGTCCGAGCAGACAGCCACGACGTATTGCGGAGGTTATCAACAACATATTGTTGACAAAGTAAACATCCGGATGGATAAGTTGTACGCCTGACCCCCGGATAAAGTCACCCTCTTTCCCTATTCAGCACCGGCCACCACCAGCACGAACTCGCCTCGCGGCTCTTGTGCCGTGAAGTGAGCGACCAATTCGGCCAGTGTTCCGCGAACGGTCTCCTCATGGAGTTTGCTGATCTCGCGAGAAGCGCTCGCCCTGCGATCATCGCCAAAGGCCTCGGCCAGATCGCTGAAGGTACGCACCACGCGGTGCGGACTTTCCAGGATCACCAACGTACGGCGTTCCGCTTTCAATTCATCCAGCCGGGTTCGCCGCCCTTTCTTCACCGGCAAGAACCCTTCGAACACGAAACGATCGCATGGTAGGCCACTTCCGACCAAGGCGGGCACAAAGGCCGTGGCCCCAGGCAAACATTCCACCAGAACCCCGGCGGCCAAAGCCGCACGCACCAAAAGGAAACCGGGGTCGCTGATGCCCGGCGTACCTGCATCGCTCACCATCGCGAAGCGTTCGCCATCGCGCAACCGCTGCACGAGTTGCTCCACCATGCGGTGTTCGTTGTGCGCATGGAACGGGATCAAGGGTCTGCTGATGCCGTGATGCTGCAACAAACGGCCCGTTACGCGGGTATCCTCGGCGATCACCGCATCCACCTCCGCTAGCACTTTGAGTGCCCGCAGGGTGATGTCCGCCATGTTCCCGATGGGAGTTGGAACAAGGGTCAGTGCGCTCTTCGATGCATGCATGCGGTACGGTCGCAAGTGGATCGCTTGCGGTCACTTCGACTTTGGCTATCCGGTCTTCACCTTTTTAGCAGGATCATTTCAAGCTTGAAACGAATTCCTTCAGCAAGAAATAGAGGTCCGGAAATTCAGTGAGAGGCAAGGTCTCTTCCTTGTCCAGCACATCGTGGTAGGCCGTGATGCCGCCCATGGTATAGATGAAGAGCGAAGGCACGTTGCGCTTCACGAAGGGGCAATGATCGCTGTTGCACGTGGGTCCACGCGGCTTCACTTGCGGCAACAACTGCTTCTTGGTATTGATGGCCACGAGTTGGTCGAAGAGTGTTCGCTCTGCGGTGGCATTGACCACGGTGATGCCTTCATCGCCCGTTCCTAGGATATCGAGGCTCAACATCAGCTTCACCTTGGAGAGATCCACTGGCCGATCCACCGCGCACCACTCCGAACCCACAAGCCCTGCTTCTTCTCCCGCGAAAGCGACGAACAGGATGTTGTCCTTCGGCTTGTTCTTGGCGAACCAGTCCGCCAACGAGAGCAGCATGGCCACACCGCTTGCATTGTCGTTGGCTCCGGGGAACAGGACATCCGGTCCCATGTGCCCTAGGTGGTCATAGTGCGCGCCGATGATGATCCACTTCTTGGTCTTTCCTTTCACCGCACCCAGGACATTGCGCGCCGGGTGACGGGTGATAAGGGTATTCTGCACGTGTAGTGTGACGGTCCCCGAACTGTCCGTGAGCAGGTCGTTGTTCACCAAGAACAGCGGATAGGGCATCGCCTCTTGCGCGACACCCCAAGTGAGCTTGTCCACCCGGCGTATCACCGGACAGAAGTGCATCAGGTCTTGTTCGATGGTAGCGTATTGGGCGAGTGAATCGCGGTTGGTGGTGGCCGGGAAGTGCAAGCACGCCGCTTTGCCGGATAGCACCCCCATGGCCATGGAACGACGTGTCGGTTCGAAGAGGTCCTCCGGTGTCAAATGCACCAGATCGAAGGTTCCGAAGGCTTTCCCAGATGCCGGATCCACGATGAAGTCGACTCCCGGTTCCAGTGCGACACCATCGATGCTGAGGCGCACACTGTCCGGAAAGCTGTTGACGTTGAATTCGAAGGGTTGGAAGTAGTCGGCCTTCACCTTCTCCAATCCCATGCGGGAGAATTGCTGCGCGATCCAATCTGCGGCCAAGCGATCACCACCGGCCACATAGCCCCTACCGTGGAGCGCAGGAGCCGTGAGGTTCTTCACGTACTTGCGGGCATTGCTTCGCACCTTGTCGGCATCTTGCGCGGTGACGCAGAAAGGCCCCAAGAGGAGCACGAAGAGCAGCGTTCTCATGTGTATCGGCGTTGGATCAATTCGGTGAAGGTGGAAAGCGCATCCGGATCGGCGGGTTTCTTCAACTTGGTGAGTACCTCGGTCTCCACGAACAGTTCTGCCTCCTTGAACCCCGGCATTTTGTTCAGTTGTTCAATGGCCTTTTCGTAGGTGATGCGATCGCCGTTGAAAAGTTCAGCCACGAACCAGAATTTATGGCTCAAGGTGATCGCCTTGTTCAGATCATCCACCGCTGCTTTCTCCAATTTCTCGGCGACCGAAGGCGCTTGCTTGTCGCTCTTCTTCGCAGCGCGTTCCGGTGCAGGCTCCATCTTCGGTCCGGGGATCTGTTCCTGCTCGGTGTGTTCGATGGCTTCGATCAAGGAGGTCTGACGTGCAGAAACCTCAGGAGCAGGACGTGTGTCCAAGCGAACGGACCTGTCCATTCCGGGCTCCTCTTCTTGGGCGGTGCTTACTTCGGGCTTCTTCCCGACCGCATGCGCCACGGTGGCTTCCCGGGCTTTGTGGCGCAACACCACCAAACGCTCGTACAACTCCTGCGCGTCGTTGGAGGCCGCTTCCAAACCTTCCAACCCTAAGGTACCAGCGGTCAATCCTTGGTCCGCTTGGGCCAATGCACGGACCAGTTCACTGATCTTCCGGAAGGGCTTGTCACTGCTCATGGGCGGTGTTTTCGTTCCTATGGTTCCCTGCGAAGATCCCTATTTTCGCGGCACGCTCGCCAAACGGTCGCCAAACTTGTGACCACTCCACTCCATGTTCCTGGAACACACCGGACCCAACAGCCCTCGAAAGGGTTGGATCGAAGTGATCTGTGGCAGCATGTTCTCCGGCAAGACCGAGGAGTTGATCCGGCGTTTGCGGCGCGCGGAATACGCCAAACAACGCGTGGAGATCTTCAAGCCTGGCGTGGATACGCGATACGATGCCGTGGATGTGGTGAGCCATGTGGGGACGAGCATTCGCAGCACACCGGTACCCAGCAGCAGCAACCTGCTTTTGTTAGCAGGGAACATCCAAGTGGTGGGGATCGACGAGGCGCAGTTCTTCGATGCCGGTCTTCCTCAAGTGTGCGATCAGCTCGCCAATCAAGGCGTCCGGGTCATCATCGCGGGTCTCGATATGGATTTTCAAGGGCGGCCCTTCGGACCCATGCCCCAATTGATGGCGATCGCGGAGTACGTGACCAAGGTTCACGCGATCTGCATGCATTGCGGCGGGTTGGCCAGCTACAGCCACCGCACCACAGCGAACAAAGACCTGGTACTCTTGGGCGAGACCGATAATTACGAACCCCTGTGCCGGTCGTGCTTCGTGCATGCTTTGCAACAAGCCCCATCGGCATGAGCGCTTCCCGGCCTTCACTCCGGACCATCGCAGAAGTCGTTGGTGGATCATTCAACGGCCCATCGGACCCGGTGATCGAACACTTGCTCATCGACTCCCGAAATCCGGTGCCCGGTGATGCGCTCTTCATCGCGCTGAAAGGTCCACGGCACGACGGACATCGCTACATCAAAGAACTCTACGCACGCGGTCTGCGCAACTTCTTGGTAAGTGAAGCACTGGATGGAAGCCGCATTCCGGAGGCCAACGTGATCCGCGTACCCGATACCCTCGTGGCCTTGCAAGCGCTGGCCGCATGGCACCGTGCGCGCTTCACGGTCCCGGTGATCGGTATCACGGGAAGCAACGGCAAGACCATCGTGAAAGAGTGGTTGTTCCAACTGTTGCGGACGGAAGAACGCATCGTGCGGAGCCCGGGCAGTTGGAACAGCCAAGTGGGTGTTCCGCTCAGCATCTGGCAACTCGGTCCGGAACACACGCTGGGGATCTTCGAGGCCGGGATCAGCCTACCGGGTGAAATGGAGAAACTCGAAGCCATCATCCGACCAACGATCGGAGTGCTCACCAATTTGAACGATGCCCACGATGCAGGTTTCGGTGGCGACCATGCGGCCAAATTGTGGGAGAAGACCTTGCTCTTCCAGCATGCTGATGCGGTGGTATACACCGATGATCGCAGTGGTTTGTTCAACGCAATGTCCCGTGACGGATGCGTGATCGCGACCAACGACCCCACCGCCACCGTCAACATCCAAAGAACCACGATCACGGAAGGGTCTTGTCGTGTCGACCTTGTTTTCAATGGGGCCGAACACCACTTCGCGATCCCGTTCAACGATGGCGCTAGCATTGCCAATGCGATCACCTGCATCGCCGTGCTTTTGCACTTGGGCAAGGACCCGGTTTGGATCGATGCACGCTTGGCACAACTGACACCTGTGGACATGCGCCTGCGCACCATGCAAGGCATCCACGGAACCACCTTGATCGACGACAGCTACAGCAACGACCGCAGCTCGTTGGAGGTGGCATTGGCCCATCAGCAGCAGACGGCGCACGGTCGAAAACGTGTCGTGGTGCTGAGCGATATCGCCGAAAGTGATCGCGAACCCGAGGCGCTCTATCGTGCGGTTTCCGAACTTTTGGCGCGGCATGCCGTGGACCTCGTCATCGGGGTGGGTTCGGAGATCTTCGCGCAGCGCGCCTGTTTTCCCAAGAGCACACGCTTCCATCCGGATACCGATGCACTGATCGCCAACGAGGACCCAGAACACTTCGCCGGTGCCGTGGTGTTGGTGAAAGGTGCCCGCCGTTTCGCCTTCGAACGTGTGGTGGAGCGCTGGCAACAACAGGTCCACGGAACCGAGTTGGAGATCGATCTGGAAGCCATCCGGCACAACCTGAACCACTACCGATCGCTCCTTGCACCGGGCGTTCGCGTGATGGCGATGGTGAAGGCCTTCGGCTATGGATCCGGCTCGTTGGAATTGGCTCGGCTCTTTCAACATGAACAGGTCGGTTACCTCGGCGTGGCCTATGCCGATGAAGGCATCGAATTGCGACAGCAGGGCATCACGTTGCCGATCATGGTGATGAATCCTGAACCCGTGGCGTTGGAGACCTTGCATCGCTTCGGCTTGGAAGCCGAAGCGTATGATCAGCGCTCCTTGCGCGAAGCCATTCAAGCATCTGCGGTGATGCCCGCGCCCGTTCACCTCAAGTTGGACACCGGCATGCATCGCCTTGGCTTCTCGGAAACGGAACTGCCTGAACTGCTCTGTGCATTGCGCGGATCGAAACTGAAGGTCGCATCCATCCTCTCCCACCTCGTGGCCAGCGAAGATCCAGGATCCGACACCTACACCCAACAGCAGATCGACGTATTCAAGCGCATGGCGATGGCCATCGGAGAGGTATTGGGATACAAACCGTTGTGGCATATCGCGAACTCGGCCGCCATCCGGCGCTGGCCGAGCGCGCACTTCGATATGGTCCGCCTAGGCATCGGACTGCACGGAGTGGGTGTGGATGCCGCAGAGACCGCCCTGCTGCAACCGACCGCCACCTGGCGCACCCCCATCGCGCAACTGAAGACCTTACGCAGCGGCGATACCGTTGGCTATGGTCGGCGCGGGATCATCTCAGGCGAACGCATGATCGCGACGATCCCCCTTGGCTATGCCGATGGCTTCTCACGCAAGCTCGGAAACGGCGTGGGCCGCGTATGGATCCACGGGCAACCCGCACCCACGATCGGCAATGTGTGCATGGACATGTGCATGGTGGATGTCACCGGTATTGCCTGCCGGGTCGGCGATACCGCCGTTGTCTTCGATGCGCAACACCCTCTTTCTGACCTTGCGCAGGCCTTGGGTACCATTCCCTACGAGGTACTTACCAGTATCAGCCAGCGCGTGAAGCGGGTGTATGTGCGGGGGTAAGTACGCCTGCTGAGAGGTCACAAGACCAGCGGATTTCCAATACCTTCGAGTAGGTACTTTATGAGTGGAGTCGGGCGTGAGACACAACCCAAGTGAAGACCAAGAAACTGATCATTCATTGACCGATGAAGAACTCCCTCTTGATCTTGGCTTTCACCTGTTCGGTCGGATATTCCCATGGACAGCAAACGTTTGCCCATCTGTACGACGGACTCCGGTCGGCCCTTTTCAACTTGACTGAACTTGAGAGTGGTAACCTCTTTGTTGGACTTGGGCGTACCCGTGCTGTATCGCGCTTGGACGCGCAAGGCTTTGTCATTGGGACGCATTCATACTGGGCGGATCAAACCTCCCCGCTCACTGGGCTTGGTGCAATTCGGAGGTACGCGGATAACGAATACCTCTTTACAGGAGGCGCGCGTGGTGATACCTGTGCGGATCCCGGAACCAACTCCATCTTGTCGTTCAGTCCAGTTCTCGGTAAGATGGACTCGATGGGGAATGTGATCGAGGAGCATCAATACTTACTCAATGACGGGTGCCGGAATGTATGCGGTGATGTATCGGTCACTAGTGACGGGGGTGCGGTTACTTGGGGCTACCGGAGCGATTTCTTTGCGTTCAAAGTTGATGCAGCGATGATGCCGGTCTGGGCACGGCATTTCGCGAACAATGGAGGCTTTCAGTTCATTAAGGAACTCCCTAGTGGCGATCTATTGGCAGGCATCAACATGGACACAGCGGGTGCCGTGGTGGCTCGCATGGATGCCAATGGTGAATTCCTTTGGTGCAAGTCCTACATCCGACCCAAGGGGATGATCCATGACGCGGTGATCCTGTCGGACGATGACTTCATCATAACAGGCTATACGGACAGCATCAATATCAGCCTTTTCGACCCCTTGCCTGGGACCTTTCAACCTAAGCTCTTCATGATGAAATTGGACGGGACGGGAGAGGTGCAATGGTGTCGTGGGTTTGCCAGCAATACGAACCGTTGGTACACAAGGCAATGGTCAAGGATCCAGCCAACGCTGGACGGGACCTTCGTGCTGCTTGCTACCTTGGGTCAGCCGAATTCGAACTTCTTCTACCGTCCCTTCCTGATGAAGACCGACCAGAACGGGGATTCGCTCTGGACGCGCTCAATGGGCACGGACGACTACGCGTTCTTCACAAGGGACTTGATCGCTCATTCGGACGGTGGATTTGCCTTTACGGGCAATGTTTGGGGCACGCTCCCGGATATCAACTCCAGTCTGGCGTTCGTCTTTAAAACGGACAACGAAGGGTACTTATCCTGTGTAGAGCGCCCTTACCCCGTGCGATCGTGGACCTCTTTCCGACGGACAGCAGCTTCGTGCTTACGTCTGTAGATGGTGCCACCCGTTCACCCGCATACCTGAACGACAGCATATTCGATCCGTTCGCGGTGTACGATGCCTGCGAGATCATTCTCAACACCGTTACGTACACATTCAGCACCAAGATGCGCGTGTACCCCAACCCCACCACAGGCCATTTCACCGTTCAATTCCCAGACCCACTCCAAGCCGAGAGCTACTACAGTGTATACGACACCATGGGCAAGTTGCTCTTCCAACGCAGGCTACCAACAGGTGCTACGGTGGAAGAGGTGGACATTTCCGGTTACACACCCGGCACCTACGTGCTGCGCTTTACAGATAAAGATGGCGTTTGCTACGAACGGGTGGTTCTGGAGTAGCTTCGTGTATGCGCTTCGTTCAGGGACATGATCGCAGGGTCGCCGAGGACGGCAGACCCTGCGGCGGTTTAGGTCTTGCCGGTTCCGAACAACTCCCTTTCGCATTGCGGGCATCTGCCAATGCGTCGATCGGGGGTGAGAACCGCGGCTTTCCAAGCCGAGCCAGCATCCTAACAGCGTACAAAAGCCCGTCACACCCCGCGATTCCCGTAATTTTGTTGGGAACGCCCTGACCTGAATGATGCGCACTTTCCATGCTTTGGCCTTCGTGGCCCTTTCCCTTGTTGTTTCCACGGCCACGGCCCAAGCTCCGCAGGTGATCCCCGGCGATCTGCTGGTGATGCTTCGGTCCGATGGCTCGGCACAGAAGGTGGCGGAGGATCTGGCCGTATTCAACGGCACTGCCAACGGCCTGCATGTGGAGCGGGAGGTCAGTGCGTCGATGCGTGCGTGGCTCTTGCGCTTCGACCCTCAACGTGCCGACCAAGCCGTGCTGCTGCGGGCCGTGCGGAACCACCCCCACGTGCAATTGGCCCAGAACAACCACCACCTGACGCTACGCGAAGTGCCGAACGACGAACGCTTCGGCGATCAGTGGCACCACCAGAACATCAATAGCGAGGCCGCTTGGGACATCAGTACCGGAGGTCTGACCGCGGACGGGGATACGATCGTGGTGTGCATCATCGAGAACTGCAACCTTCCGCACGATGATCTGATCGCCAATGCCTGGATCAACCACCAAGAGATCCCCGACAACGGTGTGGACGACGATGCCAACGGATATACGGACGACTACCTGGGCTGGAGCCCGAACAACGACGACGACGAGGTGTACGGTGGCAGCCATGGCACGCAGGTGGCGGGCATGATCGGCGCCACGGGAGACAATGAGGTCGGTGTGGTGGGCGCCAATTGGACCGTGAAGATGATGGTGGTCTCCAACAGTGGTGCCAGCGATGCCGGGGTGATCGCCTCGCACAGTTACCCGCTCACCATGCGTCGTATGTACAACGAGACCAACGGTGAGAAGGGGGCTTTCGTAGTGGCGACCAACGCCAGCTGGGGGATCGATGGTGGCCAACCGGAAGATTCGCCGCTCTGGTGTGCCATGTATGATTCACTGGGCGTGCAAGGCATTCTCAATTGCGGCGCTACCGCGAACAATTCCGTGGACGTGGATGTGGTAGGCGACCTGCCCACGGCCTGCCCGAGCGATTTCATGATCAGCGTGACGGCAACGGACATCGACGATGAACGGACCTTTTCCGCCTACGGCCTCACCACCATCGATGTGGGCGCACCTGGTGCCGCTGTCCTGACCACGAACATCAGCGGTGGCTACGGCACCACCAGCGGTACGAGCTTCGCCAGTCCGCTCACGGCGGGCGTGATCGGCCTGCTCTACAGTGCGCCATGCTCCGGCATGATGACATTGGTGAAGGGAGACCCGCAAGCCGGAGCCCTATTCATCCGGGAGAAATTATTCGCTGGTGTGGATCAGGTCGGCGATCTACCCGGCAATACGGTGACCGGCGGTCGCATCAACGCGGGTACCAGCATGGAACTGATCATGGCCACTTGTGGTGCGTGCCCGGCCCCGTACAACGTGTTCGTACAAGCGGTGGACATCACCAGCGCGATGATCTCCTGGCAGTCCATTGCCGGTTCGCTCTTCGATCTGCGCTTTCGCGAAGTAGGTGCCACGGCTTGGACGGATGTTCTTGGAGTATCCGGCACCAGCTACCTGATCGAAGACCTGATGGGATGTACGGCCTATGAATTCCAGATCCTGGCGCATTGCCAAGAAGAGAACAGCGACCATAGCAATCCTTATATGTGGACCAGCGAGGGGTGTTGTACCGCACCGGCGGGTTTGACGCAAGTGGCTGCGGACGAGAACAGCACCGACCTTGCATGGAATGGCGTACTCGCCGCACAGAGTTTCGATGTGCGGTATGCGGTGGTGGGTGATCCGACCTTCACCGAGATCAACGGCATTACCGATCCATTATTGACCATTGAAGGGCTGGCCTCTTGTACCAACTATACCGTGCAAGTGCGGACGATCTGCGACGGCATCGCCACGTCCTGGTCCACGGCCGTCACGGTCAATATCCCCGGCTGCGGCGCTTGTACGGATCTGGCGTATTGCCCCACGGAAGGCGGCGATTCCTCCGGCGAGTGGATCGAGCAGGTGCAGTTGGCATCCATCGATCACACCTCGGGCAACGACAACGGTTACGGGGATCATACCACCAACAGCACAGAACTGATGGTCGGCGTTCCGATCGCAATGACCTTGACTCCCGGTTTCTCCACCTTCAGCTTCACCGAATGGTACAAGGTGTGGGTCGACTTGGATCAGGACGGGGAACTGGATGAGACGGAACGCGTATTCACCTCCGAAAGCGGAAGCTCTGATCCGGTGAACGGCACCATCACCATTCCTTGGGCGGCCACCTTGGGCTACACCCGATTGCGTGTCTCCATGCATTACAACACCTTGCCCGCGAATGCTTGCCTCCCTTCGTTCAATTACGGCGAGGTGGAGGACTATTGCGTGAACATCATCGCGAACCCCAACGTCGCGATATCGGAAAGACCGTCCTTCGGCGAAGTGGTCTATCCCCAACCGGCCGATGAACGCCTGTTCGTCCGGACAGAGACCTCCTTGCGCGCCATCCACATCTTCGATGGCACCGGTCGGCTGTTGGGTCAAGAGCAAGTTCAGACCACTCCGGTGGTGATCCACACGGCGGACTTGGCAGATGGCATGTACACCTACCGTTTGATCGGCACCGACGGATCCATTGGTCAAGGCCGTTTCATGGTGACACATCTGCGGTGAACAAGCAGTCGGGAAAGAAGGTGTCCGTGGAGCGCACACTACCCCTGACTTCTCTGCGGCTCCCTCTGAGCGGTATAAGCGTGGTGCCCAGAGGAGTTTTGAAGCAATAGCCCTGATCCACACTTAGGCTGTTGCTGATGGCCGGTTTACCTTCGGCAGCACATGACGGGCATTTCGGCGGTGATCATCACGCGCAACGAGGCGCACAACATCGAACGGTGCATCGTGTCGTTGAAAGGTCTCGTGGATGAGGTGATCGTGGTGGATGCCGAAAGCACCGATGCCACACGCACCATTGCCGAACAGGCCGGTGCGCAAGTGATCATCCGTGCATGGACGGATTATACCGACCAGAAGAACTTCGCGAATGCAAAAGCGAAGTCCCCGTACATCCTGAGCATGGATGCGGACGAAGCCGTTTCGCCCGTGCTGCGCGCTTCCTTGCTAACGGCGATCTCCGCTGGATTGAAGGGTGCCTATCAGGTGGATCGGTTGACGAATTATTGCGGCACCTGGGTCCGCCACGGGGGCTGGTACCCCGACCCCAAAGTGCGCTTGTTCGCAAAGGCCGATGCCTGTTGGGAAGGCACCCATGTACATGAAGAACTGCGCCTGAAGAATGGCACACCGATCACGGCCTTGAAGGGCGATCTGCTGCATTACTCCTACCCCACCGTACAGTCCCACGCGGACCGCATTGAACGGTATAGCGAACTGCACGCACGCAAACTCCTCGCGACCGGAAAACGCGTCGGTCCGTTCAAACGTTGGTTCGCACCTGTGGTGAAGTTCATTCAGGGCTACGTGTTCCGCCTCGGATTCCTGGATGGCAAGGCCGGCTGGTCCATCGCTACGCTGAGTGCGCGGGCGGTATCGTTGAAGTACACCAAACTCGAACGCCTCCGTGAGCATTGAGCACATCATCCTCAGTCGAACGGACAGCATTGGCGATGTGATGCTGACGCTCCCGCTCGCCGGCCTGCTCAAAGAACGTTTTCCCACTGCACGCATCACCTTCATCGGACGGACGTATACACGCACGATCCTAGAGCACTGCGCGCATGTGGACCACGTGATCACCCTGGAGGAATTGATGGCCACTGATGCGGCCACGGTCTTGCGGGACCTGCGGGCAGATGCCTTGATCCATGTGTTCCCCAACAAGCACATTGCGCGTTGGGCACGCAGCGCTGGGATCTCCCGCCGCATTGGCACCACCAACCGTTGGTGGCATTGGACCACGTGCAATGAACGCGTGGCCTTCAGCCGCAGGAAGAGCGATCTGCACGAGGCGCAATTGAATGTGAAGTTGTTGGCCCCGTTGGGGATCAGCGAGACCCCGACACTGGATCGACTTGCGGAGCTTTCGGGATTCACGCCGCCAACGGTCGATCCGGAGTTCAGTGCTTGGTATCGCCCGGACCTGCGCACCGTGATCCTGCACCCCGGCTCCAAAGGAAGTGCGGTCGAGTGGGGCCTGCCGAATTACAAACGTTTGATGGAACTGCTGCGCGAAGGACCCTACCTCACTGTGGTAACGGGTACACAGGCCGAAGCCGACCACTACCGCACCGTGCTCTCCTTCGATCATCCAGCGGCGATCGATGCAGGTGGCACACTTTCCTTGGAAGAATTGATCGGTGTGATCGGCGGTGCGCATGCCTTGGTGGCGGCCAGCACCGGCCCTTTGCACATCGCCGGGGCATGTGGCATCCGCGCGATCGGCCTGTACGCATCGCGCCGCCCGATCCACCCCGGACGTTGGGCACCGATCGGTCGTGATGCCCATGCGTTGGTCTTCGATCCGGCCTGCGTGCAGTGTGCTGCCGGGGAACCGTGTACGTGTATCCATCGGATCGCACCGGAGCGCGTGCTCCAGTTGATCGGGGCTTGAACAGGAACCTAGATCGCGTCCGTGGAAGTGGCGCCTTCACCTTCTTGCGCAGGCGATGCAAAGACGAAGAGGCCATAGTACAACCCGAAGAACGTTGCACCGGCCTGCGTTTCAATGGTATCATCGGTCAGGCAAGAGATGCCGAAGATGAAGGCCCAGGCGATGAAGTGTATGCGCTGCCAGGCTCCCAACTGCTTCGCCGGCCACCACCATGCGAACAGCGACCACAACAGACCCAGAACACCAAAGCTGATCCACAGCGTGAGATACTCATTGTGTGCCCGATGCCGCCATTCCGGCGCGAGCGAGGTATGCATGCGCTCGTATTGATCATTGAAGACCTGCTTGGTGTCCCCCGTACCCACGCCGACGAGCCAGTGTCGCTTCGCGATGGCCCAGCCCGCTTTCAGGTATTCCAAACGCATGGTGACCGAGTGTCCGTTCGCTCTCCCATACGCGTGGTACTGGCCCAGTTCGAAGCCGACCTCATCGACCCGTTCCCACAAGCCTGAATACCGACCTGGATCCACATGCGTGACCCCGCTCTCGATGGCGCGGATCTCCGCATCCGTGAGCGCCATCACCGCAAGGCTATCCTTTCGCACCCCTTTGGAAGAAAGGTAGCGCGCCAACGTACTCCATAGCGGATGACCCTGTTCGTCCGTCGCGTTGAGCGAGCGCTTGCTGCGCAAAGGCCATGTTCTTCCCACCTCGTTGGGTGCCCAATAGGTCCACACGAAGGTGCCATTCTCGCGGTGCGGATTCGTGATGTCGTGATGGTAGTATTCTCCACCGGCCGTTCGCTCCATGGTCTTCACCAACTGCTCACTCGGCAACACGAAATAGGATCGAACCACGGGGATGGCGACGGTGATGCAAACAACAGGGATCACCACCAGCGTTGCGCGGACCGCGAGTTTCGCCCATCTCGCCCACCCTCGTGCGGCGCGCCAAAGGAAGACAGCACCGATCACCACCAAGATCAGGACACCCTGCAGACTTCCGAGTTCGTTGATGAAGACCACCGACCATGCCGCAGCAACATATCCCCCGATGCGCAACCCGGTCACTGCACTGGGAACGGTGAGGAAGACCACCACCGCCAAACACAGCAGCATGCTCAGCCGAATGTGGCTGATGAAATACGAAAGCGATCGATAATCCGTGCTCGCCCCATGCAGCACAAGCCCGACCAGCGTACTGGCCACCACACTCCAAGCCCCCAGCAGCAGGACCGTGCGGTATTCAGTTTGTGACAACCTCGGGGATGCAGCAAGCACGACCCCGAAGGACAGAACGGGTAAGAGGATCCGTACCATGTCCAAGCCCCAATCCATGTCCGTGGACCATGCAAGACCAAGGATATGCAGACCGAAGAAGGAAACGAAGACCAACGAAGGTGCCTTGCCGAATGCCCGACCGAACCGTTGAGGAAGATCCCCGCGCACGATGCCCTCCACGAGCCAATTGGCCACCAACAGCATTTGCGCCATGCTCAGAAAGGCCGTGCTCCATGGCAGCAGGATGGCGCACAAGGCCAAGGCCGCAACATGCACGGTACGAAAGACATCGGGACCCCACAACGAACCCGACGCGATGGAGCGCATCCGAACTAGTTACCGGGCTTCACTTGAGTGAGCACCTCTTCATAGCGCGCACTGTTCAACACCTCGATGGACGACTTCACGTAGGGGTCCGTAGCCAGGCTCGCCTTGGCCCTACCCGTCTGGAAATAGTACCGGCCAACGATCTCGTTACGCAACACTTCCTCGATGTCCGTGCGGAATCGTGTGAGTTCTTCTGTACGGTCCGGTGCCAGTTCATCATGCAGCGCTTCCATCTGTGCTTTCGCATGGTCGTAGTAGCGCTCCTTCTTCGCCTTCTCCTCCAGGATCTTGAACGCGTTCAAGGTCTCGGTATCGTACTCGAAGTGTTCGTCCTTCACGAAATCCACGAACTCTTGATACAATGCATCGCTGACGGAGAAGGATCCGGCAGGTCCGATCTCCGGATGGGCGAGCCGGTACCGCGTTGCGAAATCGAAGAAGAGGTCCTTGCTGTACAAGCCGCCCACCACCTTGGCCAGATCAGGATCCTGCACTTCGATGTCCGGTAACACACCGCGTCCATCGAAAACAGGTCGTCCGTTGCGCGTCTTGAATTCCGCGATGGCCTCTTCCTTCACCTCCTGCACTTTCCCGCTGCTATCGCGTTGGGCGTAATCCAACTTCTGGATGCAACGGCCGCTGGGGATGTAGTACTTCGCTACGGTGACCTTCAGCTTGCTGTTGTAATAGAGGTCGCGTGTTTGTTGCACCAGGCCCTTGCCATAGGACCGCTCCCCGATGACGACCGCACGATCCAGATCCTGAAAGGCACCGGATACGATCTCACTTGCACTGGCGCTATTGCCATCCACCAGTACCACCAAAGGAATGGTGGCATCCACCGGTTCGCTCAAGGTCTTGTAGGTCTTGTCCCATTCGGGGATCTTGCCCTTGGTTTCCACCACCAACTCGTTCTTGGGTACGAAGAGGTTCACGATATTGACCGCTTCACGCAGCAACCCGCCGCCGTTGCCGCGCAGGTCCAGGATCATCTTCTTGGCCCCTTGCTCCTTCAACTCCTTCAAGGCGTTGCGCACTTCCTGACCCGCCGTTTGCGTGAAGCTATTCAGTTTGATGTAGCCGACCTCTCCGGCCGCATCCACCATGCCTTTGTAAGGCACATCGGGGATCTTGATCTCTTCACGTACCAGTTCATGCATCACCGGTTCCATCCCCAACCGTTGGGTGATCACCTTCACTTGGGAACCTGCTTGGCCTTTCAAAAGTTTGCTCACCTCTTCGGTGTCCATCCCTTGTATCCGCCGACCATCCACCTCCACGATCTCGTCACCGGCCCAGATCTCCGCCTTCATGGCCGGATATCCTTCGTATGGGTCGCTCACGAACACCTTGTCTTCCTTGCGCTTGATCAGTGCCCCGATCCCTCCATACTGCCCGGTGGTCATGAAGCGGTAGTCCTCCATGTCGCTCTCGGGGATGTACTGCGTGTACGGATCCAGCGAATTCAACATGGCATCGATGCCGGTCTTCATCAACTTCCCGGGCTGCGTATCATCCACGTAATAGATGTTCAGCTCCTTGTACAGTTCCGTGAAGATCTCGAGGTTCTTACTGATCTCGAAGTAGCTGTCGCCAGCGGAAATGGTGAAGGCCCCACCGGCCACGATGGCGGCACCGGCGAACCAGAGTTTCCACTTGGACGATGACGGGGCGATCTGCTTATCCATGTTGATGCGGGT
This sequence comes from Flavobacteriales bacterium, assembly GCA_016710015.1. GTDB lineage: Bacteria > Bacteroidota > Bacteroidia > Flavobacteriales_F > PHOS-HE28 > PHOS-HE28. The sequence goes on from JADJLR010000008.1 coordinate 292,620, forward strand.
CTTTGGGGACGGGGTCGTAGCCTTCGCCGCCCCAGGGATGACAAGATAGGATGCGCTTCAAAGTGAGGTAGCCACCACGCCACGCCCCGTGCGTTCGGAGCGCTTCCAAACCGTAGGTGGAACACGTGGGTGTGTAACGGCATGCACCAGGCAACAAGGGCGAGATGAGGTACCGGTACAAATGCACCAGTCCGATCAGCGGAAGGGCCAGTATCCTACCCATGTTCTTTCATCCAACGGTCCAATGCCTTGGTTATTTTCTGCTGGGTCTCGGCCAAGGTGATCGGATCCTTCCCTTGATAGACGAACAACCAAGCGCACTGTTGGCCTTGGGTACGCAAGCGATCCAGAACCGCGTGCTTGTTCATCCGATAAGCTTCGCGCATCAGGCGCCGCTGCCGATTGCGCATCACGGCCAAGCGCATGTATCGCTTGGGGATCGCGAAGGCGACCTGGGCCGAAGCATCGGTCGGTAGCACCATGAGGCTTCCCATCAATTTGAACGGTGGCACATGCACGGCTCGTCCTTTGGAAACCACCGCTTGGATGATGGTTCGACTGGAGAGTCGTTCGTGTTTGCCGAAGGTAGACCGCATAAGAGGTACGGGACCAAGCAGAAGCGACGGGCGGTTCGCCGGGTGACGTGTGGTCACTTCTTCTTGGCCGCTCGTTTCATATAAAGCTCGATGGCACCGGTCATGCTCGGGGCTTCGGGCAAGGGTGCCTCCAGATCCAACCGGTATCCGTTGTCCCTTACAGCCTTCGCTGTGGTGGGGCCGAATGCTGCAATGAGCACACCGTCCTGCTCGAATTTCGGGAAGTTGATCCGTAGGCTCTCGATCCCGCCTGGGCTGAAGAACACGAGCATATCGTACTTCAACCCCTTGAGGTCGCTGAGGTCACTGGCCACCGTTCGGTAGAACACCGCATTGGTGTACCTCACATTGGCCTTTTCCAACAACGCAGGGATCTCGCCCTTCTGGATATCGCTACAGGGCACCAAGTACTTCTCGTCCTTGTGCTTCTTGATCACGTCCATCAGGTCGTGGAAGGTCTGTTTCCCGATGAAGACCTTGCGCTTGCGGTACACGACGTACTTCTGAACATAGTACGCCACGCTCTCACTCACGCAGAAGTACTTCATGCTCTCGGGCACGGTGAGGCGCAACTCCTTGCACATCCGGAAGAAGTGATCCACCGAGTTGCGGCTGGTGAGGATGATCGCACTGTGGTCCAAGATGTTGACCCGTTCTTGCCGGAAATCCTGCGCAGGGACAGACTCCACCTTGATGAAGGGCCGGAAGTCGATCTTCAGACCGTACTTCTTGGCCAGCTCATGATACGGCGATCTCTCGTCGGTCGGAGCGGGTTGCGATACGAGGATGGTCTTGATCTTCAAGGCCGATCGGCTTAGGTGTGGAACAGCAGAGAAGGAGTGCTACGCCAATGATGGAGAACCATCAGAACCGGCAGGATCTCGGCGGCGCAAAAGTATAGAATTATGTATCGAAGTGGGATACCCTCCTCAACCCCGATCCATGCCCCACGGAACCAGCGGTAAAGGAGCAAGGCGGCCAATAGCGATAGCCCCACTACCAAGACCCATGGCCGCCAGTGCGCTTGATAGGCCATAAAGGCCACTAGAGGTAACAACAGTACTCCTGCCAAGATGAAAATGAGGAACCCGGTATAGAGGTACTCCTCCACACCCGGAGCGGCACGCAGCAAACCACCCAACAACCGCAGCAGAAGGTAATGGCCTAGGACCACCCCGGCCACCAGACCGACCAAGAGGGGGAAAGACGACCCATGTCCCGCCAATTGGAGCGCCTGCCACGCAAAAAGCGCTAGAACGGTGGCCCCCACGACCAGCAGCCCAAGGAATGCACGGTCCTGGAGGTCCATTTCCTCGCGCAAGGCATGCCGCCCCAACCGCATGCGGAACATGGATCGGCCCAAGGATCGCCATTTGCGGTGTGAACTCGTATTGATCAGCGCCAGTACCAAGAGCACGAGCAACAGCACCGCAGTGACCCATTCGGCATTCAGCGGGTCAAGGTTCCGCAAATGGTCCGTTCCGCTTTCGTTCCCCATGGCGACGCGAAATTACTGAGTCGGTGAAGAAGATCCGGTCTCGCGTACCCTTGGGTCCAGGGGGGTGAAAGAGTGCGAAAGTGCGAGGGTCCACGGGATCCAGCCCTCGTGCGCTTGTAGGCTCGCAGGAGACCGACCGGTTCTTTCCGGCCACCGAAGTAGTGGGTGTATCCACGCCCCCACCCCTTTACTAGTTTTGCACCGCGAGTTGAGCACCGCGCCTTCGCACATCCGACCCATGAGCACCTCTTCCACTACGACAACGACCACGAACCCCGCTGAAAAGCGCAACACAACGGACCAGTTCCAAGCACATGACCATTATTTGGTGGATGAATTGCTGACCGAGGAGCACAAATTGATCCGCGACACTGCACGTAAGCACGTGAGCAAGCACCTGAAGCCCATCATCGAGGAACGCTTTGAGAAGGCCACCTTCAGCGCGGACATCATCCCAGGGTTGGCCGAGATCGGTGCCTTCGGTCCTATCATTCCCACGGAATACGGCGGCATGGGTCTGGACCAGATCAGCTACGGGCTGATCATGCAGGAGATCGAGCGTTGCGACAGCGGCCTGCGCAGCTTGTGCAGCGTACAAGGCAGTTTGGTGATGTACCCCATCTGGAAGTACGGTAGCGAAGAGCAGAAGATGAAGTGGTTGCCCGATATGGCGGCCGGCAAGAAGATCGGCTGCTTCGGCCTTACCGAACCCGACCACGGTAGCAATCCCGGCGGCATGGTCACCACCTTTCAAGACAAAGGGGACCACTATCTGCTGAACGGCGCCAAGATGTGGATCAGCAACAGCCCATTGGCCGATGTGGCCGTGGTCTGGGCCAAGGCCGAGAACACCGAAGGACGCATCCACGGTTTGTTGGTGGAGCGGGGCATGGAAGGTTTCACTACGCCCACTACGCACGGTAAACTCTCGCTGCGTGCCAGCCCTACCGGAGAATTGGTGTTCGACAACGTGAAAGTGCCCAAAGCGAACCTGCTGCCGAACAAGAGCGGTCTCGGCGCTCCGCTCGGATGCTTGGACAGTGCCCGCTACGGCATCGCTTGGGGTACGCTCGGCGTGGCCATGGAATGCTACGATACGGCCCTGCGGTATAGCCAGGAGCGGATCCAATTCGGCAAACCGATCGGGCAATTCCAGCTCACCCAGAAGAAGCTCGCCGAAATGATCACCGAGATCACCAAGGCGCAATTGCTCACTTGGCGCTTGGGCGTTCTGCGCAATGAAGGCCGCGCTACCACCGCACAGATCAGCATGGCCAAGCGGAACAACGTGATGTTAGGCTTGACCATCGCACGGGAGGCCCGCCAGATCCTGGGCGGCATGGGCATCACCAACGAGTACCCGATCATGCGCCACATGATGAACTTGGAAAGCGTGGTGACCTACGAAGGCACCCACGACATCCACTTGCTCATCACCGGTATGGAGGTGACGGGCTTGGCGGCCTTCAAGTAGTGCGCAGTACCGATCGACTTGTCCAGTTGGCGAACGCACAGATCCTTGTATGCAATTGCGGTTCGCCCCGACCGATCAGGCGAACGGGAACGGTAGTTTCGGTGGATGAAAATTCTGCGTTGGCTGTGCGTTCCGCTCCTATTGTCGGGTCTTGAGGTGTCGGCACAAACGACCTTGACCACCTACTACACCATACCTCCGGTCAACGGCTGCGACGGCCTATGGGCATTTGGACCTGCAAGTGATCTTTGGGGCACGGGTTCGTGCGCGGGTCCGGTCACCTACTTCGTTTCGCCTTCCGGATGTGCCGAATCGCCATTTGGTTGGCCTCCATTCTGGATCTCCGGCGATACCGTTTACAGCAACCTCTGCTCATTGCCCTGCGATTTCCAGACGTGGAATATGGAGGGGGACCTGTGCGCCTATTGTCAGGTACAAGTATCCATTGGTATGAGCGTTTCGGAGGATCCGAACAAGGCGTTCGCTGTGTTCCCCAATCCGCTTGGGACAGACCATGATCTCGTAGAGGTACGGCTCAACGCAGTTGGCAACCACGCATTCGCGCTGTTCGATGCGCAAGGCCGCTTATGGAAGCAAGGCACTCTTCGGAATACGGTCGATCGGATCGATCTGGATGGAATCTTGCCCGGACCCTACATGCTCTGCGTGACCGACCAGGATGGTGTTCGGCGTGCCCTGCGGTTGGTCATCCAGTGAAGGTTCAATGACGAACCACGACCCACTCCTTGCGGTTCAATAGAGCGAAGGCTCTATGTACCGTGCATCGTCCTGAGTCCGGACCCCACTACGGCTTCTTAGCTGGTACCGACTCGTCAGCCACCAGTTTCGGATGGTGTCGCACCTTCACGCACCCACTACCGTTCACGAACGAAAGCGAGCCTACGGGACCGTCGTATCTACGGCCAACGCGTTCTTCCAACGGCTCCAACACCACATCGAACTTCACGGTGCGAACGCTGCTACGTGCCAGGGATGTATGTACAGCATTCCGGGTACTCACCTTCACCTCTTTCGCCAAATGGCCGGGCTTCAAGAAGGCCAAGTAGACTTCGGCCCCATCGGGTACGCGAACAATGAATCGTCCGTTGCGGCGCACTTTGGCGTAGCTGCATCGCACACCGTCCAATTCCACAACAAGGACCAGATCGCCCATGTACCCATCCACTGCGTGTAGCCATCCGGTAAGGACCACTCCCTCTGGCCGAGGTTGCCCGGAAGCACCGAACAATGTGAGACTGAATAGACCGAGAACCGCCACAAGGATGACGGCTTCGATGGTGAGGTCGTGGCGCTTTTTCATGGGACGGGTTCCTTGGTATCCGGAGGTAAAGGTCCGGGGGCACCGCAGGTCTCACAATACCCACAAATGGTGATTTTTCACCCAGCAGAAAGCGCTTAGATCCACTCGCGATCCACTGCGTACTTCACCAACCCAGCGGCACTGCGCACATTGAGTTTCGACATCAAACTCCTTCGGTGCGTTTTCACCGTATCCGCACTGATGAAGAGCGCCGCAGCGATCTCGTCATTCGTGTATTCCAGTGCGACCAATCGAATGATCTCGCGTTCTCTCGAAGTAAGGCCGACATAGGGTCCTGATGGGTCTTTCGAGGTGTGCGCATATCCCTTGTCCACACTCTCTTGGGCCGCAGGACTCAAATACCGTTCTCCGCGAAGCACAGCACGCACGGCCAGCAGAAGTTCATCCTGTGTGCCGGACTTGAGAAAATATCCCGTAGCTCCTTCAATGAGCATGCTGTTGATGTACTCCACGGCATGCAGTTTCGTTACCGCAAGCACCACCACTTTCGGATGGAGTTGATGCATAGCGCGCATGGTATCGATGCCATCCATCACCGGCATGGACACCTCCATGAGCACGAGGTCGCATGGACGGTTCGCCATATGGGCCAAGAGTTCCTTGCCATTTCCGACGATCGCTTCGACCACGTATCCAGATACCGTGGTCAACAGATCGCGTAATCCGACCGCGCTCGGCATACTGGCATCGGCGATGATGATCTTGACCGCGCTCATGGATCCATTTGCAAAACCGGCATGTACACGACCCTAGTAAGGTCCAAGACCGTGGTGCCGGATCGGGTGCGCCACACAAGGATATAGAGATCAGTGACGGGAAACCACCGATCGGCCCTTGTTCCGAAAGCTAAGATATTACCTGATCGGTTCTCCGGTCGGATCCGCCCAACTTCTGCCTTAGCCAGTCCCGCGCATCTTCCTCGGAATCGAACACCCGGACCTCGAAAGCCTGTGGGTAATACCGGAAATAGAATTTGTTGATCGCGCTATTCGCAGCGTCGCGTACCACCACCGCGAGTGCCAAAATGGTGCGTGCAGCACTGTCTTTCCTGTAATGATCCACATTGGCCGCTTCAGGTTCCACCGGTATGGTATCGGGGATCACGATCATCACCGCACAAGGCATACCACCGGATACGGCCCGACGCGCCTTGCGATCCTTTTCGATGGCCGCCGTTGTGAGTCGTGCATTCCGCGCGATGCGTTGTTCGATGAAACCATCGGAAACCAAGGTGATGGTGGCGGTCTTCGTTCGGACCGTACGCCCCCAAGTGCTCATGGGATGCACGGCGTGTAACCGATGGAGTTCGAAGGTTGGATCACGGTGGTGGTCATTCAGGTGTGCAAAGGGGTTGCATCGCTAGAACGACAGGCTGCCGATGCGGTTGCCTCCCATGGCACAGTACCATCCCTATGCGCAGCTCGGAAACACAGGACCAGCCATGGTATCCGCTTTCTTCGGTCGCTTTGCACTTTGGGCCGTGAGCAGCTTGCCCGTACGCTTCTCGGGTCGCGATGGTCCAAGGCTAGCGCAGTACACGTACAACCCGGACTTCAACAATGCTGCATGGATTACGCGCCAACGACCGTTGGGCACATGGCGATGGCAGCAGGTAGTTTTGACCGGCAAAGAACTGCGGTCGGTCGCTGAACCCAAGGGGGAGGTGCGACGTAGAAGCCCCTTATTCCCGTCGGCAAGAATGCTCTTCAACTCCATCGATTTCGCAGTCTTCCTGCCGGTGGTGTTCATTCTATACTGGTTCGTCTTTCGGAGTCTGCGGATCCAGAATGGGTTGTTGCTCGTCTCCAGCATTGTATTCTATGGCTGGTGGGACTGGCGCTACCTGATCCTCGTATTCTTCAGCGCAGGGATCGATTACGTCATGGGGTCTCGCTTGGAGCGGACCGATGACCCAAGAGCACGAAAGGGCCTCTTGTTGATCAGCTTGATCTCCAACCTCGGGCTGCTCGGCTTCTTCAAATACACGGACTTCTTCATCACGAGTTTCAATGATTCATTCACCTTCTTCGGGCACCCCTTGGGTCTGCAGACATTGGGCATCATCCTACCGGTAGGCATTTCCTTCTACACCTTCCAAAGCCTCAGTTACACCATCGATGTGTACCGACGCCATCTGAAGGCTTCAGAAGACCCGGTGGAATTCTGTGCCTTCGTGCTCTTCTTTCCACAACTGGTGGCCGGACCTATTGAACGCGCCGCGAAGTTGCTTCCACAGTTCGCGACACCACGCGTCTTCGACATTGCTGTCGCCCGGAATGGTGTGCGCCAGATCCTGTGGGGCTTGTTCAAGAAGATCGTCGTGGCGGACAATTGCTCACAGATCGTGAACCAATTGTACGCCGATCCTTCCGCGCACACGGGCAGCACCATGGTGTTGGCCACGATCCTCTTCGCCTTTCAGATCTACGGTGATTTCAGTGGGTACAGCGATATCGCGATCGGAACGGCGCGACTATTCGGATTCGACCTGATGCGCAACTTCGCGTACCCCTACTTCTCGCGCGATATCGCCGAGTTCTGGCGGCGTTGGCACATCAGCCTCAGCACGTGGTTCCGCGATTACGTGTACATCCCGCTCGGAGGGAATAGGGGGACCAAGGCATTCGTGGTGCGCAACACCATGATCCTATTCCTTGTCAGTGGGTTCTGGCATGGCGCCAATTGGACCTTCGTGGCCTGGGGTGCGATCAATGCGATCTTCTTCCTTCCCTTGGTGCTCTTGAACAAACACAAGAGCAAGACCGGGACCGTTGCGGAAGGTCGCCTACTCCCTTCACTTGGAGAAGCGTGGATGATGCTTTCCACCTTCCTGTTGGCCTGTTCCGCATGGGTCTTCTTCCGCGCCCAAAGCATCGAGGAGGCCTTTGATATTTTCGGTCGCATCGGTTCTGCATCGCTCTTCACGGCACCGGAGATCACCAGCAAACTCACCCTTGGGATCTCCGTGTTGGGGATCGGGATCATGCTCCTGTTGGAGTGGATGAATCGCGAACGGCAGTACGGCCTTGAAATGGACGGTCGTGCGGTACAGCCAGTTCGCTACGCCTTGTATTACGCCTTGATCGGTATCATCATCGTTTGCGCTCCACCGGGTGGCGGCGAGTTCATCTACTTCCAGTTCTGATGACCGCGCGCAAGTTCCTCGTCCAATGCACCCTGCTAGCTCTGCCCATCGCCATGCTCTTTGCATTGGTGGCTTGGGTGGACCCCTATTCACTCTATGGAACCGGCGGACCCATCCCGCGTGAGCTGAAGGAAAAGAATCTATACCACAGCGGTCGCACCATGCCCTTCAGTAATACGATGTGGAAGTTGATCGACTTCCGCAGGACACCAAGCCCGAACATCCTTCTCGGTGATTCGCGCCTTTCGCGCTTCGATGTGGATAGCCTGCAACATTTTACCGGAGACAGCTATTTCAACTTCGGCATCCCCGGTGGGAATTTCGTGACGATCGATCGGCTGTTCCACTACGCGGATAGTGTGACCGAGTTGAAGCACGTGGTGGTGCAAGTGGCGTTCCGAGGCATGGAAATGCACCAGAACTTCGATAGTTACGAGGAGCCACGGATGATCCTGGAAAAGCCTTGGTCGTATGTCCATAACCGAAGAGTGATGGAGGCCGCTGGATTGAATTTGGTGAGCAACTACTTCCCATCGCTTCTCAGTTACGATGTGCCCGGAGCGGGGAATTGGGAAATGGTGCTTGCCGCCGAAAAGGAAAGTGCCGAGCATTTCGTGATCGACACCACCGTGTATGGCCGCCTTCAGAAGATCGCCGATCGTTGCCATGCGGAAGGTGCTGATCTCATTTTCGTTGAGTACCCAACGCACCCCGACCTGCAGCACATCATGTCCGCCGCAGGACTTGGGTCGGAACGTGAAGCATACTTGGAACGGCTGCGTACCATGGCCCGCGTGATCGATCTGGACCAACCCGGGCTGTTCCCCAGTGACCGCAGCTTCTGGCGAGACCCACTCCACCTTACCGTGGATGCACAGCGCATGTTGATCCCGCATATCTGGGGATCGCATTGATCGATCGAAAAGCAAGTGCCAGCGTTGCGGGTCAGTGCCGGGAGTTCTTCTCCCAACCCCAGGCCAGGTCCAAGCCAAAGCAGAATGTGCCTTTGAGGAGGTCGTAACCCCCGTTGCCGATATCGGCATTGATGGACCCGCCACCCATGTTGTACTGTCCGCCCACGTGCAGGTCGGCGTAGAACCGCTCTAAACCACCGCGCACTCCCATGCGCAAGCCCACAGGTACAACCACCGCATTCTCCAACGACCCGAACCGCCGAAGGCCAACGATAGGCCCCAAGTAGAACGAGCCATTATCGTTATCGCTGAAATGGAATGCACTGTGGTAGGTCAGCACGAAGGATCCGGATCCCAAGGCATACCGCAATTGCACGCCGTAGGACAAGCGCTTCTCCAGATCATGGTCATAGCCGAGTCCGAGGTGGGTATCCAGCTCGACACCCGAACCGTACTTCAGCACCGGCTCGTAATTCCAGAGCACCAACCGGACCCCACCCTGTGCCGCTGCGGATAGGGATGCCCAAAAGCCGAGAAGGGCCAACGCTCTCATCCCGTCAAGAACGGAAGAAATAACGCGGGAACTGCGGATCGGCCGCGCGAACCGTTCCGCTAGGTTTCTTCATCGTAAAAGATCCGGTAGAATTTCCGCCCGCGATCGTCCACACCTTGCTCGATCCGGTTGCGATCGCCGTGGATGTAGATGTGGAAGTTCTTGTCCAGCTTGATCACGCTCTTGAAAATGCGTGCTTGGCGTTTCACGGCTTGTGACGAGATCTCGAAATTCTGCATGATCTCCACGTCGTTCTCTCGTTGGAAATCCTGACCGAATTTCTGGAACCGCTGAATCACCCCTTCTTCCTGGAAGATCTCTTGCTCGAATGCTTCTTGATCGTACTCGCCGTTCGTTTTGAAGTATTGTACCGAGCGATTGAGCAGATCGATCTGGTCCGCTTTGCCAATGGGATAATCGTGCGGCAACTGTTCGGTGATGAAGGACTTGGTGAGTTCCAGCATGTGGCTGGTGCTGTTCACGTGATCCTTCTTGGGTCGTAGGCCGATGAAATCCTGTTGCCAGTACGTGGTGTGGTCATTGTCGTCCACCACGAACAACGTCGGTGCATCGTCCGTGAAGACCACCAAGCACGCTTTGTTCGGTTTCGCATTGCCGATGCCAAGCTTCAACCGTAGGTCGATGGAACCGCCTTTGTGCTTGGATTCCAGGAAGACCTCCTTCTCGTCGAACTTGTAGATGCCGATCGCTTCATACTCCCGTAGCCCAAATTCGAGCTTTGCGAACTTCACCACGAAAAGGTCACCGGGCTTGATGTTGTGGTGTTGCGATGAGCCGATCAAGTGACGAGCGATATCGCGCGACCGATCCACGAGATCCTCCCCCGCACAGATCGCGTTGCACAGCCCATGCAACGCATTGTACTCCACGCCTGCGGCATGTGTGAATTCAAAGGTCTGCGAACTGTTCATGAACGGCTTCAAGAACAATTTGCGCAGGAATTCCTGCTCTTCGTCGCTTTGCAACAGCTCCGGTCCATCACCGAATACACTGTCCGCCTCTGTGGTCTTCACGTGGTGGAGTATGAACTCCCCGACACTCGCTTCCTTTCCGTTGATCATTTCGCTGCGGCAAAGAAAGGCCGATCGGGTCCAGGATGATCGCCCGATCGCTCTTCTAGCCTATCACTAGGCGATTGAACGTTAAAGAATGTATAAACCGCACTATGCCTTGCGTGCTGACCTAACTTCACCCTACGCATGCAGCTGGAACGTCTTTCTATCCTCGCTTTCGTCGTATCGACTTTCGCCTGCACATCCGTTCCTTATTCAGGAGCGCAGGAGGTGTCGGTACGAACCGCGAATTGCGTCAACTTGCTCGTCCCTACTCCGATCATGTCCGCAGTATTGTTCGACTTCAACATCATGCAACGGAACTGCGCTCTTTACGTCGCCGTACGTTCAAGTGCGTGGAATGGTCCGATCGCCTTCGGGGGGGAGATGAACGACAGCAAGGTCCATTGGAATTTCTGTCCCGGTGGCGACAAGGTGGCCTGTGTGAAAACCCCGACTACCAGCGGCGATACGCTCATAACGGGCATTCCTTGGTCTCACTAGTTCGTTTCTGCGCGTAGCCTGTGGCTACGCGCAACACCGCAGGCTCATGGTAGCCTGTGGCTACCTTCCCGTTCAAAGTCCTCACCATGCCCACCGGCTTTCGCATCAGCGACCAGCACGCGCTGCACTTCGTCACATTCACCATCGTTGAGTGGATCGATGTGTTCACTCGGCGCATCTACCGTGATATCGTCCTCGACAGCCTCCGCTACTGCCAAGCGAACAAAGGCCTACACGTACATGCGTGGGTGATCATGAGCAACCATGTCCATGCCATTCTCAGCACACCAGAAACTGAATTATCGGATGTGATCCGCGACTTCAAAGGGCATACGAGCAAAGCGATCGTGAAGGCCGTGCAACAGGAGAACGAAAGCCGTCGCGAATGGATGCTCGCACGTTTCATCGTCAATGCCATCAGCACCGCACGAAACGACCAGTTCAAAGTGTGGACGCACGACAACCATCCGTTGCAACTCCAGTCCTTCACCATCAAGCAACGTGCAGATTACATCCACCAGAACCCCGTGCGCGCCGGTTGGGTGGACCAACCTCGCGACTACCTCTACAGCTCCGCGCGGGACTACCAGGATGAGCCGGGCTTATTGAAGATCGATCGCTTGTGGTGAGGATCTGCGCATGTGGCGCCTCTGCGCGTAGCCTGTGGCTACGCGCAACAACGTAGGCTCTCCGTAGCCTGTGGCTACGTACTATGCAACTGGGTGCAAGGGTAGCCACAGGCTACCAGGTTCCAGTTCTCGTCGAGCGTAGCCAAAGGCTACGCTCAGTAACGCGGCTACGCTACGACCAGTTGGGGCGTAGCCGAAGGCTACGCTCAGAAAGATCAAAAAGTTCCTATTTTGAACCTCTGAACGCACCACGTTGGTAGTCTTATCGCGATGATCAAGAAGCACAGCAATTTGGTGCGCCAAATAGTCTACGCAGCGTTTATGGTGTTGTTCATTCTCATGGTGGAGCGGTTGCGCCGCAACAGTGCCAACGTGGAGGATGTGAGTAGTGCCACTGAAGAGGTGGATCACCAGACCCGTCGACCCAATACCGGTGAGCTCGATTTCGAACGCTGAAATACCACCGTGATGAAGAACCTTCTACTAGCCTGTGCCTATGTCAGCACAATTGCGCTTGATTGCGCTGCACAAAGCCCACCACTTGCGGTGATGGGAGAAACCTATGTGGTCGAGAACACAGTGTTGAACATGCGCTCCGGACCGGGTACACAACATGGAGTAATCGGCAAACTGGCACCCGGGAACACAGTGGAATTGGTCCGGGGTGAAGGAACCTGGTGGCTCGTAGAAGGACGAGGTGTACAGGGCTACGTGGCCGCTCAATACCTACGGCGCACTGATCTGGCCGGGTGGGTCCCAAAGGATTACCGCACAGGGGCTACACCAGAGTGCGAGAACGTGACCCCCCGTTATGACCGTTCGATGGACAACTTTCTGCGAGTGAAGGTCGGATCCAATACCGATGTGGTGGTGAAGTTGATGAAGGCCGGGTCATACGGGGACGAGTGCATTCGGATCGTATATGTGAGGGCAGGCGATACCTACGAAATGGAGAACGTGCCCGAAGGACGGTACTACCTGAAGATCGCCTACGGCAAGGATTACCGACAACGCTTAGAGGACGGGCAATGCAAGGTGCGCTTCGTGAAGAACGCCTTGTACGAAAAAGGGACTGACATCCTGGACTACAACAAGAAGCACTATCCCGGTGGCTGGCAGGAACCATCCTATGAACTCTCCCTGAACGTGATCACAACGCGGTTTGAGACAAGCAACTTCAATTCAGGGACCATCAGTGAAGATGAGTTCAACCGGTAATCCTGCGGATATGCATCGTGATATAGGTACGACCAGATGGGAATTGCTGCGGAGTGGGGCGCAAGGGTAGCCACAGGCTACCAGGTTCCTGTGCTCGTCGAGCGTAGCCGCAGGCTACGCTCAGAAACGCGGCTACGCTACGACCAGTTGGGGGGTTAGAAGCACAGGGTCTCCGAAGACGGAAGACCCTGCGCAGGCCGTAAGAACCAACACTCCCCTTCCTGACCAGCCCGGTCGCCCACGGCGCGGTCGGGCTGTTCACATCCCAGCACACTCTCCGATACGAGAATAAGCAACCCTTCAAAACCACAACCAATGGCACGACTCAATACCCTCTGCACCCTACTCTTCATTGCGATCACGACTGTAATACATGCCCAACCAGGAACCTTGGATCCGACATTTGGGACCGCCGGATATGTGGTCACGAACCAAGTCGGCGATGGCAGGTCCATCGCAGTATACCCCGATGGACGGTCGGTGGTGATCAGTGCTTCCGGAGGCGCTTCCGCGATGGGCATGTTCCAGGCCGACGGTTCGCCATCCACTGGTTTCGGAACAAATGGTTGGTTTACCGGTCTGGGATATGTACCGATCAAGGTCCTCCTGCAAGTTGATGGCAAGATCCTGGTAGCCGGTGCATGGAATTCAGGTGGGATCGTGGACATGATCGTGGCGCGGTACAATGGGACGGGCACGCCGGACGCGAGTTTCGGGGTTTCCGGTATCGCTCGGGTGGATCTCCCAACCACTGAAACGTGCCTCGGAATGTTGCTTTTGGCCGATGGCCGGATCCTAATGACCGGGTCCATCATCGATCCGGATCAGCGCGCTTTGCTGGCCATGTTCAACACCAACGGCACACTCGATGCATCCTTCGGTGAAGGTGGTTTGGTAAAGTGGCTCCCCACCCCTACCTCTTCCTCTACCGAAGCCCAAGACGCCGCCATTCAGAACGATGGCTCTATCGTGGTGGCCTGTAACCATGGCGCGATCATCGCTAACAACCTGCTTGTGCGTTTCACCGCATCCGGTGATCTCGATGAGACCTTCAACGGCATCGGTCATGTCTACGTTGATCTTGGCAACAACCAAGATGATATCCTGAACGTGCAGCTAGATGCTTCCCAGCGGATCATTTGCATGGCCTCCAACAGCGATGCTGGCAGCGCCCATTCAGGTTCGTTGGCTCGGCTTACCACCAATGGTGTCCTTGACCCCACCTTTGGAGTTGGCGGTGTCGTCGCATTGAATACGGCCTCTACCACCTACAGCGCCGCCGCGATGTTGCGTAGTAGCGATGGCAAGATCCTGATCACCGGAACCACCGGCGGGACATTCAGCCCAGACCGTGAGCTATTCGTAGCACGCTATTCATCCGACGGTGTTCTGGACCCGGTCTTTGGCACCGCAGGTTACGCCTTTGTCGTCCTGCCATACAGGGAGGTCGGCCAATCGATCGTACCCACTTCCGATGGCCGCATCATGGTGTGCGGTCGCTCACAGGAGAGCGGGCAATCAGGGTACGTTATGCTTGCTCGTTTCTGGTATGATAGCGGCGTAGGCATCGCCACCCATGCGGCATCGGAGATCAACGCATTCCCCGTACCGGCACTGAACACACTTACACTTGACCGTGGGCATCCGCTCCCGGGAGGAACGCTCATTGAGGTCCGGGATGCTGCCGGCAGAATAGCACCCGTGACGTTCCAACTGAACGGAGCACGCGCTGTTCTGGATATGGCGCACCTACCTGCGGGCTTGTATTCGGTGACCCTTGTTGCTTCTGACGAGCGATCCATTGCGCGCTTCGTGAAAGAGTAAGCGGCGTGCGTTGGGCGCACGGCTACTGGAACTGGTGACCGTGGGAACCGGCGTCTCGCCAATGATCCGTACAGGCATTGGTGAGACGCCGGATAGCCGGGACCTACGATCTGCGATCGCCCGACTTCCGGCGTGACGGACATTGGGCTGTGCATTACTAGGCTACTGGATCCCGCCGCGAACACGGCTCCGAGCCGCAGGGTCGTCCGTCAAATGCACGGACAGACCGCTGCGGAGGTGGAGGAAATCCTGCGATGGTCTAAAGACGGAAGACCCTGTTGCGGTCTAGAGGAGATCGCCAGCATCATGGGCTGCGGCATCAGCACCCTGCGCACCTACCGGGACCGTATTGCCGAACGCCACGGCGTAAAAGGCAAGGGCGCCCTGATCGCCTGGGCCATTGCCAATGGATTGGCGTGAGGGGGAAGAGGCAAATGAAGTGAAGGGGATACGAGTCGCAGATTCGCGACAGCGGGAGGGACGGGTCACAGACTTGCAGCAGCGAGGGTGTGGTCATTCACCTCTTGGAACGCATCACCTATTTTTGAAAGCGCATTGGAGTCATGAATGCCCCCTAACAGGAACCCTTTACTTCCTCAATCATCGAGATGCTTAAATACTTGGAAGTCCTTCCTGTCTACTTGCACATCGCAGCAAGTGTAGCCTTGGCCATCAATGTCGAGTTCGGTCGCGCGACACGTGGTGAGTTCAACGCAATCAAAGCAATGGACAATGTTGTCTTGGTAGGCCTTGTCTTGCTTAATCTGAGCTTATGCATAGTCTTTAAGTGGTGGTACGGGCTGGTATTCGCCGGGGTGTACATACTCGCCGGGTCTATAATCAATGGCATCCTATTTCGCCTGTTTGATCACCATATCCACTTGTATCTGTATAAATATCGTTTGATGACATTCGCTTTGGATTCATTCATCATCTATTCGTTAGCCAAGGTTCTCTACATGAATTGGTAGACCTATACAAGAACTTACCCCGCACTGTTCGTTGTGAGGTCGTACCATGTGAGAATGGCATCTGGAGGTTAATGCCAAATTGGCCGTTGTGTGGTGCTGTATCTAAGTTGGCCACAATTCGCAGGCGCGCGGCAGCGGGGGTTTCCTACCACGGCTTGGCTCAGATGTCAGCTACTCCATACATGCCACATCCCAGTGCTGCAATATCTTTAGTCGAACGGGTCAAACCCATTGTGCTTTGAGTCAGGCAAAAGAAGCCCTAATTCGCAACTACTTCCGTGATCCGGTGGAGCACAGTTTGTGGCGCTCCTTTTATCCAGTGATCGCAGAATGGAACAGACGACCCTATTTCAAGAACACGGCTTACTCATTGACCCTTGCTTCGAGCCGCTTCGCCTTCGCAGCCATGAGTTCAGCGGGTTTCACGACCGCACTGAAGCTTTGGCGTGCGGCCCAAGCCGAATTCATCGCTGATACCGAATACCACAGCCTTGGTGCCATTAGCACCAAACTACTAGAGTCTGGGGATGGTAAGGGCGCCGAACTTATTTGCGAGATGGCCGCACGAAGAGGACCTGTCATTGAAGCTGCGCTGAGATCGCAGGTGAATAAACGCATTGAGTTGAAGCGGGTGCTGGTGGAGAGTGGGTTGCCGTCTCTTTTGGAGGATGAGCGCTATAGGCCTTTAACACCTACGGAGCGATTGGGTGATACCCCGGTCAAATTGCAGACGACGAGTCAAGTGAGCGTCTTTGGTCCTCCTCGTTTCAAAGTGACAGTGAAGAGCCTGTATGATCCCGAAGAGCCCATTGACGGCTTCCGGTTGCTTTGTGACCATTTCCGCCGAGGATCCATCCGAAGCGAGCAGCACCGTACGATGCACGCGTTTGGGAAGGACTTCCTTCTCGGCATTTGTTCGATTGGTTCAAGAATGACCCGGAGCGTTGGGCAGAGTTCCAGCACTATCATCACCGCCAGTTGCACGGGGATCATGCGAGCATGACTCGATTCTTGAATCGCTTGCGCGGCGATTCACTCACGTTGCTGCACTTGGATCGCGGCGAACTTTCGATCGCACAGTCCTTGCGGGAATATCTGGTAGAGCACTTCGGCGAGATGTTCTATTCGTCGTAGGCGAAGCAGGGCAAATCAAAGATCGGGGATCTGCGGCAGGAGGATGAAGATGGCCCCTGCCATAGTCCAGATTCCGCAGGACTCACCTGATGCTCACTATACTTGCCTAAACATCATCACGAATGAAAGCGGCACTGCTTGCTCTACTTTTCGCCGTGGCACTAGGTACTCAGGCTCAAGAGTGCTATGACCTCAGTGCTCGTTCCTCATGGGTAGGGGTTGTCTGCTTCAACGACGGCACTTTGACCATGCAAATGCAGGGTGCAACCTACAAGTTCTGCAATGTGCCTTTCGATACTTTCTCCGGCCTTGTTAACGCTGGTAGTCCAGGCACCTATTACGACCAGTACATCCGAGGTCGGTATCGTTGTTCGGGGTATTAAGAAATGTACAAGTGCCCCATATAGCATACGGCACAAGCGGGTGCAAGGGTAGCCACAGGCTACACTCAGATAACGGCCACGCTACGCGCAGTTGAGCGCGGACCATCTCAAGATTCGAACATGGCATTCAGACCTCCCTACCGATCCTTCGAGGTGTAAACGGGAGTGCCCATGATATACCAACGGTTCAATTCACCGGGAGGACGATTAACCCACAGAAAGCGCACCTCTTCCAAAATAAAATCGACATGCGAGCCGGACACTCTGCTACAACTCGTGCGGGATTGTTCACCCTCAACCTCGATAACGTACCAAGGTTGCTCGTGAGTTCCGATGTTTTCAATGTTTGTATTCATCATCCTGAGTTCTAATGGCAAAAATAACCTAGTGTTGGGTCGTTCGGTTCTAGCAATTTACCTACTCCGCACGTAGCCTTCAGATACGCGCGCCAACCTCAGACATTCCCCAGCAATTGGCGTAGCACCATGGATTCGTAATGACAGGTTAGCTACAGGCTAACGGCTTCCTATTCTCTTCGTTTGTAGCCGCAGGGAATGGGCAGAAGGCAACCACGCTGCGGTAATACAGGAGATCAGTACGGCTCTGCTAATGATTTCACAGGTCCACCATGAAATTCAATCAAGCGGCTCAATGCGCGGCGCATCCTTTCCAGCATCCCATCTGAGTCGAATGACTTCTTGAGAATGACACAGTGCTTTGTGATCGTTTCAATCTTGCCGTTTATTGATAAGATTGACTCGGTCTCCCCATTTGGTGCGATATGAAAGCAAAGCCAAACAACCTCTGGATATTGAACCAACGAGAGATACTCTACATCAGTAATGGTGATTCGCGCCGTACGCGTCTCCTGCGCACCAAACATGCCTGGCTGAGTCGAAAAGATGTACATCAGTCCACCCAAGTAAGAAACACTCTCTTCATTCTGTTGATAAAGCGAAATCTTGTCGGCTATCCATCGCTCCGTTTCCTCCAGTGAGGTGTTGTCAGTCGTTTGTCCGATACAAGGATGCGCAACAAACCAAGTGGTAGCAAGCGCGATTACAACGCAAAAGAAGGGACAAGACGATGCTCTCATTGCTGTGATTCATATAGAGCGAAGGTAGCTGTCAGTATGCGGGACCTATGCAATTGGTCGTATAAAGCAGCGCAGGGCCCACTTCCGTGAGCCCTGCGCTTGTTTCATTTCATCGGTCAGACCCTACCCCGAACACATCTCGCACCCCTCTGGATCATCCAGCGAGCAGGAGATCTCCGCTTGGGCTTGCGCCTGTTTGCTGAGGGTCTTCATGCGCTCGCCGTTCTGCTTTTCCACGGCGGTCACAGGCAAGTCATTCTCTTCTACCTCGGTTTCCACTTCCTCTTCTACCAGGGTAGCGGCCGGTGCTTTGGTGGCAACAGGTGGTGTGGCCTTCTCGGCTTTGGCCGGCGTTGCTTTGGTGGGCTCGCTCAATTTGCTCTTGTCCACCGTGAACTTGATGGCGTCGGTAGCGGCCTTGGTGCGCAGGTAGTACATGCCGGTCTTCAGGCCCGCCTTCCAGCTGTAGAAGTGCATGCTGGTGAGCTTGCCGAAGTTGGCGTTCTCCATGAAGATGTTGAGGCTCTGGCTCTGGCAGATGTAGGCGCCCCGGTCCGCAGCCATGTCGATGATCACCTTCTGGCTGATCTCCCAAGCGGTCTTGTACAGGTCCTTCAGGTTCTGTGGGATCTCTGGGATGTTGGCCACGCTGCCGTTCGCGGCGATGATCTTGTTCTTGAGGTCTTCTCCCCAGAGGCTCAACTTCACGAGGTCGCGCAGCAGGTACTTGTTCACCACCACGAATTCGCCGCTCAATACACGGCGGGTGTAGATGTTGCTGGTGTAGGGTTCGAAGCACTCGTTGTTGCCGAGGATCTGCGCGGTGCTGGCCGTGGGCATCGGTGCCAGCAGCAGGCTGTTGCGCGCGCCGTGTTTCTTCACTTCCTCGCGCAGCACGTCCCATTCCCAGCGGTCGCTCGGTTTCACGCCCCACATGTCGAACTGGAACACGCCTTCGCTCACGGGACTGCCTTCGTAGGTTTCGTACGGGCCTTCTTCTTTCGCAAGGTCCTTGCTGGCGGTGAGTGCCGCGTAGTAGATGGTCTCGAAGATCTCGCGGTTCAGCACTTTCGCCTCTACGCTATCGAACGGATAACGCATCAGGATGAAGGCATCCGCCAAGCCTTGCACGCCGATGCCGATGGGGCGGTGGCGCATGTTGCTGCGTCGTGCCTCGGGGATCGGGTAGTAGTTCTGATCGATGACGCGGTTGAGGTTGCGCGCCAATTGGTAGGTGACCTCGAAGAGTTTGTCGTGATCGAAGCGACCTTTCTCCACGTACTTCGGAAGGGCGAGCGAACCGAGGTTGCACACGGCCACTTCGTCCGGGCTGGTGTACTCGATGATCTCGGTGCAGAGGTTGCTGCTCTTAATGGTACCGAGGTTCTGCTGGTTGCTCTTGCCGTTGGCCGCATCCTTGAAGAGGATGTACGGTGTGCCGGTCTCGATCTGGCTTTCCAGGATCTTGAACCACAGGTCTTGCGCCTTGATCGTTTTGCGGCCCTTGCCTTCGGTCTCGTACTTCTCGTAGAGTGCTTCGAATTTGGCACCGTGCGTATCGGCGAGGCCTGGGCACTCGTTCGGGCACATCAGGGTCCACTGGCCACCTTGTTCCACACGCTTCATGAAGAGGTCTGGGATCCACATCGCATAGAACAGGTCGCGGGCGCGCATCTCTTCTTTGCCGTGGTTCTTCTTCAACTCCAGGAAGTCGAACACATCGGCATGCCATGGTTCCAGGTACATGGCAAAACTGCCTTTGCGCTTTCCGCCGCCTTGGTCCACATAACGGGCCGTGTCGTTGAACACGCGCAGCATGGGCACGATGCCGTTGCTGGTGCCGTTGGTGCCTTTGATGTAGCTGCCCTTCGCACGCAGATTGTGGATGCTTAGGCCGATTCCACCTGCACTCTGGCTGATCTGCGCGCACTGCTTCAGCGTATCGTAGATGCCGTTGATGCTGTCGTCCTTCAACTGGAGCAGGAAGCAGCTACTCATCTGCGGCTTGGGCGTACCCGCGTTGAAGAGTGTTGGTGTTGCATGGGTGTACCAGCCTTCGCTCAGGTCGTTGTAGGTGCGGATCGCAGCTTCGATGTCGTTCTTGTGGATGCCCACAGATACGCGCATCAGCATGTGCTGCGGACGCTCCACCACCTTGCCGTGCAGGCGCAAGAGGTAGCTGCGCTCCAAGGTCTTGAAGCCGAAGAAGTCGTAGTTGAAGTCGCGGTCGTAGATGATGGCGCTGTCCAACACCTCGGCGTTGTCCGTGATGATCTTGTGGACATCCTCCGCAATGAGCGATGCCGGTGCACCGGTCTTCGGGTCGGTGTATTCGTAGAGGTCCTTCATGCATTCACTAAAGGACTTCTTGGTGCTCTTGTGCAAGTTGCTCACCGCGATACGGCTGGCGAGTTGCGCGTAGTCCGGATGCTTCACCGTCATGGTGGCGGCTACTTCAGCGGTAAGGTTGTCCAAGATCGGTGGTGGTCACCCCATCGAAGATGCCGTCGATCACCTTCAGGGTGACCTAGGTGGCATCCACCAGGGGTCCAACTCGTAGCACAGCTTCTTCACCCGTGCGGTGATCTTATCGAATTTCACGGCCTCCCGGCGTCCGTCGCGCTTGATCACATACATGCTTTTCTGTTAGGTATTGGTCCTTCGCCCAGGCTCCCGCTCAGATGAAGGGTGGTGGATGTTCGATGACTCGGGATAGGAGGAGTTACATGTTGCGTATTCCTTTGGCTCCTGTCCGTCTCGCGGTTCTAAAATTCTTCTTCCCTTGTGCTCTCCCCGAAGTCGGGTTTGGCTTGTTCTTCAACTGTTCATTGTGCATTCGCCACTGTTGGGGGGTTGAAGGTTGAATTGAACGCAGGTTGGGTGTTGGGTCCAACCCTCAACCGATATCAACCTACAACTCTCAACTTTCCTTAAAAATCAGCGTCCAGTGTGAATTTGGCGTCGTTCTTATCGCCCTTGTTCAGCACACCGGCCTTCTGGTATTCGCCCACGCGCTTCTCGAAGAAATTGGTCTTGCCCTGTAGGCTGATCATCTCCATGAAATCGAACGGGTTGGTGGCGTTGTACACCTTCTCGTTGCCCAATTCCATCAACAATCGATCGGCCACGAACTCGATGTACTGCTGCATCAACTTGGCGTTCATGCCGATCAGGTTCACCGGCAACGCATCGGTCACGAATTCCTTCTCGATCTCCACGGCATCTCGGATGATCTTCTCAACGGTCTTCTTGTTCAGCTTGTTCACCATGTGCTTGTTGTAGAGCAAGCAGGCGAAGTCGCAGTGCAGGCCCTCGTCGCGACTGATCAGCTCGTTGCTGAAGGTGAGGCCGGGCATCAGACCGCGCTTCTTCAGCCAGAAGATGCTGCAGAAGCTACCGCTGAAGAAGATGCCTTCCACGGCGGCAAAGGCGACAAGGCGCTCCGCGAAGCTGCCCTTGCTGATCCAGCGCAGTGCCCATTCGGCCTTCTTCTTCACGCAATCCACGGTCTCGATGGCGTGCAACAAGTGATCCTTCTCCAGGGATCCCTGATGTAGGTGTCGATGAGGAAGCTGTACGTCTCGCTGTGGATGTTCTCCATGGCGATCTGGAAGCCGTAGAAGAATCGTGCTTCCGGATACTGCACCTCGTGGACGAAGTTCTCGGCGAGGTTCTCGTTCACGATGCCATCGCTCGCAGCGAAGAAGGCAAGGATGTGCTTGATGAAGTAGCGCTCGTCATCGTTGAGCTTGTCGTTCCAGTCCACCAGATCGGCGTGGAGGTCGATCTCCTCGGCGGTCCAGAATGCGGCCTCGTGTTGTTTGTAGTACTGCCAGATGTCGTTGTGCTGGATCGGGAAGATCACGAATCGATCCTTGTTCTCCTTGAGCAAGGGTTCGTTCGCGTTCTGGTCGGTGATCAGTGCATCCATGCTCATTTGGGGATCGGTATTCTTGGTACTCATGCTTACTGAATTCTTTCGGAGACGACTTCTTGGCTGGGAAGCCGCCCCCAATTACTGACTTCTCGAACTTGGTGCTGGTTCCGTCGACTTCGATCCTTGCGGTGCGAGAGAGCGTCGCCGTCGGGTTACAAAAGTGGACCGAGTGAAAGGCTCTGACAAGGATCGAAGGGGTGAACTTCCCGGAGGTTTTCAACACGGCCAAGATCCTCTAGAACGACGCGGCAAGGCGTTGGAACGATCCGCTCCAAGAGAATTCTTTTCACGATCCATCAACAACGTCTTAACCGCACGGCAGTAGGGCGAAAACGCAACAGAACCGAGCGGCAACGAGCGGTCAGTGTGCCCTCGCGGAAGACCGCTGAACACATCGGTAACGATCGCGGGGGATGCCGTCGTACCTCTCCTCGCATATATCGCAACGCGGGCGCATGGACCGGACTTCACCTCTGCCGAACAGCGGGGTGAACAGCACCCAAGTCGAGCGTATCTACTTGATTTTGGTTGAACGCTCCTCCACCCAAGCGGTATGGATGTTATCCAATTCATCGAACCATTCCTGGCCGTATGCACGCACGAGAGCATCCTTCAGAAAGCGATACACCGGCACATCCAACTTCGCACCACATGCGCAGGCGGGTTTGCAGATCGGCCACTTGTGGTAGTTCAGGCCATCGTGATCGGCCAGCTTCACCACGCGGATCGGGTATGTGGCAACTGAGCGGCTTGCGGAAGGGGATCGCACCATCCTTCCAGGCCTTCTCCACGCCGCATAGGGCAATGCCCTTCTCATCGAACACGGTGAACGCGCACTCGCCCCTTCCTTCCACCAAGGTGGTCACCAGGTCGCCGTCGTCATCTACTTCACTGACACCATCCTTCTCAATGGCACACTGGCCCTTCTCCGGGATGTAAGGCTTGATCTTCGGCCAAAGCTCCTGAAGCAGATCCGCTTCCTCCTGCGTTAAGGGTGCGCCGCTTTCCCCCTGCCACGCAGCATGCGCCTTTGCATGCACTGAGGTCGCAGACGAAACGTTTGTCGAAGATGTCTTCGCTGATGAGGGTATTGCGGTGTTCGATCACGGTAGCAAAGGGAATGACACTAGAGTAGAAAGCTGTTGACGATGCGTGAAATGGAGCGCTTCACTTCCGACCAAGAAAGGCCCTTCAGGCAAACCGGTGTCTCACTTTCCTCGGCATCGGCGAAGTAAACAAGTGTCCGCGGAATACTGATCATGATGGTGTTCCTTGGGTACTTGTGCTTATGATGGTTCAGCAACCACTCCAGCCCGTGTGTGCGAAGTAAAATGTCGATGTCCCAAAAGTCCTTCTTCACGGCACGGTGACGTATGGCCTCGACCTTCATCGGGCCAATGTCTTCATCTGCATAGATCCGGATCCCGTCCTCCAAAACGATATCTGCAACGCGAGCATGCGGAAACCGGACCAGATCGACCTTCACATCACCAATGAAAGCGAATATGGCCCATTTCGCTTGTTGATCATGAACCATGGTGAATGCCTCGCCGAATTCCATGGTCAACGCCTCGCGAAGCAGTTCCTGATCCAACTCACCTTCAGTGAAAAGGTCGAGATCAACAGAACGCCGATGCCCATAGCGCAATGCCAAGGCCGTGCCACCTACCAACGAGAAGTCCTTCAGGGCATCCAAGCCCATCAGGCGCTTCAGTATGGCAAGCGTTCCGGGTTCAACTGTCTCGTAGTGTAACATCTGAACGCTTCTAAGGGTTGCTCGAAGATCGCGCTAACGAAATGCCAGGTCCCAAGTGAAAGGAACTTCGCTTTGAGCAACGCCTCGACCACCTTCTCATCCCCATAATACCGCCTGCACTGCCTGATGTCCTCCACATCGCCGCGCTCGAACACCCGCTCGATCACGAAACTCGCCTTGGCATTGTAGTCCAGTTTATCAAAATCCACATCCCAAAAGATGCGGCGCTGCAATACCGGTGCGGGTTTCATTGCGGTAAAGGTAGCGAGAGAGATCACCTCGGACCATCCGCGTTCACCCTATCGATCCGCGTCATTCCGCGAAGGCGGAACAGGTCCTGCGTTCACTTCCCATCTTTGCGCCCGCGTCGCCAAAGCTTTCCAAGGCGCTCGCACACCATCATGAGCAACCAAGAAGACCTTCTGAAGACCCTTATCGGCCATGCCAAAGAGTATGGATTCGTGTTCCAAAGCAGCGAGATCTACGATGGCCTGAGCGCCACCTACGACTACGGACCGTATGGTGTCGAGCTGAAGAACAACATCCGCCGCTACTGGTGGGAGGCGATGACGAAGCTGAACGAGAACATCGTCGGCATCGACTCGGCGATCTTCATGCACCCTACTGTTTGGAAGGCCAGCGGACACGTGGATGCCTTCAATGATCCGTTGATCGACAACAAGGACAGCAAGAAGCGGTACCGTGCCGATGTGTTGCTGGAAGATCACATGGCGAAGTATGCCGACAAGATCACCAAGGAGATCGAGAAGGCGAAGAAGAAATTCGGCGATGACTTCGATGAGACCCAGTTCCGCGCTACGAACCCCAACGTGAAGCGCAGCCAAGACCGGATCGATGCAGTGGAAGGGCGAATGAAAGCCGTCCTCGAAGCGAACGACTTGGAAGGTGTTCGCCAACTGATCGTCGATGAGGAGATCAAGTGTCCAGTAAGTGGTACCGCCAATTGGACGGAGGTGCGCCAATTCAATTTGATGTTCGCCACCGAACTCGGAAGTGTAAGCGGCGAGAGCAGCACGATCTACTTACGCCCTGAGACCGCACAAGGGATCTTCGTGAACTTCCTGAACGTGCAAAAGAGCGCACGCATGAAGCTGCCTTTTGGTATCGCACAAACTGGCAAGGCCTTCCGGAACGAGATCGTTGCGCGCCAATTCATCTTCCGTATGCGGGAGTTCGAGCAGATGGAGATGCAATTCTTCATTAAACCCGGTACCGAACTGGAGTGGTACAACACGTGGAAGGAGAAGCGCATGGCATGGCACCGTGCGTTGGGTCTGCCTCTGGAGAACTACCGCTTCCACGACCACATCAAACTAGCGCACTACGCCAACGCCGCCTGCGACATCGAGTTCAAGTTCCCCATGGGCTTCAAGGAACTGGAGGGGATCCACAGCCGCACCGATTTCGACCTGAAGCAACACGAGGAATTCAGCGGCAAAAAGCTGCGCTACTTCGACACCGAGACCAACGAAAGCTACGTGCCCTACGTGGTGGAAACCTCCATCGGACTGGACCGCATGTTCCTCGCGGTACTTAGCGGAGCTTATGAAGAAGAGAAACTGGAGAATGGTGAAGAGCGGGTGGTGTTACGGATTCCCGCGCCATTGGCCCCGGTGAAGATCGCCGTGCTGCCGTTGATCAAGAAAGACGGCCTGCCTGAAAAAGCACGCGCCATCATCGACACGCTGAAGCTTTCCCACAACTGCCAGTACGATGACAAGGACAGCATCGGCAAGCGCTATCGCAGGCAGGACGCCATCGGCACACCCTATTGCATCACCGTGGACCACGATTCCCTCACCGACGACAAGGTGACCATCCGCGACCGCGACACCATGCAGCAGGAGCGCGTGGCGATCAGCGAGCTGGGCAGCATCGTGAGCGGGAAGGTGGATATGCGCGGGCTGTTGCGGAAGTTGTAGGACGGCAGCTTCGTATCTTCGCCATACCATGGCCAAGAAGAAAAGCAGCTCTGCGGAAGCAGTGAAGGCACGTGCGCGGCGGGCTGCGCCGAAGAAGGCGGCCCCGAAAAAAGGGGCTGGCACCGCCAGTACTCGTAAGAAGAAGGGGTCACAACTTCAGCCTCCGAAGAAGCTTTTCGATGCCATGAAGTGGTGCGGCGTCCTTCCGGAACTTGCAGGGGATTCGTTGAAGATCCAACGGAAGTTACGCGACGAGTGGGCGAATTGACCTTATGGGCATGCGCGTAGTCGTTGACACAAGCCTGCTGATCGATCTGGCCGCAGGGGACTCGAGCGCAGCGGTCGCATTGAACGGACTTGAGATCTCTGTGTCGATCATCACCTGTATCGAATTCCTTTCTTGGCCGAAGCTGACCGAGGCTGGGCTCCCTATTGCTGAAGCACTATTGGACCAGTACAACACAGAAGGCATTGGCCGGGCCATCCGCGATCAGGCTGCATTCATCAAACGCTCATTCGGCTTGAAACTCCCCGATGCCGTCATTGCCGCCACAGCGTTGCATCTGAAGGCTCCATTGATCACCCGTGACAAGGGCTTCCAAAAGGTCGTCGAGTTGATCGAGGTACGGATGGTTTGAACGATGACGGGGGCTGTTGGGGGGATTGTAAAGAAGCTCGTTTCTCGGTTCAGTTGAACACCCTCGCACATTCAAGGTATTGTTCAGAGTTGTGGCGTGGTCAACGGGGATTTTCCATTCGCATACTGAGAAAAGTGTAATTGCATGAGGATAGGTTCACCATGTCCGCATATCTTTCATCCAGGAACCCATCACATGACCCGAACACTGGCTACTTTGCTCATCACGCTTTGCGCCCTACCCATGAATTCCTGGGGTCAGAATGCAGTGACCGAATTCAACAATGGATATGTGCGTGCTAGGATCATGGCCGGTGGTCGGATCGGATCCCACCCTTCGAGTGGCGTTTCGGGCTATTTCGTCCCTGCTGATATCCTAAACGGGGCCAGCCCTTTATACACCACCGGACTTTGGCTGGGTGGAACCACCTTGGGCGGGGAGCAGCGATGTTCAGCGCACCTCTACGGTGGTGATGAAGACTTTTCAACCGGGCCGCTGACAGCCGACGGGAGTGCATCCCTTACTACCGAGACCGCGCTCGCGTATGATCGCTTCTGGGCTGTAACAAGGGATCAGATCGAACTCCACCAACTCTGGACGGATTGCCAACAAGATCCAGAATGCGACGTAGAGAGCACATTCCCGAACGGCTATACCATCCCACCGCAGATCACCAATTGGCCCGCTATTGGGGACCTCACCCAAAACCAACCCTACTATCTGGCCCCGTTCATCGATCTGAACAACGATGGAAATTATGACCCGTTCGATGGTGACTATCCATGTGTTCCGGGTGATCAGGCCATCTATCACATCTTCAATGATCACCGCCAAGAACAAACAGACGGGACACCAATGGGGATCGAGGTACACATGACCGTGTTCGGTTATTGGCCAACGTCTCTTGGCCCTTCACCTCAAACCCTTTTCGTCCGTTACGTACTGTTCAATAGAAGCACCGAAACATACTCGAACTTCCGCATCGGCGTTTTCGCTGATCTTGATATCGGATGTTAGTCCGAGGACAGGATCGGGACAGATGTAGGTCGCAATATGGTGTATGCATACAACGCAACGAACAACGATGTGAGTTGTTCAACCTTGGGCTATGGTACCCAGCCACCTGCTTTTGGTGTCCAGATATTGAAAGGCCCCCTGTTCTACCCGGACGGTCTGGATAATATAGATACTCCGCTCATCCCAGCATTCAATGGAACTGGATTCAATGATGGGGTCATCGACAATGAGCGTTTTGGATTGAACGCAAGCATGTATTACGACGGTACCGCTACACCAGGCATTTCAGACCCGACCAACGAGACGGAATTCCTTCGCTACCTAAGAGGCATATGGGCGAACTCGGCGCCACTGAGTTATGGCGGTACGGGTTTTGGCGGCTTTACAAATACTGCCTTTGCTTTCCCAGGAGATTCGGACCCGAACGGAGTTGGCGCCGCTGGAGTCCCTCAATCGGCATGGTCGGACGCAACCTCCGGCGACCGTAAAGGCATAGCGATCATGGGTCCCCTGACCTTGGACCCGGGTGGCAGCCAAGAGATCCTCCTTGCGTACAACTTCGCGCGTGCAACCAGCGGCGGCCCTGCGGGGAGCGTGGCCGAACTAAAGTCCCTCGCCGATCAAGTACGGACCTTCGCAGAGAACACTCCTGGATTGATCTTGCCAGGCACTCCATGTTCAAGCATCAGCACAAATGTGTCCGCACATCAAGTGACCTCCGATCAATTGCTTCTATACCCGAATCCCACCACTGATCGAATTGTTATCCTGATTCCGAAGGGCTTAGAGTTCGCGGACATGGTGATCGAGGATATGCGGGGTTCCGTAGTGCTCCAGTCCCGAACCACCGGCGGCTCAACCACGCTGGATCTCGAAGGATTGGATCCTGGGCTTTACACCATGCGGATCACCGGAAAAGGAAAGACCGCTTCTGGGCGTTTCGTGAAGCAGTGATCGGATGAAACCCTACTTTCTGGTGCCGTTCAATACCCCTAACCCATTATCTTCGCCGCCCCAAACCTACTCAGGTGGCGGAATTGGTAGACCTACCTGCGGCAGGCAGGCGCGCCTCCTCCACTGAGGTAGCGTTCTTTGTTTAATAGTCATTTCACCTACCCAGGTGGCGGAATTGGTAGACGCGCTGGTCTCAAACACCAGTGATGCAAATCGTGCGGGTTCGAGTCCCGCCCTGGGTACAATGGCCTCTTGTTGGACGTATGCAATTTCAAGCCTTTCGGCGAATTACATCTACGTCGGTCTGTGCAATGACGCACAGGCAAGGATCGCGAGGCATCAGGGCGGGAGGGAGCGTACCACAAGACCTTATCGTCCATTCGTGGTCCTGATCACCGAGGAATATGTGGATCGGACCAACGCCCGCACAAGAGAGAAATACCTCAAGTCTGGAGTAGGAAAGGATTACTTGAGGGGAATTCGTGATAAGCTTTAAGATCAACCAGACCAAACACAATTGAAGTGCCGCTAGCGGGCCTGCCTGCCGAAGGCAGGTTCGAGTCCCGCCCTGGGTACTTTTCCAAAAGCGGCCGCCTTGTGCGGCCGCAGTGGTATTCGCACCATGTCCATCGCACAGAACGCCATCGTACACGCCGACCCGGCCAAACAGGAGCGCTACGACAGGGCCTACATGAAGATGGCCCTCGAGTGGGCCAAATTGAGCCACTGCACACGCAAGAAGGTTGGGGCTCTGATCGTTAAGGATGGCATGATCATCAGCGACGGGTACAACGGTACACCCACCGGATTTCCCAATGATTGTGAAGGCACGGACGGAATGACCCATTGGTTCGTCCTACATGCCGAAGCCAATGCGATCCTGAAGGTGGCCAAAAGCACGAACGATGCACGAGGTGCGACCTTGTACCTGACCCACTCCCCCTGCAAGGAGTGCAGCAAACTGGTACTCCAATCCGGTATCAAGCGGTTGGTGTTCCTTGATGCGTACAAGGATCCTGCTGGCTTGGACCTTCTGAAGAACGGTGGCGTATTGATATCGAAATTGGAGCCTGAATAGCATGTCCGAACGACGCGGTGTTTCACCTTACTATCCGTTGCTCTTGGCCTTGAGCCTGGTGGTGGGCCTCTTTATCGGCCAAGACCTCGGTGGCACGCATGGCCCGCTCACCATCTTCCAAGTGCGGCAACAGGGTCCTGCGGACAAGATCGGCCAAGTGATCGACCTGATCGATCGGCAGTACGTGGACACCGTTGAAAAGAACGCCTTGGTGGATGAGGTCCTACAAGACATGCTACAGCGCTTGGACCCGCACAGCTATTACATCAGCGCAGCCGAATTACGGGCGGCACAAGAGCCATTGGAGGGCAGTTTCGATGGGATCGGCGTGGAGTTCGCCATCCAATACGATACCGTGGTGGTGATCAGTCCGGTGGAAGGTGGACCCAGTGCTGCGGTCGGGATCCGTGCGGGTGATCGCATCATTTCCGCCAACGGCGAACCCCTCGCTGGTATCGACATCTCCAATGATATGGTGATGAAACGCCTGCGGGGACCCAAAGGCAGTGAAGTGGTCGTCGGCATCGTCCGCGCCGGAAAGCCGACCCCCTTCGAAGTGACGATCGAAAGGGGCAAGATCCCCATCCATAGCGTGGCCGCCGCTTGGGTGGAGAACGATGGTACGGGGTACATCAAATTGGTCCGCTTCGCGAAGAACACCCATGCCGAATTCCAGGAAGCAGCCTCGGAATTACACCGCAAAGGCATGACCCGCCTGGTGCTGGATCTCCGTGGCAATGGAGGTGGGTTCCTGAATTCCGCGATCGACCTGGCCGACGAATTCTTGCCGGATGGACGAGCGATCGTTTATACCGAAGGCCGCAATTCCCCACGCCATGATGCGCGGGCCACCAGCGCCGGGGACTTCGAGGAGATCCGCTCGCGGTCCTGGTGGACGAGGGCTCTGCGAGTGCCAGCGAGATCATCGCCGGGGCGATCCAAGACAATGACCGTGGGCTCTTAGTGGGGCGCCGGACCTTCGGTAAAGGCCTGGTGCAGGAACACGTCCCATTGCCCGATAGCAGCGCCGTTCGCATCACCACCGCACGCTATTACACCCCCAGCGGTCGCTCGATCCAAAGGCCATACGGCCACGGCATCGATTACATGGATGAGTACGAAGCCCGAGCGATCCACGGTGAACTGCTGGACCCGGACAGTATCCCAACGGACAGCACCCAGATGTACCGTACCCTGAAAGGCCGCACGGTGTACGGCGGTGGTGGCGTGGTCCCCGATGTGTTCGTGCCGACCGACACCACCGAAGGGTCGACCTATTTGAGCGAGCTGTTCTTCACGGGACTCCTGAACCGATTCTCCTTTGACGTGGCCGACCGTGAGCGGAGCACCTTGGAGAAGAAGTACGAGACCTCGGAACGCTTTGCACGGGAATTCAACATCCCACGCGATCTCATGTTGGAACTGGAGCGGTACGCCACCAAAGAGGGCATCACCGCCAGAAAGGGAGATCTGGAGCGTTCGCGCGAGCAGATCGCAACGCGGATCAAGGCGGGCATTGCTCGGAACGTGTGGGGTGATGATGGGTACTATCGGATCCTGCTGCAACGGGACCCTGCCTATGTGAAGGCGCAGCTGGAACTAGGAACCGCTGGTCCGATCGGTGCCCAATAGAAAAGGGGCCGACTCTCGCGAGGCAGCCCCTTGGATCGTTGAACGATCAAGTCTTAGTGACCAACAGCGTTCTCAACGGCTTCGGTAGCACCGTCCACAGCTCCCTCAACGGCAGCAGCGGCAGTGTCAGCAGCAGCAGCAGCAGCGGCAGCAGCCTCAGCGGCAGCAGCTTCAGCTTCAGCAGCAGCGGCCTCAGCTTCAGCAGCGGCCTGGTCCATCATCTCATCAGCAGAATTCTCCATGTTCTCCGTCGTGCTGCTTCCGCAAGCCACGAACAAAGCTGCCATCGTGGCGAGCAGTGCGAACTTCTTGATCATTTTTGTTTTACCTTTTTTGGTGAAAGTGGGCGCAAAGGTAGAAGGTTGAACGGACCCCGCAACTGATTGATTATCTTCGTGCATTCCATTCGACAGAAACCCACCACAACCCGACCAATATGGCGTACTCCCTTCCAGAACTCCCCTATGCTACCGATGCTTTGGAACCACATATCGACGTGCAAACCATGCAGATCCACCATGGTAAGCACCACAACGGCTATGTGACCAATTTGAACAAGGCTCTGGACGGCAGCCCACTTGCGGATACCCCGATCGCTGAACTGATGGGCAAGTTGGACATGAACAATGCCGCCGTACGCAACAACGGTGGCGGCCATTACAACCACAGCCTGTTCTGGACCGTCATGGCCCCCAATGCTGGTGGATCTCCCAGCGGTGAACTGGCCGAGGCGATCAACAAGGACTTTGGTTCGTTCGATGCCTTCAAGGAGAAGTTCGCGACCGCTGGTGCCACCCGTTTCGGAAGTGGCTGGGCGTGGTTGTGTGTTCACAAAGGCGGTAAGCTGGAAGTGTGCAGTACCCCGAACCAGGATAACCCGTTGATGCCCAATACCGGCTGTGGGGGTACGCCCATCCTCGCCATGGACGTGTGGGAGCACGCCTATTACCTCAAGTACCAGAACCGCCGTCCCGATTACATCAGTGCGTTCTGGAACGTGGTGAATTGGGCCGAAGTAGCAAGTCGCTACGCCAAGGGCAAGTAAGCTGAAGCCTTATTTCTGAACGGGTGTCGTGGAGGACCATGGCACCCGTTCTACTTTTGGTGAGTGTACCTGCGGCGCTCCATCCTTTTCATCCTCCTGTTCGCCAGCCTACGGGTCATGGGAGGTGGGCCTTTCGAGCCGCTTTCCGTGCCGGAACTTCCCAACGCAGGGTCTGGTACCGAGAATGAGCGCTTGGTCTCCAGCGGACTTGCCTTGTTGCTGGGTCCTTTCGGAGCACACCGGATCTATTTGGGCACCACACCGAAAGTGGCCATCATCTATGGTGTCACCTTCGGCGGTTTCGGTATACTAGTGCTCCTGGATCTGGGGCACTTGGTGTTCTCCAAGGACCTGAAGTCCTACAGGAACAACGATCGTGTATTGATGTGGGGAAAGCCCAAGGAACCGATCACTCCACAGTGACGCTCTTGGCCAAATTGCGCGGCTGGTCCACGTTGCACCCCCGCATCACGGCGATGTGGTAGCTGATCAATTGGAATGGGATGACGCTCAGCAAGGGCACCAAGGCATCCGGTGTTTCGGGGATCTCGATCACGTGGTCCGCGAGTTCCCTCACGACCGAATCACCTTGGGTCACGATGGCGATGATCTTGCCCTTACGTGCCTTCACCTCCTGTATGTTGCTCACCACTTTCTCGTAGCTCGCACCCTTGGTCGCGATCACGAAAACGGGCATCTCCTCGTCGATCAACGCGATCGGGCCGTGCTTCATCTCGGCTGCAGGGTATCCTTCTGCATGGATGTAGCTGATCTCCTTCAACTTCAACGCTCCTTCCAACGCCACGGGGAAGCTGTACCCCCGACCGAGGTAGAGCGCATTGGTGGCATCCTTGTAGATGTCCGCGATGTATTTGATCTGCGCCTCTGTAGCGAGCACCTTCTGCACCTTCTCCGGGATCGCGTCCAATTCGTTCAGCAAACGGTAGAAATTGCTCCCGCTCAGTACGCCTTTCTTCTGGCCGACCATGAGCGCCATGAGCGTGAGCACCGTGACCTGTGCGGTGAAGGCCTTGGTGCTGGCCACCCCGATCTCCGGACCTGCGTGGGTGTACGAGCCTGCATGTGTGACCCGCGCGATACTGCTGCCCACCACGTTGCAAATGCCGATGATGGTAGCACCGCGGTTCTTCGCCAATTCGATCGCCGCCAGTGTATCTGCGGTCTCTCCGCTTTGACTAATGGCGATCACCAGATCGTTCTCATTCACGATCGGGTTCCGGTAGCGGAACTCGCTGGCATACTCCACCTCTACCGGGATACGGGCGAACTCCTCGAAAAGGTATTCGCCGACCATGCCAGCGTGCCAACTGGTACCACATCCCACGATCAATATGCGTTTCGCATTCACGAATTTCTGCTCGTAATCCTTGATCCCGCCAAGGACCACTTCCCCTTTGGCGAGGTTCAAACGTCCGCGCATGCTATCGCGAATGCTGCGAGGCTGTTCATTGATCTCCTTCAGCATGAAGTGATCGTACCCACCCTTTTCCAGGGTTTCCAAGTGCATTTCCAGCTCTTGGATGAACGGTGTCTTTTCCTGATTCTTGACGTTCCGGATCTTCAGCCCGTTCGTGCGATCGATCACCGCGATCTCCCCATCCTCCAGATAGACCACATTCTTGGTATGCTCCACGATCGGCGTGGCATCGCTGGCACAGAAGAATTCTCCTTCACCGATCCCGATCACCAAGGGCGAACTCTTGCGTGCCGCTACCATGAGGTCCGGCTCCTTGCTATCCAGGACCACGATCGCATACGCACCGACCACGCTCGCCAGTGCCAAACGAACGGCCTCTGCGAGGTCCACTTTCTCGGTTCGCTGGATATCATCGATCAAATGCACCAGAACCTCGGTATCCGTGTCGCTCTGGAAGATGTGCCCCCGATGACCCAACTCCTCCTTGATGGACGCGTAGTTCTCGATGATGCCGTTGTGGATCAACGCCAGATCACCGCTGGTGGATCGGTGCGGGTGCGCATTCACATCATTGGGAGGGCCGTGCGTGGCCCAACGCGTATGGCCGATCCCGATGCTTCCGCTCAGGGACT
Source organism: Flavobacteriales bacterium (assembly GCA_016710015.1). GTDB lineage: Bacteria > Bacteroidota > Bacteroidia > Flavobacteriales_F > PHOS-HE28 > PHOS-HE28. Next base: position 327,044 of record JADJLR010000008.1, read on the forward strand.
TGCCGACCACATGGGATTCCAGGTCGCTGACCTTGCCTTGGCATTTGTGAATGGTCAGGACATCACCATTCATGAGGGCGACCCCGGCACTATCGTACCCGCGGTACTCCAGTCGACGAAGGCCGTTGATCAGGATGGGATAAGCCTCCTTGTCACCGAGGTATGCTACTATGCCACACATGTTCGTTCAGTAGGTGGTGAAAGTAAGCTCCAAGCGCATGGGTGTCTGCGGATGTTCCGGCCCGCCGAGAATGGCCCGGTTGGCGCTCACACCGCTGCTACCCGCAACAAGCACTACCCCATTGTTCGGAACACTCCCGTTGGCGATGGCTAGAACGTAACGCGTGATGTTGAATCGGTATTCCTTTTCGGCGGATGCGTATAGTCCACCGATACCGGAGGTACTACCCGTCAATTGATCGGGAACGAACAGGTCCTCCCCGTTCGTTCCCTTTCGGAACAGGAAGAGCTGGGTGGGCGGCAGGTAGTAGGGGTAGAAACTTCCGGCGATAGGCACCACGAGTTCGGCCTTGGCGACCAATCGGCCCGAACCAAGACGCTCCGCCAGGTCCGGAAATCGCACCGCCGTACGCAAGCCACCTAAGGTCCGCACATACACCAGTGATGCCGGAGTGACCGTATCCATAAGGGCGTTGGTGATAGCAGGGGTCAAGGCGACCGAGCGATCGTGCCGGGCCACCGTGTACCGTACACAATTGCCGTTGATGTCCAAGACATAGGAGCGTGCTAGTTCCGGTTCGGCGCTTTGTGCATCCTTGTAATGCACCGTCAGTTTCGAGGCGGATGACAGTGTACTCAAGTACATGATCCCACCTTGATCCGGGGCTTGGCCACTACCCTCTACCTTGATGTACAGACCTTTGAAGAACTGCAAGAAGGCCGTGTTGTCCACCAAGTCCGAAGTTCCGAACCCATCAAGGAACCGTTCGGCCAATGCATTACTCAATCGGATCCGCACCTGTGGCGGAAGTTCTCCATCCGGGGTGGTCACGGTATTGAAGGGTCGTGGTGTGATCTCTCCCGCATGTGGATAGACCAGATCCAGAGCATCCACCTCCGGCACATCGTCCGTGTGGTAGACCGAATCGATCGAAAGATCTTCCGTCAACTCAAATACTTGGAATCGTTGTGGATTGAGGTTGCCGTAGTGCGTGTTGGTTGCCTCGAAAGCCAAGGCCAACACGATACTATCGGCCGACAACCCGCTCGTGTCCATCCCTTGCCCCACATTGTTCGTGGTCAAGCGGACCTGGGTGACGATCCCGGTCTGCAACGAACCGAATTCCGGATCCAGATAGGAGCCGACCAAGTTCCGCGTAAGTCCGCTGGTCTGGACCGCCGGATCCACGAAGGTGTATGCCCTTAGGGTCGCCTGTTCCACGACGACTCCAACAGGATCGTTCGGCAACAGGTCCGTTCCAAGTTCGTTATCGGGTTTGCGACAGCCCAAGAACACGAGCACGATCGACGAAGCGATCACCCATGCCGGAACGTTCGCTTTCGCGGTGCGCACCATAGCCACCACCCTCAGACCAGAGCTTCCTCCAGCATGCTTTGATAGAACTCGGAGTGCGCCTGCACCTGATCGGCATCCTTTGCGAAAGCCATTACGGGCTTCTCATAGCTCTTCAACGCGGACTCCAGTCCCTTGCTGAGCTTGGCACTGGAACGCACAGCCCCATCGGAAAGCCCCATGGCGAACTTCACAAGATCGTCCGTGGTGGGCTTGTTCAAGCCTTTTAGAAGGTCCTTGTCGAATCCTTCCATCACCAACTTCTTGGCCAGATCCTTATCCAAGGCCTCGGCCTTCTGGTCGTGAACGCTGAAGATCAACTTCGTGTTCTCGAAGTGCGGGTCATCAGCGAAATGATGGCGTACGTATAACGGAACGAGGGCCGTCATCCAGCCGTGACAATGGATGATATCCGGAACCCAACCGAGTTTCCGCACGGTCTCCAATACACCGCGACCAAAGAACAATGCACGCTCGTCATTGTCCGCGAAGAAGGTGCCGTCCGCATCGTGTGTGTCGGCCTTTCGCTTGAAATACTCCTCGTTGTCGATGAAGTACACCTGCATGCGCGCACTGGGCACACTGGCCACCTTGATCAGCAACGCGTGGTCGGTGTCGTTGATGATCAAATTCATCCCGCTAAGGCGGATCACCTCGTGTAGCTGGTGGCGGCGCTCATTGATGCAGCCGAACTTCGGCATGAATACCCGTATCTCGTTCCCGCACTCCAGAATACCTTGCGGCAACTGACGCGAGACCTTCGCCATTTCTTCCGGACCGTCCAGAAAGGGTTGGATGGATTGGGAAATGGTGAGGACCTTCGTGTTCTTCAAGCTCATGTTGTAGGGGGGGGAGGAATTCGAGCACAAAAATATAGACTTTTAGGCGGAACTTCAACACGGAGTTCTAGTTTAGCCCCCTTGCGACCCATTCGGAACCCGCGTTGACCGTGGACTTCATCACCTCTCCTCCCGCTATCGCGGAATGGTCGGCCCAAGCCCGGAGAGCGGCTCGTACCGTAGGCTTCGTGCCCACGATGGGGGCCTTGCACGAAGGGCATCTGGACTTGGTAATACGGGCCCGAGCCGTCTGTGATCTGGTAGCCTGCAGCATTTTCGTGAACCCCCTCCAATTCAACGACGCTGAAGACCTGAAGCGGTACCCGAGACAGCTCGAAAAGGACAGGGAGCTGTTGGCTGAGGTGGGCTGCAATGTGCTGTTCGCTCCCGAAAAAGAAGTCATTTTCGCTGATTTCCAGCCATTTACATATAACCTCGGCAGCTCGAACGATCATTGGGAAGGTCCCTCGCGGCCTGGTCACTTCCAAGGCGTGGTGAACGTGGTGGAACGCCTATTCCACTTTGTACGGCCGGATCAGGCCTTCTTTGGTGAAAAGGACCGCCAACAACTGACCATTCTACAGCACGTAGGCCGCACGGAGCATTGGCCAGAACGGATCATCCCCTGCCCGACCGTTCGTGCTGCGGACGGCATAGCGCTGAGTTCGCGCAACGCACGTTTGGACCCTAACGAGCGGATCCAAGCGACCGTCCTGTACAAAGCGCTCCAAGAAGCAGCAGCGAAGGCCTTCACGCACTCCGTAACCGAGACCGAACAGGCCGCATTACATGTCCTCGGGTCGGCGGAAGGTGTGACCTTGGATTACTTCGGTATCGCTGATGCAGATACCTTGGAACCTCTGCTCGATTGGGACGGCAGGGACCGCGCTGTCGCCTTGGTGGCCGCACAGGTGGGTCCCGTACGCTTGATCGACAACATCACCTTGGTCCGGCGTTGAGTGCGAACAAATACACGACCGTACATTCGCCGGAGGTCCCTCAACCGTCATGCCCATCGAACACCGCTTCCCGATGACCGCCTTCATTGCACCACCGATCCCGGCCCGCAATGGACCAGGGGAAGTGAGAAGGAGTGGAATGTGCATCGGTTCCCGAGCTTCCATCCGGTCATGAAGAAGACCTTGATCGGCATTCTGAAGGTCGTCGTTCCCCTGGGCTTGGGCATCTGGCTAGTGCTCTACTTCTACCGTCAACTGGACCCGACGCAACGTGCCGAGCTCTTCGATGCATTCGCCCGGGCCAACTGGTGGTGGCTGTTGATCAGCATCCTGTTCGGCTGGATGAGCCACATGAGCCGGGCATGGCGTTGGCGCTACCTGCTCGACAGTATGGGATACCGACCGGGATTTTGGAATTGCTACCACGCCACCATGAGCGGCTACTTCATGAACCTGTTGATCCAGCGGGCTGGGGAGGCAAGTCGAGCCGCACTTCTGTATCGCAGGGAAAAGGTCCCCTTCGTGAAAGGCTTCGGGTCCATCATGGCCGAACGTGCGGTGGACATGATCCTTTTGATCGGGCTGTTCGGGCTGACCATCTTGCTCCAGTTCGACAAGCTGGACCTGTTCCAAGAACGCATTGCCGCATTCCGGGCGGACCAAGGGCCGGGCGAAGCAAGCGGATTCCCGTGGCTATGGGTGGTGCTGGGCCTGATCACCGTGGCCATCGGGGTCGGTGTGTACCTCATGCTTACCCGCCCTGCGATCCACGCCCGGGTGATGGAAACACTGAGGGGCCTTGGGGAAGGCATTCGTTCCGTTACCCGAACCCGACATCCGGGTGGTTTCATCTTCCACACCTTCCTGATCTGGTTCCTGTACGTGCTCATGTTCGCCGTAGGCTTCTACTGTCTACCGGAAACGAGCACGGTTTCGTGGGCCGGTATCATGGCCGGTTTCGTGGCAGGTGCCATTGGCATCGTGCTGGTGCAGGGCGGTATCGGCGTGTACCCTGCATTCGTTGCACTGATCGTGAGCATCTACATGCCAGCTCCGGAAGGAGGTGGGTTACTGCGCCCGGAAGCATTGGCCATGGGTTGGCTGATCTGGGTGGCACAAACGGTGATGACCATCGTGCTCGGTGGCCTATCCCTACTTTTGATCTCCCGCACCCCGAAACCTTCGGAAACATGACCACGGAAGTCGCACAAGCCATTACGGACAAACGCATCTTGGACCTCGTTCAGATCCAGCGTGCGGTGAACATCTGGCGCATGAAGGGCGACCGCATCGTCTTCACCAACGGTTGTTTCGACATCCTGCACCGTGGTCATGTGGAGTATTTGCAAGAAGCTGCAGCACTCGGCGACCGCCTCATCATCGGTGTGAACAGTGATGATAGTGTGCGACGATTGGACAAGGCCACCGACCGACCGTTCAACGATCAGGACAGTCGGGCCAAAGTGCTGGCCGGCCTGCGCTTGGTGGATGCCGTGGTGATCTTCGATCAAGACACGCCATTGGAATTGATCAAGGCGATAGGACCCGATGTGCTGGTGAAGGGCGGCGACTGGAAACCCGAGCAGATCGTAGGTGGTGACGTGGTGAAGGCCCGTGGTGGCGAAGTGCTCTCGCTGAAGTTGGTGGACGGCTTCAGCACCACCAAGCTGGTCGAGAAGATCCGCAATGGCGGCTAAGGTCCATTCGAAGTTCGTTTGCCAAAATTGCGGCAGCAGCTACGCACAGTGGTTAGGCCAGTGCGGCCAATGCAAGTCGTGGAACTCGCTCGTGGAAGAGGTCGTGGACCGATCCGCAGAAAAGCGCGCTACCTCCCAAAGCGTTAAAAGCCGTAACCCGAAGCCCGTCGCGATCGATCAGATCCCCGCACAGGACGGACCGCGTATCGCCTTGAATGACCGGGAGCTTTCTCGCGTGCTCGGCGGCGGTCTTGTCCCCGGCAGCATCACGCTCTTAGGCGGTGAACCCGGTATCGGGAAGAGCACGCTTTTGCTGCAGACCGCATTGCGGAATCCGCATCTGAAGACCTTGTATGTGAGCGGCGAAGAGAGTGAGCATCAAGTGAAGATGCGCGCCGAACGCCTTCAAGCCGACTTCAAGGGGAAAGGGAACGATGCGAATTGTTTCGTGCTCACGGAGACGAATACCCAGAACATCTTCAAGCACATTGAAGCGCTGCAACCCGGCCTTGTGGTGATCGACAGCGTGCAGACCTTGCATACCGCTGTGCTCGATGCCAGCCCAGGGAGCGTAGGTCAAGTGCGCGAATGCACAGCCGAATTGATGCGCTTCGCGAAGACCACGAGCGTACCGATGGTGTTGATCGGACACATCACCAAGGATGGCTTCATCGCCGGACCGAAGGTGTTGGAGCATATGGTGGATTGCGTGCTACAGTTCGAAGGGGATCGTGACCACGCGTACCGTTTGCTGCGCCCATTGAAGAACCGCTTCGGAAGCACCAACGAATTGGGGATCTACGAGATGCAAGGCAGTGGTCTCGCCGAAGTGGAGGACCCGAGCCAAGTGCTTTTAGGTCGTCGCGAAGAACGGCCCAGCGGTGTGGTCGTGGCGGCGACCATGGAAGGCATGCGCCCCTTGTTGATCGAAGTCCAAGCTCTTGTAAGCACCGCCGTCTACGGCACTCCACAACGGAGCTCCACCGGTTTCGATCTTCGCCGTTTGAACATGTTGCTCGCCGTAATGGAGAAGCGCTGCGGTTTTCGGCTCGGACAAAAGGATGTGTTCTTGAACCTCGCCGGTGGCTTCCGCGTGGAGGAACCCGCGATCGACCTGGCCGTGGTATGCGCGATCCTCAGCAGCAACGCCGACATCGCCGTGCCCATGGATGTGTGTTTCGCTGGTGAAGTGGGGTTGACCGGAGAGATCAGACCGGTGACCCGCACCGAACAACGCGTGGCGGAATCGGCCAAGCTCGGCTTCGCACGGATCTTCGTTCCAAGGGGAACCAAGGGCATCGGCCCTTCCAAAGGGATCGAAGTGGTGCAAGTAGGACGCGTGGATGAGGTGCTGTCGCACCTGTTCGGGTGAACCGATCAGCGCTTTACGATCGCTGCGGCCGCCCAATGTCCTGTGCTGAACGCTCCTTGCAACAAGAACCCGCCGGTGGGTGCGTCCCAGTCCAGCATTTCACCTGCAACGAAAAGGTGTGGGTGCATGATCAATGAAAGGTTCGGTGAAACTTGATCCAAAGCGATGCCACCCACGGTGCTGATAGCTTCGGCGATAGGCCGTAGACCGGTCACTGGGATCTGGACGCGCTTGACATCCTCTGCCATTGTTCGCCCATCCACGTAGCGCTCGAATGGTGTGAAGGTCTTGAGCAATGTGACGGACGGACGGTCCAATCGCAGGGCTGACATGCGCTCCTTCCATGCGGCATCCTTCAACTTGTCGTCGATCTGCTCTGCGGTAAGATCCGGCTTCAGGTCGAGGGTGATCTCTGCTGCTCCCGCTTCCAAGGCTTCGCGAATTGCAGGAACCAACGGATAGATCGCGTTGCCCTCCAAGCCATACTCGGTGATCGTGACTTCTCCACGGACGGACCGTTCGCCACAACTCACCGCGACGTTCTTCAGCGGTTTCCCGGCGTGTACGCGGATCGCATCGGACAGGTCCACTTCCACCCCGCAGTTGCTGGCTCGGAACGGGACCGTGCGCACACCGATGCTCTCGAAGTGCTTGGTCCATGTGCCGGTGGATCCGGTTTTGGGCCACGATGCTCCACCCAATGCGAAGACCACGATCTTGGCTTCGATCACGGCGCGCGTCCCGGCATGCTCCACGAGCGGTCGCACTTCGTCATCAAAACCAACGAAGCGATGGTCCGTGTGGACGAACACCCCATTGTCGTTCACACGTTCCATGATCGCCTTCAAGACCTCGGCAGGCTTGATACCGCGTTCCGGGAATACACGACCGCTGCTTCCGACATAGGGGGGTACGCCCAAGCCCTCCAGCCAAGCGCGCAATTCCGCCGGGCCGAATGCCTCTAGTATCTCACGCATGCGATCCGGCGGTGAATAGTGCGCGATCAATTCTTCGCCTGCCGCACTGTTGGTGATGTTCAAACCACCCTCACCCGCCACCAAGAACTTGCGTCCCAATGTCCTGCCCTGCTCGTACACGTGTACCTCGTGCGTTGCTGCCAAACGATCAGCGGCGATCAAACCCGCCGGACCGCCACCGATGATCGCGACGCTATTCATATGACTTGGCAATGTTGCGAAAGATCGAAGACCACCCCACGCCACCGTACTTCGTCCCCAATCGGACGATCACCAGTTCACGAGCGGGATCCACGTACACGAATTGGCCGAGGATCCCCTGCGCCATGAAATCGCCATGGGGTGAAGGCAGCCACCACTGGTATTGGTAACGCGCGGAACTACCGTTGGAGGTGTCCACGCGCGTGCTGCGGTCCACCCATTCGGCGGGCACAAGCTGTGTGCCTTGCCAGTTGCCTTCGTGCAAGTACAAGGAGCCCAGCTTCGCGAAATCACGTGCCGGTGCGTTGATGCAACAGAAGGTCTTCTCGATACCGCCTTCCTTGCGATCGATGCTCCATGATGATGGATACTCCATTCCCAGGGGTGTCCACAACTTGTCTTGGCAATACGCAGTGATGGTGCGTTGATCACCATTGGCTCGCAAGGCGCGTTCCAGGATCAGACCAAGCAATTGACTGTTGCCACTGACGTATTCGAATTTCGTGCCCGGCACTCGCTTCAGCTTCATGCGCCCCATGTTCTTGTACAGCCTTCTACCGTAGTAGTATTTGGCCGCGCTGCCGAAGGGGTTCACGTAGCTCTCGTTGAAATCGAGACCGCTGGTCATTTGCAGTACGTGTTCCACCGTAACGGCATCGAAACCGTTCTTCTTCAGTTCCGGCACGAAGTCGGTGACCGGCCGATCAACATCAGCGATGTAGCCGTCAGCGATGGCGCAACCGATGAGCATGCTCATCACCGATTTCGCCATGGAGAAGGAGGTGTGTACATGGGCCGGGTCGTAGCTGTTGAAGTAGCGCTCGTACTTCAGCGTGTCCCGATGGATGATGAGGAAGGCGACCGTTTTGTGGTCCTCCAGAAAGTCGTCGAAGGCTTGCTCCTTGCCGTCGTAGGTGATCGTACGCGGACCTTTCTCCTCCGCAGCGATCGTGTAGTGGTAGGGTTCCGCAGAAGCCTCCAATGGCCGCGAAGGGAACTTCTTGTGATCGCGGGTATCGGCGAAATTGTACACGATGAAGCGACCGACCGTACACCCTGTGGCAGATACCAGGAACAGCAGGAGAAGTACGCAGCGCATCGGGGAGTATCGAGATATTCGACCAGTGGATGGAACCGCACCGGGCAGGCGAAAGGTTGTTAAATGTTCTGAGATCCAGGCCATCCGCGTACAACTCCAAAGGTATGCATGCATACTTTCTTACCTTCGCGCCCATGCATTCCCATGAATTGATCGATACCCGGTCAGCCACTCTGGAACGAGTTTCCAGCGAACTGATCGAGTTGCGTTTCAAGCCGGATGTGAAGTTGGACGTGGAGGGTGTCAGCGAGATCGCAAACGCGAAGAAGGTCCTGTGTTCAGGCAAAAGGACGGACATATTGGCCATACTGCCCCCCGAAATGGATTTCGAATTGAATGTGCTGGCCTTTGAACTTCCGCAGAAGGACGGCGGTTGCGGCGAAGACCATCGCATGGCATTCGCTACGCAGAGCTCATTCAACGAGCGGATCACGAGCATCTATCTCCGCTACCACCCGCGCCCCTACCCGACGGCCGTATTCGTAAGCGAAGAGGATGCCAGGACCTGGTTGGCCACCGAGCTACCCGTTCCTTCCGCTTCCTGACCCTTACTCCTTCACCAAGTTGTAAAGCTCCTTCAGGTCGGGGATCAGCACCACCTCGATCCGACGGTTCTTCGCCTTGTCGTTCGGATCGACCGGTACGAACTCACCACGACCCGCTGCGGTAATGCGCACGGGATCCACCTTGCTGCTCTCTTGCATGATCCGCACGACACTAGTGGCCCGTGCAACACTGAGGTCCCAGTTATCCTTGTATGAACTTCCCGCGCCGATCTTGTCCGTATCGGTGTGGCCTTCCACGAGGATGCTGAGTTCTTTTTCATTCTCAATGGCCTTGGAGAGCTTACCGATGGCCTCACGTCCTTTGGTATCCACCGCTGCGCTGCCACTGGGGAAGAGCAGCTTGTTGTCCATACTCACGTAGATGCGGCCGTTGCGCTGCTCTACCGTGAGGCCCTTGCCCTCGAAACCCGATAGGGCCGCACTCACCCGGTCCTTCAAGCTCTTCATGGCCGCATCCTTGGCGGCGATCTCCTTCTGGAGTTCAGCCAACTTTGCCTCACGATCCGCGAGGGCTGCTTGTTTCTCAGCCATGGTCCGGGCCAAGGCATCGAGTGAATCCTCCTTGTTCATCAGTTCCAACCGAAGCGTTTCCACGTTGGTCAGGAGTTTCCGATTCTCGCTCTGATTGCCCGAGAGCAACGCGTTGTACTTGTCCAGCAATTCGTTGTTCAAGGTGTTGATCTTGTCGTACTGCTTGGTCATTTGCCGCAGCGAGGTACCCAGGACGGTCGTATCGCGCTCCAGTTCGCCATTGCGTTTGGTGAATTCCGCCAATTTCGCATCGGTCTCGGCCAACGCCGTCTGGGATTCGAGTGCTTTCTGGTTGGATGCTTCCATTTCGGCCTGCATCGCCTTGGCCCGCTGATCGGCCTCTTTGTACTTCCGTTCTGGAACGCATGCTACGAAGAGCATGGAGCAAAGGAGCAATGTGGTGGTCGGCGAGTACTTCAACATGGTGGACAGTATTGACAATTGGACCGTCAAAGGTGCTTTTCGTCACCGTATGGAACTTGGTTCCGCAACATTATTTTTGAACAAGTCGTTCCAACCCTACCACATGGTGATCGATATCAATACCGGCATACCCCAAGGATGGGCATACGCACCTTCGATCGATCTCGAATTGAAGCAGTATACCTTGCTCGGGTACCTGCAACGCATTCAAGGTCGGTTCGACGAGTACAAGCTGTATCCGCATTTGGAGCACATCCAGGCGCAGGTGGCGGAGTTGCGGCAATTGCGGAACGACAAGCGAGCCTGGGCCGATCGTCTTCACGGTGAGTTGACCGGCTTCGACCCGAGTACCGGAGCCCTCATTCATGAGCGCCCACTTCAGGGAGAACTACTTCGCGTGATCGACGAGGTGATCGCTTTCGCCGTACCCGGACTTTCCCGAATGGAAAGCCAGGGCATCGGTTTGCGCGAAGAGCTGGTTCAACACATGTCCCTCGCTCCCGTTGGCATACAACCCTTGCACCTTGCAGAAGGTTGGCTCTTGATGCGGACCGGCGATGAGGCCCGCGTGTATGGCTACTCCATTCCCTTCTTGCGCGAACGGAACGAGGATCTGCGCCACCACAACATCGTTACGCGCTATGTGACTTCGCACTCCCTTGGCTTGGGCACCACGTTCGAACGGATCAAAGCAGACCTGATCCAGCAGTACCCTCAATGGCCCAACCCGGCCACCTTCGCAGTGGAAACCGATCTGGAACTGCCTTACATCGAGACCTATGTTCCGTTGGCGAAGTGGTTGGCCTTTGCACACATCACTGCGGCGTAAAGCGTCTTCGGAAAGGGGTTGCTATCGATCACCTTCGGCCTTCAGCGACCAAGGTCGAACACCAAGCATTATGGCCTCAGCGCCGGGTCGAACCAAACACGGCGCAGATCACGGTACTCCATACCATTGATCGGCATATCCCGAACCCACGGCTGCAACAGGCGCACGGACCGCTCGTGGTACAGGGGTGCTACCACGGCATCCTGCATCAGTTGCGCTTCCGCGCCCGCCAGCAATTGCATGCGAGCGTCTCGGTCATCGGTGCGCAGGGCCTGCGAGAACAGTGAGTCGAACTGGACATTCTGGTATCGCGTACTGTTGAGGTACGAGGGGGCCGCAGTGTCCATCGGAACGCTCTTACCATAGAACAAGGACAAGAAGTTCTCCGGATCCGGATGGTCCGCTACCCAACCTTCACGCCAGAACTGGGCATGGCCCATTTCCACCCGCCGGTAGTGCTGGTTGGCCGGTACCACCGTTGTGATCACACGAACGCCGAGGTTCTTCTCCAACATGGATTGCACCACTCCAGCGACCTTCACGTAACCGAAACCGTCGCTGTTCACTTGAAGGTGAACGGCGGGCAGATCCGCACCATTCGGATAGCCCGCTTCCGCCAATAGCGCCTTGGCGGCGACCGGATCGTATACGGCCTTTGGTATCCTCGTATACGGGTACGCCTCGAAGCCCGGTGCCACCACACCACGGTCCGCCGGGACGGCCAAACCGTTGAGCACGCTATCCACGATGAGCTGCCGATCGATGGCCATGGAGAAGGCCTTCCGCACACGCACATCCGTGAAAGGTGCTTTGCGCATGTTGAAGCCATAGAACTGCACGGTCAAACCAGCTACGGTCTGCACTTGGAACTCCGAGGCGGACTTCAAGATCCCCGTGCGCTCCACCGGCAACTCGTACACGGCGCTCAGATGCCCTTTCTCAAAGGCCTCCAACTCCTTCATCTTGTCCTTCACGAAGGTGTACCGAATGCCGTCCAGAAAGGGCAACGCATTGCCCTCCTCATCCTTCCCCCAGTAATTGGCGTTGCGTTCCAAGATGATGGACTCCCCAGGAACATGGCGTTTCAGCTTGAACGGGCCGGTACCCACAGGGTGCATCACCGCGACTTCTCCATGGTGCTGGAGCAGTTCCATGGGAAAGATCCAACACCCTTGGTGGGCCAACACTTGCAAGAAACTGGGCCACGGGTTGGTAAGCGTGATGCGAATGGTGGATCGATCCACGACCTCCAATCCCTTGACCCCAGGACCAGCCTCTCCTTTGGTCGTGGCCGCATATTGGGCATTCGCACCCAGCACCTTATCCTGGAACAACCAGAACATCTGGTTCATGGGCTGATAGGTACATAACGCGGTGAAGCAGTCCACCACATCCTTAGCGGTCAGTTCACGGCCTATCCCGTCGGCGAAACAGGTGTCATCATGGAAACGAACGCCCTGATGAAGCGCGAAGGTGTACACGGTTCCAGAGGCATCCACGGTCCACGAATCGGCCAAGCACGGTCGCACCGTCAGGTCCTCCTGATCCAAACGGACCAAGCCTTCATACACCTGTGCGCCGATTCGGTGCGATGCGGCCTGGGTGAGGCTGAGGGGGAAAAGACTAGGCAGGTCCTCCACCTCGTTGGCATTGAAGATCCCACCGTAGTGCTTACCACCCGCGCCTTCACGGTTGCGCACAGAGGCTGGCTCAGAACAACTGAACAGCACCAGTACGATGAATAGATGAGCGAGAAACCGCATGGTACGAATGGCCCCGATGGGAACCGGCCAAATGTACCCGCACCTTCCAAAGTGTCCGGATGTCCTCCCGAATGGCCATCAACAACATGATGGTGATAGATGGCTGCTGGCACCAATGGGATACTTTTCGGACGAAGTCCCCGTATGCCCTATGTGTCCCTTGGCCCGTTGACCGTTGGTTCTGGTCCTTGCCTCCGCATCTTGTCGGTCCGGTGGGTCGCCTTCGTATGGCTTTGCATCACCATGCAGGGGGTGCTATCAGCGCAAACCCCGGCCACCTCGAACCTCCGGTTGCGTTGGTTCCATGTTGGTTCGGACACCCTTCAACTGGACAGCTTGAGCGTGGCACCTGGCAGCGTACATGTGTTCAGCGGTGGGTTACCCGTGGCCCTTTCCACCTTTTCCGTGGACCCCTACAAAGGCACGTTGATCTGGATGGAACGCCCGATGAGAGATTCTGTTCTGGTCCGTTATCGTGTGCTGCCCTTGGCATTCGGTTCTGTGAAGCGGAACAAGGATCCCGATCGTTTGACCTCTGCCAGTGGCGACCGTGCCGACCCCTTCAAGTACGAGCCACCGAAACAGGTGGGCGATCCGTTCGGAACACAGGGGCTGAACAAGACCGGAAGCATTTCGCGCGGTGTACTCTTCGGGAACAACCAGGACCTCGCTGTGAACTCCACCCTCAATTTGGAACTGAGTGGTCGGCTAACGGACCGGATCCAGGTGCTGGCCAGCATCACGGACAACAACATCCCGATCCAAGCGGGTGGCAATACCCTCGAGCTTCAGGACTTCGATCAGGTCTTCATCAAACTCTTCGAAGGGGAAGAAGGCAAAGGATGGTCGCTGATCGCCGGTGATTTCGTGCTCCAGCGCCCCAAGAGCCATTTCCTCACCTACCTGAAGAAGACCAAAGGGATCGGTTTCGAAACACCGTTCCAGTACTCCGATGACATCAGCGCGCGGGTCGGTGCAAGCGTCGCGATCAGCAAAGGCAAATTCGCCCGCAACGTGATCCAGGGGATCGAAGGTGTGCAAGGACCGTATCGCTTGCGTGGGAACGACAGCGGCGGTATCATCATCATTCTTTCCGGCACCGAGCGCGTGTTCATCGATGGGTTGTTGCTGGTGCGTGGACAGGAGAATGATTACGTGATCGACTACAACACCGCAGAGATCACGTTCACTGCGAAACGGCTGATCACGAAGGACCGACGCATCACGGTGGAATTCCAGTACTCGGACAAGAACTACGCACGCTCCTTGGTCCGATTGGATCATTCCGTGGACTTCGGAAAGAGCACCCTCCGCTTCAACGTCTATAGCGAGCAGGACCATCGTAACCAGCCCTTGCAGCAGCAACTGAGTGATGAGGAGCGCTTGGTCCTTCGTGAAGCGGGAGATGATCCGCTGCTTGCCACTGTTCCTGGGGTGGATAGTACGGGATTCGCGGATGATCAAGTGCTTTATCAGCGGTTGGATTCGCTGGGGTACTTCCCCGTGTTCCGGTACAACACGAACCCCGATACTGCGGTCTGGCGGATCACCTTCACACAAGTGGGTGCGGGGTTGGGCGATTATGTGCAACAGGAATTCACCCCCAACGGCCGCGTGTTCCGGTGGGTGGCACCGGACACCGTCAATGGTGTTCTGGTTCGTCGTGGTGATCACGCTCCGGTCCGTGTTCTTGTTACTCCTCGGAGTCAACAGCTGATCACGATCGGTTTCGATCACACCCCTTCTACCCGCACCAATGCGACGGTGGAACTCGCCTACAGCAACGAAGACCGCAACACCTTCAGCCAAGCGGACCAAGCCGATGACCAAGGGTATGGCCTTATGGCCCACGGGGAACATGCCATCCCGATCAGTGCAAAGGACACCACGCTCCACCTCTTGCTCGGTGCCCGGACCGAGGCCATTTCGCGCAACTTCCGTTTCGTGGAGCGTTACCGTGCTGTTGAATTCGATCGAAATTGGAACATCCTTGGCCTCAACTTGATCGGCGATCAATTGATCGCTGAAGCCGAGGTCGGTCTGCGGGCACGGAAGCTCGGACAGGTGAAGTATGGACTCAGCACGTTCCAAGTGACGGACTCCTACCGGGGCGTGAAACAGGAATTGAACAGCAACGTGAAGACCGCTCGCACCGACGTGATCGGAACCGCGAGTTGGTTGACCACGGCCAATACACGATCCACCGATTTCCTGCGCCACAAGGGTTTGGCCCAGCAGCGCTTCAAGCAATTCACCATCGGGTTGAAGGACGAGCACGAGCGCAACCTGTTCCGCGCGGATACCTCGCAGCGCCTGATCGCTGGCAGCTATCAATTCCATGAATGGGAAGCCTTCCTGCAAAGTCCGGACACTTTCAAGAACAAATGGCGGCTTGCGAGCGGCCAACGTTGGGACCGCGCCTTGCGAGAGGGTGCGTTGGTCCAAAGCACTTTGGCCACATCGTACAGCTTCGGGTTGGATCTGGCACGGAATCCGCGCAAACGCTTGAGCACCACCTTCACGTACCGCCGTTTGGACATTTCGGACAGCACGCTCACCAGCCAGCGACCGGAGAACACCTACCTCGCACGGATCGACCATGATCTCACCCTTTTCAAAGGAGCCGCCGTATTCGACCTGTTCTATGAATTCGGCTCCGGCTTGGAGCAACGCCGCGAGTATCTCTACGTGAACGTGCCCGCTGGACAAGGGCTCTACGTGTGGATCGATTACAATGGGGACGGGGTGAAGGACCTGAACGAATTCGAGTTGGCCAACTTCAGTTACGAAGCCGACTACCTCCGGGTATTCGTACCGAGCAATGCGTACGTACGGACGTTCAGCAACCAATTCAGCACGGCATTGGACCTTCGGCCAGCAGCGCTCTGGAACAATGCCAAAGGGACCAAGGGATTCGTTGCGCGCTTCTCCGACCAGGCCTCTTGGCGCGTGGATCGAAAGACCGGAGGAACCGATGTACTCGCGGCCATGAACCCGTTGGTCTTCGATCCATTGGACTCCAACCTCACGGCCTATTCCTCTTCGGCCCGCAACACTTTCTTCTTCAACCGTACCAGTCGGAAGTGGAGCGTCGATCACACCTTGCAGAGCGACCGTAGCCAAAGTCTGCTCCTGAACGGATTCGAGTCCCGCTCCCGGCAATTCAACACCGTGCGCATGCGGTGGAACACCACCCGGCAATGGACTGCGGATGTCGAGCTGGAGCGCGGCATCGTGAGCAATCGCTCGGATCTCTTGGTCGGACGCACCTATGCGGTGGACCAACAAGGTCTGAAGCCGCGCTTGACCTGGCAACCGAATACCTCGTTCCGCGTGATCACCTCCTTCAAATACACCGAGAAGAAGAATCAAGCGGAGTTCGGTGGCGAGCTCGCGAAGATCGAGGACTTCGGTGCCGAGTTGCGCTACAACACGGCAGGTAAGGGAAGCATTTTGGTGACCGCGAACCGGGTGGCGATCACCTACGATGGTGAATCGAATTCACCGCTGGGCAACGAGCTGCTCTCCGGATTGAAGATCGGCACCAACATGACCTGGAGCGTGAGCATCCAACGCAACTTGAGCAACAACCTGCAAGTGGACCTCACCTACAACGGCCGTCGATCGGAGGGTGTACCACTGGTGCACGTCGGCGGAGCACAGGTGCGGGCGTTCTTCTGATACGGATAGGGAGGGCTCGCGTACACGGCCCACGAACTCCGATGGACTCACCCGTTGAACCGTAAGCCTAGATCAGAACACCGACCGCAAAGACACTTGGAAATTCCTTCCCGGCGCACTTACCCCGGAAGCGAACGTACGGTAGTTCGCATCGGCGATGTTCTCGATCCCGCATTGGATGCTGGCATGTCGCGAGAGTGTGAAGGAGGCGCGAAGGTTCAAGGTCCACCACGCCGGCATGCCATCCACTGTCGCACTGGCCAAATTGTCCTCTCCGGATCCGCTATAGTCCGCAAGTCGTTTCCAACCGTTGTAAAGTACGTACACCTCACTTCGGATCCGCTTGGTGCGGAACTCCAACCCACTACGACCGAACACCGGCGGTATATGGTCCAACGGAACCTCCTCAGTTCCGGACCGAAGTCTGCCGTACGTGTACGTGATCCCGTTCTTCAACACCAACTTGTCGTTGATCTCTACGGCCACCTTCCCACTGCCGCCATGCACGTACGCCGCACCGCCATTGGTCAGTGCCGTGACCTTGCTCTGAACACCGTCGTACACCAACGAATCGCGGCCTTCTGCTCGGAATGCGGACACGACCAATGCATCGGTGAGCCAGGTGTGGAATGCGTTCACTTCCACCGTGACCTTCTTTGCAAATGACTTGCTCGCCCCCACTTCCGCATTGAACGTTCGCTCCGGATCCAGGTCCGGGTTGGGCACCACCACCTGCCCCGGGGTGCTGTCGAACACTTTGCCCAGGTCGTCCACATTGGGTGCGCGGAAACCGGTACTACCCAAGACGGTGAACCGCCAATCCCGGCCCGGCATGTAGGCCCCGCCGATGCGCCAGTTGAATGCCGCGTTGCGCTGGATCACTTCACCGTTCAAGAACTGGAAGTCCGCATCGTCGGTGAAGGTGGCATCCAAACCCACATAGGTGGCGCGGATGCCTTCGCTCAACACCCAATGTTCGTTGATCTCGAAGGTGTGCGTCAAATAGGCTGCCACGCTCTGCATGGTCGATCCACCGTTCGGATAGCGGGTGGAGAGGTAGCTCGTGGCACCGGTCTCGATGTCGCGACGTGTTGCGTTGGATCGCACTTCGTTCCGGTAGGCCTCCACACCGTAGCGGAACTCGTGCCGTGCGAAGCGCTTCTCCAGATCGGCATTGATGGCCTGTACCAGTACCTGCTCGGTTCGGCTGCCCAATAGGTTGCTCCCGGATCGGCGGGTATGCCTGCTTTGTGTGATGGATTGAAAGCTGGGTGTGATCCGTGCCAGATCGAAGGCCCGGTGTTTCTCCAACTCCAAGGTATAGGCCACAAGCAGCCGCTGCTGCGGACCGTAGTACCATTCGGCTTGCGCGGGTATGATCTCACCGGTCGGTGTTACACTGTATTCCGAGAGCCGATCATAGCGTGGCACATCGCTGCTCGTGCTCAGTTGCAGGTTCAATTGGTGAACCGTGCGTGCTCCCGAACGCAGGCGGAATTTCTCCAACACATCCAGTTGCTTGTAGGCCGTCCCGATCTGCACATTGGGCTTCTCGTTGGGCACCACCACATCCTGACCATTTTGATGTTCCACATGGAACGAACGCAGCCCGAATTCCGCGTAGCGTGGATCACGTACGCTGCCTTGACGGAGATCGCCAAAGTCGCTGGCCGTTATGGACGTGAAGCTCGAAACGCGTTGGCCACTCACCCCGAACTGGACGCCTGCTGTACGCTCCGAGTTGGCGCTGCTGTACCGAACGAAGGCGCCGCCGCTTGTCGCTAGACCTGTGCTATCCCGAAAGGGCGCACTTCGTGTGAACAGGTGTACCACACCGCCAAGCGCATCGCTTCCGTAGGCCACCGAGGCCGGACCGCTGATCACCTCGATGCGCTCCAAGGCATTCTGATCCACCGTCATGATGTCCTGCAAATGCCCCGAACGGTAGATGGCGTTGTTCATACGGACCCCATCCACCACCAGCAGCACGCGGTTGGCCTCGAAGCCCCGTATCACCGGACTGCCACCGCCGGCTTGGCTCTTCTGCACGAAGAGGGTGCCGCTGTTCTGCAAGAGATCGCCGGTGCTGGGTTGATCCAGAAAGGCCATGTCGCGTGCCTTGATCACCGCGATCTGTTCCGGCACATCGCGTTTGTCTTCTTGAAAGCGGTTGGCGGAGATCACCACCTCCTTCAGGTCGTAGTTGCGTTGTTGC
This sequence comes from Flavobacteriales bacterium, assembly GCA_016710015.1. Taxonomy (GTDB): domain Bacteria; phylum Bacteroidota; class Bacteroidia; order Flavobacteriales_F; family PHOS-HE28; genus PHOS-HE28. Next base: position 345,730 of record JADJLR010000008.1, read on the forward strand.
AGATACACGGTATGGCGTACCGCGAGTTCAGTAACGGGCAGGTCCTTGGTGATGTACGATACGTGCTCGAACCGGATCGCAGTGGGCGACCCCAGCGCCGATAGCTCGAACCGACCCTGATCATTGGTGAATCTGCTGGCCGTTGAACCGGACGCGGTGATCAACACACCGGCCACGGGCTGGAGGGATTGGCGATCCAGTAGCGTAATGGTTTGCGCAAGGCACCAGCCCGGAAATAGGGCTAGACCAATTAGCAGGGAGCGCATCGCTTTCGTGTTGTTCTGTGATCGTTAAGGATGCTCCGGACAACTTCCGATCTACTCCCGACCCACCACCAAACGTACTGCTTGAGAGCCATGTGTGGTTGTGACCACGGCGGTATACAGCCCCGGCGCATACCCCGTAAGGTCGAAGTGCTGTTCGTTGGTGCGCAAGATCCTGCGGCCTTGGGGATCGAAGATGATCGCCTCAAGAACGCGCTGTGATGTGGTGAAATTGAAAAGACCGGTGGAGGGGTTGGGGCCGATCATGGGTTGTGCATTCGTTCGACTCTCAATTCCAACCGGGAGGAGCGAGCATTCGCAGGGTACGCCAGGTAGGTAAGGCAATGCTGTATTACGATTGAACACGAAGGTGTCTTGAATGCGCAAACACATGAGTTCAAAGAAGCCAGTCCAAACGTACGAGTTGAACAAAGCACCGGTCGAATTGCCAATTCCCGCCTGCCAAAAGTTGAAGTAGACTTGAGACTGTGGACCGGGTTGAAAGCCAGCAAGATGAATGAACAGCCGACTTACAATGACCCCATTATTTTCAAGTGTTCGGATCGAATCCACGACGACATCCCATAAGAAATAAGATGGGGAAGACTGTGCACCGAAATCTTCTTTTATTAGCACATCGCGGACCGTATCACCAACAGCAGCGTTCACGTCTGCGGCAAGGTACTCTTGCATGGAGTCCAAAAGCATCACATATCCTTTCCCATCCGGGGTGGAGCGCACATAATCCCGACTAACACGTTCTTCATTCTCAAATTGCGAATGCCTGTGATATTCATCAATGCGCTTGTAGGTTTGGCCAAGGATGATCGTATCCGGATCGGATTCCATGACCATATGCATCCAGACAAGGTCGGAACCACCGAGATCGATCGAGCACCAAGAAGCGGATGAATCCGGGAAGCATTGGGCGGTGGTAGAGAACGGCATTGAACATAGAGTGGACAACAGCACTTGTACACCAATTGCAATTGATCTTCTCATTGCAGAATGATCTTACGGGTTTCTTGCCGACCGTTACTTTCCACAACCACGAGGAACATGCCTCGCAGGTGGCTCGCAACAACTTGATATCGTGGTCCATTCCAAACCTCCGCCGGGTCTGTCCCGCCCCGGCGAGTAGCCGGTGCTGGACGACCCTGCGGCCTCGTAGCCGCACACCCCAACCCGTATCCGAGATCTTCACTCATGGTGCCACCAATTTAAGCATCCAGCACTTCAGTTCACCACGAAGCGCCCTTTCCACCCAAGTATCCATGCTCTTCTTCGGGGCCGCAGGGTCGTCCACTCAAAAGCAGCGGACAGACCTATTCTATGTCATTTGCAAGCATTACGATGAGTTTATTTTAGGCATGAGGAACTCCAGGCATGTGCCAAGGGCGACGTGCCCCCGACACATGTTCATGCCCGTCGTTCATCGCGCCTATCCCTGGCAGGTTGCTCTCCAGCAGAGCCTACTTCCGTTTGGGCGCGATGCACAAAGTTGCAACTAGTGGTTCAGGTCGTTGTTATCGGTCGCCGTTCGTAGGGCCTGTTGTTCCGGATCACAGCGCACACGCGATGCACGAGCTTGTTGCGCACTGCATTGACCACCAGGATCGGCTTCTTGCCTTCAGCACGCTTGCGCTCGAAGTACTGGCGCAGTTCACCGGGTTCGCGCACACTTACCAGCGCGGACATGTGCAGCAAGGTCTTGAGCGACTTATCAGCTTGATGCGACACTTGGGTGCGGCCACGCACGCTGCTGCCTGAGCTGCGCTCGAAGGGTGCGACACCGGCATGGCACGAGAGCTGGCGCGGCGTGTTCAAGCGTGCAAAGCCATCGGTGCAGGCCACCAGGTATGCGGCGGGTGCGCGGGCCAACGCCGGGTATGGTGCGCAACAGATCGTACTGCCGTTCGGTCTGTGGATCGGTCCCTGATCTCGGCAAGGATCAAGGCATCCACATGGGCCACGAGTTGGTCCTCGAGCTTGATCGTCGCTTGTCGATGCGATCGAACTCGGTCCTTAGCTGGCGGTCCATATAGCGGTTCAGGTCCGTGATGTGTGCCTATGCCTGGCCCGGCTGCGCACCAGGTGGTTCCTACGTGTGATCAAATGCTTGAGCCGGTCCAGCTTCAGGTTCTGTGCTGTGAACAATCTGGCTTTCTCATGGAAGGTGCGTGCATACTGCGCGATGCGCAGGGCATCCACCTTGTCGTTCTTCACGCGCTTGATACCCATGCTCTGCTGGATGTCGTTGGGGGTGCGCCAACCAAGCATGCCACTGCTGCCCAACGTCAGGTTCAGCATCATCAGTGTGTAGTGCCCGGTTGCTTCCAAGCAGATCAAACTCTTGCCCACCTCCACACCGTGACGCTTACTCCACTGACCCATCAACTTCATCACCGCCTTGCGGTCGTTCTCTATTTGCACGCTCTCAAGGTGCGTGCCTTTTCCCATCCAGCAGTGCGAAGTCTAGTGTCGCGCTGCTCACGTCAATGCCTATCCAATGTTCCATCAACAGTTACATTTGGGTTGTACAAACGATCGCTGGAGAGGCTGAGCGACAGGTCCGATGCTCCATGACTCTAATAGGCCCTTACGCCTGCAATTCTATCCGAGCCTAAGACCTGAGATGACCATGGGTACCGATAGGTCTCATAGGGCTGTTCCCTATCTGCGGAGTTGGTTCACCCACGGCCAGGCTCAGTTCTCTTCAGTGATCTATCACTCGACAAGGAAGCAACTCCTTATCGACCGTGCAAGACTAGAGCCGGCGGAGGTTTGATGCGTTTCATGGTTGTTCGGTGTTCTTCCGACCTACTCCCGCACCACCACCAACCGCTGCACGTTGCGGCCATGCGGGCTTTGAATGATCGCGGTATATACGCCAGGCGGCTGCGCGGAAAGGTCTATTTCGACACTGTAAGGCAGAAGGCGCTGTACTTCCCGTCCATGAAGGTCGTACACTGCCAGAGGCCAAGAACCGGGTGAAGGGATCCGGAATACCCCTTGCGATGGATTGGGCCAATAGGCAAGTGAAGGAGCCTGATCGAGTGTGATCGTCCCCAGGCCGAGGTCGTAACAATAGCACAGTGGGCCACCTAACTGCAATTCTTCATATAATCGAAAGCGCGTAGTGTCATTCACTGCAGCACATTCGGGCGTTGGGCCGGCAAGTTCATTGAGCATCAGGATGGGGCCGAAGGGAGTGCCCATGTCGGTCTGCCAGAATGAGATCCCCGCCATAGCACCGGACGAACAGAGCGGCTGAACATACACCCGTCGGGCCTGCACCGTTCTCCTGCAGGCTCAACGATCGAGTCAACGATCATATCGGTGAGCATTCCGTATTCCCAGGAGGTCACACAATTCCAATCTCCGATCGCTACATCCTGTACGATCTCACCAACTTGAGCATCGACATCTCCAATGAGCACCTCCGCCTCCATGCCATCTACGCGCGCAAAACCTCTACCGTCCTGATCATTCCGAACATAGCAGCGCGAGAAGGGCCACAATTCCATGGTCGGGGTCCACTCGGTAGTATACTCGATCACCATGTACGTTAGTCCTTGGATCACGGTGTCCTGTCCCGGAACCATAGAAAGCGTGTATTGATCCGTACCATCCGGATTATTCCTCGTCAAGCACCATGCAGCCTGTTCCGTTGGGAAGAATTGGGCGGTGGCCGTGAACACCCAGCCGCAACCAATTGCAAGGCAGACCAGAACAGCAGCACGAAGGGATCGGTTCATGGTTGTTCGTTCTAGTTCCGAACTACTCCCGCACCACCACCAAGCGCACTGATCGAGAGCCATGTGTGGTTGTGACCACGGCGGTATACAGCCCCGGCGCATACCCCGTAAGGTCGAAGTGCTGTTCGTTGGTGCGCAAGATCCTGCGGCCTTGGGGATCGAAGACAACCGCCTCAAGAACGCGCTCTGAACCGGTGAACGTGAAAAGACCGGTGGAGGGTTGGGACCTATCGTGGGTCGTGGATTCGTTCGACTCTCAACTCCAACCGGCAGGAGCGAGCATTCGCAGGGTAGGCCGGGTAGGCCGGGTTCCAAAAAATACCCCGTATATACATAGGTGTCTTGAATGCGCAAGCAGAGTGGTTCTACATTTCCCTGTGTAATACCCAATTGCATTAATGGCCCAGTAGAATTACCAATGCCCGCTTGCCAAAATGTGCGATAACCAAATGGAGGAATGAGTGGGTCCCATCCCACTGCATGTATGAACTGACGGACAACGCTGACCCCATTGTTCTCCAATGTAATGATCGAGTCTACGACCACTTCTTTAAGATCGAACGATGGCAGTGGACCTGATTCCGAAACCGTAAGCACATCATGGACCGTATCACCTACGGCAGCGGAAATATCCGCAGCAAGGTATTCTTGCATCGAGTCCAGTAACATCACATAGCCTTTGCCGTCCGAGGTGGAGCGTACATAGTAGCGTTGTACGAATGTCGAGTTTTCCCACCACCACGGTTCACGATTGTATTCTTCAACACGCTTGTACGTTTGCCCAAGAATCAAGGTGTCCGGATCAGACCCCATGACCATTTGAATGCTTCGAGAAGTCGAACCACCAGCATCCTGTGAGCACCAAGATGCGGAGGAGTCCGGGAAGCATTGGGCGGTGGTGGAGAACGGCATAAAGCATAGAGTGGACAATAGTAGTTGTACACCAATTGCATTTGATCTTCTCATTGCAGAATGATCTTACGGGTTTCTTGCCGACCACCGCTTTCTACCACAACCAGAAACAAGCCTCTCAGATTGGTGGCGTCAACCTGATAGATGGGACTATTCAAGTTCGAAGTTTTAACAAGCTCACCAGTCGCTCCATATAGTCGCATGGTTCCTGTGCGATGCTCTTGTATAAATGCAGCATTGACGGTGAATGACTCCGACGCAGGGTTCGGATAGACCTGAAGTGCCCCAACAATGGATAGAACTTCTTCTTCGCTATTGGCTTCCGGTACGCCCAAGCTTTTGGGCCGGAAACTGTTGCCAGACATATCACACGGATGAATGAAAGCATGGAAGCTCGACCCTTCAATAGCATGAAATCCGGGCCTGAGGTGAACCTCAGAACCACCCCGATAATTCACCTTCAAAGCGGTGGGCACAACAGCCTCAGACGTAATGGACGCTTGAGCCTCTAAGAAGGTACCGGCGCTGTATGTACCCATTTCATTCAAATCGATATCCGAAGGACAATGCAAACCGTGCTCCCAAACACCACGCCTTAAACCTCCGCAGGGTGAGCACTCATCGCCACCTCGCAACCAAACCTCCGCCGGGTCTGTCCCGCCCCGGCGAGTAGCCGGTGCTGGACGACCCTGCGGCCTCGTAGCCGCACACCCCAACCCGTATCCGAGATCTTCACTCATGGTGCCACCAATTTAAGCATCCAGCACTTCAGTTCACCACGGGGCGCCCTATCCGCCCAAGTATCCATGCTCTTCTTCGGGGCCGCAGGGTCGTCCACTCAAAAGCAGCGGACAGACCTATTCTATGTCATTTGCAAGCATTACGATGAGTTTATTTTAGGCATGAGGAACTCCAGGCATGTGCCAAGGGCGACGTGCCCCCGACACATGTTCATGCCCGTCGTTCATCGCGCCTATCCCTGGCAGGTTGCTCTCCAGCAGAGCCTACTTCCGTTTGGGCGCGATGCACAAAGTTGCAACTAGTGGTTCAGGTCGTTGTTATCGGTCGCCGTTCGTAGGGCCTGTTGTTCCGGATCACAGCGCACACGCGATGCACGAGCTTGTTGCGCACTGCATTGACCACCAGGATCGGCTTCTTGCCTTCAGCACGCTTGCGCTCGAAGTACTGGCGCAGTTCACCGGGTTCGCACACTTACCAGCGCGGACATGTGCAGCAAGGTCTTGAGCGACTTATCAGCTTGATGCGACACTTGGGTGCGGCCACGCACGCTGCTGCCTGAGCTGCGCTCGAAGGGTGCGACACCGGCATGGCACGAGAGCTGGCGCGGCGTGTTGAAGCGTGCAAAGCCATCGGTGCAGGCCACCAGGTATGCGGCGAGCTGCGGGCCAACGCCGGGTATGGTGCGCAACAGATCGTACTGCCGTTCGGTCTGTGGATCGGTCCTGATCTCGGCAAGGATCAAGGCATCCACATGGGCCACGAGTTGGTCCTCGAGCTTGATCTGTCGCTTGTCGATGCGATCGAACTCGGTCCTTAGCTGGCGGTCCATATAGCGGTTCAGGTCCGTGATGTGTGTCCTATGCCTGGCCCGGCTACGCACTAGGTGGTTCCTACGTGTGATCAAATGCTTGAGCCGGTCCAGCTTCAGGTTCTGTGCTGTGAACAATCTGGCTTTCTCATGGAAGGTGCGTGCATACTGCGCGATGCGCAGGGCATCCACCTTGTCGTTCTTCACGCGCTTGATACCCATGCTCTGCTGGATGTCGTTGGGGTGCGCCAACCAAGCATGCCACTGCTGCCCAACGATCAGGTTCAGCATCATCAGTGTGTAGTGCCCGGTTGCTTCAAGGATCAAACTCTTGCCCACCTCCACACCGTGACGCTTACTCCACTGACCCATCAACTTCATCACCGCCTTGCGGTCGTTCTCTATTTGCACGCTCTCAAGGTGCGTGCCTTTTCCATCCAGCAGTGCGAAGTCTAGTGTCGCGCTGCTACGTCAATGCCTATCCAATGTTCCATCAACAGTTACATTTGGGTTGTACAAACGATCGCTGGAGAGGCTGAGCGACAGGTCCGATGCTCCATGACTCTAATAGGCCCTTACGCCTGCAATTCTATCCGAGCCTAAGACCTGAGATGACCATGGGTACCGATAGGTCTCATAGGGCTGTTCCCTATCTGCGGAGTTGGTTCACCCACGGCCAGGCTCAGTTCTCTTCAGTGATCTATCACTCGACAAGGAAGCAACTCCTTATCGACCGTGCAAGACTAGAGCCGGCGGAGGTTTGAAACAGCCTCATTTTCATTGTACGACGACTTTTCCCATCCATCGCGTACCACCTTGTTCGACCATAACCAGCAATAACCCCTTCAGCGTAGAGACATCCACTCGCGTCACCGGGTTCGACATGGCCTCTTGATGCACCTGCCGGCCCGTGGCGTCGAATATCCGCAAGGTGGCCGGAATGCCCCTACCCAACCTCCCCAACTCCACGCGAAGTTCATTCTGCGCAGGATTGGGTGAAAGGGAGAGCGATGAAATGCGATCGTTCTCCTGCACACTCATCGCGTCAGGGCCGCAGCAGTCCGGCCCGCCGGGGAGATAAGAGTGAACCCAGTCATTGCTCCAAGGGCCTAGCTGCACTTCACCATTCGAAGTGGCACAGAACGCATTGTATGGCGAAAACCCCGTGTAGATCCGTAGGTATGGCCGTATCATTAAAAAAAATACCAGATTGCCAATAAAAGCGATTCGGAAAGAACTGCCCATTTGAATTAAGGTAGCACGGCGTATGAACAAAGTGTCGTATAACGGTCACTCCTGGTTCGATAATGATACGACCGAGTCAACAACTACATCGGTCGTATCAAATATCCTGAGCGGACAGTCTGATATCGTATTCTGCACGAGAACATTCCTCACCGTATCCCCCGGTATCGCTGCAACATCACCAGTCAAGTACTCTGCCATAGAATCCAATAAGAAAACAAATCCCTGACCATTGGTATCGGATCGCACATAGTGCCGCTGATACACATCCCAATCGAATCCTTGGCTGTAGTTGTCCCAACGATACTCCTCGATCCGCTTATATACCTGGCCCTGGATCAAGGTGTCCGGATCATTGGACATGACCATTTGCACAAAGTCGTTGGGTTGCCAAAGCCCGTCCCTTAAACACCAAGCAGCCGATGAATCTGAATAGAATTGTCCTTGAGTACCGACCACACATCCGAACAACACGATATGGACAAGGAACAGCCTCATTTTCATTGTACGACGACTTTTCCCATCCATCGCTTCCCACCTTGTTCGACCGTGACCAGCAATAACCCCTGCAGCGTAGAGACATCCACTCGCGTCACCGGGTTCGACATGGCCTCTTGATGCACCTGCCGGCCCGTGGCGTCGAATATCCGCAAGGTGGCCGGAATGCCCCTACCCAACCTCCCCAACTCCACGCGAAGTTCATTCTGCGCAGGATTGGGCGAAAGGGAGAGCGATGAAATGCGATCGTTCTCTTGCACACTGCTCGCGTCAGGGCCGCAACAGTCTGGCCCTCCGGGAGATAAGCATATATCCAACTGTGCTGGCCGCCCATTTGCACGATCCCATTCACGGAAACACAACCGGCACTATATGGAGAGAGTCCAGATCGAATCTGTAAATATGGGCCGCCGGTCGTTCCCATACCCGCTTGCCAAAAGAACCTGTTAACGTTAAAACTGCCATTGCCGTTCAAATAGCATGGGGTATGCACATAGTGCCGGGTCACCGTTACTCCCAAATGGGTCAGTTGCACTACAGAGTCAACAACTACATCGGTCATATCAACTATCCAGAGCGGACAGTCTGGTATTGTATTCTGCACGAGAACATTCCTCACCGTATCCCCCGGTATCGCTGCAACATCGCCAGTCAAATATTCAGCCAAAGAATCCACCAAGAACACGTAACCCTTGCCGCTTGTGTCAGATCGCACATAGTGCCGCTGATACACATCCCAATCGAATCCTTGGCTGTAGTTGTCCCAACGATACTCCTCGATCCGCTTATATACCTGGCCCTGGATCAAGGTGTCCGGATCATTGGACATGACCATTTGCACAAAGTCGTTGGGTTGCCAAAGCCCGTCCTTAAACACCAAGCAGCCGATGAATCCGGATAGAATTGTCCTTGAGTACCGACCACACATCCGAACAACACGATATGGACAAGGAACAGCCTCATTTTCATTGTACGACGACTTTTCCCATCCATCGCTTCCCACCTTGTTCGACCGTGACCAGCAATAACCCCTGCAGCGTAGAGACATCCACACGCGTCAACGGGAGTGTCATGGCTCCTTGATATACCTGCTTGGCCGTAGCATCGAAAATCCTGTACAAAGCCGGTAAATCGGGATCCATTCCGTCAAGCTGCCAAATTAACCTCACCCCTGCCGGGTTCGGGAATATGCTAAGTGCCTGTTCTTCTTTATCCCGGTCGTGATTTGGTTTTGCCCGGTCCGGTGGCCGCTTGCCTCAAAGAAATCGTCCGCACTATGGATGCCGGTCTCTGAGATGTCTGGTGGTGCAGGGGGGCAATGCAGCGCATGCTCCCAAACGCCTCGTCCCGTGGTTCCCACACGTATTCGATTGATGTTGTAATTGATCTCCATGCCCCGAGAGATCACATGGGGAAGTCCATCGCCCAAGCGGACCCAACCTGATGTGTTGTTCATGTCGTCCGCATCGGGATAGGGTGGTGCAACTGGGAACGCGGCTATCCTCTTGTTGTTGGTGAAATATACACCAACGGTTGTGGAAATATAAAGACCGCCATCTGACCCCTGTTCCGACACAAGGCAATCTGGATCCACATAGGAATTCGGCAGGTTCATCGTGATGTCCTCGCAAGGGTATGTACCATTGCATTGGAATTTACCAGTTGCAGGGTAGGTATTGGTACTTACGTCCGAGACGTTCAACCGGAAGACCATCCTGATCGGCAAGCGGGTCGGTGTACTCGTCAACGAAAACTGAGGAGTTGTAGGCCACATACACATGGTCTTCATCCCATGGATCCGTGGCGAAGCCGACCACCGGAGGTTCACGGTCGGGGTCAAGAGAATTCAGAGGCGCCCGTCTGGGATGGGGCACTTCCTCCCAACTGTTCTTCACCACCTGCGGATCGGGTGCAGCACGTTCGTGTTACGGAAGATCCGGTGCTGCCAATCGTAATTCTGTAGGCCAACGTACAAGTGCTCCGGGTTGGCCGGGTTCGACCGGAACCACCAGAATTTCTCATCGCCGCTGTATGCAGGGTTAGGGTGGTTCACCTCCAGGTTGTTCGCAAAATCCGTTATGGCGACCGGGTTCGATCCCGTGTTGTAGACCGATCAACGATAAGTACACCGTTGTTATCCTATCCGAACCATACAGATGCTCGTTCCGCTCCCGGTTCAGCACACCGATCTGGTAGTACTGGCCGCCCTTGGACAAGGTTAGCGAAGATGAACCGCCCCAATCATCACTTCGTTTCCATGTGGCACTTCCGAAATAGAGTTGATTAGCATAGTACACCACGTCTGGATCCCCGTGATCCACAATGGCCAACGTCCCATCGCCATACAGGCCCAAGTACTTCCAATCAGGATCCCAACTACCTGAATAAGGGGTCACTGAAACGAAGTTGGCGTTATGGTATAACCCTAAAGCGATACGATCGGGTTCAGTTGGCGAAGTTGACAATGACCAGACCTCTGCGACACCGAGCCCATCACTCTTATCCTCCGGAGTGCTGACTGACTGCGGGTTCGTTGTTGTGGTCAACCGATACACTCCACCATGGTTCGCTACCCAGAAAGCCCCCGGTGTTGCCGGATCGGCCACAATGTCCTCTACATCATCATGCCCATTCTTTATCCATCCATTGTTAAGGAACGTGGGATTGGGATATTGAACCCCGCTCAAGTACCAACTCATGTAGATATGATTACCTACATAAACAGAGTTCCGGATTGAACTGGTCTACAGCAAATGCATGTCCATCCGCGAAGGCGGATCAAAGCCTGAAGACGCATGATCGGTCCAGGTGCTGTTGAATGTATCATAGCTTTTTACCCATGAATTCGACGCGTCATCAGCTAGGCAATAAAAAGATGTGGGTGCTGCCTCACTGGTCTCCACGGTCATATTGGTGATCGATGGATCCACCGCAGGTTGGTTCGGTATCTCAGTCCAGTTCTCTCCGTTGTCCGTCGATAACATCAATCTCCAAATATGGTCAACGTTGGTATTGGTTCCCACAGTGGTGGTAACCTTGAACACGACAGCCGCACACATGGTACTGGTCGGTTCATCTCTCAGATACTCAATATCATGAACCCTGACCTCAGTATCAATAGTGCTTGATGGGTAGGCGGATAGAACGCTTGGTGGTACGGGCGTTATCGACACGAACGTCCATGTCGGATCAGGTGGCAGCGGGGTCATCAGAGTAATACAGGCCATTGTTCGCGGCGATGAACAACCTATAGTCTGAGTTTGAATTCAGCTTATGGTCGAACAGGATCAACTTGATGCTTGTCCCGGGGCCATTCAGGTCAGCATGATCGGCGATCGGCTCATTGTCCCACCCAGTAGGTCCGGATTGGGTTCGATACAATCCACCGATGTAAGCTATCCTGCCTCCACCCGATACGCCATACCAATGATCCATCGTTCCTGGGTAGTACGCCGCGTGCGTGCACCCGCTGCTTCGCCAGCTCAGGTCGGTACCTGCGTTCTGCCATGTACAGTTGGTCGTCGCATTCGTGGTGTAGAACAACCCACCGCTTCCACTCGTGCATAGCATGTGGTCCAGGTTATCCTCAGAGATGATCAGGTTCCTTATCGGGCCGATACCCAACATATTGTTCCTTCTCCTTTTGGGTCCTAACTCCTGCCACGGATCATTGTTGGATTTGAAGGTGCTACCGTTATGGAACTTAGCATCCATGTAGCCTTTCAAAACCTGGTCATATATATCAAAGTCACCATGGGGTGCCAACCTTGGTTCCCAGTTCGAAAACCATTTCTGGGTCTCAGCATAAGTGCCTCCTTCTCTGTAAAACTCAGAATCCGGGATCGTACCTTGTATAGCATCCAACACTGCCATGATACTGTCCCTTTGTTGGTAGAGCTTCCCCTGTGGGGCCACGGACTGGGCACTCATGCCAACATGAAGCAGCACAAAGACTGTCGGCATGGCCAGGAAGCACGATCGGCGGTGGTCTGTTCTCAAAGATACCATGATCAAGGCTATTTCCTGGTTCGGATCTCTTGCTCCACAGCGCTAAGCCGCTCCTCCAACTCCAAAATATACAACGCCTGTTCCTCCACCACCTGCAACATGCGGCGCTGCATTTCGCCTACCTCTACGCCATCCTTGGCTTCCAGTTCCTTGGCGCTGGGTATGCCGGGCAGGTGCTGGTTCTGTGAAAGGTAGCTGCGTAATTCGCTCAAGGGCATCAGGCCATATTGGGTTGGAAGACAAAGTCCGGCCAAGCGCCCAACTTCACCAGCACATCGCGGCATACGATGCCGTTCTCAACAAAGAGTCGGTAATCCGGACTGTTCGTGGGTGTAGTACCTATCCCCACCTTACCATCCGTGCCGACATGGATCGGTCGGTATTGTTGGTGATGATACGAAGCGCCGTGTTATCCAGCGTACCGATCTTGGGCCGTTCGGAAAGCGGGCATAGGTTGGTGAAGTCGTTCCCGGTGGTCAGCCAAAAGCGCTGAAAGCCTTGGAGGTAGAAGCAGCGTTCCGGGTCCGTAGGTGCATCTGGGAAATCGCCAAGCCCCAAGGACCCGTCTTCCAGCCTGAACAGGGGTCCTTCCTCTGTGGAATTGCCGAACAGGCCGATCTCTCCATTTGCCTTTACCCGCAATGCCTCTTGCCCATTTGCTTTGATCACCACATCGGCGTTATCGCTGGTGCCGATGTAGTGCGCATTGGGGTCGGTATTCGCATTGCCGCCCATGCCCCAGGTCGCCTTCTCGGGTTGTTCCAGTTTCACAGCATTCTTCTCTCTACAGGTATTGGCATCGGTGACTTGCACATCGTATTGCATCGCACCGAGGCCGATCGATCTTGCGTTGTGATGTCATCCGCCCAACTGTAGCTGTATGGCCCCCACGCCTCCGGTCACTTCCAAGTCGATGCTGCCATTGAAACATTCGTAGCAACTGATGTTCTTGCCACTTGGGAATTTGAATGGGGTGAGGACGAGCTTCATCGGATCCGGCTCCTTCAAGGTGAACTCCGCCTCGGCGCCGTTGCCGTGGGATTCCAACCCTCACTTTGATATAGCCTGGAGCGAGGTCCGTGACGCTTGCAGTGGTTGCTCCAGTGGTCCAATCGTAGATGTACGGAGGTACCCCACCGGTCACTTGCACGGTGGCCGAACCGTCCTTCATACCGAAACACGAAACATGGTAACCGCTGTAGTTGGTGGGTACGATGGTGGCGGTGAGGTTTGGCCAATGGCAACTGGTGCGACGGCGACAAAGCAAAGGGAGATGATGGCGCGGTGCGAAGGGGTGGTGGTGCGGTACATGGTCGGTGAATTGGGAGAGTGAATCTACCTGTACCCCCGGTTATCCTAATTTTCTCGTTCCAAGTTGTGAACAAGATATGCAGCCCTGATCGACAATTCGGTTTCCAGATGCGCCTGTTACTGGGCCATACGAAGAACGAATGGCTACGATCCTGAACCACGGAAACGCCGGTGATGGAACCCTACACAAAGCCCCCGGATACCGCAGCATCCAAGGGCTTTGTTCGTGTAAACTAGATACGCTTCAGGTCGAAGGATGCCTTGGACACTTGTGCGCCGGACTCGTAGATCTCCACGATGTATTGGCCGGTGCGCATTTCGTTGGTGCCATTCAGAACACGCATACATCCACCGCTTGGTTCTGGTAGTTCACTTCACGCTTTGCGCTGAACTCGCCTTCCACCCCGTTGAACTTGAAGCGGTTGTTGGGGTCGCTGGCCGGAAGTACGGAACCGTCCGGGCTGATCGCCCGCATGTAGATGGTCTTATCGCCCGAGTCCGTGACCGTGTTCTGGCCCAAGGTGAAGCAACACTTCACCATTTCGGCCTTCTTGGCCCGTCGGTCTCCACTTGTTTGCCGCTGCTGCTGCGCATGAACAAGGCGCCCGCATTGATCGCGGTGGTATGCAATATCGCCCCTTTGGCGTCTTGCCTTCCAGTGCCTGTTTCTCCGTGGATAGCGCCTCCTTCTGCCCGGTCACCTCGCCCAACTCTTGCGTAAGGCCCACGTTCTTCGCCATCAGGCTCTTGGTTGGCTTGGTTGAGGGAATCGATCGTGCCACGTAGCCCTTCATGATCTTGCGCAAGGTCTCGGCCTCCTTCTTCGCCTTGGAAATGTCGTATTTGCCGCGTTTCACTTGATCCAACAGCCCCTCGATCTGCTCGCGCTGGGCCTCCATCTCAACGGTCAATTGCTCATTGTCCGTTTTCAACGTGTCGTAGGAAGAGAGCATGTTCTCCAACATCACCGTCACGTTGTCCTTCTCGCTGGTGATGCTGGCCACCTGCTGTTGGGTCTGTTCCACCTCCTTGTTGCGCTGCATGAGCATCCACAACATCACGACGTTGCTGACGAGCAGGAGTACGACCAACAGCAACAGGCCGGTGCTGGAACGGTTCTTCTTTTCTGGGGTGCTGATATTCTGGTCCATAGGCGGTTTTGCAGGATCGGTCGGCTAAATTACACCCGTGGATAGCGGCCTATTTTCATCAACGCGCCGCTTATCAACAAAGTATTGAACCCTACCGTGAAACATATCCGCAACTGGGGGCGTGGATTCGCCGGTCTGTTCCTTCCACGGCGCTGCGCAGGCTGCGACCGTGGGTTGATGCATTTTGAATCGTGCCTGTGTTTGGGCTGTACGGAAGACCTGCCGCTGACCCGTTTCCACGATGACCCCGACAACCGGGTGGAACAACTCTTCAAGGGGAAGGTGGAAATGGAGGCCGCGAGTGCCTATCTCTTCTTCACGCGGGACGGTATGGTGCAACACATGCTCCATCGCCTCAAGTACCACAGCGACCGCCACGTGGGTCTGTACCTGGGCAGGATGATGGCCGAGGACCTGATGCGAAGTCCACGATTCGCCACGGTGGACTGCTTCCTTCCGGTACCGTTGCATCCGCGCAAGGAGTTCATGCGTGGCTACAATCAAAGTCAGGTGTTGGTGAATGGCATGCAGCAGAAATGGCCCCTACCCTGTATCGGCAAGGATCTGGTCCGTGTGGTGCGCACCCCCTCGCAAACGCGGCGTAGTCGGTTGGATCAGGGGTCGCACATTCTCGCAATGTTGACGGTCCTATTAGATGCGTTTGCCCTGAACTCCTGAACAGGCTCTGAGCGGTTGCCGATACCTTTGCCGCTTCTCCCATGCAAGCATTCATCCAGTTGCCGAACACAACGGACCGTGTCGACCTGTACGCCGCGCTGTTGCCACAGACCACGGCCTTGTTACAGGGCGAGCGCGATCCCATTGCGAACATGGCGAACATGACGGCGGTGTTGCGAGCGGCCTTCGGTTGGCATTGGGTCGGCTTCTACCGCGTGGTCGGCGACGAACTCGTACTGGGTCCGTTCCAGGGTCCTGTGGCATGCACCCGCATCGCCTTCGGCAAGGGCGTTTGTGGCACGGCGTGGAAAGAAAAGCGGACCATCGTGGTGGAGGATGTGGATGCATTCCCGGGCCATATCGCGTGCAGCAGCCTTTCGCGTTCGGAGATCGTTGTTCCGGTGTTCAATTCGGAAGGACACGTAGCTGCCGTGCTGGATGTGGACAGCGATCAACTTGCCGAATTTGGACCTAATGATGCGCAGGCTTTGGAAGCGCTGTGCGAACTCCTGCGACCGATCATCTGATGGGCATCGACCGGCTGCTGATCATGGGGTCACTCCTGCTCGTCTCCTGCGCGCAGGTGGGATCCATCACCGGAGGAGAAAAGGATGTTGTACCTCCCCAACTGGTCAGTGCCACACCTCCGAATGGATCCCTGCATTTCAACAGTTCCGTGATCCGCTTGGGTTTCGACGAACGCATCCAGTTGGATCGCTTCCTGGATAAGGCCTTGATCTCCCCACCGTTGGATGCGGCTCCGGACGTGCGCATCGTCGGTTCCAAGGACATCGAGATCCGCTTGAACGCTCCGTTGGCGCCGAATACGACCTACACATTCAACCTCGGCAGTGCGCTCAAAGACCTCGCGGAAGGGAACACATCGCCGGACCTGACCTACGTGTTCTCCACCGGCAGTTCACTGGACAGCTTGGGCCTTGTGGGTGCCGTTGTGAATGCTTTTACCGGGGTGCCGGAGCCGGATCTGTTCATCCTGCTCTATGCAACGGACGATACGAGTACGTTCCGAAGCGGCCGACCGACGTACATGACCCGAAGCCGTGCGAATGGCACCTTCGCCTTGGACTATCTACCGGAAGGACAATTCCGTGCGTATGCCTTGCGAGACAAGAACGCCAACCTCCGCTACGATCTTCCCAACGAGGACGTGGCTTGCTTGGACCAGTTGATAACGCTAAGTGCTGCGGATAGCGTGGCACCCTTGCTCATGCGCTCCTTCCTACCGGAAAGCCCGGCGCAGTCGGTCCGGGCTTCCTCCGTAACCGCAGATGGTGCCCTACGCGTGGTGCTGGCACGGTCTGCGGACACCGTGGTTGTGCGGGATGTGGCTCGGACAGGAGGTTCACTTTCGTGGATCCCGGAATGGAATGCGACACGCGATACCGTGCTGCTCTGGCCTTCGGATACCACCTTGGTTTCCGAAGGGACCTATCAGTTGAGCGATGCAGACGGTGTGCTGGACACCCTGAAGTATCGACCGGTCACGCGGATGCCGTTCCACACCGGGATCACGGTCGCGATGATCGAAGGTCCGGACAGTGCATGGATCCGTCTCCGCGCTTCGCGACCGATCGAACGCTTCGATGCCGTACGCATCCGATGCGAGCAGGACAGTATTGCCCTGCCGTTCCACCGACCCGTTCGAATGAGCCACGTACATTACTGCTTCACGCGAAGGTGGACCCGGGCAGTTCCGTTTCGTTGACCTTGCTGCCCAAGTCCATTCACGATATCTACGGGGGAACGAACGACACGCTCCGAGCGGCGCTGGGCCGAGCCTTGGGATCCGCTACGGGGAGTTTGCGCATCGCACTTCAGGACCTTCCTTCCGATGGATCCTTCATTCTGCAATTGCTGGATGCTCAGCGCCGGGTGATCCGGGAAGGCGTGCTCGACGGCACTTCTGCTTCCATCGCCTGGGATCGCTTGGATCCGGGGATCCGGAGCTTGCGGTTGATCGACGATGTGAATGGCAACGGACGCTGGGATACCGGGGTGTTGGACGTACTACAGCCGGAGCGGACCTGGTACCATGCCGAACTGGTGAACATCCGCGCATCATGGGACATTACGGTGGATTGGTCGTTGGACGAGCCTGATCCGTAGGTCTTTTCAGCAACCTTGTCGGTACCACCGGCGTAGAACGTCCGCAACCATCCATAGGGTGGTCTCGTTGATGTTCAGCCAACTATCCTACCGAACCGACATGAATCGTTGGCGCAGCCTGATCCTTACGGTGCTGACCTTGCTTTCCACCGTGGCGAGCGCCCAAGAAAGCACCGTGATCGCTACGCGTGGGAAACGGTTCTGGACGGGCTTCATGCAGAACGGTTTTGGTGCTCAAAGCTTGAAGGTGCATATCCTCAGCCGTAGTGCCACCAGCGGCACCGTAAGCCTCCCCTTGAACGGCTGGACGACGAACTTCACCGTTTCGGCCAACAACGTTACGGTGATCGATGTGCCCACGATCGCCGAGAACTCCGGCTCTGGCAACATCCTGCCCAAGGGGGTCCTGATCCAAAGCACCGACAGCATCAATGTCTTCATCAGTAGCTTCCAGAACTTCACCCACGATGCCTCACAGGTGCTTCCGGAATCGTCCTTGGGGAATACCTACAGGGTGGATGCCTACCAAGGCCTACCCAACTTCAACAACCTCCACAAGAGTGAATTCCTCGTGGTGGCCACGCAGGATGGCACACAGATCCGCATCACCCCTTCGGTGAATACCCTGAGTGGACAATCTGCGAACGTGCCCTTCATTGTGGATCTGAATGCTGGACAATCCTACCAGATCCAAGCAGCGACGGACCAGCTTGACCTTACCGGAACTTTGGTGGAGGCAACGGTCGAGAGTGGAACTTGCCGCCCCTTCGTGGTACTGGGTGGATGTGTGCCACGGTACACGGTGCTTGCTACGCCTGCGACGCGATCTTCGAACAGTTGGTGCCCATCACCGCGTGGGGCACGCGCTACTACACCGCACCCTTGCACGGTGTGAATACGAGTACGTACCGGGTGTTGGCCCATACGAATGGCACGTCGATCTCCATCAACGGTGGCCCACCCATTCTGCTGAACGCCGGAGAACGGCACGAAGCGAACGGCACCACATCGCCCGTGTGTATCCAATCCAACCTTCCCGTCAGTGTTGTTCAATTGTTGGAAGGTTATAGCTGTGCAGGCAGTGGTGACCCTTCCTTGCTTTTGGTGTCACCTGCCGATCGCCTATCACAAAGTGCGAGCTGGAATACATCCAACTCGTCGCAAGTGGGTCAGCACAGTGTCAGTGTGGTGGTTCCGATCGCTGCGATCGGTCAATTGACCTTGGACGGCACGGTGGTGAACCCTTCGCTGTTCCAGCCCTATCCAAGCTGCACGGATCGTAAATACGCGAAGATCCCCGTAACGGCAGGTCGCCATCGCCTCAGCGCGGCGGCCGGCTTCCAAGCCTACATGATCGGTACCGGTTACGGTGAAAGCTATGCGGCTTCAGTACACGATATCGGTGCAATATCGGTCCAACAAGATTCGGTGATCTGCGGCTTGGGCCCGGTCACCTTGAATGCTCCGGAGCCCTTGGCCGATCCTACTTGGACCAAGGTCGGTTCCCCAGCAGTTCTGGCCACGGGCAGTAGCTACACCTTCACCCCCACGGAAAGTGGGAGCTATGTGATCACCGGCACCTCGCCGCTGAGCGGTTGTACACGGACATTCACCTACCATGTCGGGACCCCACTGACGATCCCCACACTGCTGACCGCGAACGATCAACCACAGCTCGATATCTGCCAGTACGGGACCGCCCAACTCGCGTTGGTGCCACCTCCCGACCCAGCGTGGTTCGATATCCAATGGTCGCCCGCATTCTCCTTGGACAATGACACCATCGACAACCCGATCGCCACACCGATGACCTCCACGTGGTATCGTGTGCAGGTGACCAGTCCTAGCGGTTGTGGCAACATGATCGACAGCATTCGGGTGAATGTGACACCGGCCACCGTGCTCGATCTGGGGACCAGCGCCACACCCGCAGCGGTCTGTCAGGGGAGCCCCGTTCAACTTGGAAGTGTAGTCCTGCGCGTACTCGCCACCGACCGTTTCAATGGGCCAGCAGGCTCCATGTGGACCGCGATCCAAGGCGGAACGGTGAGTGCCACTTGCGGCAGCCAAAGCGGGACCGCGCTCTACTTCAACGGCAACGGACAGCGGTATGCGCAAACCGTAAGTTTCAATACGAACGGTGGAGGTGAACTGCGTTTCCGACTCAAGATCGCCAATGGTCAAGCACCGTGTGACAATGCCGAACCGGGTGATGATGTGGTACTGGAATACTCCAACAACAACGGCTTGAATTGGAGCCTGCTTCAAACATTCGATCAGAACGATTTTCCCGGTTTCGAGCCGCGCGAGGTGGCCATTCCCGCACCTGCCCAGACCGCTGCTACCATGTTCCGCTTACGTCAACTCGCGAACGATGGTGCCGGACAGGACAACTGGGCGATCGATGATGTGATCGTCGCCAAGTTCGATAACAATTGGGTGAACTATGCATGGAGCCAACCATCCACGCTGAACAATGCACAGATCCCCGCACCGGTGGCCACACCGACCGCATCGGGCTGGTATGTTCTCAACGCGACCGAACCGAATTCCAATTGTGCCTACCAAGACTCGGTGTTCATCCAAGTGGATCCAGCATTCTCCATCAACGTCACACCGAGTACCACGATCTGCACCGCCATTGGAACGCCGATCACCGCGACTCCGAGCTCGGGGTCCAACATCACCTACGCGTGGACTCCGAACAATGGGACATTGAGCAACGCGAATGTGCAATCGCCCACCGCCACGCCGACCAGTACCACCACCTATAGCGTGACCGCCACCACACCGATCGGATGTTCGGCGAGCGGCCAGGTCACGATCACCGTTGGGCAGTTGCAGAGCTTGACCCTATCCGCTGCGAACACCACACTTTGCCAAGGACAGTCCACGCAATTGAATGCTGTTGGCGTAAGCTCTGGCGACCTGAGCTATGCATGGACCGGTAACGGACTGAGCAACCCTGCCATTCCCGACCCGATCGTGAGCCCCACGCAGACAACAACCTATACCTGCACGGTAACACAGGTTGCCACGGGCTGCACGTTGAGCCAGAGCATCACCATCAACATGAACACCGGCTACACCGCCGACCTGGGACCGGACCTTAGCCTGTGCAGCACCTTGGGGCATCAACTGACCGTGCAACACAACGTACCGAACCCCACCTACCTGTGGACGCCCGCAGCGAACTTGAACAGCGCCACCATCGCATCGCCCACCATCCTCTCAGACGTGACGGCCACGTACACCGTTACCATTTCGGATGCCAACGGTTGTTCGGTGAGCGACCAGGTGGTGATCACGCGGCCTTTCCTTGGCGTGCCTGCAACACAAACAGCAAGTGGCTGTGTGAATTCCGCGCCGACATTGACCGCTCCGGTCTCGGCATCAAGCTACCTGTGGAACACCGGTGCAGTAACAGCCAGCATCGTACCGACGATCTCCGGACCGCACACCGTGACCATGACGAATGCACAAGGGTGTACGGTATCCACGACATTCAATGTCGCGCTCTTCCCGCTTCCAGTCGTGGACCTTGGAGCCGATATCTCCTTGTGCGGTGTGAGCAGTCAATCGATCAATGCGGGAAACCCCGGCAGCACCTTCGCTTGGAGCACAAACGCGACAACCCAAGAGATCACCGCCACTAGTAGTGGGACCTTTTCGGTCAACGTAACGAATGCCAATGGATGTGTGGCTTCGGATGCCGTTCACATCGCACTCAATGCTTTGCCCGTTGATAACCTGTCGGACATCACCGCTTGTGCTGCGACCACCGTGACCCTCAATGCCGGGAATCCGGGTTCCACCTATGCTTGGACCGGTGGTGCCACCACGCAGAGCATCACCCCGACAGCAAGCGGCATCTACAGCGTGACCGTGACCACCCCAGAGAATTGCTCATCGGAATTCAGTGCCGACGTGACCATTCTACCCGAGGTGACCGTCGACCTCGGCAACGACACCACACTTTGTGAAGGTGCCACACTCACGTTGGATGCTGGCAATGCCGGTGTGAATTTCCTTTGGAGCACGGGAGCGACCACCCCGACCATTTCCACGAATGCTTCAGGCATCTACAGCGTTACCGTGGACAATGGCGCCTGCAACGCAACGGATGATGTGGAAGTGACCCTGCGGACCGCACCGATCGATGTGCTCATGGACCAAACGCATTGTGTGGGTGGAACCGCACTGCTCGATGCTGGGAATATCGGTTGCACCTTCCTCTGGAGTACCGGTGCCACCACACCGACCATTTCAGCGCAGACCCCAGGAACCTTCAGTGTCGTGATCACGAATGATGCCGGATGCAGCAACACCTTCGATGCCACGGTCACGTTCGTGCAACCACCATCGGTCCAGCTCGGGGTGGACACTACCCTTTGCGAAGGACAAGCCTTGGTGCTGGACGCAGGAAACCCCGGCAGCACATTCGCTTGGAGCAATGGATCCACAGCACGTACACTGACCGTGCGCCAGCCTGGAACCTATGCTGTGCAAGTGGACAACGGCAGTTGCTCTCGCTCAGATGCCATCACCGTCCAGTTCAATCCTTCACCAGCACGATTGGCCGCTCGGCAATTCCACGCCTGTCTTGGTGAGGACGAGGAGTATGTCCGCATCGATGCGGGTAACCCAGGTTCCCAATACGATTGGTCCACCGGTGAAACGTCCCGTGTGATCCTGGCTGGAGCCTACGGATGGTACGCGGTTGAAGTCCTGAATCAATTCGATTGTGCGGCGCGTGACTCTGCAGAAGTGGTCGAGTTCTGCCCCTCGGCCATCTTCATCCCCAATACCTTCACGCCGAACGGCGATGGCACCAACGACTACTTCCTACCCGTGGGCAAGAACATCGCTGCCATGCACATGTATGTCTTCGATCGGTGGGGAAACCAACTATTCGAAAGCGACGACTCCACCATGGGTTGGGACGGCACGTACGGCGGCCAAGTGGTGAAGAACGACATCTATGTGTGGCGACTCACGTATAAGTTCACGGAAGACAAGGATGGTTCCCTCGGCACGGAACACCAGCAAATGGGACACATCCAAGTACTGCGCTAGTTCAGCCTTTCAGATCAAAGTCATCGGCCTCCATGCCCACCGGGAATTTCGCCCGAAAGTCGGCGAGCACCGCTGCATCGAACGTACACGACGTGATGCATTCGTGCTTCGGCGTGCATGAAGCGAGCACCTGCCCTTTCGGTTCGATCGCCACGGAATCTCCCGAGTAGTGGATGCCCTTTCCATCCATGCCGACGCGGTTCACACCGACGGCATAGCACTGGTTCTCGATGGCCCGTGCGATCAATAGTTGGCTCCACGGATAGCTGCGTGCCTCGGGCCAGTTCGCCACGTACAGCGCGGCATCGTAGTCGCCACGGTTGCGTGCGAAAACAGGGAAGCGTAGGTCGAAACAGATCTGCAGCAATACCCGCCATTCGCGCCATTCCACCACGACGCGGCGATCACCTGCACTGAAGTGGTCCGTCTCATTCGCGTAACGGAACAGGTGACGCTTGTCGTAGTGCTGCACCTCACCGTCCGGTGTCACGAACAGGCCGCGATTGAAGGTCATACCTGCTTCAGCGATGATCACACTACCAAAGATCGCCGCATCGGTAAGGGCCGCTTGCTCCTTCATCCATTGTACCGTCGCACCCTCCATCGTCTCGGCCAACGCGGTGTTCATCGTGAAGCCCGTGGTGAACATTTCGGGCAGCACGATCAGGTCCGTAGTGCCTTTCAGTCCGGCCAGTTTCTCTGCGAACATGGCACGGTTCGCGGCGACATCCTCCCAGTGGAGCATGCTCTGTACCAAGGTCACTCTCAGGTTGCGCATAGCTTTTCAATGGCTGCGTCCAAGGTAGCGTCCTGCTTCGCGAAACAGAAGCGGATCAGGCGCTGGTCCTTCGGTGGGTCCTTGTAGAAGGGCGACAAGGGAATGCCGACCACACCGCGCTCACGGGCATTCCACTTCGCGAACTCCACATCCGGAAGATCGCTGATGGCGCTATAGTCGGCCACTTGGAAGTAACTGCCTTCACAGGCCAAGGGCTTGAACTTGGTGCGATGCAAACCAGCCAGGAAGCGGTCGCGTTTGGCTTGATAGAGTTGCGGAACCTGCTCGTAATGCGCTGGCTCTTGGAGGTACTCCGCCAAGGCATGTTGGACCGGGGTGTTCACGCTGAACACGTTGAATTGATGCACCTTGCGGAACTCGGTCATCAGTTCCTTCGGCGCCAACGCGTAGCCCATCTTCCACCCGGTTGCATGGAACACCTTTCCAAAGCTGAAGATGACGAAAGCGCGTTCACGAAGCTCCGGATAGTTGATCGCGGAGGCATGCGGCTCACCGTCGAAGACCAAATGCTCATACACTTCATCACTGAGCAGGACAATGTCGGTGCCCCTCAGCATCTCGACGACCCGTTTCATGTCGGCATCGCGCAGGATGGTGCCCGCCGGGTTGTGCGGCGTATTGATCATGAGCATCCGCGTCCGTGGCGTGATCGCGGCCTGTACCGCATCCGCATCGAACTTCATGTCGCTGCCGAGCCGCACGTGTACCGGTGTTCCACCGAAGAGCGTCACTGTCGGTGCATAACAGTCATACGCCGGATCCACGATGATCACTTCGTCACCCGCATGCACCGTGGCTGCGATCGCTGTGAAGATCGCCTGGGTACCACCCGCAGTTACCGTGATCTCGGTAGCAGCGTCGTAAGGCACCTCGTACAAGCGCTGCACCTTCGCCGACAGGGCCTCCAACAAAGCAGGCAGACCCGGCATCGGCGCGTACTGGTTGAAGCCTTGCTGCATGGCGCTGTGCACCAATGCACTCAGCTTCGGATCGATCGGAAAATCAGGAAAGCCTTGCCCGAGGTTGATGGCACCGACCTCATGGGCCAGCTTGCTCATCACCGCGAAGATGGTGGTGCCGACGTTCGGCAACTTGCTCTTCGGATGATGGAAGGACGACATGGTCGGATCACTCTTTCGTGACCGACGCCGCTAAGTACTCCCGGTTCATCCGTGCGATGTGCTCAAGGCTGATGCCCTTCGGACATTCTACTTCGCAGGCACCGGTATTGCTGCAGTTGCCGAAGCCTTCCTTGTCCATTTGTTCCACCATGGCGAGCACGCGGTTCTTGGCTTCCACTTTACCCTGAGGCAACAATGCGAACTGGCTCACCTTCGCGGCCACGAAGAGCATGGCGCTGCTGTTGGTGCAGGTGGCCACACATGCTCCACAACCGATACAAGTTGCGGCATCGAAAGCGGTATCGGCATCGGCCTTCGGGATCGGCAACGCATTGCCATCCACGAGATTTCCATTAGTGTTCACGCTCACGAAACCGCCAGCGGCCTGGATGCGGTCGAACGCGCCACGGTCCACCGCAAGGTCCTTGATTACTGGGAAAGCTTCCGCACGCCATGGCTCCACGTGGATGGTATCACCATCCTTGAACTTGCGCATGTGCAACTGGCACGTGGTGATCATGCGGCCCGGTCCGTGCGCCTCGCCATTGATAAAGAGGCTGCACGCTCCGCAGATCCCTTCACGACAGTCGTGGTCGAACGCGATCGGTTCTTCGCCCTTACGAACGAGGTCGTCGTTCAGCACGTCCAACATCTCCAGAAAGGACATGTCCTCGGAGACATCGTTCACCGGGTAGTCGACGATCTTGCCTTTGTCTTTTGGGCCTTTTTGGCGCCAGATCTTCAGTGTCAGCTTCATGGCGAATGGTCAATGGTGAATGGCGAATGGGCCTGAGCTCATCTGCCACGATCCTTTCGTAAGTGGTCGTTCCGTTCTGTGATCTTGACGATCATCTTGTTCAACATCCGTGCGATCGAAGTGAGCCGCGTTGTTACCGGTGTTGGGTCCAATTTCAACTTTCGATAAAGCCTTCTGGAGAGTTCCAATTGGGTCTCCAACTCGTACAACGAACCGCGTGTAATGCGCAAATAGCTCAACAACTGACGATCACCACTGGTTCCACGACCCCAACCTTCAGCGATATTCGAAGGCATGGACACAGCAGCCCGGCACATCTGACTTACCAGACCGAAACGCTCTGTGTCCGGCAGTTGTGTGGCGAATTCGTAGACCATCTCCGTTGTGTCCATCGAGTGCTGCCAAATGATCAGATCACGGTAGCTACTGATCGAACCATAAGGTTCCGCCGGTTCTTCCACGCACAAGTCATTGAAAGCATCGAGGCGTTCTTGACTCATGTGTGTTGATCTATGATGGTGTGTATTGCTCCAGTCGCCATTCGCTAATGACCATTCACCCTCATTTATACGACCGTTGTGTCAGTTTCACCACGTCGAAGGTCAGTTCCTCTTTGTGCAGCGTGGCCTTGCCTGCTTCACCGAGCCACTCCCATGCTGCGGCATACGCGTAGTTCGCATCATCGCGCTTGGCCTCGCCTTTCTGTGGACCATCCATTTCCTGTGATTCCTCACGGAAGTGGCCGCCACAGCTTTCGTTGCGGTTCAATGCATCCATGCACATCAGTTCGCCCAGTTCGAGGAAGTCGGCCACGCGGCCTGCCTTCTCCAGTTCCTGATTGAACTCGCTCGCCGAACCGGGAACGCGTACATCGCGGTAGAACTCCTCACGGATCTGACGGATCTCCGTGATCGCTTCCTGCAAACCTTGCGCGTTGCGCGCCATGCCGCACTTGTCCCACATCACCTTGCCCAAGCGTCGGTGGAAATCATCCACCGGTTTGGTGCCCTTGTTGTTCAGGAAGTGGTCGATGCGATCAGTAACGGCTTTCTCTGCCTCGTCGAATGCAGCAGTCTTCGTGTCGATCGGTCCGGTTCGGATGTCATCCGCGAGGTAATCGCCAACGGTATACGGGATCACGAAGTAGCCATCTGCCAACCCTTGCATAAGCGCCGATGCACCCAAACGGTTCGCACCGTGGTCGCTGAAGTTGGCCTCGCCCAGGGCGAAGAGACCGGGTACGGTCGTCTGCAGATTGTAATCCACCCAAAGACCACCCATGGTGTAGTGCACCGCAGGGTAGATCTTCATGGCGTGCAAGTACGGGTTCTCACCGACGATGTTCTCGTACATGTCGAAGAGATTGCCGTACTTCTCGCTCACCACCGCTGTGCCGAGCTCCTTGATCTTTTCGGGTGAAGGGTTCTCGATGTTGTGGATGTTCGCTTCGAGCTTCCCGTATCGCTCTATAGCGGCGCCGAAATCCAGGTACACGGCCTCACCGGTCTTGTTCACCCCGAAGCCAGCATCGCAACGCTCCTTCGCGGCACGACTGGCCACATCGCGCGGCACCAGATTCCCGAATGCTGGGTAACGGCGCTCCAAGTAATAGTCGCGATCGGCTTCTGGAATATCACTGCCTTTCTTCTTGCCTTCGCGGATCGCCTGTGCATCTTCCAAGGTATTCGGAACCCAGATGCGACCGTCGTTACGCAGCGACTCGCTCATCAACGTCAGCTTACTCTGGTGCGTGCCGCTCACAGGAATGCACGTCGGGTGGATCTGTGTGTAGCACGGGTTCGCCATGTAGGCCCCGCGTTTGTGCGCCTTCCAAGCCGCAGTGACGTTGCTGCCCATGGCGTTGGTGCTCAGGAAGAACACATTGCCGTACCCGCCTGTGCAGAGCAACACCGCATGCGCGCCATGTCGTTCGATCTCGCCCGTGATCAGGTTGCGAGCGATGATGCCGCGCGCTTTGCCATCCACCACGACCACATCGAGCATCTCGTGCCGGTCGTACATCTTCACCGCGCCTTTGCCCACTTGTCGCATCAACGCGCTATAGGCGCCGAGCAACAACTGCTGTCCGGTCTGGCCACGTGCATAGAACGTACGGCTCACCTGCACGCCACCGAAACTGCGGTTGTCCAACAGCCCGCCGTAGTCGCGAGCGAACGGTACGCCTTGCGCCACGCACTGATCGATGATGTTCGCGCTCACTTCCGCCAAGCGGTACACGTTCGCTTCGCGCGAGCGGTAATCACCACCTTTCACGGTATCGTAGAACAGGCGGAAGGTGCTGTCGCCGTCGTTCTGATAGTTCTTGGCAGCGTTGATACCACCCTGCGCCGCGATGCTGTGCGCACGACGGGCGCTATCCTGGAAACAGAAGGCTTTCACATTGTAGCCCATCTCGGCGAGCGAGGCCGCAGCGCTTGCACCGGCGAGACCGGTACCTACAACGATGATGTCGATCCGGCGCTTGTTGGCCGGAGCAACTATGCGGATGTGCCCTTTGTGATCGGTCCACTTGCGGTCCATGGGACCTTCCGGGATCTTGCTGTCTAATTTGCTCATTGCACAGGAGAAGCATTAACGAACATCCACACGGGGATGAGGGCGAAGAAGAGGGGAGCGATAACGGCGAAAAAGATGCCAACCGTTTTGATGATCGGCATGTACTTGGGATGGTTCAAGCCCATGGATTGAAACGCACTTTGGAAGCCATGCATCAGGTGGAAGGCGAGCACGACCATGCTGGCCACATACACCAGAACATACAGGGGTTGGGCGAAGGCGGCAGCCACCAAGGTGTACAGATCCTTGTTGCCATCTGCATCCATACCAAGCGGACCCCAATGCATCTCGTACCAGAAATGCTTCATGTGGAGCACGATGAAAACCAGCACCAGCATACCCAACAAGGCCATCTGACGGCTGTACCACTTGCTGCTTGCATTGGCCTTCTCATAGGCGTACTTGATCGGTCGGGCCTTGCGGTTCTGGATGGTGAGTATGATACCATCGAAGGCATGGAACAGGATGCTCGCGTACAGCAGGTAGCTCACGATCTTCACCACCGGGAAGGTGGTCATGAACTTGGCGTAGGCGTTGAACTTGAGCTGCCCAGCGGGGCTCATGTCCAGCAACTGCAGATTCCCTGCAAGGTGGGCGATAAGGAAGACGCAAAGGAAAAGGCCCGTAAGGGCCATCCAGTACTTCTTCGCGAGTGAGGAACCGAGAAGGGCTGATCGTGACATGGAGAATGGTTGTCGCGCAGTGCGCTAACTTTAACGGCAACAAAAGTAACCCCCGGCCGGTTCGCACCAAATCCGCGTCAATTCGGCCCATTCAAGTATCGCTATGAGATATACCCCCCTTTCCGCAGCCACCTACCGTGAACACCGCGCCCGCTTCCGCAGCGGCATGGAGAAAGGCGGTCTTGCTCTTTTCCACAGCAACGACATCATGCCCACCAGCGCCGATGGCACCATGCCGTTCAAGCAGGCCACGGACATCATGTACCTCACGGGCATCGATCAGGAGGAAAGTGTACTGCTGCTATTCCCCGATACCATGGATCCCAAGGACCGGGAGATCCTGTTCGTGCGGGAGACCAATGAACACATCGCGATCTGGGAAGGCCACAAGTTCTCGAAGGAGGAGGCTACGGAGCTTTCAGGGATCGCCAACGTGCAATGGACCAGTGCCTATGAAGCCACGTTGAAACGCCTGGTTCCGCAATGCGAAAGCCTGTACTTGAACAGCAACGAACACCTGCGTCAGGGCAACGAGGTGGAAACGCGCACCGAGCGCATGAACAAGTCGGTTCGCGCCCAGTTCCCCTTGCACAACGTAAAGCGCAGTGCCCCGATCCTGCACCGCATCCGCAGCGTGAAGACCGCCGAGGAAGTGGCCCAGATGCGCAAGGCGGTGGCGATCACCGGCAAGGCCTTTGAACGCGTGTGTAGCTTCCTGAAGCCCGGCGTGATGGAATATGCCGTGGAGGCCGAGATCACGCACGAGTTCCTGCGCAACGGATCGCGTGGACATGCCTACACACCGATCATCGCCAGCGGATACAGTGCTTGCGTGCTGCACTACATCGATAACGACAAGCCCTGCAAGGACGGCGATGTGATCCTGATGGACTTCGGTTGTGAGTACGGCGGCTATGCCAGCGACCTGACCCGTTGCCTGCCCGTGAGCGGCAAGTTCACCAAGCGCCAACGTGAGGTGTACAACGCTGTGCTGAACGTGAAGAACGAAGCGACCAAGCTGCTGCGCCCCGGCACCATGCTCGCCGAGTACCACAAGGAAGTAGGCAAGCTGATGGAAAGTGAATTGATCGGCCTGGGCCTGTTGGACAAGACCGACGTGAAGAACCAGAACCCCGACGCACCGCTGTACAAGAAGTACTTCATGCACGGCACCAGCCACTTCATCGGGCTGGATGTACACGATGTAGGACTGTGGAACGAACCGATCCGCGAAGGCATGTGCTTCACCGTGGAGCCCGGGATCTACATCCGCGAGGAAAGCCTCGGCATCCGCCTGGAGAACGATATCGTCGTGACCAAGGACGGACAAGACGACCTGTTCAAGGACATTCCGGTGGAGGCGGAGGCAGTGGAGGAATTGATGAACAGTAAGAAGTTGGTGGCGTAGTGCCTGTGTTCTGTAATGGATGTTTTGGACGCGAATGGGCGTCCATTCGCGTCCAAAACATATCCATTGATCGGGAGCAAGTTTGAACCAGGAACGACGCAATGGTTTTGCGGGGTAATGCGTTACGAATTCCGCAAGCCCGCATTCTCCTACCAAACCCCCATCACCATGTACACTCGCAACATCGGTATCGCAGGCCTCTTCATAGGCACGCTGTTCAAGGTCATGCACTGGCCCGGCGCCAACATCATTTCCGTCATTAGCGGTGTTCTTGTGGTCGCCGCCACCGTGTTCATCGTTCTCACCAAACCAAAGCCATGGGTCACGGGCGAATTGCTTCGGTCCCTTATCGGCATTCTGCTTGTCACGTTCCTCCTGCTCAAGGTGTTGCACATTCCATTCTCCACGGCTAGTCTCGGCGGTGCGACGCTCGCCCTGGTCGCGTTGTTCGTTGTGGAACGTCAAAACTTCGATCCGCGAAAAGCGATGCAGCTCCGGTCACCATGGCTGATAGGTCCTTCCGCCATCCTTTTTGTCTTAGGAACCTTGTTCAAGGTGATGCATTGGCCGGGGGCGAGTGTCATGCTCGTGCTGGGGATGACCGGTTGCGCGGTATGGTTCCTGGTCCCACAGACCCGGAAGCTGGCCAACGCATAACCGATCGGCAACTGCTCACAACGCATAAAGCCCTTCGATCAATCGAGGGGCTTTATCAATGGATCCTGTTGGGTCATTTCACCAAGTACACCACCTCCACCGTTTCTGGCAGCGTTGTGCCCACGACGAGCGTATGATACACCTCGCCGAACTCATCCTTGTCCAGCACATTGCCAGCCACGGAGAGTCCGAGGTACACGGGAACGATGTGCGTGCTGGTGATCAAACCGCTCGGCGGAGTTGGAAGGGTTTCACGGTGGAGATCTCTCCATCCAAGACCATGAGGTAGTATTCCTCTCCGGCAAGGTCCGTGATACGCACGCGGGTCACAGGTCCGCTCACCTCGCCGGTCTTCACGATCTGTCCTTGGCTGTCGCAGATATCGAACAGGGCCTCTTCGGTCCCCGGCTCATAGTCGAACATGAGCAGCTTTTCAAGCTGATCGATGCGAACGCGTATCTCGTTGGGGCTATTCATTGGAGCAGAGCTAGGACCTTTGTACGACAGGCCTCGTTTCGAGGTTTCAATCCACAACAGGACCCGACCGACCTTACGATCGACCGGGCCCCACCACCTAACCAAACACCTGATCCTTTCAAATGCGATCAACTCCCCTGATCATTGAAGATCCAAGGTGAACCGATGCACTGCGTTGTTCTCGTGCTCATCATCGTGGTCCTTTTCTTCCCACTAAATTAACCGTGGACACCCCGTTCAAAAAGGGTCCAACGAGCAACGGAGGTCACCACGGAAGGAGCGGTATCTGTACCCCACCTTTCCAGTAGGTCTGGACATCGCCACGACCTTTGCGTCTCGGACCATCGGTTCCAATAGGCGCGCCGTTCACTCGATCACTCCGCCCGTTCGTCGGTCCATGCGGTCCGCTATTCGTGCATGGCCTATTTTTCGGAAAACCACCTCACCATGGCCTTACGCGCACTCATCGTCGATGACGAATCCGATGCAAGGGACAACCTCCGCTTGATGCTGGAAGAGGAATGTCCCGAGGTACAGATCGTGGGACAGGCCGGTAGCGCCCCAGAAGCGCGCGAGAAGATCCAGGCCCTGCAACCGAATGCACTCTTTTTGGACATCAAGATGCCGGGCGAAGATGGCTTCTCCTTGCTCGCCTCCATAGCGGAATTGGACCTGCCCGTGGTGTTCACCACAGCCTACGATGAATTCGCGCTGAGGGCCTTCAAACAAAATGCGCTCGACTATCTGGAGAAGCCGATCGAAGTGGAAGCCTTGCAGCGTGCGGTGAAAAAATTGCATCGGTTGACCGATGAATTGGGAAGCACCCAACCCACCGGTATCGCTGCTTTGATGAAGGACCCAAGCTCTCCACTCAGCTCCCGGGTGGCCGTCCCTGGCCGCGATGGACTTGTGCTGCTGAAGCACGAGGACATCCTGTACCTTGAGGCGAATGATAGCTACACCACCATTCACCTGATCGATGGTAAGCGCTCAGTGAGCAGCAAGCACATCCGCGTGTTCGAGACGAATTTGGACCCCAAATCGTTCTTTCGCGTCCACAAGTCGTACATCATCAACCTCGGCCACCTCAAAGGCTTCAATCGGGCCGAAGGCAACATGGCCGTCCTGGATACCGGAGCGTTGATCCCCGTTTCGCGTCGTCGCTTGCCCGATTTCCTAGGGCTGATCAATACGTTCTAGTTCCTTTGAGCATTGTGATCCGAACTGGCACTGCCTTTCTGCTCTTCTTGGGTGCGCTGTTGTGTCCTGCACAGCAACACAGCTTCATGCAGTTCTCTACCAAGGATGGTTTGGCTCAAAGTCAGGTGCGCGCGATCGCTCAAGATGCGCACGGCTATCTCTGGTTCGGCACACTGGGCGGTGCCAGCCGATTCGATGGATCCGAATACGTGAACTACGCCCTAGCCGACGGGTTGCCGGACCCGCAGGTGAGCACCATGACACTGGATCATCGTGGCGCTCTGATACTGGCCTCGGGAAACGCATTGGCCGTTTGGGATGGTAAAGCGTTGCACACGGAGGAACTGCCAGCTACCAGCACCGGCACACGGATCCTCGGATTGGCATCAGACCAGCACGGAAGGCTCTTCATAGGAACCGATGGCGATGGTGTATTCGTTCGTGACAGCAGCGGGATCAAACCCTTGGTCGGCTATCCGCTCGACACCGCTGCGAATGTGCGGTCACTCCTTTTACTCAAGGATGGTCACCTGTTGATCGGACTGCGGAATGGTCTCCTGTTGTGGGAGAATGACCGTTTCCGTGCGATCCCGGTGGGCAATGAGGAACTGAAAAGCGTGAGCGCGCTTGCCGAAGGGCCCGATGGCAGTTGGTGGGTGGGCACCGTACTCGATGGTTTGTACTGCATCCATCCGAATGGGCAGCAGGACGAATACGACGAAGAGAACGGGCTGTTGCGCAACAATGTGCGAAGCCTTTTGATGGATGACCGCGGCCGACTGTGGATCGGTACCAAGTTCGGGATCAATTTACTGGAGAACGGTCGCATGCGGGTATTCACCATCCATCAAGGGTTGCCGAATGACAATATCTGGTGCAGCTTTCAGGACGATGAGGGCAACCTCTGGTTCGGTACCGATGGTGCGGGAGCACTGAAGTACGCGGGGGATCGCTTTGTTACCTACACCGTGAAGGATGGCTTGTGCAGCAACTTGATCATGGCCGTAGTGGCCGACACACACGGCGACTTGTGGCTTGGCACCTACGACAACGGCATCTGTCGTATGGATGGCATGGCCATGGTGAACACATTGGACGGATTGCCGAACAACACGGTCTGGTGCGGGCTCCTCGATCGGTCGGGCGATCTGTGGTTCGGCACAAGCGCCGGCCTGGTCCGCTTGACCAATGGGGTGGTGCAACGCATTCCACAGCTAGCCCCATTCGTCGGCCAACCTGTGCTTTCGCTGAACGAGGGCCCTGACGGCACCATCTGGTCGGGAATGCGCGAAGGACTCGTTGGACTCGCCGAGGATGGCACCGTGACCCATCACCCGGCAGGTCCGGATGGCCCTGGGCGATCCGTACGCAACATGCAACGCGACCGCAACGGGGATCTGTGGATGGCCACGGACCAAGGATTGGTGCGATACGATGGAACCACGTTCCGGCACTGGACAAAGACCGATGGATTGAGCGACAACACCGTTCATTCCCTCCTGCTGGACGACCGCGACCGGTTGTGGATCGGTACAGCGAACGGGATCTCCTGCCTTATGGATGATAGCCTGCGAGCGCTCCGTTTGGCGGGGGATTTTGGATCCAACTACATCGACCTGCTGATCAGTGATCCGTCCGGCAGGATCTGGGCAGGCACCAACAATGGTCTGTATGCGTTCGATCCGGACAGCTTGATCCAGGATCCGCAGACGGCCGAGCACATCAAACTGAACCATGGCTTGCGCAGTTTGGAATTCAACCTCAACGCTGCTTTTTCCGAAGGAGAACGGCTCTACTTCGGCAGTGCGGCCGGATTGGTCTTCCACGATGGGAAACGGAACAGTAAAGGTCGCGAACATCCTAGCCCTACCACACGGATCACAGGGCTGCGCTCCTTCCTGCAACCCACGGATTGGTCCAGCCGAAGCAGCGGCACGGATGCCAATGGTCTACCGATCCACCTTAGCTTGGACCACCGCCGCAATCACCTCACATTCGATTACCTCGGTATATCACTCACGGATCCGGAGAATGTTTGGTATCGGTACAAGTTGGTAGGCTTCGACCAGGATTGGCTCCCACCCACCAAAGCGCGGTTCGCCAGCTATAGCAATTTGGGGCACGGTGCGTACACCTTCGAGGTGATCTCCTCCACGCGCAACGGCGTCTGGAGCCAGCCAGCTTCCTTCCAATTCGAGATCACGCCACCGTTCTGGTTGCGATGGTGGTTCTTCGTACTCGGCGCTATCCTTCTTGTGGGTAGCGCGTTCGGAGTGCAACGCTACCGCGCCACCTTGAGGGCACGCACGGAGCGCACACGCCAACTCATGCTCCGTTCGCGCATGCTACAACTGGAGCAACAGGCCTTGAATGCCAACATGAACCGACATTTCGTATTCAACGCCCTGAACAGTATCCAATACCACATCAACAAACAGGATCGCGCCACGGCGAGCCGCTATTTGGGCAGTTTCGCCAAGTTGATCCGGAAGAATCTGGATGCCAGCCAGAACGATACCACAACCCTCGCAGAAGAACTGGAGCGGCTGGAACTCTACCTCACGCTGGAGCACATGCGGTTCAAGGACAAATTCGAGTACCGTATCACCGTAGAGCCCGGCGTGGACCTGAGCCATGCACGGCTTCCGGCCATGATGTTGCAGCCCTACGTGGAGAACAGCATCTGGCACGGGATCTTGCCGATGGATGGACGTGGAACGGTGGACATTCGGGTACGCGGCATCGGCCCGAACAAAGTGGAGGTGCGGATCGAGGACGACGGCATCGGGATGGAACGCAGCCTCGAAGCAAAGGCCGCAGCAAGCGGTGATCACATCTCGCGGGGGATCGAGATCACCAAGGGAAGGGCGGATGTTCTGCGGAAACTAGAACTCACGGATATCCGTATCACAGGGCCAGAGGAAAGGCTGGATCCGACCTCGAAAAAGCCGATGGGAACCCAAGTGACGATCCTACTTCCGGTGGCGGATGGTTGGGAAAGGCCCGAACAGAGCTTGCAAAACGCCCCTGGGTCGTTTACCTTTGGTGTTGATACGCCTCCTGAGAAATGAAACGGCTCCTACCACTCCTACTGATCGCCCTGATGGCTGTTGCCTGTAGCAAGGAGGATGTGGTAGCGCCATGCAACGCCCCTTCAGAGGAACACGTTTCAGCAAAGGATCTAAAGCCGACCACTCTCGACGACGAGACCGGCGATGCCCAAGAAGGCATCTCCGGTGGTCACGTTGATCCCCCTTCCGATGGCTCCGGCATCAGCGATGATGGCGATGACCTCTCGGATAGCGAGCGCTCCAGAAAGAAGCGCCGCTGATCGAACGCCCGGAAGGGCGTTCTTCAATTCCGTTCCCTTCTCAGCTTGGTCCGTTCCTCGCGGAACTATTCCAAGACACAGAGTTGGACCCTAATTTCCTGTGGTCCACGAGCCACATGGAACACTTGCCCGACCATTTGCACAGCTTGATCCGATCCATGACCGGTCCGGAGAAGCGCTATTTCAAGGTCCAATTCGGCCATCGAACTCCCAAGGGTCGCAATGATCGGATCGCGCTGTTCGATGCGATTGCAGCAATGGAATACTTCGACCTCGATGCACTTCTTGCTCGCTTTGATCGGAAACGTTCGGTCGGTCAGTTCACCACCATCAAACAACGACTGTATGATGCCGTTCTGCGCAGTCTATCCGCCTATCATGCCGAGCATTCCATCGATGCACGTCTGGCCCGCTCGCTCCACCACGTAGAGATCCTGCACGACAAGGCGCTCTATGCGGATGCGGAACGGATGCTGACCAGTAGCAAACGCTTGGCCCAGCGCCATGGCCGATCGGAAGCACTGCTGCGCATCGCACGATGGGAAGAACGGCTGTTGGAACGAGACAACTATGCACTCGCTGTCCCATCGACCATTGAAGCGCATTTCCAACGTGGTCAAGAGGCCCTCGCTACTGAACAAGAGCGGCAGGCGCTTTGGGATCTGAAAAGCAAGGTCTTCATGCAGCTCTACCGCGCTGGTCAAGTGCGCAATTCCGACGCGTCCATCAAGTTGGATGACCTGATGACACATCCACTTTTGGAACCCGGAGCGGTGCAACGATCCGCACGTGCAAGTTTCCTCTACCACCACATCCACGGCGCTGCGGCCTTCTCTAAAGGCGAAGTGGCCTTGTGTATCGATCACTTGGAAAAAGGTCTTGGAACGCTGGATCGAGAACGATCGAAATTCATCGACGAACCCAACTTGGCCATTTCCACGCTCAGCAATTTGATCTACGCCAAGGTGTGTGTGGCGCGTTACACCGAAGCGTTCGCGTTGCTGAACAAGTTCAGGACCTTGCCCGAACGCTGGAACATGCCCCGAACCGAGGACCTGGACCTGAA
This sequence comes from Flavobacteriales bacterium, assembly GCA_016710015.1. Classification (GTDB taxonomy): domain Bacteria; phylum Bacteroidota; class Bacteroidia; order Flavobacteriales_F; family PHOS-HE28; genus PHOS-HE28. Next base: position 382,382 of record JADJLR010000008.1, read on the forward strand.
GTTGTTTGCGACCACGGCCAGTTTGGAACTCACCATCCACTCCCGCGTGGGCGATTTCGAAAAGGCATTGGACCTACTCCCCATGGTGGAACGTGGTATCGCACGGCATGAACAACACCTCGGGGCCATGCGCAAAGCTTCCTTCTACTACCAGATCGCCTACGCGCAACTCGGTGCAGGCCGACCGGACCATGCGCTGCGTTGGTCTAACCGATTGCTCGACAGCACCCACATCGATGATAGTGCAGAGATCGTTTCGTTCGGTCGCATGCTCCACCTGATGGCCCAGATCGATGCGAACGACCTGGGCATCCTTCCTTACGCACTGCGGAATACCACGCGCTTCCTCAGCACACGAAAACGCATGCATCGTTTCGAACCCCTCCTGCTTTCCATGGTGCGTAGCGTAATGAAGGCATCGAATATGGAAGCCCGCTTGGCCGCTTACCGCCATTTCCATGAACGCTTGCTACCGCTTCAGCATGACCCTTTCGAGAAGGCCGTATTCGACCACATGGACCCGATCGCTTGGGTAGAAGGGAAATTGACCGGTCGCGCATTCGCAGAGGTGGTGAAGGAGCGTGCACACCGATCCGATGTAGCCGCCTGAAAAGCGGGTCCAGTGAGGTCACGTGCGTTTCAACAACGCATCCCATCCTTGAGCTTGCAACGCGTGCTCGCCACCGTTCTTGTCCACGAGTGCAACACTGCGGTCCGCATCGGCCATATGCCCGATCACCGTGATACTCGGGTTGCCCTTCACTTTTTCGTGATCGCCCAGGGCAATGGTGAAGAGCAGTTCGTAGTCCTCGCCACCATTGAGAGCACATGTGGAAGGGTCCAGGTTGAAATCACGTGCTGTGCTGTATGTCGTTGGATCGATCGGGATCTTGTCATCGAAGATGCGCACGCCAAGCCCCGAGGCATGCGCCAAGTGCAGAGCCTCACTGGCCAACCCGTCGCTGATGTCGATCATGCTCGTCGGCTTGACTTCCATTTTCCGAAGCAGTTCTATGATGTCCTTTCGTGCTTCCGGTTTCAGTTGCCGTTCGATGATGTAGTCGTGGCCATGTAGGTCGGGCTGTGCCCCGGTTTCCTTGAAAACGGCTTTCTCACGCTCCAAGACCTGAAGCCCCATATAGGCCCCACCGAGATCACCGCTCACCACAAGCAGGTCATTGGTGCGAGCCCCGCTGCGATATATGATATCCTCTTGTTTGGCCGCACCGATGGCCGTTATGGAGATCACGAGCCCACTCGTGGAAGAGGTCGTATCGCCCCCCACCAGATCGACACCATAATTCGCACACGCCAACTGCATGCCTTCGTACAATTCGTCCACCGCTTCTACTGGAAATCGATTGCTCAGTGCGACCGCTACGATGATCTGTCGCGGCTCCGCATTCATCGCATACACATCGCTGAGGTTCACCACGACTGCTTTGTAGCCCAAGTGCTTGAGTGGCATATAGGCGAGATCGAAATGCACTCCTTCCACGAGCATGTCGGTGGTGATCACTTGATGCAGACCTTGCGGATCGATGATTGCGGCATCATCGCCGATACCCTTTACCGTGGATGGTTGGATAGGTACGATCCGCGAAGCGAGTCGTTCGATCAACCCGAATTCGCCGAGAGCGGAAAGTTCTGTGCGTGAAGGAGCGTTCGTCATCGGCGCAAAGATCGCCGGTAACTGTGGAAGAGGCGTTCGGGTTACCGTACGCGCTGAATAATTCAGTGCTCCACTCGTCGGAAAAGACCCATTCGCACGGCCTTCAGCCCAACCATATCCCGCACCTCAATGCTATCCACACGGATGAAACCCGGTACTTCATCCGCTGGCGTGATACGCAACCGGTCCGAACCCGGCCACGACGATCCGGGAGCCTCCATCCTGTACTCCGCCATGTCGAAACGTTGGTATCCGTTCCACTCGAATCCGCCATTCAAGTCGTTCTTCCGCTCCTGCGCCGTACACCGCTCGGCCAGTTCGCGTGCGGCCTTTCGGGTGCCGTGGAAATAGACCTGTTCGTTCACGCTGAATAGGAATAGTGCGGCGACCATGGCAAGTGATGCCGTCCGTGACCTGCCGAACCTGTCGGGAATTCCAGGTACGACAAGAAGGATCAAGAAGGCCAGTGCGAACACGAAATACCGATCGCTCAAATAAATGACCGCCAATGGTACGATGCTGCCCAACACGATGAACGCTGACGGCCGGATCAGGCGTACATGAACGAGCCACTTCGCTGTTGACAAGGCGCTTACCAGCGCCAAGAGTGATCCGACGTACCAGGATGCATCGAAATGCGACGATGCATGATCTGGGAAAAGCATTGCACCCACCCCTTTGGCATGCCACACATCCCCGGTGAAAGGCCAATTATTTCCGGACAAGTAGATCCTTGCAAGGCCCGAACCGAACAGGAGCACAACGATCAACACCTCCTTTTGGGTCCAGCTCCTGAAAAGTGCGATCGTCAAGGGAAGTAGTGAAAGACCAGCGAACAAAAGGAAGTTCAGCAGGTAGTAGCCTCCCGTCCGGAGTCCTTCAATGCTCGGCGAAGTCCATCTGGTGAGCGCGAACCCGAACTGGAACCCATAGTTCACTGGACGCCCTACCATTTGCAGGAAGTAGAGATCATGCCAAGCGAGGAATGAAATGGTCGTGAGCAGGGCAAGTGTGCTGAAGCGCAGGTTCATTCGGTCCTTCAAGCCGCTGAGCACCTCGAAAACGATCATTCCCACAGGTAGAACGAGAGCCGTGGGTCTATTCAAGACAGCTATGGCGAGGAATATCATTGCGAGCAGACCGTCCGTTCGCGAGTATCCATTCAGCTTGAAACGCTCCATGTGAAAGAACGCAACCAAACAGAACGTCAACGCGAAAACGTCCGTCATGAAGCTCAAGGACAGGTGAAAGAAGACCGGGTTGAATAGTAGAAGGAGAGCCCCAATACCTGAACGCCAACGGCCAACACCACGGAGCCGGAGGATGGCATGAAGGACCAGTCCTCCGAACAAGGCCAACACCATCATCGGGATCCGCAAGGCCAAGAAACCATCACCTCCGAGGCCAAGAAAAGGGTAGCCGAACAAGACTTGACTGAAGAGTGGCATCCCTTGCCAATCTTCATAGTGAAACGCACCAGTGCGCAGGTTCTGAACAGCCCGGACATAGGCCCAATCGTCGTTCACCGGCCACTCACCCGTCGGCCAAACAACAAGACATGCCACCACCCAAATGGTGATCAGCAACAACCGATCCTTTATTGTCGAGGTCATTCTGCGCGTTGCCACTGCTTACGACGGCCCCTTATTCACCCAACGATGGTATCAAGCATATGCGTTCGAGGTCGTGCCCGAATATGCTGAACGTGTACCCACAAAGAACGGAAAGACCCAGAGGTCCTGAACAGTACCCACACGACCCTATTCCCCGTCATGCGGTCGGTTCAAACGAATGGATAGGACCACCATACTCTGGCCCAGTTGTTCAACGCGAAAAGAGGCAGGTGTTTACCTTGCCACCACACCATGGCCAACGCGCAACCTAGGGCCGTCATTCACGAACGACCACACTTCTCAACCATGCTGAGACCGCTATCCCTGCTCTTCACGCTTGCGCTGACCTGCTCGATCCACGCACAATTGGAGCGGTCGAAATACCTCGCGGACGACTTGCCTGAATGGGTACAGCTGATGTACGCGCCACAACCGGACCCCGGCGCGGTGCAAGCGGCATACAATGCCTACTACGCCACACATCCCTTCGTGAAGAATTCGCACACCCAGTATTTCAAGCGATGGAAGCGGGAACTCGGGCATGAACTGGTACCGATGGACCCACAGCAGTTGGCCGACTATCCGCAAAGCTCACGCGCGTATATGGTCGCCACCGGAGCCTTGGCCTCTTCGCGGGCGGCGAATTGGAGCTGCATCGGCCCCATCGATTGGGACCATGGATCCGTGGTGAAAAGCTATGCGGCCGGGGCAGCACACGTCTACACCGTGGAACAAAGCGCCTCGGACCCGAACGTCGTCTATGCCGGTACGGCCAATTCCGGTCTTTGGAAAAGCGCTGATAAAGGCTTGAACTGGACCAATGTGACCAAGGGCATGCTTCTGGGCCAAGTGGTGAGCGTGGAGATCGACATCAACGATGCGAACACGGTGTATTTCGGTGCCGCAGGAGATCTGTTCAAGACCGAGGACGGCGGTTCTACTTGGAACTCGGTCGGCGATGCCACCTTCACGGCCTTATCGCACGATATCGTGGACATTGTGATGCACCCTATGAATGCGCAGGTCCTTTATGTGATCAGCGACGAGGGGCTATGGCGGAGCACCAATGCCGGAGCCGGTTTTACGCAGGTGCAGAGCGGGAATTGGCAAGAACTGGAATTCAAGCCGAACGATCCCAACACGGTGTATGCCGTGAAACAAACAAGCAACCGAACGGAATTCTGGCGCAGCACATCCAACGGGGTCTCCTTCTCCCAAGTGGGCGTGGGATGGCCTCTGCCGGTTGCTCCGGATGAACAGAAACGCACCGAAATAGCGGTTTCAGCCGCTGCTCCGAACTTGGTCTACGCCTTATGCACCGGTGCTGCTAACGGTGGCTCCGGCTTGTACGGGGTGTACAAAAGCACCGACCAAGGAACGAATTGGTCCTTCCAATGCTGTGGGGGGTCGCCTGCCGGGGTGCCATCGGCAACGAACTTCAACCTGATGGGCTGGAACGATGCCGGGCAGGATGATGGGGGCCAGTATTATTACGACCTCGCGTTCGATGTGGACCCGACCGATGCCGATAAGTTGAACGTTTGCGGTGTGCAACGTTGGGTGAGCACGGACGGGGGTGCATCCTTTTCGTGTCCGGCAAAGTGGAGCCATAGCAACAAGGTGGATTATGTGCATGCCGACATCCACGATTTCCGCTATTACGGTGGAACGGAGATCTGGGCGGCCTGCGATGGAGGTATCTTTTACAGCGATGATGGCGGTGCCACGTTCAACAAGCGCATGTTCGGGATCAGCGGCACCGACTTCTGGGGCTTCGGCGCAGGGGGGTGGACCGGAAGCAATGTGATGCTGGGAGGCGCCTACCACAACGGCACCATGCTGAAGGACAACGATGTGTACACCAATGGCTGGGTATGTACAGATGGTGGTGATGGATTCCGGGGCTTCGTGCATCCCCAATATGATCGACGCGTGTTAAGCGATTACGGCTACAAGACCCTGAGCGGTGACCGGAATGTGGCGAACGGGAATAGCAACTGGAGCAAACAACCGAATGCGAGTTACATTACCGGGGAGAGCAGTGAACTGATCTGGCACCCGAACGCCGTGAACACCGCTTTCTTGGGGAATGGAACATCGCTCTGGCGAACGGATGACAACGGTGGTTCCTTCACACAAGTGCATGACTTCGGTGAGCAGGTAACCAATATCGACATCTCCTTGAGCGACCCCAATACACTTTATGCCTGCACATGGCCGGATTGGTGGGGTGTGAAACACGTTTGGCGAACAACCGATGGAGGAGCGAACTGGACCAATATCACCCCCAACTCCGCCACCATCAGCGCAAACACGTGGGTGCCCTATGATGTTACCGTGAGTGCTACGGATCCACAGACCGTTTGGATCTGCCGCACCAGCCAATACGGCAACTCCCCGAACTTGGATGGTGCCCACGTTTTCAAAAGTGTGAACGGGGGTGATTCATGGACCAACATCACCGATGCGAACTTGGATGGTGAATGGCCAACGAACATCGTCCATCAGTTGGGTAGTGTCGGCGATCTCTACATCGGTACCCGTAGAGGAGTTTACCACCGCAGTGATGCTTCACCTACATGGTCCTTGTGGAACGCTGGCCTGCCGACCAAGATCTTCAGCACTCGGCTATTGATCAACTACCGCGATGGCAAGATCCGCAATGGCACCGATCGAAGCGTATGGGAAAGTGCGCTGGAATCCTTGGCCGGACCGGTGGCCAACTTCGCGGCGGACCAGCGCACCGTTACCTGCCTTGCGCCCAATGTGCAATTCTGGGACAATAGCGCGCTCAACGGAACCAATGCGACGTGGAGCTGGGCCTTCCCGGGTGGAACGCCAGCAACGAGCAATGCCCGAAGCCCGCTGATCACCTACTCCACTCCTGGTGTGTACGATGTAACTCTGAACGTGAGCGATGCCTACGGGAACAGCACACGAACCCTTGAAGGCTACATCACTGTTGTGAATTCGACGGCATCGACACCGCTGATCGCTGATGGCGAGGACCAGTTGTTGACTCCTGCCGGGTGGAGCCTCGAGAACCCGGACCAGAGTGGCACATGGAGCAACCTGGCATTGCCCGTTGGTTCCGATGGGAACCCGACGCAGGCTTGGCGCATGGACTATTACTACTACAACGCTCCAGGCCAGTTGGATCGCTTGGTCTCGCCCCTCATCAGCCTTGGTGGCAGTGCAGGCACACGGCTCAAATTCCATCATGCATACAAGACCTACGGTGCCTCTTATACGGACGGCCTTCGCGTGGAGATCAGTTCCGATTGCGGCACCACATGGACCGAACTCTACTATGCCGAAGCCGCCGCACTGAGCACGTCCACTACCGGGGGAAGCCCTTGGCAGCCGGGCCTATCGACCGATTGGTTGTTGCATGATATCGATATCAGCGCATACGATGGCCAGCAGGTGGTGATCCGTTTTACCGGCGTGAACGATTACGGCGATCGACTGTATTTGGACAACATTCAAGTGGTGAACACTGGCATGCGCGTAGCGGTGAAACTGATGTTGGAAGGTGCGTATGACCAGAACATAGGTTCCATGCGCGATGACCTTCGTTCTGCCGGGTTGATTCCAACGCTGGAGCCATACTCCGATCCGGGTTTCCAGCACGTGGGTGGTGGTGGCGAGATGATGCAGACCGGAGTCCGAAGTTTCACTGGAAATAATGCGATCGTGGATTGGGTGTTCTTGGAATTGCGTGCTGCAGGTTCGCCCGGCACCGTGGTCGCAACACGATCTGCGCTGCTTCAACGCGATGGAGATGTGGTAGCGGAGGACGGCATATCGCCCATCGCGTTCAGTGCTGCCCCGGGAAATTATCACATCGCGGTCCGGCACCGGAACCACCTGGGGTGCATGACCTCGAATACACTTTTACTCTCCACTGCCCTGACCACCTTGGACCTGACCGATCCCGGCACACCCACGTACGGTACTGATGCCAGAAAGAACATGAACGGTCTATCGGCCCTTTGGATGGGGAACGTGATCGCGGACAACATGGTCATGTACACCGGTGAATTGAACGATCGCGATCCGATCCTGTTTCTGATCGGTGGAACGGTGGCAACGAATAGCGTCAGCGGTTACCACTCCGAGGACACCAATTTGGATGGCGTGATCCGCTATACGGGCGAGGACAACGATCGTGATCCGATCCTGTTCAACATCGGTGGCGTGGTGGCCACGAACGTGCTCCTTCAACAGCTGCCCTGAATCCGCTGGAAAGCCCATTACTCGTTCCATTGCAGGCACAGTGAAGGCTTCCGATGGACCATCACGTACATTTCCTCTCGCGGTGGTCTGCTCGGAAAACGTCCGATCCGGTGTTCATGGAATACACTTCATCCGGCAGCGGGGATAGGTCGATCGACAACATTGACCGGTATTCCAATGTGCCATATCATTCTTGCTCCTCGCGAGAGGAAACCTATCTTTGCGTGGATCGTTATTTAGAACGATTCTAATTAAGATCGAGTTCCATGATCAAAGTCTCTGAGAACGCAAAATCCGAGGTCACCAAGCTACTTGGTTCCGATGGCCGTGGGCCCAACCACTTCGTGCGCGTTGGCGTGAAGGGAGGCGGCTGCAGCGGATTGATGTATGACCTGGAGTTCGACGACCAGATGAAGGACGGCGACAAGGTCTTCGAGGACAACGGCGTGAAGGTGGTGGTGGACAAGAAGAGCCTGCTCTACTTGCTGGGTACCACACTTGATTTTAGTGGGGGGTTGAACGGCAAGGGTTTCCAGTTCATCAACCCGAACGCGAACCGGACATGCGGGTGCGGGGAGAGTTTCAGTATCTGAGGAAGGAACCGCAGAGACGCAAAGACGCAGAGCAAATCCAAATGAAAACCAGTCGCACCGGTAGAACGCATTCTTTGCGCCTTTGCGCCTTTGCGGCCAGTATTTGAGCGATGGCACAGGACACCGACGATATCCTCAAGGAGGTCACCGAGAAGGAGTACGCCTACGGCTTCATCACGAACATTGAAAGTGACAAGGCTGCAAAAGGGCTGAGCGAGGACATCGTGCGCTTCATCAGTGCCAAGAAGAACGAACCGGAGTGGATGCTGGAATGGAGGCTCGAGGCTTACCGCATCTGGCAGAAGATGGAGGAGCCACATTGGGCGCATGTGCACTACCCCAAGATCGATTACCAGAACGCCTACTACTACAGCGCTCCGAAGAAGAAGCCGGAACTGAGCAGCCTCGACGAAGCGGATCCCGAGCTGATCGAGACCTTTAAGAAGCTGGGGATTTCGCTCGAAGAACAGAAGCGTTTGGTCGGCGTGGCGGTGGATGTGGTGTTCGACAGCGTGAGCGTGAAGACCACGTTCAAGAAAACGCTGGCAGAGAAGGGTATCATCTTCAGCAGCTTCAGCGAAGCGGTACACGAGCATCCCGAACTGATCAAGAAGTACCTCGGCAGCGTGGTGCCACGTACCGACAATTATTTCGCTGCGCTCAACAGCGCCGTGTTCAGCGATGGCAGCTTCTGCTACATCCCGCCGGGCGTGCGTTGCCCGATGGAACTGAGCACCTACTTCCGCATCAACGAGGCCATGACCGGCCAGTTCGAGCGCACCTTGCTTATCGCCGATGAAGGCGCCTACGTGAGCTACCTCGAAGGCTGCACCGCACCCATCCGCGACGAGCACCAGTTGCACGCCGCCGTGGTGGAACTGGTCGCGCTGAAGGACGCCGAGATCAAGTACAGCACCGTCCAGAACTGGTATCCCGGTGACAAGGACGGCAAGGGCGGCATCTACAATTTCGTCACCAAACGCGGCCTATGCCTCGGTGATCACAGCAAGATCAGCTGGACGCAAGTGGAGACCGGCAGCGCGATCACCTGGAAGTACCCGAGCTGCGTTCTGAAAGGCGACTACAGCACCGGCGAGTTCTACAGCGTGGCGGTGACGAACAACAAGCAGCAGGCCGATACCGGAACGAAAATGGTGCACATCGGCAAGGGCACGAAGAGCACGATCATCAGCAAAGGGATCAGTGCGGGCTTGAGCAACAACAGTTACCGTGGTCTGGTGAAGATCGGCAAGGGCGCGAAGGGCGCACGGAACTTCAGCCAGTGCGATTCGCTGCTGCTCGGCGACCGCTGCGGCGCGCACACCTTCCCGTACATCGAGACCGAGAATCCGAGCGCAATGGTGGAGCACGAAGCCACCACGAGCAAAATCGGCGAGGACCAGATCTTCTACCTGAACCAGCGTGGTATCGAGACGGAGAAGGCGGTTAGCTTGATCGTGAACGGGTATTGCAAAGAAGTTCTGAACCAGTTGCCGATGGAATTCGCGGTGGAAGCGCAGAAGCTGTTGGCGGTAAGTCTTGAAGGAAGTGTTGGATGATTTCAAATTGCTGATTCCGAATTGCTAATTCGCTCCTACAACCCTCACCGCTGCACCGAAACCACCTCACTCCGCCCCAACCGGCACACATAGCGAATCAGCAATTCGAAATCCAACAAATCAGCAATTGCCCCATGGCCCACTACACCGCTTTTGAAGACTTGCCCATCTGGCAACATGCAAGAGAGATCTGTAAAGATGTGTATGCCCTGACCTCGAAAGGTTCCTTCGCACGAGACTTTTCCCTGAAGGATCAGATCAATCGCTCATCAGGCTCCTGCATGGACAACATCGCTGAAGGATTCGAGCGTGACGGCAACAAGGAGTTCAAGCAATTCCTTGCGATCTCCAAAGGTTCCATTGGGGAGACTCGATCACAGCTTTATCGCGCTTTGGACCGGGAGCACATAACACAAGATGAATTTGATGTTGTGTTCTACAAATGCAAGAACGAGAGCAGGGACATCGGAAGTTTCATGCGTTACCTGCGGGATAGTGAGAAGAAGGGCAACAAATTCAACGCGCCGACTCGGCCTAGCCACTGAGCCCGGCGCGAAGGGAATCAGCAATCAGTAATTGACCATGCTAAAGATCGAAAACCTCCACGCCCGCATAGAAGGCAAAGAGATCCTGAAAGGCCTGAGCCTTGAAGTGAAGGCCGGTGAAGTACACGCCATCATGGGTCCGAACGGATCCGGAAAAAGCACCTTGGCGAACGTTCTAGCTGGACGCGAAGAGTATGAGGTCACCGGCGGAAGCGTGAGCTACAACGGAGAAGACCTGCTCGAACTGGCCCCAGAAGAGCGCGCGTGGAAAGGCATCTTCCTCGCCTTCCAATACCCGGTGGAGATCCCCGGGGTGAGCAACATGAACTTCCTGCGCACAGCGCTCAATGAGAAGCGCAAAGCCAACGGAGAAGCAGAGCTCGGCGGCAAAGACTTTCTGACGCTTGTGCGTGAACGCGCCAAGCTGGTGGAGATGGACCCCGACCTGATGAACCGCAACCTGAACGTGGGTTTCAGCGGTGGCGAGAAGAAACGCAATGAGATCTTTCAGATGGCGATGCTCGAACCCACCCTCGGCATCCTCGACGAGACCGACAGCGGACTGGACATCGACGCATTGCGGATCGTTTCAGCCGGGGTGAACAAGCTGCGATCCAAGGACAATGCCTTTATCGTGGTGACGCACTATCAGCGTTTGCTGGACCATATCATTCCCGATGTGGTACATGTGATGGCCGATGGCAAGATCATCAAGAGCGGCCCGAAGGAGTTGGCGCTGGAGCTGGAGGCGAAGGGTTACGACTGGGTGAAGGAGATCGCGTGATGAGCACGATAACAGCAACCGATCCCAAATCGAGCGTGCTTCCATTGCTCGAAGGCAGCACTTGGCCCGGTGCGTCGGAAGCGCTTGCCCAAGTGAGCACTATTCCTGTTCCCGGCACCAGGTCCGAGGCGTGGAAATACACGCGCGTTGGCAAGCTCTTCAAGGATGCCTATTCGGCTCCGAAAGGAGATGGTTCGGTTGAGCTGCCGGCACGTCTTGCGTTCGAGACCACACGTGTCGTCTTCGTGAACGGTCACTTCCGCGGTGACCTCAGCGATGACCTCAAGGTGAACAAGGGCATCGTCATCGATAGCCTGAAGCATCACTTGGCGCACGGTCCGGTGAAGGCGCACTACGGACAGGTCGCGCCCATCGGTGACCGTCTGTTCACAGCGATGAACTCGGCCACACCGACCGACGGCCTGATCATTCTCGCCACCAAAGGCACAACGACCAGCAAGCCGATCCACGTGCTGCATATCACCACGGAAGGGTCCCAACTGATCCAGCCTCGCGACCTTTTCATGCTGCATGAAGGCGCGCAGGTGGAGGTGATCGTGGAGCACATCGCACAGGGGAATGCCTCAGCTTCCTTGTTGAACAGCTATTCGCGAAAACGTGGTCGGCGAAGGCGCGAACCTGACCATCCACCTGCTGCAGAACCAAGCGAGCGGGCCCGCGCATATCGGATTCGATGCCGTTACGATCGCATCAATAGGGAACTTCAGTATCGACACCACAACGCTGAACGGATCACTGGTCCGTAACGAGGTGAACGTCGCCTTGGCCGGCCCGGAGGCGCATGCCGAGCTGAACGGTGTGTATGTGCTGAACGGCACCACGCACTGCGACAACCACACCTACATCGGTCACGACGTTCCGGATTGCACGAGCGATGAGCTGTACAAGGGCATCGTGGCGGAGAAAGCAACGGGCGTATTCAACGGCAAGGTGTACGTGAAGCAGGATGCACAGCGCACCCGCGCCTACCAAAGCAACGCGAACATCCTGCAAGGCGATGACGCCAAGGTGTACAATAAGCCCGAACTGGAGATCTATGCCGACGATGTGAAGTGCAGCCACGGTTGCACCATCGGCCGCATGGATGAGCAGGGTCTGTTCTATCTCCGATCACGCGGGGTGAGCGAAGCCGAAGCACGGCGAATGATGGCACATGCCTTCATGACCGATGTGCTGGAGCGGATCACGAACGAGGATTGGAGGGGGCATCTAGCCGGGTTGATCGATGCGAAACTTGAGAGCATTTGATACAGAAATGCAATTGAACCGCAGAGAACGGGGAGTACGCAGAGAAATGCACATTGCGATGGACCGAACGATCATCCATGAGAAGGGTTTCTTTTCGGAGCCCCCTCTGCGCTCACCGCACCCTCTGCGGTTAAACACTTCGCATTCATGAACTCCACTGCGGTCAAATCAGCCTTCGATGTCGAGGAGATCCGTGCACAGTTCCCGATCTTGAAGGAATTGGTACACGGCAAGCCGCTCGTCTATTTCGACAACGCCGCCACAAGCCAGAAGCCCCGTCGGGTGATCAAGGCGGAAAGCAGCTACTACGCCACGATCAACGCCAACGTACACCGCGGCGTGCATACGCTAAGCACCAAGGCCACCGAAGCGCAGGAGGCCGCTCGCGAGACGATCCGCCAGCACATCAACGCGAAGCACGCGCACGAGGTCATCTTCACCAGTGGCACTACGGCGAGCATCAACTTGGCGGCGAACAGTCTTGGGCAGTTGCTCTTGAAGAAAGGCGATGAGATCCTGGTCTCCGGTATGGAGCACCACGCGAACATCGTTCCCTGGCAGTTGGTGTGTGAGCGATATGGTGCGGTGCTGAAGGTGATCCCGATCACAGACTCCGGAGAGATCGAACCGCAAAGGTGCGAAGGCGCAAAGGGGAACGCAGAGGAACTATTCAGCGACCGAACACGCATCCTTGCGATCTCGCATGTCAGCAATACGCTCGGCACGATCAATCCTGTGAAGGAGCTGATCGCAGAGGCGAAGAAGCGTGGCATCATCACACTTATCGACGGAGCACAGGCGATCGCGCACTTGCCCGTGGATGTGCAGGACCTCGGTTGTGACCTCTATGCCTTCAGTGGCCACAAATGCTATGGACCGACGGGCATCGGTGTGCTTTACGGCCGCGAAGAACTGCTGGAGCGCATGCCGCCCTGGCAAGGTGGTGGCGAGATGATCGACCAGGTCACCTTCGAGAAGACCACCTACGCCAAGCTGCCCTTCAAGTTCGAGGCCGGCACACCGCATATCGCGGGCATCATCGGGCTGGGCGAAGCGATCCGTTGGATGCAGGACTACGACCTGAGCGCTATGGCGAAGCACGAACTGGACCTGTTGGAACACGCTACCACGCAGCTACTCGTGATCGATGGTCTGCGCATCATCGGCACAGCAAAGGAGAAGGTGGGCGTGATCAGCTTCGTGATCGACGGCCCTTCGACAGGCTCAGGGCACGCGATACATCACTACGACCTCGGCACCTTGCTCGACCAACAAGGCATCGCGGTGCGCACGGGCCACCACTGCACGCAACCGCTGATGGAGCGCTTTGGTGTGAGTGGGACAACGCGGGCGAGCTTCGCCTGCTTCAACACGATTGCAGAAGTTGATGCGATGGTGGCTGGAGTGAAGAAGGCCGTCAAAATGCTGCGATGATCCTTCGACAAGCTCAGGATGACATGACCGCAACATTGACCCTCCCCCAAGCCCAACAAGAAGTCGTTGACGAGTTCGCGATGTTCAGTGACTGGCAGGACCGATACGAGCACCTGATCGAACTGGGCAAGGATCTGCCATTGATCGCGCCGGAGAAGAAGACCGAGGAAAACATCGTGAAGGGCTGCCAAAGCCGCGTGTGGCTGAGTGCCGAACAAAAGAACGGTCTCGTACACTTCACCGCCGACAGCGATGCGATGATCACCAAGGGAATTGTTGCGCTACTGGTACGTGTTCTAAATGACCGGAAACCCGAAGAGATCCTGAACACGCCGCTGACCTTCATCGATACCATCGGATTGCGTGAGCACCTATCCCCGAACCGTAGCAACGGGTTGGTGGCGATGTTGGACCAAATGAAACGCTTTGCCGTAGCGTTCTTGACCTCTGAAAATTCAGGCTCATGATGAGAAGTTCAAGTGCAGATCATACGTTTCGGAATTGTCTTATGTATGATGTCTTAGGCCAGTCGATGTTGCATAAGACATCGTACATAGGACAGCACACAATTTTCAAACACCCACAAAATCGCTCACTCTCGAAATGACCCCGGAAGAAAAGAAGCTTCTCGAAGACCGTGTGATCGACATGTTGAAGACGGTCTACGACCCGGAGATCCCTGTGGACGTATACGAACTCGGGTTGATCTACGAGGTGAACGTGCGTGACGATGCCCACGTTGACATCAAGATGACACTGACATCACCTTCGTGCCCTGTGGCCGAGAGCATGCCGAACGAGGTGGAGCAGAAGGCGGGACAGACCTACGGTGTGTCCAGCGCGAAAGTGGAATTGACCTTCGATCCGCCCTGGGATAGGACGATGATGAGTGAGGCAGCTCAATTGGAGTTGGGATTCATGTAGGATGACCGCCAAAGCGCAGAGGCGCAGAGAGAACATGGCTGAAGATCCCATCATCAACAAGGTCGCTTCCAGTGGGATCATCACCCTCGATCTGGAGGAGTTGTACCCGCAGGGCGAACGTGTGGTCTTTGATCTGAAGCCATTGCTCTGGCAGGAGGTCGCGCTAAAGGAGGAGGATCTCCGTGCCTATGTGAAGACCCACAACTGGGCACAATACCAAGGCAAGTTCGTTGGCGTGCATTGCTCTGCGGATGCCATCGTACCCACGTGGGCATTCATGTTGATAGCCACGCAACTACAGCCGCACGCACTATTCGTTTCACAAGGTGATGCCGAGCAGTTGGAGCGCGCCATCTTCACACACTTCGTTGCGCACTTGGATGTTGAGCCATACCGAAATGCGCGTGTGGTAGTGAAGGGTTGCGGCAAATTACCCGTGCCCTTGAACGCGTATGTGGAGCTGAGCGCGAAGCTCATTCCCGTGGTAAAGAGCCTTATGTTCGGGGAGCCGTGCAGTACCGTGCCTCTGTACAAAGCACCCAAGCCTTTGCGCGACTCCGGGTCGAGCTCGGAGTGACATCGTAGTAAAGGGCTTGATGTTCGGTGAGTCGTGTAGCACAGTGTCGTTGTACAAAGCGCCGAAGAACTAAAGCTGCTATTCGTCCCGCGATCGCCTCGCGCTGATCAGCGAACCGGTATTCAGCGGCCTCTGGGCTGCGTACCTTCGGCTGAATGCGCATACTCCGAATCCTCTTCCTTGCCCTGACCTATTTGCCACTTTTCACCGCCGCGCAGGAGAGGCCGATGCAGGAAAGCAAGAACGGCTGGTACCTATCTCCCCACGGTACCATCCGCATTCTTCTGCTTTTCGTGGAGGTGGAATACGATGTGAACCGTGAGAAGGACCCCCGACCGGATGGGGCGGACCACTGGCCCAAGGGCCAACTCCCGGTCTGGAAGGACAACGTCTTCGATCCGCAGGTCTTGCCCGTGCAACAAGCCATGGTGTCCCGGTATTACCAAGATATTTCGTTGGGCAACTTCACGGTTCTTGGCGACTACGTGGACGAGGTGATCCACGTGAAGGAAAGCGAGTATCCGGGGGTGAGCAATGCACATGGCATTGGCCGTTTCGCGGTGGATGAGTTGAACAAACGAGGCAGCCTGAAAACGCATCATGGCCTTTCGATCGCGGACTTCGACCTCTGGAAGGATGGCGGCAAACAAGGCCTGCCCAAAGAGCGTGGCTCGGATGACCCGCATCAGTACGACCACATCATGGTGATCACACGGAACAGTGGATTGCCTCACGGTACGGGTAGCACCGATGGCGGAAGCCCTGGGAAATTGTTCGGCTATGGAGCGGATACGCAGTCGCGTTTCGGCGGCAACAACGCCCTTCCGTTCGAGATCCTCAAGCACGAGTTCAATCATCTCTTGATCGGAGGCAACAACTTCCATAGCGGAGGTGGAAATGCCTCACAATTCGAGAGCTACCAGTTGTGCTTGCAGGGTGGATGGAGCATGATGGGAGCCAACGGCAGCAGTTTGCTGACTTGTTCGGCTTGGGATCGTGACCGCATGGGCTGGCGACCCGAAGGTGCGACCTATCGGATCCGTGCACGGTCAATGGGTGGGCATGAAGTGGACACCGACCTCGACCCTGTAAATGGTGATACCGGGATCTTCGTACTGCGCGATTTCGTGACCTCCGGCGATGCGCTGCGCATTCGACTACCGGACCTACCGGAGAGTGGATACCAACAATGGTTGTGGGTGGAGAATCACCAAGGCTCCCATCGCAACGGTAGTCCAACGGACCAATTCCATTGGGAGGGTTTTGGCGAGAATTGCATCACACCGATCGAGCCGGGCCTGTTCCTACAGATCCAGATCGACAGGGAAGAGCGGACCGGAACGAACATCTTCAGCGGATCTGCGGATTACCTGCGGCCCGTATTGGCGAACGGCTCACATGACCTGTACCTCCGTGGTGATACCATCTCTTGGGTTTGTCCCTTTGGTGGGCGCTCATTCCCCTACGTTCTTGACCCCGAGCTTGCGAATCCGTTCACTGGGAACCACGAACAGGAGTTGCCCGTGGTCGATCGGAATGGCGACGGGAAATTGGAGCGCGGTGAGCACTTTCCCATCGGAACGCGGTCGGTCAAGGGGCTGGAAGTCGTGCATAATGTCGGTTTCGGCAGACCGGAACACGCCATGCGCATGAACGGGGTTCGGAAGATCGGCATGTGTACCAATCCTTCCACAGCGAATGCACTCACTCTATTGTCCACGAACAAGCGTGAAATTCAAGGAGTCGGAGGTCCGAATGTGCGGGTGATCCACCTGAACGGGATCGCGATCGAATTGCAAGCCATGGATGCCAAAGGCGATGCGCACGTCCGCATCAGCACGAACGACACCCGTATGGCCAGTGATCAAAGGTGGTGCGCAGACAGCATCGTACTTCCTCCGTTACGTGGGGTTGATGGCCATTCGCTCACTGTAGCAGCGGGGGTCCGGTTGCGGCTGGATCGATCCCGTGCCGCAACGCGCATGACCCAAGTGGACCCGGATGCACAAGGTGGACCATGGTTCAGTGAAGCCACCCGACTCACCATTACTTCCGGTGCATCGGTGTTCCTCGAAGACCGATCCGAACTCGTGCTGGAGAATGGGTCGGAGTTGCACCTCTTGGCCGGGAGTCGGTTGATCCTGCGCCCAACGGCGAAACTGCTTTCCGAACCGGGAACACGCATCGTTCAACACGGCAACTGTTGCATCGAAGCACGGAACAAAGTACTTCGCAAGCTGCGCAAGCAAGGTCGGCTCGTGAAAATTCCTTGACCTCCGGACCGCTTCAATACGCCCGCACGTTCTTGCCTTCGCGGTAGTTGATGAAAGCACGATTCACCACCCGATTGCCACCCGGTGTGGGGTAGTCACCGGTGAAGTACCAGTCGCCCTTGTGCTCCGGACATGCGGCGTGCAAGCCTTCGATGCTTTGGTACACGACCTTCACTTCCACTTCCAGATCTTCCGGTATAAGCAGCTCGGCGATCTTGTCGCTGATCTGTTCCGCAGTGAACGACCGGTAGATGTCCTTCACCACGTTCTCCTGTTCGGCCAATGGTCGGCCCACCATGGCGACCGCACGATCATACACATCGTCGATGATGTTCTCTTGTTTCGTGTCGAGCAACAAGGCGATCGCTGCGCGGAACGCAACGAGGTCTCCCATCTTGGCCATGTCGATACCGTAACAATCCGGGTAACGGATCTGCGGTGCGCTGCTCACCACCACGATGCGCTTCGGTTCCAAACGGGCCAACATCTTCAGGATGCTTTGCTTCAACGTGGTACCGCGCACGATGCTGTCGTCGATCACCACCAAATTGTCCACGCCGGGACGTACCGACCCGTAAGTGATGTCGTACACGTGCGCAACCAAGTCGTCGCGCGCATCATCGGCGGTGATGAAGGTGCGCAACTTCGCATCCTTGATCGCCACTTTCTCCAAGCGCGGACGAATGGAAAGTATGGACCGCAAGGCTGCTGGATCTGGAGAAGGACCCAACTCCAGGATCCGGCGCTCCTTCACGCGCATCAACTCATCGTCCATTTCTTTCAACATACCGTAGCACGCCACTTCGGCCGTGTTCGGGATGAAACTGAACACGGTATTCTCCATGTCGTGATCCACAGCATCCAGGATAGCCGGACATACCGAGCGACCTAGTGCGATCCGCTCGCGGTACACGTCACGATCACTTCCTCTGCTGAAGTAGATGCGCTCAAAACTGCACGCCCGTTTCTCCAGCGGTTCGCGCACCAACTCTTCGCTGTATGTTCCATCCTTACGGATGATGAGTGCATGACCCGGGGTGAGTTCGCGCACGTCATCCGTCTGCAAGGCGAAAGCGGTCTGGATAGCAGGGCGCTCGCTGGCCACCACCACCACTTCCTCATCGGCATACCAGAACGTCGGGCGGATCCCTGCTGGATCACGCAAGACAAAGGCATCGCCGTGGCCCATCATACCGGCCAAAGCATAACCGCCATCGAAATCCATCGCGCTGTTCACGAGGATCTGGCGCACATCCAACTTCTCTGCGATCACCTGCGTGATCTGCCGATCGTTGTAGCCGAGCTGCCTGTGTACCAGCGCGATGCGGTCGTTCTCCATATCGAGGAAGTGGCCGATCTTCTCCAGCACCGTCATGGTATCGCTGCGCTCTTTGGGATGCTGACCGATGGAGACGAGCAGATCGAACAGCTCGTCCACATTGGTCATGTTGAAGTTGCCCGCCACCACGAGGTTGCGCGTCATCCAGTTGTTCAAGCGGCGGCGCGGGTGGCAATTCTCCTCGCCATCCTTGCCGAAGGTGGCATAGCGCAAATGGCCCATGAGCACTTCGCCCATGAAAGGCATGTGCTGCTTCAGGAGGTCTGCTTCTGCGCTCGCTCTCGGTTCCGAGCGCACGGCTTCGTCGTATCCCTTATGGATCTTCTCGAAGATCTTTTGGATGGCCTGCTTATCGGTGCTCCGGTACCGATCGATGTAGTTGAGACCAGGTTTCGGATCCAACTTGATGGTGGCCACCCCAGCACCGTCCTGCCCACGGTTGTGCTGCTTCTCCATCAGGAGGTACAGCTTGTTCAGGGCATAAAGGGGGGTGCCGTACCGTTGCTGGAAGTGTTCCAACGGTTTCCGAAGGCGGATCAGGGCGATGCCACATTCGTGCTTGATCGCGTCGCTCAAGGGTCGGTCCGCCGCGGCCGGGTTGGTGTGTACGGGCGATCGCACCCACCTGCGCTCCTGCGGCCCGGCAAAGGTACACCCGACCATCCCGGTCGCCTATTTCCCCGCTTGGTCGGCCTTCGGGCGGTTTGAAGCAACCAACGGGCCCGGTCTCGTGTCCTTTCAGGGGTAACTTGGCCTATCCAAGTTATCGTTCCTGCTGTGCGTTCCCTCTGGACCCTCCTCTCCTTGTTGTGTTGTGCCTTGATGGCGCAAGCGGCCGGACCACGCGCCACCTTCACCGAGAACAAGGGCCAATGGCCTTCGGATGTGCTTTACCGGGTGATGCTTCCGAACGGGGCGCTCTTCGTGGAACGATCCGCCTTCACCTATCTGCTGCAAAGTGGAGGCCCAGCTGATCATCATGGCGCTACGGATCATGCCCATACCGAGGCGCCATACCAAAGCCATGCATTTCGTGTCCATTTCGAAGGAGGGTCGGCTCACGGCCATGTGGGCGGTGTGAAGCAGGCCCATTACGAAAACTTCTTCCTGGGGAACGATGCCGCCCAATGGGGTACGGGTTGTGCGATCTACGGGGACGTCACGTTAAAAGAGGTATGGCCGGGGATCGATCTGCGACTGGATGGCCGCGATGGTTTGAAGTATGAACTGATCGTGGCCCCAGGCGCTGATCCAACCAAGGTGCGTTTCCGATACGAAGGGCAAGATGCATTGGTACTCAAGGATGGTCGTGTGGAAGTGCAGACCACCGCTGGCACCGTGATCGAGGAAGCACCGCACACGTTCCAATCCACCGCGAACGGCCAACGCACCGTTCCCTCCCACTACGACCTGAATGGCGATCAGCTCCGCTTTGCATTGCCCGACGGATATGACCCGACCCAACCGCTGACGATAGATCCTACGCTGGCCTTCGCGAGTTACAGTGGCAGCAACTCCAACAATTTCGGTTTCACGGCGACCTATGATGGCGATGGGCACTTGTATGGCGGCGGGATCGTATTCGGAGCGAATTACCCCATTACGCTCGGCGTTCAAGATGATTCATTCAATGGCGGCACCATCGATGTGGGCATCAGCAAATGGAGTACCGACGGAGCCAGCTTGGTATGGAGTACATACTACGGCGGCACTGGCAATGAATCGCCACACAGTATGGTGGTGAACGACAACGATGAACTCTTCGTGTTGGGTAGCACGGGATCATCGAACCTGCCTACCACAGCAGGTTGCTTGGACAACACCTTCGGGGGCGGCACGGAGCTGGTCTTCATCATCGGTTATGGATACAGCCAGCTCGACGGCACGGACATGTTCGTGGCCCACTTCAACAGCACTGCCACGGCCTTGATCGGCTCCACCTACATCGGCGGGCCAGAGAACGACGGCATCAACAATGATCCTTTTGTAGCACACAACTACGGCGATTCGTTCCGCGGTGAGATCATCGTGGATGCAGTGGGCAACGCGGTGGTGGCCAGTACCACAGCGAGCACTGGGCTTCCCGTAGTGGGTGGACCGCAACCCGCGTATGGTGGAGGCGCTCAGGATGGGTACTGCTTCCGGCTGAACCCCACCCTATCCACGGTACTCTGGTCCACGTACATCGGTGGGTCGGGTGTGGATGCCGCGTATGGCGTGCAAGTAGACAGCGGTGGCGAGTTGTTCGTGACGGGTGGTACCACAAGCAGTAATTTGCCCATGGCACCCACCGCCTTCCAACCTGCAGCAAGTGGCAATACCGATGGCTTCATCATGCGTTACTCCACCGGCGGCACACTCATCGGATCCACCTACCTCGGAACCAGCGCGTACGACCAATGCTACTTCGTGCAACTGAACACAGATGATGAGGTTTTCGTGGTAGGGCAAACGCATGGTGCCTACCCGGTCACGCCGGGTAAGTATGTCGTGCCGGGCAGTTCTCAATTCATCCACAAATTCGACCACGCCTTGGGCACTTCCCTGTGGAGCACGCGCTTCGGCAACGGCGATCCGCTCCAGGACATGTCTCCTACGGCATTCCTCGTTAGCGATTGCGAACAGATCTATTTCAGTGGATGGGGTAGTGTGGTGAATTCGAATGCGGGCAATCCCTCCAGCACCACCACCGGAATGGAAGTGACGTCCGATGCTTTCCAAGCGGCAACGGACGGTAACGATTTCTACTTGATGTTGTTGGATCCAGAAGCAACAGCGCTGAACTATGCAACCTTCTTCGGTGGTGGCACAAGTGCCGAACACGTGGATGGCGGTACGAGCCGCTTCGACAAGGATGGCACGGTTTACCAAGCTGTATGCGCAGGATGCCAGAACAACGATGACTTCCCGACGACACCAGGCGCGTGGAGCAACACCAACAACTCCAACGGGTGCAATCTCGGCGTGTTCAAGTTCAACCTCGCGGTAGCCAGCGCCAGCATCGACATCGATGGACCCGGTACCATTTGCATTCCGGGCGACATCCAATTCGTGAACAACAGTTCAGGTGGTGACACCTTCCTGTGGGAATTCGGCGATGGTGGCACCAGTGATGAATTCGCGCCGCTGCACACCTACACGGAACCGGGCACCTATACCGTCACCATGCAATTGACCGATAGTTACGGCTGTAGCATCGGTGATACCACGAACATTCAAGTGGTTGCGATACTCGATCCCGAACCCCTTGTTGATGCTGTTGCACCCCTTTGCCCAGGCGATAGTGTGCAGGTGACCGCCAGCACGGGCCTCGGCTGGAGCTGGTTCCCTTCTGCGAATGTGAGCGACCCCACTTTGCAAGCACCGTACATCCAATCGTCTGCTCCGGGAACGTATGGCGTGGCTGTTACGGGCGAATGTGGAACGGATACGGCGTTCGTTACCATCACTGTGGTGGATCCCGTTGGCGCGGCGGCACCGGATACCGCAGCCTGCGTGGGCAGCGCGATCGCACTTGGAGCCTCCGGCGGCGGCACCTACCTCTGGTCGCCTGCCGCTCCGCTTTCAGACCCCACCGCACAAGCACCCATTGCCGTGCTGATGGACACCACGGTCTTCACCGTGCGTATCACCACGCCGGATGGATGCGAGGTGGTGGATTCGATGTTGATCACCACGTATACGGACCCGCCCCTACCGATCTTGGCAGATACCTCCGTTTGTGAAGGAGGAAGTGTGGTGCTGACCGCACCCGAGGGTTACCGGTTCCAATGGCAACCTGCTCCTGGTATCGCCCAGCCCGATCAACGTTCCACCTTGGTTTCCCCAACCACCCCGACATGGTACATTGTGAACGTGGACAATGGTTGTGGCTCTGTTGTGGATTCCGCGTTCGTGGACGTGATCGCCGCCTTCGCCCAGGCCTGGCCGGACACCATGGTATGTGCTGGAGAGACCGTCACCTTTTTCGCGACTCCAGGGGTGGAACACGAATGGTCGCCAACGTCTGGACTCACTGCACCGGACCAAGTCACTACAGAAGCCGTGATCAATGGAACGATCACCTACTCGGTGCAAGTGACCGAGGTACACGGATGCGTCTCCACGGCCTCCGTTACCGCAACGGTATTCCCGATAACACCGGTGGTCGCGTACTGGGACCAAGTGATCGAGCTTGGTGAAGAGGCACGGATCAATGCTGTGGGAGTAGGCACCTTCGAATGGACACCCGCCAATTCACTGAACGACCCCGCGATCGCTGCGCCCATCGCTCGACCGCAGGAAACGACGACCTATACCGTCACCCTCACGGACCTGCACGGTTGTAAGACCACCGATGCGGTCACCATCACGCTGCCCGGCTCGCTCTTCGTTCCCAACACCTTCACCCCGAATGGCGATGGCTTCAACGATCAGTTCGGCGTGTGGGGCAAGGACCTTCGCGCTGTGGAGCTGTTCGTCTTCAACAGATGGGGCGAATTGATCTGGAGCACCGAGCAGCTTACTGGGCGCTGGGATGGAACGTATGGAGGCATTGAGTCCCCTATTGACACGTATGTATGGAAGGTGAAGGCCACGGAGATCACTGGAAAGGTCCACGACAGGGTGGGCCATGTGAACTTGGTGCGTTGATCGCGCTCCGCATGTCTATGACCCCACTTGGCTCCTCGACGCTGTGACGACCGAATGCTCAGCGCGGTTGATCAACGAACGAAGGCGGATCGCTCCAAGCCTAGCCACTGCAACGCGGCTCCGCCCATCAGCTTTCCTTTCGTGATCTCATCGAAGGGCATGCTCCGGATCAGTTCACCGGGCACCAATTCACCCAGTGGGAACGGATAGTCGGTCCCCATCGCCACGCGATCCGCACCGAACTGCTCCACCACGAGCCGCAGCACCGCCGGGTCGTGTACCAATGCATCGATCCAGAACTTACCGAGGTAATCACGCGGGTTCACGGGATTGTCCACTGCACAGAGATCGGGACGCATGACGAAACCGTGCTCGATGCGACCGAGCGTAGCCGGGAATGAACCACCACCATGTGCGAAGGCGACACGCAGTCGTGGCAATTTCTCCAACAACCCGCTGAAGATCATGGACGTGATCGCTGCGGTCGTTTCCACCGGCATACCCACCAGCCACGGCATCCAATACTTGTCCATACGCTCCTTGCCCATCATGTCCCACGGATGTACGAACACGATCATACCCAACTCCTCACACGCTTGGAAAATTTGTAGCAACCGGGCCTCGCCCAGGTTGACGCCATTGATGTGCGTGCCGATCTGCACACCGACCAATCCAATGCGTTTGCAGCGCTCCAACTCCTGTATCGCCAATTCAGGCTCCTGCATGGGTAAGGTGCCCAAGCCAACGAATCGTGTGGGCCACTTCTGGACGATCCCGGCGATGTGGTCGTTCAGGAACTTGGACAGATCCAACGTATCCTGCGCCTTGGCCCAATAACTGAACATGACCGGGACCGTACTAAGCACCTGCACATCCACCTGTTGCTGATCGCATTCGTCCACGCGTACCTGCGGGTCCCAAACATTCGCCTGCACTTCGCGGAAGAACTTGTCATCCATCATCATGCGTGCGCAGCCTGGCTTGTGGTGGTCCAGATGGATGAAACCGCGATACCCATACCGACGTCCGAAGTCCGGAATATTCTCCGGCAGGATGTGGGTATGGATGTCGATGGAAAAGAACTCGGCCATGGGCACAGCGTTCACACGAAACGTGGATCGGTCTGCATCACCTCACCGCATTTCGAACACGTGCGGAAGTCCTTACTCGCATAGAATTCTTTGAAGCGTGGCAGGAAGTCCTTCTCGATATTGCGCAGTACGAACCGGTATTCGTGCAGCAGGTTGTTGCATTTTTCGCAATACCATTGAAGACCATCCTCCAACTCGCGATCATCCCGCTTCACTTCGATTACCAAGCCGACCGTGTTCGGCCCTCGGCGTGGTTGGTGCGGTACACGAGCCGGCAGCAGGAACATCTCGCCTTGCTTGATCGGAATGGTCACCGCTTTGCCATCCTCCTGGATCCCAATTTCGATGTCTCCTTCCAATTGGTAGAACAGTTCCTCGGTCTCGTTCCAGTGGTGATCCTTTCGGGCATTCGGGCCACCAACGATCATAACGATGTAGTCCCCGGCATCCGCATACAGGTTCTTGTTACCAATGGGCGGTTTCAGCAACTCCCGGTTATCGTTGATCCATTGTTGAAGGTTGAACGGCTTGCGGATGGACATGGTGCTCGGCTTCTAGCGCACCAAGTTACGGACCATGCTGAAGGTGGGTGTGGTCAGCGCTTTTCGGACCTTCCGGACATCAGGAGTAAGGCACCATTGGTCCGCATCATGTCTGCCGTGTACTCGTTGTTCTGTAGGAAAGCCCTTGCGCGGCTATCGTAACGGACAATGGCGAAGGGGAAATCCAGTGCATCGGTATCCGCACCCTCATACTTCGAGCTGGGCAGCATGCTCATGGTCATTGCCAATGGCACGATCCACCCGATGTCCTTGGGCAGTTCGGCCCGGGTATCCACAAGGATCCGCTTCGGAAGGAAACCCTCCATGCGGAATTCAATGGCATACTCTTCACCCATGCCGAACTCCATTTGGAAACGACCGCCACGGTCCGTGACCTGCGTGTCGATACGCTCATTTCCTTTGAACGTGATCACCTCGCAACCCGGCAACTTGCGCTCGGCATTGAAGACCTTGCCTTGGATCGGAAGGGTGAGCGGCACATCTTGCGCCCGAAGGGCAGTGTTGCACAGCAGGACCAGAACAACAAGTATGGTACTAAAGCGCATGGGAGCGTATTTCCACCTCTTACGGCACTGATCGTCAAGATGTTCCGCTAGCTAAAACGAGAAAGGGCGGGATCGCCCCGCCCTTTCCCGAAAATGGGTCCGCTCAATACACCAGCATCCGCAGGTTGGTCACCACTCCGCCGGTCATCAAACGCACCGTGTATACACCCGCTCCGATGCCTGCGTCCAATGCAACGACGTGTTGTTGACCGTTCCCGAACACCGCACGTTCCTGCTTCACCAAACGTCCATTGGCATCGAGCACTTCAATGGTCACACTGGTCCGTGGACCACCGTGGGAAACGTTGAAGACACCGTGCGTAGGATTGGGGAAGAGCCCCCAAACCACTGCGCTCCGATCGTCCACCCCACTGCAGATATCCACCGTCACGGTCAGGTACCCAGCACTCAACTCCAAGCATTCGCCCGTGGAGGAGATGTCCAAGAGATCATTTCCGGGAGCGATACCTACCAAGCCTCCATTGTACGAGATACCCCAGACCTGATAGACCCCAACTGGCAGGGCGTTGAAGTCGAGGGAATTCCCGGCAACGGGAGCCACGATCGTTCCTTCCTCATTCGTAGCGATGAACATGTAGGTCTCGGTGGAAGTGGAGGTCGTGTACATGTTGATCACGTCGGGCTCCCCATCCTGACAAACCAGAAGGCTAGTGGCTCCATTCGACGCGGTGACCATACCACCGTCGCATACGAAAGTGGGGATGGCACCGGTGAGGCACAATTCGAACGTGCCGCCTTGACCCAAGTCCAGATCGCTGAAAACACGGATCAAGTAAGCGGTGTTCGGCTCGGTGGTCACCTCAATGGGGCCTGCTGGAGAAAGCTCACAGATAAGTTCCGTTCCATCGGTGCAGCCATCCGTTACGGTCAACGCCCAATTCGAAATGGATCCTGGTTCAAGCACCAAGCTCACGGAGGTATTCGAACCGCTGTTGAACACGTACCAAACATCTGCGATCCCCAATGTACTGGACCCGCAGGTAGGGGCCTCATCGGAGCCCGGTGTTGCGTACGTATTGTCTCCGGCTACCATATTCGTCGCGCACTCCTCGACCACAGCGATCGGGATCTCCCACGCATCCACACACGCATCGTTGGCTGGTGCACAATCCAGTACCACGGTATTCGCCCCGACCAGATCCAGGCTGGCGCAAATGGCACCGCCGCCTTGCACCAACAAGGCATTGATCTCGCTTGCCGTGGTAACACCAAGCTGAATGGAACCCAGATCCAAAGTGGTCGGGTCGTAGACCAAGCTGTGGATCGTGTAGTCGCCTGTACTGAAGACCGCGAAACTGGGTGTCGCACTCGTGGCCTCGATCACCAGAGCAGCACTGGACGTGAGGACGTACACCGTCTCGAAATCAGTGGGCACCACAGCATCACCGTTCGCCGTGGCGCTGATGAAGACCGGTCCGTTGGGCAGGCAAATGCTCGCGTTCTCTGCTGTCAGCGTACCGGCACTCGCACTGCAGCAATACACCACGCTGATCGTGGCCCCGGCCATATCAAAGCTCGCACATATGGCACCACCGCCTTGAACAAGCACAGCATTCACATCATCGGCGGTGGACTCACCGAAGTTGAATTGGCCAAGGTCCAAGGTATTCGGATCATAGACCAACGTATGGATGGTGTACACTCCGACCGCGCCGACTTCGAAGGTGGTGGTGAAACCGGCCGCAGTGATCACTTGATCCTCGCCCGTTGTTAGCAAGTACAAGACCTCGAAACCAACCGGAATGACCGCATCGCCATTGGCCGAAGCCATCAGGATGGTAGGGCCACCCGCATAGCACACACTGTCGATATCTGCGGTCAATGTGCCTGCATCGGCTAAGCAACAGTCGACCACGAGGATCGTGGCCCCTGCAACGTCCAAGCTTCCGCAGATCGTCCCTCCGCCTTGGGCCAACTGGGCCACTAGCTCGGCAGCCGTGGTGACCCCCAACTCGATAGTGTTGAGGTCCAGTGTCGCTGGATCATACACCAAGGTGTGGATGGTGTAACTCCCTGCGACCGTGATCAGAAAGGTTGGTGTTCCAGCGATCGAATCGATCACTTGGCCCACGCCAGAGGTGAGGACATACGCCGTTTCGGATCCCGCCGGAACCACCGGAAGAACATCCACGGATGCGCTGATCGTGACGGTGTCCCCCATTAAACAGCCTGAAGCTGCCTCGGGCAAGAGTGATCCCGCATTGGCCAAGCAGCCGGGCAGGCAATTTTCCACAAGAACGGCCGCGCCCACCACATCGATGCTGGCGCATACCGTGCCGCCCCCTTGGGTGAAGAGGTCGTTCAGATCCGATACCATGGTTTCACCAAATACGACCATGGACAGATCGAAGGTCAAAGAGTCGTACACGAGTGGATGGATGGTATATGTTCCGATCGCATTCACTACGAAGGAGGGATCCTCTGCTCCGGCAACGATCACTTGGTCCACGCCTTGGCTGAGTCCGAAGACGATCACGGAACCTTCCGGAACCACGGCATTACCGTCGGGCGTACCGCTCACCGTGGCTTCCCCAGCGACCAGACAGACTTGCACCTCGTCCGCAGTAAATGTGCCCGCGAGTGCATCGCAAGGAGGTCCGCAGGTCGTTACGTTGAAACTGGCCCCGACCATATCCAGACTCCCGCAGATCGTTCCGCCACCTTGGATCAGCTGCAGATCGATGTCCGCAAGGACCGAAACCCCGAACTGGATACTGCCTAGATCCAAGGTATTGTCAAAGACCAGGCCGTGCATGGTGTACATTCCCACCACCGACACATTGAATGTCGGTGAGAACTGACCCGCAATGATGGTCTGTTCCGGACCGGTGGTGAGTATGAACAGAGCTTGAAAGCCTGCTGGGATCACCTGCCCACTCCAACTGGACAACAAACTCACGGGTGTCCCGTCCGTGCATGGAGCCATGGTCAATGGCACCAAGATCCCGGCTTGCGCATCACAGGTCCCACCAAGGTTTGACACCTCGAACGGTTTGCGGACCGCATGGTCCGTATTAGGCAACGCCATGCTTGGTGCAAGGAGTAAAGCCATAGAAATGGTGGCCATAAGAACGCCACGTACGAACTTTCGTGATCTCATCGTGCTATACTTGGAAATGAATTTGGAGCGTGTGCAAAGATGGATCGGCACATGACTCCCCAACTGGTCTCCACGCGCCAATTATCCACGATCCGGAACCGAAGTCCGGGACCACTCTCCAGGACCTGAAATGGGAACGGCGGGCCTCGGCCCGCCGTTCCCATTTCAGGACAACCGATCACTGCACCACCACCCGCTGCTCCGAGCGTCCCTCGGGGCTGCTCAAACGCAGGGTGTATGCACCGTGGGCCAACTTTCCGGCCAAGCCCAAGTCGACCTGTTGGCCGTTCAAGAGTTGCCGTTGGCTCTGATGGATCGCACGACCAGCTACATCGAACAGCTCGATCACCACTTTCGCATCCGACGCGTTGAACCGTATGGTCATGTCCCCGTTGCTCGGATTCGGGAATACCGACCAAGCCAAGGGGTTGAACTCCTCGATGCCGGTGGTGAACAAGACATTGACCGAATAGTCCTCCACCTCCCCATAATCCGCACCACCGCAGGCTTTGGGATCCTCATTGTACGTCATACGTATACGCATCCGCGTGGTCCCCACTAGCGCATCGGCCGGGGCGTGGACCGAGCCCGTGAAGGTCTGACCTGCGTCCGCAGAGGTAAACGCCACATATTCATTCTCCTGGCAGAAATTCTCGTCCTGGTTCCAATCGACCCACGCACCGACCGCATCCAAACCATAGATCGCAGGGCCATTGGTCACTGTGATCCCCAGGGTCTCGTCCTGATAGATGTCCAAACTTTGGTCGGTGTAATCCACCGTAGGGCCATCTGCACATTCGCTGCTATTGTTGATGTTCCCGACGGTCAGATTCGCGATGTATTCATCACAGGTCTCCGCAGTTGCTTCACAATAACCGGGGTCGAGTGCGGTTGCGCTCACGTTGATCGTGTATGGGCCGATGGCATCGTTCGCTTCATCCTGCATGACCGCGTAATACCAAGTCCCGGCGGGCAAATTCGAATAGTAGATGGTGACATTCCCATCCGGGCAGGTTACCGTGTCGACGCTGAAAGCCGCCGCGAAGGAACTGTACGGGCAACCCGAGAATAGACTGATGAACGCATTGCCGAAAACCGGGGCCGTACCACAATAATCGACCACCACATTCAAGCATTCCGTAGTGGTGAACGAATGCCAAACGGAAGCCATGCCAAGACCTTCGGTGTCGAACGCATGGGTATTGTCACCAGTGAAGCTGACCGTCCCATCGACCGCTAGTGCTTGGTTGTCCGCTCCGGTACATTGGTCGTTCGGCGCTATTTCGGTCACACCCACAATGCAAAGCGTGAAATCGAACTCGGTGGGAGGAGGTGCCCAATATGAATAGACCCGAACGAAGTAGGTTTCGCCCACGTCCGTACCCATGCTCAATGTCTCACTCGTATTCACTGGCGTAGTTGGTGGGAAGGTCGCATCCGCACAACCCACGGAGACCAGATCGCCGCAGGTCCCGCTGAATCCTTCGATCACCGCGTCAAAGGTCAAGGTGCCTTCTACTGTGATGCTGGTAATGTCCGTTGTGGCCACGAAGCTGAACCAAAGATCCCGCGCCTCGGGAGACGTGTAATCGTTGCACAGGATCGCAGGCAGTGATTCGGTAGCATCCGGAGCGGCATAGAGGGCAATGGACCCGGAACAATCCGAAGTGACCGTGACCATGGTCGCCGTTGCGCATTCGTCGTTGCCACCGCCGCGGTGCTCCATCACCGGGCGCGTGTGCGCATCCGGACCGAGCAGGGTTTGAACGGTCCGAGCCGCTTTCTCTGCACGTGGTTTTGCCGTTTGGGCATTGGCCGTACTTGCTAGGAGCGTGACTGCAAGCAGTGGGATCGGGAGGTACAGGTGCTTCATATCCGTGGTGTTGAATGATAAATGTCGTTCACCCTGTAAACTTAAGGGCACTTTGAAGCGATCCGACCCTTCGATCAATGAAAGGATCTCGCACGCCTTCCTTCGTTCCAAACGCGATCAGGTGGTGCGCCATTATTCTCCATCCGATGCCTGTATCCCAACCTTCACCCGATCCACCTCTCGCATCGTTCAGCTTTGTTCGGTGATGCCGCTTGCTGCGTTCACAGTGCTCGTCCACCCTACCTTCGGGCCGTTGCCATGGAACAATTGCTGAACTTGATCGATGGTGAATTGCGCCCCGCCATCGGTGGTGAATGGTTGGATGTGTATACCCCCGCAACGGGTCAGGTGTACGGCCAGCTTCCCGATTCCGATGAGCGCGATGTGGAATTGGCCGTGCAAGCTGCCAACCGTGCGTTCCCAGCATGGAACGCATTGGGTCGGGAGGGCCGGAGCGATGCGCTACTGCGTCTCGCAAAAGCGATCGAGGATGACCTGGAAGGCTTCGTGGCCGATGAATCCCGAGACAATGGCAAACCGCTTTCCCTTGCACGGCGTGTGGATATCCCCCGGGCCATCGCCAACTTCCGCTTCTTCGCAACAGCGATCCTCCATTTCCACAGCGAGGCCCATTTGATGGATGATGTCGCCGTGAATTACACGGACCGACAACCCATCGGAGCGGTGGGCGCCATCAGCCCTTGGAACCTTCCGCTGTACCTGTTTACATGGAAGATCGCACCGGCACTTGCCGCTGGGAATTGTGTGGTGGCGAAACCCAGTGAAGTGACCCCACTTACCGCCTACCGCCTGAGTACACTGTGCGAGCGGGCAGGCATACCACGCGGCGTCTTGAACATCGTTCACGGACTGGGGCCGAAGGTGGGAGCCGCGATCACCGCGCATCCGAAGTTGCCTGCGGTCTCCTTCACCGGCGGCACACGGACCGGTGCGGAGATCGCACGGGTAGCTGCACCGATGTTCAAGAAATTGAGCTTGGAACTCGGTGGTAAGAACCCGGTTCTAGTATTCGCAGATTGCGACTTCGACAAGGCAGTGAAGACCACCGTGCGCAGCAGCTTCACCAACCAAGGACAGATCTGTCTATGCGGTTCGCGGATCCTGGTGGAGCGGTCCATCTACGATCGTTTCCGCGATGCCTTCGTGGAACAAGTGAAGGCCTTGCGGGTGGGTGATCCCAAGGATGCGGACAGCGACCTCGGTGCCGTGGTGAGCCAAGCACATCTGGAAACCGTGCTCCGATACATCGACTTGGCAAGGGAAGAAGGAGGTTCGGTCCTGTGCGGCGGCGAACGCGTTCGGTTGAGCGGGGACCTGAAGGACGGTTGGTTCATTGCTCCCACGGTGATCGAAGGGCTGGGGCCAACGTGCCGTACCAACCAAGAAGAGATCTTCGGGCCAGTAGTGACCCTACAACCTTTCGATGACGAGGCCGATGCTCTGGCTCTGGCCAACGCTACCCCTTACGGCCTGGCCAGCGTGATCTGGACGCGAGATGGGCAGCGCACACACCGGGTGGCACGTGCGCTACAAGCAGGCATCGTCTGGGTGAATTGTTGGATGATACGCGACCTGCGTACACCCTTCGGCGGTGTTAAGCAAAGCGGAGTTGGTCGGGAGGGCGGTGTGGATGCCCTGCGTTTCTTCACCGAAGCGAAGAACGTGTGCATCAAGCTCTGAACGACCCCGCTCGCTGCGGTCGCCCTTGCTTCATCCCGTTGGTGAAGAACCAACCAAAGCGTAGCTCTATCCGAATAGGTCACAGGAGGACATTTGTGATACGCGCATGGATATGTACGCGGGTGATCGACAAAACCTCTATAGAGCAACAGGCCCGGAGCAAGAAATAGATCTGAACAAACGGATCGACCGGCGAACATCCCGCTAACTTTACTTCACATTGAACCACTCATTAAAAATGAAACAGCGAACAGCGAACAGCGAACAGCGAACAGCGACTGCGGCTAAGGGCTAGGTCTTGGTTGAAGACCTTCGTATTTGTGGGCATGGCCAGTGTGCTTGCCATGTGCAATAAGGATCTACCAGAGACGGGGCCAAGCGCAGTTGTGCAAGAAAACGTGAGTCAGAAGATCCGGTCCTTCATTCGTAAGGCAGATGCACCTGTGAGAGTCAAGCGTATTGTGGAGTACACCAAGGAAGAAGCCCTTTGGATGGTAGAGGCGGCACTGAATTTTGAAAAGGTTGACCCGGAACTGAAGAAGACGGAACTGAAGTACGATGAATTCAACGTTCAGGTACCACTAACAAATGACAAAGTGACGGAAGGCCATGTGATTGATGCCTATTTGGCCTTGAAAGCGATCATGGAAGCTGAACCCTTCGCCACCGATGAGAAATTAACGGCCATGGACGTTGTGGTGAAGACAGAGAACGGGATGCTGAAATTCACGACCTATCGCGTGGTCGGGAAGGAAGAGCCGAACGGAGAACCACAAGCACTGAACACCAACTACTCCGGGAGTTATATAAGTCGGCAATGGGCTGTTTACAGCACTCTATTCCCTTGTGGCCAAACACGTGGCGACCTAGCGATACAGGGTCGGCTGAACCAGACCGTATTGCCCCTAGCAAGTTCCTATGACCCGAATACCGGGATCGTTGTGACCCATGTGCTCACCGACGTAGAACTGTGGCGCGTTTGGGCATCCACCCCTGAAGGAGAGCAAGTAACCGAGATCGACTTGGAGAATCATATCCTGCCTGCTACTCTATTTCCCAATCTGAACGATCCGGATGGCCAAGCCGCGTTCGAGGGTTCGTACAACGATTACTACACGTACCTGCGTCCTCCTGTCAGCGGATATCCCGATGCCATTGAACCGTGCTTGTATCCGGAGGCAATGACCTACCTGACACAAGCTGCTTGGGAGCTTATGCATATCGTACGCGCAACGTATGTGTCAGACCCCACATTGCAATTCATCGGTTGCGCTGTAGATGGTGGTGCGTTCACCATTTCAGGTGGGCCAAGCTTTCCTTCATTCCGTCAAAATGTGAATTACTTGTACGGTCGGTGGCAAACGGTTTCCACAGGCGGCATAGACGGGTAAGCCATGCGTTCGGTACTACTTGCAGCGCTTTCCATGGGCATGGTGTGCCACACAAGCCGTGCGCAACTGGTCTGGCAGAACACCGGCGATACCGCAGCGCTTTCTGGTTATTCATTCGGTATGACGGAGGATGAAAGCCACAATTTGCTGCTAACCATGAGTGGTGCATTGCCCACATTCCTGCCCGATGCACGCACCTACCGGATCGCTCCGGATGGCGCGGTGCTGGACAATATCGCTTACACCTTCCCGGGAGAAGGTGCCTATTGGGGCAGCCTGCGCCTCTTGGATACGATCAATGGCGGGTACGATATGTTCTCGGACCTGGTCATTCCGGGGACTGGCGATGTTACAGCCTACCTGTACCATCGGGCGGACAGTGCGCTCCACATTCTTTCCACCGACACCATGCCTTTTCCAGAGCACGCGCACCTGAACGGGTACGTGATCATGCGCGAACCTAGCGGAGACATGGTGGTCGTGGCAGGCATGAATACCGCTGGCTACAATTACCCGCCCGATCGGCTCTATTGGCTCCGAATGGATACCAACGGGGAATTGCTGGAAACACGCACCTACCCAGGCTCCTCGACTCCGTATGGCGCAACGCCTACCGCCGAAGGCTTCACACTGATCTGTACGTCGGCGGCACTTGGTCCAATAGGCCCCTACAAGGTGCTGCGCTTCGATCACGATTTCAATTATCTGGGAGGCTTTGCTTTGCCCGATGTGAATGGTGTGTCGCCCGTGCTCGGACAGGACAGCATTCCGGAGCCTACGGACATGATCGTGTTGCCGAACGGTAAGGTGGTCGTATCGGCCGACTTTTGGGATACTTGGGGGCCGGATTACTTGATCCCCTGTGTGATCATCTATGCTGCGGACGGCACTATGGAACGGATCCGGTATGCCACGTACACAGAACAAAGTCGTACCGTTCCAAGAGGATTGACCGACTTGGGGGATGGCACTTTCTCTTGGGGCTATCTTGAGGGCTTGGAGTATGACGTAGGCAACAAGACCCATGTTCTGGTCCTGGATACGGCCATGGACATACGCTCCGAAGTGGTGTACGACGGCCTCTCGCAAGGCATCCACGCCTTCCCGTATGAAGTACTTCCGGCGTATGCTGGAGGCTTCTACCTCTGTGGGTACATGCATTATGTAGGCGTGTACACCTTGCATGCGTGGGTGGCGAAGATCGACAGGACAGTGGGGTTGAGCGACCATGGTACCAGTGACCGAACCACGCAGGTGTACCCCAATCCCGGTGTTGGTTTCACCGCGTATTACAGCGGCGCAGTGGGTACAGCGCGCACTGTGGGCTTGTACGATGTACAAGGGCACCTTGTGGTGGA
This sequence comes from Flavobacteriales bacterium, assembly GCA_016710015.1. Taxonomy (GTDB): domain Bacteria; phylum Bacteroidota; class Bacteroidia; order Flavobacteriales_F; family PHOS-HE28; genus PHOS-HE28. The sequence goes on from JADJLR010000008.1 coordinate 417,478, forward strand.
GAGCAGCATGTTCATGAACCGCGCAAACATCGATGGCACCGCCTTGGCCAGCGGGATCTATCTCTACCGGGTCACCGACCAGGCCGGTAACGTATTGGGTAGCGGACGGTGGGCGCGGGAGTGACCATTCGAATTCCTTGTTGTAACGGGCGCGTGCTACGGTGCGCGCCTTTTGCTTTTGGGAACCTCACCGTGCATCAAGCTCTGAACGTCCCCGCTCGCTGCGGTCGCCCTTGCTTCATCCCGTTGGTGAAGAACCAACCGAAGCGTTGATCGAACCACGATTGGAACCGGCTGAAGCCGTCCAGAAGGGCGATGAGGATGGTGAACATGGGCGGATCGTTGCTTATACAACTGCGATCCCAGCCCGATCCGTATGTCCGATGGCGAGGCTGCCCCACTTTCTGATGCCACTGACCTCAGATCACCGCCTCTAGGACCATGAATCCGTCCGGGGCGACCGCCATTCGCAGGGGTGCCGAATGGCGGCGAGCAAGCTCGATGAGGCCGAGCTGAATGGTGTCCGACGCTTCCACCCTACCAAGCAGGATGTCGCGGTAGCGCCGCTGCGATCCGGGGGCATCCAAAGCATTCACCTCCTCCACCGCCTTGGTGATACGCGTTACTGCATCAGCCCTCAAGTGTGCGGCCAATACCATTCTCACCTCCGCACCGACCTTGCCCAGGAAGACCATGGGACCTTCACCCGTAGTACCGAGGTTCTCCACCAGCTCCATGGTGGCCAAGAATGCCCTGGATCGTGCATCGGAGCGTGTACGGTCCTCATCCAGGTCCCGTTCGATCATGCGTAGGACCACCTCCTGCTCTCCCGCCGTGAGGTTGCCCCGGCAAAGCACCGATATGCCAAGCTCGGCCACGAGTGCGTGCAAGCTCAAGGCATCCAGAGGTGCGCTGCGCCAATTCGCGTTTCGGCCCACCAAGGCTTGCAAGGCGAATAGGTAATGCGAAGTCCCCAAAGGGGATAACGCATGCCGTAACGGATGTCCCGAGCGACGCGCCATTTCGATCAACCCCAAGCCTGCTCCACCCCTTTGGGTCCGTGCATCGTTCTGTAGGCCAAGGAGGAACACCTGCTTCATTTGGTCGCGGTCCAAACCATCCAGACGGGCCAATTCCTTCTTCACATTCTCGGCATCGGCGGAGGCGATGGGATTGATGGCCACGATCTCGTGCTGCGCTGATGTGCTACGCAACAGGAACATGCTACGTCCTTCTCGCTCCTGCACCTCGGATGCCAGACCGGCCCGATGCCGCACGATGTTCTGGTACATCTCTACCATGATGAATGCCAGTTTCCCCCGCACACCCTTGTCCGCACCATTCTGCCCTAGGAATTCCTCGCCCAGTGCGATCAGCCTTGCGGTGTGTTCGTCGTGGAAGAGACCACTGTATAGGAAACTGAGGCGATCACCAGCAAATGAACGGTAGATGGTGTGAACGATGGAAAGGTCCATTCCTGTGGCGTGGGCCAAATATAGCCGACCGTGCTTGCGCGAATGGCTCGCCACACCCCGCTACATTTGGCACCATGGTTTCTGAGATCCTGCTGGAGCGCGCCCGACTGCACGTGCGCAAGTGGTTCGCACGCCGGATCCCCAACACCATGGTGTTCCATGATCTGGAACATACGCTCACCGTGGCGCGAACGGCCAAGGCGATCGGCCAAGCCATGAAGATCACCCCACATGAACTGGTGCTGGTGGAGATCGCTGCCCTGTTCCACGACACGGGCTATGCCTTGGCCTATACCGGGCACGAAGCACATAGCGCGGACCTTGCTCAACTTTTCTTGGAGCGCGCCAAGGCGTCCAAAGCCGACATCGCCCGGGTGCGCGGCATGATCGCTGCAACGCGCATGGGAAGCACCCCTCGCACCACGTTGCAGAAGATCCTGCGCGATGCGGATTCCGCGAAGGCCGGTCAGGTGGATTTCATAGAAAAGAGCGAATTGTTGCGCAGGGAATTGGAAACCATCCATGGTGCGCGCGCCAGTGCAACCGCTTGGTTGGCCGAGAATCTGGCCTACTTGAAAGCACACCATTTCTACACCCCGCACGCACGTGAGCGCTACGAAAGCCAGAAGAGGATCAACCTGCGCACTCTGGAGAAGCGGTCCAATACGCCCAAGCGTGAACGCGCCCCGCTCCCGTTGGTCAAGGATCGGTATTTCGACCGGGACCTGAGTTGGCTCTCGTTCAATGACCGGGTGTTGCAAGAAGCGAAAGACCCTGCCGTTCCGTTGTTGGAGCGGATCAAGTTCCTAGCCATCTATAGCAACAACCTGGACGAATTCTACCGGGTCCGGGTAGCCTCGCTCAGGAGCCTCACCAAGCTGCGCAAGGTGGATCGCGCAGCGTTGGAGGTGACCCCGGAAAAGCGGGTGGAACAGATCAACCGCAAGACGCTGAAACAGCAACAGGAATTCGGTGCCTTGTACCGCGATAAGTTGGTCCCCGCCTTGGCCAAGGCCGGTATACGTATCCTGAACGAGAAGCAACTTACGATCGCGCAACGTGCGCATGTACGCACCTTCTTCACCAAGCGGATCGTGCCCTTGATCCACACCGCTGCAGTGCGACCGGGCAATGCACCCTTCATCGAAGACCGGAAACTCTACTTCGCTTGCAGGCTTGTTCAAAAAGGGCGCACGAAACAGCAGCTCGTGCTGGTGAACATCCCCAGCGATGAGGTTGGACGATTCGTTCAGTTGCCCTCCAAGCGCGGCACCACCGACCTGATGTACGTGGACGATGTGATGCGTGCGTGCATCGGCCGTCTGTTCACCGGTCACAAGATCACAGAGTGCCATGCGATCAAGCTTTCGCGCGATGCCGAGTTGTACTTGGATGAAGAGTTCATTGGCAATGTGAAGGAAAAGGTGCGCAAGAGCCTGCGGAAGCGCAGCACGGGTGTGCCTTCGCGCTTCCTCTACGATGCCGCCATGCCCCGCCCGACCTTGCGGGCGTTGCGCGATCTGTTGGGTCTGAAGCGACCGGACCTCGTTCCCGGTGGCCGCTACCACAACTTCAGTGACCTGTTCGGCCTACCGGTGAAAGGGCATCCGGAATTGCGCGACCCGGCTTGGCCCCCTGCGGACCATCCCGCCAGCAAGAACGGGAATGACACGTTCAATGCCCTGAAGCGTGGGGATATCCTATGGCACTTCCCCTACCATGATTTCGGGAACGTGGTGCGTTGGTTGGAGCATGCCGCCCGCGACCGGACCGTGCGCCACATTGCCATTACGCTTTACCGCGTGGCGGATGGATCCGCGGTCTGTGCTGCCTTGATGGAAGCGATCGCACGCGGCATCCGCGTGACCGTTTTCGTAGAAGTGCAAGCCCGCTTCGATGAGCGCGCCAATCTCATCTGGGGTGAAGCGTTGGAGAAGGCCGGTGCCACCGTGTTGTACAGTTACGAGCATGTGAAGGTGCATTGCAAACTGTGCATGGTGGAACGGCGCGAGCGGGGACGCATGGTGCGTTACGCCTATTTGGGCACCGGGAATTTCAACGAACGCACCTCCCGCATCTACGCGGATATGGCGCTGTTGACCGCTCGTCCGGCCATCACGAAAGAGGTGGCCGAGGTGTTCGCATACTTGCGCGACCGATCCCATCGGCCCAAGTTGAAGCACCTGTTAGCGGCTCCGATCACGCTGCGCGATCGGTTGGAAGCGTTGATCGACAAGGAGATCGAACGCTCCTTGTTGGGGCGACCGGCCGAGATCCTGCTGAAGTTGAATAGTCTGGAGGACCGTGCGCTGATCCGCAAGCTGTATGATGCGAACAATGCAGGCGTGAAAGTGCGGTTGATCATTCGCGGGATATGCTGCCTTGTACCAGATGTGGAAGGTTCCAGCGCAGGGATCGAAGCCATCAGCATCGTGGATCGGAATCTGGAACACACGCGGGTCTATGTATTCCACAACGGTGGCCGCCCCATTGTCCTGCTTTCCTCTGCCGATTGGATGGGGCGGAATTTGGACCGTCGAGTGGAAGTGGCCTTCCCGATCATCGACCCAGCGTTGCAACGCACGGTCCTGGAATTGATGGAGATCCAATGGCGGGATCGGGTGAAAGCACGGCGGATCGACCAGGAACAAACCAACCCGTATCGCACACCACGCCCCAAGGACCGCAGTTCGCGATCCCAGGAATTGACCTGGCGCTACTTCCGGAACCAAGCGAAACAGGGCACCCGTGCGAAGCGCGCACGAACCCCTATTGCGAAGCGAAAAAAGTGAAAGGGTGAGAAGGGCTAGCCCTACCTATCGAGACGAAGTTCAAAGCAGGTCCTGAGTGTTCCGAATACCCGCCCTCCCCACACCCTTTCAAAATTGAACCGGTTCCAACCCGGACCGAAGCACCACGAAACTACGTTAGCTGGTATGCTCCGGCGGACAAAGGTCATTGCTTAGAACAACGGTTCAACGTCTGCTTAACCAGCTTATCAACAGGGTTTTACACGCCAAGGAAACCCACTTCGACGGACAAGCGAATTGGTCCGACGGACCGCAGGCAATAGCGTACGGAGGTTGCTAGCATCTTGCATCCACTTGGATCCAATTCTTCGGGATCCTCGCACCGGGCGCGTTGTACACCTTGTTCTCATTCAGCACGATCCAAGGCGCACGAAATTCAGGACGACTTGGCTACATTTGCACTCCCAATGAACGCTTTGCAGCAAGAAGCGGGATCGCTCCAGATCTTGGAACCTCCTGTAGAAGTGCTGAAAGTCAGGTCACCGGTTCGACTCCGGTATTCTCCACTGAAAGGGCGGTTCTTCGGAATCGCCCTTTTGCTTTTCCTCTCAGGGAATGGATCGAGCGTCCCGCCAGCACGCGGGAAGGTCACCGGTTCGACTCCGGTATTCTCCACTGAAAGGGCGGTTCTTCGGAATCGCCCTTTTGCTTTTCCTCTCAGGGAATGGATCGAGCGTCCCGCCAGCACGCGGGAAGGTCACCGGTTCGATCCGGTCCTGCCACCGCCCTTTCTTTCCTCTCAGGGAATGGATCGAGCGTCCCGCCAGCACGCGGGAAGGTCACCGGTTCGACTCCGGTATTCTCCACTGAAAGGCGATCCAACCGGATCGCCTTTTTCATTGACATGCATCGTTCCGTTGATCAGATCTCGTCGATCGGTCCGAGGCAACGCTCCTGTTAAGATCTGTTGATCGGCCGCCATCCGTTGAACCCTCTGGCCCGATGCTTGTCCTACCCCCGAACAAACCTGAAAATACCATGAAGAAGCTCGTGATGATACTGGCACTTGCAGCCGCTACGGTCGGTGTGCAAGCCCAAGACAAGGACCACAAGGACCACAAAACGCCGCAGGAACGTGCACAGTTGCAGACCGGGCGGATGACCAAAGAGTTGAGCCTGACCACGGAACAAGCGGCGAAGGTGGAAGCCATCAACCTGAAGTACGCCAACGAATTCGAGGCCAAACGTGCCGATCAGAAAAAGGAACGCGAAGCCAAGCGGGCCGAAGGCAAGGCGATTCGCGACGCACACGATGCGGAATTGAAGGCCGTGTTGACGCCCGAGCAGTACACGCAGTGGCAAGCCAAGAAGGAAGCGATGAAGGCCAAGCAGGTGGAAAAGCGCAAGTCCACCCACGAGATGAAGAAAAGCGAGTGACCCCCTACTCGCACACGAAGACCCCGGGCCTTTCTGGTGCCGGGGTCTTTTCGTTCTGGGTAGCTCCCCTGCGCTTTGATCCGTGTAGACCAGAAGCGACCGTCCCATAAAGTTTCGCCCTACGCAATGGTCCGTTCTCGCCCATGGAGATCATCGGACCGAACGCATGGCCTCCCGCGCATTCACCACATCCATATTCAGAGGCCTTCGGAGCGATCTGAACCAAGAATTGGTATCAGAACCGATCCCGGCTTCGTCCATTTCCCTATTGGGGAATTCGACATGGGGAATACGGTTCCCGATCTGTGGGGAATTCGCCTCGCGACCAGCGGTACCAATTTCCGGAAACCCAACGCTGGCGTGCTCACCACACTTGGGCAAGCGATCTGTGGTCCACGGTACGGTGACAACTTCCATGCAGAACTTGCCGATGAACAAACCACGGGAACGCTCGATCCAACGCAAGGCCTTGATCGATGAATTGCACTTCACGCACAAGCAGTTGTTGCGCATGTTGCCGACCCTTGCACGGCGCGTGGAAGCCGATCGTACCGCACCTGTGTTGAGCCTGCAATGTGAGCAGGACCGGCGGAATCAAGCACGGTTGGTGCAGCTTGCCTTGGACCATGGACAGCCGCCCGGTCCGCGCTTGTGCGCCGAGGCAAGCGCGCGGGTCCATCAATTGTACCATGTGGACCGTTCCATCGAAGACCGAGATGCGCGGAGTGCCGTGGTGGTGAATACGTTGCTGGACCTTCGTGCGTACCTCCTCTCGATCTGGGGCAAACTCATCGAAGTGGAGCCTTTGGGCGTGGCCGTCGAACTGCACAACGAATTGATCGCATTGCAAAGCGCTGCTGCAGAACAACACAGGGAACTGGTCCTTTTGATCGGTTCCTGGCAGAATGTTGAGGCACCATCGGCCGTGCCGCTCTCGGCTTGATCGCTAGGGCAGAGTACACGTCCGTTGCTGACCGGCAGTGCCTTGGGGAACTTCTTTTCCGTTCGCCACATCGCGATCCTGCAACTTTGTGACATGCCGTTGAGCAACGAATTGACCACCGCTCTGATGGATGTCCTGCACACGGACCATCGTGGACCGGTCACGCTGAAAAGCACCGTACCCATTGGAGGTGGAAGCATCAACGACGGGTACCGGTTGGAGACAAGCGCAGGGAACTTCTTCGTGAAGGTGAATAGCGCGGACCGCTTCCCCAGCATGTTCGAGGCGGAGGCCGATGGGTTGGAACGGCTTAGTGGTACCGGAGAATTGCGGGTGCCGGAGGTACTCGCGGTCGGTGAGATACTGGATGTGACCTTCTTGTTGTTGGAATACATCGATCCTGGTGAACGGACTCCGATCTTCTGGGAACGATCCGGTCGTAGACTCGCCGCGATGCACCGGCACACGGACCCCGAATTCGGATCGGCTCGCGACAACTTCATCGGATCCTTGAAGCAGGTGAACACGCGTACCGAGGACTGGTCCGCATTCTTCATTCACCACCGTCTGGAACCGCAGCTGAAGATGGCGCGTGACAAGAAGAAGGTGAAGCCCGGCTCGGCCTTCCGGTTCGAACGGCTTTTCGGCAAGCTGGACACCCTCTTCCCCAAGGAACCGCCCGCGTTGATCCACGGCGATCTGTGGAACGGCAATTTCCTGTGCGACGAGGAGCAAGATCCTGTGTTGATAGACCCGGCCGTGTACTTCGGGCACCGCGAAATGGACGTGGCGATGTCGCGTTTATTCGGTGGCTTCGATCCGGAATTCTACCGTGCGTACAATGATGTTTGGCCCATGGAACAAGGCTGGGAGGAGCGCATGGACCTCTGCAACTTGTACCCGTTACTGGTTCACGTGAATCTCTTTGGCGGGAGCTACGCGCAACAGGTGGATGCCGTGCTTCGCCGGTTCACCTGATCGTTCAACCTCGGTTCTGTAGGATCCGTTGCCTGTCTTGTACGATCAACGCCCCAAGTGTGGCAAGCGAATTCGACTCGTCCTTCTTGCTGCTGTGCAATTCCGTGAACGCCCACCTCAGGGCAGCTGCTCCGAACGGATCTCCGTAGGAACCACCCCACCGATCGCTTGCAGCAAACGATCGCGATCGTTGTTGGCACCGGTGTACAAGACGATGCCGTCCATGTTCACGTCCTCGGGCAGATAGCCAACTGCGGAAGCCGTGGGCACCACGCCTCCGATGATCGTTAGTATCGGGTCGCGATCGTTGTCCTCACCGGTATATCTCAACACCGTATCGGGCCACACGTTGCCTGGCCACATCTCCCGTTGCCCGTCGACCAGTTCACCGGCATCCGTGCCGAATACCGCAGTATTCGGATCCCGGAGATCCAGTGTGATCGGTACAGCGGACAAAGCGATCGGTTCCGCGGTCATCAACCCCAAATGATTCCTGTGCCGAAGTGCGACGTGGTAATTCCCTTGCACCGTGCAGAACCCAATGGGAGAAACCCCATCAACGGATACCACATCACCGTCACGCTGCAACAAACCCGCGCGACGAACCACGACTTGCGCCGGGTCCTGTGCATCCCGAAGTTCCACCATCACCCAATCCACGATCGCACTGGCCTGTGTCCAGAAGAGTACGGCCGGTGTGGTAGTGGCCGACTCTTCCAGACCGAACCCCATTGCCGTGTAGGGCTCTTCCAAAGGGAGAAGGCCGCCTGAACGGATCGCATCGGACATGAATGCTTCGCCTTCCACATGCGCCCCACTCAACAACGCTTGTATGCGGACGAAAACGCCTGCGCAATCCGGTTTGTCATACAGGATGGTGAAGGCATCCTGCCCACCGACCGACGACAACAATTGGATCCCCGGCCCTGGTTCCACATCCATGGTCTGCCTGAATTCTCCCGCCAAGGCGATACGACCGCGTGTGCTCACCGCCACGGCATGCCCGATATCATTCTGCGCACCACCGACCCCAAGCCCCCAGCGCAATGCCCCATTGCCGGTGTAACTGACCAAGAAGGCATCACTGGCCCCGTTGCTCAACAAGGGGCTTATGCCAGGTCCGGGGTCGATATCCAGTGCATTGCTGCCGCTGGTCCCAAAAGAGCCGCTCGCGAACACATTGTTCTGCATGTCCACGGCCAGATCCAAACCTTCGTTCAGAAAAGCGGCCAACCGGAATGCCCATTGATACGCACCCGTAGCATCCAGTTTCAGCAGGAAGGCATCCTCGAAATTGGATCCCATCAGGTTGGCCACGTCCGGTCCGGGATCCATGTCGGTGGTGCTCGTGATGCGACCTGTGACCACCGCACCACCATCGGGTCCCACCGCGATGGCCATCCCGCGCTCGCTGCCCGTACCACCAAGACCATGCACCCACTGCAAGTCCCCCTCCGCATCCAACGCCAAGACGAAAATGTCCTCCGATCCATTGCTTGAGATGTTCGCGATGTCCGCTCCGGAATCCATATCCACCGTCGTTCGGAACTCACCTGTCACGCGTACGGATCCATCAAGGCCGATCGCCACGCCTTGTGCCATGTCGTTGGCTGAACCTCCAAGCCCCATGCCCCAAATGAAATCCCCGTCGGCATCCATCTTCTGCACGAAAATGTCCTGTTGACCATTCCCGCCAGCGTCGAAGGTTTCCGACCCAGGATCCAAGTCGCCAGAGGAACCGAGTACGCCCACGGTGATGATGTCGCCCTGTGCATCGATGACCACGTCGTTGGCCTGATCGTTTGAGTTGCCACCGAAATGCCGACCCCAAATGAAATCCCCCGCAGCATCGAGTTTGATCACGAATGCATCGGAGGACGTGTTCGGTGGTGTGACCAGATAGGTGTCGGGGCCAGGATCCAGATCCACCGTGCCGCTCACCTTGCCGCACACCACGATGTTGTTCTCCATATCCGTGGAAACGCCGAGCCCAAGGTCCGCACCGTTGGCACCAAGCGCACGGCCCCAAACGAATACGCCGGCAGAGTCCAACTTCTGAATGAACACATCGGAACTTCCGTTGCTGGTAACATTGCTTTCACCGACACCGGGGTCAAGATCCGCGGTATTGGAGAATGTCCCGACGGTGATCACCGCGCCTTCGCGGTCCACCGCTACGGCATACGCGATCTCTTGTTGCGCATTTCCCACGGCATGTGCCCACTCCACCGATTGTGCGTTCGCGGACATCGGAAGAACGAATGACAGTAGGATGAAGGGTGGAGTAGGTGACTGGTGCATGGTGGATCGGAGTTCATCCGCTTGCGTGAACATAACCTTTCTCATCTCGGCACCCAAGTTGAAGCGGTCCTTGTTGTCCGATCAGTGGTGGGGCGAAGCGTGGTCAGGATCCCTTCATGCGCATGGTTCATGTACAGGACCGGTGGACCGACTTGTTTTCTTTGACCAAATTCCAGAACACCATGAGATCATCCTTTATCCTACTAGCCTTCCTTCCACTCACATTGCTATCCCAGACCAATTGGGCTGTCGAGGTGGGGATCCCTCCTGAACCCGAACGACCTTCCGCACTATGCACCAATGAACCTCAATATCGAAGTCGGGGATATGGTCACGTGGACCAATATCGACGGTTCCCACAACGTGTATGGCGAACCGGACGCGTATCCGAATAATCCAGAAGGATTCAGCAACAGCGCGGACCCCATTGGTGACCTGTGGACCTGGCCGTACACTTTCACCATCCCTGGGGTTTACGGCTACCACTGCACGGGTTCATTCCAAGGTCAGTTCCACAGCACCACGCAGTTCGGTACGATCACCGTGCTCGAAGCCAACAGCATCGAAGGCGCAGCCCTTGGGGGGAACTGTCCATCTATCCGGTACCCGCACACCGGGTCTTGAACGTTGCGATCGCCACCACAGAGCGCCTGACCATTGAAGTGTATTCGCCTGATGGTCGCATGGTGCGATCCGCTATCACCTCTGGGAACACACTGATCCAACTGGACCTGAGTGATGAGGCAACTGGACGATACATGCTCCGCCTGATCGATCAGCATGTGCGGATGACGACCCGTGCATTCGTGAAGAGTTGACGAGAAGTCGGTCCTTCGCCGATCACTTTCACTCCCGAATTGGACCGGTCAGATCTGCTGCCGCACCGGCTCGTTGTACGAACTCTTGGCCATCCGTGTGATCACCTCTGCGGCGAACAGGTGCTGGGCCGCCCTCTGGGCATGCCATGTTCACATACAGGCACCCTCTTCGATGTACAAGCAACGTATGACCACCACGACCGTGCAGTAGCGACCTGCCATGGATCCTGGACATCCATCGCAAAACCAACCACCCACCCATGACCGTACGTTTCCTCTTCGCTTCCCTCTTCGCATGCACCACCCTGATCTCCTCGGCACAGATCCCATCGCTCTTGCGTGACATCAACCCCAGTGGCAATTCCAGCACCGCTGTGAACACCTGCGCCAACGGTCTGGTGTTCTTCCGGGCTACCGATGGTGCACATGGCCTAGAGCCGTGGGCCAGCGACGGCACCACCGAAGGCACCGTGATGCTCCGCGATATCAACCCGGGGGCGGACGGCAGCCTCCCCCTCGGCTTTATTGCGTGGAACGGACAGGTATACTTCGCAGCGGACAACGGTGTGGACGGCTACCAATTGTGGAGCACCGATGGCACCGTGGCGGGAACCCAGTTCGAACTGGCCATTGATGACGTGCAGGACCTCGAGTCCTCCTCCAATTTCACGGTCTACAATGATATGATCGTGTTCAGCGGCCTCACCGGAGCACTGGGCGGCGAGCTCTGGAGGACCGATGGTACCGTGGATGGCACCCAGCTGATCCTGGACATCAACCCCGGCACCCTCAGCAGCAGCCCGCGCGAATTCATGCCCTACAACGGCCTGCTCTACTTCAGCGCACGATCGCCCGGTGTGGGCGAGGAACTCTGGGTGACCGATGGCACCGCCGCAGGCACGCACCTGGTCAAGGACATCGATGAGGGCACCGGCGCCGGCACACCGAGCGGCTTGGCGGTGGCCAACGGACTCCTCTTCTTCAACGGCGATGATGGCTTCTTGCACGGCACCGAATTGTGGGCCACCGACGGCACCACCGAAGGCACCACCCTGGTCAAGGACATCATACCCGGCAGCAACAGTTCGTTGCCACGGAACCTGGTGGCCTTCAACAACGAGGTCTGGTTTACGGCCTATACCGGTTCCGAGTCCCATATCTGGCACAGCGACGGCACCGAAGCGGGCACCGTGATGCTCGAACTGCCTGTGGAGCTGTTGACCGAACCGGACAAGCTCGCCGTGCATGGCGGCTCCATCTATTTCGCGGCGTACATCGATACCTTCTATAAGCAGTTGTGGCGGACCGACGGCACCGCAGCAGGCACCGTCCAGATCGTGGATCCCGGCAGCACCTCCGTTAGCCCGCTGTCCGGCACTACCTCGATCACCAGTTGCGGCGATCTCCTCTTCTTCTCTGCCGCCTACGATGAAGCCGTAGGTGCCGAACCCTACACCTTGCTCAGCCCCGTCGGTATCGGCGAACAGCGTGTTAGCAACAATGCCCGCCTCTATCCAAACCCCACCACCGACCGCCTCACCATGGTGGATGCCCCCGCCAAGGGCACACTACGGCTCTTCGCCACGGACGGCAGCCTTGCGCTGGAAACCAACGTGTACGACATGGACCTCAGCGCCTTGCCGACCGGGCTCTACCTGGCGAGGATACGTGCCACGGACGGCACCGTGCTGCATGTGCAGCGGGTGGTGAAGGAGTGAGGGGGGTGGTCGTGGGTCGTATGTCATGGGCTGCTCCGATCCCCACGTACACCAACTCGTACCACCCCGGATCAACCTCCGACCCGCACCACCGGAACAAGTGCTCTCACCTAGGGCAGCCGAGAGTCGCAATGTCCCGTCAGGAACCATGGTGACAGGTAAATGGACCAAGTCCGTATTCGGGACTACAAGTTGGTGTCGGTTCTGCATTGGGTGGGCCGGTTCGTAGGTATTGCGCCAGCGTTGCTCCACTCCGAAGGCCATTTGCTGCGCGACTTTGGGGTATGCCTATCACAGCTTTGGTTCGGACACTGGTACTCGTGGGTCCCGTTCGGCCTGTCCACAGCGAGAAACCCGAATTCGCTCGTCACTTCTTTCTGGAGCGCATCTCAAGCAGGATGCGCTGGAGCCTCGTTCGCAAGGAAGGCGCATCACGCGAACCCGGAAAAGGTATTCGTTGTGGCCCTCCGTACGGCTGAGATGTACGCTACCGATCGGTTAATTGAACAGCGACCCCATTCGACCGCTCTGGAGATCGTGCCAGAAAGCACGAAGCGCCCTTCCTTTTCAGACCCGCACCGATGGACCGCACGATCCTATACGCCCTGATCTCCATGGTCTTCGCTGGGATCACCGCTGTGATCGCGAAGCTGGGCATGAAGAACGTGAGCGGCGACGTGGCACTCGCCGTGCGCACCACCTTTATCTTCGCTTCAGACCTGTGCCGGGTCTCCGCTTCTGGATCCTGCGCCATGGAGATCGATCGCCAAGGTTTCCACCGTACAGCGGAACCCTTTCGAGGTTTGACGTGACCGCCCGGTCATGCTCTGAGCGAACCATGCCGGGGCGTTCCGCGTATCACCTCCGATCGCTTTGCGGCTCATGGGTCAGGACACGTCATACGGCACACGCTATATCGCCTTGCTTCGCAAGCGTAGCGAGAAGGGCACCTACATGCTGGCGGCCGCTTTTTCAGTGGTCTTCGGCATCTCCTACACGCTGTGGTTCTACAATTCGGCTGTTCCAACTGGCGCCATCTTACCAAGTGTTCGTGCACTCGTAGGTCTGCTTGCGCTGCTCTGCATTTGGCGCGACGTCGCTGCGGTGGTCGCACGCCATGTCCTGCTTCTCACTGGTCTGCTTTTCCCCTTCGTCAACCAGGCCATGCTTGGCGGAATCGGTCCAAGCGGCCTGCTCATGTTCTGGTCCATGCCGATGCTCGTGGTGGCGGTGAACGTGCAGTCAGGCGCATTGCGCTATTTCTACCTCACCCTCACAGGGACCCTCTTCGTTCTCTTCGCCGCCTTCGACCCCACCATCGGCGATGCACCGCATGCTGCGGACCAGATGAACTATGTATTGCTTTCCTTCAATATCGGCCTAGTGATGGTCCTCAATTTCGTGCTGGCCGATCTGCTGCTGCGAAGTCAACGCAAGTTGCGGCGAGCCATCTTCACCATCAAGAACGAATCCGAGGATCGGCTGAAGCGGTCCCTCGCGGAACGGAACGACGAACACTTGAAAAGCCTGCAATATGCGAGCCGAATACAAAGGGCCCTGATGCCTGATACGGACCGACTGAACGAGCTGTTCGAAGAGGTGCATGTCCACTACAAACCGATGGAAGCTGTGGGAGGCGATCTTCTTTGGCACGGCCGCGTTGGTGATCGCAGCTATTTCGTGATCATGGATTGCACCGGGCACGGTGTTCCGGGCGGGTTGATGAGCATGATGATGCATGGTCTTTTGAACGAAGCGTCGCACGCCGTTCATAAACTCTCGGTTTCGGAGTTGATGGCGCTCACGCTTCAACTGCTGGACGATCGCTTGGACCGTGACCGCACGGGGACCATGGACGATGCGGATCTCGCGGCGCTTTGTTTCGATCACAGCAAGCGCGAACTCACCTGTTGCTCTCTGGGCTGCGGTGTGCTGATCCAACAGGCCGACGGCATGGAACGCATCGATAGCCGCCGAAGGAACTCCCTGAGGAACGGACAAGACCGGACCCTAGGACTGACCGAGCACCGCGTGCACGTTGGTCCGGAAACGCGCATACACCTGTTCACCGATGGGATCCTGGACCAATTCTGTGCGAACGACCAACGACGATTCACCTTGGGCCGTCTGGAGCGCATCCTGAGCGAAGCGAAGGACCGAACTCCCGGTGATCAGATGGATCACTTGCTGAACGCATTCGAGGAATGGCGGGGATCCACCGAACAGATCGATGATATCCTCATGGTCAGCTTGGTGCCAGCAAGCGCTTGGTACTCGGAAGCCGCGGTTTCGCGGTCGGAAGCTGCTTGAACGATGCGCCGGGAGGCGCGCATGGACCGGGCCTCCGCGTTCACGGACCGTCCTCTCGACTCATCGCTCAGGACCCGGAACCGTGATCGATCAGCTCAGCACCCAAGTCCAGTCTTGTTCGTTGGTCTACCGGTTCACCGGTCTCCACATAGTGCTTGATGCCCGCCATGAACTTCGTCCAACCGCTCAGATGGAGTCGGTCGAGGACCAGTCGATCCCATAGCCCACCAACCCAATTTGCGGATGCATATCGGAGTGTGCCGGTCAACAGGGTCGCATCTCCCTCCTCAGTTAGCGCAAATGACGATATCATCTCCGCCCGCATGGGGAGGTTTCGACTCTCATACATCGCCAATTTTAGCAAGTCGTTCTCCTTCCAAGTGACAACGCGTTCCTTCAACTCTATACCATAGTGGCTGCAATGAAGGTGTCGGGTCGCACCAATTCCGGATTCCTTGGTCGAGGTGACCCGGGATAGGACGATGTAGGGATGGAGTCGTTCCACGGCCCCGATGTCAGCGATCGCATTCCAGACCTTCTCCTTCGAAGATCCGATCCGGACGCGGCGTATGATCGTGATGACCCCCATGTAGTAGCTCCTCTAATTGTTGTTAGAATACCAAACCTCCGTAGGCTCTCCTGCAAAGGAACCCTGCGCTCTTCCGCAGAAACGCAGGGTCACCGCCAAAAGCGCGGGAGAACCTGCGGAGGCCTTGAAGAGCAGACCGACGTACACCGCTAGCACCATCAACTGGATGATCATTGCACACAAGGTCCCACACTAGGGGAGCTTGCGCAATGATGGTCGTCATGATCCTTCCCGCATCGATCGCGAATTATTGACTTGTGCAGGGGCTCCGCTTCGGGGCCCTGCATCTTGGCCATCGAGCGACAGGATCTCCGCCGTGCGGAACCCTGTCGAGGTTCCCCCCTACTTCCAGATCAACACCACTAAGCCGGATAGGATCAACGAACCACCGATGGCCAAGCGCCAGGTCAGCGGTTCCTTCAGGATCCAGATGCTGAGCAGGATGGTGACCACGATGCTGGCCTTGTCGATGGTGGATACGAGCGCCACGCTGCCGTCCTTCATGGCGCGGTAGTAGAAGAGCCAAGAGAGGAAGGTGGTGATCCCCGAAAGGCCGAGGAAGAGGGCATCGTTGCGCGTAAGCAATTTCAGTTCGGACACTTGCCGGAAGGCGAGCGAGTTGATCCACACCAGAGCGAAGATCAAGGTGGTGCGCACCGCGAGGGCGACATCGCCGCTCACGTTCTTCATGCCCAGCTTTGCGATCACGGCGGTGATGCCCGCGAAGAGCATGGCAAGCAACGCGTAGACCACCGTGCGCTCCATCAGAACTGGGGACGTACGGGTTCGTTGTCCAACACCTTGGCAATGCGCGCCATCACCTCCGGTGTGAGCAGATCCTGAGCGTCGGATGCCTTGAGGTTCTCCTTCAGTTGCGCCTCTTTGCTGGCACCGAGGATCACCGTGCTCACGTGCGGGTTCTTCAGGCACCAGGCCAAGGCGAACACCGGCATGCTGAGGTCCAACTTGGCGGCGATGGCCTTCAGTTTCTCCACTTTCTTGAGGCGCTCGGCGGTGAGCTCGCGCTCGCGCAGCCAATCGAGACCGGCCATGCGCAGGCGGCTGCTCTTGTGGCCATCCAGCGTGTGCTTGCCGCTGAGGATGCCGCTGGCGAGCGGGCTCCAAACGGTGGTGCCCAAGCCGACGGTCTTGTACAGCTGTCCGAATTCCACCTCCACCTTGTCCCGGTGGAACATGTTGTACTGCGGTTGCTCCATCACCGGGCCGATGAGGTGGTGCTGCTTGGCGACCATGTGCGCTTCCATGATCTCCTGCGCGCTCCACTCGCTGGTTCCCCAATAGAGGATCTTGCCCGCCATGATCAATTGGTGCATGGTCCACACGGTCTCTTCGATCGGTGTGTGCTTGTCCGGCCGATGGCAGAAGAAGAGGTCGATGTATTCCACCTGCAGCCGTTTCAGCGCATCGTTGCAACCCTCCACCACGTGCTTGCGGTGCAGGCCGACCTGCGTCGGAAGCTTGCCTCCGGCACCGAAGTAGACCTTGCTGCTCACCGTCCAGGTATCGCGCGGCCACTTCATCTTCTTGAGGATCTTCCCCATGACGCGCTCACTTTCGCCGCGTGCATAGATCTCCGCATTGTCGAAGAAGTTGATGCCGCCGTCGTACGCGGTCTTCATCAATTTCCCCGCGATGGGGTCGCCGATCTGTTTGCCGAAGGTGAGCCAGGAGCCCAGTGAGAGTTCAGAGACCTGGAGGCCGGAGGTGCCGAGGCGACGGTAGCGCATGGAGATCCTGTTATTCGTGGTCGGGTGAATGCGATCCGGGACCGCAGGAAGGAACAAAGATCGCATGCAGCGATCTTCATGGAACTTTCACGCCAGCCTCCCATGCACTTCATACCCGGCCGTTTCCTTTGTTGCCAGATCGAACAGACCACGGGCACCTTCATGTGAGTAGGGTAGTTGATGCGCTCTCGGTCGACCGCGATCCGAAAGTGATCAAGAGGATGGACGGACGACCATCAGGTCGAGCATGGAACACCGTCCGGCCGCAGGGAGAAGGCCCGGGGACGGGCCTTCTTTTGTTCCCATCCGATCACCCGAGCGCCTGCTGAACCGGGGACCGATACGCACTTAGATTTGGACCATGCAGATACTCGTTGTGGAAGATGAACCCAAGGTGGCCGCGTTCCTGAAGCAAGGCTTGGAGGAAAGTGGACATGAAGTGCTCTGCGCTTCAGATGGGATCGATGGCAGGCGTTTGGCCAAGGAGAAGGCCGTCGATCTGGTGCTGCTGGATGTGATGCTGCCCGGCCTGAACGGCGTGGACACCTGCCGCGCCATTCGCCACGATGGCGGTCGCATGCCGATCCTGATGCTCACCGCACTGGGCACAACGGACGATAAGGTTGCGGGCTTGGATGCTGGCGCAGATGACTACTTGGTGAAGCCCTTTGAATTCCAAGAACTCCTTGCCCGGATCCGATCGCTATCCCGACGTGGACAAGCGCCACAAGGAACGGAAGGCGTGCTGATCTACGCGGACCTGCATTTGGACTTGATGAAGAAGGAAGCGACCCGACATGGCCAGCGGATCCTGCTTACCGCCAAGGAATTCACGCTGCTTGAATTCTTCATGCGTAACCCCGATCGCGTTCTGCCCCGCACGCTGATCAGCGAACGGGTCTGGGACATCGATTTCCACACCGGGACGAACGTTGTGGAAGCCTACATCAAATTGCTTCGAAAGAAAGTGGACCGTGATTTCGAACCGAAACTGATCCACAACCGCGTAGGGCTGGGGTATATCCTAACGGAGCATCCATGAACATCCGCACGCGACTGGCACTGCAATTCTTGGTGCTGGTTTCGCTCATCGTGGGTGTGGCCTTCGTGGTGGTGTATACCCGGGCCGCCGAATTCCGAACAGAGGAGTTCCATGACCGTATGCGTTCGCGTGGTGAGAGCACCGCCAATTTGCTCTTGGATGTGGCCGAGGTGGACGACCGATTACTTCGGAAGATCGAGCAGAACAGTCCGGTCCGATTGATCAATGAAGGGTTGAGCATCTACGACGATCACAATGCGCTCCTCATTCACCTCGGAGAGGACCATGCCCTACTCCGGATCACCCCTGCCTTGTTGGACAGCATACGCCAGCAGGGTGAATTGGAACGCATCACCACCGAGCGGGAACTTCTGGCCTTCCACGTGCGCAGTCCCAAGAGCGGTTTCGTGGCCGTGATCTCTGGCCAGGACCTGTACGGCCGACGCAAACTACAGGACCAAGCGCGTGTGATGCTCGTGACCTTTCTGGTCGGTCTGGTGCTCATCTTCTTCATCAGCCGGACCTTTGCGCGCAGGGCCCTTTCGCCGCTGCAGCGGTTGATCCTGGACCTCCGTTCGATCACCGCATCCGACCTTTCCCGCCGAACAGATCCGGGGACCGGCACGGATGAGATCGCCCAAGTGGCCGCTTCGTTCAACGATCTGTTGGGGCGGTTGGAAGCTGCTTTCGGAACCCAGAAGAATTTCATTGCCAATGCTTCTCACGAGATGCGAACTCCCCTCACGGCCATTTCCGGTCAGTTGGAGGTGTTGTTGCTCAAGGAGCGCAGCGGCGAGGACTACCGGAACGCATTGAAGTCCGTGGTGGAGGACATGCATGCGCTGAACCGCTTGAACGATAGGCTGCTGATGATGGCACAGACGGATGCGGCCTCCATCACCTTTGCGCCCGTGCGTTTGGATGAACTGATCTGGGCGGCCAGGACCGAGGTATTGCGGACCAAAACTTTCAATCAGGTGATCGTGACCATCGAAGGTTTCGAAGAGGCCTCGGACCTCACCGTGAATGGCAATGAGGTCCTGTTGCGGTGCATGATCGTGAACCTGATGGAGAACGCCTGCAAGTACTCTGGCGACCACCAGGCATTGGTGACCCTGCGGGGTAAAGGGGAGCGCGTGACCTTGGACGTAGAGGATCGCGGGATCGGGATCGACCCGGTGGACCACCACCGCATCTTCGAACAGTTCTTTCGTGCGCGGAACAGCGCGGGTACGAAAGGTCACGGTATCGGACTGAGTTTGGTGAAACGCATCGTAGAGCTCCACGGCGGCGTGATCCATGTGGAATCCAAGCGCGGCGAAGGCGCCCGGTTCGTCATCACCTTCCGCAAGTTCGTGGATGCGGAATGATCTCATGAAGATCTCACCAGATCTTCATAACCGTGGATATGGTCGGTAGCGTACACCGGCCAAAACACATCCCCGATGACGACCCAACAGAATAATTCCGACCGTACATCCACAGCGCTCATTGCTTGCGCGCTCATCACCCTCGGGGCCCTCGGCTCGGCGACCTACCTGTATGTCCAATACGACGGCCTAGAGGATGCCGTTGCTCAAGGTCGTCTTGCCTTGGATAATGCGTTGGCCGAACAACGCACTGCACAGACCTTGGTACTGGACACGCGTTCCCTCTTGGACCAAGCACAGCAAAAGGAACTGGATGACATGGAGCGCATCGCCGCTCTGGAAAAGGACCTAAGCCTGAACGAAGCCCGAGCAGCCTCCCTTGAGCAGACCATCGGTCGCAATGCCACCCAGTCCAAGGAACTCGCCGAACTGCGCAGTACGGCGCAGGGTCTGCGCGACCAACTGGCCCTTGCCCTTGAACTGGAACTCGACCTGCGCATGGCCGCCGACAAGGCCAAAGCGGATCGCGACCTGCTCGCTCATCAATTGGATGAGCGCGAGGTCGGTGCCAGCATGGTGAACAACGCGGAGCTCACTGCGTTGCGCGGGAAGAAAGGAAAACTCACCGTGAAAGCACGCCGCACCAACGAAGTGTACATGGCGTTCGACCTTCCCGGCTCGCTCGCGAGCGGAGCGCACTTCACCATGACCTCGCCGAAGGGCAAGCAGTACAGCAGTGCTGAACCGGTGGTGTCCGCCAGTCGTCACAGGTCCGACGCAACGGCCAGTGTCGGACTGGTGGCCAAACCGGATGCTGCGAACACCTCGCACGTTGATCTGAAATTCCGACCCACCGAGAAAATGCAACCCGGCATCTACCGCATCGAGGTCCGTTCCGGTAAGGACTACCTGCAAACGGTCTTCCTCAGTCTGCGCTGATCACCACGGGACCAAAGAGGCGGGAACGGGGGCCATCATCCGTCCTCGTTCCCCTTCGTCAAGTATCCGACCCCGTCATATCCGCCTTCCGAAGGCCACGAAAGGGACCCGACAACGGGTCCTTTTCAGGTTCTAGCCTCCACTACCCTGCCATCGTCCATTTCGATGATCCGATCGGTGCGGGCGGCGAAGTCGGGGTCGTGCGTGACGATGAGGAGACTGCGCTTGTGCTCCGATGCGATGCGTTGAAAGATCTCGAAGACGATCTCGCTGTTGCGACTGTCCAAATTACCGGTGGGTTCGTCGCCCATGATGATGAGCGGGTCGTTGATCAGGGCACGGGCAATGGCTACGCGCTGTTTCTGCCCACCGCTGATCTGGTTGGCCATCTTCATTGCCTGATCCCCGATCTCCAGTTCCTTCAACAGTTCCATGGCGCGGTGCTCCACCTCGGCCTTGCTTATGCGCCCCAGCTTCAGGCCGGGTAGCATCACGTTGTGCAACACGCTGAATTCCGTGAGCAGGTAGTGGAACTGGAACACGAAACCGATCTTCTCGTTGCGGATCCGTGCCAATCGAGCTTGGCCCGCCTGACGTGTGGCCTCCCCATCGATGCGAAGCTCGCCCTCGTAGTCCGTATCCATGGTACTGAGGATGTACAACAAGGTGCTCTTGCCGCAGCCGCTCTTGCCGGTGATGCTGACGAACTCACCCCGAGCCAGATCCAAGGACACCTCCTTCAACACCTTCACTGTGACCGGATCGTGGAAGGACTTGCTCACCTTCACCACCTCGAGTGCCTTGTGCAATTCGCTCATTTCCCTCGGATGATCTCCACCGGGTCCACTTGGCTCGCTTTGCGTGCCGGGAACCAACCCGCGACCCAGGTGGTGAGCAGCGCGAAGGTGACCGCAATGATGTAATACTGCAACGAATAGTCGATCGGGTAGGTGGTGATGGTGGGCAGGGCCTCGGTGACGAACGGAACGTGGTCGATCAGTTTCTGTAATGCGAAGCCACCGATGAGTCCGCCGAGTCCGCCGACCACACCGATGATGATGCTGAGCAGAAGGAAGATGCGCTGCACATCGCTGCCGTTGAATCCGGTCGCCTTCAGGATCGCGATGGCATCGAGCTTCTCATAGATCATCATGTTCAGGATGTTGTAGATCCCGAAGCCGGCCACGATGAGCAGTACGATACCCACGGCATAACTGATGATGTTCCGCACATCGCTACCGGTCTCGAACTGCGCGTTGGCCGTTTGGATGTCCACCGCCTGCACGCCGAAACGGGCGGTCATCTCCTTGGCCATTGCCGGTGCCAAAGCGAGGTCATGCAACTTCACGTTGATGTCCGTGTAGTAGCTGCCCGGGCGTGCCAAGAGTTTCTGCACCGTCTTGATGTTGGCGTAGCACTGCACTTTGTCGTAGTCCGCGATTCCGGTCTGGAAGAAGCCAACTACACGCAACATGGAACGATCGCCCGTTGCGGTGGTGACCTGCACGAGATCGCCGATGCGCGCCTCCATGAGGTCGGCCAAGCCCTTGCCCAGCACGATGGTGTTGTTGCCGGTGGCCAGATCATAGGGCTCGCCTTGCACGAGGTAGTCGGTGAACATGTAGTAACGCACCTCCTTCAGCACGTCGATCCCGTTGATCTGTCCGGTAAGGTCGGTGGTGCCCACGTTGAAGAGCACCTGTGCCACAAGCTTCGGCGATACAGCAAGCACACGTTCATCCTTCGCCAACACATCCATGATCGCCTGGGCGTTGCGAAGGCGCGGCAATTCGTCCTTTGGTTTCACGCTGCGAATGATGTTGTACGGCCCACCATCGCTAATTGGCGTTCCGGAAGAATGGACCAGATCGATCGGTTGTTGATCCGACACTTTCAACTCGTTGTACAAGCGCACATGCGGGGTGCGGTTGAGGATGAGCCCATCGAGCAATTGGTTCAAGCCGTTCATGAAACCGAGGAGCGTGACGAACATGGCAATGCTGAACATCACACCCACGGCCGCAATGATGCTCTGCCGCAGTTTGGCTCGTAGCAGGGTCACTGCGATGTCGATGAGCAGTCGCATGCTGCGGGTCAAGGCTTTTGAAGCCGTGTTTGGAGATCGATGCCCGATACGACTTCCACGAACTGCATGTCGCGCAGACCGAGCTTCACTGCGGTGCGCGTGTCCGCACCGGTGAGGACGAAGGCATCGTCCACCACATAGCTGGCGGGAATGCGCAGGGCGTTCTCCTTCACCTGCAATACGATACTGGCTTCGGCGGTCAGATTCGGGAAGAGCGTGGGTGGTCGTTCCACGAACTTGGCCTCCACTTTGAACGTGCGTGATCGCTCATCCATGAATGGGACGATGCGGGTGACCTTGGCCTCGAACGCCTGTTCGCCGTAGCTGTCCAAGGTCACATACACGGTTTGTCCTTGCTTCACCTGTCGGATGTCCTGTTCATCCACCTCCAGTTCCAAGTAGAGCTCTTCAGCACTACCGATCACGGCAATTGGCTTCTGTGTGGTGGCCAATTCTCCGGGCTCGATCATCAGGTCGTACACGACTCCGTGGATCAGGCTTCGCGGGCTGCGGTCGTCATTCCCTGCCGAGCTGATCGCCACGTTGTTCCGTGCAACGTCCAATTCCGTGCGCAGTTTCGACCGGTTCTCCACCAACGCTTTCACGGCGCGGTCGAAATTCGTGCGGCTGGTGGTATACGCCAGTTCGCGTTGATCCAGATCATTGCGACTGCCGATCTGTTGTGCCCATAGGGCTTGTTGTCGGGCGTAGTTCGTACTGTCCACGTTGAGCCTCTCCCGCCCCTGCTCCACGACCGACCGTAACTGGGAAAGAACGGGTCCATCCTCTCGAACATTCTGCTCCAGTAAGCGCAACTGGGCGTAGGCGGTATTCGTGTTCAAGCTACTCGTGCGATCATCGATATGCAGTAGCACCTGACCGGGATCCACGGTATCGCCCTCCTGTACCACTATGGAGACCACTCGACCATTCACCACTGGATAGACCAGGTATTGCCCCTCGGCCTTCACCACTCCGCTCGCGTAAGCGCTTTCGGTGATGGTGCCCAACGTAGGCATCACGGTTTCTGCGTCCGGCTTGCATCCGGAGATCACGAATAGCGCCGATAGGAGAGTGAAGAAGTGACGTGACATGCACCAAAGATCGGTATCGCTTGCCGCAATTGCTTGATGGTCGTCATCTTCGCGAAGTGATCATCCGATAGTCGTTACTTCACTACCGCTACCATGAGCTCCATTTCAAGCAACAAGGCACCCGAACCCGTTGGCCATTATCCACATGCCCGTCGTGTGGGTGAATTGCTTTTCCTCAGTGGCGTTGGACCACGCGAACGAGGCACGACGAAGATCCCCGGAGTAGAATTGGGTGCGAACGGCATGATCATCAGCTATGACATCGAGACGCAGGTGCGCAGCGTGTTCCAGAACGTGAAATGGATCCTGGAAGATGCCGGTTCATCGTGGGAAAAGATCGTGGATGTAACGGTCTATCTCACGAACATGAAGGACGACTTCGCGACCTACAACCGGCTGTGGAAGGAGTACTTCGAGAAAGATCCACCGTGCCGCACGACCTTGGAGATCAACTGCCTGCCGACACCGATCGCGATCGAATTGAAGGTGGTGGCGACGGTGTGATCAGTGTCGATCAACGGGCCGCTCGCTCAACATCGCGTCCAATTTCTGGCCGCCCTTGATGCCGAAGTCCAGTGTGCGGATCGGGAACGGAATGGTGATGCCCTCCCGATCGTAGGCCGACTTGATGGCCTTGATGGCCCTGCTCCGCATGTCGTTGTAGTGCGCATTGCTCGTCGCGTTGATCCAGAAGCGAACCTCCAGATCGATGCTGCTATCACCGAATCCTTGGTAGTACAACTCGACCTCATGGTCCTGCAAGCGCTCCGGTACGCTTCGCACGGCTTCGATGGTGACCAGTTCAGCCTTCTGGAGATCATCTCCATAACTCACCCCCACGACGATATCGACCCTTCGGATACCGTGCCGGGTGTAGTTCATGAGCACGGACTGGAAGATGTCCTTGTTCGGAATGATGATCTGTATGCCCTGCAGGTCGCGCAACTCGGTGGTTCGCAGATCGATGCGCTCCACGGTGCCGATGTGGTCGTTGGTGCCGATGAGTTCGCCCACACGGATCGGCCGTTGTGCGGCCATGGTGATCCCACTGATGAAATTCGCGGCGATGTCCTGGAAAGCGAAGCCGAGCGCCAGTCCGATGATACCCGCGCCGGCCAGGATCGAGGTGACCGTCTTGTCCAGATGCAGGATGCTCAATGCACCGAACAGGCCGATCAGGACGACCAAGAGGTAGACCGAATTGCCGATCAGGCGCCGCAACGTGAGGCTATCGGTCATCTTCGCGACCAGCCGTTTGGACCAATACCGCGCAAGCCGGGCGAGCAACCATGCGATCACCACGATCAATGCCGCCAACATCACGTTGGGCAGCATCTGGATGAAGGTTTTGATCCAATCAAATAACTTCTCCTCGACCAACCGGATCCCTTCGCTCGTTGTCATGCGGACAATTTAACCACGTGCATCGAATAACCGACCCTTGGCCGCGTACACCACGATGCGCACCCTTGCATTGCGCCTCTCCTGGCCATCGATCACCAAGACCCCGATAGCTTACGCTTCTCCCAACCGAAGCGGCGCTTGGCCACTTCCATACAAAAGTCGAACGACTGTTTGCTGCGCAGGAAGTTGAACTCGCCGTTCTTCACGGCCTCTGCATTGGCCGGCAATTCCACCAATTCGCTCAACAACGCACGGCATTGTCCGGTGGCCAAGCTGCCGATGTATTGCATGTAGTTGGCACTGATAGCGAGGTCCTGACCATAGCGCTCCGCCATGCTGTGCAGGTCCTTGTCGTTGAGGATGGCTTGGCACATCAGCGCCCACAACAGGTGCCTGCCCCGGCCCACGAAACTGTACTTGTTCTCTCCACGCTCCAGGATGGATCGCGTAAGCAAGGGCAATCGGAACTGGACCTTGTAACACAGCACCACGTAGCGCGGGTCCACATCCAAGCGCTTCATGTTGAAGATGGCATCGTACTGTTTGTCCTCTTCAAAGGCCTTGCGCATGGAACGCATCACCACCAATTCGCCTTCCGATGCCAAGAAGGTCTGGGCCAGTTTGAGCAGCTGAACGGCCTTGTCGTCCGTGATGCCTTGCTCGTCCCGCTCTTCTTCGGTGAGTCCCTCGAAGGCCCGTTGCTGGCGCTCGTAGTACATGCCCAGCTTGGTGCGGAAGTGATCGCTCAATTCCAATTGGATCTGGTCGTTTGCACGGAGATTCCAACTGTCCACCGGATTCTGGCGGTTGTTGTTGATGGTCACGGTGGTGATGAAGGCATCGTCCGCTTCGATAATGACCTTGCAGATGACCTCGATGCGTTTGAGCCGGTCCTTGATGGTCTCGATGTCGTCCCGACCTTTGTTCTTCTCGATGAAGCGCGCCATTGTTGTGATGGTCTGTGCGCCGTTGAGCAAACGCGGTTCGGTGATGCGGTAACCGTTCTTGTCCGGCTCGATCCGTTGTGCACTGAAGGTGACCCCGTTGTGGTTGAAGGCGAACATGGCCGGTTCCAACTTCTTGTCGATACCGATATCGCGGAAGGCCCTTTCCAAGATGCGGTTCACCGAACCATCTTCAGGTAGACTATGGCGAATGTTGCGTTCGAAGAAGCGTGATCCCATGTGCCGGAACATGCCGTACAGGTCGTACAGCCTGCCCATTCCGATGATCATCTGTTGGCCCTGCGGACCATCCTTCTCCAAGGATCCGGAAAGTTTCAAGGGATACTCGTGCGTGCGGTCCACCACGATGTGGGCGCGCTTGCCACTGAGCGATCGGTACTCGATCACCATGTTCATCTCCCTGCCCCACCACGAATCGATCACGTGCTTCTTGTTCTCCAGATCCTCGCGCATGGCACTCAGCACACTGCTGTTCTCCGCTTTCTCCGGTTCACCAGTGAACACGAAATGGAAATTGACCTGGTCGATCTTGTTGTGATGATCACGCAGGACCTGCTTCAGACCATTCACCATTGCATTGCGGCTCTTCGCCTCGGCATTCGAACCGAACACTTCGCTCACGCCATGATCCAACAGGGTGCGAAAGCCGGGCTTGAACTGCTCGTGATCATTGCTCCACCTGAACTGGAAGAGGTAGAGGTTGCGCTTGGCCTTGTCGAAATGATAGCCATCGATGCCATAGTCCTCACCGCCGAAAGCGATCTGATGTAAAGCCTGTTCGCGTGGAACTTTGTGGAACTCTTCCAAGAAGAGTAGACCGAAATAGTCCTGCCAAGCTCCGCCGTTCTCGTTCTTCAGCGCCTTGTGGGCGGCCTTGATCTGTTCTTCTGTGATCCGCATAGTACCCAAAGTTGTAAAAACCGGGCTTCCCTACACCATGTCCGGTCAAAATATCCTTCACCGTCACTCCGGTACCTTGAGCCCTGTACCCGGCCTGGTCGAACCTCTTTTCTGCCTGATCTTCAAGACAATAACGCCACCAAAAGGACCAATCCGATCAAATCCATCCAGATCCCGGCCCGGACCATTTCCCGGACCGGAATGCGCCCACTGCCGAAGACAATGGCCTGCATGGGCGAGGCCACGGGTAGCGCGAAACCCAATGTTGCGGCCAAGGTGGCCGGGATGAGCAGTGCCTGTGGATCAATGCCCCAGGCCTCGGTGCTCTGCGCCAATATGGGAAGGGTGAGACTCGCGGTGGCGGTGTTGCTGCCCAATTCGCTCAGGAAGCAGACGACCCCACTGACCGCACCGATCAAGAGCGGCGGGGACAACCCTTTCAATCGTTCCATGCCTGCTACCATTTCCATGGCCAAGCCGGACCGATCGATGCCGCTCGCGATGGCGAAGCCCCCACCGAAGAGCAATAGGATCCCCCAAGGCACGTTCGCTTCGGCGTATTTCCACGTCAACAACGCATGCGGAGGGCGGCTTTCCGCATCGCCATCCAAGGCTTGCGGAATAGGAATGAGAAAGAGCATGAGCGCACCTAGGATCGCAATGGCACCGTCCGAGAAGGAGGTCAGTCCTGTGCGGCCGCGCCAACCGTGCAGCGCAAAGCCGTTGCCGAAGGTCAGGTCATCCCCCGTGACCCACAGCACAGCCACGGTAGCGAACACGATGGCGGCCACCCGCTCGGCATAGGTCACTTTTCCCAAAGAGGCCAACCGTGCTTTCACTTCTGCCGGCGGACTGATGTGATCCTTCGGGACCTTGAAGACCCATCTGGTGATGAGCAGCCAAGCGATCCCGAGATAGATCACCATGAGTGGGATGCCGAATGACATCCACTGCCCGAAACCGATCGGCGGGCGATCCGGCCAGTGATCACGCCATACCTCCAACAAGACCAAGTTGGGCGGTGTACCGACCGGTGTGGCCATGCCGCCAATGGTGGCACCGTAGGAAACGGCGAGAAGAAGCGGCACGGTCAATCGCTTGCGCAGCGCCGGATCACCGTCGCCATCCAATAAACTGAGGGCGATGGGGAGCATCACCAAGACGCAACTGGTGCTGTTCATCCACATGCTCAACAGCGCACTGGTCACCATCATCCCGGCGATCAGACGCGGACCGGTGCCCCCGATGCGACCGATGATGCGCAAAGCGATCCGCCGGTGCAACTGGGCGCGCTCCAACGCCAATGCGAGCAGGAAACCACCGAGGAACAAGAAGATGATCTCCTTGCCGTAGTTCGTCGCCGTGCCGCCCATGGTGTCTATCCCCAGCAAGGGGAAGAGCACCAACGGCAACAGTGAGGTAACGGCCAAGGGCACCGCTTCGCTGATCCACCACACGGCCATCCAGGTTACCACCCCGGCCATGGCCGCCGGAGCATGACCCAAGTACCGCAGCAGCGCGTACACCACTAGGCCAAGTACCGGGCCGCTGAGTCGGAGCAGGTGTGTGCGCATGTTCGAATGTTCGGTACGTTGGGCGAGGATCGTGGCTTATGTGGTCGACGTGCTTACAGCAAACGTGCTTGACGAGGCGTGCTGAAGACGAGGAATACCAATGCGAGCGATGCGATGGATAGGCCCAGGAATTCGCGCACCGCTTCGATGTGTGGTGACGTGGTTTGCATCTCCTCGGTGATCGAGGGCATGTCCGCGTCTATCCAATGCATCATGCCCGGCAACATGGTGATCGCCCAGACCCAGAGTGCGATGCACAGCACACCGCTCACGCGACGATCAGCACGCCCGAAGACAGCCAGTGCGAACAGGAAAGCGACCGCACCGTAGGCCGCCACCCACAGGAAGGCATCCACGTCGTTCACGTTCACATAAGCGAAGGCACCGAAAAGCAGTGCGAAGAAGATGTTCAGTATTCGTTTCATGGTGATCAGAATTCGATGCGGTAACTCAGGTTCGGGATAAGGCCCAATTGGTATTTGGCGACCTCCTCCCCTTTTCGATGGTCGAAATAACGATAGGCGACGTTCTTGGCATTCGTGGCGTTCAATAGATCCACGGACCACATCCCGGTGCGACGCTTGTGCTCGCGTTTCAAATAGATCCGGATGTCGACGCGGTAGGTGCTGGGGTACTGCGCCGAGTACGCCACAGGCTCGGGCGCAGTTGGTGTGGCCATCGGTGTGTAACGCTGCCCGCCGGTGGTGTTGACGCGACCGTTCACGCCCCATGTGCGCTTTCGATCTTCTTTGAGTTTCATGAACTCCTTGCCCACAACGGCATTTGCGATCACGCCCGTATTCCATCGGCTATCATACACGCGCACCGCCCGATCGGCATAGGTGGCATCAAAGGCCGTGGCGTTCACTTGATAGAAGAAGCCCTTGTGGAAGGTATGCGTCAACGCGATCTGCCCGCCTGCGTTCAACGCATCGCCTTGCGCAACCAATTGCAGGTAGTACACAGCGTCCCATTCATTCGTCAAACTGAATTCCCTTCCGTCCGTGAATTGTTCCACCTGCACCCCGACCGGTACACGATCCACATATTGAAAGAATGCAGATGCACTCAACCTCAGGTGTGGTCGGAAGGCATGGTCGTACGTCAGTTCCACATCTTTGGATCGCAGCAGACCGATCCGGGAATTGTCCGTCGGGGCAAAGGGATCCTGTGCCTGCCAGCGCACATGACCCGCGTAGTTCTGCACAGCGGGCAATTGACTGCGCTGACCGACTGCGAGCGACAACCGATCCCGATCACCCAAATCCATGCGAAGTGCAACACGCGGCTCCACGACACCGGATCCATTCGCTGTCCAATGCGCATACGCCACACCAAGATCCACGTGCAGACGTTCCGTGATGTCGTATTCCAAACGCGCGAATGGCCGCAACAGCCAACCCGTGCTTGCCTCGTCCAGAAGGGTGAGTTGCTTTACAACCGTGCGCTGCATACCACTCGCCCCGATCTGCAAGGTTGCTCGCGCTGATAGTTCAGTGCGCATTTGTGATACGATGGAGATCTTCTCTTCACGGAGTGTTGCCGTATCCCGTGTGGTGCTGACGAATTGATCAAGGACGTACAGCCCTTGCTCAAGTGTCCGCTGCTGATCATTCATGGAAACCACGGCCGCTGTGTGCCATGCGGTCCGCCCACCGATCCGTTGTTTGAAGGTCATTCCAGCGACTCCCACTTTCGCTGTATATCCGATGTTCTGGCTGTCCTTGTCGAACTCCCATTCCGTACTGTCCTTCGCATCGAAGCGGTTGCTGCTGTTCCCGCCCATACCGAACAGGGTGAGTACGCTGCGATCCTTGATCGGCATCGTTACGTTGAACGAGAGGTCTTGGAAGGTGATGGCTTCATCGCCCAATGCGACATCCATTGCACTGAGCAAACCCAGTGTGGAATAGCGGTAGTTCACGAGGTAGGAAGCCTTGCCTCCGTTGCGCAAGGGCCCCTCGGCACTGAGGTCGATCCCGATCAATCCTGCTTGCCCGGTGAAGGCGTGGCGCTCGTTGGTTCCCGATCGCAACCGAAGGTCCATGATGCCACCTAGCGCGTTTCCGTAAGGTGCGGCCAAACCACCCATGAGCAAGCGCGAGGTG
Source organism: Flavobacteriales bacterium (assembly GCA_016710015.1). Taxonomy (GTDB): domain Bacteria; phylum Bacteroidota; class Bacteroidia; order Flavobacteriales_F; family PHOS-HE28; genus PHOS-HE28. The sequence goes on from JADJLR010000008.1 coordinate 448,027, forward strand.
CCGAGCATCTGCGCGCTCAGGATCGTGGTGCCTCCACCTGTCAAGGTCGGGAGGTCGCTTTGGGTGCCTGCATTGGTCAGGTGGTTGGGTGTTACGATCTCCGCCCCTTCCAACAGCCACGCATTGCTCGCAGGGCTATTGCCGCGCACGCTGAAGTGGTTCCCTTCGTCATTCGTGGATGCCACGCCGGAGTAACTCATTGCTAACCTTGCGGGATCGAAGAAGGTGGCCGGAAAACGCAGACTCTGCTCTACCGTGAGGGTGTGCGCACTGATCGCATCCATGCGCTGAGGCGCGGTCGCACGCACCACCACTTCAGCCAATTCATTCACCGCTCGATGCAACTGCATGTCAACGCGTTCCTCCTTGCCAGGACGCACCCACACCTCCGCATTCTCCACCGGCCCATAACCGATGAAGCTCGCGCGAACGCGATGGATCCCGGTGGGCAGGTGCGAAAGGCGGAACGTGCCAGTTGCATCCGAGACCGTGCTGTAGCTCGTATCGCCGACGAACACTTGCACTGTGGCACCGGGCAAAGACGTTCCAGTGGAGGCATCACTTGTGCTACCGCTCAACGAGGACGTGATCTGCGCTACACTCCATGTGCTGCACAACAGCATGTAGAAAAGCACAAGTGGCCGCCAGGACATCCAGCGAACTTAGAGGGTTCATGGTCCCAAGAACGGCTCTGAAGCATGGATCTTTCCCCGATCATTGTTCACAAGAAACGGTAGTTCCTTCCAAAAAAGAACCGCCCTCGAAGTTCGGGGGCGGTTCCAAATTCAACTGTGATCGATCAAGCCATACCGGGCTTCATCGAATTCCGTGGTGCGTTCGATCGGGCCTCTGCTTCACGCAACTCCCGTTTCCACTGGCGACGGTGTTTGATCTTCTGAACGATCAGCAACATCACCGGCACCATGATCAGAGTGAGGAATGTGGCGAAGATGAGGCCGTAAATGACCGCCCAACTCAAGGGGCCCCAGAAGATCACGTTATCTCCCCCCATGTGGATGTGCGGGTCCAATTCCATGAAGAGGCCGAAGAAGTTGAAGTTGAGTCCGATGGCCAAGGGCAACAAGCCCAAGACTGCGGTTATCGCTGTGAGGATGACCGGACGCAGACGCGTACGACCAGCGACCACCAAGGCCTCACGGCTTTCGTCGTTCGGTATGATCGTGTGTTCGTCCACACCGAGTTTCCGTTGTGCCCGTGCGAAGAGCAAGCGGGCGAAGTCCATCAACACGATCGCGTTGTTCACCACCACACCGATAAGTGAGATGATGCCCAGCATGGTCATGAGGATGATGAAGTCCATACGGAACACCACCAATCCGAGGAACACACCGATGGTGCTGAAGATCACCGTGCTCATCACGATCATCGGGTAGCTGATGCTGTTGAACTGCGCCACGATGATGAGGAAAACCACGAACATCGCGACCACGAACGCCATCAGGAGGAAGTTCATGTCCTTCGCTTGGTCCTCTTGTTCGCCGGTGAAGCGCAGGTTGAATTCCGTCGGCACATCGAAGCCCGTACCCATCTCATCCTTGATCTGCTGCACCACTTCATTGTTGTTGTACCCCGCGATCACGTTGCTGCTCACGGTTACTACACGGTCCAGATCCTTGCGCTTGATCGCGCTGAACGTGGTGGTGTATTCCGCATGTGCAACGGCGCTGATCGGTACTTGTCTGATCTGCCCGCTGAGCATATCGCGAAAGGTGACCTTCATGTCCATCAACTGCTGGATATCGTAACGATAGTCGTCCTTCAACCGCACGTTGATCTCGTAGTCGTCATCATCGCCTTCAATGCGGAAGGTGCTCACCTCCTTGCCGAAAAGCGCGGTGCGGATGGCATCGGCTACGGCGTAGGTGCTCACGTTGAACCGGCGCGCCTTCTCACGATCGATGATGATCGGCATCTCCGGTTTTGCTCTGTCGATATCGATCCGCAAGGCCTCCACTCCCGGCACGTTCTTTCCTTCGATGAACTTCTTCACATCCTCGGCCACATCCAAGAGTCCTTCGATCTCTTTGCCTCGGATCTCGATGTTGACCGGCTTGCCAACGGGCGGGCCATCGGCATTCTTCACAACCGTGGTCACCACACCGGGATAGCCGCTTACGCCGTTCTGCATTCTCTCCAATACATCGTTGGTATTGATCCCGTGACGATCGGCGAACTTCACGAAGGTCACCTGCACTCGACCCTTGTTCGGTGTCGAACCCATCTCCACTTCACCGGTGCCTGGATCACTGGTACCCAGACCGACTTGACTGATCACCGACTTCACAAGGAAGTTCTTCGTCTCCTTTCCGATCACCTTGCCGTCCTTGTCCAGAAGGTCTACCTCTTCCATGTATTCGGGCTGGTCGATCACCTTCATCACCTGTGCTTCCACGATACGTGTGATGCTGTCGGTCTTCAGGATATCGGTGCCAATGGGCGCTTCGATGAAAGCGTTGATGAACTGCGGTTGATTCGATGGGAAGAACAAGGTCTTCGGCGGGAAAATGGCCAACAACAAGAAGGCAAGGATCAACAACCCGAAGGTGCCGAACAAGAATGTCCGGGGATGATGCTTGCTCAATGCGTAGCGCAGGAATCCTTCATACCGGTGCTCCAATGCGGGCAACCACTTGTTCTGAAAAAGATCGGTGAGCGGTACGAAGATCTTGTTGTTCGCGATACCCATGATGCCGAAGAAGACCGTGAGCGTCCCGATGCTGAAGATGAACGTGCTCTTCGCTACGCCACCTCCCATGGCGACCAGTACACCGATCACGATCATGATCGCCGCGACCCGCCACATCTTCTTCGTGGGCATGTGATCGCTCTCCACCTTCATGAACTTCGAGGCGAGTGCGGGGTTCACAACGAGTGCTACGAACAGCGAGGACCCCAATGCGATCATGAACGTGATCGGCATCAGGCTCATGAACTCACCCATCATACCGGGCCAGAACAGCAGTGGCGCGAACACCATCACGGTAGCCGTGGTGGCGGCGATGATCGGCATGGTGACCTCGCCTACCGCCAATTGGGTGGCCTTCATGGCCGGTTCGCCATTGGTCATGTGGCGGTAGATGTTCTCCACGATCACGATGCCGTCATCCACCAATCGACCGAGCGCAAGGATGAGCGCGAAGAGCACCATCATGTTCAACGAGATGCCGAACAGATTGAGCAAGGTGAAGGAGATGAACATGCTCATCGGGATCGCTAGACCCACGAACAGCGCGTTGCGCAAACCGAGGAAAAGCATCAATACACCGACCACGAGCACCACACCGAGCACGATGTGGTTCATCAACTCATCCACACTTACGCGGGTCTGTTCGCTCTGGTCACCGGTCAGGGTGATGGTGAGGTCATCCGGCAGTGCATGGCCTTTGTCCTCGGCCAGGATGGCGTTGATCTTGTCGCTGGCATCGAGCAGGTTCTCGCCTGCACGCTTGATCACGTCCAACATCACCACGCTCTTGCCGTATTCGCGCGCAAAACTTTCGGGCTCCTTGTATCCGAAGGTCACATCGGCGATGTCGCCCAGGCGCACTTCACGCTGCCCTTCGTTCTTCACCACGATGTCCCGGATCTGGGCCATGTCCTTGAACTCACCGATGATCCGTACGCTACGACGCTGGTCCTTGTTGAGGATATCACCACCGCTCATGGTGAGGTTCTCGCTACGCAATGCGTTCGCAATGTCGTCGAAGTTCAGTTCCAACGCTTCGAGTTGGTAGAGGTCCACGCTGACCTTCACTTCACGTTCGGGCACACCACGGATCTCCACCTTGTTGATCTCTGGCAACTCCTCGATGCGATCCTCCAGGTGCTTCGCATATTCGTGCAACTGCTCCATCGGGTAGTCGCCACTGAGGTTGATGTTCATCACCGGCATCAGTTCCGAGAAATTCATCTCGAACACATTCGGCTCGGCGGGGAGGTCCGTGGGGAAGTTGGAATCGCCACGTGCCTTGTCCACCGCATCCTTCACCTTGCGCAACGCCTCGGTAGGTGTTACATCGTAGTTGAACTTGACGTTGATGGAACTGAAGTTCGGGACGCTTTTGCTCGTGATCTCGTCAACTCCGCTGATGGTGTTGATCTCCTTCTCTATCGGCTTGGTGATCAACTTCTCGATATCGACCACGGAACTGCTGTTGTACGGTGTGCCAATGAAGATCTCCGGGGTGACCACCTCGGGGAAACTCACCTTGGGCATCACGATGTACGAGTAGATCCCCATCACGCAGATCAGCAGCGTGAGCACGATCACCGTGGTGCGGTTGTTCACCGCCCAGGTCGTGATCGCGAACTGGCGCTCCGGTCCATGCAGATCCTTCTCGATATCCTCGTTGCTGTGCATCTGCGATCAGTTATTGGCCACACGAACGGTCGTTCCTTCCGTTACGTTCTTGGCGCCTTCATCCACAACGCGCTCACCACCCTTCAGTTCACCGGCCTTCACCGGGGCAACACTGATGCGGCCCTTATACTCACTGAGGCGCTGCACCATGATCTTGCGCGCCACGGCCTCATCATCACGCGTTACATCCAACACATAGACGTAGTTATTACCTGCCACATCCTGCAACACGGTGCGACTCGGAACGACCAGCGCACTGTCGTTGTTGCCGTTCTGGATACTGATGTCGCTGAGCAGGTTGGGGCGCATGTAGGCTTCGGCCTTCGGTACGCGAACCGTCACTTTGAACGTGCGGTTCGCAGGGTCGATGAACTGACCGACATGATCCAACTCGCCATCGAAGGTCTCGTTCAAACTGGGGAAGCGCACCTTCACCGGAGCACCGGCCTTTACACTACGCAGGTAGCCTTCCGGCACATCGGCCTCCAGTTGGACGGCACTCAAATTCACCACCCGTGCCACAGGCTGCATGGGACTTGCCATGTCGCCGACCCGTACCATGATGTCATCCACCATACCCTCGAAAGGCGAAGTGATGTTGGTGAGGCGTTGTTGCTCGTGTAGTGCAGCTAGACCAGCCTGTGCTTGCTCCATCTGTGCTTTGGCCTGTAGGAACTGCATCTCACTTCCGATCTTCTGCTTCCAAAGAGCATCCTGCTTCTCGAAGGTGGTGCGCGCCAACTCTGCTGCGGTACTCGCTTGGGCGATCTGCTTCTCGACCAAATCGTTGTCGATGCTGATGAGCAATTGACCAGCTCGTACCTGATCACCGGGCTTCACCAGAATGCTCCGCACCCGTCCACCTTGTGCGAAGAGGGCTGCTGACCTATCGGCTTTCACCATGCCATGCACATCCACATAGTGCGCGAATGTTCCCGCGACCACCGCTGTACTGGTCACCGTGGAAAGATTGCGGCGCACGGTGCTGTCGTTCTCCGCGAGCCACGTTTCGATGTCCTTGATCTTCACGCCAAGCTCGGCGTAGACCGTTTTCAAGGAATCCCGTTCGGCGCGTTTCTTACCAAGCGCGCTGGTATCGGCACCACCACCACATGCGGCGAAAAGGGCCATCGTTGTCAACACAAGGATCGTCTGCTTCATGGTGGACTTAATAGAGGTCGAGTGCTTTGCGTAGGTCGGCGCGGGCCATCAGTAGCTCCACGGCACGTTGGATGTAGGTCTGTTGGGCGAGGAGGTAGTTGCCCTGTTCTTGCGTGAGTTCGAAACTTGCCGCAGCACCGTTCGAGAATTTGATGCTGGTGCGGTCGAAGATGCTCCGCGCCAAGGCCAGATTGCGCTCCTCGGTGCGGTAGTTGTCGAAGGCTGTGCGTGCTTGACTGCGGCTCTGTTCTGCGAATGTGCGCAGGCGCTGTTCCGTAGCGGTCCGGTTCACTTCTGTTTGCTGCAAGGCGAACTCGGCTTGTTTCACTTTGTGGTATCGATTGCCACTGCTGAAGATCGGGACGGTCAATTTCAACCCCCAGACCGTGGTTGGATAGAATGGATATTTCCCACCGGGGTCGAAGGCCGGACCATTCCATGCTTGTTGGTGGTTGAGAAATCCACCCAACGATGGCATGGCCTTGCTGCGTTCGTTCTTGCGGTTCAGATCCTGTAGCACCACCAAGTTCTCCGCGTAGCGCAGTTCAACGTGTCCAGCGGGATCCATTGGTTGTTCGCTCAGCGCGGTCTCGTCCGCATTATTCACGATACCAGCGAGGTCGTCCGTCAGTGTGATCGGTGTGCCTTGGGGTACGCCCAGTGCAAGAGCAAGCAACATCCGTGCGACATCGGCCTGCTGTTTGAAGCTACGCTGCTGCGCCTTGGCCTGCTCCAACTGAATGGTCATGCGATCCACATCGATGTCCTCCATGAAACCCGCGTCCTTCATAGCGGTCACTTCGTTTAGGCTCTTCTCCAACAGCGGGATCCCTTCGCCTGTGAGTCGCTCACCTTCCTCCGCCGCAAGCACACCGAAGTACGCCTTGGCCGCTTGGTTGCGCGCATCGGTGGCGGCTTTCTCCAGGTCCTGTTGGCTCTGTTCCGCTAGCGCTCGTGTGGCTTTCAAACCCACCAAGTAGCTGCCGTCGAAGATCAATTGGCTCAATGTGAGGCCACCGCTCGCATTCCATGGCAGACCGAATTGCGCGGCGACGAAATCAGGTCCAAGTCCCGGTGTGAAGAAATTCGGGATCAGCTGGGTGGGCACATCGATGTAGTTGTTCACGGCCACCTCCCCGCTGATCTGCGGAAAGCCGATGGCGGTGACCTCCTTCACCTTGTGCTTCGCTTTCGCGGCCTCCAACGCACTGGCTTGCACCGCATAGCTCTGCTTGGCCGCCATGTCCAATGCTTGTTGCAAGCTGAGGCTCACCGGCCCTTGCCCCATGCTGATGGCAGACAACAGAATGGCGGCGATCATGGTACTCGTTCTCATCGTTGTGCCGGTTGTTCTTTCTTCACTTTCTTCATCAGGTACTTCATTCCCTTGTCACTGGCGATCCCACGGATGTGGTAGCGGAACATCTCCCAGGTCACGTTCTGCGGATCGTATTCGTCCTTGGGGAACAACTCCCCATCGCACAACGCATCGAAACGTGCGATGTAGATCCTCGCGATGACCGGTATGTTGAGGTCCTTCCGATACAGCCCCTCCTTCATCCCCTTCTCCATGTTGGATGTAACGCAACTATGGATGTTCGCCCTTTCGGTGCGTTCCAACAGATCCCAAGCCGCTGCATGGTACTTCTGGAGATCGAAGTGGACACTCGGATGGATCTGCCCCAATTGCAATGCGATGAAGTGTGCGATCTCGAAATTCTCATCGATCGCGTTCAGGCCCTTCCCGCAAATGGCCGTGATGTTCGTCCGGTTATCGTCGCAAATGGACTTCACTATACTCTCCACCAGATCGTTCTTGTCCTTGAAGAACTGGTACAACGTCTTCTTGGAGACCCGCAGATGCTGGGCCACATCATCCATGTTGACGCTGCGGATACCAAGCCGCATGAAGAGCTTGCCCGCCTGTTCGATGATCTGTTTCTCCTTCACGTCCATCTTTCGAGGGGGGCAAATGTAGGGAACAATTCGTGTGCGGAAACGTTTCCAGTGCAATATCGTTTCGACCGTTTATCAGGTCCTTTTGTCGCCTATCCAGATGATCCCGATCACGGATACGTGGTGCCATCGGTATCCATGGACCCGTGCTATCCATGCTGATCATTCACTCCTTTCGTTCCTTTGCGCCCCAATACCACGCTACCGCACTATGGAACACACCTCGATCAAACAAGCCCTCGACAACGAATCCCTTACCGGCACCACCGTCACCGTGGCCGGCTGGGTGCGCACTTTCCGCAACGACCGTTTCATTGCGCTGAACGATGGTAGCACGATCCGGAATCTGCAATGCGTGATCGATCAGGAGAAAGTGGACGCAACCACACGGGCCCGCTTCACCACAAGTGCCGCAGTTGAATGCACCGGCGTACTGGTCGAAAGCAAAGGCAGCGGACAACGCGTGGAGATGCAAGTGACCGAGTTGAAAGTGCTGGGCGATAGCGATGGTGAAAAGTATCCGATCCAACCGAAGAAGCACTCGTTGGAATTCCTCCGCGAGAACGCACACTTGCGTTTCCGCACGAACACCTTCAGTGCGGTGTTCCGCATGCGGCATCAGGTGAGCTTCGGCATCCACGAGTACTTCGACCAAGAGGGCTACAACTATTTCCACAGTCCGATCATCACCGCGAGCGATGCGGAGGGTGCCGGTGAAATGTTCCGCGTGAGCACACTCGATGCGAAGGGCCCTCCACTGAACGATGCCGGGGAAGTGGATTGGAAGGAGGATTTCTTCGGTGCTGAAAGTCGACTGACGGTGAGTGGTCAACTACAGGCTGAACTTGGTGCTTTGGCGCTCGGCAAGGTGTACACCTTCGGCCCAACGTTCCGCGCGGAGAACAGCAATACCACGCGCCACCTTGCCGAGTTCTGGATGATCGAGCCCGAAGCTGCCTTCATGGACCTTAAGGGTGACATGGACCTGGCGGAAGGGTTGTGCAAACACCTGATCGCCCGTGTGCTGAAGAACAGCATGGACGATCTGCAATTCCTCGATGGGCGGTTGAAGGAAGAGGAAGCGACGAAGCCACAGGCGCAACGCAGCGAGATGGGCTTGATCGAGCGTTTGAAGTTCGTGTTGGAGGATCCCTTTGAACGGATCACCTACGACGATGCGATCAACATCCTGCTGCGCAGCAAGCCCTACCAGAAGAAGCAGTTCCAGTTCCCCGTGGAATGGGGCATCGACCTGCAAAGCGAACACGAACGTTACCTCGTCGAAAAGCATTTCAAGAAACCAGTGATCGTCACGGGTTATCCCGCGCAGATCAAGGCCTTTTACATGCGCACCAACGCACCGGGTGACTTTGGCTATAGCGAGAAAGGAAAGACCGTCGCGGCCATGGACGTGCTCTTCCCCGGCATCGGCGAGATCATCGGCGGCAGCCAGCGTGAGGAACGCCTCGATGTGCTCGAAGCGCGCATGAAGGACATGAACGTGCCCGCCGAAGAACTCGATTGGTATTTGGACACACGTCGTTTCGGCACTGTGCCACACGCAGGTTTTGGTCTTGGGTTGGAACGGTTTGTGTTGTTCGTTACAGGGATGGGGAATATCCGGGATGTCATTCCTTTTCCGAGGTTTCCGGGTGGGGCGGAGTTTTGAGCGCCGCAGCCGCCTTCAGCACATGTCCTTACCTTTGTTGATGTAACCTGCCATGACACAGCTATCCGCATTTGACGACCAAAAGCCGCTCACGTTCGAAGACTTCAAGAACGAGAACGGTGAGGTGTATTGGTGGGCGAGCGACCTAATGCGCATGGTCGGATACAAGGACATGCCTGCATTCGAGAAGGTTTTGGACCGCGCCACAAAGGCCATGGTTTCGTTGGGCATTCCGCATTACACGAACATCATCCATCACGAACGTGAAGTGGATGGTGTGAAAACCAAAGACTTCAAGCTCTCCCGATTTGCTTGTTACATCGCTGTAATGAACGGCGATCCGAGGAAACCGGAAGTAGCCGCTGCACAAGTCTATTTTGCACAGCAAACCCGCCAATTCGAGTTGCAAGTACAAGGGCACAACGAAATGGACCGGTTGCTTATCCGCGACGAATTGACGGAAGGCAACAAGTCATTGAGCTCAGCTGCAAAGCGAGCAGGAGTAACCGATTTCGTTCGTTTCCAAGATGCCGGGTACATGGGGCTGTACAATATGAAGGCGTGGCAACTTAAAGGCCGACGCGGCTTGGCAAAAACCGGCAAACTCGCCGACCACATGGGAAGAACGGAACTCGCCGCTAATCTTTTTCGTGTAACACAAACCGAGGAACGGATACGCAATAAAGGCATTAAAGGCCAAGCTGCATTGGAAACAACGCACCATGATGTTGGCCGCGAAGTGCGCGATATAGTGAGACGCAACACCGGCAATGCCCCGGAAAATCTTCCGCAAGAAAAGCAACTGCCCGAAGTTAAGAAGCAGTTGAAAAAGGGCTACGCCCAAATGAAAAAAGCGGACACGAAGAAGAAGCCCAAGACGTGACTTCTTGGAACATTCGGGATGTGATCTCACACCCGTGATTTCCGGGCGAGGCGGAGTCTTGAGGGGACACGACCATTGCACTATCTTTGAATTATCATGGATGCCTCTAGTCCTTCTCTTCAGTCGCTGAAGCTTCAGATCATGGAGCATCTGCTCGCGACAAGCGACAGCCAAGTGCTACAAAAGATCATGGCTTTTTTCGAGCACGATGAATTGGCATACGACCTCACGGAAGAACAGTGGTCGTTGGTGGAAGAGCGCATCGCCAAGTATGAGCGGGGTGAAGGCAAAACCCACTCGTGGGAGGATGTAAAGCGGTTCGCCCAGCAGGCCATGCGTGAGTGAGCCAAGAACTGGAAGTTCAGGAAAGCGCTAAACAAGAGATCGCTCATGCGGCGGTCTGGTACAACACGCAACGACCGGGACTTGGTGACCGCTTCTTGGCGGAGGTCGAGGATGGCATACAGCGCATTCAACGTAACCCGGAAGCCTTCCCGCGAGGACGCTTCGAGGCAAGGCGAATTCTGATGAATGTGTTTCCGTTCATGATCATCTATAAGGTGCATCCCAATGCGATCATTATCCACGCTGTTCTGCACACCAAACAACGACCATCGAAGTTGTTGTGATCAGTTTACATCTCTACGCGCCATCGTGCTCTGTCGCTGAAGCTTTGGCGCAAGAAACCATAGCGCTCCTATCCACCGTACGGCTGAGCCGAAGGCATGCTTGGCGGCGAGCGACCGGCCAACACATCTTGAAATAGATAACGGTCTTGGTGTGCTTCGCGCTCTTCGTGATGAGCATGGGGAATATCCATGATGTGATCCGGTTCCAGCGTACGTCGGGGAGTGCGGAGTTCTGATCGAAAGGCATAGAAGAAAGCGCATTCCTCTTCTTCATCTTTGCCCCATGTCCCGCATCATCTTCCACCTCGGCACGTGCAGCACTTGCCAAGCCATCCTCAAGACCATTCCGAACCTGAAGAAGTTCACCTTGCGCGAGATCAAGGGCGACCCGATCACCGCGAAGGAGTTGGACGAAATGAAGAAACTCGCCGGGAGCTACGAGGCACTCTTCAGCCGCGTGGCCTTGAAGTACCGCAGCATGGGTCTGAATGAAATGACGCTCTCCGAGAAGGACTACCGCAAATACATCCTGCAGGAATACACCTTTCTGAAGCGGCCCGTGATGGTGGTGGACGGTCGGATCCACATCGGCAATGCACCCAAGGTGCGCGCTGCGATGGTGGTAGAGGGAAAGGCGCTGTGAGATCGCCGTTCCGGATCGTACTCCGTTCGGTGCAGGTCTTCTTCTCGTCCCGCTCCACGGACGGTCGATGGAATGATAGTTCGATCGACTGCCTTCTGTGGACCGATGACGTGGGGCGATCGCCTCGTATTTGCCTTGTCATCGTTGGAAGTCTCTGACCAAGCAACCAGATAAGAGTGGCACACGAATCCACGGAGTCGCGGAGGGGGTGCATTCTCTGTGCCTCCGTGGCTCTGTGTGAGCAAGCGAATTTTGACCCGACGGACCTGATCCGTGATCGAACGTTCCACATCACTCAGGCATCGTTTCGCACGCGGATGGGGTCTTACCGGGTGAAGGCCCATGCGTACCCTGTTCACCGTTCTCTGCATCACTCTGCTCGTTAGCGCATGTTCCGCACAAGCGCAGCACACCTTCTGGCCCTTTGGTTTCAACTCCGGATTGGACTTCAGCAGCGGCACGCCGGTGGCCATCAGCACGCCACTCAGCACGGATGAAGGCTGTGCTAGCATCAGCGATACCAATGGACAACTCCTCTTCTACAGCAATGGTGAAACGGTGTGGGACCGCAACAACAACGTAATGCCCAACGGCTCCGGGCTATTCGGCAGTTACAGTTCCAGCCAGAGCGCACTGATCGTACCCTTCCCCGATGATCCGCAGCGCTTCTACCTCTTCACCGCTCCGCCACAGGCCGGCGAATGGATCGGCCAGCCCAACGCAGCATACAGTATCGTGGACATGGCCGCGAACGGCGGCAACGGCGATGTGGTGATGGCCAATGTGCTGCTCGATGGTCCCGTTACCGAGCGGCTCACCGCCACCTACCATGCCAACGGCCGCGATGTCTGGGTGCTCTACCACCGCTGGGAGAGTGATGCCTACATCGCTTACTTGGTGACCTGCCAAGGCGTGGAGGGTCCGGTGGTCTCCAATATCGGCCAGGCCATGCACGGCAACCCCGATGGCTCGGGGGCAAGTCTTATCGGTTGCATGCGCATGAACCAACAGGGCGACCGGCTCGCCAACGCCTGGGGGCGCAGCATGGCGATCACCAACAGCGACTGGCAGAGCACGGCCTACTTCGATGTGCTGGATTTCGACAACAGCTCCGGGCTGCTCTCCATTATCCGCAGCGATTCCATCGGCGGCACCGTTGAGCTGTTCAGTCGCGGTTACGGCGTTGAGTTCGCGCCCAACGGCAACCTGGTGTACATGAGCGACCACGGCCTGCTGAACGGTGGCGGGTACAGCACCATCCGCCAATACGATCTCACCAGCGCGGACCCGATGAATACCGAAGTGGTGCTGGCTACTGAGAACCGGGCCTTCGGCAGTTTGCAACTCGCTCCGGATGGCAAGATCTACGCCGCCCGCCTGAACGGCGCCACCTATCTCAGCGCCATCACCAACCCCGATGTGGTGGGGCCGGGCTGCGGTTTTGTGGACAACGCCGTGAGCCTCGGTGCTAACCCCAGCACCTGGGGCCTACCCAACCATTGGGACACCTACCCCACGCCACCGCCGGACGATCCCATCGCTTTGCGCGATACACTGCTGTGTGCCGACAGCGACCCCATCACCCTCGATGCCACATGGACCCATCCCTTCCAAACGCCAAGCTACCTGTGGAGCACCGGAGAGACCACCGCCAGCATCACTGTTAGCAGCGCAGGGACCTACGTTGTGGAAGTGCAATTGCCGTGCAGCACACTCACCGATACGGTGCAAGTGAAGACCGGTGGAATTGCGATTGACTTGGGCGAGGAGCGATCCATCTGCGAAGAAGACTCGGTGGTGTTCGATGTCGGACCAATAGCAGTATCTGTCTATTGGAGCACCGGTGATACCACCCACCGGATCGCGGTGCGGGAGGAAGGCCATTACAACGTGACGGTCGCAGATGTGAATGGATGCATCACCACCGATGCCGTCTTCGTAGGATCGCGCAACTGCCAATGTCCGCTCTACCTGCCCAACACCTTCACTCCGAACGGCGATGGGATCAACGATGTGCTTCACGTCGCCATGGACTGCTCACTGACCGAATTCGAATTCGTTCTTTTCGACCGTTGGGGGCGTACGTTGCATCGGACCGACGATCCTGAATTCCGGTGGAGCGGTGACGGAGTGCCGGTGGGTGTGTATGCCTATACACTCAACTACGCCTGGCAAGCACAGCAGGCAATGCATACCGTGCAGCGCAACGGAAGTGTGAGCTTGTTACGGTGAATCATGTACCTGTACTGCGAGTACCAATGTACCTGCTCCCGCGATCCAGGATTTGCTCCTACACAGGAACAACTCCTGCGTGATGATGCTGTTGGTACGTTCTGACTTTCATTCAACAGGTGGTCGTGGGGCCGTCGTGAAATGAACAGTGATCTCCGGGCCTCACTGACCTCGGTCGTCCCTGCACAACTGTTCGGAGCGAATGATCTTCGATAGTGGATGCCGTTCGGGGTCGCGGAAAACGCGATCCACTGGATGGATGCCACCATCCGCTAATTGCGAGAGCCGTTTCAGGAGATCGTGATGGAGATTCGGTCTGTTGAGAACCAACTCCATTGCCATGAAACAGCTCTACGCTTTCCTAACGGCCCTCATTTCATTGCCGACTTTGGCCATCGTGCCCAATTCCGCATGGAACCCAGAGAATGCTCCGACGGCGACGACAGGATTCGAGGAGAACAAGGGTCAGGTGATCCATTCGGACGGAACTCCGGCGACGGACGTACGGTTCAGGATGTCGCAAGGGAACACGCGCATCTTCCTCCTCAACGATGGCATTGCTTTCCAGTTCCAGCGCATGCACCTGCCCGATGGTTATGCGGAGCTGCTCGCACATGAGGCGGACGAACTCGAGGCGGACGCACGGATCGAAGCGTTGAGCAAGGACATCCGCATAGAGACTTTCCGCATGGACATGCACTTGGAAGGCGCGGACCCCGCAGCACGCATATCCATGGGAGAGCCCAGTACCGACATCATCCATTATTACACCCACAATGCATTGAACGTCCACCGCTATTCCGAGGTCACCTACCACGATGTGTACCCCGGTATCGACTGGGTCCTGCGGACAACGGCGCAAGGCATGAAGTATGATTTCGTGATCCATCCCGGTGCGGACCCTGACGTGATCCGACTTGTTTTCACCGATCAAGAGGAACTGTACGTTGACGATCAGGGCCGCCTGGTGCATGCCAACCGCATGGGGCGTTTTCTGGAGGAAGCCCCTGTAAGCTTCCAGGACGGTCGGACAGTAGACACACGGTTCATTTTGGATGGCAGCACGTTGCGCTTCGAGTTGGACGGCTACGATAAGACACGTCCGCTCACCATCGATCCGGATCGGATCTGGGGCACGTACTACGGTGGTGATTCCAATGACTATGGACGGGCCACGGTAGAGGATCCCGATGGCAACCTCTACCTCGCAGGAACTTCGTGGAGCGCAGAGGTCATTGCCTCCGGCGGGCACCAGATGACATCGGGCGGGAATATGGATGCCATGCTTGTGAAATTCACTGCTGACGGCACCCGCCTTTGGGCTACGTATTACGGTGGTGGGCTGGTCGACTATGGATATGGTTGCGATGTGGATGCGGACGGCAACGTGTTCTTAGCGGGCTTTACACGGTCCCCTGATAACATCGGAATGGACGGGCATCAGAATTCGATCGGAGGCGCAGGCACTTCGAATACCGATGGATTTCTGGTGAAGTTCAATGCCGCTGGCGAACGCCTTTGGGGCACTTACTACGGTGGCACCGAATACGACAACCTATTTGTGTGCAAGGTGGATGCCGATGGCAACGTTTTTGGAGCGGGAACTACAGCGTCCAGTTTCGTGATCGCCACTGAGGGTGGACAGCAGTTCGTCGGTGGGGACCGGGATGCCTTTATCGTCAAGTTCGCCCCGGACGGCACCCGCTTATGGGGCAGGTATGTCGGTGGCGAATTCACGGACGCGGGGTTTGATTGTGCGGTGGATGCTACTGGGAATGTTTATTTGTGCGGGATGGCCAGTTCCCCGAACCTGATCGCTTCGAACGGCTACCAGAATGATCTCAGCGGCGGTAATGACGGCTTCTTGGTGAAATTCGCAGCGGACGGCACGCGACTTTGGGGCACCTATTACGGGGGCACTGAAGATGATTGGGCCTTCTGTTGTGCGGTGGATGGCAATGATGATGTCTACATCACTGGCGCCACGTGGTCCGATGCGGGGATCGCCGATGGAGGTCACCAGAACACCTACATGGGCGGTTCCGGTTACTACGGGGATGCCTTACTGGTGAAATTCTCGCCGGACGGCACGCGCCTTTGGGGCACGTACTACGGTGGTGACGACGACGACGTGGCGTTTTCTTGCACTACGGATGCTTCCGACCATGTGTACATCGCGGGGGTCACCTTGTCCAGCATGGGTATCGCAGTGAACGGCTTCCAGAACGAACCGGGCGGAGGACCAAGTGATCAGGACGGCTTCCTGGCCATGCTCGATGGAAGCGGGACCCGCATTTGGGGGACCTACTACGGAGGGTCGGATTATTCTGGTCTTGGTTGTGCGGTTGCCGGAAATGGGGATGTGTTGTTGGCCGGTACCACACGATCCAATAACGCAAGTAGTATTGCGGAGAACGGCTTCCAGAACGCGAATGGCGGCGGGTGGTGTGATGCCTTCCTCGTGCGGTTCGATGGGGTCAACACGGGAATTGCGGATCCGGCCGCCTCCGGTCCGTGCCTCCGGTGGTTAGGCCAGCAGGGCAGCATCCATACCGTTTCACTAGGGACACACCGCAGCAGCTTCGACCTGCTCGATGGGGCCGGTCGTGTAGTGCGCTTCTTCCCGGCCAGCGCTCAGGAATCGCTGGAGCTTGATCTCGGTGACCTTGCACCGGGTACGTATACGTTGCGCAGCCGCACCGATGTTGGCCCGAAGGTTTTGCGTTTGGTGCATCAGTAGAGACACCTGACTCGCTCTGTATTGGTCAGGTTCACGCAATGCCAATGTTAGGGTTAATAAGAAAAAGAAAAAAAAACATCTTTATTCTCTTTTTTCTTGCGTGGGGGTTTTGTTCTCCCCAAAAAAAAAGGGGGGGAGGAGGGTTTTGTCTGTAAAAAAAAAAGGGGGAAAAAAAAAAACCCCCAACCCCTTTGTTTTTTGGTTATTTCCCCCAGAAAGGGGGGGGGGGGGGAGGACCCCAAAAAGGGGGGGAGGGGGGGGGGGAACCCCCGGAAAAAAAAGGGGGAATTAAAAAACAAACAAAAAAACTTGTCCACCAGCCCAAAATTAAATTTTTGGGAGGGGGGGGGGGGGGGGGGGGGGACTCTTCCCCGCCACCCGGAAAGAGGAAAGGGGGGGGAGGGGGGGAGGAAAAAAAAAATTAAAACAACCCCCAAACCGGGGGGGGGAAGAAGATTTATCGGGCGGGGGGGGGGGGGGGGGGGGGGGGGGGGGGGGAAGGGCGGGGGCCCCAAATTTAATTTTCTTAAAAAAAAAGAAAGAAAAAAAAAAAAAAAAAAAAAAAAGGGGGGGGGAAAAAAAAGGCAAAAAGGGGGGTAGGGGGGGGGGGGGCAGCGCGGGAGCGGCTTTGCAGCCACACTGGGTACGAACCCGTCAATAACGAAACGATGTTTGATGCGAACGGCACGGTGACCTACACCGGCCAGAACAACGACCGCGACATCATCCTCCAGAACATCGGAGGTGTGGTACCCACGAATACACGGGTGGAGCAGATGCCGTAGAGCTGCATACGGTCGGACCGATGTGGTGGAGCGACCACTCCTGCACCACCACACTCGTATGCTGTTCACCACTTCGAGTGCGCTTTCAAGACGAATGCGCAAGCTGGCAGCTTGGAAAGATCCAATTCTGCGGTCGCCAGCAGAGTACCCTCCGCGTTAACGAAGCGGCCATCCTTGGACCACAACTCCAAGCGCTCCAGACGGTCGCTGGTGTCGTTGATCGGAATGCGCAACACATCGCGCACCCGAAGCCACGCAACATGCACTTGGCGTGGTGCTTGGCAAGCCGGTTTGATGGTCGCGATCAGCCAGGCATACGGCCTACAGGGATCCCGACCGAGCATACTGTGCATTTGCGGTCAACTCCAAAGGCACCGTGCTGATATCGGCCAGATCCACGATCACGGTATCGCTTGCCTGTGACCCAATTGGGCATGGCGTTCACCACGCGTAACGCTTCTCGAACAAGACCTGGTCAGCCGGACACACCACGACGCAGGCATCCCGGAGTGTACCCTCCTTGTCCACCATGAAGGTCACATGGACCTTGCCTTGCACGCCATTCTCTTGTTCCAGATCCGGATAGCGGACATTCTTGATGATGAATGCGAACACAGCCTCCATCCAACCCGGGATTCCGGCATCTCCTCCACGACCTTTAAAACCACGGGTTCCCCATTACGAAGGGGTGGTTCAATGATGGTCTCCACCCCCGGTGCCTCCCTTGAGGGCTCAAGGAATTCTTGGACCGGCTCCTCAGTGTGTTCGGAACCGGCGCAACAGGTTCCTGTGCCGAGACAAGAATAATGGTACCCACGGCAAATGAGAGGAGAAGGATGCGATGTTCCATGGGTTGAAGACATTCGGTACGGATCTTCCAAGGAATTCACATAGCATCCTCCACGCTACATGGAACACACCTCATTTCGCACACGCAACACGGTGATCCGAACCTCCACGGAGCGTTCCATCCGGGTGATCCGAATATGCTGCAGAATCACCCCTTGTGGGTATTGCATCAGGGGTGCCATGGGGTCTACCTTCGTTCGTGTTACTCTTCCACTAAATACCTAATTCTTACTACCATGGCATACAGCACCATTCAAGGACAAACCCCATTGGGCACCACGAAGCCCTCCAACCTCAAACCCGCATTCGAGACGGACATCATGGATGCCATTGGCGCACCAAAAGGTATCGACGTATCCGTGGTCGGCATGCTCACCAACTCCAACCCCGGCATGTACGGTCTGGTCATGGGTTACAGCACACCGGTCGGCATGCGGGTGGATGTGCAGAAGAGCGGTAGCTGGCGCACCAAGGGAAGCACCAACTACGACATGATGAGGATCGGGGTGGTGACCGACACCAGCGTAAAGACCGCCCAGACCGAATACTGGGAAGTGTGGTACAAGCAGAGCGACGTGGATAGCGCTTGGACCTCCGAGGTGGCGATGTTGGTCGATGGGAACGAGTACACTTACGGCCTCTCTAAAAAACGTGTTGGCGACAGCCTCAAAGAGATGCTCACGGAGGAAACACTCGAGCAAAGCGGATACGACCGGCCTGCGAAATAGCCCGCTCCGCGCAAGGGTCCACCCTTTCTTTCCACCTGTTCAACGATGTGCGCCCTTGTCCGGCGCACATCGTTCGTTCAGGAGGTCTTGGTACAGGTCACCGTTACGAGATCGTCGACGACGAAGCGCTTCGGCGGACAAAGAACATTTCCAACTTCCCCTTTCCCTTGGCTTGCACCTTGCCGCGTGGTGTGAACGTGAGTCCGGGTTCGCCCTGCACCGAAGTTCACTCACAGGTTCCGCTTCGCTGATGTTCACCCCTTGCCCCTTGCTTTCCTCGCGGGGGAAGATGAATGCCGGTCCATCAGCATGCGGGGAATGGGGGAAGGGGGGGGGGGGGGGGGGGCTCCCCCCCCCCTCGGGGGGGGGGGCGGTAGTGCCCACGCCCCGCCCTCCTCCTCCCCATCCTCCAGCACCACAAGCCGCGGCGCGGCCGGGCCCCGGCCCGCGCGGGCGCGCGGGGGGTCCATGCGGCTGGCCGTATTCACCGTATCGCCCCAGATATCATACTGGAACTTCTTCACCCAACGATGCCCGCGACGACCGGACCACTGTGGATACCGATACGGACCTCGAAGAAGGGCTTGCCCTCGGCCTGTTTTTGCGCTTGCCCTTCTGCTATGAAATCGCGCATCTCCAACGCCGCACGGACGGCATCCACTGCGTGGGTCGCATTCTCCACCGGCAGCCCACCGGCCGCCATGTAGGCATCACCGATGGTCTTGATCTTCTCCAAGCCGTGCTTCTCCATTATGGTGTCGAAAGCGCTGAAACATTCGTGCAGGTCGCGCACCAACTCCTTCGGGCTAAGCACTTCGCTCAATGCGGTAAAGCCCTTGAAGTCGGTGAAGAGCACCGTGACGGATCCGATCAAACGCGCTTCTGCCTCGCCCTTGGCTTTTAATTCCGCAGCCACTTCTTCAGGCAGGATGTTGTGTAACAAGCTTTCACTGATGTCCTTTTCGTGCTGGATGGCGGCGCGCGAACGATGCACGTACCGCAGGCGACTCCATAACCCACCTGCCAGACCGATCACCACGATCCCTACGAAGAGGTAGATGTTGCGTGTGCGCTTCAGGCTTGCTTGCCGGAGATCCGCATCCAGCTTTTCCACTTCCAATTCCTTGATCTGGCGCAAGCGCTTCTCGCTCTGATACTTCTCGCGCACATCGCTCACAGCGCGCACCTTCTCCACATTCAGCAGACTGTCGCGCAGGATTCGGAACTGTTGCATCAGGTTCCATGTCAATTCGTGTTCACCCAGTTTATGCGCACTGAGTGCTTGGTTGCCGACAATGTCCACCTGCAGTTCCAATTCCCCGTGCGCTTGAGCATGGACAAAGGCACTGTCGCCCAAGGCGAGCGCCTCTCGATATCGGCCTTTGCTCCCCGCCAAAGAGGCTAGGTTGCGCAGGATCATCGCACGCATTGGGCAATCCATCTCCTTACACCGTTGAAGAGCAGTGCGTAGGTGTTCTTCGGCTTTCACATGGTCTTTCTGCATGCCAGCGATCGCGCCCCTGTTCAAGATGGCATCGATCTCGCTGTTCGCATCGCCTTGTTCACGGGCCTCCTTCGCCAAAGCAGCGAACTGGGTATCGGCTCCTTGCAGATCCCCTTGGTTGGCCAAGGCCACCGCACGGTTGAAGAGCAGATCGCTCCTTAGCACATTGCTGTCACCCTCCGGGATCCAACCCAGGGCCGTGGTACACATGGAATCTGCCTTGTCATATTCCTCTAGGCTGATGTAGACCGAACTCAGGTTGATGGCGATGCGGAAGGGCAGGATCGGCTTGCAGGCAGGACCCGTCCACGAGCTGGCCTGCAGCAGGATGAAGAGCGCACTATCCAACTGGCCCAGCGCATCGAAGCAGGAGCCCATGGCCACGCTGGCCTCCGCCATGCGGCAGGTGTCCGTCCGTTGCCGGAAGTGTCTATAGAGCCCACGCGCCACGGGCAAGGTGGCCTCGTAGTCCAAGATGGTATTGCCGGACATTCGCTCCAACAAGCTGTCCGCCTCGACCGGGCCGTAGCGTTGGGCGTTCGACTTTGCGGGCAGAAGGAGGACAAGCAGGATGAGCGAGAGCGCACGGTGCATCAAGCTCCAAGGTAATGGTATGTGCGGGAGTGGGTGAATGCTACAGGAACCCGGATAGGATGATGAATGCTCCTGCTCCAATTGGTGTGTTGTGTACAGGATGTTGCCCTTGCGACATCGCTCCATCCCCCACAGAGATGCTCGTGCGACACCCTTCCACATGGCTTGTTCCGAGCAGGGTACTCTTTGCGGCGCTTCGTTGTAGCACTGTGCCACGTGAATTCCCCGACACTGAAAACCATCGCGATCAGCAGTTTCGTACCCGCACGGATCGCGTGGGCGAGCGGTTCAAATGCTACTTGGTCGCATCGATGCACTTGGCGATCCACATGATGCATTGTATCATTGAAGAATGGCAGTGGATGAAGCCAACCGCAACACCCGGCGATTCGAATACGCGATGAAACGCACGAACGAATTTCGACCGTGGGCCGGGTCGGTCCTTAGGTTCCTTCTTGTTGCGCACATCTTCTTGGGGACCGCAGCCCATGCACAGATCGCCAAACACACATACAAGATCGAAGCGTACTACTGTCGCTGCGATGGCAATTCCGACAGCCTTGCGAACAGCATTCAACTCGGCGTACGATTGGACAACTCCTTAGGCGTGTACACCGCACTGGGATCCTTGGTGGGCTGCTCCGACTACTTCTTGAATCTGGATGGAGAACGCTACAAGATGACCATCACCAAAGCCAACGGGGCGGACGGGGTCGCGTACTTGGAACCCCTAAACGTGGGCTCCAGTCTTAGCAAGTTGGAGAAAGCCATGAAGCGCGAACCCAAGTTCGAGTCCTTCGAGGTTTGGAACGCACCGAGCAGTACGCCCTTCATTCTGATCCTGCAAGGCGAAAAGAAAACGATGCAGGTGCGCGGTGTCACCGAATCCAAGCTCACACCGACGAAGGAAGGTTCCGCGATCCGGCTGCATTTCGACATGAACGACCAGAAGGAATCCGACATCGAATATGAGCGGTTGGAAGGCGGTCCCATCTGGATCGAACAGAAGGACGAATTCCTTGCGGGGATCGTTACGAATGTGACACCCATTGAAGGTGGGTTCCGCGTCACCGGCACCGGACTCGAGAATGTCCTGGACAAGAGCCGCTATGAGTTGTACCACACCTTCGTGAAGGCCATCGCCAGCCCCGATGATGCATGCCGGGAGAAACGTGCGTACTGGAACGGATTCAGCAATTTCGATTACGTGGAAGTACCCGACCCGGAGTACCTCCCTATCAAAAAGGATCCGCAATGGGAACCCGCCCTGAACACGGCCTTGTTGAGGATCCGCGAACACCTCAAGGGCGACATCCCTTCCATCGGTAGAACCGGAGGTAAACCGAGCCTTTGCGTGTATGAGAACGATCTGGAGTACGCCTATGTGGCATGGGTACAACAAGCCAGCCCGGAGGAACACGAGGATTGGAAGGTCCTGGCCACCTTCGTGAAATGCTACAGCAACTTGTATTGCAAAGCTCAAAAACCTGGAGACCATCACTTCGATCGGGACATCATCCAATTGAATGAACTCTTCGAGACCCTTTCGGACAAGGAGATCACCAAGATGATCGACATTCGGTTGTCGCGTTACGACCTGGAAGATTTCCTACGCGAGAACTACGCACGCTCCCAGCTGATCTCCTTTAGCCAACGCTGTGAGCGCGACATGAACGACCGCAGTTGGATGAGTGACCCCTGCAAGCAAATGATGCTGGCCGAAGAAATGAAGGAGTGGGTGCGCGTTGGCGGCAGATTCCCGAGTGTGGGTGAACAGCCCGCTTTTGCTGAAGTGCTGAAGATGCAAAAGGTATTGGTGGATGCACGGAAGGCCCTCATCCAACAGCGACTTGCCGAACTCTCCCGCGAAGATCTGGACTTGAACGCCGTGATGCATACCATCGAAGAAGACCAGTGCCTCAGCGAAGAAGAGACCGCGCTATTGATGGACAAACTGGCCGCAGTGAAGGCGACCGTGGAGGAAAAGATGCAGATCGAACATGGAATGGAGGTCATCCAGGAAGTGCGGGAGCAAGTGATCCATGATCTTGGCGCAGAGGCCATGGACAACGTGATCATGAAACTCTTCCGCGTGGAACAAGGAGTCGGTGTGGAAATGACCGTGATCGGTGGCGGCATGGTGGTGGATCGCAAGACCACCGGTCGCGTGAAGTACGCGAGCGATACCACTTCCATTTACCGGAAAGGGTATAGCCTTGGCAGCTTGGGCGATACACTGGCTACGGCCGTGGCACGCATTTTCTGGGATCGGATCTGTGGCGACTACGACAATGCGAGAGCCTGCGTACAGCCCTGCCGACGTGGAGATCACGGGCATGGCCGATGCCGTACCCATCCGCAAGCCGATCACCTACCCCAAGTACTGCCAGGCCGAGATCGCACAAGCCGGTGTGAGCGGAGCCAACGATCAACTCGCCTTCGCCCGGGCCTGGACCTTGCGCGAACAACTCTACCAGTCCGACCGCTGTGGACTGTTCAACAGCTTGAAGCCTGCATTGGATCACCACGTCTCCACCCAACGCGGGGGCCGGTACCGTGGCATTCAATTGCGTGTGGTGCTCGAACACTTGTAAGCGCCCTTACCCCGTGGCCGAGGTGGACTGCCAAATTCCACAAATACCGTTGCAATGCGGGGTCGGGAGAAGTTGCCGAAGCAACGGTACGCCCTACTTCGCGCTCCGCTTCTTCTGCTTGCTGCTGCGCGCCTGCGGATCCTTGTTGCTGCGCGCTGAGCCCTGATTGGGTACCGTGCTGTTCGGATGCGCATGCTTTTTACGCTCCATCTCCGAACCTTGGCGATCGTGCGCCGGACCTTTTGCATCGGTCTGCCCCGGGTGGCTCTTCACCTTCTTGGTGGTGGTCTTGAGCACCCGCTTGGTGGCTGCAGGACGCTTCGGTAACAAGGGGTTCGCCTCCTTGGCTTTCTTCACGGCGGCAGCAGCTTTCTTTTGGATGGGCATGATCTGGGTTTTCTACAAGGTAAGGTGGATGAGGCCGAGGTAGCTGACGTGGGTCAGGCGAAACGGCAAGATACACGAGACCCCTGCCGCGTGCCGCATCTTCGTCACACCAGATGGAACCGCAACGTGTCGACTTCACTGATGCCACACACGTACTTCGCGGGATCGTACACGAAGATCTTTTGTGCGGCCTAAGCTGCCGATGTGAACAGCGCAGGACAAGCATCCAAGGCAAAGCACACGCGAGGTCTCCTCAATTGGTGCGGTACAGCATCACCTTCGGGTTGTCGAAGCGTACGAAGCGGTCGCCACTGAGGTCGAAGCGCGGTCGGTAGCAGCCCTCCAGCTTTCCCAGGATGGCCCCGGTCGCCGGGTCAAGGCGGATGAATTCGTTGCGGTCGCCGGCCTTCTTGCCGGTCCACACGATGAAAGCGTCGCCGCGTATTTCCGCGAGGAGGCACTTGCCATATTGATGGCGTAGGTCTGCTTCATTGAAGCGTCCATCCGTGCGATGCCCATTTCGCCATCGATCCTGCCGCTATGTCGAGCCTGCGTACCGTACGCATGTGCCGATCGCTCGATCCGCCTCCGGCGGTCACCGCCAACTTTATCGGGGTCTCCCGAGGATCATCACATGCATGGATCTAGATCGTCGCATTCGCGCGAGACTTCAGTATCCGTTTCCGGTCCCCAACGGACCACCGAGGACAGCACTCTCGCACACCAGGCCCGCGATCGGAGCGCCCGCCCCGCACCTCAGTACTTCAACAATTTCGTACCTGCCACTTGGCCATCGGTTCCGATGAGCTCGATCCAATAGGCACCTGCGCGCAGGTCGCTCACATCGATCGTGGTCCGTACTACGGGCATCCGCTGTTGCTTCGCCAGCCTGCCATCGAGCGAGCGGACGTGCAGGATACCGCCTTGATAGCGCGCATCGCTAAGCTGGACCAACAGCATGCCGTTCGTCGGGTTGGGTGTCAGCAGTAGCTCCGGGACGTTCCCTTGCTCCGTGATCCCCGCGCCCAGCGTTGTTTCCACCACGCATGGATCCGTGATCACCGGCGCGTTGTAGTCGAAGTAGATGTTGGCGATGTTCTCGATGGAGGTTCCGGGCAGCACCGGTTCGCTCAGCCTGATGCGGAAACTCGTGAGGCCATGGCTCGCTGCTTCGTTCGTGTTGCTGTCGGCCAAGAGGATGTTGCTGAAGGTCCATTGCACCACACGGCCGGTTTTGAAGTCGACGGTGCAGGGGTGTGAGCTGGGGCCTTGCTCAAAGCTGGCCATGTTCAGGTCCGCGCTCAGCGTATCGGTGATCATCACGGTGAAGGCGGTATCGGTACCGGTGTTCTGGAACTGGATGGTGTAGTCCAGATACTCATCCGTGCCGATCAGGTATTCGCCCGGAAGGCTGCGGCTGCTGGTCACCACCTCTTTCGCGTTGGGGTCGTAGCTGCCGGTAACGGTGGTCCATGCTGTATGGGTGTTGTTGGTTGTGATGGCTTCCGGCAGGGTATTCGTGGCGCTCAACGTGCTGCTGAGCACCGAGCCCAACGGTGTGCTGACCGGTACATCGAAGGATACGAAAAGGTGCTGTGACTCGAAATAGGTGAAGGCGGGCCATTCCCAAGTGAGCACATTTCCGGCCACGCTGGTCGGGGTCGGCGTGGTGTTCAGGAGGATGAGCGCTGGATCGTAGGCAAGGGTCACGGTGACGGGGCCGCTTACTTGTGGTGTAGGGTTGCGCACAATTCCGGAGAGCGCATAGTTGAAGCCCGGTCGCGCATGGTCTGAACCGGCCAACCACGTGCGGAGGTCCAGCGGTACGGTGCTGCCGTTGGCGAAGTCCATCGTGATGGGCGCACTGTTCATGGTGAATGGCACCGGTTGCGTGGCCGGGCAGAACGGTACCAGCGTTGGGTCTGTTTGCGTGATCGTGTAGTTGCCGTCGGGCAGGGCCAGATGGAAACTGTTATCGCCATGGGTGATCGCATGGTAACCGCCGGGTTCCACCGATAACACGCTGAGGGGAAGGCCTACTTCACCGGGATCTTGGACACAGTCCTCATTCACATCATACCAGCTGCTGCCGGTCAGGGCCCCGCAACCCGTCCCGAGATCGGGAATGGTGAATTGTTCGGTGTGGGTGCATTGGATATGCTCCGTCACAATGGAAACGGAGTACACACCGGGGGCCAGCCCGTCCAAGAGGAAGTTGCCCGAGACATTGGGGGCGCTT
Source organism: Flavobacteriales bacterium (assembly GCA_016710015.1). Lineage (GTDB taxonomy): Bacteria > Bacteroidota > Bacteroidia > Flavobacteriales_F > PHOS-HE28 > PHOS-HE28. The sequence continues at coordinate 474,001 of JADJLR010000008.1, forward strand.
TGGATCACTTGGCCGTACTGGCTTAACGTATACGTGGACTGATAGAAGCCGGGAAGAAAGAGCACACTACCGTCGGAAGCGCCGGAGCATGATCCTTGAATAGTGGAGAGCGTTGGCATTTGGTCCACGTACTCTTCGACCACCGTGAAGGCGCCGGAACCGGTGCATCCGTTCGCATCCACGTACATGTATTCCACATAGTCGCCAGGGCAAAAGCCACCATACACCGGATGGCCCCCGCCGGTGGTCCCCAAGTACTCGCCTCCTGGCGTGAAACCGTATTCGAACGGTGATGTGCCTGCCGCGTCGTTGTCCACCATCGCCATCGCTGCGTTGCACAGGCCCTCGCACGGATAGCCGTATGCGCCGATGACATCCTCGGTCATGACATATCCACCTCCGGAACCATAGGGCAAGGAGGGATAGTCGATCACTTCGGCATCCATGATGACCGAGCCGCCTTGGCTATCGGTGAGGGTGAGCGTGTATATCCCACTTTCCAAGCCGCTCAGGTAGGCGGTGTTCGCGGTGAATCCGCCCGGCCCGGCCCATGCATAGCTGTACGGCGGCACACCACCATAACCAGAGGCCGTGATCCGGCCATCGACGTTGTTGCAGGCCTCACCGTAGGTCATGATGTTGACCCCGAGGTCGGCGCGGGCCGGCAGGAAAAGGGCGATCAGGGCGAGGGTCAGGAGTGCGCACATGGATGGTGGGTTTGATATAAAACGGAGCGTTCGTTCAAAGGATGCCTCTCGGGGCATACTCGTGTAAAGTTCAGTGGATAAGGACAGGTCAGTAAAGCTAACCGTTGCCCCTTCTCGAGGTGGGGTAACCAATATCATGTATCGGAAGGCGCGATCCGGCCCATGGTGAGCGATGCGGGCAAAAAGGGGGGCGCACTTGGCGTTCGTTTCAGTAGATGGAACCGAAGCGCAAGCCGATCATGTGCTGAGTGAACACGCCGGGGCTGTAGTGATCATTGTCGAAAGTGGCGTAGGACACCGGGCCATCGCTGCGGCTGAACGTATAGGTAAGGAAGAAGCGACGCTTGGGCAGGAAGGGGATGTCCACACGGAAGCCGCTGTTGCGCCGCCCCTCGCGGAAGCTGTCCCAGCCGGTGAGCATGATGCGGAATTCCTCCGAGAAGCCGGGGCGGTATTCGAGGCGGGCCATCCAAGGCGCGGTGAACGCCAGGAGCACATCGCCGGGCAGGCCGCTGCCACCGACCTGCGCGGCACTCCACTCGATACCCTTGCCTCCGAGCACTCCGAAATGTTCGTTGCTATATCCCGCCAGAAAGGAGTAGCCGAAACGCATCGCATAGGCCAAGCGGCTTTCCGGGTCGCTGTAATATTCCAGCGGTGCGCTGCTCATGCGGCCCATGGTAAGGTCCAAGTAGAACGCATCGGCGATCACGAAGCCCTCGCTCTTCTTCATGAAGCCGGATACCAAGCGCGCCTCGATCCGCAGGTCCACCCCTTGTCCGAGGCGATCGGGCAGCGAGTCCACATCACTGATGCCGAACATGGTGTAGCCCACGGAGCCCCGGAGGAGACGGGCATCCACCAGGATGTACTTCGTGGGGTCGTAGCTGATCGCCGTTTGTTGTGCCTGGACGGCCGCTGTGCAGAGCACGATGCACAGGCCCGGGAACAACCAGCGTTTCCAGGCGCTCAATTGGTGCGGTACAGCATCACCTTCGGGTTGTCGAAGCGTACGAAGCGGTCGCCACTGAGGTCGAAGCGCGGTCGGTAGCAGCCTTCCAGCTTTCCCAAGATGGCACCCGTCGCCGGGTCGAAGCGGATGAATTCGTTGCGGTCGTCGGCCTTCTTGCCGGTCCACACGATGAAGGCATCTCCGCGCATCTCGGTGAGCAGGCATTGGCCGGTGTTGGTGGCGTAGCTCAATTTCATTGAGGAATCCATCTGTGCGATGCCCTTCTCACCCTCTATCATGAACGCATCGCCGAAGGCATAGAGCCAGCGTGCCTTACCGATCACCTTGCTGCTGTATTCCGCTTGCTGCTCCACCTTGCCCGTTGCTGGGTCGAAGACATACAGGTTCTTCTCACCGCAGGCGTATATGCGACCGCCCTTGTTGAGGATGCTGCACTCGCTCTTCTTGAAGTTATCGGGCAATTCCATCGCCTCGGTGTTCCACTTCGCGGCACCAGTGCCTGCATCGTAGGCGCGCAAGCTGGTGCTTCCCTCGAAGGTGTATTCCACCTTGTAGGTGCCGTCGCCCACGCCACCGTTCGGACTCGGTATGAAGACCTCATTGCGCACCAGTCCACCGAAGCGGGCGATCAAGTTTCCACCTTCGAGTACGAGCTCCGATACGATGTCGTCGTTTCCCAATTTGTCTGCGGTCCAGATCACGGTGCCGGTGCTGAGGTCCAGCTTCTTGATGGCGCGCTCTCCTTTGCTGAAGTCACAGACGTACACCCCGTCCGCCGCAGGCAGCGGCATGGCGGCACGACCGATCACTTGCTTCGCCTTCAGACCCAAGCTGGTCTCGGTGTTATCGAAGGTGGTGCTCCACAAGACCTTGCCTGTGCCGAGGTCCAAACAGGTGATGCCCTCATACACCACGAACACCCGGTCGTGGCCCACGCTCACATCGAGGATCACTTCCCCATCGTCGGCGGGCAGCATATCGTAGATCATGTGCGCCACCACCTTGCCGGTAAAGTTGCTCGTCCAGCTATTGCCCCCATTGGCCTGTACAATGATATTCAGGTTCGTGCCGCCCATGGCACTCTTGATCTTCTTGTCGTCGTAGCTCAGCTTGATGATGGTCGCACTGGCCGCATCGAACACCTCGGTCTTGTTGATGCGTTTGGGCACGAAACCACTGCGCTTCAACGTACCCCGGTCCCTGTTGCGCGCCGCGAGCTGGCTCTCCGCCACCACCTGCCCGGTGCGGTAGTCCAAATAGTTGACCTCACGCGGTGCGTTCTTGTCCTTCTGGGTGATCACCTCGATGGTCTCCGTGTCGTGGTGCGCGATCCAATCCTCGCACTGCTTCACACCGTGCTTCTCCTTGAAGTTGTACTTCCACAAGGCTTTGCCCGTGGTTCCATCAAGCATCTCGATCTCCTCCATGTCCCCGGCTACGACATAGGCGAGGTCCGGCGAAACAGCGTTCCAGCGCGGGTCCACGGAGAACCTACCCTCCCACACCATGGGGAATTCCTTCTGCGCCCACAGTAAAGTCGGAACCAAGAGCATGAAGAGGACGCTGTAGCGAAGGGTGGATGTGCGGGGCATGGCGTTGGGTGTGTTCAGGTCAATTGCCGTGAGGTGGTGTGGATCATTGTTTGTTGAAACGGATCGCCCGGTCGGTACCGTCGGCATCGAGCAGCAGGAAGTAGCTGCCAGTGGTGAGCTCCGCGACATCGAGGTGTTGAAGCTCCATGCCGTTGAACGATCCGTTGCGCACCGTGCGGCCTTGCAGGTCGGTGATGCGCCATGCGGTATTGAACGCACCCTCCACCACCAAGCGGTCCGTGCAAGGATTAGGGTACACCTGCACTGCGGCCCGTGCCCCGATGCCCTCGATGCCCACGTTGCTTGGCGCGAACACCAGCACGGTGCTGCCGTTGTCGATCACGAGCGGATAGAGCGGGGTGGTGTTCCACAGGAGTAGGTCGTCCTCGGTGCTCACCACTTTGGCCAGGTCCGCAAATGTGCCCAGCGGGGTGATGGCCGTTCCGTGGCCGGTGTAGGCCCACGTTACGGAGGATGGACCGTCCATATCCACGTAGCTGTCAGTGAGGCTCTGGCCCAAGCTCATGGGGAACTGGAGGATGCGCTTGGGGTCGGTGTAGTTGTTGGTGGCGCTGGGCACATCGTTGGCGACCACTTCAATGCCGCTGGACGTGATGCTCAGGTAGACGTAATCGGTCCCCTCTCCGGTAAGGGACTGCGCCCATACCCAGTTTGCGGTGGGGTAGTTGGCGGCGAATGGTGTGGCCGAGGCTGCGATAAAATCCAGTGTGCCTACAGGCTGCACCGTTATGGTGCTGAGGTCCCAGGTCTGGTTCGCACCGTCCGATGGCACCGTGGCGCTGCCCGGAGCGGTAACCACGTACATGGCCAGTTGTACACCACCGGGTGCGATCATGCTTTGTTGCAGGGTGACCTGGGCTTGGAGCGTTGCGGTAAGGAGGACGGCGAAAAGTGTTGCGGTTGCTTTCATGATGTAGTGGTTTGCCAGGCTGCAAAACTCCGGCAATACCATCGCCGGCACCATACCACTTTCATGTGAAACGATCCACCGCCCCACCCGGCCTCAGGACAGGCTACCTCGGGTACAACTTATTCAGCGCATCGGTACGCGAACTCACCTGCAACTTCTCGTAGAGGTTGCGCACGTGGGTGCGCACCGTGTCGATGCTCAGGTGCAGGCCCTCGGCGATCTCCTTGTAGCGTTGGCCCTTGGCCAGTTGCTCCAACACTTCGCGTTCGCGCTCGGTGAGCAGCTCGAACTCCTTGGGCTGCTTCTGCGGCGTGGCGAAGCTGGCGATGACGCGGCGTGCGATCCCCGGGCCCATCGGCGAGCCGCCCGCGTGCAAGAACTTCACGGCCTCCAGCACCTGCGCCGGACGTGCATCCTTCAGCAGATAGCCGGTAGCCCCGGCACAGAGCGCATTGAAGAGGCTCTCGTCATCATCCTGCACGGTGCATACTAGGACCTGCGTTGCATTGGGCCATTCCTTGATGCGGCGGATGCACTCGATGCCAGTGATGCCGGGCAGGTTCAAATCCATGATCACGACGGCGGGAGGCGTCCTGAACGCGTGCATGAGGTAGTCCTCCGCACAGGCGAAGGATCCGACCACTTCGATCCCTGCATCCGCCTGCAAGGTTTCCTCGAACGCCTCGCGCAAGATGCCGTCGTCCTCCACGATCGCCACCGCTATTGATCCCCGCTCACTCATGCAGGCACGAAGATCGGCCAAAGACGCGCACCTCAGTTCCCCCGCCTTCGCGTTTGGTCCGTTCGAATACCGCGTGTACTTCCTCGGCGCGTTGGCGCATGTTCTTGCTGCCTTGGCCGCCGCCCTGCACCTCCCCCGTACCAAGGCCCACGCCATCGTCGCTCACGGTGAAGAGGAATCCTCCTTCATCCGCACGCCAGAGCAGGATGACGTTCCGGGCCTCACTATACTTGCGTGCATTGTGCAGGGCCTCGCGTCCGATCAGCATCAGGTTGCGGCGGAAGGCGCCGCCGATGGGCGTGGAAGGCAGCAGGTCCGGGAAGTCGCAGCGCACCGTGGCCCCGCTGTCCTCGAAGAGATCCTGCGCGAACTCACGAAGGCGCACCAGCAGCAGGTCCAAGGTACCGTTGCGCGGATCGTTCATCCACACCACGTCGCGCAGGTTGTCCAGCAGTTCGCTGCTGATGGTGCCCATCTTCTCGAAGCGCGATTCAGCGTCCGTGACACGCTTGGGCGAGCGCGCCAAGGCGGCCACGCGGGCCAGGCCGCTGCCCACATCGTCGTGGATGTCCTTGGCGAGGCGGGTGCGCATGCGCAGTTCCTTCATCTCGTGTTCCGCCGCGGCCAGCCGGGCCCGCATCCGCTTTCGGTAGGCCAATGCCCACCCCCAGGCCACGATAGCGATCAGCCCAGCGGACAGCAGCGCGATGAACCACGGCGCAGCCCAGAACGGACGCATCACCTTCACTGTCAGCAGGATGTTCACCGGCCCTTCCACACCATCGCCGTTGATGCCGATGACCTCCAGTGTGAAGGCCCCCGCCGGCACGTTGTTCAGTTCAATGGGTGCCGAGGAGCGGGCGGTTGTCCATGCCTCGCGGTAGCCCGGCATGCGCCACTTGTAGCGGTTGCGCTCCGGTGCGCTGAACTCCAGCACCGCTAGTTCGATGCGCAAGGTGTTGCGGGGATAGGGCAACTCCACTTCCGTGGGTCCTTCACCGGTGGCGATCAGGACCGCGCCTTGCGCGTCGGAAAGCTCCACGGCCCTCACCGTCGCCGGGTCCGGATCGGTGGGCAGGTTGCGCGGGTCGAAGACATTGAAGCCGTTGACCCCACCGAAGTACAGGCGGCCACTGGCGGAACGGAATTGTGCGAAGCTGTTGTACTCCTTGCTCTGCAGGCCATCCGCCGTGTTGTAGTTGCGGAAGCTTCCTGTTCGCGGATCGAAACGGCACAGGCCATTGTTGCTGCTGATCCACCACGTGCCATCGCCGGTTGGTTCCATGCCGTAGAGGAACTGGTCCGGCAGGCCGTCGTGCACACTGTAGTGGCGTACTATCCGAAGCGCGGCGCGATCGAACTGCACCAGTCCGTCGTTGGTACAGATCCACAGGTGCTTGCCATCGTCGTCCAGATCGGTCATGCGCAGAAGCTGCTGGGGATCGATCGACTTGTCGAATGGTCGTGGTAGCGTATCGCTCTCCGTGAAAACACGTAGCGGCGTGGCATCGCTGCACATCCAATAACGACCAAGACCATCCTGCACAAGCGACGAAGGCATGTTCCAACTCTTGCTGATGGCGGCGAATGCGGCGTTCATCGGTCCCGTGCGGAAACGCACCGGACCGGGACCTGGGAGCAGGTGTTCCGGTGGATGGCAGGTGGAGATCCGTAAAAGTTCGCCGCTGTGCAGTTGCCACATGCGATCGCCACAGCTGGCCGTGAAATGGTACACCAACTGTGACGTGCGCGGGTCGATGCAACGGATCTCCCGACCATCCTGCATCCAGATCCGGCCTTCGCTATCACGCAAGGGGACACCATGGCTGCCGCTTGTACCGAAGGTGCGCGCGTCCAGCGGTGCCGGCACGAGCGTGCCGTCGCGTTCATCGAACAGCGCCGATCCACCTTGGAAGAAGTTCGCCAGCACGCGGTGCGCATCCCATTGCGCAAAGCCGCGCACGAACCAGGAGCTCGGTTCCCACGGAAGACCCTGTCCCGGCATTATGCGGCCCACCTTGATCCGCTGCGGGGCGATCTTGAACACCCCCTTCCCATCCGTGCCCACCCAGGTGTTGCCCTGCCGGTCGAAGGCGATGGCCGTGATGTTCAAAGGCCGTTGTTCGGGCAGCAACAAGGGGTAGCGCTGCACGATGTTCAAGGCACTGTCCAGCACCACCACGCCATGGCCGGATATCCCCAACCACACCTTGCCGTCCGGCGCGCGCTCGGCGCGCTTGACGCCGAGGTTGCCACGCAACAGGCCAGCCAGTTCCGCCGGGAATGGAACCGGCCGATGCTGTTCATCCATGCGATACGATGCGTATTGGCCGAAAAGCAACCAACCCTTCCCCTGCCGCAGGATGGAGCTGATCTCGCTCGCGGTATCCATCGGCAGCTTGATGGCAATGGACGTTCGTTCGCGGATGTGTGATACGACCAGCGTGTCGTGACGTTGGAACTGATAGATGGTACGGCCATCGTCCTCCACGCGGTGGGCGTATGAATCCCAATGCCCGGTGCGCCAGCGGCGCATGCCCTGTTCGTCGATCCGCAGGAATTCCTTCAGCAAGGGCGAATAGAACAGGCTGCTTCCGGCATGCACATCGAACACTTGCCAACAGCCGTCCGGCCCGCCCGTGCGCACGTGCTCGAAGCGTCCGGTGCGGCGGTCCAAGCGATCCAGTCCGGAGCGCGTGCCCACCCAGAGGTGCTGTGCATCGGCCTCCGCCAAGCCCCAGATGCGGTTGTTGGAAAGGCTGGTGCTGTCCCGCCCATCATGCTTATAGACCACGAAGCGTTCGCCGTCGAAGCGGGCAAGTCCATCACCGGTGCCGAGCCACAGGAAGCCATCGCTATCCTGCAACACATGGTTCACCATGCTTTGCGGCAGGCCCTGGTCCACGTCGTAGCGGGTCACCTCCACCTGCTGCGCCCACAAGGCGGGAGCCAGACAACACGCGAGAAGGATGGTGAGATGGGCGCGGTGCAAACTGCGCGAAGTTCGGTGATGGAGAGGTTGTTCAAAGCAATGTGCGCCGGGGAACTTGAACTGTCCAAGATGCCTTCGGGATCCGAGAAAGCGAAGACTTGCCCATGGTGATCAGGAGCATACCGGAGTGCCTGCCTTCGAGCCGAACCCAGGATAAACCGCTACTGGTGATGGTAGAGGTAACCGCCATATTCGATCGGGGTCCGATCCAGGCCACGGAGCGATACCGATGTTGACCGCCGATACTGGCGTTGGACATCAACCCATGGACCCAAGGCCCTCCCTCACTCCCGCATCACGCGCTGCACCGTGCTGCCTCCTTCAGAACCGATGCGGAGCAGGTAGCTTCCCGACGCGAGTGCGTTCATCGTTAGCACCATCCCGGCATTGGCCGTGTGGTAACGTTGCTCGTTGAAGACCACTCTGCCGGTCATGTCCATGAGGCTGATATGTAATGATCCGCGCAAGTTGGTGCGAATGGTCAGTTCGTTGGTGAAGGGATTCGGGAATACGAGCAGTTCCTGCACGAGGGCTTCCGCATTCAACCCAACGGTGCTTAGGCAGATGCACTCGGCCGACCACGTCCCTGCATCACCGCCACCGGTGGTACAGGATCCACCGGTCCATACCTGATCATCGCCATCGTTGCAGTCGCCGGCATTGGGCACGTAACCGGCCGGGCCGGGTGTGCATTCCACCACGGCATCGGTGGGGTCGCCGTATCCATCGTCATCCACATCGGCGTAATAGGCCGCCAGTTCACAATCCGCGAGTGCGAAGAAGCTCTCACGGACCTCCAACTCCACATTCTGGAACCCACCGCCAACGAGGACGAGGTCTGGTCGCAGTGTAATGGAGTTCACGGAACTCCCTAAGATCCGCACGATGGTCGGAGTTGCTGCACCGGTAACGCCATCGACCACTGCATAACCTGAGCGCGGTTGGCCCCCGATCGAGCTGAATACTCCACAAACGTGGACCAGTCCATTCATCTCCGCGAGGCTCCATACTTGGGAAAGGCTGCCACCCGTGGCCTGCGGATCCCAACTGTTCAATTCCCCAGCGACCAGGTCAATGGCCCCGAGATGGCCCCGGGATTCACCTCCCATTGATGTGAATGAGCCACAGAGATAGAGCGTGTTATCGCTCAACGCCATGTCCCACACGGCGGACTGCACCGGGATGTCCAACGGGGTAGCCAATGCCGTAATCCCATCCAACGCGGCGAAGCGTTGACGGGACTGGCCACCGATGGTGGAGAACGAACCGCCAACGTACACAAGCCCTTCATGAGCGACAACGGAGGAGATGGCATTCGAGGCCATCGGATCCCAGGGCAACAGATCACCGGTACTCAAGGACAGCGCTGCGCCGTACCCTCTTGGCTGACCACCGACCGTGTTGAACGAGCCAACAAGATAGACCACACCATTTTCCACAGCGATGTCTTGTACTTGGTTGTTGAATGACACGCCCCAGGGGAGTACCGTACGTGTCGGAATGTGTATGGCAGCTATGCCTTGGTGGTTCACACCGCCCATTTGGCCGAAACTGCCCCCGACGAGGAGCGTGTCGCCCACGACATGCAAGCTCTTGATCGTCGAATTGCTCGTGGGGAGCGGAAAGTCAGAGACCAAGACCCCGGTCGCACCATCCAGCGCAGTCAAGCCGTCGCGGTCCTCCCCGCCCAGGGTGCTGAAATCACCCCCCAATAGGAACGCATCCGCTGTACCGGCGATCGCGCTCACCCGGTTGGCACCTGTACCGAGCGGTCTCCAATCCAAGAGCGCCCCGGTGGCGGCATCCCACGCTATTACCGGCGACTCACCGAAACCGCCCACGATCACCACATCACCCACCACACCGATGGACTCCGGCAAAAGACCGGAGAGACCGGTCGGCTCGAACGGTTCGAGGGCTGCGGTCTGAAGGTCCACCGCTGCTGTGCTCAAGCGCGGAGTACCGTTCACCGCGTTGAATTGACCTGTGAAATAGAGCGCACCGTCGTGGGTGGTCATGGCCTTCACGCTCACACCACTGCTGCCATAGGACACGTTCGCGTTCCAAGGCAAGAGTGCCGCCGTAACGGGATCGAACGATGCAACCCCTTTGCGTTCTTCTGCTCCGGAAAGCGAGAATCCAGATGCAAAGATCCCTTCGGTCGTTGCAAGCACTTGTTTAGGGAGGCCACCTTGCACATCCGGGCTCCATGGAAGCACATCGCCCGTGGCAATATCGCATGCCGCGATGTACGGGCGTGCTTGGCCATCAAGGCTGTCGAAATACCCGGTCATGTAGAGGCTACCACCGATCGCGCTCAAACTGGTCACATAATTGTTCGCGGCCGGGGTATACGTGAGCAACGTCTCCGTACTCACCCGAATAGCGGCCAAGCGCTGTGCGCCAATACCATCCACGGTCGTGAAAAAGCCACCGATGAAGAGCGTGTCGCCCACCAGCTCCATGCAATTCACGACACCCCCTACTTGAGGTGCCCAGGATGTAAGCGCGCCGGATGCATCAATGTGCGCAATGCGTGAACGGAGCATGGTATCCACGCGCGTAAACTCACCGGCAATGAACCAGCCCCCGGCACCATCTTCCTCCACAGCGTACACGATACCGTTCGGGCGGGGAAAGGCCAAGGACGGACGTTCACTCGTGAAGTTCATCATGGCCGCATGGGGCGTGGGTGGCCCAACGGTGTTGAACACACCGCCGATGAAGAGCATGGATCCATCGTCACTGGCGGCCGTGGCATACACGATGCCCGGGGCCACGTCGAAGTCCCGTTGCACGGTCTGCGCGGTCGCATGGATCGTGAGCAAGGTGCATAGGGCGATAACGGTGGTCTGGTTCAGCATCAGTTCGGGTGGGGTTGAAAAAGCGATCGAGGCACTTGGGGAGCAGGAGCCCTGCTCATGGAAAGGATGGCATCATGGTATTCTGCGACCAATGATACATGGCCTCGGCAAGCCGCAAGGGTACGGCTCTTTGCTGGAATTTTGATGGGCACTTCGGCGAACCCGCAGGACTATCGGGTCCTAATTCCTTCCGCAGATAGCGTAAATGAATATAGGGTACCTCGAAGTACCTCACTCCGGCGGCATCGGCTATGGGCCGACCCTTCGGGCAAGCACTTCTCGTTTGGTCATCCGGCGTTACTCCTCAGTCAGTTACCTATGGGTAACTTCCTTTCGTCGCGCCTTGTCTGCCCAGGACGATAAGCACTTGTGCCATCCGTTCGAGGTACTTCGAGGTACCCTATAGCTGATGCCGGAACAGAAGGCTCTGTTGGTATGAGATGCAGGCGGATCCCGAGTCATGCTGATGAGATCATACGGCAGTTGCGGTGGATAAGAGGCGATGGCACTAGGCGAACTCGTCCAAGCAACGGAGTTGGGTCAGCACGCATCCACAGCACGCGGAGCGCTCACCGTCCCACATGCAGGAGCGCACTGATCCACGGCTCCGCAAAACGCCAAGGCCCACTGGCAACCCGTTCGCCAGTGGGCCTTGTGCATTCCACGCTCTTAACGCCCCTTACGCGGTGTTGGTGCGGGAGTGCGGGATGGTGCCGGAGTGCGGGGTGCTGCCGGAGTGCGCGAAGGCGCGGTGCTAGGCGATGGTGTGCTCCTGCTCGGTGCCGTGCGTTGGGGGCTCGGGGTCGTGGTAGGAGCCGTGCGCGTTGGCGCCGTTGTTGGCTGTGAGCGGTTGTGATCGATCACGCGCTGCTCCCCTCGCTGTCGATCCTCTTGGATGCGACGTGGATCCACCTGAGGTTTCGTTACCGGAGCAGGTTTTACCGGTTGCGTTGAACGTGTGCTCGTGTTGGGCTTTTCATTCGGCTGTACGACCGGACTTTGCTCGGGGAGCTTCTGCCAACGGCCGTTCTCGTACCGCTCCGTGCTACTTCCATCGCGCCGGTACACGTTGCCGGACCTGTCGGTGAAATGGTCCATGCCGGTGGAACCCGAGGCCGTGGAGCGGCTGGTCGGCATCTCGGCCATCACACCGGAGGAACGGGATACACTTGCCGATCGAATGCCGGCAGCAGTGCGTCCGGCGTACAGGTCCGTGGCCGAATGGCGTACCACACCCGCTGGTCTCGACCCCGTGGTGGAACCACTGCCAAGTGAAGTGCGGTGACCGTAGTAGTAGTGGTTGTGGTCCACGGCCGATGGATAGTACCCATAAGGACCCCACCAGCCCATACCGCAGCCGTACCCATAGGGACGATAGTAGCCACCCCAGCCGTAGCCATACCAACTCGGGTAGTACCAATTCCAGCCCCAGCCCAAGCCATAACCCCAGCCCACCCATGGGTTGTAGTGTACACCGAAGCCCCAGGTATAGGGTCGCGGATACCAGCGGCCCGGCCATGGTCGGTAGTAATAACCGGTCCCATAGATCACTACGCCGTTCTGGACATAGGAACCGAGATACCCCGGCGTATAGCCGACATAGACCGTGGTCGGGGTGTAGTCGTAGATCTCCACATACCGGGTGTTGTACACCGGGCTCTCCGGCGGTATGGTGTTCACTTCGGCAGGCACTTCGGTGCTCACGGTCCACGGGCCGTTCGGTGTGGGCCCGTTGAACCACACGGCCTGATCCAGCGCATGGTACTTCCCTTGGATCCGGAGCACCGTCACGCTGGAGTTGAGCGCATAGTCCACTTGCGTACCGGCGATCCGCTGGAATTGCGGGTCTCCATCATAAGTGATCGAAAGGCTAGCGCTCGTACGGTCCACCTGTGCGGTCTGGGGAATGCTCGCATCACGCACCGCTTCCCGGGCGGCCGGTGTTCCGGCGATGTGCGCCAGGGCTCCATCCTTGGCCGAGCCCTCCGGGATCTTGCTGAACTCCGCAGGCAAGCGATCCGCCGGGACATAGCGCCAAGGTCCGGTCTTGGGGTCGTGTGTTGCGAACCACCGACCACTGGCCAGGAGGTATGTATCCTGCGATGCTACGTCGAGGAATAGATCGTCCTCCGTATTGGTGGCGTACAGCAAGGCCGTCCCTGGCAATGGCTGGAATTGCGGTGGTCCATCCAGATCCAAAAGGACAGCAGGGGTGGTGCGCACCACGATCTTGGGAACCGTGGCGGACCCATCGGACTTGGATGCCGACAGCGAGGCCGTTGTATCCACTTGGTTCGCCAGCTCGCGCAGTTCCTGTGGAACGGTATAGGTCCGGGACCAGGGACCCGTGATCGTACTGGACGTGAACCAGCGGTCCGAGCCATAGAGGTAATGGTCGCCACCACTGGGCCTCACCAGCAGGAAGGGGGTGTTCACCACGCGATCGATGGAGCGCCCCTTGGCCGTATAGATCGGGTCGCTGTACACATTGTCCTTTTGCTCAACGGCCTGGTAACGCGGTTCGCCATCGATGAAAACGAGCACAGCGGGCTCTTCCATGTAGATGATCTCCGGGGGGTCGTTGGCGTAGGTGGCCATGCCCTGCTCTTCGTTCTCCAGCGCCGCGATCAACCAATCGATGGGAATGGGCGCAGTATGTGCCAGGATCCCTTCGCTGAGCATCGTGGATAGACGCTGCTTCTCCCCTTCTTCTTCGATGCCGGGGAAGCGGATATCCGTTACCGTGAACTGCGTAAGCTTGCCCAGGCGTGTGGACCGATCCAGATCCAGTACGCCATCGCCCCAAACCGCGCCGAAGACCGGGCTCTTGTCCTGCTGACGTTGCAGACTCACGGCGAATCGCGCCTTGAAGTGGTCTCCGTGGACCTCCTCGGGTTGGGGCGCGAACACCTGGACCTGGTCATTGCCGGCAGTGAACTTCACCGGCCATTGGTCGTCCACAGGGACCATCGCGTGGCTCAAGCCCCCGAATGCCAGCAGCATGCCGAGCATGCCGACACGGATGGAGGAGCCTTGTGCGTATCTCGGAAACGGGTAGTCGTTGACCTTGGTTCTCATTGTAACTACCGAGGGTGCAAGGACCATGCCTAGCATCAGGGGATGACGATCGGACAGAATGGATCGACGGTGGAAGTGCGCTGCCCTAAGGTTCATCGCGCGTTGCCAGGATCCATTGGGTCCACGTGCTCACCGATCCACATGCTGCCTGTTCAACACCGCATGGGACTTCAGGACCTTGATGAGGAGTTCTTCCATGCGATCGCGGAGTTTTCGTCATCCACCCGGATGAATGCTGCGGATCGACCAACCGGCACCTTGAACCGTACCTTGTCCCGGTCGCTTTCGGGCATCGAACCGGACCGGAGAACATTCGTCATGTTCGTCATGGCCTTGTTTAGCGAATATTGCTGATCAACCATGGACATGGACCGGCCCGCACCTCTCGTACTGAAGGATATGATCCTGCATGCATCGCAGCTCGGACTTGCGATGCCACACCAGACCATCGATGCCGAGCTGGCCAAGGACCTTGCGTCGGCAGGCGCTCTGGCACCCTCGGCAGGCAATGACCAACCCTGGAAATTGCTGTTGCATGGTGGCCGCCTGTTCTTGTACCACGAGGCTGAACGGTCCTACTCCGTCCTCGACCCCGAACGCATGATCCCGCACATTGCGCTCGGGATGTTCATTGAGAACGTGTTGCAGCGGGCCGGTGCCTCGGGAGCGCAACTCGAAGTTCATCTGGCTGCGGATGTCGGTCCGGGTCCGATCGCTTGGTTCGAACGTGTCGAGGGAACGCCTCGCCCAGAGTCCTGCCAGTGGTCGGATCAGCTCGCTACCCGACATACCAACCGGAATCCCGCTCTGGGCACGGAGCTGCCTTCAGGAACGATCGCCGCATTGCAGAAAGCCTTGGCAACTACCAAGGATACGCGACTGCTGGTGGTCCAGGACCGCGATGTGCTGACTCGGTTGGGCAGCATCAGCGGGGCCGTGGAACAGATACGGTTCTTTGACCGGCAGGGCCATGCCGAGTTCTTCGAGCGCGAGGTGCGTTGGACGGCATCGGAAGCATCCCGGACCCGGGACGGTCTGGATGTGCGGACCCTTGGATTACCGCTCGTTGGTCAGTGGGCCCTGCGGCTTGCGGCCAAACCGTGGGTCATGGACCTGATGCGTTGGAGCGGTAGCCGTGCCTTGGAGCGCCCGACCGCCGATGCCGTGCGGACAGCGGCCGCAGTGGTGCTGGTGACCGTGCCAAAACTGGACCTGCCGGGACGCCTGATGGCCGGACGCGCTGCACAACGGGTCTGGTTGCAGGCGACGGCGATGGGCGTATCGGTCCACCCGGTATCGGCCGCCATCTTTCTAGGACACCTTGCCGAGCTGCCACCACCAAGTGTGCTGGGTGATGCAGAAACGCGCAAGTGCCGCGAACTGCTCCAAGAGCTGCGTTCCCTGTTCAATGCGCAGGAACAA
The DNA here is from genome assembly GCA_016710015.1 of Flavobacteriales bacterium. GTDB lineage: Bacteria > Bacteroidota > Bacteroidia > Flavobacteriales_F > PHOS-HE28 > PHOS-HE28. The sequence continues at coordinate 489,302 of JADJLR010000008.1, forward strand.
CAGCCCGCATTCATGATGAAGCTGACCCTTGCCGGTGCGACAGAAGTGCGCTCGCTACGCCTACCGATCGAGGATATCCTTTGCACGAGCGATGAAGGCTGACAACGCGGGATGCGCCGGCACGCATTGCGACAGGGTCGTATGAAGAGTGCCCTGCCGTAATGGGCAACCGGGGGGGGCCCCCTCCTTGGGGGACCAAGAAAAAAAGCGCCCGGCCCCATTGTTTTTTGGGGGGGGGTGCACAAGGGGGGGCCCCCCCCCCACTTTGGGGGGGGGAGGGGGACCGGGGGGGGGGGGGCCCCCCCCCCTTTGCCCCCCCCCGGGCCCGGGGCCCGGGGGCCCGGCCGCCGCCCCCGGCCCCGGGGGGGGGGGGGGTTTCCTTTTACCCCGGGGGGGCCGCCCCCCCCCCCCCCCCCCCCCCCCCCCCCCCCCCCCCGGCCCCCCCCGGGCGGGCCGGGGGGGGGGGGGGGGGGGGGGCCCCCCCCCCCCCCCCCCCCCCCGCCGCCCCCGCCCGGCCCCCCGGGGGGGGGCCGGGCGGGGGGCCCCCCCGGGCCCGGGGGCCCGCCCCCCCCGCCCCCCCCCCCCCGGGGGCCGGGGGGGGGGGGGGGCCCCGTGTGGTCTTCATGTGTTCATGCTATTAGGTTCAGAGGTAGGCCACGAGGTCTTCAAACCTTCCCGGGGTTTCTACCATACGGCGGAAGCCCCTGCACAGCCTACCCCGCCAGCACCTTCCAATACCCCCTATACAATTCGAAATACCGCGTGAACAACTCCATCCGCTTGCCGCGTTCGCCGGCTTCCTTGGTCTGCTGCACGCGGATCGCATTCACCTTCATGCGCACGTTGGCGCGGTAGAGCTTGTAGAACAGATAGAGCTTGCGCTCGGCGGCGTTCCGCATCACCGGGAAGGCGCTGTTGTACCGCTCCATCAGGTGGGCACTGAGTTCCGGGTGGCCTGCGAACTCCAGTTCCATGGTAAAGAAGGCCAGCTCGTTCAGCAGGTCGATCCGCCGGAAGTGCGGACTGAACTCGATGCAGTCGAAGAGGGTCGGCGGGTCGGTGAGGAAGATGTTGCCCGCATGCAGATCGCCGTGTACATCGCGGGTGAAGCCTTCGCGGTCGCGTTGCTCGATCAGCGGGGCTTGTTCCGTGAGGAAGGCTTTCACCCAAGCGATGCTCGCGATCAGGTCCGCACCCTGCGCGGCACCCAAGGAAGCGGTACAGAAGTCCCGGATCTGCGCCACGTCCGCGAAATCGGACAGGATCGCTGCGGCGCTGATGTGCCCCCGAATGATCTCCGCGTTCCGATGGAAGGGGATCAGGACCTGCAGGACCCGATCGATGTCCGTGCGGTCCACCTTGCCTTGGGCCAGCAGCACGTCCATCTCCAAGCTGTTGTCCAGCCGCTTCATCTCCAGCGCATGGTCCACCAATTCGCCTTCCGTACCACCGATGCAGTACCGCCCGTCGTGCAGCACCACCGACAAGGCGCGCAGGTACACGGCCGGTGCCAGGCGTTGGTTCAGGTGCAGCTCCTGTTCCACGAAGTGCTTCCGCTTTTCGAGGGTCGAGAAATCCAGAAAGCTCAACTTCACGGCCTTCTTGATCTTGTACACCTTCGCGTTGCACAGCAGCACCCAGGAGATGTGCGTCTCCACCAGCTTCTCCGGAACGTTGCCTTCCGGGAATTCCCCCGTGGCCATCAGCGCGTGGATCTGCTCGCGTGTCATCGGGGCGGCGGTGTTCGTGCGATGTCACACCTCCGAAGGGTCTCCCGCGCTTTTGGCGGGGACCCTGCGGACAGGAGGAAAAGCGCAGGGTCCTCTGCGAGAGAGCCTCCTCGGGTAGTATGCATCAGCGCGTGGATCTGTTCGCGGGTCATCGGGGCGAGTGTTGGTGCATGTACGCCAAGGCCTGCGCGATCCGCTCGGCGGTGCTCCCTTCATCGGAGCGCAACACTTGGTAGTTCTCCGCAATGGGTTCGTAGTCGGCTTTGATCTTCTGGTACACGGCGAAGTCGGCATCGCTATCCGGCCGCTTCTTCCCCACGCGTTCGGCAATGACGGCCTCGGCCGCTTCCATGTAAAGCAGATGCACCGGCACCTTGTGCGCAGCGGTCCATTGCACGTACGCCTGGCGATACGCGGCCTTGGAGAAGGTGGCATCCACGATCACTGTCCCCCCTTGCGCCAACGCTTCCGTGACGCGTGCGAACAGGTCCTCATACACCCGCGCCTTGTCCGCCTCGGTGTAGCGCACCGCCTGCGTGGCCTCTTTGCGGATGCGGTCGCTGTTGTAGTGCGTGGCCCCTGTATGCGCGGCCAAGGCTTTGGCGAAATAGGTCTTGCCCGAGCCCGGTAGGCCCATGACCATGATCAAACGGGCGGTTGGATGCTCCATGGTATTAAAGGAACGAGATCCGGCGGAGAACGGAACGATCCGCAACGCTCATGGTCGGTACCAGATGTTCCGGAAAGGTCGCATTTGTAATCACATGAAAATGTGATTGCGCCATTTCCGACGATCTGCCAATATTGCACCTCGGACCAAGAACCCGACATCAATCCCGCATGTATTATGAAGCATATGATACTCCTGCTCCTGGCCATCACCTTGTTCTCCTGTGCGAAGGAGGACACCGCGCCTGACACCCCTGCCGCACCGTCCGCACCGAGCGGTGGCTTTACGATCCCCACCACCAGCTTCTGGCGGATCAATTCGGTGAACAACGGTGGCAGTGCCGAGATCGTGAGCGTGAACGTCGCCGGCAACAACATGGGCCTGAACAAGCCCTTCCCCGATGCTGGGTACGGCTACTGCCAGCTCCGGGTGTTCTTCGACAACCCCAACCTGGATATTCGCGCGTTGGTGCCCGAGGGCGGCTCCATCGCCTACCCGATCACGATCAATTCCGATGCGGGCAACGACTCGCTCCGTGTGCAGCTGGATGTGGTGGACCAGAACAGCGGCACCAATGGGAACTACTTCTACCGTTCCACCGGTGGCAAGGTGCACATCTCCAAGTCCAACGGCAAATTACGCTTCAGCAGTGAAGGCGTACTGCCCATGTCCGGCGTGAAATATCCGGCCATGCAGGACTACATCTATTCCTGCCAGCTGGAATTCTCGCAGGTACAGCCGTGAGCGGCCCGGCCCCATCGCGGTGACGGTGGCGTGTGCGAAGGACCGATCACGGCCAAGGCTTTGGCGAAGTAGGTCTTACCCGATCCCGGCAAGCCCATGACCATGATCAAGCGAGCTGTTGGATGCTCCATGTTCTTATCGGAACAGGTTCTGGGCGAGATCTAGGTTGAAGGGGGGGGGGGGGGGGTTGGCGGGGGCGGGGGGGGGGGGGGGGGGGGGGGGGGGGGGGGCCTTGGGGTCTGGGGGTCTGGAGGTTCTGCCGCGGTTCTGCGGCTCTGCGCGGTCTGGGTTCTGCGGTGGTCCTGCGGTCCTGCGGTTCCACATTCCGCGTTCCACATTCTTCTTTCTACATTCTGCATTCTACATTCTACATTCTGCGCTTCTACATTCTGCGGTTCTGCGATTCCACATTCCCCTCCTCACCCCCCGCCCTTGTCCCTTCTATTGCACGCGTCGCGAGAACGTGCTCCTCATTCCATGATCGCCTCCATCCGGCCCTGACGCGCTTGTTGGCCCTGCGGATCGCTGCGCAACCTGTGTTCACTGGGACGTGGAATGAAGCACTCGCTCTTGGACCTCGCGCGGATCTTCCAGCGCAATACCGCTTGGAACGGACGCTTCACCACCCGGGTGCATAGTTTCGTGACCACCACCTTTGCCCAATGGACCCCATGAAAAACATCGCCGCCTCCCTGATCACTTGTCTCCTGCTATTCCATGGCCACCAACTTGGTGCACAGAGCCTGCAATGGGCCGGGCAGTTGGGCAGCCCCGGTTCGGTGTACACGCAAGCCATCGCGCTGGACGCCGATGGGAACACGTACACCACCGGCTGGTTCTCGGGCACGGCCGACTTCGACCCCGGTACGGCCACCACCAACCTGACCGTGGGGGTGGGCGGCAACACGGACATTTTCGTCAGCAAATTGGATGCACTCGGCCAGTTCGTGTGGGTAAAGCAACTGGGAGGCAACGGCTACGATTATGCGCGGGCGATCGCGCTGGACCAGGCCGGCAACATCCACATCGCGGGCGATTTCCAAGGCACTGCGGACTTCGACCCCGGACCGAACACGTTCCCGATCACCAGCAATGCCGGTGGGCAGAACGACGTTTTCGTGTGCAAGCTGGACCCGTCGGGCAATTTCATCTGGGCCAAACGCATGGGCGGCACGGGCAGCGAACGCGGCTTCGGCATTGCGGTGAACAGCGCACAAGAGGTGTACACCACAGGTAATTTCTCCGGTACCGCCGACTTCGATCCCGGGACCGCCGAGGCGACCCTCACTGGCGCCGGACCGGACATCTACGTGAGCAAACTGGACGCCTTCGGGAACTTCGTCTGGGTGAAGCAAATGGGCGGTCCGGGCGATGATGCCGCGCTGGCCATCACGCTGGCACAAGGGGGTGATGTGCTGCTCACCGGCTACTTCCGCGGCGCGGCGGACTTCGACCCCGGTCCGGAAACCCAGGTCCTCAATGCGGCCGGAGGGCTGGGCGAGAGCGATGCCTTCGTCTGCCGACTGAGCGCCGAAGGGAGCCTGGTGTGGGCCGGTGGCATGGGTGGTGAGGCACGCGACATCGGATACGCCATCGCGGCGGGACCCTCCGGTCAGGTGTGCTTCACCGGTTCCTTCACGGGTGTCGCCGACTTCGATCCCGGACCTGCAACGGTCGAGCTGGTCAGTGCCTCGGACTTCGATCGGAGCATCTTCGTAGCGCAGCTCAACGGCGCGGGCAATTTCCAATGGGCGGGACAGTTGGGTGGGCCCAATGCGGGCGACGGACTGGGCATCGCCGTGGATGCCGACGGCGGTGTGTACAGCACCGGTTTCTTCAATGGTCCGGTGGACTTCGACCCGGGCGCCGCAGAACTGATCCTAACGGCGGAGGGCATCGCCGATGCCTTCATTTCGAAGTTGCATTCGGACGGAACGGTCGACTGGGCGGCTCGGCTCGGTGGCGCCGGACAACTCGGCGGCAGCGCGATCGCCGTACTGCCCAATGGAACGGTGCATGCCACGGGCTTCTTCTTCGGCACCGCCGACCTTGACCCCGGCCCCAACAGCTTCAACCTGACGGCGCCGCCGAACACCGCCAACAGCTATGTGCTGCGTTTGGTGGATCCATCCACGGGGCTCTCCTACACGACCGGACCGCACGATATGCTGCGCATCTATCCCAACCCCAGCGCGGGGCCCATCACGGTGAGCGCCACCGGGACACTGGATGAACTGGTGGTACACGACGCGTTGGGGCGAACGGTCCACCGCAGCCGACCGGGCAGCAACGCGCATACACTGCAACTACCTGCACCGGGCGCCTATGTTGTTCGCGTGACGATGAACGGGAACACCGTGGAGCGCAGGGTGCTGGTGCATTGAGGCGCGAACAATCACCTAATTGACCGGTGCGACCTTGGGCGCGGATCCCAACAGTACCCGCCAAACGATCGCCCCAAGCAGGAGGGGCACGCCGATGGGTATGGTGATCAGCAGCAGCCAGTGGTACGTGAAGTCCACCGCGTAGGCCAGCGGGATCGGCAACACGATCGCCACGGCCAGCACGATGATCAGGATGTTGAGGGACTTGCGGAGCATGGGGTTCAGCAAGGTAGGCAGGGCGCTTCGCGCGGTGGGGCGTTCACGTTCTACGTACACTCAAGCACGTTCGCCAAGGTGGCCATGGCGCAGTATTCGCGAATGGCCTGGTCAGCGCTTTCTGTCGTAGTTGCGTTTGGACCGGTACCACTTGGGCTTGGGTGGCGTCTGGTCCACCACCTCGATGCCATTCGCACGCAGCACGGCCTCGATCTCCGCTGCCTTGCATCCGTACTGAAGAGCAAGCGCATCACTCGTCACCCCTTTCAAGTAGTTCCGCGTGATCGCATCCTGCTGCTCGCCATTGAACCACCGTTGCTTCTTGATCGCGGCCGGACTGGACACCGGAGCCGGGGGTATGGGCTTCTCCAAGAACGCTCGAATGCGTTCCAGCACTGAGGCATCGACCTCAAGCACATACTTCCCTCTGCGACTTCCGTTGTGGACCGTCTCTGTTATCCGAACCGCAGGTCCGCTTCCGGAACCTTTGATCCGGTCCAACAAATAGGTCTTGTCGAAATGGTCGAAGACCTCGGTGTGGAGTATCGTTTCCATGGCGGGGTTAGTAAAGAGGATCGTTTCGTAGCACGTACGCTTTTACACGAACGCGGAACGGACAAGGTGACGCTGGGTCAGAGAGGGGTGATAGGGTGCCACTATCCTGCAAAGCATTTGGGTCACGAACTCACTTCAAGCGCTTGCAGCGCGTGGGAAACGCACCCGAAGCCACGATCGCGGCCAACTCCTTCGCCGGATCCGCATACTTCAGGCGTAGCCCGCAGTCGTACATCTCTTCGAATGGATCGCGGAACGCAATACCATCAACCAACTCCGCAAGTGTCGGTGCTTGTTCCAGGGATGCGTATTCGGCGTAGGACCATTTCAAGAACACGGTGTTCAGGCCGACTCCCCGGTTGTCCAACAGGTAGCCATTGCCAAGCACGGTGGGAACGCTCAACGCCCCGTTCTGCACAAGATCTTTCGGGTGCGGGTAGTTCACCACCTCCTTTCCATCCGCCGATAGGGTGATCGGCACCGCGTCGCCCACATCCACCCGGGTGCGGTATACGATGGCGGGCGGGCCAGCGGCCTCGACGGTTGCCGGCCCTGCTCTGTTCGGAGCTTCCTCTGCGGGCACCTGCGCTTCTTTATGCGAACAGCAGGAAGCGATCGCTGCTGATAGGACCAATCCAATTGCTTTGTTCATCGCGCTATGATCAGACGTTGGTTCCGGATCCCTTGGTCCATTGTGGCTTGCAGTACGTAGGTACCGACCGCGAGGTCCGACACGTCCACATCGATGAACTCCGCCGACCCTGCCACCGTCAGCTCCTTCACGCTTGCGCCCTGCATATCCAGCAGGACCAAACCATTCAATCGACCTGAACCCACACCACGTTCCACCCGGAAACGGTCGGATGTCGGATTGGGGTAGATGGCCAAAGCGCTTGCGCCGTGCTGTTCTTCCACGCCGACCAGTGCCGTTCGGGTCAGGTTCAGTTGCAAGAGGTAGGTGCCCACTTCGCCGGCGAAATACGGCGCTACACGGAAGTGCACTGTACCACCATTCTGCACCGTGATCGCATCGGCCATGACATCGTCGAACGTGCTGGACCACGTGTTGCCGTCCGTGGACCACGTGAACAGGCCATCAGCCGTGTAGGTGTTCCCATTGCCACTGTTATACGAGTCGTGCAAGCGCGCGTTCACGGTATAGTCGTAGCCGCCCGCTAACACCAGCTTGTAGTGGTCCAGGTCATTGGTCACATGCAGATTGGAGCCCTGGGTGCTCACACTTGCGGTATTCCCCGAAAAATTCACGGGCAAGGCGTAGGCCTGCGCCACGGAGTTGTTCACCTCGTAACTGTCCGGTTGGGTGGCGGGTGCCACCACGGTGACCGTGATCGGGTTACTGAAGCTGCCGGTGCCGGTGAGCTCCCAGCCGCTCCCGGGATCGTGCAAGGCGGCCACCAAGTACGTGCCCGGTGGCACCGTTACCGTGGCCAGACCAAAGGTGAGGTAGGGCGCGAGGTAGGTGTAGCCGGACGGAAGTCCATTGGATTCGGTATAGGTTCCGATGGTCTGTGCGAAGCTGCCATCCAGGTTGTACAAGCTCACATCATACTCACCCACGAAGGTCGAGCCGCCGTCGTTCACGATGTTGAGGTTGACGGAGACCGACCCACCCTGCGTCAGATCCCCGCTCGGCGTTACCGTCATGCTGGAATTCAAGGCGATCGTGTTGTAGTTGACCACCGTGATCTGCGCGTAGTTGGTATAAGAGCCACTGTTGGCCACTTGCACCCAGTTCCCACCTGTTGGCCGGTAATAGATCCCAACGGAATAGGTGCCGGGCAGCATACCGTACATGCCGGTGCTGGAGAACGTAAGCCCATCCGTGTACATATAATTCGACTGCAGGGTGAAGCCGCTGAGGACCTCGACGTAGTCCACGAAGTTGCCGGCGGCATCGAACACCGCTGCGCAGTAGTCGCCGTTGAAGGTCCCCGTGCCGTTGTTCACGATGTTGGTATACACGTCGAAGGCCTGCCCATACCCCAGCGTGGATGCAGAGGGCGATACGTAGTCGTACAAGGCCATGCCGTAAGTGACCGATGTAGCCGGAGGCTGGATGCCGATGATGACCTCTTGGCCGGCGTTGTACCCGCCGGATCCGCCCCCGATCCCTGTTCCCGGTGGGTTCAGGGCGTTCACGGTGAAGTAGCCATTATGAGCACCGCCCCAGCCCCAGTTGAAGTGGAAGAAGTTGTTGTCGTCGTATCCATCGCACACGAAAGCGTGCCCCCCGCCATCGCCGAATCCATCATAAAGAATAGGCCGCCCCGCATCCAGCTCGGTGCGTAACAAATCGATCCATTGGGCCTGCGCATAATTCTCCCGGGCCACGCCGGAGAGCGTGGACCGATAGCCGAAGTACGTGCGCAAGGCGTACTCCGCATTGTGATCGGTGGACGGGCTATGGGATTGGATCACCCATGCCCCACTCACCTCGGGACTGTATTGCATATCCACCCCCACCCCACAGTGGTACATCAGGGTGGCCACCGCGCTGTTCGCGCTGCTCACGTTGTTCGGCATGGAGCCCCACGCATAGGTGGTGCCACCGAAATTCGCCGCTAGTGTGCCGTATTGCGGGTGGTTGAACTGGTGGAAGCCCGAGCCCGTGGCCGGGTGGTTCCAGAACTTCATGATCTGGGCCATCGCCGTGGCCACGCAACCGGTCACCGATCCGCCGGGGCATTGCGCATTGTAGTGCGGGGCTTGGTTCCACGTGGTCTGCATCAAAGGGGCCACGGCGCGCGGCATGCCCGATGTGGACAAGGCACCGCCCAACAGTTCTTCCCATTGCCTGCGCACGGCATCGGCTTGGGGCGTGTTGGCCGCCAGCGCCAGTTGGATCCCGCTACTATAGCCCTCGAGCCATTTGGCCACATTGGTCGGCAGGTCCGCAGGATCGAAGTTGCTTTCGGGCGCATACGCCAGAACAGGCTGCACCAGATCATCCCCGGCAACGATCACATAGCCCCCGTCCGTTGCATTGAACACGTGGTAGGTGGCCAACTCCCCTTGCGCGGTGGTCACCGTGGCGGTGTGGGCCAAGGTCAGCGACACATCGAGTCGGCCCAGCTGCGGACCGGCCATGAAGTGTTCCGCAGCGGAACGCGCCAGCGGAACCGGTATTTGCGCGGCGAAGAGGCCGAGCGTGAGGAACAAGGCACTTAGCGCGGACAAGCGCCGCGCACTGTTGCTACCCGTTAAGCGTTGGTGCGTAGCGTGTTGGTCCATCTGGGATCACGTTATTCGTTGGTCCGTCGTAACACGACACAAAATAGGAATATCTCCCATCCGTCCTACCCCTCCCGTGAAATTTCATGCGGCTTTCGGCTCGCCGAATGGCGGGGCACGCTTACCGGAAAGCGCAGGGTCCCCTCCTGCGTCGGGAGACCCTGCACCTGTTCGCAGGAGCCTATGCTTATGGGTACCTCGAAGTACCTCACTCCGGCGGCATCGGCCTTTCGGCCACCCCTGCGGCACTTCTCGTTTGGTCATCCGGCTCCCGCATAGCGCGGGATGAAGCAGTTGCTTCTCCTCGGTCAGTTACCTGCGGGTAACTTCCTTTCGTCGCGCCTTGTCTGCCCAGAACGATAAGCGCTTGTGCCATCCGTTCGAGGTTCTTCGAGGTACCCTTATATGAAGGCATTGCTGATCATCTACCTTGCACCAAGGAGGGCATAGTATGCCCATTATCAACCGTTCTATCTTGGCCTCCTGCGCTACTTCGCCTTGCACCCATACCGACCGAACATCACGCCCATGAGCCAACGCTACTTTCTGACCTCCGTCCTGATCGTTGCTCTTATTCCCGCCACGGCGCAGTTGCCCACACTGCTCCGCGACATCAACCCCAGTGGGGGGTCAAGCATCCGCGGCATCACTTGTGTGAATGGTCTGGTGTACTTCAGCGCGGACGATGGAACGCACGGCGCTGAACCATGGGTGAGCGATGGAACCACCGCAGGTACCGTCCTGCTGAAGGACATCAACCCCAGCACGGGCAGTAGCGCACCTTCGGGTTTCGTGAGTTGGCAAGGCCGGGCGTTCTTCGCCGCGGACAATGGTGTGGATGGCCAACAACTGTGGAGTACCGATGGCACCGAGGCCGGCACCTGGTTGGAACTGGACATAGAGCCTGTCAACGATTATTTCGGGGTCGCGCAGATGGCCGTGTTGAATGACCTGCTCGTGTTCCAAGGAACAAGTGTGGCCAACGGGATCGAGTTGTGGGTAACGGACGGCACACTTGCGGGTACTGTGATGCTGAAGGACATTTACCCCGGTGCGGGCAGCGGCCGTCCCACGAAGTTCATCCTGTACAATGGCCTGCTCTATTTCTCCGCCATTGCACCCGAGTTGGGCGAAGAGCTGTGGGTGAGCGATGGCACCGAGGCCGGCACTGTGTTGGTGATGGACATCAAACCGGGCACGGGCTCCGGCTCGCCGAGATCCTTCGCCGTGGCGAACGGCCTGCTCTTCTTCCAGGGTACGGACCTTGGGGTCAATAGCGAACTCTGGGCCACCGATGGTACCTCCGTCGGCACATACATGGTAAAGGATATCCTGACGGGAGCGAACGGTTCATCTCCCCAGTATCTGGAGAGTTTCAATGGCGAAGTCTGGTTCCAAGCATACGGTGGTTCGCAAGCCAAGCTGTGGCACAGCGATGGAACCGAGGCGGGCACCCAGGTGCTTCCCGATCCCACGCCATCATTCAACAGCCCATACTACATGACCGCACACCATGGCAACCTTTATTTCTTGGCCTACCTCCAGAGCTATAAGCAGCTGTGGAAGAGCGACGGAACCAGCGCTGGCAGCGCACCGGTGCTCCAGCCCGGCAGTTCGGTGAACGACCCGCTTATGCTTTCCATGTCCATGGCCAGTTGTGGCGATCTGGTCTTCTACCAGGCCACCTACGATTATGCTTTTGGCGAGGAGCTGTATGCGCTATACCAGCCCTCCGTGGGCATCGCCGAGCAAGCCGCACCCGATCGCGACCGCCTGTATCCGAACCCCGCTACGGACCAACTGTTCATGACGGACATGCCGAACCGCGCCACGTTGCGGCTGTATGCCTCCAATGGTGCATTGGCACTGGAGACCGATGTGCACAACATGGCTATCGGTGCGTTGCCAGCGGGGCTCTACCTGGCCCGCATCACGGCACCGGACGGAATGCTGTTGCACGTGCAGCCGGTGATGAAGGAGTTCTAAAGGGTGTTCGGGCGGGGTCCACGACTTGCTCCTTCACCCGCGTGCTGCTCTTCACCTCCACGGCGATCCAGCCCGCGCCATCGCGCACCAGGATGTCCAGCGCGGCCAAGACCCCGTAGTGCTGCTGCAGGTCGCGCGCTAGATGGCGGAGGCAGGTGCGTGCACCCACCGTGGGCCCGATGTCCCGGACCCGCACGGGTGTCGGCATCGCCGGTGGTCAACGGGCACCGAGCACGAGCAGCTTCGCTTGCGCCATGCGCCCGTCCTTGCCCATCCAACGGACCAGGTGGATGCCGGGGCTGAGGTCCTGCACATCGAGGTACGCCATGCTGTCGCCCATAGCCATGGTGCGCACCACGGCACCGGTGGCGTCGAACAGCACCACGGTGGAACCACTGGTCGGGAGGCCCTCCAAGCGGACCTGCACGTTGGTGCTGGCCGGGTTCGGGTAGAGGGTGAGCGTGGGCTGCTGCGCCGCCAGGTCATGGATGCCCGTGCCGGAGCATGCGTGGTGCACCACCACCACCACCGCGGGGGTGGCCGGAGTGATGTCGGTGTAGGTGAAGGTGCATGCGCTGGCCACTACGCCGCCCGCATTGGTGGGCGGTTCGAAGGCCACGGCAACGGAGGTGCTCGCGGTATCGTTGCAGGCGGTATGGCCCGTCTCGTCCGTGTGCGTCAAGAAGGTCGAGGACACATAGGTGCCGGGGTTGTTGTACCCGGCAAGCGCCACCGAATTATCGGGGAGCAAGGCCATCGCGGTCACATACGAAGGCACGGTGTTGTTGCGCAGGTTGATCGCGTTCAGGGGAATGCCCGAGGCATCGGCATGCACCAATTGCAAGCCGGTGGAAGGTTGGTCCACGCTGGTCAACAGCAGCATCATCGTTCCGTCGGGCATGATCCGGTTGCGCACATGGTCGTTGGTGATGCCTTGGCCGCCGAGCGCCGGTAGCGCGCTCAGCTTGTTGCTCCAGAGCAGCACGCCCATGGGGTCCACCTTCATCACGATCGGTTCCACCACGTTGTCCGGGTTCAGCGCGCTGAGCGCGACGTAGGAGGTGCCCGTGAGCACGTAGTTCCCATCGGCCGTGGCGCGGATGTCATCGCTGTACAGCAGGGTGAAGATCTCGCTGGACCCGTAACGGGTGCTCCATTCCACCGCGCCGTTGGCATCCAGTTTCGTCAACAGCAGGTCCATGTATTGCGTCAGGTGGTTGCGGTAGCCGAGGCAGAGGAACCCGTTGTCCGGCGTTTCCACCACGCTGGTGAAGAACTCGCTGTTCTCCGTTTCGGTGCCGTAGAACTGCGACCAGATCACGGTGCCGTCCAGGTCGGCCTTGATCACGAACGCATCGTAGGCGTTGCCTTGGCGCTTGCCGGTAAAGAGGATGTTGCCATCGGCAAGCAGCAGCAGGTCGGTGGCGATGTTGAAGTTCCCCGCGATCCGCTTCGCCCAGAGCATGGTCCCCGCGGCATCCACCCGGGCATAGAACAGCGCCGGTGCAGCGCCCGCCACGATGAAGCCGCCATCGGGCAGCGCCAGCATGGTGCTGATGCTGCCTTCCCCGAAGCCATCGCCCGTGATGTCGTAGGACCTGTTCCACGTGGGCACGCCTGCCTCGTCCGTATGCATCAAGCCCGCCCCGAACAAGGAACCGAAGGCGTTGCCGCCCACGAGGTATCCATCGCTCACCTTCAGCAGGGCCTTGGGCGTGCCGCCCAACAAGGTGCCTTGGTAGTCCCAGTCGTAGGTCTGTTGGAAGGTGCCTTGCGCAAGGCTGAACAAGGGCAATACAAGTGCGCATAGCGCAGAAGAGCTACGTGACATCGGGGGCAGATAAGATGTTTGTGGAGAGCGGTGAAGCCGTGCGCCAGGAATGTGGGTGTCGGCTTATCGGATGAAAGGTAGGTGCATCGTTGCACTGCCCGGACACACCGGATGAAATATGGTCCGATCACCGCCCGACCCACCGCAAGCGAGCAGCACCGATCCCAGGGCCTACATGTGCTACTCCTTCAGCGACCACCAACCCTTCCGGATGGTGGGCACGCCTGGCGACCCTTCGCCTCACACTCCTTCCAGCACCCCCAGCACCTTCACCATCGCCAGCGTGTCCATCTTGCAATAGGCGAGCAGATCGCGGCGCAACTGTTCCATGTCGCCGGTGTATTCACCGCGCAGCAGTTGCGCGAAGCGCAGGCTGGCCATCATGCCTTCCTGTACTTCCAGGTCGGCGTAGCTGAGGGCCGGCACCAGCGCGGGCAGCACGGCCTTGATGGAGCTTTGGCCGTTCATGGCCGGCACGTAGTACCAGCCTTTCTTGAAGGGTGTCTCCAGGTCCTTGACCCGTTCGGCCAAGGCCAAGAGCGCCGGGGCGTGCTGCGGCAGGTCGCGCGCCAAGCCCCGTAGGCAGGCCCGTTCGAAGGATGCGTTGTAGGCGAGGAGGTCGCCCTCCGGACCGATGTCCTGCAGCAGTTGCTGTACGAGTGCTTCGCGCGGATCGCCGCTGGCATCGCCGAGGAATTCGCGATGCGTGGGTTCGGCGCCCGGTGTGGTTTGCACGTGCAGGCTGTATTGGAAGGGCAGCTGTTGGTAGGGGCGCGTGCCATCGAAGAGCGGCACGGCGGGCATCACCGTTTCGAAGTCGAAGTGGTGCAAGGGGTAGCGCAGTTCGCCCAACCAGGCACGGATGCGTTCGCCCTCCACGATGCTGCGGTCGTAGCGCCAGCCGTCCACTTGACGGCTTTGGCTGGTGTACAGCGGTTCCTCGGCCGGGATGTCCTTCATCAGTACGATGCCGCGTGCGTAGAGCTCCCACTGTTTCTCGCGGGCGTTGGTGAGCTCCAGCACCGAGCCCTTCGCCGGGATGTGCGCCCAGCAGTGGCCTTTGAAGTCGCAGGCATAGGGCGTGTCGCAGTGCGCGCCGATGCCCACCACCGGCTCCGCTTCGGCCTGCACCACGGCCTTCAGTTCGGCGATACGGGCCTGCACCTCCGGCTGCATTGCGCGCACTTGTCCGGTTACATCCTCCAGCTTGAACAGGCGCTGCACATCCACCGCGCCCTGCCGCAGGTAGCTGGTGTCGATCACCATGACGTGCATGGCGTTCAGGGCCACGCCGCTGGCCGTGATCACGTGGTATTGCAAGGCGGCATCTTCCACGAATTGCTCCTTCACCCGCGTGCTGCTCTTCACCTCCACGGCGATCCAGCCATCGCCATCGCGCACCAGGATGTCCAGCGCGGCCAGCACCCCATCGTGCTGGAAGGCCGCTTCGTAGATCACCGGCGCACCCGCCGCCATGGCCGCTTGCGTGGCCGCCAAGGCCGGTGCATAATCGTAGTGGTGTTCGGGCGTGCAGTCCACCCCGCCGGGAAAGCGCTGCTGCGCCAGTAGCCCCACCTCGGTGCCGCTGTCGAAGATGGCCTGTGTGCCTGCACTGACGGGTGGCCGCAGCTCCGGCCGGTGCTTGTACAACCACAGTGCCTTGGGGCATTGCTTGCCCCGTAGGTAGGTGGATTTGGAGAGGAGGTGCATGGGGGGCACAAAGGTCCGCATGCGCGGCCGAAGGGCACTCCGTGGTGCGGAAGGAGTGGGGTCAGTCGGACCGCAACTCCCGTTGCAGCAGCTCGAGCATGGGCGACGGACGCGGATACTCCGTCCGGGCACGTTCCTCCAACGCAGCGGACAGGAATGGCGTTGCGCACCACGCCGTGTCGGCATCGTGCGCTTCCGGCATCGGGGCAGGCTGCTGGCTGGCCAGCATGGCACGGAGCTCATCCCGCTCCGCGCGCAGCACCGCTAGCCTGCGCCACAGCACCCACGCGAATACCAGCGCGGTGGTCATAAGGAGGGTGAGGAGGGCGACCATGGACGGTGTGCTTCAAAGCTAGGCGATCCGACGGGCCTGTTGGGCGCGGTCCCGTGTGCCTCGCTGCCGCATGCGGCCAAGCGCATCAACCGGAGGGGAACGAGCACGCAGGGTGGATGGTGTTCGGGCACACTCCTTCACCGGTGCGTGGGCCGCGTTGGCCGATCAGGTGATCGCCAAGGAATTGCCGTAGGCCGCCAAATGCTCATAGGCCACGCGAACGCTTTCCGTATCGGCCAAGGCTTCCTTGCGCTTGCTCCACGCCTTCATTCGCTCTTGGATCGCGGCGACATCCAACTGAGCGTCGTCGTTCAGGATATAGGCCACCGAGGCCAGTAACTCCAAGGCATACGTGGATCGGAAACCCGCGACCAGATCGGTAAGCCGTTCCAAGCGCGCATGCTGGTCCGCGTTCAGGGTGCGACCTATGTACGCCTCCACTTCGGCACGGCGCTCATAGTTCAAGGACAACTCCTCGAAGGGCTTGGCATCGTGTTGCTCCAAGCCTTGCAAGTAGGCTCCGTTCAGGTCATAGAGCACGTGTTGCACTTGCACCGAATAGGGCCCATAGTTGGCCGCTTTGAACTCCAGGCGTTGCAGTTGCTTCTCGCCCAAAAGCTTCAAGAAGAAGGCCAGCTTATTGGCCACGAAGAGGCTTGCCGGTTCGCCCAAGCGCTCGAAGTTGAACAAGGCGTGCAGCAACATGGCCCGGCCGGGGGTCAGCTTCACCTCGCGGCTTGTTTCCTTTTGGAGCACTTGCTTGATCTGCGCCGAAGGCTCGTACACCACCACGCGGACATCCAAACCACCGAGGTGTTCCTCGATCATGGGCTTCACCTTGGCCCATTGCAGGCCACCGTTGCCGCAACCCAGCGGCGGCAACGCAATGCTCTTGATGTTGCGTTCCTCGATCAGCGCGACCAAGGCCTTCAATCCATCTTCGATGTACGCGTAACTGGAGCGGTGCTTCCAATCCTTCTTCGTCGGGAAATTGATGATCAGCCGTTCGCCATGCAGGTCGGAGTCCGTAACGGCAAGCAGCTGGCCCACGGTGAGCGCGCCGCTCTTGCAGGCCTCCTTGTATACCTTCAAGTTGCTCTTGAAGCGCTCGGCGAATTGCAGGGCGATGCCCTTGCCCATCACACCAACCGTGTTCACGGTGTTCACCAAGGCCTCGGTATCGGCCTCCAATAGATTTCCTGTGGTGTAGGTGATCATCAGCTGAAGAACCACTTGCGTTGCTGATCCACGATCACTTTGATGTCCAGGTCGCGTTCCGTGACCAAGGCCTCCATTTCCGCTTTCCGTTCCGTGTCCAAAACTAACAACGCAGCGATGCACGCGACCGGTACATGGCCATGCACCAGAAATTCGGCATGCTTGCGTCGGATCCGGTCCGGCCCGTGCTCGGCGATCCGGAAATCATAAGAGCCGATCGCCTCCCAATCCAATTGATCCATATCGCCGATCGTGGTGTATGTCTTGGAGATATTCACCTTGGCGTTGCCGTCGGTGTAAAAGTACCGGCAGCCCTTATCCAAGATGCGCTGCATGGGGCAGTGAATGAAAACAAGATCGCGTTGAGAGCGCTTCGGCAAGCCGTACTTGCCCGTGATGATGTTGAGCAGCATGGGCGTATGCCCGCAGAAGTAGAACGGCACATACTCCCCGAGGTCGCCATAGCCTTCAATGCCCACCGGCTGTGCAGTGCGCTTGCCTACGATGTCCGGGTGACCGATGTCCACATACGCAGGATCGAATTGCGGGTGGCTCCGGTTGCATAGGCCATGTTCCAGGATATGCGCAATGTTCGCATGATGTACCATGCGGAACAGGTTGATACGTTCTGGGACAGCGGCGGGCATAAAGTCTAACTCTTCTGCAGTTATGCGAAGGTGAGCACTATGAAACTAGTTGGACGAACCCCATTCATCGCATGCCGGTATGGGATCGAAGACCAACTGGTCAAGCATCCCGCACCATCGCGCACCAGGATGTCCAGCGCGGCCAGCACCCCATCGTGCTGGAAGGCCGCTTCGTAGATCACCGGCGCACCGGCCGCCAGGGCCGCTTGCGTGGCCGCCAAGGCCGGTGCATAATCGTAGTGGTGTTCGGGCGTACAGTCCACCCCACCGGGAAAGCGCTGCTGCGCCAGTAGCCCCCCGGTGCCGCTGTCGAAGATGGCCTGTGTGCCTGCACCTGACGGGGGGCCGCGGCCCGGGCGGGGCCTGTGCCTCGTGGGCGCTTGCTTGCCCCGTAGGTAGGTGGATTTGGAGAGGAGGTGCATGGGGTTGCGTTGATGATCGCGAAGCGGAACCGGGGCGTTGTAAATGTCCCGATATTCGGAACAACAAAGCGCCCCCATGGAAGTAAGCAAGTCGTCCATTGCAAAGAAGCTCGGTATCACCGCCACGGTGGTCTCGCTCTTGGGCGGGAGCTTGGCGCTGTGGGAGAAGGTGAAGCCGGATGAGGAAATCGCTGACCTGAGCGGAAAATGGAGGATCGAATTGACCCCGGAAACGAGTGAGCCTACCAAATGGGTTGGGCATACTTGGGTGTTCGACGTGCACGTGACTCCGCAGGAAAACGGATTCAAAGGCACGGGCGAACAGGTGCTCTACGATGGCAAACCGCCAAACGGGTTCAACAAGTTCGTCCTTGAACCCTTCCAGCTGAAGAATGACCAGGTCGTCGCAAGCTTCAAGGTCAATATTTCGAGGGAAACGAGCGGAATGCTTCGGTTGAAGTACGACCCTGAGAAGC
The DNA here is from genome assembly GCA_016710015.1 of Flavobacteriales bacterium. GTDB lineage: Bacteria > Bacteroidota > Bacteroidia > Flavobacteriales_F > PHOS-HE28 > PHOS-HE28. Next base: position 507,477 of record JADJLR010000008.1, read on the forward strand.
CGCACGCTTTGAACGGGTCCTTCTCATGGGACGCAGCAAACAAGGAAGGGGTCGCCATTGTCGAGATCAGCGGTCATTAACAACCTGGGCTTACATGACCTAGACGCTCTTGGTCACGCTTGGGCTGATGACAAATGGTAGGCAGAAAACGTAACCTAGGTAAGGTCTTACTTGTTTGGATTCAACATAGACATATGCTTCGATAGAAGCGCTGACTTGTCCTTATTATGAACTGTCTGGAACAGACCGATCTTGTCCTTCAGAGAAAGGATCAGATCATCCGGATGGGCACAGTACCATTTATAGAATTTCAATGGATCATCGAGGAAATGACTCTTAGCTGGCTTTAAAACCTCACTTGTGCCTAGCTTGATCGGATACTCAAAGCCATCTCTCTTCTTCCGGTATTCTTCATTCTGACCGGCGATCGACCCAAGACCCTATAGGAGTCAGCCGATCCAACTGGAATTTATGGGCATCTCGGGCGCGTGCAAGTACCACGGGTCTACCTCGATCCATTGGCCGATCGACCTCGTCACGACTTCACCGCCGACAGAAAGTGTAATGAGGTCTTTCGCAGAGTACTTGCGCCCGGCAAGGGGAGGAAAGGAAATTGGCGTTTGACCACTACGCTCCCTTGGGCCTGTGGAGGTGGTTTGCGTTTCTATTCTAGGCAACTGATCAATAATGTTGATGGCCAATTGCGGGTCTTCACCAGGGTAATGTTCAAGCAGCTCGTCCACCTCTTTTCCGAGAAAATAATCCTCAACGAAGTTCCACCTCTCCTCATCTGACATTTCTCGCAAGAAGAAATGCTTGAATATATCGACGCTGACATGGTGCCGGCGATGCACGTCCTCCAGGAGAATGTTCGAATAATTTGGGTTCCGGGAATCGTAGATGACCTTGCGAGGGTCATTCAATCGAACAAAGACCATCGGTGCCTCCCCACCTACGATCTCGACCAGCCCTACTTCGGCCATTTCCAACAGATAGCCGAGGCGCATAAGGCGATCGTCACTTCCGCTTTCACGTCCGGCGTAGCGCACATACTCTTCGCGCACATCAGCGAACACCTTCTGGAACAGCTTCCGGATCGAAAGGAACTCACTTGCGTAGCGGTTGCCGAAAACACTGTATTCAGCAGCACCGGGTTCCGCGCTATGCCTTCGGTGTAGAAATGCGTCAGCGTCCTTCAGCTGGGCAGGTGTGGCTTTGGCGCTCCCGTACATGGCTAGCAAGCGCTGGGCGATGCTCTTGGCGCGTCGACCTTCAATGCCATTCGCCGAAAGGTGTTTCGTCAGCTCCTCTTCCTTGAAGAAGCCTTTCTGTTGTGAGAAGAACCGGACCACCTTCTCCAAGAAGAGCTTGAACTGATCTGTGGCCCAATTGAGGTCGCCGGTCAACTTGAAAGTGAACTTCAGCTGAGGCACCACCGATGAAGAATTGACACCGAACAACTCCCTGCGGAAGAACCTGGACTTCACCATGGGGAAGCTTTGCTCTCTAAAGCGTCGTTTCCAGAGGTGGTCCAGGTCGATCTCAACATAACGGTAGGCTGCGCTCCACCACCGGATTGATAGTGTAACTCAGTGGCTGCGAAACCATACTAACGAAGGAAGGCATCGGCATGCTCCCGATCCACCCTTGCAAAGACCCGGGTGAACAGTTTCTTGGGCCGAGCGATGATGACGTTGAACCGCGATTGATCACGTAGTCCCGCTCGATCATCATCAGTGCCGTCATCACCTTCTGGCCCATGTCAAGTGCATCGGGGAAGATGTTTGCGAAGTCGTCCACAGAGAAGAGGAGGTTCTTGGACTTCTCGCGCTGGTAGACCTTGGCCAGCTTATCGAGAACACCGCGCAGCTCCCAAGGCTTCACGGAGGATATCCCGTGCAGGACGTTCATGTACCGGACGTCGCGCGCGGAGAAGTTGATCACGGCGTAGCCCTCAATATCGGGGTCCCGTGCTATGCGCCCGATCTCTTGAATGTAGTCCGCAAGTTGACCGGAGGGAGCGTGGTGATACACCACCTGGATGTCCTTGATGTCGATGCCCATCCCGAAGGCCTTGGTAGCGAGCATGAGTCGGCGAGAGCCGGAGAGGAATTCGTCGAAGTAGTGTCCCTTTGAGATAGCATCCAAGCTCCCGTAGTATAGGCTGGTCATCCCTTTCTCGCGGTCTTCAAGAGATTCGTGGACCTGCCGGATCTGTTTCACGTAAGGCGCATAGACCAGGGTCTTGAACTCCGTCTTTGCGAGGACGGCCTGACTGAACTTGGCCGTCTGTTTGATCTTGAAGCTATCCAAGCCTTTATCAGGGCTGGGTTCCCTGCCGTTGATGAAGTGGATGTCGTTTCGTTTTACGCTCCCGATGAAGTAGATGGGACTTTTCAGGTACAAGCTGTCCATGCAATCAAAGACCATGTCATTCGCACCGCCATAGACGGCTGTTGCCGTGCACGCAACAATGACGAAATCGTGGCCGCTGTACTTGCGGATCTTCCTGAGGTGATTGCCGAGGAACCAATAATCGACCCTGAAGTCACGGCCCCAAGTGGTAACCAAGTGGGCCTCATCGATGATCACTAGGCCGAGTTTGCGTTCGCCAATGAAATGGCTCACATCGTACGATAGTAAAAGCTCGGGAGACAAGTAGACCATGTCGATCTCACCGGCCTTTACTTGTTCGATCACTCTTTCGCATCGACCAGGCTCAATTCACTGTTGAGGTATGCGACTTTTCGGAAGCCGCGGTCCCGGACGATGGCCTGGACCTGGTCCTTCATCAAGGCGATCAGCGGTGAAATGACCAAGGTGATCTGACTTTGCCCGGATAGTTGGAATGCTGGCGCCTGGAACAACAGTGATTTGCCTGCCCCTGTCGGTGCGGTGATGAAGATGTCGCGATAGTCCTCTTGTTCGCTGCGTTAGCGCACTGGTTCAGAATATGGGCCACGATCGCATCCTGTCCGATCGAAGTGATACGCTTGGAACTCTCGGGTTCCGCGTAAAGCGATCGACGGAATTGAGCATCCGGACCCCAATACTGCTTTAGCAAGGCCGTGAGCTTCTCGTTGGGTCCGCTGGACAGCCGCGACCTGGTCGCCGATGTAGAATTGTACCGCCCCACCTGATGCCCGGAAACATGCATTATTGAGGCATAGCGTTGCACTTAGCCGGGGAAAGAGAGGGTTGCGCGGAGAGAGCCTCAACACAGAGTTGCGGCCTTTCCCTGTTTTGATGAGCCTGGTTTAGGATGAGGTCGATCGAAGTGCTGTCTGATTCGATCTCCACGAAGCGTGGATGCTCCTTTTGCTTGGCCTCTGTCAGTGCGGTTGAAGCTGTGAACAGTGGGGTGCTTTGCACCTGTTCAGGCAGTGAGACGTATTTCACATAAATAGATCCTTCAACACTCACCACCTGTGCATAGCTGTTCAACGGTGCATTAAGGATCTGTTCATCATCCACTTCACTATCGGTGGTCGGTGTGCTTCTGACCGAATAAGGATAGAGGGCGCGGAGATTATCCTCAACAATGATGATGTTGTCCTTGATAGGCTCGAAGGAGGATGTCTCTATTGCATACGCGAGCTGCTCGAAAAGGATGAAGTGCCCGGCCGAGGGGCTGATGAAGCTCCTTGTAGATCGCTCTCTTGTTCAATTCGATGGCCTCCGGATCTAAGTAGCCTGATGCATCGAGAGGGCTGAGGTATATGTCGAACGAATTCCCGGCAAAGAGTTCTGGTTGAAACCCTTTGTAGACGATGACCTTGCCTTGTTCCTGGTGATCCCGAACCAGTTTATTGAGAGCGGCTTGATACGAGGAGAGTAAGTTCATTTCCAGTGATTTTCCGACCATGAAGTCGCTTGGTGTGACATTCAGCGTTTTTCAGCCCCACCCACCCCATACGTCTGCTGAAAAACACTATCCCCCAACCACCGCTTGAACCCTTCATTATCGCTGAACTGCTTGAAGAGCCTGGGTCTCGTCCTTCATCAGGCCGATCATCACGCGCAGCAGGGCCTTGTCCATTTCGATGCGCGCGTTCTGCTTGTCGCTATTCTGCATCGCGTTCTGGTAAGCGGTATCGGCGGCGACGGCGGCGGGGATCTCCTTGGTGAGGCGCTCTGCGATGCGGTCCTTATCCTCCCAGGGGATGTTGCCCCATGCTTCGTTGAAGACCTTGATGATGTTGCTGAGGCGGTCCAGTTCGGGTTCCGGTTTGCGACCTCCGGAGCCTTCAGAGGAGGGCTCGATCACGGTGTCCGCATCGGGGAGTGCGATGGACTGCATGGCCTTCTTCTCCACTCGATAGCTATCCATGTCGATGGCTTCGAGGATACCGCGCGACAAGTCCTCCTCTTGCGGTGCGGGGAGCTTGGGGATCAAGAAATTCAAGAAGATGCTCAGTTTCTCCCAGTCGGGTTTGGCGTAGGGCAGCACGCTGCTGAGGAAGGCGTAGGTGCGCGTGAAGGCTTTCGCTTTGCCTTTGAAATCGATCTGTCCGTCCTCGTCGAGGTCGGCGATGTAGCGGGCTACGCAGGCGTCGAGGGCTGGATCCAGTTGGTCACGATCCACGCCTGCGAGGTACTTGTGGACGAAGTCGTCGATGATGGTATCGCTGTACAGTTGGTGCCGGTCCAAGTCGTTCTTCAGGTCGTTCAGCTTGTTGGGGTCGGTGCCTTTGCTGAGGATGGTGGTGCGGTAGAAATCGGCGAAGGAGCGCTCGATGGTCTCGGTGTCGTTCATGAAGTCCAGCACGAACACGTCGTGCTTCTTCGGGTGTGCGCGGTTCAATCGGCTCAACGTCTGCACGGCCTTGATGCCGGCCAGCGTCTTGTCCACGTACATGGTGTGGAGCAGGGGCTGGTCGTAGCCGGTCTGGAATTTGTCCGCACAGATCAGGAAGCGGTACGGATCCGTTTCCACCATCTCTTCGATCTTGTTGCTGGGGAAGCCATTCAGCGAGGCCTCGGTCATCTTCTGTCCGTCCACTTCCTTCTCACCGCTGAACGCGATGATGGGCCGGTGCGGGCTCTGCGTTCCAGCAGGTAAGCGTTGAAGGCCTGGAAGTATTGAATGGCGCGGTCGATGCCGTTGGTGACCACCATGGCGCGGGCTTCGCCCCCCAGCTTGTTCTGCGCCAGCACCTGTTCGTGGAAGTGGTCCACCATGATCTCGGCCTTCATGCGGATGGCGTGCTCGTGCCCTTCCACATAGCGGCGCAGTTTCTTCTTGGCGCGTTTGGTGTCGAACTCGGGGTCCTCCTCCACCTTCTTCACCAGCTTGTAGTAGCTGTCCACCGGGGTGTAGTACTTCAGCACGTCCATGATGAAGCCTTCCTGGATGGCCTGCTTCATGGTGTAGGTGTGGAAGGGCTTGTACTTCTTCTCTTCACCCACCATGACCGGTTCGCCGAAGATTTCCAGCGTTTTGCCCTTGGGTGTGGCGGTGAAGGCGAAGTAGCTGGCGTTGGGCAGCAGCTTGCGGCTGGCGATGATGCGGTTGATCACATCCTCCTGTGTTTCGTCCTCTTCCGCTTCGATGCCGCTGAGCGCCGTGCTCATGGCCGCCGTGGCCTTGCCGCCCTGGCTGCTGTGCGCCTCGTCGATGATGATGGCGAAGCGGTTGTCCTTGTGCGCGCTGCCGATCTCGTCCAGGATGAAGGGGAACTTCTGGACAGTGGTGATGATGATCTTCTTGCCTTCGCCGATGTATTTGCGCAGGTCGCCGCTCTTGTCCGCATGGCCCACGGTGCTGCCCACCTGCATGAACTGCCGGATGGTCTGGTTGATCTGCGTATCGAGGTTGCGGCGGTCGGTGACCACGATGATGCTGTCGAAGTGCGTGCGACCGTTCGCTTGCAGGCCGGTGAGCTGGTGCGCCAACCACGCGATGCTGTTGCTCTTGCCGCTGCCTGCGCTGTGCTGGATCAAGTAGCGCTTGCCCGCGCCGTTGTCGTTGGCATCGGCCAGCAACTTGCGCACCACGTCCAATTGGTGGTAGCGCGGGAAGATCTGCGTCTGTTTCTTGCGGCCCGTCTTCGGGTCCTTGAACTCCACCACCTGCGCGTAGTTCTCCAGGATGTTGGAGAGGCTGAGCGGGGTGAGCACGCGCTTCCAGAGGTAGTCGGTCTTCAGGCCCAGCGGGTTCGGTGGATTGCCCGCGCCATCGTCGTGGCCTTGGTCGAAGGGCAGGAACCAACTGGCCTTGCCTTTCAGTTCGGTGCAGAATTTCACTTGCGCATCGTCCACGGCGAAGTGCACCACGCAGCGGCCGAACTGGAAGAGCAGTTCCTTGGGGTCGCGGTCGCGCTTATACTGCTCCACGGCATCCTCCACCGTTTGCTTGGTGAGGCTGTTCTTCAGCTCGAAGGTGGCGATGGGCAGGCCGTTGAGGAAGAGGCAGAGGTCCAGCGAGAGCTTGGTGTTGTCCGTGCTGAAGTGCAGTTGACGGGTCACGCTGAAGCGGTTTTCGGCATACTGCTTCTGTGCGGTCTTGTTGCCCAACGAGGGCGTGGGGTAGTACAGGTCGATGTGCAGCGGACCATCGTCGAGGCCTTTGCGCAGCACGTGGATCACGCCCTCCTTGGCGATCACGCCTTGCAGGCGGGCCAGGAAGGTGCGGCGGCGGTGGCTGTCGGTGGCCAGGTCCAGTTCTTCGGCGATCCGGGGCTGGGTGGCCTCCAGGAAGAGGCGCAGTTGGCGCAGGTCCACGGCGTGGGCCTTGTCGTAATCGGCACTGTGGCTGGGGATCCAGCACTGGCCATAGGCCGCTTGCGGATCGGCCGCGCCAGCGGAATGGTCATTGGCTTCTTGGCCGTTCGGCTTCGTGGTCAGTTGGGCCACGATCAGGCTTTCGAGGCCTTTTTCGCTGGTGTCTGTTGCCATCGGTCAGCGGTCCAGGATGAATTTGGCCTTGAGGTCGTTCAGCATTTCGAAGGTGGTCACGGTCTTTACATCAAAGGCATCGCAGACGGTCGGGATCTTGATGCGCTTCTTGCTTTCTGAACGCACCTCGTGCGTGACCACAATATGGCTGTGCGCCTTCGCGTAGGCGATCAGCTGCACATCTACCGAGCCATTGAAGTCCCGCTTTGCGGCTCCGGTGAAATGCGTGTTAGCGTTGGCCCATGCTGTTAGACCGGCGATGAGCGCATTCGCGTTCGCATCCATCGGCATGAACAGGGACCCGATCCTGGCCAAGCCCCACGTGTTCAACTCACCGCCCCAGGGCTCCAATTCCAAAGTGGCAATGGGTTCGATGCTCAACACATTGCCAGCCTCGGCCTCTTTATCCAGCCAGTCCCAGAATGCTGGGCAAATGTCGAAACCATAATAATGGTTCCGGGCCTGTATGAAGGTGTTGGCATCCAGGCAAAAGGCCATTACCTCAGGTTGAGTTCATGTGCCAAGCCATCGAAGGCCTTTGTGCTCTTCAGCCCCAAGAGTTTGAAGGCTTCCCGGTAGGGCGTTTCGCCAACCAACGTGCTGGCCACCAGTGCCCGTGTGAAACGCTTGCTTGCACGCGATTGCTGGGTCGCGTAGAAATCGCCCCCGCTCTTCTTCTCATCCTTCCTCTTCTGCTTGATCGCTGCGAACAGGGCCTTTAACTGCGCCACCCGCTGATTGAATTCTTGCTGGCCCATGAGGTCCAGATCGCGCAGGCGGCGTAGCATCACCATGTTGCTCACCTTGAAGTAGCGGACCAAAGCCACCACGGGGTCTTGCTGGTGCTTGTAGGCCAGCCATGCATGGCGCAACTCCTCTGCTGGTACCAGTGCTTCTGCTGCTACTTGATTGCAGAAGCGTTCCGTCCGGTGGTCGGATGAATAGGTATCCTTCAGGTTGCTCACTCCGGAGGCCTTCAGGAAAATATGCACCACTTCGTGCATCAGGGTGAACATCTGTGCCCCCAAGAAGTCCGTGCTGTTGATGAAGATGAGCGGTGCGTATTCATCGGCCAATGCGAATCCACGGAACTCATCCGTGGACAAGGTCCGGTTGTTGTTACTGCCCACAACACCGCTGCGCATCACGAGGATATCATGCTCTTCCACCCGGCTGGTCATGGTGCGTAAGGCTTCCTCCCAGTTCTTCGCTTTGCTGCGGAGTTCTGTTCCGAGGTGCAGTGTGGCCCGGATATGAGCCGCTGCTGCCAACACAGGCATGGCATGCGAGATGCTGCCAACGAAAGGCAAGGCCTCGAACCCTTCGCGTATCAGGTGGTCCCTGTACCAATCCTGCCGCAGGATGGCCAGATCGAGCGTGTCGATCAGCTCCACGCTGGGACCGCCCACGCCTTTATCATCCAGCGTTCGGAAGTCCGGTATGTCCAATTTCTCTTCTGGCGGTGACTGCAGGAAGAGGTATCCATAGGGTGCATGGGTCTTGTCGGCGAGGCGTTGCGCCCAATCGGCCTTGATCTTTCCGGAATCTTCCCATTCCTCCACACGCTTCACCACCAAACCCATCTTTTGGGCAAGGTCATCCCGAGTGAGCCGCGCGCGTTCGCGTGCCCATTGCAACAGGTCCGGGTTGAGGGTGAGTTCCATTACACGTATCTCCTACAAAGTTCGATCATTCGTTCGTGTCGAGTTCTCCTTCCACTTCAGCTTCCAGTTCCACTGCTCGTCCATGGAATCCTCCACGGGTACCACTCTGGTATCGCCTTGGCCGCCTCCCGCACATCCACCGCACCCGTTACTACATCCGAGATCAGGCGCGTGTGGTATTCCTGCAGCACTTCAATCTCCTTGTTCACTCGACTCAATGCCTCATCAAGATCCTTTGTCTCCGTGCGGATGTATTCAACTATTTCATCCGCTTCCTTGGCGGACGGAAGAATCATGCGCATGTCAAGGAATGAGGAATCGGTCAACTGAAGACGTGACTTCCAAACTCCTCTCGAGCGAACAGTAAAGTCCCAATCATATGCACCAGAACGTAGCAGCACATCAAGATACCTCCAGAGTCTTTTGTACTGAGGACGCAAACGATACACGCTATAGGCTGTACTTACGATTCCATGATGCTTTGAGAAGCCAAAGCCTTTTGCCCACGCCCACAAGCTGTTGATCACCAAATCCTCGGGCCAGCACAGCTTGTGACCGATGTATGAGGCAGCCATCAGCCACTCCACGCCGCTGGGTTTCAGCTTGGCGTTGGGGTCCAGCCCGCGGGTAACGGCGCGCTGGATGATGGCCTGCTTCTGCTCCTGCAAGCGCGCAATGAGGGTGCGCTTGGTGCGGATGTAGCGCTTCACCTTGGCGTCCAAGGCGTGCAGGTAGCGGACGATGAGTTCCGCATCCTCTTTCGGCGGCATCAGTATCGGCATGTCGAAGAACGAAGCATCCGTCAACTGGAGCCTCGACTTCCACACTCCTTTAGATCGCACTTGCAGTTCCCATTGGTAGACCGATGAGCGAAGGGTGTAATTCAAGTATTGCCACAAGTGCTTATGTGGCTCGCGCAAGCGGTAGACACCATAAGCTGTGCTAATGATGCCATGCTCCTTCGAGAAGCCAAGCCCACGACCCCATGCCCAAAGGCTGTTGATGACAAGGTCCTCAGGCCAACACAGCTTGTGACCCACATAAGTCTTCGCCTTGAACATGTTCACGTTGCTCTCGCGGCGCTTGACGATCCCGTTTGCCGATGAGACCGTTAGCAACTCCTCCTTGCCGGTCTTCGACTTCACATCGATCGCCCGGAATACACTCTTCGCGCGTTTGAGCTCCCAATGCTCCGGCACCTGCTGGAGCCAAGGGACGGCGGCGGGCTTGTAGGCGGGTAGGGTTTGAGGGGCTCCTTCGGCTTCGGTTCTTTCGTGCATGGATCTTCCGGCTCACTGAATGCATCGGCTTTCGCTGCCGGTGTTGCATAGGTCTTCACGGGTTCATCGGGCCTACGGGTGCCAAGGGGCTTTAGTCGGCGGCCGGTAGTGTCCTCTTCTGCTTTAGTTGCCCTAGCTTCCACCAATCCAATGAGCTGGCCGTAGAGCAGGAATTCCGGAATATCCAGCGGCTTCACCGTGCGCAATCTCTCACGCTCGGGTCCTTTCAATTCTTCACGCAGCTCCATCAGCAATCGGCCCAAAGCATTGCGGCCTTCCAACTGTCCGCTTTCGTTCATTACCGCGCCCCAGAACTGGTCCTTGCGGCTGTCCTCCACAATAGGCTTGTCGCCCGTACGCAAGAGCAGTTCGCCGAACTTGTCCCAATGGTGAGCCAGCTTCACACGCAAGCACCAACGCATGATGCCGAGCCGAACGTTGTTCCAATCCGCGCGGCTCTGATCGCGGAACGGCTTGCTCTTCATCTTGGCAGTCATCGGACTGCCCTGCATGATGATGCTGCGCTGCACTTCGGGCATGTGCGGGAAGCGGCAGGCTTGGTAGATCGCTTCCGTGGTCAGGATCCGCGTGTTGTTCACCCACAGCACATAACCACTCGCCATATTGCTCAGCCCGCCGAAAGACTCGTTGGTCTTGCGGAAGGTGATACACTCGGCGAGATTGTAGACTCGGATGTGGGTACTGGCATGCATGGGGTCAAACAACGCCAAATTGATCGTAGTTGTCGACGTATGTCCTTCGAGGGAACAACGAATACCACTTACTCAGTGGCCCAGAGGAGTGCTCCCGTGGATCTCCCCACCACAGAGCAAGAGGACAGTTGTTAGGGCAGTTCCGGTATGTAACAATCATGGACCCGAATCCCAAACCAAAAGGGCTGAAACCTAAGGGGCGCATGATCGCTTTGGTGTTCTCGCTGAAGGACCGGATCCTTAGTCCCGCAAGAAGGAATTCCTTTTCAAGCAACTGGCGATCTTCTTCATCATAAAACACCCGGCACTTATTGTCAGCTACAACTTTTCTGGGCTCAAAAGGGAATTTGTGCTCCTCTGCCAAGTAAGCTTCGACCAATTCATGCTCGGGCAGTGCAATGGCCATAACACCTCTGAGTAGTTCTTATTGGCCTTCTTATTCTCCAACGTGGGTACATCAAACGCGATCACGTGGATATCCTTTCGACATTTCTTGGCAGCATCCTCTAGGAATTTCTTCGTCTGATAGTCCCCAAGCGTATGCGAGAATGCCGTGAGAATGTACAGGGTGCACTTTCGAGGAGCTTTCTCCGCGACCCATTGTCCCAAATCCTGGCGGATGCGACTACCGCTGAACAGTATGTCATCAAAATAAATATACACGTCCGGACTACCTCCGCATTGTTCGATATCGAGCCCAAAGTGGGTCCTTAGGCCCTCGCCTAACAACCGAACGATATCGTGCTGGCTAGTGCCATTTTGTTGTATGTCCAAGATGTTCGCCTTCGACCAGAAGCCCTTCCCATCACTCCCTGGCATGTGGGTATTCAATACCCACTGTCTTTCCAAGAAATCCCTGAACCAGCTTTTGGAGATGTAAACAAGGTTACGGGAGAATGCGTTCAAAAGGGGGACTTGTACTTTCTTATCGAACTGGCTGATCCATTTGTCCACGTGCTCAGGAGTGGGTAACGGCAACTCGCCCTCACGGTAGTCCTTGACCTCCTCAGCTATCGAGACCAGTATTTCGTCGCGCGATTTGAGTTCCATTGTCAGCTTACTTGAAGTGCATGGGTCAACAGGTACACAGGGTCCCGCATCTTCTTGGCCAACTGCTGATAGAGGACTCCCGCGTGCCTCAAGGTCCACCTTCTTGTAGGCAGGCAATGGCGTGAATGGGATCTCGCTTTCGCTCTTGAACCGGATGAACCCCGGGTTGTGTTCGTAACACTGTGGGTGCAGTGAACGGGCCAACAGGTTCTGCGTGTTGTAATGCGGCAGCTTCTCTGTGTATGTCGATCCCCGTAACTCGCGTTGAAACTCTTCGGCAAGAGAAGGAGGCCCCCGATCCGGTTGCGGTACTCAGCGAAGTCAGCCGGGTGGTCGAACTCATCGGTGTGCCGTTCGGCATGGTCCGCCCAGATGTGCTCCACCTCAAAACGTGTCTTTCCTTCGCTGACGTAATCCAAGTAACGGGACGGTTGGCCTGAACTAGTCTCAACGAAATCCGTGATGCGCGCCAAAAGACGATGGATGTAATAGCGGTTCTGCTGGTGAACGCGCAGACGGTCGTTGCTCGTGAAATTCTCAGTCTCCTTGGTCAGAAGGTCGTGTAGTTTCTGGGCCAGGGCATCAACGTCGAGCCCCCGGATATCCCGCATAACGAGGAACATGGCGTACTGCATTCCTGAATAGGAGATCGTGCGGAAATTCCACAAACGCCAGGTCAACAGGATGTCCAAGTAGCGGGCGACCAATCCTGCTTTTCGCACAACGACCTCATCGCTGTCGTCCGGCTTAAGGGGCGCCATTAACAACATGTATTGTAGCGTGAAGCCGTGTTGCGCATTGTACAACACATGCTCAAGGCCGGGAACAGGCCGCTTGCCTGCATCGATCAAGCGGAGATATTGTCGGCTATAGAATTCGAAATCGCGGTCGATGAAGCGATAGAAATCCGCGCTTTGTTTAAGGCCGACAACGTCCGACGTATCCCGCAACCAACGATGGAACTCGGTTCCGATCCGATCGAAATCCTCTGGCCTTGCATTCTTCTTGCGCTCCCTGATCTTGGTAGCATATTGGCTGCGCAACCAGGTCTTGAAGAAGTCGGATTCCACCTCTTTCCCCGCTTCGTTCAGAGTACGAATGCGATCACGCCACTTGGTGTTCGCTGCAGTGCGTTTGTTCTCGTCTATGTTGGCAAGCAGATACCCCTTGAGCATATCCGTGGGGCTCAACGAAAGCCCGCGGTCGTTCATCGTCTCGAAGATGGTGTAGGCATCATCGTCGGAGTAGGCCGTATCTCTACGAGATGTACGTTCTCCAACAGCCAATCGATGAAGTACGGCAGCGCCTCTTCGCGCAGTTCTTCCGGGAAACAACTCTCCAAGTCAACGTAGCGCTGCACCAAATTCTGCACCGATTCCGGACGGTCGGTCACGTCAAAGGGGAGGCCGTCATACAAGGCATCCATGGCGGCCGTGCGCTCATCCACATGCAAATTGTACGACTTCTGGTCGAACTTTTCGGAAAAGATGAGCTCGTCCACCTTCACCTGCTTCTCCCGCCCCTTCTGTAGGTTCCGCAAGAGGATCAGCAGCAACGTTAAGCTCGTAAGGCGCTGTTGGCCGTCCACGATGTAGCCGACATTCTCTTTCTTGCTGATGATGATGGACCCTAGGAAGTAATGTGGGTATTCGGCAACCTTGGCCCGCGGATGTCCCGGCTGGTACTCCTCCAGGAACTTGTCGCTCAGGTCATCCACAAGCTCGCGGATCTGCTTCTCATGCCATTTGTATTCCCGCTGGTAGTAGTCGATGGAGTATTTCACCTCCTTGAGCAACTCGCGAACGGTCTTGGCTTTCCCTAATATCTCTCTCATGATCGTTGTATGCTCAATTCTTCCAAAGTGGTTCGTCCCTCCAGTTCGGAGTGAACCCCATATAGGACTCGCGTATCTCAGGATGATCGGCCAGCAGTTTGTTCAACTTGGCGCTGAATGATGTACTAGGTATGAAACGGGCCAAGAGATAACGGACCACAGCCAAAACCGCATAGAGCTTTCGTTCCTCCCCTGGGCCGGGAACTGCCTTTAACCAGGCATGCTGGGGGTTGTTGGGAAGTACTGGGGCCTTTGGGATCCGTCTGTTCCAGAGACGGGCGTGATGGGCCGCGGTATTCCGAACATAGGATAGACTCTCCATCCAGGACAGGAGTACTTGAGCGTCTACACCGTAATGGTCCGCTACGGCCTTTAATTCCGGGCAAGAACGGAGGTTCTTCATGAGGCGGCTCACTTGGCCGAACGAGACCAATTGCAACACCATCCCCGCAGGTGGTCTAACCCCATTGTTATACTTCTGCCGATAGTGTTCTATGAACACCTCTCGCGTACGCTTGGTCTCGTCATCCACGCATTCCAGGAACTTCTGTTGATGGATCGGCTTGGTATAAAGCGCCGCATTCTCATACCAATTCTTCCCCTTTGTCTCACAGAATTCCTGGATCAATCGGGTCTTGATGGAAATCTCGATTCGCTCGATCTCATCGAAGAGCAAAATGCGCAGCTTTCGATCGAAAACATAGGTGTCCACCACACGATGGAATTCAGTGCCTTCCTTGAATTTGTGGTCTGCTTGCGGAAGCTCTAAGAAGATGTACCAATAAGCGCTAAGGCGGTAGTAGCTGATATTGGTGAGGTAGGTTCGGGCCTTGGCCTCATCATTGATCAACATGCCCCGCTGCTTGAGCAGATCGATCTGTTCTTCAAGCGATAACGGGTCCTTTGCAAATTCTACACCCATGGCTCAGTCGGCTAGGGTGTAAAAAAAGAGCCGCCCTGGTGCGCTGTTCTGATGGGAAGCGTGGCGGCTACTGTTGGTGCAAACGTACGTGCATGAATTGCTGATATACAAGTCTATTAACAACTTATCCACAATTGGCAGATTGTGTAATTGTGAGAAGTTCACAAAAGGCACCTTGTACAAGTCTTTGTTCATCAGGCGGATATGATTTCATTTAACAGGCCTTCTGTCTCTTTCTCAAGCGCCACAATGTCAGCCCGAATCTCCTCCAAGCTGCGCAGCGGCTGCGGCTTGTAGAAGTAGCGGTTGAAGCTGACCTCGTAGCCGGTCTTGGTGGCGCCTTCGTCCACCCATGCATCCGGTGCATAAGGCAATACCTCACGTCGGATAAAGGCTTCGATGCCGCCCTCTTCCAACAAGGGGATCTGCTCGTAGTCGCGTAGATCACTGTCCGGCTCGTACTCCACCACACAGTTCTTGCCGTTCACTTCGGCCTCGAACAGGCCGTGGATCGGATCGGCTTTCGCCTTCCCAGGCTTGTGTACCTTCTTGATCACCGGCGGTGCGGATTCATCGCGGTAGCTCACGGCATTCACCAGCAACTTGCGCTCGGGCTTGCTGAGGCTAAGCTTCAGTTCCTTCTCGGCGGCGTCCAGCGCCTCATCCAATTCGATCAGGTCACTGAACTCCTTGCTGCCGAAGCGCTTCAACAATTGCTCGGCGGTATCGGCCAGGCGCAGGTCGCGTTCCCAGGTCTTGGCATCCAGCCGCTTCTTGCGCTTCTTCTCAGGGATGGCTTTCGCCTTGGGTGCATCCTCATCGCCATCCTCCTCTTCACCGGCGTTGCCTTGCTCATCCAACCATGCTTCCACGGGCTTCCGAAGCTTGTCCATGCCAGTACCCAGTTCATCGCCGAACGCTTCGTAGAGCGCACTGCGCAGGTCCTCATCGCCACTGGCGAAGCGCAGGTCCTCCACCGCTTGCCGCGTGAACTTGGCGCGCAGCTTCAGCGGCCGTTCCACTTTCACCTTCCAATAGCCAAAAGCTTTGTTCGGGAAGATCTTGCTTTGCTCGGTCTCCTTGAAGTCGAGGAAGCTGTCCACGATGCGCTGGATATCCTCCTCGCCCAACTCGCAGTTCTTGCTGCCCAGGTTCTTGCGCAGTGGCTTGTACCATTGCGTGGCATCGATGAGCTGCACCTTGCCCTTGCGGTGCTCGGGCTTGCGGTTGCTGAGCACCCAGATGTAGGTGGCGATGCCGGTGTTGTAGAAGATGTTGAGCGGCAGGGCCACGATGGCGTCCAGCCAGTCGTTCTCGATGATCCAGCGGCGGATGTTGCTTTCGCCCTGCCCGGCATCGCCCGTGAAGAGCGAGCTGCCGTTGTGTACCTCGGCGATGCGGCTGCCCAACTTGGTGTTGCGCTTCATCTTGCTGAGCATGTTGGCTAGGAAGAGCATCTGGCCATCGCTGCTGCGCGTGATGAGGGAGTACTCCGGGTCGCCGTCGTGCTCGATCACGAAGCGCGGGTCCTTGATGCCGCCCTTGCCGCCCATCCGTTCAAGGTCCTTCTTCCAACTCTTGCCGTAAGGCGGATTGGCAAGCATGAAGTCGAACTCGCGGCCGGGGAAGGCATCGTTGCTGAGCGTACTGCGCTCACCGCCGCCCACGATGTTATCGGCGCCGTCGCCTTCACCCTTCATCAGCATATCCGCCTTGCAGATGGCGTAGGTCTCGTCGTTGATCTCCTGCCCGTAGAGGTGCGTGGCGATCTGTTTCTTCTGCTTCGCGCCGATCTCCTTCAGCGTATCCTCCGCCACGGTGAGCATGCCGCCGGTGCCGCATGCGCAGTCATAGAGCAGGTAGGTGCCGCTCTCGATCTGGTCGGCGATGGGCATGAACATCAGCCGGGTCATCACCTTCACCACATCGCGCGGTGTCCAGTGTTCACCGGCCTCCTCGTTGTTCTCCTCGTTGAACTTGCGCACCAGCTCCTCGAAGATGGTGCCCATGGCGTGGTTGTCCAGCCCCGGCAATTGGCCCACCGGCTTCGGGCTGAAGTTGATGGTGGGGTCCAAGTACTTCTCGATGAGGTATCCGAGCGCATCGGCCTTCACCAGTTTCGGCACCTGAATGCGGAAGGAGAAGTTGATGAGGATCTCCTGTACGTTCGGGCTGAAGCCATCGAGGTAGTCCAGGAAGTCGGCCTGCAGCGTTTGCGCGTTGCTGCGGTTCTTCAGGTCCCGCAACGTGAACTGGCTGGTGTTGTAGAAGGCCTGCTTCGCTGAGGCACGCAACGCTTCGTCCTGATTCACGATGCCCTGCTTGTCCAGGGTCGTCTTCAGCGCGAGCACATCCTGCTTGGTGGGCTCCAACACCGCATCCAAGCGGCGCAGCACGGTCATGGGCAGGATCACATCGCGGTATTTGCCACGCACATATAGGTCGCGGAGAACGTCGTCGGCAATGCCCCAGATGAAGGAGACGATGCGGGTGTGTTGGGCGTGGTCCATTATTTCTTCCTTGCGATCAGCAGCCGTTCTTTTCCGAAGGGCGTTGTGCGTTTCAAGCCCCCCAAGATATCCGCCTTTCCCTCCCGGCAAGCTGCCGCCCCTCAATATCCCCATAAGTGGGTATTGCGGGTATGCTTTTCGCCCGGCTATTTTCGTGGTGCATGGTCCGCAACACGCTCCCAACACCCCCGAATGGGGAGCCACTGCCAAGGGGCATGGGGGCCGGCGGGCGCATTCCGGTGGGCATGGCGCAGGGCGATGGGTCGATCGCGGCCTATCCGGCTACCGGTCGGAAGGGATACCGTCCAAGCCCCAAGTCTGCCGTTCCGGAACACTCCCCTATGTAGTAGTTGCGGACACGCCGTTCATCAGGACCCACAGCACCACCATGGCCACCAAGCGATCCCTCCCGGCCGTTCCCGCGCCCGCCCCGGAGCGTGTGGTGGTCGGTATTGCGCATGATGAGAATGTGGCGCGCAGGGGGTTGCGGGACTCGTTGCGGGAGTCGGGTATTGAAGTGGCCATCGCCGTGGAAACGCTTGCCGACCTGGAGGTGGGGCTGCGCAGCCTGCCGGATGTACGCGTGCTGGTGGTGCAGCTGCACCTGCCCGTGAAACAGATGACCGAGGACCTGGAGCGCCTGATGCGCCGCAGCAAGTTGCCGGTGATCGTGATCGGCGCACTGAACGGGCCGGTGGTGGAGGCCTTGGTGCAGACCTGGACGTGAAGGGGGTGTTGACCAACAAGGTGCTGGACCCCGAATTGGTGTTGGCCGTGCAGGTGGTGGCACAGGGCGGCATGCATGCCAACAACTGGATGCTGGACCAATTGAAGCATAAGCGCAAGCGGGCGAGTGTGACGGAGCAACGCGACGCGGTGCGGTTGACCGAACGCGAATCGGAGGTGGCGCAATGCATCCTTGCGCATCCGGCCTTGAGCTATCTCGGCACGGGCAACTTGCTTGGGATCGGCGAGCGCACCGTGGAAACGCATGTGCGCAGCTTGCTGAAGAAGTACCACCAGCCCAACCGCCTTTCCTGGTTGGCGTTCATGATGCAACAGCGCTGAACCGATGCGCGGTGATGCGTTCCACGGACCGGGTCATGCCTTGAGTTGACGCAGGTACGCGGCGCCGTTACAAGGTGATGCGCCCAGCGGACGATGGGATGAACGGACCAGCACATGTGGATCACCGTGTGGTCCATGTGATCCACAGCGAAGTCGGTGTGATACGCGGAGAGGTCCATGTGATGCGCGGCCAAGTCGATGTGATGCACGGCGAAGTCGGTGTGATGCACGGCGAAGTCGGTGTGATGCACGGCGAAGTCGGTGTGATGCGCGGAGAAGTCGGTGTGATGCACGGCGAAGTCGGTGTGATGCACGGCGAAGTCGGTGTGATGCGCGGAGAAGTCGGTGTGATGCGCGGAGAAGTCGGTGTGATGCACGGAGAAGTCGGTGTGATGCGCGGAGAAGTCGGTGTGATGCACGGAGAAGTCGGTGTGATGCGCGGAGAAGTCGGTGTGATGCACGGAGCAGTCGGTGTGATGCGCGGAGAAGTCGGTGTGATGGACAGCGAAGTCGGTGTGATGCGCGGGCAGTTCCATGACCCGCTACGCACGAAATGCCAATTGGAGCCCCGGTGATGGGTGCCGTGCAAATTGGTTCGTGTGGTTGTTCGTGCGGTCGTGAAGCATCTTCCACATGGCCGCCTGGCGAGGGCTGCAGCGCGATGGGCTCCGGGCGATGCCCGGGGTGGATGCTCCGGGCGTTCCCGTAGACGGGTGGATCCTTTCGAACGCCGATCACGTGCAAGGGTCAAATCAAACCATGGCACTGGACAGGCCGAACAACATGCAGAAAGTGTATTACCTGGTTTTCTTGGGATTGTCACGCATCGTGCCATTCCAGTTGCTGCTCAAGGCACGCAACATCGTATCGAAGTTGACGGGCAACCCCCGACTTCGCAACTCCCACGCCACCGTTGCCAACGGTGTCGGATGCAAACTGACGTTCTGGATGCTGCACTTAAGGCCCACGCCGACAACCCCGGTCCACGGGAGAAGGAAGCGCGGGACAATGCCTTCGACGTCCTGAAGGGTTTGGTGGTGGACCTCGGCGGTTATATTGATCGCGACCGTCCATCTTCCTTGAGGCCCTTGCCCCGGAACTGCCCACAGGCGGTCCGGGGTCGGGGGCGTGCCGGAGGAATATAGAATGATCAATGAAGAACGCTCCATGATCAACGGAAGTGGGGCGTAAGGGCGGATTGATCATCCGCCCGATCGGAAAGACGAAAGCGATATGCCGAACGAGGAAGCCTGAAGGAGGAATGATCAATGTGAAATGCTGAACGATCAATGATCAACGGAGGACGAGCGTGAGGATGGAGACCGGGACGGTCGTAGGACGAAGGAGCGTAAGGGCGGATGATCATCCGCCCGAGAGGAAGGACGAAAGCAAGATGCCGAACGAGGAAGCCTGAAAGAGGAATGATCAATGTGAAATGCTGAACGATCAATGATCAACGGAGGACGAGCGTGAGGATGGAGACCGGGACGGTCGTAGGACGAAGGAGCGTAAGGGCGGATGATCATCCGCCCAAGAGGAAAGACGAATGCGACATGCCGAACGAGGAAGCTCGATAGGAGGATTGTAGAACGATCAACGATCAACTGAGGACGACTTGTACTTCACCAACACCAACGAACGATGAACAACACGGACCAAGACGACGATAACTTTTGGTGCGACCTCCCGGACGACCTGAATGCTGCTTTTCAAGCGATCCAGGATCGGCGTGCGGCACAACCAGGGCAGCCCTTCGATCCCACCGAACTGGTGCGCCTCGCCACCGAACAGTGGCCGGACCTGCCGCTGGTGGCGGCCTCGTTCGCACTCTGCACCCTCGCATGGAATGAGAGCGAATGCTACACGTACTTCTTTGGGCTATGCCGAACGCGGTGCGCTGATCCGGGCCGGTTGTGAATTCATCGACCACCCCACGTTGGGCGAACTGTTGGTGGACCTCATGTTGGACGAGCGCGTGGAAGGCGGCGTGCGCGTGCTCGGCATCGACTACCTGGATCGCGTGTTCGGACAAAACCCCGAGGACTTCCGCTGCGAGATCCTCTGGCCCAAAGGACTTCGACCTCGACGGGTTGTTGGCAGAACTGGAAACGCCGGATGAGGAGCCCTGCCCGCACATGCGCATCGTACACATCGCCACTACGCCGCGACCTGCGCGCTGAGCGATGCACCGTACGCACAATTGCATGCACTTCGGTGCTTCGACGCGTGGGCTTGTACTCGCGCAAGAGCGCAATGGCACTGCCGGTGCTAGCGGAACTGGATGCCTCAGAGCCCCCCTGCATCGCCCTCCCCCTTGCACATTGTTCACCTTGCTCCGAACTTGCAGCGCGGTGGGGGGAATGCCTGTTCGTTGTCTGAATGCTTGTTCGTTGTCCTATGTCTGATGTCCTATGCTTGGCCGATCGTCGCATAGGACATCGGACATCGGACATCAGACATCGCCCCCCGCCCACAGGCGCACTGAAACCCTCGACCCGCCGAAGCCACAGCGAAGTGATCCTACCAATGAACGAGAACGTGCAGATCATCCCACTCACCCTTGGCTGATCGAGCAAGCGGCGCACCCGTGGCCCGACCGTTGGGAGGAGCGCTGAGCCGCCTGCGCTGGCACCTGAGCACACCCTATGCAATTGCGTTGATGGCCGAGATCTTCGGCGATGTGATCGGCGTGGCCTGCGGTTTCGTGCAGGATGATGTCGGTCGTATCACGGTGCTCGGTTCTCTGGACGAGGCCGATGCCGAAGTGCGCAAATGGCTCACCGATGCGTTGATCGAAGCGCTTACCGAACAAGGTTGCACCAGCATCGAACTGGTGGCCGCACCCGCCGATGTGGCGAAGTGGCAAGGGGTCGGTTTCGCGCCGCACGAGACCATTCTGCGATACACCGGCGGCAAGTTCCTACAAGCCACCCGCGACGAGGTGATCCACCACGAACCCGAACACCGCTTGGGGATCTTGCACCTGGACCGCAAGGCTTTTGGCTACGATCGCAGCACGCTCGTGATGGAACACATCTACCTCTGCGTGGTGTACATGGAGGGCACACGCATCCGCGGCTATTCGCTCTCGCTGCTCGGCGAAGGCCTCATCATCGCCGACGCGCCCGATGTGGGCCTGGAGCTGCAACGCTGGCATTTCCCGATCCAAGAACACATCCTGCTCCCTGAAGGCAGCGGCGCCATGAACACCTCACCAAGCAGGAATACCGCAACGAAGTGGAAGGCATCCGCATGGTGCGCGGCGAGGTGATGCCGCTGCAGGTGGACATGTGCTTTGCTTGGGAGTGGGGGCGGTGTGAGTTCTTGACCTATCGCACAAGGTCGTTCCTGCCCCGGGGTCGGGATGACAGGCTGGGAATGACGGACGCGCAGCGAGCGCCCATCGGATAGCGAAGGACGGTGGCCGCAGCGGCCAATGCGATCGGCCTCAGGGCAACTGCTCCGTCCGCGTGTTCGTAGGCACCACCCCGCCGATGTTCTGCAGGATGATGTCGCGGTCGTTACCAGTGCCAGTGTAGCGCACGATGCCATCGAGGTTCACATCCTCGGAACGGTAGCCGCTAACGCTGTTGGTGGGTACCACGCCACCGATCGCTAGCAGGATCACATCACGGTCATTGGCGGTGCCGGTGTAGATCACGGTATGATCGAAGGTGACATCACCGGCCCACAACGCTTCGAGGGCCACGGCAGAGGCGGTCATGGTACCCAAGTGGTTGCGGTGGCGTACGGCCACATGGTAGTTGCCCGGAGGCAGCAGAACGGTGAGCGGTGAGCTGCCGTCCAACTCCACTACATCGCCATCGCGTTGCAGCAGCACACTTCGGCTGGCCACAATGTTGGCGGGCGTTGCGGCATCCCGCAGTTCAAGCAGCACCCGATCCACGATAGCATCGTTGCCGGTAACTGCGAGAACGGAGGGGTCCACGGTGCCATCGTTGCCCGCGCCGGTGTGCACATAGCCCAAGCCGGGGTATGGGTCCGTCAGCGGAAGCTGCCCAGACCGCGTAACGAATCGGCCATCATACCCGTGGCACTGTCGTAAGGACCCTCCAAGAACACGCGTGCTGCAATGCGGATGAAGGGGACGCATTCCGTGGCCCCGACACCACTTAGCTCACCGCTCGGGCAGGCCGTGCAGTTGGTCTGCCCTTCGATCGGATTGTAGGTGTTGGCGGCACAAAGCGTGCATGCGATCTGACCTGTGGCCGGTTGCGCGGACCCGGCCGCGCAGGGTACACATGCGGTTTGGCCTTCCTGGTCTTGGAAACGCCCGGCCGGGCATTCCTGCGCAACAAGTCCATCGGCACAGAAGCTGCCCGCCGGGCGATCGTGCAGGCCGTGATCACATCGTTGCCGCCGATGTCGGTGATGGTAGCGAAGTAGCCCAGCACGCAGGCACAGGAGTTCTCATCGAAGTTGGCGATACCGTCCACCGCCAGTAGGCAGGCATCGCAGGCATCGCCCAGATCATCCGCATCACTATCCGCTTGGCTCGTATTGGCGGTGGCGGGGCAGTTGTCCAGCACATCCACGATGCCGTCGCTATCGGTATCGGGACCGATGATCCCTCGCACGATAAAGGGAGAGACCGTAGTACCCGCAGTGGTGAAGGGTCCCCCGGCATAAAGGTCCGTGCCGTTTACCGCCAGCGTATAGACGGAGTTGTTCATCCCCGTGCCCAGGGCCGACCAGCTGCTGCCGTCCCATTTAGCGATTCGGTATGCCGATACCCCTCCTGCCTGGTTGAAGAACCCCCCGGCGTAGAGGTCCGGGCCGCTTACAGCAAGACCACGCACCCAGCTATTCATCCCCGTTCCCAAGGCAGACCAGCTACTGCCATCCCATTTGGCGATGCCGTGGGTATTAGCTACCCCGCCCGCCGTGGTGAAATATCCACCGGCGTATAGGTCCGTGCCGCTCACGGCCAGTGAACGGACGGAGCCATCCATCCCCGTGCCCAGGGCCGACCAGCTGCTACCGTCCCATTTGGCGATGCGGTCGGCCGATACGCCTCCCGCCATGATGAAATCTCCCCCTGCGTATAGGTCCGTGCCGCTTACCGCCAGCGCATGGACGTCGTTGTTCATCCCCATGTCCAAGGCCGACCAGCTGCTGCCATCCCATTTGGCGATGCGGTTGGCCGATACGCCTCCCGCCATGATGAAATCTCCCCCTGCGTATAGGTCCGTGCCGTTTACAGCAAGACCACGCACCCAGCCCTCCACCCCCGTGCCCAGGGCAGACCAGCTAATGCCATCCCATTTAGCGATGCGGTTGGCCGACACCCCACCCGCCGTACTGAATCCGCCACCTGCGTAGAGATCCGTGCCGTTCACCGCCAGCGCAAGGACCGCCCCGTCCATGCCGGTGTCCAGTGCACTCCAGCTGTTTCCGTCCCACTTGGCGAGGAAACTAGTGTTAGCCCCCCCCCCGGCCATCGCGAATTCCCCCCCGGCATAGAGGTCAGTACCGCTTACCGCTAGCGCAGTGACATCACTATTCATCCCCGTTCCCAAGGCAGACCAGCTAATGCCGTCCCATTTGGCGATTCGATTAGCTACTACCCCACCCACCGTGGTGAAATTTCCTCCGGCGTATATACCCGTGGCACTCACCGCCAGTGCGGAGACCACATTGTTCACCCCTGTGCCCAAGGCCGACCAGCCACTACCGTCCCATTTGGCGATTCTCGCCGATACTCCACCCGCTGTGGTGAAATATCCACCGGCGTAGAGGTTCGTACCGCTCACGGCCAGAGAACGGACAGAGCCATCCATCATGGAGCCCAAGGCCGACCAGCTGCTACCGTCCCATTTGGCGATGTAGTTGGCCGATACGCCTCCCGCCATGATGAAATCTCCCCCTACGTAGAGGTCCGTGCCATTCACCACAACAGCATAGACCGAGCTGGTCACCCCCACATCCAGAGCCGACCAACTGCTGCCGTCCCATTTGGCGATGTAGTTGGTATTTGCTGCACCCGCCGTGGTGAAGCCCCCCGGCGTACAGGTCCGCGCCGCTTACCGCCAGCGCACGGACCGTGTTGTTCATACCCGTGCCCAAGGCCGACCAACTGTTACCGTCCCATTTGGCGATGCGGTTGGCCAATACCCCACCCGCCGTGGCGAACGCCCCCCCAGCGTATACGTCTGTGCCGCTTAGCGCCAGTGCATTCACCGTGTTGTTCATCCCCGTGCCCAAGGCCGACCAACTGCTGCCGTCCCATTTAGCGATACGGTTGGCCGATACCGCACCCGCCGTGGTGAAACTCCCCCCAACGTAGAGGTCCGTGCCGTTCACAGCCAGTGCATACACCGTGCTGCCCACTCCCGTGCCCAAGGCCGACCAACTGCTGCCATCCCATTTGGCGATGTGATTGGCCAGAACGTTTCCAACTAGAGAAAACCCACCTCCGATATAGAGGTTCCCGCTGCCATCCGAAACGCAGGCGTTCACTGTATTGCTGGCCCCTGGTATTCCCGGGTTCATGCTTACCCAGTTGGCATCGCTGAAGGTGGGGTCGATGCGCAGGGGGTAGGTGGCGTTGACATCATCCACCTGAATGGCGAGCAGATCGGTGCCGCTCCCCTCCAAACGCGCTGCCAGTTCGTTGCCCGTGGCATCCGTAACGTGCAGGCGGTTGTACACCAACTTGCGGCCGGAAGCATTCAGGGTCAGGGTGGCACCATCGGCCCGTGCTTCGGCCGTGGCACCATGCAGCGTCAATTCAAGATAAAGTTCGCCGCTGCCTGCGGGGCGGTCCGCAAGTATGAAATCCTGCCGCACACCGTCCACGCTCACCGAGTATTCCTCGGTGAGACCAGGGCGCACAAAGGAGACGAACTTCTCGCTCACGGCCACTGTCCCGAACGCGGGTAGTAGTACAGCGTTGCCTTCTCGCCCGAAGGCGCTGGCCGTCAACTTCAGGGCGCCTCCTGCCTTATCGGTACTGTTAAGAGTGAGCCCTTCGCGGTTACCGTGCCGCTTAGCTTTTGGAAGCCGGTGTGCAGCATCGCACCCTCCGGGGTGGCGCGTACACCAATGGCATCGCCGCTGTAATCGGCCGTGGCCTTGGCACCGATCCCATCCCAGGGAATGGGTTCGCTGGGTTCGTTTTCCGCAGCAGCCAGTTGTTCCGTCGTGGAAGTTATGCCATCGGGCCCGGCATTCGGGTGCGCCTGTTGGGCACATAAGCGCGGTGCGTTAGCCAGTAGCACCAAGAGCAGGCTCAACGAACCGAGAAAGCGGCATGCTAAGCCATGTTCCCGCTTCGGCTGTTCGCCCCTTGTGTTATGTGCACTTGGGCCTTGCGGGATCGTTCTGCGATCTTTCATTACGTCTTGTGTTTGGTGGTTCGGTCGGTCGGAAAAAGAAAGGTCAGCGCATTCAACATCCGTGTTGGCGCAGCGGCCAAGCAGGGTCTTCTCGATCTTGGCAGCGAGGTCCGGAACCGCCTGTGCAGCGACCGCAGTACGCACTGGGCGATCCGGCATCGCTAGGGAAATGAGCCGGTGGTAGTGCCGTGGTTCGATCGCGCATGCCGTTCATGGGCCATCGCTCGCGTAGTGTGCGATACGGCTCCTCTTTCAAAGTTTGCAAGGCAGAAGCAAATCGTGCATGACCGACATCATGCTCCGCAACTATTTTCCATCCAACCTGTAGCAACGAGAGGCGCGCTCTTTTCGGCGCAGGACCACACCGCGACACCGATCGGCATCCGCATGGTGCGCGGCGAGGTGATGCCGCTGCAGGTGGACATGTGCTTTGCTTGGGAGTGGGGGGCGGTGTGAGTTCTTGACCTATCGCACAAGGTCGTTCCTGCCCCGGGGTCGGGATGACACCTGGGAATGACGGACGCGCAGCGAGCGCCCATCGGATAGCGAAGGACGGCAGCCGCAGCGGCCAATGCGATCGGCCTCAGGGCAACTGCTCCGTCCGCGTGTTCGTAGGCACCACCCCGCCGATGTTCTGCAGGATGATGTCGCGGTCGTTACGGGCACCGGTGTACTTCACCTCTCCATCCAGATTGACGTCCTCCTGCGCGTATGCGCTGACGGTATGGGTGGGTACCACGCCACCGATGGCGCAGCGCCAAGTGGTAGTTGCCGAAAGCCGCATCGAAGTTCACGGGTGAGGTACCGTCCAGGTCCACCACGTCGCCATCGCGTTGCAGCAGCACGACCCTCCGCCCGCATGGTTGTACAGCGTGAACTGTTTGTCGAAACTCGCACTACGGGTGGCGTACGTGTATCGAACGCCGTTCACCAAGGCGTGGTGCGAAAGCAGCGCACGCACAAGATCATGCTTGATCCGAGGCGACGCAGTTTGTGTTCGCGTACCGATGTATTCATGCGTTCCGTCTTGTCGAAACCATTGTGTTTCCATGGCTGAAGCCAGAGCAGGAATTCCCTCGTCGGTATACTGGCGGTAGAACGAAGCGTCAGTTGCGCGAGGCAGTGGGTCACTCTCCTTTCCCCAATGTGTCCGCGGTACCGTATTAACGCCGAAGGCCGGACGTTGACGTCCGGCCTTCGATCATGTGGTAGCTCCTGCTATTCCACCATGAAGCGTCCAGTGTACAGGAAAGATCCCGCTCGATCATCCACCACAAGCACGTATGATCCAGGGTCCAATGCATCGACCATCATGGTAACTTGTGTCGAGCCCTCTCCGAGTCCTCTCGTTTCCCGTTGGGTCAACCGTCCGCTGGCATCGAATATGGAGAGGGTGACCTGCTCGGATATGCTGTTGGCCAATTGGAAGCTGATCTTGTCACTCGCTGGATCAGGATACAAGGCCCCGTTCACGAATTCGGATCGGTGCATCACAGCGACCGCATCCGTGGCCTCGGAAGAACCGTCCATGTCGATCAGCATCAAGCGGTAGTGGTTCCAGCCCGAAAGCGGCTGCTCATCCAAGAACGCGTAGCTGTTCATGTTGTTGGAAGCACCGGCCGCAGCGACCGCGCCGATCCGTTCGAATGCACCTTGAGCGTTCATGCGCTCAACGGCGAATTGGGAACTGTTGTGTTCGGTCGCTGTGCTCCATTCCAAATTGATGCCCTCAGGCACCGGGTATCCATTCAGGCCTAAGAACTCGACCGGCAGCAAGGTGCAGTCCAAGCTCGCACCATTGGTCAACTGCCAGGTCAGGTCGAATGCCAGGCCGCTTCGGCTCCAGTTGCTTATGTACAGGATGTAGTACTCCCCAGCAGCCACGGTCATTGCGCTGGACCATTTGGATCCGCTGGCCGACTCAGAAGGATTCGACGCGGTTGTTGCGAGGCCGGTGTTCCCCGTGGTGCCGCTGTAATTGCAACGCATTGGTTGTACACGGGGCGGGCAACTCAGGGAGACGAAAGGGCCCCATATAGCGAAGTCATAATCATCGTTGGTATTGGTAGGTGCGATGGTGAATGCCACAGTTCCACCAGCAGAAGGGCTGAAACTGTACCAGGTCCCTTGGCGCTCGTTCGAGCCCAAGCAGTCGCGGTTGTTGACATTCAGATCGGCCGTGAGACCGGTATTGCTCGGATTCGAGCCGACCGGTTGTGCGTTGCAAATGGCCGTGTGTCCGTAGCAATCGCTATTCAAGGGCGGGGCCGATTGGCAATCGGCGATAGCGGCATATCGCGATCCCGTTCCCGGGGTCGGACCATCGCTGTAGGCCATGCCATACTGGAGTTGCAGGATGTAGCTGATCTCACCTTGGTTCCCGCTTCCTCCGGTATTGTACGCGAGTTGGATCAGATCGCCGGTGGTTACCGGGATGTAGGCCACTTCCTGATCCGAATTCGTGTTCGTGCAGGACACTGCCGGTCCTGCGCCAACCTGCACGGAGACATTACTCGAACCCCAACCATCACCTTGTGAGTCGAACATCCGAAGCACGTATACGCAATCCGCAATTGGGGCAGTGTTCGCGCAAAGGTCGAACAGGCCGGTGGTGCCGTAGTTGCCCCATACCCGCACGTAGTAGGTCTGCCCGGCAATGAGTTCAAGTGGGGTCAGCGTCATGAACGGCATACTGCCGGGACCACTGGATGCATCGCAGGCTATGAGGGTGAACGGTCCGGAGCAACTCGAAGCGCTGTACACGGCCATGTCGAGGTTGGTCATGACGGCTATTGGTGTCTGGATGGTCACCAATCCGCTGGCCGGTGCCACGAAACTGAACCAAACATCGTTGCCAGAATACGTTCCACAATCCGGCGCAGGGATGCTCGTTGTCGAGGTGGCGTTCATGCTTGAATACGTATCGGTCGTGCATGTGCTGGTCAGGCTTAGGCTGATGGCACCGCACGGGTCATCGTTCGGCGGAGGGCCGGCGTTGGTAGCGCATATGTTGAACGATCCGAATGCACCGCCGTAGCCCCATACTCGGATGTAGTACGTATTGCCCGGGATAATGCTCGGCGAAAGGATCAAGCTCATGTTCCCGGTGCCACTATCGTCGTCACAGGAGCATCAAAGCGAAGGTGCCGGCACACGCTGTAGCACTATAGAGCGCCATGCCCGAATCGGTGAGGGTGCCCACTCCGGTCTCCACACGGACCATACCGCTCGCGGGTGCGACGAATTGGAACCACACGTCGCCACCCGCATAGTTCGCACAGCCAGGAGGTGGAGGACCGACCGTAGCCGTTGCACTGGCGTTGGTAGCCGCTGTCAAGGAGCAGTTGTCATAGATGTCCAGCACCACGGCACTGCAGGGTTCATCGTTCGCTGGAGGTGGTGGGAGGTTCCAAATGCAAAGGCGCCCATTCATGCTTGAATTGAGGCCGTGTTTCTCGATCCGGATCATGTAGTTGGTGCCGATCACGGTGGTCAACGTGAGGTTCGCATTGAATCCATAGCCGCCAGCATCCACACAACCGACTTGTGTGAGGCTGCCACAGGCACCTGTGAATACACTCATGATCGGGTCGTCCGCGTTGTTCGGATCAAAGGTGATGTATGTGCTGGTGGAGGTCGCTGTGAACCAACCCCAAGCGTCATCAACGGCACTTGCACCACAGCCGGTCGGGGTGTAGGTGTTGGTGAAGCTGGTCGGTTTGTTGAAGGTCTGGAACGAACACGAAGCGTTCACCGCGTATTGGTTCCCGACGTTGTAGCCGCACGCGTTCGTGGCCGTTTGGCCGAGTACCGGAGTCAGCAGCACGGCGAAGGCGAGAACCAGGATCGTCGTTCGGGTAAGGGTACGTGGACCCATTGGTATAGTGAAGTTCATGAGGTGATGAATTTGAAGGGTCAACCTTCGTACTTGTTGTGCTGTGTGTCATCCAATTCGATGCGGATCGTTTCGATCACGATCCCGAGCTGCAAGGCCAATTCCACAACAGCTTCCGCATCGATGGCCTCGTAGGTCAACAGCTTCATGGTCTCGTCCCCGAGATCGATATCCACGTGCATCCGCGGGTCGAAGCCCGATACCGCCTCCAAGAAGACCTTTTCTGTTGCCGCATCCACGTTGGTCGGGAACGTGAAGAGGTAGCGATGTTCTTCCTCGCCATTGGGGGACTCCTGTGCAGCCGCTGTGAAAGGGACTGAAAACAGGAGGATCACGATGAAATGGTACAAGTAGTGCATGGTGTTCAGTTGATCTCGGCCCGTGCGGGATGCATGGACCGTTGGCTTCAACGGAAGCACACCAATGATGGTTTCAAGTCGACAGAAATAGGGAAAGGGTCGACGACCTTAGTCGGTCACGTCCGCGAAGTGGTAGAGGTCGTGCTTCCGAACAATGCTACGCAGGCTCTCCAGTTCGCTCCGGCTGATCGTGTAACCGGTCGGGTTGCCCGGGTTGCGGATCAGGATCCGTCCGGTGCGTGGCGTGTTGAGTGCTTCAAAGGCCGAGACCACCGGTAACGCGAAGCCCTGTTCCCCCTTTGGCTGTTCGCCCCTTGTGCGATGTGCATCTAGGCCTTGGGGGGCGCTCTACGATCCGGTCTTGACCACATTGCTGGTGCGTGATGCGGCTGGTGGTATCACCGGCAACGGGGAAAAGAACGGTCCAGGGATCGGGCAGGAACCCGGTTTCTACACTTCTTCGGGACCACGTATTTTTCACAGTCCCATTCTCCGTATTTTTCACTGGCCCTTTGCTCGCGGGAGCGCATTCCTTCGTGCTTCACCAAAACGCACCCGATATGAAAGCCCGGATCAAACTATTCCACACCGCCATACTTGTTGTTCTTTGCGCTTTGGCGATACTAACCGGCTGTGGATCCGGCACCGGTCCTTCAGAGACGGAACAGGCCACTGCGATCGACTCGACCCCGGTCGTGGATGGATCGCAACGAACGAACTCCGCATTGGCTCCAGGTCGGATGAGCCTTCTGGCCTCTGAATGGAAGAAGATGACAGATGAATTTCCATTGCACTACAGGCTCAAGGGAGGTTCGGCGATAAAAGATACGCAAGTCGAGATCCCTTGGTCGGCGATCGATGAACGCATGCAAAGTGTGTCTGGAACGCAACGAGCGGTGCTGTTCCACTACGGGTTGAAGGATGGAAGCTTTCGCTTGGGCCTTTCCTTCGTCAAGCTGGACGACATCTCCGGGAACGGCACGGAATACGAATATCCAGATCACGACAAGGTATCGGTACATCCCTTCGAGAATGGTGCGTTCCTAGGGCCAATGTCTTACCCTGACTGGGAGAAGAACTATGTTTCGGCACCGCTTCCGACCACGGGCCGGTATTTCGATCGCGTCGAACTGCGCAGAACGGATGCACCGGCATACGAAAAGGTCGTCTTCGGCACCATCCACAGTTCGAGATCATGCCGTATGAGCTGGAAATTTTGCGGCTGTACAATGAGAATTCAGGTGCCTATGGTAGTGACACGGTCTATCTGGTGGTCACTTGTGCTTCCGACTACGACACCGCAGAAAAGAGCTTCGCCCACAATTTATGCTTGCACATCAGAACGCGTTCTGGTGGCAGTGGAGGGTCCGCAACGGACTTGCTGGATGAAAGCGCAAGGATAGTTGGCTCGGAATTCAAGATGCATGGAGGGGACTTGGGGAATCTTTGCCCACCTAAATGCAAAAAGTATGCGACGCGGCATGCCATCCTTTGATCCACTGCGAAGAGTTCCTTCCGGTTCCTACTGCTCCACATCGAACGGCAATGACCTTCAGCTCGGCACTCGTTCAAAAGTGATCCGATCGCAGCATGTTCACCTTCTCCACGGTTAGCATCATTGTGATCATCACATCACGTTCTGGGCATGCTGGCGTATACCCAAGCCCGAAAGATGGGGCTTCTACAGCGTGCTGCAGCTGTCCCATTCTGGTCGCTCTGCTCACTGAGGTGGCCGGTGCGCTGGCGACGAACACCACGGGCAAGAACGCGATCAGTTACAACGTGTACGTTGGTCGAGTTCCTGCTGTTGCTGTGGATGGTGGAGCGGTACCGGCCGCATTGGAGAACACAGGTCATGATGGCCGCGTTGATCGGTTCGTTGGGCTTCGTGTGCGGGCTTTTCTTCAACGACCCGTTCGCATTCCTGATGACCGAGGTCATCCTAGGCTACGCCATTGTGATTTGTGTGGTGAGTTTGGCGGTGCTTTGGTCCATTGCCAATACAAGTGATCGCGCTTTGCAAAGGGTTCCGGAGTTCTGGATCTTCATGGGGTTGCTCATCTTTTTTGGAGGAATGATCCCTGTGATCGGCTTGATCCGATTCATCTTTTATGATGATCCACGTCTCGCTGCGCAACTTTACCACATCATGTTCGTGTTGATCATATTGCGATACGGCATTGACATCTATGCTTGTTCGCTCGCAGAGCGAACAGAGCGTGCGGATCGCGATGGATAATGAACGGTACATCTTCATCGTTATCGTCGGCACGGCTTTCGCCCTGTCCATGATCGCGATCGTGGGCTTCCTCATGATCGTGAACACCAACCGCCGCCACCGCTACCGTGCAGACCTCGCCGAGGCCGATCCGGGCGCGAGGGCGAAGTGATGCTGGCGGAACGCGAAGCGACCGAACAGACCTTGGAACGAGATCGGGCGTGAGCCTGCACGACAATGTGGGGGGCAGTTGCTCACCGTGGCACAGATGGGTTTCTTGGACCGGTTGGAGAACGGGTTGCCCAGCGATCGCGTGTGGCCGCAGCCATGGGTGCGTTGGACGAAGGCATCGATGAGGTGCGCCGCTTGGGCCGATCATCAACAACGACCTGTGGCAGGAACGCCATTTGATGGATGCCTTGGAGGCCGAGGCCGTGCGTGTGAAACTGCTCGGTCGCGCGCGTGTCGCTCACGGTAGAAGGTGATCCGGACGATCCACCACCCGCCGTGAAGGTGATCCTGTTCCGCACTTTCCAAGAAGTGCTGAACAATGATTGAAGCATAGCAGGCCAGCACGATCGTTATCACCTTGGGCGGTTCGCGGTTGCCCACACTTCACATTTCGGACAACGGACAAGGTTTTGATCCAAAACGATAAAGAACGGTGGCGGGTTGGTGAACATCCGCCGTCGCTGTGCATTGATCAATTACGAGGCCACCTTTTGGAGACCGGCAACGGAACCGGCTGCACGTGGAAATTCACACCTTTATCCGATGGCAAAGCATAGCGTTGCCCACGCACCTACGGTCCTTCCCTTGGCCCTCACCTTCGATGCCAGTGATGATGCCATGGTGCGGGCGGTGCGCGTCGGTGCCCGCGGTTTCGTGTTGAAGAGTGCACGACCACAGATCTTGAGGATCGCGTTGGATTCACTGATGCTCACCGGCTATTATTACACCGAGTTCGCACGAGTTGCTGACCCGCAATCCGGAGATGAAGACGCGCCAAGAGCGCGAGCGCGAAGGGGTCCTCGCCAACATCACACCGCGTGAAATGACTTTCCTGCTACTGGTCTGTTCCGAAGAGGAGTGCACCTACGAGCAGATCGCGGCACACATGGACGCGCATCGCCGCACCGTGGATAATTTCCGCATCGCCCTCTTCGACAAGTTCAACATCAAGAGCAAGACCGGCTTGGTACTCTTCGCCTTGCGCTGGGGGTGATCCAGCCTTGAGCGCTGTGCGAACGCAACGCGAAGGGAAGTCGTGCCTCACGGGTCCACAAGATCCGCATTCTGGGTACGCGGACCGGCCAACTCTACGGACCTTTCTGCCGCGCCCTTCTACGCGCCCGCAGCTCCCTTCGCTCTTCGGCATCGGAGCGCAACATGTCGCGCACGCGCCCCCATACTTCCGGCACGAGGTTGCGCGCAAGCCCTTCGCGCGTGGCATGCCAGAGGTATCCGGTAAAGGCCTTCTCGGGATCGCGCGCGATGTTGAATTTCGCTGCCGGTCCGCCGAGAGTCCGCCGCCATAGGTTTCCTTTCAACATCGTTTCCATTCCCGAACATGCTGGTGAACAGCTTGCGCGACGTCGAATGGCCATGGACCCTTTGGCCTTTCGGTCATCGCCTTCCAGGTCCATTTCCAGGTATTCCAATGATCCGCTCTGCATCTGCATACGCATCAGCGGGCGGGTCATCCCGTTCAACACCGTTACCGGCATTTCCGCGAGCGTCGCATGTATCGTGAACCGTTGCGACCCGTCCGGCATCGGCCATAGCGACACCGCACCAGCGCCGTATCGCATCAAGCCCGATACCTCACCGACGATCCGCGGGCGCTCCCTTGATCGCGACCGGGCCGTTCGCAATGGGATGAACTCCGCATCCAACTCGGAGAAGGCAAACTCGCCCCATTGCTCTGTCCCGTCATCCCGTTCCCGGTAAAGCACGTGGGCCGCGTACACGCTGAGGGTGTCTACCCGATGGGAAAGCCGAGATCCAGTAGCGCTTGGGGCGGAAGCATTCTGGACGGTCGCGGGGCGGGACCCAAGGTCTTGTCCGAGTTCCCATGCATGCGTAGACCATGCGGATACCATGTCCGGTGGATGCTTGTTGGTGCGAGATGCGGTCGATCCACCTCGAAGTGTTCGAGAACGATGCTATCCACGAAAGCTGTGTCACCGATCGCGCCAAGGTGTCCGCCGGCCTCAGGCAATGCCTCATGCTGCAGCTGGAACACCATGGCCCCGCTGCTCCCCACGGACAACCGCCGGAACCATCCGAAGGTTGGCCTATCGGCCAATTGCATGCTCCTCCCTCAAGGGCCTCCACGTCCGCATCGCCCACCGCGAGTCGCACCCGTTCCTGCGGCTGGCCATGTTGGTATACATCCACGGCCGTCAACGAAAGGTCGTCGATGTTCATCACGGGCAAGCGATTAGCCGAGTCCTGCACCCTGCCGATGCGCGACGGATCAGCACGAGTCCGCCGAAAGCAGAGGATGGACGATCGCCGCCCACACGTGAAAAGGGATGCGGCAAGATGGAGCCGCATTTTCCCCGCTGATGAGGTATTGGAAGGAGGGTCGCCCTTTCGGCTCGAAGGCCCGCACACGGAACTCCTTCCGCCAGAGCAAGCGCCAGAATGATAGGCCCCGCAACTCGTGCGATGCGGTGGCCTCGAATAGGTAGTGATACGCACCGCTGCACCAAACTGTCAAAGAGCTCCGGGCAAATTCCAATCGAACGCCGGTGACGGACAGATGCGCCCTGCGACCATCGGTGACCAACTCTTCCATGGTGAAGCGATAACCCTCGACACTCGCCTCATCGATGACACTCCGCGATGCGCTCCCGCAACGTGCGGTCCAACCAAGCT
>JADJLR010000009.1 GCA_016710015.1 Flavobacteriales bacterium
TGGGCGCACGATGCAACCTCCTGGGTTCAGGTACTCGCCGTTGCGGAACCCGGAACTGGTAACGCACGTTGGAACTAGTACGGTCGCTGCAGGCTGCGGCGCGATAGCGATGATGCGGTTACCCGAGGAGTTGGCACCACCGAAGTAACGGTTTCGCGCCTGGCTGTAGTTGGCATCCGGCAGATTTGTCCTGTGGCTTCACAATTGGGCGTACGGCCCGGAACGCATCCATTTTGAAGAAACCAGAAAAGCCGTGGGACCGAAGAGGCACAGTTCGCACCAGCCACGCGACCACGGATGCGCACGTTCAGGGGAGCACGTCGTTCGGGAGGTGCGGGGTGTTCACCGTTGGTCCATGCGTTCAAACGGAGTGGTTGGCACGCAATGCACCTGCAGAAGCCATCATGGTAGCGTGGTTGGCCGGAAGCGGCGGAAGCTATAGAAATTGCCGTTCGGGTCGAAGAACCAGAACTCGTAACCGCTAGTGTTGTTACCCGTTACACCGTGTTGGCCACTCACTGCAACATTCTCAGTTGCCACGATGAATTTATTGGTCCCAGTCCAGCTTGTCACAGCTGCAGGTCGGACGGTCATTGCCAACGGGTACACAGAAGGCGCCCGTTGTCGTAAGGTGTTTACGTCGCACTCACATCGGGCGAGTCCACCCGCGAGGTTGGTGAAGTTGCCGAGGTTGTCGATGATGAGCGACAGTCGGTCCTTTCACGCAACTGGTAACCACCGGTGATACCACCGCTCACGAAACCGTCGCCACCCCGCTATCACTTACGCGCAGACGGTGGCACCCTACGGGCAGACAGCGGTTCTCGGTGATCGGAGAGGTGATGCCATTGACCGGTACGCTGAACTGGCAAACCACACAGTTCGTGTTCTACCGTAGCCAGGATCGCCCGGCTGGCTTGGCTACTCAATGCATCGGTGCGCAACTCCATGGTCACGGTCTCGGTACACGGTACGGCGACACATGCGCAACTACCGTTGATCTGTCCGAAGAGGAAAGCCCCACACCACCATTTACATCGCAGTAATCGCCTTGCATGCCGGGGTGTTGTCGCAGTCGTCCGAGCAATCGATGATGCCGTCGCCGTCCGTGTCAGTGGTGTTCGAGTTCACGGTCACACTAGCCGTCACCGAGCAAGCGCCGCCTTGTACCGTTACTGTGTGTACTGGCCCTTCCGGCACAGGAGAAACTGACCACGCTGGTCGGGTTCTGCATTGTACTGGCGAAACCGCCTAGGGAACTCCAGCTATGCGTATGGGATCGGTGGTGCCGGTCACGCTCACGTTATCAATGGCCCAGCCGTAATCCCAACCCGAGCGGTAGCGGTAGCGCAACTGAACGTTGGCCTGTCCGATGAACGAATTCAAGCTGATGTTGGCATTGGTGAACGTTGTCGGCAGTCCGGCGGTGGCGGAGTAGACCTGCACATCCGTCCATGAAGCGCCACCGTTGGTGGAAACCTGAACACGGGCGGTATCGGTCGTTCCAAGGTCGCGGTAGTAGTGCCAGAAGCTCAAGCTTGCGTCGGAATAGGAGGTCAGGTCCTGGAAGGACTGACCAAGTAGGTCAGACCTGAGACCCCGCTTCCGCAGCATCGAATTCGTGAGGTAGAACTGGCTGGCATCGTTACTGCTCAAAGCGACGCTCCACGTGCCGCCCGTGTTGTAGTTGTTCGGGCGAAGGGTCCAGCCAGAAGCGCTGGGCTGGTTCCACCTGTGCTGCTGTTCGTGTTCGTCCAACCAGCGGCAGCACCGTTGAAATTCTCGGTCAGAATGGTCGTGCTAGGGGTGCCGGGGTGCTGGTCAGGTCTGATCATGTCACCATCGCACACGAACAAGGCGCTGGCATTGGCGGAAACACCCTGCGGGATGGATTCACAGTCACACCACTGCCGCGCTGGTTCCCACGCATCCGTTGAGGTCCGTTACGGTCACGGTATAGTTACCGAGTACTGTTGCGGTGATGTTCTGGGTGGTGGCACCACCGGACTCACACGTTGCCTGTTGCTTCGCTGGACATCAATGGACCACTTCCACAATAGCTCACCGGTCCTGCTGGTGTGACGATCGGCGCGGGCAGAGGGTTGGCGGTCACACTGATCGAAGGGTTCACTGATCCACCGCATCCATCGGAGACCAACACGCTCCACGATCCACCAACGGTCACGTTCTGTGCGGCATTGGTGCCTGCGGGTCCACCTGGGCCATTCCAAGCATAGGTAAATGGTCCAGCACCATCGGTCGGAACCGCTGTGTGAGTGTCGTGCTACCGCCAGCGCAGAAGCTTGGCGTTCCATCGGTCGTGGCTGCCGTGATCGGAGCGGCGGTCGTGAGGGTCACGTTGCCGGTTGAAGGGCAGCCTGCTGCGGTAACCGTTACCGTATATGCCGTGCTAGCGCGTTCACCGCCGTGGCCACGGGGTTGGCGATATTCGTCGCGCTCAAGAAAGTTGCTGGCGACCATGCATAGCCAAGGGCTGGCGGAGCAAAGGAATAAACCTGGCCTGTAGCTGGTTTAACGCTCAGGGTGGAGGTCTCCAAGCTGTTGCTTGCGGGCTGGCACTCCGTGCCATCCAAGGAGAGGAAATTCCCGGCAGTTGCACCAGCAAGGCCGATCGAAGCCCCAAGCGTTGCTCCTGGGTTGTATGCCGCGGCATCCTGGCGATAAACGAACTCGATACGACCGTCCGCCTCGAAGAGCTTGGCTTGGAAGGAGATCACGGCCGCGTTGGCCAGCCAGTTCCACTCCCAATTCAACCACTCGAAGGTGAATACACGGTTCGGAGCCGACCCAGTGGTGAGATAGGAGGCCGTACCAACACTTGTACCGTCGAGATCATCCCAGAACGGAGCGATCAATGGCAATTGTGTTGCGCCTGGGGCTGTCAAGGAATTGGTCGCTGTACTACCTGCCGAGGCATTGAAGCTCAGGAACCCGTTGGAGCTTGCTCGCACGGTGGTGTATGAACTGCCCGCATAGTTGAAGGTGAAACCGATCGGAAGGGCTCCCGAAACGGCATCATCCGCCTTGACTGCTGCAACTGTTGTTGCTCCTACAAGGGGGGT
Organism: Flavobacteriales bacterium; assembly: GCA_016710015.1. Classification (GTDB taxonomy): domain Bacteria; phylum Bacteroidota; class Bacteroidia; order Flavobacteriales_F; family PHOS-HE28; genus PHOS-HE28. The sequence goes on from JADJLR010000009.1 coordinate 3,084, forward strand.
GAAACTACCAGCTGAAGGGGTCATTGAATAACCGCTCGGCTGGGTCGGTAGGCTCGCACTTACCTGCAACTGGCTGTTGCCATTGAAGCAGGTCGGGTTAGGAGTGGCTGTTGTGGAAGAGATCGTCGGAGCGGGATTCACGACCACAGCAGTGGTAGCCGGTGTGCTCGGGCAACCGGCCACGGTTACCGTAAAGGAGTACGTACCTGCATCGATCGCGACCAAGCCACTACGGGTGGGTCTTCCATGGTGCTGGAGAATCCGTTCGGACCGCTCCAAGCATAGGTTCCGGCAGCACTAGGTACGCCATCGAAGATCACCGAACCTCCAACGCAGGCTGGGCCATTGTTGAATGCCGTAGCCGTAGGAGTAAGGTTGACCGTCAAGGCCAACTCATTGGAATAGCCAACCATCGGGCCAGCAGAACAGGTCACTTGCAACACATAGTAATAGGTGCCTGCGGCGAGAACACCCGTTGTGTAGCTCGTGCTATTGGCTCCAGTACCACCCAGATATGTTGGAGTAAGGTCCACCCGTGGGGCCAACCTGCCACTGATAAGAGATGCCAGCACCAACCTCGGCACCAACGCTAGACATGGCATAGGTTGCACGCGAACAGGCACTTGCCGTTCGTGATCGTGCCACCATTAGCGGCGCTGCATGTGAGCAAGATGAATTCATCAGCACCGATATCCGGAGGAGTACCGCGTGTATCACCGTCATAGTCGTTAACAACACCCGTACCGGTCGCGCCCGTGCCGTTGAACGCGCTCGCGTTGGGATCGCTGAGGTTCACGTGCAGGTTCGTGGAGGAAACGAAAGGACCGTTCAAGTTGATGGCAGCGCCGTCCTGGAAGTAGCGGTTTGCCAATCTGCCAGCGTGGTCCGAGCGGCAGCATTGTAGTAGCCTACCTTGCCACTAGGTACATAGTAGTCGTTGTTATTGACCGTACCGGCGGATATCTGCGTGGTGGCGCTACAGGAGAGCCCGTACGAATTTGCAGACTCAATGTGTTCACCAGGATGTTGTTCCGGAAGGAGGCGATCGTTACACCGCCAACTGTTGCGGCCACGCATGCATTGATATGTGGGGACGGAACCTGTTGTCGGATTCACGCGCAATGCGATCGTGTTGTGATCGATGTTAACGTTGGTCGCTCCAGCGCTGGAAGATCCATAGGTAGAACCCGTGGTAGAGATTAGAGGTCGTATACAACGACGCGACCATGTCCCAGATGAAGTTGTTCCTGATCGTAACACCCGAGGTGCTCGTGGAGCCGGTGATGTAGATCCCGATCGCATGGTAGCCGGAAGTGGACGGTTGGCGAACCTCGCCGGATGTTGTTACGCTCGATGACAAGGCCGGCGTTCACAGTGCCTACTTCAATACCAGCGACTGAGGTGGTATAACCCGTTGTGCCATTGTCGCCGGCACGGATATCATTGTTCTGGATCAATGCCGAACCCACACCAGCGGTGGAGGCCGAATAGCTGATGAGGATACCGCGTTGGCCGATGTTGTCAGCACTGGTAGCGCTTCCGAGCACGTTGTTCCGGATGATCGTTCCTGCACAGAGATAAGTTGCGCTAACACCATTCGCTGAGATACCGACATGGCACCTCGAGATCGCGTTATTGTCATCACCGTGTTCAGGCTGGAGTAGGCGCCCGATGAAACAGCGGTACTGTTGGACATCAGGATACCGAAGGAGGTCGTGGTGCTCGTGGCGCTGTTGCGACCACCGATGATGTTGCAATTCTTTATCGTGTTATTGTCCGCACCATCCAGACCGCTGGTGGAGTTGGACGCCAAACGAACACAATGGGTAGCTGAGTTCGTCGTCGTGGCCATTTGTATGGTCAGGTTACGCAACCCTCCCGTTCCGGGGTCATCACCATCGATCGTCACGTTGTCCGCACCAACGAACTCAAGGATACCGCGTGTCGCGCTCGGCGTTACTGCGGAATTCACGGTCACGTTCCCGCTACACGTGATCAAGATACTCGAGTAACTGCTTGGGGTGTTGCTGCGCAACAGGGGTACTGGCGTTGAGGGTTCGGTGGTGTTCGCGGTCACCGTGACCGTGATCGCGCCTTGGTGAGTACCAGCATTGATCGCCGTGAACGCCGAATTCACGGTGGTGTAGGAGGTAGGTCCCATGGTACCTGCCGTAGCGGTCACGGACACCTGTGCGCTGGCGGTCCCAGCAACAGCGAATGCCGCACCAAGCAACACTGCCTTGCACCACCGCGTCGTTCGCGACAGCGCCTTATCCGAAGAGTATCGAGAATTCATGTTCAAGAATGTTGTTAAGGGTTCTAAGAGGGCTGCCAACGTTCGTGTCGGCGGGACGGGGGTAAGGCCAAGGGCCTGCAGAGGACAACGACGAGCACGATCAGGTTAGCGCCGGGTGCGAAGGGTAGAGTGTGGCTCGACGAGCGAGGAGTGCTTCTTGCCGTTAAGAATTGGTGTGTTCAGGATCTCTAAGGAAGAGGTCAAAAGTAGATGGGCCTTGCACCCCACAAACCCGACAACAGACGATTTCACTCCCTTTTCATACGGATCGATATCCCCGGCTGACAAGGCCAAGCGACCAAGACGCGAGGGGCTATTCGGGGTTGCCTTCTTCGGTCCGGTCGACTGAAATAGAACTCGACAGTAATGCCAATTCGCACTAAGGCTTAGGCCGATCTGCTCGCGCTTTCTCCGCATGGCTTCTCCGTCGAGATCGTTCCATGGCTCCGGCTATGCAACGACCTCGCCGTATCGCCCTGCGCAAAGATCACTTCGCATCTCTAGCCTATGCCTTAATGCGAAATGGTATAAAGGCGAAAGGCGCCCTTTCAGGCGCCCTTCTGTGACAATGGATCTCGGCTGAGTTTTACTCCGTCAGTTCCATCGCCCGTGCGATCCCCCTTTCCATGGGGAGTGCGTACTCATTCGGCCAACACGATCACCGCGTTGTTGCTCACTTCCACCACACCGCCTTTCACGGGGAACACTTCGGTGCCCGTGTTGGATCTCACCTTCACATCTCCAGCTTTTAGCACGGTGATCAGCGGTGCGTGGTTGTTCAGGAAACCCATGCTACCGTCCACGCCAGGCACCGTAACGCTTGTTGCCTCGCCCTTGAAGAGGGACTTGTCCGGTGTGATGATCTCGACTTTCATATTGTCTGTTGACTATTGTCTTATGTCCTAAGCCTGACCCCGAACATCCGCGAAGGGGCCGAGCTTAGGACATAAGACATCGGACAAGTGTGCATCGCTATGGAATGCTGTTCGTTCAAAGAGAATGCCACGGTCGGTCCAGCGTGCTTAGGCCTTTGCCGCTTCAGCCATCATCTTCTTACCGGCGGTGATCACGTCCTCGATCTTTCCTTTCAGGTTGAAGGCGCTCTCGGGGTACTCATCCATCTCACCATCCATGATCATGTTGAAGCCCTTGATGGTGTCCTCGATGGGTACCATAACGCCGGGCAGGCCGGTGAACTGTTCGGCCACGAAGAAGGGCTGGCTCAGGAAGCGCTGCACCTTACGCGCACGCAACACGCTCAACTTGTCCTCCTCGCTCAATTCATCCATGCCAAGAATGGCGATGATGTCCTGCAATTCCTTGTAGCGCTGTAGCAACTCCTTTACCCGCTGGGCACAGTTGTAGTGTACGTCGCCGACGATCTGCGGGGTCAGGATCCGGCTGGTGGAATCCAAGGGGTCCACAGAAGGATAGATACCCAACTCGGCGATCTTCCGGCTCAATACGGTCGTTGCGTCCAAGTGGGCGAAGGTCGTTGCCGGTGCCGGATCGGTCAAGTCATCCGCAGGTACGTACACCGCCTGTACGGAGGTGATGGAACCGCGCTTGGTGGAGGTAATGCGCTCTTGCATGGCACCCATTTCGCTGGCGAGGGTGGGCTGGTAACCCACGGCGCTCGGCATACGACCCAAAAGGGCGGATACCTCGGAACCGGCCTGTGTGAAACGGAAGATGTTGTCCACGAAGAAGAGGATGTCGCGACCGCCGCTCTGCTCATCGCCATCGCGGAAGTACTCGGCCAAGGTGAGACCGCTGAGGCCACACGGGCACAGGCCCCTGGAGCTCGTTCATTTGACCGAACACGAAGGTGGCTTGGCTGTTGGCCAGGGCGGTGTGGTCCACCTTACTCAGGTCCCAACCGCCGGCCTCCATGCTATGCTTGAATCCCTCCCCGTATTGCACAATGCCGCTCTCGATCATTTCGCGGAGCAGGTCGTTCCCCTCGCGGGTACGCTCGCCCACACCGGCGAAAACGCTGTAGCCACTGTAGCCCTTGGCGATGTTGTTGATGAGTTCCTGGATCGACACGGTCTTGCCCACACCGGCACCACCGAACAGTCCGATCACCACCCTTGGAATAGGGCTCGATCAGGTCGATCACTTTGATGCCGGTGAAGAGGATCTCCCGCACTGGTGGTGAGTTCCTCGAACTTCGGTGCATCGCGGTGGATGGAGGCGCGCTTGCCACCCTTCACTTCGGCCATGCCATCGATGGCATTTCCGGTCACATTGAAGAGGCGACCCTTGATCGCATCGCCGGTAGGCATGCTGATGGGTTGGCGCTTGGCCGATCACTTCGGCACCACGAGCAAGACCATCGGTGGTCTCCATGCTCACGGTACGCACGGTGTCTTCACCGGTCAATTGCTGTACCTCCAACACGAGTACGCTGCCATCCGCACGTGTGATGTGAAGAGCATCGTAGATGTTGGGCAGGCCCTTAGCGGCCTCAAAGCGAACGTCGACCACGGGTCCGATGACCTGTACGACCTTTCCGATATGCTTGGACATGAGGGAGTTGTGCTATTCTTCAAACAGAGAATTCCTGTTTGCGGCCGCGAAGGTAGGGGTTGTCGGGGGAAGCTCCAATGATGTGGCAGTGCTATCACCTCTAAATACATTCCGCATCAGGTCTGTTGTTTCTGCGACCCGCTGGGGTCGAAACACGTTCGTCCGACTCAAATTCTATTCTCTGTGACCCCTCCGGGGTCAACTCACAAGGAGAATGACCAGTGCTGAGTTCTGACCCCGGAGGGGTCACAGAAATTAGAAAATGCCCCCCCGATGGGAGAACGACCCCAGCGGGGTCGCAGAAAATAAGAGGCCATAGCCCTGAATGATGTGGATGGGTTGTTGACAGAGCGTGGGGAAGATCTTGGCTATTGCCAAGGCGGCGGTGGCCAATGTCGCATTCCACACGACCTTAGCGCCGGTCTACAGAAGCCATGCAGGTCCATACCGACATCGCCTCCTTCAAGCACGTCAAACGACCGGTGCTCACTACGGGTACCTTCGATGGCGTACACCGTGGGCATCGGACCATCCTGGAGCGGCTTACGGATCTGGCGGAACGGGAAGAAGGGGAGAGCGTCCTCTTCACCTTCCATCCGCACCCGCGCATGGTGCTCTTCCCCAGCGACAACGACTTGAAGCTGTTGAACACCCAGCAGGAGAAGATCGCGTTGCTGGAAGCCGCGGGCCTCGATCATTTATTGGTGATCCCATTCTCCCGCCAATTCTCCCGCATGCATGCGTTGGAGTATGTGCGCGACGTGCTAGTGAATGGCATCGGCGTGCATGCGGTGGTGATCGGCTACGACCACCGTTTCGGGCGCAACCGCGAAGGCGATCTGCGGCTGTTGCATCAATTGGGCGAGGCCTTCGATTTCCAAGTGGAAGAGATCCCCGCGCAAGAGGTGGACCGCGTGAAAGTGAGCAGCACCAAGGTCCGTGATGCGCTGACCGAGGGACAGGTACACTTGGCGAACGAATTGCTCGGCTACCCGTACGCCGTTTCCGGTGTGGTGGTGAAAGGGGATCAATTGGGGCGCACACTCGGGTATCCCACAGCGAACATCGGTGGCATCGATCCCCTCAAACTGATACCCGGCGATGGGGTCTATGCCGTGGACGTGGAATTGCGCACTGGCGCACACCAAGGCATGTTGTACATCGGCGAGCGACCCACCTTGGGTGGGACGGCACCACAGCGGAATGTGGAAGTGCATGTTTTCGACCGGATCGTGACCTTTACGGGGAAACCATCACGGTACGTTTGTTGGAGCGTGTGCGCGGCGACATGCGATTCGCGGATCTGGACGCGTTGAAGCAGCAGTTGCAACGCGATGAGGCCGATGTGCGTCACCGTGTGAAGAAGATCCGATGAAGAACCTCTCACTCACTGTGCTCTTGGTCCTCGTGAGCGGCGTGTCGAACGCGCAATTGTTGGATGCCGTGGCGTTGGACAGTGTGCGCACGTACCGCAAATTGGATCGGGCGTTGAGGAGCCGGACCAGGTATACCGCTTGGATCTGTCAGGCCAGAAGTTGAAGACGGTGCCGGGAGAAGTGTTCCAGTTCAAGAACCTGAATGCGTTGGACCTCAGTGGCAACAAGATCAAGCAGCTCCCGGATAGCCTCGGAAAGTTGGTGTACTTGCAAGAATTCCGTGCATCGCGCAACAAACTCACGGTGATGCCACCGAGCTTGTGCAAGTTGGTCCATCTGAAACGGTTGGACATGAGCCGCAATGCCTTGGAAGCGCTCCCAAAGTGTATCGGCGCATGGACCGAACTGGTGTCCCTGGATCTCTGGGATAACGACCTCGCGGAATTCCCTGAGGAGATGTCGAAGATGAAAGCCTTGCGCTTCATGGACCTCCGTGCCATCCAATTCGAAGTGCCCGAGATGGAGTACATCCAAGAGCTCGTTCCGAAGGCCAAGGTCTATTTCAGTCAGCCGTGCAATTGCGGCATGTAATGGAGGATCCAAGTGGTACGTTGTGCGTTGAACGTTGGCTTGCGGAGTCGAACAAGTTCCGCGCACCGAAGTCCCGCATTCCGCAATACTTCGGGACTGCGGGATGTGGGACAACGATCCACGTTCAACGCTCGATGCGAGGTACGAAGCGGTCGATCCGCAACCGAGGTACATGACCCCCAGCACAGCACTCGTGATCGAGTACACCTCGGTCGCGGGCAACATCCTCTTCACGTATTTGATCGGTCGGGAACTGCGCGTAGGTTGGTTGTTCGGCTTCGTGGCTTCCGTGCTGGGCATTATCCTGTATGGTGGGGAGGCTGCGTGGTTGATGGCCGCCTTGAATGGATTCTACGCGGCCATGGGGGTCTACGGTTGGTGGAGTTGGGGGCGGGTGGTGGAGGAATACCGGATCACCACACTCTCGTGGGCGCAACACGGTGCGGTGGTCGCCATCGGCATCGGTTGCACCTTGGGTCTTGTGGTGCTGATGCGTACCGTAGGCTTGTCCGGAGGCTTCGTTCGGATGGAGGCCTTCATCGCTGCATTCGCGTTGGTGGCAACGTGGTTGATGAGCAAGAAGGTGCTGGAGAATTGGATCTATTGGACCGTGGGCGATCTGGTCGCGGTGTATTACAACCACCAACTTGGTCTCCATGGTTACACCTTGCTGATGATCGTGTACATCGTCCTCGCGGTGGTCGGTTTCATCAACTGGCGCAAGCAGTTCACCTTGCAGGTCTGATGCACAAAAGCTTAGCCCCAAGGGCTGTACGAGGCTTTGTTGGAGCGTGATCGGACTTGACTGTGCAATGGTCCCTACGGAAGCATGCCGGAACGATCGATCCGCGCACGCATCCAACGGAAAGGGATCACTGCTTGGTGAATCGCCCGGTAACAATGGATGTTCCTTTCCCGATCTGGATGAAGTAGGTGCCGATGGCCAGTGCGCGTACATCCAGGCGAAGGCCAGGACCAGAACGGTCAACGGGTGCCTGTACCGTACGGCCCGTCGCATCGGGTGATCCGGATCGGCGCGGTCGTACGGATCGCTTCGGGTAGTTGTATGGTCACGTGATCCGTGGTCGGATTGGGGAAGACACCCAAGTCGAGGGCATCGAGCACACCGATCCCGGTGGAAAGGTCGGTGGTGGCGATATTGCCGAGTCCGCTGATCATGCCACAAGCCACCAATCGATCGCTGCCAATGAGTTCGAGATCGTACACGGGACCGCTGAATGCAGCATAGGGTTCCACCGCATCCGCCGTTCCGTTGAAGACGGCCACGTGGGCACCGATCGTCATGAAGCTGCTCACGTAGAAATCACCACCAAGGAACATCTGCCCCTCGTGTTCCAACAAGGCATTGATATGGATCAAGCCATCCAATGGCGAGCTGAAATAACTGGCGACGTTCGGTAGCAGTGGTTCCCATGTGGGGATATCGCCCGAGATGCGTGCAAGCCCGAAATAGGTGGACACTTCGTTCAGCAGATCACCTGCAGCGTAGAGGGTCCCATCCGATACCAACAAGTCGTGGACCGTGCCGTTCAGGCCATCACCGAGTTGCTCCCACGTGTTGTTGTTCAAGCGTGCAACGTGCGCGATCGTGTTCCCGGAGGAAAGGAATACATCCGTGAAAGCACCACCGGCAACCAAGGTGCCATCGAACGACTCCAGCGCGTGGATCGGTCCATTCAACTCCTGTCCCATCTGGACCCAGGTGGTACCACTTAGGCGCATCACGCTGTTGTCGTTCCCTGCGAAACCACTGCGTGTGCCTGCAGCGTACAGCGCACCGTTGTGTGCATGTAGCGCGGTGACTTCCGCGTACTTGCTGGAGAATACGGCACTCTCTTCCCACGTGCCATCGTTCCACTTCAGCAAGTCCGTGGTCCCGCCATTGAATGAACCGCCGAGGTAGATGTCGCCTTCGAATTCGATCGCGGCATTCACATGCCCTTCTGGCAAAGCGCCCATGGCCACATACCCATTCGCGGTCCATCGAGCCACGTTGCCGCACGGTGTGCTTCCCGCCGTATCGAACTGCCCGGCAAGCACCAGATCACCGTTCGAAAGTCGAAGCAACTCATCCACCTGTGATCCATTCGTTCCGTCGTCCAGCGCGATCCACGGATCGGTGGTGCATAGCCTGGTTGGATCCAGGCCAATTCCTCGGATGTGAAACCGTTGGTGTTCGCCCATTCATCGATGGCAGCCAATGCATCTCACCGATGTACGCGGTCTCCATCTCTGCATCGATCCGAGCGGCAAGGTCGGAGGCTCCGCTGGCGATCATCAATTGCCCAACGGCACAGGCGGTCCCGAACGGATCGATGAAGATCGGGTTGCGGTACGGGAGCACGCGATTACGTGGGAATACACCTTGGTCCGCGTACGTATTCAAAGCGAGCAATCCGGCCGACCGGTGTTCGAGCTGGTCCGCAGAAAGCCCCTCTGGCGTTGTTCGGACCAAGTACGCATCCACCGCATGGAGGTGGGCTGCGATGCGCTCCGCTTCATCGGCGAACGAAACGCGATGGTCAGCTTCCAGCAAGGCATCCTTGTGGTCGCTCCATTCGCGATTCACCTCGCGTAGATGTTCGAAGAGCGTGGCATCCGCATGCGGTGCCAACTGCGCGAAACACGTGGTGACCGATATGAGGAGAGTAGGGAGGAGTAAGATATGGCGCATGACTTTTCGATCTGGGTCCGATAGTTACATGCAGAGGACATGGGAAGAGGTCCAATGCGCTGCCTGCGTTGTGACGGAAAGTTACGTTCTATCCGCTGCGATAGTCCCAACTTTGCTTTCGCGATGAAGAAGATCGTCATCACCGGCCCGGAAAGCAGCGGGAAGACCACACTTGCTGGGTCTTTGGCTTCGCACTACAGCGGTGGGCTGGTGCGTGAAATGGTGCGTTGCTACTTCGCCCAGCGCACGATACCGATGAATGGATATGAAGAGATGGAGTTGCGAACCATTGCGGAGCTACAGCTGCATGAAGAGGATCGCGTTGCGGTGGTAACAGCAAATCCTGGAGGCAAAATGATCGTTTGCGATACGGACCTGATCACGATCCGTATTTGGGGTGAAGAGAAGTACGGGCGGAGTGATCCATGGATCGTGCAGCGGACCGAGGAACGACCGTATGATCTCTGGTTGTTGTGCAGACCGGAAATGCCGTGGGAGCCGGACCCCTTGCGCGAGAACCCGCATGATCGCGACCGTCTTTTCGACGTTTACGAGACAACCCTGAAGCGCTTGGGCAAGCCCTACATCGTGGTGGAAGGCGGACCTGAACAACGGATGAAGAGTGCGGTGAACGCGATCGATATGAAGTAGTGTGAACTAAGCGGTAAGATCATCCCCGATAAAGGGTCGCATCTCCAACTCGATGTTCTTCCGCAGTTCCATCAAACGGCTGGCGTAGGTGTGCAAGCGTCGGTCCTTTTCGGTAAGGGGTTCCCAAGCAGGGACTTCGCGCGGATGGCCTTGGTCGTCCAACGCTGCGAACACGATGATGCAATGCGTGGTCAAGGTCCACTGTTCATGTTCCAAGGTCCGCGACCGCACGTTCACTGCGATGTGCATGCTACTGGTACCCGTGCGGATCAGCTTGGCTTCCACACGCACCACATGTCCGATCTGGACCGGCGCTAGGAAACGGATACCGCCTACATACACGGTAACGCAATACCCGCCAGCCCAATCACACGCACACGCATAGGCCGTTTGGTCGATCCACTTCATCACCGCACCACCATGCACCTTCCCACCGAAATTCACGTCATTGGGTTCACTGATGAACTGGAAGGTCAATTCGCGCTGGCGCATGGTGATTCGGAATGTGCGTGCCAAGGTATCGTGTACTTGACCGGGACGGGATCGACACGGTGGGTCTCATCGGTCGGCAACCTGATCTCCGGCTCCATGCCTTATCGGATCCGCGTTCATCTGCTGGATCCGCGCGATCCGCGTTCAATCCACGCTCCGGCACACTACATTTGTTCCGTCTTGCAACGGGGTGCCCTGTACTGGGCTGAGATCAAACCCGATGAACCTGCGCAGGTAATGCTGCGAAGGGAACAGGTCCGCAACGGAACGGACACCTCCGCGCAACGACGACCGAACGGAGGAAACCATGCAGAAATTCGTGATTGCGTTCATCGCATTGTGTCAGGTGGTCGGTGTGGCCGCACAAGTGCGCTACACCGGTCAAGTGTTGGATGAAAGGGATATACCCTTGATCGCGGTGAACATCGTACTCGGCGATGACCAGGCCTTTGGCACCACCACCGATGCTGAAGGTCGTTTCACGTTGAATGGGTTACGCGGTGGCGCACAGCGGTTGCGCATGAGCCATGTGGGTCACGTGATGATCGATACGTTGATCACGGGTGAACAACATACCGATCAGGTGTTCCGGATGCGGCTGGATGTGGTGATGATGCGTGCGGCCGAGATCACAGCGTTGCGCGTTGGCGACGCGCCTTTCGCCAAGTCCATCGTATCCAAAGAGGACATCGCGAAGATCAACACCGGTGTGGACCTGCCTTACCTGCTGGACCTACAGCCGAGCGTGGTCACCACCAGCGATGCGGGCACAGGCATCGGGTACACCGGTATGCGCATTCGCGGAACGGATGCCACACGCACGAACATCACGCTGAACGGGGTGCCCTTCAACGATCCGGAAAGCCAAGGTGCATTCTTGGTGAACCTTCCCGATCTCGCATCCAGTGCCGAGGACATTGAGGTGCAACGCGGGGTGGGAACGAGTACGAACGGACCTGCGGCTTTTGGAGCTACCGTGAATTTGCGGTCCACAACCGTGAAGCGTGATCCGTGGGCCAACATCGGCTTCAGTGGTGGTTCGTTCAACACGCAGCGTTACAGCGTTCGTGCAGGCACGGGGTTGATCAACGAGGAATTCAGTCTCGATGTGCGTCTTTCATCGATCACGAGTGATGGCTACATCGACCGTGCCACCGCCGACCTGAAGAGCTACTTCTTGCAAGGCGCATGGGTGGGGAAGGAACGATCGTTGCGCTTCATCACCTTCCGTGGGAAGGAAGTAACGTACCAAGCATGGGGCGGTGTGCCGCGTGAAGTGATCGACACCAACCGCACTTACAACGAGTACGCTTACAAGAACGAGGTGGACAACTACGAACAGGCACATTACCAATTGCTCTTCGAAGAGAAACTCGGAAGGAATACGACCTTCAACCTAACGGGCTTTCGCGTTGATGGAAAGGGTTACTACGAGAACTATAAAGCCGAGGAGGAAAGTCCCGGCTATTTCCCCGGTCCGGTGGTGTTGGGGAATGACACCGCATTCACGAACGATTTCATCATACGCCGCTGGTTGGACAACACCTTACTTGGTGTGAACGCATCCTTGGCGCATGGTTTCGGCAAGCACAAGCTCATCATCGGGGGTAGCTACAACGATTACTCCGGCGCGCATTTCGGTGAGGTGATCTGGGCGCGTTTCTCCGGTCCGTACACCAATGACCACCGGTATTACGACAACGATGCGCACAAGATGGATGCCAACGTTTACGCGAAATTGAACTACGCTGTAAGTGATCACATCAACGCGTTCGGCGATCTGCAGTTGCGCACGGTGAACTACGATCTCCTAGGCTTCGATGATGCGCAGAACAACCGCATCCAGAACAGCACGTTCGCTTTCTTCAATCCGAAGGGCGGCGTGAATTGGCGCGTCCATGAAGGCGGCAGGATCTACGGCAGTGTCGCCCTTGCCAACCGCGAACCGAACCGCGACGATTTCGAGGAGACCACGCCAAGCAGTCGCCCCACGAGCGAACGGCTCACGGATCATGAACTCGGCTACGAGCGCCGATCCGCACACTTCGCCGCAGGCATCAACGGCTATTACATGGACTACACGGACCAGTTGGTCTTGACCGGCGAGTTGAATGATGTGGGCGCAGCGCTTCGCACCAATGTCCCGAAAAGCCATCGCGCTGGCGTGGAGTTGACGTGGGCTGCGCAGATCACCAAGCGCCTATGTTGGAAAGGGAATGCCACCTTCAGTCGGAACCGCATCAAGGACTTCACGGAGTACGTGGACAACTGGGAAACGGGCGAGCAACAAGCGTTCAAATACATTTCGGCACCGATCGCATTCAGCCCGGACCTGATCGCAGGAAGCGAACTGGGCTATCGCTTTTGGCAAGCCACCGGAAAGGGTAGCGCCGATCTTTCCCTGATCACCAAATACGTCGGCCAGCAATTCATGGACAACAGCGGAAGTGCCGACCGCGCCTTGGACCCGTATGTGGTGAACGACCTACGGCTGAACGTTGGATTGATGGCGGTATTTGGCATTCCGAACATCGACATCAACCTCACGGCCCGCAACATCTTCAGCGAATTGTACGAGAGCAACAGTTGGAGCTACAGCTACATATTGGATGGGCGCAGACAGGAATTGGTCGGGTTGTATCCGCAGGCACCATTGAACGTGCTTGGTGGCCTGACGATCCGCTTTTGAGCCGATGAGCGTGTGGCCCGTGCTCTGTAACCACACGGATGACCTTGGCGCGTTCTACCAAGTGCCCTTCACCATTTTCGTGGATCCGTTCGGCAGGGATCCAAAGATCGGTAATGGCGCACGGTATTAAGCGTGGATGGCCTCACTCATGGCGAAGATCTGCTCCGGATCCTTTTCGAATGCGGTACCGACCACCAGGATGTCCGCACCGGCATCACAGAGTACGCGTGCCGTGCCTCGATCCCGGATCCCACCACCAACGATAATGGGTAGGTCCACCTGTTCCCGCACTGCACGGATCATCTCTGGACTCACCGTGCGCAATGCACCGCTTCCGGTATCCATATAGATGGTGCGCAATCCCAAATACGAACCAGCCAACGCAGTAGCTGCCGCGATACCCGGCTTATCGTGTGGCAAAGGAATGGTCTGGCTCACATAACTCACCGTGGTCGGCTTTCCTCCATCCACAAGCAGGTATCCCGTCGGGATCGCTTCGATCCCCAAGGCCTTGATCGATGGTGCAGCGGTCACGTGGTGTCCGATCAGCAATTCCGGATTCCGTCCGCTGATCAACGAAAGGAAGAGCACGGCATCAGCATGTGCGCTCAATTGCGAAGGACTGCCTGGGAAAAGCACCACCGGTCGATCGCTCAGGCTCTTCACCAATTGCACACAACGGTCGAATGCTGCTGAAGTGAGCAAACTGCCGCCCACGAAGATCAGATCGGCTTTCGCCATGCAGGCATTCTGTACCGTTCGTTCCAGTCGCATTTCATCCTGCCCGAAGTCGGGGTCGATCAGCACGGCAAGTTGCTTTCGGCCTTCCTTGTGGGCTGCTTCAATGGAATGGAGCACGGTGCTCATTGTGCGAACATACGGCGGACCGGACTTTGGTGGCCGGAGGGATCAAGACCTGTGTTCAACAACGAGGTCCGGGAAACTGACGCGTTATGGATCCATTGGGTACGTACGGTGCCACTAGGTTTGCCCTTGTGTGCCATGCCGACATTCAGATGTGTTGGGCACCGCTCAGTTCCAACCCAAGACCGTGATGCGTGAACGCCCGTTGAAAGTGCTGCAGATCGGATTCGCGTGCGAGCCCGAGCGCGGAAGCGAACCCAGCGTGGGGTGGAATGTCGCTTGGCGAGCGGCGCAGTATGGGCCGGTCTGGGTCATCACTGATCCGTCGCATCGGGAGAAGATCGAAAGCTGGCTGGTGGATCATCCGGGCACGGATCTGCACATGGCCTATCATCCTATGCCCTCATGGACGCAGTGGATGTGGCGCATCCAGTTCACCGTGAATGTGTACTACTACCTCTGGAATATCGGTGCGGCGAAACTCGCCAAGCGCATGCATGCGGAGCACCACTTCGATGTGGTCCACCATGTTACTTACGTGCGGTATTGGATGCCGAGCGCTGGAGCGGCCTTGGGCATTCCATTCGTATGGGGCCCGGTGGGTGGGGGAGAGTCGGCGCCGCCAGGCTTCTTGCGCGGGGTGGGCCTGAAAGGGTTGTTGGAAGAGAACCTACGCGCCCTTATGCGTTGGGTCTTCGAGCGCGATCCACGGTTGCGTAGGACCGCCGAAGCTGCCACCGTCGCCATCGCCTGTTCCGAGGATACCGCAGCACGTATGCGTCGGTTGGGTGTGCAAGACCTCCGTGTGATGTCCAGTATCGCTATAACACCGGGCGGACTTGGCGAGGTGGTGTCGCGACCACCCGATGGCAAGGTGCGCTTCATCAGTGTGGGCCGCTTACTCCATTGGAAAGGATTCCACTTCGGCTTGGAGGCTTTTGCGAAAGCCGATCTGCCAAATGCTGAATTCGTCGTCGTTGGGCGAGGGCCAGAACTGGAACGGCTGAAGAGGTTGGTGGATCGGCTCGGGATCACCGAGAAGGTCACCTTTACCGGTGAATTGGCTTGGCGTGATGGGCTGTTGCAATTCCAACAAGCGGACGTCTTGGTACATCCGAGTCTGCACGATTCCGGTGGTTTCGTCCTCCTGGAAGCCATGGAAATGCGCAAACCCGTGATCTGTTTGGACCTGGGTGGCCCAGGGGTCTATGTGAATGGCAACACTGGCTACGCCGTACCGGCCAAGAGCATTCCACAGGTCATTCACGACCTTGCTACCGCGATGAAAGCGCTTGCCGCCGATCCGGAATTGCGGCGTTCATTGGGCGAAGCGGGGCACCAGCGCGCGGTGAACGAATTCACGTGGCAGCGCAAAGGCGCGGACATGGAGCGGATCTACCAAGAAGTGGCCGGTAGCACTTTGTAGCCGTTCGCTATGGCCGATCGGGCAAAAGGCGCATCTGTCGGCCCAAGGACCATTCTATACCCTCGCCAAGGGGTGTAAGCAATTGAAATTCAACCGCATCAGTTCCATTATGGCCTTGGATGTGGTTTCCAATTATTCATGAAAAAGCTACCTTTGCGCCCTTAAATACAGACCATGCCCGAGATCAAAGAGCAACTCAAGTACAAGGTAAAGGACATGTCCCTAGCGGAATGGGGCCGGAAGGAGATCGAATTGGCCGAGGCCGAGATGCCCGGGCTGATGGCCCTGCGCGCGCAGTACAAAGGCAAGAACCCGCTGAAAGGAGCACGCATCGCAGGATGCTTGCACATGACGATCCAAACGGCCGTGCTGATCGAGACCTTGAAGGAGTTGGGAGCAGAGGTCACGTGGAGCAGCTGTAACATTTTCAGCACCCAGGATCACGCAGCCGCTGCCATCGCAGCAGCAGGTATTCCAGTCTATGCATGGAAGGGTCTCTCTGAAAAGGACTTCGATTGGTGCATCGAGCAGACCATCTTCGGTTTCGAGGGTGGCAAGCCCTTGAACATGATCCTGGACGACGGTGGAGACCTGACGAACATGGTGTTCGACAAATACCCTGAACTCACCAAGGACATCAGAGGGCTGAGCGAAGAGACCACCACCGGTGTACACCGCCTGATGGAACGTGAAAAGAACGGAACGCTTGTGATGCCTGCGATCAACGTGAACGACAGCGTGACCAAGAGCAAGTTCGACAACAAGTACGGCTGCAAGGAGAGCGCTGTGGATGCCATCCGTCGTGCCACGGATGTGATGATGGCCGGTAAGGTCGCCATCGTATGCGGATATGGCGATGTAGGCAAGGGCACAGCTGCTTCCCTACGTGGAGCCGGCGCTAGAGTGATCGTCACCGAGATCGACCCGATCTGCGCGCTGCAAGCCGCCATGGATGGTTTCGAGGTGAAGAAGCTCATCCCGAACGCACATCGTGCCGATATCATCATCACCACCACGGGTAACTTCAACATCGTTACCGAAGAGACCTTCCGTGCGGTGAAGGACAAGACCATCATTTGCAACATCGGCCACTTCGATAACGAGATCGACATGGCTTGGTTGAACAAGAACTACGGGAAGACCAAAGTGGAGATCAAGCCGCAGGTGGACAAGTACACCATTGACGGCAAGGACATCATCATCCTGGCCGAAGGCCGTTTGGTGAACCTGGGTTGCGCCACGGGCCATCCGAGCTTCGTGATGAGTAACAGCTTCACGAACCAGACCTTGGCACAGTTGGAACTCTGGAACGATCACGACAAGTACGAGAACAAGGTGTACGTGCTACCGAAGCACTTGGACGAGATGGTGGCCATGCTACACCTGAAGAAGATCGGCGTGGAGTTGGAGGAGTTGACCGATGCTCAGGCCAAGTACATCGGTGTGCCGAAGGAAGGTCCGTTCAAGTCGGACGCATACCGCTACTGATCAAGCCTCCTCCTAACGTTAAGGAAAGGCCCGGCCACATCGGTCGGGCTTTTTCATGCCTTAGGATCTTGGAAGAGCTAGTGTAGCAACCACTAAGTTGGTGAACTAAGGATCTGCCGTCATTTCTTCTTCATGCAAGCGTCTTCGCCCCGGCTCGACGGGGGCGGAATACGCACGGCGAAGCAGGGGCTACGACGAAGTGTTCCAACGCGGCCGGAAGAAGAAAAGGCGGTGGAGATCGTTCATGAACAGAGTGGTTACTACACTAAGTGCAATGTCATCCATCGCCAACGTTCCAAGGCTTCGGATGGATCGAACAACGATCACCGATCAATGAACAACGACAACCCTTCAATTGTAGATCCGCAGGATGGTGCCATTGAACGACGTGTGGTATCGCTGCAGGTTCAGGGCGGCCGGGCCTTCCACCACGCTACCGTCTGTGATCAGGAAGGCGGAATGGCAGCAGGTCGTATCACGGGCAATGATCTCCGAATCATCGACCACCACGCGGCAAAGCTCACTTGTTTGGTACGGGCAATGGCGGTCCATGGCCACGAAATCACTCATCCCGGCGCGGTAAACGATCAATCCAAGGGAACCACCGCTCAAATACAGCCAACCACCGGGAACCGCAAGATCCGCATAGGCCGGGTTGTTCACGTTGATGCTGATATCCAACGGTGTGAGTGGTACGCCACCTGGCTTGTCCTTCTTACAGCCGAAGAGCATCACGCAGCAAAATGCCGTGAGCGCGGTGATGGGTGTGAAGGGAAAGGCCATTGTTCGAATGAACGGAGGACACGAAGGTATCGTATGCGCAGAGGACATAGGTGCATTCGTCAGGGCTAACGCCTCTTATTTTCTGCGATCCCGCTGGGGTCGTTCTCCCATCCGGGGGGGGGCATTTTCTGATTTCTGTGACCCCTCTGGGGTCAACCCACAAGGAGAATGACCAGTGCTGCGTTCTGATCCCAGCGGGGTCGCAGAAACAACAGACCTGGTGCGGAATGTATGTAGAGGCGATAGCCCCGGGGCATTCGTATCCTTGTGGTATGGGAAGGAAGTGGTTGATATTGTGTTCGCTCGGGCTATTGCTGCTTGCGGCTCCCGCCAGTACAAGCGCTCAGGACGGTATTTCGCGCAAGAAGCAGGAAAAGCTCTTGGAGAAGAAGGCCAAGACGGACAAGAAGGAGAAGGCCGCTCAGGAAAAGGCCGATCGCAAGCGCCACCTTTCCCTGCAAGACAAGGCCACCCGTAAACGGATCAAGCGGAATACCAAACGGGCGGGTCGGCATGGAACGAACCCCCACAAGGACAACTTCTTCCAGCGCATTTTTGGTGGTTGAGGCGCATCAGGCCATTCCACCACGCAGTAACCTTTGCTCGTTCTGTAGGACCGTTCACGGAAATGTTGCCGATATATTTCGGCCATGTTGCTACCCATCCATGAACGTTTTGGTCCGGGTACGACCGCATACCACAGGGTCGTCCGTCGAAAGCCATGTCGCGCCATGTTCCCGCATGGTAAAGTCGATCATGGAACTTTCTATATTAGCGCCCCCTCGTTGCCCAGTTTAGCAGAACGTAAAACCTACCGTTGATGTTGAGAAGGATATTCTCCACAGTCGTGCTTTCCATTTTTGCCACCTTGGCGGTCTTGGCCCAAACGGGCTCTGGCAGTCTGAAAGGCAAGATCACAGACAAGAAATCTGGAGAGCCGCTACCATTCGTGAACGTCGTGGTCGAGAACCGAGGGACGCAAGTTTCCGGCGGTGCAACGGACTTCGATGGGGAGTACTTCATCAAACCGATCGCTCCGGGGACCTACGATGTGATCGTGAGCTATGTGGGCTATCAGCCGTTCAAGTCCACCGGTGTGGTGGTGAACAGCAACAAGATCAGCTTCTTGGACATCAGCTTGAACCAAGGGATCGAGTTGAAGGAATTCGAGGTGGTGAAATACACCGTGCCCCTGATCGATAAGGATGGTGGCGCTTCCGGCGGCACCGTAACGCGAGAGGACATTGCCAAGATGCCCGGTCGCTCCGCTGCGTCGATCGCAACAACGGTGGCAGGGGCAAGTACAGCTGGAACGGGTGGTGGGATCAGCATTCGTGGAGGGCGCTCAGAGAACACCTACTATTACATCGATGGGGTGAAGGTTCCTGCCGGTGCGGGAACAGGACTTCCCAAGAGCGCGATCGAGGAAGTGCAGGTGATCACCGGTGGCGTACCCGCGAACTACGGTGACGTGACCGGTGGCTTGGTGAACATCACCACCCGTGGACCGAGTCGGAACTTCTTCGGCGGCGTGGAATACCTGACCTCCGGTTATAAGGTGGGTAGTGACATCACCGATATCGTGGGGCTGGACAAGTATGCTTTCAATCAGGTCGAGGGTAGCTTGAGTGGGCCGATCCTCTTCAAGAAGGATAGCTTGGGAAACAAGACCAAATCCCTGATCGGCTTCTTCATATCGGGACAGTATTCCAATGTGGTGGATGGTGCGCCGTCGTATCTGGGTGACTTTCGCGTGCGCCCAGAGGTTCGCGAGCAACTCTTGGCCACCCCCGGACAACTGCGCCCGAACGGAGAGAACGACTACATCTTGGCCTATTCCAGCGATTTCCTGCGCAGTTCGGACATCGAAGAGTTGAAGACCCGGCAGAATGCGGGCCGAACCACCTATTTGGCGTCTGGAAAGATCGATATCACCACTACCCCGACCATTAACCTGACGGTGGGTGGGTCCATGGATTATGACAACCGCCAGAGTTTCAATCGCAACAACTCCTTGCTGAACGCGGAGAACAATTACCGGACCCGGGAGAGTACTTGGCGTGGTTTCGTGAAGTTCACCCAGCGCTTCGTGAACCGTACCGAGGAGGAGGAAAAGAGAAGCAAGATCCAGAACGCGTACTACACCCTGCAATTGGATTACTCCCAATACCGGAACAATGTGGAGGATTACGTACACGGAGATCGGTTGTTCGACTATGGCTACATCGGCAAATTCGTGACCTTGAGCGCACCACAATTCAAGCGCGTGGATCCTACAAGCGGTCTTTCCTATTACAACCAGGTCGGCGAACAAGACACCTTGGTGCAGTTCACCCCCGGCACCCAGAACCCGGACTTGGCGGCTTTGAACACGTATTACTTCGGTGCTTTGCCTCAAGAGAGCTTCCCGATCAACCTGTTGGGTGGCGGGCCTGGTGATCCGAATTACGTGGGCTACTACCGCAACTTGGTGGAGACCCAGACCCGCGGCGTATTGTGGAATGGTGAGCGGCCTAGGGATCTCTATGGGCTGTGGAACAACATCGGCTTCATCGATGACCCCAACGGTGCGGAGTTCCGTAAGCGCCAGAATGACCAGTTGCGTTTCACCGCCTTTGGTAGTGCCGATATCGGTTCACACGCGGTGGCTTTGGGCGTGGAATACGAGCAATTGACCCAGCGGCGGTATGATCTGGCCCCCACGGGATTGTGGACCCGGGCCCGCAACTTGGCCAATTTCCATATCCAGAACTGGGACAGTGTCGGGAGCACCGGTACGGTCGACATACCGGGTACCTTCCCATTCTACCTCTACCCCCGCTTGAGGGGTGATGACCAATCCAATTTCGACCGGAATTTGCGTGAAGCATTGGGGTATGACGTGAACGGAGTGGAAGAGATCATGGTGGATGCTCTTGACCCGTCGGAATTATCCTTGGACATGTTCTCCCCGGACGAGTTGATCAACAACGGCAACGGTCTGGTCGCCTACGCAGGTTACGATCACCTGGGCAACAAGCTTACGAGCAAACCCAGCTTCAACGACTTCTTCAAGGCAAAGGACGAGAAGGGGAATGCGACCCGCTTGCAGGCTCCTTTCGAGCCCATCTATATAGCGGGCTACATCATGGATAAATTCGCCTTCGACGACATCATCTTCAACGTGGGTGTGCGCGTGGACCGGTATGATGCGAACCAGAACGTGCTGAAGGACAAGTACCTCTATCAAGAGGCCTTCACCGCCGGTAGTACGGTCGGGAATAGCGACATTCAGGAAAGGTTGAACAACCGTCCGAGCAACATCGGTGATGATTACGTGGTGTATGTTGATGATATCGCGAACCCCACGGATGTCAAGGGTTATCGGGATGGCGACCAATGGTATTCCGCACAGGGTGTGGAACTCAGCGACGGCTCCTCCTTGGTTGCGAATGGTGCGATCCAACCCTATCTGATCAAGGGAGGTGAGGATTTCGACCTCTTCGCGGACGATAACAATTCGGTGGCCTCCTCGGATCTGAGCATCGCGGCGTTCCGGGATTACACCCCGGTGGTGAACGTGATGCCACGTGTGGCCTTCTCGTTCCCGATCTCGGATGAGGCGGTGTTCTTTGCGCACTATGACGTACTGACCCAACGTCCCGGCTCGTTCGAGTCCCGGCTCAATTTGGTGGACTACGCATACACCCAAAGTGCCACGAACATCATCTTGGCCAACCCGAATTTGAAACCGACCAAGACCATCGATTACGAATTGGGTTTCCAGCAGGTGCTGAGCAAGGCCTCCTCCCTGAAGATCTCGGCGTTCTACCGCGAGTTGCGCGATCAGATCCAGGTACGCAACGTGATCAACGCATGGCCAAGGGACTATCGGACCTACGACAACTTCGATTTCGGAACGGTGAAAGGTTTCGCGGCCTCCTTCGACCTCCGCAGGACCGGGAATGTGTGGATGCGCGCCAGCTATACCTTGCAATTCGCCGATGGTACGGGTTCGGGTCCACAGACCGGACTGAATTTGGTCAACTCCGGCCAACCCAACCTGCGTACCATTTCACCGCTTGATTTCGATCAGCGGCACCGGTTCACCACCACGTTCGATTTCCGTTACGGAGGTGGGAAGGATTACAACGGACCCATGCTGTTCGGTGCGCCGATCCTGAGCCGGACCGGGGTGAACGTGGTGAGTATCTTAGGAAGTGGAACACCGTATAGCCGAAGCAGCATTGTGCGTAACGAGGGTGCTGCAACGGGTACCTACTCGTTGGAGGGAACGCTCAACGGAGCGCGCCTGCCGTGGCAGTTCACCACCGATATGCAGATCGACCGCGACATCCCTTTGAGCTTTGGCGGTGGCGATGGCGACAAGGCGAAGAGCGCCGATCTCAACGTGTATCTGCTGTTGACCAACGTGTTCAATACGCAGAACATCACCGATGTGTATCGATACACGGGATCACCGAGCAACGATGGTTACCTGGCCAGCGCCCAATCCCAGCCGCAGATCGCCGCGCAGGTGGATCCTGCGGCATACCGCGATCTGTATGAGTTGAAGGTGAATTCGCCTAACAACTACGGCGCCCCACGAACCATTCGGTTGGGTGTTCGCTTCAATTTCTGATAGAACTGAAAACGCAAGACCATGAAAGGCACACAAGGAGCAACCTTCACCAGAACCTTCGCTCTTAGCCTCGTCGCGTTGCTCGTCCTACCGACGAGCGCAAGGGAACCGGACCGTCCGGCCGGTTCCAGCGGGATCCAGGCGGTACGCCCCAAAGCGGCCGGATGTGTTCCCGCTTCGGCGGTCACGCAGATCGCGTACAACAACGTACGGGCCGTGATCGAGAACGGGGGCAACATGTGGACCCGTCGCGGCGGTTCAAGCCGGTCCGGATACGAGGTACCCAAGACTTCGGATTTCACGGGCGCTTGTTCCATCTACGCCGGTGGCTTGTGGATGGGCGGTGTTGGCCCGGACAACAACCTGAAGCTTGCGGCGGTGCTGTTCCGCGCGGAAGGGAACGATTTCTGGCCCGGTCCGTTGACCAATACAGGGGACGCTTCCGTGAGCCCGGAGGTCTGCGGTCAGTACGATCGCTTTTGGGTGACCGAACGCTCACAAGCCGAGTCGCATATCCAATGGAAGCAGTGTTCGGATGATCCCGAATGCGATCTCGATGAGGTCTTTCCGGAAGGCTATTCCATCCCGACCTCCTTTACGCAGTGGCCCGCTTTGGGGGACGTGGATGAAGGTCAGGATCTGTACTTGGCCCCCTTCTTTGATTACAACGGTGATGGGATCTATGAGCCGACCGATGGCGATTATCCGGATTATGGGTTCGATGAGTCCGTAGAGGATTGCAAGAACCGCCAGCGTGAGGACCCGGTGAACCTCTTCGGGGACTACAACATCTTTTGGATCTTCAACGATAAGGGCGACGTGCATACCGAATCGTTCGGTGGGCAGCCCATTGGTCTCGAAGTTCGGGCACAGGCCTTCGCCTTCAGCTCCAACAACGAGATCAATAACATGACCTTCTACAACTACACGGTCATCAACCAAGGAACGCAGACCCTGTTGGATACCTACTTCGGCCACTTCGTGGATCCGGACGTGGGTTGCTCCAACGACGACTTCGTGGGTTGCGACGTGCAGCGTGGACTGGGTTTCGCCTACAACTGGGACGACAACGACGATGCGAACTGCCAAGGTGCCGTGGGCTATGGGGCCCAGCCACCCGGGATCGGTGTGGACTTCTTTGAAGGCCCCTACCAAGATGCCGATGGTGTGGATAACCCGGGGCCGCAGTCGGCTATCGAGTTGTTCGATTGCGTGGAAGCACAGCAACAACACGGCATCCCGTACAAGGGCATCGGTATCGGATACGGCGATGGATTCGCGGACAACGAGCGCTTCGGCATGCGAGCCTTCCTGTACTGGAATCGCGATGGACCTTTCGCCACGAGTGACCCTGGTGCGCAAGGACACTTCTACAACTACCTGCGCGGTATTTGGAAGAACGGTCTGCCGATGACTTGGGGTGGCAGCGGTTACAATGAGAGCCCTGCGGCCATTCAAACACGCTACATGTTCCCCTGGAGCAGCGATCCGGTGGGTTGGGGTACCAACTGTGTACCACAGCCGGACTGGCGCGAGAGCTTGCAAGCACCGCAAGACCGTCGATTCGTACAAAGTGCCGGCCCGTTCACTTTGGAGCCAGGCGCTTACAACAACATCACCCTCGGTGTGGTGTACGCACGTGCTGCCACGGGCGGTGCTACGGCAAGCGTGACCTCCTTGCGTGTTGCGGATGACAAGGCCCAATCCCTGTTCGACAACTGCTTCAAGATCCTGGATGGACCGGATGCTCCGGATCTGGAGATCGTGGAATTGGATCGCGAGCTGATCATTCTGATGTCCAATCCGAAGGGGAGCAACAACAACGTGGTGCAGCCTTTCGATTACGAGGAACTGGACCCCATCATCCCCGAATTGGATGGGAACGGACAACCGTATGACCGGAACTACAGATTCCAAGGTTATATGCTGTACCAACTCAAGAATGATCTGGTCAGTGTGTCGGATCTGGACAACATCGAATTGGCACGCTTGGTCTATCAGGGGGACATCCAGGACGATGTAGCCCAGATCATCAATTATCCCTTCGATCAGGTGCTGGATCTTCCTGTAGCGACGGAAATGGTACGTGGTGCCAACGTAGGCGTGGCAAGTTCGGTGCGCCTCTTGGAGGATGCGTTCGCGGCCGGCGATCCACGTCTGGTGAATTTCAAGTCCTACTATTACTTGGCCATCGCCTACGGCTACAACAATTACGAACCCTACAACTTCAACGAGCGAACCGGTCAGCCGTTCTCGTTCGTAGCGAGTCGTAAGGGGGCTTTCGGAGCCATACGCAAGTACGTTGGCATCCCGCACCTGCCGGATCCATCGAGCGGTGGTACCATCCAGAACTCGTTGTATGGAGATGGTCTGGAGATCACGCGCACGGAAGGTCAGGGCAATGGTGCTTTAGCACTGGAACTCACGGCCGCATCCGCATCGGCGATCGCCACCGATGAGCATTGGAGGAAGGACCAGATCACCTATCGCCGTGGCAAGGGCCCGGTGAACGTGAAGGTGATCGATCCATTGAAGGTGCCTGAAAGCGAGTTCGAGATCTGGTTCAAGGACGACACGTTGACCCCGGGTAATTTGGATGATGCGTATTGGTACATCGTCAAACTGCCCGGTACGGCAAGTGGCGATACCGTGAACAGTGAACGGGTCATCGACCTGCCCTACGAGCAAGTGATCCCGAAATGGGGGATCAGTGTGTCGATCAGCCAGACGAAGTACAGCGGTGATTTCACCGCCCCGATCGGTACTGGCAGCATGACCTTTTCGGACCCGTCCAAAGCCTGGTTCACGGGCGTTGCGGATGCCGATGGCGAAGAGGTCGCGAACTGGATCCGCTCCGGTGCTTATGTGAGTGCCGATGCGCCGATCTACAATGACCGCGGAGATGTGGACCAATTGTACGAGTCGATCCTGGGTGGCACATGGGCACCGTGGTCGCTGGCCGGCCAAGCGGAGTTCCAAGGTGGAACCTCTTCCGAATCCAACGCGGATTCACCGCACGCGTCCGCTGGTCTCGCTACGATCAAGGACCTGCCAAGTGTACAGTTGGTGATCACTTCGGATAAGAGCAAGTGGTCCCGTTCACCGGTCTTCGAAATGGGTGCCAATACCACGCTGAACCAGGGAGGTGCAAGGCGGATGCAATTGCGCGCATCGCCGAGCATCGATAAGGATGGGCGGAAGTCCGGCACCGAAGGATGCAATGAAGCAGAGGCGCAACTGACCAACGGTACGAGCATGGGCTGGTTCCCAGGCTACGCCATCGATCTGGAGACCGGTGAACGTCTGAACATCGGTTACGGAGAGGACAGCTTCTGGGCAGGTGAGATCGGAAGGGACATGATCTGGAACCCGAACGACAAACTCTACACTACGACGGGTGCTCCCTTCTTCGGTGGTGGGCATTGGATCTATGTCTTCAAGAACGACCGTCGTACCTCCAACGTACCGAGTGGGGATCGCGTACCACAGTACGACCAAGGGCAGTACATCCGGTCGACCATGGAAGGCGATGGCACCCAATCCCGCCTGAAGGTCTTCCGTGGGATCGGTTGGGTAGGAAGTGCCGTGGTGGTGCCCGGAAGGCAGCTTTTGGAAACGGATGTTCGCGTGGTGCTCAACGTGAAGAAGCCGTACCGGAACTATGTGGACTATCCGCAGAATCCATGGCCGATCGAACCGGTGCGCAACGAAGGGCTGCCTCTGTACACTTTCTCCACCAACGGGTTAGCCACGGTAAACGACAATATGCCTGCGGCAGAGAACGCTTTGGACCTGATCAATGTGGTACCGAACCCATACTACGCCTTCAGTGGGTATGAGACCACGCGATTGGACAACCGGATCAAGTTCGTGAACCTGCCCCAGACCTGCACCATATCGATCTACACGGTGAGCGGAACCTTGGTGCGGAAGTATAGCAAGGACAATGACCTGACCTTCTTGGATTGGGACCTGAAGAACGCCAGCAATATTCCGATCGCGGGCGGTGTGTACATCTGTCACATCGACGTGCCTGGGGTAGGAGAAAGGGTCATCAAGTGGTTCGGTGCGCTACGTCCCATCGACCTTCAGAATTTCTAAGCCGACGTTAGGATACAATACCGATCGAGATGATGCGAACGATGGAATGGAAAGCAATGGTGGCCGTGGCCTGCATGGCCCTCACCGGTGGTGCGGTCTTGGCCGGCAATCCGGACAGGGCAGGATCGGCAGGGGCCACCCAGCTCTTGATCAATCCTTGGGCTCGTTCCTCCGGTTGGGGGTTGGCGAACTCAGCCTCGGTTCGAGGCGTGGAAGCCATGTACGGCAATATCGCCGGTCTTGCGCATGTGAACAGGACCGAGGTGGTGTTCGCCAACACGCGCTGGCTCAGTGGTTCCGGAACGACCATCAATAGCATTGGCTTCGCCCAGAAGATGGGGTCGTCCGGCGTGTTGGGCATTTCTGCAACGACGCTGGGCTTCGGCGATCTACCGGTGACCACCGTGGAGAATCCTGCGGGTGGTCGGGGAAATTTCTCTCCGACCATGGCCAATATCGGTGTCTCCTTCGGCAAGAGCTTCTCCAACAGCATCCACGGAGGCATGCTCATCCGCATCGTCTCCGAGAGCATCGCCAACGTGCGAACGCAGGGTGTATGCTTCGATGCAGGCATCCAATATGTGACCGGTGAAAAGGAGAATGTACACTTCGGGATCGCCCTGAAGAACGTCGGTCCTGCGATGTCCTACTCCGGTGATGGCCTTTCTGTGCAAGGCTTGCTTGCGGATGTGGACCAGCAGCAACTAACGCTTGAACAACGATCCGCGAACTTCGAGATCCCCTCATTCCTGAACATCGGCGCAGCGTATGACTGGCATTTGAACGACATGCACCGCATCAGCTTCGCAGGCACGTTCATCTCGAACTCCTTCACCAAGGACCAGGGTGTTATCGGTGTGGAGTACGCGTTTCGGAAGATGCTCCATCTGCGTGGCGGTTACATGTACGAGGAGGGTATCACCAGCGATCAGGATCGTACTACGGTCTACACCGGTCCCATGGCTGGGATCAGTGCGGATCTACCCTTCGGTGAAGAAAAGAAGTCCGCCATCGGGATCGACTACGCGTACCGTTCCACCAACCCGTTCTCGGGGATCCATACCGTGGGCGTGCGCATCAGTCTCTGATCGTGATCATTACCTTTGGAGAGAGGGCCATTGGCCCTCTCTCTCTCGTTTCCACCCAGCCAGATCCACAACCCACGCCGGGCCTAGGCGACCGATGCATGAGTACCACAGCGTATTACACCGAAGAGGGGTTGCGCAAATTGCAGGAGGAACTGCACCATTTGCGAACCGTTGAACGCCCACATCTGAGTCAGCAGATCGCTGATGCGCGTGACAAAGGTGACCTCAGTGAAAATGCCGAGTATCACGCGGCCAAGGAGGATCAAGGGTTCTTGGAAGCACGTATCGCCAAGCTGGAGGTAGTGGTGGCCAGTGCCCGGGTGATCGACTTGGATCAACTCGATACGAGCAAGGCCTACATCCATTCCACCGTGAAAGTGAAACAGGTAGGCTCAGGCACAGAGCGCGCCTTCACGTTGGTGGCCGAAAGCGAATCGGACATCAAGACCGGGAAGATCAGCGTGAACTCGCCCATCGGGAAAGGACTGCTCGGACTGTCGGTGGGTGAAGTGGCCGAGGTGACCACACCAGCAGGAACCACCAAATTCGAGGTGATCGAGATCACCCGTTGAATCATGGCGAGCATCTTCACCCGCATCATTCAAGGGGAGATCCCGTGCTACAAGCTCGCGGAGAGTGCGGACTACATCAGCTTCTTGGATGTAAGCCCCTTGCGTGAAGGACATGCCTTGGTGGTTCCCAAGTTGGAAGTGGATCACCTCTTCGATCTGGAGGGTGCTGAACTGACCGGGATCCTGCCTTTCGCGAAAGAGGTCGCTCGCAAGATCAAAGCCGTGGTGCCGTGTACCCGGATCGGGATCAGCGTGGTGGGCTTGGAAGTGCCACATGCCCACATCCATCTGATCCCCATCGACCGGATGAGCGATATGGATTTTACGCGCACCAGGGCCACTTTCACACCTTCGGAATTCGAGGCGTTGGCGGAGCGTATCCGACAAGCCTGAGCGATCAAACGATGCGATCCGGATTGTTCCGGATGAAGCCCGACCAACCCTTGCCCTTTCCGGTGCCGGACCTTGCGCCCGAGGTTTTGCCCGTGGCTGCGAAATGATGGCAAACCGCAACCGCTATGGCATCCGTTGCATCCGTGCTGGCGGGTAATAGATCGATCCGAAGAATGCTCGTGAGCATGGCTGCCACTTGTTCCTTGGCGGCATTCCCATTGCCGGTGATGCTCTGCTTCACGCGTTTGGGTGCGTATTCCACCACGCTGATGTCCTTCTGTAAGGCTGCTGCGATCGCTACGCCTTGCGCACGACCCAGCTTCAACATGCTCTGTACGTTCTTGCCGAAGAATTGCGCTTCAATGGCGAGTTCGTCGGGCAAATGCCGTTCAATGATCTCCGTCGTGCTTCTGAAGATGGCGCGCAGCTTCAGCGTATGGTCATCGCCAGCAGGGAATCGGATGGCTCCGGCTTCCAGCAAGCGCAGGGTTGCGCCTTCTACGGAAAGCACTCCGAAGCCCATGACGGTGGTGCCCGGATCGATACCGAGGATGATGCGTTCCACCACCGGCCTACTTTTGGCCGAACGCCCGTCTATGGGGTGATCACTGCTCATGGGCCGCTCGGCACTCTTTCTGTTCCGTTGGGGGATCTTCCTCCTTGCGTGCGTATTCCTGTACGCCAAGCTCGGAGGTCCCAAAGGTATCGTCGCGGTGGCGGATCAACTCGTAGGGCGTGATGCTGAGTGGGTGCTGTTGGGGACCGTGTTGGTATTGATGCTGATCAACTGGGGTATAGAAGCGGTCAAATGGCAGCGGTTGGTGCGGTCCGTGGATCGCCTTTCGTTCGGCCGTGCGTTCATGGCGACCATTGCAGGCACGAGCGTCGGACTGGTCACGGTCAATCGCACGGGAGACTTTCTGGGCCGCATCCTGTTCTTGGCACCGGGTGCGCGGATCAAAGGGAGTTTCGTGGCCGCACTTGGTAGCATTGCCCAATTCGTGGTCACATTGGTCTTCGGCTGTTCGGGACTTTTCGCATTGCTCCTTTCGGACCATGGAATACCGTGGAGCGAAGGTTGGATCACCTGGACCCTGATCACCCTTTCGTCCCTGGTCACGTGCATCAGCTTGGTCTTGTACTTGGTTCCCGGATTCCTGCGCCAACTTCTTTTGCTGCTCCCCTTCCTGCATCGTTTCGAACGTCCCTCGGCGGTTCTCGCAGGATTTCAGCGCAGCGAGTTGGTGTATGTGCTTGCACTCAGCGCGGTGCGGTACGCGGTGTTCAACATCCAGTTCATGCTGCTTTTGCACGCGTGCGGGGCTGATGTCCCTGTACATGAAATGGCCATGGCCATACCGGTGGTCTACCTGATCGCCACCCTTGTCCCTTCGATCATGATCACCGAATTGGGCATTCGTGGGTCTGTGGCCATTGCGGTGTTCGCTCCGTTCGGTGGTGATCCGGTCGGGGTACTGATCGCTACGACGATCCTATGGACCATCAATGTGGCGATCCCCGCGATCGCTGGTAGCTTGATCATGGTGTTGGCCGATGTACGAACCGAGCGCTGAGGATCCATGGAGCCATTGACCCTAGCCGTTGTCCTGTTCGCGCTCTCCTTTCTCCACGGGATGGTGGTCGAGCAATGGCGGGAGCGTTTGGCACAAGCGCGGTCGGGGCCTGGTGAAGGAACTGCCGCTTCGTATGATTCGTTGACCATCATCGTCCCGACGCGAAATGCTGCGGGCACGCTGATCCCGTTGTTACAAGACCTGCACGCTCAAGACCTCCCGAAGGAGCGAGTAGAGGTACTGGTGGTGGATGACCACAGCGAGGACGACACCGCCGCAGTGGTGCATAGCATGGGACTCAAATGGCCGGAATTGAGGTGTATTTCGAACGACGGTGTGGGGAAGAAAGCCGCCATCACCACCGGGGTCACGCATGCGTCGGGAGAGGTCATCTTGCTTACCGATGCCGATGCGCGTTGCGGTGTCTCCCGTGCTTCGACCGTGTTGAAGTGGATGAATGCGCAAGGCATGGACATGGCCTTGGCCGCAGTACGCACTGAAGGTGATGGCCTATTGGGCCGGATCCAGGAAGAGGAGCAGGCAGGACTCACGGGTATGGCGATCGGGAGCGCGTTGCAAGGCCGCCCGTTCCTTGCCAACGGTGCCAACATGGCGTTCACACGGAAGGCCTTCGCGGAAGTACGGGGTTACCAAGGCGACCCCTACGCAAGCGGGGACGATGTATTCCTTGTGCAACGGATGAAAAGGGCTGGGAAACGGATCGGGTACGTGGTCAGCACCGAAGCGGTCGTATCCGTGGCGGCGGAACGGACATGGGGCATGGCGATCCAACAGCGTTTGCGGTGGGCGGGAAAGATGCGCGGTGTGCGGGGCATGACACCTTGGGTCGGCTCACTCGGACTCGCGCTGCCGTGGGCGCTTCTCCTCGGCACGTGGCAGATCGCACCAAGACTCTTCATGGAAGAACGAACACTGGAGCCTTTCGCGCTCCTGCTGCTCTCGTGGTTGCTATGGTGCGTGCCCGCCGTGCGCTTGGTCCGGGAGGTGAAAGCATTCCTTTCACAACGCCATTCGAATTTCGTGGCCTTCCTGGGTCTGGTGCTCTTTTCCCTCTACGCGCCGCTCATCGCTCTCCTTTCGTGGGTGGTGCGTCCACAGTGGAAAGGCCGAAAGACCTAAGTGGTCTCGGCGGTAATCGTATCAGAGGGTCCGGGACTGACTTAGAACGGCAAGTCGTCCTCATCGCCACCCACCGGAGGCATATCCGCTGCTGTGGGTGCGGGTGCGGAGCGTTCGCCCCCATGCGATGGTGCAGCGCCTGCCCGCTCGATGCGGTTGCCGCTCAGACTTAGGAAGAACTTCGTTACACCGTCGCGTCCGGCCCATTCGCGGCCGTTCACAAAGCAGGTCACGGCCACCTCGTCTCCGTCATTGAAACCATCCAACAGACTACAACGGTCCTGGGTGAATTCCACCGGGATATGTTGCGGACGCTGCCCGCTGGGTTCAGTGATCACCAATTCGCGTTTCCGGAATTTCTCGCTGATGTCTTGGAGCTTGCCGATCTGTTTGATCGTGCCGGTAATGGTTACTTGTGCCATGGTGTTGCTACTCCGCGTTCTTGCGGATCTTCGTTTTGATCAATGTGCGTTAAAGGCGAGCAGGGTCTTCCAAGCTTCCTCCACGCGGTCCTGTTGGAGCAGGTCGTGTGCGTGTTGGTGCAGTGCATAAAGCAATGCGTCCCGGTCTCCCTGCCGTTCGATGAAGGTATCACTCAATTCCGTGAGTTTGTATTCGTTCACTGCGGTCTCGTCCGGTACGGCCAAGATCGCACCGAGCTTTCCAAGATCGCTTCCCGTGAGGGTGGTGCTTAAGCGCGCTTCCTTGGGCAAGCTGTCCACCCCTACACCGATCTTGGTGGTGGGTTGAGCCAACTCGAAGAGCGCATCGCCGTGCGCGCGCGCATAGAAGTAGCCCCCCATGCGTCCGATCAGGTCGATCTTGCGTTGATCGATCTTTCCGTCCGTCATCACGGCCGGGTCGATGTGGATCATTACCACCTCGCAGATCACCAAGTTCCCGGCTGCGCCCCCAGTGCCGGTCTCGATCACTTGGCGCACCACGCATTCGAATTGCACGGGACTTTCCTTTACACGGAAGGGTTTTACTTTCTCCGAAGCGATCGGGGTGAGGCCGGCTTTTTCGAACTCGTTGACCCCTTCGGCAAATTCCGTACTGGCCAGCGATATTTGGTGTACCATGGAGTAGGTGACCACATTGATCACCACCTCCGGTACCGCCTTCACGTTGTGGTACGAATGCTTGGTGGTGTTGTCGCGCCCGCGTCGTGCGGGGCTGAAGATCATCAGAGGTGGGTTGGCGCCGAATACATTGAAGAAACTGAACGGACTCACGTTAGGTCGACCGTCCGCATCGATCGTGCTGGCCAGAGCAATGGGACGAGGTCCGATGGCACCCACCAGATGGCCATGCAACTCGGGGATGGAAAGCTGCGCAGGGTCGAATCGTTCCATGGATCGGGAAGCGAAGGTAATGGCACGGTGGCAACGCCTCACGGATCCGCCCTCCGGGCTATCTTTGCGGCCCTTATGTGCATACGGACGTGGCGGAATTGGTAGACGCGCCAGACTTAGGATCTGGTACCGTGAGGTGTGGGGGTTCGAGTCCCCCCGTCCGTACATTGGCTGGCCAGCGTAGTAGCGATGGCGGCCTTTTTATCAAAGGAGTAATTAACGGCACCTACCAATGGCGCTGCACACCGTTGAACCATGCACATTGAACGCGAAGAGACCGGGAACCTAACGGCGACCCTGAAAGTGAAACTATCACCCGAGGATTATTCGCCGGGTGTTGAAAAGGCCTTGAAGGAACAACGGAAGACAGCAGTGTTGCCGGGCTTCCGGCCAGGCCAAGTGCCCATGTCCATCATCAAGAAGCGCGTTGGAAGGGCCGTGCTGGTGAATGAAGTGGAACGCTTGATCGATGCCAACCTGCGCGATTACCTCCACAGCAATGCCATCCGTGTACTGGGTCAGCCTCTGCCCAAGAACGAGGACATTCCTTCCAACGACTGGGAACAGCCCGGCGACTTCCAATTCGCCTATGAACTGGGTTTGGCCCCGAGTTTCGAAGTGGACCTGTCCGATCGCTTGGGCGTGGAATATCCGGTGGCGGAGATCACCGATGAATTGGTACAGCTCGAGATCACCGACATGCAGCGTCGCTTCGGGACCGTAGAGGATGCTGAGGTGAGCGAAGAGAAGGACATGCTGCTCGGCGACCTCATCGAGTTGAACGCGGATGGCAGCATCAAGGAAGGAGGCATCATGAATCGTGCGACCATGAGCCTCGAGTTCATCCCGGATGAAGCCAGCCGCAAGGCTCTGACAGGGAAGACGAAGGGAGATGAAGTGGTGGTGGATCCGTACAAGGTGTCCCGGGACCAAGAGGACCTGGCGCGTATGTTGGGCGTGGATCAGGACAGGGTTCAGCAATTGGAAGGGAACTTCCTCTTCCGGGTCGCAGAGATCAAGCGTATGCTGCCTGTGGCTCTCGGCCAAGAGCTGTACGATCGGGTCTATGGCAAGGATGCCGTGGCGGACGAGGCCGGATTCCGGGCCAAGGTGAAGGAGGGGCTGGAGAACATGTTCCGTCGAGATAGCGATCGCATCTTCCGGCGCATGGTGATGAAGAAACTCAACGAGAACACGCCGTTCGAATTGCCGGACCGTTTCTTGAAACGTTGGATCCGGGAGACCAGCAAGAACCCCGTGACACCAGAACAAGTGGAGGAGAGCTATACCGAATACGCCAACGGACTGAAGCGCCAATTGTTGGAAGAGCGGGTGGTGGAGAAGTACGGGTTGGAAGCGAAGGGCGAAGAGATGGACGCGTTCGCAAAGCGCTATATCGTGGACCAATTCATGCAATACGGCATGCCTATTCCGGAAGGCGAACAATTACAACAATTGACCGCACGTATCCTAGGCGATCGCGAACAGATCGGACGCATTCGTGGTACCATCGTCGAGCAGAAACTCATCACACACTTCAAGGCCCTGCTCAGCCCGAAGGAGAGCAAAGTGAGTTATGAAGCGTTCGTAAACTTGGCCGGAACCACGTAGGTCGTATTCCCCTCAACGCGTTCTTTACCCCAACCAACACCCTTAGGATGTTCCCACCAGACGAATTCCAGAAGTACGCGGTGAAGCACCGCGGCATCAACAGCATGACGCTTCACGGCTATGTCCATGCCGGCATCGGCGCATCGCTTACCCCGTACATCCTCGAAGAGCGCCAGTTGAACGTCCAGGCCATGGACGTCTTCAGCCGGTTGATGATGGATCGAATCATCTTCCTCGGAACGGGGATCAATGATCAGGTGGCGAACATCATCCAAGCGCAGTTGCTGTTCTTGGAAAGTGTGGATGCCAAGAAGGACATCCAGATCTACATGAACTCGCCGGGCGGAAGTGTGTATGCCGGCCTCGGGATCTACGATACCATGCAATACATCAATCCCGATGTGGCTACCATTTGCACGGGCATGGCGGCCAGCATGGGTGCCGTGTTGTTATGCGCAGGCACCAAGGGAAAACGCAGCGCACTGAAACATGCACGCGTGATGATCCACCAGCCAATGGGTGGAGCTGAAGGACAGGCCAGCGACATGGAGATCACCGTACGCGAGATCCAAAAGCTCAAGAAGGAGTTGTACGATATCATCGCGCAACACAGCGGAAGGCCCTTCGAGCAGGTGGAGAAGGACAGCGACCGCGACCATTGGATGGTGGCTGAAGAAGCGAAGGCGTATGGCATGATCGACGAATTGCTGGTCCGCAATCCCAAGTAAGCGAACAGACCTGCCTCCATTGGATGGTTGGCGTGTCAACGGTCTAATGTGCTGAATATCAACTATGTTCGAAGGCCGGGTGGACCACCGCTCGGCCTTCAACGTATCTTGCGGGGCTATTCACACGTTGTAGGATCCAAGTAAGGGTTGAGCTATGGAGAAGAAAGAGATCAAGTGTTCGTTCTGTGGTCGCGATAAGCAGGATACCACCGTGCTCATCGCCGGGATCACCGGGCACATCTGTGATAGCTGCATCGCTCAGGCGCAGAACATCATCGCCGAAGAGTTGAGCCAGCGCTCACGCACGGAGATGGAGGGCAACCTCATCATCCAACGTCCGTCGGACATCAAACGGTTCTTGGACGAATACGTGATCGGTCAGGACGATGCGAAGAAGGTGTTGAGTGTTGCGGTATACAACCACTACAAACGACTCCTACAGAAACCCCTTACGACCGCGGATGACGTGGAGATCGAGAAGAGCAACATCATCCTAGTGGGTGAGACCGGAAGTGGCAAGACACTCTTGGCCAAGACCATTGCGCGGATGTTGAACGTGCCCTTCGCGATCGCGGATGCCACCGTACTCACCGAGGCTGGTTATGTTGGGGAGGATGTCGAGAGCATCTTGAGCCGCTTGCTTCAAGCTGCGGACTACGATGTCAGTAAGGCTGAACGCGGGATCGTCTTCATCGACGAGATCGACAAGATCAGTCGCAAGAGCGATACACCGAGTATCACGCGGGATGTGAGTGGCGAAGGCGTGCAGCAGGCCCTACTGAAATTGTTGGAGGGAAGCACGGTGAGCGTGCCCCCACAAGGAGGACGCAAACACCCCGAGCAGAAGTTGATCCAGGTGGATACGCGGAACATCCTATTCATATGCGGAGGCGCGTTCGATGGCATCCAGAAGATCATCGCACGGCGTGTGAAGAGCAGCGCTGTTGGGTACAGCGCGAGCAAAGAGCAACGGATCAACGACGAACACCTGCTTCAATACGTAGGCCCCACGGACCTGCGTTCCTTCGGATTGATACCGGAACTCATCGGTCGCTTCCCGGTGCTCACCTATCTGGACCCATTGGATCGGGAAAGCTTGCGTCGCATTCTCACCGAACCCAAGAATGCCCTGATCAAACAGTACGTGAAGCTGTTCGACATGGACAAGGTGAAGTTGACCTTGGACAAGAAGGTGTTGGACTTCATCGTGGAAAAGGCCTTCGATTACAAGTTGGGGGCACGTGGCCTACGTAGCATTTGCGAAGCCATCATGACGGATGCCATGTACGAGATGCCTGGATCAGCGGAGCGCCCTACGGAGTTGCGCATAACGTTGAGTTACGCAAGGGAGAAGTTCGATCGCTCGCGCCTGAGCAATCTGAAGGTGGCGTAGGGCCTGCGGGTTACCTTTGTGGCCCAATCGAACCCCGGTCGCCTTGCGGTGGCCAGAATCCCCATACCATGAAAGCGATCTCCGTTGCGACCACCCTGTTCATAGCTACCTGCGTTTCTGCGCAAGACCTACCACAACCCAGCCCCAGCGGTGAAGTGGAGCAAGTCGTTGGCCTCACCAAAGTGGAAGTGGAGTATTCGCGCCCAAGCGTCAAGGGCCGCGTGATCTTCGGTGAGTTGGTGAAGTACGACGAGTTGTGGCGAACGGGTGCGAACCTGAACACCACCATCGAGTTCAGCAGTGAGGTGAAGTTCGGCGATCAGGACCTGAAGCCGGGCAAGTACTCACTCTTCACGGTTCCAGGAAAGACGACCTGGGTGGTGAAGTTGAACAAGAACACGGAACTCTGGGGCGAAGGTGATTTCAAGGAGGAGGAAACGGTGGTTGCCCTGAAAGTGGAGGCCCAGCCCACTGAATTCACCGAAACCATGACCTTCGAGTTCGCCAATGTAGTGGGCGACAATGCCGACCTGGTGTTGCGTTGGGAGAAGACCAAAGTGGTGATCCCGATCAAGACCGATGCCACCGCCCAAGGGATCGCCAACATCGAGGAGGCGATGAAGAAGGGCGATATGAAGTCGGGCGGGTACAACGCGAGCGCGCGCTTTGCGTTGGATCGCAAGGTGATGACCAAGGAAGCCGTGGAATGGGCCACCAAGAGTGTTGCTATGGATAAGAAGTACTACAATTCCCACACGTTGGCCCGCGCACAAGCAGCGAATGGCATGGTGAAGGAAGCGAGGCAAACCGCTGAGGAGAGCATGAAAATGGCGCAGGAGGCGAAGAATGAGGCGTACGTGAAGATGAACCGCGAGCTGATCGAGGAGTTGAGCAAGGGTAAGTGATCCCGTTTCGGATCGTATGGAAGCCCTTCGGCATTTCCGGAGGGCTTCTTTGTTCCCGGGAGTTTCCCTTTGCGATTCACAGGCCCAGACTCAGGAACCCGCCATCCACGGCGAGGCATTGGCCGGTGATGTACGACGACTTTTCCATGGACAAGAAGGCGATCGCCGCCGCGACTTCATGTGGCTCCCCGACGCGTTGCAGGGGTGTTCGGGAAAGGATGCGTGCGTAACGATCGGGCTGCGAAAGCACGGGTTCCGTGAGCGGTGTACGGATGTACCATGGTGCAACGGCGTTCACCCGGATACGGTCAGCGCTCCACTCCACGGCCAAACTGCGTGTCAATTGGATCAAGGCTGCTTTGCTCATGGCATAAGCGCCACCACTTCCCACATCGACAAAAGCGGCTACACTGGCCACATTCACCACCGCTGGGCTTCTACCGCGCTTGAGGAGCGGATGCAATTCGCGGAGCAACGCTGCGGGTCCCAGTAGGTTGGTTGCGAGCACATGTGTATGCTCCTGCTCGTTCATTTCCACCCACGACTTGCGGATGTTGGTGCCTGCATTGTTCACCACCACGTCCACTGCTCCCCATCGGTCCTTCAGCGCAACTACCAACTGCGCCCGGTCACTGGGCGAGGTCACGTCGCAGGCAATACATCGTGGATCATCCGTCGCTGTGCGCGCCGTGAAGAGGACCTCCGCACCGAGCGCGATGAACTCATGCACGGTCGCCGCTCCGATACCGCGTGTTCCACCAGTGATCAGTACGCGCTTTCCTTTCAGGTCCCATTGCAGCATGTCCCAATGTAAGCCTACAAGAGGGCTGGAATGAACAAGCCCCCTAGATCCACGAAGGACCCAAGGGGCTTGCCGAGTCACGTTGTCGCTTAGTTCACCGTGATGCGCTGAACCGTTGCTTGCGTTCCATTCGAAACGCGCACGGTGTACACACCATCGGCGAAGGCGCCCAGATCCAACACCGTGTTACCGGCGAAGCTCGTGGTCATCACTTGCTCACCCAGTACATTCATCACCTCCACCAAGAACTTCTCGCTGGTGGTGGTGTTGATGCGCAGGATGCCATTGGTCGGATTGGGGTACATGCTCACACCTTCCAAGGCATTCTCTTCGTCGACCGAAATGGTCCCGTCGATCACCAGTCGAATGGCGAAAGCATTTCCGTTGCCGTATACCGTTTCATCAGATGGCAGGTAGATCAAGCTTCCTCCACCGACGAGGTCATCGACGGTCAGGTCATCGAGCACGAACAGATCGTTATCTCCATCCTGGTATGCCGTTATGGAAGCGTAGTAGCCACCGGCAGGGAGGGTTACTTCGGTGTCGAAGGGAATGAATACGGTGCCGCTCGCAACGTCGGCCGCTGTTAGGGTGTAGGCATCGGGTGTAGCATAGATCGTGTTGTTCTGTTGGTTGACGAAGTCATCACCGAGTACGGTGGTCGAGTCGTATACCGCGGCGAACAAGAAGGAACCAGCATCTGAACCGGCGCTGATCTGCACCTCCAAGCCATAGACCGTTGTTTCGTTGGCCACTTGGTAGTAGGTGAACATCTGCAACACCTGATCATCCACGTATGAGCCAGAACCCAGCGCACCTAGATCGAGGTAGCCAGGTGGATGGATACCGATGCCATCCAAGGAGAACAATCCGTTGTTCACCTGGAATGCACGCAAGTACGTGTTGTTGTCCGGCGTGTCCTCATCCACGTTCTGGTCAGAGGTCACGTTGAAGGTTGCCGTGTAGATACCCGCCGCGAGGGTGGAGATATCCACCAATTCATCCACGAATACGGTATCACCGTCCATCATGGTGCCGATGGGAAAGTTGAGTTCAGCAGCCAAACCGTTGCTTTCGTCACGCAGTTCCATGGTCAGCGTTACATTGGTCTGATCTTCGTATCCGAAGCTGAACACTTCAGCACCCACTTCCAGAGTGGCATCGAGTTCGTTGGCAGGGATCCGACAGTACTGGTAACCAGGAGCGGTCGTCACCAAGAAGCTGTAGTTGATCACCAGATCGCTGGCAGGCTGATCGATGATCGAAACATCGTCCACCATCCACGCGTAGTCGCAACCACCTTCGTAACGGAATTGGATCAGCACATTCGGCTGGCCAGCGACCAGGTCGGTGATGTTCAACCGGACCAACTCCGGGTTGGGTGAATATCCGTTCACGCCAACGGCCGTGTTCACTTCAATGGTCTCCCACGCATTACCGCCGTCCACACTGACCTCCACATACGTGTTGCCTTGGAACCTGCGGTAGTACTGTTCGAACTGGAGCACCACGCCGACCGAAGCGGAGAGGTTCACGGATGTGGCCATACGGATGTATGCATTCTGGTTGCCACCGCACCAGAAGTCGGAGTCGAACAAGGCGAATCCGTTGTCTGCCGATGTGGACTCGATCGCTTCGATGCCATAGACAGGTCCGGCAGGAGCGTCGGTTCCGATCTGCCACAGTTCGGTGTCGGTGCCTGGGGCAACGCCCAGAACCCAAGTGTTGGGGTCAGAGAAATCGTCCGACCAGATCTCAGCGCGATCGGCCGAGTATTGGATCGGAGTGGAAGTGTTGCGCATTTGGACGGAACGCGTCTTCTTCAGGGCAGGTGCGATGTCCGCACGTTGGGCGGTTGCGCTACCAGCCACGAGCGCTACGGCCAAGACCGAAATGTACAGTTTGCTCATTGGTTTGTTTTGGTTGATATGATCGAGGGAATGAACCACAAAGGAACGGATTGTGAGGGGTGGTTCCAAGCGGTCCGGATCCTTCTTGTATGATGGTAGTGGTGGGAATATCAATGTCAGCTCAGTGGTTTTTGATGCGCTCGGTCGCGTTGGTCGATCATTTTACACGGCTGGACGAAGAATATCGCGGTTAGAGCCATTTCTTCATGGACGAATGGACGACCATTCTTGCGATCGTCATTTCGCGGTGAAAATTCTAAGTCGACTGGAGAAGCACGACTACGAGCTCGAAAGTCCCCGCCTTTGCGGATCACATAGTAGGCTTGTGCGGATCCGTGACCCGTCTGATCACGCGGGCTGGCTACGCCCACGTCCATTTGGACCGGAAGGCTTTAGGACCTCGATCAGGATCGCCAGCACCACCACAATGGCCGGTGCGATCAAATTGTACCACAAAAAGGCGATCTCGATGTTGGAGAAGTGGATGAACAGGATGATGGCCTGTGCGATCAAGGCGGCGATGAATACCGCCGTGCCCTGCACCCGTTTCACGAAGAAGGCCACAAGGAAGATGCCGAGGATGGTACCGTAGAACAGGGACCCAAGGATGTTCACCGCTTGGATCAGGTTCTCGAAGAGGGAGAACACGGCTGCGAATAATAGAGCCATTACACCGAAGAGCACGGTGGCCCAGCGCGTGGCCAACACCTGCTGCCCATCGCTGCGTTCTTTGCGCACCACGTCCACCACGCTCGTAGTAGCCAACGCGCTTAATTCCGCGCTTGTGCTGCTCATGCCGGCACTGAAGATCATCGCCAACAAAAGGCCGACGATCCCGATCGGCAGGTGGTCCATGATGAAGGTGATGAAGATGTAGTCCTTGTCGTTGGCTTCGCGATCAGGAAGCGCTTCGTGCAGGTACGTTTTCAAGGAGTCACGGAATACTTGGCGGCGCCATAATCCTTCATCAATTTCATTCAAATATGACGTTGCCGCATGGTGATCTCCTTTTCTCCATGAAAGGACAAGACTGTCAGCATCCATGCTCAGTGAATTTTCATTGTCAAGGTGAACGTGATCCAAGGAATTCAACTGCCAGAACACCTTGGTGTCCTCCTTAGCTACTTCCTGTATCGATTCCATGTTTGAACTATTCCAGTGAACCGGTGCTTGGTTGAACAGGTAGAACACGAACACTAGCACCCCGGTCAGCAGGATGAAGAACTGCATCGGGATCTTCAGTGCGGCGTTCATCCACAAGCCTTGTCGCGCCTGCTTCACATCCTTTCCACCAAGGTAGCGCTGCACCTGGCTCTGGTCCGTACCGAAGTAGGAGAGCTGTAGGAAGAAGCCACCGATCAGTCCGCTCCAAAGCGTGTATTTCGTGGTCGGGTCCCAAGAGGTGTCCACGATGTTCATTTTGCCCAGGGCACCGGCCAACGCAATGCTCTCGCCGAAGGAGGCGTGGTCGCTCAAGTAGTACACCGTGAATCCGAAAGCCGCGAAGATCCCGAGGAACATAACGGCCATCTGTTGCTTGTGCGTCACCCCCACGGCCTTGGCACCACCCGATGTGGTGTAGATGATCACGAGCGCTCCGATGAACACGCAGGTCCACGCCAGCGGCCAGTGTAGCACCTTGCTGAGGATGATACTTGGCGCGTAGATCGTGATGCCCGCGGCCAAGCTGCGCTGGATCAGGAAGAGCCCGGCAGTGAGCAATCGCGTGCGTCCATCGAAGCGCTTGCCGATGAATTCGTAGGCCGTGTACACTTTCCATTTGTAGTAGAGCGGAATGAACACGAAGCCGATCACCAACATCGCTAGGGGCAGTCCGAAGTAGAACTGGATGAAGCCCATGCCGTCCAGGAATCCTTGGCCGGGTGTGCTGAGGAAGGTGATCGCACTGGCCTGCGTGGCCATCACGCTAAGCCCCACCGCCCACCAACGGTTGTCGCTACCACCTTTCAGGAAGCTATCGCTGGTGGCATCCTTGCGTGTTTTCCAAACGCCGTAGCCTACGATGAAGCCGAGGGTGCCCAACAGGATGAGCCAGTCGATCAGGTGCATGCTGTTGGAATGTAGAATGAAGAATTCAGAACCGTAGAATTTAGAATGGGCGGCTTCGGCTGTTACTTCTTCTTCTCCCGGTTACGCTCGGCGGTTTTTACGCTGGCTGCGAAAATGGCCACGAGTTCAACACATTCTCGCAAGAGCCATGCATTCTCCTTGATCTCCGGGTCCATCAATTTCGCCTTGAACTGGACGCGCAAATTGTTGCGGGACTCGCGCAGTTCCTTCAGAGCCAGTTTCATTTTGTGAATGAAATCGGCGGTCGATTCCGAACCCTGGACCTCGCCATAGTGCAGTGCCGGAGCCGTGCCACTTCGAAGCAATTGCTTTCCCAAATGCAGCCCAGCCGTCGACTTTGGCATTCGATCCGTGTAGAGCACGATCGCCGCACCGAACTCCACACACCGGTCATCAAGGTCATACTTCCGTTCTGTGCCCATTCTACATTCTGAATTCTTCTGTTCTTCTGTTCTGCGGTTCTACTGTTCTACATTCACTTGTCACTCCGCAGCGATATCATATTGGCGAACAAGCGATACGCGCCCGCCACCCCCGCC
Source organism: Flavobacteriales bacterium (assembly GCA_016710015.1). Lineage (GTDB taxonomy): Bacteria > Bacteroidota > Bacteroidia > Flavobacteriales_F > PHOS-HE28 > PHOS-HE28. The sequence goes on from JADJLR010000009.1 coordinate 45,790, forward strand.
GGCAACTCCCGAAAGAAACTAATGCCCGTATACACGTACCGTCCCTTGCCATATTCACACGTGATCAACGCACCATCCAGCGCGTCTTCTCCGGGGTCGTTCCAGCTGATCAGCGCGGTGTATTTCGGGTCGCGCTCACCCACGAAATAGAGGCCGCGTTCCTGCACCCAACCGTCGAAATCGGATAGGTTGATCTTGTTCGGCGTGTTCAGGAGCGCATGGTCCTTTTGCAGGAAGGTGGGAGGTGCTTCCTCCACGGTCACGCGGTCACGGGAAAGTTGGAAAGGGTATGGGCCGATCTTGCTTTCATCCACCATCATATCCCTACTGCGCGTGTTGTATTGTGCCACCACCGTGCCGCCGTTCTCCACGAATTGCATCAGCACCGGATTGAATTGCGCCATGGCCTTCTCGGTGTTGTAGGCGCGAATGCCGACCACGATCGCGTCGTACTTCGAGATACTTTCCAAGGTCGCGGTGGAAGGGTCGATCATGTCCACGGTGACACCGAGGCGTTCGATCGCTTGGGGCACATCATCACCAGCGCCTTTGATGTAGCCCACGTGTGTGGCGTTCACTTTCACATCCAGCGGGATCAGCTTCACCTCGGCGGGCGTGTAGTACACCTGCGCCATAATGTGCGGGTAGTCGATCTCGTGCAGCGTACGGTCCGCCTTGCCCTTGGGGCCACGGAACTCGAACTTCACCGCACCGGCCTTGGCCTTTTCACCGGGGAACAATTGAAAGGTGAAGGACTGCCGTTCGTTGCGTTTCGCGATGTTCACCAGCTTCAGGTCTTTGGTGGTGCCCCAGCCTTCGGGCAGCGTCACGTTCAGTTGACCGCTCAAGCTATCGGTGAGCGCTTCCACTTCGATCTCGATGGTCTGCGTACCGCCTCGGGCGATCACGATATCCGTCTTCGGAATGATGGATGCGACAGGTGTGACGTATACAGGGCGAATGCATTCGCCGTCTACGCGATCGACCCATTTGTGGAAAAGCCTTGCATATGTCCAAGTAGGAGTCTTTTCATCTGGTCCAACGAACTCGCCGGCAATCCGAATTAGTGAATGATCCACTGGGCGGCCGATCTGGTGTGGGTCAACATCGTACGTGTTACCATGTGTTCTCGCTAGCCAGTAGGGTTGGTCGATGTTGGCTTCGGGTTCGAGGATGGCAGGATAACTCGATGCATTCTTAACCACAAAGGGTCGTAGTCTATTCTGCTGATGGAGCTTTGAGCGGATTTCGGATAAGCCAATGCTGTCTACGCGGCCTAGTCGCGGAAAGAACTGTATCAGCAGTCGTATGGAATCCTGTGTTGTTATATAGGGAGTCGAACAATTGGCCTCGCTCACCATTCCCATACAAGCATTGATGATGGCCTCGAGCTCTTCCGGCCTCTTGATTCTGTACCAGTGCATCCACTCCGAGGGAATGTTGTCCCCGCCATAATTGTCGTCGAGAAATCTAGCGAGCCTCCAAAGCCCGACCAAGCTCTTCTCCGGGGCTTGAAGTGAATAGTCGGCAAGTAGGCTCGATATAAGAGGACCGCCATCCTTCTCCTTCCTTAGTCGCCCCCACGTCATATCAATCCCTTCAAAAATGTCATCGCCTTTGGGTCGGTCGCCTTTCTCGAAGTGTAGGTATTCCAGTTGCTCACCGCGCGTTTCGGCGGCACCAAAGCCTTGGCTCTTGTGCATGCTGCGGCTGCGCCCTGCGATCTCCGTGTAGCTCAGGCCCAGCAAGGGGTCGTATCCACCCACATCCACGCTGAACCAGTCCTTGTCGGTCTTCGCGAACTCCGCAAGGTCCTTGCGCCACCACGTGCTTCCGTTGAAGAAAAGCCGGCGCGGTTGCCACACTTCAAGGCCTTGTTCCAGTTGCTCGGGAAAGGCGTTCGGGTCACCGGCCAGGTCGAATGCTTCATGTGCGAGGATCGCGGATGCCGTATGATGCCCATGTCCACCGCCACCATCGTTCGGGAAGCGCGTAATGATCACATCCGGACGGAACATGCGGATCACGCGCACCACATCGCTGAGCACTTCCTGCTTGCCCCATTTCTCAAAACTCTCTTCGGCCGTTTTGCTGTATCCGAAGTCCACCGCACGGGTGAAGAACTGCTCCCCACCATCGATGCGCCGTGCTTCCAACAACTCCTGTGTGCGGATGATCCCGAGCGCATCACCCAGTTCGGGTCCGATCAGGTTCTGTCCGCCATCGCCACGTGTGAGACTAAGGTTTCCGGTACGCACCTTCTTTCCATTCGCCAACCACGCGATCAACTTGGTGTTCTCGTCATCGGGGTGCGCCACGACGTAGAGCACGCTGCCCAGCACGTTGAGCTTCTGCATCTTGTGCAGGATCTCGGCGGCGTTGGGTTGCTCCGGAGGTCGTTGAGCGAAGGTGTGAAGGGCGAAGAGATGAAGCGTAAAGGTGAGGAGTGCGGCGATGGTTACCTGCGTGCGTGAGTGGTCGAAGTGCATGGCACGAAGGTAGAGCGCACGCCTCGTGCAACTCCCCGTATGGAACCAACGGCATACGGTCAAACCATTTGTTCCTGCAAGGCTTTTGCGATCTGTTCCTTGTAGCTGCGTCCGCTAACGATACGCTCGCCATTGGCCATGCTGAAGATGAACTCGTTGTTACCACTATAGCGCGTGCTGCGGATATGAGCAGTGTTCACGATGTAGCTGCGGTGGATGCGGAGGAAGCGCGCCGGATCCAATTCGGACTCCACGGCGTTCATCGTCATGCGGTAGAGGTGGTTGCGATCCTTCAACTGAAGGCAGAGGTAGTTCCCTTCGGCACGGAGGAAGACGAGGTCATCGACATTCACTTTGTATTCGCGGCCCTTGTCGCGTATCGTGAACACCTCGGTGTATTCGCTCTTGGCATGCATGTGTTCGCGCATCAGGTCCAACAACTTGCCAGTGAGTTTGCTGTTCATGCGCATGTCGATGTGCTTCTTTGCTTTCTCCAGCGAGGAGAAGAAGCGATCATCGTCGTATGGTTTCAGCAGGTAATCCACGGCGTTGCGATCAAAGGCCTTCAAGGCGTATTGGTCGTGGGCGGTTACGAAGATCACGAAGGGCTTGCGATCATCTTCGATGCGATCCAAGGTCTCGATACCGCTGATCTGTGGCATCTGAACATCCAAGAACATCAGATCGGGTCGATGCTTGCTCACCGCCTCCAAGGCTTCCAGGCCGTTGCGGCATTCAGCAACGAGTTCGAGTTCGGGGTCTTGCGCCAACAGTCGTACGATGCGCGCACGTGCTGCGGGTTCGTCATCCACGATGACAGCTCGGATATGTTTCATGGTAAAGGCATTTTGATCGGAGAGGATCGAGTCGGAGCATGTTCAATGGGTAAACCGATGCATACGTGGAACCCGTTCGCTCCGGGAGACCGGGTGGTGAAGGACGAGTTGTCTCCGTAGAGCAGTTGTATACGATCGCGCACGTTGCGCAGGCCGATGCCTCCATTGGTCATTGCATGTACGACATCGGTGCAACCCTTTCCGTTGTCCACCACCTCCAGCCAAAGGCGATCACCTTCCTTGGAAGCCTTTACGGTGATGTGTACACCATCGTTGGAGAGGTCAGGTCCATGTTTGATCGCATTCTCGACCAAGGGTTGAAGGATCATGCTCGGCACTTGCACATTCCGCAGTTCAGCAGGTATCTCGAATTCCACTTGCAGGCGATCACGGAAGCGTATGGCTTCGATGCCGAGGTAATTGGAGATGTAGTCTATCTCGCGTTCCAGTGGGACCTTGTCGTGCTGGGTCTTGTCGAGCGTTACACGGAGCAACTGCCCAAGGCGGCTCAGCACGGTCCGCGCATCGTTGATGTTCTCGTCCATCAATGCGCTCACTGTGTTCAGTGTATTGAATAGGAAGTGGGGTTGCACTTGTTTCTTCAAGGCTTCCAGTTGACTGATCTGCAACTCGTGCTTCAGGTGAAGGAGTTGTTCATGCTCCTGCCGTTGTAGCCGTGCATTTTCCAAAGCCACCATCACGCCCATGAGCACACCATACTCCATGGTGCGCGAAACGATGGCGGGTGCCAGTGCGCTATACGCCCAACTGCGATTCGCAGGATCGGTGAAGTCAAAATCGCCAATGCGTTGCAGGATGGTGTAATAAGCCGCCGACGTGACCACCTCGTGCAGTGTTGCGATGAGTATGCCCAAGCCGAGATGGATGATCACGGTGCGCAGGATCGGTCGGCCTTGGAACGGCCAACGGCGAAGGATGGAATACACCAACGGACACAAGAGCGCCCAAAAGAGGAAGTTGAGATAGGGCACCGGGGCTTCACGCCACCAGTTGAATTCGCTCATGTTCTTCAGATCCGCGTACACGTAGTGGTGCATGTAGGCTTGGAACAAGAACAGGGTGGCAAGGACCCCGGCCGTGATCAATATGGTCCGGAAACGGATCGGGGTTTGCTTGAAGTAGTTCATTCGCAGTGATGAGCGGCCATGAATGGAAGGTGTGACCGTTCGATGGATCCGAATTCGGGACGGGATCGGTGTCCGAGTTCGAAACTAGACCGCACCATCGCCTTGGCCCAACCAGAACGTGATGGACGGCAAGTGGTGGGACGAACGGTTGGGCAAATCCAAGGCCGATCCTGCCCGAGGAAACGACCGTACGCGGGGCTGCTTTCCTAAAACCCAAGCTATGCGGATGCGCTAGAGTGGATCACCCCATGATCGGGCCGAGAGCGAAGTGGAGTCCGCGCTTCAACCGAAGATCAAATTGAAGGTCATCCCATTCACTGTGACCGAGAAGTCACGGTCACAAGCCCCGTTACCGTAGTCGATCAACACGACGGGGCGTTCGCTCGGTGTAATGCGCAGGCTGCCTTGCATGATCCACGGGCAATCCACCTGCACGCGCAACGGGGATTCGATGGAGACCGTGTACGAAACGCCATTCCGGTTGACCCCGCTGCCAACTCCGCTAATGAGGTACGCATCATCGAAGGGGTCCATCGTTTCCGAACCCGTCACCCAGGTCCTGGTGCGTTGCGCTACATGAGCGGCGGTCCAAGTGCCATCATCGGCAGTAAGCGTCCCGTTCACCGAAATGTCGAAAGCGGGGTGGCCGTTCGCATCCGGCCCGGTGTTGCGCACGGTCTTGGTGCCTTGCACATGGATGTTGTTGACGTGGTAGTCCTCGGGTGTGATGATGATCTCGGTCCCAACATCGCGGTACCGTCCGGTGTAGGACACCTGAATGCGCCCGCGACGGGTTCGACCATTCAGAGCGGTGCAATTCACATCGCCGAAGTCCAGCGTGATGGTCCTTGGAGTAGCCGAGGTGTCGAATGAGACGGTTGGTGAACAGAGGTCGCGAAGGCCGTTCTCTTCCACGGCATTCTCTACTTGGAGAAGGATATCATTGAAGGCATTCTCAGCGAGTGCGTTGTCGCTTGCACTGGAATAGTCCCGGCTCAAAGGTTCAGCCGTTTCAGGACGGCAAGCGCTGAATACGATCAAAGTGCAGAACACGATCGCGGGAAGGTTTCGCTTTTTCATGGTGATGGGATCTTTGAACAAGTATGCGATCTCCGTGCCAAGGTTGGATCCATAGGCCAAGTTACACACGCTCCAACACCACGAAGCTGAATGCGAACGCGTGCCGATCGTCCGCATCGTGCTGGGTGCGGCTTACCTCCTGCCATTCGCCGGGATCCAGCACGGGGAAGTGGGTATCGCCTTCCACATCGGCGTGTACCAAGGTGATGTAGAGGCGATCGATCAACCGCATGGTCATGGCTTCGCGGTAGATCTCGCCGCCGCCGATGATGAAGACCTCTTCTTCATTGGCCAGATGCGCGATCTCCAGTGCACCGGTCAAGCTGTCGATAACCGTTGCGCCAGGTGCATCGTACGCGTCGTTCCGCGTGATCACGATGTTCGGCCGCCCTTGCAACGGTCTGTATTTCGTTGGAATGCTCTCGTAGTTCTTCCGCCCGGTGATCACATGGTGGCCCATGGTCATGTGTTGGAAGTACTTCAGGTCATCGGGTAGATGCCAAGGCAGATCACCCTCCTTTCCGATGGTGCCGTTGTCCGCGACGGCCGCGATGGCGGAGACGATCATACCGATACGGCGGCTTTGATGTGGGGATGCGGATCGTAGTCCTTCAAGGTGAAGTGCTCGAAGGTGAAGTCAAAGAGATCCGTTACCGAAGGATCCAGTTCCATTTTCGGAAGTGGGCGTACATCACGGGTCAGTTGCAAACGGGCTTGTTCCAAGTGATCATTGTACAGGTGAACATCACCGAACGTGTGGATGAATTCACCGGGTTTCAACCCACAGACCTGTGCCATCATCAAGGTGAGCAACGCATAACTCGCGATGTTGAATGGAACACCGAGGAAGGTATCAGCACTGCGTTGGTAGAGTTGGCAACTCAACTTCCCATCGGCCACATAGAATTGGAAGAGACAATGGCAGGGAGGCAACGCCATGCGGTCCACGTCGGCCGGATTCCACGCGGTCACGATCAAGCGGCGACTGTCCGGGTTCGTCTTGATCATCTCCACCAACTTGCTGATCTGATCGATGCTTTGGCCGTTCGGTGCGGGCCAGTTGCGCCATTGGTAACCGTATACCGGTCCGAGGTTCCCTTCGGCATCTGCCCATTCGTCCCAGATCTTCACGCCATTGTCCTGGAGGTATTTGATGTTGGTATCGCCCTTCAAGAACCAAAGCAACTCATGAATGATGCTCTTGGTGTGCAGTTTCTTGGTGGTGAGCAGTGGGAACCCTTCTGCGAGATCGAAACGCATCTGATAGCCGAAGTAGCTGATCGTGCCCGTTCCGGTGCGGTCCATTTTGGTGGCCCCGTGATCAAGGAGGTGCTGAAGGAGATCGTGGTACTGTTTCATGGGTGGAAGTCGTGCGAAATTACCCCATCAATTGGTGAATGAGTGGTGAGTGGTGAGTGGGGAGTGGGGAGTGGGGAGTGCAGAGTGGCGAGTTCGGCAAGTGATGGGCCCGACTCGCCACGGTTCCGGGTTCTGCCATCACAATCCGAATCCGCGCGGTTGGTCAGGGTCAGGCTTGGGTTGGTCCTCTAGCGGAAGTGCCTGCAACAATCGCAGCTTCATCCGTTCGTAGTAACTCTTGCGGTCGATGGCCATGGCGATCAAGTAGCCGAAAGAGGCGGCATACATCAATTGGAAGATCACGCTGTGGCGATCGGTCATTTCCAGAACGAGGATGGCGCTGGTGAAGGGCGAGCGGGACACGCCTGTGAGGAAAGCCGTCATGCCCGCAAGGATCAGCAGATTGTGTTCGTCGCGAGTAGGGTTGAACCATTGGCCGATCCAACCACCAATGGCGGCACCTGTGCTCAGCGCTGGTGCGAAGATGCCCCCCGCGCCACCAGCACTGAAGGAGACCAGCGAGCCGAAGAAACGAGCGACTATGTTGCTAGCCGTTGGGTCGATCTCCTTGTCGAACAAATAGGTTTCCAAGGTGTGTTTTCCAGAGCCCAGCACCGTGGGGCCAAAGGCCGATACACAGCCCGCGAAGATCAGGCCGCAGCCGAGCACGAAGATGCCTTGACCGAAATTGGTCTTCAAACTTCGGCGTATACGGTCCGTGATCAATGCCCCACGGCAGAACAGCGCACCGGCAGCACCGCTCACCACGGCGATCACCAGGATCTTGTACATGAACGAGAAGCCCACGGTCTTCACACTCGGGTAGCCGAGGAACAGATACGGACCCATCACCCACTGGGCCGTCATCCCGCTGATGATCACTGCCGTGAGCACCGCTGTGCGAAATTGTGCGATGTGGGTTTTGGTGAGTTCTTCCACTGCGAAGACGATCCCACCGAGTGGTGTGTTGAAGGCAGCGCTCAATCCAGCAGCGCCCCCGGTTATCATCATCACCCGTCGGCTCACCTTCGGCCAGAACGGTGGGAGCAATTTGTGGACGATGCGGTACACACTACCGGCGATCTGCAAGGTGGGTCCCTCGCGGCCAATGGCACCGCCGCCAAGTACCATGGCCAAGCTGCTAGCGATCTTTATGATGATGATCCGCAGGTTGAGGAAGCGCCATGAACGGTCCTCCTTCTTCTCATTCGCCACTTCGATCGCCGCCATCAGCTGCGGGATCCCGCTGCCGCTGGCCATGGGAGCGTAACGTTTCACCAACCACCACGAGATCAAGAAGCAGAGTGGAGCGGCAATGAAGATCAAGTGCGGGTGGATGGAAATGAGCCACAGATTCCACGTCTCCATCTGCTTGAAGAGCCACGCATACCCGACCGCCACCAACGCCGTGACCATAGCCGCCACTTGGTATGGAAGCGTGAGCAAGAAGAGGTCCTTCGTGCGGTTGCTGCGCAGTTTCGTTTGAAGCCACGCCAACTGCCCGGTCAGGTACCGCTGGATCCGCTCCAGCAGCTCGTTCTTCTTCTGTTCCTCCATGGAAGGGCGCCAAAGGTAGACCTATGGATCGGGCGATCCAGGGCGCAGCTTGCCAAGCGGGATCGCCCTTTCCTAAGGTTATTCGCCGATCCGCGCAGGGTCCACCAGGGTGTATTGGTGGCCGTTGTTACCATCGTGCGACCGGACCAAGATCCGCGTATCATTGGATAACACGGCAAAAGGGCAAGGGATCATGCCGTTCGGTAGCATCACTGCAGTGCCTTGTTGGGAAATGGTTCCGTCCTTACCGATCACGGTCCGCTTCAGAACTCCTGCTTCCGTTGGTGCGGCGAGTTTGTCCTTTTTACTCTTGCCTTCGGTGGGTGTGGCGCTCATGCCCGAAGCAAGGATCGCATCCAATCCTTTGGGGGTATGGTCATACAACAGGGCGATACCTTCCCCGTCCATCGTGATGCCCACCCCTTCGTACGAGCGCCCTGAAGTCGTCATGAATGCGCGTTCCACGATGGTCTGCCACTGGATGCTGTCGTTGGCCCCGACCAAGGATACCCGAATGTCTCCGGCCAACCGACGCATGGCGATCGCGCCATCCATCGGTACCTCGAACGCATCGTCCAAAAAGGTCTCCACGACCACTACGCCACCGTCCCAGCCGGGATGAATGGAAACGATCTCGTCCGGAACTTTCGCTGTGCGTGAGGTGGAGGTCTTTCGGGCTCCCGGTTCAATGCTTCCATAGGCCATCAATTTCGTGCGCCGGATGGATGGTGCGCGTTGATCCACCAACGGTGTTGGCTTCAACTTCGGAGCGTTCGGATCGAAGGTGAGCACCATGCCCGGTACACCCGTGAGAGCGCCGTAGCGCAAGGCCATGGTGACACGGCCGCTGTCACGCTCGCAGAACCGAGCAGTGGATACGAAGTCCTTCTCGATCAACAGGTCCAAGATCGTAGTGCCGCGTTCGCTGAGGGTGCTGAAATGGATTTCGTGGCAGAGCTTGTCGCGCATCTGCTCCTCAGAAGGGCACCGAAAGAAATAGGAAAGCAGGTGAATGGTGCCGTCGTCGGTCAAGCTGATCTGGTGGATACGGCTCGCGGCATCGGCAAAGGGCAGTTCTTTCGTGCCGCTCCACAGTTCCTTGAAGTCCTTGTCCAAGCATGCGAACCAGAATTGCTTGTTGCCCTTGGTGTTGAACGAGTGGTTGCTCAGCAGGAAGTGTGATCCATCAGGCGATGCGATCAGGCGTTCATTCTGTGCGAAATGGAGTCCCTGATTCAAGAGGATCGGGTCGGGTTGCGGTCGATAGATCAAGGCGTTAGTCGGTTCGTTCACGTACGGAAGCGGGCTTGTCGCTATCCGGCGCATTCCGTTCAACACCGGTGCTCCTCGGTCGTTCACCGAAGCGATGGCGAAAGCGGCATCCTTCTTCCCCGGGGATACCAACAAGCAATGCATCGTACCGCCCACGATCACAGGTCCGACCCCGGTCCATGTGGCACCGTCGAACGGAATGTCCTTCAGCGACAGTTCATCTGCAGGAGAAAGGTCCGCACCGATACGCACCACTTTCGGCACTTGGAGATCTTGCACGTACACCAGTGCACTGCCATCTCCGGAGAGTACGCCGTCCACAACGTTGTGCTGATCGCCGAACAGGTTCTTGCCCGTGCGCTCGAACTGCTGGCCTTGTTTCACCATGGCCACCTGGCCCATTGCGAGGAATGAAAGTAGTGATGCACAGATGAAGGCAACGTGTCGGTTCATGGGGGTCGAGTTGTGTCCGGTGAATGTACTGCCCATGGGATCCATCCACGTGTTCACACGAAGTAAGCCGACCTCTCACCGTGGTCCTTTCACACCAACATCCCCACGATCGTCGCACTCAAAAGCGAAGCCAGTGTGCCACCCAATAACGCACGGAAACCGAATTCACTGAGCCAAGCGCGCTTACTTGGAGCGAGCGATCCGATACCGCCGATCTGGATGCCGATGCTTGCGAAGTTGGCGAAGCCGCACAGCATGTACGTGGCCATGATGATGCTCCGCTGGTAGGTGAATGCACCTTCGGCCTTCATGGTCGCAAGGCTTTCGTAGCCCACGAATTCACTGGCGATCACCTTCTGACCAACCAGCTGGCCGACCAGCGTGATGTCCGCACCGGCCACACCGATGGCCCACATCAACGGTGCGAAGAGGTAGCCGAGCATGAAGTCCAGGGAGAGGCCTTGGAAGGTGCCATTGGAGGTCTGTACCACCCATTCGTTGATCCCCACCAGATCGCCGATCTTCAGGAAGATGAAGTTCGCCATGGCGATGAATGCGAAGAAGACCAACAGCATGGCGCCCACGTTCGCCGCGAGTTTCAATCCTTCCGTGGTGCCATTGCTCATGGCGTCCAAGAAATTGGAACCGACGCGTTCCATGCTCACTTCGATCTTCTGTTCGATAGCTTCGGTCTGTGGAAAGAGGATCTTCGCAACGACCACCGCGCCGGGAGCTGCCATAACACTTGCTGTGAGCAAGTGCTTCGCAAAGAAGAGCCGTTGCTCGGGATCGTCGCCTCCTAGAAAACCGACATACGCTGCGAGTACGCCGCCCGCCACGGTCGCCATACCGGCGGTCATCACCAAGAAGATCTCCGAGCGATTCATCTTGTCCAAATAGGCTTTCACCATCAGTGGGGCTTCGGTCTGGCCTAGGAAGATGTTGCCGGCCGTGCTCAGGCTTTCGGCACCGCTCAACTTCATGGTCTTGTTCAAGGCCCAAGCCAAGGCATACACCACTTTTTGGATCACACCCAGATAGAACAGCACACTGGTGAGCGCGCTGAAGAAGATGATGGTGGGCAGGATCTGCAACGCGAAGATGAAGCCGACACTCTTGATGTCCATCAGGTCGCGGAAGAGGAATTCACTTCCGATCCGCGTGAAGTCCAGCACCTTCACGAAGACCTTGCCCACGAATGCGAACGCGATCTGCACGGGTGGTACGTATAGGATCAGCAGGGCGAGCACCAATTGAAAGGCGAGCCCGATGCCGACCACTTTCCAATCCACGTGTTTCCGTTTGGCGCTAAAGGCCCAAGCGATACCCACGATCACGGCCATGCCAAGCACACCGCGCAAAAGGCTCTCGATGCTCAAACCTGTTAATGGTGCTGGTGCGCCTTGTGCCCATGCTGGGAGTGGAAGCAGCAACAGGGGAAGGAGCGCACGGAGCGGACGGTTCATCATGGGCGTGGGGAAGAGGCACGAAGATGACGAAGTTGGACCATGCAACCAACAACTGGCTGGATTTCACCTATCGCGATGCGACAATGATCCGTTGCAAAAGGATCTGGTTGCAAGAGGAATGAGGTTCTCGACCCGTTGCATCGACCTGCACCTCCCAACCGATCAACAACGATCAATTGGTCTGCTCCCGGCGCTTGATCTCGTCGCGCAATTTGGAAGCCCCTTCATAATCCTCGTTGTCGATCGCTTCTTCCAATTTGGAATTGAGCTCATCCACCGTCATAGACGCGGTGGTCTTTGGTTCGCCTTTGATGCCTTCGGTGTCTTCCGACTCGGTCTCATCCCCTTCCTCCACCTTCAGCCCTGCCGCACCCAAGATGAACTCGTACGTGAAAATGGGGCATTCGAATCGAAGCGCCAGGGCAATGGCATCGCTGCTGCGTGCATCGATCTCCACTTCGTTTTCCCCTTGTGTCAGCACCAATTTGGCATGGAAGATCCCTTCCACCAGGTCGTTGATGATCACCTCCTTGAGGGTGATACCCATGGTGTCGCTCACGTTCTTGAACAGGTCGTGGGTGAGGGGCCGCGCGGGTTTGATGTTCTCCACCTGGATCGCGATGGCCTGGGCCTCTACCCCACCAATGATGATGGGTAGTCTACGGTCGCCCTCCAATTCCGAGAGGATCAGCGCATAAGCACCCGCGTGGGTATGGCTGTAGGTGATCCGTAAGAAGCGCAACTCGACCTTTTCCATCCTTTCTTGTCGGGGCGGTGAAGATACGGGATGCTTGGGTTGTGTGTTGTTGATCGATGTTGTTGGGTGTTGTACCCAACTCTCGACCAGCGTCAACCCTTAACCCTCAACAAACCTACCGCTCCGCATTCAACTTCTTCGCCGCCTCGATCAACTTGGGCAGGATCTCGAAGGCATCGCCGACGATCCCGTAATCGGCCGCTTTGAAGAAGGGTGCTTCGGGATCCTTGTTGATCACGGCGATCACCTTGCTCTGGTTCACACCGGCCAAATGCTGGATCGCACCGCTGATGCCGATGGCGATGTAGCAGTTCGGGCGAATGGCCACGCCGGTCTGCCCCACATGCTCGTGGTGCGGACGCCAGTGCATATCGGCCACGGGACGACTGCAGGCCGTAGCTCCACCCAGCAATTGGGCAAGCTCTTCGATCGGCCCCCAGTGTTCGGGGCCTTTCATACCACGACCAGCACTCACCACGATCTCCGCTTCGGGGAGTGGAATGCCCACACCGGCCTTTCGCACTTCCTTCACAGTAATGCGGGCTGCTCCGAGGTCGCCGCTGTATTCTTCCACGGTTGCGGTTCCTTCACCTTTTGCGATCGGGATCGAATTCGGCATCAGGCTCACCACTTTCACGGGGCTGGTCACCTCAAGAAAGGCTTGCGCTTTTCCGCTGAACACATTGCGCTTGAAGGTATTGCCTTCGGGCATGGCGATGGCACCCGCGACGTGGCCTGCTTTCAGTTTCGCTGCAATGCGCGGAGCGACGGTCTTTCCCGTTCCATCCTGCACGCACACGATGGTCGTCGCGCCTTCCTTGGCGGCCACATCGGTCACCAATTTGGTGAGTTGTTGCCCATCCACGGCAGTGACGTTGCGGGCAACGATCACCTTGCTTGCTCCTTGCGCACCAAGAGTTTCCAAGTTGCTACCGGTGCCAAAGGTCACTGCGGTAACAGGTCCACCAGCGAGTTTGCTGGCATAGGTCACGGCCTCTTGTGCGGCCTTGGGGAGCTTTTCCCCGCGGGTATCTATGAATACGATCGTGCTCATGATTTCTTTTTGCCTGTTGTGGGTTGAGCGTTGGGCTGTTGGGTGTTGTGGGCTTGAAGAGGGACCAACCCTCAACCTCATCAACCTCCAACTCCCAACTTCAAATGACTTTGGCCTCGGTGTGCAACATTTCGATCAACTTCCCGGCATCCTCCGCAGGGATCATCTTCACGGCACCTTTCGGCGGTGGCAGTTCGAAGGACTTCGTTGTGGCCACGTTATCCGTTGCAACTGCTGGAATGACCGTCAATGGCTTGGTGCGTGCGGCCATGATGCCGCGCATGTTCGGGATGCGTTGCTCGGCCATGCCCTTGGCGGCACTCAGTGCGAAGGGAAGGTTCACTTCCATCACTTCCACACCTCCGGGAACATCGCGTTCCACGGTAGCGGTGGTGCCTCCCGCATCATTGCGGGAGAGATCCAGTTTACTGGCCAAAGCGATGTAGGGCAGGTCCAGCAACTCGGCCACCATGGCACCCACTTGGCCGCCGTTGTAGTCGATGGTCTCTTTGCCTGCGAGGATCAGGTCGAACCCTTTGTCTTTGGCATACGCAGCCACTTGTTCGGCCACTTGCAAAGCTTCGGTGGGCTGCACATCCACGCGCACCGCTTCGTCGGCCCCGATCGCCAAACCCTTGCGGATCGTGGGTTCGGTCTCAACACCACCCACGGTGATGGTGGTCACGGAACCCGCGCCGGCAGCTTCCTTCAGCTCCAGGGCACGCACTAGAGCGAACCACTCATCGTAGGGGTTCACGATGAAGGTGACGCCACTGGCATCGAACTGTGTGTTGTCGTTGGTGAAGGCAATGCGTGCCGTGGTATCGGGCACTTGGCTCAGGAGCACGAGGATCTTCATGGATCGAGTAACGTTGCAAAGGGTCCTTGGTTCGTTTTGGACGGGAGGCTTTGTGCGTTGTGGCCGTTCACCGGAACGAAGCCGAACGTGAGAAAGCGCACAAACTTACTGAACCGGCACTGAAGAAACGGACGATCCATTGGTGCGAGAGTGAAAGAGTGCAAGGGTGCGAACCGCCCAACTCTCGCACGCTTTCACTCCGTACCCGATCCGACGACCAAAGAGACCGGATCTATGTCACCGGCTCAGTAAGCAGCAGGTCCGTCGGGTCAATGGATCGTCAGGGCTATCGCCTCTGAAAACCTTCCGCACCAAGTCCGTTGTTTCTGCGACCCCGCTGGTCGAACACGTTCGTCCGACTCTAATTCTATTCCCTGTGACCCCACTGGGGTCAACCCACAAGGAGCATGACCGGTGTTACGTTCTGACCCCACAGGGGTCGTAGAAATTAGAAATTGCCCCCCATGGGTGAACGACCCCTGCCGGGTCGCAGAAGCAAGAGGCGATAGCCCTGATGGATCGTCGTGTTCAGCGTTCTTGCAAAGCTCATGGGCGAGGCATTAGTTTTCCCCGCACGGATCGTCATCCCTTCACCACCTTAGATCGACAACCATGGCTTCAACATATACCCTGTGCTACATCACATCGTGCTGCGCGATGGTCTTCGGGCTTACACCCACCACGGCCCAAACACAGAATGCCTTGGACTTCGACGGAGTGAATGATCTGGTGAGGGCACCGGCCGCATCCACGCAGCTCGTGGGAGCGACATCCTGCTCGTTGACGTGTTGGGTATATCCGCGCAATGCCGCCCCTGCCTATCCGGATTTCGACGGGTTCGCGGGCTTCCGCAATGAAGTGGATGCCGATTTCTATTTGCTCCAGATCGCACCCTTCAACATTATCGAGGGTCGCCTTCAGAACAGCGACGAGGAGGTGTTCACCGTAACGTACGGTGGGCTGGTGCTGAACACGTGGCAGCATCTTGGGTTGGTGTACAACGGCTCCATGTTGGCGATCTGGTACAACGGTGTGGAGGTGGCCTCCGTCCCGGCCAATGGCATCATCACCGATGCTTCGGTCCCATTCTACGTCGGCAACGTGCAATTCCAGTCCGTGCCGTTCTTGCTGAATGGGCGAATGGATGAAGTCGCCCTTTTCACCCGCGCCTTGGTAGCCGATGAAATGGAGTGTTTGATGGCTTCGGGCCCGAGCATCACGGATCCAGACTTGGCACTGTACTACCGCTGCGATCAGGGCACGCCGGGCGGGAACAACACCGCCATTTCCACCCTTACCGACCTTACCGGCCAAGTGAACGGGAACTTGGAAGGGTTCGCCCTTACCGGTGCCACAAGCAACTTCGTGCAAGGCATGTTCTTCGGGACCACCATCGAGGATGTGTGGTGCGACGATCAGATCGCATTCCAATTCGGTGATGAGGTGGTGAACGGTCCGGGCAGCTACACGGCTACCTTCACCTCCAGCAGCGGTTGCGATTCCACCGTGGTGCTGAACATGTTCCAGGGTGAAGTGAATACCAACGTGGTCCAGAACGGTAGCCTGCTCATCTCTACAGCGAACCCGGCCACGTGGCAATGGGTGGATTGCGACAACAACAACGCTCCGATCCCCGGTGCCACGGGTCAGTATTTTCAAGCAACGGCAGTAGGCAACTACGCGGTGATCGTTACCCAAGGTTGTTCGGCAATGAGCGATTGCAGGGAGGTAACGGTCGTCGGCATCGGGGAGCACGATCGGACCTTCGTCTCGCTTTCTCCTGTGCCTGCCAGTGAAGCGCTCAACGTGGAACTTGCCACCACTTCGCAACCCGTTCGTGTTACCGTGATCGATATGTCGGGGCGTGAAGTGCAGCAGAATACCTTCGCCAATACCGGTCGCGTACGGTTGGATATTGCTTCGTTGAGCGAAGGCACCTACTTCTTGCGGATCGAAGCGGAGGAAAGGACCAATGTGCTTCGCTTCGTGAAGGAGTGATCAGTTGGCATACACTCCGAAGACCAGTGGTCCACATTCAGGGATCGGGTCTTCCCATGCACTGCTAACTTCGTCCCGTAATTTCCTACTGACCTCTATGCATGGTCCGCCGACCAAGAATGCTACTTGGAGGTCGGGTTGCGCAACAAGCTCTTCAGAACTCACCCATGCGTACAGTCCAATACCGCGAAGCCCTCAACGAGGCGATGAGCGAAGAAATGCGTCGAGACCCCAACGTCTTCCTCATGGGCGAGGAAGTGGCTGAATACGACGGTGCTTACAAAGTGAGCAAGGGTATGCTGGCCGAATTCGGGGAGAAGCGGGTGATCGATACGCCGATCGCCGAGCTGGGCTTTACTGCCATCGGGGTGGGTGCCGCCATGAACGGATTGCGTCCCATCATCGAATTCATGACCTGGAATTTCGCCGTGCTGGCCAGCGACCAGATCATCAACCACGCGGCCAAGATGTTGCAGATGAGCGGCGGGCAGTTCAATGTGCCCATCGTGTTCCGTGGCGGTAACGGCAGCGCCGGTCAGTTGGCTGCCACGCACAGCCAGAGCTTCGAAGCCATGTACGCCAACGTGCCCGGTCTGAAGGTGATCACGCCCTACACGCCGTATGATGCCAAGGGCTTGCTGAAGGCCGCCATCCGCGACAACGATCCGGTGCTCTTCATGGAGAGTGAGCGCATGTACGGCGATAAAGGCGAGATCCCCGATGGCGAGTACCTGTTGCCCATCGGAGTGGCCGACATCAAGCGCGAAGGCAAGGACGTCACCCTCGTGAGCTTTGGCAAAATGATGAAGGTGGCCTTGGATGCTGCCTCCGAGTTGGCCAAGGAAGGTATCGATGCCGAAGTGATCGATCTGCGCTCCATTCGTCCGTGGGACAAGGAATGTGTGATCCGGAGCGTGAAGAAGACCAACCGTTTGGTGGTGATCGACGAGAACTGGCCCATGGCCAGCATCAGCAGCGAGGTGGCCTACCGCGTGCAGAAGGATGCCTTCGACTTCTTGGACGCACCTGTTATTCGCGTGAACCAGGCCGATACGCCCTTGCCCTTCACACCAAGCTTGATCGACGCTTCGCTACCTAGCGTGGAACGTGTGGTCAAGGCGGTGAAGGAGGTGATGTATTCCGCTTTTTAGCGGAAGGTGAAGTAGCACAGTTTGCGAATGGTAGAGCAGGAGGCAAATGCCCTCTGCCGCCCGCCGCCGCTTCCCGAACAACTTGGAATCACCAACCGTTTCCTATTTTCGCGCCCGCTTTCATCCAAGGGGGGTGGAACGCGTTGAAAGACAAGAACATACACAATACGATTCGGATACGATGGGAAGTGAACTGATGTACTACATCCCTGTGATGGGATTGATCGGCTTGGTCGTGATGATCGGCAAGGCATTATGGGTGAACAAGCAGGATGCGGGCGATGCCAACATGCAGGAGCTCGCAGGCTACATCGCTCGTGGTGCCAGTGCTTTCCTGCGGGCCGAGTGGAAAGTGCTCGGCGTGTTCGCTGTCGTCGCTGCTGCATTGCTCGCTTGGAGCGGTACCCTGCATCCCAACAGCGATTGGGTCATCGCCATCGCCTTCCTGATCGGTGCATTCTTCAGCGCCTTTGCAGGTTGGATCGGCATGAGCATCGCCACCAAGGCCAACGTGCGCACCACACAGGCTGCGCGTACGAGCTTGTCCCAAGCACTCAAAGTGAGCTTCACCGGCGGAACCGTGATGGGTTTGGGCGTTGCGGGTCTCGCCGTTGTGGGTCTCAGCTCCTTGTTCATCGTCTTCCTGCGCATGTATGTGGGGGATGCTGGAGCGAATGGAGCAGAAATGATGAAGTGCTTGGAAGTCCTCGCAGGATTCAGCCTCGGAGCCGAGAGCATCGCACTCTTCGCCCGTGTGGGTGGTGGCATCTACACCAAGGCCGCCGATGTGGGCGCTGACCTTGTGGGCAAGGTGGAAGCCGGCATCCCGGAGGATGACGCACGTAACCCAGCGACCATCGCAGATAACGTGGGCGACAACGTCGGTGATGTGGCCGGTATGGGTGCGGATCTATTCGGATCCTACGTGGCCACGATGTTGGCGACCATGGTGCTCGGTCGCGAAGTGGTTAGCGCCGACAATTTCGATGGCATGGCCCCGATCCTGCTTCCTATGGTGATCGCGGGTCTCGGTGTGCTCTTCAGCATCATCGGAACCTTCTTCGTACGCATCAACAAGGACAGTGACAGTGTAATGAAGGCACTGAACTTGGGCAACTGGGGCTCCATGGTCCTCGTGGCCATTTCCAGCTACTTCCTGGTGGATTGGATGTTGCCGGAAACCATGCAGTTCGTGCGCAACGGAGTTTCCAAGGAGATGACCAGCATGAACGTGTTCTACGCGATCATCCTCGGCCTGGTCGTTGGCACCTTGATGAGCATGGTAACGGAATACTACACCAGCATGGGGCGCCGTCCAGTGGACAGCATCGTGCAGAAGAGCGGCACCGGCCACGGCACCAACGTGATCGGTGGTTTGGCCATGGGCATGGAAAGCACCGTGTTGCCGATCCTGATCCTCGCTGCGGGGATCTGGGGTTCGTTCTGGCTTGCTGGCATGTACGGTGTAGCGATCGCTGCAGCGGGCATGATGGCCACTACCGCAATGCAGCTCGCTATCGATGCCTTCGGGCCAATTGCCGACAATGCCGGTGGTATCGCAGAAATGAGCGGCTTGCCCAAAGAAGTGCGTGAGCGTACCGACAACCTGGATGCCGTGGGTAACACCACCGCCGCGACGGGGAAGGGTTTCGCGATCGCTTCCGCAGCTTTGACCGCACTCGCGCTTTTCGCAGCCTATGTGGGCATGTCCGGCATCACCGGCATCGACATCTACAAAGCCGATGTATTGGCCATGTTGTTCGTCGGCGGTATGATCCCCTTCTTCTTCAGCAGCCTCGCCATCAGTGCGGTGGGCAAGGCGGCCATGGACATGGTGAAGGAAGTACGTCGCCAGTTCAAGGAGATCCCAGGTATCATGGAAGGAACGGCCAAGCCGGAGTATGAGAAGTGTGTGGCCATCAGTACCGAAGCGTCCATCCGTGAGATGATCGCTCCGGGTGCGTTGGCGTTGCTATCTCCGATCATCGTCGGCTTCCTCGCCGGACCAGAAGCACTTGGCGGATTGCTCGCAGGTATTACGGTGAGCGGTGTGCTCATGGGGATGTTCCAGAACAACGCCGGTGGCGCGTGGGACAATGCCAAGAAGAGCTTCGAGAAAGGCGTGATCATCGATGGTGTGGAATTCAAGAAGGGCAGCGAGCCGCACAAAGCAGCGGTAACGGGTGATACCGTTGGCGATCCGTTCAAGGACACCTCAGGACCATCCATGAACATCCTCATCAAGTTGACCTCCATCGTAGCCTTGGTGATCGCACCGCACATCAACGAGGGTGGGCACGATGTTGCTCCGATGCAGCACGATCACGAAGGACATGATCATAGCGCGTTACCGACGGAAACGCCAAATGAAGTGGCCGTCTCCGCGCTGTCCGTGGCCGATCGTTTCTGATAACGAAGTTCGGTTTACGAAGAAGCCCCGTTGATCCTTGGGTCAACGGGGCTTCTTCGTTTTGGATCCGGTTCTATTCGTTGATCACCGCGCAATGGTAACGGAACCGACCGATTCCTGGCTCTCTTGGTACGGTAAGCGGTACTTCACCTTGTACACGTACACATCGACCTGCGAAAGGACCCCTCCATAAGTGCCATCCCAACCGCGAAGTGGATCGTTGGAGGAGAAGAGGAGTTCACCCCAACGGTTGAAGACCATTGCCGTGAAGTCCTTGGGTAGGCAGTCACTGGACCATTTCCATTCGTCGTTGATGCCGTCGCCATTCGGGGAGAAAGCGGAGGGGATGTAGAGGCTGCAATTGTCCGAACAATCGTCCACTTCAATGGTATGCTCCACCGTTACCACGCCGCAGGTCAGCATAGCCTGAAGCGTTACGGTGGTCTCTTCGTCCGTCGAGAAGATCACGACCGGGTGGATCGCTGTCGATCGTGCCGCAGCTCCACCGAAATCCCATTGCACCCCCACGATCGCAGAGTCGGCCAGAAGCGTGAAATGAACGGGTTCTTGGATGCAACTGGCCTCCTGCACGAAATCCGCTGTACACAGGCAGTCGATGTTCAGCACCTCTGCAACGGCGGTGTCCGCGCATCCATTCGCATCCATCACGGATATGGAATAGATCCCCGCATCGTGAACAGCGGTGGGGTCTGTGACGGGGTCGTTATTCACCGTATACGTTGTGTTCATCCCGTTCACCGCGAATTGAGCAGTGAGGTCCACGGATCGCCATGGGCAGAGCGTGAAGGTCCGATCCGCACCGAGCGATGGTGCCTCATGCACGGTCAGCATCACCATGGCCGTGTCTGAACAGCCCAAGTCGTTGCTGGCCACGAGACGATATGCACCTGTAGCATCGGCGGCATCGGGAGTGGAAACTGACACTCCGTTCAAGGTCCACGAAGTGGTGAGGTCAGCGACATCCACGGTCGCCGTCAGGTCGAAACTCGTACCGCTGCAAGTGGTAGCCGAAAGATCCTCGCCCAGATCCGGAACCGCATTGTTGACCACGGCAACGTTCGCCGATGTGGAACAGCCAGCAATGTTCGTGATGTTCAAGGTGTAGGTACCCGAGGACGTTGCTGCTGTAGGCTCCGCGATAACGATCCCGTTAATGGTCCAGATGGCGGTGTTGCTGCCAATGTTGTACAAGGCGGTGAGGTCCGCAGTGGATCCTTCGCAGATGGAAATTGCATCATCCGGACCCAAGATCGGGGCGGAGGCTGCGATCACATTCACGATACCCACGTCACTGCACCCGGCAGCGTTCATCACGGTCAGCGAATAACTTCCGGCATCGGTCACCGTGGTAGGGTCCACCGCCCCACCGGCGAATGTCCACGAACTGGTCATGCCCGTGGTATAGAACGAAGTCGTGAGATCAAGTGGTTCACCATCGCAACTGGTAACAGATACGTTCGGACCAAGCTCCGGAGCGGGTATCACGGCCAGTGCAACGAAAGCGGTATCCGCACACGCACCATTATTGGACACCACCAAGCGGTAGTTCCCGGAGGTGTTCACTGCCGAGGGGTCGGGTACTGCTGCACCGGATAATGTCCAATCCGTGTTCAAGCCAAGTGTGTTGAATAACGCAGTGAGGTCGGCCGTGGTGCCGTCACAGAGATCCAACACCTGATCGGCGCCAAGTGCGCCGCTGGATTGCACCACAACGTTGATCTCCACGGTAGCTGTGCATCCGCTAGGGCCGGTGGCCAAAAGGGTGTATACATCCGGTTCTGTAGCAGCAGTAGGAGGTGGGATCGGAAGACCACCGACCGACCAAGAGGTACTCATGCCACTGGTGTTGTACAACGCGGTCAGGTCAACACTGGAGCCGTCGCAGATGTTCACCTCTTGATCCGTGCCAAGTACCGGACCTGCGCTCAGGTTCAGCGTAACAAGAGCGGTGTCGCCACAACCGCTGGCATCGGAGACGATCAGTTGATAGGTTCCTGAGACCGATGCTGTCGCCGCTGTTGCTGTACTGATTGAAGTTCCATCCAAAGACCATTGCTGCACAACACCGGAGAGGGCGAACAAGGCAGTCAAGTCTACGGGGGGCGAGCAGGAGGTCACGGTCTGATCACCTCCTAGTGGATATGGCAAACCCTCGACCAGATCGAAACTGGTCATATACCAGCAACCATCCCATGGGTCGATGGCTTGCACCTCGTAACTCCCAGGGACATCAACGGCAGAGGGGTCCGGGACGGCCACTCCATTCAAATAGTAGGAGTAGGAGTACCCGTTGTTGTTGGAGAGGTAGTAATACTCAATGTCGAATGTCCCACCAGGACAAACGGTAGCAGTGCCATAAGGGATCCAACCCATACATGGCGGTGACGAGTTGTCGAAATACATGGTGAAACCTCCATTTGCGGCGGACCCATCGTACCATCCATCCGTCCAGTCGCCATTTGGTCCTGTTCCTCCGTTCGCGCAGGAGGTGTCGATCACAGTGATGATCCACGTGCCATCGGCAAATTCATAGTCGAACATGCTGAGTGAACCTCCTTGCGGGGACCAACTTCCGTCGAATGGTGCAGCACCCGTAGTGATCGAAGGCCCACCATAGTACTGGAACATACAATTGGTGTAGTTCTCACCGCCAGCACCGTTGAATGCTGAAAGCAATAGTTCGGTTCCTTGGGGCGATGTAAGCGTGATCTGCAAGGTCTGGGGATGATCCGTGGTGATGTTGATGATCAACGCCTGGAGTGAGTTGGTCCATGGGTTACCTGGCGGAAAGAGCATTCCAACACCTGCGACATTGGCCGTGAAGATGCTGGTGTCGCATAGTGGAATGGGGCCGCTGGTGAACGGGAAGACCGATCCTTGGGCCGTGCCCTGAACGTTCATGCCGAATAGAAGGAGCACGATCAAGCCAAAGCGTTGAAGGGTCGAGGTCATGGAGAAGCGCTAATGATGGGATGCAGAAGTGGTTACGCGTTGCTCCATAGACGTTGCATGCCGCTATGTAGTTGCTTGAAGGACCAGCACACGTCGAACATCGATGAAGGCATCCGCTGCGCGATCATCGCACTTCGAGAGATCACTTCTTCTTGGCGGGGGGCTTCTTTGCCGACTTGCCAGCCTTTGCGCTCTTGGTCGTTTTGGCCAGTGCTTTGGCCTTCACCGGGGCAGCCTCCATGGGGAACAAGCCATGGATCTCCGCATCAATGCGGCTGATGATGTTGCCGAGATCCTCGGGGTCCGTGTGGAAGCGGTTTTCCTCCACGTCGATGATCAGCAGCTTGCCCTTGTCGTACTTCTCGATCCAGGCATCGTAGCGTTCGTTCAGTCGGTGCAGGTATTCGATGCTGATCGAGTTCTCGTATTCGCGCCCGCGTTCACCGATCTGCTTCACCAATTTGTCCACCGGTGCTTGCAGGTAGATCAACAGGTCCGGGGGTGTGATCGAGTTGTCCATGTTCTGGAACAACCGGAAGTAGTTCTCGAAATCGCGGGTGGTCATCAGGCCCATCGCGTGCAGATTGGGGGCGAAGATGAATGCGTCCTCGTAGATCGTTCGGTCTTGGATCACATTACGACCGCTGCTATGGATGTCCAACAATTGTTCATAGCGGCTGTTCAGGAAGAAGATCTGGAGGTTGAAGCTCCAGCGCTGCATGTCCTTGTAGAAGTCGAAGAGGTAGGGGTTGTTGTCCACCGCCTCTTGGAGTTGGTCCCACTTGTAGTGCTTGGCCAACAACTGGGTAAGGGTGGTCTTTCCGGAGCCGATGTTTCCTGCTATCGCGATATGCATGCGTTGAACGCCGTGGCGTGTGTTTCTGATCGTGTCCGGTCCGTTCGCACTTTTTACGAGGTCCGAATTTGACCGATGGTGTCTTGGTGGGAATGCGAAGATACCCGCCACCACGGACGCGGTGGCGGTTGTGGAAAAGTCGTAGGTCCCTTATTGATCCGAAGGGATCGGATCGATGATGATCCGATCCTTGGTGCGCAGGTATAGATGTGATCGTTCTATACGCACTTCCAGCACCTTGTCGCGGAGGTCTGTAGGCAAGGGGATCTCCTGGATCGCGAAGGAGATCATGTCGTAAACGAAGGCGGTTCCGCCTTGGAAATAATAGATCACGTTGCCGCGCACTTCGAAGTTCTCCACATCCAAGATGGGGATGGTCCGCACATAGGTTCCGAAAAGGTCGAACACCAGAATGCCGTTCGTCGGATCGTGTATGTACAGCCGGTTGTCGTACTCCTGCATGGCGATGGGAGAGGGAGAGATGTTCAACAGCAGGTCCAAACGGCCGGTATCGGACAATTTCCGCAATTGGGCATCCACACGGATCGCCCCTTGTTTCTGCTGGTCGAAGAACCAAAAGCTGTTCTGCACACTCATGCATGCCAATACCACTTGAGGATAGCCGAGCCGCGGCAGATTGAACACACTACCCTGGATGCTCAACGTATTGTCCAAGACCGCCAACTGGCCTTGTTCCGGGGAAAAGACCATCGGTTTCAAAGAGTAGAAGGCATCCAAATGACCGATCCGTCCGAAGGTCTTCACGCTGTTGCGCAACCACGACTTGCCGGTCGCATCGTACAAGGCGAGTTCATCGCCGTGCAACACGTAGACCTTGCCCAGTTCGTCGGTGGTGAAGGCATCGATCGGACCTTCGATCACGTGCCGTTGCGCGCTAACGTAGGTCGCCACCGCGAAGGCGAGCAACAAGGTGGTGTGGCGCAGGTGTTCCATCAGGCAACGGGTGCGAGCAGGTCTTCCAGGATCACGCGATCATTGCACAAACGGGGTACTTTGTTCTGTCCGCCCAATTTTCCGCGCTGTTTCATCCAGGCATAGAACGTGCCAGATGGTACGCTGTGGATCAGCGGCGGCAGAAGCGCCATATCGCCTTTTCGTTTGGCATCGTAATCCGAGTTCACGTTTCGCAAGGTCCGGTCCAGGATCTCGTTGAACCGCTCGTGATCATCCGGTTCTTGCGTGAATTCGATCACCCATTCGTGACCACCGCGGGCATCATCGCCCATGTAGATCGGCGCTGCGGTGTATTCGTTCACAACCGCCCCGGTGGCCTCGCAAGCAGCTTCGATACTGCGATCCGCATTTTCCACGATCACCTCTTCACCAAAGGCATTGATGAAGGAACGCGTTCGTCCGCTCACTTGGATGCGATGTGGGGTCAAGCTGGTGAAGCGGACCGTGTCGCCGGGCATGTAGCGCCAAAGTCCGCCATTGGTGCTGATGACGATGGCGTAGGAGACACCCACCTCCACTTCATGGATGAGCAGCGTATGCGGATGCGGTTCACCGAGCTGGTCCAGAGGTACGAATTCGTAGAAGATGCCGTAATCCAACATCAGCAACATATCATCTGCACCGTAACGATCCTGGATCGCGAAGGAACCTTCCGAAGCGTTGTAGCTCTCCAAGTAGTTCATGGTGGGCGATGGGATCAGCGCTTCGAATTGCGCCCGATAGGGCCGGAAACTCACCCCGCCGTGCATGAAGAGTTCAAGCCCGGGCCACACCTCCAAGATGTTCTTCTTTCCGGTGAGTTCCAGGATCCGGCGCAACAATACCAAGGTCCAAGAGGGAACACCAGCAATGCACCGCACATCCTCGCGCATGGTTTCGCGGGCCATGCGCTCGATCTTCTCCTCCCAGTTCTCCATCAGCGCCGTTTCGATCACCGGAGTGCGGCGCACTTCCACCCAGATCGGCAGGTTGCGAATGATGATGGCCGAGAGGTCTCCACTGTAGGCATCGGCACGGAATTGTTCGATGTTGCTACTACCGCCCACCACCAAGCTCATGCCTTGGTACAACTTGCTTTCAGGGAATTGTTGGAAGTGGAAGGCGATGAGGTCCTTGCCCCCCTTGTAATGACAGTCCTCTAACGCCTCTCGACTTACAGGAATGTACTTGCTTCGGTCGCCGGTGGTACCGCTGCTCTTTGCGAACCAACGGGCATCTGTGGGCCAAAGGATGTTCTGCTCGCCCTTGCGCAAACGTTCCACGAAGGGCTTCACATCGTCGTATTCCTGGATCGGGACCCGTTCTCGGAATACGTCAGGTTGCGTAATGGACGCATAATCGTACTTCCGTCCCCACTCGGTGTAGCGGGCGGCTTGCATCAAAGCCAAGAAGACCTCCAACTGGGACATGCGCGGATACTCGCGGAACAGATCGATCTGTTGCAAGCGCTTCTTGATCAGAAAGGATACCAGCGCGTTCAAGGCCATGTACGGGTCGGCGAATATCGGCAGCTATCTTCAGCCCAAAAGATAAGAACTACAAGAATGTCGACCGGGATCCCCTTGCGAAAGATGTTGGCGGACCTGCAACCCGTAGCGGGTGGCGGGCGTGTGCGCTATGCGCTCCATCGGCCCGGGCCTGCTCTGGAACTGGGTCCATTCATCGGCAATGCCTTCACCATGCGGGCCACCGGTGTACTTACGTGTGCGCACTGTGGTAAGGAGGTGAAGAAATTGTTCGCCCAAGGCTTTTGTTATCCGTGCTTTCAAAGTGCGCCAGAAGCGGCGGAGTGCATCCTGCATCCGGAGAAATGCTTGGCACACCTCGGCGAGGGCCGCGACCCAGCGTGGGAGCAGCAACACCATGCCACCGAACACGTGGTATACATGAGCTACACCGGCAATGTGAAAGTGGGGGTTACGCGCGGTGAACAGGTGCCGGTTCGTTGGATCGATCAAGGCGCGGTTGCAGCACTGGTCATAGCTCGGGTCCCGTATCGCCAACTCGCTGGTTTGATCGAAGTGGACCTCAAGCGCTTATTCGCCGACAAGACGAACTGGCGCACCATGCTCAAACAAGTTCCGGTGGACCACACTGCTCTTTTCGAAGCCCGTGCTGAAGCCCGCAACGGCGTGCGCGGGGATCTGGTGCAATACCTAGTTGAGGACGAGGAGCCCATGGACATCGCTTATCCTGTGCTGGCCTATCCGCCCAAGGTCACGAGTGTCAACCTGGAAAAGACACCGGAGGTGAGCGGTCGTTTGATGGGTGTGAAGGGGCAATACCTGATCTGGGAGGACGGTCGCGTCTTGAACGTGCGCAGCCACACCGGATACCACGTGGAATGCGGAGCATAGCCCTTATCCTCGGTGTGGCGGCGGCCGCTTTGTTGGGCGCTCAACCCGTTTGGACCTGGGAGGCGCTTCCGACCATGCCGATACCTACAGCCAACAATGCGGTTTGTTCCGCCCAAGTGGACGGGGTGGATCGCATCTATTCCTTCGGTGGAATAACAACAGGGTTGGATCGCTCGGACATTCACCGCGAAGCCTTCTGTTACGACACTGGTACCGGCATGTGGACCACCCTGCCGACCGTACCCGATACGTTGGGCAAGATCGCATCCGCAGCACATGTGGTGAATGGGGTGGCGTACGTGATCGGGGGCTACCATGTATTGGCCGCATCCCCATTCGAGGTCAGTTCCAACAAGGTGCATCGCTTCGATCTGGCAACCTCCACGTGGCTCATCGATGGCAGCCCAATTCCCATCCCGATCGATGATCACGTGCAGGCGGTGTGGCGTGATAGCTTGATCTACGTGATCACTGGATGGAGCAACAATACCAACGTGGCAGCGGTGCAGATCTACGATCCGGCATTGAACGCGTGGTCCGTAGGCACTGCGGTCCCGAACAACAACTTGTACAAGGTCTTCGGTGGGTCGGGTACCATCATCGGCGATACGATCTACTACTACGGTGGGGCTTCACTCGGCTCCAACTTCCCGGCACAGGACGAGTTGCGCATCGGGGTCATCGATCCGTTGCAGCCCATGCAGATCACCTGGCAACCCGCGTTGGCCACGGGGCGTTCAGGGTATCGCTCGGCCTGTGGAACTTGGGCCGGACGACCGTTCTGGTTGGGCGGATCCAGCACCAGTTACAATTACGATGCGGTGGCCTATAACGGCAGTGGCATCGTACAACCGGTCACCACCATCGCATGGTCCGTATCCGATACTCCTGTACTGGAATTGTCCGCAGCACAAGAACCGATCATGGACCTGCGCGGTATCGGCGAAGCGGTGGATGGAACCTTCCATGTATGCGGTGGCATCGGCAATGGGTCCGAGGTGTTGGACACGCACTGGCGGTTATCCGTAGCGGTAGGAATGTCCGAAGCAGTAGCAGGGGCAGTGCGCATCTATCCCGTGCCATCGTCCGGTACGGTCACGGTAGTTCCACCGTACGGTATAGGGTCCTATGACTACGCCGTGTTCGATGGTGTGGGCCGACTCGTGCTGCAAGGGCGGTCCGCAGGAGGTGCGCTGCAGGTGGATCTTACTGGTAGGCTTTCCGGTACCTACACGGTGAAACTTATTTCCGGACCTGCCGTTACAACAGGCAGGTTTTGGTATTATGAATGAGTGTTAGGGAACGCAAAGGGCCCCGGGAAACCGGGGCCCTTCGTGGTTCGCACCCACTGCGGTAGACGCTTAGGGTCCTAGTCGATCATCAGGTCGAAAGGCATGCGGGCTTGTACTCCCACCTGCGACTTGGCGCGCTGGATCTGCTTGTACTGTTTCAACAGTGCGGCATCTTCACCGAACCATTCTGTGGCTACCCACATCCGTGCTTGGCCGTTCAGATCTGCGAGGATCTGTTCGAACAGGTCCTTCTGTTCGGGTAGCTCCAACAAGGCATAATCCTCAAGTGCAGCGAGTTTCGCCGCTTCGGCAATGGCCGCTTCCAATCCCCCCAATTCGTCCACCAAGCCGATGCGCTGGGCATCTGCGCCGGTCCATACGCGCCCTTGTCCAATGCTATCCACCTGGGCTACGGTCATGTTGCGGCCCTCCGCCACACGCTCTTTGAAGCCTTGATAGAAGTCATCGATATATCCCTGTATCACGCGTTTCTCGGTGCCGGTCAGCGGTCGGCTCACGGTCAACATATCCGCGTATTCATGGGTCTTCACTCCATCGAAGGTGATGCCGAGCTTGTTCTTGAAGAAACCTTGCATGTTGGGGATCATCCCGAACACCCCGATGGAACCGGTGATCGTGCTGTTCTCCGCGAAGATCTTCGTTGCCGGTGCGCTGATGTAGTATCCACCGGAAGCAGCCACATCGCCCATGCTCACCACCACGGGTTTCACCTTGTTGGCCAAAGCCACTTCGCGCCAGATCACTTCGCTGGCCAATCCACTACCGCCGGGCGAATTCACACGCAGCACGATCGCCTTTACACTGCTGTCCTCCCGAGCCTTTCGGATCGCTGCGGATAGGCTGGTGCTGCCAATGACACCGTCCATGCTTTCTCCTGAGCTGATATCCCCTTCAGCATAGATCACCGCCAACCGCTCACCACCGCTGCGCTTTCCAAGCTTCGGAGAGAAGGAACGGCCATAGGTGCCCAAGCTGGTCAGTTTCAGCTTTTCTCCTGCATCAGCACCCGTGCGTTCGCGCAGGATCTCATACACCTCATCGCGGTACTTCAGGCCGTCCACCATGCCCAGGTCCAAGGCATTCGTGGCATTCCGCACCAAAAGGCTATCCGCGATCGTGTTCAGGCGGGCCTTGTCCATGTTGCGGTTCGCAGAAACGGCCGTGATGTGCTCTTCCCAAAGTCCGGCCAAGATCATGTGGACCTGCTCCCGGTTCGCGGGACTCATGTGATCCTCGGTGAAGGTTTCGCCGAAGCTCTTGAACTTGTTGTTGCTTCCACGGATGAATTGGATGTCGATGTCCAACTTCTCGAACATCCCTTTCAAGAACATGGATTCGCTGCGTAGACCGTGGTACTCCAGATCCCCTTTCGGCTGCAGGTAGATGGCATCGGCGGCCGTGGCCAGGTAATAGCTGCCCTGCGAATAGCTCTCGCTGAAGGCGACCAAGGGCTTGCCGCTTTCCTTCTTGAACGCAACGAGCTTTTCGCGGATCTCCTTCATCGTGGCAAAGCCAGCTTGAATGTTCGACAGATCGAGGAAAATGGCCGAGATCTTCTCGTCTGTTTTGGCATGCTCCAAGGTTGCCAACAACGTATTCAGGCCGATCTGGTTCACATTGCGGAACGGACCGAAGTCCAGCAGGAATTGGTCCTTGTTGCCGCGGTCGATGATCTCTTGGTCCAACTGCAATTGGAGGATGCTGCCTTCTTTGATCGTGGTGGGCTTGCCTTCCATGGCGAAGCTGGAACCCAAAGCGGCGAGCGAACCGATGAAAAGCATGATCAGCACCATGCCGATCAGGAAGGTGCCCACCATGGAGGCGAGCATGAATTTGAGGAATTGGCGCATGGAACTTGATATTTGAGTGGTCGAAACTAGAATGCATCGAGGGTTCGACCTTCAGCACATACATGAACGGTAGGCCACTAGGATGGGAGGCCACTGCGGATAGCTTTGTGCGCATGGAAGAGGAGGTGGCCTTGTTGTTGGGTGCGGACCTGGGCGATCCGCCGAAGCAGTTGGAACGTGCGCAAGCCCTCATCGGTGACCGGGTCGGGACCATCGTGGCACGCAGTCGGGACCATTGGACACGGCCATGGGGGTTCGAGTCGACCACGCTCTTCCTGAATGTCGTATTGGTGGTGCGCACCGGCCGCTCAGCAACGGCAGTGCTTTCCGAATGTTCGGCCATCGAGCACGAACTGGGTCGCCGACGATCGCCCGGAGGAATGCTCACCTCCCGTGTCATCGACATCGACATCCTGCTCTTCGGTCGCACGGTCATCCACGAACCCACGCTTCAAGTGCCACACCCGCGCATGCACGTACGCCGTTTCGCTTTAGCGCCCTTGGCCGATGTGCTGCCCTCCTGGCGCCACCCGGAATTGCACCGAACGGTGTTGGACCTACTCCATGCGGCACCCCGGACATGAGCGCGCCGTATTCGTACATCGCGGTGGAAGGGTTGATCGGGGCAGGCAAGACCACTTTGGCCAAACGCTTGGCTGCAGATCGGGGTGGACGTTTGGTCCTGGAAGAATTCGATGACAACCCCTTCCTGCCGAGATTCTATGAGGATCCGGAGCGTTTCGGATTCTCCGTGGAATTGTCCTTCCTGGCGCAGCGCTACCACCAACTCAAACGCGTCACCGAACAGGAGCTCTTCGCGGCATGCACGGTGGCCGACTATTCCATTGGAAAATCGGTCGTATTCGCCAATGTGACCTTGCAACCGGATGAATACGCTCTTTTTCGCGACCTATACGGCATTATGTACGCCGATCTGCCTCGGCCGGACCTGATCGTCTATTTGCATTTGGACATGGATCGGGTCCAGGAAAGGATCCGGAAAAGGGGAAGGAGTTATGAACAAAGTATCCCCATCGATTACCTCAGTAAGCTTCAGGAACGCTATCTCGATCACTTGCAAAAACTGCCGGATGACCGCGTCCTTGTTGTGGATCTGGAAGGCCACGACCTGCTGAACGACGGGGGGGCGTACAACGTATTGCTGGAGCACATCGCAGAGGTAAGCCCCAAGGGATATCGGCTGGTGACCTTGTGATCCAGAGCTTGGATACACTTCTGAATGTGGAGAAGTGCGCGAGTAGGAAAGAGACGACCTCGCGGCCTGACGGTTATGTTTGCAGCCGAAACAACGAAACACGTAGCGAATCCATGGAAAAGCGGCACCTCAAGGGCCTCTCCTTGCTAGCCTTCACTTGGCTTGTCATCACCGGTTGTGGTGGCATCGGGAAAATGAACAAGTACGTCGAGAACATCAAGTATACCGTGGACCCGAACCCACTGATCGTCCAAGGCGATTCGGTGGCAGTAAGCGTCAACGGGAACTTCCCCGGCAAGTACTTCTACAAGAAGGCCCAAGTGGAATTGACCCCCACCTTGACCTATACGGGTGGTGAAACACCTTACAAGACCGCCTTCTTCCAAGGCGAAGGTGCCGTGGGCAACAACACGGTCATTCCGTACGAGACCGGCAAGGCCTTCAGCTATAGCCACAAGGTCGCCTACACGCCGAGCATGGCCGAGAGCGAGTTGGTCGTAAAGATCCTCGGCAAGCAGGGCAAAGAGGGTAAGAAGCAGTTGGAATTCGATCCGGTCAAGATCGCCGATGGGGTGATCACCACGCCATACTTGATGCTGAGCGATGACAAGGTGCTCCTCGGTAAGGACGCTTTCCAACGCATCACGGACCATAGCAACGATGCCACCTTGAACTACTTGGTGAACTCCTCTGTTGTGCGCCCCACTGAACTGCGGGATGCCGACATCAAGGCGATGACGGATTTCTTCAAGATGATGAAGACCGACCCGAATGTGGTGGCCACCGGACTTTCCGTTGATGCCTGGGCCAGCCCCGAGGGTGAGTTGAGCAAGAATGAGAACCTCGCCGATGACCGTGCCAAAAGCGCAAAGAGTTGGGCCAAGGGTGAGCTGCTCCGTGCAAAGAGCGATTCGGCCAAGTTGGATGCGTTCTACACACTCAACCCACGTGGTGAGGACTGGGACGGTTTCAAGCGCGCCATGCAAGCGAGCACAACCGTGCCGGACAAGGAATTGGTGTTGCGTGTATTGGAAATGTACCCCGATCTGACCAAGCGCGAGGAAGAGATCAAGAACATGGCTGCCACCTACAAGGAGATCTCCGAACAGATCCTTCCCCAATTGCGTCGCAGTGAGATGAAGTTGAACTACCAGCGTATCGGAAAGACCGATGCCCAACTCACCGAGATGAGCCGTACCATGCCGGATTCGCTGAATGTGGAGGAATTGCTCTTCGCCGCTACCCTCTCTAGCGACCTGAACGAACAACTCCGCATCTACAAGGAGACCGAGCGTGTACACGCAACGGACTACCGCGGTGCCAACAACGTGGGCTACGTGTACATGATGCAGAACAAGATGGACGAGGCCGAAGCGCAGTTCCAAAAGGCAAATACCATCTCGGAGAACCCTGTTAGCACCAACAACCTCGGCGTGGTTGCCCGTTTGAAAGGCGATCGTAAGAAAGCCGCCGAACTCTACACCAAGGCCATGACCGCAGGTCCAGAGGTGAAGTACAACATGGGCCTGGTGAACATCCAGAACGGAGACTACAGCGCCGCCAACACCAACATGGCCGGAGCGAAGAGCTTCAACAGTGCGTTGGCCAAAATGCTCGGTGGCGATGCTGCTGGTGCACAAGGCATGCTCGATGGTAGCAGTGATAAGGACAGCGCGATGGGCCACTACTTGGCAGCCATCATCGCAGCCCGCCAAAGCAACTGCGACGGTGTTCGCAGTAACCTCGGCATGGCGGTCCAAAAGGACGGCAGCCTGCGCGAGAAGGCCATGAAGGACCTCGAATTCCGCAATTGCAAGGACAACTTGGGTCTTTGATCCTTGAATAACTAGAGGCTATCTCAATAATAGGCATCGCATAGTTTAGCTATCAACACTGGGCTTTCATCAACTTTTCGGTGGACCACTGATCTTCTTCTTTTGGCGCAGAGTACTTCGCTAAGAAAAGCGATGGACATCAGCGACAAGCAATGGGAAGTATTGGAGAAACCGCTTACAAGTATTTTCGAAACGAGTGAAACGCGAGGCAGGCCCAGGCAGGACGCACGCGCTGTTCTCAACGGGATCCTATGGATATGCAGGACCGGCGCACCTTGGGCGGACCTGCCCGGTAGATACCCGCCATATCAAACCTGCCATCGGTACCACAAACAGTGGTGCAAGAGCGGTTCTTGGGATAGCGTGTTGCACGCCTTAGCATGCGACCCTACGAGATAGAGGAAGATCGACATTACCGAATGTCTCATTGATGGCACCTTCGCAAGTGCCAAAAAAAGGGGGCTTGTTGGACCTACTAAGAAAGGGAATGATCGCTGACAGAGCGTACGACAGTGACAAACTAAGACGCACATTGAAGAAACGTGGAATACGACTGGTATGTCCGCACAGGAGCAACAGAAAACGACAAGTGCAACAAGATGGACGGGAATTACGGCGCTACAAGCGCCGCTGGAAGGTCGAAAGGTTGTTCGCCTGGTTGTTCAACTCGCGCCGTACATTCGTTCGTTACGAATATCACGCAGAACTCTTCTTAGGCATGGTACAACTGGCCTGCGTGATGATCGTCTTCAAGAATTATTTTTGAGATGCCTTCTAGAAGAACAGAAGCCCTCGCCGAAAGCGGGGGCTTCTTCGTGTCTATATTCGGGCGTTATGAGGAAGAATGGTGGGTATGATGCCTTCGGTTCCCTGCTGCCCGGGAGGAACTACAACTCGGGATCGTACAGGTTTGGGTTTAACGGAATGCCCAAGGATGATGAGATGCACGGATCTCCCGGGACCAGTTATGACTTCGGCGCAAGATTGTTGGATTCTAGGACGGGAAGATGGTCAGCTGTTGATCCTCTGCAGACGGCTTACGCTGCGCACTCTCCATACGAGTTCGTCGGTTCTAACCCTATCATCTTCATTGATCCAGATGGTAAGAAAATTGTGCCTTCTTCAGCATCTGAAGGGGGATCGAGCTCCTCGATGATAGCCGATCAGTATTTCCGATATGCCTTGAGGATAGCCTTCTCGCCCGATCTGGTCAGTGCTTTCGAAATGGCATATAATACCACATCAGGCCAGTACGGCGACTTCAGCGGCACTAGGGCAGAACATCGCTACTCCGTGGCTGATGCCTTCCAAACCGCCATATCGAAGGAGACCAACATGAACACGGTGGCGATTGCATGGGGGCTATTCGAGGCAATAATGTCGAATCGTGAGATCGCCTTTATCTACTACCCGGAAGATGTACCCAATGGCCCAGCCAACACATTTGTACGCGGCGACGAGATCGTCGATATCAGCGGTGTTGAGTACAATTTTCACAAGTCACTTATCGTTGATGGAGGTTGGGGTCCATCTGCACAACAAATTCAAAGCAATACTGGTGTGCTGTTCAGCGAATTCGATGCCCTGGTCGTCACATCGAACAACAACTTCCTGATGGGCAAAGGGGCGGGCCATCACTTGGCTCAGGATGGTGGGTCACAACTCAATGGCGTCGGATCGAATGCCATTGAAGCATTGAACCACATCGTCACCTCCAACATCTTCCAGGAAAATGGACTGGAGAACATGAAGGATTACCAATCGCTCTACAAGGTGGTCAAGGAAACAGCGAATCGGTCTACTTCAGGTAGTCCGCTCATGTCAAAGAAGGATATCAAGGCCTTACCCGGAACGATGAGACCTTTCCGCGGATTGAGCGGGCGGGATAGTCGTCCGGGCCAAGGAGGGCGGGATAGGCGTCGAGGACGTAAGAACGTGCCTTCTCCGAAGTTCTGATGAACATCAGCAAGCAGGGAAACCCTTCGCCAAATGTGAAGATCTTCATATCCGCATTCTTCGTGGCTTGCGTGACCTACTGCCAATGCCAAACCCTTTTTGCGGACAACGATTCCTTGTTCCGTCGGCTGCCCGATATGCTGGACACAGCAACGATAGCGATCGATTGGGGAGGTTATGTGGTGCGGCCGGACACTGATCGGTGCGTGGTGAACTACAGGGAGCGCTTGGTCGGTCCACGCCTGACCATATACACGGACAACGGACGTGTAGGCGAGATCGAAACCTGGTCGCATTGCTGTGAGGTTATACTCAGGAGCATCCGCATCGATTCCGTCTTGACGGTCTATTCGTCCAAGCACGGTAGCTACTTATCAGCCGTGATTTCACCGACCTATGACCCATGTATTGAGACGAACGAGATAACCAACACCGATTTCCGGCATTGGAATATCGAGGAAATCTATGAACTAAAGGACCCGGTATCCGGAAAGATGAACCAAGAGCATTCTCTCAAAGATGGATCTGGCTACGTTACATTCACGGATACGATTTTTAGACCGCAATCTTGGACGAGAATATCATACTCGGATGGTTTTCGACATGGCTTCACGTACACCATGCTCAAGTTCCGGCATGCAGACAAGTTCAAGTTCTATAGCATATCGACCTATCTGAAAGGTGAAGAACGTGGACTGTTCCTTCACGCTGAGGACGAAAAGCACTATGTGGTCGGCCATATGTACCTGAACAGCGATACGACCGGGCGAAGAAGGCGTTTCATCCGGGCCTTCTTGGTTGATCAAAAAGGCAAGGCAACGCACTATCGCGAGTACTTTGAAAGTGCCGATGTCCCCTCCTTCGAGAAGCTCAGCACGGTCAAAAAGGTGCCCTTATGCGATCCGAAATCAATTGTGCGTTGCCTGTTCCCCGATGCCGATCCGCACGATTACCCGGAAACTTGGGGCTATGGGAGCAAATTCCTGAAGTGCAGGGATCGATGACCACCGCTTTCTGGACCCGCGCAGTTTGTTCTCTCAAACCCCCACCGGCTCTGTCCGCTGCACTTGAGGCCGTGCACAGCGATGAGCAGACACCCCTGCGGCCTCCGATACGCCTGTTTTCTAGACCTTGGCAGGGTGTCCGCCCGCAAACCTCCGCCGGGTCTGTCCCGCTCCGGCTCCTCGCCGGGGCGGGACGACCCTGCGGTTTCGAAGACGGTATCTCCGCTACCTTCCGGCATGGCCGTGCGGCGCAAACGGGAGAAGGACCACGCAGTGTACTTCGGAACATTCACTTGCTACCAGTGGATCCCCTTGTTGCACATGACCAACGCTTATGACGCCGTGTACAAGTGGATGCATATTGCACACGGCCTGGGCTACCGTTTCTTCGGGTATGCCATCATGCCCAATCACTTCCACTTCGTGATCCGGGTACCGGAAGGTGGGGCGGTGAACACCGTGCTAGCCAATGGCAAGCGCTTCTTGGCCTACGAGATCATCGAACGATCCAAGGCGCTCGGTCTTGACGATGTGCTCCTGCAACTCCAGCAGGGAGTTCGGGCTTCCGACAGCGCACGCAAACAGAAACACCGGGTCTTCGCCACCTCCACGGACCTGATCGAACTGTTCGATGCCCGCATGATCGAGCAAAAGCTGAAGTACATCCACGCCAATCCGGTGAGTAAGAAGTGGCATTTGGTGGATGATGCGGTGGAGTATCCGCACTCCAGCTTTGCTTTCTACGCCGATGGCCGGAACCGTGAAGCTCCGCTGGATGCTTACCAAGAGCATGGATACTTGGGCGGAAAGGGCGCCCCGTGTTGAAGCGAAATACCGGGTTCGTAATTTGGAGGCACCATGAGTGATGATGTCGGATACGGGAAGGTACGTGCGGCTACGTGGCCGCAGGGTCGTCCAGCACCGGCTACTCGCCGGGGCGGGACAGACCCGGCGGAGGTTTGAACACATGAGTATCCATGGTATACACCTTACCAGTTCGCTGGAAACAATCCCATCAAGTACATCGATATAGATGGCCTAGAACAAGGAGAGTTGAAGCTTGCTGATGACCAAGCAAGGATTGCTACACTTACTTGGAGCAAGGTGTACACGATTGTAAACGATGGTCCTTTCGCCGTTCATTCGAGGCACAAGATCAGCCAAGAACAGATTAATTCGGTGCTTAATGGATCATGGCAAAACGTCTTGTATGTGGATCGATTGCCCGGGTCGAGAAGTGAAACAGGAGAGCTGCTGCCAGTAAGCCTGATACGTAAAAGAGATTGGAATAAGGGAGCTGGGTTTAAGCTGACCGTCCACTGGGACATCAAGGTGCAAGAAGGAAGCTTTATAGTGGGAGGTGATGCAATAAGAGAGAATCGCGCACTAAATGGACTCATTACTGGCGAAAGCACCCCCGGCTCAGGTGGCGCAATGAAGTATCCGACTATAGCACGAGGAATTCTCGGGCTTGAAGGTTCTGAGGACGATGTAATTTACGCCGGCGATCAAGTTTTTGGTAAGGATCCGCTGAACATCACGATCACTGAACACGGCGTATCCGAAACTGACCTCATCGTTCATGAAATGGGGCACAACTTCGGCAGAGATCACAAGAAGGGCGATTACAGTCAAGAAGGTCTTCAGGATGCCGCAGGGTCGTACCAGCTCCGGCTTGGGCCGGAGCCGGCACAGACCCGGCGGGAGTTTGTCATGAGGTGGCGATCGGACACCCTGCGGGGATCCAAATGCAAGATGAGAACCGATCGCATTCCACGAACCACCGCTGGACAGTCCGCTGCATGGGAGCGAAAGATGTGCGCCTACATTCGGGTCAGCGCACATCGCCGGATCACACCAATACGATACATTGCATCATAACCCATACCGATGAGACACTACACCGCACAGCTCATTCTGATCCTCTTATCCACGTTGGCATCAGCAGGCGGGGCACAGGCCCAGGAATACAGCGACCCCATGCTGAAGAAGGCCCTATCCGAGCCCATGGTCCTGCTCCTTTCTTGCCGGGACAATGAGATCGTGTACGGCCAATACCGAAACGTGGAGTACGGGCAGGTGAACGCAGCGGAATTGATGGACGCCTTGGGAGGGAGGGAAACGAGGAAGGACAGTGCGATGTGCGTGAGCTACAACCTGCGCAATGCTCCAGAGGACGTGCAGCGAGCGTTCGACCTGGCCTACGAACTAGGTTATGGCCATGTGCTCGTGGTCCTGGAGAACCCACCGGACCACGTGATCGGCAAGCATGCCGCCTATGTTGCGGTCCTGTACAAGGCCGGGAAGGGCAAGAAGTTCACCCGGCAGCAGCCCCAGATGGAGCTGAAGACAGTAAAATTCGATGGACTCTGTAAGAAACTCGCATCTAAACTGGAATGACCATGGTAAAGAAGTTGCTAGCATGCACCCTGCTCACCATCCTCGGGCTTTCGCTCACATCGGCCGTGGGTGGGCCCGAACCGTTGCCGCAGGACCTTCGGACCGAGACCTTGCTCGTCCTGCTCTTCGACAGGGCCCCGGATAACCTACGGGGAGCGAAGAAGCACAACGAGCTGATCGATGAACTGAACCGGAAGACGCTGGAGGAGCTGAAGAAATACCCTTACCCTTCCGCAACGATGGCCCGCAGCAAGTACGAGAAGAACGAAGATGTGCCGGAACACCGGTACATGCTGAACGGCATCATCGCGAAGAAGTTCAACGATGGCGAGATCGTGACCACCCCTTTGATCGCGCCTATGCTTTGACGTGGTCCTGAGGACCATCGAACGGAGACGACCTACATCATCTTCAAAGACAAACCGAGCACCCAGCACATCTTCACTAAATACGCACTCAACGATCGTGAAGCGGGTAGAAAAGGGCAAGTAGTTGTGGTCAATAGGTCATGGTCCAGTCCCATCGATGAGGACTTGATCCCCTGTCAGAAATGGATCACCAAAGAGAGCGGAGCCGGACCATGGGTGAAGACCTGGGATCCAGACTGGTGCGTGCGGCTACGTGGCCGCAGGGTCGTCCAGCACCGGCTACTCGCCGGGGCGGGACAGACCCGGCGGAGGTTTTGGTCTGATGACAGAAGAATGCTCCTTACGAACGAGAACAGGTCATTCGTCCACTGTCGTTCAGCCTTCAGGCACACTGTTGCTGACCATTCTCCCTAAGCGAGATCAGTTTCAAATGAAAAGACCTTGCTATGGAGCAAGGCCTTTTTCAAAGGTCAACGTTCCTTAGAAGACGATCTTCTGGCGGCGGATACGGGTGCGGTACTTCTTGGATCCGCTCTTGAACTTCACCAATTTGTAGTGTACTTGAGCCTTGAGGAAGAGGTAGGCATCCAGATCCTTCTCATCCCCGCGTTGTTGGCCCGGTGCGGTGGGGTTGCCGAATTCCAAGTTCCCCAAGCTGGGGTCCGCGAGATACTGGGAGAGTTCCCCATTCGCCTCGGCCAGAGCCGTACCATCGTAGTAATTCGTACTTACATCATCCACGTAATCCGTGAAGGTCTTGGTGTACTGCAACTCCAAGCCGGCACTCATCTGCTTGGTGAACGCCTTCCGCAGTCCGATCCCCATGGGAATGCACACCTGGAAGTTGTTGTACTCCTTGGCACCACCGGGCAGGCCCTGGCCTTCGGTGCCGAGGGGCTTCAGGCGGACCCATGCGTTCTGGAACTGGGCCTTTGGGTCGAAATAGAAACCACCCACACCAGCGAAGAAGTACAAGCCGACCCGTGAGGATTTCGTGCCTTGCACACCACGCAGATCGTACACATGCCCGAGCTCTTCCCGGTACAAGTGGAATTCGTAGACCAAGGACAACTCGAAGATGTCCGTCTTGAAGCTCAGGTTCCGGTTCTGCCGAAAGGTCTCCGTGGTCAAATTGTCGTTACCCGCTAGGACCCCGTATGTCAGCCGGGTGCGAAGCGCCATCTTTTGGGCCACGTAGTACCGGAAGTCGAAAGCAGCGGCCGGTCTGGTCTGGCTCAACTCCAAGTCCCACACGAAGGGCGAACCGATCTGGTTCCTGCCTCCAAGTTCACCCAAGAAGTTGGAGATCCCGAAGCCCACACTCAATTCCCGGCGATGGGTCTTCCAATAACTGGACTGTCGAAAGTACTGGGCACAAAGGGGTTGCGCCAGCGACATCAGGCCCAAAGTGAACAGGAGGACGGGAATTCGAGCGTAGCGTTCCTTCATTGGCACAAGACCGAGCGCAGCCAAATATAGAGGCTTTGGTCGATCCAACGGGTTGAACTTGGGCCTTCTACTACCAAAGACCTGTGGAATGTGAAATGGTTGCCTTTCTACGGGATCCCCGAAGAAAGTTGCATCACCGGGTCTGCGGGCCACCGATGGCCCACCAAAGCACCACCCCGGCACACACGGAAACATTGAGGGAATGCTTGTGTCCGAACTGGGGGATCACAACGGCAGCATCGCAAGCGGAGACGACCGCATCCGATACACCGGTCAATTCATTGCCGAAGACCAACACCAACGGCGGATCGCCAGCAGGGGGCAGCTCGCCGAGCGGGATGGCCTGCACGGTTTGCTCCACCGCCACGGTGCGGTAGCCCTTCGCCTTGTACATGCGAATAGCGACCGCAGCGTCCGGCTCATGCCGCCATGGCACGGAGCGTGTTGCCCCCAAGGCACTTTTCTCGATCTCCCGGTGCGGGGGCTGGGGCGTGAAACCACAGAGTACCACTTCGCTCACGCCGAACGCATCGGCCGTACGGAAGATGGAACCCACATTATGACGGCTGCGCACGTCGTCAAGCATCACTACGATGGGGCGCTTGGGGCCGTGCAGGTGGGTCTGTGCATCGGGTCGTCCCAATTCTTCCAAGGTCAGCTTGCGGTCCGGTGGCATGTTCGGAAAATGTGAAGAAGGAAGGGGATGTGGGGCATGGAAGACCATGCGGAGCGAAGTACCTTGGCGGCTTGGCCCGCAGGGAAGTGGTCCGCGATCCAGCGGCGCGAATGTAGGCCCTTGACCATGGCGAAGACCCCTTCCGAAACCCCCTTGATGCAGCAATACAACAGCATCAAGGCGAAATATCCGGATGCCATTCTGCTGTTTCGGGTGGGCGACTTCTACGAAACCTTCGGACGCGATGCCATCACAGCTTCAGGCGTGCTGGGCATCACCCTCACCAAGCGCAACAACGGCAGTGCCTCGGAAACGGAGTTGGCCGGTTTTCCACATCATTCATTGGAGACCTACCTGCCCAAATTGGTGCGTGCTGGCTTTCGGGTGGCGATCTGCGATCAACTGGAAGACCCGAAGGTGGCCAAGACCATCGTGAAGCGCGGGGTCACCGAAGTGGTCACACCTGGCGTGGCGTACAGCGAGCAGGTCCTGGACCACCGGGCCAACAACTGGTTGGCTGCCGTATGTGGTCAGCAGGGGCGGTACGGTGTGGCCTTC
This sequence comes from Flavobacteriales bacterium, assembly GCA_016710015.1. Lineage (GTDB taxonomy): Bacteria > Bacteroidota > Bacteroidia > Flavobacteriales_F > PHOS-HE28 > PHOS-HE28. Next base: position 87,468 of record JADJLR010000009.1, read on the forward strand.
CTGGATGTCACCACCGGCGAATTCCTGGTGGCAGAGGACGATGCCGCGGTGATCGATCGGCTCTTGGACCGCCATGCGCCCAGCGAATTGCTTTTGCCCAAAGGCACCAAGGATCCTTGGTTGGCGCTGCTTTCGGAACAACACCCGGCCTTCCACGTGGACGAATGGGTCTTCACGGATGAATTCGCTCGCGAACTGCTGCTGCGGCAATTCTCCACATCCAGCTTGAAGGGTTTCGGCATCGAGGATCTGCGTATCGGCCAACGGGCGGCAGGTGCCGTGCTGCACTACTTGGGAGAAACACGCCACGATCGCTTGGCCCACTTGGACCGGATCGGTTGGATCCGCAGTGAAGCACACGTGGGCCTGGATCGCTTCACGGTTCGGAACCTGGAATTGGTCGCACCAGTGAACGAAGGGGGGCGAACCCTCTTCCAAGCCACCGATAGGTGCGTTACGCCAATGGGATCACGACTGCTGAAACGCTGGATCCTGTTCCCGCTGGTGGATCGGTCGGCCATCAACGACCGGCTGGATCGGGTGGAGACCTTGCTAGGCGACATCGAGTTACGGGAAGTGCTCGGTGAAGAGCTCGGCCGGATCGGCGACCTGGAGCGGCTGGCAGGAAAAGCGGCAGCAGGCCGGATCAACCCTCGGGAATTGTTGCACCTGCACCACGCATTGGAGGCTAGCGTCCGGTTGCGGAATGAATTTACCAAGCGCTCGGATCGCGTGAAGAGGGTGGAGGCCATGCACGTCCCGATGGAGCTTTCTGCCCGGATAGCGGCCACCATTGTGCCTGAACCGCCTGCCGACCCCGGTAAGGGAGGCATCCTACAGGCCGGAATCAGTTCGGAGTTGGATGAATTGCGTCATGTGAGCAGCCATGCCAAGGAATTGTTGGTGGAAGCACAGCGAAGGGAAAGCGAGCGCACCGGGATCACCTCGTTGAAGGTGGGTTTCAACAACGTATTCGGCTACTACCTGGAAGTGCGCAACACGCACAAGGACCGCGTACCACCGGAATGGGTGCGCAAGCAGACCCTGGTGGGTGCTGAACGGTACATCACCGATGAACTGAAGGCGCTGGAAGAGAAGATCCTCGGTGCCGAGGAGCGTATGATCGCCTTGGAATTGGAACACTTCCGGGCCCTGGTGGATGCCGTCGTTCAAGTGGTCGGTGAAGTGCGCACCTTGGCCACCACTCTGGCGGAATGGGATGTGCTACGCTCCTTCGCGCTTACCGCACAGGCTTGGAACTATTGCCGACCCGTGATCGACGAAAGTGCCGCCTTCGAGATCCAGGAAGGGCGCCATCCGGTGATCGAACAGCAATTGGCCCATGGCGAGGTGTATGTGGCCAATGACATCCGCCTGGATCCGGTGGAACGGCAGATCCTGGTGATCACGGGACCCAATATGAGTGGTAAATCGGCCCTGTTGCGACAGACCGCTTTGATCACCCTATTGGCGCAGATCGGGAGCTATGTTCCTGCAAAGGCAGCGAACATCGGGATCGTGGATCGCATGTTCACTCGGGTGGGTGCCTCGGACAACCTCTCCACAGGCGAATCCACCTTCATGGTAGAGATGAACGAAACGGCCAGCATCCTGAACAATTTGAGCGACCGCAGCTTGGTCATCTTGGACGAGATCGGGCGTGGCACCAGTACCTACGATGGGATCTCCATCGCGTGGGCGATCGCTGAATACCTGCACGACGAGCCGGGTCGTCCCAAAACGCTCTTCGCCACACATTACCACGAGCTGAATGAAATGGCCAACTCCTTCCAGCGGATCCACAACGCGAACGTGGCTGTGCGGGAGGCGGATGGCAAGGTCTTGTTCCTGCGCAAATTGATGCCGGGCGGGAGCGATCGCAGTTTCGGGATCCACGTGGCCCAAATGGCGGGTATGCCGGATCGTGTGGTGGACCGGGCGAAGCAGGTACTCGTACACTTGGAGGCCAGTCATGCCGAACTCGGAACACCCGATCCGGAAGGGCCGCAAGTGGTACACCGGGCATCCACCGAGGGCATCGAGCGCGATCTGCAATTGAGCTTCTTCCAACTGGACGATCCTGCGTTGGAGCGCATCCGCAAGGAGCTCACCGAGCTCGACATCGATACCTTGACACCCGTGGAAGCCTTGTTCAAGTTGAACGAGATCAAGCGGATGGTGGAGCCTGCCAAAGGAAGGTTGAAGAAGGCGTAGTGATCCCGTGTTGCCAACGACCGATCTCGTGTTATATTTGCCGCCTCTAATTCGCCAATGCACGGTTGCAACGGCAGATCATTGCGAGAGTAGCTCAGTTGGTAGAGCACGACCTTGCCAAGGTCGGGGTCGCGGGTTCGAGTCCCGTTTCTCGCTCAAAATGCCTCCGCCTTCCTGCGGAGGCATCTTTGTTTAAGGAGCTGGCTGAATATCGGGCCGGTCGGAATTGAAGCCCGGGTGGTGAAATGGTAGACACGAGGGACTTAAAATCCCTTGGTCCGTAAGGGCTGTGCGGGTTCAAGTCCCGCCCCGGGCACCCTCTCGAACTTGGCCTAGGCAAGGTTCCCATGCCGCAGCTTCCGAACATTCCAACAGGACGCACCCGCTTGGCACCCACTCCGAGCGGTTATCTCCATGTGGGGAATGCCTTTAATTTCCTGTTGACCGAGCGACTTGCACGATCGAGCGGCAGCCGACTGTTGCTGCGGATAGACGACTTGGATCAGGAACGCGTGCGCCCGGAATACATCGAGGACATTTTCCGCTCTTTGGAATGGTTGGGGATCACTTGGGACGAGGGCCCATCTGGGCCGGACGATTTCCAGCGCAACTGGAGCCAACGACTTCGGCTGGAAAAGTACCGTGCGCTAGCTGCCCGGTTGCGCTCTGCTGGACATACCTATGCCTGCGTGTGTTCAAGGGCCCAGTTGGAGGCACTTCGAAGCACCGGCGAGGAGCACGCATGCAGGAACGGGCCGGTTGTTATGGGGCGGGTCGCGTCAGTGCGTCTGCGGATCCCGGATCCGTGTCCGGTCCGGATCATGGAGTTGAGTGGCGCACAAACGGTGGATCTGCACCACGAAATGCCCGATCCGGTGATGGAACAACGGGGTACCGGACGACCGGCCTACCAGCTCACTTCGCTCTGTGATGATGTGGCGTACGGGGTCACCTTTCTGGTCCGTGGTCGAGATCTGTGGCCTTCCACAGTGTGTCAGATCCATGTGGCGCAATGCCTTGGCCTGCGATCGTTCACAGCGATCCGCACCCTACACCATCCGCTGGTCATGGACGCAGAGGGTGCGAAATTGTCCAAATCGACCGGAGTTACTTCCTTGGTGACTCTGCGTGGGTCTGGGTTCGGACCGGACGGCTTGCGAAGGTCGGTGGACCGGTTCATCGAGACCGGCGTGTTGGAGGTCAGTCCTTGAAAGCAAGGAGGGAAGATCGATCCACCTGTAGACCAATGGGGTCTTTGACCAGCAAGCCCGTCTGGCTGAGCGCATCGACATCCCTTCTCAAGGTCTTTTCTGAAACACCGGAGTAGAGCGCAGCAAGTGCGGGTGTCAGGGAAGGGAGTTTGGCCAGCGGGACGGATGCACCATACTCGCCGAGATCCAGCAGCACTTGCCGTTGGCGCCGGGTGGGAGCATCATTCGCTTCGTTGAACAAGGTGAAGAGTTGGGCTCGCCATTGGCCGTTCACCTGAAGGAGCCGGACCCGTTGATGGAGCGTATCCATGGCCGTTGCTAGACCCTGTAGGCCGAATAGGAGGAACGGAATGGGGTCCGCATTCCCGGACTTGCATTCCTCCGCAATGCATTGGTATGTACTGTGGGCAGCTTGGATGTGTACCGCGAGCAAGTGAGCGATCACTTGTGAAACCCCTGCAGCGGCTAGGATCTCGCGTCCGATGGAGCCGCTCGTTCGGGCTTGTCCAGTCTCGAACGGTTGGATCCACTGCACATACAATTCAGCGAGCAAGAGGCGGATCACCGCATATCCTGTGGCCTCCACGTCGGACGAGGTGCGCAATTCGGTTCCGTTGAGCCAATCGCACAATTCCTCCATGAAAAGCCCGATCATCTCGGACGGAACGTCCTTCAGGTCGGCGGTCCGCCAGCCGCTACCGTTACTCGGACCCACGATGGACCTGTGGATCTCTTGGATCCGGTCCGTGGTCAGCACCGCCCCGGTAGATCCCTCCGGGAATGGTGCCAACCATGCTTTGATCAGGTGTTGCACTTCTTGCTGGGTCGGGTCCTGAACAGCCTTCGGATCACCGGCGAAGTGAGGTTGCATGGTCTCGTTGGAGATCAGTATTCCATCTTGAGCGAAGCGTGATCGAACCGCATTCAAGCAGAGCTCCCGTTCGATCGATCGGGCTTCCGAAACGGTGAGCGGAATACCACGGAGCAACTTTTCTTGTGCTGCGACCCTTCCCAAAATTGTCCATAGTTCCGGAACCGCTTTGGTAAGGTCCGTGTGGAACTTCAACCATGAAATGGTCTTTCGATAGGTCTCCATAGGTGTCCAAAGATATGGGACATGTAAAGTGTTGATAACAAGTATGATAATGTTAATATCAACAGAAATAGGTCAATCAAAATGTCCAATTAAATGGGAAGCAGAATAGGCTGTTCATTCGAGAGCGATCGGTTCCGAAGTCCAGGTGCCTTTAGGCCCCGCCCGCGATCAAGGCGATCAGCGTGATCAAGGCAGCGAGGGAGCCGAGGATCAGGGCGGAGATCGCGAATCCCTTTCCGGACCATTCGTTCATTCGACCGCGCTTCACGGCGATGGCGGCCAGGACCAAGGTCAGCACCACTGCGATCACCAGAACGAGGTTGCTGGTTCCCCAAATGCCATAGGCCACGGTGCCGAGTGCTGCGGTGAAGGCCGGAACGGCCCATGGGTTCCATCTGGCGGTGGGAGGCTCAGGTGGGTCGTCTGCTGCTGATCGGCTAGTTTTCGCGGTACTCACTTCGCTCGACTCGTGTGAAGCGGTCTTATTCGTGGTAACGAACAGGATCGGGTTCTTCACGTCCCTCGAAATGGCGGTGATCGGCTCCACGTTCTTTTCGGTTGCTGTAAAGGCGAGTGGGGTGGGTGTGATCGGTTGTCGGGCATTCGATCCGGGCGGTTCCACGTCGGTCCTCCATCCAAGATCCACGTGCCAGCCGGGCCGATGCATGCGTTTTTGAAAGGCACCATCACCGATCCGTTGACTTCCGGAACAGCCGCAGATCGAAATGGCGATCAATGCTGCAAGGAGCTTCTGATTCCCGAATGGTGGAGGGGGTTTGCGCATCGCGCCGATGAAGGTAGGGCTTGGGCCGAACAGGATCAGGCTCGGGTCAAGAACTGGAAAGCATCCCCATCGAAAAGGCCCAAGTCACTCATTTTCAGGTGGGGGATCACCAATAGGGCCATGAAGGAAAGCGTCATGTAGGGGGCGCTCATGCTGCAGCCGAGGTTCTTTGCAGCACGGTCCAAAGCGCCGTAATCCTCGGCCACGGAGTACGCGTCGGCATCACTCATGATCCCAGCCACTGGGAGTGGTAGACCTGTTCGATGATCGCCGTGGGCCAAACTGATCCCTCCGCGTTGTTCAACGATCATATTCACCGCCGCACAGAGATCTTCATCATTGGTTCCGACCGCAACGATGTTGTGACTGTCGTGGGCCACACAGCTGGCAATGGCACCCTGTTTCAGTCCGAGGTTGGTGATCCAGCCGACTGCGACGGGTGCATCAGCGTACCGGTTCACTACAGCGATCTTCAGGAGTCCACGGGCTGGGTCGGCTACGTGTTCGCCATCCTTCACCGAGGGGGACAGACGCAACTTCCCGGTGATCAACTGCCCGTCGTAGGGTTCGATCACCCACAGGTCCTCTCCAGTAGCAGGGGAATGGAAGTCACTTGGCTTCTTTGGACTGCAATTGAATTGGTTGGGTGTGGTGGCCGATACCCGTTCGATGAGGCTTCGGCCGTTCTCGGCCACCAGCCGACCTGCGATGTACGTCCGCTCCACTTGGAATTCCACCAGATCCTGAACGACGACGAGATCCGCTGGATCACCGACCCGCAGTTGACCAACGGGCAATTTGTAATGATCGATGGGATTGAGACAAGCGGCCTGCAGCACCTTGAAGACATCGATGCCTGCGGCCACGGCACGGGCACAGACCGTGTTGATGTGTCCAGCCACCAAGGCATCGGGGTGCTTGTCGTCACTACAGAGCATCATGCGCCGCCAGTGCGTATGCAGGAGGGGATGGAGCGCCTCGAAATTCTTGGCCGCGCTGCCTTCGCGGATCTGTACCCACATGCCGAAGTCGAGCTTGTCCTTGGCTTCTTCGACCGTGAAGCACTCGTGGTCCGTGCTCATTCCAGCCTTGATGTACCGTTCGGCCTGTTCGCCTCGCAGACCGGGGGCGTGCCCATCCACAGGCTTTCCGAGACGTTGGGCGTGGGAGATCTTCTGCAACACCTCGGTGTCGCCATTCAGCACCCCGGGGAAGTTCATCATTTCACTGAGGTAGAGTACTTCGGGGCGTTCCAGCAATCGGCCGACGGCTTCAGCATCGATGGAAGCGCCTGCTGTTTCGAAGGCGGTGGCGGGTACGCAACTGGGTGCACCAAAGAAGAAATGGAAGGGAACCTGCTTTCCATTGGCGATCATGTACTCCACACCGTCCACACCGAGCACGTTGGCGATCTCGTGCGGATCGCTAATGGTCGCCACCGTTCCATGGGTCACGGCGAGGCGTGCGAACTCGCTGGGGATCAGCATGGAACTCTCCACGTGGACGTGCGCGTCGATGAAGCCGGGCATCAGGTAGCCGGAAACTGGCTCTGGCTGGTCCTCGATCCCTACGATCCTGCCTTGCTCTATCCGCAGACGAACGGGGCGGATCCGCCGAGCGGGGATGTCTATGAGGTTACCGGTGAGTTCGATCGTTCCCATGTGGGCGAAGGTCGCACCTAGCGGCTATTGACGCTACGTTTCAGAAGTGAGAGGTCCAAAGCAATGTCGGATTCCTTCCATCACGGACCCAACCATTGGCCCTAAAGGAGAACGCAAGCGTGAGCAATGACAGCTAATTTCCGTCCCAACCTGCACGCTACATTCCATGATGAAGCGATCCGTGATCACCCTATCTTCCCTCATCGTGACGTACGCTCTGTTGGGAAGTGTTGTATTCACTGGTGTTTCGTTAAGTAGCAAATTGCTTGGACGGTGGCGTGTGGTGAAGGTCTTCGAGGCGGACATCAGCCGGGTGTTCCCGCCAATGACGATCGATCTGGATCGGTCCGGTCGAGTGACCGGACGTTCACATTGCGGGGTCTTCATCGGTAGTTGGTCCTCGGTCAACAACCAAGTGCGTTTCCAAGGCATGGTGCCTTCTGGCTGCAATTGCGGTGAATTCCGCAATGTGGAGCGGCGTTTCATACAGGCCATGGGTTCGACCCAAGGAACGCGGATGGAGAAGGAGGGGTTGATCCTGATGGACCACGGAAAGCCAGTAGCCTTATTAGTACCCCAGAGGACCTAGTGGTTACTACACTGGATCAGTTCCCGAACATTTCCTTCACCCGCTCGAAGAAGCCCTTGTCCTTCGCGGTGGGTTTGGGTTGGAAGCTGGCGCTGTCGCGCAACTCCTCCAATACGGCCTTCTCCTCCTTGCTCAGGTTGGTAGGTGTCCAAACGGCAACGTGAACGAACAGGTCGCCATGCCCATGGTGGTTCACGCTGGGAAGTCCCTTGCCCTTGAGCCGAAGGACGTGATTGCTTTGGGTCCCGGCCTCCACCTTCACCTTGGCCTTCCCGCTAACGATCGGCACTTCGACACTGGCTCCAAGGGCTGCATCGACCATGCTGATGAAGACCTCGTGATGCAGATTCCGGCCATCGCGGCGCAGGGAGGGGTGCATTTCCTCCTCGATCACAACGAGCAGGTCGCCAGGGATACCACCGGCTGGCGCTTCGTTGCCCATGCCGCTGATATTCAACTGCATCCCTTCTTCCACACCGGCCGGGATCTGGATCGGCACAACGACCTCCTCGCGGATCAGGCCATGTTCATCACTTCCGGGAGCTCGTTTGGTCACGGATCGACCGATACCTCCGCATGCCGGACAGGTGGTCACGGTCTGCATTTGGCCTAGGAAAGTGTTCTGGACGCGGCGTACTTGGCCATTGCCCCCACATGTGGAGCAGGTGCCGTATTCGCTGCCTTTCGCCCGTACCAACTTGGTCACTTTGATCTTCTTCTCCGCGCCGTTGGCCACATCCTCCAAACTCATCTTGAGCCGTACCCGCAAGTTGCTGCCTTTCACGGTGCGGCCTCCACGCTGTTGTCCGAAGCCGCCGAAACCTCCGCCTCCGAATCCCCCGCCGAAGATGTCGCCGAACTGGGAGAAGATGTCCTCCATGTTCATGCCGCCTCCTTGGAAGCCACCGCCACCAAAGCCACCGGGCGCGTTGTGTCCAAATCGGTCGAATTTGGCGCGCTTGTCCGGATCGCTCAGGATCTCGTACGCACCGGCCCCCTCCTTGAATTTCTCCTCGGCCGCATGGTCGCCCGGGTTCTTGTCGGGGTGGAATTTGATCGCGAGTTTGCGATAGGCCTTCTTGATGTCTTCCGCACTTGCGCTACGGGCTACACCAAGGACTTCATACGGGTCTCGTTTGCTCATCGGCTCGGACTACTGTTCGCTGGCGTACATGGGCGATGCACATGCTGCCCTTACTCGCCTACGACCACCTTGGCGTAGCGGATCACCTTGTCGTTCAACGTATAGCCATTCTCCACCACCTCCAAGACCTTGCCTTTCAAGTCGGGGGTAGGCGCAGGAGCCTTGGTGATGGCTTCGTGTTTATCGGTATCGAAGAACTCTCCTTTGGGGTCCGGCAATACCTTGAGTCCTTGTGCGGACAAGGTGCTTTGCAATTTCTGCTGGATCAAACGGAATCCTTCTCGCATTGCTGCAAGGTCCTGCACCGTATCGTTGTTGACCACCGCACGATCCAGATCGTCCAACACGGGAAGGATGGAACGCAAGGTGCTCTCCCCTCCAAATTGAAGCAACTCCAGTTTCTCCTTCGCGGTGCGTTTGCGGAAATTGTCGAATTCGGCGAACAGGCGCAGGTGCTTGTCGTGTGTGGCTTGATGCTCTGCACGAAGCAGGTCGAGTTCGGCCCGCAAGGTCTCCGATTCGGTCAATTGCGCTGACGGGGTGTCAGCACTGGCAGTTTCTGCGGTCCTTTCGGTGGCAGTTTCTTGCTCCTCGGTGGTATTCGTTTCGTTCTTCACGGTCTCGTTCTCCATGGTCGGATTCTGCTTTTCGGTACGTCGGAAGGGGTTCTTGAAGGCCATTTGGCTTGTAAACTCCGGCATTCCGGGGCATGCCAAGGTCAATTTCGGTGCCACGGTAGCGCTGCGGACAGGTTGTCAGAGGCCTTGAAAGACAAGGGGCTGCCTCGTTGTGAGACAGCCCCTCGTCTTTCCGGTGGAAGGATCAAAGGCTCTTCACATGCTTATCCAGTTCCTGATGCAGCGCCATGCCACGCAGGTTCTTGGCGATGATCACACCGTTAGGGTCCACTAAGAAGCTCATGGGGATGGAATTCACACCGTAGAGCTGGGCTCCTTTCGATTGCCAGAATCCGAGGTCGCTCACGTGGTACTTCCAGAGCAGGCCATCCTGCGCAATAGCGCCTTTCCATGCATCGCGGCTACGATCCAAACTCACGCTGTATACTTCGAAGCCCTTGGCATCCGAGAATTTGGCCTTGCTGTATTTCTTGTAGGCGGAAACCACGTTGGGGTTCTCCATGCGGCAAGGTCGGCACCAACTGGCCCAGAAGTCGATCAACACATACTTGCCCTTCAATTCGGAGAGCTTCAACACCTTGGTGCTATCGGGGTCCATGAAAGCCAATTCCGGTGCTTTATTCCCTATTCCGGTACCCACCTGTTCGCCTGCCGCATCGTTCGTGGGTGCAGGTTCAGCGCGGTTGGTGAAGCCATAAATGGCAAGCAGTGCAACAACTGTGATGGTGGCTATGCGTGTCTTGGACATGATCGTGCGGAATTCCATGGTGCAAAAGTAGAATGATCGGAGTTCCCTCTCCTTGCGAATAACGTGCCGGGATGGGGAGGCTATGGTCAGGTGTAGTTGGAGGGGTGCAGTAGGTAGTAGGCAGATAGAATGGGTCGGTGGTACGGGTGGTGATCGCTACTACCCGTGCCCACTGCTTCTCATCCCACCCGTTCGATCTGTGCGCCCAATGCGCGCAAACGCTTGTCGATGTTCTGGTATCCGCGGTCGATCTGTTCGATGTTGTCTATGGTGCTGGTCCCTTCGGCACTCAGCGCGGCGATCAGCAAGGAAACACCGGCGCGGATGTCGGGGCTGGTCATGCGAATGGCGCGTAGCGGACTTTGGAAGTCGTTCCCGATGACCAAGGCACGGTGGGGGTCGCAAAGCGTGATCTGGGCGCCCATTTCAATGAGTTTGTCCACGAAGAACAGGCGGCTCTCGAACATCTTCTGGTGTACCAACACGCTGCCTTTTGCCTGGATGGCCGTAACCAACACGATGCTGAGCAGGTCGGGTGTGAAGCCCGGCCACGGGGCATCGCTCACCGTCATGTTGCTGCCATCGATGAACTTGGTGATGGTATAGTGCTCTTGGGCGGGTACGTGTAGGTCTTCACCTTGTTGAACCACCGCGATGCCCAGTTTGCGGAACACGTCGGGGATCACTCCCAGATGTTGGATCCCCACGTTCTTGATGGTAATGGCGCTGCGGGTCATGGCGGCCATGCCGATGAAGGAGCCGATCTCGATCATGTCCGGTAACAGGGTGTGTTCAGTACCGCCAAGGGAATCCACCCCATCGATGTGGAGCAGGTTGCTTCCGATGCCCGAGATCTTTGCGCCCATGCGCACGAGCATGTCGCAGAGTTGTTGCAAATAGGGTTCGCAGGCGGCGTTGAAGATCGTGGTACGTCCTTCGGCTAGAACGGCGGCCATCACGATGTTGGCCGTCCCGGTCACGCTGGCTTCATCTAGTAGCATGTACGCCCCTTTCAGCCGTTTCGCTTCCGCTTTGAAGAAGCCCTCCTTGCTGTCGTACTTGATCTCCGCGCCGAGCTTCTCGAAACCGATGAAGTGAGTGTCGAGTCGCCTGCGTCCGATCTTGTCGCCACCCGGTGTTGGGATGTAGCCACGACCGAAGCGCGCCAGGGAAGGACCGACCACCATTACGCTGCCGCGCAAACCGCCACCAAGGGTCTTGAATTCCGGTTTCAGGAAGAACTCGATGTCCACATCCTTGGCAGTGAATCGGTAACTGCCGGTGCTGAGTGGTTCCACCTGAACGCCCATCTGCCGTAGCAGGTCGATCAACTTGTTCACGTCCACGATGTCCGGAACGTTATGGATGGTGACCGGTTCTGCGGTCAGCAGCACGGCGCAGAGGATCTGCAAGGCCTCGTTCTTGGCTCCTTGGGGGATCACTTCACCCTTCAGCCTTCGCCCACCGACGATCTTGAAACTTCCCATGATATGTGCCGAAGCCCTCGGCGAAGGTGTATGCTGCGAAGAAAAGGCCCAGAACGGAGCAATTGGGGGGCGGCAGACCTTCGGTTTCAACAGGAGGGTGTCACCTATTGCGGGTCATTGGCAGTCGGCAATGGGCGGGTGAACTCGGCAGGCGTAGGAGCAGGAGGCAAGGACTTGAGCTTAAGAGCCAATCCTCAACTCCCTCACGCCGAAGTCCAGCATCTGCGATACTGGGGGATGCGGGACGATCCTTGATCTTCAACTCGCCGGAGCGAAGGCGATCAATACCGCTTCTTCCGGTTGCGATTCCGCTTCTTTCCACCTCCGCTACCGCTGTTGTTGTAGCGTTTACGGGTATCCACTTCGTTCTTGGGGCCGTTCTGTTGGGTGCGTAAGAGGTCCGCCGTATGGGCCAACTGCACCTCTTCCTTCACCTTCAATTTACCCTTGCTCAATTCGCCGAGGTCTTTCAGGATCACGGGATCGGGCACGGTATCGCGGTTCCAAACGAGGAATTGCTTCTTCATCTGGTTGGCGATCAGTACGGTGTAGGCATCGCGCGTTTCGCCGGGTTCCATTTTCGTGCATTGCTCGATCATACGCTGCACCAACTTGCCATAGTGCCCGTATTTGATCTTCGTTTGAGGGTAGGCGACGCGCTTCGGCTTGCTCTCCAGATCCTCGGCAGTGGGCTTCGGAAAAGGACCATCCACATCCAGCTTGAATTCGCTCATGATGTAAAGGTGGTCCCAGAGTGTGCGCTCGAAATTGTCGCTGTTCCGCAACTGTGGGTTCAACCGACCGATCACTTGGATGATGGCCTTGGCCGTATGTGTCCGTTTGTCCCGGTCCTCCACGTCCATGCAATGCTCCACCATGCGCTGTACATGGCGTCCGTATTCCGGAATGATCAAATGGGGGCGGCTGGTGTTGTAGTCGAAAGCGGCTATGCTCATCGGGAGCGATCTATCAGTATGCGGTGGGTGAGCTGGAACGCTGTGCAACAGGTGCTGGCCCGCTCAGGTGTGCTCAAATGTAAGTGATGTGATCCAACCGACGGATCAACCGCCGTTCTGGTAGGTGTCCACCCAGGCCGGGTCCTGCATATCACGCAGCAGACGGAAGGCATCCTTCCCGAAGTAAGGGCCGTGCCACTGATCGTATTGTGCGGGTCGGTAGAACTGGAGGATGACCTGCTGGCGATCACTGGGGCGGAATTCCTCGCTGGCCCAACCCGTGCCTTCCTGTGCGCCCATGCCATTCTTGTAGCGCAATTTCCAAATGTCCTTCAGCGGCAAGCAGTCGAGGTTGGCATCGATCATTCCATTGGCAGCCCAGACCCCACAATCACGGATCCCGTACGTGTCAAAGAGGTCGATGCTCTCCAAGTTGGCCTTGCTTTCCATCAAGCCGCTTGCCTGCAACACGAAGAAATCACTCCGCATGGGGATGCTTCCTAGGACCACCCCGTCCTTCACGTTGTAGATGAACAATGCGTGCAATCCGCCTTGCGCCGTTGGGTTCAAGCTGAAGCCGAACTCATACGTGGCTTGGCCCTTGGACTCGGGAATAGCCAAGAGAAAGGTCATTGGGAGCCATAGGGCGGACCAGCGCATGGTCCGGTTGAACGTGGGTCCGGTGCGGATAGTTCGTCGATGGCTTGTGGATCAGCCCTCCACGACCGTCAGCTTCGCGAAGCGCAAAAGCAGTTGTTTCTGTCCCACCGATGGGAAGAACACCGTGGCCTTCAGGTCGGGTGCGTTGCCTTCCACCTTCAACACCTTGCCCTTTCCGAAGCGTTCGTGCCCCACGGTCATCCCTTCTTGGAGTTCCGGCAGTTCAGCACCGAGCGTTCGCGTTGCCTCCATTGGTTTGCCAGCGTTGGAGATCCGTTTCAGGTTTCCCGGCTTTGGCGTTGGCTCGCGTGTTTCCTTCCGGCGGTCGAACGGTACTCCCTTGGCCACCGGTGCAGTGCGTTCCCTTCCATGGACCGGTTTGGATGTTCCGCGTTCGTCCGCAGGTCGGTCCGCGGACCGCGGTTGGCGCGCCCATGGCGGCGTTCCAGTTCGTTCGTAGTGGCCGCTGGTGAAGGCACCGCGTTCGTTCTGCGCCGGCATTTCCAAGTATTTCGGATCGATCTCATCGATGAAACGGCTGGGTTCGCTGGCGGTGAGATTGCCCCATTTGTAGCGGCTCACCGCGTAGCTCAAGGTGGCCTGTTCCTCTGCACGGGTAATGGCCACGTAGAACAGCCGACGTTCCTCCTCCAGATCGGCGCGGCTTTGCACGGCCATTAGATTCGGGAAGAGGTCTTCTTCCATGCCCACTACATGCACATGCGGGAATTCCAGCCCCTTTGCGCTATGGATCGTCATCAGACTCACGCGGTCGTTATCGTTCGGGTCGGTGTTGTCCGCGTCGGTGAGTAGGGCCACATCGATCAGGAAATCGCTTAAGGTGCGGGGCATGTCGGTGCCTTCCGTATCGCGGTCACTGAATTCCTTCATTCCACCAAGGAGCTCCTGGATGTTCTCATAGCGGCTCACGCCTTCGGGCGTCTTGTCTACGAAGTGGTCCTTGAGGATCCCGCTCTTTTGCGCAATATGCTCGCCAAGCGCGTGTGCGGTGTGCGTGTCCAGCATGGTCTGGAAACTCTGGATCATCAGCACGAAATCCGCCACTGCCTTACGCGTGCCACTGTGGAATCCGAGTTCGCCGAGGTGTTCCTGCACCGTATCCCACAAGGACTTTCCGAGCTGGTTGGCCATCACGATGATCTTGTCCAAGGTGGTCTGTCCGATGCCGCGTGTAGGGTAGTTGATCACGCGTTTCAGGGCCTCCTCATCGCGTGGGTTGCACACCAGGCGGAAGTAGCTGATCAGGTCCTTGATCTCCTTGCGCTGGTAGAAGCTCAACCCGCCATAGATGCGGTACGGGATATTCAGCTTGCGCAGCGATTCCTCCATGCTGCGGCTTTGTGCGTTGGTGCGGTACAGGATCGCGAAGCCCTTGTTCGGCACCTGCTTCTGCATCTTGGTCTCGAAGATGCTGTGCGCCACGAAAGCGCCTTCCTCGTTGTCCGTGAGTGAGCGATGTACCCGGATCTTCTCGCCTTCCGTGTTCTCGGTCCAGATGGTCTTCTTGATCTGGTCCTTGTTCTTGTCGATCACTGAATTCGCTGCACCCACGATGGTCTTCGTGCTGCGGTAGTTCTGCTCCAGCTTGAAGATCCTGTGGTCCGGATAGTCGTTGCGGAAGTTGAGGATGTTCTGGATGTTCGCACCGCGGAAGCTGTAGATGCTTTGGCTATCGTCGCCCACTACCGTGACATTCTCGTGGCGCGCGGCCAGGGTCTTCACGATGTTGTACTGGGCCATGTTCGTGTCCTGGTACTCATCCACCAAGAGGTACTGGAAGCGGCTCTGGTACTTCAGCATCACGTCCGGATGGTCTCTGAAAAGGATGTTCGTGTTGAAGAGCAGGTCGTCGAAATCCATGGCCCCGGCACGGAAACACTTCTCCGCATAGGCCTTGTAGATCTTGCCCATGTGCTCGCGTCCGACCGCCGCATCACCGGCCATCAACTCGGTATTGGCCAAGTATTCGAGCGGACCGATCAAATTGTTCTTCGCAATACTGATGCGACCGTGTACCTGATTGGGCTTGTACAACTTGTCGTCGAGCTTCCATTCCTTCAACACCCCTTTGATCACACTTCGGCTATCGTCGGTATCGTAGATCGTGAAATCCTTCGGGTAGCCGATCTTGTCCGCTTCGGCGCGCAGGATCCGGGCGAACACACTGTGGAAGGTGCCCATCCAGAGGTTTCGTGCCTCGGTGCTGAGTTCCGGGATCTCGGCCAATAGCTTGGCGATCCGTTCCTTCATCTCCTTCGCTGCCTTGTTAGTGAAGGTGAGGGCGAGGATGCGGAAGGGGTCCACACCCTTGGTCATCAGATGTGCGATACGTACCGTAAGCACCTTGGTCTTGCCGCTGCCCGCCCCAGCGATCACCATGGTGGGGCCATTGATGGCTTCTACGGCAGCAAGCTGGGCGGGATTTAGGCCTTTCAAATGGTCCATCGAAGCGGCGAAGTTAGCCCTGACCATGTGGGCCGACCCTTTGGAATATCAACAGCACGGTCGATCTTGTATTGTCCTACTGAGCCCTGCTGGAGGATGTCCTCTGGTTGCCCTTTGTACATACTGCGTTGGAATTGCAGCTCAAGGCTTTTAAGAGTTCACGGTGAGTCGCGTAGGTGCATGGAGCCTGCATCTATGGGTGGCCCTTGAACACGGAATGTGCTCCGGTAGTACAAAGTGGTATTCGGCCTCGTGGTCTTCACGATTACGCAAGCTTCCTCAGGATCTTCTTCTGTAATGAGCCTGCCGTTTCGTTCCAGACAAAAGGAGTTCACCACTCGCCACCGCCACCGCCAGATCCCTACTTGCCGTAGCGGTGGAAAGCTCGGGGAAGGTGTTCAGGTAATCCTTCCTTTGGAATGACCGGTCAGGTGCGCGCATCAGGAAGAGTGCGATGCGGTCGGCTCCCGAGCGCACCGGGTCGGGTTCGGCCAACAACTCGACCAGTGCCTCATCGATCCGCTCCAAGAGGTAGGCGATGAAGTCACCGCAATCTCCGCGCCGGTCGGCATACTCCAAGGCCGCATAGTAGGCCGGTTGGGTCCGGTGAATGAAGGCTTCCACGGGCAGGTAAGCGAATACCGGCCAATAGGCCATCAACATGCGCTTTTGCCACAACCGAGCAAGGCGACCATTCCCCGCTGTGAAGGGGCGGAGGTAGACCAGACCGAAATGGAGCACACAACTGGTCAGCAGCGGAGGGAAGTCATCCTCCTCCGCATACCGCAGCAATTCCTGCACATTCACGGGCAGGTCATGGGCACTTGCGGTGCGCAAAGGTTCGGGGTCACCATAGAGCACATCCATCGGTCCGGTGCGGAAATGACCCGCATCCAGCGCCGATCCGTGCATCAGAACGCCGTGGGCGTGTCGCAGGTCATGTTCCACGAAGGGGTCCAGTTCCGCGAGTAAGGCATAGGCACGGTGGGTATTCACGGCTTCCAAAGCAGCCGAGCCGGCCGGGGCAGCGGCATGCGCATCCACCAACTCGGCCACAGGCAAGGTGTCCAAGGTGCTACCCTCGATGGCCAAGGTGCTGTGGACGACGCTCACGTGGTAGGCCTTTTCAAGGTCGACCGCTGGTTTGTGCAGGTGCCGTGCGTGTACCTCGCCAAGCCGGTGATGGATCGTCGCAAGCAGGTTCAGCATGCGGGGGCTGATCGAGTAGTAGGTGAGACTAGCTACATCCATGAAATAATATCAAATGATGCTAACAAAGATACATTTTCCAGCCATCGAACCCATGGACGGGTTGGTGGAGATGGGGCTTTCTACCTGCGCGGATCGGTGCTTTCGAGCGCAATGACTCCGGTATATCTGCTTGGATCTAAGCAATTTAGAGTATTGAGTGCGGCAAACCCGGATCCAACGGGCGATCCAGAATGAGGCGTGGTTGCTAGAAATTTCCTTCAACACCAGTTGGTTGGAAAGTGGTTCCTCTTACCTTTGCAGCCCGTTTTTCACCTAGGAATAGGTGCATCAACCTGAAAGTCAAGACGAAAGGACCTCATGCCAACCATCCAACAGCTCATCCGCAAGGGACGCCAGACGCCGGTGTACAAGAGCAAGTCCATTGCCCTGAAGTCGTGCCCACAGCGTCGCGGCGTGTGTACCAAGGTGTATACCACCACCCCGAAAAAGCCGAATTCGGCGCTTCGAAAGGTGGCCAAAGTGCGCTTGGTGAACGGCTACGAGGTGATCGCCTACATCGGCGGAGAAGGTCATAACCTACAGGAACACAGCATCGTTCTGGTACGCGGCGGTCGTGTAAAGGACCTGCCCGGTGTGAAATACCACATCGTTCGTGGTGTTCTGGACACCTCAGGTGTGGAAGGCCGCAACCAGCGTCGCAGCAAGTATGGCACCAAGCGCCCGAAGGCCGGCGCAGCCAAGAAATAAGAACCTGTCACGAGTAAGCACCCATGCGCAAAAAGACAGTCAAACACACCACGCTCCCCGACCCAAAGTTCGGTGACGTGCAAGTGACCAAGTTCGTGAACAACTTGATGTACGACGGCAAGAAGAGCAAGTCCTTGGACATCTTCTACAATGCCATCGACATCGTTGCTGAAAAGAGCGGCGAGGACGGTCTGGAGACCTTCCGGAAAGCCCTCACGAATGTGACCCCACAAGTGGAAGTACGCAGTCGCCGTGTAGGTGGTGCCAACTTCCAGATCCCTCAGGCAGTTCGTGAGGATCGCAAGAAGAGTTTGGCCATGAAGTGGCTGATCGGGTATGCACGCAACCGCAATGAGCGGAGTATGGCCAACAAACTGGCCAACGAGATCCTGGCCGCTTCGAAAGAGGAAGGCGGAGCGTTCAAGAAGAAGGAGGAGATCCACAAGATGGCTGAGGCCAACAAGGCATTCAGTCACTTCCGCTTCTGATCAACGCAGGTTAGAGAACGAGCAAAATGGCCAAGAGGGACCTCAAATACACGCGCAACATCGGCATCATGGCGCACATCGATGCCGGGAAGACCACCACTTCCGAGCGCATCCTGTACTACACGGGTCTTGTACACAAGATCGGTGAAGTACACGACGGTGCTGCTACCATGGACTGGATGGCACAGGAGCAGGAGCGTGGCATCACGATCACCTCCGCAGCTACCACCACCAGCTGGAAATACCGCGACAATACCTATAAGATCAACCTGATCGATACGCCTGGCCACGTGGACTTTACCGTAGAGGTAGAGCGCAGTTTGCGTGTGTTGGACGGTGCCGTTGCCTTGTTCTGCGCTGTTGGTGGCGTTGAGCCTCAGAGCGAGACGGTGTGGCGTCAAGCCAACAAGTACAAGGTGCCACGCATCGGATTCGTCAACAAGATGGACCGCAGTGGTGCGGACTTTTTCAACGTGGTGAAGCAGATTCGTGAACGTCTTGGTGCGAATCCGGTCCCTTTGCAAGTGCCGATCGGTGCGGAAGCCGATTTCAAAGGTGTTGTTGATCTGATCAACAACCGCGGTATGGTTTGGAACGAAGAGGACCAAGGCATGACCTGGAGCGAAGTTCCGATCCCGGCCGATCTTGTGGAAACGGTGAAGGAATGGCGCGACAAGCTCATCGAAGCGGTTGCCGAGAGCGACGACCAATTGATGGAGAAGTATTTCGCTGATCCGGATAGCTTGACCGAGGAAGAGGTGATGGCAGCGATCCGCAAGAGCGCGATCAACATGAGCATCACACCGATCCTTTGTGGTAGTGCGTTCAAGAACAAGGGTGTGCAGACCATGCTTGATGCGGTGATGGCCTACTTGCCTAGCCCAATGGACATTGACGCGGTAACCGGCATCGATCCCCGCACAGACGCTGAGGTATTGCGTCGCCCCGACCCTGATGAGCCCTTCGCAGGTCTCGCGTTCAAGATCGCCACGGATCCCTTTGTTGGCCGCTTGGCCTTCTTCCGTGCTTACAGCGGCGTGTTGAACGCTGGGAGCTACGTGCTGAATACCCGGAGCGACAAGAAGGAGCGGATCAGCCGCATCTTCCAGATGCACTCCAACAAACAGAACGCCGTGGATCAGATCGCAGCGGGAGACATCGGTGCAGCGGTCGGTTTCAAGGACATTCGCACGGGCGATACGCTGTGTGCAGAAGAGCATCCGATCATTCTGGAAAGCATGAGCTTCCCAGAGCCGGTGATCGGGGTCGCTGTTGAACCGAAGACCCAGGCTGATCTGGACAAGATGGGTGCGGCATTGGCGAAACTCGCCGAGGAGGATCCGACCTTCAAGGTACACACCGACGAAGAGACCGGCCAGACCGTGATCAGCGGTATGGGCGAACTGCATTTGGAGATCCTCGTGGACCGCATGAAGCGCGAGTTCAAGGTGGAGTGCAATCAGGGTGCCCCTCAAGTGAAGTACAAGGAAGCCATCAGCGGCACCGTGGAGCACCGCGAATTGTACAAGAAGCAGACCGGTGGTCGCGGGAAGTTCGCGGACATCCACGTGCGCATCGAACCACAGACCGATCCTGAGAAAACGGGCTTGGAGTTCATCGACGAGATCAAGGGTGGATCCATCCCGAAGGAATTCATCGGACCTGTTCAAAAGGGCTTCGAAGGATCCTTGAAGAACGGTGTCTTGGCCGGCTATCCCATGGAGAGCTTGAAGGTTACCCTGTACGATGGATCGTTCCACAACGTGGATTCCGATGCATTGAGCTTCGAGATCTGCGCGAGAGCGGCCTTCCGTACAGCGATCCCTAAGTGTAAACCGGTATTGCTCGAACCGATCATGAAGATCGAAGTGATCACACCGGAAGAGAACATGGGCGATATCGTTGGCGACCTCAACCGTCGCCGTGGCACCATCGTGGGCATGGAGGATCGTGCAGGCGCGAAAGCCATCAAAGGCACCGTGCCATTGAGCGAGATGTTCGGATATGTGACCTCGTTGCGTACGCTCTCCAGCGGACGTGCGAGTAGCACCATGGAATTCAGTCATTACGTACCTGCACCCAACAACGTGACCGAAGCCGTTTTGGCCAAGGTGCGTGGAAAGGTTTCAGCATAACCCCGCGAATAAGCGATGACCCAAAAGATCAGGATCAAGCTGCGGTCGTACGATCATAACCTCGTCGACAAGAGCGCCGAGAAGATCGTAAAGACGGTGAAGAGCACGGGCGCTGTCGTCAGCGGTCCCATTCCACTGCCGACGCATAAGCGCATGTTCACAGTGCTCCGCTCGCCGCACGTCAACAAAACGGCGCGCGAGCAGTTCCAACTGTGCAGTTACAAACGCATCATGGACATCTACAGCTCGTCTTCCAAGACGATCGATGCCCTGATGAAGCTGGAACTCCCCAGCGGCGTGGACGTGGAGATCAAGGTCTGACCGATAGCACTACAGAGCCATGAGCGGACTAATAGGAAAGAAGATCGGCATGACCAGCCTGTTCGATGCGAACGGGAGCATGGTCGCATGCACGGTGATCGAGGCGGAGCCCAATGTGGTGAGCCACGTGAAGACCGTGGAGAAGGACGGCTACAAGGCCGTGCAACTCTCGGCCATTGAGCGACCCGAGAAGAACACGCCAGCAGCGGCCAAGGGCCACTTCAAGAAGGCGGGTACGACACCTAAGCGCGAGTCGCACGAATTCAAGGAATTCGGAGAGGATCTGAAACTTGGCGATACCGTGGGTGTGGACCTCTTCATGGAGGGTGGATTCGTGACCGTTACCGGACACAGCAAGGGTAAAGGCTTCCAAGGCGTTGTGAAGCGTCATGGTTTCAGCGGTGTGGGTGAAGCCACACACGGTCAGCATGACCGTAGCCGTGCCCCCGGTTCACTGGGCGGTAGCTCGTATCCGAGCCGTGTGTTCAAGGGCCTCCGTATGGCCGGTCGCATGGGTGGGAACAAAGTGACCACGGAGAACTTACGTGTGGTGAAGATCGATGCTGAAAAGAACCTGTTGTTGCTCAAGGGTACCGTTCCAGGTCCCAAGGGTAGCATCGTGATCATCTGGAAATAAGATGGAACTCGAGATCCACGGAAAGGACGGCAAGTCCACCGGCAAAAAGGCCAAACTGAACGACGCGGTGTTCGCGATCGAGCCGAACGACCATGCCATTTGGTTGGACGTGAAGCAACATCTTGCGAACAAACGCCAGGGTACTTCCAAGACCCTCGAAAAAAGCGAGATGAGCGGCAGCACCAGGAAGTTGCATCGCCAGAAGGGTACTGGTGGTAGCCGTAAAGGTTCCATCAAGAGCCCACTGTTCAAAGGTGGTGCACGCGTGTTCGGCCCCAAGCCGCGAGACTACCACTTCAAACTGAACAAGAAAGTGAAGGACTTGGCCCGCCGCAGCGCTTTGACCTACAAGGCGAAGGACGGTACGTTGAAGGTGATCGACACCGTATCGATGTCCGCACCGAAGACCAGTGAATTCGCCGCCCTCCTGAAGGCATTTGAACTGAGCGCTCGCAAGAGCATCCTCGTTGTGCCGAGCAAGGACGACAACATCGTGCTCAGCGCCCGCAACCTACAGAACACACGTGTGGTGGTGGCCAGCGAGTTGAATACCTACGACATTATGAACGCCAAGGGTCTGTTGATCGTGAAGGACGCGATCGCACCGTTGGAAACCATCCTTACCAAGTAAGTCATGAGCCAAATCCTCATCCGACCGATCGTCACTGAGAAGATGACGGCTCAAGGCGAGAAAGAAGGCCGTTACGGCTTCATGGTCGCCAAAACGAGCAACAAGGTCCAGATCAAACAGGCCGTGGAAAAGGAGTACAACGTCACGGTGACGGGAGTACGCACCATGATCTGCATTGGCAAGGACCGCACGCGGTACACCAAGAGCGTCATTCTGAAAGGTCGCACACAGAGCTACAAGAAGGCTATTGTGACCGTGAAGGAAGGCGAGTCGATCGATCTCTACACAAGCATTTGACCCGGTAGCAGAACCAGTCATGGGCATACGTAAACTCAATCCGGTAACCCCCGGCACCCGTCACAAGGTGATCACGGACTTCGAAGGCATCACCACGCGTGTGCCGGAGAAATCCTTGACAACAGGCACCAACAAGAGTGGTGGCCGTAACCATTCAGGCAAGATGACCATGCGCTACATCGGCGGTGGTCACAAACAGAGCTATCGTGAGATCGACCTGAAGCGCGACAAGTATGGCATTCCTGCTGTTGTGAAGACGATCGAGTACGATCCGAACCGGACGGCACGCATCGCCTTGCTGTTCTATGCAGATGGTGAGAAGCGGTACATGTTGGCACCGAATGGCTTGAAGGTGGGTCAAGAAGTGCTCAGCGGCCGCAGCGGTGTGGCTCCGGAAGTGGGCAACACGCTACCACTCAGCGAGATCCCGCTCGGTACCGTGGTACACAACATCGAATTGCAACCCGGCAAGGGTGGATCCATCGCACGCAGCGCGGGCACCTTCGCACAGCTAAGCGCCCGTGAAGGGAAGTATGCTACGCTGAAGATGCCGAGCGGCGAATTGCGGATGATATTGGTAGCCTGTTTGGCGACCATCGGCACCGTTGGCAACAGCGAGCACATGCTCCAGAAGAGTGGTAAAGCTGGCCGTAGCCGTTGGCAAGGACGTCGTCCACGGACACGTCCGGTGGCCATGAACCCTGTCGATCACCCAATGGGTGGTGGCGAGGGTCGTGCATCCGGTGGCCACCCACGGAGCCGCAAGGGCCTCTTGGCGAAGGGCAAGAAGACCCGCGCACCGAAGAACCGCAGCAATCGTTTCATCCTCGAACGTATCAACGCCAAGAAAGGCGCCTAGTCCTCGCATAGCTCATGAGCCGTTCACTCAAGAAACCGCCGTACATCCACTATAAGCTGAACAAGCGTATAGGTGAGGCACAGACCTCCGGCAAGAAGAACGTGATCAAGACCTGGTCACGTGCAAGTACCATCGCACCTGAATTCGTCGGGTTGACGATCGCAGTACACAATGGCAACAAGTTCATCCCGGTCTACGTGACCGAGAACATGGTGGGCCACAAGTTGGGCGAATTCGCTCCGACCCGTACCTACCGTGGCCACTCTGGTAACAAGAAGAACTAAGTAGACCATGGGAGCTCGTAAGAAAATAGCAGCAGACGCGCGGAAGGAGGCCATGAAGACGGTGGCCATCGCACAACTCCGCAACGTACCCACCAGCCCGCGTCGCATGCGTCAGGTGGCCGATCTGATCCGTGGTGTGGAAGTGGAGAAGGCGTTGGGTATCCTGCGTTTCAGCACACGCCACAGCAGCCGCGATCTGGAGAAACTCCTAGTGAGCGCGATGCACAACTGGTCCGCTAAGAACGAAGGCGCACGTGCCGAGGAAGCAGGACTGGTGGTGAAAAGCATTCAAGTGAACGAGGCACGTGGCCTGAAGCGCATGCTTCCAGCACCGCAAGGCCGCGCCTACCGCATGAAGAAGCGGAGCAACCACGTCACCATCATCGTCGATTCCGTGAATCAAGCCTAAGTCGAGAACAACCAACCATGGGACAGAAAGTACATCCGATCGGTTACCGCCTAGGCTTCGTCAAGGGCTGGGACAGCAACTGGTTCGGCGGCAACAAATACGCCGACAAATTGGTGGAGGACGAGCAGATCCGTGCCTATTTGATGGCCCGCCTGAAGAAGGCGAGTGTCGCCAAGATCGTCATCGAGCGCACCTTGAAGCTGGTGACCGTTACCATCAACACGGCCCGCCCGGGTGTCATTATCGGAAAAGGTGGAGCCGAAGTGGACAAGTTGCGGGAGGAGCTCAAGAAGCTCACCGGCAAGGACGTTCAGATCAACATCTTCGAGATCAAGCGTCCAGAACTGGATGCTCGTTTGGTGGCCGATAGCATCGCGCGTCAACTCGAGGGTCGGATCAGCTTCCGTCGCGCCATGAAGATGGCCGTAGCGAGCACCATGCGCATGGGTGCAGAGGGCATCAAGCTACAAGTATCGGGTCGTTTGAACGGTGCGGAGATCGCAAGGACAGAGAAGTATCGCGATGGCCGTGTGCCACTGCACACCTTACGCGCCGATATCGATTTTGCCATCACTGAAGCGCACACCAAAATGGGACGCATCGGTATCAAGTGCTGGATCATGCGCGGCGAGGTCTATGGAAAGAAGGACTTGAGCCCGAACCAAGGTCAGGCGAAAGGTGGACCAGGTGGCCCCCGCATGGGTGGCGATCGTCCGGACCGTCGCGGCGGTGATCGTCGTGGTCCAGGTGGAGACCGCCGTGGAGGCGGACGTGGGGGGGATTTCCGTGGCGGGGATCGTCGCGGTGCTAACACTCGAAACAGCTAAGAGCCATGTTGCAACCGAAGCGCAGCAAGCGCCGCAATATGCACAAGGGCCGAATGAAAGGGCAGGCCCAACGCGGACACCGTGTAGCCCTTGGATCCTTCGGACTGAAGGCCATGGAGAGCGTTTGGCTCACCGGTCGTCAGATCGAATCCGCTCGTGTGGCACTTACGCGTTACATGAAGCGTGAAGGCCAAGTGTGGATCAAGGTATTCCCGGACAAGCCAGTGACCAGCAAACCTGCAGAGGTGCGTATGGGTAAGGGCAAGGGTTCCTTGGACCATTGGGTGGCCGTGTGCCATGCCGGACGGATCATCTTCGAGATCGATGGTGTATCAACCGAGATCGCCAAGGAAGCACTGCGCCTTGCGGCACAGAAGCTCCCGATCCCGACCAAGTTCGTGACCCGTGAGGACTACGACGGCCAATAAGAAAGAGCCATGAAGAAGAAAGGAACCGAATTGAAGGACCTCACGGTCGCCGAATTGAGCGATAAGCTCAATGAGGGGCGTTCGTCGCTTACCAAGCTGCGTTTCGCACATACCGTGAGCCCGATCGAAAGTCCAGTGCAGCTGCGCTCCAAGCGCAAAGAGGTGGCACGCATCCTCACCGAGTTGCGCAAGCGTGAACTTGTAAACACGACCAAGAAATGAGCACCACCCCGAACACACCGGCCACAGCAGTGGATCGGAACCTCCGCAAGGAGCGTATCGGCATCGTCACGAGCGACAAGATGAACAAGAGCATCGTGGTGACCGTGGAGCGTCGCATGATGCACCCGAAGTACCGGAAGTTCGTGAAGAAGTCCAGTACGTTCATGGCGCATGATGAGAAAGGGGAAGCCCATATCGGCGATACCGTTCGCATCAGCGAAACACGCCCCCTCAGCAAATTGAAGCGTTGGCGCGTGGTGGAGATCGTTGAACGTGCCAAGTAATACCGAAAGCAAGCGATGATCCAGCAAGAATCACGGCTCAATGTAGCCGACAACAGCGGAGCCAAGGAGGTGCTTTGCATCCGGGTGCTCGGTGGCACAGCACGTCGCTATGCCCGCATCGGCGACACCATCGTGGTGACGATCAAGGCAGCCCTGCCCAATGGAGGTACCAAGAAAGGGACCGTTCACAAGGCCGTGGTGGTTCGCACGAAGAAGGAGACCCGCCGCAAGGACGGGAGCTATATCCGCTTCGACGACAACGCCGTGGTGCTGCTCGATGCGGCCGGTGAAATGAAAGGCACGCGCATCTTCGGCCCAGTGGCCAAAGAGCTTCGCGAAAAGAAGTTCATGAAGATCATCTCCCTGGCCCCCGAAGTACTCTGAGCCATGCAGAAGAAGACACACATCAAGAAAGGCGACCTCGTGAAGGTGCTCGCCGGTGAGGACCGCGCCAAGCAAGGTCGTGTACTCGACGTGGACCGCGACCGTATGCGGGCTATCGTTGAGGGCCTCAACATCAATAAGAAACACACCAAGCCTACCACGGCAAACCCGCAAGGGGGCATCGTGGACAAGGAAGGTCCCATCCATCTGAGCAACCTGATGCTCATTGATGCGAAGACCGGAACACCGGGTCGTGTTGGTCGAAAGGTCAACAAGGAAGGCGTTCTGGAGCGCTATGTGAAGACCACGAAAAAGGCAGCCAAGTAAGAAGTCATGAGCTACGTACCCCGGCTTCGCGCCAAATACAAGAACGAGTTGGCCCCGAAACTCCAAAAGGAGTTCGGATACACCAGCTGCATGCAGGTGCCACGCATCAGCAAGATCAGCTTGAACCAAGGTCTCGGAAGTGCCGTTGGCGACAAGAAGATCGTGGAGCATGCTATTGTGGAGATGACCAGCATCGCCGGTCAGAAGGCCGTGCAAACGATATCCCGCAAGGACATCAGTAACTTCAAACTGCGGAAGGGCATGCCCATCGGCGCACGGGTGACCTTGCGCGGTGATCGGATGTTCGAATTCCTCGATCGCTTGATCGCAGTGAGCCTACCACGTACCCGTGACTTCCGCGGCGTTCCAGCCAAGGGCTTCGATGGAAGGGGCAACTTCACGATGGGTGTGAAAGAGCAGATCATCTTCCCGGAGATCGACATCGACAAGGTGACCAAACTTCAGGGTATGGATATCACGATCGTGACCACAGCGAATACCGATGCAGAAGCCAAAGCCTTGTTGACGGCCTTTGGATTCCCATTCGCAGACAAGGACAAGAAATAGTAGGGGGTGACGACGAACCCACAATAACGATAGAACGATGGCCAAGGAATCAATGAAAGCCCGTGAGCGCAAGCGCGCTAAGATGGTGGAGAAGTACGCCGCCAAACGGGCGAAGCTGAAAGCCGCTGGGGATTGGGAAGGCTTGCAAAAGCTCCCGGTCAATGGCAGCAAGGTGCGCATGCACAACCGGTGCCAATTGACCGGTCGTCCACGCGGCTACATGCGTTTGTTCGGTATCTCACGTAACGTGTTCCGGAGCATGGCCTTGGAAGGCAAGATCCCCGGTGTCACCAAAGGCAGCTGGTAAGAAAGCAGGGAAAGGTTCCGGATGGAGTCCGGAAAGACAACCCAACAAAAGATAAAGACCATGACGACCGACCCGATCGCCGATTACTTGACCCGCCTGCGCAACGCTATACAAGCGCGCAAGAAGGTCGTGGAGGTGCCAGCCAGCAACCTGAAGAAGGACATCACCCGGATCCTTTACGACAAGGGATACATCTTGTCTTGGAAGTCCGAGGATGACGGCAAACAAGGGCTGATCAAGATCGCCTTGAAGTACAACCAACAAACGCGCAAGAGCGCCATTAAGGAACTTACCCGTGTGAGCTCCCCAGGCCTGCGCAAATACGCCCACGCCGGTGACTTACCGCGCGTGCTGAACGGCCTCGGCGTGGCCATCATCTCCACCAGCCATGGTGTGGTCACCGACAAGGAGGCACGCACCTTGAACGTGGGAGGTGAAGTCTTGTGTTACATCAGCTAAGCCAGAGAAAGAAGATGTCACGCATTGGAAAAGCACCGATCGAAGTCCCCAAAGGGGTCGAGGTCAATATCAGCAACAAGAACCTGGTGACCGTGAAAGGTCCGAAGGGAACTTTGGAGCAGGCTGTTGATCCCGATATCACCTTGAAACAGGAAGGCACCGAGATCACCTTGGTACGTCCTAGTGATGCGAAACCGCACCGCGCCAAGCACGGTCTGTACCGGGCACTCATCGCGAACATGGTGAAGGGAGTGGCCGAAGGCTTCGTGATCGAGCAGGAATTGGTGGGTGTGGGTTACCGCGCCACCACGAAGGGTCAACAATTGAACTTGGCCCTCGGTTTCTCGCACACCATAACGATCGACCTTCCCCCGCAGATCAAGGTGGCAGCAGCCCAAGAGAAGGGGAAGAACCCGATCATCCGTCTGGAATCGGCAGACAAACAACTCATCGGCCAAGTGGCCGCCAAATTGCGCAGCTTGCGCAAACCGGAGCCGTACAAAGGCAAGGGTGTGCGCTTCGTGGGCGAAGTGGTGCGTCGCAAAGCAGGTAAAGCAGCCGGTAAATAAGTACGACCATGGCATTCGACAGGATCAACCGCCGACTGAAGATCAAGCAACGCGTGCGCAAAACGGTGCATGGCACCCAGGCACGTCCGCGCCTCTCGGTCTATCGCAGCAACACGGGCATGTACGCCCAACTCATCGACGACGAAGCAGGCCGCACCTTAGCGAGCGCTTCGTCCTTGAAGGACAAGAAGGCTTCGGGCATCCCGAAGTTGGAACAAGCCAAGATCGTTGGTCTGGCCATTGCCGAAAAGGCGAAGGCGGCAGGCATCGAATTGGTCGTGTTCGACCGCAACGGATACCTCTATCATGGTCGGGTGAAAGCCTTGGCCGACGCCGCCCGCGAAGGAGGCCTCAATTTCTGATCATACCCTACACATGTCTGAGACGAACACGAAAAAGGTCAAGAGCAGCGACCTCGAGCTGAAGGATAAGCTGGTCGCACTCAACCGAGTGACCAAGGTGACCAAAGGCGGTCGCACCTTCACCTTCTCTGCCATTGTTGTGGTAGGGAACGAGAACGGTGTCGTGGGCCATGGTCTGGGTAAGGCCAAGGAGGTGCAAGAGGCGATCGCCAAAGGCATAGACGATGCGAAGAAGAACTTGGTGAAAGTGCCCGTTCTGAAAGGCACCATCCCACATTCTCAAGAGGGCAAGTATGCAGGTGCACAAGTGTTCTTGAAGCCTGCAGCGCACGGTACCGGTGTTATCGCTGGTGGTGCAATGCGCGCTGTATTGGAGAGCGTTGGGATCACCGATGTATTGGCAAAGAGCAAGGGAAGCAGCAACCCGCACAACGTGGTGAAGGCCACGATCGAAGCGCTCCAAAGCCTGCGTGATGCCAATGCGGTGAGCATGCAACGGGGAATTAAACTGGAACGCGTATTCAACGGATAAACCGATCCGTCGATCCGTCGACGGAATTGCACATGAGCAAGTTGACCATTATACAGACACGCAGCCAGATCAAGTGCCCGAAGCGTCAAAAGGATACCCTGAAGGCGCTGGGATTGGGCCGGATCGGGAAGACCGCTGTCGTGGACGGAACGCCGCAAGTACGCGGCATGGTGGAGAAGGTCCACCATCTGGTGAAAGTGACCGAGGCCTGAACCCTATAGTACAGAGCATACCATGGATTTGAGCAAATTGAAGCCCGCAGAAGGGGCCACGAAGAAGGAGAAGCGCATTGGTCGAGGCCAAGGCAGCGGTCGTGGAGGCACGTCCACCAAGGGCCATAAAGGCCAGAAGGCCCAAGCCGGCTACAACCACAAACGCGGATTCGAAGGTGGCCAGACCACCCTCACCCGCCGGTTGCCCAAGTTCGGCTTCACCAACCCTACCCGTGTGGAATTCAAGGGCATCAACTTGGATGCCATCCAAGCCTTGGCGGAGAGCAAGAACCTGAAGGTGATCAGCCCTGAGGTACTCTATGCCAACGGCTTGATCGCTAAGAACGACAAGCTGAAGGTCTTGGGTCGCGGTGAGGTGAAGGGTGCGTTGGAGATCACGGCCCATGCGTTCAGTGCAACGGCCAAGGCTGCGATCGAAGCGAAAGGAGGAAAAGCGGAAACCATCGTTACCGTAGTTGAGAAGGCATGAAGAATCTGATCGATACCATCAAGAACATCTGGCGCATCGAGGAGTTGCGTAGCCGCATCCTCATCACGCTGGGTCTGCTGCTGGTGTATCGCATCGGTAGTTTCATCGTGCTTCCAGGTGTGGACAGTGCCCGCCTCGCGGCCTCCGGTGCATCCGGCGGCGGCGGTATCGTGGAGATCCTGTCCATCTTCACAGGTGGAGCGTTCACCCGTGCATCCATCTTCGCGTTGGGGATCATGCCGTACATCTCGGCATCCATCGTAATGCAGTTGGCCGGGATTGCAGTTCCTACGGTGCAGAAGATGCAACGTGAGGAAAGCGGGCGACGCAAGATCAACCAGTGGACGCGCTATTTGACCATTCTGATCTGTGTGTTCCAAGCACCTAGCTACATCTACGCCACCATCGATGCAGGAGCGCGACCGGAAGGTCAGTTCTGGTTGTTCACCAGCATCGTGATCCTCACCTGTTCCACCCTCTTTGTGATGTGGTTGGGTGAGCGGATCACAGAGCGTGGACTGGGCAACGGTATTTCCTTGATCATCATGATCGGTATCCTCGCACAATTCCCGCAGTCCTTCGCACAGGAAGTGGTGGGTCGCATGGGTCCTGGTGGTGGTGGCTTGGTCCTGCTGCTGGTCGAAGTGGTCATCTGGGTGCTCATCATCGCGGGTTGCATCCTATTGGTACAAGGCACACGAAGGATACCGGTGCAGTTCGCCAAGCGTGTGCAAGGCAACAAGCAGTATGGCGGTGTACGCAACTACATTCCGTTGAAGGTGAACGCGGCCGGTGTCATGCCGATCATCTTCGCACAGGCCATCGTGCTCGTGCCGATGTACGCGGCGCAAGCCTTCGAAACGCCACCCAATTGGTTGGTGGGCATTGCGAATAGCCAAGGTCCATTCTACAATTTCAGCCTGTTCCTGATGGTGGTGTTGTTCACGTATTTCTACACGGCGATCACCGTGAATCCGAACCAGTTGGCAGATGACATGAAGCGCAACGGTGGATTCATCCCAGGGGTGAAGCCGGGCAAGAGCACTGCATCGCACATCGATGAATTGCTCTCACGGATCACGCTACCGGGCGCGATCTTCTTGGGTTTCGTAGCGATACTGCCAGCCTTCGCCGGTATGATGGGCATCAAGCAGGGCTTCGCGCAGTTCTTCGGTGGAACATCGTTGTTGATCATGGTGGGTGTGTTGTTGGACACGCTGCAGCAGATCGAAAGTCATTTGTTGATGCGACACTACGATGGATTGATGAAGACGGGTCGGATCAAAGGAAGATCAGGAGGACAGGCCTTCGGGATGGCTGGATAGATCATGGGTAAGTCCGTGATCATTCTGAGCGATGACGAAGTCGCTGTGTTGAAGGAGAGTTCTTTACTTGTTGGCAGGACCTTGGCTGAAGTGGCACGCCACATCGCGCCCGGAGTCACCACTCAGAAACTCGACGCGATCGCGGAAGAGTTCATTCTGGACAATGGCGCGATACCGGGATTCAAAGGCTTGTATGGTTGCCCGTCCACCTTGCTCATCAGTGTTGATGATCAAGTGGTACACGGCTTGCCCGGTGATCGGGCTTTGCAGGAGGGCAACGTTGCGAGCGTGGATTGTGGCGTGTTGATGAACGGTTTTTACGGCGATAGCGCCTACACCTTTTGTGTGGGTGAAGTCGCACCGGAAGTGAAGAAGTTGTTGCGCGTTACGCAGGAGTGCTTGGAGCTCGGGATCGCACAAGCGGTAGAGAACAACCGCACAGGCGATATCGGGTTCGCGATCCAGCAGCATGCCGAATCCAATGGTTACGGTGTGGTGCGGGAACTGGTGGGACACGGCTTGGGCCGGAAACTCCACGAAGCACCGGAAGTACCGAATTACGGTCGACGTGGTCACGGAGTGCGGTTGCGCAGCGGCATGGCCTTGGCGATCGAACCCATGATCAACATGGGCGTGAAGGAGGTGAAGCAGATGAGTGATGGTTGGACCGTCACTACCCGCGACGGAAAGCCCAGCGCCCACTTCGAACACGACGTAGTGGTGCGAGCCGGTAAAGCAGAGGTCCTATCAACGTTCAAGTACATTGAAGATGTGCTGGAACAGAAAGGTGAATTGGTGAAATGGTGACATCGACCGCAGGGTCGATACGAGATAGGAAGAAAGGAAAGGAATGAGCAAAACAGGGACCATAGAGCAGGACGGCGTCATCAAAGAGGCGTTGAGCAATGCCATGTTCCGTGTGGAGTTGGAGAATGGTCACGTGATCGTCGCCCACATCTCGGGCAAGATGCGGATGCACTACATCCGGATCCTGCCAGGAGACAAGGTGAAGGTGGAGATGAGTCCGTACGACCTGAGCAAAGGGCGCATCACATTCCGTTACAAGAGTTAAGCACACAGAAGATCATGAAGGTCAGGGCCTCCCTCAAACCACGCTCCGCGGACTGCAAGATCGTCCGCCGCAAAGGGCGTCTGTACATCATCAACAAGAAGAACCCGAAGTTCAAGCAACGTCAGGGTTGATAAACGCACGAGCATGGCACGTATAGCAGGCATAGACCTACCAAAGAGCAAACGCGGGGCGATCGGCCTCACGTACATCTATGGCATCGGCCGCAGCACCGCCCTTTCCATTCTGGAGAAGGCGGAAGTGGATCCGGAGACCAAGGTGGAGGAATGGACCGATGACGAGCAGGCGCGCATTCGCCAGTACATCTCTGACACCGTGAAGGTGGAGGGTGCGCTGCGTAGCGAGGTGCAATTAAGCATCAAGCGCCTAATGGACATCGGTTGCTACCGTGGGCAACGGCACCGCGCGGGTCTTCCCGTGCGTGGTCAGCGTACCCGTACCAACAGCCGTACCCGTAAGGGCAAGCGGAAAACGGTGGCGAACAAGAAAAAGGTGACCAAGTAAGAGATCGTAAGGGTGCGAGCGATCGCCCTCAAACACCAGATCACATGGCAAAGCAAGAAGGTAAAGGCGGCGCAGCCGGCAAGAAGAAAAAGAAGAGCGTGGTAGTGGAGGCCTTCGGGCAAGCCCACATCCAGGCCACGTTCAATAACCTGATCATCAGCCTCACCAACAACAAGGGCGAGGTGATCAGCTGGTCCTCTTCGGGCAAGAACGGATTCCGCGGAAGCAAGAAGAATACCCCATACGCAGGCCAATTGAGCGCCGAGGAAGCAGCACGCGAGGCACACGAGTTGGGCTTGCGCAAGGTGAAGGTCTTCGTGAAAGGCCCCGGTGGTGGACGCGAAAGCGCTATCCGCGCACTGCACAACAGCGGTGTGGAGGTGACCGAGATCGTGGACATCACCCCGATGCCGCACAACGGCTGCCGCCCACCGAAGAAACGCCGCGTTTGATCGAACAAATACCGTAGGGACCGAATATTTCGAGTTCCGTTGTTGGTGCGCAGAACGCACCCAAATCAAGAAGAAGAATGGCACGTTATACAGGACCCAAGACCCGGATCGCTCGCAGATTCAAGGAAGCGATCTTCGGCCCGGACAAGTGGATGGAGCGCAAGCCCCACGCACCCGGACAACATGGACCCAATGCTCGCCGACGCAAGAAGGAGAGCGAATACAACCTGCAATTGCAGGAGAAGCAGAAGGCCAAGTACATGTATGGCATCCTCGAGCGCCAGTTCGAGAAGATGTACCACTTGGCTGCCAGCAAACGCGGCATCACCGGTGCGGTGTTGCTGCAATTGTGCGAGGCGCGATTGGACAATACGGTGTACCGCTTGGGCATCGCACCCACACGTCGTGCAGCACGCCAGTTGGTGAGTCATGGCCACATCACAGTGGATGAGCAAGTGGTGACCATAGCGAGCTATTCACTACGCGCCGGACAGACCATCGCCGTTCGTGAGCGGAGCCGCTCGTTGGAGGCCATCACCAACAGTGTTTCGGTGAACAGTCACCGTTACGACTGGTTGGAATGGAACCCATCACAAATGGCCGGAAAGATGATCGCGCTGCCTGAGCGTGCGCAGATCCCGGAGAATATCCGCGAGCAATTGATCGTGGAATTGTACAGCAAGTAAGCCTTTAGGGCGAGAACAGCAGCAGAAGAGGATCAACGGTATACCGGTCTTCAGCGAACGAAGGAAGGAGCCAACAACGAACAACGAACAAACAGAAGAAATGCCCATTCTCGAATTCCAGCGTCCCGACAAGGTCACGATGATCGAATCCGACGACACGAGCGGATCCTTCGAATTCCGACCACTCGAGCCAGGTTACGGGATAACCATCGGCAATGCCTTGCGCCGGATCTTGTTGAGCAGCCTCGAAGGACATGCCATCACCACCGTACGGATCGATGGTGTGGACCACGAGTTCAGCACCGTCAAAGGCGTGATCGAGGATATGACCGAGATCGTCCTCAACCTCAAGCAGGTGCGCTTCCGCCGTCAATTGGATGATGTGAGCACAGAGAAGGTGTCCTTCACCGTGACCGGCAAGGACACCTTCACTGCCGGGGACATCGGCAAACACACCACCGGGTTCCAGGTATTGAATCCTGAATTGGTGATCGCCCACATGGAGAGCAACGTGAAACTACACGTTGAACTCACGATCGGGAAAGGCCGTGGTTATGTGCCCGCCGACGAGAACAAAGCGGATGGAGCGCCCATCGGGACCATCGCCATTGACTCGATCTTCACACCGATCAAGAATGTGAAGTACAACGTGGAGAATACCCGCGTTGAGGAGAAGACCGACTACGAGAAACTCACCATCGAGGTGGTTTCCGACGGAAGCATTACGCCGAAGAACGCCTTGCAGGAAGCGGCCAAGATCCTCATCCACCATTTCATGCTGTTCAGCGATGAGCGCATCACCTTGGATGTGGAAGAGCGTGCGACGGAAACCGAGGAATTCGATGAGACGAGCTTGCACATGCGCCAACTCCTGAAGACCAAGTTGGTGGACATGGACTTGAGCGTACGTGCCCTGAATTGCCTGAAAGCTGCGGACATCGAGACACTCGGTGATCTGGTGGCCTTCAACAAGAACGACCTCTTGAAATTCCGGAACTTCGGTAAGAAGAGCCTGACCGAATTGGAGGATCTGGTGGAGAACAAGGGCCTGAGCTTCGGGATGAACGTGGCGAAATACAAGCTAGACAAGGAATAATGTACGGGCGCGAGAACTCGCGCCCCAACGGAAGAAGCCATGAGACACGGAAACAAGAACAACGCACTCGGCCGCAAAAAGGCCCACCGCGACTCGCTACTGAGCAACTTGGCGATCTCCTTGATCGATCACAAGCGCATCGAGACCACCTTGGCCAAAGCGAAAGCGCTGCGTCTGTATGTGGAGCCTTTGATCACCAAGAGCAAGGAGGATACCACGCATAGCCGACGAATGGTCTTCAGTGAGCTTCAGAACAAAGAGGCTACTGCAGCCCTCTTTCGTGATGTGGCCCCGAAGATCGCGAGCCGTCCAGGAGGGTACACGCGCATCATCAAGCTGGGCAACCGTTTGGGCGATGCCGCCGAAATGGCCATGATCGAGCTGGTGGATTTCAATACGACCTACACCAAGGAGACTTCCACCGGTGCCGCGAAGAAGACCCGCCGTACGCGCCGTACCAGCGCGAAGACGACCGCGCCGAAGGACGATGCCCCTGCGGCCGATGCGCCAGAGGAGCCGAAGGCGGAGTGATCCGCCGGTACAAGATCCGGAATGACAAGAGGCGCTGCAAGGCGCCTCTTGTCATTCCGGGCCGAAGGTCGGGGCAACGGCCCCGTTGAGCTTCTTGGATCGTGAGGTCCCCACGGTGGCAAGAACGAACACCCACGGCAAAAGCGGTACCATGAAGCGCCCACTCCATTCGGCATGCGTCAGTCCGATGAAAACCACGTAGGGGATCAGAATTGAAACAAGGAGTTGGACCAGCGGTTCGCGTCGAGCTCGCCATGCTCCGAGCAGTGCCAACGGGTAGAGCAACATCCAACCGGTATTGATGGCGTTGTGGAACGCCGAATAGTGCGGGCGTGTCAATGTGATTAAAGCGACCATGCGTTGGAACGTGATCTTGCACCATGCCGTGATCCCCACTTGGCCCAAGAGCGATCTTTGGGCATCGGCGATCGTGTGCTCTTGAAAGACGTTGTTCTGAACGCCACCTACTCCGGCGATCACCTGGCCTTGAGCGATGGGCAAGAGTTGTGCATGCTCCACCTTCGGAACAGCGATAACGACAACGATCACCGCAGCGCTTCCGAGCAACACGACCGCTGAACGCATCCGTGGACTCCATGTGTCCATGAGCCTCCAGAGCAAAACGGGGACCACGAAGAATATCCCTACCGGTCTGGCGAACAGGGTGACCGCTCCGAGGAAGACCAGGATAGGGTCGCGATACGGAATTCGCGCGGCACGTTCCATGAAAAGGACCGAGAGGCAAGTGAAGAAGTACTCCGTGTACAGGGCCAACGCCCACGTCTGGATCAGTGGGCTAAGCAGGAACAGGACCATTGTCATACTTCCTGTTCGCGGATCCTTGGTGGTTCGTTCCGCAAGTCGCGAAAGTGCGAACGCGGCCGCAATGCCAAGGATGATCTGCGCAACGATGGCCAGCTCTGGAGCACCGATCGCCAGGAATGGCAGCAGGAAAACGACGTACGAAGCATACTTCACGTAGTTGCCGAAGAGATCATGGAAGTCCCCGTGAAGTACCTGCTCTGCACAGCCGATGTATTTCAACGCTTCCTTGTCCGCGAGGATGCCGTGGTGCAGGTACAAGCCGAGGAGCAATACCGCGTGCAGGCCGAGTGTCACCACGCGGAATGCGGGACTGGAAAGCCAATGGGTCAGAGGGTTCACGCGTGCGATGACCAAATGTAGGCCGCGTGTTATCAACAGGTGTGGACGATCTCGTGGAAGTATCCCGGCACCCCTGGGTATCTTTGCGCACCCTACCGACCCGTCCGACCCGCATGCTTGTATGCCAGCGCCCCGAGGCCCTTCTACTGCTCGCCGATGGAACACTTTTCCGAGGCCGGGCGATCGGCGCTCTGGGCATCACCACAGGGGAGATCTGCTTCAATACCGGGATGACGGGCTATCAGGAGATCTTCACGGATCCCAGTTATACCGGCCAGATCATGACGATGGCCAGTCCGCACATCGGAAACTACGGGGTGAAGTCGGGCGAAGAGGAAGGCCCGAAGATCAGCATCGCTGGCTTGGTGGTGAAGAAATTCAGCGAGGTGTGGAGCCGAAGTGGTGGTGATGGGTCGTTGGATGATCTCCTCTTAGCACAAGGGGTCGTTGGCATCAGTGATGTGGATACGCGTAAGCTGGTTCGGCACATCCGGGATCGGGGTGCACAGAATGCCATCATCAGTTCTATGGAGATGGATGTGGAGGTCTTGAAGAAGGCATTGGCCGCAGCGCCCGACATGGCAGGGTTGGAACTCTCTAGCCGAGTGACCACGAAGAAGGCCTACACGGTCGGGGCGGAACATGCACCTTATCGGGTGGCCTTGATCGACTTCGGCGTGAAGCGCAACATCGAACGGTGCCTCGTGGAACGCGCTTGTCAGGTAAAGGTGTTTCCACTAACCACACCCTTCGTGGAGATCATGAAATGGGATCCGCACGGCATCATGCTCAGCAATGGCCCGGGCGATCCAAGTGCCATGCCAAAGAGCGTTGGCTTGGTGAAGGAGGTGCTCGCTGCCGGGTTGCCGGTCTTCGGCATTTGCTTGGGCCACCAGTTGATCGCAGAGAGCCTTGGCATGCGAACGGAAAAGATGCACCACGGCCACCGTGGGATCAACCACCCCATCAAGGACCTGACGACCGGGCAGGACGAGGTGACCTCCCAGAACCACGGCTTCGTGGTTCGCCGCAACGATGCGGAGGCGAACAAGGGTGTCGAGATCACGCACGTGCATTTGAACGATGGGAGCGTTGCCGGTTTCCGGTTGAAGGACCGGCAGGTATTCTGCGTGCAATACCATCCCGAAGCCGGTCCCGGCCCTTTGGATAGCAGATACCTCTTCGACCGGTTCGTAGCGAACATGAAAGCCCATATTCCCGTAAGAACCGCCCGAACCCAGAACGCCTAAATCGAATTGTTGCAATGAGTTTGATCGCCAAGATCCACGCCAGGGAGATCCTTGATTCACGCGGAAATCCCACCATCGAAGTGGATGTTTGGACGGATTCCGGACACATGGGCCGGGCTGCCGTTCCGAGCGGTGCAAGCACCGGTGCGCATGAAGCCGCCGAACTGCGCGATGGCGACAAGAAGCGCTATATGGGCAAAGGCGTGAGCAAAGCCGTTCTGAACGTGAACGGCACCTTGAACAATGAACTGAACGGCGCACTGATCACCGAACAAGCGATGATCGACAAGGCCTTGATCGCATTGGATGGAACACCGAACAAATCGAATCTGGGGGCGAACGCGATCCTCGGCGTGAGCTTGGCGGTTGCCAAAGCGGCAACCAGTGAAGCCGGTCTTCCACTCTACCGGTATGTGGGCGGCGTGAATGCCAACGTCCTGCCCGTTCCGTTGATGAACATCCTGAACGGCGGTGCGCACGCGGACAACAAAGTGGACGTGCAGGAATTCATGATCATGCCGGTAGGTGCCAAGCATTTCGCCGAAGGTCTGCGCATGGGTGCCGAGGTGTTCCACCAGTTGAAGTCCGTGTTGAAGAAGAAGGGGTTGAGCACCAATGTCGGCGATGAAGGCGGTTTCGCGCCCGACCTCCCTAGCAATGAAGATGCCTTGAAACTCGTGATGCAAGCGATCGAACAAGCCGGGTTCAAACCGGGAGAAGATATCGTACTCGCATTGGATTGCGCCAGCACCGAGTTCTACGATACCAAGAAGAAGCGCTATACGCTGGAAAGCACCGGCGATAGTTTGACGAGCGATGAAATGGTGGCCATGTGGGCCGACTGGGCCAAGCGCTATCCCATCGTGAGCATCGAGGATGGTATGTCCGAAGACGATTGGGATGGCTGGAAGAAATTGACCGAGACCATCGGGGACAAGGTGCAATTGGTAGGCGATGATCTCTTCGTCACCAATACGAAGCGCCTATCAGAAGGGATCGATAGGAACATCGCGAACAGCATCCTCGTGAAGGTGAATCAGATCGGTACGCTCACAGAGACCATGGAGGCGGTGGAAATGGCGCATCGCGCAGGCTACACCAGCATCATGAGCCACCGGAGCGGAGAGACGGAGGACAACACCATCGCCGATCTCGCTGTTGCGATGAACTGTGGGATGATCAAGACCGGAAGTGCATCACGTAGCGATCGCATCGCGAAGTACAACCAACTGCTACGGATCGAAGAGCAATTGGGTGCTGCTGCGGTCTATCCCGGTCGTGGTTTGCGCTACGTGGGTTGATCGTTCACTGGCTCAGTTCGATGTACTGATCCAGCAGGGTCTGTTCCAAGGCCTTGCCGTTCGTAAGCTGCTCATTCTTTTGTACAATGGTCGCTGTTCCACTCTCTTGTAATAGCAGACCGGAAAGGTTGTCGAATACTTGTACGCCGGAGGGGTCGGCTATCCCGAATCCATCATCGAATGTCCAGAAGGCGAAGTGGGGCACCGTGGTATCGAAGAGGTCCGCACCCCACGATGAACGGAACGGGGCAAGCCCCAATTGACCCATGAGCGTCTTGGGCAGGTCCACATGACAGCCGAAGGTCGTGTTCTGGATTCCATGGTATTTCGCATCCAGTGCACCGCCCGTGAACAACAATGGAATGTGATGCCGCTCGGCCATGTGGCTCGCCCGGTCGTATGGAAGGTAGTGGCCGTGATCCGCCACCACCACGATCAGCGTGTTCCTGTACCACGGCTGCTGCTTGCATCGATCGAGGAATGCGCCAAGTGTTCGGTCCGTGTAGTGGACGCTGTTGCGGTATTGTTGCGATGGATCCTTTCCGGGAAATCCCTCATCGATCGGAACGTCGAACGGCTCGTGGCTGGTGCTGGTCATCAACACATGGAAGAAAGGCGTAGCCGCGTTTTCAGCTTCCCGTAGGTGGAATTCGAACAGTTCTTCGTCGTACGCTCCCCATCGCGTTCGGTTCTTGATCGGGAACGAATTCTCATCGTGTACATGATCGAAGCCCATGGCCTCCAAATATGCGCGCGTATTCGCGAAGGCCACATCGCCAGCGTAGAAATAAGTAGAGTGGTAGCCTGCTGAGTCCAACACATTGGTGAAGCTCGGTAGTCGATCGAACTTTCCGTATTGGCGGATGATCGTGGTCTTCGGTTGGGACGGAAAGCCACTGATGATGGCGCACAATCCCTGTTCGGTCCGAAACCCGGTAGAGTAGAAGTTCCTGAAGAGGATGCCATCCTGCGCAGCGCGATCGAAGCCTGGCGTGACACCCGTATCTCCACCGAGAACGCCCACCACATCGGCCGTCCAACTTTCCAGCAACACCAGAATGATGTTCGGCTGTTCGGTCGTCAAGACACTACGCGGTGGCTCAAGTGTGCGTGGATACAACGCACTGGATCGCTCTTTTGCCTCTTCTGCGGACAAGAACATGTAGGGGTTCGATCCGATCTCCGGTGGTTCCGCAAGCAGCACGATGAAATTCCACGTGCCGTTCAGCGCACCTAGGTTCAGGATCGGATGTGCACTGTGGTAGCTCCAACTGCGATCAATGGGGTAGGGCTGGGTGCCTCCACGCATACCCACGATCAGCACAATGGGTAGCAACAAGGCGAGCGACCATCGCAGCCAGCCCTTTTCAATGTGGTAAGGCTGTGCATGATCGATCCGAAAGAGCACCAGAAAGGCGATCGCGATCTCGGCCAGCAAGATCACGATCAACTGGCCAACGGGTGCGCCGGCGGCTGCAGCCAGCGCTTCTTCCGGATAGATCAAATAGGAGATGGCCTTGTGATTGACCTTGGTTCCCCATGCCGTGAAGAGGCCGATGTCACAGACATGGATGATGCACGAAAGCACCACGAATACCGCCGTGATCGGCCGAAGCACCTTGCGCAGTCCGGGAATCTCGCGGAACTTCAGAACGATGGTGCAAAGCGCCACAGGTAGGATCAAGTAACATGCTGTTGCGATGTCCATGGGCAACCCATGGAGAAAGGCTTGTCGAATGTCAATTGATCCGATCCCGACCAAGCGTTGGGCATCGAAGAATAGAAATACGGACTCTTGGATCAAGAAGAGCGAGATCCAGAACAGGAGCAGTGAAACGAGTAAGCGTAGTAGTGCGCTCATTCTCAATGAATGCCTTATTGGTCAGCGGTGGATCAAGATCGGATCACCTTGTGATCAATGGCCGATCACGATGGATCGGGTAGGACCTTGGTTCCCCCGGTCATCGATGAACTGTAGGACGTAGGATCCGGACACCAGCCCGAGAACGTCGATCCGGGTGCTGCGACCTTGCACGATGGCGCTGGCCACTTCACGGCCAGTGTTGTCCAGCATGCGGATGCGCCCCTTGACCACATCCTTGTCGAAACGGATGTTGATGTGGTCCGTCGCTGGGTTCGGATGAATGGTCCATTGATCATTATTCGGATCGGACTCAACCAAACCAACCGCACTCCTACGCCAAGCCAACACATATTCGCCAACGCGCAGGCTATCCGTGTCCATGCGTCCGTACTTGTCTGTTGGGCTACCGAACGTGGTCACGCGATCGGACCAGAACACCCAAGGATCCGTAGGCGTTGCGCGGAATAGCAACACCAGACTGTCCTCGTGGAAGGCGACCCCTTCGTGATCCTGCATCAGTCCCACATCGAGGTTCCCCGAGGTGGTGTTCCGGCCATCGAAGAAGATCCGACCAATAAAGCGTGAAGCATCGGTCCAGTTTCCGGAAACGCGCCAATAGCGGTCCGGTGAGATCACGTAGGCGAACGGATCCTCCACGGTGCCTTCATCCGCTGCGACCCAGTATTGCTCCAGTCTCACGATCACGGGATCACCGGCGAACTGTGGTCGCACCTCCAAATTGGCGAGGCTGGAAAAGAATATCGAGGTGGTGGAGATCGTATCCGTTTCGCCGGTCATGGCCAAGGAGAGTTTGTCGTCATCATTCAACCAGACCCAAGCCGGCTCGAATGGGACCGTGAGCGAGACCGCAGAGCTGGCACCGCCCACCAACACGGTATCCCGAAAAACGTTGGCTGGATCCGCTCCGATCACCGCGATCGTGATCGGTACGTGGTGGTATGCCGCAGCTGGTCCGCGTTGTTTCTGGCCG
Source organism: Flavobacteriales bacterium (assembly GCA_016710015.1). GTDB lineage: Bacteria > Bacteroidota > Bacteroidia > Flavobacteriales_F > PHOS-HE28 > PHOS-HE28. The sequence goes on from JADJLR010000009.1 coordinate 129,366, forward strand.
ATGGTCAGATCCACGGACCATGCATCGTTGATCGGTGTAATGGTCTGTGCATCGATCTCGAAGGCCGTCCAGCCCGGTTGCTGGATCCAATCCGTGAAGAAATCCGTAAGGTCCACACCGGTCGCCATGGAGAGGTGATCCCGGAGCAATTCGGTGTTCACCGGCTGAAAGGCGTAGGTCGTCAAGAAGCTCGTAAGACCTGCACTGAATGCTTCGTCGCCGATGTAAGCGCGCAAGGAATGCAGCACGTCTGCGCCCTTGTTGTAGGAGTGTTCGCCGTAGGTCCACGCTTGTGGTACCTCGTTGAGTGCCCACCAACCTTCGTCCATCAGGTGTGCGCGATGCACCATGTTCCGGTGGTTCAGTCGCACGGTGGACATGTAGCGTTGGCGACCGTACACATCTTCCAAGAAGAGGTAGCTGAGGTATTCCGCGAAGCCCTCGTTGATGTACATCTCCTCGGCGCGATCGCAGGTAACGAGATTCCCGAACCAGTGATGGGCCAATTCATGCGCCATGACATCTTCATTCTGCAAAGTGCCGTTGGCAATGGAACGTGGATAATGGATGCTCGTGGCATGCTCCATCGCTCCGATGTTCGTGAGGACATAGCCAACGCGCTCCCAACGGTAGGGTCCGAAAAGTGCCTCGAAATGATCGAAGGAATCCTGTAGGTGCGTGAACGAGGCTTTCATGTTGGCCGTATCATTCGCGGCTGCGATCAATTCCACGGGTATGGCGTTGCCAGCAGTGCTGACCAAGGTATCCCGCGCCACCGCGAGGTTCGCGGCCGCAACAGAAGCGAGGTACGCTGGCATGGTCTCGGCGATCCGCCAATGGCTTACAACGGTATCGCCACCCAGTGGAATGTGTTCGATCAAGGATCCGTTGCAATAGGCAAGGCGGCCACCTGCGGTCTTGATCAGGAATTCGTAGGTGCTGCGCTCGGTGAAATTGTCCAGGCATGGGAACCAACTGCGCCCATAGGAATGCGGAATGCTTTCGAAGGCTACGCCGAGGTTGTACGTCATACCAGAAGAAGTGTAGAAGCCGCCGAATCCACTGGGGTCCACTGCCGGGTCGCCGCGGTAGTGGACCGAAATGGTGATCGTGTCGGCGGTGCCGATCGGCTCGGGGAAGGCCACCTCCAGAACTTCGCCGGATTGGGAGTGGGGCAGGAGTCCGCCCGCATTCGTCACGGAATCAACGACGAGGGCGAGCAGGTCCAGATGGAATTGGTCGATGCCCTCCGCGCGTGGCACGGCAGTGATGTCACAACGGCCCGCGATCAGGTTCCCAAGGGTCAGATCCAACGTGATCCGCTGGTGCAGGATGTCCATCGGGGCGAGATCGCGATCCGCCTTTGGCTGAAGGAACGAACGATGGAGCTGCTTGCTCGATCGGCAATCGACTTGCCCGTTCGTGGTTTGCGGGGTAAGAGCAGCAAGTGAATAGATGATCAGCGCACTGAACGCTTGAAGGACGGATCGAACCATGGTCGAAAATAGGACGTGGGGGCCAATGAGGCATTCCCTTTTCAGGATCCCTACATTTGGTACACCTGTTGGGATCCCAATGATCGAACCCGGAACATGAAACCGAGCACCGAATTACATGACCTTATCAAGTCCTTGACGAAGTCCGAGAAGCGCTTCTTCAAGTTGCATTCGTCGCTTCAATCCGGCGACAAGAACTACTTGCGGATCTTCGATGCGATCGATAAGCAGAAGGCGTACGACGAGGACGCGATCAAGAAAGTATTCGCCAAGGAGACCTTCATCAAACACCTGCCGTCGGAGAAGAATCACTTGTACAAATTGATCTTGAAATCCTTGCGTGCCTACCATTCGGAGAGTTCGGTAAGTGGGATATTGAAACAGGAGATCAAGAACATCGAGATCCTCTACCAAAAAGCACTTTATGTGGAGTGCAACAAACTGCTGCACCGGGCCAAACGCGTTGCGAAGGAGAATGAACGATTCTATTACTGGTTCGAATTGCTCAACTGGGAGAAGATGCTCTTGGAGGAGGCCTACGAATCCGGAGAATTCACCAAGGATCTGGATGCGCTGATCGAGGAGGAGAGGGACGTGATCGAGAAGCTACGGAACTTGGCGGCCTACCACATCCTGTACAGCAAGATCAACTATGTGTTCCGCAGCGGTGGGTATGTGCGCACCGATGAGGAGCATGCGATGGTCGAGGAGATCAGCGAGCATCAGCTGATCAAAGGGAAGAACACGGCTTTATCATGGAGGGCCGCGACGATCTGTTATTACACCCAAGGGTTCTGTCAATGGGCAAAGCGCGATTGGGCGACCAGCTTGGTGAAATTCGCTCGGGTGAAACAGATCCTGGATGAACATCCATTGATCAAGGCCGACCTGCCCAAGAGGTATATCAAGGCCTTGCACTACATCATCAACGCGCAGATCGAACTGTTGGACCTGAAGAATGCCAGAGCGAACATCAAATACATGCGCGAGTTGCCAGGAACCCCCGGATTCCAAGGTCAGAACATCGATGCTCAGGTGTTCGTAGCGAGTTTCGTGAGCGAGTTGCGGCTCTTGGATCGGGCGGGAGAGCACGTCAAAGCCATGGCCTTGGCCGATCCCATCCTAGCGGGCATGGAAGAACTGGGCGATCGGTTGCATAAGGAGCATGAGCTGGAGTTCTATTTCACATTGGCAAGGGTACACTTTGGTGGCGGCGAGATGAACAAGGCATTGTTCTGGTTGAACAAGGTGCTGAACGACAACGAGCCCACCCTGCGCCAAGACATCTTCACGTACGCTCGGTTGTTCAATCTGGTCATCCACTACGAACTCGGCAACTTTGATCTATTGGAGTACATCGTACGTTCCACGCAACGCTTCCTCAGCAAACGCCATCGTGCCGAACAGATGGAGAATATCTTGATGGATCATGTCAAGAAGTTGGCGCGCACCACGGATCCAGTTTCGAAGCGGGAACTATTCCAAACCATGCATGATCAATTCATGCCGCTGCTGAGTGACCCGAACGAAAGCCTTGTTCTGAAATACTTCGATGTGTTGGCCTGGGTGGTTTCTCACTTGGAGGACACCACCTTCAGCGCAGTTGTGAAAAGCAGGGCAACTGAACGACCCTGAATCGGTCAGGGTTTTGAGCGAACATCGGCCATCCCTTCCACTCCGGTGACCTTGAACTCGGTGCGCCGGTTGGCCTGATGGTCCTCTTCGGAGCAGTGTACGCCATTGCTGCACGTGTTCACCAGTGCACTTTCACCGTATCCTTTTGCGGTGATGCGTGCAGGATCCACACCGCGTTGGATCAAGTAGTTCACTGCAGAATTGGCACGGGCATCCGAAAGGACCAAATTGTACAGATCGCCGCCACGAGCATCGGTGTGTGATCCCAGCTCGAAGCTAGTGGTCGGATTGTCCAAGAATAAGCGCGCAAGCTTATCCAACTCGATCACAGCATCCGGACGGATGGCCCATTCGTCGTAATCGTAATAGATGTTGTTGATCGTGATCGCTTCGCCGATCTTGATGGTCTTCAAGGAGAGTTCCACTGAAAGGGTGTCGCTACGCATCAAACCTTTTGTGCTGAGGGCGACCGAAGTGGCGAGTTTGTCCTGATGCGCGCCCCGAATATTGAAATCGGAATTCGCGCCCAATTTGAAAGCGAATTTTCCCGCTTCGTCCGTCAAGCGCGAGTGGTCCTCGCCAGAGGTGAGGTCGTGCAGTACCACTTCGGAATTCGAAAGGAAGCGCTGCGACTCGTCCATGACGATACCCTGTAGGTAGAACTCGGGTTCGTTCATGATGAATACGAATACTTGGTCGAATCCTTCTCGGTTACTGCTCAAGAAACCGGCCTTGCCCGTACTGTCCAATACGAAGTGGAAGTCATCGTGCGGCGTATTGATCGGGGCGTTCAAGTTCTTGGGTTCGGTCCAGATCCCGTTCTGTTCGTGTACTTCAAAGATGTCCAAGCCACCCATGTTGGAATGGGCCGTGCTGGAGAAGTGCAGTGCGTTCCCGTTGATCGTTGGGAAGAGTTCGTTGCCTGCGGAGTTGACCGTGCTGCCGAGGTTCTCGGGTTCGGACCATCCAGAACCGTTGTTGCGACAACGCCAGATGTCCGTGCCACCGAACCCGCCGGGGCGATCACTGGCGAAGAACAGTGTGTGGCCATCTGCGGAAAGTGCCGCATGACCCGTGGACCAAACGTCACTGTTGTATGCGAATTCGTGCAGGTCCCCCCAGTGGCCATCCTCATCCCGAATGGCGCGAAAGAGCTTCAAGTGGCTGGTGTTCCGGTCGTCCTTCACGAGTTTGTGCTTCAGGTAGTTGCTGCGCGTGAAGTACAAGGCCTTACCATCTGCGCTCAGCGTGGCCGGGCCCTCATGGTAGGCGCCGTTGACCAGGCCGAGTATCGGCTCTGCATCATTCCACATTGCGATGGATCGCTTCTCACAGTAGTAGAGGTCCAAGAAAGGACGCTCGTTCCATGGGTTGCCGTTCGCATCGCGCATGTCCTTTTCACCGGCCACGAGAATACCTTTTCCGTAGGGTGTCGCGGAGAAGGCGGTCGCGATCCCTGGAAGTGTGAGTCGGTTCACGAAGAAGCGTCCGCTATCCGCATAGAAGGTGGAGTAATCTTGGGTGGATCCGTAAAGATCCATGGCGCGCTTGTTCTCTGGTGTATCTTCCAGAACGCGAAGGAACATCTCGCCGGCGCGCTGCTGTTGCCCGGTGGCCATCAACACTTCGCCGAAGGCCATCGCTGTGTCCCCGCGAAGTGCATGTGCCGATTCCAAGGCTTCATAGTTCAGGAGAGCCTTGTCCATGATGTTGTTCCGGCGATAAGCGTCTGCCAATCGAGTACGTGCTGCACGGTCTTCTTTATGATCGAGGATACGCTCGTAGTTCCGGGCAGCCTTCGGGAATTGCAGCAATCCATACGCCTGGTCCGCGCGTTGCATGCGGATCCCAGCACAACCGGAGAGTAAGGCCAGAACAAGAGCGAATACCGGAAGAGGATAGCGCTTCATCATCAGAAATAGCGAGGGGACTTGATACGAATGGGTTCTTTTCCGAGATCCATGCCCAGCATGATCTCGTGACTACCATTGGAATAGTTCCGCAGTTTCGAGGTGGTCATATCATAGGCATAACCGATCCGGAGCATGGGGTTGATCTGGTATTCCAGCATGCCCACCAGCGCATCACCGGTGCGGTATCCAAGGCCGATCCAGACCCGCTCCCGATAGAGCAGGTTGCAGTTCACATCCGCCTCCACTGGTGCGGACGGTGTGTACTTCACCATGGTGCTTGGCTTGATGTCCATGGATCCATTCAGTGGGAACACCTTGCCTGCGTGCAGGTAGTAGTGCTGTGTGAAATAGTGATCCAGAACTCCCGCCGGGTCCAAGGAGAGTTTCCCGTCTGCGGCATAGATGGTGGGAATGGAGAGTCCGACGTAGGATGTGGCATCGTACCAATACATGCCGAAGCCGAATTTGCCCACGGGCGCGTTGGAGATGCTGTTGGCGAATACTTGGTCGTTCGCATCCCAATACGTGAGTTGGCTGAGGTCGGCCGAATACAGGGAGAGCCCTGCGCGAAGCCCAAAGGCGAGTTTGCTGCCTTCGCTCACGCGGATGTGGTATGCATAGTGACCTGCGATATCCAGGTCCCTGCTTACCCCGATGCGGTCGTGAACAATGGAAAGACCGGCACCCATCTTTCCTTTCATCAATGGTGCATCCACGGCCATCATGCTCGTCTGGGGAGCACCGTCGACACGCAACCATTGGGCCCTGTGCAACAAGCTGCTGCTCATGTACGGGTGGCTGCCTGCATACGCGGGGTTCAAGAAGAGCTGGTTGAACATGTATTGGCTCACCATCACCTCTTGCTGTGCAAGGGCACGGCCAAGCCCTGCACAAGCGAGGGCGGTCAGCACGAGTTGGCGAAAGTTCATCATTGCGTTCGATCCAAGAGGCATCAGCGACGTAGGTCTACGAACCCTTGGAGGGTGCGCGTTCCATCGTTTATACTCAGGATCACGAAGTATGTTCCATCCGGGAGCTTTTCTCCTTGGTTGTTCTCACCTTTCCACTGGTTGCTGTAGTTGGGGTGTTCGTACACCACGTTGCCCCACCGGTTCAATACGGTGAACAGGTTCTTTGCGTATCCGTCAATACCTCGAATGTCGAAGAAGTCATTCGCACCGTCTTCATTCGGACTGAAACCGGTCGGCATGACCAGGTCGTTCGCTTCGGTCAGCGTTTCCGTGAGACTATGGGTGCAACCGTTGGCATCCGTCACCTCCAAGGTGTATGGGCCTGCAGCAAGCCCCGAGATCGAAGCGGTCACTGCACCATTGGACCAGAGTAAGGAGTAAGGGAGCGTGCCGCCATCCACGATCGTGTTGATGGATCCGTCCTGGGCACCATATCCGCTCACGTTATATCCGTTCGCGAAAGTGCTCACATCAGCATCGATGGTGATCGCAGTAGGCTGCGCGATCGCATACGTGCTGGACAGCGTACATCCGTTCGCATCGTTCACGATCACTTCATAGATGCCAGCGGAAAGATTCGAGATATCCTCAGAAGTACTGCCATTGCTCCAAGCAAAGCTGTACGGTTGTGTGCCGGAGGAGAGTTGGAGATCGATCGTTCCAGTGGTTCCACCATGGCAATCCACCGGACCAAGGATGGCGGATCCGACAAGAGCAGGAGAACCATTCACCTCTCCATTGCTAGTGGCTGTGCAGCCGTTCGCATCCGTGATCGTTACTTGGTAGGATCCCGGTTCCAAACCTGCAAGGTCTTCGCTCTGGTCCCCATTGTCCCATGCATAGGCGTAGGGGGCAGTGCCTCCGGAAACGCTCAGGTCCACCGTGCCATTGGCGGCACCGCAACCAGCGTTGGAGGTCGATGTGTTCGCAGTGATGCTGGTCGGTGCAAGAATGGTCACGCATGCTTCGGAGGCGCAACCGTTCGCGTCCAACACACCGAGGCAATAGGTTCCCTCACCCAGATCTTCGATCGCGGACAAGGTGGACGTGAAGCCATTCGGTCCGCTCCATAGCAAGGTGAATGGACCTGTACCTCCCGTCACGATCGATGCGATGGAAGCATCATTCACGCCTTCGCAGGAGATCGCGGTTCCACCGGGGAAAAGGAATGCATCCAATGTCGGCAGGAGAGGATCTGGAGTGATTAGGTCCACGGTCTGTTCCACGGTGCAACCGTTCAGATCGCTGATGTTCGCGATGTAGGTGCCACCGATCAGATCCATCAGATCCTCGGTTCCTGCGGAGTATCCTTCTGGTCCGGACCATGCGACCCCATAGCCGCCGTTCCCGCCGCCAACGGTCAGGTCGATAGCACCGTCCGTAGCGCCTGCACAAGTGGTGCCGCTTCCGTTGAATACGGAGGTGATCGTGGTGGCCCAGAGTGCGGTGTCCGGTTCGGTGAGGGTTACCGAGGTGAAGAAATTGCACTGGTTCGCATCGGTCACGACGAGCTCATAGGCGTAATCACCGGCCGGAAGGTTCGTGACATCCTCGGTCACGAATTCCAAGCTATCGGGTCCGCGCCAACTGAACACGTAAGGTCCGGTCCCTCCACTGATGGTGGCATCGATCCATCCATCGGAAAAGCCGAAGCAACTCACATTGGTTCCGCTTGGGTACACGGAAAGGGTCAATTCAGCATCCACACCGTTCTGTGGTTCGGTCAGTGTGATGGTCGTATCAAGGACACAACCGTTGAGGTCGGTGATGGTGATGCCGTAATCACCCGCTATCAAACCGGTGTTCTGCAATGCGTTGGAGCTATACCCTCCCGGACCGGAAACGGAGGTCGAGTAGGTGGGAACACCTCCGGCCGGAGCGAGTTCGATCACGCCGGTACTGTCTCCTTGGCATTGGAGGTTGTACAGACCGAAGAAGGAAGTGTACGTACCACTGGAGAGAGGAGCTGGGGCATCGATGACGGTCGAGAACGAATCATCGCAACCGAGCTGGTCGGAAACGGTCACTGTGTAGCTGCCGCTGGCCAGACCTGTAGGGTCCTCATCGTTCGCGACGAAACCGTTCGGACCACTCCAAGAGTATGCGTATGGAGCACCGCCACCAGAGATGGTGACATCGATGCCACCTTCTATTGCCCCAGCGCACAAGTTGGACGTGTTGCTGAACGCGGCTTGCAACGGTGCCACGGCATCCATGGTGAAGGTGGTGTCCAACGAACAACCATTGGCATCGTGAATGGAGAGGACGTATTCGCCGGGAGTCAAAGCGGAAACATCGACCTGTTGACTACCGAAACCATCGGGTCCGGTCCAGTCGAATTCGTAGGCTGTTGCGCCACCGCTCACGGTCACTGTGACTGCTCCATCGTTTCCTGCGCAGCTTATCGGCAGACCATCGAAATCGGAGAATGCCAGGACCACGTCCAACTCACCTGGTGCGGTCAGGGTAGCCGTTGCGGATCCCGTGCAACCGTTCGCGTCATTTACCCAAAGGTCATACGTTCCTGCGGTCAAGCTGGTCAAATTCGGGTCCGTACTGGTGAATCCATCGGGTCCGCTCCATGCATATCCGTATCCCGGTGTACCGCCCGTGACCGCAGAATAGAACACACCGACCGAAACGGTAGCACAAGGAATGTTGTATCCACCGTTGTAGGTCACGGTGGAAAGCCCCACCTGCAATGGACTCGGTTCCGTGATCAGTGTGCTGCTCGTGTGGATACATCCATTCGCATCCGTCACGTGTAGGTCGTAGTTGCCAGCCAGCAATCCATCGAGGGCCGTGGCGGTCGAAACGTATCCGTCCGGACCGGTCCAGTTGACCGTGTAGGGTGCTGTTCCACCAGTGATCTCTGCCTCCAAGGCACCGTCGTCGCCGCCTGCACAGAGGATGTTGGCACCACTTGGCCCCACCTCGCTCAACACGTCAACGGTCACGCTCTCTGGTGCCAGCAAGGTGTAGGAGTCACTGAAGGTGCAGCCATTGGCATCCAATAGGGTGACATCGTAAATGCCTGCTGTGATCGCCGTGAGGTCCTCGGTGTCAGCACCGTTGCTCCAGCTGAATGCATAGGGTGAAGCTCCACCCATAACGGAAAGATCGATGCTTCCATCAAAGGCTCCGTTGCATGTGACGTTGCTGCCGTTGATATCCGACAACGTCGCGGACAGATCGATCGGCGAAGGTGCGGTCAGTGTTCGCGTTACGGATGAGGTGCAACCGTTCGCATCCGTGACCACGGCTTCGTAGACCCCTGCGGACAAGTTCGTCAAGTCCTCGGTGGTCATCGGTGCGCCCACACCATCGTTCCAAACGATGCTGTACGGAGCAGTGCCACCGGTGATCGTCAAATCGATCGCTCCATCCGATGCACCGGCGCAAGAGATATGATCGCCACTGACCGTGGAAGAGGTCGAGAGGGAAAGATCGATCGCCGTTGGTGCCGTGATCGTAGCATTGGCGCTGGACATGCAACCATTCGCATCGGTGACCTGCCCATTGTAGAGTCCGGGAAGCAGTCCGGTGATGCTTGGCAAGGTGGAGGAATAACCATCCGGTCCGCTCCAGAGCACATCGTACGGGGCCGTGCCACCGGTCGACATGATCCCGATGGTTCCGTCCGCCGCTGTGGCGCAGCTGATCGGTGATCCATTGTAGTTCGAGGTCGCGGTGGAAGAACCGAGTTCTTCGGGAGTGCTCAACATCACTTGCGTTGACAGGGCGCATCCATTTAGATCCGTTGCTGTTGCGGTGTAGTTCCCAGACACGAGTCCGACCAGATCCTCATCTGTGGAAGTGAATCCATTCGGCCCGGACCATTCCACCGTGTAGGAACCTGCACCACCCGTGATATCCAAGGCAATGCTACCATCCGATGCTCCCAGGCAACTCACACCCCATCCACCAGCGAACGAGTTTGCCGTGGCGGTGAGTTCCAAAGACCCCGGTTGTCCTACATTGAATGCTTCGGTGATCGTGCAACCGTTCGCGTCGACGGCGGTCATGGTATAGACTCCTGCACCAATACCGGAGATGTCCTCAGAAGAGCTTACGAACCCATTCGGGTCGGTCCATTGCACGGTGTAGTCCGGTGTTCCGCCCACAAGCGTGATGTCGACGGCTCCATCTTTGGAGCCTTGGCAAGCTGCTGTGGAAACCACACCAGATGCGGTCAGTTCCGTTGGTTCGGCCAGAGTGATGATCGTATCCTTGGCACAACCGAAGAAGTCGATCAGAGACAAGCTGTACGTGCTAGGCCCCAATGCGGTGATGTCCTCAAGTCCGCTGGTTTGCGCATTTCCATCCGTCCAGATGTGCGAATAGGGGCCTTGACCACCGGTGACCGTCAGGTCGATGCTTCCATCGGAAGCGCTGTTACACGATATCGAAGTGGTGACCACCTCGAATTCCAGTGCAGTAGTTGCTCCTTGTATGGTGACCGGAAAGTGTTTCGTATCCGTACAGCCGTTCGCATCCACCACCGCTACGGTGTACAGTCCAGGTGCAAGACCGGTGGCTGTGGCTCCGATGATCGCTGGATCCGTGTCCCAAGTGATCTGGTAGGATCCACTTCCTCCGGTCAATGCGATCGTTGCCTCGCCATTGTTCGCACCGAAACAAGACACGTGCAGGACTTGATCGAAGAACGCGCTGATCCCTTCAGCAGGTTGGGCGATGATGGCCGAGTTGGTAGCTGTGCAACCGCGCGCATCCGTAACGGTGAGTTCATACTCGCCTGCGGTCAGGTTAGAGGCTTGCGCCGTGGTCTGTGACGGTGCCGTGTCCCAGACGATGTCGTAGGGTGCTGTTCCACCGGAAGCAGTCGCAGTGGCATTGCCTTCTGGTGCCCCGAAGCAAAGCACGTCGGTGACGTTGGAGATGGAAACGCCGAGCGGTGCGGCGGGACCGGTCACATCGATCGCGCTATCGAAGGAGCAACCGTTGGCATCCGAGATGGTGCAGGTCCATGTGCCAACAGGCAGGCCCACGGCATTGGCCGTGTTCTGGCCTGGTGTGGTGTTCCATTGGTAGGTATACGGTGCCGTTCCACCGGCAGCCACCACCTGGGCGATACCGGTCTCGCCACCGAAGCATGCGACATCATCGACCAACGTGTTGTTCGCCGTGATCGCGGCAGGTCGTGTCAATGTGATCGATGCATTCACCACGCAATCGTTCGCATCGGTGAGTTGAGCGATGTATGTCCCGGCCACCAACGAGCCGATATTCAACGTGGTCGCTTGGAAAGCGTTCGGGCCATTCCAGACTACATCGATGGGTGCGACCCCTCCGCTCACGGCCATGGCGATACTGCCATCCGCTGCCCCGTTACAGGTCAGGTTCCAACCACCGGCCACGGTCGGCGAGGTAGGTGCGGCGAGGATCGCAGGCGGAGCGTTCAATTCGTATTCAGCGGAACTGGAGCAACCGTTGTCATCGGTCACCACATACGTGTACGTTCCCGGCTCGGCACCAGTGATGTCCATGGTGTTCGCGACAAAGGACCCAGGGCCACTCCATGCGTGTGAATACGGCAACGTTCCGCCGTTCACAGTTTGTGATACGGTACCGTCGTTCGATCCTGCACAACTCACTTCAAAGCCATTGTGATCGGAGGTCGTGCCAGTGATCGTGAACAATCCGGGCTGTCCAACATCGAAATTTCGTGTGGCCGAGCATCCTTGGGCATCGGTAACACTCAACGTGTACACGCCAGCTTGGATGTCATCGATATCAACGGTGGTCGCTGTGGATCCATCTGGGCCGGTCCACGAAATGGTGTAGGGTGAAGTTCCGCCGGATACGCTGGCATCCACAGCACCATCGGCCGCACCGCCACAGGTCGCCGCCGTAACGTTTCCGGTAAGTGCGAGTGGTGCGCTCGGTTGCGTGATGGTGACGGTCTCAGGGGTCGTGCAGCCAGTCCCATCAGAGACCATGCATATCCAAGTGCCGACACCAAGGTTCGTCGCGATCGCGCTGGTCTGCACCGGCGTGGTGTTCCACGAGAAGGTATAGGGTGCATTGCCGCCGGTGGCGGACATCGTAGCGCTTCCAGTGCTGGCGGCATGGCAGGTCACATTGGTCTGGGAGATCAAGGTGGCCTGAAGCGCTTGAGCGGGTTGCGTGATCGTCACCGCGCGGGTGATCGTGCATCCGTTGACATCCAAGATCGTGCAGGTCCATATACCGGCAGGGAGGGTGGAAGCTGTCGCTCCATTCTGCGCTGGCGAAGTGTTCCAAGTAAAGGTGTACGGTGCAGTGCCTCCGCTTGCGGAAACCGTTGCACCGCCGGTGGACGCCCCAAAGCAATTGACATTGTTCTGGGCGCTCACCGTTGCAGTGAGCGCGGCGGCCGGTTGTGTAATGGTGGCGTTGCGCGTTGTGGTGCATCCGTTGAAGTCGGTTACCGAACAGGTCCAGGTGCCAGCTACCAGACCTGTAGCTGTGGGGCCGTTCTGCACCGGCGTGGTACTCCAACCGAAGGAATAGGGCGCGGTACCTCCGTTGGCGGAGATCGTAGCGGATCCTGTGTTCGCGCCGAAACAGGTCACATGCGTCCGGGAATCGATACTGGTGGCCAACGCCGCGTTGGGTTGTGTGATGATGACGTTTTGAGCCGTGGAGCAACCAGTGACATCGGTGACCGTGCAGGTCCATGTGCCTGCGGTCAGGTTGGCCGCACTTGCAGCCGTTTGGATGGGTGCGGTATTCCAGCTATAGGAGTATGGTGCTGTTCCGCCGGAAGCAACGACCGAGGCATTCCCCGAATTCGCACCGAAGCAGTTCACATCCGTTCGGGATCCCACGCTGGTTGCAAGAGTTGCTGCTGGTTGTGCGATGGTGACGTTCCGCGTGGTCGTGCATCCATTCAGGTCCGTGACCGTACACATCCATGTGCCCGCAGCGAGACCTGTGGCGCTTGCACCGTTCTGTATCGGTGTGGTATTCCACGAATAGGTGTATGGTGCAGTACCTCCTTGAGCCGAAAGCGTGGCACTACCCGTACTCGCACCAAAGCAGGACACTTGGGTCTGGGTGATCACAGTGGTGGAAAGTGGCGCACCTGGTTGGGTGATAGTGATCGTGCGCGAGGTGGTGCAACCGTTCGCATCGGAAATGGAACAGACCCAGGTCCCCACACCGAGGTTGGTGGCGGCAGCGGTAGTCTGTACCGGCGTGGTGTTCCAACTGAAGGTGTACGGTGAAGTTCCACCGCTAACGCTGATCGTCGCGCTTCCGTTCGTCGCTCCGAAACAGGACGCATTCGTTTGGGTGCTAATGCTGGTGGAGAGCCCTGCGGTCGGTTGGGTGATCGCCACATTACGTGTTGTGGAACAACCGTTCACATCCGTAACGGAACAGATCCACGTTCCAGCGGAGAGTCCGGTGGCGGTGGCAGAGGACTGTGCCGGAGTCGTGTTCCAATTGAAGGTGTATGGCCCGGTACCTCCGGATACAGCGATGGTCGCGCTCCCCGTCGCACCACCGAAGCACAAGACATTGGTCTGCGCGTTCACGCTAGTACCGAGGGCCGCATTCGACTGGGTGATGACAACGCTCTGAACTGCAGAACAACCGCTGGCATCAACGACCGTACAGGTCCATGTGCCCGCCGGCAGATCGTTCGCGGTAGCACCTGATCGCATGGGGGCGGTATTCCAACTGAAGGTGTAGGGTCCTGTGCCACCACTTGCGGAGACGGTCGCGCTACCCGTATTCGCTGCGAAGCAGGATACGTTCGTTTGTGCGGATATGCTTGTTGTGAGCGCTGTGGACGGCTGAGTGATCGTGACATTTCGTGTGCTGGAGCATCCACGAGCATCGGTTACATTACAGGTCCATGTCCCAGCGGGTAGGGCATTCGCGGAGGCACTGCTTTGCACAGGCGTGGTATTCCAACTGAAGGCGTATGGCGCGGTGCCGCCACTTGCTGTGATCGTTGCGCTACCCGTGCTCGCACCGAAGCAGGTCACGTTGGTCTGCGCACTGAGGGTATTGGACAGCACGATGGCCGGTTGTGTGATAGGAACATTGCGCGTCGTCGAGCATCCGTTATTATCCGTTACCGTACGTCCCGGCCGCGAGGCCTGTAGCTGTGGCACTATTCTGCGGTGGTGTGGTATTCCAGCTGAAGGTGTATGGCGCAGTTCCGCCCGTGGCTGCAACCGTGGCCGATCCCGTTGCACCCCCAAAGCAAGCGACCTGCGTCGAACTGCTCAGACTCGTGGATAGTGCGGACGTAGGTCCGCTGATCAAGGTGGAAGTGGTGCTGGTGCATCCATATCCGTCGGTGATCGTGGCTTGAAAGGTTCCAGCGGCAAGGCCAGTGGCCGTAGCACCGATCTGTATGGGAGTGGTGTTCCATGAATAATTGAAAGGCGGAGTACCACCCGCCACGCTCACCGTCGCTTGCCCTGTGTTCACGCCAAAGCAAGAGAGGCCGATCACACCGCCAATGGTAGGTGCGATCGCGGTCGGTTGCGTCATGGTATAGCTGGCCGAGAAGGTGCATCCGCTTGCATCCACTACGTTCACTTGGTAGGGTCCGGCGACCAGACCTGTCAAGTTCGTACTGGTGGAGGTGAACCCATTCGGTCCGGTCCAGTTCGTTGTGTAAGGACCGGTGCCTCCTGTTAGCGTGAGACCTAGGCTTCCGGTGCTACCACCGAAGCAGGCCACATTCTCCCCGAAAGGAAGGATGGATGGCGTAAGTGATCCGCCAAGCACTGCGGGTGAACCAACGTTGAAACTTTGGGTCCGCACACACCCGGTGCCATCGGAGAAGGATACGGTGTACGTGCCAGCTGGAATGTTCGTCAGGTCCTCCGTGATCGCTGTGAACCCATTGGGTCCGGTCCAATTGAAGGTGAAGGGTGCAAAGCCACCCGAGTGCGAAAGGTTGATGGCTCCGTTGGTTTGTCCAGAGCACAGCGGGCGTGTGGTCGTCGCCGTGAGGACCGGGTTGCTGACGCGCACTTGCCGCACCACGGTGCGCGAGCAGATGCCCTCGTTGATGGTCACCGTATAGTTGGTGGTGGATAAGGGCTTTGCCCAAGGACTACCACTCGTGATGGAACTGAGACCTGTTGACGGGGACCAGGTGTACGATTGACCGCCAACGATATTGAACTGCACGGAATCGCCTCGGCAGATGGTCGAGGCCAACGGGGATACCGTCGCGATGATCGTATCGTTGAGGTTGAAGATCAACGTATCGAGGTTCACCGCCGGGCATGCAGGATTGCCAAGGATGAAGTGCAAGGCCTCCATCGGTTCGGTGATCGCATCAGCGATGGGGTCCACATCCACGGAGACTGAAGTCTGTCCGGCAGGAATGATCACCGTTTTAGGAACGTTCGGGTTGATATTCCCGATGGCGGAATAGTCCGTGCCGTTGATCGCAGTCCCTTCCAGATAGTATTGTAGTGGCAAGGGTGTAGCCAGTGCGGTCTGACGCGTGAAAGTGACCCACCCGGGGTTGCATCCTTCAACCATGTGTGCCGTGCCATTCACGGTCTGGCTGGTCATTTGCACCGGGTTGCTCTGGATGCGCTCAATGAAAACGCCACTATCGAACTTGCGGTCCGAGGCATCAGCGACCACCAGTTTCAAGTGATAGGTCTGACAAGGTTGCACCATCGCTTCTGCGAATAGCCCGCGCGTCAAACCATCGTATTGGATGTTCTGGCCACCGACATTATCGAAGTAGTGCGATGAATAGGAGGCGTTGTTCACGTTGTTGATCGTGACCGGCAGGTTCGTGTTCGGGATCAAAGCGATGTTGTGGTCGTTGCCGATCCCGGGATCACCCACAACACCCGGTCCACTGATGAAGAATCCGAATACGTCGTTGTACTGCGTCCGACCCATTCGTTGTATTCCTCACTGCCAAGAACGAAGTTGAATCGAAGGCTGTCACCGCTGGGGATGATATCGAATTCAAAGAGGCAGGCATCTTTGGTGTTTCTTCCGGTCACTACATCCAATAGTGCATTCCCGTTGGTGCCTTGTTGGAACGACTTGTTCTCAACGTCATTCGGGCCAATGGTCTCGGTTATCCGTCCAGAGGTCAATAGAACGCCCTCGGAAATGCCGAGAACGGATCCGGTGTAAGGCGAATTCCCCATATCCCTGTGCATGGCAGGTGATGCTCGGGTTGGAGATGCGTACCCCCAGGACCCGTAATGGTCTGTGCAAGTGACTGAAGATCGGTTTGCGGAGAAACGGTCAATTGAGCGTGACCGAGAGCACCGAAGATCAACGCCATCAATGCGATCGAAGTGCGCTTCATACCGAAAGGAGAATGCATTCTCATGAAAGCCTGGTTCATCGGTTGCGGGTTTCGGCGCAAGCAGCTTCCGCCTGAGCAAGACTGTGATCGATGATCCGTATACGGTTGCTATTGATCGCTCTGCTCGTCATCGCGTTCCGCACGCTGGTCTCCAGCTGCGAACGACTTTCATTCGTGGTGGATTCAAAGACGAGTATCCCTGCTGGGACACAAGCGAAGACCACCGTGCGGTCTTCCCGGTGTGGTGCTTCGGTTCAATGCATCGCGTGTCGCACTATCCAGCCCATCCACCTGCAAGGTGACCTGTGTTGGTGCTGTTACTTGGGCCTGAGCGTGCGTTGAGGCGCACGACCAGAACAGTGCGATGAGGAGGAAACCTCTGAAGAGAATGGGAGCGTACTTCATGTCCTTTTCGTTCCAAGTAGAACCGGATGAGTGGTCCGGCATGCGTTCCAATGGATGGAAAACAGGACATGTATACCGAATTCGACGAGAAAAGTTCGCACTTCGGCGATCGAAGAACCGAGTCGGACCAATGGCCCGAGGTGGTCCTAGGACAATAAGCGTTGGGTCAACCCTTCGTGGTGCGCTGGACCAAGGTGCTGTGTAGCACGATCCCAGAGGCCACCGAAACGTTCAGCGAGCCGATCGACCCGGCCATCGGGATCCGCACCAGTTCATCAGCAATACGGATCACGGCATCGCTGATCCCTTCATCCTCCGCTCCCATCACGATCACCAAGGGACCGTCCAGTTCGGCCGCATCGAGCAAGGTGGTTCCCTTTTCGGTGCAAGCCACGATCCGTAGCCCATGGTCGCGGGCGAGCTTCAGTCCATCGGTGAGGCGGGTAACGCGGCACACGGGTTTGCGCAACAAGGCACCGGCAGAACTCTTTACCGCATCTGGACCCAATCGAGCCGTGCCCATTTTCGGGACCAACAAGGCATGTGCCCCGAAGCACTCGGCACTTCGAGCGATGGCACCCATGTTCCGAACGTCGGTGACACTGTCCAAGGCCAGGATCAGTGGAACCTCACCACGCTCATAGGCCATGGTGATCACTTCGTTCAGATCCTGCTCTTCCACTTGGCTCAGAAAGGCGATCACACCTTGATGCTCGATCTTGGTCAAGCGATCCAGTTTCTCAACGGGTACAGGTTGCCACGGGATCTCGCGGTCCATGGCCAATTGGCGGATCTCGCGGATGCCGTCTCCACCAGCTTCTCTCCGGATCAACAACTTCTCGATGTTCTTGCCCGCCTTGAGCGCCCCCCAACTCTCCCAACCAACACCTAGTTCTGATATACCCGCCCGTTCCGCCAGCTCTCCACGTTCCGGTACCAAGCACCTTTCAGCATCGGGTCTCGCTGCAGCACCAGGTCGTTGTCGTTGAAGGCCCCGGGGCGTTTGGTGAAGGTGAAGGTCAGGCTCATGAGGTTGTTCTCTTCGCCGTAGATCCACGTTTCGTTCAGGTCGTTCTTGTAGATCGAAGTGGGCGTCCCGAAAATGATGTGGACCAGTCCGCGATCCGTGCGCCAACCCTCGGATCCTGCGGTGAAGTGTCGGTTGGCATTCTCCACGCGACCGTAATAGATCCGAATGGCTTCTCGTCCGCGTTCACGGTCTCCCGCAGCATCGATCCAGAAGCGTTCCACTGCTGAACGCACGTTGGTGGACTTGGAGATCCGCTCGTACTCCTGATTGGATGTGATGTAGCGCAGGGGCAACAACAGGTCGCTCGTAGAGGTGACCAACGGGAAGGCATCTTGCACCGAATACAGCGCGAATCCCGCATCCGTTGTCGTGTCCATGCGTAGGCGATAGATACCGGGAGTGCTGAGGTCCATCGTGAACCGGCCATCGCTTCCCACCTGAACCTGGAACGTGCTGTCCGGTGGTGCAGCAGCAGTGGACGAACCCAACGACGTAAAGACCGGTGCAGGCATCACGGTGGATCCTTGGCATGGGTGCCGAAGAGATGCTTGCCTGCGCAGGTTTCGCAAAGCACATCCACAGAGCCGCCGTTGAAGTGTTCCGTGAACAAGGGGAGTCCGTGGGCGGTATCCACCGGCATGAAGTATTGGTTGGATCCAGCTGCATCCTTCTGCACCCGCAAGAAGACCGTGCTCTGCAGGTCCCGGTTCAGGTCGCGCGCAACCACCTTCAAGATGAAGGAGCGGTGTTCCTTCCTGCGCAGGTCCATGCTGCCGATCAGTTCCTTGTCCTCGCTGGGATCCACGCTCTCGTCGTCGATGATGGTGCTGGCACTGTCCAGGAGCGTTTTGGAGCCGAACGAATCATACGACTCATAGCTGATGCGGAGCGTGGCATGGAAAGGTCCGCCCGTCCCATCGCTCTTGTACAGCAGGTCCTTGGTGTTCAGTTTGAAGTACACCCGTGAACGTTCGGGTGTGGTGTGATGCACGCGTGCTTGAAGGACCATTTGCCCGCCGCCCTTGCCGTAGAGGTAGGAGAAATTGTCCCGCTTGGTCAACGCTGCGGAGGGTCCACATCCGTTGATCAGGGTCATCGCGACAAGTAGCGCGCCGATGGTCGTCCAGGTCCTCATCCGTTGATCGGGTCCGTTGGTACATCCAACGCGCGTTCGAGCAATTTAGGGTGCAGGCCCTTATTCGTTTTCGCGCCCAATTCCTTCAGCATTTCCACTTGGCGAACGAGGTTGCCGGGACCTTCACTCAGTTTCCCGAGGGCCTTCTCGTAACTGTCCTTGGCATCGTTCACGTGCTTACCAACGCGACCCAGATCCTCCGTGAATCCTACGAACTTCTCGTACAAGGCACCGGCCCGCTCGGCGATCGCGATGTGATTCCGTGCGATGCGTTCGTTCTTCCAGATCCCGTGTATGGTGCGCAAGGTGGCCATCAAGGTGCTGTGTGTTACCATCACCACTTGGCGGTCGTAGGCTTCTTGGAAGATCTCCGGACGTTCGCGCAAGGCCAGTAGGAACGCGGGTTCGATCGGCACGAACATCAGCACGAAGTCCACGCTTTGCACACCGTACAATTTGGTGTAGTCCTTTTCTCCGAGGCCCTTGGCATGCACACGGAGGCTGTCCACGTGCTGCTTCAACAACTTGTCCCGCTCGGCCTCGTCGGTGTTGGCGGTGAAGCGGTCGTAGTGCAGCAGCGAAACTTTCGAATCGATGATCAGTGCTTGTCATCGGGCAGGAAGATCACCGCATCTGGACGCAATCGGCAGCCATCGGCAAGCGTAGTGCTTTCCTGCATGCTGTACTCTTGGCCTTTCACCAGGCCCGAGCCGTCCAACAACTTCTCCAGTAGCATTTCGCCCCATGCGCCTTGTGCTTGCGAATCGCCTTTCAATGCTTTGGTAAGGTTGTCCGCATCCTTGCTCAAGCGTTGGTTCTGCTCCACCAACTTGGCCACCTCGCTCTTCAACAAGTGACGCTCCTTGCCTTCGGTCTCGTATGCCTTCCGCACCTGCTCTTCGAAGTCCTTCAGTTTGTCGTGCAACGGCCGCAGGATGGTGCCGAGTTTCTCGTTCTGTTGTTCGGTCAGCTCCTTACCACGTGCGGTGAGCAGTTTGGTCGCGATCACCTCGAATTCGGTGGTCATGCGGGCTTGCGCCTTTTCCAGATCGGCGTGCTGGTTGTCCAGTTTCTCCTGAAGGCCACGGTTGCGTTCGGTCTCCGCTGCGAGTTGGGCGTTCAAGTCCATGGCTTCGCGCACGCGGTCTTGCACCAATTGCTCCTGCTCACCGATCCGGCGTTCCAGATCCGCGCGTTCCTGTGCATAGCGCTCTTGGATCAACCGACCGCTTCCGAATCCTTGGACCGCGACCACCAAGCAAAGCCGACGGCACCCAGCAACACGCCGAGGCAAAGACCGAGAAGGAGTGAAACAACATCCATGGATGTGCGAAGTTACTGCCGGTGTCGGCCTCAATTGTCGAGGATCACGACCAGTGTGCCCACTGGAATGCTGTCGAACAACTGGATGATATCCGCATTGAGCATCCGGACGCAGCCCATAGAGCTGGCTGTTCCGATGGTGCGCTCATTTGCCGTACCGTGGATGTAGATGTAACGTTCATGACTGTCGAAGTTGTGGCCTTGGTTCACGCCGGGTTCCAAGCCCTCCAGCCACAGTAAGCGGGAAGTGATCCGATCCTTGTCCACGTCGGCGAAGTCTGGATCGGCCATGGCACCCGTGAATTCCCTGTCCTTCAATATGCCAAAGGCAGGCACGCCATCACCGATCTTCTCACTCACGCGGTGCAGCCCGGTCGGCGTGCGAAAGCTATCCTGATCTCCACCCAGACCAGCCTTGGCAGTGGAAATAGGATAGATACCCACAGAACGACCCCGGTTCACGTGGATGAGTTGCTGCCGCTGCACCGAAACGTAGAGCAGGTCATCCGCCTGCGGCCGATCGGGATAGCGCGCATTCATGAACTCCATCAAGAGGTCAACGAGGCCTTGCTTCAGGGGGTCGCCCCCGAACATGCCATTCGAAAGAAGCAACATGCCGGCTACGCTCAGGAAAATGCCACGGACATGCATGAGATCCCAAAATTCGATCGATCGGTTCCAATATTGTTCTAAGTAAGACATGGCCGTTCAGAACAAACTGATGAATCCGAACTTCGAGCGTGCCGATCACGTAGCTGGATGCTTGGATGGAGGCCTCGTCCGCGCCGCGCAAGGTCTTGAGGCCACCGATGCGGTAGAGTTCGTTCACGTAGAGGTCATCATTCACCATGGTGCCGCCTTGTGCTGAAAGCCGGATGGTGCTGCGCCGCGCCAAAGGGATGTGGGCGGTGGCCGTTCCGTTCACTTCCAACTGCACGGTGCGGATCTCCGGGGCGACCTCCAATTGACCGAATACCGCTTGACTGGTGCGTTTTCGACCGGCGGAACCTTCGAGCTGAAGCGCATGTCCGCGCCGGGGGTTGAAGCGGTAATCGAACCGTTCGCGGAACAGGCCGAGTCCGTAGCTGATCAAGGAAACATCCGCCAAGCCGGGCTGCGCGATGGTATTGGAACCGAGCCGGTCGCTGCTCTTGCTGTTCACGAAGAGGGTCACCTTGTCCCCCTGCGACATCAAATACTCCAGGCCTGCCCGGGCGGTCAATTCCAAGAAGGTGGTGTCGCGTTTGAAGAGCTTCAGCATACCGTCCACACCGAAGGGGGTATTCAAGGCGTAGGGGAGGTTGCCGTGGATCTTCAGATCCTGTGTGCCGTTCTGTAACCTGCGCCAATTGAGTTCGATGGCCTCGCCACGCTTCAAGGCATTCCGCAAGCGCAGGTCGAGGTCGCCGGTCAAATTCACCTTTCCGGTCAGGGGGTCCGGCTGGAGACCCAGTATCCCGTTGATGGAGCTGGCTTTCTTCGCATCCAAGAAAAGGAACAGCTTGCTCATCTCCGGTGTGAACTGCACGTACGGTCGTTGACGTTGGGTTACGAAGGGGAGTTCGCGGATCCGCTTCTCCACGGACTGGAGCAAGGCTTCATTGTACATATCGCCGGGCCGGATGCCGATGCTTGCGTAGAGGAAACGGAGGTTGGTCCGCGCACTTCCGCGCACCACCACACTGTCGAATTTCACGAGTCGTCCTTGCTCCATGCGCAGTACAGCACGGAGGCCATCCTGCTGCGGCACGATGCTATCCAGCCAGACTTTGGCAAAGGGGTGACCGTTGTTCTCGCTGCGCCTCAACAGGGCTTGGAACAACCTGCCAACCTGGCGCGGATCGATCGGCGCATCGGCGTACAAACGTTCGCGGAATCCGGCCTCACTTGCGATCTCCGCCGGTACACCGCGAGTGGTCAGTTGCGCCCATTTGTATGATCGACCCACCACGAAGGGGCACAGCGAAGAATCGCCACTGGTATAGCAGGTGTCGCACGTGGCTTCTAGGAACCCTTTGCCATGGGGGAAGGCGATGCGTTCACCCACTATAGCTTGTACACGTTCTGCATTGGCCGCTTGCACCGGTCGCAACCACTTCGCAGGGACCGCAGTATCGGGGTGCATCACCACCGTATGTCGTTGGGCTAGGCCGAGCAGGGGCAGGGCCAGAACGAACAACAAGACAGTTCTGATGCCGAGTGGGTTCATGGGAGGGACCAGTTGATGGGCAGGCCGCCTTGCGCGCTGAGGAGTTCGTTCGTTTTGGAGAAGTGCCCACAACCCAAGAACCCGCGATGCGCGGAAAGCGGAGATGGGTGAGGGGCCTTCAGTACGGAATGTCGCTCGGCATCGATCAGTGTGACCTTCTGGTGCGCGAACCGCCCCCAAAGCAGGAAGACCACACCGGAGCGGTGGGCTGAAATGGTACGGATCACTTCATCGGTGAAGGGTTCCCATCCCTTGCCTTGGTGTGAGCCTGCGGCACTGGCACGGACCGTGAGTGTGCTGTTCAACAACAACACGCCTTGTTCTGCCCAAGGCGTGAGGTCGCCATTCTTGGGTGGTGCGATGCCTAGGTCGCGTTGCACTTCCTTGAAGATGTTCTGCAAGGAGGGTGGTGGAGGGATGCCAGCGGGAACGGAAAAGGAGAGGCCATGCGCCTGACCGGGTCCGTGGTAGGGGTCCTGCCCGAGGATCACCACCCGAACGCGATCGAATGGGGTGGCGTTGAACGCCGCGAAAATGTCACGTGCTTTCGGGAACATGACCTGAGAGGCCTGTTCGTGTAGCAGAAAGGTCTTCAATTGCGCGAAGGACTCTGCTTGGAACGCTTGGGCAAGCGGCTCCAACCAGCTCGAACCAATATCGGGTCGTCGGGGTGCGTTATCAGGGTGAAGCATACGTGGTCCCGAAGATCGACGATCCTGCTGTTGAAACATTTTGAAGGCACATTCGTTTCGGGGGTTAACTTTGTGGAGCTAGGGTGCGTAGAACACCCACGAACGTGAATTAGGATCTACCGGACCCCAAGGTCCGGGCTTCCTTGTTTCCCAGCGGTTCGTTCAACCGTAAATGAAATGGATGTCCTGCACCAGGTCCGGATGCAGGCTTTTCGCCACTGGGCAGGTCCTCGCTGCGGCTTCCAGCAGGGTTCGTTCAGCTTCACCCAGGTCGGTACCGTCCATCGTCACGTGTACTTCCACACGCTCCACTCTCCGTGGCCCAGATGCCATGTGCTTCACCACACGGGCGCGTAGGTGCTTCAGTTCCAGCCCTCTGGCATTCGCAGCGATCCCCATCAACGTGAGCATGCAATTGGCCAGTGCCGTGGCGAGAAGGTCCGTTGGTGAAAAGGCTTCACCCTTTCCTTGGTTGTCCAAAGGAGCATCAGTAAGGAACTGGTCGCCACTGCGCACGTGTGGCGCGGATGCGCAGTTCGCCTAGGTATTCAACCGTCGCTGTATCCATGGTGGTCCGTGCTTGAACGGATCCGGGGAAAGGTAACGTCGCACTGACGTAACACCGTTTCGGAATACGTAATGGTCCTCTCGCCTTCGGCTCAACGGCCCAAACGTATTCTCTCACGCGCATTTGCCACTTCTAAGCCCAGCCCGGCCATGGGTCGATCAGAGCTAAGAATTGGTCTAACTTTGTGTGCCCACGCGCGGATGCGTATCCTCCTTCCACTCCCTCTATCGGTCTTAGGTGTGGCCCATGTTTCGGCCCAACAGACGATCTATGAGGAGTCCAGAGTACCCTACAAACGGGAACTGATCGGCGGAGTGCTGATCCACGGTGACGGTTGGGGACTTCAATTCTATCACGCCAAGTACAATACGGCACGCGAACGGCGACTGCTCGGTTTGGAACTGGTGGGTATGAAGCACCCGAAGGAGATCAAAAGCTTCAATCCCTATTATGAGGATTCGCGAGGCTACTTCTACGGTAAAGCGAATTCATTCATGATCCTGCGCCCGACCTATGGGCAGAAGTTGCAGATCACGGACAAGATCCGGCGTTCCGGGGTGGAGGTGAATTTCATTTGGGGAGTCGGGCCTTCGCTGGGTCTACTGAAGCCGGTGTATTTGCAGATCGGCAAGCCGGACCGGATCCCCTACGCGAACATCGTCACGGAGCGCTACGATCCGGCTGTTCATGATGTGCAGAACATTTACGGCAGAGCCACTTGGTTCAATGGTCTGGATGAGATGAAGCTCTATCCAGGCGGTTTCGGGCGGATCGCCTTCAGCTTTGAATATTCCGGGCAAGTGACCGGCTTGAAGGGGATCGAAGTGGGTGCCACGATGGATGCCTACCCGAAAGTGGTGCCGATCATGGCGGAATTGGAGGGCGTGGTGAACAAACGCTTCTTCTTCGAGTTCTACCTCGCGCTTCAATTCGGAAAGAAGTATACCTGATGAACGACACGGCAGTAGCAGAAGGACCCGAGCGGGTGAAGAAGCCGGATTGGCTCCGGGTGAAACTCCCCACGGGAGAGAGTTACCGGAAAGTGCGGGAGATCGTGAGCGAGCACAAGCTGCACACCATTTGCCAAAGCGGCAATTGCCCGAACATGGGCGAGTGCTGGGGTGCAGGTACGGCCACCTTCATGATCCTCGGAAACGTGTGTACACGGAGCTGTGGGTTCTGCTCCGTCGCTACGGGCAGGCCGGATGCAGTGGATCCTTTCGAACCGGCACGCGTGGCGCGTAGCGTGGAATTGATGGGGGTGAAGCATTGCGTCATCACCAGTGTGGATCGCGATGACCTGAAGGATGGTGGCAGTGACATTTGGGCACGTACCATTCGCGCCATCCGTCGCCGTACTCCAGCACTACCATGGAAACCTTGATCCCGATTTCCAAGGAATTGGGAGAACCTAGCGGTGGTCACAGAGATGGCTCCGGATATTCTTTCGCACAACTTGGAAACGGTACGAAGGCTCACAAAGCAAGTGCGCATACAAGCCAAATACGACCGTAGTTTGGAGGTACTTATGCGCTCCAAGCGTGCTGGTCTTCGCACCAAGAGCGGCATCATGCTCGGCTGGGGAGAGCGCCAAGAGGTGGAGGAGAGCATGGATGACTTGCGCAGTGTGGGTGTGGACATCCTCACCCTCGGCCAATACCTACAACCCACCAAAGCGCACCTTCCGGTTGCCGAATTCATCCACCCCGACCGCTTCGCACGCTTCAAGGAAGTGGGCATGGCCAAAGGATTCCGATACGTGGAAAGCGGACCACTCGTTCGCAGTAGTTACCATGCCGAGAAGCATCTCTTCGATCTATGATCCGAGGGACTTTTCTGCATTCTTCGATCTGCTACTTAACTCATGTACCGTCGACCCTGTCATCCCGGCCTTGAGCCGGTAGGGTCGATGACTTCATTCCTACCTTCTAACATGACCCGCATAGCCATCAATGGATTCGGTCGCATCGGACGTGTGACCGCTCGTATACTGCAAGAGCGTTCCGACCTCGAACTCGTCGCCGTCAATGACCTCACGGACAACAAGACGCTGGCCCACCTTTTCAAGTACGACTCCGTTCACGGAGTGTTCCCCGGCGAAGTATCCTACGACGAGGAAAGTCTGAGCCTTGGCGGGAAAAAGGTGAAGGCCTATGCGGAGAAGGATCAGGCAGCACTGCCATGGGCGGAACTGAAGATCGATGTGGTGCTGGAATGCACGGGGCACTTCCTCACGCGTGAAAGTGCAGGGGCACACCTGAAGGCCGGTGCGAAGAAGGTGGTTTTGTCCGCACCTGCGAAGGATGCGGGTATCAAGACCGTGGTGCTTGGGGTGAACGATCACCTGCTCTCACCCGATGATCAGATCGTCAGCAACGCATCGTGTACCACCAACTGCGCCGCACCGATGATCATGGGCATCAACGAGCTCTGCGGCATCGAGGACGGATTCATCACCACCATTCACAGCTACACGGGAGACCAACGCTTGCACGATGCACCCCACCGGGATCTGCGCCGGGCGCGTGCTGCAGCCGTATCCATGATCCCTACGACAACTGGTGCAGCGAAGGCCATCACGCGGATCTTCCCCGAGCTCGATGGTCGGCTGGGTGGCGGTGGTATTCGCGTACCTGTTCCGGATGGATCGATCACGGATATCACTTGTCGCGTAAAGAACTTGAAGTCCGCAGAGGAGATAAATGCCCACTTCAAGCAAATGGCCAACGGAAAACTGAAAGGCATTCTCCGCTACACCGAAGACCCGATCGTTAGTGTGGACATCGTAGGTGACCCCAACAGCTGCATCTTCGACTCGCAACTCACCAGCGTGGTGGGTAACATGGTGAAGGTGATGGGTTGGTACGACAACGAGTACGGGTATAGCTCGCGGTTGGTGGATCTGGTTGGAAGGGTGGGGGGATAGTTGTTCCAGCCGAAATGTCGAACAACGACCAACTAAACCGCCGGTCCACCCGTTATCCGCTGATCCCCGTTCAACGCACCATCGCTCGTCCGTATCATCAGGTTCATCTGCGTGCCGTCGAAGATCGCGTATGTGAAATAGGTGATCCAATCGCCGAGGTTGATGTACCGCGCGCCGGGTGCTACTTCCAGGTCGATCGGTAAGTGCCGGTGACCGAAGAGCATGTAGTCATAGTGCTTTTTCGTTAGCTCTTCCTTGCAATACTGCACCAGCCACTCCTTGTCCTCGCCCAGCCATTTACGGTCGTTCGCGTAGCTCTTCTTGCGACTACGTCCGCTCCAGAAATCACCGAGCCACAGCCCGAAGTTGGGGTGCAAGCGAGCAAAGGCCCATTGGCATATCGGATTGCGGAAGATCTTCTTCATGAACTTGTAGCCGTGGTCGCCCGGCCCCAGTCCGTCGCCATGTCCGATCAGGAATTGTTTGCCGTCGATGGTGCGTTCGATCGGCTCGCGATGCACGATCACACCGGTTTCCTTCGGCACATAGTCGAAGATCCACATGTCGTGGTTGCCGATGAAGAGGTGGACCGGGATACCGCGATCCGTGAGTTCAGCGAGCTTGCCCAAGAACCGCACATACCCACGCGGGACCGCGTACTTGTACTCGAACCAAAAGTCGAACAGGTCGCCCATCAGGATGATCTCCGTCGCATCCTTCGCAGCTTCGTCCAAGAACGCGACGATCCGTTTTTCACGCATCAAGCTGCTTTCCGCATCGGGAACACCGAGGTGGAGATCACCGAGGAAGTAGATGCGTGTCCCTTTCATCGTCGCTGTTGTTCGGGGAGAAGTCATTCTTCATTACATGCAAGCTAGCTGTCAGCAGTCAGTAGTGTCAGTTGTCAGTGAATGCACGCACAGTTTGGTCAGACGTATGGCGAGTTCATCACCGCATGGATGAGCTTTCCACTCTCTTGGACCATGCCATGAAGCTGCTCGAATTGTTCCGCATTGATCAGGCGTTTCCGCTTTCCGAAGATCAAGAGCGAACGCGTCTCGTTACAGGAACCTTTGGCGATCACGAGGTACTTCAATCGATCAGGTTTTGTCGGACGTTCGAATCCTTCGGCAATGTTGCTCGGAACTGAAACGGAAGCACGGTATACTTGATCCACGAAACAGAATCGTTTGCAATTATCCACGGCATCGGTGACCGCCACTGCCATATCCATGGACTTTTGCCAAGCAATTGAATATTCGAATCGGGTAATTGCCATCTGCGTATCGGGTTTTGGTGAGCCATGAAGATATTCAGTGGAACTCGCACGGACGGTTGAAAGAGCACGCGTTGCTGACTGCTGACCGCACTGACCGCTGACCACTTGCGCTAAGGATTGAGTTTTCGCAGTGCTCGTGTCGGGTCCAGTTTCTGCAGTGAGAAGATGAAACGTATCCGATCGGTCACGGTGCGATCGAGGAATTTCTCTTCATCGGCGATCCGCTGGCTCACGATCAATGGCACCCACAATTCAAGCACATCGCGAATGGCGATGATCCCGATACCTCCTTCGAAATAGGTCGCGGTGCTGGTGCTGCGGCCTTCTTGCGTAACCTTCGTTATCGGCACCATACCAGCGCTTGCGAAAACGGCGATCGGCAAGGGAATAGGCAGGTCGAGCTCGGCGTTGATCGACCCGATCCAGGTATCGCTACCGCCTTGCAAAAAGGGTGTCTTGAAGGCACCTTGTTGCGGGTTGTATTGTCGGGCGAAGAAGGCATCGCGGGCATTGCGTTCAAGGTAGGCGTGGTCATTGAGCAGATCTTCGGTGCCCCAGCTCAGGCCCCAAGCGGCAAGACCGTTGTACAGTCGATCGTTCCGTTTCCAGAAGAAGGAGCCTGCAAAGGCACGCAGACGGAGCTCATCGCCGTGATCATTCAATGCGAAGGCCTGTTGCAGTTCCAAAGAAGCACGGAGGAAGTCTGCATGTTGCGTTATGGTCGATGCGATCAGGGAGCGATGCAGCTTGCGTTCGTCCTCTGCGCGGTAGGTCAATTCGCTGTAGTAATTCTCAGCGCTTCCGGCATACGTGTTTCCGTCCGTGGCTTTGAAAGAACGACCGTTGTTCAAGTACACGCCCCGCACCCCGATGTTGTGTTGCCACGGCTTGGCGAGCGGGTCGCGCTTGAGATCGAAGTTGATGTAGGGCGACACCTTGTTGTACCAAGCGAGCGCATCATGATCCCGGAACTCAGAAGCCGAGCGAACACTGACACCGACGTTGATGTTCTGGAACACCCGACTGCGCATCCGGTCGAAGTGGTGTTCGATCCGCCCTGCACCACCCCAACGTTCGCTGGCAAAACCATAAAGCGGAGCCACAACCCACTCGGTACGCTGGGAGGGGAATGTGGTATTGCGTAACGCTGCTCCCAGTTGGAAACCATCATTACCGTTGAAGGCAGGCAACAGAGCATAGTAGACGGAACGACGATCGTTGCGCTCGAATCCGAACAACCATTCGAACCGTGGAGCCTTATACCGGTTGAAGAGTCCATAGCTACGCACCTCGTTGTTGCGACGGTCGATATCGAGGGTGCGGTTATTGGCATCGATGACGATGCGATCGGCGTTCGGCCATGGAAGCTTCACAGACCCTCGAGTGATATGGGCATTCTTCGAAAGTTCCAAGTGCTGATGAGAATGCCGTAGTGTCCACTTAGTTCCAGTTGACCAAATCGTTCCCAAGCTATCTGGTCCGTTCCAAGCGGAAATAGGGAATGGGAATTCGCCAGTGGCAGTGCTACGAAATGTGAGCGTGCCGCCCTTTAGGCTTGCCGCTTTCACATCCACCTTCCGTGTTGTTCCTAGAAGTCCATCGAACACCCAGCCCAGTTCCTTTGCACTCACTCTCTCGAATACAGCTCGCATATCCTCCGGCTGCGGATGCTTGAACTTCCACTCCTCGAAATACGCCTGTAAACACCGGTCCATGATCTCCTCGCCGAGGTAGGCCATCAAGTGATCCATGATCAATGCGGTCTTCATGTAGACCATTGTCCCGTAGTTCGTCTCGGTGAAAGCGCGGGAGGTGAGCGAGAGCGGCTGGTCCAGGTTTCGGCGGGCATTCAATCGATAGCCCAATTCACTTTGCAAGCGATGTGCATCCGTGGTGCGCTGCGTGAGTTTCTTCAAACCCGGTACGCCGATGTTGAAACCGCCGCTCGGAAAATGCTTGCGCATGTACAGCAGCTCCACGAAGCTGTTCATGCCTTCGTCCATCCATGCGTGATCGCGTTCGTTGCTGCCGAGGATGCCGTAGAACCAGTTGTGTCCCACCTCGTGTGCGATCACGTTGTCAAGACCCATCTTGTCGTTCATGTTCCCGATGACAGTGATCATCGGATACTCCATGCCGCCGCCCGCACTGATGGTGCCATCCACCGCTGTGCAGGCATCGTAAGGATAGTCGCCCACCCACTGGCTGTAGAACTTCACGCTTTCATTCACATAGCTCACCGCATCGCTCCATAGCTCGGCGTTCTTTGGCGTGTAGAGCGCCCAAGTGGTCACGGTCTTTCCGTCGGCGGGCAATGCCACTTCGCTCTTGCGCACGATGAAGCGCTTATCCGCGAACCAAGCGAAGTCGTGAACGCGATCCTGTGTGTAGTGCAAAACCTTGGTCTTGGCGGAGGATATTGGGAAGTCGTTGCTCTTCTCCGAAGGCGCGATATCCTCTGCCAACCGATTCATGCGTTCGCGTTCATCGACATTCTGCAAGTTGCCCGTTGCGCCCACGGTGTAGTTGTCCGGAAGCGTGATCGTCACATCGAATGTTCCGAATTCGCTGTAGAATTCACCGTTCCCGAGGTAAGGCATGGCGTGCCATCCGTTGGCATCGAACACGGCCGGCTTCGGATACCACTGCGTGATGTAATAGGCTTGTCCGGTATGGCCAAGGCGCGAGAATTTTCCGTCGGGGATCTTCACCCTGAACGGGGTCGATATGCTGGTGGTACCACTAGGGGCGAGAGGTGCTCGCAACTTGATCCACCCGATGTCGATGTGCTGGGAATGAATGCCCCAGCTCAGCGGTACGTCATCGGTCCGGAAGTCCAAACTGTCGATCCAACCGCGTTCTTGCTCGGTCGCGAAGTGCAGGTCCAAGTCGCCATTGGTCGCCAATTGATCGCTGAGAGCGGTATGCTTCTCGCCGTACGCATTGGGCCACAGGTGGATCCAGATCGTATCCAGCGCAGTGGTGCTGTTGTTCGTGTACGTGAAGGTTTCGTGCGCATGCAGGAAATGCCCCACATCATCCAGCCGAACATCGATCCGATGGTCGACCTGTTGTTGGAAGTATGCTTGTCCGAACAGGGTGTTCGCGCTGCACAAGAACGCGATCAGGGTGCCCGGTCTCATGAGCCGAACAACTCGGCCAATCGCGCATCGAGTTCTGCACCGCGCAGACCTTTGTTCAGGATCTTTCCATCGCGGTCCACCAGCACGGTATAGGGAATGCTGAGTGCGCCATATTCCTGCGCCGCTGCATTGTTCCAATACCCCAGATCGCTCACCTGTTTCCATGGAAGCCCATCGTCCTTGATGGCCTTGACCCAAGCGCCGTGGTCGCGGTCCAGGGATACACCGAGGATCTCGAATCCTTTCTTGGCATACCGAGCATACACACGTTTCACATTCGGGTTCTCGATCCGGCAAGGGCGACACCAACTGGCCCAGAAATCGATCAGCACCACCTTGCCTCGCAGGTCGCTCAATGCTAGCGTACCTCCGTCCGGGGTTTGTTGTTTGATCTCCGGAGCTTCACTTCCGATCGGGAGCAGATTGTCCAAGCGTTTCTGCTCCTCCATCTGCGCTTTCATCACGATCTCCTGCTGGTCCAGCCGATCCACCTGGTCTCGGAACATGGTGAAGAAGCCGGATCGTGGCATGGTCTTTCGCAAGCTGTCCCGCACGGCTTTGAACAGCGGAAGTTCCTTTTGCATGTTCAGCTTTCCGGCCGCAGTGAGCGCTGCTGGTGAGGTGATATTCGCGTTCACGAATTCTTTGCATTGCTGATGGAAGGAAGCGTTGAGCGCATTGAACGAACGGATCGCCGCAGTGTCCGTCCCGCTGCTCATGGCAATGCGCAAGCGTTCGCGCTCATCGTCGTATGCCCTCACGTCCGAATAGAATGTATGCAGCGCTTCGGTATGCACCGATCCGGAAATGGTGGAGGGTGTTGCGAGTTGTCCGGACTTGGCTTCCACGGTAAGACCTTCGGCGGTATCCAGCGCGACGATCAATTGCTCGCCATCCAGGGCAATGCGGTAGAAGTCCATCGGAAGTACGGGGATCGACATTGATCCTTGCCCGCTGGCATCCAGGACCACGGAGTCCACGCGGTATGGGCGGTTGTTCTCGAAACGATCGAAGTACACGGTCTTGCCACCTGCGCCATCAATGGTCAGGTCGATCCTGCGGCCACCACCCGGGTCGGTACAGGCCAACAGGAAGCATCCAAGTGCAAAGAGCAGAGTTCGATTCATCGGATTCATGCGTTTTGGTCCAACAGGCGGCGCACTACTTCATTGGCGCGTTTCGGATCGGCTTTTCCTTTCGTTCCCTTCATCACCTCGCCCATGAAGAGTCCCAGCAGACCTTTGTTGCCGCTGCGATAGGCGACCACCTTGTCCGGGTAATTGGCCATGGCTTGCTGTACAATGGTCTCGATCAGGTTCTCGTCGGTGCTCTGCAACAAGTCGTTCTTCGCCGCCAATTCAGCTGCTGAATGGGTAGGGTCTGCCAACAACAAGGGGAACAACTTCTGACTAGCAACGGAATGGCTCACCTTGTTCGTGTCGATCAACTCGATCAAGCCCGCAAGGCGCTCGGCGGAAATGGGGAATTCCTGGATCGTGGATCCTTGTTCGTTCGTCCAAGCGCGCACATCACCCATGACCCAATTCGCTGCTGCTTTGTGGTTGCTGGTGTGTACGATCACGGCTTCGTAGTACAAAGCCGTATCGCGATCATCGGTCAATACTGCGGCATCGTAAGCGCTCAATCCGAATTCAGTGGTGTATTTCGTCCGCAACTCACGGGGCAACGGCGGCATGGACTTCCGGATGGCCTCCTTGGTCGCTTCCGTAACGGTGATCGGTTGTAGATCCGGCTCCGGGAAGTACCGGTAATCGTGCGCGAGTTCCTTGCTGCGCATTCCGATGGTGGTGCCCTTACCAGCATCGAAGGTCCGAGTCTCCATGTGGATAGTACCCCCTTTTGACAGGATCTCCGATTGCCGTTGCGCTTCGAATTCGATGGCTCGCATCACGTTCTTGAAGCTATTCATGTTCTTCACTTCGCAGCGCGTCCCGAACGCTTCGGTCCCTTTCGGGCGAAGGCTGATGTTGGCATCGCACCGCAAACTGCCCTCCTCCATATTGCCATCACAAATGTCGAGGTAGCGCACCAAACGGCGGATCTCCACCAAGTAATCGTAAGCTTCTTGACCGCTGCGCAGATCCGGTTCGCTCACGATCTCCACCAACGGAACACCGGCTCGGTTCAGGTCCACCAGTGTATTGAACGGATCCAGATCGTGGATGCTTTTGCCGGCATCCTCCTCCATGTGGATGCGCGTGATCCCGATGCGTTTCTCTTGAGGTATCGTCACTCCGGGCAAAGCCCCGGAGTCCCGTTGTGCTTCTCCGACTTCTCCATCGGTGGAAGGGATCAACACGAACCCACCGGTGCCGATCGGCGTCTTATCCTGCGTGATCTGGTAGCCCTTCGGAAGATCGGGGTAGAAGTAATTCTTCCGTGCGTAGTGCATCCACGGTGCTACGGTGCAGTTGGTGGCCAAGCCGATGCGGATGGCATGCTCGATCACCTTCTTGTTCGCCACGGGCAACGTGCCGGGGTGGCCCAAGGTCACCACGCTCACGTTCGTGTTCGGGTGATCGCCGTATGCGTTCGGATCACTGCTGTACGCCTTGCTTGCGGTGATCAACTGGGCGTGTACCTCCAAGCCAACGACCAGTTCATACTTCTCGCTCCAATGACTCATCGTGCGCTGGACTTGATCACACGTTGCGTGTATCGATCGCTGCCTTTCCCAACGGTGATCAGGTACGATCCATCGGCGAGGTCGGAAAGGTCCAACTCCATTGAATTCACAGCGGCCAGTGTGAATGATCGAACGATCGCCCCTGTTGCGTTGATCACCTCGATCGGCAAGGCCGTGTGTTCTTCCTTGAAAGTTTGCACACGGATACTTCCCGTGGTCAGGGTCGGTGCGATCCGGAATGGAGGTGGACCGGATGCAGGTTGGATTCCTGTTGGTGCATCGTACGCCAAGACCCACAGACCCGTTTGCAGATCGCTCACTAGAATGTTGCCGGATGGTAAGTAGGGGTAAACGCCCCAGGCACCTCGGAAGCCATTCGCATTCGGTGCCAAGTTGGTATCGTAATAGCCCAACAATTCGGGTAGTTCCGGGTTGCTGGCATCCCACAACCAGTAGCCATCATAGTAGTAGGCTACATGTACGCGATCGCCTGTGAAGAATGGATTGTGTGCGATGGATGTAGGGTCCACACCGGATGTCAGCGTGCTGATGATATTGAGATCCGAAGGGTCCGTGGCATCGATGAGCTTCAATGGGGAACCGTGTGTCTCGTCAGCCATGACGTAGAGCGTACCCACATCATTCATCCAGCCGCTGTGGTTGTATCCCTGGTCGGGGTAACTCGTGAGCGCACCGATGATCACCGGGTTCTCCACATCGTTGAAGTCCACCACGTGCAACGCATCCTGATCGTTCAACCACACGATGTTGTCGCGCACGAAGCAATCGTGTACATAGCCGATCGCGTTGCTCCACCACGGGAAGTACGCTTCGCAATCCATGAGCAGTTCCGGTGAAGCGGGGTCCGCGATGGAATAGATGCTGAATTGGCTGCTGCCACCACAGGTGTACATGCGGGCATTCACTGTATCGATCTCGATGTTGTGGGCTCTTGCGAGAAGTGTGTTGTCATCATACACCACGTGTACCGAATCCGGCAAGTAGCGCAGATCCATCACTTGCAACGAACTCGGACCTTCATCGCACACCACGAAAAGGTGATCGGCATACACGCGCATGTCGCGATGCACAAGCCCTGCTCCACCGAAACGACCGGGCACATGATCCACCTGCACGGTCAGCGTTGGTTCCGTGACATCGAAGAAGTGCATGCCCGTGGTACTGCCGATGATGGCGTATTCGCGACCGTTCGCGGCATAGCCCCACACCTCGTTGTACCTATTCTGCAAACCGCCGTCACCGATCGGCAACGTGGTGTCCTGCCAGTTGAACAAGTGATGCACGTTCAAACTGTCCTGTGCTACGGCGATGTCACCGACACCGATCATCACGAAAAGAAGTAGAAACCTGTTCAGCATGCGGCGATCAATTCACGCATGATCAAGGTCAACTTCGGCTCGGCCTTTTCGGCGACCTGTTGCACCATCTCATGCGTGGTCTTTTCAATGCGGCCTTCCACACCCATATCGGTGATCACGCTCATGGCAAAGCAGGGGATGCCCATTTGCCGAGCGGCGATCACTTCGGGAACAGTGCTCATGCCCACGGCATCACCGCCTATGATCCGCATGTACTTGTACTCGGCGGGTGTTTCCAAGGTGGGGCCGGTGAGTCCCACATACGTTCCGACTTGCAACTTGATCGAGTTCTTCGCTGCAATGGCCTGTGCTTTGGCGATGAAACCGTGGTCGTATGGCTCGCTCATGTCCGGAAAGCGTGGTCCGAGTTCATCGATGTTCTTGCCGATCAGCGGATTCGGAAATAGGCAGATGTGATCGTTCAGGATCATCAGATCACCGGTCTCGAATGCTGGGTTCACACCGCCGCACGCATTGCTCACGAAGAGCCGTTGGATGCCGAGGTATTTCATCACACGCACGGGAAGGACCACCTCGCCCATGGTCCACCCTTCATAGAAATGGAAGCGCCCTTGCATGGCCATCACGGGTTTACCGCCAAGCATTCCGAAAAGCAATTTGCCCGGATGCCCTTGTACGGTGCTCACCGGGAATTCCGGGATGTCGCTGTACGGGATGGCGTGCTTCACATCGATCTCCTTGCCCAAGCCGCTGAGGCCAGTGCCTAGGATGATGCCCGTTTCGGGCATGAAGCCCCCGGTGGCCTTCTTCAAATGGTCAGCGATGCGCTGGATGCGTTTCAACATGGCGATGGATCAGTTCAGCGAAACGTTCAGGTTCATTCAAGATAACGGTCCGCATGCCGATCACCGCGAGCGGAAGCCCTTCCAACGAACTTCCGGCGATGGAGGAGGAGAGCCGTGCGGCATCCTTCTCCGTGGTCACCAGCATTTTCGGACCAGCCGCGAAATTAGCGTATCGATCGGCGAGGCGCTGAAGATCGGCCCGGGTGAACGCATGATGGTCCGCAAAGGCGATGTGTTCCAGCTTTTCGGCCATGGACTTCATATGGGTCACTAAGGGTGCTGGGTCGGCGATACCCGTGAACAGCAGTACATCCGGACCACCCGTGGCACCAATATCTCCACGGGGATCCTGTAGCGTCTCTCGATCCGCTGCGGGACCATCGGGTCGACCCATGGTGAGCAGCGGCACATATTCGATCCCTGCAAAGAACAACCGCTGCCTTTCATTCAGTCCAAGTCGCCCACGCCATTCCACCTGTTCAGAAGCCGATGGAGTACGAGGGCATTTCGTAACAACAACAACTTCCGCAGCTTTCGCTCGCGACCGGAGATCTCGGAGCCGCCCAGTAGGCAGTAGCGCATCATCACAATAGGGGTGCTTCCACGTGGTCAGCAGGATGTTCAACCCGGCATCGAGCCTCCGGTGTTGAAACGCATCATCGAGGACCACGACCTTCGCATCAGGAACCTCCCGTTGGATCCGATCGATCGCCCTCACACGGTCTGCGCCTACGAATACCCGTACCAAAGGGAATTTGCGCTTGATCTGCACCGGTTCGTCACCGCTTTGCAAAGCAAGGTCTTCCACATGCACTTCATGGATGTCATTTCCTGTTCGTCCGTATCCCCTGCTCAGTGTAGCTACTGGTGAAATCTCGGCGAGGATCCGAAGAATAGCCTCCAGCATGGGTGTTTTGCCTGTGCCACCCAACGCGAGGTTGCCAATGGCGATGGTGGGTACAGAAGGTCGCGTGCGTTTCAGGAAAGCCGCGTCATACAAAGCGTGCCGCACCACCAAGGCGAAGCCATAGAGGAGCGTAAACGGCCATAGGAGGATCCTTCGGAGCAGCATCGCGTTCTTTGTGGGAACGTTCATTCAAGGCGAAAGATGCGCATCAAAGAATTGACCGAGGCCCTCGAAGCGTGGGCACCCCGTTCCCTGCAAGAGGATTATG
The DNA here is from genome assembly GCA_016710015.1 of Flavobacteriales bacterium. GTDB lineage: Bacteria > Bacteroidota > Bacteroidia > Flavobacteriales_F > PHOS-HE28 > PHOS-HE28. The sequence goes on from JADJLR010000009.1 coordinate 166,413, forward strand.
ACAACGTCGGCCTTCAGGTCGGCGATCCGGAAACCGAGGTTACATCGGCTTTGGTTTGTTTGGATTGCACGGAAGCCGTGGTGGAAGAGGCGGCAAAGAAGGGCTGCCAACTCATCATCAGCCATCACCCGGTCATCTTTCGGGGGCTGAAGAGCTTGGTGGCGCGGGGTCAAGTAGAGCGAACGATCCTCGCGGCCATCAAGCACGGCGTGGCGTTATATGCCATCCACACGAACTTGGACAATGTGGTCGATGGGGTGAATGGCGAGATCGCATCACGACTTGGCCTGCGACCCATTCAGGTCCTAGTGCCCAAACCCGGACAACTCTATAAACTGATCGTTTTCGTTCCGGTGGACCATGCAGAAGTGGTTCGCGAGGCTGCATTTCAGGCAGGTGCTGGCCGGATCGGGAACTACGACGAATGCGGATTCACCTCGGAAGGGGAGGGCAGCTTTCGTCCCGGGAACGGCGCTTCTCCGTACTCTGGAACCAAAGGGGTCCGGGAAACAGCGGTCGAGATGAAACTCGAATTCATCGTTCATGCCTTCGCAGAACGCGCCATTCTCTCCGCGATCAAGGAGGCGCATCCGTATGAGGAGGTGGCCTTCGACCTGGTTCCCCTGCTGAACGAGCATCAAGGCGTAGGGAGCGGGCTGCTTGGTGAGTGGGATGATCCATTGGAAGAGAAGGACTTCCTTGCCAAGCTGAAAGAAGTGTTCGGACTGCATGTGGTACGGCATACCCGCTTGTTGGGCAGGCCCATCCGGAGGGTTGCACTGTGCGGTGGTTCCGGGGCATTCCTCCTAGCCAAAGCCAAGGCCGCTGACGCGGATGCGTACATCACGGGCGACGTGAAGTACCACGAATTCTTCGATGCCGAAGGGAAGCTGCTTTTGGCGGATATCGGGCACTATGGGAGCGAACAATACACCATGCACCTGATCCAGCGTCGGTTAGGGGAACTTTTCCCTACCTTTGCCGTCCGTTTGACGGAAATCGTCACGGACCCCATATACCATTTTTGACCCATGGCGAAGAGCGACGTGAAGGCTCCGGCGAAAGAGAAAGCGGCCAAGTCCGCATCGGACAATGGCAAGACGAAGGCGGCATCGAAATCCGATATCACCGTCGCTGAGAAGCTCGTGGAACTGTACCGTTTGCAGTACATCGACTCGCAGGTCGATAAGATCCGCATTCAACGAGGTGAATTGCCTTTGGAGGTGCAGGACCTGGAAGATGAAGTAGAAGGGCTGGATACCCGACTGAAGAAGCTTCAGGACGAGTTGGGCGAAATGGAGGTGCAGGTCAGTGAGAAGAACAACCTGATCAAGGATGCCAAGGCCCAGATCAAGAAGTACGAAGGCCAGCAAGCCAAAGTGCGCAACAATCGGGAATATGATTCCTTGACCAAGGAGGTGGAGTTCCAGAACTTGGAGATCCAACTCGCGGAGAAGCGCATCAAAGAGGCAAAGGCCCAGATCGAGACCAAGAAAGCGATCGTTGAGGAGAGCAAGACACGCCACGACGAACGGAAGAAGGATCTGGACGTTAAGCGCAAGGAACTTGACGCGATCGTGGCCGAAACGGAGAAGGAGGAAAAGGATCTGGCCAAGAAGAGTGATACGGCTTCCAAGCACATCGAGGCGCGTTTGTTGAGTGCCTACCACCGTATCCGGAGCAATGCGCGCAACGGCCTAGGTGTCGTTCCAGTGGAGCGCGGTTCCTGCGGTGGATGCTTCAACAGCATTCCTCCCCAGCGTCAATTGGATATCAGCAGCCACAAGAAGGTCATCGTTTGCGAACACTGCGGGCGCATCCTCGTGGATGACTATGTGGTGGAGCGCGTGACGGGCGGTAAGTGATCCTACAGCGTGAAGTACGACGGGGCGGTCTCAGAACGAGGTCGTCCCTTCTTTTTTCGGTCCAGGAGTTTCGTGCCGTGAAGAGCATGTTCGTACACATCTGCGGATCTCGGGTCGAAGTCGCCGAACGGAACTTGCGAAAAAAGGTAGTGATGCCTAGGGTTGAACGGCGTTTCGGACCAATGCGATCTCGCATCCTGAACAGGCTCTACGGTCGCAAACTCACCGTGACCAAGGTCCGGACCGTGGAGCGTTTCTCTTGGGTCACGTCCACCAAGGCCGGATCGTATTGGAAGTAGTTGGTGGTGCGCTGCGTGTAGTTCATCCCGAGGTCCACGCCAAGGTGCTCGTTCCGGAATCCGAGGCCGCCTGCATAGATGCGTTCTGCCGAACCGTGGCGTGGGTCATCCTTCTTATACGCATCAGGAACCATGCCCCAGCCCATGCGGAAGTACCAATTCCCGCTTCGCCACTCTGTTCCGGCCCGCACGGCATGTACCGCGCGAAAGGAGTTGTTGATCGCCAGATTCTCCGTTGCGAAATCGTAGTTGTCCACCAACTTGTTGCTTGGCCGGAACCGTGCGTTGCGGTGGTCGATGTACTCATAGTCCACGCTTACCAGACCGTGCTTTCCAGCAATGTAGGCCGCGCTGGCCACCACCTTCCATGGACTATTCAACCGGTAAGCGAAAACGTTCTCCGGCGATACCGAGGAATAGTTCGTCTGGCCATCCGTAGCAGAAGGTGTGCGGAATGTTGTTCGCATGTCCGTGGAGTACAAGTCGTTCAGTTGCGTCCACATGGGGCCATGAATGGCGAGGCCGGTACGGAATCGGTCGGTGATGCGCACAATGAAACCGGCCTTGAGGTCCAGCCCGTTCCCAGTGATCTTCAATTCCTGCCGGTAGCTCAGGTCCTTCAGGTCGGTGGAATCATCCGGCACCGCTTCCGCATGCGTTGAAACCTCGTTGTAGCGGAAACCGATGATCCCCAACGAGACCCCGAAATAGAATCGGTCCATGTAGTTGCCGCTGTAGAAGAAGGAGGTGTTGCTGGTCGCGCCGTGCGATTCGACGTGTGCGTTTGGTCCACGAGGCCACCTATGGGCAATGCTGGCACATAGCTCCTCCTAAACTATCCGAAGGGTCATAGGGATCGAGACCGTAGGTTTCCCAAGCCAATGCACTGGTGAATGGCAGGAACCGTAGAGTTCATCCGGAAGCTTACCCTCCGCCTGCCAAGCGAAATCATCCAAAATGGAAGTCTGGATCCGAAGCCGTGGCCTGCCTACTCCAATGGTGTGTGGCTTGTCGGTCGTAGACCAGTCCGAAGGTGCTGCTGCGCCAGTCGTTATCCTTGGCGTTCGGCGAATTCAGGACGAGGGTGAAATTTCCCAAGTAGAAACGTGCCATGCTGTTGCTGGCCGATGTGCCATAGTAATTGGTGCGCACATTGTTCACATCAAAACCAGGTGTCAGCGAGATCTCGCTGGTCCTGAATAGGCCCATACCTGCTGGGTTGATGGCGATGGAAACACCGTCTGCTCCGAGCGCACCAAAAGCATTGGCCAAGCCGATACTACGTGCGGTACCTCCCGGGCTGATGGAACTCAAACGCAGAGCATCCGTTTCATTCTGCGCAGAAACGTTCAACGCAAAAAGGCACAGTCCCAATGATCGCATCGCACCAGAGTGCGGAGCAAGAAGCGCATCGCCCCATCAGCGGCGACTAGGACTGGTGCGGGTTCCGCCTCCACCACCGCCACCGGTATTCGGCGAAGGACTCGTGCGTCCACCGTCGATGGTGCGCTGTGGCGCACTACGGCTAGGGCTTGGTGCCGTTCTGGTTCGCTCGTTCGGGGAGCGGTTGGGAGTGGTCCTGGTCCGGTCGGTCCCTGGGGTGATGGGTTGTGTTCGGTAGCGGTCTTGAGTCGTAGAACGCTGACCATTCACGCGGTAATTGGGCAAAGGAGCTAATCCAACCGTATTGCGGGGCGGTAACCGTTGGATGGAACCGGGTGTCCGCGCACCTTGTACGGTGCCCATACTCGGCCGGTGCCCCACGGTCGTGCCGTTCCAGGTGTCTCCTGTGACCAGCGGGGAGTAGCAGTTGTAACAATTGCCATAGGGGCTTTGGTAGCCCCCGTAACCGTAGCCCATCGAACCGTAGCCGTACGGGTTGTACATCCCGCCACAGTTCATTCCCCACGGGGAATTCCAGCCATTGTAACCGCCGTATCCATACCCATAGCTAGAGCCATACCCGTACGGGTTCATCCAAAGCGAGCCCATCCCGTAGCCCCATCCAGCATTCGAACCCCAGCCCGAATTCCCCCAGCCCATGCCCATGCCCCAACCGGCACCACTCCAGCCACTTTGCCAGCCATTCATCTGTGTTCCAAATCCGAATCGACCGTAGTTGTAGTAGTACGGGTCGTTGTAGGTCATGTCGTAATAACTCTTATCCGCGCCCAGTTGTTGGGAGGTGTTCGCGTCGTAATAATCGTCCGTGGTCGGTGCCGGATCAGCGGCGGGCGTATCGTACAGCGACACTGTGACCGGAGCCTCCGAGGGCATGTAATACACATCGTCCCGTACACTTGCCGTAGGGGCCAAAGATCGCAAGAAGCCAACAGGCTCACTGCCGACAGAAGGAGGGGGATCTGCGCGTTTTTCATGGGTCTCCGGGTTTGCGTGATCGGGTGATGCGTGGGGCCGTGATGTACTTTAGCCGCCTCAGTATCAGAACAAAAATAATACCACAGAAGGGGGCATGGCCGACAAACTGACGAAACGGGCGGACGACTACGCCCAATGGTACAATGATCTGGTCCTGAAAGCGGACCTCGCCGAGCATAGCGATGTACGTGGGTGCATGGTGATCGAAGCCGCACGGTTATGCGATCTGGGAGAAGATGCAATCCGCATTGGACGGTATGTTCAAGGCCACCGGCCACGTGAATGCATACTTCCCACTCTTCATTCCCAAAAGCTATCTCGCCAAGGAGGCCAGCCATGTGGAAGGCTTCGCGAAGGAATGTGCCGTGGTCACACACTACCGCCTAAAAGTGATCCTGTACACGGTGTGGTCGTCGACCCGACCGCTAAATTGGAAGAAGAACTCATTATTCGCCCCACGAGCGAGACCATCATCTGGAACACCTACCGCGGTTGGGTGAAGAGCTACCGCGACTTACCGCTGTTGATCAACCAATGGGCCAATGTGGTCCGTTGGGAAATGCGAACGCGCCTTTTTCTGCGTACGGCCGAATTCCTTTGGCAGGAAGGTCACACCGCCCACGCTACCCGGGAAGAAGCGGTGGAAGAGACCGAGCGCATGTTGCAGGTCTACACCACTTTCGCTGAGGAGTATCTCGCCATTCCGGTCATCCGTGGTGTGAAAACGGCCAGCGAGCGATTCGCCGGTGCGGAGGATACCTATTGCATCGAGGCCATGATGCAGGATGGCAAGGCCCTACAAGCTGGAACAAGTCACTTCCTCGGCCAGAACTTCGCGAAGGCATTCGACGTGGTGTTCGCCAACAAGGAGAACCAACAAGAACATGTTTGGGCCACGAGTTGGGGCGTGAGCACACGCTTGGTGGGCGCGTTGATCGTGACCCACAGCGATGATAACGGCTTGGTCCTGCCGCCGAAACTGGCACCCACGCAGGTGGCTGTTGTTCCCATCGCGAAGAATGCCGAGCAAATGGAAGCGGTCAAGGACTACTTCGCTCCTGCGCTGGCTGCAATGCGCGCAAAGGGCATCACGGTGAAATTCGATGACGACGACACGAAGAAACCCGGATGGAAATTCGCCGAGTACGAATTCAAGGGCTATCCGGTCCGGATCGCCATTGGTCCGCAGGACATGGAGAACGGTACGGTGGAGGTCGCACGTCGCGATACCATGGAAAAACAAGTGATGCAGGTGATCGACCTAGCGGAGAAGGTGGAGCACTTGCTCAAGCCATCCAAAGCAACCTCTTCCGAAAGCCTTGGCATTGCGTGAAGGGTACACCCGCTCTGTGGATTCGTACGAGGAGTTCAAAGTGGCCATCGAAGAAGGAGGCTTCATACATGCCCATTGGGACGGTACGGCAGAGACCGAAGAGCGCGTGAAGAAGGAGACCAAGGCGACCATTCGTTGCATTCCGTTGGAAGGAGGCATGACCTCCGGGAAATGCATGGTGACCGGAGCGCCGAGCGCACGCCGAGTCCTATTCGCACGAGCATACTGATGGAAGAAGGAGAGAACACCGGGCACGCGCGACCTGATCATCGGGGCGATGCGCAGTAGATCCGCCATGAAGCAGGATGTTTCCAAGGCGACGGTCGAGTTGTTCGAACTGTTGAAAGTGAGCCTCCAGGAGATCGCTGTGGACCTCGAACAGGAGGTCACCAAGCAGGATCAGCGGTTGTCCATCGCCTTCACGGACAAAGGTGCCATGGCCTGTGAATTGAAGGTGGCTGGGGATGCCCTCATCTTCCACATGCACACCAACGTGTTCCAGTTGGATCAGAGCCATAGCCTTTGGAGAACCAGCTACTTGGAGGACGATGAGGCTCGCGGTTACTTTGGGGTGATCAACGTCTACAATTTCTTGAGCGACTCATTCAAATTCAATCGGGAGCGCGATCTCGGGTATTTGGTGGCGCGTCTTTTCCTGAACAAGGATGGCCATTTCATGGTCCAGGGCAAACGGCAGCTCGGTTTCTTGTATAATGATCTGGCCGGTAATGAGATGACACCAGCGGTCTTGAAGGAGATCTTACACGCGATCATCTTGTACGTGATCAACTTCGATCTGTTGGCTCCGCCATACGACCAAGTGAATCAAGTGACGGTGAGTGAGATGAATGAATTGAATGCCAACATGCAACTCTCCACGGGCAAGCGATTGGGGTTCCGGTTCCATGCCGATAGGGGAGGACACCAAGCTAGGGTTGTTGGAATTCCGTTCAACTGGTTACATTTGCGATCCCTTTGCGAAAAAGTCACAAAGGTGTTTGAGATCGTGGCCCGTTCGTCTAGGGGTTAGGACGCGTCCTTTCACGGATGAAACAGGGGTTCGATTCCCCTACGGGCTACCACGAGCGAACCTCGGCTTTTGCCGAGGTTCGCTCATTTCCGGCCCTCCGGGGAATTCAAAGCCGCCCCGATCCTTGAAAGGGTTGGTGATCTGAACACGAGTTTGTGGCCCGCTGTGGAAGGCAGTTCATCTGATCATCGGTGCCTTTTTCATTCAATGTAACCGTGGCAAGGGTGCCCACGTATCTTTGGCCTTGGTCCTTCAGGGGTTAAGTAACGATCGCGTACGCTTGTTGTGGCCTTGAACGGTGCCGGTCGTCAAGGGTACTGCAGAAAACAAAACACGAGTGGATGGGAATTCGACAAGTAGGGATCTTAGGTGTTGGTCTGATGGTCATGCTGCTTAGCGGTTGCATCGGACGAAAGAGTATCAACTACCTCAACGACAACTCCTTGAGCAACGGGTCGAGCAAATTGTTCGAGAACAGGAAGTTCGAATACCGGGTGCAGGTGAACGACGTTCTGTCCATCCGGGTGATGGGTTTGGACGATGCGACAAGCCGGTTCTTCAACATCGAGAGCCAGTCCAATGGTTCCATGCTCACGGATGCAGCCATGTTCGTCAATGGATTCTCAGTGGACAAGAACGGGCAGGTACAACTCCCCACCGTGGGGAAGATCAAGGTCCAAGGTCTGACCGTTGGTGAAGCACAGGAATTGGTGCAGCGCAAGATCAATGAGTTCTTCACAAATGCCACGGTGATCCTGAAGATGGTGAACTGGCGTCTGAGTGTCCTAGGGCAAGTGGAACGTGCCGGAGCCTTCCAAGTGTACAACAACCAGATCACCATACTCGATGCGTTGGCCTTGGCCGGTGGCCCCGCCGAATTCGCGGATAAATCACATGTGACCTTGTTGCGGCAAAGTGAGCGTGGTGTGCAAGCACTTTACGTGGATCTCTCTGACACCAAGGTCCTCAGTTCGGAGTACTACTACTTGCTGCCCAACGATATCGTTTATGTGCCGGCACTAAAGGCTCGTCCGGCGCGCATGAACCTTGAATTGCTCGGTGTTCTGCTTAGCGCAATTACGGTGGCCATGTTGGTGATCAACAGTACCAAGTAATGAGTGCAACCTCGGATACCATCGACCTCCGGTCCGTGTTTCGGAAGATCCGGGCCAAATGGTGGCTGTTCTTGTTGACCGTTCCAATGTGCGTGGGTGCTGCGTTGTTCTACCTCAAGACCACCCCGAAGAAGTACGAAGTGCAATCGGTGCTCTTGCTTGGGGAGAAGAAGCGCAGCGGGTTTGGGGATAATTCGGAATTCATCAAGGGTACATCCTATCTCAGCAACAGTACGGAACTCGAGGACAAGATCACCGTGCTCACTTCCAACCGGATCATGACCAGCACTTTGCAACGGTTGGGCTTCGGCATCACGTACTTCGAGACCAAGTATTTCAAGACCCAAGAGCACTACACGTATCCGCCTTTCTTCATCCGGTTGGATAGCGTCGCTGTTCAAGTGATCGATCTGCCCATCCATGTTTCCGTGGATACAGCATCGCGTACCTACCGCGTGTACTCCAAAGGCAAGAATGTTCGGCTGTACAACGTGGCCACCCAAGAAGTGCTGCCGGAGTTGTTGCCGACCTACGAGTTGGACCAGACCGTCCCGATGGATTCAATGTTCATTGGCGACCACATGAGCTTTCGGATCAACTTCCCGGAGGACCGCACCTACGACCCGAAGTCGGACTACTACTTCGTGCTCAACAGTCTTCAGGATCTGGTAACGAGTTACCGCAACAGTACCGCAGCGGTGGAATTGAGCGATAAGAGCAACGTGGTCTATCTCTCACTTCAAGTGGAAGTCGTGAATAAGGGTGTGGACTTCCTGAACAAGCTGATGGAGACCTACATCGAATTCGAACTGGACAAACAACAGCGAAAGGGGGTCAACACCATTGAGTTCATCGATAAGCAGATCGGAACGGTATCCGATTCGTTGCAGAAAGTGGAGAGTTCCATGGAGAATTTCCGTGGATCCAGTGGTGGTATGATGAGTGCATCGAATAGCTCGGAAGCGCTCTTCGAAGAACGGAGTCGATTGGAAGATGAGCGGTCCATCATCCTCCGCCGCCGGAATTATTGCGCCACGGTATTGGACAAGATCCGATCCTCCTCTGATCTGCGGAACGTTCCAGCACCATCCTCTTCCGGGATCGATGATCCGGTATTGAACAACTTGGTGATCGAGATCACCAGGCTCTCAGCCGATCTGGCAGCATTGAACTTGAGCACCGGGGCACGCAGCAATCCCACGGTGATCGCCATGGAACGCAAGATCAAGAATCTGACGGCTTCACTGGCCCAAACAGCAGAAAGTTTAGTGGAGCAGGCTGAGATCAGTTTGGTCGAAGTGAATGGACGCCTGAGCCGAACGAATTACCAGTATAGCCAGCTACCGGAACAAGAGCGACAATTGGTGAATATCGAACGGAAGTTCAAGTTGAGCGATAACCTGTACAACTACCTGATGGAGAAGCGAGCGGAAGCAGGCATCGCCATCGCCAGCGACCAGATCGATAAATCCATCGTGGACCAAGCCCGCATGAAGGGGTTGAAACATGTTTCCCCCGCCAAGGCGAAGGTTCTGGGTGGTGCACTTTTCCTAGGCCTGTTGATCCCGATCGGCTTGATCCTGATCCGCGACCTGATCCGTGACCGCATCGACGATGTGGAAGAGTTGAAGCGATTGAGCAAGTTGCCCGTATTGGCCATGGTGCCGGCCAGTAAGCGCCGTCGGATCTTGCCGGATGAACCGAAATCGATCTTGGCTGAATCCTTCCGAACGGCGCGTGTGAATTTGCAGTATTTGAATGCCGATAGCGCCCGTCAGGTGATCGGATTCACATCGTCCTCGAGTGGTGAAGGCAAGACCTTCTGTGCGGTGAACTTGGCTACGGTCATGGCGCAGTCCGGAAAGCGAACCATCATCATCGATGCCGATATGCGCCGCCCGAACGTGTCCAAGATGTTGGAGATGCCCGAAGGTCCGGGCCTTAGCACCTGGCTGATCGGCGAGGCGACGATCGATGCCCTGATCCAGCCCACCGATATCCCGGATATGGACGTGATCGGTGCGGGACCCATCCCACCCAACCCGCTGGATCTGGCCGAAAGTCCACGAATGGCGCAATTGATCGAAACCCTGCGTGGCCGCTACGATCAGATCATCATAGATGCTTCGCCATTGGGCTTGGTAAGCGAGTACGTACTCCTGATGCGGTCCGTGGACATCACCCTGTATGTGGTGCGTGAAGGCAAGACCGAGCGGAGCGCTTTGCACATGATCAATGACATGGTGGCGGAGAAGAAGATGCGCAACGTGGACCTGCTCCTCAATGATGTGAAGAGCAGGAACGGCGATGGTTACAGCTACTATACGAAGTAGTAGCAGGGGCGCATGTTTCGTTCCGAAGGGTTTCAGAAATACTTCAAGAATTTCTCTTGGCTTTTCGTCGAGCGGATCCTGCGTTTAGCGTTGATCCTTGGTACGACCATCGTTGTGAGTCGGTATTTGGGTGCCGAGCGCTTGGGCCAGCTGAACTATGCCATGGCCATCGTGAGTATCGGAGCCGTCTTCGTTGCCATGGGAACCAATGAGGTGATCTCGAGGGACCTCGTACGTCATCCCGAACGACGGAATGAATTGCTCGGCACTGGGTTCGCGATGAACGTTACCGGTGCAGTTGTACTCAATATCGTGGTATTGAGCTACGGCTTGCTGAAGGGGCTGGACACCCTGATGCTACTCCTACTCATGATCACCGCCGCAGGCGAGTTGTTCAGGTGGGGCACGTTGATCGAGTTGTTCTTCATCTCCCAAGTAAAGGGTCGGATATCGGCGAAGGTCGGTGTCGCAGCGACGTTGGTGAGTTCCGGCTTCAAGTTGTTATTGGTGTACCAGCACGCACCCATCCTCTGGTTCGCTGGCGCGTATGTTTTCGATTGTCTCATTTCGACCGTGCTTTTCACGATCGCATATCGGCTCAACAAGCACCATCTACGCAAGTGGCGTCCGAGCTTGCGCATGTTCAAGTACCTCTTGGTCCAATCGTGGCCCATGTTGGTATACGCATTCGCGTTGCAAGCCCAGTTGAAGATCGACCAGGTGATGATCTTCGATCTCCTACGAAGCAGCTTAGGGGAGAAAGCGGCAAATGCCGAGGTCGGTCAGTATTCGGTCGCGGTGAAGATGATCGAAGCCATCGCCTTTCTTCCCGTCATCATCCAGCTCTCATTGGGTCCGGCCATAGCACGAGCACGGGTGCAGGACATCGACCTCTACCGGCAGCGCATCACCAACCAGTACCGGCTCATGTTCCTGCTGTATCTGGTGACTTCGCTGCCGCTTTACTTTATCGCGGAACCGCTCGTGGTGTGGTTGTACGGCCCGGAATTTCGGATGGCGGGGCATCTTCTGGCCCTCTTTGCGGTTCGGTTGGTGTTCTCCTACATGGGGGTCGCCAAGGGTAGCTTCATCGTCAACGAAGGACTATTCCGGTTCTCGCTGGTCGCTGCGGTGGTGGGTGCATCGGTGAACATCGGACTGAATTGGTTCCTCATTCCGACCATGGGTTCCAACGGTGCTATTTGGGCCACCTTGGTATCGTTCTTTGTGAGTGTCTATCTAATGGACCTGACCACCGCACGTACGCGTGTGAACTTCAAGATGTTGACAGAGGGTATTTTCACTTTCTGGAAGATCAGGACCGTGAGGTGAAATTTGAAGCTGGGCGGCCCATTACGCATTTTTGCTGATGATCTCGAACGAAGCATTGAACACACCGGTCCTGATCAACGCCTTCAGCCGTTACGATACCACCTTGAAGGTCTTCGAGGCTGTGCGGTCGGCGAAGCCGACCAAGTTGTATTTCGCTTGTGATGGACCTCGGACCGAAAAGGAACGTCTTCAAACCGATCGCGTTCGCGGTCTGGTGGAATTGGTGGATTGGCCGTGTGACGTGCATCGGTTGTTCCATCCGAAGAACATGGGCCTTAAGAAGGCAATGGTCGCCAACTTGGATTGGTTCTTCGAGCATGAACCAGAAGGTATCGTACTGGAAGATGACACTGCGCCCGTGCCAAGCTTCTTCCCGTTCTGCCAAGCGTTGTTGAAGCATTACAGGGAGAATGAGCGCATATGGTGGATCTTGGGATCCAACTTGATGGCAGACCCGAATCCGAAACCGGAGGCATCGTACTACTTCTCGGAACACGGGTATGGCGCACCGTGGGGGTGGGCTGGTTGGCGCCGGTCTTGGGTCCTGTACGATGTGGCCATGAAGGCGTGGCCATCCGTTCGGAATACGCCGACCTGGAATGAATTCTTCTTGAGCCGAGCCGAACGATCCGAAGCGGATTTCATCTTCGAAGCCACCTGGGATGGCCGAATACCGACGACCTGGGCTTTTCAGAACGACTTCGCCCGGATCCTGAACAAGGGCCTCACTGTTATTCCCGAATACAACCTCGTTCGCAACATCGGCTTCAGTGATGCCGGCACCAACACCCTACAAGCCACTGACCGTCGCGATGTGGACAACGCCTATGATCGTCCATTCGAACTGGTGCATCCAGATGAGGTCGTCGTTGACGCTTCCCGCGACCTGAGTTACTTCAACAAATTCGTGCGCCCGAACTTCTTTAGGCGCTTCCGGACGGCGGTGAAGTCGTTGATCCCCACTCGGGTGGATGCGGCGATCACACCATACGTGTCCAAGATCCTGCGGCGGATCGGTTCGTAAGCCACTCGTTCAGGGGTCGAACGCATGGCGGAAGAACGCATCTTTGCCAAGTACTCAAGCTTCGCAAAACGGTGGAGATCTCCAAACGGAAGTTGATCAACTTCCTCTTCGTACTGTCCTTCCCATTCTATGGGATCGGCATGTACATGGGGTACAAAACGAGCATCTCACAGGGAAGTGTGATCGCTGTCATTCCATTCCTTGGGATCATCTTCCTCCATGTCTATGACCTGATCCGGGGAAGGAAGGTGCGGGTCATGGTCGGTCGGCTGTATTGGATAGCACTGTTGTTCCTGCTTTCGCTCGTGGCTGCGATGTGGAAGGCCTTGAGCGAACACTTTCCGGGAGCAAGTGTTGCGAACACGGTCGCCTATTCCATCCTCTTCTTGGCTCCGTTCCATGGTTCCATCATTGTACACATCCGGAATCGCGATGCGGAAGATTTCGATTTCGCCAAGTTGGTGTTGAAAGGGATGGCCACTTTGATCCTGCTCAATGTGCTGGGTGTTGCGGCGGGCATTAGCAACGTGTTGCACAATATCGAGGGGCGGATCAACCTGCCATTCATGCTGGGGATCTATTCATCGGCCCACCTGTTGGCCATGACGAATTTGATCCTCATGTTCTACATGAAGGACTTCGCGAAGAAGCCCAGGGCCTTCATGGTGCTGTTCGCGTTCTATATGTTGAATATGGCACTCATGCTCAGCGTGAACAGTCGCCTGTCCTTCATGACTTTCCTGATCCTATCGGGATTGTTCTTCTTCCGAATGATCGGCAGGGCGCGGATCGCTTTCCCACTCTCGCTATTCACTATGCCGCTGCTGACCAATTTCGCCCTGCTTGTGTATTGGGTCCTGACCTTGCCATTCATGGTGGCCATCGTATCTCGTGTGAACAAAGCGGACGTCACCACCTTCAACAATCGTACGACTGTCTGGGACGTGGGTTGGAACTGGTTGGAGCATGACCGGAGCGACATCCTGTTTGGCAAGGGGTACCAAGGTCAGATCTACTTGAAGGGTTGGGACCACATCGCGGAAGTCTTCAATGTGCGCTATTCCTACCTGGTACACACCCACAGTACCTTCATGCAAACACTCGTCACGCAAGGCATTGTAGGCTATGGCCTGTTCCTGTTCGTGATGTGGCACCTCTTCAAGTTCTACCGCGATCGGTTCATGAAAGGCACCCAGGAGGCACCGTTGTTCGCAGCGATCATCTACATGCTCTTCATCCTACAGATCGATATCATCTGCTACGGGAATGATTTTGGCAACGGCTTCATCTTCTGTCTGATGGCGATGGTGGTGATGGATCCGAAGTACATCACGCGACCTACCCGTTCGTTCAACGGAGACGTGATGGATGTGCCGGAACTTACTGCACCACGATCCGATGATGCTGCACCTGACCAGCCTGCCGAAGCAGAATGAGATAGTGCCCGCTGCGTAATTCCTCCGTGAGCGGGACCTGCGACTCACCGGTGCGCATCCAACCCTGTTGGATCATTCTTCCGCTGGCATCCAGAACCTCCATCGAGGCATCCGTGCGTACGGCTTCCCCAAGGAATAGAGCAGTGCCGGGTTGTGCCGGGTTAGGGTAGATCACGGAGATCGGAGCGCTAGGCAGATCCTCCACTTCAGTCGTCAGGCCGCACAGACTTTCTTCGTCCAAGGCAAGTACCGTCGATCCGAAAGCTGGTAGGGTGATCGAACCCGAATGCAGTGTGCCGGACACATCTCGCCAGCAGCCTGTCAACGGCACTTCCACAGCTGCTCCCGTCGGGTTCGTGTGCAGCACATGGCGGGTCTGGGGATCTATCGTCTGCACATTCACTTTATACAATTCCACATTGTCGATCCAGTAGGTGCTTTCCGAGAAGTGGTTCGCAAGGATGAACAGCGCAGGCTCCGAGAGGTTGCTTTGGAATACGATCGTCATGTCCCGTCGTTGGGTATCGAACGGAATGGTTCGGCTGTGGATGGAATACGGTGTTCCTGCTTGGGATCCCGCTTTGACATCCGCGCGGACCGTACCATGGGCATTGCTCTGGATACTGAACTTCAACTCGTACCAGGATCCGTTCACCACGTCCATCGTATTGGTGGTGCGCAGGTAGAATTCGGGTGATCCGCTGTTCGCACCGTACACCACCTTCAGGGCACCGTTGTCCAACACATTGGTCTGGTGGCTGATCTGGCCTTCGGTCGGCCAACCGGACCAGCCACTCGTGTTGTAATCGAATGTGCCATTGGGTGCCATGTTCGCAGATGTGCGTTGGGTCACTTCCTTGCTGTTCTGGCGGAATGGGCTGCGCGTACTGCCGCTCTCCTCGTTGCGTTCCGCACTCCATCGTTCCAGCGTGAAGAATTTCACATAACTGGCCTGTGAGTTGATGATGCGGATACTGAGTTCATTGTAGGGGTTGAATAGGCGGTTGTTCGTGAAGGTTCCGAAGTCCACCAAGCTGGTGCCGTGGGTATGGTATTGCTGCATGCACCGTTGGCTTTCCGTAGTGCAGTACAGCGTATTGCCGGTGTACGCATCGTTGAAGTTCGCCATGAAATAGGGCGGTGTCGCACCGGGACCGTTCACATTGGATTGATCGGTGATGCTCAATTGGATGTCGTTGCCATACAGGACGTTGTCGCGCACTTCGATCCCGTTGGAGACCATGGTGTGGTCCACATGGATGCCCGCACTGCTACAGTTCGAGACGGTATTGCGGCGAACCATGATGTTCTGGATCACCGAATTCCCGAAATAGATGCCGTGCCCCAACGGTGTATTGATGGCAAAGTCGGAAGCAACACTCTCCATGTTACCCCCAACGTTGGAAATGATGTTGTCCTGAATGGTCGCGCCGGTAGCACTGTCCCAATAAATGCCGCCACCGTCGTTCACGGTCAACAGCACATCGCTAATGATGTTCTTTTCCACCAACGGACTTCCACCTAGGAAGAGACCACTGTTGCCGGTGCGCGAGATCCGGTTGCCACGCACAACGTTGGATGCACCCGAAACATGCAGGCCGTAATAGCCCCAGAAGCTTTCGCCAAGCCCGGGAATGAGCGCGATGTCCTCGATCACGTTGTTGGCCACCGTGCTGTAGTCATCACTGATGGTCATGCTGGTCGCATAAGTATGGCGCAACGTGTTGCCCGTGTAGGTGCCATGGCTGCCATAACTCCGAATGCCGTAATAGGTCCACTCGAAGGTGCAGCCGGTCACGGTCATGTTCGAGCCACTGTTGAAGTAGATGCCGGCGTGTTGTTGGTCGCGAAAGGCCAGATCTTGAATAGTGATATACTGCTTCTGCCAAGCCGTGTTCACACCGTATTCATGCACCGAGGCCCGAACGGACAGGGTGTTGGGGTCGGCATTGTTCGGTGCCCAGAGGTAGAGCACCCCGGCCGCTGCATCGTAGTACCACTCACCCGGACTGTCCAACTCGCTCAACTTGTTGCATAGGAAGAAGCCCCATTGGTGGTTGCCGGGGTTGTAGTGCAGTGCAGGGAATGTGAGGGTGCTGTTCGCGAAAGTGGTCACCTCGGCATTCTCGTAGCACCAATTGGTGTTACGGATCACTAGGCGGGCTCCGTTCCAGTGGCCGTTGGCTTGCGAAAGTGAGGCACAGTTCACTTGGGTGGTGGAAGCGGTGTTCACACGCAACCAGCCCGTATTCGGATACCGTGCCAAGGTCATGAGCGCACCATCCACACGCACGTATTTCACCCCTTGGGTAACGTTGGCACGCCAGATCTGCCCTTGGTGTTGGGTCCAACCGGTAACGGTGGAGGCTCCAGAGATCTCTGGTAGAGGGCCGGAACCGTATGCACCTAGGACGATGGGTTGGGAGGAGCTGCCCGAAGTGTTCAAGGTCAATTGGCCGGGATACGAACCGCCGCGTTGGAACAAGACCTCATCGCCAGGCTGGAGTGAATTGGCTGCTTGTTGAAGGCGGGCGATGCTGCGCCAAGGCGTGGACGGGCTAGTGCCATTGTTGCTATCGCTACCTTCTGGAGCGATGTAATACGTGGTCGCCTGTACGCCACCTCCAAAGAGTGCGCAGAAGGCCAATGGTTGGAGGAAACGTAGGTGCATCCGGAGGTGTTCTGGGTTCCTTCAACCCGCTTCCGGAGCATGGAGTTCCAAGATCTCGACGAATGAAGAGTGAGGTACGATGAAGCACTGGAACACTAGCGTCAAGGGTTGCACGACCACCTGTTGAAAGCGGGGCAAGGGCCGAGTGATGGAGCGGTGAAGTGGCCGGTACTTTTGGCCGGTGCGTTCATCCTCCGGTCCTTACCGTGTACTCGTTGTGGGGCAAACCCCACCGCCTCACCACGGCCAAGCCATCATGATAGCCCGCTTGCTGGAGTTGCGCTCGGATCAAGTCCGTTTGTTCCATGTCCGGCTCGCCTTTTCGGAGGATATCGAACAGGTCGGGAAGTTCTCCATCGGCAAAGTATGGACCTTGTTCACCACGATCATTCGGATCTGGTGGGCACGGATCCGACACCGGACCAGCGTTTTGTACTACCCGCCCAGTGGGCCGAACAAAGTGCCGGTCCTGCGGGATATCATCCTACTGAATGCCACGCGATGGCTCTTCCCGAAGACCGTGTTCCACTTCCATGCGGGCGGTGTCTCGGCATTCGGAGGGCAATTGCCTTCCTGGCTCCATGGACCGTTCCGTTGGGCCTACGGAAAACCGGATCTTGCGATACGCACCGCACCGCAGAACCCGGATGATGGGGCCGAATTCGGCGCTCAGTGGAACGTGGTGGTGCCCAATGGCATCGAGGATATGCGGGGCACGGTGAATGAACGAACGGCCGCGCCCGGTGAACTGCTCACCATCCTCTTCACCGGAGTATTGGTGCAGGGGAAGGGTGTTTCCGATGTACTCGAAGCGTTTCGCCTAGCTCGGTCGGAAGGGGTGCAAGCCCGGCTACAGTTGATGGGAAAGTGGCACGACGACGCATATCGGAAGGAATGCGAAAGCTTCGTCGCCCAGCATGGCTTAGTGGATGAGGTCGAATTCTTGGGAGTGCTCAGCGGGAATGAAAAGTTCGAACGATTCGCGACTTGTGACATCTTCTGTTTCCCATCCTACTATGCGGCAGAGACCTTCGGTCTAGTGCTCTTGGAGGCCATGCAATTCGCAAAACCGGTGATCAGCACCCAATGGCGTGGCATCCCTTCGGTGGTGGCCGATGGAGTAAGCGGATTCCTTGTGCCTGTACAACGGCCTGCGGAAGTGGCGAAGCACATCGTGGATCTGGCTCTTGACCCCGCGTTGCGGGAACGCATGGGCCGGGAGGGCCGTCGCATCTTTGAGCAGAAATTCACGTTGAAGGCATTCCGATCCGCCATGGAACGTGAATTCATTCGACTGTTCGAACATGACTGACCGTTTCATCCGACGCATAAGCGGACGGACCATGTTGCGCCTGCACCGTGGCTGAGTATGAACCGATGCGCGACGAGATCTCCTTGCTCCCGAAGCTTCCAGTTCTGACCACCCGAATAACCGTCGGGACCTTCGCAGAGCACGTTGAAGTGATCATGGCCCATGGAAAGGCTAGGGATTCCGCCTATGTATGCTGCGTAAATGCGCACATGACCGTGGAAGCACGGGATCCTGCATTCGCCAAGGTGGTGGACGAGGCGGATCTTGCCACGGCAGATGGCATGCCCGTACTGCGTGCCATGCAGCTCTTCCACCGGGTGGCACAAGAGCGCGTGGCGGGCAACGACCTGCTACCGGCCATCTTTGCACAAGCGGCCGAAGAAGGAGTGTCGATCTACCTCTACGGCTCGTCCGTGGAGGTTCAGGAACGCATTGCGGCTAGAGCCGCCAAGGAGTTGCCAGAGCTGCGGATCGCGGGAACGTGGTCTCCACCCTTCGTCCCCTTGGAGCAGATGGACTTTTCTCGTGATGCTGAACGCATCAACACCTCCGGTGCCGGGATCGTGATGGTGGCACTTGGCTGCCCCAAGCAAGAAAAGTGGATGGCGGCCATGAAAGGAAGGGTGAATGGGGTGATGCTCGGTGTCGGGGGGGCATTTCTCCTTTATGCGGGCATCGACCAACGTGCGCCGAAGTGGATGCGTGACCTATCCTTGGAGTGGGTGTATCGGCTCTGGCTAGAACCAAGACGATTGTGGCGGCGATATGCGGTGACCAATAGCTTATTCATCGTCCTATTCTTCAAAGCGTGGATCCGTAGGATGTTCAAAAGAAATACAGGTCGTGGACTCGTTGGATAGGACATTGGATCAAGGGCAAGCAAAGAGTTACTGTCGACGAACTATTTGATTGTATCGACGAACTTGACTTTTGCTCGACGAACGACTTACATTTGGTCCTCGACGATAAACACACCTCTGGTACACGATCGCATGGAGAAGACACTAGACCCGAATGAGCGTTTGATCGTACCCGGTGCCGAACTGAGCGCCGAACTCTCTACCTTGCTGCGCTCTGGACGAACTTCGCTTCAACACGTGCAAACCGGGATCACCAAAGTCTTGACCTTCGAACCGTTGACCACGGTGAAGGACCTCATCATCGTAGGGGAGGGTCCAGCAGCGGAAGAGATCTTCCAGTACTGCGAGGACCAGACCGTGCGAGGGTATCGCTTCTGCGGCATCTTCAACGATGAGCCAATAGAAGGCTTGCTTGGCAAGCAGCGTTTTGGCGATGTGGAAGCGGCCAAGGCATTCGCCATTCAGAATCGGATCGACATCCTGTACTGTGCGCTACCCGGTACGCGGAGGGCGGAGATCACGGACCTGATGGAGTTCTGTGAGCGCAATACCATTCGGTTCCGCGTCATTCCAAGTGCAGAGAGCTTCATTCCGGTCGTCAAAACCTCCGACCTCGAGTTCCATGGTGCTGTCCCGGTCAGCAAGATCCGGAAAGAGCCATTGGACAGTGCCTTCGCACGCGGTGTAAAGCGGGCCTTCGATATCGCGTTTTCCTTGGGTGTCATCCTGTTCATCTTCACCTGGTTGTTTCCCATCCTCGCCATGCTGGTGAAACTGAGTGGCAGGGGGCCTGTGTTCTTCAAGCAGATCCGCTTGGGCAAGGACAATGAGGAATTCGTGTGCTGGAAGTTCCGGAGCATGCGCATGAACGTGGAAGCGGACTCCAAGCAGGCCACCAAGAACGATCCCCGGGTCACGGCCGTGGGGCGTTTCCTGCGCAAGAGCAACTTGGACGAAATGCCGCAGTTCATCAATGTCCTGTTCGGGCACATGAGCATCGTAGGTCCACGTCCGCACCCCTTGCGCCTCAATGACCAGTACCGCGACATCATCGACAAGTACATGGTAAGGCACTTCGTTCGTCCGGGCATCACAGGTTGGGCACAGGTGAGCGGGTTCCGGGGCGAGACCCGCACCCCGGAGTTGATGGAACGCCGCGTGGAACTGGATGTGTGGTACTTGGAGAACTGGTCGTTCTGGTTGGATCTGCGTATCGTGGTGAAGACCGTGACGAACATGTTGAGCAAGGACGCGAACGCTTACTAGTCCATCCGCTCCACTGCTCCGGTGTTCGGCGCTGCCCCCTTTTCTTATTCACGAGGCAGGGTTGAAGGAATAACCTGCTATATTTGCGCTCCCTTTCCGAAAAGGTATCCCACAATGGCCAATCACAAGTCATCCCTGAAGCGCATTCGCCAGACCGAGACGCGCAACGAACGCAACCGTTACCAGAGCAAGACCGCACGGAATGCTGTGCGCAAGCTGCGTACCGTGGCCGACAAGACGGAAGCCGAGAAGTTGCTCCCGGAGGTCACCTCGATGCTGGATAAATTGGCCAAGAAGAACTTGATCCACAAGAACAAGGCGGCCAACTTGAAATCTTCGGTGAAGCGCCACGTGAACACGCTGAAATAAGCGCTGATCGAAGTCTATCTTGGCAGGTCCTCCGAAATGGGGACCTGTCCTTTTTTCAGCCCATGGGTAACGATACCAGATCCAAACTAAGTATACCGGAGTGGTCCAAGGAGGACCGACCCCGTGAGCGGATGCTAGCGCGGGGGGCCAAGGGCATGAGTGATGTGGAACTGGTCGCGATCCTCATTCGCAGCGGCACCCCGAAGGAAAGCGCCTTGGATCTGGCCCGGGTCATTCTGCACAAGGCCGGCAACGACTTGCACAAATTGGCTGCTATGGGACATGCGGAACTCATGCGAATAAATGGTGTGGGTGAAGCCAAGGCCATGAGCATCATCGCCGCGCTGGAACTTGGCCAACGGCGGCGGGACCAGACCTTGGCGGATAGACCACTCATCACTGGAAGTCGAGCCGCCTTCGAATTGCTGCATCCGGTGGTGGCCGATCTGCCGCACGAGGAGTTTTGGTTGCTTCTCTTGGATCGCGGCAATCGGCTCCTGGAACGCTGCCGAGTGAGCCAAGGCGGCATGCACGGAACGGTTGCAGACCCGAAGCTCATATTCCGAGAAGCTCTGGACCGTCGGGCCAGTTCGGTGATCCTGTGCCACAACCATCCAAGCGGACAATTGAGGCCCAGTGCGGAGGATATCACCCTTACCCGGAAGTTGGTAGAAGGCGGTCGACTTTTGGATATCGTGGTCCAGGACCATCTGATCGTGACAGCCACGGACTACTACAGCTTCGCCGATAACGGACAGTTGAATTGAAGATGGCCACACCCCTTCGCCTCCTCACCGTGATCGGTGCCCGGCCCCAGGTCATCAAAGCGGCAGCGCTTAGCCGAGCCATCCGCGAGCAGTTCGATGGCCGGATCAAGGAGACCATTCTGCACACTGGCCAGCACTATGATGCCAACATGAGTGGTGTCTTCTTTGGCGAACTCGGCATACCGGAACCGGAGGTACAGTTGGGTGTTGGAAGCGGAACGCAAGGTGCGACCACCGCACGCATGGTGGAAGGCATCGAAGCGGTGCTTCTGCGCAAAGCCCATGATGTTTTGGTGATCTATGGGGACACGAACAGTACACTGGCTGGAGCATTGGCCGCCGCGAAACTGCATGTCCCCATCGCACACATCGAAGCCGGTCTACGTTCCTTCAACAAGGCCATGCCGGAGGAAGTCAACCGGATAGTGGCGGATCATTGCAGTACATGGCTCTTTTGCCCCACCACGACGGCCGTGATGAACTTGGACCGCGAAGGCTTCTCGCTGAACACGGATCATCCGGCCACGATGGACAAGCCACATGTGGTGAATAGTGGCGATGTGATGCTGGACAATGCCTTGCACTTCAGCGGCATCAAGAAGAACAGTTCGATCTTGGACGGGATCGGGCCGACCGGAACGGAGTTCATGCTCGTCACCGTCCATCGGCAGAACAATACGGATGATGTACAACGTTTGAATGCCATCTTCGGTGCGTTGATGGAACTTAGGCAGCGTACCAAGATGCCGGTGTTACTACCGGTCCATCCACGTACACAACAGCGCATGAATGACCTCTTGGATCCATCCTTGGCCCGGGCCGTAGAGCAGGATCAGGGCTTGCGCCTCATACCACCCGTCGGATACTTGGATATGTTGGAGCTAGAGCGGAATGCACGCGTGGTGATCACGGACAGCGGAGGGGTACAGAAGGAAGCCTCGTTCTTCGCGAAACCGTGTGTGATCCTGCGTTCTGAGACCGAATGGGTCGAACTCGTCGAACAAGGGCACGGTGAATTGGTGGATGCGGATCCGGAGCGGCTCTTTGGTGCTGTGGATCGTGCGCTCGCTGCAAAGGCCTGTTCCACGCCCAAGGTGTTCGGTGATGGCAACGCTGCACTTCACATCTGCGAACACTTGATCCGCACCCGGTGATCCGCTCAGCACTCGATTACGCACGTTACTTCGCCGTGGGATCATGCGATCCAGGCACCCGTGCGTTGTTGCATGCACACCGAGCACCGATACGATATCCGTTGGAACTGGATCCGAATGCCGCCTTGCGCGATGCGATCGGATACTTGATGCGGGCGCAAGAGGTCGGTGGCACGGGTGGCTTGGGCAGCTATCACCTCATCAAGGGTTGGAGTGCGCCCTACCCGGAAACGACGGGATACACCATTCCTACACTGATCGCGGCCAGTATCCATCTGAACATAGCGGCACCTCTCGAATGCGCCGAACGTGCAGCGGATTGGCTGCTTTCGATCCAGCGAGAAGATGGTGGATGGCAAGGCGGTCGGGTGGGAGAGGATCGGCCCAGCATCGTGTTCAATACGGCGCAGGTCATACGTGGTATGTTGGCCATGCATGACGTGGGCGGAAACCAACGATACCTTGATGCAGCGGCACGGGCCGGTGACTGGATCATGGGCGTTCAGGAACCGGACGGTGCCTGGCGGACGCACAATTTCTTAGGTGTTGCGCGGGTGTACGACAGCTACGTGAGCGCACCCTTGTTGCAGCTGTTCCAACGTACAGGTCGCGCAGCTTTTCGGAACGCAGCGACGAAGAACTTGGGTTGGGTGCTCTCCCGGCAGCTCGGCAACGGTTGGTTCCAAGACGCGGACAATACCATTCAGCACAACCAACGTCCGATCACTCACACCATCGCGTACACCATCGACGGTCTCGTGGAATGTCATCAGCGCACGGGCGATCCCGGGCTACTGCACGCAGCGGAGTTGCCGGCAAGGGCATTGGCCGAACGTTTCCTTCGGAATGGTAGTCTGAATGGCCGATATGATGCGGACTGGACCGGCAGCGAGGCCGCGATCACGACCGGATGTGCGCAGCTCGGGACCGTGTGGTTCCGTATGCATGCGATCACCAATGATCCGCTATTCGAACAAGTTGGTCAACGAATGGTACAATGGCTTGCCGAGGTGCAAAGGCGATCATCGGTGGGTCCACCCGCTATGCATGGCGCGGTCACAGGCTCCTATCCGCTCTGGGGTAGGTATGAGAAATTCGCTTGTCCCAATTGGGCGCAGAAGTACATGGTGGATGCCTTTCTTTGCGCGGAAGGCGTATTGCCTCGATACTGAGCCATGCACACCTACGATCCGATCGATCGCTTCGTCGCAGCTGCGGTCGCATGGCCTGATCGTCGGGCACTCGAGGTCGGCAGTGAGAAGCTCACGTATACCGAATTGGATCGACGTTCCGACCACCTTGCTGCCCAATTGGTTGAGCAGGGGTTGAGCGGTCGACGCGTCGCATTCAGTGCGCGCCGGGATTCATCTTGGGCCTACACCGTATTCCTTGGCTTGTTCAAGGCGGGTTGCACTGCCGTCCCTTTGTTGCCAGAGGGACCATTGAAAAGATGGCGGTCCATGCTGGAGGGTGCAGAAGTGGATTCGATCCTAGCACATCCTTCGCCCGATGCGTTGGAGGTTGAATTGCAACAGGCGGGTCGCGAATTCAACTGGATCCGAATGTCGGCTACGAAAGACACACGGCCTTTTCAACGCAAGCCCATCGCGCCGGATGCGGAAGCTTACGTGATGTTCACTTCCGGCAGCACGGGTGGGCCGAAGGGCGTGGCGGTGTCACGCGGGAACATGTCGGCCTACCTCGCGAATTTCCTGCCCCTGCTGGATCTGGGACCCACCGATCGGTGCTCTCAGCACTTCGCCTTGGCCTTCGACTTGAGCATGCACGATCTCTTCGTGACGTGGTCGGTTGGCGCGTGTCTATGCGTGAATGGTGATCTCGGGGGTCTTCGGGCCGCATCCTGGGCGCGTCGGGAAGAGGTCACCACCTGGTTCGCGGCACCCTCTCAGGTCGCTGTCATGCGGCGATCGCGCACATTGGCACAAGGCTCATTGCCCTTACTGCGGCTGGTGCTTTTCTGTGGGGAGGCCTTGCCTTGGGAATTGGTGGAGGCGATGCATACGGCTGCTCCGAAGGCGCGGATCCTGAATCTGTACGGACCCACGGAGGCTACCATCGCGGTAACGGCCTACGATGCAAGCCTGCCAACGGGTCGAAGCGGTGTTGTGCCAATTGGCAAGCCCATGGGTGAGAATACGGTGCATATCCTGCCATTCGACGGCCTGCCCGATGGCGAAGGCGAGCTACTGCTCGGTGGCCCACAGGTCACGGGAGGATACATCAATTCCAAAGAAACCACGCAGAAAGCATTCGTTCAATTGGAGGAGCCCAAAGGTACCTGGTACCGTACCGGCGATCATGTGCGTTTGGATGATCAAGGGGAGATCCAGTTCATCGGTCGTATCGATCATCAGGTAAAGGTGCTGGGGTACCGTGTAGAGCCTGGCGAGGTGGACGAGGCATTGATGACTCAGCTTAGAGGTGGCAATGCGGTCACCGTAGCCGTCACCTTGAACGGTGTGGTGCGGTTGGTCTCCTACATCGATGTGGAGGCGGATACCACCGCTTTGCACGAGCATTTGCGTCGTTCTCTTCCGCCGGCATGGATGCCTGAACGCATCGAGCAGATGGCCGAGTTGCCGCGTACAGCGAATGGGAAGTGGGATCGAACAGCATTGATGAAAATGGCACGGAATGAAACCGCTTGAACTAAAGGCGAGGATCGTCCATCTCCTCACGGATCGACTTGCTCGAATGGGCATGTCCGAAAGTGACCTTTCCGACGATATGGACCTTGTGCGAAGTGGCTTGCTGGATTCGCTCGCCTTCATCGACCTGATCACCGCTTTGGAAAAGGAGGCAGGGAAGGAGTTGGATCTAGATGCGGCTTTGGACCGTCCGGATGCCACCACGATCGGCGGACTTAAGACCTTGTTCCAGTGAGTCAGGAAGAGCATATCGAATTGCACATCGTGCGCGGCATGGATGATCCATATCGGACAGCTGTGGAATTGTTGGTGGAACAGATGTATGAAGAAGAGGCTGCCATGGGCTCCTTGGCCCGTCTTGTACCAGAAGGTGGTACCATGTGGGTGCGGAGCGTTGTTTCTGTTCCAGATGCCCTCGGTCGATTGGTCGTTTGTGTTCTGGACGGTGTGGTGGTCGGTTTCGCGCGTGGCACCACCGGACTGCTTCCTGCGCATGAAGGAGGGGATCTGCTCGGGACCATCACCCACGTCTTCGTACCGGTGGTGCATCGGCGAAAAGGCATCGCAAAGGCCCTGGTGAATGAGTTGGGAAAATGGTTCCATGCTCGCCGTGTCCTACGCACGGAGTTGCGTGTGGTGGCAGGCAATACGGGCGGTAAGGACTTTTGGAAGGCCATGGGCTTCGTGGTGATGCTCCATACCTTGTACAGGACCGATCCATGAACTTCGACGAATGGCCCGCACGAATTGGCATCCGACCCGGAGCGACGGTCATGCTGATGGCCGACGTGAAACGCATGGCGTGGCGTTGCGCACGTGAAGGCCAGCGATTCGACCCCATGGACCTCCTCGATGCTTTCTTGAAGGCGGTCGGCCCTTCCGGCACACTGCTCGTTCCCACGTTCACTTTTCATTTGGAGAACGGCGATGCCTTCGACATGCGGACCACCGGAACCATCAGCGGAACCGTCGGGAATGCGGCATTGGTGCATCCATCCTTCCAACGCACGCCGCATCCACTGCACTCCTTCGCGGTAGTAGGTAAGGATGCGGAGCGGCTGGTGCATTCTTCAGAACGTGACAGCTTTGGCCCGGAGTCACCGTTCGCTTATCTGTATTCGCAAAAAGGTGTCTTGGTGAATTTGGATCTTTCCGTGAATCATGGGATCACCTTCGCGCACTACGTGGAACAACAGTTGGCCGTGCCATACCGAAAGTTGAAATGGTTCCGTTTCAGCTACACGGATCGCAATGGGTCCACGCGTAACGAGCGATATGCACTCCACACGAAGAAGCCGGGACACCACATGAACTTCTCCCCGTTGGACCGAGAATTCGAACAGGCCGGTGTGCTTCTCCGGGGCGTAGTGGAGGGATCGGATTGGATCCGCATCGATCTGCACGGTGCGTATCCAGTGATCGCGGCCAATCTGAAGAAAGGTGGCCCGGACTGCGTTCATCGGTTCCGGTGGTCGTGGTGGTTGCGCGATCATGTGAAGTCGGTGGTCCACGCGATCACGGGACGTACGAACAAGCCATTGAACGATGTTGTTGGTCAAGCTGGATGAGCCTTCGGCGCGCGGGCGCTACATCATCCAGCACATGCTGGAGGGTATCGGTGGGATACCGGTCCGGTTCGCGGAGGGGGAGGAGTTCCGCAGTTCGAATGGGCCTAAGTTGGTCTACGGTGCCTTGCCGGAGGCTGGAGCGTACCACATTCCCGCGTCCGAAGGATGGGCGCATACGCCGCTTCGAGCGCCGATCATCGATCTACAGAATGGTCGACCGAACATGTTCCCTTCCGATCACGGGGCGGACCCGTTCGCCGTGGCGTTCTACGTTTTGAGCCTCGCTGACGAGATGCAGTGTGCTGATCGCGATGCGCACGGTCGAGTGCCGGCGAACTCCCTCTACGTGGTGCGCAACGGGCTTTCGGATCGACCGTATGTGGATGAGTGGGCGTTGCGGATGGCACAAGAACTCGAAGCGCAATGGCCCGGCCTCATCGAAGTACGTCGACAGTACACGCACACTGTCACCGTGGATATGGACAACATCCTGCGCTATGCTGGCCGACCGTTCGTGCGCGCTCTTGGCGCCAGTGCGAAGGATCTTCTCCGAGGTGCATTCGGAGAAGTCGCGGAACGATGGTCCGTGCGATCCGGTGCGCGTTTGGATCCGTACCTCGCTGTTCGCAACGTACTGCGGGAACAGCGCCAAGCCGTGGATCGTATGGTCGTCTTCTTCCTGGTCCATGGCGGGGAGCAGTACGATCATGCGGCTTCACTGGACCATCCGGATGCGATCGCGACCATCCAAGGGGCCACATTGTTCGCCGAGGTGGGTATACATCCATCCTATCGATCGAGCGATGAGGCCGGACTCCTTCGCCAAGAAACCGAACGGCTCCGGTCCGTGGTGGGCAGTGTGGCGTTGTCGCGGCAACATTTCTTGCGCTGGCGTTTACCCGACACCATGCACCAGGCCATGGAGAATGGTATCGCAGAAGAACACAGTCTAGGGTTCAGCGATCGCCTCGGGTTTCGAGCTTCGACCTGTACGCCGTTCCGTTGGTTCGATGTGGAACGCGACCAAGCGACGGGACCACTCCTGGTGCCATTTGCTGCCATGGATAGCGCCTTGATCGATCATGAGCGATGCATGCCAAGGGACGTGGTGGAACGCATGAGCGCGATGGGTGAACTGGTGCGCCAAGTGAACGGGAATTTCGTCAGTGTGTGGCATGATCGATCCTTGAGTGGGCACCGGGAGTTCGCCTCCTGGCCTGCCGTCTTCAAAGAGGTGGTCCAACGTGTACGATCATGATCCGACACCTCCGGCACGACGAGATCGATAAAGCACGTTGGGATGCCCTGCTCATGCAATGCCCGGATCGCTCCTGGTACATGCAGAGTTGGGTATTGGACCTCTGTTGTCCTGCGTGGGAGGCGTTGGTGGATGAGGGGGAAGTGGCCATGATGCCCTTGTTGTGGCGGCGGAAGTACGGCTTCGATTATCTCTATCAACCGTATGCGATCCAGCAGCAGGGCGTATATGCACGAGCGCATACCACAGCCTTGGATCAGGCCTTCCTTCGGGCGGTACCGGACCGATTCAAATACTGGGACATTTACGTGAATGCGCAGATGACCGTCGTTCCGGGTGGGATCGCTCAGGTGAGTGAAAGCAGCAACCACATGTTGGGTCCGGTAATGGATCCGCAGGGCATTCGGTCCACTTATTCTCAAGGCCATCGGCGTAACCTGCGCAAGTGTGGCGAACGCCCCCCGGAGATCACGAACACGGTGGATGTTTCTGAGTTCGTGTACTTATTCACATGGACCACGGCCAAGCGATTCGGCGGTATCCCGCACGGTGGTTTGGCTTTGCTGCAGGCGATGATCGAGCACGCACTACAGCGCGGGCAATGTGTGTTGTATGGAATTCGATCAGATGAAGAACTCATCTCGGCCATCTGTTGCATGGAATGGGAAGGGCGTTCCATCCTCTTGAAGTCCGCGAATAGTGAGGCTGGGACGGCACAACAAGCCATGTTCCACTTGGTGGATGCCTGGATCCATGCGAATGCGGACAAGCCTATGATCCTGGACTTCGCAGGTTCCAACACACCCTCCGTTGCGCGATTCAATGAGGGCTTCGGTGCGCAAGCAACGGTATATTTACGGCTGGTGCGGAACCAACTTCCGCCTTTGATCCGTTGGTTCAAGCGATGATACCATGGTGATGGAATTGGTCAAACAGAAAAGCGTGGCGAGTCACTTCATCGCGGAGTTGCGTGATGTGGACATCCAGAAGGACCCCATGCGCTTCCGGCGTAATCTGGAGCGGATCGGTGAAGTGATCGCGCTGGAGTTGAGTCGCACACTGGAATACCAGGCCATCGAAGTGACCACGCCATTGGGTGTTGCACAATGTGATCGCATACTGGAGCAGCCGGTCCTCGCGACGATCCTGCGCGCAGGACTGCCACTGCATCAAGGCATGCTGAACTATTTCGATCGCGCCGATAGTGCCTTCGTCAGTGCGTACCGAAAGCATCGCAAAGGCGAGGATTCCTTCGAGATCGAAGTGGAGTACCTCTCCAGCCCTTCGCTGGAAGATCGCGTGGTGGTGCTGTGCGACCCCATGTTAGCGACCGGTCGGAGCATGGTGATGGTGTACAAAGCATTGCTCCGACTGGGTAAGCCGAAGGCCATCCACGTGGCCGCGGCCATTGCAAGCGCAGAGGGGTTGGCGTACACCAAGCTGCACCTGCCCGCAGGTACGCGCTTTTGGATCGGTGCGGTGGATGATGAAATGACCGCGCAGGCCTATATCGTCCCTGGGTTAGGTGATGCGGGCGATCTGGCCTACGGGGCCAAAATGTGATCATGCAGAACATCTTGGCCATTCTTACGGTCATCGTCACCGCGATGGTGAAATTCCTGTTCACTGGTCTGGTTAGCTACGGCCTAGGCTTCACCTTCATGGAGACCTTCATATACATGGCCATTGGCAGTAGCCTGGGTATGGCCATCTTCTACCTGGCCGGTCGCAGGGTCTTGGAATGGTTCAGACAGCGATTCATACGCCGATCATTGGAGCGCAAGGCCAAGGGTCTGCCACCGAAACGCGTCTTTACCCGAACGAATCGGATGATCGTGAAGTTGAAGGGCAGCTATGGGTTGTTCGGGCTTGCCGTTCTTGCTCCGCCCACGTTATCCGTACCGATCACGGCCGTGGTCGCAGCGAAATATTTTCGACATGATCGGCGCACCTTGCCCACCTTGCTGATCTCGGTCATCATTTGGTCGGTGGTATTGAGTGCAGCATGGGGGGGCATCCGGTGAAACGATACAAGCATCTATTCTTCGACTTGGACCACACGTTGTGGGACTTCGAAACGAACTCGCGCGACACCTTGCGGGACTTGTTCGTGGATGAGCGATTATCCGAGCGAGGTGTTCCGGATGCCGAGGCGTTCATCGAAGTCTATGAGGAGATCAACGCGGCATTGTGGCAGCGATACGAGCGAGGACGGTTGCACAAGGATGTATTGCGCGTGCTGCGTTTCCGCAATGCCCTGCTCCAGTTCGGCGTAAAGGATAACGAACTGGTGGACCGATTGGGCAGGGACTATTTGGACAATTGTCCGATGCGACCCGCACTTCTACCTGGCGCGAAGGACCTGCTGAACGATCTGGACGGGATCTATCGGATGCACATCATCACCAACGGCTTCCATGAGGTGCAACACGTGAAACTCGCGAGCAGCGCTATCACCAAGCACTTCGAACTGGTGCTCACCAGCGAGATGGCCGGAGCGCGAAAGCCGGATCCGCGGATCTTCGAGTCCGCCTTGAAGAGAACGAAAGCAACGGCCAAAGAGTCGTTGATGATCGGTGATAGCGTCCTCGCCGATATGGAGGGTGCGCGACGAGCGGGCTGGGACCATGCGCACTTCGCACCACGCGGTGATCACGATCCACAAGCCACCTACGGCTTACAACGCTTGAGTGATCTGCGAGCGATCCTACTTTGAAGGGACGCTGTCCGGGTAGAACACGTACTCCATCAACTGCCGGGTGCCAGTGATATGGCTGTGGCGGACGAAGCGGACCATGGAGCTGCTCACCACGGCGCCCCGGTATTCGATCTCCCCTTTCTCGGGTCGGGTGATGAAGACCATACTGTCGCCGGCCACCTGCACGGGTACGTTGTACAGGCCCATGGTGGGGTTCCCTTGGGTTTCCCGGATGAGATACTTGGGTAGGTCCTTCTCCACATCAGAGGTGCCGTTCACGCTGACTACACGGCCTTCGGGGAAGAACCGGATGAGGTACAAGAGATCGCCGATCTGATTGCGGTAGTAGCCATTGAAACGAAGCGGCAGTCCTTCGAACGGTCCGACCGTGGTTTCCGGGGAGGGCGTCTGCACGGCGGTCGTCGGTTCGTGCAGGAAACGATCAGTTATCAGGGCGATGGATAGCAGGGCGATCACCGCTACTAAGATGTACTTGAGCGTATTGTTCATGAGCGATCCTTGAAACGGGCAATTACGGTACTAGCGCCGGTCACGGTTTGCCCGAGATCCACTTCGATCCGAGCATCCAATGGAAGCAGAAGGTCCACTCGTGAACCGAATTTGATGAAGCCGAACTCATTTCCCTGCACGGCAGTTCTGCCAACGTCGGTAAAGGTGCAGATCCGTCGTGCCAGTGCACCTGCGATCTGCCGGAAGAGCACTTCGCCGTGTACCGGATGGTTTGCCACTACGGTGCTGCGTTCATTCTCCGTACTGCTCTTCGGGTGCCAAGCCACCAGGTACTTGCCCGGATGGTATTTGTAGTAGCTCGTGGTGCCGCTGATGGGGTAGTAGTTGATGTGGACGTTCAGCGGGCTCATGAAGATTGAAACCTGTCGACGTTTGTCCTTGAAATACTCCGGCTCGTGTACCTCTTCGATCACCACCACCTTGCCATCGCATGGAGCAATGATCCCGTTCGGGTCATTGGGTTGAGACCTTTTCGGAACTCGAAAGAACCAAATGACGATCAGCAGTACCGTGACCAACGCGGATCCAAGTAGCACACCCAACACATTCGGAAGCACGGGCCAGCGGAGCAGAGTGAAGATACCGAAAGCGACCAACGCGGTGATCAACAATATCGTAGGTGTTCCTTCGCGGTGTAATCGCATCGTGGTGGTCAGGGGCCAAATATAGCCGCGCTGTCCGGGATCAACGGATCAGGTACAGGTAGAGCATAACGCTCGGAACGGCGAGGAAGAATCCATCGAAGCGATCGAGTATACCGCCGTGACCGGGCATCACCGTGCCGGAATCCTTCACCCTGCGGGCCCGTTTGAAGGCTGATTCCAACAGGTCGCCCAAGGTGGCGGTGATGGAGACGATGGCTGCCAAAACGATCCATTCGGTTCTGGAAAGCATCGGCTGTTGGCCTGCAATGAACCAGCCTACTCCTATGGTCAGCACCACTCCTCCGATCAGACCTTCCACGGTCTTCTTCGGCGAGACGGCTGGCAGGAGCTTCGTGCGCCCGATGGTACGACCCACCAGATACGCACCCGTGTCGTTGGTCCACAACAGCACCATGAAAGCAGCGAATACCCACCTGCCGAAACCGAAGAAGGCAGGCAGTAGCCCAAAAGGGATGGCCACCAGTAGCAACAGGGTGAGCACCCCACCAAAAGAATGAGCAGGAGCTTCATCGCCTTTCAATAGCAGCCACGTGATCGAGGCCAACACCAGGATCATGCCTATGCCGAAGGAGTGAACCATGTGCCAGCCGGGTAAGAGGATCCCCGCAGCCAGCGCGGAATGCATGATGGCGCCCATGACCATGCTCCAACCCAAGGGTGGTCCTTCCCTCTCCCAATAGAGGAGGTGCATTTCGCGCATGCCGAGCACGCAGACCGGGAGGAAGAGCAGGGCGGTGGTGACAGGGCCTACTGCGGCCGCGCCCAAGGTGAGGGCCACGTACACAGCCCCGGTCAATGCACGGGTACCCAACTCTTTCATGGGTCCATGTCGAATTCGGTCCGCAACAAATGGAGGGCACGGATCACGTCATCCCGTTCCACGCTCACCTCGATGTCTCCCATCATGGGGTATACCATGGACCGTTGGTCGATCACCATAGCCGGGATACCATCGGCTTCGAGTCGGCCTCGTACCAGTTCGGCTTCATGGCGGTCTCGGGCGTGTAGGATCACGGTCCAGTTCGCCATGGGCGATGCGGGTCAGGTGGTCGTTTGGTCCTCTGCCGGGAGTTCCGTCGGGTCCGGTTCGGTCGACTTCTTCTCGTGTCCATTGCCCGAGGTCGGCTCCGGGTCGCGTTGGAAGGGTCGGTCTCCGAAGATCTTCTCCAGATCCTCTTTGAAGATCACCTCCTTGTCCAGTAACTGTGTGGCCAGAGCGGTCAGCTTGTCCTTGTTCTCGGTGAGGATGCGCTTCGCTCGGGCGTACTGCCCTTCCACGAGTTTGCTCAGCTCCTCATCGATGGTCTGTGCCTGCTTTTCACTGTACGGCTTACCGAAAGTGTATTCCTGCTGTCCGCTGCTATCGTAGTAACTGATGTTGCCGATACGTTCGTTGAGGCCGTACATGGTGATCATGGCGAACGCTTGCTTGGTCACCTTCTCCAGATCGCTCAATGCGCCGGTACTCACCTTTCCGTAGATCACATCTTCCGCTGCACGACCGCCCAAAGCGGCGCACATCTCGTCCAACATCTGCTCCGTAGTCGTCAGTTGGCGCTCTTCGGGCAGGTACCAAGCGGCACCCAGGGAACGACCGCGCGGCACGATGGTGACCTTCACCAAGGGGCTGGCATGTTCCACCAACCAACTGATCGTGGCATGACCCGCTTCGTGGTAGGCAATGGCCTTCTTCTCTTCCACGGTGATGATCTTGTTCTTCTTCTCCAGACCGCCCACCACGCGATCCACCGCATCCAGGAAGTCTTGCTTGTCCACGGAATGCTTCTTCTTGCGCGCAGCGATCAATGCGGCTTCGTTGCAGATATTGGCCAGGTCCGCACCGCTGAATCCCGGGGTCTGCTTCGCGAGGAACGAAACATCCACGTTGATGTCCAATTTCAGTGGTTTCAAGTGCACCTGCAGGATCTCTTCCCGTTCGTTCAGGTCGGGCATGTCCACGAAGATCTGCCGGTCGAAACGACCCGCACGCATCAACGCCCGATCCAACACATCCGCACGGTTGGTGGCTCCGATCAGGATCACACCGCTGTTGGTGCCGAAGCCGTCCATCTCGGTAAGCAACTGGTTCAGGGTGTTCTCCCGTTCGTCGTTCGCGCCCATGCTTACGCTACGACCACGCGCACGCCCGACCGCATCGATCTCGTCGATGAAGATGATGGCAGGTGCCTTTTCCTTCGCTTGTTTGAAAAGATCGCGAACTCGACTGGCACCGACACCCACGAACATCTCCACGAAATCCGAACCGCTCAAGCTGAAGAACGGCACATTCGCTTCGCCTGCAATGGCCTTGGCGAGCAATGTCTTTCCAGTTCCGGGAGGACCCACGAGCAAAGCACCTTTCGGGATCTTCGCGCCGAGGTCGGTGTATTTCTTCGGGGTCTTCAGGAAGTCCACGATCTCCTGAAGTTCCTCCTTGGCTTCCGCCAGTCCTGCCACATCGTCGAAGGTCACGTTGGTGGTCTTGCTACCTTCGAATACCTGCGCACGGCTCTTGCCGATATTGAAGATCTGTCCGCCCGGACCGCCGCCACCGCCCAATCGACGCATCACGAACATCCAGATGGCGATCATGGCACCGAAGAAGAGGATCCAATACAGGATGTCCCAGCCTCGCGTGTCCTGCGTTTCGTATTCGTACGGGATGCCATACTTCTTGGCATCGGTCACGATCTCGTTCTTCTGCACATCGGCCGTGCCTTGGTTGAAGGCGTAGTGCGGCCCTACGATGTTGTCTCCGGAAATGGGCGAGCCTTTGATCTTGCTTCTGTGCGGCTCCTTGCCCAAGCGGTCCTTTTTGATGAAAACCTTCACCACCTGATCGTTCACGATCACGATGTGGTCCACATCCCCTTTGGAGGCCATCTCTTGGTACTCCATCGGGTTGATCTTGACCATCGACCCGGTGTTCTGGAACAGGTTGATGGAAAGGATCGCCAGGATGATGATCCCGTAGATCCAATAAAAGTTGAAGGAGCGCTTAGGCTTCTCCTTCTCCGGTTGCTCGTTGCGTTTGTCCTTGTTCTCCACGTTCGTTCGATCTACCGTTCAAGCCACATTCTCATACCTCCTGCTGGCTGCATCTCCCCACAGGTCTTCCAATGCGTAATACCCACGCTTGTCCTTGTGGAAGATATGCACCACCACATCAACGAAATCCAGCAACACCCATTCGGAATTGCTCAGGCCCTCTGTATGCCAAGGCTTTTCACCTGCTTTCTCCAAGGCGAAACGCTCCACCGATCGCAGGATCGCGTCCACCTGTGTGCCCGAATCGCCATGGCAAATGATGAAATGATCGCTTACCGTATTGGGCACTTCTCGCAGGTCCAAATGAACGATGTCCTTCCCCTTCACCTCTTGGATCCCTTCCACTACGGCCTCCACAAGAAGGGTCGAGGCCCCTGAAGCATTCTTCATCCGATTATCTTGGTCCGTTCAAAGGTACGAAGTTACCTCCTGTGCGATCGGGGGTTGAAAGCGTTGGGCCATGGCCATTGGAGATCCGATCATTGCATTCGATTCGTTGGAAAGCACCAACAAAACGGCTGCCGAACTGCTTGGGCTGTCGAAGGTGCAGCATGGGGCTGTCATAATGGCCCGTGAACAGACATCGGGTCGTGGTCAGCGTGGAAGATCGTGGACATCGGTGGCCGGTGATGATCTGATGATCAGCATTGTGCTGAGACCGGATCGCCTTCGCGCTGACGTGCAATTCGAGTTGAGCAAGATCGCTGCCCTCGCCGTATCCGAGGTGGTCGGAGCCTTGGTGGGGGGGGCGGTGCGCATCAAATGGCCGAACGACATCTTGGTCGGTCGCAACAAGATCTGTGGGATCCTGATCAAGAATGAGCTGATCGGCGAATTGGTGATGACGAGCATTCTAGGCATCGGCATCAACGTGAACAGCACGGAATATCCCGAAGATCTGGTGGCCACCAGCCTCCGGAACGAGACCGGTCGCACGATGGATCTCCAGATCGTATTGGCCGATCTGTGCCGATCCCTTGATAACTGGTACAGCCGTTGGGAAGGTGGAGGAGATTTGAGCATGGCCTTTGCCGAACGTCTTTGGATGCGCGGACGGTGGGCCCAATTCCTCTTGGACGACCACCCGACCTTGGCGCGGCCTGTGGATGTGGACCGGCATGGGCGCTTGATCATTGAACAGGAAGGGGGCGAGGTAGCGGCCTATGGCCTTGATCGTCTGCGGTTTGCGCCAAGATGAGGGAAGTTGATCAAGCATTTGGACGAACGCAGAAAAGCGCTACATTTGCCGCCCCGCTTGTCAGTTTAGAGCGGGTCCAGCAAGACCCTCGGCCATGAAACGCACGTACCAGCCCAGCAAGCGCAAGCGCACCAACAAACACGGTTTCCGCAAGCGGATGAGTTCAGTGGCCGGTCGAGCCATCTTGGCTCGCCGACGCGCCGCCGGACGTCAAAAATTGACCACCAGCGACGAGGCATCGCACAAATAGGACTTTCAAAGTGAACTCAGAAGAGGGCTGTCCATCGGGCGGCCTTTTTTCGTTGTCGAGCAGCGGTGTGCGAATGTCGGCCCCTTCGGTCAGGCCGTTGGAAGTGGTGCCATATCGAGGTGTGCAATGATCGCGCTGCCCAGCTCCGGTGTCAACAGAATGTGTCCGGCAGGCAATTCCTCTTGGGTGATGCGATCCGGAGCGAATTTCCGCAGGTTGTGTCCGGTGGTGGGCGGGATCACGCGGTCGTGCGTACCGAAGAACAAATGGATCGGGATCCGGAATTCCTCGGCCTTGGCGGCTACAACAGCGAGGTTCGGTTCGATCAGGCGGTAGCTCAGCCACACATCACGCACCAGGATCCGTTTGCGTTTGCTATCGGTCTGGCCCTTCAAGAACCGGTATCGTCGGTCATTCATCAGGCGGAGTTTCCGCAGTCCGTCGATCAGCCCGTGGATGAGGATCGGCTTCTCCACGAATCGCCGGTACAAGGCCCGACCGAACGTGGAGGTCGCCAAGATCCGATACCAAGGGCGTGTGACCAATCCATCCGGTGCTACCAATAGAACCCGATCGATCCGTTGCGGCATACACTCCACCAAACTCAGTGCAATGCGCCCTCCCAAACTATATCCCAGAAGGATGATCCGGTCTTTCTGTATCGAATCCGCGAATGCTGTGAAGAAATGCGCCAATTCGTGTGGAGTGAAGGGCACATCCGCGCGATCCGGGTAGGAAGGGCTTTGTCCGTGGAAGTGGAGGTCGAAGGCATACAGCGTACACGCCGCACCCAAAGCGCTGGTCAACACGGCGAAGTCCTCACCGGTGC
Source organism: Flavobacteriales bacterium (assembly GCA_016710015.1). GTDB lineage: Bacteria > Bacteroidota > Bacteroidia > Flavobacteriales_F > PHOS-HE28 > PHOS-HE28. Next base: position 203,672 of record JADJLR010000009.1, read on the forward strand.
GGCCGAATCCGTGGAAGGCGAGCACGGCAATGGGGCCGTGGCCGTACGTACGGTAGGCGAGGGTGACCCCGTGGGTGAAGTAGTGGTTCAAAATGCCGCGAGCGGGAGTAAGGAACCGCAAAGGCGCGAAAGCAAAGATGTATAAGACGAAGGCTCAATGATCTTCCTGAGCGACTTTCCAGTTCAATACAGTTCTCCACGATCCGCCCACCTTATCCACGATCCCCCCCGCCCTCATGCCGTGGCAGGTACTTTCGCGACCCGGATAACACCGGACATGCCCAAGGACAAAAGCATCAAGTCGGTCCTCCTCATCGGGAGTGGACCCATCATCATCGGCCAGGCCTGCGAGCCTGCCTGCCGGCAGGCAGGTTCGATCACTCCGGCTCTTCCGCCATTATTTATTTCTTACGATGCCGAAGGACAATAGCATCAAGTCCGTTCTCCTTATCGGCAGTGGGCCGATCGTAATAGGACAAGCCTGCGAATTCGATTATTCCGGCTCCCAAGCAGCTCGCTCACTTCGCGAAGAAGGCATCGAGGTCACGCTGATCAACAGCAACCCGGCCACCATCATGACCGATTCGGTCACGGCGGACAACATCTACCTGATGCCGCTGACCACCGCGAGCATCGAGGAGATCCTGAAGAAGCACAAGATCGATGCGGTGCTGCCCACGATGGGCGGACAGACCGCGCTCAACCTCGCCATCGAATGTGAGAAGCTCGGCATCTGGAAGGAGCACGGCGTGCGCATGATCGGCGTGGACACCGAGGCGATCGACATCACCGAGAACCGCGAGCGCTTTCGGAAGCTGATGGAGAGCATCGGCATCCCTTCGGCACCGAGCAGGACCGTCACCAGTTTCCTGGAGGGGAAGAAGGTGGCGCAGGAGTTCGGCTTTCCGCTGGTGATCCGCGCGAGCTATACTTTGGGCGGAAGTGGTGCGGCCTTTGTGCATGATCCCGCCGAATTCGACAAGCTGCTGAAGCACGGCCTGCAGGTGAGCCCGATCCACGAGGTGCTCATCGACAAGGCGCTGCTCGGTTGGAAGGAATACGAGCTGGAATTGCTGCGCGACAAGGACGACAACGTCGTGATCATCTGCAGCATCGAGAACTTCGATCCGATGGGCATCCACACCGGCGACAGCATCACCGTGGCGCCGGCGATGACCCTCAGCGACCGCACCTACCAGAAGATGCGGACCATGGCCATCAAGATGATGCGCGCCATCGGTGATTTCGCGGGCGGTTGCAACGTGCAATTCGCGGTGAGCCCCGACGAGAACGAGGACATCTTCAGCATCGAGATCAATCCGCGCGTGAGCCGCAGCAGTGCGCTCGCATCGAAGGCCACGGGTTATCCCATCGCCAAGATCGCCGCCAAGTTCGCCATCGGGTATCGCCTGGATGAAGTGGAGAATCCCATCACCGGCACCAGCGCCTTCTTCGAACCCACGCTCGATTACGTGATCGTGAAAGTGCCGCGCTGGAATTTTGACAAGTTCGAGGGCAGCGACCGCAGGCTCGGCGTACAGATGAAGAGCGTCGGCGAGACGATGGGCATCGGCCGCAGTTTCCAAGAGGCCTTGCAGAAAGCCTGTCAGAGCTTGGAGATCAAACGCAACGGCTTGGGCGCCGACGGCAAGGAGACCACCGATGTGGCCGTGTTACTGGACAGCCTCGCCAACCCCAGTTGGAACCGCCTCTTCCACGTGTACGACGCCATCAAGGCGGGTATCCCCTTCAAGAAGATCCAGGACATCACCCGCATCGACATCTGGTTCCTGCGGCAGATCGAGGACATGATCCTCACCGAAAAGGAAGTGGAGAAGTACACGCTGGAGACCATCCCTCGCGACCTGCTTTTCGAAGCGAAGCAGAAAGGCTACGCGGATCGGCAAGTGGCGCACCTGCTCAATTGCTTAGAAAGCCAAGTGTACAAAAAGCGGAACGAACTCGGCATCAAGCGCGTGTACAAACTGGTGGACACCTGCGCCGGTGAATTCCCGGCGAAGACGCCCTACTACTACAGCACGTTCGAGGAAGAGAACGAGAGCGTGCGCAGCGACAAGAAGAAGATCGTCGTGTTGGGCAGCGGTCCGAATCGCATCGGGCAAGGCATCGAATTCGATTACTGTTGTGTACACGGTGTGCTCGCCGCGAAGGAGATGGGCTACGAGACCATCATGATCAACTGCAACCCGGAGACCGTGAGCACGGACTTCGACACCGCCGACAAGCTCTACTTCGAGCCCGTGTTCTGGGAGCACATCTACGACATCATCCTCCACGAAAAGCCCGAAGGCGTGATCGTGCAATTGGGTGGACAGACTGCGCTGAAGCTCGCCGAGAAACTGGAGAAGTACGGCATCAAGATCATCGGCACCAGCTTCGCCGCGCTGGACATGGCCGAGGACCGCGAGCGCTTCAGCAGCCTCTTGCGCGACCTCAACATCCCGTACCCCGCCTTCGGTGCCGTGAACACCGCCGAGGAAGGCATCGCCCTCAGTCGCACGCTCGGCTTCCCGCTCTTGGTGCGCCCCAGCTACGTGCTCGGCGGGCAGAAGATGAAGATCGTGATCAACGAGGACGAGCTCGAGGCCCAGGTGCTCGACATCCTCCGCCTGATGCCCGACAACAAGATCCTCATCGACCACTTCCTCGATGGCGCCATCGAAGCGGAGAGCGATTCCATCTGCGACGGCGAAATGGTGCGCATCATCGGCATCATGGAGCACATCGAACCCGCGGGCATCCACAGCGGCGACAGCAATGCGGTGCTGCCTCCCTTCGACCTCAGCGAGAAAGTGATCCAGCAGATCCGCGAGCACACGCACAAGATCGCCTTGGCCCTGCATACCGTGGGCCTGGTGAACATCCAGTTCGCCATCAAGGACGAGGTGGTGTACGTGATCGAAGCCAACCCGCGCGCCAGCCGCACCGTGCCCTTCATCGCCAAGGCCTACAAGGAACCCTACGTCAACTGGGCCACCAAGGTCATGCTCGGCGCCAAGCTCAAGGACTTCCACTTCAAGCCGCACCTCGATGGCTACGCGATCAAGGTGCCCGTCTTCAGTTTCGACAAGTTCCCGAACGTGGACAAGAGCCTTGGGCCCGAGATGAAGAGCACGGGGGAGGCGATCTACTTCATAAAGGATCTGAAGGATCCTTTCTTCCGGCAGGTGTATGGGGAGCGGAGCATGTACTTGAGCCGATAGTTTGTTCCTCTTTGCTTGGTGGTAGGTGGACAGGGTGGACCGGGTGCGCACACCCGGTCCACCCTGTCCACCCGAAACCGTTACGCTCTTGGCTCTAATCGGGCCGGGGTCCTTGGTCCTTTTTCTTCTTCGTTTCGCTCCGAATGCGGTACAGCCGCTCATTGAAACCGCCATTCTCTTCGAATTCCCGGGCTAGGGTTTGCATCTGCCGGTCCAAAAGCCCGCCTGCAACCATACAATACACATGGCCGATGTTTGCCGAGATCTCAGCAAAGCTTCTTGATGGTTCACGTTTGTGTACGGTCGCACCCCAGCGTGCCACTTCATCCACCAGCTTGAAGCGGCCGTCGATCAGCTCTTGGCGGAACGGATCGTTCATGGGCCAAAGAGGCAGCTTGTTCTGCCGCAGGAATGCCGCGTAGTCCTTTTTCAACTCCGTAATGCTTGAACGGGCCACATTGGTCAAGTTCATCTCGATCTTCTTGGAGGTCGCGCTGAACATGCTGCCCTCGGCGATGTTCCTTGCTCCACTCCGTGAGGCTTGGATCATCTGGTCGCAGGTGCGGCTCTTGGGGTCGACATAGCGCTCTACAAATCGCTTGGTGACATCTTCCAAAAGCTCCGCCATTTGATGGCTGACCAGTTTTTCGAAGCCACCGTTCTTCGGATAGATGTCGCTATTGGGGAGGGCGCTCGGCCATTGGACCAAGGTAATTGGCCGGGCTGAATGCTGACAGTGCGCGGGAGCGGATCCGTTCTTTGGCAGGTGTGAGGGAAGCGGAGCTTGCGCTTTCTAGGGGGGTCTTAGCGTGGGCGGATTCAAAGCCAATATCCAACCCGGGTTGGTCACAGTGCCTCTTGAACTTGGACAACAAGTTCGTCGCGTCGTTGCGCCCTATGCGGATACTGCAGCAGCGATGCAAGCTACAGTTTTGCGTATTCCGTAGCGGGGTATCCAATCTAGCTGCGGTCGTCTTCGTCGGTCCCGGCAGCAAGTATGCCTAGTCCCCCCCAATGACCACGCCCTCATCTGTTTCTCTTCGCTCCATTGCTGATCCAGCTCATACTAAACCACCTGTGAGTCTGCCAAACCTTCGCAACGGTCTAGGCTTGTCCCGTCGATAAGGATTTTCTTCCTTGTCAAGTGTAGATTATTGAAGAAAGCGAACAAGGGCCGGACCGTGGGTGAGCCGGGATCATTCCCCGTACCATCCTACCGATCCCGGCTCCCGAACCGGTGTCCTGCAGCCAAGCTTCCCGGCACCAAAGGGCCTGCATCCGTCATGTGCGGTGCGGTGCCTCGCAACTGATGGACAGCACCACGCGGCCCAAGGCATCACGACCACCACGTGTTGCCCCGGTGCCGTCCAGATCCAAAGTATACAAGTCGTTGGTAGGCACGGGCCATAGCACGACGGGCTGGTGCGTTGGCGCATCCACGAGGCCGGTGGTCAAGTCGGCCTCACACAGATGGCGGTGAACTCGCCGGCATCTGCTCCACCGGCGTTCCACACACACGGAGGTGATCGGTGCCGGGGCGAGACCCGGCAGTGTGAGCGCTCCCGCGACATCCATGGTGCAGCTGATCTCCGTGCCCGCACAGGCTGTTTATGGCGCCATGTTCGGTGGTTGTCCAGCCGTTGCGGCGAGTAATACCTGATGGCCTACGGCCTGCCCGCTGTTGAACCTGAACCAGACATCAACGATAGGCGCGAAGGGGTGCAGCTCGAGTTAGGTAGTGGTTGCACCGAATGCGCAAACATTCGTTGCCGTGGTGGGGGTGCAGGTGCCGAGCGGTTGGAGGGTCAGCAACACAGCATCCGCGCATTGGTCGCCCTCGGCCAAGGGGCTGCAGGCCGGAGCACAGGACATGGACAGGTGATTCACCTTCCGCCACGTTGTAGCCATGCACGAGGTACCGGGTAGTCCGTTGCCGATTCAAAGTGGGGAACACCACGCGTGATCCGGTGCCGCAGCCAAGGGCGTCGTCATTGCCTGCCACACAAACAGGGGCACTGCGATCCGGTGAACACGCTGATCTTCGAATCATAAGCCGTCCCATCGCAGGTACTCAAGGTCACCTCCTCGCCGGTACCGGTGAAGGTGTACCACGGCCTTTGCTGGTGATGTTCGCCGGGCCGCAGGCGGGGCCGGACGTGAACACCCTGTGGCCGTGCTCGCCGTGATGGTGTTCCCGCACGTGATCGGCAGCGCCCCGGCACAGATGGCGTTCGGTGGCATGGGTCCCAAGGTGGTGAGGCGTGGGCCCCGAAACGTAACTGCTATCGGTGGCGCATTGCTCGTAGAGAGGTACAGCGCGTAGTCCGTTTCTCGGTGAGTCCGCTGATCGTTACCGGCGGGCCATCCACCCATTCTGTCCGGTGATGGTGGTGCCCGTTCACGGAGAGAAACCGGAAGGTCCGTACTCGATGATGAATTGGGCGGTCGGGTTTGCGGTGGTCCATTGCACCACCGCCTGTGTCCCAGTAGTGGTGATGCCAGGTGCCGGTCCGGTGCAGGGCAAGTAGTGCAATGCACACAAGCTGAACGATGCTGGCCGTTCCACGCCATGGACCAGAAAGAAATAGGTCTCGCCGGGCTTTTAAGGCATCGGTGCACCGTGGAGCAATTGCCCACGCCCGTGTATCGTTGTTGCCCACCACGCAGGGAAGCGTGCCACAGGTCCCCACAGTACACGCTCAACTGGGTATCGTACTGGATCGGGCAGGTGGTGGCCACCACATTGCCCACCGGTCAGTGGCCACATACCAGCCGGCGGGCGAGGTCAGCGATGTCTGGCAGGGATGCCATCGTGCGGTGTCGCACCCGCCGTGGAGCCGTCCAAAAGGTCTCTCCGCAGGCGATGGGAAGTGCTCCGGTACACTCGTCGTTCATGATGCGCTGACAATCGACCGAAAGCGTAAAGGTCCCGGTGGCGCGTTGGCACCCCTGCACCAGCACCAGGTATTCGCCACCAGCTGAAGTGGGAGACCAGGAGCGCGATCCTGGAAACCGCAACCTCCGCCATCGTCGTTCCCGCCTATGCGCAGCAGGCCGTCGCAACTGCCCCAGTACGTTGATGTTCGAGCATCGAAATCGCTTTGTGCGCAGGTGGAAACGGTGATGGAGCCAGCACCCCCCCAGCACCGTGTACCAATTCCCCGGTGCGCTTACGGTGGTGACGCAGGTAGGGGCGTCATCAAGATTTGCGCTCATCGTGGAACCGGAAACGCTCGTTCCGCAGACCACGGGTAGTGCGTTCGCGCAATCGTCATTGCCTTGTTCTTGTGCGGTGGCTTGTAGAACGGCCATCGTGAGCACTGCGAGAAGGAGTTGGCGTAGGAACTGGCACATGGATCGAGGAAGTTTGGGCAATGCAAGGAAGGCAGGAAGGATCTTTCCGTGCCTGATGATCGTCAACTTGGCCGATCGCAGTGACCTGTGCTGGAGCATGCCGAACCACCGCACGTCTACCCAGGGTCGGTCTTGAACCGAAATGAGCGAACCAACTCAGTCGGCCGCAACCAATCTCTCTACTCCCGCACGATAAATCGCCTGGGCATGTTTCCCCAAGCCCTCGAACCGGGCGATGTAGTGGCCCGGTGCAAGCCAGGAGATATCGGTCGTTGCCGTCCGTCCCCTGCGGTCTGATGGCCAGCATCACTTCGCGACCGGCCGGGTCCAGTACCCGCACCCGCATCACGGGGAACGCCGCACGGTAGTTGACCGCTGAGGTCCGGGGCACCGGATGCACAGAGGTCGATCACTCCTTCACCGTTTCCGCCGTGGAGGCCGTGGGGTCCACGATGATGAACTGCCACATCATCTGCATGATGTGCATCAGATGTGGCAGTGGTACATCAAGAGGCCATCCATCGGTGGGGTAAGCAAAAGCGCATATTCGCGCACGGTGTCGTCCACATCCCACGTTCACCACGGCTTTGGGTCCGCGTTCCCATTCGGGTGGCGGTTGGCCGTTCCGGTCCAGCATAGGAAATGGCGTGCATGGTCATCGGATGGGCCATGTTCCGAGCGGTTGATGTAGGTCCAGATCTCGGTATCGCCGAGCATGATGGTGTCATTAATTCGCGTTCATAACCCACGCTTCACCGTTCAGTCGGAAGTGAGCGTGCCGCCCACCGTACCCGTGCCCGTGATCGCCATGACGCGTGTGCGTGCCGCTGATGCTTCGGGATAGGGCTGTACATCCACGAGGGTGGTGGGTATCGATGTGATCGGATACCGGCTCTGATGCGGCCCCACGCGGACCCTAAGGATCGGAAGTCGATACCGTTCCGCGGACTGCTCTCCCAAAGCATGTTGTTGCGGAGCCGGGGTCGGTCATGGGCAGGCTTTCCTGCCGCGGCTCATCAGCATCCAGGCTGTCGCCCTCCAGACCGGTGAGGTCCACGGGATCTCGGCGCGCTCTCCGCTGGAAAGTATGAGAGCCGTCATGGTCGCCGGGGCGGAGGCAGGCCTCCCTCACTGGCGATCGCATGGAACGGAATGTCGCCCTCGAAGCCGAACGGATAGTAGCGTGCGGTGGATGCGTTCGCTATCCGCAGACGCACCACCTGTGCCGGGCATTACCAAATAGGGGTGCGGGGTGCCGTTCACCAGGATCGAGATCGCCGTAGGGGCTGATATGAACTGTCCGGTGGGCGAGAATTTCTTGTCCTGCACGGCCACGGAAATCGTCCACGCCATAGGTGCGCAGCAAAACAGTGGGCCTCCTCGTCGTCGCGTACGATGATCGAGGCCCGCGCGCCCTTGTTCACTGCTGGCGATGGGGCCCATGGTGTGCGGGTGGTACGTAAACGCTGGCGTTGTCGATCGCCTTGTATTTC